>JNKE01000001.1 GCA_000701945.1 Anaerotruncus sp. MC2020
TAAAGCTAAATGTATTCTTGTTGTTATTAGCTATATTCTGCCAGGTGTTACCGTCCTTGCTGTATTGCCACTGATAGTTTGTTGTACCAGGTGCATCAACAGTCATTATAACTGAATCGCCTATTGCTGCACTTACATCTTCAAGATCCTGTGTTAAACTATATGAATTTTGTTCAACTGCATATGCTTTCAATAAAGCCATCGAACTCTCTGAAAAAATCATCGGTACATTAGCACTTATTGTTGTTAAAGCAGTGAGGAAAGCAATAATCTTTTTATTTGCGTCTTTCATAATCAATCTCCTTATTATAATATTCAATAACCAAACTAATAAAGTAAATTCAAATTATCATCGGAAACGCCCCCTATCAAACATACAAAAGATCAATTCCTTATATAAATGTTTAGCATTTGCAGTGATTTGTTTGAACAACTGTTATTAATTTATTACTTATATTTCTTTAATAAAATGGGTAGTTTTTTTCTTGGTATATCCTAATTTATCATAAAATACATGAGCACCAATTCTAAAATCTGCACTAGTAAATTCAATTGCAGAACAACGCTTTTTACAACACATATCTTCGACATATTCAAACATTTTTCTCCCAATTCCACATTGACGATAATCTTCATTTACAGCTACATATGTAACATATATCATACGACTAGGTCTTATATAATCCTCTTGAAGTTCGGTAAATATACATCCAACCAAGTCATTATCTTCAGTCACGGCAACATATATTCTTCTTTCACTTGTTAAATACTTTTCTTCAAGTGTCTTTTGATCTATTTCGGAACCGTATACTTTGTTTAATAATGATATTAATTCAATATAGTCAGACGAGCTATAATCTCTTACTGTTATTTTCATAAAAGTTCTCTCTTTCTATCCTTAAATGTTTCGAATTCATTCATTACACCTGCAATACTAGCAGTTATTTCCCTGCTAATGTAAAAATCAGCATTTCCTTCTCTAATTGCATTTGCAAGAGCAACAAGTTCATATCGAATACCTTCTCCATTAACCTGGTAAAAAAATCGCTTATTATCAGATGGATTTTCATATCTAAGTTCAAAATAATCTGTTTTCCACCAAGGCGCTGGAACAAATACATATCCTTTTGTACCTGAAATTATCAATTCACCTTCAGACTTAACGCCAGTACCAACTTTTATTGATGCTGTGGCAGAAGAAAATGTCAAATCTATTTTCGTAAACAAATCTTGTTTATCATCATCACTCATCATCGAGAATATTCTTAAATCCTGATACTCTGTTCCCAATATCTGAAAAACTGGAAGCATTGTTGTTGGTCCCCACGATTCTAAAGATCCCCAATTAGTATTTGTAGACAAACTAAGACTTGTACAGGTTGCATCAACAGAAACTACCTTGCCTATTTTTCCACTTTTCAAAAGCAAAAGCATACGCTCATAAGCAGTAATATAAGCAGTACGATTTGCTTCCATTACTGTAACCCCATTTATCCTTGCCAATTCAAATAGTTTCTCACACTCTAACTTTGACATAGCAAGTGGGCTTTCACACAATACATGCTTTCCCCTTTCAAGAGCATATTTACACTGTTCAAAATGTTGTTTGGGGTGAGAATGAATATATACAGCATCAACATCATCCAATAACTTGTCATAATCCGTATTATACACTGTCAGATCATCTTTCAAGTCATGCAATACCCCATCATAAGGAACGCAAATACCGATTACATCCACAGCATTTACATATTTAGATTCATTATAAAACTTCTCCAAAAAAGGAGAATAACCAACCATTCCTAATTTAAGAGAAGACCTCTCAGCACGAATTTCAGAGCTTGAAACCCCCTCAGTTCTAGGAAGATAAACAACTTTGCAATATTCATTCAAATAATCAAAATATCCAATCCAATCCGATCCAACTGTAAATATATCAACACCGTATTTTCGAACATCATCTATTTTCTGCCCCTCATATTCTTCGACAATTACTTTATCTGCAATTCCAGTAGCTTGTACAGCCGCAATTCTTTCTTCTAAACTCTGCTGGACATTTATCTTTCCACGAGTTTTATCAAAATCATCAGCTGTTACTCCAACTATCAAATAATCTCCCAGTGCTTTAGCTCTTTCCAAAAGTCTAATATGACCATGATGCAATAAATCGTATGTACCATATGTAATAACTTTAATCATACGTAATCTCCTAATAATAAGATTATCACTTTATAGCATTCCTCTGCTCTGCATATCTTTCAATGCATTAATCAGTGTTGTATTATCATCATAATTCAGATGCCCGATATGACCGACACGAAAAATCGTACTCTTCATATCGCCGCCGTTCGGACAAATCCAAATTCCATAATGATCTTTTAGTTCCATAAAGATCTCATACGCATCTGCATTAAGCGGATGAACAGGTGTAACCCCGTTTGCAGGAGATTCAGAAACGAATTCAAATGGAAGAACTTTAATTTTCGCCCTGAAATCTGCAGCTTGAGCCGCTACTCTTGCAATCTCAGCATCAGCACCACCAGCACGCTCAATCTCTTTCAGTCTTGTATTGATTTGACGCAAAATGCCGACAGCAGGCGTGAACGGGGTCTGACCACGCTCCATATTTTTGAGAGCATCCGCCAGATTGAAGTACATCGACTTGACCTTGACATTTGTGACACGCTCCACAGCTCTCGGCGCAAGGACAATCATGGACACACCTGGAGGACAAGCAATAACCTTCTGAGAACCAGTAATCATAACATCAGCACCGCAGTGTGCCATATCAAATGGATCAGCAAGAAATGCAGAAACACAGTCGCAAACAAAGAACATATGATTTTTTTTGCAAAATTCACCGAGCATTTCTGCGTCATAGAGAACACCTGTAGAAGTTTCATCTATGTTTACCAGCAAACCTGTAAAGTCTTTTCCATCATACTCATAAAGTTTCTCTTTTGTAAGCTTCTGTCCGTGATTAAGTTTCACAACATCATGCGGTACGTCATGGATCTCGCAAAGTTCAACAAATCGCTGGCCGAAGCTGCCGCCGTTGATGACCAATACCTTATCTGATGCCGTAAAGCAGTTCATCACAGTTGCTTCCATAGAACCAGTGGAAGAATTGGTCATAAACGCAACTCTCGAACCAGTGGGAGCTTTGGAGAATTCCAGCATTAGCCTCTCATTTTCAAGCATAAGTTCAGAAAACTCAGAAGTTCTAAAGTACGGCACCTGTTCTGCACCGACTGCACAGACTTCCTCACTAGCCATAACTGGACCTACTGTAAAATTAAGCATTTTATCACATTCTTTCATATCATATTTTAAGCTTAGTATCCCCTGGTTTAGATACAAATGCTTTGTGAATATCTCTTTTAATCTTCATTGTGTTTTCGTATTTTTCAAAAGGAAATAAGAATTCATCAAGTTCTTTTTCTATTATTCTTATATCATTTTCTATTTCTGGATAATTTCGGAAAAGAAGTGTATTATTAATAGACTGTTCCGGTACAAACAAGGTTCGTGGTTTTTCACTCTTAAGCTTTAACCATTGAAGTAATTCATTTGACGCATCGTCATAATTATAAACAAACTCTTCGTAATTTACATAACGTACTCGTAAATCTTGAACCTTACTGCGATGTAATCCCTTATAATACGCAATGAATGCATTTACATCTCCTCTATTTGGCATAAAACGGGATAAATGTGGCATCAAATGATTGGTTAACACAAACAAATCTCTTGGATCTCTTTCAACCACAATAGAACGTGCATCTTCAAAAAAATCCATACCGCTTAAAGGCGAAGTTGGAGGGAATAATTGTTCAAGTAGTACTATTCCGGAAGTATCAAATCCACTTGCTTCAAATACTAATTTAATATAATTCTGAGTAATTGAAATAAATTCTTCTTTTAAAAAAGAAGAATAATAACGCTTTGAATCAGGTGGCCAGATAAAAGTCGGATTTAATCTGCTTACAGTTCGTTGAAAAACATTATTGATTCTCCGAAAAAAAGGGGTGTCAAGAAAATGTCTTTGATCCGCCGCCTCATAACCACTTCGGCCTTTCCAAGTTGCCTGTGTCAATTCATCAATATAGTTGTAACTTAACAAATCCAACTTGTTTCCAGTTTGTTTTTGCAAGCCTCTTCCGCGATTGCTTCTGATATCTCTTTTGAATCTTGCAATAGCTGTGCTAATACTTAATCTTCGACGATCTTCAACTAAATAATGGTATAAATCTAAAATCCCGTCAGGCTGCTGAAATAATTGAAATTCAGTTCCGTAATTATAGGATTGAATACCTTTGCATTCTTCGATGACTCCTAAAACCGCACTTGCACCTGTAGCTCCATAACCTGAAACACCTATAATCATTTCTTTAACCTTTCCTTCCTTGTTATTGCTTTTTTTAAAGACTCAATGTCACTCTTTTGCAAAAACATCATTTCCTTTACGGATAAGCCACTTTTTTTACAAAAATATAATACAAATACTATACCACAAACAAAATTACCAAAACTCGTGGCCAATGCCGCACCTTGAATGCCCCATAAAGGAATGAAAAACAGATTAAATACAACATCAACTACTATTGCAATACTAAGCATATATATGTTCAAAATTTGTTTTTTATTAACAATATTGTATTGTGCAATTAATTTAAAATAGCTGACAGCAAGTACTCCAAAAGAAGTAATGAGAACAATTGAATATGCACCTTGATATTCATTACCATATAATATATGAATTGCGACTTTACCAAGCAAGAAAATCAATATGCAAAATAATAAAGAAGCCCAAAAGCCTATTCTCGATACTTTTGCAACCTCTCTTTCGTCAGCCCCCTTTGCTAATCTTGAAACAAGCACACCTTTTAATGTATCTGGAATCATTACAATCTTATCAGATAAAGACAACCCTAATGAATAAACACCTATCATAGCATCAGTAATATAATTATAATGATGAAGCATCAAGACATCTATTCGATAGTTTAATGTCGTCATTAATAATGCAACCATAGGAAAAAAACCATACTTAGCTAATTCTATCAATAACTGCAGCATGTTTTTTTCTAATTTTGGTTTTACGCGCAGAATAAGAGTAAACGAAACACATTTACACAACTCTGCAAAAGCAAGAATTGAAATTCCCCAAAATATATTTCTTTTCACAAACAACCAAAGGATTAAAATATAGACAATATCGATAAAGCTAATAATTGTCCACCATTTATTGCGAGTATTTGGTGTTTCAACCAGAGCAACATAACCAGTAATTCTGGAATAGCCATATATCGGAATGAGAATAAGTACAGCTTTAATTTCATAGGTAACAGGAAGAATAATTGTGCAGAATATTCCAATCATTAAATATACGAAATACATAACAATAATTAATGATACATACTGTTTGTATATTTGATCTTTACCATACTTTTTTCTAAAATATGGATATGCTTGATGCATACCAAAAGTAATTACAATTCCACCTATTGAAACAATACTTGATATATATGCGTTTACACCCTTAAGTTCTGCACCAAGATATCGAGCAAGTAGGACGGACTGTACAATGCCTATTGCTATCGATATAAATTTAGTAATTATAGAGAAAACATATTCGTTTTTAATAAATTTAGAAAGTATATTATGATCCATTTCTATCCTCTTCGTATTAATTGTATTTCGCACTTAATTCAGTCTCCTCTTATGCTCTATTCCCTTTCTCTTTTTCAACTATTTGGAACTGTATAAGAAATAACGATTAAAGAATGTAAAGATTTGAGTTCGTAATATTATATCACTCACCCCTTAAGAGCATTTCCTAAGATAACTGACTCCCCTGAAACCACACTATTTTCACACTATGAATGCGAGTACATATTTATAGTACTTTTATTTGTTCTAACGTTTTCAACAGCTATGGCTAATAAAGGTAAAAACATTTCTGAGTGTGCCAATGCTTCGTCTATTCCCATTACAAGATAAGCAAATATACCAGCAAAATAAGCAATTACGACTTTATTAGATTTCGATTGCAATAAAAGCTCATCACATTTTATAAATATTATAATATGAAGAAAAAAACCAAGCATACCTCCGCAAACAAATATTTGCAGCCAATATTGATGAGCGTGAGAAGCACATCCAAGCACTGAAAAATAATCTTCCATTATTCCGCTTCCAAATAAAAAATGTTCTTTTACCCACATAAAGGATGCATCCCATATCACATATCTACCAGTAAACTCCAAATCCTTTTCAAGTATATTTTCTATCACATATCTAAAATATTTCTGAAATCCTATAAAATATATTAAGCAGAATGCTGATATCGTTACGAATATTATTACTTTAATACTCGCCCATTTAGGTAACTGAAATTTCGAATAAGCTATTATCATAATCAAAAAAATAGACAAGCCAACAAAAGCTGTTGCACATTTTGACATATATATTATATAAATCATTACAACTAGATATAAAATAGACCTTTTTGAAAAAAATGTGTCTTCATTTTCATACGCATTTAACACTTCAAATATAGCTCCTGGTATCAAATACCTTATAGGGTAATTCTTAAATCCGATTATCCAATTTTGAAAATATCTTCCGTGTGTATAAGCCATGCCATTTGGATAAATAATTTGACTTAAAATTTGAATGACACACAAATATTCAAAATACGCTATTATGCCTTTGGTAGCTCCTTTGTTATCTTTGTTATAGAAAAAAGGTAGAATTATAGACATCGAAATAATACTAAAGGGAGAATTCCATGGTAAGTTGTTTCCTTGAATCATCCCGACAATGTAAATATATAAATAATATAATATTATGTATTTTGTTATACAATTACACCTAAATCTATTTCTTATTAGTAAAGCAAATGATGCAATGAAAAACATTACTTCACCAATTCTAAAATAATACATTAGCTTAGGATAAATATAATTTATTCCTACTGGAGGATAACACACAAACACACATAAAAAGCATATTATAGTAATAGGATTATATTTGTTTTTTTTCATCACATATTTATCCTTTCTACTACACTCACAGTTCAAACGATGATTTTTGAGGAAATTTCATTTGTAACGAATCAATGAGTTTTTGCTTAATATTTTCGAAGCAATCCCCCACATACTCATCATTAATACAAATTGCTTTATATTTTCCTTTATTAATTGCGTCAATAATCATGTGAAAATTTTCTTTATCACCATCTAAGTGACAAGAAAGACCAAATTTATTGCTTCTAGGGTAGAATTGACCTTTGGCTAGCTGCCAATAAGAAAAAACAAAATGATTAACATCAGTACTCGTTCTAAACTTATGCTCACTTGCCAATCCAAGAATATCAGCTTCTTTTTCCCATACTTCAGAATATGTTGCTTTTAAATATGGATATGGCAGATGTGGATTAATAAAACCTGTAAACTGATCCCACGGCAATAAAAGGAGAGTTTTAATCATCGCGCTTCCATATCTTATATTTACCCATTTAGACAAGTTGTTTTTTATACTTGTCTTTTTATCAAAATGACGATTAATCAAAGCCATATTAAATACAGCTGGTGTATATATCTCATCTTTCTTTAGTGGTTCACCTGATCTTCCTTTGGCACTTATTGTAATTGCGTTAAGTACCCCCATATCACATGGCACTCCGTTTTTGAAAAAATCATTAGGAACCGTAGGAGCAATTAGAAACATATCGTCATTAAAATATACAAACTGTTCCGACAACTCAGGAATACGATGAAAGTTCATATCAATTGCACGAGATGAAAATGTAGGTAAATACTTGTCAGGAATATAATCGCTATGTTTAACCAAAACTAGTTTTGAACACTCGGTATTTAACCATGCAGGAACATGACCGCAGGTTACAAAATACACTTTGTTAACCCAAGGCGCATTTGTTTCTATAGATCGAAACCAGTATCGCAGTGTATCCCAATCTCTATACCTAGAATCACGAGAATCACCTTTAATTTGAACCTCATATTTTGCTTTTTCTGCTCTCCACACTGGATCATTTCCATCCACCCATGTGATAATAAAATCAATTTTCTTCAATATCATTCCCTCACTTAATCTTTTAAAACTTCTTAATATCCCCTGATTTGCTGATTACCTTATAAAATAACATAGGAGCAATTAAATACAATCTAGATGAAAATGATACCAATTTATTCCTGTCTTTTGCCATTGCTTTCATATGGGTTTTAACATCATATGTTTTAATAAGTCTTTTAAAAAGTTCTTTCTGTTTGCCTAATGCAAATGTTTTAGCAACAGTCCATGTTGCTCTTGATAACATATATGATTGAAACTCATGATAAAAACTGCATTCATGTTCCATTAAGTATTCTTCTATTCGTTTCACCGCTTCCAACAAATCTGTTTTATCCCATGTTGGTCTCTTTTTTGTTGCAGAAGCATCGTTTACCCTATAATAATAGAGTGAATTATCGATAAATGCAATATTATCACAATTAGTCAGGTATTTCCAATTAAACTCTCGGTCTTCTCCATATTTGGCATTTTGCTGAAACTTCAAGTCAAGTTTACGTATTAAATCCATGTCATATATATAACAATCGAAACTTATTTCGCTCATTCTATATAGAAGGTTGTGCATTGCTTCACTTTGGGTTTGCATTTTCAAACTAATATTCCTTGTGTATGAAAAGACTAATTCTTTTTTTCTCTTTAACAAGCAATAAGCAGTGTCTGTGCCCTTTTCATTGACGGCATAAACCAAACTTGACACCATATCTTCTCTGTAAACATCGTCTGCATCTAAAAACATCAGATATTTTCCTGTTGCTAATTCAATTCCTTTATTCCTAGCTGAACTAACCCCCTTATTCTTCTGCCTAATGATTTTATGTTTTAACATTGTGCTTTTCGACCACTCTGTCAATTTATCCCATGTACTATCCTCAGAGCCATCATCAATACACAAAACCTCAATTGACTTATATATCTGCGATTCAATACTATTTAATGTTTCCAAAATATAATTTTCCGCATTATAACATGGAACAACAATGCTTACTAAAGGACCATTTACGGTTGTTTTATTACCATTGTTTATGTTTTTTATATCAATAACATACAAACCTCGCTTTTTCTCATGAACAGAATCAATACAAACCTTATCACCAGTATGATTCCAGCGAGGATGTAAATCACACCGGCAATCATTGTCATACTTAAATGGGCTAAATACTCTAGCTATTCTTCGACTTCTATTATCTTCTTCTGTACAAAGATACACTGATGCAATTCTCTTTCGATTAGGATAAGTATCAGTAATAATGAATTTGCCATCTGGACTATAGCTGCAATGTCCGTCTGTGTTCAATTCAGGCCAAAACAATTTATATTCTTGTGTCTTATCCTTCATTAGGTAATAATGATCTCCTGTTTCTTTTTTACGCAAGAAAGAGAGGATTTCTTCATCGTTTTTCCAATAACAATGAGACACAAAGACATCATCTGAAAGATTATACATCTCCGTTTTATCAACATTAACTGTAACCAGCCTAGTATGTTTTCTACCCTTATCAAACCAACGATGTAATACCATGAAACGTTTTCCATTAGGGCTAATCATAAGATGATTTACCTTGTGTTCAGCTCCATTCATCGTTTCATCAGGTTCAAATGCGGCAAAATCGGTATACTTAAAAAGCTTTTCAACTTTACCTGTTGAAAGATCAAGTTTCCAGATACAGGTCTTATCGGGGCAAAGAAGCCCTTTTGATCTGTCAGGCTGATTAGAATAGCCATAGCCAGGACGCATACGATGAAGCCTATTAAAATCAAGAGACAATGCAAAAGAACCATCCTTTGCCACATCATAAACAGGCAGAGGGAAGACTCTTTCTTCTGCCATTTCAGCAACATTGTAAATAACTGAGCAATAGTGTCCTTCCCGATAATCGTTATAAATAATCCGGCTCTTAAAATCTGGTCCCAGCCATTGCGCCATGCAGCTTTGCTGAACATTCCATGAGTGAGTTGTACCAATCTTGATTAGTTTATTTTTATTTTGAGTATCTATCAAACATACTATTCCAGGTTCTGCTGGTGCGACTGACTTGTACGCCTGTTTTACACGAACACAAATCATATATCTATCGGTTATATCCCACGGCGATTTGTCATAATAGCCATAGAAATATTCGTAATTATCATTCGGAGATACACGGGTAATATCCCCTTCAGCCTTAACCTTCTCCCTATTAGTTACAACACTTGCAACCTGATATACACGTTTTGCACTGCGTTTAACAACAGGAAACTGTTCTAATGCTTTTTTTCCAGCTGCTTCAAGTTCAGTAAAACCCATTCTTCATATCTCCTTACTATTTACCAATTCTCCTGTATAAAACTATCAATCATCTTGACAATTGCCAACGGGTCTTTATTCTCCCAAGGTACCAAGCCATCAGTTCCATCATAAATTTTCTTGAAACACTCTCCAAGATTAGTCAACTCTAAATCCGCCCATAACACATAGCCATTACTTGAAAAAGCTTCATTATTCTGTATTTGATGATCATTAATATGCTCGTTATACTTTTCAAGCCTTGTAACTGCTATTACTTTTTTACCCGCATTCAAAGCTTTCATAATTGAACCGGAGGCACCATGTGAAACCACTATACTTGCCGCTTCAATCTTCTCCTCAAACTCTTCCGGAGTAATAAAATCCTTAAACTGAAAGTGTTTAGGCTTATATTCTGATGTTCCAATTTGGGCAAACATCTCTTCAGTTAATGATCCGCTCTCATACAATTCATCCAACTTTTTAAATAATCGATCAAACTGATAATTTCTGGAACCAACGGTCACAAAAATCACGCATAAGCCTCCTCTATAATTATTTACGCTATGTCACTTGTGGATACTAATAAAGACATCCACCATACACGGCCTTTTTGTAATGCTTCACCTGTGTCTTCCATTGAACAATAAATAAGTCTGTATGCTTCTCCATTTTCTTCCCTGCTACTGTAGGCATATTTGCACGTCCAAAAGTCTCTATGTATACAATTTTCTTATGAAAAATCACTGCCAAGATATAAAATGGAAATGCAACCATCGTTCCAGTAGTAATTACAAAATCAGGTCGTTCTTTTATCCAGATTCCTATTGCTTTAAAACTATTCAAGAGCATCTTTGGAATCATGAACTTATCTTTTAAATCAGTCTGTCTCATGAAGTACTTTGCATTTTCAGGGAACTGAGTCTTTTCTGTTACCAAGAATCCATCGTACTTATCAATTAAAGGCTGAAGCTTCTGTAACTGCTCCCAATGGCCACCCGACGATGAAACCAAACATAATCTCGGCTTTCTTTTATGTTTTCTCATCCTTAATCTCTCCCAAACAAATCTCTCGTATAAACCTTATCCTCTACATCATCCAGAACACTGTCGTATCTGTTGGCAATTATTGCATCACAGCCATTCTTAAACTCCTCGATGTCGTTCACTACCAAACTACCGAAGAATGTCACGCCATTTTCAAGTGTTGGCTCATAAATAATTACTGTTGCGCCTTTTGCTTTCAAACGCTTCATAACGCCCTGAATTGAACTCTGACGGAAGTTGTCACTGTTGCTCTTCATTGTAAGTCTGTATACACCAACTGTGATAGGACGTTCTTTAGAAGCATTCCACATAGAACTCGCTGTGTAATAGCCTGCCTTCTCCAAAACTCGATCTGCAATAAAGTCTTTTCTTGTTCTATTAGACTCTACAATAGCACGAATAAGATCTTCTGGAACATCAGCATAATTTGCAAGAAGTTGTTTCGTATCCTTCGGCAGACAATAACCTCCATAGCCGAAACTAGGATTATTGTAATGAGATCCGATTCTTGGATCAAGACAAACGCCATCAATTACTGACTTAGTATCTAAGCCCTTAACCTCACAGTATGTATCAAGTTCATTAAAGTAAGAAACACGAAGAGCAAGATATGTGTTCGCAAACAGCTTAACAGCCTCAGCCTCAGTAAAGCCCATGTGAAGAACATCTATATTCTCTTTCTCAGCGCCCTCGACAAGAAGTGCCGCAAACTTCTCAGCTACTTCTCTACTCTTCTCATCACAACTTACAATTATACGGCTAGGATAAAGGTTATCATAGAGCGCCTTAGATTCACGCAGAAACTCAGGACTAAAGATAATTCTATCTGTATTAAACTTTTTACGAACTGATTCAGTATATCCAACGGGAATTGTAGATTTAATAATCATCGTTGCAGTCTTTGAACTCTTCAAAACCAAATCGATAACTGCTTCAACCGCAGAACAGTCAAAAAAGTTCTTCTGTGGATCATAATTAGTAGGTGCGGCAATAATAACGAATTCTGCATCAGCATATGCAGAAGCACCATCAGTTGTTGCTTTCAGATCAAGTCCTCTCTCTTCATGCTCTGCCAAAAATTTCTCAATGTACTCATCTTGAATCGGACTTTTCCAATTATTGAGCATTTCAACCTTTTCAGGGACAATATCCACAGCGGTTACCTGATTGTGCTGTGATAATAGCACAGCAAGGCTTAATCCTACATAACCAGTTCCAGCAACAGCGATTTTCATAAAACTACCATCCTTCATATTTTATTTGATTTTAATCAATTTTTGTAGTATTCTTTAAACCAAACCGAAAACTTTCTCAGACCTTCTCTGATTCCGATCTTCGGTGAGAAACCATAGTCTTCTTCAAGTGCCTTGCTATCAGCATATGTCACCGGAACATCTCCGGGCTGCATTCCAACAAGTTCTCTGTGTGCCTCGAAGTCATAATCAGCAGGTAATACTTTGGCATTTACAAGTTCTTCCTGCAATGTACTGATATAGTCAAGCAAATTCTCAGGTTGACCGCCGCCAATATTGTATACCGCATATGGAGGAATTGGTAATCCGTCCTCGCCATTCTTCTTTTCAGGAGCGCCCTGCATCACGCGGTAAACACCCTCTACAATATCATCAACATAGGTGAAGTCGCGCTTGCAGTTACCATAGTTAAAAATCTGAATCGTATTTCCAGCGGCAAGTTTCTGAGTAGCTGAGAAGTAGAACATATCCGGACGACCGGCTGGACCATACACAGTGAAGAAACGTAAACCCGTTGATGGAATATTATAGAGCTTTGAATACGAATGCGCAAGGAGTTCATTACTCTTCTTCGTCGCAGCATACAGGCTTACCGGATTGTCAACCTTATCATCTGTACTGAACGGAACTTTCTTGTTACCACCATAAACAGAAGAAGAAGATGCATACACAAGATGCTCCACAGGATTGTTTCTGCACGCCTCCAAAACATTGAAGAAGCCGATTATATTAGATTCGATATACACATCCGGATACTCAATTGAATATCTCACTCCAGCCTGCGCTGCAAGATTCACAACCACAGAGGGCTTGTACTTTTCGAACAATTCATCAATCAAATTCTTATCTGCAAGGTTGCCCTTAATGAAAATGTGTTCAACAGAAGATTCTTTGGCTGCATCTTCAATCAATCCAAGTCTGTATTCTTTCAGTTTAGGATCATAGTAGTCGTTCATGGAGTCAAAAGAAATTACTGTTCCTAATGTCATTTCTCTCAATAAACGCAATACAAGGTTAGCCCCAATGAATCCAGGAGACCCTGTGACAAGTATTGTTTTTCCATTCAGATTGACCTTTGCTTTTGCCATTCTCTTTAACTCCTAATCTCCAAAATCCAGCTTAACAATAAACAGCCTCTGTGTGCAACAGAAGCTATCTATTCCATAACATTAACAGTCAAGAACATCAGTTCTCACCTTTTTCCTATATTTTCTAAAACTCATTGAAAAACATAACATATCTCTACTATGTAACAAAAGCCACTCAGAAACGTCTATTTTACTTTGTTACAAGGCTTCTCTTGATTTTTTAGGTCTATATCTCCGCCGACCGTAGTCTTCGTTACGTCTTATTAAAGAAACCCTGCCTGCCCCTCTGTAAAAGTGTATAGCACTTTAAATACATTATAAAACACAAACCAATATATCAAATAGATAAACATATATCCTTGATATTCGGCTATTTATACACCTTTTTATAAAATGCAACCTTCTTTGAGTTGTCCGGAAATATGCTCGTCAAATACGCTTTTATAGCATCTACTTGTGGCAACTTTTTAAGAAGGGTAGACACTTGAAAATCGGAAAAGGCGGAGTAATCGGATAATTAAACGCAAAGTATCGAAAAAATACGTAGAATCGATATTTTTCAGCATGATGCTCACAATGCTGTTTTTCCATCCGCCACTCGCTCAACTCAATAAAGGGCAGGCATCTCACCTTGCGTATCTTTCAATAATGCCATTGGAAATATCTATTGCGTCGGACTTGACCTTCTTTTGCAGCAGATCCCAGTTTGGCTTTCTGTCGGAAATATTATGTGCATCACTTCCGAATGCGAATCTGGTCCTCGAAGTAATCACCTTTTTAGCGATCTTCTTCTCGCTCCAGCTTGCAAAAGCCTCGTTGTTTATCTGCATAACGTACTTGGTAGCGAGGATATTTTCGAGCTCCTCCTTGCTGTAGTACGGAAGGTAACGATGTACATGAGCTATCATTATCTTGAGGTCGTACTCAGCGGAAATATTGTATATCTCCTCAGACATCCAGCCCTTGTACTCGCGGTAAGGGAACTCCATGAGTATCAGCTTTGTTCCCTCGATAGCGAGCTTTTCAATATTTTCGGCTTCGGAAATACCGTGCTCGATAGCGACCTCAGCTCCGAGGCGCATATCCTTGATAGGAGACTTGTCCTTTATCAACTCAAAAGCCGCCTGTCGCTTTTCAAGAAAACGTTCGACCGACTTTTCTCTGTGGCAGTAGAAATGAGGTGTGAACACCACTCTTTCCACTCCCTGTTCCTTCATCATTTCAAGCATAGCGAGAGAAGTCTCTACACTGTCCGAGCCGTCGTCTATGCCAGGCAACGCGTGGCAATGATATTCAGTAAGCATTATTTACCGCCCTTTTTGTTTTTACCGTTTTTCTTATTCGATTTGCTGTCGCTTTTCTGCGAAGTATTATCTGAAGTCTTTTCTGTCTTAGGCTCTTCCTTCTTAACCGTCTCTGACTTAGGTGCATCTTTTTTTACAGGCTCAGTCTTCTTGTTTGTTTCAGCAGAGTCGCTGTTATCATTAAGCTGAGGTGTTTCGCCATAGTAACCATAGCTGTAGCCCTTGCCGTATTTGCCATACTTGCTGTACTTTCCGTACTTACCATACTTACGGTACTTGGAGTAGTACTTTCCTCCTCCGACCTTTACGCCGTTCATGATAAAGCCGAGAACATTGAGCTGCGAGAAGTTGACCTTGTTCATAGCTTCATCAACATCATCGTTAGTAGTGATACCGTAACGAACGACCATAACGATACCTGAAACGTTCTTTGCAAGCTCCATAGAGTCTGTAACTACGTTTACAGGAGGAGTATCGATGATTATAGTTGTATATCTCTCGCGGAGAGTTTCCATAATAGATGTCATGCTGTCAGAAGCAAGAAGCTCTGAGGGGTTCGGAGGTACCGGTCCTGATGTAAGCACATCGAGGTTTTCCATAACGTCCTTGGTTATACAGGAATCGAGGTCAGCCATTTTACTTATCGCTGAAGAAAGACCCTTCTTATTTTTCAAACCGAAAATCTTATGCTGAACGCTCTTTCTCATGTCGGCGTCGATAAGGAGGACCTTATTGCCGCCTTGCGCAAGAGCGATAGCGATATTTGCAGATGCTGTCGATTTGCCCTCACCGGGGTTTGTGGAAGATACAAGGAATATCTTCTTATCCATTGTTGAGAGTGCGAACGAGATGTTTGTTCTTATCGACTTATAGCTCTCAACGACTGCGAACGGAACATCCTTGTCTGTAAGCTTGACATGGTCGTCTTCTTTTTCGTCCTTCTTTTTCTTATCCTGGTCAAACATCTGTATCTCACCGATGATAGCCTTTTTGTACTTATCGCTGAGAACGTTTGAATCCTTAATGGTATTATCGAAGAAGTCGATGAGGAATATAACAAGCATTGCAAGCATCATCAATGCCGCTGCTCCGATAGCTGTATTCTTCTTCATATTGGGAGCTACAGGAATATTGTACACCTTCGCTGTATCGATAGTGTTTATCTGTCCTACGCCAACGGCTTCTTTAAGGTAGCTCGGAGCGACCTTAGCAAGAGCGTTGCATACAGCAGCTGAAAGCTCGGCATTTTTAGTTGTTGCCGATACATTAAGAGCCGATGTATCTGTAACTGTTGAGATGCTGAGACTGTTGCGGAGCGAAGAAGTACTTATCTTGCCGTCTTTCATGCCGAAGTTGTCAGCAAGAAGAGCTTCGTCGAAGGATTCCTTGAGTTCATCGCCGACTGCATTCATAACAGCGTCGTCCTTGAGAACTTCCATGTATGTGTTTACGAGCTGCTTGGAGTTACTGATATTGTTGTAATTGTTCGCATTTTCGGAAATACCTGTGTAGCTCTGAACGTACATACTGATGTGCGAGGAATACTTTAGCGGAAGCACGAATTTGGAATAGCTGAAAGCGACAACTCCGCCGATAACAGCTGCAAATATGATTATCCAGAGCTTGCTGAGAAACAAGCTTACAAGGTCTGCTATACTTATTTCATTATTTTTTGCGTCCTTATTCACTATTGAAACCTCACATTCAATTTTCTATGTATTGTAAAATTTTGCCTAGGATATACAAAATGTATTAATAATGTATCAACAAATATATTATACGGCATATTCCCGTCATATGTCAAGTGTATATAAATTACCAGCTTCAACTTTGTTAGCACTGCACAATTAAATGATGAATCTCAAAAGAAAAAATATACACCATTAGGAGGGTATATAGTTTTTATAATATAATCTTACTTTTCAATTTTTGGGCAATCTTCTCACGCTCTGTTTTTGACATAAAATAGACAAATATTGATACTCCAGCTTTAATACTTTATTATTTTAACGATTATTACCCTATCAGTACCATCGCAAAATATGAGAATTGATTCTTGCATTTGTTTGTAAATTCAACTTCAAATTATACTTTATGTAATAAGCTCTGATTTCTCAGCCACAGTAGCCCTCCTCGCCGGCGACAATAAAGCAACGATAATAATACGAGCTATGAAGTGTTGACAATTATGCAACTCTACAAAGTAAAGTGAAAGTTTCGTGAAAAGGGTGGCAAAATGAACTCTCCCCTTCCCCTATAAGTAGAGGGCAAAGTAATCAGACATATTTCGCAAACTTGTGCAAATGTACAAAGTTTATGAAAACAGGGCTACAAAACGCCTCTCCCAGTTCTCTATAAGTAGAGGGCAAAGTAATCAGACATATTTCGCAAACTTGTGCAAATGTACAAAGTTTATGAAAACAGGGCTACAAAACGCCTCTCCCAGTTCTCTATAAGTAGAGGGGCAAAGAATCTTGATAATTGAATATCCTGCGCAGGAGTGATACACAGCAGTTAAGTGCGCCGCGATAGTTCAGCATCGTGTCCGAGCCATGTGGGCTACCGAGCCGTAAAATAACGGTTCGCATACGGTAGCCTGCGAAATCGGCTGAAGGGGCAACCTTCGAGGGACTTAGCGCATCGAGCTGTGAACTACTCCGTTCACGTCACGCAAGGCGGAACGGAAGGAACGGTACTGCGCAAGGGCTCATGCAAAAAGATTGCTAACTTGCTACCAAGCAGGTCTAAGTGCTGATATATCTGCACTTTCGCAGATAGCAAAGTTGGTAGCTGTTAGTTTGACGATACATAGAACATAAAAATGACTGCTGTTTGTGCAGTTATACAAAGTTTCAAAAATGTGGCCAAAAATCCCCTCTCTCAGCGGCTACTATATGAAGGGCACAAATGCAGTGGCAATATTTCAGTATAGAATTATGCAACCATACAAACTTTGAAAAAAGTGGTTCAAAAACGCCTTTCCCAACGGCTACTATATGAAGGCACAAAAGTATAGTTGAAAAATTACCTTAGATTTGTGTGATCATACAAACTTTGAAAATAGTCGGACAAAACAGCCCTTCCCAACGGCTACTATATGAGGCGATAAAAATGGGAACATTGATAAGCCGACAATTATGCTCCTCTACAAAATAATTTGAAATTATTATGAAAAGGGTAGCAAAACGGACTCTCCCAGTTCTCTATAATTAGAGGGTAAAATAATCAGGCGCTTGTGCAGTCATACAAAATTCTCAAAAAAGACTGTGCAAAACGCCCTTCTCAGTTCTCTATAAGTAGAGGGCATAGAATCTTGAAAATTTAATATCCTGCGCAGGAGTGATAACACAGCAGTTAAGTGCGCCGCAATGGCTTGGAGGGGCTTAGCGCATCGAGTTGTGAAATACTTCTCTCTCGTCACGCAAGACGGAATGAAAGGAACGGTACTGCGCAAGGGTCCACACAAAACAATTGCTAACTTGCTAACGGGCAGGTCTTAGCGCCGATATATCTTTACTTCTGCCGATAGTAAAATCGGTAGTTGTTAGTTCAGCGATAGTAAATTGCTAACGTCGGAAAAGCTCTGTATCAGGTGCTTTGACAGTGTTTGGTAGTTTGTTAGTAAAATCAGAGTGGCAGGTCGGCGTGTCGCGCGTTTGTGCGCGATTTGTGCCGCCCTGCGAAGGAAGGAGGGATAACTACACCACACGAGCTCTCGGAGCGAATCTGAGGGCAAATAAAGCGAGTTTGAAAGAAAGGATGATATGATGACCGAAAACTACGACAACAACATTTACAACGAGCCGTACTGTGTCAAAGATGGCTGCCTTTACGAAACGGTCGAGCGGAAGGGAAAGGTCGCAATGGTCAGGCTCTGCGATTACGTTCCTGTACTGAAATCGGAGATAACCTTCGACGACGGAGCGGAACAGCGCAAAGCATTCGAGGTCGGAGCAGTACATTCCAACGGAACAACAATGCCGACGGTAACTGTCACCGCAGACGAGATGAGCAGCATGAAATGGCTCATCGAGAAGTGGGGTTCGCTTGGTTCGTATTCGCCTGCGAACAACACGCTCGGCAAGATACGTCATGCAATTATGAGCACCAAGGCGGATGTCGAGTTCAGGACTGTGTACAGTCAGACCGGCTGGCGAAAGATCGGTGAGCAGTATGAGTTCCTGATGCCGTCTGCTGATAGTCAGTTCACAGTGGAGCTTCAAGGCAAGCTGAACGCTTATCACTGGAGCAGAAGTGCGAGTGTGGACAAGCTGTTCTATCTTACAGCAATGCTTGAAAACGGTTTACTTCCGCAGAGAGTAGTGCTGCCATTGCTTGCAGTAACATTCCTGTCTCCGCTGGAGCACTTCCTGAAAGCGGCGAGCTGTGAACCGAAGTTCATAACTGCACTGGTCGGTAAAACAGGTACGCGCAAGTCAACTACCGCAGCGCTGATGTGTTCGTTCTTCGGAAGCTTCACTGCAAGTACGCTCCCGATGTCGTTTCACGATACAGCGAACAGTATTCTCAGCAATATCTATTCGCTGAAGGACGTGCTGACTTGCGTCGATGACCTGCATCCGAGTGGTGTATACGGTGACTCTGAAATGAAAAGCACAGCGCAGAACCTCTCGCGCTTCTACGGCGACCGCATTGGTCGTGCGCGCCTCAACAGCAAGATAGAATTGCAGCCGTCACGTCCGCCGACGGGTATGTGTCTTGTCACTGCGGAGTACGTTCCGGAAATATCGCAGAGCGGTCTTGCACGATACTTCGTCGTCGAGATGAAAGCCGATGACATAGACCTCGCGCTGATGACTGAGTATCAGCAGCTCGCGGCAGACGGAGTGCTTGCGTCGATAATGCACAGCTACGTTGACTGGCTGCGCGAAACATATCTCTGCGATGAAAATACTTTCGTGCAAGGTTTATCGGATACATTCAAAAAATACCGCACCGAAGTAACAGAGGAGCTGTCTGCAAGGTGTGAAAACTTCCACACAAGAGTTCCTGATACTCTCGCACATTTGATGATAGGTTTCGACTTTCTGCTTGCGTTCCTGAATGCAAAAGAAGAAATAGGTGTGCAGGACATGGCGAATTATAAAAGCGCATTCAAAAACATAATCGTCACAAGTTCCGTCAGAAACAATTCCATTGTCGAGAATGAAAACTACTCCTATCAGTTCTGCGACAAGCTGAAAAGTCTGCTCGACAGCGGCAGGTGCAGTGTCAATTTCATCGGAAACGATTGCGATATGAACCGCAAGGGCTTCATCGGCTTCGACGACGACAACTTCTACTACCTCATCATGAATGCGGCATTCTCGGAGGTTGTGAAGCTGTCGAAGGAAATGGGAGAAAGTTTTTCCATTGGCAAAAACAGTCTGATACAACAGCTGGTCGATGACGGTATAATGGTCGTGAAAGGTAAGCGCAACACGACCACGGTCCGCGTCACCGATGACCGTCAGATGAGCGTGGCGGTGCTGGATAAGTCGAAGATGTTCCCTGATATGGAAGAAGCCAAAAACAGCTGAAATCGCTGAGATTTTTGGGTTGCAGGATAAAGGCTGGCGTCAAAGCGCCGCCGTTCCACATCGGACGGGCAAAGCCCGCCGATATTCCGCGGTTTGTGAGAATACACCAATGGAGTCAAAAACAAAACAGGAGGAAAAATCTGATGTCAAAAAATGCAAAAAGCAGGAAGAGCTCCGATGTTTAGGCTAAAAACGATGGCGTCAACACTGGAAAAAATGTCAGAAGGGAGTGATAATAATTACTGAAAACAACTTCTGGAAGTCATGAGAGCTGCAGTCCAAAAACAGGACTGCACTCGCACTAATAACATCGTAAAGGAGGGACGAAAATGCTTCATACGCTTCAAAAAATATTGCCTGTCCATATCATTCAGACAAGCAATGCTCCAATAGAATATAGCGGAGGCGATGTCTATTTTGGAAATAATCAGAAGCGGTCACCGCTCGGAGATATCGAACGTGATGACCGAACAAGGCGTAGTGACAATTGAAAACCTCACACCCGACGAGACAAATAACGAAGTCTTAAAAGCAGCCGAAAACGAGTTATACAATATCTTTTCCAAGTACAAAAAAGAGCTGGACAAAAACCGGTAAAGGTGGTATACTGTTGGCAGCGGAGATTTTTCCGCAGCCGGCAGCTCTGAAAGGAGCTGATATTATAATAGCGATATATGCAAGGCAGTCTGTTGACCGTGCAGACAGTATATCTATCGAGCAGCAGATAGAGCTCTGCCAATACGAAACAAGAGGCGAACCGTTCAAGGAATACACCGATAAGGGCTACAGCGGAAAGGACACGAACCGACCGCAGTTCACACAGATGATGAGCGACATAAGAGACGGATTTATCCACGCGGTAGTTGTCTACAAGCTCGACCGCATAAGCCGTTCGATACTCGACTTCTCGAATATGATGGAGGTCTTCAGCAGGTACAATGTGCAGTTCATTTCGGCGACGGAAAAATTCGATACCTCCTCGCCTATGGGCAACGCCATGCTGAACATCTGCATAGTTTTTGCTCAGCTTGAACGCGAGACGATACAGAAACGAGTCGCCGACGCCTACTATTCGCGGAGCCAGAAAAGCTTTTTCATGGGAGGTCCTATCCCCTACGGATTCAGAAAAGTCCCGACCGTCATCGACGGCATACATACCTCGATGTATGAGCCTGTCCCCGACGAAGCCGAAGTCGTAAAGCTGATTTTCGGTATGTACTCTCAGCCGAACACCTCCTACGGCGACATAATAAACCGCCTTAATGAGCTTGGCATAAAAAAGCGCGGCGGAAACTGGGCACGTCAGCGGATAAGGGAAATTCTCGTCAATCCGATATACGTCAGAGCTGACCTCGATGTCTACAACTTCTTCGCCGACAACGGCGCGGAGATAGCAAATCCTCCTGCCGACTTCATCGGCGAGAACGGCTGTTACAGCTACAAGAGCAAGAACGAAAAGAAGAAAAACTCCACGACTGTCGAGGGCAATCATATAGTCCTCGCACCGCACAAGGGCATAGTTGAATCCGCATTATGGCTGAAATGCCGCATGAAGTGTATGTCCAAGAAGCAGATGATACCCTCGCAGAAGGCGAAGAACTCATGGCTCAGCGGAAAGATAAAATGCGGCGAGTGCGGATACGCGCTCCTGTCGAAAAGCTTCAGCGGACGTCCTCACCGCTATCTGCTCTGCTCAAACAGGCTGAATTCCAAAGCCTGCGTCGGCGCGGGAACGCTCTACACCGAGGAAATCGAGCAGCTCGTTTACAGCGAGATGCAAAAGAAGCTCGCACAGTTCCGCACGCTTTCGCCTTCAAGAAGCGATATGCCGTGTACAGAGCAGAACGAGCTTGAGATTGAGCTTGCGGAGATAGACAATGAGATAAAAGCCCTGCTTGAAAAGGTACGGAACTCGGACAACGCGCTTTTCCGCTACATAAACGAGCGCATAAACGCTCTCGACAAGCGCAAAGCCGAAATAAGCGAGCGTATCCGTGAGCTCAGTCTGAAAAAGGACATCCCCGCTGACGAGATAGACCTTCACCTAAAAATATGGGACGAGCTGAGCTTCGACGACAAGCGTCAGGTCGCAGATACACTCATCAGAGTCGTATACGCGACAGACCGGAAAATAGCCATACAATGGCGGTTTTAGCTTCCGCTTGAACGCCGAGGCGAAGCTCTCCGCATAACGCAGGATAAGCTGAACTCGAAGAATTTCTACGCGTGCAATCCGTCGTTCGACAAGAACTGCGGCAAATAAGCGCAAGTCCGCGCGGGGGCAGCCCTTCGCGGACTTTTTTATTGACAATGCACCCGAATGGCTATATAATAGAATTATCAATTCAACACAGGAGAACTGCAATGAAAGCAAGATTTCATCTTCCCGATTTTTCGGGCAGCTTCAAGCTCAACCTGCTCTTTGCGGACATGGTGAAGCAGCACCTCGAATACTTCCGCGAGGGCGTGGAGATAGCCTCGGTATACGGCGTATTCCCGCCGTGTCTATGGAACGGCGGCAGGTCGCAGGGAGGCAATGCCGACAAGAGCTACATAAAGCTCGTGATAAAGGAGTTCAACGACCGCGGGATACCTCTGCGCTTCACGTTCACGAACCTGATGCTCGAGAAGAAGCACCTCAGCGACGAGCGCTGCAATATGATGCTTGCTCTCGCGAACAACGGCATGAACGAGGTCATCGTTGCGTCTCAGCTGCTCGAGGACTACATACGCAGGAACTATCCTAAATACAAGCTGACGAGCTCGACCTGCAAGCGCCTCGACTCCGAGGAAGCGCTCGTCACGGAGCTCGGCAAGGACTACCACGTAGTTGTCGCGGACTACGACCTCAACAACAAGTTCGACATACTGGAGCGCCTCCCGCGCAAGCAGGACGTGGAGCTTCTTGTCAATGCGTGCTGTCAGCCCGGATGTCCCACGCGAATGCAGCACTACAGAGACATCGGACAGGCTCAGATAGACTTCTGCGCGCACATCAAGCGCTTCCCTAACGCGCCGTTCGACATAGCGAAGAGCGACCCGCACAACTTCCGCGACTGTCCCTACTCCAAGCGCAATATATACGGCATACGCGAGCTGTCCACGCACATCTCTCCCGAGGCGATATGGGAGAAGTACCTGCCAATGGGCTTTGAGCAGTTCAAGATAGAGGGGCGCACCGCGAGCACGCTCAACAAGATAGAGACCTACCTGTACTACATGGCGAAGCCCGAGCTTCGCGACGAAGCGCGGTACTATCTCCTCAGCATCATGGAGGAGTCGGGAGCGCTCATCTACACGTAAAAAGCGAGGGCTTGGCAGAAAAACTGTCAAGCCCTTTAAATGAATAGCTGTTGTATCGCCATGCGGCGATTTTTTTAATATGTCCGCGAGGCGGACACCGCAATTATCCACTATTCCTGATAGCTCCTGTATCTCGGGACGGGATATGACTTGTACGGAAGGCGCCCGAAGTCGCTGAGGTCGTCGATGAGGAAGTGCCTGTAGGACGGCGTCTCGTAGCCTACCGAGATGTCGTAGACGTCGCAGGAGATGTCCACGAGCTTCCAGTCCCCCTCGAACCATACGAGGTTCCACGCGTGTCCGGGGGCGCTGTCAAGTGCTTTGTCGAAAGTGCCTATCACGACAATGCAGTCAATGTCCGCGAGGTCACACAGGTACTTGAACGCATATGCGTAGCCGTCGCAGACCGCGTTCTTCTCGATTAGCGCGCTGTACACCGTATGCGAGGCGGCATTTATATCGTTGTCGTAGCTTCCGCGGCAGAGGCGGTCGTGTATCGCGCGGAGCTTCTCCTCCTCGCCGAGGTCAGCGATAGAATCGACGAAATTGCGGCTGACGGTCTCGACGTCGCTCCGCTTCATGAGCGAGATGCCGATGCTGTCCGCAGAGGAGCGCGGATACGCGCAGATACGGTGCTTGCGGCTGTTTTTGCCGCCGTTGTCCATGCGTATGTCACAGTTTGCGAGGAGCTGACTGTCGAGGGGATTGTCCATCGTATAGCAGGTCACCGCAATGAGCGCATCGTTCAGCAGGAAGTCCATATGGTCTCCCTTGTACTCATAGATAAGGAGCTCCTCCGAGGGGGAGCTCATAGACTCCGCAAGGGTGGCGTACATCTTTTTTTGCACCTTGTCGAGGGGGTACTCATGAGTGAACTCAGCTCCCGCATTGCGTATCTGAACCGCAGATACGGCAGATTCGCGCTCGGTCGGAGCCTCGGGCTCTCCGCACGCCGCAGACAACGCAAAAAAGACTGCGCACGCGACGGCTGACAGTCTCCTTAGAACGGCATTTCGCCGATATTTGGTTTTAGTATCAGTAAAAAACATCAGAAACAGCTCTCAATTTCATCTTATACTACAATTATAGCTGAGCCGTGCGGCAAAGTCAACAGCCGCACCGACGAAAAAACGACGAAATTTGCGCGGTTTCCGAGGCGTGTTTTGTACGCGTCCCTCAGCGAAAGAATAAGCGGGATAAGGGTACTTATCCCGCGTGCGCTACCCGAGCAGCTCCTCCCGCATATGCGCGAGGAGCTTTTTTTCGCGGCGCGAGACCTGCACCTGCGTGATACCGAGCAGCTTCGCCGTCTTTGACTGAGTCAGTCCGCGGAAGTACCGCAGCTCGAGCAGCAGCCTGTCCTCGTCGGGTAGGGACGCCATAATCTGCCGCAGGGCAAGCAGGTCGGTTATCGCCTCGTCGGGAGCCTCCACGGGGACGTCGAGCTGTCCCTCGCCGTCGTCGGGAGCGGTCAGCGATATCAGCGGCTGAGCCGCGCAGAGCGCCTCGGTGATGTCAGCCTCGTCCTCGCCCGTCAGCTCCGCAAGCTCGCTTATCGCGGGCTCACGCCCCTCGCGCTGTACGAAGTCCGCACAGACACGCTGCAAGCGCAGTCCGAGCTCCTTGATGCTGCGGCTGACGCGAATGCTCCCTCCGTCGCGGAAAAGGCGCTTTATCTCGCCGAGTATCACGGGCACGGCATAGGTCGAGAACTTCACGCCGCGCTCGGGGTCGAACGCCTTCACCGCCTTGAGCAGTCCGAGACAGCCCGCGGAATAGAGGTCGTCGTAGTCTATCCCCCGCCCTCGGAAGCGGTTAGCGCAGAGGTGTACCAGCCCGAGGTTCTCCTCGGCGAGAGGCTGTTTCAGGTCAGCTGCCATGAGCCGCCAGCTTCTTGCGCATGGTCACGGTAGTACCGCGCCCGACCTCGCTCCTCACCGCGAGCCTGTCCATGAACGACTCCATGACCGAAAAGCCCAGTCCCGAGCGCTCCTCCTCGGGAGCAGTGGTGAAAAGCGGCTCCATAGCCTTTTTCACGTCCGCGATGCCGCAGCCGCAGTCCCTGATGCGTATGTATATCTCACGCTCGGGCAGGAGCCTCACCACAAGGTCTATCCTGCCGCTCGTGCCGCGGTAGCCGTGGACTATCGCATTTGTCACCGCCTCGGAGACTGCCGTGCGTATGTCGGAGAGCTCCTCTACTGTCGGGTCAGCCTGCACGATGAACGACGACACCGCTGCCCTTGCCGCGCTCTCATTCTGCGAGAGCGACGGCATACTGAATCTTATCTCGTTTAGTATTTCCATTTTCTTCCTCCTGTCAGGTTATCCTTACTATGCGCTCTATTCCCGCGAGCTTCAGCACGCGCCGTATGCCCGACTGCGGTCCGCGCACCTCGAGGCTCCCGCCGCACTCCTTCATCAGCTTCTGTCTGCCCATGATGAGACCTATGCCCGAGCTGTCCATGAACGTGATGCCGCTCATGTCCATGGCGAGGACGTCGGGCTGCATATTGATGATGAAGCTGTCGAGCTGCTCGCGCGCTGATTTTGCCGAATGGTGGTCTATTTCACCTTTGAGCACTGCGATTGCCATGCCTTTTTCAGATCTTATGTCGACTTTCAACCTTTTTACCTCCGTTCTGTACCTTTCTTTGCCTTATTATATCACCGCAGAAGCGCGGAATCGGTCGAAACAAGGGCTCTGTTCAAGGCACTGTCTTGAAGATTTGCTGTGAAGCGCCCTAACATTTTCTGTTCAACCGCTAACCCTGACGCAACGTCAGGGTGATAGACATACTATCAATCCGACACGCCGTCCCCTACTTGAAAAATCCCGCGAAAAATGGTATAATATCCTTATTATCACCAACCGAAAGGAACAGTTCTATGCCTAAGCAATTCTGGAAGGGCAGCGCTCTGCTCGCGCCCGTACCCGCCGCCCTCGTCTCCTGCGGCACCCCCGACAAACCCAACGTCCTCACTATCGGCTGGACAGGCATCGTCTGCACTCGTCCGCCAATGACCTATATCTCCGTCCGTCCCGAGCGCTACTCCCACGACATCATCAGGGATTCGGGCGAGTTCGTCATCAACCTCACCACCTCCGCAATGGTGAAGGCGACCGACTTCTGCGGCGTTAAAAGCGGCAGGGACGTCGATAAATTCGCGGCGTGCGGACTGCACGTGCTCCCCGCACATGAGGTCGGCGCCCCTGTTATCGAGGAGTGCCCCGTCAGCCTCGAATGCCGCGTCACCGAGAGCAAGCTGCTCGGCTCGCATACCATGTTCCTCGCGGAGATAGTCGGCATCGACGTCGACGAGCGCTATATCGACAGCAAGGGCAAGCTCAACCTCCAGCAGTGCGGACTTGCGGCATATGCGCACGGCGAATACTTCGCACTCGGACGCAAGCTCGGCGATTTCGGCTTTTCCGTCCGCAAGAAGAAAAAGCACAAAAATCCCGTAAAATAGCCCTTTAAGTTGCTATGTCCTCGATGAAGCGGCGGAGTTCCTCCTCCGTCTCCATGACGACGCCCTCGCTGAGCTGCTCGCGGTCGAAGTCGGACATCAGCGATATATCGTAGTCTATCACGCGGTACGGCACTGAGCTGCCGTCCTTGAATACGCCTATGTGCCCGTTGTACTCCCGCACCTCACAGATGACGGTAGGCTCGGGGACTGCGGCAGATATGCGGCTCGCGAGCTTCTGTCGGTGTATCGACTGTCCGAGCGTGCATATCACGATAAATCCCGATATAGTAAGGGCTGTCATGAGCATCAGGTATATGCGCTTGTCGAATGTCCTTATCATAAAAATCTCTCCTTTGCCGAAAGTATTAAGTCTATTATTCGCCTTTTTTGCTAAAATATACAAATCTTCAGAAAAATCTCTCCGAGCTATTAACAAACGCTTTTAAACGTGGTATAATATACAATGTATAAATATGCGACTTATCATTCTACAGAAAGGAGTATCACCGCTCCTGCGGTGACCTGACAAAATGACTGATAGAACACCTAAACGCAGCGGAGCACGCAAGCGTCCCGCCTCCTCTGACCCGCGCGGCAGGAGACCGAGACCAGCAGGCGCACCTCCGAGGCAGGGAGCTCCCTCCTACGCTCAGGGCTCGCCCATGCACCCGCAGGGCAGACCTGTCCGCAGACCCGATTCCGCTCCCAAGCAGGACTCTGCACCCAAGAAAAAGAAGAAGAAAAAGAATAAATTCCTCGTTGTGATGAAGAAGATAGGCGCGGCTATCGTGACCACGCTGCTGTCGCTCCTGCTCGTCATGATTATAACGGGCACCATCGTAGCGACTGCGCTCACTATATATGTCCTCGACTTTATGGAGGAGTCCACGAGCGTAACCTTCGCGACCCTCGAATCGGGAAGCGACACCTACTTCTACGGAACAGCCATTGACGAGGAAACAGGCGAGGAAAAGCTCGTCGTGCTCAACCACATCAAGACCGATGTTCAGCGTATCCCCGTCTCTATCGACAAGATCCCGCAGGACGTCCGCAACGCCTTCACCTGCACCGAGGACGAGCGTTTCTACTCGCACGACGGCGTTGACTACAAGCGTACCTTCTCGGCGTTCCTGAATATGTTCCTGCACTTCTACGACACCGAGCAGGGCGGTTCGACTATCACCCAGCAGCTCATCAAGGCTCTCACGGGCGACGACGAACACAATATGCAGCGTAAGATTCGAGAGATATTCTCTGCGATGCAGCTCGAGAAGAGCTACTCCAAGGACGAGATTCTCGAGGAATACCTCAACTATATCGCGTTCGGCGGTCCTGTCAACGGCATACAGCTCGCGTCCACACGTTACTTCGGTAAGGACGTTCAGGACCTGACGATACCCGAGGCGGCTGTTCTTGCGGCGATACCCAAGAGCCCCGAGTACTACGGTCCTAAGGTAGAGACCTACGACGAGGAGGGCAACATCATCGTCGACGGTGAGGCAAACAACCATATCCGTCAGCGCTATGTTCTCTGGCAGATGTACAAGAACGGCGCAATAACCTACGACGAGTATCAGGAATACCTCAATACCAAGATAATCTACACATGGTCTCCCGAGTACAAGGAGCTCCACCCCGAGGTCGACCTCGAGGAGCTCGAAACAGAGCAGAGCTCTTATACATGGGAAGTCGACGCCATGATGTTTGAGGCTGCTGACATAGTTCAGAAGCAGTTCAACCTCGAAACACAGAAAGAGGCTATTGAACGCATCAATAAGGGCGGCTACCGCATCTACTCGACCACCGACCGCAAGATGCAGAAGTACGTCGAGGAAAAGATGCTCGACATCAACAACATCGTCGACAGGAACTTCGTTGCACGCTGGGTCGACCTCGACGGAGACGGTCAGGTCGAGGAGGAGATACCGCATATCGCATTCGTCGCGCTCAGGTACGACGGCTCGGTAATGTGTCAGGTCGGCAACGTGGGTCCGAAGGTCGGCTCGCTCTCGACGAGCTATGCCGTCACTGAGCCCCGTCAGATAGGTTCGACTATCAAGCCTATCTCCACCTACGGTCTCGCTCTTGAGACAGACCTCATCCACTGGGGAAGCGTATACACCGATAAGGCTATCATGACGGTCAACGGTCAGCCGTGGCCGTCCAACTACTCCGAGACAGGCTCGGTAAGTATCTCCAACCAGAAGTATAACATCTATTACCTGCTCCAGAAATCGTTCAACACCGTTCCCGCACAGCTCTGTCAGCAGCTTACTCCCAAGGCGGTATTCAAGTTCAGTACCGAGAACCTCGGCATGAAGCTCGACCCCGCCGATGAGGACTATTCGCCTCTTTCGATCGGTGCGCTCTCATGGGGTATCACTCTCGAGAACCTCGTAAATGCCTATATTCCCTACGGAAACAACGGTGTCTACAACGAAGCACATATCATCTCAAAGATTGAGGACGGCAGCCATAAGGTCATCTACTCCAACGACGGCAATGCGCGTCAGGCTGTATCGGCTGAGACTGCATACGTCATGAACCGCCTCCTCAAGAACGTTATCGACCAAGGTACAGGTACTGACGCACGCCTCAACAACAAGATTGTAGTCGGTAAGACAGGTACCTCCGAGAACTGGCAGAACCTCACGTTCGTCGGTCTCACACGCGATTTCGTAAGCGGTATCACTATCGGCTACCGTGAGTACAACGACTCACTCAAGCTTCCTACCTCGCTGCATTCGCCAATTATCTGGAAAAATATTATCGGCGAGTACGCAGATACGATGTTCCCAGATACTCCCGCGGACTTCGACCGCTGTCCCACAGTCATCGACGCGCCGATGTGCACGTCTACGGGCTGTATCGCAGGCGCGAACTGTCCGAAGGGCATCACAGGCTACTGGAAGTCGAGCAATGCGCCTCCGTGCGACGGCGGACACTATGTTGCTCCCGACCCGAATGCTCAGGCTAATCAGAACCCCGGCGGTGAAACTCCCGACCCGAATGCTCAGGCTAATCAGAACCCCGGCGGTGAAACTCCCATTGACCCGAATGCGGGCGGCGGCGGAGATGCTCCCGTTGACCCGAATCAGGGTGGCGGCTGGGTAGACCCGAATCAGGGCGGCGGCGGCGGAGATGCTCCCGCTGACCCCGGCGGAGTCGGTGAATGGTAAATACAAAGCACAACAGCCATAGAGAAGCTCGCTTCTTTATGGCTGTTGCTAAATGAATAGTAAAAAGCTACAGGAGAAAAAAATGAGCGACAAATTAAGACTATGCTGTCCCTGCCACTTCGGCTTGGAGAGCGTACTGAAATACGAGATAACCAAAATAGGCGGCACCGACCTCACCGTCACAGACGGCAAGATAACCTTCACGGGCGACGAGAATATCCTTGCGCGCGCTAACCTCTGCCTCTCCACAGCAGAGCGCGTCCTCATCGAACTAATCGAGTTCCGCGCCGAGAGCTTCGAGGAGCTCTTTCAAGGCGTGCGCTCCATAGAGCTCGAACGCTTCATCGGTATCGACGACGCCTTCCCCGTCAAGGGCTACTCCCTCGATTCGGCGCTCCACAGCGTCCCCGACTGCCAGTCCATAGTCAAGAAGGCGGCAGTTGAACGCCTCAAGAGCAAGTACGGCGTGGAGTGGTTCAGCGAGTCGGGCGCGACCGTGCAGATTAAGTTCAGCATATTAAAAGACGTCGTGACCGTCTACCTCGACACGAGCGGAGTCGGACTCCACAAGCGCGGCTACAGGCGCAATTCCAACGCCGCTCCGATAAAGGAGACCCTCGCCGCGGGCATTGTCGACCTCGCGCGCGTGCGTCCCGACAGCATCGTATGCGACCCTTTCTGCGGAAGCGGTACGCTGCTGATTGAAGCGGCGATGAAGGCTCTGCGCATCCCTGTCGGCATCAATCGCCGATTTGCCGCCGAAAAATGGGCTTCTATCCCCTCCTCCGTATGGCAGGAGGAGCGCAAGCGCGCTATCGACGGCGTCGACCGCTCCGCTGAGTTCCGCGCTATCGGCTTCGATATCGACGACGCGGCTGTGGCTCTGACCCTCGACAACGCCCACAAGGCTGGCATCAAGTCCCGCATACGCGTAGAACAGGCTGATATCAGCAAATTCGTCCAGCCTGAGGACTCCATCGTCATCTGCAACCCGCCCTACGGCGAGCGCCTCCTCGAGCTCCGCGAGGCTGAGGACATCTACCGCCGCATGGGACGCGTCCTCGGCAAGGGCGGAAGCCGTCAGAGCTACATCATCTCGCCGCACGAGCAGTTCGAACAGTTCTTCGGCGAAAGCGCCAAAAAGCGCCGCAAGCTCTACAACGGCATGATAAAGTGCCAGCTCTATATGTACTTCTGATGAAGCGCGAAACACTGCGGGAATTAGCCGCTCTGATATATCCGTCGCGCTGTCCCGTCTGCGACGAGGTCATAGGCGCGAACGACTGCTTCTGCGAGAAATGCACGGGCATTCTCGTCCGATATGAGGGTGATTTTCTCGTCAAGGGAAGCTCGGGATTCGCCGCCGCGTATGAGTACCACCCGAATATGGAGGAGGCGGTACTGCTTATGAAGCGCGGTGTTATTGGAAATGCGCCCTATGCATTCGGTACGGCTATAGCAGAAAGGCTCCGCGAAAAAGGCATGGACAAGGCTGACCTGCTCGTGCCCGTGCCGATGTTCAGGTCAGACCTGCGCAGACGCGGCGCGAATCAGTCACAGCTCATCGCAGAGGAGGTCGGCAGACGCCTTGGCATAGCCGTGGACGCGAAGTCCGTGGTCAAGAGCGTGGAGACTCTGCCGCAGAAGGAGCTCCGCAAACGCGAGCGCGAGGTCAATATGCGCGGAGCGTTCACGGTCACTGCTCCCGAATCGATATCGGGCAAAACTATCATCGTCATCGACGACCTATGCACTACGGGCAGCACCCTCGCTGAGCTGACGTCCGTGCTCCTCGGAGCGGGCGCGGCGGCGGTGTACTGCGCGTGTGCGTGCAAGGCTGTTGAATTCAAGGACAAGAAAACGGAGGAATAAACATGGGAAATCACGCTGAAAAAGCCTGTCAGCTCTTCGCTGAGGGGCGCAACTGCGCTCAGGCTGTTTTTGCCGCATTCTGCGATGTTACAGGGCTCGATGAGGAGCTCGCGCTGAAGCTGTCGTCCTCGTTCGGAGGCGGCATGGGTCGTATGCGCGAGGTCTGCGGCGCGTGCTCGGCGATGTTCATGGTCGCGGGCATACTCTACGGCTACAGCTCCGAGAGCGACGACAAGGAGAAAGCCGCCCATTACAAGCGCATACAGTACCTCGCGGAGGAGTTCAAGAAGCAGCACGAGACTATCATCTGCCGCGAGCTGCTCAAGGGGCTGAGCGTGGACAAGTCCCCCATCCCCGACAAGCGCACCGAGCAGTATTACAAGGTACGCCCGTGTATACGCTTCGTCTGTACCGCCGCGGACGTCCTCGACAGGTATATTGAGGAAAATCCGCCCCTGCAATAACGCAATTTATCACGTCAAGTACTTGACAAGCTCCTTTTTATATGGTATAATCTTAAATTGAAAATGATTATCATTTTCAAAAGGCAATACCATTTCAAGGAGTTTTTACTATGTTCAGAAAAATCATCACCGCAGCAGCCGTTCTCTCACTCGCAGCCTCGTCTCTCGCAGGCTGCTCAGCTCCCGTAAATGACAGCGGCAAGCTGGACGTTGTCTGCACGATATATCCCATATACGACTGGACCTGTCAGTTAGCTGACGCCGACGACGCCAACATCACCTACCTCATGACAAGCGGCGCCGACCTCCACAGCTACCAGCCCACCGCCGACGATATCATGAAGATTTCCTCCTGCGACGTGTTCGTATACGTAGGCGGCGAGTCCGACAACTGGGTCGACGGAGCCCTCAAAAACGCCCGCAACAAGAATATGAAGGTCGTCGACCTCATGGACGTACTCGGCAGCGACCTCCGCGAGGAGGAGCTCAAGGAGGGTATGCAGGCTGATGAGGAGGAAGAAGAAGGCGAGGACGAGATAGAGTACGACGAGCACATTTGGCTCTCGCTCCGCAACGCCGAAAAGTGCGTGACTGCTATCGCTGATGAGCTCGCGGAGGCTGACAGCGCTCACGCGGACAGCTACAAAAACAACTGCACCGCCTACTGCGACAAGCTCACCGACCTCGACAACCAGTACAGAGAAATGGTCGGCAGCGCCAAGACAAAGACGCTCATTTTCGGCGACAGATTCCCCTTCCGCTACCTCGTCGACGACTACGGGCTCGACTACTTCGCCGCATTCATCGGCTGCTCAGCCGAGAGCGAGGCGAGCTTCGAGACGATAACCTTCCTCGCTAACAAGTGCGACGAGCTCGGCGCGGAGTACATATTCACCATTGACGGCTCTAACTGCAATATCGCAAATGCGATAGTTTCAAGCACAAAGACAAAGTCGCAGAAGGTGCTCACGCTCAATTCCATGCAGACCATAAAAATGACCGACGACAAAAAGCCCGCAGGCTACTGCGAGCTCATGACCGATAATCTCAATACTCTGAAAGAGGCTTTGAATTAATGGAACAAATTATTTGCAAGGACGCCGCCCTCGGTTACGAGGACGGCATTGTCACCGAGGAGCTCAATTTCACCGTCAGCAGCGGCGATTACCTCTGTATCCTCGGCGAGAACGGCTCGGGCAAGAGCACACTGATTAAGGCTCTGCTCGGACTGAAGCCGCAGGTACGCGGCGAGATAAAGTGGGTGAACGGCTTCTCCTCGAAGGAGATAGGCTACCTCCCGCAGCAGACTCCCGTGCAGAAGGACTTTCCCGCGTCGGTGCGCGAGATTGTGCTCTCTGGCTGCCTGTCAAAGACAGGACTGCGCCCGTTCTACAACGCTAAGGAAAAGGAGCTCGCGCACAAGAATATGCACAGGCTCGGCATATGCGACCTCGAGAATCGCTGCTACCGCGACCTCTCGGGAGGTCAGCAGCAGCGTGTACTGCTCGCGCGGGCGCTGTGTGCGACGGAGAAGATGCTCCTGCTCGACGAGCCTGTGACTGGTCTCGACCCGCACGCACAGAACGACCTCTACGAGCTGATAGCCTCGCTCAACAAGGCGGGCATCACTATTATAATGGTATCCCACGACATCAGCTCGGCGATGAAGTACGCGTCACATATACTCCACATCGGCAAAAAGCAGCTGTTTTTCGGCACTAAGGACGACTACCTCAAGAGCAAGGTCGGTCGCTCATTCATAGAAACGGAGGCAGGAGCAAATGGCTGAGATGTTCTCTACACTTCATTATTACTTCTCGTTTTCGTTCGTGCGCTATGCGCTGATAGTCGGACTGCTCATAGCTCTGTGCTCGTCGCTGCTCGGTGTCACCCTCGTACTGAAGCGCTTTTCATTCATCGGCGACGGTCTCTCGCACGTTGCATTCGGAGCTATGGCTGTCGCGTCAGTGGTCAACCTGACGAACAATATGCTCATCGTACTGCCCGTCACTATCATCGCAGCGGTGCTGCTGCTCAGAACGGGGCAGAATACCAAAATAAAGGGCGACGCGGCAGTCGCGATGATATCAGTCGGCACGCTCGCGGTCGGCTATATGCTGATGAATCAATTCCCCTCCTCATCGAACATCTCCGCGGACGTGTGCAGCACGCTCTTCGGCTCGACCCTCATACTCACCCTCACGCCGTTCGACGTTTGGCTGTGTATCGGTATGTCGGTGGTCGTGCTCGTGATGTTCGTGCTCTTCTACAACAAGATTTTCAGCGTCACCTTCGACGAGAATTTCTCAAAGGCGACTGGTATCAACTCCGACGGCTATAACCTCCTCATCGCGATAATCACTGCGCTGATAATCGTGCTCGCGATGAACCTCGTAGGCTCGCTGCTCATCTCCGCCCTCATCATTTTCCCCGCGCTCTCGGCAATGCGCCTGTTCAAGAGCTTCCGCGGAGTTATCATCTGCTCGGCGGTGATATCGGTAGTATGCGCCGCCGCAGGTATTATCATATCCATTCTCGCTTCGACCCCCGTCGGCTCGACCATAGTCACCGCGGACATCGTCGTTTTCCTCGTATTCTGGGTGATTTCTGCTTTCACAGGGAGGTCAAGAGCGTGAGATACAGACTATTTGCAGCTGTGGCAGCTGCGGCGCTGCTCGTCGGCTGCGGTGACACGTCAGCTGTCGACAAGATTGCGGCTTCGCAGGGCGTGACCACCGAAAAGCCTACAAAATCCGCGGCAGAGCTCGCTGAGCCGATACATACCACAGCTCCGACGACCGATGCGGCGACAGCTCCGCAGATGTCGGGTGAACCGCTCGACGCCAACGGTGAGTTCGACATCGACCTCACAACTCTCAGCGCGAGCATGGTCTACGGGCAGGTCTACGATATGGTCTATCACCCCGAGGACTACCTTGGCAAAACCGTGAAAATGCGCGGTCCATTCGCATACTACTGCGACGAAGCGACTGGCAAGGAGTATTTCGCCGTGCTCATCACTGACGCGATGGCGTGCTGTAGTCAGGGCATCGAGTTCGTCCTCGAGGGGGAGTACTCCTACCCCGACGATTACCCCGAGCTAAACTCGGAAATAACGGTGATAGGGCGTTTCAGCAGCTATACCGAGAACAATATCCCGTACAGTCAACTCACTAATGCACATATAGTTGAATAAAGAGAACGCCGTCCCAGCGTTATTGCGGGGACGGCGGTTTTTGTCCGATAAAAAAGATGTTGGCAAATAGAAGTGCCTCGGCTATTGCCGAGGCACTAAAAAAAATAAAGACATTTATCGCGGAAAAAATCGCGGCTCAGAAAAAATGAAACGCTTCTTATTAAAGAATAAAGAAAAAAGAATAAATAAGAAATAATAATACAACAGCGCCAGCACTGCAATTATTCTATATTATTTATTCTTTCAAAAATAAAAAAACGCCCCACAGCGTTAGCTGTGGGGTGCTGGTGGGCCAACAGGGACTCGAACCCCGGACCGTCCGGTTATGAGCCGGATGCTCTAACCAACTGAGCTATTGGCCCTGATACAATTAAACGGAAGTCTGTGACTTCCGTTTAATCTTTTGTGCTGGCACAGATCTACTTTCCCGGGCCGTCACCAGCCGAGTATCATCGACGCGGATGAGCTTAACTGCCGTGTTCGGAATGGGAACGGGTGTGACCTCATCGCAATATGCACCAACTCTTAAAAACTGAACAAAGCTAATGCTGAGGGAAAACTCAGTGTGATGAAGTAAAAGGAAAAGCCCTCGACCGATTAGTATGCGCTGGCTGAACGTGTCACCACGCTTACACCTTGCACCTATCAACCTCATAGTCTTTGAGGGGTCTTACTCTTACGATGGGATATCTTATCTTGAGGTCGGCTTCACGCTTAGATGCCTTCAGCGTTTATCCGTTCCGCACAT
>JNKE01000002.1 GCA_000701945.1 Anaerotruncus sp. MC2020
CAGTCCCTTTGAACCCGAATTTCGTTGCCGCTCGCAAGCTCGCTCACTCTGTACAGACGGCACAGTCTGCTTTCGGTGGGTAGAAAAATCAAAAACTATGCCGTTTTTATTTCAAAGCCAGCCGTCGAAGGACGGCGAAGAAGTAGCAAAAGTCGGCAAATGGGGGTAGGAGAGGAAGGGGAGCGCGAGGGGCGCCGAGCGGGCGCGCGCGGTTTCGCGGCGAAGATATCATATAATTAAGTTGCTCGCCGCGTTTTTTACCGACGACGAAAGCAGATTTTTCCTTTTGTTTAGGTAAGCTCGACACAGCCCGCAGGGGCTCCCTGCCTGACTTTTGTTCCAGTTTTTTTCTTTCCCCCGACCGAAGTTCCCCCTCGCATCCTTGCGGACAACAAAGAATTCCGATAATAAAAAGTATTAGAAGAAAATGTGACGTAGGGTGCGGACGCCCAAAGGGCGCCCCTACAAAGCATTTTCGCAACCAGTTTGAGGATTGACGGGCGCACGGAAAGCTCCCCTACAGATATTCCGTTTATCGTGTGCGTTTCGGTAAGTCGCGGACGCCCAAAGGGCGCCCCTACAAAGCATTTTCGCAACCAGTTTGAGGATTGACGGGCGCACGGAAAGCTCCCCTACAGATATTCCGTTTATCGTGTGCGTTTCGGTAAGTCGCGGACGCCCAAAGGGCGCCCCTACAAAGCATTTTCGCAACCAGTTTGAAGATTGACGGGCGCACGGATAAGCAGCGCACCAAATCTTTGATTTGGATTGCGATGCTATATGCAGCTTTGCTGTAATGCGCCCCTACAGATATTCCGTTTATCGCGTGCGTTTCGGTAAGTTGCGGACGCCCAAAGGGCGCCCCTACAAAGCATTTTCCCAACCAGTTTGAAGATTGACGGGCGCACGGATAAGCAGCGCACCAAATCTTTGATTTGGATTGCGATGCTATATGCAGCTTTGCTGTAATGCGCCCCTACAGATATTCCGTTTATCGCGTGCGTTTCGGTAAGTTGCGGACGCCCAAAGGGCGCCCCTACAAAGCATTTTCCCAACCAGTTTGAAGATTGACGGGCGCACGGATAAGCAGCGCACCAAATCTTTGATTTGGATTGCGATGCTATATGCAGCTTTGCTGTAATGCGCCCCTACAATATGTTGTCGCAAATTGTATCGTTAGGGTCGGGCGCACGGAATGCGCCCCTACAATATGTTGCCGCAGACGATTCGGATATCAGCGGGCAGCGAAATGCCATCTGCATCTATGCCCTGTCCTCCCTATCTATATTTTTACAAATTAATGTAGATTTTTTCTTAATTATGTGCTATAATATGATTACAGTAATTACCAAAGGAGGTAAATTATGCTTTTAGCAGTTGATATAGGCAACACCAACATCGTCTTCGGCTGCGTCGATGAGGACGGCAAGATTCTCGTTTTCGAGCGAATCTCCACCAACCACAACGCCACCGCCGCCGAATATGCCGTGCTTATCCGCAATATCCTCGAAATGAACGACTTCCAGTGCGCGGATATCCACGACGCTATCATGTCGTCGGTCGTGCCGTCCGTGACAAATACGGTCAAGGAGGCTGTCCGCAAGCTGTTCGGTGTTGAGGTCATGATGGCAGGTCCCGGAGTGAAAACAGGGCTGAACATCCTCATCGACAACCCCCGCCAGCTCGGCAGCGACCAGGCAGTCGACGCCGTCGCCGCTATAAACGAGTACCCCACTCCCCTCATCATCATCGACATGGGTACTGCTACGACCGTCTCGGTCGTCGACGCGAACAAGAACTACCTCGGCGGACTCATCTTCACGGGCATGGGCGTCTCCACTGAGGCTCTCATCAACCGCACCGCTCAGCTCCCGAAGATAGACTTCGAGCTCCCGCCGAACATCATCGGACGCAATACTATCGACTGCATGAAAAGCGGCTCGCTCTACTCCAACGCCTGCGCTCTCGACGGCATCATCGAGCGCATCGAGGAGGAAATGGGGTGCAAGTGTACCGCAGTCGCGACGGGCGGACTCGCTGAGGTCGTTGTCCCGCTTTGCAGAAAAAAAGTGATACTCGATAAGGACCTCCTCATAAAGGGACTTTCGATAATCTACAACAAAAACAGAAAGAAATAAGGAGGGCTAAATATGCCATTTATCAATGTCAAGACGAACGTATCGACCACACATGAAGCAGAGATAAACATCAAGTCCGCACTCGGACAGGCTATCACTGCTATCCCCGGCAAGTCGGAGGGCTGGCTCATGGTAGGCATCGAGCCCGACTACAGGCTGTGGTTCAAGGGCACTAACGAGCCCGCGGCTATAGTGCAGGTGAGCCTCTACGGCGGCGCATCTCACAACGCCAAGACCACTCTGACAAGCCACATCACTGGCATCCTCACCGACGAGCTCGGCATCTCCTCGGACAGAGTGTACGTCATGTACACCGAGACTGAGAGCTGGGGCTGGAATGGCTCGAACTTCTAAACAATGACGAAAAGGGGCGGATATCAAATCCGCCCTTTCTGCGTTCCGAACTGAATGATTAACGGCGATTTGTTCGCACGCAAAATTCCGAAGAATCGTCGGACGCCCAAAGGGCGCCCCTACAGTCAGCAATAAAAAGGACTCCCGAAGGGGAGCCCCCTTTGGCGGATTCGCAGGTTACCAAATATGAGCCGTTACTTTACGGCTCGGTAGCCCACTTTTTTCCGCTAAGGAGAGCAGCCTAAGGAGTCCTTTTCTTTTACTTCTTTGAATACTCGGGCAGGGCCTCGATAGCTCCCGCGTCGAGCTTCTGTATCGCAAGCGCGTCGTTTGCGGTCACGCCGTCGCCTACATCGTAGCAGTCAGCATTAGCCGCGCCCTCGGGCTTGAGCCGGAACTTGTCCTTGTTCGCAATCGACTGGAGGATAGCTACCGCGTCCGCTACGGACACCTTGCCGTCGAGGTTGGCGTCGCCGAGAAGCGTCACCTTCACTGTCTCAGCAGAGGTGGTTGTTGTCTCTGTCGCAGTCGCAGTTGTTGAAGTTGCAGTCGAAGTCGCAGTTGTAGTCAGCGTCGTGGTCTCAGAGGAAACGGGGATAACATCAGTGATAACACTGAGGTCGGTTATCTCGCAGGGCTGGTCAACAGCGACCTCCTTCTCAGCGTCCCACACGTTCGACCACCATATCTGGAACTCGGCAGACGTGATATTCTCGGGGATATCGTCGAGGGGCATTCTGAGAATTATCTCGCCCCCAACGGCATCTTCCTTCCACTCGATGTTCGTCCAGTCGTCGGCAGATGTGCCGAATCCGAGCGCACCGCCGATAGACGCCTTTTTCGCGCCCTTTATCTCAGCCTGGAGCCAGCAGCCCGCCTTGCTGCCCTCCCAGAGCTCGACCTTCTGCTTCATGACCTTGAAAGTAAAAGCGTCGGAAGTGGTAGTAGTAGTCGCAGCAGTAGTGCTACTGACGGTCGTCGTCGCCTTTGTGGCGGTAGTAGTCGTCGGGTCGGGAGTCTTGCCGTTCTTGTAGAGGTCGGCAGGAAGCTCGTCGAGAGTGATGCAGTAGTCGCTCTGATACATCTCGATAGTGTCTTCCTTGGTGTTGAATATCGGGTCGGAGAGGAAGTCCGTCTTTCCGCCGCCGTCGTACCATGTGCAGAAGTACAGCCAGCCAGCCTTGTCCTCAGTGAGGTTGCCGACTGTTGAGAAGCTGTCATTCTCAGCCATTGATACCATTTTCTTGCTGTCGTACTTCTCCATGATGCCGTAGAAAGTCGAGGAGTATGAGCCGTCGTCGTGTACATATGAAGCCTGCCAGTTGTTCTCGGCAAGGTACTTCACACAGCTGTACTTGTCATAGCCGATGATATCAACATAGTCGTCGCCCGGGTACCAGTTGGCAGAGGTGTCGAAGTTGTAGCTGTTCCACTCCCAGATAAGGTTGTGGCAGTCGAAGTCCTCGGTCAGGGTCGTGTAGGTATACTTCCACAGCTCCTTGTACACGGCAGAGCCTTCCTTGCCCCACCAGAACCACGAACCTGTCTCTCCGCCGCCGCCTTCGGCTTCGTGGAGGGGTCGCCATATCACGGGAACTCCCTCAGCCTCGAGCTTCTTGAACTCAGCCGCAAGAGTCTCCAGTGACTGACGGTAGTAGTCGTATTCCTTCGTTCCCTTGGTGTAAGCCTTCTCGGGCGAGAAATCGTTATCCTTGGCGTTGTACGAAGTCTGAGCCCAGTCTATACGGTCGCCGATGGTGTAGCTTTCCATCTTGTTCGGCACGTTGATGTGGAAAGAAGCCGTAGCTATACCGTTCTTTTCCTTTACCCAGTCGATGATGCGCTTTGTCGAACCGTCGTCGCTGCCGTATGCGGGACAGCAGAAATTGCCGTAGTCAAAGCCGCGGATAGCGGGATAATGACCCGTTGTATCCTTGAGATACTCAAACTCGGTCTCAAGTCCGTGAGGACCGCCGCTGTATATCTCCTGCTGACCCGAGATTATATTCTTTCCGTACACGCTGTTGAGGTAAGCCATAAGGCTCTGGGTCTCCTTGGTTGCGAGCGGGTCGCAGGGAGTGCTCTGCGAAGCCTTGATGTCGGGCAGAACAGTAGTGCCTACGGTGAAGTAGTCGAACATCGTCCAGCCCCACGAGGACTTTATCTTCAGCGTGTTCTTGCCCGCGTTGAGCTTGACTGCGGACTTGATAGGCTGGTAGGTATCGCCCTCGGGAATCGACAGCGAGCCCTGTGATGCGTCGTTTACGTAGAGGTCCTGCTGCTTCGAGCCGCCCACGCCGTGCGCGTAGATGACGAGGTCATACATACCCGCGGAGGCTACCTCGAACTCCATTTCGATGACGCCGTCGTCCTTCATGTAGAGGATGCTTCCGCCGCTCGCGGACGCATCGGAGTCAACGGCGGTCTTTCCCGTGACCGTCGCGTCCTCGAACTCGAACTTAGCCGCGTCGGCGGCGTCTGCGGTGAAGCGTACAGCCGAGCCTACAGCTGTGCCGTTGAGCGCGAGAGCCGCTGACATCGCGACCGCGCTTGCCTTTCTGAATAGATTCTTCATCTTAATTATCCCTCCGAATCAGATTAATTTGTACTTTAATTATACTTCATTAATAAAGTATAATCAATGCTTTTCGGAAAAATTTGCAAAATGTACATTATTTTCGTATATCAGGACAACAAAAAAGCCGCACTTTTAGATAATTCTCACAAGCGCAGCTTAAATATTATATTAAATTATTGATAGTTTAATTATTTTCAGAACATTCAAACACTGTAGGGGCGCCCTTCGGTTTATTTCGCCGCTTTTAAAAGCTATAAGCGGCGACCATAGACGCTGTCTCTGGACTCTGCAAGCCTTTGTAAAGGCTTGAGCGAAACTTTCGGTTTCGCGCGGTAGTTTATTCGGAACGGAAGCAATCTCCGCGCCCCTTATATCTGCGAGAACACCTCGCCTATGTTCTGACATATCAGCAGGTCGGCGCTGCCGTCGTACTGCGTCGGCGACTTGTTGATGATGACAAGCGAATTGCCCCTGAAATAGCGGATAAGTCCCGCCGCAGGATACACGTTCAGCGACGTTCCGCCAATGATGAGGGTGTCGCTGTTCGATATCGCGTTTATCGCTCCGCTGACCACCGCGTCGTCGAGCCCCTCCTCGTACAGCACGACGTCAGGCTTTATCACGCCGCCGCACTCGCACTTCGGCACGCCCTCGCCCTCGAAGATGTACTCGGGTCCGTAGAACTTCCCGCAGCACGTGCAGTTGTTGCGGTGTATGCTCCCGTGAAGCTCGTACACGCGCTTGCTGCCCGCTGTCTGATGCAGTCCGTCGATGTTCTGCGTCACTATCGCCGACAGCTTCCCCTGCTCCTCCAGCTCCGCGAGCTTGATGTGCGCGGGATTGGGCTTCGCGTTCAGGCAGTTCATCTTCGCGCGGTAAAAGCGGTAAAACTCCTCGGTCTTGTGCTCGAAAAATGTGTGGCTGAGTATGGTCTCGGGCGGGTAGTCCCACTGCTGGCTGTACAAGCCGTCAACACTGCGGAAATCGGGAATGCCGCTCTCTGTGGAGACTCCCGCTCCGCCGAAAAATACGATGCTCTTCGAGCCGTCCACTATCTCCTTCAGCCTTTTTACCTCGTCCGTCATTTCCAGTCCCCCATTACCTTAACGTAGAATTTCCTGTTGCGCGGACCGTCGAACTCGCAGAAGTACACGCCCTGCCATGTGCCGAGCAGAGGACGTCCCGCGGTGACGATGATAGTCTCGCTCGCTCCGACAACGGACGACTTGATATGCGCGTCGGAGTTGCCCTCAGCGTGACGGAATGTTTCAAAGTCGGGGAACACCTTGTTGAAGCCCGCGATGAAGTCGGACTTGACGTCGGGGTCGGCGTTCTCGTTTATGGTGATAGCGGCAGTCGTGTGCGGGCAGTAAACCACGCAGATACCCTCGTTCACGCCGCTCTCGGAGATAGCCTCCGTGACCTCGGCGGTGATGTCGACAAGTCCCTCTTTCTGAGTTTTCAGCTGGAAATTGAATAGCATAAGTTTTCCTCCTTAGATGTTTTTCTCTATTTATTCGCGAATTATCACTTTTTGTGCAGTTTTTTCAGGTAACGCTCCGCTTTGTTCGGCGAATCGAATCTCTTTTCGGCGCAGGACTTACCTCTGCTCGAGCTGTAGAGCACGCCGTCCTTCCAGTAGTATTGGTCTTCGGCGTCCCCCTCGAGAAATACTTTATCCGATCTCTGTTTAGACGTGCGATACGGTCTTTGCATGGGATACGGCTCAGGCGCGCACTCCTCCTTGCCCCCTGAGATAAGCTCGTAGAAAAAGGTACAGGCTTCATTTTCCTTTTGAAAGCTCTTCACCACAACGCGCTTGCCGAACTCGTCCTCGTATAAGACCTGCCACCTGCCCGTTTCGTTCGTGAGGACGTAGCAACCCTTATCGTAGAAGTAGCCCTCCACGCCGTCGCAGCCGAAGACCTCTTCGCCGTCCTTTATCACCTTAAATCGCTTTATTATGCCGCCGTTTCGCATGAATCTGTTGTTGAGACCATCTCCCTGCAATTTTTCTCGAAGCGCGAAAACCGTTCTGACCTTCTTTTCATTAGTGTTCGGCAAAGTCCTACCTCCTGTCAGCGCGCACCGTCCATCCACGCGTCATATGCCTTGCGCTCAACGTCCTCACGTCTCATGCCGCGAAAATCTCCGACCGAACCAAGTGTCCTGCAATAAGCGGAGCAGCCCATATAGGTATCGCCTTGCACCGTGAAGTCAGAGCATATATTCACAGTGCTGCCAACGCTGTATACAAAATATCTTATCGAGTGCGAGCTGAACTTGCTCGACGTTCCGCTTGATAGGACGCAGGAGCGCGGTACCGAAAAGTCGTAGTGGCTCCTTTGCGCTTTCGGAGCCGTTGCAGCGGAAGACGCAGCCTTGCTGCTCTTTTTAGCCTGTGCTGCTTCCTGCTTTATCTGATTCTGGTGCTGCTTTTTCTTGTGCGACATAGCGTACCTCCTACTTCTTCTTGGCGTAGTCCCTGCAAAAAGTATTCAGCGGACACTCCCCGCATTTCGGGCTTCTCGCCTTGCAGATGTCCCGCCCGAACTCCACGACACGGTGGCAGAAATCATTCGATTTATCGGGCGGCAGCAGCTTCCGCAGGTCGTCCTCGACCTTGTGCGGCTCCGTATTCTTCGTCAGCCCGAGCCTCCCCGTGATGCGTATGCAGTGGGTATCGGTAACGACGGCGGGCTTGCCGTAGACGTCCCCGAGGATGAGGTTGGCGGTCTTGCGTCCGACTCCCGACAGAGAGAGGAGCTCCTCCATTGTGTCGGGGACTACTCCGCCGAAGTCGCTGATTAGCCTCTGCGACATCTCGATTATGCTTTTCGCCTTCGTGCGGTAGAAGCCACAGGGCTTGACGTACTGCTCGAGCTCCGCTAAATCGGCATTTGCGAAGGCTTCAAGCGTCGGGTACTTCGCAAACAGCTCCTTTGTCACGATGTTCACGCGCGCGTCGGTACACTGAGCCGCGAGCCGTGTCGCGATGAGCAGCTCGTATGGCTCACCGTAGTCGAGCGTACACTCCGCCGCGGGATAAAGCTTTTCGAGCTCCGCGACCGCGAGCGCCGCTATCTCCTTCTTCGTCACTCCGTCGCCTCCGAAAGCTCCTCTTTCTTCGCGAGCATTGCGTCGTAGACCTTGTACATCTTCTGCACGGTGTTCTCGAGGAAGTAGTAGTGCTTGATGTAGAACGCGATGAGCACGACCATTATCGTGACAAGCACAAGAACGGCTAAATTCTGCGTGAAAAGCAGCGTGCATATCAGTATCGTCAGTATCAGCGCGAACATCATCGTCACGAGAAAATGGACGATGCGCTCGTGCTGCATGAAGGCTATCTTGTCCTTGTGCTCGTCGAACAGCTTCTGCCACTCCGCGAGCGTGGAGCACTTGCCGAGGCGCTCCTCGGCGGACTTCATATAAGCGGTGAGATATTCGGTCATATTGCCTATCCCCTATCAAGTTTACTATAATCAAATTATACAACATAACACGTAAAATGTCAATATAGAGCTCATAACTCAGAAAAAAGCTGTTAGTTTTTTGCTGCGCGGCGATTGCTAACGTTTCTGACGAACTACCGCGCGAAACCGAAAGTTTCGCGCCGTAGTTTATCAAAATCGGTGGATAAATCCGCGTAACAACACAAAAAACCTCCCCCGATTGCTCGGGGGAGGAAGAATATCGCTTTCGCGAGCTATTCAATTACTCTTCGTCCTCTCTCTTTCTGCGTACTGCGAACGCTACGCCTGCCGCTGTGAGTATCACTGCGAGCGGGATCCCTGCGCCTGCTACGCCAGTCTTAGGATTGGACGTCTTAGAAGCTGTTGTTGTAGCTGTTGTGGTGGTAGATGTCGTAGTAGTCGTTGTTGTGGTAGTTGTGCTCGTTGTTGTAACGATGATGTCGTCTACCATTGTTATCGACGTACCGTCAACGCCTGTCTCACCTGTTACAGTGCCGTTCTCGATAGTGAACGTGATGTCTGTTGCTACAATGTAGCCCTCGGGAGCTGTCTCCTCGTGGAGAGTATATGTACCGTTCGGGAGGTCCTTAACGAGTGTTGCGGATGTGCCCGATGTCCATGTGAGCTCCTTGCCGTTCTCGGTGGATACGAGCTTAGCGCCCGTGCCGAGCTCGACCTTTGTGATGTCGAATACGACATCCTTGTCTCTGAAGTCCTTGCCTGTAAGGGTCAGCTTAGCTCCTGCGAGCTCGTCGCCGACAGTATCCTTCTTGCTTATCGCAATGTCGGTCACTGTCATCTCGTCGATCATGGTAACAGTGCTGCTGGTTACCTCAGTGCCTGTTACGACTCCGTCCTCGATAGTGAATGTGATGTCTGTGGTCACCTCGTAGCCGTTAGGAGCTGAAACCTCGTGGAGGGTGTAGGTACCGTCGTTCAGTCCCTTTACGAGCGTATCCGTCGTACCTGAAACGAACTTGATCTCCTTGCCCTTCTCGGTGGTCAGGAGCTTGGCGTCTGTGCCGAGCTCAACGTCCTCGATGTCGAAGATGACCTCTCTGCCTGTGAAGTCCGTACCTGTGAGCGTCAGCGTAGCGCCGGGGAGCTCATCATTGAATACGTTCTTCTTGCTTATGCTTACAGAAGTCTCCTTCATCTCGTCTATCATCGTTACGGTGTTGCCTGTTACACTGCTGTCGCCTGTAACAACGCCGTCCTCGATAGTGAACGTGATATTGGTCGTTACCAGATATCCGCTCGGAGCTACCTCTTCCTTGAGCACGTATGTGCCGCTCGGGAGGTTCTTGACGAGTGATGCTGTAGTACCCGATGTCCATGTGAGCTCTGTGCCGTTCTCCGTAGATATCAGCTTAGCGTCCTTACCGGGCGTGAACTCTGTGATGTCGAATACTACCGCTGTGCCCTCGGAATCCTTACCTGTGAGGGTCAGCTTAGCGCCGGGTATCTCTTCGCTGAGCACGTTCTTCTTGCTTATTGCTACCTCGCCCTTCTTGGTATCGGTCATTACGACGATGCCGTTGTCGTCGAGCTCTGTGCAGTAAACTATCGCGTCAGTGATAGAGAATGTGATGTCTGTAGTTACCTCGAATCCGTCGGGTGCAGCCTCCTCGTGGAGAGTGTATACGCCGTCTGCAAGGTTCTTGAAGTTTGTGGGTGCAGTACCCGACTTGAACTTGACCTCAGTGCCGCTTGTCTCGCTGATGAGAGCTGCATCTGCGCCGAGCTCAACGTCCTCAAGCTTGAACTCAACAGCCTTGCCGTCGTGAGTCTTGCCCGTGAGGGTGATAACTGCGCCTGCGACCTCTGTGCCGTGAGTATCTCTCTTGCTGAAGAGTACGTTGGTCACGAGGGTCATCGTGTTGGAAGCAGTACCCTGCTCAATGGTGGTAACTATAGTAGTTGTGGTGTTCGTACCTGTACCGGGGAGCTGAGTGGTCTGCTTTGTTGTTGTAGTAGTCTCTGTTGTTGTCGTTGTAGTCGTGGTAGTTGTTGTGGTCGTGGTAGTAGTAGTGGTAGTTGTGGTCTCCTTTGCGTCAACCATGTCTATCGCTGTTACTTCCTTGCCGTCAACCGTTACCTTGCCGTTCTCAACGACGAAAATGATGTCGCTTGCTACGAGATAGCCGTTCGGAGCCGCTTCCTCGTGGAGGGTATATGTACCGTCCTCAGCGAATACGATAGTTGCCTTCGTACCGCTTATCCATACGAGTGCTGTGCCGACGCCGTTCTCGAGCGTTCCGCCCTCGCCTACCTTAATGGAGTCCTTGGTGAACTCTATCGCTGTAGTGCCGTCGGGCTTTACGCCTGTGAGCTTGAGTGTTGCGCCTTCAACTTCCTCGCCGCCGACGTCTACCTTGTTGATGCTTACATTTACGAGCGAAGTCGTCGTAGTTGTAGCCTCAGTTGTGGTAGTTGCAGTCGTGGTCGTGGTCGTTGTAGTAGTTGTAGTAGTTGTGGTGGTTGTAGTAGTTGTTGTGGTAGTTGTGGTTGTTGTGGTTGTTGTGGGTGTAGTGGTTGTTGTGGTAGTTGTTGTTGTGGTAGTTGTTGTTGTCGTGGTGGTCGTTGTAGTTGTAGTAGTAGTTGTTGTAGTTGTTGTTGTGGTAGGAGTCGTTGTCTCGGGCTTGGGAGCGTCAAGAACCTCGATTCTGTTAGTTCCGTCAGCAGAAATAGAGGACTCGCCTGTTGTTACTGCTGTGGGTGTGCCCTTGATAAGTCCGCTCTCGACCGTGAATGTGAACGTGGACTCTACCCTGTCGTAGCCCTCGGGCGATACTATCTCTTCGAGCGTGTACTCGCCGTCGGGGAGGTTGGTTATCTTCTTTGTAGTTTCGCCTGATGTCCATGTTATGGACTTCTTGTCAGCTGTGAGGTCGGAATCGCCTGTCTGAGTAAGGTCGATAGTGCCGCTCTTGGAGGTCAGGGTCATCTGAGCGCCCTTGAGCTCCTCGCCGCCGCCTACAGCCTTCTTGCTTATCTCGATTATCGCGTCGTCAAGCATCTCGGTCTTGCCCGTTACCTTGCCGTTCTTGTCTATCGAGAATGTTACTGTCTCGTCGTTCTTCTCATAGCCTGCGGGAGCCTTGTCCTCTGTGAGAGTGTAGTCGCCTGCGGGGAGCTTGGAGAGTACAGACTCTGTAGCGCCCGAGGTGAACTTGAAGGTCGTCGCATCCTGAGATACGAGCTTGCCGCCGCCTGTGAGAGTTACGCCTAAGAGGTTATCGCCTGTGTTGAGAGGCTTTACAAGAGTGATAGTGAGCTCTGCGTCCTTCAGCTCGGCGCCGTTTGCGGCTGCCTTCTTGCTGAACGGAGCTGTGATGATGTCATCGGTAAGGTCTACCTTCTCGACATCCTTGCCGCCGACCTTTATCTTGCCGTCCTCAACAGTGAAGGTGATGTCAGTTGTTACCTTGAAGCCGCTCGGAGCTGCTTCCTCGTGGAGGGTATATGTACCGTCCTCGGGGTATACGAGCGTAGCGCTCGTGCCGCTTATCCATACCAGCTTCTCGCCTGCTGCGTTTACGACCTTTCCGCCCGTACCCGCAACGATCGAATCGGATGTGAATGTTACCTTTGTAGTGCCGTCCTTCTTGACGCCTGTGAGAGTGAGGGTCGCGCCCTTTATCTCAGTGCCGCCCACGTCGGACTTGCTTATCGGAACAGCAACCTTTGCCTTGGGATTGTCGAGCACCTGTATGCTGTTGGTGCCGCTTGCCGAAATCGAGGAGCCGCCTGTTGTGACGCCTGTCGACTTGGTAACGATGCCGTTCTCAATCGTGAATGTGAACTTGGACTCTACCTTCTCGAAGCCCTCGGGAGCTACTGTCTCTTCGAGAGTATACTCGCCGTCGGGAAGATTCTTTATCTTCTTGGAGGCTGTGCCCGATGTCCATGTTACGGACTTCTTGTCAGCCGAGAGGTCCTCGGGCTTGATGTCCGTCTTTGTGAGGTCTGTAACAGTGCCCTTGGGAGTTACGAGCGTGAGAGTCATCTCTGCGCCTGCGAGCTCCTCGCTTCCGCCGACCTGCTTCTTGCTTATCTCTACGACAGCATCGTCGAGCATCTCGGTCTTGCCTGTTACATTGCCCTTGTCGTCTACTGTGAACGCGATAGTCTCGTCGTTCTTCTCATAGCCTGCGGGAGACTTGTCCTCTGTGAGGGTGTATGCGCCTGCGGGAAGCTTGGAGAGGATAGTCTCAACGTCGCCCGATGTGAACGAAACTGCTGTCTTGTCCTCGCTTACCTTGAGTGCAACGTCCTTGCCGCCCTGCTTGGCTGTTACGCCGCTGAGGTCGATACCGTCCGTTGACTTTACGGTGAGTGCTGCGCCCTTGAGCTCTGCGCCGTTCGATGCCGCCTTCTTGCTGAAGGGAACCTCGATAGCCTTGTCGTCGAGCTCGAGCTTCTCAACGTCTACGAGCTTGCCGTTCTCGTCTATCTCAAAGTCGATAGCCGTGTCGGTAGTGTAGCCGAGAGGAGCTGTGTCCTCGATGAGTGTGTACTTGCCTGCGGGGAGCTTGGAGAGAACTGTCTCCTTCTCGCCCGATGTGAATGTTACTGATGTCTTGTCCTCGCTTACTGTGAGCGTTACGTCGGACTCGCCCTGCTTAGCTGTTACGCCGCTGAGGTCCTTGCCCTCCGTAGACTTTACAGTGAGCTTAGCGCCGGGAAGCTCCTTGCTTCCGCCGCCTGTTACGTCCTTCTTGCTGACAGTGGCTGTGATGAGCTCATCAGTCATATCAACAGAATCAACGTCCTTCTCGTTTATCTGGGTCTTGCCGTCCTCGGTTATAGTAAAGTCGATAGCTGTCGCCTTTACGTATCCGAGAGGAGCAGTATCCTCGATGAGTGTGTACTTGCCTGCGGGAAGCTTGGACATAACTGTCGACTGCTCACCCGATGTGAATGTTACGGAGTGCTTATCCTCGCTTACTGTGAGTTCAACGTCCTTGACGCCCTGTACAGCAGTTACGCCGCTGAGGTCGAGGCTGTCCTTGGACTTCACTGTGAGCTTGGCTCCTGCGAGCTCCTTGGCTGTGCCGCCGCTTATCTCCTTCTTGCTGACAGTTGCCGAGATGAGCTTATCTGTCATATCAACGGAAGCGACGTCCTTCTCGCTTATCTGAGTCTTGCCGTCCTCAGTTACAACGAAGTCGATGGAAGTCGCCTTTGTGTATCCGAGAGGAGCGGTATCCTCGATGAGTGTGTACTTGCCTGCGGGAAGCTGTGAAAGAACGGTCTTTTCAGTGCCCGAGGTGTACGATACTGATGTCTTGTCTGTGCTGAGTTCAAGCGCTACGGCTGTCTCGCCCTGCTTTGCAGTCACGCCGCTGAGGTCCTTGCCGTCATTGGACTTGACTGTCAGCTTAGCGCCGGGGAGCTCCTTGGCTGTGCCGCCGCTTATCTCCTGCTTGCTTATAGCAGCCGTGATGACCTTGTCTGTCATGTCGACAGATGCTACAGCCTTCTCGTCTACAGTTATCTTGCCGTCCTTGTCGACTGTGAAGCCGATAGATGTCGCCTTTGTATAGCCGAGAGGAGCGGTGTCCTCGATGAGTGTGTACTTGCCTGCGGGGAGCTTGGAGAGGACTGTGTCCTTCTCGCCCGATACGAATGTTATCTGACCTGCCTTGGTCTTGTCGAGCTTGGCTGTTACGTCTACGCCGCCCTGTGTAGCAGTCACGCCGCTGAGGTCGGTCGTGGAATCGTCAGCCTTGACTGTCAGCTTAGCGCCGGGGAGCTCCTTGGCTTCGTCGCCGCCGAGACCCTTCTTGCTGATAGTTGCTGTGATGATGTCGTCCTTGAGTACGACCTCCTCGACCTCCTTGCCGCCGACTGTTACCTTGCCGTCTGCGACCTTGAAATCGATGTCAGTCGTTACCTTGAAGCCGTTCGGAGCTGCTTCCTCGTGGAGGGTATATGTACCGTCCTCGGGGTGTACGAGAGTGGGAGCTGTACCGCTCTTCCATACGAGCGTATCGCCTGCTGCGTTCACGAGCTCGCCGTCTGTTGCAACTGCGATGGACTCGGAAGTGAACGTTACCTTTGTAACGCCGTCGGGCTTAACGCCTGTGAGCTTGAGAGTAGCGCCCTTTATCTCGGTGCCGCCCATGTCGGTCTTCTTTATCGGAACGCTTACCTTCTTCTTGGGGTTGTCGAGCACCTGTATCTTATTGGTGCCGTCTGCTCTTATCTCGGAGCCGCCTGTTGTGACAGCCTCGGGAGTGCCCTTGATAAGTCCGTTCTCGACTGTGAATGTGAACTTGGACTCGACCTTCTCAAAGCCCTCGGGAGCTGCTGTCTCTTCGAGAGTGTACTCACCGTCGGGGAGATTCTTGATGCTCTTGGAAGCTGTACCTGATGTCCAGCTTATGGAGAGCTTATCCGTTGAGAGGTCTGCGTCTCCTGTCTGAGTGAGGTCTGTGCCTGTCTTCTTGGGAGTTACGAGCGTAAGAGTCATCTTAGCGCCTGCGAGCTCGCCGCTCTTGCCGACTTCGTTCTTGCTTATCTCGATGAACGCGTCGTCGAGCATTGTAGCTGCGCCTGTAACTGTACCGTCAGCGTTGACTGTGAACTCCACGGTCTGGGGATTGAGCTTGTATCCTGCGGGAGCCGCATCCTCTGTGAGCTCGTACTTGCCCGCGGGAAGCATCGAAAGCGTTGTGGGTACATCGCCCGATGTGAATGTTACTGATGTCTTGTCATCACTGTGAGTGAGTGTTACCTCCTCAGAGCCGCGCTTAGCGGTAACAGCTGAGAGGTCCTTGCCGTCGGCAGACTTGACTGTCAGCTTCGCGCCTGCGAGCTCGGAGCTGTTTGCAGCTGCCTTCTTGCTGATGTCAGCTGTGATGACCGAATCCTTGAGCTCGAGCTTCTCAACGTCCTTGAGCTTGCCGTACTCGTCTATCTCGAACGCTATCTCCGTAGCTGTTGTGTAGCCGAGGGGAGCAGTGCTCTCGATGAGCTTGTACTTGCCTGCGGGGAGCTTGGAAAGCACGGTCTTTTCCGTTCCCGATGTGAAGGAAACGGACTTCTTGTCTTCGCTTGTCTTTAAGCCTGTGCCGCCTGATACAGCCTCTACGCCCGAGAGGTCAAGGTCGTCGAGGGACTCTACTGTGAGCAGAGCGCCCGCGAGCTCGGAGCTTCCGCCGCCTGTGATGTCGAGCTTGCTGATTTCGGCTGTGATAGGAGCGTCAAACATTGTAGTATCGCCCGTAACATTGCCGTCCTTGTCAACAGTGAACTCTACCTTCTCACTTGCCTTGGAATAGCCGAGAGGAGCAGTATTCTCTTCGAGAGTGTACTTGCCCTCGGGGAGCTTGGAAAGAGTTGAAGATGTATCGCCGGAAATAAATGTAATACTGTTGTCGGTTCTGGAATCGAGTGTTCCGCCGCCGCTGAGTGTTACATCATTAAGAGTCTGACCGGGCTTCGGGTTTGTGAGAGTTACAGTAAGCTTAGCGCCCTTGAGCTCTTCACCGCCGCCGACAGCCTGCTTGCTGATAGTAGCGGATACGGGAGCGTCCGCGATAACGAGCATGCTCTTGCCCTTGATCTTACCTGTTTCGGTGATCTCGAACGGTATCTCGGTAACCTTCTTATAGCCGAGAGGAGCAGTATCCTCTATGATCTTGTACTTGCCTGCCTTCAGTCCCGTGATAACTGTGGGAGCTGTGCCCGAAGTGAATGAGATGCTCGGATCAAACATATTAGTTCCGAACTCAAGCTCGACTTCCTTATCACCCTGCTTGGCAGTTACGCCCATAAAGTTGATAAACTGAGGACCATCCAGCTTGATAGTAAGCTTAGCGCCGGGAAGCTCCTCGGAAGTGGAAGCGTCCTTCTTGCTGAACTTAGCATCGAATGTTATTTTGGGAATGGGCTTGTCGGGGAGCTCCTTGAATACAAAGTGCCACTCGGAAGATCTGTTCTCGTAGTAGCCTGCTGTCATGAGCCAGCCGCGTGAGGTCTCATCTGTTCTCATCTCCGAATCAGCATTCGGGTTGAGGAAGATACCTGCCGCGTCGTCTATTCTTGCATTCTTTACGGTGTTGAGGTTGTAAACAAGGCTTCTGCAGAATGTATCTGCGCCATTACCACTATCATCGTGGGGGTCTATCTTCTCGCCATCAATGTAGAGGGCAGGATACTTTATCTTTATCCTGTCGTCCTTAGTGTACTTATCATCGAAGTTGAAGATAAGTATCTGACCCTTTTTTAGTCTGATATCGATCTTGGCACAGTCATTCATGAAAGGAACGAGCGGATCTGCATCAACGTAGATATCAGCGCCCTCGGGGAAGCCTGTGCAGTCGATATAAGCGTAATCGTTTACGATTATGGGCTTGATAGTGCTGGGAGTATTAACCAGAGTATCGGAAGTTTCCTTCATCTGGTCGATCATCGGCTGAATGATGTTGTTCTTCATGTCATCCGATTTCTCTTCGGAAACAGTAACGCCGGTACCGTTCATGCCAACGCTCTTTGCACCGTCGCCGTTGTCCGGAACGTGTATCTTAGGAGCGATAGCCTCTGCCCAAGTATCAAGCTTGAATGTACCGGGTTTGTTATCACCGGAAGCCTTGATGTCAGTGGGAGGAACCACTCTGTCAGCTACGAAAGTCGAATCAAATACTTCCTCTTCGATAGTCTCACCGGGAACCCACGGACTCGGCACTGTCTTTATTTCGGAGGGGTAATCGTAGTAGTTCGCAATGTAGATATGACCTGCAAACGGACCTGCAAGGTCGGGAGCCATAACGCTCGCCGTCTGCTCATAGTAGTTTGCAGCGAAGTTTGTCTCTGCGTGTCCGAACTGATTATATCTGTCAGCAACGATACCGAAGTAAACACCGTTGCCAAGGATAGAATCGAATGTCTGGTCAGAGCTGAAGTCAGCCATCTTAAGGTTGAACTTCTTGGTAAATGTTGCTGTTGACTTATCGGGAGAATTAGTCTTTGTCAAAGGCTCCTCGCTTACAACGAACGAAGAGAGCGTATCGCCGTCAGGGATAGCCGCACAATCCGTTCTTGTACCGTTTGAACCGATAGCTCCGCTTATCGTAAGACCTCCGTCGAGAGAGTTCTTAGCTTTGAGGAGTTCAAAGTTGATGCCCTTCTCAGTGCCCTTGTAGCGCTCTAACGGTATTTCATTTCCGTCATCGCCTATCCAGTGCTGATCCTCAAATGACTGAGGCTCAAGCACAAGCTTATCGGAATTGTCGACAACTATAGGAGCAAGATAGTAAGAATTATTTCCTGTACGATGCTCAACAGTTGCGAGCACGTAATACTTCTCATCTGCAGTAATAGTTGTTTTCTGATCGAAGTTAAATTCGATATTGAGAGCCTTGAGCTGATCCTTGTAAACGTTTATCGCAGAGGAGTTTGCTCCGCCTATTGCCTCGAACGTATACGAAGGAATCGTATCCGTAGCCTTCTCGGTATTAACGCAGTCAGCATACGTATTCAGCTCAGTGTCCTTATCAAGCGTACGGAACAGACGAGTGCCCGCAACATACTTGGACTTATCGTACTTGATCTTTTCGCCTTCGGTTGATGAGCCGTTCTCACCGAAAGGAACGAACTCATTGAAAGTGACAGCCTCCTGATAATACTTAGTGCTGCCGACGCCCTTATTTGAAGCATCGGGTGTCACCTTCTGAATAGCCCAGCCCTTGAGGTCTGTACGCTTCTGAACCGCATCGGCATTTTCAGCGATGTATGAGAGCAGATAGTAATTATATCCCTCTTTGTCGATGAAGCTTCTGTTACCGTCAACATCATAAACGTTGAGGTCGGCAACGAAAGTTGAAGCCTTAGCAGTTACAGCAACGGTGTCGTTGCCGTAAGCAGCGTCAGGGGTAGGAGTAGTACGAACACTCAGCTCGCTGCTGGGAATGAAGGTATAATCTCCGATAGAATCGACTGCCTCACAGTCCTTGAGCGATGTAGCGTCCTCGAGCGAAAGCTCACCTCCGCTGTTGTTTTTCAGGAGAATACCGTCAACACGCTCAGTAGCGGGCTGACGTCCACCGATCCTTGGTCGGAGCTCATCGCTGAATTTTGCGGAAGTCCAGCTGGGGCCGTCACCGATCTCAAAAAGCTGGTAGTAATCGCGGCTCTCGTCGTCTTTATAGACATAACCGCCGAAAGGATTACTACTGCTTCTGCCCACCGCATGAACGAGAAGGTAATACTCATTGTCGCCGACCTTGACATCAGCAGGATTTCCAGCTTCGTCAACAAAGTTCAGCTGAGCGTAAAGCTCGTTGGCATACTTATACGTAACGTCGTCGGCCTTTTTAAGTGCACCTTCTCTGTCCAGTGAGAAAATGGTCTTGGCGCTGTTGATGTCAGATGTTTCACCAGCCGCCATAGAGTTCGGCAACACGTTCGGGAAGAGCGAAACAGCAGTAAGAGCCGCTGTAACGCCGCTTATCAGGCGTTTGCCCAGTGATTTTCTCATGGTTTAATCCCATCCTTTCCATATCATATTTCTAAAAATCAGCAGTTGTCAACCATATTTGTACATACACGTTGACATAGTATGCCCATTTTTGATATCTATATTATAACATAATGTAAACAGGATTTCAAGTATTGACAAAACACTATGTTCAAAAAAATACAATTAAAAAACTGTTTACATTGCACAAAGGGTTCATATGACCATTTAAACTACATTTTGACGTGATTTTTCGCACTTTCGACCTTTCGGAGCAGTCACCGTCAATTCATTTAACCTCATTGAAGATATAAGTTACCAACATATGTGCATCATTTGACTTGTATATAATTTTTTTATGGGAACTGTTATTTTGTTCTCAATCTCATACAGCTCCCGCCGCTAAATCCCGTTATTCCTGCGAGTTTAAATTTGTATTTATTATCGCTTTTGTAATGACAATTTGTCACAGATGCAGACAATTTTTGCTCCGTCTGTCACCTCCACGCCCGTCAGAAGTATCAGATAGCGATTGTTCATTTTGCTGTATACAAACGGTCATTTTATTACACGTTTCGGAGTCTGCATTTCTGTCTGATTGCACAAATCAGTGTTTAAAGACGCCCCACATTTTAAGCAAGTTGCTGACGTACAAGCTTCAGTATAGCTCCCACGCTCTGACGCAGAAAGAGTGTCTATCACTTTATACAGAAAAAGCTGACCGTCAGCCAGCTTTTTGTTTAACTTATTGTATACAACTTGCAGACAATTACAGGTAGAAAAGGGAACGGCAAGGGGAGCCCCCTTTGGCGGAATCACAGGTTACCAAATATAAGCCGTTACTTTACGGCTCGGTAGCCCGCTTTTTCCGTTAAGAGGAGCAGTCTAATGCCGTCCCCTTTTCAATTCATAATTCGCTATTCATTCAGCGGCTTGCCGCGCAAAAAAGCCCGCTCCTTGCGGAACGGGCTTTACTTGTTAAGGGTTATTGATTATTCGTTGATCTTTGTAACAACGCCTGAACCAACTGTTCTGCCACCCTCACGGATAGCGAAACGGAGTCCCTCTTCGATAGCGATAGGAGTGATGAGCTCAACGTCCATAGCTACGTTATCGCCAGGCATGCACATCTCCTTGTCAGCAGGAAGAGTAACAACACCAGTAACATCAGTTGTTCTGAAGTAGAACTGAGGTCTGTAGTTGTTGAAGAAAGGAGTATGACGGCCGCCCTCTTCCTTCTTCAGTACGTATACCTGACCGCTGAACTTTGTGTGGGGGTGGATCGAGCCGGGCTTGCAGAGAACCTGTCCGCGCTCAACCTGATCTCTTGTGATACCACGGAGAAGAGCACCAACGTTATCACCAGCCTCACAGAAGTCGAGAGTCTTTCTGAACATCTCAAGACCTGTAACAACAGTGTTGAGCTTCTCGTCAGAGAGACCTACGATCTCTACAGGCTCGTTTACGTTGAGCTTTCCGCGCTCTACTCTACCTGTAACAACGGTACCACGACCGGAAATGGTCATTGTATCCTCGATAGGCATGAGGAAAGGCTTAGCATCGTCTCTCTCAGGGCTGGGGATGTACTCATCAACAGCGTCCATGAGGTCGAGGATGGGCTTGTAAGCGGGATCGCTAAGATCGTCGGGAGCGTTAAGAGCTGCAAGAGCAGAACCCTTGATGATAGGTGTATCATCGCCGGGGAAGTCATAGCTGGTGAGAAGGTCACGGATGTCCATCTCAACGAGCTCGAGGAGCTCCTCATCGTCAACCTGGTCAGCCTTGTTCATGAATACAACGATTGCAGGAACGCCAACCTGACGAGCGAGAAGGATGTGCTCTCTTGTCTGAGCCATAGGACCATCAGAAGCAGCAACAACGAGGATAGCACCATCCATCTGAGCAGCACCTGTGATCATGTTCTTAACGTAGTCAGCGTGACCAGGGCAGTCAACGTGAGCGTAGTGACGCTTGTCTGTCTCGTACTCAACGTGAGCTGTGTTGATCGTGATACCACGCTCTCTCTCCTCAGGAGCCTTATCGATCATATCGTAAGCCTCGTACTGTGCCTGACCCTTCAAAGCGAGAGTCTTTGTGATAGCAGCTGTAAGAGTGGTCTTACCGTGGTCAACGTGTCCGATAGTACCAATGTTTACATGGGGTTTGGTTCTTTCAAATTTAGCCTTAGCCATTGGAAATTTCCTCCTTAATATAGAAAAATACAGAAATCTGTATATATATTATAACAGATTGTTCTGGTAAATTCAAGTGTTTTGGAGAAAAATATTTCTCCAAAACACATGATTTTGTTGATAATTGCCTTTTTAAGCCATTATTCAGCAATATAAAGGACTTAGTTCTTGCTTCTGGAAGCCATGATCTTCTCTGCGATGCTCTTCGGTACTTCCTGGTAGCTGTGGGGCTCCATTGTGTACTGACCGCGTCCCTGTGTGTTGGAGCGGAGGTCTGAAGTATAGCCGAACATTTCAGAAAGCGGAACGAGAGCGTCGATCTGAACAGAGCCTGTTCTTGCTTCCTGACCCTGTATCTGACCGCGGCGTGAGCTGAGGTCACCGATAACAGTACCTGTATAGTCGTCGGGAACGATTACTGCGACCTTCATTACAGGCTCCATAAGGATAGCGTTCGCCTGCTTGAGAGCTTCCTTGAACGCGATAGAACCTGCGATCTTGAATGCCATTTCCGAAGAGTCTACCTCGTGGTAAGAACCGTCGTACAGCTCTACCTTGACGTCAACGACCTCGTAGCCTGCGAGTATACCGGACTTCATAGCGCCCTGGATACCAGCGTCAACAGCGGGGATGTACTCCTTCGGGATAGAACCGCCGACAACGGCGTTCTTGAACTCGTAGCCCTTGCCAGACTCGTTGGGCTCTACGCGGATCTTGACGTGACCGTACTGACCCGAACCGCCCGACTGCTTCTTGTACTTGTAGTCGATATCGGCTGTGCCCTTGATAGTCTCCTTGTATGCAACCTGAGGAGCACCAACATTAGCCTCGACCTTGAACTCACGGAGGAGGCGGTCAACGATAATGTCGAGGTGGAGCTCACCCATGCCGGCGATGATAGTCTGACCGGTTTCCTCGTCAGTCCATGTCTTGAAGGTCGGATCCTCCTCAGCGAGCTTCGCGAGGGCGATACCCATCTTCTCCTGACCAGCCTTTGTCTTGGGCTCGATAGCGAGCTGGATAACAGGCTCGGGGAATTCCATGGATTCGAGGATTATGGGGTGCTTTTCATCACAGAGAGTATCACCTGTTGTGGTGTTCTTGAGACCAACAGCTGCGGCGATATCGCCCGAGTAAACAGTTGTGAGGTCCTTTCTGTGGTTAGCGTGCATCTGAACGATACGTCCGAAGCGCTCCTTGCTGTCCTTGGTAGCATTCAGAACGGAGTCGCCCTGATTTATGATACCTGAGTAAACGCGGAAGAACGCGAGCTTACCAACGAACGGGTCTGTAGCGATCTTGAATGCGAGAGCTGCAAACGGCGCGTCATCGGAGGAAGGTCTCTCCTCCTCGGCCTCTGTATCGGGATTAACGCCCTTGATAGCGGGAACGTCGAGCGGAGAAGGCATATAGTCGATGATAGCATCGAGGAGCTTCTGAACGCCCTTGTTCTTGTATGAAGTACCGCAGCATACAGGTACCATTTCGTTAGCGATAGTAGACTTTCTGATGCAGTGCTTTATCTCTTCCTGAGTGAGCTCTTCGCCGTCGAGGTACTTCATCATGAGCTCCTCGTCCTGCTCTGCAACGTGCTCTACCATATCGTCGTGGTACTTCTGAGCGAGTTCCTTCATATCCTCGGGGATATCCTCTACCTTGATATCTGTACCGAGGTCATTTGTGTAAATGTAAGCCTTCATCTCAACGAGGTCGATAAGTCCTCTGAATTCGTCCTCAGCACCGATGGGGAGCTGAATCGGAACGGCATTACACTTGAGTCTGTCCTTCATCATGTCAACGACACGATAGAAGTCGGCACCCATGATATCCATCTTATTTACATAAGCCATACGGGGTACCTTGTAGTTATCAGCCTGACGCCAAACGGTCTCAGACTGGGGCTCAACGCCTCCCTTAGCGCAGAGAACGGTTACAGAGCCGTCGAGTACGCGGAGTGAACGCTCAACCTCAACAGTGAAGTCAACGTGTCCGGGAGTGTCGATGATGTTAAGTCTGTGGCCTGCCCAGTAGCAAGTTGTAGCAGCGGAGGTAATTGTGATACCACGCTCCTGCTCCTGCTCCATCCAGTCCATGGTAGCGCTACCCTCGTGAGTCTCACCGATCTTGTGGTTTACACCGGTGTAGAAAAGGATACGCTCGGTAGTCGTGGTCTTACCTGCATCGATATGAGCCATGATACCGATATTTCTGGTGTTTTCAAGCGAACAATCTCTTGCCATATTATCCTCCTTGACCGATTACCAACGGTAGTGAGCAAACGCCTTGTTTGCCTCAGCCATCTTGTGAGTATCGTCACGCTTCTTGCAGGCGCCGCCTGTTCCGTTGAGTGCGTCGAGGATCTCACCGGCAAGTCTTTCCTTCATTGTCTTCTCGTTTCTCTCTCTGGAATACTTTGTTATCCAGCGGAGACCGAGTGTCTGACGTCTCTCAGGTCTAACCTCCATAGGTACCTGATAAGTAGCACCGCCGAGACGGCGAGCCTTTACCTCGAGCTCAGGCATGATATTCTCCATAGCCTGCTCGAATACCTCCAGAGCGTCCTTGCCTGTCTTTTCAGCTACGATGTCGAATGCACCGTAAACTATCTTCTGTGCAACACCCTTCTTACCATCAAGCATAATGTTGTTGATAAGGCGTGTTACGAGCTTTGAGTTGTATACAGGGTCCTGTAATACATCACGCTTTGCGATATTACCTCTTCTTGGCATTTCGCTTCCCTCCTTCACATAGATTCATGAATTCATAGGTACTCGTACCGCTGCGGTTACTGCTCCGCGTGTGGAGCTCCGCTTCGCCGCAGGGTATGTTTGCAGCCAATGCAGAGGGAATATAGTGATCTATATATCATCTCCGCATTATTCTGCGGCAGTAGTTATCCTATTTTAATATGAGTGCGGCAGTATTTATACAGCATATCCGCGCGCTGTGCAGAAAAACTTACTTCTGCTTGGGCTTCTTTGCACCGTACTTGGAACGAGCCTGATTGCGGTTAGCAACACCCTGAGCATCGAGAGCGCCTCTGATGATGTGGTAACGCACACCGGGGAGGTCCTTAACACGTCCGCCTCTGATGAGAACGACGCTGTGCTCCTGAAGGTTGTGGCCGATACCGGGGATGTAAGAAGTTACCTCGTAGCCGTTTGTGAGCTTAACTCTGGCGATCTTTCTCATAGCTGAGTTAGGCTTCTTAGGTGTAGCCGTTCTTACAGCTGTGCAGACGCCTCTCTTCTGAGGAGAGCTCTGGTCAATCTGAGTCTTCTTCTTAGCATTGTAACCCTTCTGGAGTGCAGGAGCTGTGGACTTTGTCTCAAGGTCCTTTCTTCCCTTACGTACGAGCTGGTTAAATGTAGGCATAATCTTCCTCCTTTTTTAGATATTATGAGTGCATATTACAGCACACTAAAATATTATATCCAAAAAAAGGCGGCTTGTCAAGAGAAAATCTCAAAAAAGCCGCTCTTTTCGTTATATTTGGTTATTTGCACAGTCCCGCCGACCATGCCGCGGAACATATAGGGCAAATTTGTCTATTTCCCGCGCGAGTGTACGCCGCTCAGTCTTTCTTTCTCGCAAACAGCAGTATCAGCGGGTATATCTCCAGTCGTCCGAGGAGCATATCGAAGCAGAGCACTACCTTCGAGAAGGAGTCGAGTCCGCCGAGGTTGCCCGAGGGGCTGAATCTGCCAACGCCGAAGCCGATGTTGTTCATACACGTGATGACCGCCGAGAGGTTCTCCTCTATCGAGAAGCGGTCGTGCGAGATGAGCAGTACCGATATCGCCATAAGGAGCATGAAGAGTATGAAATAGTTGGAGGCACCGCGTACAACGTCCTTTTCCACGGGCTTGCCGTCCATTTTTATCGTTGCTACGGCGCGGGGGCTGACGATATATTTCAGCTCGCGGATACCCGTCTTGACGATTATCATTATTCGTGCGACCTTCATGCCGCCGCCCGTCGAGCCCGCACACGAACCCACGAACATCAGCAGGAGCAGAAGCGTCTGCGCGAATACAGGCCACTGTCCCGTGTCGGTAGTAGAGAAGCCCGCCGAGGTTATCGTTGAAGCGACCATGAAGAAGGAGCGTCTCAGCGCCTCGGGTATGGAGTCATACTGCTTCATGACGGTCAGCGTGATGATGCCCGTCGCAAGTATGATTATGCCGAAATAAGTGCGTACCTCCTCGTTCTTGTACGCGAGCGAGAACTTCTTTATCAGTATGTAGTAGTAGAGGTTGAAATTGACGCCGAAGAGTATGATGAACACCGCAACGACCATTTCGATGAAGGGGCTGTCGTAATGACCGATGCTGTCGTTCCACATTGAGAAGCCGCCCGTACCCGCCGACGAACACGCGTGTATTATCGCGTCGTACAGCGGCATACCGCCTATGACGAGCATTCCCGTCTCAGAGAGCGTGAGCGCGATATATATGCCGTAGAGTATGCGTGCCGAGAAGCTCGACTTTGACACGAGCCTGCCGACGTTCGGCCCCGCGCACTCCGCACGCATCATATGCATGGTTCGCGAGTCGTTGCTCGACATTATCGCCAGCACGAACATCAGCACGCCCATACCGCCCAGCCAGTGAGTGAACGCCCTCCAGAACAGACAGCACCGCGACATTGCCTCGACGTTGCCGAGGACGGTGGCTCCCGTGGTCGTGAAGCCCGATACGGTCTCGAACAGGGCGTCGAAGTAGTTGGGTATCTCTCCCGAGATAACGAACGGCAGAGCTCCTATCGCGGACATCGCTATCCACGACGCGGCAACGCTGACGAAGCCCTCCATCGAGTAGACGGTGTTGTCGCTCGGCTTCTTTATCGTGAACGCGAAGGCTATAGCCATAGTAATCACGAACGGTATCAGGAACGAAAGCAGTATGTGGTGCTCATGGTATACGAGTCCCACGCCTATCGGGAGGAGCATACACAGTCCCACTACCTTCAGTATCTGACCCATTATATAGGTTATCATTCTGTAGTTCATGATTTTACCGCAGCATCTCCCTTTTAGTCGAAAATTTCCTTGAGGTCGCCGAAGCCGCGGTTAGTCGTGACAACGACCACGCTGTCGTTCACCATGAGACAGTCGTCGCCCTTCGGTATGATGAGCTCATTGCCGCGGACTATGCTCGCGATGAGTATGCCCTGCCTGAGCTTCATTTTCTTCAGTGGTACTCCCACGTAGTCCTTGTGCTCGCGGATAACGAACTCTATCGCCTCGAGCTTGTCATTGACGAGCCTGTACAGCGTCGCTACGTTGTTTCCCGCGGAGTTCTGCTTCGCGCGGACGTACTGGAGTATCTGGTTTACGGTTATGTCCTTGGGCGAGATGATGCTGTCGAGGTCGAGGGTGTCCGTGAGCTGCATGAGCGTCATGCGGTTTACCTTCGTGACTACCTTCTCGACGCCGTTGTTCTTCGCAAGGAGCGAGAGGAGGATATTCTCCTCGTCTATACCCGTCAGGGTGACTACCGCGTCGGCGTCGTATACACGCTCCTCCTTGAGGATATCGTGGTCTGTGCCGTCCGCGTGTATTACGCTGACCTTGTTCAGGCGCTCGCTCAGCTCGAGGCAGCGCTTCTCGTCGACCTCGATTATCTTGACCTTCACGCTCATCTCGCGGAGCTGCTGAGCGAGGTGATATCCCACTCTGCCGCCGCCGATGAGGACTGCCGACTTCACGCGCTTCTCGCGGTATGCGGCGCTGATGCTCTTGAAGAACTTGACCATATTGCTGTGCGAGGCGGTCATGTGGATCTTGTCGCCCGCCTTGAGGATAAAGCTGCCGTTCGGGATAACGACCTCGTCGCCGCGCTGCACCGCACATATGAGGACGTCGAGCCTCAGCCTGCGGGAGAGCTGTGTGAGGGCGACGTTATCGAGTATGCTGCCGCTCGTTATGCGAATCTCGGCGAGGTCTACCCTGCCCTTTGCGAAGGATTCGATGTTGATAGCCTCGGGGTAGCGGAGCACCTTTGCTATCTCGTTCGCAGCGTTGAAATCGGGGTTTACCATCATGCTGATACCGAGCTCCTCACGCATGAAAACGAGCTGCTTGTCAAATTCGGGACTTCTCACGCGCGCGATACAATGACGCGCCTTCATCTTCTTTGCGATGAGACATGAGAGGATATTGACCTCGTCAGAGCTTGTGACCGCGATAAAAATATTGCACCTGTCAACGCCCGCCTCGTCGAGAACGTCGGTCTGAAGGCAGTTGCCGACGATGCCCTTAACGTCGTAGTCGTTGACGATAGAGTTTATCTTTACTTCGTTGCTGTCGATGACAGTGACATTGTGCTCGTCGCAGAGCACCTCGGCAAGTGCGCAGCCAACTTTGCCGCCGCCGACTATGATAATTTCCATAATTCCTCCAGAAATACGAAAAAAAGTGGTAAGGTATAACACCTCAGAATAATTATACAACCAATTAAATGATTTGTCAAGAGCCAGACGAGCGGCGGTTCGGATGTAGTGGCGGCGGGACGCCGCCCGCAAATCCGCGAATCGGTTGCTGAAACATTCTGTAAGGGCGCCCTTCGGGCGTCCGCAAATTCCTCACACGCTAACGCTTGCTTTTTTGTAGGGGCGCATTCCGTGCGCCCGCCAACAAACGACGCTGTTATCACGCGCGGAATAATTCCGCGGGCATACCAATTGCAAAACGGCAGTAGGGGACGCCTTCTCTTACAAGGCGTCCCCTCTCGAAAAACAGTCCACTGGACTGTTTTTCGATTCACTCCTTGCGAGGCGCCTTCGTTTTTATTTCGCCGCTCTTAAAAAATATAAGCGGCGACCAGAGACGCTGTCTCTGGACTCTGCAAGCCTTTGTAAAGGCTTGAGCGAAACTTTCGGTTTCGCGCGGCAATTTATTCAAATCGTCAGATACCTCCGCGCGGCAGCAAAAAAGGGAGCATTCGTGCTCCCTTTTCTCATATCTTCATCATCAGCGCCACTGCGTGCGCGGAGATACCGAGCTTCTCGCCCGTGAAGCCGAGCTTCTCCTCCGTGGTCGCCTTGACGCTTATCTGCGACACGTCACAGCCGCACACCCTCGCGATGTTCTCCCGCATAGCGACTATATGCGGAGCGAGCTTCGGAGCCTGCGCGATGACCGTCGCGTCGATATTGCCTATTTTATAGCCTTTCTCGCGGCACACCCTCACGACCTCCGCCATGAGCTTCATGCTGTCCGCGCCCTCGAACTCGTCCGCCGTATCGGGGAAGAGGTGTCCGATGTCGCCGAGCGCGAGAGCTCCGAGCATAGCGTCCATGACCGCGTGCGCGAGCACATCGGCATCGGAGTGCCCGAGAAGCCCCACCGTATGCGGGACATCTACTCCGCCGAGTATGAGCTTTCTGCCCTCGACGAGCCTGTGTACGTCGTATCCGTGTCCTATCCTGAACATAGCTGTCCTCCTCAGTAGTTAAGCAATACCTCCGCGAGCTTTATGTCCTCGGGAGTGGTTATCTTGATGTTTGTGTAGTCGCCGACCGTCATCGCTACCTTTCCGCCTATCGCCTCGACGAGCTGACAGTCGTCGGTGAAGTCGAGCCCGTGCTCGAGCGCGAAGTCGATGCCCTCGAAGTAGAGGTCGCGCTTGAAAATCTGCGGGGTCTGTGTGATATAGAGCATCTTGCGCGGCGGAGTATCGACGATGAGCCCGCCGTCCACGGTCTTTATGGTGTCCTTTACGGGCACTCCGAGAGTCGCGCCGCCGAATACGGACGCGTCCTTGATGACCTTTTCGATGTGCTCGGGCTTGACGAGCGGACGCGCTCCGTCGTGTATCGCGACGAGCTTTGTGTCCTTGGATATCTGCTTCACGCCGCTGATGACGCTCTCCTGACGGGTCGCGCCGCCCGTTGTGCAGGCGCGGAGCTTTGTTATCCCTGCCGCCTCTGCCTCAGCCTTTATCGCGGGGATATCAGCCTCCCTCGCGACAATCACTATCTCGCGCACGCTCTCGCAGTGCTCGAATGCGAGCATGGTAACTCCGATGACGAGCCTGTCCCCGAGCGGGAGCAGTATCTTGTTCACGCCGCCCATTCTCGTGGAATTGCCAGCGCAGACTATTACTACCGATGTGTCCATTGCCTGTACCTCCGAATCACGCTGCGGGCTTGAACTCATAAACGCAGGTGTTTACATTTTTATTCTTGTCCTTGCTGTCAGTCTCGCTGACTACCGCGTACTTGCCGAAATACGTGACCTTGCCGCTGACCTTGTCCGTTATCTTCGCGGAGTCCTTATCGCTCGACTTCGCCGCTTCGCCGAATTTTTCATTGCTCTCGGGAGTGATAGTGTCGAGGCTCGCGAGGCAGTTTCCGCCCATATTGTAGTAGTTGTACGTGCTGCTGTTGCCCTCGACGTGCCATGTGGCGATGTAGCCCTTGTCCGTGAAGTGTACATCACGGTTGTCGCAGGTGATTATCACTCTGCCCTGCAGGTCGACGACGCCGAGGTCTGCGTCGGGAGCAGCTCCGCCGTGGAAGCGGTTGACGTCCTCAAGTATGACCTTGCCGTTCTTGACGTCCTTGACCCACCAGTAGGTCGACAGCTTGCGCGTGTATTCACCGCCGTTCGCTTTCAGCGTCGCGGGGAATGCGGGCTCCTCGCACAGGAGGGGCTGGGTCTTGCTTTTTTTGCTGCCGCCGCAGCTCGTGAACAACGTGATGCAGCCGCCTATTATCAGCAGCAGCGCCAGCACTGCCGCGCCGACTATGATTACTCTTTTCTTGTTCAGCTTTCTTTCCATGTCGGGTATTCGCCTTTCTTATCTGTCCTTGCTCGGCTCCACGGGAGAGCAGAGAATGCGTATTTTCGGGAGCTTCTCGAGCGTGTACCAATAGTTGAGCAGTCCGTCCTCCGCGGAGAGGTCGTTCTCGCCGCTCGCGGGAGGAGCAAATATTTTCAGCGTCATATCAGCCGCGCCGCCGAGCCTGTTCTCGTAGAATGCGGGCATGAGGTCTATCGTTCTTGCGGCGGGCGACTTGTAGAACCAGCGTCCGTTCAGCTCTATCATGAGGTTGGAGTCGTCCTCGAAGACGAGCTCGCAGAAGTGCGGGTCGCCATCGAAGTGGAGCGGTACCGCAATGCCGTCGGCGTCCTCGGAGCTGCCCCAGCGGAGCCTCGCGGGGAGCGTGAGCTCGCCCTGCTCCGTCATGGACGGCAGGAAGCGCTCGCGGTTGATAATCTCCCTGTAGGTCTTGAGTACAGGCTGCTCTATGCCGACATTCGGGTCGTTCGGGTCTTCTATCTCAAGTCCGAGCCTTCCGCGGTCGCGGAACTGATAGAACGTGAAGCCCGTGAACCAGTCCGCCTTGTCCTCGTCGAGGATATCGCAGAAGAGCTCCACCATTTCCGCCTGCTCGTATGCTCCCGTGACGTCACCGTCAGCGTTGAACTCCGACATGACCATGGGCTTCTCGGTGCCTCCGCAGATGTGCTTATAGCGCTCATAGCTCGCCTTTGTCAGGGCGTATATGTCGCGGACAGCGCTCCTCGCATGGGAGGTGCCGCCCGGCTCCGCAACGTCGAAGGGCCAGCCCCAGTGGAGAGCCATGTACTTGTCCACGGACCATATATCCGTCTCGCGGACAGCCTGCGCGAACTCCTTCTCCATGACAATCTCCTCGGAGCTGAGGTCCTCGACACCGCCGATGCACAGTATAGTCTGCACGTTCGGAGCGTGCTCCTTGATGATACGGCACGCGCGGCAGTAGAAGTCGGCTACCTCCTGATAGGAGGCGCGCTTGTTGAACGAGAACCAGCTTCCGGTAGCCTCATGGTTGATGCGCAGGAAGAGTCGGCCGAAGGTGCGGAGGTCGTCGCCTATCGCAGCGAGCTGCTCGTCGGTGACGTGGGGGTCTATCGTTATCGTGAGGGTGACGTCCTGACCGTGTCTGCGGACGTCTCTCATCTGGTTGAAGGGCTCGTTATCGCGGCTTCCGCCTATGCCGCCGCCGTAGGGGAAGTAGTCGTCGTAGGGGTAGCCCCACTGGAAGGTGACGTTCGAGTCCTTCATCGCCTCGGAAATGCGGGCGGGCCACTGCTCATCGAGAGGGTAGTAGCAGTACATCAGGCTGATGCTGCGGTGAGGGCGTCCCAGTCGGCTGAGGATGTAGTCCTGACCGACGTACTCGCCGCGCTCGCTGCCGTCGCCGAGGTCGACAGCGCATTTTGCGCTGCCCATATGTATCTTCAATAGCTTCTCCATATTGCTCCTCCGTATGCATAATGTAATTTTATTATAATATAGAGCGAGTGTTATGTCAATGATTATTTGTGCCGCAGACAGCCACGCAAGGCGGCGTGCGCACGTAATGCGTCCCTACATCTCAGTTCAGTGTCACAGGCAGACCGTTTATCTCGATAGTGGGGTCGTCGATGTCGATGAGCAGACAGCGTCTGCCGTCGATGACGCTCGTGCGGACCTTGTCCGCGGCGTCGGGCTTGATGTTGACCGTTATGCCCGCCGACGTCAGCACCGTTTTCTTCTCGATGAGGTTCGACACGGTCAGTGGAGTGTTACCGCACACGCGCTCGAACACAGGGTCTGTCATCTCCACGCGCTCCTGCGGCACTCCGATATCCGTGAGGATGCCCTTGAGCTTGGTGTTGTCGATGACAGCGCGGTCGGTCTCGTCCTTGTTCTCCTCGGCGACCTCCTGCAATTTTTCGTTGACCGTCTTTATGACCATGTAGTCGAGGTCGTCGCCGACAACGGTCTTGAGAATGCTCTGAAAGCTCGTCTTTTCGCTGTCTGCGGACATGACAAAGCTGCATCCGAGCACGTCCTCGATAATGGAGGTATTGGGCTTGGAGGCGGACTTAGCGTAGTACATTACGTGGTTGATATCGGAGCTCCTGTTGCTGAAAACGGGGTAGAGGAAGCCGTCCGACGGAGCCTTGCTGATGATGAGCTCGGTGTTTACCTTCTTGGTTATCTCGTTGTTGAAGCTGTCGAACACGAATCCGTCGCTGCTCGTATTCACGGGACATATCGCCGTCAGCAGATAGCGGTAGACCTCGTCGTCGCCCTCCGCGAACTCGTCGTTCTTGTCCTTTTTGCGTATCGTGTAGACGCAGTACGCCGTGATAACGGCGAAAGGTCCTGTATATGCGATGTTGTTGGCGATATGGTTGAGGAAGTTCTCGCATACGACCTCGTCCTTCAGCTCGGATTTGAGCAGGGAGTAGAGTATCTCCTGCGGCTTGCCCTCCTCGTACGCCTCGTTCGGGAACTCATACTCGCAGAAGTTCTTGCCGACGTTGGTGTTGAGGACCTTTTTGAGCGTTTCGTCGTAGACGTCGTGCTCCTCGACTGACATCGTCACGCAGGCGTTCGCCTTTGAGTAGCGGACGTTCTTTTCGGCGTCGACGAAGCCCGTGAGTACGCGCTCCATGATGAAGAAGCCGCTCTTATCCGAGAAATTCTTTTTGATTTCCTGAGTTTCTTTCTTGTTCATTTTGGTGTCTCCTTTATAAGATGTATGAATCGCGGAAAAATCTTCCGTTTTTGACAAAGCTGAACGCGAAACCGAAAGTTTCGCTCAATCCTTTACAAAGCAAGGGCGCTGCCCTTGACCCGCCAGAGACTCTGTCTCTGGACTCTGCTGGGGCGGCTGAACAGCCCGTCCCCTCTGTCAGCTTCGCTGACATCTCCCCACACTGTGGGGAGTCACCCCTGACCCCATATTAGGAGAAAATGTGACGTAGGGTGCGGACGCCCAAAGGGCGCCCTACGATTTATTCTTCTTATACCGTATCTTCCCGACGACTGCCGCAGCAATGACGAACAGCAGGAATGACGGGATAAGGATAATGAACACGATAGCCAAAGCTGCTCCGATCTTCACATTCAGCGCGTGCTGGTGTATCACGCACTCCGACCACACACAGCCGTAAAAGCAGGCGATACATATCTTCAGCACGTCGAGGAAGAAGCGGAAGCCCTCCCTGATGACGGAGTCAGCGCGCTCGGTTATTTTCAGCCCGAGGCGGAGCTTGCCCGTAACAAGACCTGCTATCTCGCATAAACCGCATATCACAAGGCACACCACGTACGGGTAGAAGCCGTAGAAGCGCTCGGCAATGACGTCGAATTCGCCGTCGGGACCGAAGTGGCAGCCTATCTGCTCGGGCAGCGAGCCGTATGAGCACAGGAACCACACAAGATTGACGATGACCGCGAGCCATATCACGGCTGACACGCACCTGTGAAATATCCGCAGCTTCTTTTCCATAAATTTTACCCCCAAGACGATTTTATACATTAATTATATCACAAAAACGGGACAATAGCAAGCCGCGCGGAGACAAATTTCCGATTTATGCATCTTTGCCGCGATATCGGCGGCGCGGACACCGCGCTTATAGCACATTTTTTCAAAGTTGTGCAACTCAAAACAAATTCACAAAATACTATGGACTTTTCTATCTTAATATGGTATAATTACATAAAAGATATTTCAGGAGGCATTATCTATGAAAATGACATTCATCGGCGCTACTCACGAGGTCACGGGCAGCTGCACATATATCGAGGCTTGCGGCAGGAAATTCCTTGTCGATTTCGGAATGGAACAGGGCGAGGACGTCCTCAAGAACGTCCAGATTCCCGTAGCTCCCGCCGATATCGACTTCGTGCTCCTCACGCACGCCCACATCGACCACTCGGGACTGCTCCCCCTGCTCTATGCGGGCGGATTCAGCGGACCTATCCACTCCACCACCGCCACTGCCAACCTGTGCAGCGTCATGCTGCGCGACAGTGCGCACATACAGGAATTTGAAGCCGAATGGCGCAGCAGAAAGGCTCAGCGCCGCGGCGAGGACGACTACGAGCCGCTCTACACCATGGACGACGCTATCGGAGCGATAGAGCTGTTCGTGCCGCACGAGTATGAGACCGACGCCGAGATATCCGAGGGCATCACGATTCGTTTCCGCGACGCGGGACACCTCCTCGGCTCGGCAAGCATCATCCTCACCATGACTGAGGACGGCGAGACGCGTACTATCGTCTTTTCGGGCGATATCGGCAATGTCCACCAGCCGCTCATCCGCAATCCGCAGTACATCGACTCCGCCGACTACGTCGTTATGGAGTCCACCTACGGCAACCGCGTCCACGACCGCCCCACCGACTACGTCACCGCGCTGACGAAGGTGCTCCAGACCACCTTTGACCGCGGCGGAAGCGTCATAATACCGTCGTTTGCGGTCGGCAGAACGCAGGAGATGCTCTACTTCCTGCGCCAGATAAAGCACGACGGGCTCGTCACGGGACACGACGACTTCCCCGTGTACGTCGACAGCCCCCTCGCCAACGAGGCGACCGACATTTTCATCAACAACCGCGAGAGCTGCTACGACGAGGAGGCTCTCTCCTTCGTGCGCCGCGGCATAAATCCAATCACGTTTGAAGGGCTTATCCGCACGCTGACGAGCGACGACTCCCGCGAGATAAACGAGGATGTGCGCCCGAAGGTCATCATTTCCGCGAGCGGTATGTGCGAGGCGGGACGTATCAAGCACCACCTCAAGCACAACCTCTGGAAGCCCGAAAATACGATACTTTTCGTGGGCTATCAGGCGTCGAACACGCTCGGACGCGCACTCATCGACGGCGCAAAGAAGGTCAAGCTCTTCGGCGAAACGGTCAAGGTCGCGGCGGAGATAAAACAGCTCCCGGGCGTCAGCGGTCACGCGGACGTCAACGGTCTGACCGAGTGGGCAAAGGCGGTCAGCGGCGTGAAGAAGTTCTTCATCAACCACGGCGAGATGACCTCCGCGGACAGCTTTGCACAGCACCTGCGCGACGAGCTCGGCGCGGACGTGTATGCACCGTTCAGCGGCGCGGAATTCGACCTTATATCGGGCGAGATAACCGTTGACGCTGAAGCGGTATTCCTCCCGAAGAAGGAGCGTCAGGGCAATATCAGCGTCACATACAGCGACCTGCTTTCGGCTTCAGACAGGCTCTCGCGCCTTATCAAGCTCTCCGACGGCAGAGCGAACGCAGATATGCGCAAGCTGACCGAGGCAATAAACAAGCTCTGCGACGAGTGGGAAATATAACGTAAAACAGCCGCAAAAGGCTCGCAACAGGCGGTGATGTCCATGCCGAAGCAAATCAGGGAATCGACAATTATAATAACCGCAGGTATAATTCTCGCGGGCTCGGCGGTATGGCGGCTCGCGGACGGCAATGACCGAAGCGGCGAAGATGTCGTAATTACGCCTGTTCCCGAGACATCAGCCGTCAGCGCAGTCCGAACAAACACAGCGGGCTCGACTGCGGCAAAGACCACGGTGCAGACAACGACGGCATTTCTGCTTCTCGATATCAACTCCGCGACAGCAGAGGAGCTCACTCAGCTCAGCGGCATCGGCGAGCACCTCGCGGGCGAGATAGTCGGCTATCGCGAGGCAAACGGCAGATTCCTCAACATTGAGGAGCTGATGAAGGTTTCGGGTATCGGCAAGGCGACATTTGCGGATATCCGCGAGCACGTCTATGTGGTCGACCCGATATACACGACCGCGGTGCAGACTGAGAAGCCGACAAAGTCCGAAACAGAGCCAACGGAGGCGGTCGAGGAGACTGAGCCGCCGCTCACGCTCGAGGACGTTGCTCCGATAAACATCAACACTGCGGACGCGGAGCTGCTCATGCTGCTCCCGCACGTAGACGAGGACACAGCGGAGGAGATTATCGAGCTCCGCGACAGACTCGGACATTTCAGCAACACGTATGAGCTGCTTTATGTCGAGTCGCTGACGCAGTCGGAGGTCGTGGATATCCTTGAATATGTAGTTGTCGAATAACAGCGAAACGCCGTCCCTGCGGCAGTGCAGGGACGGCGTTTTTTGTCCAATAAACAAAGATAAAGCCATTTAAGTATAGTATAAACCGCGGAAAAAATCGCGGCTCAGAAAAACTGAACCGCGAAACTGGCTGCACGAACACCGTGCTGTATCAGCTGAATAAAATGAATGATCACCTGCGCGGAAACAAAATCGCGGCTCAGTAGAACTGAACCGCGAACTGCGCGCGCCCGCTTGGCGCTGGTGGGCCAACAGGGACTCGAACCCCGGACCGTCCGGTTATGAGCCGGATGCTCTAACCAACTGAGCTATTGGCCCTGATACAATTAAACGGAAGTCTGTGACTTCCGTTTAATCTTTTGTGCTGGCACAGATCTACTTTCCCGGGCCGTCACCAGCCGAGTATCATCGACGCGGATGAGCTTAACTGCCGTGTTCGGAATGGGAACGGGTGTGACCTCATCGCAATATGCACCAACTCTTAAAAACTGAACAAAGCTAATGCTGAGGGAAAACTCAGTGTGATGAAGTAAAAGGAAAAGCCCTCGACCGATTAGTATGCGCTGGCTGAACGTGTCACCACGCTTACACCTTGCACCTATCAACCTCATAGTCTTTGAGGGGTCTTACTCTTACGATGGGATATCTTATCTTGAGGTCGGCTTCACGCTTAGATGCCTTCAGCGTTTATCCGTTCCGCACAT
>JNKE01000003.1 GCA_000701945.1 Anaerotruncus sp. MC2020
CATCCGTTTCCAGAAGCTATCCCCCTCTCAGAGGCAGGTTGCTCACGTGTTACTCACCCGTCCGCCACTAAGATAATCTAAGTAAACTCAAATTATCTCCGTTCGACTTGCATGTGTTAAGCGTGCCGCCAGCGTTCGTCCTGAGCCAGGATCAAACTCTTTATTAAATAGTATATATTAATCCTTTCGGACTAAAATATCTTAATCCTGTTCAATAACGCTTGCGTTATTACTGCGCATTTTTTAGTCTTTACTTGACCTTTCTTTGCTCTCGCAAAGGAATCTCAAGGGTCGTTACTTTTTCTTAGCATTGTTCAATTTTCAAGATGCTGTTTGACCTGTCTCATCGCATCGCCGCGTTCGACAGTAATGTTATTATACCACCCTTTCGCAGCTTTGTCAACTCAAACTTCAGAAGAATTTTCCACCGTTTTTTGTTGAAAACTGACAAGGTGTTCTGAAATGTTGAAATTGTCCTCATTTTTTCCTATAAAAAGAGCAACAGCCTTAGCTCCAAAACCCAAAGGAGATAAGACTGTTCTGATTCGCCCTCTATTACAATAGGAATACGGATAGCTAAAGGAATTCTTACAGCCGTGCCGCGCTATCCTATCGGCAACATGCCCGCCTTGGCAACCTTTGTCCGCCCGATTGTGCAGATTGAGCAGACAAATTTTGCTTTTGGATTCTGATTGTATTATACACTTCCGCCGCCATGTTTTCAACTCACATTCTGACTTTTTGGTGCACAATATGAATATATATCAAAAAATTATTTTTTAACACTTTATTAATAATATCAGTTGACTATCCACCCTGTCTGACCACTCAGCGCAATAATCGGTAAAATCTATAACATTATTTTCTTTGATTTTATATTATTTTTTCTTTTTGTTTGATTTGTTAATTGCATAGTCGCAATTTTGTGCACCTTTTTTCTTGCTTTCGGGTTGACATTTTTTCTCATGTGTTATATAATATACATATAGTATTCATATAATTAACATCTTGCAAGGATAAATAAATGGATAAAAAGGATTTCAAAGACCTTAATAAGCGCGAGCTCGTCGACCTCGTATATAAGATGGTAGACGTCGAAGATTCGCCGTCCGAGGAGCTCCCCTCTCCCAAGCAGGTGCGTGCCGTCCACGACAAGCTCGCCTACCGCGCAAGGCTGAAAAAGGTGCTCATGAGCACGCTCTCAGTCCTCATCGTGGTCGCGGCAGCCGCCGTACTCGTCTCAACTCTCTTTTTGCCCGTAATACAGGTCTCGGGTGATAGTATGGAACCCACTCTGAACAACGGAGATATTATACTACTTGTAAAAACAAAGCATTATTCAACAGGACAGCTATGCTGCGTTGCGTGGCAGAACAAGCTCCTGCTGAAACGTGTCATCGGTCTCCCCGGCGACAGCATCAACATTGACGCAGACGGCAATGTCTCGGTGAACGGCGAGCTCCTCGATGAGCCCTACGTCATCAACAAAAGCCTCGGAGAATGCGATATTTCGTTCCCGTATGTCGTCCCCGACGACAAGATGTTCGTGCTCGGCGACAGGCGCGATACGTCCATAGACAGCCGAAGCTCGGCTATCGGCTGCGTCAGCGACGAGCAAATGGTCGGCAGAATGCTCTTCCGTATCTGGAAATCAGATAACAAGGATTGACATTTTTAACAATTCCTTAAAGGAGGTGAGAACACTTGGGCATACCTTATAATAAGTACATACAATTTCTGCGCAGCTCTAAGAAGAAGCGCAGACAGCTTGCGTGCTTTGTCACTGCTTTGTCCGTATTTGTTTCGGGTGGCGTCTTCTGGCAGCTGAGAGGTATCGGTACCGCTATGGTCGACGAGAACCTCCCAAATGCCGATGATTCGGACGAGGCTATCACGGTCACACCGCTGAATGCCTCCGAGCTCGAAACGCAGGACGTGTGGGAAGCTACGCTGCCTCCGCTGACCGATATCGCCAGCGAGAATCTCGCCCGAATCGCTGAATCCCAGCTCGGTTACTCCGAAAGCAGCGTTAATTTCGTACACGCCGAGGACGGCGAGACCCACAACGGCTATACCCGCTACGGCGCGTGGTACGGCAATCCGTACGGCGAATGGAACACTATGTTCACCTACTTCTGCCTGAATTATGCGGGTGTCAGCAGCGACGATATCCCCTACGGCTCGGGCTGCTGGGCATGGTCGCTCGAGCTGGATAAGGCAGGGCTCATTGTTCCTGTAACACGCGGCTCGCCCGCTCGCGGAGATATTCTCCTCATCGACTCCGACCTCGACGGAAAAGCCGACAGGTCGTGCATCGTTCAGTCCGTCTCGGACGACGAGATATCCGCTGTTGAGGGCGATATCGACGGCTGCGTTGCTCTGACGTCATACCTCATCGGCGATGAGCAGCTGCTCGGCATGGTCTCGCTCGCGGACATAGTCCCCGAGTCGACTGTACTCCCCGAGGAGCCCGCAGAAGTCGATTTTTCGGCAGAGAGCGAGTCGGGAATAACCATCGAGGCTCACGCCGACAGGGGTGCGTTCCCTCCCGATACGGAGATGTTCGTGTTCGATATTTCCCAAGACGAAGCCGTTCAGGCGGCTGCCGACCACTTCGGTGACGAGGCTCCCGACGATATCCAGGCTGTCGCAGTCGATATCACGTTCAGGTCTCCCGACGGCGAGGAGCTCGAGCCCGCCGAGGATTCGCAGGTTCGAGTGAGCATCGTCCTCCCCGAGGAGCAGTCACTCACGGGCGGCGAGTTCTCGCTCCTGCATATTTCCGATGACGGTGATGTCCAGACCGTAGAGAATGCCATGGTTTCTCCCGACAGTGCGGATTTCGTGGCAGAAGAGTTTTCGATTTACGTTCTCACCTCAAGTGGCGAAGTAACCGAAGACACAGCGACAATGATGGTCAACGGTGTTCCGTGGAACGAATACTTTGGAAATAATTCCACAAAAAACATTGAAGATATCGAAAATACTTCGACGACTCGATATCATTTACCAATCGGCAATCCGATAGAAGTATCTGTGATTCTTCCTAAAATAAATGACAGTACTCCAGATACTCCCGGTAAATATGGAAACTTTACTATTCCAGATAACGGCAATCCAAATATTCTTAGGAGAGCTTCTGATGGTTTTGACTCACTAACTGTGATTGATGACCAAAACGTCAAGATCACAGCAAAGTACTATGGTTTTAGTCCAGGTAATTGTAGAATCAAATTCACACACAAAGATAATAGCATAGAAGAGGTCTTTCTTACAGTAGAAAACGAAATCTTTATTGAAACTCCTCTTGGAGAAATATCAAAGGACAGGATTCATGAGTACCTTATTGATGCAATGGGTATCGCTCCAAGTGCCTCAGTTATCTGTAATAGTAATGGTGACCCTGTATATTATGTAAACGAAGAACGCTCACTGAACAGGTTTGTAATTCCGCCGAACGGTGAATTTACACTTGTATCATATTCCACCGATGACAGTGTGGATTATACTATTGGTGATACATCACGTTTATCGAAAACAGGTTCTCGAAGCTGTACATCTGTTGATATGTCTTTTGCTGCTGCAGGCGCCCCACAAATGTATAGGATTTCGCAGAGATTCAAAGCTGGAAGCAAAGGTGGCGGTCTTTGGGATATCAATACAAAGGTAGACTTAAAATCCGGAAATACGGTTTTACGTAGCTTTTATGTAAATGTTTGTGAAAACGAATATACTCACTCAGACATAGAAATTGCGGATGGCTCATTTTTCCGTTTTGAATCAACCGAGACTCTTCCAGATGGTTCTATAAAAACTCAAACCATAAAATATGATGCATATGTCACAGCTGTAGAGCACTCCTATTTGTTCGATAAAGATGGCAATCGCGTCAAAAATATTAACGGAAATACTCTTGAGTACATCAAGGATGATTACACATCCGAGGGTGAGCCTGGTGGTAGTTCTCAGTACGAACTTACATCTCAAAGAAAGTGCAGTAACATTAAGGAAAAGCATTATGATGTCAAAGATGTTTATAGTGCTGAATTTGATGTTGAAGTGCTCCTCAAAGCAAACAGTATTACAGAAACCATCACTAAGGATGGCGTTACTACGACTACTTCGCGTAGTATCAAGAACGATCCAGAATATCCTGAAAGCACTTCAAGACAAATATACCATCTCGGATATGACTCAGTAGTAGCTGCATTGAACAAGTGTCCAAACCATACTGGTCTCGACTTTAACATTAAGTCGGATACATATTTGGCAATGATTCAGCCCAAGGCACTAAAAAAACTTTCAAACGAAACACCTGGTGAAAGGATATTTGATTTTGAACTCGTTTCAGATAGTAACGAAGTAATTGCAACGGTTCGGAATGATCCCGACGGAAACATTGTTTTTCCCAAACAAGTATTCATGAAAGAAGGCACTTACAATTATACTATCCGCGAAAAACAGAACTCTGCTGACACCGCTGTTACTTATGACACAAACACTCATCAGGTTGTTATCACAGTCTCAAAAGATGGCGACGGTAAACTAACCGCCACTATTACATATGACGGTAACACGACTATCCCGACGTTCAACAATACTTTTAACACCTACACCCTCCCCGCAACGGGAGGAACGGGAGAACTGCCGTATATCCTCTTTGGTTCGGCGATGCTCTCGGGCGCATTCATTCTGCTGTTCATACGCAGAAAAAAGGAGGCGGCGCACTGAAATGACCTCCACACGCCAAAAACAAGAATTTTTTATACGAAAGGACTTAAAATTATGAGAAAAACTTTTAAAGGCTTATCGGCTATTCTTATGACATCAGTTCTCGCTGTCTCAGCGAGCGCTGCAGCTATGACGGCATCTGCAAGCACACTGACGATCAAAAATGCTACTGTAGAACAGGAAGACAAATCCACTCACTTATACAATGCATACGCGGTCATGACAGGTACACTCGCCTCAGACGGAAAGACCCTGTCAAATCTGGAATGGGGCGACGGTGTTAATTCTGACGCTTTTGTTGCTGCATTGAAATCATTCGATAATACCACCTTCGGTACTCTTGCAACTACAGGCGAAAGCGCAACAAACGTCGCTGCAAAGCTCAAAAATTACTCTAACGTTGAAGGCCTTGCAAAGGTATTCAATACCAGCGGAATATTGGTCGCATCTAAAGCCAATGCATTAACTAAACACGCTGACGGCAAATATGGCTCGGATGATATTGCCAACGGTTGGTATATAGTTACCGACAGCATAGCTACCAACGCAAAGACACCCAATGATGATACGGGTATCACAAATGTGCGGAGCGCAAACCTCCTTCAAATCGTCGGCAATACACAGGTCGAGCCCAAGTATTCTGTTCCGAGCCTTGAAAAGAAAATAATCGAAGGTTCAGATGAAGTAGATGCTAATCAGGCAAACATCGGCGATATCATAACATATCAGATAAAAGTACCCGTTCCTGATATGACAGGCTATAACAAGTACTTCTATATCGTTGAGGATAATCTTAGCAAGGGACTCAACTATAATAACAATAGCGTTTCAATAAGCTACGGAGGTTCCTCCACTCCATTGACACTTGATTCTGACGGAGCGGGTGGTTCAGAAACAGGTGATTACTATGTTAACACAAGCGCATATAACGAAACAACAGGCACCAAAATAGAAATAGTCTTTGAAAATTTCCTTACTAAGTTTAAATCTGTTGATGCAGGCACTGATATAATTATTACTTACACTGCTACACTCAACGATAATGCTGTTATAACAAATGCGGGCAATCCTAACAATGCTAAGCTTCATTACTCAAACGACCCCAATCACAATTACAATGGCAAATCGTCTTCAAATCCTGATGAACCCTCCGATACAGATGTAATGGGCGAAACTCCTAATGACGTTGTAAAGACATATACAACAGCCATAAAGATAAAGAAGGTCGATCAGGACGGTAATCCCCTCAAGGGAGCTACCTTCACGCTTACAGCTGATAATCTGAATAAGGTCATCGTATCAGCAGGAACTACATTCACAGAGGCTGCTGACGGTACATACTGGAAGCTGAAAAACGGTTCATATACCTCAGTTGCTCCTGATACCGCAACCTTATCCGCTGCTGCTAAAGCTGAATATGAAAATGACGGAAAGAAATATAAGAAAGTAGAGACTGCTCAAACTTCTACAGCGGCAACAACAAGCGGTACAACAAAAACTATCGTCGGAACTGTTGACGATTCCGGTATCCTCACATTCACAGGACTTGGCGCAGGCACATATACACTCGAGGAAACAGGCGTTCCCGACGGATACAATAAGGCTCAGGACGTTTCCTTTACACTTGGAAACTCTCCGGCTCCCACTCTTACCGCTCCCAATTGGACAAACACCAATACTAACTTCACTACAGAAGATAATATGTACGCTATCTCTATCCAGAACAACAAGGGTATCGAGCTCCCCACCACAGGCGGCGTGGGCACGACCATATTCTACATCATCGGCGGACTGATGATATCAGGCGCACTCGTTCTCCTCATCGTTAAAAAGAGAATGAGCATCAAGGAAAAATAAACCGTAATTGACCGCAGCGCGGCGGAGGCAGCCGCTTCCGCCGCTGTATCGCGGCAGGGAGGACTCAATGAGAAAGCACTTTTTCAGTATACTGATAATCGCTATGTTCATCATTGGGTCGTCCGTGCTGCTATATCCCGCGATAAGCAACTACGTCAACTCCAAGCACGCGTCGAGGGTCATCGCGACCTATAACGAGGCTCTCACCAACTCCGACGAGGACGAGCTCAGCAGCATTTTCGACGCGGCGGCTGACTACAACGACAGGCTCCGCTCAACGACCGACTCTTTCTTTATCCCCGACAAGGTGGACGGCTACTCCGACACGCTCGACATCACGGGCACGGGCATCATGGGCTACATCGACATTGATAAGATAGGCGTCGAGCTGCCGATATATCACGGCACAGAAAAGGAAGTATTGCAGGTCGGAGTGGGACACCTCGAGGGCACGAGCCTCCCCGTAGGCGGAGAGTCTACGCACTGTGTCCTCTCGGGACACCGCGGTCTGCCGAGCGCTAAGCTGTTCACTGACCTCGACGAGCTCGAGATAGGCGACGAGTTCACGATAACGATACTCGACCGCCTGCTGACCTACAAGGTCGACCAGATACGCATAGTCCTCCCGACCGAAACCGACGACCTACAGCTCGTCGACGGCGGCGACTACTGCACGCTGATGACGTGTACCCCCTATGGTATCAACACGCACAGGCTGCTCGTGCGCGGAGTCCGCACGGAGAACGCACAGGTCAAGAAAGGCGTATTCGTCAAGAACGAGGCGTTCAAGGTCGACACGCTGATAGTGACTCCGATAGCGGCGATACCGCTGCTGCTGATAGCACTGATACTCGTTTTCCTGCACGACAGACTGAACGCGCGGAGGAAGTCCGCGTCCGATAGAAAGAATAAGGGAACGGAGAAAGCGCCTGTTCCCGATGAAGAGACAGCGGAGACCTCCGCCTCCCGTGACGAGACGGGAGACGACTCCCCGCCCGCACCTCCCGAGCAGGAGGAATAACCGTTTTGAGGTGATGATAATGCCGAAGAAGAACAACAGGATACTCGCGGCGCTGATGAGCATTGCAGCAGCATTCTCGCTCCTTGTGATGGTGCTGCCCGAAGCAGCCTCATCTGCCGACAGCTCCGTCGTGCTCGTGTGCGAGAGCGGAAGCAAGCCGATAGCGGGCATACACTGGAAAATATACCGCATAGGTGAGGTGCAGAACAACGAATACGTCCTCACAGGCGACTACGAGGACTACCCCGTCAGCCTATCGGAGCTCACCTCCGAGAACATAAACGGCACTGCAAAGGCGCTCGAGAGCTTTGTGCTCGGCGACAAGCTGCCGTATCTGTCCGAGGGCGACACCGACGAAAACGGCACAGCCTCGTTCTCCTCGCTCGACACTGGACTCTATCTCGCGGTGGCAAAGAGCGTGAAGATAGACCACAATATGTACAAGGCATCTCCCCTGCTGTTCGAGGTCAAGGCAGACGACTCGGGCGAGAGCAGGATATTCCCGAAGATGTACAGCAACAGTACTCTCGCGGGAGTTGAGGACTACTACACCGTGAAAAAGGTGTGGGTCGACAACGACGACCGCGCAAAGCGCCGTCCCGTGTATGTGACTGTCGACCTCTTCTGCAACGAGGAGCTCGCAGACACGATAACCCTCAACGAGGAAAACAACTGGCAGTACAGGTGGGAGAACCTCGACCCCGAGGCTGAATGGCGCGTTGTCGAGCGCGAGATACCCGTCAAGTACGAGGTAATCATCGACTACAACTCCACCCAGTACCTGATAAAGAACACCTACAATCCCTCGCGCAAGACGAGCGGCGGAACAGGTACAGCCACTACATCCACCACACTTACGACCACCACAACAACTACAGCAACTACCACGACCGTGACCACTGCCGCGCTGATGACGACCGACAAGAATACGACGACTCAGCCGACCACTACGACAGCTACCTCCGCAAAGGAGCCGAAGCTCCCGCAGACGGGACAGCTATGGTGGCCGATATTCCCGCTGACAGCAGGAGGACTCGTTTTCCTCGCGGCAGGTCTGATAGTACCGAACAGGAAGGACGACGATGAATAAACTCAAAACAGTCCTTATCGCAACAGGAACAGTGCTGATACTCTCGGCACTGTTCCTGTGCTTGTATAATCTGAATGAAAACAGGCGCGCCGAGGAGGAGGCTGAAAGCACCCTCTCCGAGCTCATAGCCGCGATACCCGAGCCGACGACTTCGGCGGAAACAACGCTCCCCGTCACTACTGCCGAGCCCGACCTCTTCGCTCCATACGAGACGACGGTGACGACCGCTCCCCCGCTCCCGACGATAGAGCTCGACGGGCGGTACTACTGCGGCTATCTGACCATACCCGCACTCGGCGTGGAGCTCCCCGTGGTGAACGAGCTGAGCTATCCCGCACTGAAGAGCGCACCGTGCAGATACAGCGGCACGGTAAGCGGCGGCGACCTCGTCATCGCGGCGCACAACTACAGCAGTCACTTCGGCAGGATAAAGGAGCTCGCGGACGGCGACGAGATTCTCTTCACCGACTGCGAGGGCAATCAGCACAGCTACACCGTCATCAGCTCCGACAGCGTAGACGGAGCTGATATCTCCTCCATGCTCGGCGGCAGCTCCGAGGACTGGCAGCTCACGCTGTTCACCTGCGACCTCAGCGGCAGGAGCCGCGTGGCGGTGCGCTGCATAATTCCTGAAAATGAATGAAAAAGCTCCCACACCGTAAACACGATGTGGGAGCTTATACGCGGACATATATATCACCATTCGCTCAGCAGTCCGCTTATCCCCGAGCCCTTCAAAACAGGCTCATTTCCCCGAAAAAACAGGGCTTTCCTGTACTAAGTGCCAACTGCACGGGAAGGCTATTGACAAAAATATGAAAATGTGATAGACTATAGCTATCAAGTGATAGAGTATGTCTATCACTGATAGCTTAGCTATCATATACTACTCATATTGTACCATAAAAAGGGAGGTTTGTCAAGTGGAAAACGAGTATTCGGCACAGAATTTCCGCAGTAAACGCATACACCACGCGGTCGAGATAAGCGCGCAGATGTTCCTGCGCGACGGCATCGAAAGCGTGAAAATGACCGATATCGCCGACGAGTGCGGCATAGGAGTCGCTACCCTCTATCGCTACTTCGGCACGAAAACAGGCATCACCATTGCCGCGATGACACATCTGTGGAACGAGCTGAAGAAAATGTTCGGCGGCGTGTTCGAGTCGCCTGTGTTCAAAAAGCAGACGGGTCTCAAGCAGTGCGCCGACCTCATGCGTATGTTCATCGTCCTCTATGAGGCACACCCCGCCTTCATGAAGCTCCTCGGCGAATTCGACCTGATGATAATCCGCGAGAATATCCCCAAGGACAAGCTCGTCGAATATGACAAGTCGATACTCAATTTCTACCCTGTGTTCGAGTCGGCGTACCTCGCGGGGCTCGAGGACGGAAGCGTCCGCGAGATTGAGAACTTCCAGCTCTTCTACGTGTCGTTCGCGCACACGTTCATGGAGCTCAGCAAGAAGCTCATACAGGGTGAGCTCCTGCCCTCCGACGACTTCTCGCTCGCGGCAAAGGAGCTCGAGACTGTGATAGACGCCGCAGTCTACTACCTGAGAAAGGTCTGACAAAGGAGGCTGACGCTGATGATAAAGCTCGATTCAGTTACTTTTTCGTATGAATACGGCGACGAGACGTTCACCGTCCACACGCGCCGAAGCATAAAAAGCGACCTTGTTTCGCTCGATATCTCCACCGACGGGGACGTCTTCACCGCGTCCGTCGAGAGCTCAGATGAGATAGTCATCACCGAGCTGACCGCGACCTTCCGCTTCGGTTACTGCGAGTCCGACCGCATCTTCCTCAACGGCTACCAGTCGTGGACGGACTCCTACGAGCACACGATATACGACAAGATGAAGGGCATCGACCACATCCCCTACGGCATCGCAGACAAGCACGCATTCTCGCAGTACGGCGACTACACGTTCACGGGATATTCAGGCGCGCAGGGCGAGCTCCACGGCTGGAGCTACGGCTACGTCCGCACGGGCGACAGCTACAACTTCGTAGGCTCGCTCTCCGAGGACTGCGGCTTCACCCTCATCAGGACAAAGACCTACTCCGACGAGCTCATCTTCTCCAAGGACTGCCGAGGACTCGCGCTCAGCGGCAGATACGGCGGCTTGAAGCTCCTGCTCACCGACGGCAAGGAGAACGAGGTCTTCGACCGCTATTTCGACCTCCTCGGCATGAAGCTCCGTCCCGAGGCAAAGCCGATATTCGGATATACGAGCTGGTACCGCCACTACCAGAACATCAGCGCCGATATCCTCGGCGCCGACCTCCGCGCTATGGAAGAGTCCGCACACAAGGCTGACGTGTTCCAGATTGACGACGGCTGGGAGTCGGTCGTCGGCGACTGGCTCTACGCCGACCACGGCAAGTTCCCCGAGGGTATGCAGGCTGAGGCAAAGCGCATCACCGAGGCGGGAATGATTCCAGGAATATGGCTCGCGCCCTTTGTCTGCGAGCAGAACTCGATACTGTACATGACCCACAAGAGCTGGCTCCTGCAAAACGACGACGGCAGTTATGTCAAGGGCGGCTCAAACTGGTCGGGCTTCTATGCGCTCGACATCTACAATCCCGACGTCCGCGACTACCTCCGCGACGTATTCGACACAGTAGTGAACGTGTGGGGCTTCAGACTGCTGAAGCTCGACTTTCTCTATGCGGCGTGCATTATCCCCCGCCGCGACAAGACGCGCGGTCAGGTCATGGCTGACGCTATGGACTTCCTCCGCGAGTGCGCAGGCGACGCTCTCATTCTCGCGTGCGGAGTGCCGCTCGCTTCGGCATTCGGCAGAGTGGACTACTGCCGCATAGGCTGTGATGTCTCCCTCGACTGGGACGACAAGCCGTATATGCGCTTTGCTCACCGCGAACGCATAAGCACGCGCACCACTATCCTCGACACCGTATTCCGCCGACAGCTCAACGGGCGGGCATTTCTCAGCGACCCCGACGTCTTTCTGCTGAGGAGCGACGGCAATACGCTGACAACGTCGCAGAAAATGGCGCTCGGCGAGGTCAACGCCGCGGCGGGAAGCGTGCTTTTCACCTCGGACGACGTGGCATTCTACGGCGACGAGGAACAGCGTCTGCTCGGCGGATTCATGCGTATGCGCGGTGCGGAGGTGCTGACCGCGGTGCTCGACGAGAACGAGCTGACGGTGTCGTATCAGCTCGGCGAGAAGCTCGTCACGAGGACGTATAAGATGTAGCTTGCCGCTCTGACCAACTTGCGGACACAAATCCGAAAGTTTCGCTCAATCCTTTTCAAAGGCTTGCAGAGTCCAGAGACAGCGTCTCTGGCGGGGCAAGGGCAGAGCCCTTGTGGGTTCTAAGGGCAACGCCCTTAGTCGCCGTCTATGGCGGCGAAATACTAACATTTTAAACAAAAGCCGCACTTCGCAAACAATACAGTGAATTGTTTGCGAACGCGAATTCTTACATTTACAAACTGGCGCCCAATGTGCGCCCGCAATTTTACAAACGCCAACGGCTTCATTCTGTATGGGCGCCCTTCGGGCGTCCGCAACTTACCGAAATACACGCAATAAACGGAATATCTGTAGGGGCGCATTACAGCAAAGCTGCATATAGCATCGCAATCCAAATCAAAGATTTGGTGCGCTGCTTATCCGAGCGCCCGACAATTACAGGCATATTAGCGGGCGAGCGGAACTCGCCCCTACATTAATTCCCAATCAAAAAGGCGGACACAAGTCCGCCTTTAATTCTTATCGTCTTCCGAGGCACTTGTCGTCGTCGGAGGCATGGTCGTGCGAGAGAATGTAGTCGTATATCTCCTGCGCGGTAGTGTATGCCACGCCGACGTAGCTGTCCGCACAGCCGTAATACAGCGCTATCCTGCCCGTCTCTGAGTCGTGCAGAGTCGCGCACGGGAAGCACACGTTCGGCACGAAACCGCGCTCCTCGTACCACTCCTCGGGCGTGAGCACGTAGCTCGCACAGCGGTGCAGTACCTTTGACGGCTCATCGAGGTCGAGAATTGCCGCTCCTACGCTGTAAACGTAGCCGTTGCAGGTGTTGACGACGCCGTGATAGAACATCAGCCAGCCCTTGTCGGTCTCGATGGGAGCAGCTCCGCCGCCTATTTTCAGCCCTTCCCACCAGCAGCTCGTCCTGCCCATGACATGGCGGTGACGTCCCCAGAACTGCATATCGGGGCTCTCGCTGAGGAAGATGTCGCCGAACGCCGTGTGACCGTTATCGCAGGGGCGCGACAGCATGACAAAGTTGCCGTTTATCTTTCGCGGGAACAGCACAGCGTTCCTGTTGTACGGGAGGAAGGGGTTCTCGAGGCGCGTGAAGCGCTTGAAATCGGTGGTTTTCGCGATTCCTATGGACGCGCCGTACATATCCTGACACCACATCGCGTAGTAGGTATCATCGACTTTGACAAGGCGCGGGTCGTAGGCGTATATCGGCTGGAACGGCTCGCCGTTCTCATCGAAAAACGGTATCTTTTCGGGCTCGAAGTCCCAGTGGAGGGCGTCGTGGCTGGTGCCGAAATAGATGTGTGAGACTCCGTCGCGCTGCTCGCCGCGGAACACTCCCACGAAGCCGTCCCCGTAGGGCATGACGGCGCTGTTGAACACGCGCGCAACGTTGGGGATGGGATTCCTGCCGATTATCGGGTTCTCGGTGTGCCTCCACATCGGAGCCGTGCAGCCTGAGGGCTTGTCCTGCCACGGCATATTGGGGAGAGGCGGACAAATGAGCTTGATGTCTGACATAAAAAGCACTCCTTAAACAGCTTAAATAAAGTTAATTTATCGCTTTGCGTCCTGATACGTTAAGTATACATTTATTTTGCGGACTTGTCAATAGCTGCGGTGCCATTTCGCCAACTTTGTAGAGTTTACCGAATATAGAAGCAGCTTTTTGTATATCATACGCCAAACCCGACTTAAATTATCGAGCTGGCAGCTTAAATGTCGAGTGAAAAATTATTTTGTAAAAAATAGTAGATTTTTTTTGCAATATAGTTTATAATAATGTGTATGAAGGCTTTGTAGGGGCGCATTACGGCAAAGCTGCTTATCAGAGCGCCACCGATAAATACCGACAACTGACGGGCGAGCGGAACTCGCCCCTACGATACGAACAGCAGAATTCGCTTCAAAACGTCGGCTATCCCCGCGATTCTCATTAACGAAAGGACCTCCACCATGACCATACAGGAACTCTGCTCCGCTCTCTCGAGCGGACGCCTCGACGAGCGCTTCCGCGAGCTCTACGGCAGCGGCGAGCGCGAATACCTCCGCCAGCGCGCCCGCTACCTCAGCGCCGCCGAGCACTTCTCCCGCCTCTGTCCCGAATGCGAGGACGTGCGCGTATTTTCCGCTCCGGGGCGCACCGAGATAGGCGGCAACCACACCGACCACCAGCACGGCTGCGTGCTCGCGGCAGCGATAGACCTCGACGTCATCGCCCTCGTCGACTTCACCAACGACGGCTTTATCCGCGTATATTCCGAGAGTCACGAGCCATGCGAGGTAGACCTCTCCGACCTCGCAATGCGCGAGTCCGAGCGCGGCACCTCCAATGCACTGATACGCGGCATTGCGGCGCAGTTCGCGGACATGGGCGTGGAAACAGGCGGCTTCACAGCGTATACGACCTCCGATGTGCTCAGCGGCAGCGGACTTTCATCGTCCGCGGCGTTTGAGAACCTCATCGGCACTATCATCGACCTCGGCTATAACGGCGGCAGGGTCGGAGCCGTGGAGACAGCGAAAATAGGACAGTTCGCCGAAACGCAGTATTTCGGCAAGGCAAGCGGTCTCATGGACCAGACCGTCAGCGCAGTGGGAGGCTTCGTCGCGATAGACTTCGCCGACCCGTCCGCTCCTGCGGTGACTCCCGTGCGCTTTGACTTCAAAGGCGCGGGCTACAGCCTGTGCATAACCGACACCAAGGGCAGCCACGCCGACCTCGTGGACGAATATTCGGCTATCCCCGCGGAGATGAAGTCCGTTGCCGCGTGCTTCGGAGCGGACTGTCTGCGCGATGTGGATGAGGACGAGTTCTACGCGCGCCTCCCCGAGCTGAGAGGCAGATGCTCAGATAGGGCTATACTCCGCACCGCGCACTTCTTCGCGGAGAGCGAGCGTGCGGTGCTCGAGGCTGAGGCTCTCGCGGGAGGCGACCTCGAGGAGTTCTTCCGCCTTGTCAACGAGTCGGGGACATCGTCGGCGGAGCTGCTGCAAAATCTTGTTCCCGCAGGCATGACCGACAGGCAGGAGCTGCCGCTCGCGATAATGCTGAGCAAGCGTGCGCTCGGCGGCTGCGGAGCGGTGAGAGTCCACGGAGGCGGCTTCGCGGGGACGATACAGGCGTTCGTGCCGACCTACCTTGCGGAGAGCTACGCCGCGGAAATGGACAGGGTGTTCGGGCTCGGAGCGTGCCGCATACTCTCTATCCGACCCGTCGGCGGGACTGAGATTGTGCTTTAGAGCTCAGATTGCAGGGGTGACTATCGGACGTCCGCATATATACAGGGATTTGCGGACTGCCAAAGGCAGCCCCAACATTGGTATTTACGTAGGGGCGAGTTCCGCTCGCCCGTAATTCTTTAACTATTTGCAGGCGCACGAAACGCCGCCCTGCAAAATACACCAGCAAAGGACGTGAAAAAATGGACGACAAGGACATAATTCGGCTGATACCCAAACGCAAAAAGAGCTTCTGGAGGCTCATATTCAGCCGAGCCTTCCTCATACTTGCACTGCTCATCGTGCAGATAGGCATACTCGTCTCCATTTATTTCCTCTTCACCGAGTATCTCCCGCAGGCGAAAGTCCTGCTCGTGCTGTTCTCGGTGCTGATGGTGTTCTACCTCTTCAACTGTGAAATGGACTCCGCCGCCAAGCTGACGTGGCTCGTGCTTATCACGCTTTTCCCCGTCCCCGGGTCGATACTGCTGTTCTTCACCAAGCAGGACATCGGTCACATCAGGGTCAAGAAGCTCGTCATCAATACGATAGCGCAGTCCAAGGATATGCTTCCCCTGCACAGCGAGGTGCTCGCGGACGAAGAGCTCGCAAGCTCGGGCACGGACTCGCTCTTCCGCTACATCAACCGCACGGGCTGCTTCCCGATATACCGCAACTCCGACGCGGCTTATTTCCCTGTCGGTGAGAAGAAGTTCGAGGCTCTCCTAGCGGAGCTTGAAAAAGCCGAGCGCTTCATCTTTATGGAGTATTTCATCATCGACGAGGGCTATATGTGGGGACGAGTTCTCGATATCCTTGCCCGCAAGGCAAAGCAGGGCGTGGAAGTGCGCGTGATGTATGACGGGATGTGCGAGATGTCGACCCTCACCTATGACTACGCCGAGCGCCTCGCAAAACTCGGTATCAAGGCAAAAGCCTTTGCCCCGATACTGCCTTTCCTGTCGACATACTACAACTACCGCGACCACCGCAAGATACTTGTCATAGACGGCAAGGTCGGTTTCACGGGCGGAGTAAATATGGCTGACGAGTACATCAACAGGCGCGAGAGATTCGGTCACTGGAAGGACTGTGCCGTCATGCTGCGCGGAGAGGCTGTACGCACATTCACGCTGATGTTTTTGCAGATGTGGAACGTCGGCGAGACCGAGCCTCAGTGGGACGAGTGGCTGAGCGCTCCGTACGGCGCGGATAGCACGAACTGCGGCTTTGTGCTCCCGTTCGGCGACTGCCCGCTCGACGACGAAAAAGTCGGTGAGACGGTGTACATGGACATACTCAACCGAGCGACCCGCTACGTCCACATCATGACGCCCTACCTCATTCTCGACGGCGAAATGGAATACGCGATACGCTTTGCCGCTGAGCGAGGCATCGACGTGAAGATAATCCTCCCGGGGATACCCGACAAGAAGGGCGCATATGCGCTCGCAAAGACGCACTATGCGGGGCTGACGAAGTCGGGCGTGAAGATATACGAGTACGCCCCCGGATTCGTACACTCGAAGATGTTCGTGTGCGACGGCGAGAAGGCTGTGGTCGGGACGATAAACCTCGATTACCGCAGTCTCTACCACCATTTCGAGTGCGCGGCGTATATGTACAAAACGCCGTGTATCCCCGATATAGAGGCTGATTTTCAGGACACGCTGACGAAATGCCGCGAGGTCACTCCCGAGACGATAAAGCATGAGAAGCTGTTCTACAAGGTCGCGGGAGAGCTGCTGAAGCTGGTAGCTCCGCTGTTCTGATGCGGATTATTCCGCGCATGATTGGTTGACGTTCATATTATGCGGACGCCCGAAGGGCGCCCCTACAATAATTGACCGTTGGGCGGATAGCAGTATAGCTGCGAAAGCCAAATCAAAGATTTGGTACGCAGCTTAACATCCGCCCTTACTTTTCGCTTGTTTACTCAACCTGTAGTTGAAAAATATAAAGATACAATCGCTTGAAATCAACTCAGCGATGTGATATAATGCAATTAAAGGACGAACAATTAGAGTAAATTGTAAACGTTTACGCAATTCACCCACAATTTCACCAAAGGGAGGACGCTCTCAAAATGAAGTTGAACTTTAACGAAAATCTCGTCAGGTACAGGAAACGTGCAGGACTCACACAACAGCAGCTCGCGCAGAAGCTATCCATTACTCCGCAGGCTGTCTCGAAGTGGGAGAAGGGCAGCTATCCCGACTGCGAGCTTCTGCCGAAGCTCTCGCAAATACTGGACGTCTCCCTCGACGTCCTGTTCGGGCTGAAGGACGAGGACGGAAAAATAAGCCTTAATACAGCCGTTATCGAAGAAGTAGGCAAGCTCGATGAAGCAGAAAAGGGCAAGCGCGCTATGGAGCTCATATATACCCTCTTATGTGCGTTCAGAACGGGACCAAGTCCCGAGCACGCGAGCCTTCCCGAGAGCTTCACGCGTGAGACCTACGCTCAGGTACGCACGGACAACGCGCTCGCCATCGCGCGTCTGAATCCCGATATGCAGTACGCCTGCTTCATGCGTATCCCCGAGGACGGAATAAACAGCTATTTTTCCATTGAACCTCGTCTGCTCGAGCTGTTCTCGCTGCTGTCGGACGAAAACGCAATGAAGGTGATATCCTACGCCGAGACCCTCAGCAGGAACAACATCCTCACAAAGGAGTGTATCTCGAAGGAGCTCGATATGCCGCAGGAGACGGTGTCTGTCATAGTTGACCGCTGCGAAAAGCTCGGCATCATGTGGCAGCTGACCGCCAACACGGGCGGCGAGACCTTCCCGATATACGGCTATGTGCACAACGTTCCGCTCGTCGGCATACTCACCCTCGCGAAGTCGCTCGTCAACTACATCTCCTTCCCCGAGCCCGACATCGACTCATGGACGAGAGCCCCTTTCAGACATAAAGCACAGGACACTGAAAACTCAGAAGAATAGAAAACATGAACTCAGGCACATATAAAAAATAAAAACGGAGGAACAGAAACATGATAAAGAAAAGCTTTGCGGCTCTGCTCGCAGGTATATGCACGGTTGCATCCGCTTCGTCTCTGCCTGTGGCGACAGGCTCTGCCGAGGACAGCTACGCGATGAACGTAACAGTCAAGCTCGACGGCACCAAGAAAGAGATAAGCCCCTACATCTACGGCGTGAACGAGTACGCCAACTCGAGCAACCTCAAGACCCTCAAGGTAAACAACGTCCGTCAGGGCGGAAACCGCTTCAGCGGCTACAACTGGGAGACCAACTACTCCAGCGCGGGCGAGGACTGGATAAACAGCAATGACGACCACTACGGCAAGCCCTCTAACGGTCCCGCGAACGCCGCATCGACCTTCTCCAAGACCTGCGCGAAGTACAATATCCCCTACAAGATGACTACCCTCCAGATGTGCGGATATGCCGCCGCTGACATGAAGGGCACTGTCAAGGAGGACGAGGTCGCTCCGTCTGCACGCTGGAACAAGGTTGAGTTCCGCAAGGACGGCGAGCTCTCGCTCGAGCCCGACCTCACCGACGACAAGGTTTACATGGACGAGTACGTGAACTACCTCGTCAAGACCTTCGGCGACGCCACAACAAAAACTGGCTTCCAGGGCTACTCCCTCGACAACGAGCCCGCCCTCTGGAACGACACCCACCCGAGAATGCACCCCAAGGAGATGACCAACAACGAGCTCGTTTCCAAGTCGATAGAGCTCGCAAAGGTAGTCAAGGAGCTCGACCCCAAGGCTGAGGTGTTCGGACCCGCGTTCTGGGGTATGCTCCCCTGCATACAGGCCGGCGAGAGCGGCAACGGCTTCACTGACCCCGAGTGGCAGGCTGTCAAGGGCGACTACGACTGGTACCTCGACTTCTACCTCAAGCAGATGGCTGACGCTGAAAAGGAGAGCGGCACACGCCTCCTCGACGTAATCGACGTACACTACTACTCGCAGGGACTCAACAGCGACGACGATATCCTTCAGGCGGCAAGAAGCCTCTACGACGACACCTACGTTGAGAACAGCTGGCTTCAGCCCGCATTCAGCAAGTTCTTCCCGTTCATTCCCGCTATAAAGAAGTCCATCGACAAGTACTACCCCGGCACAAAGATAGCTATAACCGAGTACAACGTCGGCAACATCTCCAAGGAGAAGGACACAGGCAAGGACATCAGAACAGGTATCGCAGAGGCTGAGGTGCTCGGATGCTTCGCTGACAACGACGTTTACTTTGCTACATACTGGGGAACTATCCCCGAGTGCCCGTTCGTGGAGTCCGCTATCAACCTCTACACCAACTACGACGGCAAGGGCGCCGCTTTCGGTGACACTCTCGTCGAGACTGCCACTGAGGACGTCTCCAAGTCCTACGCATATGCCGCTATCAACGGCAAGGACGACTCCAAGGTGACTGTAGTCCTCGGCAACAAGAACAAGACTCAGTCCGAGAAGGCTACTATCGAGCTCACAGGCGCGGCAAGCACTTACAAGAGCGCTACAGTTTACGCTGTAACTCAGGACCACAGCGACATCAGAGTTGTAAGCATAGACAACGAGGTCAAGGACAACAAGGTAACGGTCGAGCTCCCCGCTCTCTCGTTCGCACAGGTAGTCCTCTCCGACAAGGCGAGCGACGCTGAGATATACGTTGCTCCCGACCTCGAGACAAAGAAGATAGAGTACAAGTTCGACGAGCTCGAGCTCTCGCAGAACGGCTTCCCGATGATTCCCATTGAGGACAAGGAGCACATCAAGTCCATAATCATCAACTGCACGGCAAGCTGCTCAACAGGCGCAAGCTGGTACTGCGGCGGCGGCGGACTCTGCTTCAACAAGCTCAAGTCCCTCGACGGCACAAAGACCTACGGCTGGGGCAGCAAGGCTTACGGCTACAGCGGCTCGGGCGACGTTGAGGTAGAAATGGACAGCACGTTCACTATCCCCGACCCCGACAAGGCTGACGCTTCCCTCGAGGTAGAGGCTGACTACGACGATACATTCATCGAGTTCCAGGACTGGTGGAAGGCTTCCGCTAACGACGGCAAGGGCGGCGACGTCTCCGTAACGTACAACACTATCACCGTCGTTTACGAGTACGACCACACAGGCGAGCAGCCCACAAGCTCCACAACATCTACAGCTACAACTACAGGCACGACTACTGCAACGACCTCCGCAACGACTTCAACAGCTGCGGCTTCCACATCTGCTGCTGAGTCCACCTCTGCTACAGGCAGCACTGTCACAGTTACGCTCCTCGGCGACGCCAACCTCGACAAGAAGGTTACAGTTGCTGACGCAGTAGCTATCCTTCAGGCTATCGCAAACAAGGACAAGTTCGCGCTCTCGGCACAGGGCGCAGCGAACGCTGACTGCTACAACACAGGCGACGGAGTTACGGCAAACGACGCTCTCGCAATCCAGAAGCTCGATGCAAAGGCAATTGACAAGCTGCCCGAGCTCTCCAAATAATTTCCAGAAAAGAGCACCCCAATAGGGGTGTTCTTTTTTGCTGCCGCGCGGAGGTATCTAACGCCCCGAACAGACTGCCGCGCGAACATCGGGATTCCAAAGGGGCTGTGTCCCTTTGGCAGAGTCCAGAGGCGGCGCCTCTGGCAGGGTGTGGGACAGAGTCCCACGACGAAGTGCGCTCTGCAAGATAAGCAGCGCACCAAATCTTTGATTTGGATTGCGATGCTATATGCAACTCTGTTGTAGAGAGCCTCCCCTTGTGGAAGTCTGCATTTGTATGTCCGCGGAATTATTCCGCGCGTGATTGGTTGCTGTTTTATTGTAGGGGCGAGTTCCGCTCGCCCGCTAATATGCCTGTAATTGTCGGGCGCTCGGATAAGCAGCGCACCAAATCTTTGATTTGGATTGCGATGCTATATGCAGCTTTGCTGTAATGCGCCCCTACAGATATTCCGTTTATTGCGTGTATTTCGGTAAGTTGCGGACGCCCGAAGGGCGCCCCTACAGAATGACACCGTTGGCGTTTGGGGATTTGGCGGGCGCCCCTACAGCAATAGTTAATTTTACACAAAGGCGGTGTGAAATGCAGTCCGCGTTTTTATACTCCGTCATATTTACCAACGGTTTTCCGAACGTATGTACGCGTATCCTTTGTCATTGTTGGCAGATTGCACAAATCGCTGTGTTAAAACTTGTCCGCATTGTACTCGGCTTGCAATTTTTCTTTCATTTTTGCAAAAAATGCTTGCAGTTTTTTGTATAATGTGATAGAATATAGTGATACTTGAAATTGACTATACAGACTTTTTAGCACTTTTATAAAGGAGAAAGCTATGGCAAAGATAAAAGCTGCCGTTATTTTCGGCGGTACAGCTCAGGAGCATGAGCTGTCCCTCGCCTCTGCCGCAGAGGTAATACGCAATATCCCCGCTGACAAGTACGACGTTACCTGCATCGGCATAACCAAAAAAGGCCGCTGGCTCTTCTTCCCAGGGGACGTGGAGGAAATAGCCGACGGAAGCTGGGAGATGAACCCCGATAACGCCTCCGCGATACTCTCGCCCGACCCGCTCCACCGCGGTATCATCGTCCTCGAGGACGGCGACGCCACTGTCCGCAGGATAGACGTGGTATTTCCCGTATTGCAGGGCAAGCGCGGCGCGGACGGTACGATACAGGCTCTGCTCGATATGTCGGGCATCCCCTACGTGGGAAGCGGTCACCTCGCCGCAGCCTCGTGCATGGACAAATCCCACACTCACATGATGCTCGACGACTATGGCATACCCACCGCTGACTGGAAGCTCATCACTCAGCGCGATATCAACTGCATAGACAAGCGCTGCGAGGAGATAGCCGCTTCGCTCGGCTTCCCCGTGGTGGTAAAGCCCGCAAACAGCGGATGCAGCGCAGGCACTACCCTCGCCCGCGATATGGACGAGCTCAACGCCGCTGTCAAGGTCGCATTCTCAAACGATAACAAGGTGCTCGCGGAGAGATACGTGAAGGCACGCAGGATAGAAGTCGCAGTATTCGGCTACGATTCGCCGTTTGCCTCAAACGTCGGAGAGATAACCTCCGTCGGCAGGAACTACGACCCCACAGAGGTCAGAAAAAGCTCGGGCGACGACTTCGCTATCCCCGCTGACCTCCCCGCTGAGCTCGCCGCACAGATTCGCGACACGGCTGTCAGAACTTTCAAGGCGCTCGGCTGCAAGGGACTCGCGAGAGTGGACTTCCTCCTCGACGAGAGCGGCAGCCTCCTGCTCAACAAGGTCGTTACATCTCCTGGGCTCAGACAAAACAGCGTTTTCCCGAGACTCATGAAGGAGTTCGGAATAGATATGCCCGAGCTCGTGGATATGCTCCTCGAGCAGGCACTGGAAAACTCGGAAAGGGCGTACTGATGAAGAAAAACGTTCTCATCTCGCTGACGAGCATCCAGTGGCAGGACGACGAAAAAAACGAGACAGAGCTCCTCACGCGCGCGTCGCTCTCCAAGGCGGGCTCGCAGGATGTGATATCCTACGAGGACACCTCCGCTACGGGATTCGAGGGCTCGGTCACTACGATAACGGTCGACGGCAGCAGCTCCGCCTCGATAATAAGGCAGGGAACTGCGAACTCGGTGCTCTCGCTCGAGATAGGACGCAAGCACTACTGCCAGTACGGCACGCCGTTCGGAGATATGCGCATCGGCGTCTACACCCACGCGATAGACAACACTATCGAGAAGGACGGGCGGCTGTATCTCAAATACACGCTCGATTTAAATTCGTCCTACCTCTCGGACAACGAGATAATAATGAATATAAAGAATTACAGCTGACCAGAGGCTCTGCCTTTGGAATCCGCTGGGGCGGCTGAACAGCCCGTCCCCTCTGTCGCTTCGCGACATCTCCCCACACTGTGGGGAGTCACCCCTGACCCCGTATTTCGCGCCATAATGCCTTCAAATCGGAAGCAATCTCCGCGCGGCATACAAATACGAATTTTCACTGTAGGGGCGCATTCCGTGCGCCCGCATACAGACGACTTCATTTCAGGCGAGCGGAACTCGCCCCTACAGCATTCAAAAAAATCGCCGCAGGCGATACATATAATCAAGCATTACCAATCAAAAAGGAAGGATACACCAATGTCAGACCTCATCAGAACTGCGTCGCTGGAGCTCAGGGAGCTCATCAACAACGCGCTGGGAAGACTCGTCGCGGAGGGTACCGCCCCTGCCGAGCCGCTCCCCGCATTCGTCATCGAGATACCCGCGGACAAGTCCCACGGCGACTTCGCCGCAAACACCGCTATGGTGTGCGCGAGGGCGTTCAAGATGCCGCCCCGCAAGATTGCCGAGCTCATCATTGAGAAGATTGACCTCGGCGGCTCCGTCTTCGAGAGAGCCGAGATCGCGGGTCCTGGCTTCATGAACTTCTTCCTCAGCAGGAAGTGGTTCGCGGACACCGTCGCCAACGTGCTCGCGGAAAAGGACAGCTACGGTCGCACCGACTACGGCAACGGCAAGCGCGTCCTCGTTGAGTTCGTATCGGCGAACCCGACAGGTCCCATGCATATCGGAAACGCACGCGGCGGCGCTATCGGAGACTGCCTCGCAAGCGTGCTCGACTGGGCGGGCTTCCACGCTGAGCGCGAGTTCTACGTGAACGACGCGGGCAACCAGATAGAGAAGTTCGGCAAGTCGCTCTCGCTCAGGTATATGCACATCTGCTCCGAAAAGGGTCAGGAGGTGCTCGCGAAAGCCGCTGACACCGAGGAGGTCTGCCGACTTATCTACGGCGAGGAGGGAAGCTCTGATGACTTCCCGATGCCCGAGGACGTTTACCTCGGACAGGATATCATCGAGCACGCCAAGAACTACTACGACCTGCACGGAAGCTCCCTCGCGGACGTATCCGAGGAGGAGCGCCGCAAGGCTCTCGTAGACTACGCCCTCCCGATAAATATCGCGGGGCTCGAGCGCGACCTCAAAAAGTACCGCATCGTCTACGACAACTGGTTCCGCGAGAGCACTGTCCACGCCAAGAATGAGACAAAGCTCGTCGTTGACAAGCTCATGGAGGCTGGCAAGGCTTACGAGCAGGACGGCGCGATATGGTTCAGAGCGACCGACTACGGCATGGACAAGGACTTCGTCCTCAAGAGAAGCAACGGTCTCTATACTTATATAGTACCCGATATCGCCTACCACTACGACAAGCTCGTGACGAGAAACTTCGACAAGGCAATAAACGTCCTCGGAGCCGACCACCACGGCTACGTCCCGAGACTGAAGGCGGCACTGAACGCCCTCGGAGTTGACGAGACAAAGCTCGACGTCGTGCTCATGCAGATGGTTCGCCTCGTGAGAAAGGGCGAAACGGTCAAGCTCTCCAAGAGAAGCGGCAAGGCTATCACGCTTGTCACGCTCCTCGACGAGATTCCGATAGACGCCGCAAGGTTCTACTTCAACCTCCGCGAAGCAAACTCGCAGTTCGAGTTCGACCTCGACCTCGCTGTTGAGAAGTCCTCGCAGAACCCCGTCTTCTACGTGCAGTACGCCCACGCGAGGATTTGCAGTATGCTCCGCAACCTCGAGGCTGAGGGCATCGCTATCCCCGAGAGCGCGGACTTCACGCTCCTCACCGACCCGCGCGAGATAGAGCTGATACGCCATATAGCGTCGCTCCCGCACGAGATAGAGCTCGCAGCTAAGGCATACGACCCCGCGAAGCTGACGAAATACGCGATAGACCTCGCGACGCTGTTCCACCGCTTCTACGACGCGTGCAGTGTCAAGAACGCAGGCTCGGACGAGCTCATGAACGCGCGTATCCTGCTTAGCATAGCAGTAAGGCAGACGCTCCGCAACGTGCTGACTATCCTGAAGATAGAACAGCCCGAGAAGATGTAAAAGTTACTTTTTGGTAACAGGATAATACAACTCGTTAAGCATTTTTCACAATGCTGACACATAAAACTTGTTCATATTTCAGGCTTTTAATAGAAAATTAACAGTTTGTTCACAAAACGCTCATCTCTATATGTTACAATCTGTAATATATTCAGGCTGTACGATGATCTTTAAAAGCAGAAAAATCATAAATTAAAAGAAGGGTGCAAATTATGTCAAACAGATTATTTCAGGGCTTAGTTCATCAGATGCGCGATACTATCGACGCAACCATCGGCGTTGTCGACGAGACAGCCACCATCATCGCCTGCAGTGACCTCACACGCGTAGGCACTACTAATGAGTTCGTTTCCCTCGACCTCAGCGATTCACACGATATCTTCATCCGCGACGGCTTCACCTACAAGCCCTTCGGCTCACGCGTTAAGCCCGACTATGCGGTATTCGTAGAGGGCGTTGACGACGCCGCCGCAAAGTATGCGTCCATTCTCGCTATCACGCTCTCCAATATCAAGCAGTACTACGACGAGAAGTACGACCGCAACAACTTCATCAAGAACGTTATCCTCGACAATGTCCTCCCCGGAGACATCGTCATCAAGGCAAGAGAGCTCCACTTCAATGCCGAGATAAGCCGCGCTGTTTTCCTCATCAGGATAGTTTCTGCGAACGACATCTCCGCGTATGACGTTATCCAGAACCTCTTCCCCGACAAGAACAAGGACTTCGTCTTCAACATCACAGAGTCCGATATCATCCTCGTAAAGGAGCTCAAGAGCACCGTCGACTCCAAGGACCTCGAGAAGCTCGCTCGCTCTATCGCGGACACGCTCAGCAGTGAGTTCTATACCCGCGTAAACGTTGGTATCGGTACTGCCGTTGTCGGCGTAAAGGACCTCGCACGCTCGTTCAAGGAGGCTCAGATGGCTCTCGAAGTCGGCAAGGTATTCGACACCGACAAGGTAATCGTAAGCTACGACAACCTCGGTATCGCTCGCCTTATCTACCACCTCCCGACCACTCTCTGCGAGACATTCCTCCACGAGGTGTTCAAGGTGGGCTCTATCGACTCGCTCGACCACGAGACTCTCTTCACGATACAGAAGTTCTTCGAGAACAACCTCAACGTTTCCGAGACCTCGAGAAAGCTCTTCGTACACAGAAATACACTCGTGTACAGACTTGAAAAGATAAAGAAGCTGACAGGTCTTGACCTCCGTGAGTTCGACCACGCTATCATCTTCAAGATCGCGCTCATGGTCAAGAAGTACCTCTCGGCTAACCCTGTTAAGTTCTGATGCAGGGGCGGATATCATCCGCCCGACAATTACACGCATATTCACGGAACGCCGAGGGTGACTCCCCGCAGTGCGGGGAGATGTCAGCGAAGCTGACAGAGGGGACGGGCGCCAGTTAGGCGGCGTTCCCTACACAATACCATCGTAGGGGCGCATTACAGCAAAGCTGCATATAGCATCACAATCCAAATCAAAGATTTGGTGTGCTGCTTATCCGTGCGCCCGCGAAAGAAAATGAACACTAATAAACGGGCGAGCGGAACTCGCCCCTACAAAACAAAAACATACGCAAGGGCGGATAGTATCCGCCCCTACACGTTGTTGCAGCCATTTTTATTGTATGGCACGGACGCCCGAAGGGCGCCCCTACAAAAATTATCGCCGCAAGGCGATACCAATAGCTAAAGGCTAATGGCTAAAGGCTAATGGCTTCAAACAGACACATGAACAATAAGGAAGGTGTAACCTTTGGTAGAGCTTCAGAACGTGTCCGTGACCTATTCCAGCGGCGTTGACGCACTGAACAACGTCAGTCTGAAAATAAACGACGGCGACTTCGCATTTGTCGTTGGCTCATCGGGCGCGGGAAAAAGTACCATGATAAAGCTTCTCCTCAAGGAGATAGACGCTACGAGCGGAGTTGTCACCGTAAACGGCTACAATCTCGGCAAGCTCAAAAAGAGGAAGATACCCGAATTCCGCCGCACTCTCGGCTTCGTATTCCAGGACTTCCGCCTCATACCGTCAATGACCGTGTACGAGAACATCGCTTTCGTGCTCCGAGTTATCGACGCTCCGCTGAAATATATCAGAAAGAGAGTCCCCTACGTTATCAGCCTTGTGGGACTCCACTCCAAGACCAACTCATACCCCGACGAGCTCTCGGGCGGCGAGAAGCAGAGAGTTGCTATCGCGCGCGCACTCGTCAACGACCCCCAGCTCATCATCGCGGACGAGCCTACGGGTAATATCGACCCCGAGCTCTCCTACGAGATAGTCGAGCTCCTGAAGAGCATCAACGACCAGGGAACTACCATTCTCATGGTAACTCACGAGCACGACCTCGTTCGCCACTTCGGCGGACGTATCATCAACATCACGGGCGGCGAGATAGTCTTCGACGAGGTCATCTCGGGCGTGGACGAGGTTCTCCCCGAGGAGGAGCTCGCTCAGGCTATGGCGGAGGCGTCCGCTGTGAGCAATACGGGCAATATCGTGCTCCCCGACCAGAGGATAATGACTCCCGACGGCGGGTATGTCGGTGCTGACGGAAACGGAGGTGCCGAACAATGAAAATAAGCGGCTTCAAATACCTTGCAAATCAGGGTATCGAAAACATATGGAAAAATAAAATGATGGCGTTCGCGACCTTCTGCGTACTGCTCATCTCGCTCCTGCTCGTCGGAGGCTCGGCGCTGTTCTACTACAACATGAACTCGATGATACTCGGTCTCGGCAACCAGAACGAGATAGCGGTATACCTCGACCCCGCCACCGAGACCCTGCGCGTTCAGCAGATACAGGCTCAGCTCGAGAATATGGACAACGTCGGAAGCGTTGAGTATATCTCCAAGGAGGAAGCCTACAACCGTATGCAGAACCAGATTCAGCAGGGCAAGGCTATCTTCGACTACATAGACGGCTACGACTTCATGCCCGACGGCTTCAAGGTCACCGTCGTCAACAACGACCACATCGAGGACACCACCTACGATATCGGCAGGATAGAGGAAGTCCAGAGCGCAAGCTCGTCCCCGCAGGTAGCAGAGTTCCTCCGCGAGCTGAGAAAGGTCGTTTCGGTCATTGCAATAGCGGTCATCGTAGCGCTGTCCGTGGTATCCATGATAATGATATCCAACACCACCAAGGCGAGCGTTTTCGCGCGCCGTGAGGAGATTCAGATAATGAAATACGTCGGTGCGACCAACGCCTTCATCAGGCTCCCATTCTTCGTTGAGGGCATGGTGACGGGCTTCTTCGCGGGAGCAGGCGCCTTCTTCATCACTATGGCAGTGTACCGCTCGATATTCCGCATACTCATGGAGCAGGGCACGCTCATGCGCGCGTTCGGCGTCGGAAGCATTATCCCCTTCGAGAATATACAGCTCATCGTAGCGCTTGCGTATCTCGTGGTAGGCTCCGTAGTCGGCGCTCTCGGAAGCGTTGTCAGCACACGCCGTCATATCGACGTTTAAACGAAC
>JNKE01000004.1 GCA_000701945.1 Anaerotruncus sp. MC2020
GCCTCCCTCATCGCGAACAAGGAGAAGTTCCTGCCGCGCGAGTACATCAACTCCGCGGGCAACAACATCACCGACGCGGCGATGCGCTACTTCCTGCCGCTGATACAGGGTGAGCTCAATATCCGCATGAACATGGGTATACCTATGCACTTCACTTTACATGAGTCTGTACTAAAATAGACTTAATGAAATTGCATAAAAACATATAAGCCCAAATAAAAGATCACTGAGTTGTACCCCATTTCCTATCAAACAGACTGGAGAAAAGAATTTATTTAGTTTTATCTCATTCATTTTAATTCAATTAGGCTCTGTTAGTTACTTTTGGTTTAGTCTATTTAGACTTCATTGGATAGGGTGGGATGTTATTGGGCGGTTACGTAATTGTAGAACTCCGCGCTGTCTGAGGAAATGGGCCCCTCGCCGTAGTCGACCTTGTTGCCCCTTACGGAGAAATCGCCGAACCAGCCGTCTACCATGTACATCCTGCGGGAGGTATTCTCCGCGCCGTAGGGCTGGTTCATGTAGAGGGTGTTGTAATCAAAAACATGTACACCCCCCCCTCAATCAAGTTGACTTTTTCTTGTCAAATAGTAATATAGGCTTGAAAACATAGTTCAAAAGTGAGCAGTGATCAGACCATATTGCTAATCCAATACACAAAATAAGAGGTATTATTGTACAGGTTATTATTGCTATAATAACATTAAAATTTAACCGTACTACTACATTACGCATTATTGTTACCAAATAAGTATGAATCAAATAAATAATTAAGGATTGTTTTCCGATATAACATAATTTCAATTCTTTATTAAAAAATGTCTTAAATATAAAAAACGCCAAAATAATCTCTGCAAATGCATTTATCTGATAGAACATGATATTGGCAGCATCATTATTAAACCATTTTAAAGATACAACCACATATTCATATGCTATAAAAATGCCATTCAACATACAAGCTATAATCATAATTTTTTTATTTATAGCATCAGCCAGTGATTCAATATTTAATCCCAAATAAAAATAAACAGAACAATAGAATAGTTTTTTAATTGCTAATTCGTTAAACATCTCTATTGAATAAAGATAATAAACAAGGCAACTGATACATAACAATAAAGCGAATATCGGAATTTTAAAAACGACCTTTTTTAATATTAATGGAAACACCGCATAGTAAATAATCATTACCCATAAATACCACATCAGATTATTTGGCAATAGTATTCTGAAAAGAATTTCATTTAGTTTTACAGGATGATTTACAAAACTTGAAAAAATAAATTTTAGAGTAGGAAGTATAGATGCAAACACCACATATAAAATCAATAAATTCAGCGTATTTTTTTTGATTTTTTCAAAATTCCACTTATTATCTTTGTAACACGACATTTTAAATGTTATGCCACTAATAAAAATAAACAAAGGCATATGCCATGAATATATCCATAGTTTAACAAAATGAATTGAATTATAATAATCAGGGAACGAATTATTCTGTTCAAAACCTAATAATACATGACCCAAAACAACTGCAATTATGGCAAAACCTTTCACCGCATCGATCCATAATATTCTTTTTGATGCCATTTTTTAGTCCTTTCTGCTACGTTTAATAAAACAGTAAGCCCAATTCAATGTATCTATTCCACTGTAAATTACAACTTTCATATAATAACTAAAATGTTTATTGACCGAGCAATCTACAAACTAATTATTCCAAAATCAATCCTCCACCAGAAAGGAAACATCGTTCTACAGTGAAGAATGCACTTATCCAGACACGGAAAGTGGAAATTCGTCATATAACGCACTTATTGTGGCTTTTATGTAGAGACCAATCCTCAAATAGCATATGTTTCGTTTTCTTTGTGGCCTGTCTAAGCTATGTAATCTCAGCCAAGAACATGTTTGAAGCAGTCCCCACAATGGTAATTCAACGTGAAATTTATTTATCCTGCAATTGCTTTTATTTAGCGCAATGCCGAACAGCTGTACAAGTCAGACGCACACTGGAAGGTTATTATTCCGCGTGCAATTCTGAAAGCAACTTGTTTTCGGAGCTATTGTTACGGTAAAACTGCGTTAGATGGAACTAAAACGCGCAAACATACGCCGTTTGTAAAAATATACTGCGATTGCAAACGCGATATAGCCAAACATAACGCCTGCTGTGTTGTTTATTACGTCGTCTATCTCAGTCAAACCACGGCCTGTTATGTACTGCATAGTTTCTATTCCTGCTGAGAACAGGACGCCTGTAAACACGGTCAGCATTGAATTCCTGAGGCGCTCCGAAACTATCGGCAGCAAAAATCCGAACGGGACAAACAGCAGTAAATTCAGAAATATCTGCATGAACCAGAACAAGTGGTTCGGCTGGTAGAGCATAGCTTCGACCTCGCGCAAAGGCTCAAGCACTACTCCGCGGTTATCGGGCATTCGGAGCCCCATTGTCTCTCGAACTATAAATGTAAGCGCAAGAACTCCAACTATGTATGCTCCGAATACTATGCGAGCAATTTTTTTCTTAGTTTCTGTAACCATTTGGATTGTTCTTCTGCCAGTTCCACGAATCGCGGCACATATCCTCGAGAGTCTTCTCAGTCTTCCAGCCAAGGATGTTGAACGCCTTGTCAGCATTTGCGTAGAGCTCTGCAAGGTCGCCAGCTCTGCGAGGTCCGTACACATGATTGACCTTGATGTTATTCACACGCTCGAAAGTCTCAACTATCTCAGTCACGCTGTAAGGAACACCAGTTCCAAGATTGAATATCTCACAGCATTTATCCTGTGCAAGGATATAATCGATAGCCTTAACGTGTCCCTTGGCAAGATCCACTACGTGAATGTAGTCACGTCTGCAAGTTCCGTCGGGAGTTGGATAATCCTTGCCAAAGATAGTCAGGCACTCGCGCTTACCAACTGCGACCTGTGTAACATAAGGCATGAGGTTGTTCGGGATACCCTGCGGGTCTTCTCCAATCATACCCGACTCGTGTGAGCCAATGGGATTAAAGTAGCGAAGAAGTACAACAGAAAGCTTATCGTCAGCCTTTGCTGCGTCCTCAAATATCTGTTCCATCATCGACTTAGTCCAGCCGTATGGATTTGTACAAGCTCCACGGGGCATTGTCTCTGCGAAAGGAACCTTGTTCTCCTCTCCGTACACAGTAGCCGACGAGCTGAAAATGATGTTCTTAACATTGTAAGAATTCATCACCTCGAGAAGCGCAAGTGTAGTGTCAATGTTGTTGCGGTAGTACATTATCGGCTTCTGAACCGATTCACCGACCGCCTTCAAACCAGCAAAATGTATAACTGCGTCAATCGAATGATTGGCAAAAATCCTGCTAAGTGCTTCTGTATCCTTTACATCAGCCTCGTACAAAGCGATATTATTGCCTGTAAGTCTTTCGACTCTGTGAATAGCCTCGGGACTGCTGTTTGCATAATTATCTACAACTATAACGTCATAACCAGCATTTAAAAGTTCAAGTGCAGTATGAGAGCCAATGTAACCAGCTCCTCCGGCTAATAGGATTGTTGACATTTATATGACCTCCCACGTCTTTCAAATAATATTGACAAATTATATCAAATGAACGGTTCACAATTATTTGTGTACCGTTCATTTTGATTAATTATAGCTCTTTCTTGCACAAATCAAGTGCAGACGCTATAACTGCATCCATATCATAATACTTGTATTCGCCAAGACGACCACCAAAGATGACCTTAGTCTCTGCTTCAGCAAGTTTCTTGTACTCAGCATAAAGTTTACCATTCTTCTCGTCATTAACAGGATAATAAGGCTCATCTCCCGGCTTCCACTCAGAAGAATACTCGCGGCTGATAACTGTCTTCGGAAGGTCATTACCGTTCGCATCCTTACCAAATTCAAACCACTTGTGCTCGATTATACGAGTCCACGGCGTCTCGCGGTCAGTGTAGTTAACAGCTGCATTGCCTTGGAAGTTCGGAATATCAAGAAGTTCATTCTCAAAACGAACACTGCGGTACTCAAGTGTACCGAGCTTAAAATCGAAGTAAGCGTCGATAGGACCTGTGTATACGACCTTTTCTGCAAGAGCATCCAACGCTGCCTTGTGCTCGAAATAGTCTGTATTAAGACGAACTTCAATGCCTTCAAGCATATTCTCTACCATTTTTGTGTAGCCCCCTACAGGAATTCCCTGATAGAGTGCATTAAAATAGTTGTTATCAAACGTGAGGCGAACAGGAAGGCGCTTGATTATGAAAGAAGGAAGCTCCTTGCAGTCACGTCCCCACTGCTTTTCTGTATAGCCCTTGATAAGTTTCTCATAGATATCACGTCCAACAAGAGAAATCGCCTGCTCCTCAAGATTCTTGGGCTCGCCAGTTATCTCCTTGCGCTGCTCTGCTATCTTAGCCTCAGCTTCCTCGGGAGTTACTACTCCCCACATCTTATTAAAGGTGTACATATTGAACGGAAGCGAGAAAAGCTCGCCCTTATAGTTTGCAACAGGAGAATTTGTAAATCTGTTGAACGTTGCAAACTGTGTGATATAATTCCATACCTCGGTATTATTAGTATGGAATATATGCGCGCCATACTTATGGACATGAATACCTTCTACATCCTCAGTATACACATTTCCTGCAATATTCGGGCGCTTGTCTATGACAAGAACGCTCTTTCCTACCTTTTTCGCTTCATGTGCGAAAACTGCTCCGTAGAGTCCAGAGCCAACTATCAGATAATCATACATATTACAAAACTCCTTCTCATTTTATAAAATTTAATAATCTTTCTTTCCTAACATTATCTTATAAAACATACTTGCGGATTGGCTTGATCAGTCTCAATACAAACGAACCTCCAAACGCCAGTAAAACGAATGAAAGGAAGAAAAGCATTATAAAAAGCGGATATAACTTAAACTGCAACGGCGTGACTCCCAAAAATTTATAGGATAGATGGATAAACACAGGATGGATGATATATGCTCCAAAGCACATTCTATCAAACTGCCATAACCATTGTCCGTTTTTTTCTGAAATATCAACATCTTTGAACAGCAGATAAACCATACTCGCTATGACAGCAATAATAGGGCTGTCATAAGCTCTTACTGCATCAATGACAGAATGAGCAAATACCTCAATCAATACAAGAACAGTAATAAACAATACAAGTACTCCCATGATCAACAACTTGTTATTCAACAGTTTGTGATTATTCTCTGACAGCTTCTTTCCAAGCATAAGATAAAAAATGGGATAGCTAAAAGGAACAACAACACCTATGCTCGTTCCTGCAACAGCATCAATAAATGGTGTGACACAGCAAAAAAAGAACAGGCACAGTAAAATGCAGGTAGTATCCTTTCCCGATGAATTATCAGTAAATTGTTTGATTACTGGAAGTACAAGATACAATCCTATCAAATAATATATGTACCAAAGATGTCTCCAACCATCATCATTTATTACAGCGAACACTGCATTTGAGACAAGTTGAAAGTCAATGCTGCGCCTTTCCATATAATCTTTAATTGCCGCAAATGGCAGTCCAAATATCACCAGAACAAGAAGCATACGAAAAACATACTTTTTTATGCATATCTCTGCCGTGATAACTCTGCTGCAATCGAGCAAGAGAATCCCGGTCAGCATAAAGAACACCGGTACAGCCCAACGCATGGAATATGATACTATTTCAAGGAACAGTCCCTCACTTGATGAAAACAAAAACTTATCAGGGTTATCAAGGAGCGTACTGCATGTATGCAAGAGGATTACTGCAAATGTTGCAAGAATCCTAATCAAAGAAATATCGTATTTCCTTTTCACATTTAGTCGCCTTTCAACAATATTTTTATGACATTTCGTAATTCATTAGAAAACATCATATTAGTTCAATTGATTTATCGTTCTATTTCTTGAGTTCCTTCTTTATTTTCTTTTTGCTTTCATTTAAGCTCCCAATATACTTATTCGCATCCTTAAAGAAGCTCCAGATCATAATAATCATTATAATGCCAATAGGGAAGGCTGAAATAATGCTGACGGACTGAATATTGCCCATGGAGCTTTCAGAGAACACAAGTGCAATTGGAAGAACAATAAGAAGCAGGCACCAGAGCAACTCGATGAACTTGTGGGGCTGCTCGTCTTCCCCGAGCTTTTTATAGCTATAGCAAGCAGCTGTGTAGGCTATTGAATCAAACGATGTGGCATAAAATGCAATCATCGTCAACAATACTATCACGAGGATAAGCGGAGCGCAAGGCATTGTATCAATGATATTCAGAATAAGCTCATAAAGGTCACCACTTTCCTCATAAACCTTGATGAAGTCAGCTTTCGCCTCTGTCTGAAGTCCGAGCGAGTAGTTACCAAGTACAATGAAACTGATGATAGTTGAACCAACGCCAAAAACATAACCACCAAGTATCGTCTGACGAATAGTTCTTCCGCGTGAGATATTACCGATAAAGAACGGAGCAGCGATACACCATACCATCCAGTATGCCCAGTAATAGATAGTCCAGTCCTGCGGGAAATTATTCTCACGTCCAGGATCTGCATATGTTGACAATTCAATGAAGTTCTGCACCATTTTGCCAAGTGACTGAACACCGTTTTCGATGATGAAACGCCCCTGACCGCCGATGACAAGTACGATAAACAAAAGGCCAAAGAACATATAAATACAAGTCTTGGCAAGGATACTGATTCCCTTGAAGCCATGAAGGACTGCATAGGTATAAACAGCACAGGTAACAAGAAGAATAATTATAGTCACTGCTGTTCTGCTTATCGTTATTCCAAATAGCTTAACAAGAATACCTGCCATTAAAGGAGTTGCAACACTGAATGTAGTTGCTGTACCTGCAAGAAGAGCAAAGAGAGCAAAAAGGTCAATTACTCTTCCGAGGAGACCGTCTGCGTGCTTGCCAATAACAGGACGACAGGCTTCGGAGTATCTCTGACGGTTTCTCTTGCGAACATGGAGCATGAATCCGAAAGCAACAGCGAGAACAAGGTAAAAAGCCCACGGTATGAAGCTCCAATGAAAAAGCGGAAAGACACCTGCCCATTCAGATATAGAGCCAAGCTCTGCAATATGAGGATTAGTCGCATACATTACCCATTCCGCAAATGAATAGAAAAGTATGTCGGCTGCAAGTCCGCAAGTGAACATCATACAGCCCCATGCGAAGAAGGAATACTTTGGTTTTTCGTTTGGTTCGCCAAGAACTATGTCACCATACTTTGAAAACGACATATACAGCGAAATGAGTAGAACGCCAATTCCCATTACCAAATAATAAATACCTACAGTATCACCAAAAAAGAATCTGACATCTCCTATAACTTTATTAGACTGATCGGGAAAGGCAAAGAGATATCCTGCCAATGCAATAATTAAAATAAATGGTGCCAGCGTAATAAGCCAGTCAATCCTTCCCTTGCTATCTTGCTTCATAACAATTCTCCTCATTCTGATATGATTTATCAATTTGCGTTAATTCCTCAAAGCTGTCAATTTCAATAATATCTTCTTTTTTCATTGAAATAATTCCCAATTCATAATCCATAGGATAACAGAATAATGCTATATCATCCCAGTAAAGCTGTCTGCGTTCGGGAATTGCAAAAGAATCTTCCAGATGGCGTCTAAGTTTTTTTCCATCCTCAGCAGTCCAACGGGATATGCTGTAAAGCTGCCAGCCACCCTGTCCGCCAGTCCTGCTACATTTTGTAACAACATCATTTTCTACTGTGAGTAACCACTCATCTGTAGGCTCGTCCGTCCACACAGCATTATATCCCGAGCGAACAAATTCTGGCTTCAAAATATCGTCGTTATAAATGAGCTGATCTCCATCAAGAATAATTGCATTTTCGATATAGTTTCTTGCAACATATAATGAGGATATATTATTGCAGGTATCATAGTACGGATTTTCAATTAAGGTAAGTCCTTCATACTCCTCTTCGAGTATCCTGAACTGTTCTTTAAGATAACCAATAACAACGTATATTTCGTTTATTCCATGGTGATGAAGTCCTCGAATAACCGTATCTATCATTCTGATGCCATTCACTCTGACAAGCGGTTTGGGAGTAGTCAAAGTCACTGGATGCATACGATTTCCGAGTCCTGCCGCCATAATAATGGCACGTCTAACAATATGTTTTTTTTCTGCCATCATATCATGCCCCCATCAATTCTTTCGCATACCGATAAAAATCCTTAGCATAACGGTACTGGCAAAGGCTATACTCACCAAATTCTACGCCTAGTTTTCTCTTATACTCACACCAATTCGACCACAACAATCCACATACAGCAATATAACAATATATCTTTGTTCTTATCAACTGATTGCAATTATTATCAAAATACAAGTCAATCAGATTATCGCACTGCTGCTTTGAATAAAGGCTGTAGATACAGAACATAGCAATATCAACATGCGGATCCTGCATTCCTGCATACTCCCAATCCGTAAGCTGTAAAACCTCATCACTTTCTCCTTCGGGAGTATAGAACAGAAAATTATCAGGAACTGCATCAATATGAGTCAGGCACCATTCTTTCTCTGTGCTATCAATATATGCTTTCAAAGACAAGGCGTTCTTTTTGGTCTGCACATAATCTTTGTACGCAGAAGTGGTCCCATCCCACAGCGATTCATAAAACTCGATCTGCCCGAAAATATCAAAGGTATGGCTGACCTTCAGTTTCAATTCGTGAAACTCCCTCAGCTTTTTCATGCATTTTTTCAAATCATCTGTGTTTTCAGGGTCACAGCATCGTATTCCGTCAAGGTATTTCGTTATCTTATAACCGTTAGTCGGATTGATATAAACGGGGTCATCACATAGTCCCAGTCCACTAATTGCCTTGAAAACATCCGCCTCTTGCTGACGGTTTATCAATTGATCTGTCCCCTCGCCCGGTATTCTCATGATATACTTTTCGTCATGCACGCTGAACTTAAATGAACGATTGGTCATACCTTTTTTTAGTACGGTAATGTCTGTTATATCCATCTCATCTGCACAGAACTCTTGCGCAATAACAGAAAGAGCATCAGATTTCAGATGGTCTGAATGAGCGTCCAGATCACGAAGTTGTTCATAAGTGTTGATTTCAACCGCATCCGAAGCAGAAACTACTCGTGCTGGAAGCGCAAATTTTTTCTCTGATATCAGCGCATCCTCCCAGAAATCGTTGTCATGTTCACCTGAGTCCACCATAGAGCAAAGATTATTGCGAAGTTTCTCAGAATCATCCTGAGTCAGATAAGCTATCCCTATCATGCCATTTCCCGCCTTCTGAAGAGAAGTAACTGATATTTCTCTTCTGCGGTTCACGCGAAACACGCTCTCATCAACAACCATATCACTTACCATGTACCATGATTCTTCGCTCGCATTGATGAAAGGGTTCTCTTTGCACCAAATATCACATGGAACAATAAAAGTCCTTTTCAACTTCTCTTTAGCAAGCCAAAGTGAATACAAATTGTTTTTTTCAAAATATTCGGAATTAACAATCAATCTGGCATCATACTTATCAATCAGATATTCATATTCTTCCTTCATAAAACCAACAACAATGGAAATATCTTTAACATCTGCATCGCGTAGCTGGCATATAAGCCGCTCTATAAGAGGTTCACCATTTACCTTTAGCATTCCTTTAGTGTACATAGTGTTTATCGGCACCATGCGCATTCCAAATCCTGCAGCAAGTATGATTGCATTTTTTGTCTGATTCTGCGTCTCCATCAATTTGACCTCCATTATATCAGCTAAACTGCATTCAAGCAATCTCCGAGCTTCTTAATAATTTGCATGAACGATGCAAACGCTCTATCGCAACCTGCTTTATTAGTCATATCGCAACATAAAGAACAAAACTCTATTTATCTCGCCGCGAATGAGATCCTTTTTATACAATAAGTCACGCAACATCGCACTTTCAATGATATTGCTTCATTTAAATAAAAATGGCTTATTTTTCTCAAAACATCAACGTAATAGTCGTCAAGAACAACAGTACCGCTCGTCCTCTCAGCATAAAAACGTCAATAGGCTACCATTCTCTAAACATCCAGACATAAACAACCTGTATGTCAACAAAGCAATAATGCTTTTTATTAACAATGTTTAAGCGTTCTATCAGATGCTGAAAGATCATCATTTATTATTATTAGAAGTTCAAACCGCAGATCACGAACCGCGTTCATTTCTTGCTCTCTTTCTCACCGAGTGAGCCAGGTATCGGATCAATGATAAACTTTGTCCCGTTACCTAAATCTGCATATATAAACTGGATATGATATCGATCCTCTTTCTTAGGATACTCCATATAATTACCGTATTCTTTTTTCAAAACTGCATCATAATCATTAGGCACAGGCACTTCCATATCTTCGAATTTCGCGGTGCGCAAAGGGAAGTATTTCTCAACAGGTAGAAGAGTAGTATCAACAGGATAATTACATATACGCTTACTTTCTGCCTTTCCTGCGGCAATAGCATTATACTTATCAGCAAGCGTTTTCCACGGTGTCTTATCAGTTAATCGCATAAATCCACCATAGCGATTCTTTATAAAAGTCTTTATCATTGATGATACAGAACCGTTTGAACGCGCCTTAAATTTAGTTTTCTTATATCCTGAAGCAAGACGCTTAAGTTTTTTCTTCTTTGCCTCATATTCTGAATCATTATCGGGCGCATAATCATAAACATACAAATCACACATCAGCTTTGTATAAAAAGCTTCGCCATTTTTAGGATCTTTCCACTCGTAAATATCACGAGCACTCTGAATTAACGATTTTTTCCTGTATATCCTTCCGAATATTTTATCATGATACCTAAGGCCACTCGTACCCTGTACAAAAATTGCATCATCGCCCCACTCCTCGGGCTTAACTTTACAAAGTTTTTCATAATCCTCACGCATAAGCCCAATATCCAAATCGTCATCCCAAGGAATAAATCCCTGATGGCGTATTGCACCAAGCAAACTGCCATAGACTAAAAAATACTTTATATCATATTTTTTACAGATACGATCCAATACACGCAAGTTTTCCAGTGTTTCCAATTGGATAGTTCTGATTATTTCCTGTTTTGACATTTCCTGCTGCATATAAGTCCTCCCCAAATAATACTTTATTATAATACCCCGTCCACAAAAAGGATAATGCTAGAAACGAAAACACACTATCATAGTCTCCGCAAATCTGTCAACTAATTTTGGGTTCTCAAGCACTATCTCTGAGACTTCAGAATATGGAAACACGTTTCATTCTCCGCGCCGATAGAACAAACTATGTCTCATGATTGAACCAAATCAGCTGTAATATTAATGATGATAGTATTCTTCCATTTTTACTTGATTGTAGTTACCTTGATTAAGGTAAAATGTATATGGGCGATCAGTATCATATATTATACCGCCATGTGACGTTCCACTCTTAACAAATTCCATATAGTTACCGTAAATTTGACGCAATGCATGATCATAATTCTTCGGCACAGGAACAGTTGTAAATTCAAACGGCAGTTCAATGCTCTCCTCAAAATCCGCCCTAAAGCGAAGCTCATCTCGGTCATAACAGAAGCCAAGCAATCCGAGCTTTTCCGTATTGTCATTATTATGCTTAGTGCAAAGTGCCTCATATTCACGATAGATCTTCTGATAATCCCCCAATGATTTAAAAGGGCCTCTCAAAAATGTATGCACAATGCATCGTGGTATAAAGTCAATTCCTTTTTCTTTCGGAATATAAAAGCGGTCTGTCAGGAATGCACGACGCATATATTTCTTTTTTAACCTCTTGGCCTCTGCTGAAAGCCTATCAAATTCTTCATCGTCATCCGTAACAGCGTCAAGCGGGAAAATATCCAAAAAGATTCCTTGATTAAATCTGTATTTCTTTTCGAAATCTTTGACAAGGATACCCGTTGTCAAGCTGTTTCTCAGCTGAGCATGACCACGAAGCGAACTTCTGTCAGTCCACTCGGTTTGAAAAAAATACGGCTCCTTGAACTCATCCTGAGCAACAGCACACAATTTATCATACTCAGAACGCAGCATCATCAAATCTATATCATCGTCCCATGGAATAAATCCTTTGTGGCGAACAGCACCGAGCATTGTTCCGTATGAAGCAAAATATGCTATATTGTGCTTTTTACAAACTCTATCTAATTCCTCAAGCATATCGAGCTGTACCGCCCATACTTCCTTCATTTTTGAGCTAATGGTATAATCACATCTTGTTTCCTCATTCAAGAAATCTGCTGGAAGCTGTATTTTTAACGGTACCACAAAAAAATCCTCCTTTTAATTCCTTTTGCATTTCAATTTACAGAACACCTTGCCAAGCTGTGCAAGCAAGAATCTATCGCGCATAACGAGCAACAAACAACCGTAAATAACTGTTCCAACGGCTATCTGAATGATAATGCAGACCAATGCTGACTCAATCATTTCACTTATCATATATACTGCTACCAGCATAACTACACCTGCGATAATTCGTCTCCATGAAAAGTGAATGATACAACGAAGATCAAAATAATCTCTAGCCATATATAGATACATTACTGTAATAGTCAACTCAGCGAAAACCGAAGCAATCGCTGCGCCAAATGATTGTAAATAGTATATCAAGCCAACATTGAGAACAAGATTAACAACCGCCCCCGTCACAATCGCTTTATTGCTTCGCGCTCTCTGTCCGCTTGGAGTAAAATATAAGGAACCAAGACAGTTACTCAAACCAATAATGACAAGAAGCGGTGCCATAATATAAATGATGTAAATTGTCTTTTCGTAACCATCACCAAAAAAGAGTGGAACAAATCTGTCTGCAACACCGACCAATCCAAACACTATAGGTATTGCAATAAGCAAAACATAATTGACAGTATCCTCCATACGCTTCTTTATTTCATCATGAGCCTGTTTAGCAAAAAGAAACGACATTCTTGAAGACATGACAGTTATAATAGAGAATACCATCGTCTTACAGATGTTCACAGTTTTCGTTGCCTGCTCGTAATAGCCATTCTCGTAATCATCATGGGTTATCCAACCAATCATCGCCTTATCAAGAACAGTATAAATTGATGTGGCAACTGTAGGGATAAAATAAACCAACGTTTCCTTATAGTGACGTTTGAGGCTCAATGATTTCCACTCTATTTTTTCCAGATACTTTGGAAGATATGTCCACATGGAAATATTACCAAGCAAACCAGTCGCAGCTATCATTGCCACATAAAGCAGAAGGTCGCTCTTCTTGTGAACAAATACAAACAAAAGAACTATTCCTATTATCTTGACCAGCGAATTCCTAATAACAATAAATCTGTACTGCTCATATCCCCCCCAAAACCAAGAGATATCAAAAGCAGTGGCAATAATAGTCATAGAAAGCACAGCATAGTAAGCTGAATAATTCTTACTGAAAATAATAAGCCCTATCCACACCACCAAGCACAGTAATGTTGTGGATAGACACATAATCTCCAGTTCCCAAAACAACTTGCTTGCAGTCTTGCGATCATCTCTGTGCTGAGCTATTTCGCGCTGTCCATATGAACGCACACCAAGTGCAGCAAACATTGTAAAATACCATGAAATGGCATTGGTATAGCTGTATATTCCAACACCGTCCGCTTCAAATATTCTCGAAACATATGGAGCGGTAATTAATGGAGCAATTATCGCTAATACCTCATACAGAGTATTATAGATATAATTCTTTTTAACGCTTGGTTGTGACATATAATAATTCTCCTATTTACAAATCACAGATCAACAAATATCCTTGTAGGTTTCCACTTCTTCATAATTGCGGTTATGAACATAGAAACAACAAGTATTATAGGGTATAAAACAAAAGGCGTCAGAATAAGTTCATAATTGATTTTTTGATTGATAACGTTAAGAAAAATAGGATGAAGAATATAACATCCCATTCCAAGAGACGATAAATACACTATCCTTGTAGCTGTACTATCACTAAATTTTACTCTCATTATAGACGTATACAGCAAGGTATTACAGCATATCGCAACAGGGTCAGTATAATAGTTTCCAAAGTTTATTGTTTTGCCAATTAGCAACTGATACAACGGAAAACCTATTATTAGTGTTACTGCTACACCGAAATGAAGTTTTTTAGAAATACTCTTATCAATCCTCGGCATCAACTTATGTAACCAACCGCCCAAAACAAAATAAAAAAGCCACGCCCACAATTGAAACGTCTGTATTATTTTGTCAGTTTTTGATTCTCCAGTCAAAGAACTCCAAACTTGCACCACAAGGCATACAACAAGTAATCCGAATGTAAGAATGAAATATCCATATCTGAACGTTTGCACTATACGATGTACCACAGGTGCGCACAGATATGTCAGTATCATAGCGCCCAAAAACCAAAATTGCCATAGATACCCTTTTTGAATCCATGACTGAAGCAACATCAATACAGGATTAAGAATCTCACGTTTTAGTAGAAGATAAGCTACGAAAATGGTGAGATTCCACAATCCTGTAATAAATACAATATGAATAATCTTTTTAGAGACGTAAGAATAACTTACTTCTTTTTTATTAAGAATAAGGAAACCGTTTACCATAAAAAAAACAGGAACAGCATAGCCTGACGCATAATGCAGATATGATATCAGCGGCTCTTCATAAGTAAACGTAAAAATATGTAATCCCACTACAGCCATACAGGCAAGCAGCTTTAGCAAATCAAGATTAGGATTTCGTTTTTTCTCCATTTAACCACCTTGGCACATGTTTGATCAACGAATCAGGACTCTTTTCCAGATACGGTATCAAAAGTATAAGCAAACAATTAATATGAACACTCACCCATACATTATTAATCACAGTAAATACTGCAAGAGTCACAAGCCACAAAAACAACTTTTTATCATTATCTTCGCACGCTCTCCACAACATATAGCTGTAGATCACAATAAGCAACAACGTAAGTATCAATCCATATCCGAGAAGTGAATAAACATATCCTGAGTCAATATAAAAATAATTGTAATATATAATTCTTCCGTCGACCATATTATTATTCATAATGACCTGACCGAACAATTTCACCGCATATCTTTCAAAAGCAATATGAGACAATCTTATACGGGTTGTTAACATATCGTCGGCAATACGCCAAAAGCGCTCAGTATTCTTATAGGCTAAAGCACCATAAATAGTTATGGAAAACATTATAGGGAACACTGATACAGATATCAGTTTCATCCATTTTCGTTTCAAATCAAACAGTCTCACCTTAACCATAAGCACATACATTGCTAAAACAACAAAGCCAAGATAAAACGCCAAACGCAATGAACTGAAATGGAATATCAAACAATTTGCAGCCAATATAGCCACAAGTTCAACCCATCCTAATGTTTTTTCCCTAACATACATAAAAGAAACAAGATTAAACAAAAAAACATACGGATAACCACTATAATACGTAAAACCTAAACTATGCGCCAGCATTCCTTCATGTATATAAGTCCTATCAGGTAAAGCACCTACAAAACAAGCTAAAATGATCATCAAAGCTACAGGAAAAGTCCCCAGTATTGAAGTCCATACTATTTTGTCCTTGTCAACATCGCATGCAGTTATTATGAAAAGGGCAATAACAATCATGATATTTCGTCCTGTAAAGTATGCCGTAGCTGCAAAAATCATCAATATCGCCGACTGTACCAATAACCTTTTTATGGTAAAGCCGCTCTTCAAAAACCACATTGTTGGTAAAATACCGCAACACGCCAATTTGACAAGCTTTGAAAGCAAATCTGCAAAGCCAAAAAGTGAACTTCCCAACTCTGACGATATACAAAAAATCATAAACATCGAAAGATAGACAAACTCATAACTAAGTTTAAAATGAAGTTTTTTTATCTTCAGATTAGGAACTCGTATTATTCCGTGAATCCGTAGCATATGTACTCACCTGTTACCAGTTATTGCCAATCCATTATCCAGTGCACTATAGAAATAATAACCACTGCGAAGTTTTTCGGCAATCACTTTGGTATTTTCACACATCTGAGTGTATTCTTCACTTGTAACAGCATTAATGGCTTTTTCAAGCTCATACAAACTATCCACCGCTATACCAACTTTATTCTCAAGCACAAAATCAGCAATCGCCGCCTTGCTCCATACTACAACCGGCAGATTCGATGAAAGATACAACGATGTCTTATGCGGATTATTATACTTTAAATATTCTCCTGTATTTCCAGCGCAAGTCTCAGCAGATAAACCATCCCACACGAGACCGAAGTCTCCCTTCAGTTTTCCTGGCAGTTCCGCAGCTGGAAAAGAACCATGATATATCATATTATCATTTGTACAGGTTTCATCAAATGAAAGTCCAAACAAATTCACTTCAAGATTAGGATTATGACCATTATCATGAATATGATAGATATAGCCGCTCTTTGTTTTTATCAAATTTCCAGCAACAGCGATAGAAGGCGTATTATTCTTTTCAGAACGCATCTCTATATCAGCATCACTGAGATAATCAAATATCCCTAAACAAACAATTTTCTCAGCTTGATAACCAACTGAGATCATATGCTGTTTCATTTTTTCGTTGTGACATATTACAGCATCGCATTTGGGGAGAAAATCAATTTCAAGATGTTCCACAGCTGTTTTATTTATTTCAACAGCTCCCGCAATTCCCTTACGGAGAGACTCTAAATCATGTATCAAGACAATCAGCTTGATACCTTTTTTATGAATTCGCTCAATATACTTAGGCAAAATGCGAAAACAATACATCGGGTATTGAAGAATCAGTACATCATCGGCTTCAAGCATTTTTATAATCTTCTTCCAAAACTGTACTGAACGCATATATTTCCATGCTTGCAAAATTTTCTTCGGCATTTTTTCATCCGGTGCACTCAGCGGAATAAAATTATACTTTCTTTTTTCGCATAGTGAAAGAATATCCGAAGGCGCTTTGGCACCTGCAGTCTGCCTTGTTTGGTTCGCAAACCCAGTATAATATATCACAAATCATCAGCCCTTACTTTACAATTTGTTCGCGAAGCAATTCAATGGTTCGTCTTGCTCCTTCTTCTAAAGAAAACTTTGCTTTCCAGCCGAGTGCTTCGAGTTTGTCTGAAGTAAGGCTGGAATTATCCATCATGTTGTAACTGTGCTGTTCCTGATCTGAAGCCGTTTCAAACTCCACCATGCAACCTGCACTTGCAGCAAAAGCTTCCGCAAGCTGACGAATACTAACGATAGAATCGCGGTTTGAAATATTGTATGCCTGAGCAGAAGCACCTTTGAGGAGGACAGTTAAAATAGCCGATGCACAATCCGCGCCATAACAATATGAACGCAGCTGTGTTCCAGCACTCTTCATTACAATATTTTTTCCTGCTGCAGCATCTCTTGCAAATTGAGAAGCGGCACGTGAATCAAAACGTGTCATTGTAGGTCCATAAATATGACCAGGCCTTACAATAACTGTATCAACATTATATTCAGCTGTATACGCAGCACAGAGGGTCTCAGCAGCACGTTTACCGCTGGGATAGCACGCTCTAGGATTGAGCAAATCCACAAAACCGTAATCATTCTCACTATACGGTTTTTCAGAATGCTCCTTCTGTCCATAAACCTCACTTGATGAGATATACAGAATACGCTTTGAATCAGAACGGCGAGCATAATCGAGCAATTCCTTCAGACCTGTAACATTAGCCAAAAGTGTTTCAACCGGTTCTTTTGCATAAGCGGCAGGATGAGCATTGCTTGCCGCATGTATTAAGTAATCTGCTTTAAACTCAAAATCAACTGGCTTCAAAGCGTTATAGGGAACATAGTGCAGATACTCCTGTCCCCAAAAAGGCGCAAATCTTTCAGACAGCTCTTCTTCTGTCAGAGCAGCCAAATAAATATTGATATCTGCATTTTTGACTCTGTTTGCATGAATAAGAATATCCACAATAGCCGAGCCAATCAAGCCGCTGCAACCTGTTATCAGGATACTTTTCCCTTTCATAGAAGAAAGATCAAGCTCCCCGCAAATTATATCAAGTTCTTCCTCATAAAGACCAGAATAAATCATTACTCCTCCTATCACTTCAGCCAACTGTCTTTTTTGGTATGAAGCAACGCCTTAAAAATCATCATATCTTCGATTGTAGTAATTTTCAAGTTTTCCTCTGAACCCTTAGAAAAATACACTGTTTCACCCAGTTGCTGCATCAGCGTACACGATGCTGCAGTTTGAGTAATCCCACGCTTTTGAGCCTCATCGTGTGCCCACATAAGCTTTCCAAGAGTATATGTATGCGGAGTCTGCGTCCTAAAAAGCTGCTCGCGCGGTATAGAGACAGTAGATGAAATTCCGTCATCGTTGCTGCGGAACACCGCCTCTACGCACGGGATAGCAGCAACAGCACTTCCGTATTTCTTGAATGTTGCAAGGCTATTTGAGATTATCTCGCTTGATACCATACAGCGATTTCCGTCATGTACCATAACGATATCATCCTCGTTCAGTTCTTTACTGAGCGCTTCCAGCCCATTATATATAGATTCCTGACCAGTACTGCCTCCAGGAACTACCCATCTCAACTTATCTATATTGAACTGTCTTGCATATGCTTTTACAACGTCTATCCAAGACGGTATAGTAACAACGATTATCGCATCAATACTCGGATGGTTCTGAAATGCCTCCATAGTATGAATAAGTATCGGCTTATTCTCCACATGGATAAACTGCTTTGGAATATCCTGTCCCATTCTTGTGCCGGATCCTGCGGCCGTTAATAATGCAACTGTCATACTTAACTACCTCTCCATAAAATACTATATTTAGAACTTCAGTTCTAATAGAATATGCTTTTCTATATCTTCCGAATTGGGCATCTTCATATAATCCCCATACATTTTTGTGAGATAATTCCGAGCACCTTTCATTAACGAAAAATTTACGGTTTTACCATCAAATGTAAAGTTGCACGGTTCCATTCGGCACGCCCATTTTCTGTCATACATTTCCTTGAAAAAATGCCGTCTACCACACGGCACAGTTACATACTTTGACTTTTCATTCCCACACATCGAATTCACTTTATTCCAGAGGTGAGTCCATCCGTCAAGTGAGATAAAAGAAACAAGTCGACCGATAAACATTTTTTTCCTGAAGACTTTTTCTGCCTCTTTGTTTCCCTTCACAAGAGACATATTGATGTCTCTGTACGCCCAAAACCTGCGGCAGGAATACGCAAACCCACAAGCCATAGACAACATGCCATGTATTTTGCGAAAGATTGCAGAATCATATGTATTCTCCATCAGAAAAATATCAATATAGACGCCGCATTCTTCATTATGCACATCATCTCTTGAACGACAAACCGTTCCTTTTTTTCGTATTCTCGCAAATCCGAGGCCATAATTCTTTGTATGCTCAGGAGTATGAAACCAGTATTCCTTTCCTTTTTCCTTCACAAAACATTGCTTTAGCTTTTCGTAATTCCTTCTTGTCATAAGAAGATCCACGTCATCATCCCACGGAATAAAGCCTCCGTGTCGTATTACTCCAAGAGCACTTCCGCCGGCAAGCGAATACTCAATTCCATTCTTTTTAAAAAAAGCATCCAAGTCAATAAGCATCTCAAAAAGAACTTTTTGCAGTTGATGAAGCTCATCATCATTAAGCACTTTAAGCCCCGCGCTATTATCGGCGTTGATGTTTTTGAAAACATCAAAAGTAGACAAACCCAATCTATTCACCTCATTTTTAACGAGAAGTAACGATCTTAGAAGCTCCCCTCATATTTCTTATGGCCAAATTTAGCTTTCAAGAAGGATATTCCTTTACGTTTCCAGTCAATTTTTTCCATATAAACAAATTTTAGTTCCTTTATATCACTATTTTTCAAGGTATTCTCTGTTAACTTCTGCTCAAGCCAAACATTGAATAAAATCTCGCTCACCCTACCATAGAAACGTCCTTGAAACCCTGATAGGTTTTCATTTGCCATCCCAATATTCTTTTCAAGCTCAAAAAGAATACTGAAAATCCATTCACAGTAATCTGAGAATAAATCTTTCCTCATTATCATCATATTGAACATATAGCCCCAGCGTCTTCCCATTACAACATCATAGTTCTTCAGGTACTCTGGATACATTTTTTTAATTATCTCACGCGTCTCATCCAGATGCGAAGCATAGTGAGTATGTGCATAATGAGAATACAAGGTTTCAATATAGTACTTTCTCTTCTTAGGAACAAAAACCTTGAATCTTTTTAGCATCGGTTTTAATTCAGAATACTTCAGCACGTTGTCAAAAGGCTCTTTAGATTTCTTTGAAAACGAAAAATGCCTCCTATAGTGTGCCAATCCGATATACGAGCTATCAAGGTTTTTCCATGCCCAATACAATCCTGTTAACTCACAAAACGAAGCATTCTTTGCAGAAATATTCTCACCTGAATTATCCTTGATATACCCCAGGTCAGTTTCTTTTCCCTCAGCACCGACCTGAACAGGTATATACATACTGTCATTGGGCATTCTATACTTTTTGTGCGTTGCAATAACTACAGCAACGTCTTTTGGGGACTTCGACTTAGCCATAATCGTCTTGAACCTTTCTAAATCACTCAAAATCCAAATACATCATCGATATATGTCAAATAAAAACATTTCTGACAATCAGTAACGGGTATAAGCGCAAACACGCTATTAAAAATATTATAATACACCCGCCCCTAATTTGTCAAGTATAAATAAAACCGCGCACTTGTTTTTGTACACATATACAAAAAACAAAATGTGCTATACTTATTCTTAAACTAAGTGCATACTATTATTGTATATATAAAAAAGCACTTTGTCAACTATTTTTCAATTGGAAACCAACCAAATAAAAACGGAAGTCAAAATCTGCTATTTATAGGCAAATGCTAATCCGCATAAAAAGCAACAGTTGAGTTAATTAATTGCAGAAATGAACAAATAATCTTAGCCAATCAAAACAGCATTCAATCAATACAAATCACAAGCAAGCGCTCGTATAAGTTATAAATTTTATCGATTTTCAAAACTTTCTTTCAAAAAGAAGAACAGCACCATAAAAATGGTGCTGTTAATAATCACTTTGCGCCCTTGCGGAGAATAACCGCCGCCGCAGTCTTGAACATGAGCTTGAGGTCAAGACCTGCACTGCGAGTCTTTATGTAGCGTACATCGCCCTCGACCCACTTGTCGAACTCCATGTCGCTGCGTCCCTCTGTCTGGCAGATACATGACAATCCACCCTTGACAAGAAGCCTGTCCATCTGCCCGGGAGTATAGAGCACTACCTCGCGCGGGAGAGGCGGTCTGGGACCGATAATAGACATATCTCCCCTGAGAACATTATAAAACTGTGGAAGCTCATCTATCGAAGTCTTGCGGATAAACTTCCCAATACGAGTGACACGCGGGTCATCGTCAGCCTTAAAAGCAAGTCCATCAGACTGGTTTTCCTTCTGGACCTCAGCAAATCTGGCTTCTGCGTCGATACACATCGAGCGGAGCTTGTACATCTTGAAGGGCTTGCCGTCCTTTGTCAGGCGAACCTGTGAAAAGAACGGATTTCCCTTATCGTCGAGATATATGATGAGTGCAACTACGCCGATAGGCAAAGCAAGAACAGTCAGAGCTCCTGCCGAAGCCACGATATCGAACGCACGCTTAACAAACTCAAAGCCCTTTCCTCCCTTGGGAGTGACCTTGGTATACTTGAGCGTATTGGAAACGCCCATATGTAAAAGATTCAGCGCTCTGTCATCAAACTTTAGAATAGGATACTCTGTTACACCCTTGGCTGGAATCGTAGGCTTAGGCTCCTCACCCTTTTCGAGTTTATCGAGAACATCCTGAGTTACGTCGTTTTCAGAGAGAAGTATTTCGTTTGCGCGTTTTATTTCAAACATGTCCTTTATCACTTCTCCTTCCGAATAATTGTTGATTACACTTACATCTGTTGCTTGCATCGTTCCACCCTCCGATACTTACAAATACTTGAGTCAGATTGTTTACACGTATGATTCGCAAGAAGCATTTTTATCAGGCACTCTTTTTCCGCTTCCCCTAAATACTCTTTACTCAATTCTCTCTCGGAATATCTGCCCGAATACCCAAAAGCACTTCCTGCATTCCCTCTCGTAATATACCAATTATTCAATTTTTTTACCAGTTTTCAATTTAAACGTACATAAAAAGTGTACGTTTTTATTATACCCTTATAAAATGAAAAATGCAAGTGGAAAATACAGGTATTTGCATTTCCACAGCGTTTTTTGTTGCTTTTCACAAAAATATCACATTGCAGCCAGTCAATATGGCGGACAAAACTATACCTCTTGGAAAACAGCTGTTTCCAAAGCATAGTAAAATATACGTGCTGTATTGACATTTCTTTATTTATGATACGCTTTTATGTTAAATTTGGAAAAATATTACCGTTTTCAATTATACATATAACTCTCAAATAAAAAGCAGTCACAAGGCTATCAATCTTGTGACTGCTTCATGTTTTATTCAATTCCGCTTAAAACAGCTTGCTGATATTACTTTTTCTTACTGTTCTTCTTGTTATTGTTGTTTGAAGATTCTTTCTTTTCCTCAGCTTTTTCAGCCTCATCAGTGATTATCTCAACAGCTTCCTCGGAAGTAACTTCATCGCTCTCCTCGTCAGTATCCTCCTCGGGAGCACCATTTGCTGTTACAGTCTTTTTCTTCTTGTTGTCCGTAACAAGAGCTTCAATAAAGGCAACTGCGAAGAACACTACCAAACCAATGGCTTCAAGAATCATAAGAGGCTGCTTAGCATTCTCAACGATGTGACCCATCTTATCTGTAGCCGTATTCGTTGCAGGGACAAGAACCGTGTATGCGTTCTTGAATGTAACATTGCGGTAGTAATCATCAGATGTTCTGTTTACAAGATCAACAAGGAGCTCTATCTTCTTGTTGAGATCAGCAAGAGAAGTTTCAACCTTTTCAGTTTTTGCCGTTGAACCAACAGGATTGTTCTTGAGAGATTCCTGTCTTTCCTTGTAATATTCAATCTGCTGCTTTGTCTGAGCAAGACTTCCGGCAAGATTGTTCTTCGCCTGTATCATCTCGTCGTACTGCTCGGAAGCAACTGTAGACTGAGTGTCAGTGTTATCGCTGCCGTTGCCAAATACGAAAATTTGATCCTTCTGATATTTTTCTATTGATGAATCATATGCAGCAAGCTGTTCTTCATACTGAGCTTTGTTACGGTTCAGAGCCTTGATTCTGTACTCATAGTACGCGAGTGCTTCATCCTTGTCCTTAGTGAGGTTGTTTACCGTCACATAAGAGGATATCCTGTCGAGGTCGATGCTCTCTACAGTCTTTACAGCCTCATAGAGGTCGCCGAATGTGTAACCTGTTGCAGACGACCGGAATCGCTTGTTCTCATCATTCGAAATATCTTTGATATACTTTTCAAGAGTCTGAAGGCTGTTTTTGAAAACATCAACCGCTTCGGAATAATCATAGTCCTCGTAGTTGATAGAGGTTACGGCATTACCGAGCGACTCGTTATAACCATATCTCTCATAAAAATATGTCTGATACTGCTCAAGTACAGCATTGAAAACCTCAACAGCCTCATCATCTGAAAGACTTGTTTCATTGTAATCAAAATAAACCTTGTACTGCGTCGGAAAGTATGAAGTATCAAGAATCTTTTCAACAGCATTTACGTTACCATTAGTATCTACTACTTTCTCATAAAGAGTAATTCTGTCGACCGCATCCTTGGGCTTGATCCCCTGAAATTTTATACCTTGTCTTATGGGTTCAAGATTAGTAAGATCCATGTTAAGATCAGTAAGAGCAGCCTCAATTACAGCAGGACTCTTTACGCTGGTAACTTCAAAATTATCGCCATTTGGATCAACACCTTTTTCAACTCCGTCAAATGAGAAACTGATAAGGGCTTCGAGTGAAGGCTTTCTGACATGGGTTGTTACCGTAGCATACCCGAACGCAAACACTACAAATAGAACAACTACAACTATCCAAACAAATACATATTTCCTAAGCTTTTTTAGTACAGTGGAAACGGAAACGACTACTTCATTTTCCTTGTCTTCCTGATTCTTTATCGTAATATTAAGGTTACGATCATCTTTTTTAGCCATTGCTTCCTCCTGATTTCATATTTATTCTTATTTTCCATGTCGACTATGTGAATATCGGCACTTAAAAATTATATCACTTCGATAAAAAATAAATACTTCTCTTGTTTTTTTACCTAATAAACAAAGTTGCTGATACCTTTAAGTCGTTTTTTGAAAAAACGCCAACTCTCTTAAACAGAATCCAAAAGTCATCTAAGAGATAACGACCTCTTCGCAGTTCAAGTTATCTTCACAATCAAGAATTATTTCATTCGTTACGGTAGTATGCATCCTACCGTAATTATCACCTTTATCGAGTCGTCGAAGAAGGCGGCTTTGAGATCAGCCGCGCGCTTGCGGATTCGCGAGTATATACTCTGTGCCCTTGAGCGCATTCTCCGTGAATACGGGTTCAAGCCCGAAGCGGCACAGTCGTGCGAGCCCCGTCTCCCTCGTGTGGGAGCAGTACGGCTCGCCGACAATGCCGTTTGACATACTTATTATCGCGACCTTATCGCCCTTTTTGAGCGGTTCGGGTATCAGCATAAAAGTTTCCTCGCTCACAGTGTCTTCAGGTAATCCATAAAGTTCTGCTTGTTCTCGAGGGCAGTTGTGGTAGGACGACCGAGGTCATCGCGCGCGCCTATGGAGCACTTCACCTCGATGAATGAGAGCTCATTGCGGGACTTCGCAGCCTCGAGCTCCCTGTCGAGAGCCTCAAAGCTGTCAACGCATACGGCATTCGGATAGCCGCACGCCTTAGCGATAGCCACGAGGTCTATCTTTGCCGCAACCGTAGGCATACCGCCGACAGTCTCATGCGCGCCGTTGTTGATGACAACGTGCACCACATTCTTGGGAGCATTCGCGCCGAGCACAGCCATTGAGCCCATGTGCATGAGCACTGCTCCGTCGCCGTCGACGCACCATATACGCTGCTCGGGCTTGTTTATCGCAACTCCGAGCGCGATAGAGGAGGTGTGTCCCATAGAGCCGACCGTCAGGAAGTCGTACTTGTGGCTCTGACC
>JNKE01000005.1 GCA_000701945.1 Anaerotruncus sp. MC2020
AGCAACAGGAATAGTCAGACGTATAGACGACCTCGGACGTGTCGTCATACCCAAGGAGATTCGCCGCACTATGCGTATCCGAGAGGGCGACCCCTCATTGACAGTGTTGACACAGGAAATGAGATTTTGTATAGCTTTGCTGGAAATGGATGGAAGGACTCACATTGGATTAGGAAAAATGACGGTACATAATCAAAAGATATAACGGAGTTGTGTATATCCCTGACGGGTCAAAAATAATGCACAAACAGGCGTATTCGGCAATATTGTGTCGAATACGCCTGTTTTAGTGTGCGTCAACACTGTCAACGAGGGCAGAAAAGCCCCGATTTTGTAGTCGAATTTGCACAAAAATAGGGGCGGTTTTAACGCTTGCTTGGCATTTTTATGTCTTTCTGAATTTGAATGCGAAAGCTTTAAAACTTACCGCCTAATATTTAACAGCTGCAAACCAGATATTGCAGTAAATTAAAAAAACAAATGGGAAATAGCAATAATTGTATTGACAAAATAATAATTTTACGTATAATATAATATGTGTTATTTGGTTAATGTATACAAATAATATGGCGGCATATAAGAAATTGATAGTCGCTGAATTCAGGTTATGAAAGGAAATTATAGAAATGAGTGAGATCATTACCGTAAATTCTGAAAAGTGTGTCGGCTGTAATGCCTGTATCCGATCCTGTCCCGCTCCTGAAGCAAATATAACCAAGATACTGGATGACGGAAGATCTGTTACTACAGTCAACCCCGACCGCTGTATCGCGTGTGGAGAGTGTGTACGAAACTGTCTGCACGGTGCCCGCGATTACATCGACGACACAGCAGAAGTTATGGATGCTATCAATAAAAAGGAAACGCTTATTGTTCTGGCAACGCCGTCGATAAAAACCGTGTTTCCACAGAAATGGAAGAATATCCTCAACTGGTTCCGTAAGCAGGGATGCATGGTCTATGATGTTTCTTTCGGCGCTGATATCTGTACATGGGCTCATGTCCGTGCTATTCAGAAGGGTATCGTGGAAAACGTCATAACTCAGCCATGCGCCGCTATAGTTAAGTATATCGAGACATATCAGCCATCGATTCTGAAGAACCTTTCGCCTATCCAGAGCCCGATACTCTGCACGGCGATATATATCAAGCGATATCTCAGACTGACAAACAGGATCGCTGTCCTTTCGCCATGTGTTGCGAAAAAAAACGAATTCACCGAAACAATGTTCGTTGATTTTAATGTTACATTCCGGAAAATGATGGAGTATTTCGATGAGAACGATATCCGCATCCTGATAGATAACAACGACGATTTTGCTTATAATTTCGACGGCGAACAGGGACAAATGGGCGCTATTTACCCGAAACCGGGCGGACTGAGAGACAATCTCTGGCTACATGATCCCGATATAGATGTCATAAACTCCGAGGGCGTTCACAAAGTTTACCCTGAACTCGATATGTATGCTAAGCTAGCCGAGAGCAAAAAACCCAAGGTGTTTGATGTGCTTTCATGTGAGTTTGGCTGCAATGTGGGGGCTGGAGCAAGTTCGCAGCGGACACTCTTCGATATCATGCAGACTATGAACGATGTCGAAAAAGAAGCAAGTGGACGCAGAAAAATCAAAGGCGGTTTCTTCCGCGCAAGCGAGGATAAGATACTGAGACGCTTTGACGATGAACTCATGCTGGAGGATTTCGTTCGCAAGTACAGACAGTTTGAACCTTCTTATGAGCCTACTCTTGAGGAGCTTGAGCCTATTTTCAACTCTATCGGAAAATATACCGACGCAGATAAGAATTTCAATTGCCATGCCTGCGGATATTCTTCGTGCAAGTCTATGGCAACGGCGATATACCGTGGTATCAATGTACCTGAGAACTGTATCGTACACGCAAAATCTGTTCTTAGATCGCAGCAGTCGTCGATTACCAGACAGAATGAGAAAATCAACCAGCTCTGTGCAGATGTTGAGAATATCGCACGCAGCATGAAAGAGATAAGCAAGGCGACTAATGCAGCCGATAACCGCAAGAACGATGTACATGACCTTCTGAACAATGTTATTGAATTCTGCAACAGTACGCAGACAATGGATAAGGAAGGTCTTGCTTCTCTTGTGGAGGTACTCGAAAATGCAGCCATTGCCTTCGATGACCTCAATGATAACGTCAAGAATACCACTGAAAACACAGAGACTGTAAATCAGACAATTTCCGATATACGTCTTATCGTCACTGATATCAGAGCGGTGCTGCAGGGCGCGGAAGTAAAAGATTAATCTCAGTAAAAAGACAAAGAGTGTATCGGGGATGCCCGGATACACTCTTTTTCATTAATAGCCAATTTGTTAAAGGCGATATCAACCCAGCAGAATTCCTGGAGGAGTATAGTCAAGGTATTTTTGATATCGGTAAAGGTCTTTTATGGGGTTATCCATCTGTAATGCTTAATATATTGCGTTTTGGGATTATTTGTGTTATAATGTGTGAAGTGTATTTGTTTGTTGCGTCGGATGACGTATGCTTGGAATGGATACTGCAAAAATGAAGCAAAAACGTGGTTGAAGGAGAGAGCATGGATTATATAATCAGACCTGTCAAGGAGGCGGAATATCCCGTATTGGCGGATTTTCTGTATGAAGCGATTTTTATTCCCGAGGGAGTAGAGGCTCCGCCGCGGGACATCATCTATCAGCCCGAATTGCAGGTGTACATCAAGGATTTCGGCAGGCTCAGAGGCGATACAGGCTTTGTCGCGGAGTCAGACGGCAGGATAGTCGGAGCGGTATGGGTGCGGATAATGAACGATTACGGACACGTAGACGATGAAACTCCGTCGTTTGCGATATCGCTTTACAAGGAATACAGGAATCGCGGGATAGGTACAAGGCTGATGACGACCATGCTCGACGAACTGCGGCGGCAGGGCTACAGGCAAGCCTCGTTAGCGGTTCAGAAAGCGAACTATGCTGTCAGGATGTATTTGTCGGTAGGATTTGAGATAATTGACGAGAACGAAGAAGAATATATCATGCTTTGCAGGCTGAGCTGATACGCGGCTGTCCTGCTGAGCAGGACAAAGGAACTCTATTCAACGATAATATTGCAGAGATAATACAGCGACCAAACATCAAGCGAGACAGAGAAAATGCTGGCGGTATCACATAAACAAGATGCTGCCCATGTGGGCAGCATCTTGTTTATGGTTCAATTACAGATTCATGTTTGCTTCGGAGTCATAAACTCTTTCATCGTCGGGATATCGCCCGAAGCAGTCGAAGCCATCGCGTAGTAGGTGAGAATGAACGAAGCGTCCTTGGCGTCTATCTTGCTGTCAGAGTTGACATTAGCCGCCAGCTTTTGCACCTCGGTGAAGTCTCCTGTTCCTCCTGTAGACATTTTCGCATACTCGACGAGCACCAACGAAGCGTCCTTAGCGTCGACCTTGCCGTCGTTGTTGACATCTCCGAGCGTGTAATCAGGCTCGATCGGAGTTGTACTTGTGGCGCTTGTGGATACAGGCTCAGTAGTCGTCGAAGCGACTGTTGTTTGCGTTGTTGTATCTGTCGTCAAGCCGGATTCAGTCGTAGTCTCAGTAGTAGAGGATGCAGTTTCACTGTCCGTCACAGAAGTGGTAGTTTCGGTCGATTCGGCAGTTGTCTGCGTTGTCGTATCTGTCGTCAAGTCGGATTCGGTCGTAGTCTCAGTTGTTGACGAAGCATTCTCACTGTCCGTCACAAAAGTGGTAGTTTCGGTCGATTTAGCAGTTGTCTGCGTTGTCGTATCTGTCGTCAAGTCGGATTCGGTCGTAGTCTCAGTTGTTGACGAAGCGGTCTCACTGTCCGTCGCAGAAGTGGTAGTTTTGGTCGATTCGGCAGTGGTCTGCGTTGTTGTGTCTGTCGTCACGTCGGACTCGGTCGTAGTCTCATTGTCTGCCGCGGAAGTAGTACTATCTGTATTTGATGTTGTATCTGTGGTAGTAGTCGTTTCGGTGCTCTCAGCAGTTATATCAGAAATTAGTGATGTAGTTGTGGTATCAGTTGACGTCGCAGTAGTATCAATACCAGTTGTTGTAGTTGCAGGCTCCGTTGTGGTTGTCTCAACATACGGCTTGACGGTGATGACATTTGGCTCGCCAGCGGTACCGAAATACGCCTTGCTGAGTCCGTCCGAAGCGGCGATATAATATTGGATTTCGCCGTCCTTGACCTCATACGCCGACAGCGTCGCCTTGTAGGTCGAACCCGAAGGATTTCTCATGCTCACGCTGTTCCAGTCAGATTCATCGCTGTACTTGTAGAACAGCTCCACGTCCTCGACCTTGACATTGTCCGTAACATCGGCAGATATCACTATCGCCTTATTCGGCTCGGAGTATGTCACGGGAGTGTGGACGATAGTCGGCTTTTCGCCGTCGAGCGGCACGCACTCCACTACATTCGAGCGGGCAGATTCATGGAAATCGGTATCGACGGTCGTGAAATAGTAGTAGTATTTCTGTCCCTCGACGACGTCGGTGTCCTTGTATTGCAGGTCCTCGCCCGATAGGAGAGAAGTGTTGAGCCTTGTGAAATTCTCCTTATTGCCGACGGAACGGTAGAGGTTGTAGCCCGCGAGAGTCTCCGTCTCGTCCTGCGACCATGTCAGCTGATTTGCGCCCGCAATGCCCTTTCCTGTTAAACGAGCTGTCTCGGAATCGCCCGTCTGAATAGTTGCGGGCTTGACTAGGTTGAAGCCGAAGCGTCCGCCGTCGTTTCCGGTGACGAGCCAGCGGTCATCAGCAGCAACAGCGCCCTCGGAGCGTATGTACATGACATCATCTAATCTTAACGTATCATAGACATTAGGTAGTATTGAATTATAGAATTCGTTTATGTCAACATCATCTAATTCACCGTCAAAATCACTTGCGAATTTGGAGTGTTCCAAATCATCAAGCAACAAATAGCCAACCCATTCCTTATTTGAAATCCAGTTTCCTGAAACGCTATAGTTTAAGTAATTTTTGATTCCATAATAATAGTATGGGTCTCCTCCAGGTGTTTTGTGCTTGTCATAATTGATACCCACAGTTACTTCCGGCTGAATATCAGTCGCCATATCACGGTTGAACTTAACATGGACAAATACTGTCTGACCGGGATATGTGTTTTCGATACGCTCTCCTCTTTCATTTGTAATATATGCTTCTGTCATGAAGGGATATATGTTTTCGATTTCGGGGGAATCGAGAGTGAGGAAGGAATTATAGACATCATAATATTCTTCCTCAGCGTCTTCAGGTATTCCAAGGAGTGTTGGGTCTTCAGTACCATAGTAATTGCGTGCTTCTCTTAAATACTTATCAAAGAAATCAAGAGCATCTTGATATCGATCAGTGATATCCATGCCATAGCTTTTAATCGTTCTTACAAAGGAATCACGGCTTTCTTTCCTAAAAAGATGTGTAATTATTCCTCCAATGCTCTTTGGCTCATTATAATTGTTTAAGACGGCATTATTTGAATAAGAATCATTCAAATATGCTAATTCTCCCACAGGCCAAAAGTCGTTTAAATTACCCAAGAAAACGCAAGAATTCAAATTGCGATAATCGTTAGTAAAACGTGGAATATCGTTGAATAGGCAGTTTTTGGCATGAGGGTTTTCAATTTCCATAGGCATAAACATACTGGGCTGGCAATAATAATCAAAAGCATCAAAAATAGAATTTGTTATTTTCCCTAATCTAAATGTTATGCTTCCACTGAACTTGTCATCAAAATGAAAAACACAATGATCATATGCACCCCCTTCCATATTAATATTATTAAATTCAGTATAAGAAACAGGTATTTCAGTCACAAAAGATGAATAACAATTGTTATATGAAAAAAGCTGTATAGGTTCGGATAGTGTTCCGTTGCAGTATATTCTGCCACTTAAACATATACTGGTCTTTGATTTTTCATCTCCAAACTGTACCTGTGTTCCTGGCATAATTGTCATTGTAACGCCGTCTCTAAGGAGATTTTCGTCCCTAAGGTTAACATCACCCTCAATAATCCAAAAAAATGATTTATCAAGTGTAATATCTTTCAGTATCTTACCTTTAAGATACTTGATTCTCTGCACAATAAACGAATACTCACTCTCTGTCGTGTAGACAGTATCGTCCGCGGAATCGAAGCCGTTCTTCGCGGTGACAGTCACCTTGAACTGCATATTTCCGTCGTTCGGAGCATTCTCCTTGACCTTCACGCGCAGAGCGCCCGTTTCAGTCTTTGTGCTGCTGAATGCGCCGATTTTACCGAGCGAAGCCTTGCCGTTCACGACCTCGACGTACGGATTCGGCTTGCCGTCGAAGCCGACAGCCTCAACCTTCACCGTCACATCAGAAGCTGCGCCCCACCTGTTCCACAGCGATATACCGAGCTCAACAGTCTCGCCCGGCTGGACGATACCGTCGCCGTTGTTCGCCTCGGAGATGTCCACTGTTTCGAGCTTATCAATGGAAGTTACGATAATATCGGGATTTGGCTGGCGGGTAAGGCTGTCGATGATGTTCAGCCTCGGGTACTCGACGTGCTTGTCATAGACGGCAACACTCGTCGGAGTGCCGACCGCATTCACCGACATTATTTCGGAGTTCAGCGTCATAACAGGATTGAAGTCGACGAGCTCGAAGTTCTTGAATTCCCGACCGTTTTCATCGAAGAATTTCACGGTGTCAAGGTCAACGTAATATGTGCCGTCCTTGCCGGCATACGTCTGTATGGTAAGGCTTCCGCTCTTGCCGTTGCCCTCGCTGTATGCGACAAATCTGCCGTTCTGTGGATTGAACTCGTAGATGAAATCGGGATTTGACGACTGGAGCAGCTCGATATTCTCGAACTCGCCCGCGTAGTCCTTGCCGTTGTATTTCAGCTGACCGACAGCCGCTTTGAACGTGAAATCGGTATTGTAGGAGAACGTCAGCTTGGTATAGTCGCCGTCCTCCACAACATCGACCGTCGGGATATCGAATTTGATGTATTCATCGTTCTTAGTCGGCTGACCAATGATATCGTCTGCTGAAACAGAACCGTTGCTGAGACGAAGAGCGCATATCGCATCGTACATATCGACGATACCGTCGCAGTTCACGTCGCCCTTGTCACCGAGTGAATTGAGCCCGACAAGACCTTTCAGCATATACAGGAAGTCGTTTTTTGTTATACCAGCAGTTCCGTCAACGTCCGCATTTGTTATCGGGTCACCCGCGACAGTAACTGTCGTTGAAATTGCAGTGGAGGTGACCGCGGTGGTTGTGGCTGTTGTGGTAGTTGTCGGTATCTCAGGCGTAGTGACTACAGGCGGGTCAGCAACAGCCTTGCTCGTAGAAGCATTGATAAGCTGTCCCATTATGTATCGTGAGTCGTACTTGCCCTTCTGCGGGTACTCGCTGCGTATGAGAGCCGCCGCAGCTGCTACACATGATGCTGACATAGAAGTTCCGCTCCAAATCGCATAACGTCCGTCAGGAAGCGTACTGTAAATATCAACGCCCGGAGCCGTCATTTCGTACTCACAGCCCTTGCACGTGATATAGTCCCAGTTGGAGAAGCCTGCGAGCTTGTCCTCGTTATTGGAAGCCATTACACCGATAACGTTGTTGTATCCCGCAGGATAAACGTCCTTGCAGTTTTTGTAGCCGTTTTCGTAGGCTTCGGAAGTCGGCAAACCGTCGTTACCGGCAGAGGCAACAAGAACTGCATAATCCGCCGCGTCATTGAGTGCCGCCTCAACAACGGAGGATTTCTCCTCACCGCCGAACGACATATTTATTACGTCCGCGCCGTTGTCGACAGCATATTTGACTGCTCTCGCAATATCCGGACTTGCAAATGTTCCGTCAGCGCTTCCCGCCTTGATGCACATTATCTGAGCACCGTAGGCAAGTCCGACACCACCGCCATTGCCCGCAGACATGGCGATAACGCCAGCAACGTGCGTGCCGTGACCGTGGTCATCCATAGGGTCACCGCTTAAAGAGAGCGCGTTGATTCCGTGTATATCATCAACGTATCCGTTTCCGTCGTCGTCAATGCCGTTGTTCGGTATTTCCTCTGTATTGGTCCATATATTCTCGGCAAGGTCTTTGTGCTTGTAGTCGACGCCTGTATCAATTACTGCAACAACTGCACCTTTACCTGGTACACTGCTCTTTTTGAGACTTCCCCACACATTTTTAGTCTCAAGCAAGGAGTAATGAGTTTCGCGCTCGAATTCTTCGGCAGGCACTTCAACAGGCTCGCCGACAGAAGCCTTGCTCCACCTGAAAACAGGCTCGGCTGAGATGATAGCATCATTTTCGAGGAGCTTGTCCACTGTCTCCCAGACATCATCAGACGAGGTCTGCGCTTCGTAAAAGACCTCATACGAATCCGAGCCATGCTCAGTCTCGTATACCTTACTGATATTGTACAGCCCGAACTCCTTATATATTGCGGTCAGGTCAGCTCCGCGCTCGGAGCGCTCTATGACGGAAAAGACGAGCTTGTTTCCGTCAATGTCAGCGGTCTCCCTGAAATGCTTTTCGTTCTCCTTTTCCTGATACTCAGCCAACGGGTCGTATGCGTGCTCAGTTCCGACATACCTGTAGTCGATAGTGTCCGAGCTGTTTTTCTCATACGCCGAAGCAGAAGCATAATATCCGCTCAAAGCATAATTGAGCGAAACCGCCAGAGATATAACACCTGATAATATCCTTGATTTTTTCATCATCTCACCCTTTCAATAGTATTATAAAAGTAATACTTTACATAATTATATCATGTCTATTGGCGGTTTTTGTTAACATTCTTCGTTTTTTTGAAGCAAGCTCAAATATTTGGTATAATCCACAAATCAGAATAATCCTATTTGTAAATAATATCAATAGGAAGGCTTTCTGTTCGCCGCCGACACGCCTCTATTGTAATCCCGTCCGAGATGTGGTATAATGATACCATAACTATTCGGAGGAAAAATATGAGCATACTCAATGTTGAACACGTAACGCACGGATTCGGTGCGAGACAGATACTGAACGACGCTTCGTTCCGCCTTTTGAAGGGCGAGCACGTCGGACTCGTCGGCGCGAACGGCGAGGGCAAGTCCACATTTCTGAACATAATCATGGGCAAGCTCCAGCCCGACGAGGGAAAGGTCGAGTGGTGCAGGCATATCACGGTCGGCTACCTCGACCAGTACAGCACGCTCGCAAAAGGCAAGACTATCCGCGACGTACTGCGTGAGGCGTTCGACCACCTCAGCGAGCTCGAAGCGGAAATGCTCGCGCTCTACGAGAAGATGTCCGACTGCTCCGAGGAGGAGATGAACTCGCTCATGGAGGAGGTCGGCGAGATACAGAGCATACTCGACTACAGCGGCTACTACACGATAGACGCGAAGATATCCGAGTACGCGAACGGTCTCGGACTCAATGAGATAGGGCTCGACAGAGACGTTGCGGAGCTCTCGGGAGGTCAGCGCGCGAAGGTACTGCTGGCGAAGGTGTTGCTTGAAAATCCGATGATACTCATACTCGACGAGCCAACGAACTTCCTCGACGAGAACCATATCCGCTGGCTGACGAACTTCCTGCAGAACTACGAAAACGCGTTCATTCTCGTGTCGCATGATGTGCCGTTCATGAACAGCGTCATCAACGTCGTGTACCACGTCGAGAACGCCGTGATGACACGCTATACGGGCGATTACGACAACTTCGTGCGTATGTACGAGCTGAAAAAGAAGCAGATAGAGCAGGCTTATGAGAAACAGCAGAAGGAAATCGCCGACCTCGAGGACTTCATCGCGCGCAACAAGGCTCGCGTCGCGACCACGAACATGGCGAAATCCCGTCAGAAGAAGCTCGACAAAATGGACAAGATAACTCTCATGCGCGAGAAGCCCAAGCCGACATTCGCGTTCAGGAAGGCGCGTACCCCAGGGCGTGTGGTCATCGACTGCAAGAATGTAGTTCTCGGGTATGACGAGCCGCTCACGAAGCCTATCTCGGTCAAGGTCGAGAACGGGCAGAAAATAGCCATTCGCGGAGTGAACGGCATAGGCAAGTCGACACTGCTGAAAACGCTCCTCAAGATAATCCCGCCGATATCGGGCTACGTCGAGCACGATCAGTTCGTGGAGTACGGCTACTTCGAGCAGGAGGAGGAAAGCTCCGCAAAGACGGCTCTGGACGTGATATGGGAGGAGTACCCGTCGATGACGAATGCGGAGGTGCGTGCCGCGCTCGCCCAGTGCGGACTCACCACCGAGCACATCACCTCGCAGATGAGAGTGCTCTCGGGAGGCGAAAACGCGAAGGTAAGGATATGCAGGATAATGCTGAAGGAGGTCAATCTGCTCGTGCTCGACGAGCCGACGAACCACCTCGACGTCGACGCCAAGGAGTCGCTGAAAAAGGCGATAAAGGACTACAAGGGTACCGTGCTCATCGTGAGTCACGAGCCCGAATTCTATATGGATATCGCCGACAACATCTGGAATATCGAGGAATGGTCGACTAAGATAATATGATAAAAAAGGACGTCTTGGTGACGTCCTTTTCGTTTATTTTAGTATCTCTTTCCTCATTACGGCGAGGTCAAACGTATCTATCCTGCTGTCGGTGCAGAGGTCGCCTGCCTGCCAGTCAGCGAGCTTTGCGTCGGGGACTCCGAGCAGCCACTTCTGCATGAGCACAAGGTCAGCGACCGAGAGCGTACCGTCTGCGTTGACGTCGCCGATGACTTCGGACTTGCCGCCTATTTCTTCGGCAGTGAGCGCACATTTGTAAATCTTCAGGTTGTCGATACTGCCCTTGAAGCAGGTATCGTCGGAGTAGTACGACTTGCCGATATAGCAGGTCGTGCCTGAGCCCATATCCGCGAGCTGACCGTGAGTTTCAGTCGTGTGCAGGACTTCCTTGCCGTCGAGGTAGAGCTTCGTGTTCGCTCCGCTGACCACGAGCGTATAGTTGTGCCATTCTGAGCCGTCGAGGTCAAGGACGAGCTCGGTCTCATCGCGCCATGAATCAGTCGTGGCGGCGAAGCGGAACAAGTCCTCAGCGACGCGGAAGAACACGTATTTCTCGTCGTTCCTGCCTGCGGCAAAGGTGAAGAAATTGCCCGTAGATTCGGATTTGACATCCATGCTGACGGTGTAGTCACGCACGCCGTCTAGCATACCTGCGGGGAATGCTCCGTATGCCTCGTCGCTGCCGTCAAGATAAAGCACCTTGCCACGCTCGGAGTCCTGCTTCACGGTCGCACCGCTGCTGAGCTGAAGCATACCCGTGCCGTTCTCGAAGTCGATACTTTCGTAGGGCTGAGGCTTTTCGGCGGCTTCCACGGGAGTGCCGTAGACCTTGACCTCATAAACGGTAGGAGTGTACCAGTTATTGTTGGGATTGTTCTGGAGCGTCGCGTTCTGCACGTTCAGTCGCACATAACGCGCTTTTCCCGAGAGCATATCGCTGTTGAAGCCGTAGGTCTTGCTGACTTCCTCGCGGCTCTTGTCGGTGTGGTCGAGGAGCTTCGTCCACTTCTGCCCGTCAAGGCTGCCTTCGACGGTGTACGTGTAGTAGCCCTCCGAGCCCTTGCAGATGTACCACGAGATCTGGATATTCGAGAGCTCGCAGACGCGTTCGAGGTCGACCTGCAAATAGAAGGGCCATTTTTTGTAGTCACCGATAGCGGTGAACGAGGTCTGATACGAGCCGTCAAACGCCTTGGCAGGGGAGCTGCTGCCCTTTGCCGCGAGTGACGATGAGGCGGGTCTGTCCTGCGAGAGGAGCTCGCCCTGCTGTACGGGGAAAAGGTCGCCCGTGGAGGTGTTGTACTTGAAGTACGGGCAGTAGTCGTAGAACGCGAAGCCGTTGTCGAAGTAGAGCGGGCAGAGCGTGGTGCCGCTCGTCGACGAGGCTCTAAGCCAGCGGTAGGCGTGCATGAGGTAGTTCTTGTCCTGCATATTGACTATCCAGCCAGACTGCGATGAAAATGTCGAGGTATTGCCGATACTGCGCAGTCCGCTCCACTTACCATAGAGGTCGGTGGTGACGCTGTAGGCGCCGCTGCTCGGGTACCAGCCTGCCGCCTGCGAAGTGAAAAGGAAGTAGTAGCCGTCCTTTTTGATGAGGTTCGGGAACTCTCGGTACTGGTCTTCAAACAGCGTGGTCACGACCTCGGTGACGTCGCTGTAGTCATTGTTCATGCGGAAGATGTACATAGTAGCATTCGCGCCCTGTCCCTCTTTATTTGCGGCGGCGATGAGGTAGCCCGTTCCGTCGTCGTCGAAGAAGATAGCCATGTCGCGAACCTGAATTCCGAGCGGATTGTAAACGTGGTGGACAGTGAACTGACCGCCAGGAGTGCCCGTGATAACGAGCGCTTTTCCGTCAGCGTAGCCGTCGGGCTTCTCCCAGTGCGCCCACACGACGACCTTGTTTTTCGCAGGTATGTAGTCAATGTGGACGGACTCTATCTTGCAGCTTTCAAGCGCTGAGTTCTGCGAGCTGTCTGCGACATTTCGCTCGCTGCCGAACCGCTTGCCGTCGGTCGAGATCGTCTCCGCGAGGTAGATATCGTTCTTTCCGTTATGCTTTTTCAGTGAGTAGCTGTAGTACGTGTCCCCGACCTTGTAGCCACTCGTCTCGTAGACGAGGCTGCTGCCCTTCTGGTTGTCGTAGGTGCTCAGTCCCGACGGCAGAGCGCAGGGCGTGAGCTGCTTCACGGAGGAGAAGCTCTCCTTGCCCTTGGAAGTGACCTTGAGCTGGTAATAGTAGGTCGTGCCCGTCTGCATATCGTCGTCCTCGTAGGATGTCCCGCTGCCCTCATATACGGGGACAAAGCCGCTTTCGGAGTCAGTCGAGCGGTAGAGCGTGTAGCTCTCAGCGGGTAGAGTTGTCGCCCACTGGAGAGCGGCGTGGTCGGCGGCGGAGCTGTCCGCCACGCAAAAGAGGTTGCCGACGAGACCTATCTCCTCGGAGACTGCGGCCGACGCTGAGACTGCACGGGAGGTCACGCTCCTGCCATATCCTCCGACAGGCAGCAGCAGAGCCGCGCTGCACACGACTGCGGCAACACGTTTGAGTATTCGATTTTTCAGCATTGTTTCACTCCTTTTGTATGGATTTTCCTGTCAAGCCTATTATAGCACGGTGGGCGGTATATTGCAATATTTTTTGCAAATCAGCAATTATATGTTGCTTTCGGCGGCTCTGTATGATATAATCAAATCAACATGAAACAACGGGAGGGATAGCGGTGAAAAAAGCATTGAGCATGGCGGTGTCCGCTGTGATAGGTGTCGTATCGGTCATGTCTGCGGGAGCGTCTGCGGCGGAGGTCAAGCACAAGTTCAGCGCCTCGTTCATACAGGGCTGGTACTGCCGCGACTGGGACTCCGCGCGCTGGGAGCAGGAATTTGCCGCCGCGAAGTCTGCGGGCTTGGATGCGCTCATACTGCAATCGACGTTCGATTACGTCCGCGAGGAGCTTAGCGGCAATGCGGAGGACCCTGCGGCATATAAGCGCACCGAGACATACTGTATGTTCCCGTCGGCTGTGGAGGCAGACTATCACTCCTCGCAGAATGGCGGCGACGCGCTGGAGCTCGCGCTGAAAGCGGCAAAGGCAAACGATATGCAGCTTTGGCTCGGGACTGTCAGCGACCCGTTGTGGCTGGTGTACCGATATGAAGCTCCGTCGACCTACTTCAAGGATTGGATATCTGAGAATTCGGAACTTTGCAGCGGGCTCGTCACCGAGCTGTGGGAGCGCTACGGTACGGACTACGGCGAGCAGATAGCGGGCTGGTACTACAATAACGAGATATGGAACATACCGTGCGCGTGCGACGGCTCCGACAACGGCGAATATGCGCGGCTCATAGGCGGTAACATCAAAGCGACTGTCACCGCGATAGAGCGGAGCTGTCCCGAAAAGCCGCTCATGCTGAGTCCCTACTATAACACGGAATTGTCGACCGCGGAGCAGTACGGGAGCTTCACCGACGCAATAATCGGTGAAGCGGGTCTGCGCGGATATGACGTCTATGCGCTTCAGGACGGCGGAAGCAGTCCGTTTGCTTCCGCTGACATTCTGCACGAGTGGGCTGAAGCTCAGAAAAAGGCAGTGGACGGACGCCTGCGCTTCTGGATAAACAACGAATCATTCGTGTGGGACAGGCTTTACGCTGAGAGGTCGGCTATGAGCGCGGACAGTTTCCTTGAGTATTACTATGCTACAGCTGACCTTGCGGAGGGAAATATCGTCTTCTCGTGGAACCACTACTACGCCGATGACGAGGAAATGAGCAAGGCTTTCACGGAGTTCAACTGCGGCAGAGAAACAGGCGATGTCAACCTTGACGGACAACTAACGGTTGCCGATATGGTGCTGCTCCAGCGCTGGCTGCTCGGAGCTCCTGATGCAAAGCTCGGAGACTGGAAAGCCGCCGACTTCTGCGCTGACGGTCACCTTGACACCTTTGACCTATGCCTGATGAGGAGCGCACTGATAAGGGCAGGGGAGCAGCTGCGGACTAAGATAGTTTCCAACGTGGGCGAGCTCCACAACGCGTTGAAATCGGCAAAGGCAGGAGACGTGATAAAGCTCAGAGCGGGAGTTTATGAGCTTACGAAGGGCGAAGTGAAGATGGAAAATGAAGGCACGGCTGAGGCTCCGATAACACTTGCGGCTCTCGACCCGAGCGACCCGCCTGTGCTGTGCGGAACAACTATCGAGCACAACTATATGCTGCATATCACGGGCGACTGGTGGGTGGTCGACGGGTTATGTCTGCGCAATTCGCAGAAGGGCATAGTCCTCGACAATTCAAATCACACGGTTATACAGAACTGTGAGATATATAAGACGGGCACGGAGGCTGTTGCTGTCCGCGACGGAAGCTCCTACTGCACCGTTAGGAAATGCAATATCCACGATACTGGACTTGTCACCGCAGGTTACGGCGAGGGAGTCTACATCGGAAGCTCCAAGGAGAAGACGGAGTTTGACTTCAAGTGCGACCATAACAAGGTCATAGACTGCACCTTCAAGAATGTCACTGCCGAGCACGTTGACGTCAAGGAATACACCACCGATACCGAGATTTGCGGCTGCACCTTCTACGGCGACGGTATGAGCGGCGAGAACTACGCGGGCAGCTTCCTTGACCTCAAAGGCAACGACTGCTACGTTCACGATAACGTCGGCTACAGGAACAAGAATCCGAAGATAGTTGCGGCATTCGAGGTGCATGAGCAGGTCGAGGGCTGGGGCTATCACCACATCTTCGAGAACAACACCCTCTACATGGATCAGCCCTATGGCGCGGAGAATACCTCCCGCAGGATGTACGTGGTGGACGGCTGGTTCAGCGATTTCTCCGTCAGTGGCAACAAGGTCGACTACGGCGAGGGGCTTGTTCCAGCAGACAGCGCGGAGTTCTACAACTCCGACCATGTTACATATCTTGACTGAATCAACGGCTTCGGGCTGCATACCTGAAGCCGTTTTCGATTCATCTGACATGGATACGCTGTAATGGGGGAGAAGTCCCGCGCGTGTCGTGTACAGCTGAGCAGACGGCTGTCCGCAGTGAGACGGGAGCTGAATGATGAACGTTCATAATAATTGTCTTGACTTTTGGCGGGAAATAAGGTAAAATATAATAAATATTTTCGGCTCGCTTCGGAGCCGCAGCAACGCAGAAAGCGTTAAGCAGGGGGGATATCGGTGAATAACGGAAATACGCGCAGGAGACTTGCGCTGCTCATATCAGACCCGAGTGCCGACTACTCGCAGTCGGTCATCACTGGCGTGCGCGACCAGTGCGCTAAGTATGGCTACGACCTGCTGGTCTTCAGCCCTATGGTGAAGGTCTGCCACCCCGACAAGGTCTACCTTGACGGAGAGCTCAACATATTCAACCTCATCAACTACGACCTCGTGGACGGCGTACTTGTTGCGTCGCTGGAGCTGGTAGAGGATCAGGTCTATACCGTTCTTGAGAAGCTCGAAGCTGATTTGCGTCAGAAGTGCCGCAAGCCCGTGGTGTCGCTCGACCTGCCGCTTGCCGACTATCCGACCTCCTTCACCGACGACAAAAAGGCTATCCGCAGCGTGGTGAACCACCTCGTCAGCGAGCACGGCTGCCGAAAGCTGTACATACTCACGGGACAGAAGGGCTACGTAGTCTCGGAGGGACGCGCAGAGGCGTTCTGCGAGCAGATGAGAGCGGAGGGGCTCGAAGTATCGGAGGATAACGTTTTCTACGGCAACTTCTGGTATACGGGCGGCGAGGAGTTCGCTGACCGCATACTCTCGGGCGAGGTCGAAATGCCCGAGGCGGTCGTCTGCGCGAACGACTTCATGGCGGTCGGACTTGCAAACCGCCTCATCAGCGGAGGTGTAAAGGTGCCCGAGCAGGTTCGCGTTACTGGCTACGACGCGACAAAGGAGGCTGTCTTCAACACCGTCAGCATCACGACCTATAACCCCGACGTCTACGGCATGGCGGCTCAGGGAGTCAATATGCTGCATAAGGTCATAGAGCCCGACGTCCCCGAGGCGGAGGTCGACCTGCTGCCGCATTACGGTCTGCGTATCGGAGCAAGCTGCGGCTGCGGTCAGGACGCCGACGAGATACGTGCAATACAGGGCAAGGGCATGAATCCCGACGAGAGGAAGAAAAACTCCGACGGCAGCCTGACGGTCAACGATATGCAGGGACTCCACGAGAGCTATATGTTTGAAACGCTGTCGGCGGTTCAGGACAAGGAAAAGATACTGGACACGATAACCGATGTAACATACCTGCTTCAGCCGTATCGCCGCTTTTATCTCGTGCTGAGAAATGACTGGAGCGATACCGCCGAGCGCTGTGTGACGGGCTATCCCGAGACAATGCGCTGTGTTATGCGGTGTATCCCGCAGAACGACTCGGAGAGCGACGCTGAGAGGCGCTACGCCGTTGATTCCGCGGAGTACGAATTCCCGACGAAGCAGATGCTGCCCGCTCTTGATGAGGAGCGCAGCGAGCCCGTCACCTTCTACTTCCTGCCGTCGCATTTCAGCGACGACACCATTGGCTTTGCAGTCCTGCAAACCGCTATGGACGCTAAACGCTCGGCGGACGCTGTCTCGACTCTGTGGCTGAGAAACGTCAACAACTCACTGCACATGATAAGAGTCGTGAGCAAGCTCATCGACTATTCGATACACGACCCCATGACGGGTCTGCTCAACCGCCGCGGCATGGAAATGATGTACAGCCGCCGCAGGGAGCACATAGCTCCTGATGACAATATCATCGTATGGGTCATCGACATGGACAGGCTGAAATATATCAACGACCACTTCGGTCATGAGAGCGGCGACCTCGGTATCATCACCATTGCGGAGGCTGTCCGCGCGATATCCGATAAGGACGATATATCGGTGCGCACAGGCGGCGACGAGTTCGTAGTCATCTCCGCGGGCGCGCTGACCGACAATGATGGTCGGGAGCGTATCAGCGCCTTCGAACGATTCCTTGCCGACAAAAACGCCTCGCAGAAAGGCAGACAGTTCGATATCACGGCAAGTATCGGCTATGTGTGCTTCTCCGCTTCGGAGATGGAGCAGTTCGACGAAAAGCTCAAGGAAGCCGACCGCCTCATGTACGAGTACAAGAGCGCCCGCAAGAAGCAGCGCGGCGAATAAAACAGCAGGCAGTCCGTAAGTGCAGCACTTGCGGACTGCTTTTTACATTCGCTGCAACATCGCAACAATTGAATTGACAATAGCGGTGCGATAATGCTATAATTGATTAAATCTTTATTTCACAAGGAGAAAAAATCTGAAATGAAAGCAAGAAAACTGCCACTGATACTTCTGTGCGGCGCTGTGCTGACGGGCTGCGCGGAGAAGAGCTCCGAGAGCATAGTCAAGCCCGACGAGCCGCAGCTCGCGGCTGTCCAGCCGACTACGGAAGCTACGAGCATAAAGGACGACGTCCTCGCGATGATTGCCGATTCGGGAGAGGACTTCATACACTTCGATTTTACGCCGAAAGGCAGCTCCTTTACGGTCAGCTACAAGGGAACGGAGTTCTTCACGATAGACGCGGGACGTCCCGTGGACGAGAGCGACAAGATAAAGGTCGCGGACTACAACTTCGACGGCTACGACGATATCTTCATTCCCGACGAGGAGACGAGTTTCGGGCACGTGCTCGGGGACTATTACCTCTGCGACCCGCAGACGCTCGATTTCGGGAAGTCCGAGGAGCTCGGCGTGTTCTTCGGGCGCGGCACCGAAATGAAGGCTGACCTAACGTACAAACGCCTAATTATGGAGTATACAGAGCGTGCCAGCGAGTTCATCGTGAAGGACTGCGCTCTCAATTACGTGTGGGAGGGCGGCAGGCTCGTCCCGCACAGCCTCACAAAGAAGTACGAGAACGCAGACAGCATCGCCACTGCCGAGGAGATGTTCACTGACACGTATGAGTTCGAGGACGGCAGGTACGAGGTACTAAAAGAGCGCAGGGTCTACAAGAACGGCTTGAATGATCTCCTTCGCACGGAGGAAAATGTCGGGTACGTGCGTGTGACCGACAGCGCTGTGCAGTACATGAAGGGCGGCGAGGTCGTGCAGGAGATACCTGTCAGCGACATACATAAGAAGTCAGCTTTTCTTCGCTGTATGGACGAAACGGGACAGGCTCTGCCCGTGCTGTACAGCTGTATCATCAAGGAGGAGGACTACGACTTTGACGGACATTCCGACCTGCGCGTTTACGTCGGAGAGGGCGGTAAGGGTGTCGAAGGCAAGGCTGACTTCTACCGCTATGACGCCGAAAGCGACAGCTACAAGCCGTGGGACGAGCTCAACGCTCTGAACGCCGACCCCGAGGTTGACAGGAAGCAGGACAAGACTCTCACTTGCGTCACCTCGAGCAGTGATGAGAACACAATCTGCACGCAAACGCTTTCCTATCAGTGGGAGAACGGCAGTCTGAAGCCCGTTCAGCGTGTTCAGAAAATCACAATTTACGACGAAAACGGCGACTTCTTCCACTCGCAGGAGGACACGTTCATGTACGACGAGAACGGCGAGGAATACAAGATAAAGGCTTATATCCCGCCGACTGTCAGCGGCTGATGAAGGGAGTGCATACCTATGAAATTTTCAATAAAAGTGGCGGCTGTGCTGAGCTGTGCCGTGTGCGCGGCAGTGCTGTGCAGTAGTTATACCTCCTTCGCGGAGACGACTGTCTCCACGGAGACCGAGCAGCCCAAAGCGCGGGTGTTCGGGGACGATGTCAAGGTCACCTACAGGGGCGAGACCTTTGTGCTCCCGATAAACAAGGACGGAGCTACGGGCGACCCGTCGATAAAGCAGGACGATTATAACTTCGACGGATTCAGCGATATCTTCATCAAAACGGCATCTGTGAATCGCGAGTACATAGGCGATTACTGGCTGTGGGACGATAATGCGGGCGAGTTCGTTTTCTCGCAGTATATGGCGATAGAAAACGGCAGAGGCAAAGAGATGACCATTGACAAGAAGGAGCAGACCCTTCACCTTACGAGGAACAGCAAGACTGTTTACTACGGCTGGGAGGGCGACGCGTTCGTCCCGAAGCGTGCGGAGGTCGAATCGAAGGGACAGATTATGACCTATTCATTTGACGACAACTATAACACCGTGCTTGAAAAGCGCGAGAAGTATGACGGCATCAGGCACGAGACAGTCAAGGAGCTCGACACGGGAGACTATCTCCGCGTGACTGACGATGCGGTGGAGTATATGAAGGGGAAGTCGGTGATACAGAGCATACCCGTGAGCGATATCTTCCCCGATACCGAGCCGCTGAAATACAGCTCCCTGCCCGCTTTCAAGGATGAGCTCTACGGCATAAAGCTCGTGAGAATGGACCTCGACTTCGACGGCACGCGCGACCTCTGCGTGTGTCTGAATCCTCGTGAGCAGGGCGGAAAGCCGAAGTACGCGTACTACCTCATGAACACGAAATCAGGCAAGCTCGAGCGGATGGAGAAGCTCTCCGAGGACGGCAGAATGTTCACTCCCGACCCGTTCGAGAAGGTGCTCTGCCACGTTGAGACGAAGTTCAATGAGGACCACTCCACGACCGCGAATTATTATAAGTGGGAGGGTGACAAGGCTGTCCTCTACAAGCGTGAGGAGGGCGACTCCGAAATGACCAAGGTCGGCAGATACGAGGAATCCATGCGCGTCTACAGGATTGACGAGAACGGGAATGAGAAGCTCTCGAGGACGTGAATAATGATGGTAATCTTATTGAAATAAGGATGTCTGAATGAGTGGTTATTTGTATAGCATATTTAACGATAACGTGAAGTCGCTTAATGAAACAAATAATTTTTGTATGATATTCATTTTTGACGGTGTGACATTTTGGTGCATCTCGAACTAAACTAAACTTAATGTTTGGAGTAATATAGTCGAATGTTAATGCTGGATTAAGCTGGGGGCTTTATTTACTTGATTTCTTATAATATTTGTGTTATAATAAATCAATGAATACTATCTTAATAACCAAAAATCTTTTGATTATGAAGGCGCTTTGCGCTCGCAAAGGGGAATATATGAAACACAAGACATCTGAAATGCTGAATATGCTTCATCAGGAGCACATCGTAGCACATCTGAAATCTCTCTCTCATGATGATCAACTGAAAATGGTATCACACATTGAATCGCTTGATCTTTCAGTGATGAATGAAAGCGAAACAGAGGAAGTGCGAGGCAAATTCGAGCCGCTCTACGCGATGACACTCGACGACATCGCCAAGAACCGCGACCGCTTCACCAAGATAGGACTTGAAGCAATACGCGCGGGCAAGGTCGGAGCCGTACTGCTTGCGGGCGGACAGGGAAGCCGCCTCGGATTCGAGCACCCGAAGGGAATGTTCAAAATTGGAGTTGAACGCGAGCTGTACATTTTCGAGTGCCTCATCAACAATCTGCTTGAGGTCACAAAGCAGGCAGGCGCATGGGTGCCGCTCTTCATCATGACGAGCGAGGACAACAACAAGGAGACCCGCGAATTTTTCGAGAAGCACAACTACTTCGGCTACAGCGACGACAACGTGTGGTTTTTCGTGCAGGAGCAGCTGCCCACAGTCGATACAAACGGCAAGCTTATGCTTGCGGGGAAGGGCAAAATATCCACCGCTCCCAACGGAAACGGCGGCTGGTATGTGTCAATGGCTAAGACTGGTATGCTTCGTATAGTGCAGAACGCACATATTGAGTGGCTTAACGTGTTCGCGGTAGACAATGTATTACAGCGCATAGCTGACCCGTGCTTTATCGGAGCAGTTATCGAGTCGGGCAAGGTTTCGGGCGCGAAGGTAGTCGTTAAGGCTGACCCGAACGAGAAGGTCGGAGTGCTTTGCCTCGAGGACGGCAGACCGTCAATCGTGGAATATTACGAGATGACAGACGAGATGATAAACCGCCGCGAGCCCGACGGAACACTATCTTACAACTATGGCGTTATTCTCAACTATCTGTTCCGCGTGGACAAGCTCAACAGGACGCTGTCGGTGAAGCTTCCGTTGCACCGCGCATTCAAGAAGATAAAGTACATGAACGCAGGCGGCGAGATGATAACTCCCGAGGAGCCGAACGCCTACAAGTTCGAGACGCTTGCCCTCGACATGGTCAAGCTGCAGGACGACTGCCTCGCGTATGAGGTCGACCGCAGCAAGGAGTTTGCGCCCGTCAAGAACAAGACAGGCGTAGATTCAGTCGATTCCGCGCGCGAGCTGTTGAAGCTCAACGGCATTGAAATATAATGAAATATGTATCATGCTAGTTTAGTGCAAACACATTGATCAAGTATATAATCTTATTGATTAAAGCATCATCGGGTGATGAAATACAATGGTTGGGATATGCGAAATAATACTGAGAGAGGTCATCTGCTCATACTTGAGAGCTTGATGAAACATATCTATGTCGCAGTCAAGGAAATCCTGAAAAGTCAACAGAGGACTAGAAGGATAATAATCTCGTCGTTAGTTATGAGTTTATATTTTATAGTGATATCGCCTAAAACATTTGTAGCATCAAATAGTTATTGATTAAGATTCTATGAGAGAAAAATGTTTTCATCATTAGTGTTATTATAGAATTTGACTGTTTTATGTATCATTAACACAGTTGATGAGAGAATATGTACAAAAATGGCTATTCAAATTTATTAACACTTGACAAGACAGCGTCAAAGGTATTATAATATAATATACGTCCAATAACCTGCGTAAGGCGATAATTGTTCCCGAGTCGTTTTCGTGGAACACATATCCATTGAGGAGGTTTTATTATGAATATCAAAAGAAACATACTGCTCAATCCCGGTCCCTCGACAACTACCGACACTGTAAAAATGTCGCAGGTAGTGCCCGACATCTGCCCGCGCGAGAAGGAGTTCGGCGGACTTATGAAGGGACTCCGTGAGGACCTCGTAAAGATCGTTCACGGCGACCTCGACAAGTATACATCGGTGCTCTTCTGCGGAACCGGCACCATAAATATCGACGTGTGCATCAACTCCCTCCTGCCCGAGGGCAAGAAGGTGCTCGTTGTGGACAACGGCGCGTACAGCACAAGAGCTGTTGAGGTGTGCCAGTTCTACGGACTGCCCCACATCGACCT
>JNKE01000006.1 GCA_000701945.1 Anaerotruncus sp. MC2020
GCAATGTTCATCATATTGCTTCCCTCCGTTGTCGAAATACGAACGTATACCTTATTATAGCATACGACCGTAAAAAAATCAACATCTGACGAAAAATTTTAAATGTATAATGTGGAAAATGGGAGATAAAAATTTATTTAAAAAATAAGATTTCATTTCTGAATAAAACTACTATATTCTAATCATTCTCTGATACTCCTCGATTTCCAGTTCACCGTCAGCAGCTTTCTGCCGCAGCTGGATAGCATACTCTCCCCACTCGGCAAACTCAGATTTGCTCATCTTCTTTTTCATGAAGCGAGCGTAGTGCTGCTTGTAGGCACGGTTGTATATCTCCCACACGGGATTGTTCTTTATCTTCTCTTTGAAGTTGTGACGCATGGCGTTGTCGCGACAGGACTTCGGAGGATTACTGCTTATTAAGCGCTTGCAGTAGTGCGAAAACGTTGTATGCTTCATGATGAACCAGCGACCGCAGTTGCGGCACTTGACAGGCATGAACTTTTCCTCGATGCACTTGAACAACTCAAAATACAGAAAGGCTCCCAGCGATGTGAAACGATAGGTCTCACAGAGTATGGGACCTTTTTTCGTATCGAGAAGCGTATGTCCCATGCACATACTGCCGCTGGATACAAGATTAAAATGAGATTCGGAGTAGCGCTTCACTGTGAACTGCTTAAAAACTTCGATAACTTTTTGATTGGACGGATAGTTATTGTGGTCACACAGCTTGTCTGCGAATGGCATAAAAACATTCTTGACACACATAAGGTCGGAAACAAATTCCGCAAACTCGTTCGTTATCTGTTCGATACAAGTAGTGAAGTCGGCGGCGTCTTTTCTGTTCTCATAGTTGCTGAAAACTTTCTTGCTGTCGAAATTATAATCGTCAAGCTCTCGCAGCTCGTTCAGATCTTCTGTGATATACATCTCCTCATAAGACACAGGAGTGCTCTCAGCGTTGACAAAGTGTTCGTTGTAGTCGTCGGAATCAAATTCGGAGTCTTCGTAAAACGGTTCGTCAAAAATATCATGGTAGTACGCGAACAGATTTCTCAGGAGACCGCGTCTGAAATGTTTCTTGTCATAAGGCGGAAGCGCTTCTGCGATGTCCATGATGCTGTCATATGTGTACTCAATATCACGCGCGCGCTTTCCAATGTCAGTGGGACAAAACAAGGAACTGATGTTCAACTCCGTCTTTGCGCGCTCACACACGTCATACAAGTCTTCAAGAGCAGTTGAATTCATCGAAAAATAGCGCAGAAGTATTTCACCGAGCGGATATGTTCTTCCGTCGGAAAGATAAATTTTTCTGTCATGGTAGTGTGCTTCTATCTCAAACATAATGTCTCCTTTCAGAATTAGTGTTCTGTTTTGTCAGAGCGCTAATTACTGCGCTTTTATTCTGAAAGCGCATAGTAAATAGCGCAAAATTAAAAGTTTACAATTTGTTCATAAAAATAGATTATAGATTGACTGCGATAGAGTTATTGTACAACATCTATTGACTTCTGTCAAGGACTGGTGTATACTGAATGCAGTTAAGACGTCCGGACAGTTCTTGACATCACAAGAATAAACTCGAAACGCGAAAGGAAGATGTAGATGAAAGATTTGAACGTTATCAATTGCACAGCGTACTCTAACGGCGTTAACTCTCCGCTGGAGTACCTCAACATCACTACGCCTGCCGAGTTCAAGGTGGTGATGGATTTACTCTGCTACTACGACAGCGAAAAGAAAACCTCGACCATAAGCCGCACAGGTATTGCAAGAGACACTGCAATGTCAGTGAGCAATGTTGAGCGAGCACTGAAAACTCTTGCGCAGAAGGACATCATTCGTATCCACAACAACTATGCCGATAACGGTCGTCAGGTCGAGAACTCATACGAGGTCGCATTCCTGAACTATGACATGGACGAGGACAAGCTCCGTGACGCAGAGTTGTCGTTGCAGTTCAAAAGCTGATTGTCATGGGGGGTGTGTCATGATGTCATAGGCTTATATATTAAGTATACAAGAGAATATATACTAATACGAAAAAGGAAGATATATATTAGCTATCAAGGATAATATAAACTAAGCGCCTTTTTTCTTCAGCTATAACATTTGTGACAACAATGTTCGGTTGATAAGAACTGAAACACGCGCAGAAAGCCCCTGATAAAACAACTTGCCTTTTGAGAAAAGTGACGTTACCGAGCAGTAAAGTTGCGATTCTGATTTAGTGACCTGCGAAACAGCCCAAAGGGGCTCCCTTTTTGCCGTCCTCAAAAGGAAAATAGTATAGTTACCCCACCGCTCCCGTTGAACGCGATTGTCGCGCAACGTGGAGCGAGTGTGGGTATCATACAGGTATCGATAAAAACGAAAGAGTTGGGAGTACGGAAGTCGGTCCGCAAGACCGGCAAGCATAGCAAACGGCTTTCCGTTTGCCGCTGAAACGGGAGAACCCGTGCCCCTTTCCACTTTGCAGGTTAAAGGCTGGCGTCATTTGCGCCCGCCGTTCCACATCGGACGGGCAAAGCCCGCCGATTCTTCGGCATTTGTTGAGATGAGCACATAGGCGTCTTTTCCTGAGTTATCCAAAAATACAGGCGCCTTTTTTGAGAAAAACACCCGATAAAGGCTATGTTTAGAGAGATATGGGAGGCGTCTGAGCTGAAAAAACAAATAAAAACTGCATATAAACGGGAGGTGTGAAAATGAATAATGCAGGTAGATTATTCCAAAACTAAGCGTGAAGGAGTGATGTACCATCGAAGTGAACATATTAGAAAAATCAAAAATAGTTGAGGTGTGGCTCACGAACGAGGACCAGCAGAATAGGGAGATAGAGTCCGAGGTCGAGCGCATCTGCACTGAATGGAGCAGGAGAAAATACAAGATAGCGGTCATAAGGTCGGGCAGCGGCGACCTGTTCACCTCCGCGGAGGGACTGCTTCTCAACAACCTCGCGAGCTGAAAAGAGAGCGCACTTATGTGCGCTCTCAAATACATAATGCCAGAATTTACCAGCTTTTTTATTGCTGTTGATGATTGCTTTTGAAGCGGTAAAATGGTAGAATTGTATTGCGGAAACCGCAATATTTCTTGAAATGGAAGGAGTGGCAACATGGGTGTAAGTTACAGTATCGCAGGCTACTGCCGAATCTCTGTCGACCTTGAGCTTGACCGTGACAACACCTCGATAGAGAATCAGAAGCTCATAATCTCCGAATACGTCGAGCGTTATTTCCCGAACAGCAGTCTTGACTTCTACGAGGACCGCGACCGCTCGGGCTACACTTTCGAGCAGCGCGAGGGTTATCAGGAGCTCCGACAGAAGATGCTGGCGAACGAGTATGACATACTTATCGTCAAGGATTTCTCACGATTCAGCCGCCGCAACAGCAAGGGACTGGTCGAGCTGGAGGACCTTCGCGATGCGGGAATGCGGATAATATCCATCGGCGACAACATCGACTACTCCGCCGAGAGCGACAACTGGCAGATGATATCGTTCCATTTTCTGATGAACGAGATGCCTGTCACGGACACATCGCGAAAGGTCAAGGCGGTCGTCAAGCGGAGGCAGTCCGAGGGACAGTGGCAGTGCAGTGCTCCATACGGATTCAGGTTCCTGCCGAATCACAACATCGGCAACCGATACGTTGTCGACGAAGAAGCGGCTGAGGTCGTGCAGGCAATCTTCGACCTCTACCTCAAAGGGTGGGGGTACCGCCGAATCGCAGAGTACCTGACAGAGAAATGCATCAGCACACCGTCAGAGCGGCGTGACGAGTTCATAACGTCGAGCGGCAGGGCGAGCCGAGTGCGGACGAGCGAAAGCTGGTCGCCCGAAACTATCAGGAAGATACTGACGAACGACTTCTACATCGGCACGCTCCGACAGGGCAAGTACAAGCGCAAGCGCATAAACGGTCCCGAGGAGCGTGTCGCGCGGGACGAACAGCTCGTCTTTGAGGACTTCCACGAGCCGCTCGTGGACTACAAGGTGTTCTCGCAGGTGCAGGAGCAGATGCAGCTCCGCGGTAAGTCTGGCTACAACGGCAAACGCAAGTACGACAACGTTTACTCGGGCGTAATGTTCTGCGGAGACTGCGGAGCGCCGATGTTTTCGCTGAGCCGTCCGAACCTGAGCGCCTACCATTGCTCGACCTATCACAAGCACGGGCTGAAAGGCTGCACATCACACTATATCAAGACCGATATCCTCGACGAGATACTGAAAAGCTACATCACGATAGTGCGAAAGAACTCCGCGGATATGCTGGCGAAGCTTCAGGAGAGCATCAAGAAGCAGAAAAAGGAAACGAAGCAGAGCAAGTCGCTGGTCGAGGAGATAAACAAGGAGATAGAGGAGTGCAAGCTCCAGATAAAGGTGCTGACGCGACAGCAGGCTCGCGACATCGCGCGCAATCCTGAGCGTGCGGATATTACCGATGAGGTGTACGCGGAGGAGATAGAGAACATCACGCGCCGTATTGCGGGACTGAAAAATCAGCTTCAAATGACTGCCGACAAGCACAATACAATGGCAAAGGTCAGCCGCATAGGCAAGAGCGTGCTTGAGGTGTTCGACAGCATAATCAGCAAGGATGTCCTCGACAAGACGGACGTAGCGTTCATCGTGGATAAGATGATAGTTTTCTCGGACAGAGTTGAGATTTGCCTTAAAGCTGACATTGACAAGCTGCTGCGTTGCGGCACTCTGACCGAGCCTGAACCAAATGAGCAGGAGGAAGCCGAAAATTTTGTGCTTGACACTGAGAACTACGAAATACAGCCGTTGACCGTCCCTATACCGAAGAAAAAGGACGGCTCTCTCAGTGTCAACACTGTCAACTACGGCGACCCCTTAGAGATATACACAAACAGCGAAGGCGAGGTAATATTCAAGAAATACTCGGCGATGAGCGAGCTGAGCGAAAACGCGGCGAACGTGGCGGAGGTGATGTACAAGACAGCGGGGTGTCCCGTGGTGGTATTCGACAAGGACCACGTAGT
>KL370840.1:0-742720 GCA_000701945.1 Anaerotruncus sp. MC2020
TGCGTGAACGCCTTGTTTCCTTCGATAGTGTAGGAATTCATCGGGTTAGTGAATACATCGTATACACTTCCGTCGATTGTTACCTGCTTAGCGTTGTTTGAGGTAGGACGCCAGTTCTTCCAGTCCTCGATGATGTAGTACTCAACGAGAGGATTCTGAGTCCAGCCATAGATACAGATACGGGAGTTACCCGAGCTGCCAGCCGACCAGCTGCAATCGAAGTTGCAGGTGAATCCGCCGTAATCCTGCCAGTGCTTGGGGTTATTGAGTCCGTAGAAGAGTCCGCGGCGAGCGAGGAAGTTACCTCTTGAGCCGTTAGGACCGCACTTCCATGACGTACCGAATCCGCCGCCTCCGTCATAAAGTGTCATTGTGGATGAATTAGGCGTATCTGCCTGCCAGATCTCGTGGTGATATCCTCCGTAGGTGCCTGTTTCCTGCGTGTGGCTCGGGCTTGTCTGGAGCACCTTGTCAGCGTGCGCGCTCATCAGACCGCCGATGCTGACGGACGATAGGCAAACGAGTCCTGCGACTGCGCTGCTGACGAATCGTTTGATACCATTTAGTTTCATGGTCATCACTCCTCACTTTCCTGATATAAATATTGATGAATAGATTGCGGTCAAGTCTTTTTTTTATTTATATCCGCCCAAATTCCCATATACTATTGCCATTATATTACGTATCTGTGAACAGTGCAAGTCAATAATTGCTCAATTAATATGTATTCTTCCAATTTTTGCTTTGTTTTTTTGTAGCGTTTCACTAAATACAAATTTTTCAAGGTCAGCTATGCTACTGAAAAGGTTTAAAATCTTTGGATTTTGTTGACTTTCGGACATTTTTCATCTATAATTATTTGTGGTCTATCAATGGTTTTGGAGGCTGCTATGGACGATTGTGTTTTCTGCAAGCTCGTCAGCGGAGCTTTGCCGTGTATGAAGGTGTTCGAGGACGAGCATACGCTCGCTTTTATGGACGTCGCAAACGACGTCGACGGGCATATCCTCGTGATACCTAAGAAGCACGCCGCAAGCTTACTCGACTGCGACGACGAGACGCTCTCACGTCTCATGTCGACAGTAAGGCGGGTGTCGCTCCACCTTGTCGGGAGCTGCGGATATCAGGGCGTGAACCTGCTCAATGCGAGCGGGGAGTGCGCAGGACAGTCAGTGCCGCATTTCCATATCCATCTGATACCGCGGATGAGGAATGATAATATCGACGCATGGCCGCATTTCAACGGTGCGGTGCATGATGCAGCGGAGCTCCATGGGAGGCTCTGTATGGAAGGGGAATAATATGTCAGGAGAATGCAAGCTCACCTTTGAGCTTTACGACCCGAGCGACGACAAGCAGAGCTGTGTTGTCAGGACGATGACCAAGCTCGTCGGCAGGGATTACTCGACGGTCAAGCAGGAGCTCAAAAAGCTCGCCGAGAGGTCGGGCTTCGAGACCTACAACGACCAGAGCGTGTTCGAGGAGTATATGTCCCGCAACGGCATATACAAGGAGCGCGACTACAACAATAATACGCAGCTGAAGGACCTCGACCTTTCGGACGGGGCATACTGCGTGTTCGTTACCAACAGGGTGAGCTATTTCCACCTTGTTCCCGTAATTGACAACGTCATCTATGACAGGCGCAACGAGAGCCTCGGGATGTACGTTGTAGCAACTTACAAAAAAGCCGATAAGGGCGCGTGAAAATGACTCCGAGAGAGTATCTTGATATTCTGCATATCGCCGAAAGATTGAAGGATACGCCGCGCCACTGTACGACGTCGCAGAGGCGTACCGAGAGCGTTGCCGAGCACAGCTGGCGGGTGTCGCTCATGGCTGTGCTGCTGAGGGACGAGTTCCCCGATGTGGATATGGACAGGGTAACGGAAATGTGTCTCGTCCATGACCTCGGTGAGTGCTTTACAGGCGATATACCGACGTTTTCCAAGACCGATTCTGACAGAGCGCGCGAGGACGTGCTCCTCGATGAGTGGGTGGATTCGCTCCCGCAGGAGGTGTCGGCGAGGCTCGCTGACCTCTACGCCGAGATGAACGCTCAGCAGAGCAGGGAGGCAAAGCTGTTCAAGGCTCTGGACAAGCTCGAAGCCCTGATACAGCACAATGAATCGCCGCTCGATACGTGGTCGGAGAACGAGTTCGAGCTCAATAAGACCTACGCGTTCGATACCGTGCAGTTTTCGGACTGGCTGACCGCGCTCAGGAAAGAGATACTTGAAGATACGCTTGAAAAAATCGAAAATGAGTAAAAAAACCGCAGACTTTCTGGTCTGCGGTTTTTGTTTTATATTTGCGGAACGCCAAGGGCGGCGTTCCCTACAAAAAACTGCCGTACGCGACGGCAGACTTGCGATTTGTATACATAATTGTAGTTTTATCTTTGCCCGATACATAAATGTTAGAACCGCGAATTAAAACTTGCGTTCCATATTACGTGGAACGCGAAGCTGGCAGCGCGGACACCGCGCCGCTGGTGCCGAAGACGGGACTTGAACCCGTACGAGATCGCTCTCGGCAGATTTTGAGTCTGCTGTGTCTGCCATTCCACCACTTCGGCATGAAGTACGGTATTAATTATACCATACATCGCTTGTTTTGTCAACTTATTCTATCCCGTAGAAGCGCTTGAAATTCTCGCCGAGAATAAGCCTGTTCTCCTCCTCGGAGAAGCCGCACGCGAGGAAGCGCTCAAGCTCCTCGGAATGCGTCCACATCGGGTAATCTACGCCGAACAGCGTGTTCTCCACGCCGTACATACGGATTATCTCCGCCGCCCTCTGAGGCGACATGAAAGGCATCGAGCTGCTGATGTCGATGCAGAGATTCTCGTACTTGCGCGGCAGGAGCTCCACTGCCTTGTCCCAGCTCCTGTAGCCGCCCATATGAGCCGCCTGCACCTTCAGCTTGGGGAAGTTTTTGCATATATTGGCTATGCGCGCGGGAGCGGAATAATCGTACCTGTTGTCGCCGCAGTGTATCATCAGCGGAAGCTCGCCCTCCATGAGCTCATATATCTTGAATGCCTCGGGCGAATCGGCGTTGAACTTCTGAAAATCGGGGTGGAGCTTCACTCCGTGCAGCCCGAGAGCCTTTATCTGCGCGATATCGCCCTCGAGGTCGTCGGAGTCGGCGTGCGTGGTGCCGAAGCCGAAATACTCGGGGTGGACGGTGCACTCCGTCGCGATGAAGCTGTTGATGTGGCGTATCTGATGAGGCGCGGTCGCGGTCGAGCACACGAGGTACTTCGACACGCCTATTTTCTTGCCGCTCTCGATGAGCTTGCTGCTCATACCGCAGCCGTTCATGGGTATGCCGTAGAAGTTGCCGATGTTGACAGTCGCGTTCTCGGCTATTTTCTCGGGAAATATATGTGCATGAGCGTCGATTATCTCATATTTTTCGTATAACTCGGGTCTCATAGCATTACTCCTTGATAAAAATTCCACAATCTATTATATATCAAAACCCGTGAATTGTCAAATATGATTTTTCTATCGGCGGTCATTGTCCCTGTACAGAGGCAGGTCGATATCGAAGCGGAAGGCTATATTCAGGTGGACGAGCCTGCCGTTCTCGAAGAAAAGGCTGTACAGCGATTCCTTCGTTTCCCTGTCGTCATACATAAGAGAATGGTCGCTTTTGTAGCTGTATCCCTCGCCGAGAGCCGCGATGCACTCGTCCATGGTCGCGTTCATCTTCACGCCGTTTATGACGAAGGGCACAACGTCCTCGACCTGCACTGTGCTCGGCAGCAGCACAAGGTTGTAAATCATTATTTCATCGTGCGGCTTGACGAGGGAGACGTTTGCGAGCTTTTTCTTCTTGTAGTTGAGATTCCCGGGGACTATGCGGTGACCCACGCTCAGCCTGCTGTAGCCGGAAACGGAAAAATCGCTGCCAAGGTCGTTTACCGAAAGCGGATAGGTGAGCTGCTTGTCGCACAGGTAGGTCACGTCCATGATCTCGGGTGTAGACCAGCCTCCCTTGGGCGGCGTTACGGTCTTGTACTCCACCAGCTCGCTTACCGTCGGAGCTGTATCCTCACTTACTGAGCTCGTTTCAGCAGCATTCCCGGCTGAGCAGCCGGTGAGCAGGCACGACAGCAGAGCTGCCGCGAATAACAGTCTTTTCATGGCTGGACCTTTCCCTTTCGGTACCTTCCGAAGAATATGCCGTCGTCCACGTATTTCGACGTCTCGGACACCCACATCGGGAACTGACCCGTTGCGAGGGCAGTCTGCCCGTTGAGCATTCCCGTGTGGAAGGATATATGACGGAACTGCCTGAGCACGAGCTCCATGCGCGTGAAGCGGCAGTTTTCAGGTTTTTCGTAAAGCATATCGTCCGTGAGCGTGTCGAGGTAGTCGAGCGTTTTCTTCTCGACGCTGTCGAGGTATTCGAGCAGCTGCTCGTCCGTGAGCACCACAGAGCACGGATTATCGGGGTTATCCATTCCCTCGACGTGGAAGGAGGGCTCCTCATACACGTTTGGGTTGATGAACCACTTATCGGCGGAGTGTATCGCGTGGTAAGCCCAGCGCCAGCACGGTGCTCCGCAGCATATCGCGTCCCTGTCGTAGGTGCGCAGAGACGTCCTTATATTGAGAAAATTCGGGACTACTACGTCCTTTATTATCATGCATAGCTCATTCATTTTGTTCACTTCTTTCATAAAGTATGATAGTAGGGGCAGATATTCGCGTAGGTGCCGTCCTTCATGCGGAATCCCTCGGGAATAGTGCCGAGCTGTACGAAGCCGAGCTTCTCGTAGAGGTGACGCGCGTAGACATTCGACTCCACCACGGCGTTGAACTGCAATATGCGGAAGCCCTGATGCTTAGCCTGTTTGAGGCTGTCCTCGACGAGCTTCTCGCCGACGTGATGTCCGCGGCAGTCCTTGCTGACGGCATAGCTTGCGTTGCAGATGTGTCCGCACCGACCGACATTATTGGGGTGGAGGATATACAGCCCTATCACGTCGCCGTAGTTGTTCTTCGCGACGGCGCAGTAGGTCTGCGCGGCAAAGAAGCTCTTGCCCGAGTGCGGGTTGAGTATCTGCTCCTGCGGGAAGGCGATGCCCTCCTCGACGACGTCGTTCCAGATGTGTATCATCTGCGGCAGGTCTTTGTTTTCGTACTGAACGATAGAAACGCTCATTATCTCACCTCGTTTATAATCTCTCCTTGAAGTCCTCGTAGCCGAATTCGCGCAGAGTTTCGGTGCTTCCGTCACGCTTCAGCAGCAGTATCGACGGGAGCGGCATACCGTTGAAGGTATTGTTCTTGACCATTGAGTAGATAGCCATGTCCTCGAATACGAGCCTGTCGCCGATGTGGAGCGGCTCGTCGAACGAGTACACGCCTATCGAATCGCCCGCGAGGCAGGTCTGCGAGCCGAGCCTGTAGGAGTACGGCTTTTCGCCCTGTTCACCGCTGTTTCGGAGCGGCGGACGGTACGGCATTTCGAGCACGTCGGGCATATGGCACGCCGCGGACGTGTCAAGTATAGCTATCGGCATATCGTTCTCGGTGAGGTCGAGTACCTCCGTCACGAGATAGCCTGCATTCAGCGCTATTGCCTCGCCAGGCTCGAGGAATACCTCAAGTCCGAACCTGTCCTGCAACAGTTTGATACAGCGTTCGAGGCGAGGTATATCGTAGTCGGCACGGGTTATGTGGTGACCTCCGCCGAGATTTATCCACTCCATTTTTTCGAGTACGTCCCCGAACTTCTCTATCGCGGCATTCAGCGTTGCTTCGAGGTCATCGGAGTTCTGCTCGCAGAGGGTGTGCATATGCAGACCCGTCACGCCCGCGAGGTCGTCCGTGCGGAAGTTCCTCCGCGTGATGCCGAGCCTTGAAACAGGGGAGCATGGGTCGTATATCTCGTGTCCCTCCTGCGTGGAAAATTCGGGATTTATGCGCAGTCCTATCTTCTTGCCCGCAGCAAGCACGCGGTCGCGGTACTTGTCGAGCTGCGAGAACGAATTGAAGATGATGTGCCCGCAGTAGGAGACAGTCTCGTCGAACTCGCTGTCGCGGTATGCTGCGGAAAATACGTGGTTCTCCATGCCCATTTCCTCATAGCCGAGGCGCGCCTCGAACAGTCCGCTGCAAGCCGTGCCGTCGAGGTACTGAGCAATGAGCGGGTAGACATGATAGCATGAAAAAGCCTTCTGTGCGAGCAGTATCTTCGCGCCCGTGCGCTCGCGGACGCCCTTTAGTATCTCTAAATTGCGGATAAGTGCCGACTCGTCCACTATATAGCAGGGAGTCGGCACGTTTCCGATAATATCACATATATCCATCATACGAATTTAACGGCAGTTCCGTAGGCGTAAACGTTGACTATGCCGCCCTTTGAGCTGTCAGAAATGACACAGCGGTAGCCGACAACAGCGTCAGCCTGCAATGCGATAGCCTGCTGTATTATCTTGCCCCTTGCTATCTGACAAGCCTGCATTATGAGCTCGGAGTACGCTTCAAGCTCTCCGCCCGTACCCCATGAATTAATAGCCGTGAAGCCCTTTCCGAGATTGATGAGCTGAGTTACAGCTCCTTCGACGAGCTCAATCGGCTCAAGAGTTTTTCCGTTTATCGCATCTGTCGTAACAATAAGCATTATTATCCTCCTCAGTCAACGAGGACAGGGTCAAAGTCCTCTTCCCACGGGAGTCCCCACTTGTTGAGAGCGTCCATGAACGGGTCGGGGTCGAATTCCTCGATGTTGTATACGCCTGCGCCGTTCCATACGCCCGTCATGATAAGCATAGCGCCTATCATCGCGGGAACGCCTGTCGTGTAGGAGATAGCCTGTGAGCCGACCTCCTTGTAGCACTCCTGATGGTCACAGATATTGTAGAGGTAGTAGTTCTTGTCCTTGCCGTCCTTCTTGCCGCGGAAGATACAGCCGATGTTGGTCTTGCCGACAGTTCTCGGACCGAGCGATGCAGGGTCGGGGAGGACAGCCTTAAGGAACTGGAGCGGTACTATCTCCTTGCCCTCGTACATTATAGGCTCGATAGAGGTCATACCTACGTCCTCGAGGCACTTGAGGTGTGTGAGGTAGCTCTGTCCGAATGTCATGAAAAAGCGGATACGCTTGATGCCCTTGATGTTGATAGCGAGGGACTCGAGCTCCTCGTGGTGGAGGAGGTACATATCCTTCTCGCCCACGCCCTTGAAGTTGTAGACGCGCTTTATCTCCATAGGTTCGGTCTCGACCCACTTGCCGTCCTCGATGTAGCTTCCCTTTGCGGAAACCTCGCGAATGTTTATCTCGGGGTTGAAGTTGGTAGCGAACGGGTAGCCGTGGTCGCCGCCGTTGCAGTCGAGGATGTCGATGTAGTTTATCTCGTCGAACTGGTGCTTCATCGCATAAGCCGAGAATACGCCCGTTACGCCGGGGTCGAAGCCGCTTCCGAGGAGGGCTGTGATACCTGCCTCCTTGAACTTGTCGCGGTATGCCCACTGCCACTTGTACTCGAACTTAGCCGTGTCGAGCGGCTCGTAGTTGGCTGTATCGACATAGTGAGTCTTTGTTGCGAGGCAGGCGTCCATTATCGTGAGGTCCTGATAGGGGAGCGCGAGATTGAGCACGACGTCGGGCTTGTAGCTGTTTATCAGCGCGATGAGCTCGTCTACGTTGTCGGCGTTGACCTGTGCAGTCTCGATGACGGTCTTTGTCGTGGGCTGGAGCTTCTCCTTGAGCGCGTCGCACTTGGACTTGGTGCGGCTCGCAATCATGATGCCCTCAAAAACGTCGCTGTTCTGGCAGCACTTGTGGATAGCAACGGAGGCAACTCCTCCGCATCCGATAATCATACATTTTCCCATTTTTATCTACTCCTTTTTAATTATTTTCATTGTTATTGGTGAGCCTGTTGAAGTCTCTTGTGAACTCGCGCTTCTTGTAGAAGCAGTAGCCGATGAAGCCGCCAGACAGTGCAAGTCCGATGATAATGAACAGTATGTTGTTTCTCTTTTTGACCTTGTAATCGGGGATATAGACGTGTCCGACGTCGTCGGGGTCGACGTACACTGTGACTTTCTTGCCCACGAAGAGGTTGCCCTTATCGGAGTACGAGTTGCCGCTGTAGGTGTACTCCTGCCCCTCGTAGTTGTAGGTGAATACGGGCGCGTACACGAGGCTTGAATTTTCGTCGTTCATATCGCTTTGAGTGGACTTGAAGTCCGACACCACGCCCTCGGTATAGACCGTACATACTTTTTTGTCCTTGAATGAGTTATAGAGTTCAAAGCAGCCGATGAAAAAGAAAGCAAGTCCCGCGATGATGAAAATCATGGACAGAAAAAGGTGTATCCTGAACACGAATTTTTCGCCTTGCTGCAGGTCCGAATTCAGCCTTTCCCTGTCGAAGTTGCCGTTTTCGTCGGTGTATTTCTCGCGAAGCTCGTCGCTAAGGTTGTTTTCGTCATACATTGAGCTTTCCTCTTATGACAGCGCGAGCAGCATCTCTCTTATGACCTTGCAGGCAACAGCAGTAGATACTCCCGACTGGTCGTATGTGGGACTGAGCTCGTTTACGTCGCAGCCCACGATATTGAGCCTGCTGCACACGAGCGTCACAGCCCTGCGGAGCTCGTCAAATGTGACTCCGCCCGCCTCGGGAGTGCCTGTACCGGGGAATATCGACGGGTCGAGGACGTCGAGGTCGAGAGTGAAATACACGTTCTTGCCCTGCAGCTTCTCAACGACTGATTCAAGTCCGTCAAAGCTGAATTTGTGCATTTCCGTGTGTCCGTCGGCGAAGATGAACTCGTCGCGGTCGCCGCTGCGTATGCCGAACTGGAAGATGTGACCGTCGCCTACGAGCTCGTGACAGCGCCGCAGTACGCACGCGTGTGAGAGCTGCTGACCGAGGTACTCGTCGCGGAGGTCAGCGTGGGCGTCGAAGTGGACGATATAGAGGTCGTCAAACTTCTTCTTGACTGCCTTGACCGAGCCGAGCGTGACGAGGTGCTCACCGCCTATCATGAACGGCAGCTTGCCGTCGGTGAGAATCGTATCGGAGCGCTGTGTGATGTCGTCGATAGTGCGCTCCACGCTGCCGAACGGGAGCTCGAGGTCGCCGCTGTCGAAGTAGCTGTGGTCGAGCATATCCTTGTTCTGATACGGGCTGTAGGTCTCGATGCCGAAGCTCTCGCTGCGTATCACTGAGGGAGCGAATCGCGTCCCCGGGCGGAAGCTCGTCGTGCCGTCGAAGCCCGCACCGAACAGGACTATCTTGGCGTCCTCGTATTCGGCGTCGCAGGCGATGAATGTCTGTACGTTCTTATTCAACATCTCTGAGCATCTCCTCAACGTAGTTGGGCAGCGCGAACGCGCCGCAGTGGAGCTTCGTATTGTAATACTTGGTCTTTATGCCGAGCATACTCCACTTTATCGGGTCGTAGTCGCGGACGGGGTGATACTTCTTTGATGCGAAGCCAAACAGCCAGTGTCCCGAGGGATAGGTCGGGATATGAGCCTGATATACGCGGCTTATCGGGAAGCTCTCGACTATGCGCTTGTGTGAGCGCTGCATAGCGGCGGCGTCCTCGGCGTAGAACGGGCTCTCGTGCTGGTTGACCATGATGCCGTCCTCGCGCAGAGCCTTGAAGCAGCTGCCGTAGAACTCCTTGGTGAAAAGACCTTCACCTGGTCCGAACGGGTCGGTGGAATCGACGATTATGACGTCGTATTTGTTCTCGCATCGGCGTATGAACTTCACGCCGTCCTCGTAGAATATGTGCACTCTCTCGTCGTCGAGGCGGCACGCAGTAGTCGGCAGGAACTTCCTGCTGACCTCCACAACGAGCTCGTCTATCTCGACGAGGTCTATGCTCTCGACCGAGCTGTACCGCGTGAGCTCGCGGACTACTCCGCCGTCTCCCGCGCCGATGACGAGGATATTTTTCGGATTCGGGTGTACCGCCATGGGCACGTGGGTTATCATCTCATGGTAGATGAACTCGTCCTTTTCGGTGAGCATCATATATCCGTCGAGCGTGAGAAAACGCCCGAACTCCTTAGAATCAAAGACGTCGATACGCTGGAACTCGCTGTTCCCGCTGTAGAGCTGGTGGTCTACCTTTATCGAGAACTTGACGTTCGGCGTATGGCGTTCGGTGAACCATAATTCCATAGCTTGCCTCCAATGCTTATTCGGGTCTGCCTGCGGGAGGTCCGCCCGCGGGAGGTCCCTGTATGCCGTTGAGCTTCATGAGGAGCTTCAGGAACAGGGGCGACACGATGAGTATGATGATGAATGCAACGATGAAGCATAGCACGAGCGAGCCGAGGAACATGATAATGAACGGCGGGAGCTCCGCGTGTCCGTCGCTTGTCTTCATAGCCATTTTGCGCGCGAGTGCTACCATTGCGAGAGTGATAACAGGTGTATAGATGAGGTCGGAGATAAGTGCGGAGACGATGTTCGCGGGAAGGCTGTGCTCTCTCAGACCGATAGCCTTGGTGATGCCGCCCTCTATTTTCCGCATTGGGATAACGAGTCCGATGATAAGGCTGATAATGGTGCTGATGATGAAGCTGACGATGAATGCCATGGGCTTGAAGCCGTCCTTAGCGGTGAGGTTGCCCGTGAGTGACAGGAAAAAGCTGAGTGTCACGCTCATGAGCAGGCTCATCTGTATGCCGACCTTTTTCATTTTCTTCTCCATAAATCACACTCCTTTACTTTAAAACGTTGAGCCGTTCGATGTTGATGTCCTCCGTGCCTGTCATCTGACAGCCCTTTTCCTTTGCGTACTTGATGTACTCTATTATCTCCTGCGTGATGAGCTCGCCGGGAGCGAGTATCGGTATGCCCGGAGGATAGCACATTACAAATTCCGTGCAGACCTTGCCCGCCGATTCATCGAGCGGCACGGACACCTTATCCGCGTAGAATGCCTTCCTCGGAGCCTCAGTAACTACGGGAGCGATGTACTCGTGGCTGAGCATATCCGCGCCCGTTCTGCCGAAGCGGCGCTTTATCTCGGACAGCGCGCTGATGAGACGCTCAATGTCGCGCTTTCTGTCGCCTACTGAGATATACGCGAGGATATTTCCGATGTCGCCGAATTCTATCTGTATGTCGTACTCGTCGCGGAGCAGGTCGTACACCTCGATGCCCGCAAGTCCTACGGGGAGGGTGAACACGCTCAGCTTCGAGACGTCGAAGTCGTAGATGCTGTCGCCGTTTATCAGCTCGCGCGAGTAGGCGTAATAGCCGCCTATGTCGTTTATCTCGGAGCGCGCATACTCCGCCATTTCCACGGTCTTAGCGAAAATCTCCCTGCCGCTCAGTGCGAGACGCTTGCGGGAGATGTCAAGGCTTGAGAGCAGGAGATATGAAGCGCTCGTGGTCTGCGTGAGGTTGATGACCTGACGCATATAATCGGCATTTACACGCTCTCCCATGAGAAGGAATGAGCTCTGCGTGAGGCTTCCGCCCGACTTGTGCATACTTACCGACGCGATATCGGCTCCCGCCGCCATAGCCGTCACGGGGAAATTATCGCCGAAGTAGAAGTGCGTGCCGTGAGCCTCGTCGACGAGCACGAGCATACCGTGCGCGTGAGCAAGCTCAGTTATGCGGCGAAGGTCGGAGCAAATGCCGTAATATGTGGGATTGTTGACCATTATCGCCTTTGCGTCTGGATTCTCGCGGATAGCCTGCTCGACCTGCGCAACGGACATACCGAGCGCGATTCCGAGCTGTTTGTTCACGTCGGGATTGACGTAGACGGGGACTGCTCCAGTGAGAATGAGCGCATTTATCGCGCTCCTGTGGACGTTGCGCGGCATGATTATCTTGTCGCCCTCCTTGCAGGCGTACATTATCATGCTCTGCACTGCGGAGGTCGTACCGCCGACCATGAAGAATGCGTTTGCCGCGCCGAATGCCTGTGCCGCGAGCATTTCCGCGTCCTTGATGACGGATACGGGGTGGCAGAGGTTGTCGAGCGGCTTCATCGAGTTTACGTCGACGTTCATGCAGTCCTCGCCGAGGAATTCGGTGAGCTCCATGTTGCCGCGTCCGCGCTTGTGTCCTGGGACGTCGAAGGGGACTACCCTCATGCGCCTGAATCGGCGGAGAGCCTCATATATCGGAGCATTCACCTGTGTGAGCTCAGTCATTTCCGTACACGTTCCTTCCGCTGAAGATTTCTATCATTTCCTTCCTGAGAGCGTTTGTTATGTCGAGCCTGCTTCTCGGAGGGAGCTCATGGACGTCGGTGTTGAAGAGGTAATTCTGCAATATGATGTCCTTTATGAGCATTTTCGTATGGAACATATTTGCCTGATATACGTTGATATCGACGGCGTCGTACTTGTCGAGTATGGACGAGTCGATGTAATTCTGTATCGAGGTGATATCGTGGTCGATGAAGAGCTTCTCGCCGTCGAGGTTGCGCGTGAAGCCGCGTACACGGTAGTCCATCGTGATGATATCGGAGTCGAAGCTTCCTATGAGGTAGTCGAGCGCCGTAAGAGGCGTTATCTTGCCGCAGGTAGCAACGTCGATGTCCACGCGGAATGTCGCTATGCTGGTATCGGGGTGATACTCGGGGTATGTGTGGACGGTTACGTGGCTCTTGTCGAGGTGAGCCACTATCTCGTTTCCGCCCGCGGGTATCATTGTATCGTCCGCGATGAGGAATGTCGCGGAGGCTCCCTGCGGGTCGTAGTCCTGACGCGACACGCTGAGCACCTGAGCGCCTATCATCTCCGTGAGGTGGGTCATGATATCGGTGATACGCTCGGAGTTGTACTGCTCGTCAACGTAGGCGATATATTCGAGCTGAGCCTTCGGAGTCTTGGCGTAACAGACGTCGTAGATGTTGAAGCTCAGGGACTTTGTCAGGTTGTTGAAGCCGTAAAGCTTGAGTTTATTTTCCATAATACACACCTCAAAAATAAAAAACGTACAGACTATTCAGCCTGTACGTGTAAGAATCACATTGCAGAAAATGCGCAGTAACTTCATTCTGGTTTCAGAGTCTATATAAGCAAAGATATACCTTTTACTACTCTTATTGACCTTTCACAAGCTGAGAACTTATAAAAACAATAAGGCAACAGAAGTTGCCAGCCGAATGGAATATTCGGCAGTCGGCATTTGACCCGCTGTCCGTATGGCGTATGACCCCGTTTGGTGGGAGTGGTCAAAGAATCTTGCTCTGAAACCGAAGCTTCGCTGCAATTTTATTCATTTTAACATATTTTGAGTTTTTTGTCAATAGAAAAAGCCGTCTGACAACAAAAAACTTGATTTTTATTTGCTCTGTATCAGCTTGAACGCAAGAAAGCCCAGAAGTCCGAGCTGCCAGACAAGTCCCGCGTAGTTTATCGCCCAGAAATACCAGTGCTTGGTCTTGTGGCGGAAGAGCTTCATTCCCGCGAGAGCTCCGAGAGCTCCGCCGAAGAAGCCGAATCCGAGCAGAGTAGCCTCCTTGGTGCGCCACTTGCCCTTTTCAGCCTTGACCTTGTCGACCTTGTATAAAATCAGCGCGATGAGCGACATCACCGCGAAAAAAGCGGCTGTTCCGCACAAAATATATCCGTACATAGTGTTATTCCTCCTGTTCGCTCAAGCTGAAATCGGTATCGAGGGTGCAGTACAGCTCATACTCGGGATATGCTTCCCGCACACGGCTGACGACCTCCCTGTATACGGCGTCCCTGTCGGGAGCGTCGAAGCTGACGATGATATCGAACTGTATGCGCTTCTGCTCCTCATCGAGGTAGAAGCCGTGCGCCTCGAGTACGTGCTCCACCGACATCGCGATATCGTATATCTGCCCGCGTACAGCCTTTTCGCGGTCGTCGGTGTCGTTGAAGGTGTACACGCTCAGCGCCGTCAGTATTATCCCGTGTCTGACGTACAGCTCAATGGCTATCTGCCGCTGGAGCTGGTCTATCTCGCGGGCTGTCAGCGTGTCGGGGACCTCGATATGTCCCGAGCAGTTGAACTTGTCGGGGCCGTAGTCGTGGAATATGAGGTCGTACACTCCGCGAACCTGCGGGAACGACATCATGCACTCCCTGACCTTGCGGGCGGTGTCCACGCTGACGCGCTGTCCGAGCAGGTGGGAAATAGTCGCCGTTAGCATTCCTATACCCGATTTGATGATGATTACCGATATCACTGCACCGAGCCACGCTTCGAGGCTGATGTGCCATATCAGGAATATTATCGCGGCGGCAAGGGTAGAGGCGGAGATTATCGAGTCCATGAGGGCGTCCGTGCCCGAATTCACGAGCGAATCGGAGTTCACGCGCTTTCCTGTGCGCTTGACGAAGGTGCCAAGCGCTATCTTTACCGCAATAGCTACCGATACTATTATTATAGCGGCCGCGGAGTAGTCGGGAGTTTCAGGCGTGATTATCTTCTTTATCGACTCCACGAGGGAGGTGATGCCTGCGTAGAGAATGATGACCGCGATTATCATCGAGGTGAGGTATTCCGCGCGTCCGTGTCCCCACGGGTGCTTGCGGTCGGGCTGTTTTTTCGCGAGCTTTGTGCCTATTATCGTGACGAGTGACGAGGCTACGTCGCTCATATTATTTACGGAGTCGAGGATTATCGCGATAGAGTGCGAGAGAAGTCCCACTACAGCCTTGAATGCCGCGAGGAACACATTCGCGATAATGCCGATAATGCTCGTTTTTATGATAGTGCGCTCCCTGCTTTTTTCGTCGCCTGCGTGGGAGCTGACGATGTCCGATGACATGGCTTCACCGCCTTTGAAGTTGTTTCCTCTATTATAGCAAATAGGGGAGGGGAATTCAATAGAAAAGAGTAAGTCAGTGCAAATATTATACGTAAATGTATCCCCCGCGAATATTGCTTCCGATTTGAGGATACTATGCCGCGAAATCGGGGGGTACAGGGGACGCTGTTCCCTGCAAGGGGCTGGGACAGAGTCCCAGCGGGTCAAGGGCAGAGTCCCGAAAAAGAATCCTTGCATTTTTCAGTTAATTGTGTTATACTTGATATTACTTGGTCAATGAAAGGAAAGTTACATTTGAAATCAAACTTTTTGCGCGGTATGAGAGACGGCATACCTATCGCGCTGGGCTATCTCTCAGTGTCGTTCGGCTTTGGCATATTGGCGGTGCAGAGCGGTCTGAGCGTGTTCCAGTCGTCCGCGATATCTGCGTCTAACCTCACCTCCGCGGGACAGATAGCGGGCGTGGGAGTCATCGCCGCGGGAGGCACTCTCCTCGAGATGATACTCGTCCAGCTCGTCATAAATATACGCTACTCGCTCATGGCGCTTTCACTGTCGCAAAAGCTCGACAAGAGCTTTACTACGCCGCACCGTCTGCTCGCCTCATACGGTATAACAGACGAGATATTCGCGGTCTGCTCGACCCAGCAGGGGAGTATAACTCCCGCGTATATGTACGGCATGATACTCATAGCGATGGCAGGCTGGGTGCTCGGCACCTTCCTCGGAGCTTCGGCGGGAGAGGTTCTGCCCGACGCGGTCTCCTCGGCAATGGGGATAGTTCTGTACGGAATGTTCCTCGCGATAATCATACCTCCCTCGCGAAAAAAGAAAAGCGTGCTGTTCGTGACCGTTATCGCGGCGATGCTCAGCATACTCTTCAAGTACGTGCTGACAATGATATCGGGCGGATTTGCGGTCATCATCTGCGCAATTGCCGCTGCTGGGCTCGGAGCTCTGCTCTTCCCTGTTTCCGATGAAGAAGAGGAGGCGGGAGAATGACTGTTGCAGTATACATTATAGTAATGGCGGTCACCACCTACATCATACGAATGGTGCCGTTCACATTTTTCAGGAAGAAGATTGAGTCGCGCTTTGTGCGGAGCTTCCTCAAATACATTCCCTATGCCGTTCTCAGCGCGATGACTATACCCGCCATTTTCTCCAGTACGGGCAATGTTGTCACCTCGGTGGTCGGCACGGTGGTCGCAGTAGTCCTCGCGTTCTTCGACCAGCCGCTCATTGTTGTCGCACTCGCGGCTTCGCTTGCGGCATTCCTTACTGGCTTCATAGTATGAAAATACCGCTGTCGGCTTTTCGGCTGACAGCGGTTTTCGTTAGTTATCAGAGTATTGCACGCTCTGCCGCATTGGCAGTTACGGTTATTTGTTCGCCGACTGATATGTACGGTCGGATTATGTTCGGGCTTTTCATTTGCAGCAGTATCTTGTCCGACAGCATGGCGATGAATTCGGAATTAGTGGGGCGGTCGCTGAAAAAAGAGTTGTCGTAGCCGAGAACGCTGCATATGCTCGACTTGTCTGCACGCTCCCACGAGTTCTCGATAGCTGTTCGTATCGCACGCTCTACGCGGGCGGGAGTTGTTGTGAATCGCTCGGCGATAGTCGGGTACAGACGCTTGGTTATGCTGTCGAGCAGAGTCCTGTCTCTGAGACATTCAAGAACTCCGCTCCTGATGTATCTGTAACCCTTGAGATTCGCGGGAATGCACATCTTCTTTATCATTTCAGTCACGAGTATCTCGGGGTCAGCTATGTTTGGCGGGAATGTGCTGCGCGAGACTGCTGCTACTGCTTCGGCGAGCTCATCTGTGTTTATCGGCTCGGCGATGAAGTAGGCGGCTCCGTTGGACATTACCTGCCTCTCAATAAACGTATTCTTTATCTCCGAGATGACAATGAATGCAGGTGCGTCGGTGATAGTATCGCGTACCTTGTGCATGAGCGTGACAACGTCGGAGTCGCCGAGAGTCAGATAGCTGATTACAACGTCAGGTGCCTCTGAGACTATGGAGTTGATGATTGTGCTTTCGGTATTGCTGCGGGTGTAGGCGAATATGCCATGTTCGGTCAGCGCGGAGGCGAGAGCTGTACCTGTGGGTACGGAGTTGTCGCAGATGAGTGCTTTGATTTTTGTTGTGTTCATTTTGGATTGTTCCTTTCTTATTAAATTACATTTCGCATTATATATCAGTTATAATAATAAATCAAGAATAAAGAAGTATAGAGTGTCGAAAAAAATTTTGACAAATCAGAGATTTCGGCGATGTTTAGGGGATATCTTGCGGTTTTTTGTTTTTCTGTTCATCTATTATCAGTCACTTGATTTTAGTTATAAAATAAACTTTTTTGAAAGGCTATTGACTTTGTACTCGAAACGTTGTATAATGTATATTGTGATTTGCGAGTGTGCTGGAATAGGCAGACAGGCACGTTTGAGGGGCGTGTGTCGTAAGACGTATGGGTTCAAGTCCCATTACTCGCACCATAGTGGACAGATGGCTGAGCTGGTCTAAGGCGCACGACTGGAACTCGTGTATACGTTAATAGCGTATCGAGGGTTCGAATCCCTCTCTGTCCGCCAGAATTAAAAGCCTGTATTTCGAGGAAAACACCGAAATACAGGCTTTTCTGTTACCTACAGAAAACAGTTTCAACTGCAATTTTGCAGCTCCGTGTGACTGTTTTACAGTCAAAAATCACACGAAATCACACGAAAATCACACGAATTATATTGGTGGTACAAAGCTATTAAAGAAGCCAGCTCCCGTAAGGGAGCTGCTTTTTTATAATAAATCGAGTATATCTCATAGAATACAGGCGCAATGATAGTCATTGAAAATGGATAGGATAGAACAATCCCCGCATCACTGGTGTTCAGTGGTGCGGGGGTTATTATTTTAATCCATAATTGTGAATCCGTATTTATCTTTGTAAAGAGCGCTGATTTGTGCAAGCCGTTCCATGCAGTTTTCTTCACTGCCGATCAGGAAAGCCTTTCTGTGCATCAGCTCTGTCACGTTTCGACGAATTCCATCTTTCAGAAGCGGGATCAGTCTTTCACTGTCTATCGAAAAACTCGCTGTTTTGTTTTCTTCACAGATAATACAATCCTCAAAATACGCCGCACCAAGAAAAACATCATCAGCATTTCCCGAAAACAATGTCCGCAAAGCCTCCTGAAAAAAGAGTTTACAGCCTGCATTCCGATAAATATGGTCTCTCAAAACGGCATATGTTTCAGTTGGTACATTTAATTGCTGCGGTTCAAACTGCGATCTGTATTCTCTGGGAAGAGGATAAGTCCCTCTCATCAGCTTCAGAATCTCATTGATATCGAACAGGTTGATGCTTTCTGGCATAACAGTTACTCCTTTCCGCCTGCATTACTACGGATTTATTCCCACTTTGTACATTTTGACGAATGACAACCAATCTACGAAGTATCGAACCCTCTGTTATCCAATCTGCGCACTAACCTCACTGCGCAGATTGGTTGTCAGGCGTTTTGAGTTCGTAGATGTTTTTCCAAATACAGTAAAAAGCCGGTTAGGGTTGACTTCGCAGATTGACTGTATAGCCGGAAACTGCCGTAAAATCGGCACTTTTACGCCTTATCCCTTGACATCAATACTACGCACTCAACGTGTGACGTATTTGGAATCATGTCATTATTCTTATAATATCAGAAGTCTAAACACTTGTCAATATATAATGTGACTATATTATTTCAATAGCCCAAGTATCTCGTCGGCATTATCGCTGTCTTTACCTGCTCCGTCAATTTCCAACTCTACGCCGAAATACCGCTGACTATCTCCGTAAAATATGGGTTCAGGTTTGTATCCGTAATCGTGGATACTACGGTTTCTGTCAACTTCCTCATGATAGCATTCTCCGCAATAATCTTCCCCGTCAAGGTGGTAGGCGTCATCCTCATGGAGAAGGGCGTCGCAGCAAGAACAGCGAGTATAGTGGTGTTCATAACAGTGACGGCACAATGTCGTGTATTCGTCGCCATAGCTGTCGTCTGTCCAGATGACCTCACCGCATCTGTCGCAGGTTGTAGTATGGCGCTCGTAGCAGTCGGTACACACGATTTCACCATTGACTTCCTCATAGTCTTCCCTGACCGTCCACACGGAGAGTTTCACGCTCAATGCCGAATTTTCCGCTGTAGTAATATTTGCTTGTGGTCATATTTTCACCTCATATAGCAGCGTACTGCTCAATGTAGTTTATCATGGGGATACCGTTATTTATTCCGTCAAGCATAGTTCTGGCAGGATTTGTATGTCTTTGCGCTCTTTCATACAGCGGAACGAGTAGTATTTCCTCACCGAGCTTTCGCTGTTTCAGTCCCTCTGATGAAAGGTCGAGTATGCGTATAAGCTGCTTTTCTATCCTGTTTTCGTCAATGAAATATGGCTGACTGCGCTTTGACAGAAGCTTCTGAAGCTCTGATGCATTGAAGCCATGAGAATAGATAACATCGTCGTTTTCAAGCAGTTTCTTCAGCTCATACAGCTTTTCTTTCAGACCTGTGTGAAATGCCGCAACTGTCAGAGCTTCTGAAAGCGGCTGACAGCAGGAGCTTCTGTATTCGATAGTACCTCTGAACGTCAGATCCTCGAATTTGAATGTACGCAGGTATTCAAGGTCGGAAATTTCAGGCGTAAAGCTTATCTTCCGATACTTTTCGCCGTCGAAGTATTCGCCCTCAACAGAGTCACGGGAAAAGAACTCATCTAAAGTGAGAGGCGTGAAATCAATGTATCTGCCATCACGCATGGTGCAGTAAATGGACTGCGTTCCAATATAGTCAATAAGCTCGTCTATGCTCGACACCTTTTTGCCGAACATTCCGACATTATGGGGATTATAGCCCTGCATACTGTGCTCCCACAGCATATTCCTCACACACAGGAATTCGGGATAATCCGAGAGATATGAATTTGCAAACAGAAGAGCCTTGTAAGGCTCAAGCAGTCCGAAAACATTGATAACGTCTGTGAGTTCCTCATATCTCACATCAAGCTGTACCTGCGAGGCACTTGTAAAGGTTCCGAAATCGGGACGTTCATGGAAGCGCATCGCCACTTCATTCTTGTGCTGCGGGTAAGAGTGCAGGTAATGATAAAGCATACGGTAACGCTCATTCTGGATAGGCTGATTGTGATTTATATCCGCATTGGGATTTACGCCCATACCCGTAAGAGTATAGCCGTGCTTTGCAAATTCGGTATTGAGAAAGCGGCAGTATCTCTCAAATCTGTCCTTTATTTCAAAAAGATCAACTGCCTTGCCAAAGGATAATTCAAGATTTGAATAACAGCAGTCAAAGGACAGTATATCTCCTGTCTGTTCATGCTTCGCAGAGCTTATATTGCCGTCAGTGTCACTGCCTGATGCGATGAAACCGAAGTGTCTGATGAAGCTTTCGGCAGTCTTAATGGAAACAGCTTCGTCAACAGGCTGTCCGCTGAGGTTTACGACGGGCATTTCTATTTCCACGCCGATATAGTCAGGACGTTCTTTTTTGGTTGGTGCTACAGTAAGGCACGTTTTTCTGCAAAGGAATTACACGGCAAATCTGCTCAAATCCTCGAGATATAGGCACAAAGCAGTATCTTGATAAAACAGGCGGAACTGCGGAATATCCGTCAGCATAGGCTTGTGGTCCCGAAGACCGTGGGTTCGAATCCCATCTCCCACCCCAGCGCCAAGCGGGCGCACGCAGATTCGCGGTTCAGTTTTCCTGAGCCGCGAATTTTTTTCCGCGCTCCAAAGTTGTATCTAAATTGCTCCACCTTTACAGGCGGCGTGTCGCCGCTTCCGATTCGCGCTCCACTTAATTGTGGAGCGTTAGTTTTTATCCTCGCCTCACACCTAAAAAACGTTACGTGTCTGCTTCGAGCGGGCGCATGCAGTTCGCGGTTCAGTTGTTCTGAGCCGCGATTTTTTTCCCCGCTCCAAAGCGGGTCTAAACCGTTTCTGTATTATTCGTTATTCACTATTCATTTTTTCATTATTCACTAAAATTGCAAGCGAGTTCGCGTTTTCGTTTTACGAAGCGCGATTTTTTATTTTTGAGAGCTGCTATGAGCCGCGGATACAGCTTGCGGTGCAATAAAACCGTCGGCGCGAAGCTGGCAGCGCGGACACCGCGCCGCGAATTTTTTTCTGAAGCCGCGGCGTGACTCAGCGCTGATAATAATTGGCGCTCCTGTTGAAATCCGCGCTGAAAAATGGTATAATAGTCATAATAAAGCTCGGAATAAAAGGAGGTACATATGAAACGTGAATTGGGAATAGCACGCTGCGGACTTGCCTGCTGTCTGTGCTCGGAAAATGTGAAGTGCAGGGGCTGCGGACAGGACGGCTTCCTCGAGCTGGACTGGTGCAAGGACGCGGAGTGGTGCGAAAACAGGAAGTGCTGCATAGAAAAGGGGATAGTTAGCTGCTACGAGTGTACGGACAGCGATTGCAGGAAGGGGCTGTTCGGCGACAAGATAAAGGCGCTGGCGTTCACGGGATTTGCCCGCAGATACGGCGTCGGGGAGCTCCTCGACTGCCTTGAGCGCAACGAGAAGGCGGGGATAGTATACCACCGCGAGGGCATTATCGGCGACTACGACGACTTCGACGACGTCGGTGAGCTGATAGACTTTATCAGGAACGGAAAAAGGTGATAAAATGATAATGAGAGCAAAGGCGGAAGATCTGCAAGAGATATTAAAGCTTCAATATCTTGCGTATCAGAGCGAGGCAGACCTGTTCGGAAGCAGGGATATCCCTCCGCTCAAGCAGACTCTCGACGAAGTTATTGATGAGTTTAACTGCGGGATAATACTGAAAATGACCGATGACAAGGATACTATTATCGGCTCGGTGCGGGCGGAAGAGCGTGACGGAACGGTATACATCGGCAAGCTCATGGTGCACCCTTACCATCGGAATAAGGAATACGGTTCAAGTCTTCTGTCCGAAATAGAGAAATGCTTTCCCTACAGGCGTTATGAGCTCTTTACGAGCACGCGAAGCCTTGATAATATCCGTCTTTACCAGAAGCTGGGCTACAGGATATTTGCCCGAAAAGCCGTAAACGACGAACTTGAATTTGTGTACATGGAAAAAGGAAACAGCTATGAACATAACAGTGATGAGAGCAACTGAAACGTGGCAGCAGGCGGGCGCGTACTACGTCCGCATACAGGGTATGGCTAAGCAGCACAATATCACTCTGCGCCGCGAGTTCGACGAGCACGACACTCCCGACACGAAGTACATTGTTCTGCTCGACGGCGATTTCCCTGTTGCGACGGCGCGTTTCTATCCGATAGACGCCGCTTCCGCGATGATAGGGCGGGTGGTCGTGCTGCCCGAATACCGCGGGAAGGGTCTCGGGGAGCAGGTCGTGGAGGAAGCCGAGAAATGGCTTCGCGAGCTCGGCTTCACCAATGCCGTGGTCGAGAGCCGCGACACCGCTACGGGCTTCTACGGGAAGCTCGGCTACGCTGTCACGGACAGCAGTATCATCCACGGCGACACCTTCGACTGCATAAGAATGGAAAAGGTTCTGTAATATTTCTGCGATAGGTCCTCACGTTCTCGGCTGTGAGGGCTTTTTCTTGACTATCCGTACCGTTTTGTGATAAAATGGGAGGAGGTATTCATATGCCTTTAAAGGATGAAAAGAAAAACGGAGTGATACAATGGCTGTGAAAAAGAAAAAGGCTTCACATATTGCCGTGATACCGCGGTATCGCGTCATATTCACGGTCTGTGACAATGTGCTGACGTGGTATTCGGTAGACCTTGCAGATGGCGGAGAAATGGTTCCAGTCCCACATGATCCGGATAAATCCTTGCTTGGTGATGTTAACGAAGACGGCAAGATTGACGCAAAGGATGCTTCTGATATACTCGTGGAGTATTCAAAGATGTCTACAGGCGGAGTGAGCTCGTTTTCTGATAAGCAAAAGGCTGCCGCAAATGTAAACGGCGACGATAAGATAGACGCCAAGGACGCTTCCGCGATACTCTCTTATTACAGTTATACTTCAACAGGAGGTAAGGAAGATATTGAATCATTCCTTAAATCCAACAAAGAATAACCTAATAGTCCCGCGGTTTTCCGCGGGATTCTTTTTTCTTAAACGTAATCTTTATAGTTCAAATCGTATACAGCTGTCTCCCCGTCATGGGGAGACAGCTGTATTAAATTATTATACTTGCTCCGGCAGGTGCTTTCGTTTTGCCCTGCCGAACACAGCCTCTGATTGACTTTTTCGCCCTGCTGTGCTATAATTCAGCTATGAATGAATCACAGGAGGCGATAAAGATGGGAGTTACGATATGTTTTTCATTCGGAGGAGGAACCAATCATCCGCTTTCAGACCGAGCCTATTGGGATGAGCATATGCGTGATTCGCTGCATATGCCAAACGGCGGTGCGGCAGTTCTCGTCAATATTTTGTGCCTGAGCGGCGGACGGCTTGCAGAAACCGAAAGCCAGAAGCGGATGATGGTATATATTGCGGAACAGAATCAGAATGAACGCGGACTTGGAAATATTGTTCTGGATATTGACCGCCTCCCGTGGGACAGGGAGCATTTTGCAGAGGACAAGGCGTTAATGCTGCGTGTAATCGAAGGCGCACGGCAGAAGCTCGGATGGGAAACACTGGATTATACTCCGAACGAGGAATTTGCAATGTCTTATCTGGATGATTTCCAGAAGCTGATTGAACGCATGACCGAAGCCGATATCAAAGATGAATACATGACCCAATGGCTCAATGAATGTGAACCGGATCAGCCGCCGAAATGCGGCTTTCCTCTTTGTGAAAAGCATCATGCATATATTAGTTTATTCGGCTGTCAGGTTTGCACGGACTGAACGGCACTAGGTTTGCTCATATAAATCGGTTGTTATAGGAGTATATCATGAAAAAATTTTTCAAAATTCTCTTTAAGATAGTAAAGTGGATATTCATTATCATTATTTCAATCATTGTCTTGTTCTTCATAGTCCGCTTCATAGGGCAAAAAATAAACAACAGAACGCCGGAAGGCGGAATCAACGAAACAATGTATGTTGATATAAACGGTACAAAACAATGGATAAACATCTACGGACAGGACAAGGACAATCCCGTTCTTCTTTATCTGCATGGTGGACCAGGTCAGGCAACGAGTGACCTTGATTATCCTGTGCTGAGAAAACTCAGTGATGTATACACGGTCGTTAATTGGGATCAGCGTGCCTGTGGGCATAGCTGGACGAAAGAACAAAAAGGAGATCAAGTAACCTACGAACAGCTTTTCAGTGACGGCGAGGAGATGACAAAGTTCCTGCTCGACTATATGGGCAAAGATAAAATAAGCATACTCGGTATCTCATGGGGGGCGGCATTCGGCTCGAATCTGGTTCTCGATCATCCCGAATATTATGAAACTTTGTACGCTTTGAGCCTGCCTGTTGATAATATCGAGATACAGAAGGCTTACAAAGATATGGCACTTGAATGGACAAAGAACGACCCTGAACTGCATAAGCTTGCTGAGAATATCATCACAGAACAGGAAAAGTATGACAGTATGTCCTACGAGGAACAGCGGCTTGCGCAAGTGGAGCAGTATTCCTTCGAGGAGAAATATGCAGAGCCGGATTCTTTGACGGCAGGCGATGTAAATATCTTAGCCGCATATGTATTTAATCCCTATTATTCTCTGAAAGACTATTACAATACCTTTTATGCCTCCGCACCTAAAAATCCTGATGAATTTGAAGATTATTGCTATTATCACTGCGCAATGAAAGGAACATGGAAGGATTTTTCTATACTTGACCGAACAGATTACAAAGTGCCTGTATATATTATCATGGGCAATAAGGATTATACGGTCATGACTTCAGTGACGAAGGCTTACTATGAGAGAATAAGCGCTCCCGATAAGAATTATTACGAAGTCGAAGGCGGACACTATATGCCTATGCTTCGTTCGGCAAGGCTATCCGAGATAGTACATGAAATAAATGCAAATAACCCATAATAATCTATCGAGACTGTTTTTTGAAATTGATATCCAGTCCATATAGGTCTGTTATCCCTGTCGAAAACCATCTCCTGATTGACTTTTTCTCGCTGCTGTGCTATAATTTTGGTGTGAAGGAAACATGAGACTTTCTCTGCAAAATCAGTATACAGGAGTGATTGCTGTGTCTAAATATGTATACCATGATCTGGCTGATGTCATATCCTTCTTGAAAGACAGAGATTTTTCACTCTTCATCTTTGAAAGCGACGAAGAGTTTGCAGTGGTTTATACGAAAGAAACGGGCGAAATCTTTATCGACAATGTATCGGACAATATGATTCCGGAAGAAAAAGTCATGATGGTTCTGGATGTGCTTGAGCACTGGGATGAATGCCTCAAACAGGCGTATGAGTGGCTCAGATTCTGGGATTTCACAAACGATGAATGGAGACCTTCGAAGTACAAAGAATGTCTCGAAGAATGGACGCATGACGAATTTAAAAAAGTATATGAGATTACCGGGGGCTATTTTGAAGAAACGGAAAATAAGGATCAACTAAATCTAGTTCATAAATACCGTCTGGAATCTAAACAGAAAAAAGCAACATACGGATTTTCGATTGTTTTCACTGCGGGATATTATCCTTTAGGATTTACCCTGAAATATTCCTGCGAGGATATGAGACTATATGCGATTGAAACATATATAATCTGATTTGCGCATTAACTGAATATCCACAAAGCACTTGCATTGCAGGTGCTTTTATTTTCACATGTATATTGTGTCTCCCCGTCATGGGGAGGCCAGTTGTTTATCTGTTGATTCATCTAAATTCAATGATAACTAGAAGAATTGGCTATGTTGGCTTATAGGACATTCAATATGGAGCATTGCTGCTAGTGGGAAATATAAGGGGATCCTACCTGCGTCATAAAAAAAAGAGGGACTCTGTGTCCCTCTTATTTTGATTCTTATTGAATTATGATTATCGGATTTTTATTTGCATCGATCCATTTTATTATACTAAGCATATCTCTTTCGGGAACTGCAACACAGCCTGCAGTATAACTCCCTGTCATACAATGCAGAAATATAGCAGAGCCTTTTCCCGATACTATAGGCGACATATTGTAATTAATGACTATGGAATACTTGTATGCCTGCGGATAGTCTATCAGGTGTTCCGCACTTTTCCAAGTGATATTGCTGCTCTCGACCCACTGATTGTACAGCGCCGATCCAGTATCATCGACCCAATAACAGTTACCGTTTATAAGCCGATATTCGATATCAAGCCCGTCAAGCGGCTCTGTACCGAAAGCAAATCCCAATGAGTGTATGCCTTTGGGTGTGCAGTAGTCTCCCTCACGGCTATTGGCAGATACTCCGTTTTTGCCGACTATGCCGTTTGCTTCAAGTACACAATCCCACGATGCTCCGTTCTTTTCATACATAGCAACTGTGCAGGAGCTCCTGCTTGAATCAACGGTCATCACTTGCTTGGAATTGCCTATTGAATCATAATCATAGTTATGTACCGATAAAAATGAATTCAGAGGTTTTCAATAAAAAGTAAGATAACTTTCATCTACCCAACCGTAATAATCCCCATCATCTGTATCATACAATTCATACCAAGTAACTCCATAATTATAGCAATAATTAACTGCTGTAACGTGCCATTTATCCATGAGGTCTGTTCTAACATACGACATTTCTCCATTGTCAACAACAAAAGACCTTGAATATCCGTTTGTTATTCCTCCGCCAGCAACGCAAATCTGACCATACTTTGTACAAGAATTAACTGTCACTTGGACAAGCATTTTAGGTCCATTATAGCTAAGAGTAGCTGTTTTTCCTGCTACTCCATCACTGCTGTACTAAAGCGAGCATCATGGTGCAGATGATCGACATCATTTTTCTGATCGATTTCTTGAACGGTTTCTTCATAAATACTCCTCCTAAACTTATGTCAGATAGTTCTGCTATTTGGGGTGCTGCAGCTTAGAGAAAAATCAAACTCGAGTACGAGTAAATTATATCACTTGCTGCGTAAAATTGAAACATGATGTTTGTCACGAAAACTGTTACAAATGTCATCGTTTTACATCCAAACTTGTATTTATCAGGCGATATAAATCAGCTGTGTTACATGCATGGATGGAATTGATATGATCATATCCTAAATCTACTGAGGTTTATTATGCATTGACCAGGCGTGCAAAAGAATAACGTCATAAATCCCGATATTATTTGGAACGGCTTTTATGAGAATGTTGAGTGCGGAAAAACGAAATTTGTATTGGGCTATTTATCAAAAGTACCATATAATCGCGGGCGGAAGATACACGGAATCAACAAAAATGAGCAAATACGTTGCCGGATTTCGTTTGCGTCATTGACAAAAGAAATAAAGAATGTTAAAATGAATTGCACATTTTTGTGGAATCAGGAGGATATCAGATGAAAACCAAAAGAATTATTGCGGCTTTGGCTGCAGCGGTGATGCTTGCAAGCAATCAATCCGTTGCCGCCGGCGTTTCGTACGCAGCTGAAGCCATCGAGGAATCCCAGATCGTTTACGGAGAAGTAAACGGTGACGGAAAAGTCGGCATCAGCGATGCGGTTGCTATTTTGCAGTACATAGCGAACAGAGACAAGTATCCGCTGAATGCACAGGCACTCCGCAATGCTGATTGTGTTGACCACGGAGACGGAGTGACGGGTATGGACGCGTTTGCGCTCAAGCTGGTCGATGCAAAAATGCTCAGCCTTGAAGAGTTCCCTGTAACAAGTCAGAGGATTCAGGAATGTCTGAACCCGCCCGCTGAAGAGGATGCGCTTTTCGAGGAGGTCTATACTTTCGGCGTATACAATACCGAGACAAAAGCGATAGACATCAAGTGGCTCGTCAATGAAACAGTCAAGGAAGTCGAGATATTTGTATCCGACGACAACAAGAAGTACAAATCTGTTGCAAAGGTAAAGGATACGGATGAGTACAGCTATGAAGTCAAGGAAGAATTCGATACCATATTCTTCAAAGTAGCATACAATGATAAGGATGGAAAGCTCCATGAATCATTCCCCTTCTTCATTGTTTTGAAGGATGGTAAATACGTAACCGACTTCATTGACTCTGATGAAGATGGTGTTGCTGATATGGTCGAGTCGGTTTACGGAAGCAAAATCGACAGTGCAGATTCGGATGAAGACGGACTCAGCGACTACGAAGAAATATACATCACACAGACAGACCCGACCGTTCGTGATTCGTTTAAGAAGGGCATTTCCGATGCTGATGCTGACTGTGATGAGGACGGCATAAGCAATCTGTCTGAGATAAAAAATGGAATTGACCCACTTAGAGAGGATACGGATGACGATCGTCTCTCTGATCTTGTAGAGATTAATGAGCTCAAGACAGATCCGCTCATCAGAGATACCGATGAAGACGGATTGACCGACTATGCAGAACACAAGATGGGACTTGATCCTCTGAACCCGAAAACAGGGGATGTTCCCGATGCAGAAGCGGTCATTCAGCAGGAGATAGACACGGATTCATTTGTGCTTGAGGCTGTCAACGCCGATGCCGACAATAAAGCCTATAAGCTTTCAGTAGACATCAAAACAGCAGGCTTCGCGGAGGAAGTCGTATCAGCTTCCAAGAGCAGATATACAGCCGTTATAGATGAAGAGGCTGTAATCGGTGATATTGTGGATATTGCTGTTGCCGACGGTACAGAGCCCGAGTCGATGAGTATCAGCTTTACTGTTGATGATGAGTACAGGAACAATACTATCGGAACATATAAGGGACTTGAAGGCATAAAGCGTTTAACTGTATTCCAGTACAACGAAGATATACATATGCTCATTCCTATGGATACAGAGTATTCGGAGTCGGACGGCGTAGTATCCGCTGAAATCGACGGGACGGGTACGTACTGCATTCTGGACTCTGAGCAATGGTTCGATTCGCTCGGAATAAAGCCCGAGCAAGCCGTAACAGAAAGCGCTGAATCGGCTGATACCGAGAGCATTGTGATGTCTTCTGTGGCGGATGCGGTTATAGGAGATGAGGTCTCATTAAAAAGGAACGAGCCGTTTGACCTGTATTTTACTTTACAGAGATCGGGAAAAAACGGAGAAGAGAATTTCCTGTACCAAAAGGAAATGATCCATGATATTGCAAGCTATCTTTTCAAATACTATGATGATGCTGTGATACACGTCATTCCGTATGATGTTGAGAATAAGCTTCCTAAATTAAAAGCAGACTCGGATACTTGTGATTTCACAAATATAATTGAACTTGATGAAGCTCTTGATAAAATCGAGTACAGTACAGAATTAGGGCCTGCCAACAGATTCGTTTCATACAGGCTTGCTGAAAAAGAGATCCAAAATACTAAACCATTTACCACTGAAAATATGATGAGTGATTATAGATGGATTGTTATTAACCTTATGAACTCGGAGACAATGTATGATACTTTAACTTATGGTAATTGGTGTGACGCTGTTTTTGTCAGAGAGGATATTAAGAAGAGAGGAGCATTCTTTGGAGAGGTGTATTATCAAACTCCCCCTGACTCAAGACTAAGTTTTGAGATTGGTAGCTGGGGTATAAGAAATCCCGGAAACAATGGCGGTATATACCACGTTGATGGACTTGATACAGGGTTTGATACTGAGACTAATTATGATGAGGTGCTTGATTTCATTGTTAGGTGCGTCAGAACGTATAATAACTATAAAGCGCCAAGTGACGCAGGCAATATCAATGTAATGCTCAGAGACAAACTCAGTCCTGATTCTGGTATGGATACGGATAGGGATGGAATTAGCGACTGGGATGAGCTTGACAAGAACTACGTAAATGTCAATCCCGATGGCACATTTAGCTTTATGACATATAATGATGTGTTCGAGAGGGCGAATATCAGCGTTGGAAAAAATGATGAAATGGTACCTATAAACTGGCAAGACACTCCTTATGGTCCTCAGCTTGAAGATTACTATAACAACAGTAAGCTGGCTATATGGATTTCAAATCCTCAGTTAAAGGATACAGATTTCGATCGTATCCTTGATGTGGATGATAATGCTCCGTTTGATCACATTGATACTCATTTCCAGGTTGTAAACGACTATTCAAAAGTTACATATAGGCAGCTTTTGTCAAATGAATATGAAGATGTATATGAAAAAGCAAAAGAAGAAGCACCTAAAGACAGAATCAACCCAGGACTGGTAGATACATCAGCACAGTGTACATTTGCAGTTCTTTTATTGATGGATGCATTGGCTAGTACAGATGGTATTAGTCGAGCCGTTGGATTCGATCAAGGTGGTATCACATTAAGTTTAGATAAGAAGAATATCTCAAGGTATTTGGATGCAAGAGGAAGCGTCCCTAATGCTGTAAAGGCGCTTACTCATTATTTATGCGCTAATGGTGAAGATTTTGAATTTGAAAAATATCCTTATGCGATTGCGATGACAAATAGGGGGCGAAATAAGTATTATGATAACATGAATGCATATTTTGATATGGTTGAGAAGAATACCATGATAGGCAATACGTATAATTTTTCAACTGTCAAGGACATTAATAAACCAGAAGATAAGGAGGATAAGTGGGGGAGACCAGAATGGAAGTGTGATTTCCATGGGGAGAGTGCATATAATATTAATGCTTTTGCAGATTGGTGGCTGTCTTTTGGCGGCTGCCAGACAGCATTATCCTCAACGGTCTATTGTCATAGGAATGATAATGGTGAAATCGTATACACATCAAAAATAAGATACTATGCGCTCGATGTCTATGATTTTGAAAATGATACATTAGAAAAAGCACTTCATAGATTGAATAATACTGGTTGGGGTAGAACATTTATAAGCTATGGATGTTATGAAACCGAGATCGAATGGGTCAAAGGTTCGAGGTATCCAAAATTACCTCACGAAAATGAGGAGAATTGTAAAACAGTTGAATTTGAGGGAATAAATGATCCTAATTTTGAAAAAAATAAAGAAGCGGCTGAACTTTTCTATCTGTTGGTTTGATAGGTTATACGAATCGAATGTATGAAGAAATCCCGGGCACTGCCCGGGATTTTTGCGTTATGAATAATTGGTATGAGCGAATTTATCTGTCGGAGAGCGACTGCGTGAAGCTCAGGCTTGATATCAAAAGAGGGGTGAATTTGATATTATTGTAGAATATGCATAATCAGATCACGTAGTATTTGTATATCATTAACATAAGCTCTTGCTTTTTTGACACCTGATCTTTCGCGTAGAATAGGGAGTTTCACACGATGTATATACGAATTGTATATTTTGTGCAATAGTTGACAAAATGAGATTTTTGTGATACTATGATACGAAACGTTGGGTATACGTTTATATGAAATGCCACGCCTTGGATTGCTTCCCTTAGCTGGAAATGCGGGTTGCCGAACCATAATCTTATGGTTCATACACGGTAACTGCGAATCCGCCAAAGGTGGCTCCCATTATGCGGCAAATTTTAATTGGAAGGAATGAAATGATTGAAACTTTCAGGACGCAGTTTGAAAAAACAGAAAAAAGCATTGTCTGTATTTCTCGGCTCGGTACTGGTGCTCAACACAGCAGCTATGATAGGTATCAAGGCAAGCAGTGTTTCACCTGTAGAAGCAAGTGCGCTCAGGAACGGTATCATTGAGAAGGCTGTTGCATACCTCGGCACAGAAAAGAATGCCGACAGCAGCTACGGCGACGATCGCCTTGTCAACGATACTACGGAAACGCTTATCGCTCTCAGAGCCGCTCAGAAGGAAACAGACCCGAACAGCGAGACATGGCTTACGGACAATATATCCTTTGACAACACAGATATGGTCGCAAGGCTTTCGGCGGCTTCTGCCAAGTCCGAATACCTCAGCAGGCTCGAGTGCAAGCAGAATGCAGATGGCGGCTTTGGTCTCTATCCCGAATATGCGAGCGATGTGCTTGATTCCGTACTCGTGCTCGAGGCAGTGAATGATACTGCCTACACAGGAGGCGACATCTCGGGACTTGCTATCTGCGAATTTCTTGTGAATTCAGCAAATGAGAACGGAAGCTATTCCTACACTGAGGCAAGCGACAGTGACGAAGTACTCACCGCTATGGTAGTATACAATGTCGGCAGATTCCTCACTAAGAATAATTATGAACTGACAGTTCTCGATGCTCCGCTGACATACCTTAAAAACAACGTAAGCGATAGCTACGCGGATGATGACATAAAGAAAACACTTTACAAGCACCTTGCAATGCAGGCGATGAATGAGGAAACCGACCCTATGGAGCTCGTCAGCAATATCGGAAAAGCCGAAAAGACTGACGGCAGCTTTGCAGAGGATATTGAAACGACATCGATTGCGATAAGGCTCCTGCAGTCACTTGAGCTTGAAAACAGACTTGTTGTAACTGATTTTGAATCCGAACTCAGCGATACTGAGGGTACCAGCAACAGCTCGAATTCCATCTCCGTCAGCTCTGTAATAGAGTACACCAGCAACTATGACACTGAGCTCGATGTTAAGATAACAGCATTCAGCGGTGAAACTCCCTTCTATGAGAACACTGTAAAGGCTTCGTGTCCCGCGGACGGAACGAGCGTGAATGTTGCTTCGGGCGAGTTTGTACTTGCAGAGCCAGACGGTTCTGATGTGTATGTGCTCGCAGAGCTCTTCGACAACGGCAAGCTCGTAAAGAGTCAGAAGTTACCGATAGGTATCACAGCCGTTGAAGCCAAGCACTCCACAGAGATAACAGACCTCTCCGTAGAGCTCGACACCAATACGGCTGTATCGGGTGCAGAGGTCGAGGTCGGAGTATCGTATGACCTCCTCTACGCGACCAATGTTGACTACGATATCACGATGAAGACTTTTGTCACAAAGAGCGGCAAGGAGATAGCTTCCAAGACTGAGGAAGCCGTTCTCACTCCGGACAGCAGCGACCTTAAGGGGACTCCGCTCTCATTCACTCCCGACACGACAGCGGCAGGCGTTTATGATATCACCGTAGTATGCATCGACGGTGATAAGGAAATCTGCCGAAGAAGTACGGAGTTCAGAGTCGTCGAGGCTCCCGTTATCGAGGAAAAGACCTCGGAAGAGGAAAAGACTCAGTTCGAGGTAACATGGTTCGGCCCCATACTCAGCGACTACTACGTTTACGCAGGAAACGAGACTGAGATAAACGCAGGCGCAGAGGTCAACTACTTCTCCAACGGTGAGTTCAGCGGAAAGATCGAAATGAATGTTTTCAAAAAGGACGAGCTCGTTGATGAGACTGAGTTTGATATCACACTTGAAAAGGGCGAAGTTACATACTTCGAAGGTAAGGCTGAATACCCGGTCTTCAAGAGCGGCGACAAGCTCTCATTCACTGTAAAGAACGTTGGCGAGTATACCGTAAATGCAAAGCTCTACGACGCTGAAGGCACTATCATTTCCGAGGGCAAGCGAGTTCTGAAGGTCGTTGACAGACCTGTTCAGGATCTTATCCTCAATAGCTCTGTAAACACCGAAAAGGAAAACATGGTCGACCTCTCATGGAACGACATCAGCAACGATGCCGAGAGCTACAGCTATCAGCTTTACAGAAAGGCAAACAGCACAAAGTGGGAGTCGCGTTCTATCTGGAACGAGGAGGAGCATATCAGGGTACTGAATGTTTATCCGTTACAGCCCTACCTTGTTGACTGGATGAACACGACTATCAGCGAAACTGAGATACCAGCGGGCAAGGGCATTTTCGATATTGATCCTGTTCATATCAATGACTTCAATGCTGACCCTCAGTCTTATCTGTACAATTCTGACGGAAGCTGGAAGTGCGATGTCATCTTCTTCGGTGCTGCTGACAGCAACTCCAATATCGACATCAGACAAAACGCGGCAGATGAAGTCCAGAAGTTTATCGACAGCGGAAGAGGTGTTCTCTTCGGTCACGATACCATCGGTCAGGCCACGTTCAATCAGTTCGCTGAACAGGCTGGTCTGATGATAGGTGTATGGAATATCAGCCGTACAACATCTGTATCTGTTGTCAAGCTCGGAACTCTGACAAATTATCCCTGGAATATCCGAGGAGATCTGACTGTGCCGAATACTCATTCGACAGCACAGTACATCGTTGATGCTACAGAATGGATAACCCTCAATAACTCTAAGTATGTTTATCCCGATACAGGCTACACTGATGGTTTCTATCTTTGTACAAAGAATAATATTGGTATGATTCAGACAGGTGACAGTACCGGTCAGGCTACAGATGATGAAAGAAAGGTGCTTGCAAACACGCTCTTCTATCTGTATCAGATCTCACAGCAGACAACAGCAAAGGACGCTTCGTTCTATGATGTTGACGCTCCCGATGTTCCCGAGGTGCTCTCGACATCGAACGAGAACGGCAAGGCTGTTCTGAATGTACAGACAAAGGACAATCCTACAGATTACGAATACTACATCAGCGCTAACCCCATCAACAGCACTTCCGACAGAGTTCTCTCAAACGTGAGAAAGCACACTGCATTCGCTGATCTCGCAGGCTTCGTTGTCAAAGTGGACAGCAGTGCCGAGCCCAAGCCCGAGCTCATCGAGCGCGGCGAGAACGGCGAGGATATCCTCGATATCGTTCCTGCCGACTCCAAGGGCAAGGCTGTGCTTGAGGCGGTTCCTACCGATCTCTCGCAGAAGCAGTACATCCACGTATTTGCGGTAGACAACGCAGGCAACATCAGCGATGAAGTGATACTTCCCTTCGCGGAGGACAAGTTCATCACCGACATCGACACAGACAAGAAGCTCTACGCTTACGGCGAGAAGGTCACTATCGATGCAGAGACGATATCCGCTCCGTTTGGCAGGTCTGCCGACATGACCATAGAGATTTACGACGAATTCGACCACAAGACAGCAGAGCTCGTCTCCGCAAAGGATCAGGTGCTCAATGCTGACGTAAAGCTACTCAGCAATGCCGAGTGGATGATACCTCAGGAGACTGAGGGACGCTACAAGGCGGTCATCAACTGGCTCAGCAACAATGAGGTCATTGCTTCGGCAGAATCCGAATTCAAGATCGCGAATGAGCAGAGCGTAAGCAACCTCATCATCAGTGACAAGAGGTCGTATTCACTTACCGACCCGATAAATCTTTCAAATACCGTATCCAACAACAGCAAGGCAATGACAGAGAACGACCTTGTCCTCAGCGTTGTCGTTACCGATAAGGACGGCAATACAGCCGCTTCGTTCAGGCACGACCTCAGCGCTGTCGAGCCTGCAGGCACATTTGACATCTCAGACGCACTCAAGCCCGGCGATCTCCTTGACGGCGACTACAAGGCAACAGCAACAGTTACACAGGGCGAGCTCGAGCTCTCGTCCGACTCCGTTGAATTCACAGTCGAGAGCGATGTTACATCCTTCACTGGCAAGCTTGATCTCAGCGACTCGAACGACAAGGGAACTGCTGATTTCTCCGTTAAGAACACAAGCAGTTCCAACGCTGAAAATGCAGTTGTATCAATAAAGGTATACAAGGACGGCTCGTCCGAACCCGTATACACCTATTCCGATACAGTTTCTATCGCAGCAGGTGATACATTTACAGGAAAGACAAGTTTTGCTCTCGCAGATCCGAGCAGCGGCAAATATTCGGGCGTTCTCAGCATCGAATACAAGGACGATAACTCCGACCTCGACTATGACGGCTTCGAGAACACATACAAGACCACAACTACCGTCACAACGACCGCTGCATCAACGACTGCAACGACTACAACTGTTGCGGCAACAGAAAATCCCAAGACAGGCGACAGCGGTATCCCGATATATATGTGGTTCATAAGCACACTCAGTCTGCTTGGTCTTGTTACAGTAAAATTGTTAGGAGGCAAAGAGAATGAATAAGCTAAAGATAACAGCATTTGCGACAGCAGTTTCACTTATCTGCTCTATCGCGGTTTCTTCTTCAAGTCCTTTGCCTGTACTGAAAAAGAGCCTCGGCAGCAGAAACAGCAAGTACAGCAATGTTTCGGCTGAGATAATCTCCGCAGAGGAGACAGAGCCGCTCTATGACCGCCTTGAAAATGCTTTCAGCGATAATGACACTGTAAAGCTCGACAGGGTATGCGATGAGATAATCGCAGAGATGAACGCTACGAAGCAGGCAGTCGAGGCTTACTCGGCTGATATCAGCGAATGGGCTGACGACGAGATTATCGAGCGTCAGCAGAAATACGAGAACGAGGTCAATGTCAGATACGCTCAGACATCCAAGGCGATAGAAGAACTCAGAAACGGCATTGATACCGAGAAGAACCTCGCTATCCTCAGCGAGAACGTGGAATCGCGTCCCGAGCATAAGCACTCCGATGCTATCCCCACTACCGAAGGCTCCGCTGACAGCTTCGAGACTGTCGAGCTCGACGGGGAACTCGAAGAAGCTCCGATATATTCCGCTCCGCCTACGGACAACGACCTCAAGCTCGAGGGAGAGTCCGAGACTGCAGAGCTGTTCAAGTATGTCGCTGATTCACTCGGCGATGCAAACAGCATATACCTCTTTGTCAAGAACAACTTCAAGAACGAAGCGTATTCGGGCTCGAAGAAGGGTGCTGCCGCAACTCTTGCGCAGAACGGCGGTAATGACATGGATCAGGCCGCTCTACTAATCGCTCTGTTCAGAGCAAAGAATATCCCCGCAAGATATGTTAGGGGCAATGTCTATATCACAGCCGAGCAGGCAAAGGATATCACTGGCACCGATAACATGACAGCGGTAGGACGTATCCTTGCGACAGGTCACAGGAACGTCAGGGCTGTTACAAATAACGGTAATATCACAGGCTTCAAGATGGAGCGCACATGGGTCGAGGCATATATACCTTATACCGATTACCGCGGAGCAGGCAACCAGTCGGGCGACGCAGTATGGGTACAGCTTGACCCGAGCTTCAAGAAGCTCGAGGCTAAGATCGAGTCTATAAAGGGTGAATACTCTGAGGATGATCTCGCTCTCCTCGAGATGATAAACAAGAACAACCAGCTCGATGGCAAGGCTCAGGTCGCTGCACGCGAGAATATCGAGTGTCACTACCGCAAGGTGGTCGAGACAAGCGACACCTACATACCCGCTTCTCTTCCCTACACTGTTCTGAGCGTTGACGAGCGTTACAGCTTCATCAAGGACAGCGATAAGGATATGGTTTCCGTCTATATCGACGGCGAGAGCCTGATGAGTCTCCCTGTTTCCGAACTCTACGGCAAATCCGTGACTGTATCGTATGAGCCTGTATCGGATTCCGATGCAAATGTGCTCTCACACTATGACAGACTTGTTGATGTGCCTGCTTACCTCGTAAACGTTGCTCCCGTAGTAACAGTAGGAAGCAAGAAATACGAGCTTGAGGATGATGAGCTTTCGTGGCTCTTTGAGACTCAGCTCGGAACAGATCACCAGCTGAACACTGTTATCAGGAATTGCGGCGGTACAACGGTACTCGATGACAACATAATTGCAGGTTCCATGTATGCCATTAACCTTGATCTCCAGTCAATAACTCCCGACGAGACAAAGGCGGCATACCTCAGAATGCAGGATGCTCAGGAAAATTACGAGCCCAAGAACATGGTAAGCCATGACGAACTCGGAGTTTTCCTCGATTATGCAGGCAAATACTACTTCTCGATGTGCGATGTTCAGGAAGACCTGTATGCTTCAATAAACAATATCGACGTAACCAAGCGCCTCAGTCTTGGAATCACAGGCTACAAATTCAGCAAGAGTCAGACCTTCGGCATAACAAGGAATCTTGATTTCGGTTCTTTCTTTATTGATGTTGCATACGACAACAGAGCTGCTATAAGCCTTGACGGCGATGCTCAGGCAGAAAAGAACTTCATGCTCGCATGCGGTATGCTCGGCTCATACTATGAGGGATACATCTGGCAGGAGCTCGTTGACAAGGGCAACACATCAATATCTACCATATCCGTTATGAACGAAGCCGCAAAGAAGGGCGTGGAATTCAGATATCTCACTCCCGCAAATGCGGAGAAGGAGCTTGAAGCTTCAAATATCACGAGTGCTGTCAAGGACGAGATACGCGATTTCATCAATCAGGGACTATATGTTGAGCTCGTGCCTGAAACGATCAGACTCGGAACGTGGGAAGGTACAGCGTATATTGCCATAGATATGAAGGACGCATCAGCTTCGTATATGATATCTGGCGGCAATGCGGGCGGTTCGTCGATGGAATTCGAGAACCTCTTTGAGCTCAATAACAGCCTGTTCCTTACGAACTGGGAGCTCGGAGCAATCAACTTGCTTTCGAGCGGCAAGGACCTTTGCAGCGGTGTTGCTGCTTTGGACCTGAAGGACATCGCAAAGGGACTTTATGGAATCGTAGGCGCTACAAGCATGCTCAGTGACGCGCTGACGATGAGATATTCAAACTATGATTATATTTTCGCTTTTGCAGAAGCAGAGGACGAAGATGCTGTAATGTTTGAGTATAAGAAGTTTACATTGGTAAATATGATCGATACTCTTGCTAACGTCGCTTGTACCGTGTTAGACCGGTTTGGCGATGCAGGCGGACTTATCTCGGCTAAGCTGGGTATGATCTATAATGTTGCCAAAAAGACAGTTGAACTTGTATATGATAAGGACAGACACTTTGAGTTCAGTGATATCTATTCAACTGTATGGGATTATCTCGGCGTATTGCTTGCAAAGCTTTAAACAAAGGCTTTCGGGCAATGCAGCTTAATATGCGGAAGGCAGCGGTATCGTTTGATGCCGCTGCTTTTTTTATCTTCGGTCGACTGTGCAAATATCACAACTTTTGATGTGAGATTGCACAAATTTCAACTTGACAAATTGGTGAAATCGTGGTAGAATACATACGATGCGCAAGATTAATTATTTTACGTAAAGTAGACAAATCGTTTAGTATTTATATTATTAGATGTGAAATATACTGCGCGTATTTTATTGCGCAGACACATGTTCTGATGCTTAGTAAAAGCAGTAATAAAAGGAGAATAAATATGAAAAGAAACCAAGATCATCTTTCGGAAGGAGGCGCCGCGATATGCTGAGAAAAACAAGGAACCGTATCAACAACAATAAGGCTGCCGATATTCGGAAATACACAGCGGAAGCAATCGCGGCGCGTGCAATCAAGGAGCAAATGGCATTGCGCGAGAAATACAAGGATATCAAACTCTGCGATTTGTTCAGTCCGGAAAGCATTCGCGAAATGGGCATAGGTGCGCAGCAGACCGAAGCATTTAAGGATTATACCAGAGATGTGAATACGGGCTATCTCGGTGATGTTCAGCAAGGTCGAACTATGGGCATAAGCGGACAGATATTTGACGGCATAATGAAGAACAAGCAGAATGCCATTAAGAATGATATCGTGATTAAGAGAAGCAGTACCGTGAATAAGGAAGTGATTAAAAAAGGGATTCTTTCAATAAGAAATAAAGCCGTGAATACAGAATGAATCTTCTCAAAAATGAAAATAGTCAACGTCGAATGAGGCGTTGACTATTTTTGTGCTCACTGTATTTCTCAGCACTCGCGTTCGGCGGTATATCGGCTGATGCGACACAAAAAGTTGCAATTCTGAGGGAAATGTGGTAGAATAATAATCAGTTTATTCGGGGGTGCTGAAATGTCAAAGAAAACGAAAAAAACAATCGGCGGTGTGGCTGTCCCTGAACTGCCGCGCTACCGTGAAATATTCACGAAAATCGTCATCTGCGCGCTGCTTTTCGCAGTTTTTACAGTGAGGCTGCACATCGAAAAGCTCACGGGACGCTCGCTCGAGGTGTTCGCGAACACGAACGGGCTCTACGCCGACTGGTTCCTCTATTGCAAGGAAATAGTGTACCTCGTCATTGCGTGCGGAGTGTGCCTGTATGCGGTCGGAGAGCGTATATTCCCCGACAAGCCGTGCAGAGAGAACCGCCTCTTTACAAGGCGGGCGCTGCTGCCTGCCTTGTGTGTGGGAGCATACCTCCTGTTTGCGTGTATATCGGCGCTTTTCTCGGAGCATAAGGAGGTCGTGCTGTTCGGGCTTTGCACCGAATTTGAGGGACTTCTCGCCATTTTCTCCTACTGCATCATTTTCCTTTTCGGCTTCAACTACATTATTGGTGAGCGGTTGAAAGTATTCTTCCGCAGAGCCGTCATCGCGCTTACGGCAGTCGCCGCTGCGTTCGCGGTATTCGAGTACACGGTATCGCCGCTCATGGAGCTGCCGTTCGTGAAGTTCCTGATAGCTCCCGCGAAGTACCGCGCGGCGGCGGAATCGCTCGCTATCGGTAACGACTTCCGCGAATCGGTGCTGACCTTTTACAACTCCAACTACACGGGTGAGTTTTTCGTGCTCGTGTTCCCGATAGCGGTGTACGCTGTATTTGCCGCTAAGAAGGCGGCTTCGCGCATAGCGGCGGGAGCTCTCGCTGCTGCCGTCTTTGCGGCTGGAATCATGACCAACGCAACAGCCGCCTTCTACGTCATTGCGGCGGAGCTCGTGTGCCTGCTTGCCTTCTTCATCTTCAAGCGTGTGATACCTCTGAAAGCAGTGCTTGCGGCAGCGGCGGCATTCGCAGTGCTGACGGTCGGGCTCGACCTCTGCACGGGGCACGATTTCACCTCCAACATCATCAAGAGCATCACCAATGCGGGCACTTACGAGTCCGCGCCGTCTGTATACACGCTGAAAAGCGCGGAGATTCGCGGCAGGGAGCTCCACATCGCCGCGGAGGGCTCGGGCTACACGATAACGCCTCCCTATGAGAGCGGCGAGACGCTATCCGCTACCTCGGATTCGGGCGTGCGGTATACAGCTGACAGCTCCGACCGCACTCGCCTCCTTATCCGTGACGACGCTCAGGACGCCAATATCAGCGTCGTGCTCGTCGAGGGCATAATGTACGTTGACCTCGGCTATAAAAGCACGCTCGACTTTGCTGTCACCACCGACGGCTTGAGGCTAATCGCGCAGAACCGCTCGCTCCTCGGCGAGATACCCGTCGCTCCCATGGCGGACAGCTCTCTCGTGCGATACTACGGCTTCGCGACGGGACGCGGCTATATATGGGCAAATTCACTGCCTATACTAAAGGAGTGCATAGTCGTCGGCAAGGGCATGGGCGGCTTCCCGTTCGAGTTCGTGCAGAACGACGTCGTTGGGCTGTGCAATACAAACGGAACATACCGCCTCGTTGTGGACAAGCCGCACTGCCGCTACCTGCAAATCGCTCTGACCTGCGGCATTCCTGCGCTCATCGCGATAATCGTCCTGCTCGGAGCGTTCCTGCTCGGCGGCGCTAAAAACGCTCTGAAATGGAGCAGGGATGACCTCCTCGCCGACAGGAACAGGCTGTTCTTCGTCTGCCTGTGCGCGGGGATAGTCGGCTTCCTCGCCGAGGGCATCGTCAACGACGGCAATATCACGGTCGAGCCGATTTTCTGGCTTTTCCTCGGCGCGGCTCACGGTATGCTCCTTGACTTCGGAAAGGAGAAGGCTAATGCGTAAGCTCACGGTTTTACTGGCGGCGGCGATGTGCCTGCCGCTCGCGGCGTGCTCGGACAAGGCGAGCTCTCCTCATACATACGCCGCTCCTGCTGTGAGGACTGCTGACGGGAGCGAGTACACTCTGCCAGTTTCTCGGCTGTATGAGGTCAGCTACGACGACATCGGCGCCGCAAATATTGAGGCGGTCTGCAAGGCGGCGGGAGTTGAGTTCACGCCCGAAAATGCGGACAGTATCTGCTTCGGCGAGAACGTTTTCGGTGTTGGACTTGCCTCCGTGGCCTATTTCGGCAAGTACGCCTCCTCGCTCAGTGATGCGGAATGGCAGAAAATGGCGGAGATAGCCGCCTCTCCCGAGAGCTATGTCCCCGCGCTGACAGGCGGAAGCGTGCCCGATGTCAGCCCGCAGGCACAGTACACGTCACGCATTCCCGATAACGCTTACTTCGATGCAATGGTCGAGCAGATAGTCACCGATATCGCCGAGCAGCAGGGCTGCGGACGCGGCAGGGCGTTCGAGCTGCTCTACTCCGAGGGTGTGACTGTCGAGACTCCGTTTTCGCCCTACATGCAGGAGGCGGTCGACAAGGTCTACACCGACCCGAGGAGCTTTTCGGATGAGCTGAATGTCTACCCGCAGAGTGCCTGCGCGGTGACAAATATGGACGGCGACGTTATCGCTCTCGCGGCAGGCAACCGCGGCAACTCCGCCTACAACCGCGCGTACCGCACGCTGCACAGGATAGGCTCGTCGATAAAGCCGCTGTCTGTGTATGCTCCCGCGCTCGCGGACAGGCGTATCAGCTTCTCGTCGATAGTGCATGATGAGCCCATAATGAACGCAAATACGCCGAATTCGTGGCCGCGCAACTATAACCTCATATACGACGGCGACATCACCGTCACCTACGCGCTGAGGCAGTCAAAGAATACCGTCCCCGTGCGGCTCGCGTCGGAGCTCGGCGGCGAGAATTGCCTCGCGTTCATGCGCGAAAAACTGGGCTTTACGACCTTGACCGACAGAGACGCAGACATCTCCTCTATCTCGCTCGGCTACCTCGAGCGCGGCGTCTCGATGACGGAGCTCGCGGCGGCGTACAGCGTGTTCGGCAGGGGAGGGGTGTACTCCGCGCCGCGCCTCTACACGCGCGTGATAGACAAGGGCGGCAACGTCCTCGCTGAGCGTGAAAGCAGCGAAATACAGGCGCTTTCATCCGAGGACGCGTGGATAATGAATCGCCTGCTGTACTACAACATCTCTAAGGACGACGGCATCGCGCAGGCGGCTCGGCTAAGCGACGGCAGTGAGGTCATCGGCAAGACGGGCACGGTCGACAACGACTACGGCAGCGACACAGACAGGCTTTTCGTGGGGCTGACGCCTGAATACTGCGCGGCGGTGTGGATAGGCTATGACGACGAAAATTCTGTGATAGACCGCACTGAGTACAAGCTCCCTGCAAGCGTATGGCGGAGCATAATGGAGCTCGCGGACAGGCACGAAACGGCTTTCGTTCCCGACGGGAACGTCATCGCTGCGGACTACTGCACAGAGAGCGGCGGGCTCGCAGGGGAGCATTGTCCCAAGTCTGAGACAGGCTACTACCGAGAGGGAGAAATTCCTGAAAAATGCCCTATACATTAAATCTATAGAGCGCGGATTTTTACGCCTGCGCTCTTGCTTTTTTCTGTTGCGGGTGATATAATAATCATATGCTGGGATATTTTTACTTTATCCCGACAAATCAAACGTTAAGAGGTGGTTCTATGAACAGACCAATGAGAAAGCTCATCGCTTTCTCCGCTGCTGCGGCTATGCTGGCGAATGTCCCGCTTATGGGAGCAAGCGCCAAGTACGTCGCGGAGCAGGTGACAGACAAGGAATTCGAGTCAATGGTGCAGTTCCCCGACAGGAACGTCTACATCGAGAACGGCACGGCTAAGGAATTCGATGCTGACCAGCAGCTCGTCGTCGTCGGCACGGACGGCACGACAAAGCTCATATCGCTGAACGAGGGTATCGCGGGCGCTGTCGGCTACGCAGCGACAACTATGGGTATCTACGACTTCATCATGCCGACGACGGCTGAGTACGGCTTCGACTTCTGCGACCCGACGTACCGCTTCAGCCTCTCGAAGGGCACGATGATAATCGCGATGACGGACAGAGATGTGCTCGTGGACGCTGAGGGCGGTAAAATAGCGGAATATCACGCTATCAGACCTATCAGCGGCGGATACTACGAGGTGTTCACGCTCGAGGGCGGCGTCGGAGTCATCAACGCGGACGGCAAGGTCATAATTGCGCCCTCTGCGGATATATTCTGCGTGTACCTCACAGCCGACGGCAGTCATTTCTTCGTCGACGGCAAAGGTAAGGACTATTTCACCGACCTTACAGGCAAGACTGTTTCGGCTGAATACAGCGAGCTGAAATTCTACTCCTATAGTGATTATTATGGTTTCAGCTTGACAGGCGATGTCCCTGCGGCAGATGTGACTGACTACAGGCTGACATCAAGTCTTTTTACCATGAAAAAGGACGAGAAATATACAGTTGTAGGCGGAAGCAAGTTTGAGGTGATTACAGACTATTTTGATTCTGTCGAATTTGACTTTTATGGTTCAAATTACGCATTTATTGGCATGAACAAGCTCCTTGATGAAAATGGCAATGAGATACCATACAAGTACAGCTATACATATTTTGATGAAAACGGAAAGATAGTTCGTGAATATGTAGACCTCGTATACACCGATGTTTACGCTTCTACCACTCTTAGTTATGGAGAGGGTGGGAATGACTGTTATACATATTTATTACGCAAAAAAGAAGGCGGTTACAGTTATGAGTTTGACCAGCTCTTGGACACTAATATGAATGTGCTCCTCGAGGGTGATAATATAACAAGACTTAGTGGCGGTGTATGTGTTGAAAATGGCGGAAAATATACTGTCTACAACGCCGAACTCAAAAAGATAGGCGTGTTCAACAATGCTTTCTATGGGGCACGCGGAATTCAGATTGGTGCTGTCGAAGTACATATCGGTGTAACAGACGATAAATGCACTGTTTATGACAAGTATCTCAATGTATTGATAGACGACCTTCCCTCCTCCTTTACATCGGCTTCTTCAATAACAAATGGCGATTATAATAATCCCGAGGTCACGGGCTATGTAGTAAGCGGCACGGAGAGCGTTCAGCTCTATGACCTGGACTGCAAGCTCATCAAATCCAAGGCTCTTGCCGAGGGACAGACATTTAAAATAACCGACAGCAACGACATCTTCGTTTATGAGAGAGGATACACCGCAGACCCTGCGGGAGACAACTTCTATCTCTATAAAGAGGGTGAGACGACAGGCAAGGTCGTTGATATCAGCGGCAAGACTATCGCTGAGGTGCCTGCTACATTGAAGGTGCTGCCCAACGGCTGCTTCTTTGAGAGCAAGGACGGAGTTCTCACCTTCTACGACAAGACGGGCAAGGAGCTCCGCAAATTCAATACAAGCTACAACTTCACAGAGCTGTCGTATGGCGATTACCGCGATGTCAGCGATTCTGTTGACCTCAGCAATATCATAATGAACGATAAGGACGAGACTACAGGCAAGCTGACGACGAATATCTACGACCTCAACACGAATACCGTCAGGTTCACTCAGACAGGCAAATATGATAAGGTCGAGGCGGCAGGCTTTGACCTCATCAAGACCACTGTCTACCCCGAGGGCTACGCTACGACCACTCAGAGCTCCTACAGCTACGCTACGACCACTCAGAGCTCCTACAGCTACGATGACGACGACCTCTGGACGAACGATTCGGGCTTCCTCACAGGTATGCTGACTACCGACGGCACAGAGGTGATAGCTCCCACGAGCGGTATCACTCTCGGCACATCGCAGTATTGCTTCGGCGGCTATTCGCGCCCCGACTACCGCGATTTCGCGATAGATACTATCTATAACGACGGCGTGGAATATCCCGAATACTATGCGAATGACCCGTTCTATGTTCCTGCGGTCGAGAATCCCGACGTTGACTGCTATATCATCGTGAATGGCGTGTATATCCCCAAGAAGGACATTGCGGCGGATTACGCAAAGAAGAACGGTTTCACGATAGCTGTAACGACGCAGTACGGCTGTTATGTAGTGCTGAAGGACGGCAAATGGGCGCTCGCCGACAGCGAGGGCAAGCTCCTCTGCGATGCCAAGTATGACCGTATCTGCGAATTTGCAGACGGTCTCGCGTGGGCTGAGCAGTGGGAGGAGGTAACTCTCGTTGCTGAATATGAGCAGTATGTGCGTTCGCTGGGCAGATATGTCGAAGAGGGCGAGGAGTATACGGTTAAAGTCAGAAAGATAGGCATTATCACCAAGGACGGCAAGGAGCTCGTTTCCCCGTATTATGACCTCCGCAGTGATTCAAACCACTATAACACCGAGCGCTTCGGCAATACCTACTACACCTACAAGACCGTTGACGCCAAGAGCGGCAAATTTGACTTCGGCATCTACAAGGGCACGGAGGTGTTCAACGACTTCACAGCCAAGTACGGCTACGACACAGCGGCGCAGTACGGCGACCTCTGGCTCGTCAGCAAGAACGGCTTGAAGGGCATTGTCACCGCTGACAACGAGGTCGTGCTCCCCGTAGAATTTGCGGAGATACTGTACGTTCCCGCCTCCGAGAAGATAACGCTCAACCGTCAGAAGGAAGATATGAAGGCGGCACTCACTGACCAGCACTACAGTTCGCCGATATCAGAGCTCGGCGACGGCTCTAAGCTCGTCAATGTCAGAACGTCTGAGGGCAGGATAAAGGCGTATCAGATACGCGATGTCGAGGAGACTACGACTTCCACGACAGCGACAACTACATCTGCAACAACTACGACTACTACATCGGCAACTACAACGACGACAGTGCCGACTACTACTACAACATTGGCAACTACAACAATAACGTCTGTATCAACAACTACTACAACATCGGAAGCAACAATAACCACCACTACATCAGCTTCAATTACTACAACCACATCAGAAGCTGCAACAGAGGCAACAACTACCTCCGCGACTACTACCGCTGATACGACCACTGATCCCGTGACTACAACGCCCGTCGCTCCCGACAGCGTTGTCGGCACATGGCGTTTCGTAAAGACGCTTGATGCAGACGGTACTGAGGTCGTCAATACGAGCGACATGGAGGCGATTATTGAGCTCCGCGAGGACAACAGCGGAACCTTGCAGGCCACTTCAGATTCGGGACATCAGGAATATGACATCAAATGGCGCAAGGAGGGCAATAAGGTCATCATCAGTACGACCGAGCCCAATGAGGATGTCATGACCCTTATCTATGACAGCGAGAAGCATATGCTCGCAGCTCCCGAATCCGACTCCGAGGACGCAAGGACTGCCTACTTCAAGAAGGACGGCGAGCTCCCGCTCGGCGACGTTAACGGCGATGACAAGGTCGACGCAAAGGACGCTTCGGCGATACTTGTGGAATACTCAAAGATGTCCACAGGCGGCGACGGTGAAATGACGGCAGCGCAGAAGTCGGCGGCTGACGTCAACGGCGACGATAAGGTCGACGCAAAGGACGCCTCCTCGATACTTGCGTATTATGGGCTTGTTTCGACAGCTTCGGGTGATATCCCAAGTATGAAAGAGTTTATGACGCCAAAGCAAACATAACTGAATAAATTCAAACACCTCCCACGGTTTGGTTCAACCGCGGGAGGTGATTTTTTTCCGCGCATGAGAGTAAACTGTTATGTAAAGCTGTCACTGAAACAAGCCGCTGTATTACGTATAAATTAAGAAATACAGCGGCTTTTTTGTATTCGGATATTCAAAGTATTATTGCTATTTTAACTAACATATGGTATAATAACAATATGTTTTATATAAATGCACTGCACCATAGAATGCTGTGGTGACATTACTTTAGTTTTTGAGTGGGAGCAATATATGCTTTATTATATGTTCAACAAGCCGCAGGGCTGCGTTACTGCTCGCTCGGACGCAATTCACAGGACGGTCATGGACTATTTTCCTGCTGAACTTGCCGCTGTACTTCATCCTGTCGGCAGGCTCGACAAGGATACCTGCGGGCTGCTTATACTCACCGACGACGGTGACCTCGACTTCAGAATAATGCAGCCGAACAGGCACGTGTCCAAGACCTACTTCTTTTATGCTCTCGGGAGCATCGACGCCGATAAGATAAAACGTCTTGAAAGCGGACTGTCTATGTCGGGAATGACCGCGCGTTCAGCTGAGTTCCGACTGATACGGCAATACCACATAGCTGAGCTTGAAGCCTTCATGCCCGAATATCGGAGGGAGCGGTATCTCAGAAATCCCCAAGGTCCCGCTTTTTCTGCCTGCCTGACCGTACACGAGGGAAAGAAGCATGAGGTGAAGCGTATGCTTGAAACGGTCGGATGCAGGATATTCTATCTCCGCCGCGAAAGTATAGGCGGGCTGACGCTCGACCCCGCACTGAGAGAAGGGGAGTACCGTCAGATGACGAACAATGAGGTAGCTTTGCTCGGAGCTGAAAGGAGCACAATGAGATGAACGCCGTGATAAGGTCTGCACTGATAGTTTCAGCGCTGATGTGCTTTCTTACAGGCTGTGGTCATGAACAGCACGGAGCGGTCAGCTCACAGGTCGATACTGTTCAGGAACTCGAACAGACAGGAATGACTTCTGCCGTTCCTGCTGAATACTTCAAAACGGCAGAACAGCAGGGCGAGGTCGTTAAGATAGACTACGAAAGCCGCGACTATGCCCGTGATGAAAGCGTCATTACAAAGAACGCTTATGTATATCTGCCATACGGTTACGACGAAAATGATACCGATACCCGTTATAATATCGTCTATCTGATGCATGGCGGGGGAGGTCATGCAGGCGAGTTTTTTGAGCACGGCAGTTTCAGGGAGCTTATCGACAATATGACAGAAAAGGGCGACATTGAGCCGACTCTTATTGTTTCTCCGTCGTTCTATAACGCCGGTTCCTCAGATGATTATGACAGCTCCGTCAGTGAACTGAGAGTGTTCTATAAGGACTTTGAAGAGCACCTGATGCCTGCGGTCGAGGGACAATTCCACACCTATGCGGAAAGCACCTCGCCCGATGACTTGAAAGCAAGCCGTCATCACAGAGCATTCGGGGGATTTTCTCTCGGCTCGGTCACAACATGGATGATGTTCTGTCACAGCTATGACTATATCGAATACTTTCTGCCTATGAGCGGAGCTTGCTGGTATTACGGCGGATATGGCGATTTTCAGACCGAGAAAAACGTTGACCTCATCGAACAGATTGTAAATGATAATGACCTTGATGAGCGGGGATATTTCATCTATCAGGGTGTCGGCACGAATGACGACTTAAAAGCTCAGTCGGTCGATATGGCAGAGGAAATGCTGTCGCGAAGCAATGTCTTCACACCTGACCATTATGTCTTCTATCAGAAAGAGGGCGGTCAGCACGATTACTATTCTGCCATGGAGTTCGTGTATAACGCATTGCCTTTGTTTTTCGGAAGCGAACCGTGATACAGCACTCATAAATACAGTACAGAAAAAACTTGCATTTTGTAAAAAGAAATGGTATAATATGAAATATCTATAACACATTAACTATGCGCAAATGAATATACACTGCCACCGCCCTGAAAGGAGGAGCACACAATGAAAAGAATTACAGCCCTTATCCTCTCGCTGTCCATGCTGACTGCACTGACAGCCTGTTCAATCAACGGTTCTGACGACGAAAATGCAACAGAAATAGTAACCGACGCGAACGGAAATGAATACGATTACAAGTATCAGATGTACGCGTCTATGTCTCCCGAGGAGATAGTCGCTGAGATGACCCTTGAGCAGAAGGCTGCTCAGATGGTACAGCCTGCCGTTTACAACGTCAGTGAAAAAGACATGAAGAAGAACGACTACGGCAGTATCCTCTCGACTACGGAATGCATCGGCGCTGCTGAATGGCGCGAGACCGTTGACGGCTTCCAGAAGGCTGCAATAAAGTCAAAATCAGGCATACCCTACATCTACGGACAGGACGACGTCCACGGTGTCAACTACTGCAAGAATGCTGTTATCTTCCCACACAATATCGGACAGGGAGCCGCTAACGACGAGGAGCTTGCCTATCAGGTAGGACTTATCACCGCTGACGAGGCTAAGCTGTGCCATATGCTTTGGAATTTCTCGCCCTGCGTTGCTCAGTCTGTTGACCCTCGCTGGGGCAGAACATATGAATCCTACGGTTCTGACCTCGAGACCATTAAAAAGCTCAGTACCGCCTACACAAAGGGACTTGTCGACGGCGGACTTGTTGCCTGCTCGAAGCACTTCTTTGCAGACGGAAATGTAGTATACGGCACAGGTGAGCAGAGCGATATCAGTATGCTCATCGACCGCGGAGATGCTCAGCTCTCTGATGCTGAGATAGGCGAGCTTCTGAAGGTGTATCAGGCTCAGATAGACGCAGGCGTTCAGACTATCATGATAAGCCATTCTTCCCTCAACGGCGTAAAGATGCACGAAAACGCCGAGTACATCATGAAGCTCAAAAATGAAATGGGCTTTGAGGGCTTCATCGTCAGCGACTGGGGCGCAGTCGGAAACACTTCCGCTCCGTCCTACGCGGAGCAGGTCATAAACAGCGTCAACGCAGGCATAGATATGCTCATGGAGACAGACCGCTTTAAGGAGGCGCAGGGTATCATAATGGACGCCGTTGACAGCGGCGATATCGCTGAGGAACGTGTCAACGACGCTGTGACGCGCATAATCAAGGTCAAGAAGGACGCGGGACTTTTCGACGACCCGCTTTGTGAGAATATCACTACCAAACAATCTGACATTGGCTCGCCCGAATACAGAGCAGTTGCCGAACAGCTGGTAGAAAAGAGTCTTGTCCTGCTCAAAAACAAAAAAGGCGTGCTCCCGTTCAAGGAGGGCACAAAGGTGTACATTACAGGTCCCGCTGCTGACAACGGTCAGGCGCAGTGCGGCGGCTGGACTATGTCGTGGAACGGTGCTCCGACTGAGGACGTACCCGGAGTGACCACGATTCTGGAGGCATTTGAGAAATATGCTGATGATTACGGCATCGAGGTCATAACCGATGACAAAAAGGCATCAGATGCTGATGCGGTCCTTCTCTGCGTGGGCGAGCAGTCCTATGCCGAGTGGAACGGCGATACAGAGGACCTCGAGCTCTGCGGCTCACTGGGACTTAAAGGAAATGCTAAAGCCATTAAAGAAGCAAAGGAGCTCGGCAAGCCTACAGTTACCTGCATCGTTGCAGGCAGAAATGTTATCCTCGACGAAAATGACTACAAGGATTGGGACAGCGTCGTTATGTGCTATCTCCCAGGCTCAGAGGGCAAGGGCATCTCAGATGTGCTTTGCGGCTGCGCTGATTTCTCAGGAAAGCTGCCCTCCGACTGGTACGGCTCGCTTGAACAGATTGGCACTGATAAATGCTTCCTCAGGCGCGGTCACGGAGAGAGCTACGGTGCAGGCTTCAAGCCGCGTCAGGAGCCGCAGGCAGGCTGACAGATAATCAGTATGCGGTCAGGCACAAGCCGCGTCATTCCTACATTCAGCGTTTTGTCTACTCCATTTTTCGGCGCTGTTTTGGCTCATTTACGATACATTATGATTACAAATCAATAAAAAAACGGAAAAATGCTTGACAAAACGCAGTGTTCGGGTTATAATAAACGCATATTCTACGAAAGGACGGTGAAAACCATGACTATCACTAAAAGATATCAGATGCCGAAACAGAATAATCTAAATAAGCATGGAGTTTGCCGACCGTGTACAGCCATGTGCTGAGCTTTTGCGCACACAAATTGACAAGCACTCCTGCGGGAGTGCTTTTTTGTACCCGTCTGCAAATTCGGAAAGGAAAAAATATGCTGCTATTAAACGGAAAATTCAACTCAGCAAAGGTATTTACCGAGGTCATAGACCCGACTGCCGTTGCGCAGATAACCGAGCTCTGCAACCAGCCAATGAGCGAGGGCTCGCAGATACGTATAATGCCCGATGTCCACGCGGGAGCAGGCTGCACTATCGGTACGACAATGCACATCACCGATAAGGTAGTCCCCAACCTCGTCGGAGTGGACATTGGCTGCGGTATGGAGACCGTAAAGCTGAAGGAAACACACATTGAGCTGCAAAAGCTCGACAAGCTCATCTATGAGAAGATACCCTCGGGATTCGAGATACGCGACAAGGCTCACCGCTACTGCGAGCGGATAGACCTCACGGAGCTTTACTGCTACGACCACATCAACCCCGTTCGTGCGGAGCGGAGCATCGGTACTCTCGGCGGAGGCAACCACTTCATCGAGGCTGACAAGGGCGAGGACGGCTCGATATACATCGTTATACACTCGGGCTCGCGTCACCTTGGCTTGGAGACTGCCAAGTTCTATCAGGAGGAAGCCTACAAGCGGCTCAATGGCAGCTCCAAGAAGGACATTAACGAGCTCATCGAGCGCATGAAGTCCGAGGGCAGGGACAAGCAGATACAGTACGAGATAACAAAGCTCAAGAACACCAAGTTCACGGACGTACCCAAGCACCTTGCCTACTGCGAGGGTGAGCTGTTCGAGCAGTATATCCACGATATGAAGATAGTGCAGCAGTTCGCGATGCTCAACCGTCAGGCGATGATGGACGAGATAATCAAGGGTATGCACCTTCACGCCGTGGAGCAGTTCACGACTATCCACAACTATATTGACACGGATACAATGATACTCAGAAAGGGCGCTGTTTCCGCTCAGGCAGGCGAAAAGCTGCTCATACCGATAAATATGCGCGACGGCAGCCTCATCTGCACGGGCAAGGGCAATCCCGACTGGAACTGCTCCGCTCCGCACGGCGCGGGACGTCTCATGTCGCGTTCGGCAGCGAAGCAGAGCTTCACCGTGTCCGAGTTCAGGAAGCAGATGGACGGTATCTACACCACATCGGTCAACGCTCAGACGCTCGACGAGTGTCCCATGGCGTACAAGTCGATAGACGATATCGTCGACAATATCGGCGATACGGTAGTGATAAACGAAATAATCAAGCCGATATACAATTTCAAGGCTGGCGAGGAATAACGGATAAACTCATTTGACGAGCTGATAAGGCTGCCCATATTTGAGCAGCCTTATTTTTTTGTAGGCTATGCACAATATTCTGGAGCTGCATTTGTGCAGCCATACGAAGTTTCAGGAATCTTTCAGATTTTTCGCGTTTTTTGCCTCTGAAATGCACTTATAAGTGAAGACTGTCCTCATGGGACAAAAAGGAGGTCATATTATGAAAAAAATCACATCATTTCTGACAGCACTTTCACTCATCTGCACGCTTACTGCCTGCTCGAAGGGAGGAGGCAGCGAGTCCGCTCAGTCGTTCACGGCGGAAAAGCTCTCCGATGTCGCGTACAAGCAGGAGAAGCTCCCGCTGCCCGAAAACGCGAGTATTTTCTACGGAGCAGTGCCGTTCGACAGCGGAAACAAGGTCTATATGCTCGGAGCAGCGGAGGTCAGCCCCGCATTTTGGATAGCTGACCGCGACCTCGGCAAGTTCGAGCGCCGCGATCTGCCCGACTTCGACATCGGTATAATTTACAACTTCGGCGTGAGCAATGACGGCGAATTTGCGGTAATTACCGTCCACGCGGACTACGGCGACCTGCCTGCTCCCGACCCGAGCTCTCCCGACTACGACGAGGCAAGGTACGACGCAGCCGCCGAGTACAGCCTGCGGCTAATGGTCTACGGGGCGGACGGCAAGCTCAAGTCCGACGTTACCGTCGAGGACTACAGGGAGCAGGTCGGAAAGCAGACAATGCTCGGTGATTCGGCATTTGACGGCAAGCACATGGTCGTCAATATCGGCGGCGGATTTGAGGTTTTCTCCGCGGATGGCAAGTACCTCGGCGAGCTGACAGCGGGCGAGGGCGAGACTATCTCCGATGTCTCCGTCGACAGCACGGGCAGGCTCGTCTGCGCGGTCGAGGTCGAGAACGGCACTGTCGATATCCGCGGAGTGAACGCGGCTGAGTGCAGTCTCGAGGGCGGCGACAGGTACGTCCTCGGTGAGAGCGTTCAGCAGCTTCTCTCGGGAACGAGCGATTATCCGCTGTTTATCCGCACCCGCAGCACTATCTACGGTGTTGGCTCCGACGGCGCGCTGACTGCGCTCATGGACGTGAACGCGACGAATGTCAATGTCAACAATATCATCGGCTTCTTCCTCGGCTCGGACGGCAATATCATCGTCTGCACGACCGATTATACCAAGTTGCAGAGCAAGCTGATACGCTTCACCGAGTGCGACCCTGCGGAGCTCGGCGATGTCACGAAGCTGCGGATAGGCGTTGATTCCGAGCACAGCCTTGAGCAGGAGGTGAGCTATTTCACGGACGAATACCCGAATATCCAAGTCGAGCGTGTGGTCTATGAGAACACGGGAGATGACCCGTTAGCGCCGCAGTTCACGCAGTTCGACGAGGACGTGCTCTCGGGGAATCTGCCCGATATCCTCAACGTGCAGAGGGACGGCACGTTCTGCCGCGTGAATGTGGCGGAAAAGGGCGCGCTCATCGACCTGATGCCGTATATGGAAAAGGACGAGAATGTCAAGCCCGAGGACATCTTCCCGAACGTGCTCGAAACCATCAGCACCGACGGCAAGGTCTATGCTCTGCCGTACCGATTCTGCGCGGATATGGGCTATATCTGCAAGAAAAAGTGGGCAGACAAGCTTATTCACGGAGATTTCAACTTCAATACCTATATGGACGCAGTCGAGAACCGTCCCGAGGGAATGAATTTTGACTACTATCATGAGAGCGATACATGGTGGGATAGGACAGGTGTTGCAGATATGACGTGGTGGATAGACGCCGATAATTACACCTGCAATTACGATTCCGACAGCTTTATCCGCTATTTGCGCTATTGCGCGGGAGGAAAAGACCCTGACACTGTCGATTTAACTGACCTCTATGAAGACCCTCTGCACCCGACCGAAGCGGAAATACAAAGGGACATTATAATGCAGCAAATGCAGTACAGGAATGACAAAACGCTGTTTGACCGCCTCAGTCTCGGCAATTTCGATAATTATATGGACGAAATCAAGGGCAGCTTCGGCGGCGAGGAGATAGCCTATCTCGGGAATCCTCGTATGGACGGAGCGCATACCTACGTCGATTTAAGGCTCAATAATTTCGGTATCACAAAGGACAGCAAGCAGCCCGATGTGGCTTGGCAGTTCATCAGCTTCATCGAATCGTATGACTTCGAGGGCAACGGCTGGTCACTTGCGGGATTCCCGATAACAGAAAAGCGCTTCTATGAGCTCGCCGACAAAAACAGATTCGACGGCGTGAAGCAGTTCCCCGAACAGGAAGGGGACGGCTACGCTTGGAACAACGGCGAAAAAACTATCGGTTTAGGACCTCTCACCGACGAGGATATCGAATTAATCCACGATTGCCTTACAAATGCCGAAGTACCGCCGAAATCGCTCAATATCTACGACAATGACTACTACAACATCATCGACGAGGAGCGGCAAGCCCTCTATGCAGGCGAATCCACGCCCGAGCAGTGCGCGAAGTACCTGCAAAACAGGATAGGCATCTACCTCAGCGAGCGCTCATAACGCAAAGAACCCTGTGCATATGCACAGGGTTCGCTTTTACTTTGTCTGATTGACGAGAAGCTGACGGAGCAGCACTTCGTCGAACATATCGACTCTGCCGTCGGTGTTGAAGTCGAACTGCTCTGCCGCCTCCTTGCTGCTGAAAGGCGACTCGCCGAGCAGCATTTTCCTAAGGCGCACGAGCTGAGCGACCTTGTATACCTTGGCGGGCTTGGTGCCGTCGGGCTCGGTGCCGCCGATGAGCTTGCCGCTCGCGTACACGCAGACGTTCTCGCACTTCTTGGCGAACTCGACGCCGCTGACGATGTTGTCGTAGTCCTCGCCCTCCTCGGTGAGGTCGACCATGCCCTTTCTGCTCCAGTCATTGGAGGAATCCCACGCCTCGCCGAAGTAGTTGCCGATGATGAGCTGGTACTTCTTGTTGGAGTTGGCGATAGCGTAGCCGTCCCACGATATTTCGATGTACCATATGTCGTCCTTGTAGTGCTTGGGCTGGGAGAGTGTAGCGGATTTGTCCGTGACCTCCGTCTCCACCTGGTCGTAGGTCTTTTGCAGCACGAAGCTGCTCGGTATCTCCTTCTGGTCGAACTCCGCGATGCTGAAATAGTAGCGTATGGAGATATCGTCGTGCGGCTCGAGGGAGTCGGTGTTCACGAAGAAGGTCAGCTTCGTCACGCCCGAGCCCGTAGTCTCGGGAGCCTCGGAGCAGTAGCCTGCCACCCAGAATTCGCCGCCCGAGAAGAGGTCGGTATCGTCCTGCTTTTCGGCGGGCGGGAAGTTCGGCTCAGGCTTCATTGCGGTGCCGTCCGCGTACTTGCCGTCCTTGTATAAGTACAGACCCGCCGCCGCGCCTACTATAGCGGCATTGTAGTCGATAGTGACCTCATTGTATACCCAGTCCTTGGTGACGTCATTGTGCTCGTCGTTCTCGTCGGGACCTCCCGCGAGAGCTCCGTACAGGACGTGTTTGTGCTCGGCAGTGTCCTCGCACTTTGTCAGTCCCGAGGCGGCGCGGTGGTGGGGATATTTTACCGAGTTTTCGCCGTATCCGACAACATAGCTCCTGCCGAGCTCATTGTCGCCGATGATGTACTCCATTTGTCCGAGGGCCCAGTCAGTGAACGTGTAATCGGGATTCTTGGGATTATAGACGTCTTTGCCCTTCTGGTACTTGTCGTAGACGAGGGCGGTGAACTGCACCGCTGTATTGTAGCGCGCGCTTCCCCACGTATCGAGGTGGAAATATCCCTGCGGCGTCATATTCGCGGTCTTGTTCATTATGGTGTTTATCGCCTTGGCTTCCATTTCCCAGAAGTCGAGCACCTCATACGGACCGCGTCCTATAGCCACGCGCGTCTCCTCGCAGACATCGGGGTAGATGTCCTGAATACGTCCGAATATCAGCCCTACGCCGTTCCACATATCGTTCCAGCAGAGGACGTATCCGGGCGGCGCGTAGTAGTCGATGTACTGCTCGCACGCCGCGAGGTAGTCGTGGTCGCGGGTGATGAGGTAGAGCCAGCCCGCAGCGAAGCAGAAGTCGTCCTCCCACTTGCTCGAGGTATAGAAGCTCATCGGTCCCTCGCCGGGAGGTCCGACTGCCTTGTCGTTCTTGTTGGCGAAGTCGAAGAGCGCCTTTGCGTAGTCGAGGCATTTTTCCGCGTATTCGGGGTCAGTGTCCTTGAAGTTATAGTAGTTTATCGCAAGTGCCGCCGCGCTCTCGGAGACATCGTCCGTCGTCGGGAGGTCGGAGGTCGCGAAGAAGGCAGGACGTCCCATAGCGTCTATCTCGGGGGACTGCCAGTATTCGTGGTCGACGCTTCCGTCGCCGACCTGATAGCAGAACGCGATGACGTCGCCGTTGTCGTCGCGGAAGGTGCTACGCATGAAGTAATCGCAGAAGTAGCGGCAAATGGTCTCGGCGTGGTCAGCCTGACCCGTCTGCTCATATGCGTCGCGGAACTCGTAGTAGCCCCACGATACGACCGACGCCGCGTATGCCTCGGGGAGTCCGAACTTGACGTGGTCGCCCGCGTCGTGAAAGCCTCCCGAAACGTCGATATATCCGTCGCCGTCGGGGTCGAGGATATCCTTGTACTGCTTCATGAAGGAGGCAGACATATTGGTGCCCGTGTGGTTGTCGTCGATAGGCTGCATGGGCACCTTTGAGTCGTAGGTGTGGCAGTTGCCGCGCCACGCGAGGAGGTTGTTGTCCTCAACGTCGGTGCCGCACATATTCGCGTCGTAGAAATACAGCGTGTACTGGAGCAGCTTCGCCCAGTTGTTCTCGGTCTCGTTGTAGTCGACCTTGTCGGGAGTAGCCGCCGCCATTGCGGGCAGAGCCGAAGCCGATACAGCTGTCACAGCCGCCGCTGCGAGAGAGATAAAGCGTTTGAACAGCTTCATATTGTCATTCCTTTCGGGAGAGATTTCATATCACTTCTATTCTACCGCATATCGCGGCAAATGTCAAATCATAACTTGCGGACTTTCGCAGCAACAGCGTGTTGCTTGACCGCGGTGTTTATGCGTGTTATAATTTATTCAGGAGGTGAGGCTTTATGGAAACAAAAACTACGGTTTATGAGCTTCGCACAAGGATGGGTACATTTGCATATACGGATATGCAGCAACTGGTGGATTTCTGCGCAGGGCATATGGCGAGTGCCGAGCACTCCGAGGAAGAGGTGCGGGCATATATGAGCACTATGCTCCCGAAGCTGAAATACTGGAAACAGCGCGGTGAGCTCAAATAAAAAAGACAAGCCCGAAAGCGGTCAGATACCGCATTCGGGCTCAGCTTTTATGTGTTTGGTCGGCTCACAGAACCTGCATATGCTTGAGGTACTCCTCATAGCCCTTGCTTGTGAGGTCAATGAGGCGGAAGTCCTTCTTCTGCGCAACGTACAGTATCTTTACGAGGTCACGTGTGAGGAGGATATGCAGCGCGCTGAGAATAGCCTCCTTGCTGCATTTCTCGGACTCGTACTCCTTGATGAGGTCGCCGAGCCATACATTCTTCTCCTCCGATGAGGTGTCGATGTTTATCAGCTCGCTCGGATTCATGCACTCTTCGATGAAATGCAGGTTCTTGAATATATAGTCCATGATATTCCAGTATATGTCTTTGTTAAGGATCATTGTCCTCACTCCTTTCGATTTATAATACCATTATAAACCATTTCTCAGCAAAAATCAACAGTTATTTTGCAAAAAATGATTGATATCACGGAAAAGGGGACAGTGGATAACCTACTGCAAGCACTGAATACGAAAAAACGTGCCCCACATAAAGTGAGGCGCGAATTTGCCCGCGGGGGCTCCCCGCAAAAAATGAACACAGCAGCTCCGGATAAGTGGTCAGATTTCAAATGGAGCTGCTGTTATTCAAATATCATGAGATCAATAACTAATTTAGGATCAGTTGATATTTTAGTTATCTGTTTCTAAAATAGGCGTATCCCATTCAATGATTATACCTCGTGTTGCTCCGTCGACGTTGAAGTCTGCGAAATCGAACAGGTTGTATTCGTCTTCATTCAGATCGAACCAGTAGCCGTAATCGGGACTGCTCTTAGGCTCGTCAACAGCGCCGCGATAAATCGCGATTATATCGTCCTTATCCTCTTTGCCGTAGTTCTCAGGGCAGTCCGTGTACCAGTGAGTGTAGTCTGTGTCCTCGCCGTTGACAGTATACACGTCGCCGTCCTCGTCAACGAGACCGCCTGTATAGTAGACATCACGCTCGCCGTAGAGCATGAGCTCCTCGATGAGCTGCTGCTCCTCCTCGCTGGTTATAGTGACGAGGTGAACGTTCGGGTCTTGCTTTGTTGCAAGTGTCATTACTTTTGCTGACATGGCATAGTCGAATATGGCGTAGTAGTGTCCCTCATAGTAAGTCCACGCACGTATCTTGTCCAGTCCGATACCGATATCGAATTTGCCAAACTTATCGGGGAGGAACTTCTTGATATCCTCGCCTGTATATATTTTTCCTGCCTTTGGTTTTTCCTTGACTGTTTTCAAAGATGCATCCGCAGTTGTCTCGGCAGCAGCTTCATCTTTATCCTTTGAGGAGCTTTCTTCTGATTTATTCAGACGTATAGTATCAACGTAAACTATCCTGTTGGCATCGACAGATACAGGTCTTTTCTCAGGTGTTGTAAAATCATTATAACCTTCTGCGCTGACTCGCATATCGTACTTTCCGTTCGGGACAGCGATCTCATAGAATCCGTCCTTATCGGTCGTTCCTGAATATGAATATCCCGTATCCTTGTTTGTGAGTGTGACTTCTGCGCCTTCGATCGTTTTCAGGACGATCTGTTTGGCAATGACATCTCCTATAACAGCACCATTACTCAGGTCAATATTGACAGATGTTCCCGCAGTTTTTAAGGCTTCCGCGACAGAATTATAAGCATCTACCATATTTACATCGGTAACTTCCGTACTTGGGTTATTTAGGATAATACTCTTGATCTGAGCACCCGAGAGCGACTTGTTGACAGTCCACATCATCGCCGCTACACCTGATACATGAGGTGCTGCCATAGATGTACCTGACATACTATGGTAACCGTCCAGGATATATGCGGAATAGATCATCTGACCAGGGGCGAAAATGTCCACTCGGTTTCCTGTATTGGAGCACTCCAGAATACCCTGTTTTCTGTCCAGAGCACCAACAACTATTATTCTGTCATATACGTCGGGGTATTCGGAACGTTCGATCAGGGTCAGGGGAGAGTTGTACTTTGATTCAAGATGTCCCGTTTCGTCAGATGAATCATTTCCTGCGCTTGCGACCAGTACGAAATCATAACCTTTCTTCAGCATCCTGTTATAGAAGTCTCCGAGCACACTTGCGCACTTTGCCGTTTCAATATGGTTATCTTCATTGCTAAAAAAGGCAGCAAGTCCGTCATAGTCCACTTTTTGGGTCAGCTTGTTTGTAAATTTGTTAGCCTCATAATTATATCCCATACTAAAATTGATGACCTTGACATTTCTGACTATCAATTCAGCAAAAGCAACTTTCTCGCACATACAGGAATTGAAGAAATCATAATCTCCAAATGAACGTATTGTTTCTGCTGCGTTTGAAACAGAAACTCCGTATAGTCTGCCGTGACCGTATGGATAAACGCCGCCGATACCATTGTCATCGTAAGTATCGGCTGCGAATGTACCGCTTACGTGTGTTCCGTGTCCTCTCGCATCAGCCGATAGTATGCTGCCCTTCGTGGTTTTTCCATAGACGCCGTTTTCATAGAAGAACTCCTCAAATCTTACATCGCTGTGCGAATCAGACATTCCCCCATCGCAGACGCCGACATTCACTGGGTCGACAACATCCATGTTTTCTTGTATAGCCAGCCATGCCTTGGGAGTATTTATCAGTCGGAATCCCCAACTGCGGTCTGTTTCATCATCGTGCGAGTCAGCTCTGAGCTCGTTCGCCCACTCTTTACCATAGCAGAAATAGCCTATATCTCCCGAATCTGCTGACATACCGCTGACATAATTCGGCGTTGCTGAATCAATTATTGTCTCAGACGCAAGCTGATCAACTACTGTATTTATGTTGTCGGGAGTTTCACTCAGCTTAAGCTGATAATCTCTTGAAACTCCGATCTCGCCGACTATCTCGGCGTCATATTTTGCAGCGAGCTCAGCTATCTGCTCGCGTGTTACGCCGTCATTTGCGACAACGAGCACTTCGTTGTCTATGTAGCCGCAGCCGCTGTCCTGCTCGTATTCCACGATGTGTTCCTCATCGATAGGCGAGTAATATATCCTGCCATAGTCGGTATTGCCGTCAGGGTCAGTCATGTCGATTTTTTCCGCAGGGTGCATCATGCTCTTGAACTTTCCGCTCCTGTAGTATTTCAAATATGCGAACACGTCCAGCGAACCGATAAGGAGCGCAAGTGCCGTCAGTATCGAAAACACCAATGGAAACAACGATTTTTTCTTTTTTTGCTTCATAGAAATACCTCCATTTTACAAATAATCTATTGAAAATCTATCCACTATCAAATCCCTAAATGATTGGATTGTCGGCATTATCATAACTATTTGCTTTTGATATATATTTTGATTATACAATATCTGTATAAAAAAATCAAGTGTCTACGGAATCAAAAAACAGATATTCTATGCGTCCTGTTCTTCAAAATCACACATTATTCTTTGATTGCCTCCCTTCACGGGCGAATATCTGCCTATAATAATAGGCTCAAAGATAAAAAGCGCGCGTGCGGGGGATACCCGTCACGCGCACTGCTTTTGTATTGATGTAAGGCGTTCAGGACTGCTTTTCAAGATATATCACAAATTCCATTTCTGAAGTCTCCTCGATACGCCTTGCGTGAGCGCTTCCTCCGAGCGCCCTTGCGGTCTCGTGGACAACGTAAAGTCCGATGCCGCTTCCTTCCTTATCAGCCGCGTTTGAACCGCGCCAGTAGCTTCTGAAAACATAGGGGAGCTCGCTTTCGGGGAGCAGCTCTCCGCTGTTGCGGACTGATATCGAGAAGCCGTCGTCCTGCTTCATCATTTTTACTGTTATCCCGCGTCCGTCTCCGTATTTGAGCGCATTCTCGAGCAGCTGGCTTATCGCTCGATACAGCGCATATTTGTCGCTTTCCAGAATAGGTGAGCCATCACACTCGACCTTGAACGGTATTCGCAGGAGCTTCATTCGCTCTGAATATTCGCTGCGGACAAGCTCCGCGAGCTCTGCGAGATAGAAGCTGCTTTTCTCGATGTCGCAGCCGTCAAATGAGGCGTTTGACGCGGTCATCAGCTCCTCCGCGAGTGCCTGTATCTTCTCCGCGTTTGTATCTATCCTATCGGCTATTTCAGCTGTTTTTTCCGTTCCCGAATATAGTCCCGTGCGAAGAGCGTCCGAGTATAGTCTGATGTTCGACACGGGAGTTTTTACACCGTGGGCAATGGAGGTAACTAGCTTCTGATGCTCGCCCTCAAGGGTGTGGATTCGCTTGCTGCTCGCGGCGAGAACGTCTGTGAGCATATTCATACCCCACACATATTTACCGAAAAAGCGGCTCCTGCTCTCGGGTAACTTCTGTATCTCCCTCAGACGAGCGAGCTTTTCGGGATAATCCGAAAGTCTGCGAAACGGCATGACTATCTTGATATATGTCCCCGCGAGAAATACAGCGGCAAGGATAAAGCCCGCTGTCAGGAATATATTCACGCAGAGCCTAAGCATATCAATGGAATCGTCCGTGAAGCGGTACTCGACAAAGCCTGCGACTTCTCCGTCCTTACCGCTTACACTGCACACCGTACATCTGTCGTCCGAGGCTGAATAGAAAATGCCGTCGCTGCCGCTCCTGAGCGGTACATACCTTATGGACGCGGGAGCTTTCTTCCCGTATTCGCTGTTCCATTCCTTGGTATTATCTGCGATGATTTCCTCGGGAGATGCGCCGCTCAAAGCAAACTCCTCGGTTATGTTGTGATTTATCCTGTTTACGACGATGTTTCTGTCAGTGAGCTGTCTGTCGTATATCCTGTCGAACAATAAATTGAATCCGATTATTGCTGCCGCAAATACAAGTGCGGCGGCTATTATCATTTGAATGAGCTTCTTCATACGCCTTCACCGAACCTGTATCCGACCTTCCATACAGTCTGTATCAGCTGCGGGGAATTCGGGTCCTGCTCTATTTTTTCGCGCAGCCAGCGTATGTGTACGCTCACTGTGCTCGGCTCTGTGAAGCAGTCCGCTCCCCATACTGCGTTGAATAGCTCCTCCTTGCCGACCGCTTCGCCCTTGTGCTCCATGAGATATTGCAGCAGCTCGAACTCCTTCGCGTTGAGCTTGAGCTCACTTCCGTCAAGCGTAACGCGGCGTGAAGCTGTATCAAGCGATATCCCGCAGCAGCTTATGACTTTGCCCGCCGCAGGAGCCTTGCGCTTCAGAAGTGCGCGCACCTTCGCTGTCAGCACCTTTACCGAAAAGGGCTTGTCTATATAGTCGTCCGCCCCCGTCTCATAGCCCAGCAGCTTGCTGTCCTCGTCTGTGACGGCGCTCATCATCAGTATCGGGATGTCCTTTTCCCTGCGGATAGCTGTACAGGTCTCATAGCCGTTCATGCGCGGAAGCATGACGTCAAGCAGGACAATTCCGTATTCTTCGCCTTTAAGCAGCACAAGGGCTTCCTCGGCTGTGCTGCAAAGTTGCACCGAGAAGCCCTCCTTTTTCATAAAATCACTTATGAGCTGCCCCATTTCGGAGTCGTCCTCTATAATCAGAATGTCAGTCATATCGTTCTCCGTTTTCGGGACTCGGCGGGCGGTTTCCGACGAGTCCCTTGCGTTTATTTCCAGCTGCCGAGGTCGATGAATGCCTGCTCGTCGTCAACGCCCTCAGTGTCCGTGAGTATAGCCTGCAAAGTGCAGGTCGAATAATCGGCTATCACCATGTGCAGGAGCTCGGAGCTGCGTATTCGGACGAGCTCGTTATCCGTTCGCTCGCTCGTCATGAGCTGCCTCATGCGCTCGGGAGAGAGTGACTTCTCACCGCAGAACAGCTCGTTGTAGCGGTTCCACCTGATGATGTTATTGGGATAATAATTGAGTTTGTCGCTGTTGCCCTTTGCTGCAAACGAATTCACGGCGCAGATATAATCTGAGCTGTCCCACCTGATGCCGTCATGGAGCGGCGTCGAGCTGTCGCGTATCAGCGGAGTTCCGTCCTCGGCATCGACTGCGAGCTCCGCGATAACTGCGTTGTCCTTGTCCGTAGCAAGCACGTTCACGCAGTAGGGATAGCGGTGAGCATTAGCTGTCAGGTACTCAGCAGCCTCCCTCGCAGTAGTGAAGTTCTCAAGCGCGTACCTTATTTCGTAGGTGTAGCTGGTCTTATTTTCACATGAATATTCTACCATAGAACCGCTGCCCACGTCAAGCTCTCCGAGCATGACACCGTCGTCATTTACGGCGGTGAGTATCGTGAGAAAGCCGAGATTAGAGACAGAAACAAAGCTCTTTTCGCCGTTTTTCATGTGTACGACCGCATGAGCCGAGCACAGCTGATTATCGCTGCCGAGCTGCCATTCAAGCAGACGGCAGGTGAGACGTTCGCCTGTCGAGGTGACGCTTCCGTCGGCGGATATCGCGCTGCAAGCCGTTCTGCGCAGAACATCGGGTATGAACTGCGTGAGCACTGCTTCCTCCTTTGAAAATATGCCGTCCTCTCTTATGCCCTGACTGTTGCCGCTTATCGTGTCAGCGAAGCCGCGAAGCTCGTCTGCATAGTCTTTGTCAAGTGCGGAGCGGAACTTCTCAGCCCTGTTCTCGATGCCTGTATAATCGTCGTTGAGGTCGTTGAAGGCGGCTTTGATGTTCTCGAAAATGTAGCCCTCGAATAGCTCTGCATAGCCGTCATACGCGAGCTTTATCGCCTCTGCGTAGGCTGCTCCCACGTCGTAATAGCTGCCGTTTTCATAGTCGAGGGTGACGTCATAGTAGCTGTCCCTGCACTCTATCACGCACAATCCGTCGGAGCTGCGGACTGTCCTGCTCGTTTTTTCTTTGATGGGAGTGAGGCTGTCGCTGCTGTTGTCCCTGTAAATGTCCGAAATGGGGCGGAGTGTGCTCTCGCCCTGCTCGTGTATTGAAAAATCAGCGTAGCCCGTTCTCCCACAGCTGCAAAGGGACGCTGTCAGTAAAGCCGCCGCAAGTATCAATGCTCTTTTCTTCATACCATGCTCCTTACCAGCCGCGCTCCACGAGCCAGTTCCTGAGATTGCGCTCCCTCTCGGGGAGGGTGTCCTCGTTTTCAAGCTTGCCGAGCATTATCTCGCCCTGTATATCGCCGTCCATGAGGTACAGCACTTTGTCGCTCATCGCGGCGACCCTGACGCTGTGAGTGACCATCATTATGCTTGTGCCGCCGCGGTTTGCTTTTATCAGCTCGCGCATGACATCGGCGGCTGCCTTTGAGTTGAGCGCGCCTGTGGGCTCGTCTGCGAAAATCACCTTCGGTTCGTTTATGAGCGCCCTGCACAGGCAGGCGCGCTGGAGCTGTCCGCCCGAAACCTCGTTTATCTCGTGCTCGGCAGTCTCGATGATGTCAAGCCTGCGCATGAGCTCCTCCGCACGCTTGTTTGCTTCGCTGTGCGCCATGCCAGCCTGATATGCGGGCAGCACGATGTTGTCGAATATGCACAGCTTCTTCATCATGTACATCTGCTGGAATATGAAGCCCATCTCCGTGAGACGCAGCTTCGAGAGCTCCTTCTTGCTCAGCGTGCCGAGCTCCCTGCCCGCGAAATTCACACTTCCCGAGGTCATCGCGTCCATGCCGCTGACCGTGTAGAGCAGCGTGGATTTACCGCTTCCGCTCGGTCCCATTACGGTGACAAATTCGCCGTCTCCGAGCTCAAAGCTGATGTTCCGCAGAACGTTGTTGCTGTTTTTCTTGACTATGTATGTCTTGCAAAGGTCCTTGACCGATAAAACCGTACTCATTCTCTTCCTCCGTTATTCCTCTGATATCTTCCATATTCCGATATGCTTCACGCTCCTCAGCGTCAGCAGTGCCGTCAGCATCAGGCTGACAAGCATGATGAGCGGTATCACTATGAAGCTGACAGGGATCTCGAATTCAAACCTCATTCCCGTGACCTCGTACTGGTTCATGAACGTCTCAAACAGGTAGTTGCCGAGCGTCCATATATACACCTCGCCGAGGACAAGCGATATCAGCAGGAGCAGTGCTATCCTCAGCATATACGCCGCCTTTACCGATATATCGCGGAATCCCATGCTTTTCAGCAGTGCTGTCTCGGGCACCTCTTCGGCGACGAATATGCTCATATAAAGGTAGGTTATCAGCATGAGCACAAGCAGTACAGCTCCGCCGACTCCGTACTCGAGCAGTAAGAACAGGCGGTTGAAGTTCCCTATCGCTTCCTTTACAGCCTGAATTCCGTCGTAGATGCTGTTCTCGCCGTATATCGCCCTCATCTGCTTTATGACGGCGGGCTTTTCTTTGTCGGGAGCGTCTATCGTCATGCCCGTCCATTGAGTGCCGCCTTTATATCCGTCCTCATATTCGTCACCCATGATTATGACGGGGTCGTTAGTCTCCATGTAGTCTATCAGGGCTGTTATGACTATCTCTTTTTCGTTCCAATTGTAGCTTGTATGGTCGGCGTTGTTCTCCCTCAGCTTTGCTTTTATGACGTCGCCGGTCTTTATTCCGAGTTTGTTTGCTGTGTATGCGCTCATCGCCGCCTCGTTGGCAAGTCTCGGTACGGAGCCGCCCTTGCGGTAGTTGGTGAACTTCTCGGGCTCGCCCGCCTTCCACAGCATATGAAAGTAGTACTGGTTGTCGTTGTCGCGGAGGACGTAAGCGCTTCCTCTGTACATGGTGTCGATGTGAGCGGCTATGCCCTTATCTGCAAACATATCGTTCACGACTCCTACGTAGTCCTTGCCTGTACGTTCCCTTTCGCGCTTTATCTCGTTCCATGTATCCTCATTGAAGTTCGTCTCGAAGTCATAGTTGTGGTAGAGCCAGTAGCGCGGATAATGCGTGTTGATGACCGTATTGCGGACGTTGAAAACAAGGAGCAGTATCGCCGCTCCGAGTGAGTAGGCGATGATGAGGAAGATATAGCGCTTGAAGCGTCCGAGGATATCGTTCAGCGCCATATACAGCGGTATCGGCATCTTCCTGCGCTTGTGGAGAAATAGCGGGAAGCCCTTTTTGAAGCGCTCGCCGCGGTTCTCGCCGTGGATAGTGTCAATAACGGATATCCTGTTTATCCTACGCATCACAAGCAGTGAGAATACTATCATCATCGTGATTATAGCGGCAACTGCCAGAATTCCGATGGTTATCATCTCGTAGCGCTCGGGGAGGATACAGTCGGGACCGAACATATTCACAAGCATACCTGCTAATGGGAGTCCCGCGGCTATGCCTATTATTCCTCCGATTATTGCAAAGGCTATGTATTTCGCCGCAAACAGCCAGCGGAATCTGAGCGAATCAACGCCCAGTGCCTTCATCATGCCTATCTCCTTTTCCTCGCTTTTGAGGTCGGCTATCATTGTGAAGCGAATGGTCATGAAGATTATTGCAATGAGAAATACGCTTATCAGTATTATGAACACTGAAATTATCTGAAGGATAACATTGTCATTGTCAAGCGCTTCGTTGTAGGCTATGGACAGTATATCTATCTCTTTCTCTTCAAACCTTTTTTCAAGCTCGTCTATTTTTTCATTTGAAGCGTCATCGAGTTTAATGCTGTATGAGTTGTATTTCTCGGTGCATTCTCTTGTCAGCTCTTTATAGTCCGCATCCGAAACGATAAATCGGTGAGTGCCGTTGTTGATGTTATCCTTGAAGATGCGGCAGACTTCAAGCTCATATGTATATCCCGTATCTGTCGTGTACCTGATGATATCTCCCTGCTTGACTCCTGTATTCAGCGATATGTCTATCGGTATCGCTATACATCCGTTCGGGACATAAAACGGCTCGTCGCTGAGGTCGTAGACAAGGTCGTGCTCGCGCGGGAGCGTCACAATGCACTGAATCTTGCTTCGGAAGATATAGGAGTTTTCCTTCTCCTCGAATTCGGGATAGTCTATCGTTTCCGTACTTATAATCGCCATGACCGAACGGCTCCACTCGGTGACATTGCTGTCCGAATCAAGTATTTCAGCGGTCTTGTCCATTGACTCTTCATTGGTATTGCCCGTATCGAGAGTCCATATAACCGTGTCGGAGCTTCTGCACAGTTTCTTGGCGGTCTTGTCGCGGGTGAAGTTTGAAAATATCTGCACTGACCCCGCAAATACAAGTATCGACGCTACTGCTATGAATATGAACAGTATCACGTTCAGTCCTTTTTTGCGTTTCAGGTCGCTTTTCAGCATCTTAAAAAACATAGGCTGTCTCCTTATGAGTTTTCTTGTTGATATTATAATAACACGACAAAGTTTAAAAAGTCTTTAAAAAACAGAAATTAGTTTTTTACGGCCTCACTTTCGGAAAAAGGTCAGTCCTATAATATCTGCCTTCGTTTGTAACCGTTTAATTATAACATATCACACATGGGATTACAATAGGACTCGGCGGGGGGGTGTGAGCTTTGGCTGTTCGCACGCTGTGTGAGCTGTTAATGCTTGATTTTGTGCTGTAGGTGTGGTATAATTGAAATCAAGCAATGTGAGATTTATTCTCATTATTCTCGGGCAGTGAGCTCGAAAAACTCGTTTTCTCAGTCATATATTCAGTCACTGTCAATGAGGCTCTCATAAAGCTGAAAACAAAAAAATGAACGGTCAATATCTCCGTACTCACGGGGATTAACCTCACTATTGAATATCACATAAACGCGAACGGAGCATTTATATGAAAACTATTACGGTCGGTATCACCGCTCATGTGGATTCGGGAAAAACTACGCTCGCAGAGGCTCTGCTGTATACGAGCGGTCAGATGAGAAAGCTCGGAAGAGTCGATGACGGGAGCTCCGCGCTCGATACGGACTCTATCGAGCGCGACAGGGGAATTACCATTTTTGCTCATCAGGCTGAGTTTACTGCGGGGGATACGCGCGTCATGCTGCTCGATACTCCAGGGCACGTCGACTTCTCAGCCGAGACTGAGCGCACTATGCGCGTCCTCGACTATGCGGTGCTGGTGATAAGCGGTACAGACGGCGTTCAGAGCCATACCGCGACTCTGTGGAAGCTGCTCAGACAGTACGAGGTGCCTGTCTTCATCTTCGTGAACAAGATGGACCTCATCTCCGTAGACAGAAGCGCGATACTCGATGAGCTGTGCAGGCGCCTTTCAGCGGAATGCTGTGATTTTTCGGGCTCCGATAGCGAGCTGCACGAAAATGCGGCTGCCTGCTGCGAGGAACTCATGGAGGCTTACCTTTCGGCAGGGGAGATCAGTGACGGCGATATCGCGCGGGCTGTTGCTCAGCGGAGGATATTCCCGTGCTGCTTCGGCTCGGCACTGAAAATGCAGGGCATTGAAAAGCTCATGCAGACGCTCGACAGATTTACTGCCGAACCGCGCCGACTTAGCGAATTCGGGGCGAGCGTGTACAAGATATCCTATGACCCGAAGGGAACTCGACTGACTCATATGAAGGTCGACGGAGGCTGTATCTCCGTCAGGGACGAGCTGTCCTACACCGATTCTGAGGGCAATTCCGTCACGGGCAAGGTGAGCTCTGTCAGATTCTATTCGGGCGAGAAGTTCCGCAATGCAGAACGCGCCGAGGCTGGCGAGATTTGCGCTGTTACGGGGCTGAGCGGCACCTATTCGGGACAGGGGCTCGGCGTGAGCAGGGACTCGCGGAATGCCGTACTCGAGCCAATAATGACATACAGGGTGAGTTTGCCCGAGGAGCGCAGCGTTTACGACGTCCTCGCTGACCTGCGCCGCCTTGAGGACGAGGATCCGCAGCTCCACATTGTATGGAATGAGCAGCTCAGGGAGATACATATTCAGCTGATGGGTGCCGTACAGCTTGAGGTGCTGACGAAGCGCATAGAGCTTAAATTCGGCTACAGCGTCAGCTTCGAGGACGGAGCTATCACTTACCGCGAAACTATCCGCGGCGCCGTTGAGGGAATCGGTCACTATGAGCCGCTTCGGCACTATGCGGAGGTGCATCTGCTGATAGAGCCCCTCGAACGCGGCAGGGGACTTGAATTTTGCACGGACTGCTCCGAGGACGAGCTCGACCGCAACTGGCAAAGGCTGATACTTACGCATCTGCGTGAAAAAACTCATATCGGCGCGTTGACAGGCTCTCCCGTGACGGATATCCGCTTTACACTGAAATCGGGACGCGCTCACCTCAAGCACACCGAGGGCGGCGACTTCCGTCAAGCGACCTATCGCGCTGTCCGTCAGGGACTTCGCTCCGCGGAGAGCATACTCCTTGAGCCGTACTACGACTATGAGCTGGAGGTGCCGACAGAGTGCGTCGGACGGGCTATCGCCGACATTCAGCACTTCGGTGCAGAATTCGGTCAGCCCGAGACAAGCGGCGAAATGTCGGTTATCAAGGGCAGCGCCCCTGTTTCCGAGATAGGTACGTATCAAATGGACGTGATTGGCTACACGCGGGGCAGGGGACGGCTTTCGTGCAGCTTTGCGGGCTACCGTGAATGCCATGACAGCGAGCGCGTTATCGCCTCCGTCGGCTACGACTGCGACGCAGATGTCGATAACTCCGCGGATTCGGTCTTTTGCTCACACGGAGCAGGTTACGTCGTGAAGTGGGACGAGGTGTCCGAGCATATGCATCTTCCCTCGTGTATGGCGGTTGACGCTCCCGAGGAAAAGCAGAGTATGGCGAGGATACGCAGCTTCGCTGAAAAGACTGTCTCCGACGAGGAGCTCATGGCTATCTTCGAGCGCACCTATGGCAAGCTCGGAGGTGACCCGCATCGTGCCTTCAAGAAGACGAAGGCTGTCGCTCCCGATACAAAAAGCGTCAGGCTCCCCGACTATGAGGGACCCGATTATCTCCTCGTCGACGGGTACAACATTATCTTCGCATGGGACGAGCTCAAAAGAATTGCCGCCGAGAATCTCGACGCGGCACGGGCTGAGCTTATCAATATGATGTGCAGCTATCAGGGCTGCACTGGTTACGAAATAATCGTTGTTTTTGACGCTTACAGTGTCAAGGGCAGACACCGCGACGTCGAAAAATACTACAATATCAGCATTGTCTACACCAAGGAGTCCGAGACCGCTGACAGCTATATCGAGCGCGTCTCGCACGAACTCTCGCAGAAGCACAGGGTCTTTGTCGCGACCTCGGACGGGCTCGAGCAGATGATTATCCTTGGCAACGGTGCTATGAGGTGGACTGCCGCGGAACTCTATGACCGCTATAGAGCGGCAGGAGAGGCAATGCGCGAATATATGCTGAGATAAGAAAATATCCCTATCCGAACGGATAGGGATATCTTTTTGTTTTGACTGCGAAACGAGAAGCTGACGCAGCAGCATCTCGTATAACATATCAACGCTGCCGTTGTAGTTCATAGAAAGAGCAAAACTCGGAAATGGCTGTTTATAGCAGTTTCCGAGTAATAAAAATGTAAGGGTGGAGCAATTTAGATATGGTATGGAACGAGGAAAAAAATCGCGCCTCAGTAAAACTAAGCCGCGAAACTGCGTGCGCCCGCTCGGCGCTGGTGGAGCATAGGGGATTCGAAATGAGCAAGAGCCTTTTCGTTATTTTTAGTAAAACACGAAAATGGCTGTATTTCGCGGGATTTTAACTGTTTGCTTTTAGTGGCTTCAAGCGGTTTTTAGCAGTTTTTGCTGCCAATAAGTGGTTAACAAGTGGTTGAAATGGCGCGTTTCTATACCTCTACATTTTCCATTTCTTTTAGGAGATATGCATTCAGCAGTTTTTCGATAACCGCATCCTTTCTGTCAACGACTCTTTCACGAAAATCGAGTCTTTCATTCAGACTCTGAATTTGCTCCTTCAGGTGAGCAACATTTTTTTCATACGCCGACTTCTGCTCCTCGAATTTTATCATCATAAACTCTATAGTCTGATTCTTGTCATGGATAATCTGCTTCAAGGCACTAACGTCATCAAGCCCGCTCGAATCACCATACCAGTCAAGAAGCACATCAGCAAGAGGAGCTATTGAATCCTGATAACGAAAATTGAAATCCTCTGAGCCTTCTGAAAACACTCTTTTTACTGTCGCTTCCGACACGAACTTTCCTTTTTCCTCAAGAAGGTCCATTATCTTGGATATTGACAATCCCTGTTCTGCTTTGACTCTTTTTAGACGATTGATGGTTGATTTTTTAAGCTTTTCAAGTTCCATTTTTTAGTATTGTCCTTTCTTTGTCTCTTTTGTGGTTAATAAAATTAGACTGTAATTATACAGATATTATACCAAAATGAGCTTGATAATAACAAATTGGTATAGTATAATACAAATACTGGCAAATCTCGCGGAGGAATAATAAGCTGAATAATTCCTATGTAAATAATTTGATATTAAAATTATAACACATTCCGCATAATATGTCAACAATTAATTTTTAAGGAGGAAAGTACTTTATCAACTAAATAATAGTTTTTTTGCTTAATATGTGTAGTAATTGTCGGGACAATTCAGCTTTATATTTCCCGACCAAAATCAATTCAAAGGAGAATAAAAATGCTTTCATCAATTACAAATCTCGAAAACACCAACATCTATCATTTCCCAAGCTGCAGGAAACATCTTGAAGCAAGAAACAGATCATTTGACGCCGAACTCGCAGCCAGTAACTTTGTAAAAATGATAGGTATACGTCCTAATCTTTTGGGCTACAAGCTGCTCGTCACAGCAATTGTCGAGGCACTGAAACAAAGCAATACACTTACACCGCTCTCAAAAAACATATATCCTACTATTGCGAAACAGTATAGTGTACCCGTTAAGGCTGTTGAGAGAAATATTCGTAGAGCCATTGAATCCGCGTACATATACGACCCTGAACGTCTAACCTCCGTCTTTCACTATAAAACTGGCAAGCCATATGTGACAGAAGTCATCTCTATTGCCGTAGAAACAATAAAATTCGAGTGTTTATAATACCGATATAATCAGAAACAGGCATATCCATAGATATGCCTGGGCTGGCTCACCACGCTGCCTGACTCCTGCCTATCCAAGATTTTGGGTATTCTCCGACTGCACATTTCTTGACAATTCCAATTATGGATGGCTGGACTAACCTCAGCAAAATAAGTATATAAAAAGGCTGAGTGGCATTAAAACCACTCAGCCTTTGCTGGTTTAGCTTGCTTTCAGTCTGCACCATTCAAGCTGGATATACTGTTCTTTCTTGAGTGTGACCTTCTTACCTTTTTCGATGCAGTAGTTATGGCTGTTGAAGTCATTTTGACATGCATATATTATTTCTTGATATGTTTTCCTATTGTTCCTGCTTCGTATCTATCGTTTTACCGAATACAAAATAGCGGTCATATAAATACTCGGTTACAAGATTGAGCGCCATATTCAAACCCGTAACAATAAGATCGTTCACCTCTTTTGTTTCGGCTAAATAGTTGCCGAGTATAGTTGTGGCTGGAGTGAACACCGCATAAAAGCACGCAACCTTCAGCATTGCAATTGGTACATTGTTTGCAGATCTGAATGTGAACTCACGATTTAATGTGAAATTCCAGAGTACAGAAAGGATCAGGGCTATCAGATATTTAGGCCAGTATTGCCAATTCGTGAAATGATCCAGTGCGGCAAAGGAAATAAATTCTATGACACCTGCTGATATAGAAAACAGCACAAACTTTATAACTCTTATTCGTTCCTTCAAGGTTGTTCTTCCTTTTTGATTTCAGGGATAATATCAAATCTCGTTCAGAGCTTTGAAATGCTTGGCGTTACTCTTATACAACCTGCGGAACACCTGATAATTACGGTCATAGACTGCTTTATTCTCCATGTTGGGACGATAGACAGCCTTGACAGGTATCATTTTACCCGCTTTTTCCGGTGAATCAATCATTTTCATTCCAAGTGCTATAAGTAAAGCAGCACCGACCGTTCCGGCATTCTGCGGATCATCAATCGTTTCGATTACTCTGCCTGTGATATCCGCAAGCATCTGACAGGTCACGCAGGAAAGCGCACCGCCGCCCACAAATCGTATCGTATCCGAGGTCTTTATCTTTGCCGATTCGCACTCAAGCAGCCACCGCAGATGAAAACAGATTCCTTCCAACACTGCTCTTATCATATCTCGTTTTCCGATTTCAAGTTTCAGGTTAAAGAACATACCTGCCGCGCATGAATCCTCGAACGGGCTTCTGTTTCCGTGAAGCCACGGTGTAAATATCACGCCTTTTGAGCCCGGTGGTACACGACTGACCTCGTCCGACAAATAATCGTATAAGCTCTTGTATTTCTTTTCATGGTCATCTGAAATGCTTATTTTCTGTGAATACACACCCACCTCGTCAAGTGCAAGATGATCCCGGACCCATTCAAAGCATTTTCCGGCTGTTTCAAGTTCTGCATAGTAATGGAAATGTCCCTTCAGGCCTGACATAACCCCTGTCATACTACATAATGGGTCTACAGCCTGATGATCCATCAGTGTAACTACCCAACCTGATGTACCGATATAGATGTGCGTTTGACCGACCTTAGTACAACCAGCTCCGATGCCTGTCAATGTTGCGTCTCCACCTCCGCCGAAAACAGGTATGCCCTCCGGAAGTCCGAGCTCTTCCGCCGCTTTCGCAGTCAGCTTTCCTGCCTCATCGGTACACTCGATAAGGTCAGGAAGGTGTTCGGGCTTCACACCGTACATTTTTGCAAGACCGATATTCCACCCCTCTTTGCCTTTTCGGGTATCATACAGAAAAGTGGAAAAAGCCGAATCTACAGTTCTTACGATGTTTCCGGTACATCGGGCTATAAGATAATCATTAACATCTAGCCACTTATAAACCTTGGCGAAAATATCAGGCTCGTTCTTCTCGACCCACTTATATTTATAAACGGGGTCTTTTACACTCATCGAGGCAGTCTTGTTGATACACAGGTTTCTTATCAGCTTGAAAGCATTGCAGCCCGAGATCTTGACGAGCCCCTTTCCAAGTCCTTCTTTGAATTCATTGACTGCTCGTGTATCAAGATAGCTCATGGGGCGGCGCAGTGCGTTTCCGTGTTTATCTACCAGCACCACTCCCTGCATTTGTGTACAGAAGGATATACCCGCTATATCCGAGGGCTTAACGTCTGTCTTGTTAAAAAGTCCCCTTGTGGTTTTGGTGATCGCATTCCACCATTCTTCCGTATCCTGCTCTGCACCGCCGTTTTCAAGGATATAAAGACCATATTCAGCATTTGTGTGACATATGAGACGTATGGTACTGCTTATTTCAAAAAGACAAGTCTTGACTGCGCTTGTCCCGAAATCATAAACTATTACATACATAATTAATCCTCTGTTATTCAGTCCAGATGTATATTTGTTCCCGAATCTATTTTTCGGCGAACCTCTTTCAAGGTTTCTTTGTCCATTTCAGGCCAGTCATTGACCTTTTGCGCCTTATTGGTAATAAGATGAGCTTTTTCCGCACAAAGTGCGATGGGTGTATCAGAAAGAGAATCTGAATAGAAGTTATCTATCACCGGAAATCCGTGATCTATCATATATCGTGCCTTTTCTTTTGCATACATCAGGTTATTGGTAAATACTCCGAATTCCCGGTCGTATTCCGAAGCCATGTAGTTTACTCCGAGCCGTTTGGCTATCGGTGCGATGATACAGTCCGGTGACGCACTTATGATAAGATCATCCGACTTTTTCTGAGCGAGATACCACGCTGATATTCTTTTTTCGTGCTTATCCCAGAATTTTTCAATCTGAACATCGAAATCATCTATCATCCCGAGGAAGCTGAAAAAATGTCTTTCCAACTTGTATCTTGGCAGCTTTCCTTTTTTGTATAGTATCAGATTTTTGATCGCTTTTGGCACAAAGGTAAACCATAACTTAGGATGACGTTTTGCGCACCATAAAGCAAAGCTAACAGTACAATCGGGATAATAAATCGTTCCGTCAAAGTCATATACATTCATCATTTCCCCTCCTTTGCCATTTTTCATTTTTTGAAAAACGGATCATGTTGCGGTTATAGCCCGTTGTTACAAGATATGCCTTTTCTTTATGCGATTCCATAAGTCCGCTTAATATATAACCGCTCAGACCCTTGATTTCAAGATCGGGGTCTGTAAGGTCGAATAATTCGCCCGAATCGCGTTCTATAATAAAGACCGAATCGTCCTCAAAAAACAAGGAAATCTCAAATAGAAGCGGTTTTTTAGATCGTTTATTCTTTTCAAGTATCGTAAGACCTATCTCCTCCACGAACAGTGCCGCATGATTTGCTGTCTTCTTTGGATAATCATGCGATGACAGGAGCTTCTCAACGCTTTCCGATAGTGACGCTGCCTTGTCAGCCGTAAGGATATCATCCATTACAACTATCTCCGAATCTATATCTTTAAGCAGATATGGGAAGTTATCCCTTCCGAACCGCAGATATACAAATAAGTACGCAGAGATCAGCGTCATCAGCGAAGCAGCGATAAAGCCTGCCCACATTCCTTTGATCCCGAAAAACAATGATCCAAGTATCGGAAAAACAATGTAGAGCAATCCGTTTTGAAGTATTGCAATACACGTTGCCATACGAATGCGGTCGATAAGCATATAGTAGGAAGTTGTGAGCGATACGACGCTGCATAGCGTAAAGCCAATTGAAACGATGCGGATCGCAGTCATTGACGGCGCAAGTGCTTCTCCGCTTGTGATACCGAACAGACCGCAGAATTGTTTTGAAAAAATGCATATAAGCAGCGTTGCAATTACTCCTTCAAGAACGGCTGCCTTCAATGCTGCTCTCATGACTCGCTTTATCAGAACATGGTTTTTCTCGCCGAAGTATGTGCCTATCAGTGGCTGCATCGCCATTCCGACTCCGTCAAGCACAACGCTGAATTCTATCAGGCTGACGACCACCGCAAGCGTGATAAGACCTGTTTCACCGTAATGATTTGAAACAAATCCTATCATCACGTAATCCATTAGTGCCCAGCAAAGATATACGGAAGAATCTACGATACTGTAGCGGGATGTCAGCAGGAAGTCCTTGAAAGAGAGATGCCATACAAAATGGAGCGTGTTTCCCTTTCGGAAATAATGCCAGCAGCAGGCCAGGATACCAAGCCCGTTGCCAATCACAGAGCCAAGTATGATACCCGTCATTCCCATGAATTTCGTCAGTACGACCGAACAAACGATATTTCCACCGATTTGGAATCCATAGCAGATATTATTGCAAAGCTCATCACCGTCACTGTAAACCATTTGTTCAAGATAAAATATAACAATTGTGAAGAAAGCATTGATTGGAGCAAGACGATAGTATCTGAGCGCCTGCTCTAGCAGTTCACCCTTGATACCGCCTATGCTGAAATAAGTATCCTGTATCAGAAAGATCGTGAGAGCTGAGATAAGCCCTATTGAAATACTGATGATTAAACCTTGTCCGTATATCTCATCGGCTCGTTTCTTTCGCATAGCGCCAATCTCTCTGGTGAAAACGATACCCACGCCTGTTGATACAAGGTCCCCGAAAAATGTAACAATGCCTGTGACGGGTGTGATCGCATTGATCGCAGCAACTCCGGTCTCTCCGATAAAGTATCCCGCAATGATACTGTCGCAAAGCAGCATTATGTACATGACCGCCTTTGTGAATGTTCCCGATATAAACATAGAACCGAATTTTCGTTCACAGAATCCTTTCATTTTTCTTCTCCTTTATTGCTGTTCAAATAATCAAAAACGCACTCTGAATAGCTAATATCGTCACATAGCTGTTCAAAGTACGTTTAAATAAATATAAAGGTAACGAAATGTCACAGCTATAAGTTATTGCTTTTTTTCCATTTGTCTCCAGTCTAACCTCATAGATAACAGCATCTTCAGGAACCTCATCAATAGGCACGATACGATTATCAGGAACCGGAATGTCAGGAAAGAAGGCCGCCTCTCCGGATTTCAAGTATTTGCCCATTGCTACCGCAATATCTTCCATCATTGAAAGCAATGGTTTCAATTTCTCTGATTCACTATTGTCAGATCCTGTAGCATAACGTTAATACTCATAAATCCATTCTGAAGGTCCAGTTTCCGATAGATTTTTCGTTGTATTCAAGCATCTCTTCTTTAACAAGCGAGAATCCGTTATTTATATAAAAGTCCACGTTTTTCTCAGAATTAGTAGTTACGGTAATGATATTCCCGCCATTAGATCTAACCAAAGGAATGAGGAAATCATGTATCGCACCCGATCCGATGCCCTGGCACTGATACTTAGGATCGACCGCCAGAAAATACAAGTGCCACCGAGGTTCTCGTATGCTTTTTACAACAGTTTCCGTTTTATCTGACAGTTCCATATACTTTAGGGTGTCTGTAAGCCCTATCCTCGCTATAACACCTGCCATTCCACTTACAGCATAATCCCAGAAACCAACTGTTTTGTCAGACGGTTTCTCAACGATCACGATAACTGTAACCTTTCCGTCAGCAACACCTACATAACAGTCATACTTGCGGATAGTGGCTTTGAATATCCCTTTCATCAGAACCTCATAAAAACTGCGCAGCTTTATCCCAGAGTTGAATCTGTCTTCGAAAGCTCCCCAAAACAGAGGATAGTTGACAAAAGACTCAATAAAGACCTTTAGTGCAGCATTTTCATACGAACTGTCATACTTTTTATACTCAACCATATTCATTACCAGATCCGTTAGTTTTTGATTTTTCGTTCCCGAGAGAAAAGTACTGTCTTTTTCTTTGAAAAGACCGGATTTATACATAGCGCCCTTTTGAGGTTATTCGTGTTTCTTTCTGACTGAAAATGCGAGACCTATTGCTCCGGCAAGGACTGTTACCACGAGTGCAGAGCCGCTGTCGCCGGTCTTTGGACTATCAGAAGTTTTGGCAGTCTTTGAGGTGGAAGCAGTTGTTTTTGCCGTAGTTGTAGTGGTGGAAGTCACTGCGGCTTGTGCTGAAACTGTTGTGGTATGAACAGAGTCTTCGAGGTCAGCAAGCAGATACGCTTTGACCTCGGCGTAGGTCATGGCAGACTTGCCAAGCTCATCTGTAACGCCTTCGGTCGTTTCAGTCATAAGTTTGTTGTATTCTTCTGCATTTAGCTCAGTCCCGCCGTTGTAATACGCGCCGTTTGCCTCCCAAAGTATATTTCCGTAGCTGATAGTATCATCTTTCATGAGCAGTTCTATATACATTTTTGAACCGTCGCTGTTGTAGGTAAGATAGTTTTTGTTTCCGCCCTTTGTGTAACGGACAATCATCTGATCGCAGCCAAATGACGAAGTCAGCAGAGCATACGGTACTTTATCTCTCGGGAGCGCAAGCATAGTAGCGCTTTCCGGAGCGTATACATAGAGCTCTGGCTTGCCGTCTGAGTTTATGTCGCACAGCTCGTAGCTGATATCGTTTTTATCGGTATTTTCTGCAATGAAATTATCGAGATAGGCGTCCATGAGCTCAATGTATCTTTGCTGCCATGTGTCAGAAACGGGACGGTAAAATCTGAAGATAGCTGAATCGTAGGGCAGCTTTTCAAGCTCTGAGAATTCATGAAAGCGGGCTTTGAGCTCCTCTATCGCCTTGTCACATTCCTCGGGAGTGAGAGCTTTTCCGTCGCAGGATATATCTTCGCCGTTAACGCTGAGTACGCTGAGCTCTTCAAGCTCCTTACCGTTGAACTTGTACACAACGTAGCGGTATCCGTTTTCGGCAGATTCCTTGACAAGTATCTCCTCATTTTCCGAGTATCCGTAGACGAAACTATTTGTGTCGTGGTAGTCTATATTGGCTTTTACGCCTTCTGAATCACTGAGGAACAGCTTTGATATACCGTTGTTTCCAAGAATGACAACGCAGGTGACATTACGGTCACTATGAGGTATCTCGTAGCAGGCAATGTCCTCTTTGGGAGTGCCAGCATCGACGACCTGATCGAGTGCCTGCTTCAGAAGAGTTCTCTGCCTGATATCAGCCTCTTTCTGCTCCTCATTTTTCTGAGCAAGTGAGTCATCTGCATATACTGAGAAAGTGAGCGTTGTCGAAATAGTGATGGCTGCGGCGAAAAAGAGTGATGCAACTTTTTTTATTGCGTCGTTTTTTCTCATGTTTGACTCCTCCTATACAAATATAATGTATATATATAGCATTATATCATATTTATCGGAGGGGGTGATTAACATTCTGTAAATATTCTTTCTTGGAATTAGGAAGTTCCTGATACATCGGTATTTGGAACAGTTGGGGCATTATAGGTTCTTTTAGTAGAATGAGACAACTTATTCGCCGATGCAAGCTCAGTTTATGAGACGAAATGTTTTTGTGAAATGTTTTCACTGTGGTTGTTCATAATTTGTTTATAAAATGTTCAAACAAACGCGCATTATTATTGTGCAATCTGTGCTATAATAATTGATAAGTTAATAAAAAAATGTTGATTTACGCTACCTGTTCTCAAACACTCTGCTCGTCAACTTGTTTTATCCGCGGATGCCGCGTATAAATAAATATCTTTCATATCTATCTAAGGAGGAAATTAAATGAAAATCACAACCTTTAACCCACTTATACTTACAAAGGATTCAGAATCTGTTATCAAGCTCTTTGAGGCTCTCGGCTTCGAGAAACGACACACTATCACTATCAATGAGGACGGAAAAGACATTACAAATTACCGCATGAAGAATGCTGACGGCTTCTATGTTGATATAGCGCAGGTTGACGGACTTCCTCAGGATATGACAATTATACGTATGAATGTTGATAATTTTGATGAGGCATATGAGCTTTTGAAATCCAAAGGATTCACAAATCCCAAGGGCGATCATACGGTAGATACCAAAACCAATAAGTCTTGTATGCTTCGCTCACCCTCTGGCTTTGCATTTGACCTCTGCCAGCATATAAAGGATTAACTGTATATTGGAAAGGGAAGATTATTATGAAAATAACAACATTTGATCCCATGATAATATCCTCCAAAGCAGAGGATATTATTGAACTGTTCGGCGAGCTCGGCTTCAAGAAGACACATGCGCCCGTTACCTCAGTAGAGGCAGGCGACTTTCCTTCCTATCGTATGAAGGACGAAAACGGCTTCCATGTCGATGTAGCCGATGCCAAGCAGGTAGAGCGCGATATGACATTCATCAGAATGAATGTTGACGATTTTGAGGATGCATACAATATACTCACAGCACACGGCTTCAAGAACACAAAAGGCGACAGGATCATCGACACCAAGAGCGCCAAAGCCGCTACTTTGGCTTCGCCTTCGGGATTTATCATCGTACTTGTAAAACATATCAAGAAATGACATGAAAAGGTGTAATCATTATGAAGATAACGACATTTGATCCTGTTATTATATCGTCGCAATATGATGATGTGGTAAGTCTTTTCAAGGAACTCGGCTTTGAGACGACACATAATCCCACCGCAAAGCCGAATGGCGTCCCTATGCAAGTCACGCGGATGAAACATAAAGAAGGCTTTCACATAGATATTATTGACAACAGCAGTATCCCACGTGATATTTCAACTATCAGAATGAACGTGGATGATTTTGATACAGCGCATGATATACTCATAGCCAACGGATTTACAGAGCTTTATCCTGATGCTCCCCACGATTCGCCTACTCACATAGGTAGAGAGATGATATCTCCGACGGGCTTGACTATAACTCTTATGCAGCATATCAGAAAAAACCATAGATGAAAGGTAAAATCATTATGAAGATCACACGATTCAGACCGCTTATCATTTCAGCGAAGGCAAGATGAAGGAAGACGTCACAACAGTTGCAATGAAGGACGCCAACGGCTTCCGGGTAAATGTTGCTCAGGCTGACAAGATACCCTCTGACCTGACAGTTATCGCAATGAACGTTGATGATTTCGACGAGGCGTATGAGTTTCTGAAAGCCCGTGGTTTTGTGAATGAGCAGGGAGATGGTGTAACGGATACAGGTTCTTCAAAAGCCACCCTTATGATGTCTCCTTCGGGCTATGGGATAGTTCTTTCGCAGCATTTAAAAAAATGAAATAATAAAGGAGTAAAAATTATGAAAATCACAACTTTCAATCCCCAGATCATCACAAAGAACGCTGAGCCGCTTGTTAAGCTCTTTGAGGAGCTCGGCTTCGAGAAGCGCCACAGACAGGAGGGCATCGGTGATATGGATGTCACCGGCATCAGAATGAAGGACGCTAACGGTTTCTACCTTGATATTTCCGAGGTCGATGCTCCTGTTCCGAACGACCTTGTGTCAATTCGAATGAACGTGGATAATTTTGAGGAGGCATACGACCTTCTCATTGCAAAGGGCTTCAAGAATTTCTACGGTGACCGTGCTATCCCCAGTAAATCTGCAAAATCCGCGATTATGATATCTCCCTCAGGATTTACCATTAACCTCATTCAGCATATCAAAAAGTGACATCTTTTGATGTATAAAAATCCCCCCTGAATCGAAAATTCAAGGGGGATTTTTCATGCTATAATGCCAAAGAATCGATCTCATTTAATCGCTCGGATAATTCGTGCATATAGTGGTCGATAAGCCTGCGTTCCTGTTCTGAAATGCAGCCTTTTTTATGCAGCTTGTTTATCATACGGATACAGCAAATGAGAGAAGCCTTTTTAATTGTCTCGCCCAGCTTTTTCTCGTCATCTGTTCCAAGATAATGTTTAAGGAATGAATCAAAAAAACGCTTTGCATCCTCATACGGGAATCCCATAAATTTCTCTACAACGGAAGCATCATTTTCACCAAGCATAACATAGAAATAGTAGAGGTCACTTATTTCGATTATCGGATCTCCGCGCGAGATCCTGTCCATATCTATCAGAAGCGGCTCACCATTCTGCATTAAGACATTTCCGGTATGAAAATCGCCGTGAACAAGGTTGTCTGAAGCAGGCAGTCCGTCAACGAGCTTCATACACTTTTCAGCAAGAGCTTCATCAATGTGGGCGATACCACCGCGGATATACTCTCTTATCCTTTCAGCAGCCTCTGGAAAACTATCATCTTCCGAAGCCTCAATGCTGTGAATCTCCCTTGCAAGATCAGCCATGACCTTTGCATAATTTTCGGTTTGTCCGGGAGCTCTTGAAATACACGCCGATATAGTATCAGATTCGACCAGCTCGAACATTGCTCCATAGCTGTCTCCTACAGCGACTATACCAAATGATATTGCGGTAGGAATGCCAAGAATGAAAGCCTTTCGGCTAAGAGCGATTTCGCGTTCAACATCGCGATATGTATTTTTTTGATTGTATACTTTAATTATAAGCTCATCGTCATAACGATAGACCTCGCCCTTTGCGCCACGTCCGATAATCTTGCAGCCGTCTACGGATACTTCTTTATATTTTCTGTAACGAGCTTTTTCAGAATCGAAAGTTCCGGGCCAAATGAAATTGATATGCTTGATGTATTCCTTGAATGCACCGGTCTTATTGAGTGAAAGCTCAACTATCTCTGCAATGCTTCGGTAGTACCAGCACTGCATTGCAGGATCATTCTGATGAAGATGCTTCCATATTTCCTCACCCTTTTCAGAATATTCTCCTGCAAGCGAACGTATATTAGTGAGCTTGTCCGCGAGCCAAAGCATCTTTACACCGATATCGGTACTGTTTTTCAATACGGCCAGTGAATCTTCTTTGCGTAGCTTCCATGAAGCAGTAGGGTCAAGCTCCGGATATTCTTTTTCGGATTCAGACGATACAAGAAAAGCAACTCTTTTTCCAAACCGGCTTTCTATCTCAGCGAGAGTACCGTCAGTATCTTCAACGATATCGTGCAGAATACCGGCTGTAATCACCTCTTCATCATCTGTCATTGTAGAAAGCACTTGTGCGACCTCCATAGGGTGCAATATGAATGCTCTGTTCTGAAGTTTGCGCTTTTTACCCTGGTGCATGACGGTTGCGTATATTATTGCTTCCTCTAACATTGTCATCATATGTACTTTCCTTCCGTGCTAATAAAAAGCTTACTTCTTTATTATCTTTTCTTTTACTTTCTGGTCAACATAGTTATCAGCACTCGGTTCGCTTACAATGTGAGCTCCCTCACCGATACCTTCTACCTGAGCAAACTTGCTGTCCTTCTTGCCGACATCGACATATGCCTTTTCCACGGTGCCGTTTCCATATATGTAGACGTAAGAGCCTTCATCGTCCGTGTACAGACAGCTTGTAGGAACTGCAAGAACGTCCTCGGCGGATTCGAGATGTATCGTAACATCTGCGTCAAGACCGATGATAAAGGCTTCATCTGAATCAATGAGTATCTCGATGCTTGCCTTTGCCTTGCCGGAGATATCCGTTTCAGCCATCTGGTCTATTTTGGAGACCTTGCCGCTGTACTGCTTGTTTCCTACATTGATATCTGCATCCTGTCCGAGCTTGACTGACGGGATATCGTACTTTGATATCATCATTCTTACTTTATAGCTGTCATCGGACTGCATTTCCGCAACGGGAGTTCCTTTATCAACGTAAGCGCCTGCGTCTACGAGGCATTCAGTGATGATGCCGTCAACGGGAGCAGAAGTGCCTGCTTTGCTTTTTTCAAGCTCATTTTCAGCATATGAGAGTGACAGCTCGTCCTGTGCGAGCTGCTGCTCGTATGCTCCGAGAGTATTGTATGCCGACAGCATCGACTGCGCAGTTTCTTTCTGGGTCTTGGCATCTGTCCATTTGCGCATAACGGCTTCGAGATCGTTTTGCAGACTCAGATACTGGCTGTATGTATCGGGCTTCATTCCCTCGGAGGATATAGCAAGGCTGTCAGACTGGAGCTTTGCTATCTGCTCATTGAGAGCTGAAATGTCTGACTGATAGCCGCGTATCCGCTCGGTGAGCGAGCTAAGTTTAGTCTGAAGAGTTTCTGTGTCGTCAGTTCCGAGCAATTCGATCTCCTTGAATTCGAGCTCAGCCTTTGACAGCTCAGTCTGCTTGTTCTGTATCTGCAATTCAAGAGCAGTTATATCAGTATCATTCGTATTTCTCTGTGCTGCTTGAGAATATTCAGTGCTGTAATTATCAGAGGTAAGTGTGCGTATCTGGGATTCTATCTCAGAATAGCGTTTCTCACAGTCAGCTATCTGTGCGTTTGCAGTATTGACTGCGTTCTGATATTCGGTACGCAGAGCATTTATGTCATCGAGAGTTTTTTTGCTGTATTTCACATCTGTCTCAGCGGCGGCGATGAGCTTCTGCTGTGTATCATCGCGGTAGCCGATAAGCACATCGCCGGTCTTTACTCTGTCACCTGCGACGATGAAGCGCTCGCTTACGAAGCCGTCAACGTCGGAATAGACCGTAACTCTGCGGCTGCCCTCGATCTTGCCTATACCGGAGAGAACAGGTGATATATCTGTTTTTTCTGCTATAACTACATTAACTGTATCGGGCGTGAAGAGGCAGTAAGCTCCTGAACCTGCACCTACAACACATACTGCTGCAATAATTGCTGCTTTTAAACCTTTTTTCATTTATTCCACTCCTTTTAGTGCATCTACCATGTTTATATCCTTTACCTTGCTGGATATTATCTCATTTACAGCGATAGAAAGCACGAATGATATGATGACAGCCATAGCGTAAGGCTGAGGACTGATATGAAAGATGAATGCGGCTTCATCGTCGAGGTTGTCCATCATGAACATGAGGACTTTTTTACCCAAGAGAAGACCTGCGAGGGTTCCGGCACCGGTAACTGCTATATTCTGCTGCTGAAGTATCCAGCGTATCTTCTTGGTCGAGAATCCGAGTACCTTTAACGTTGCTATCTCACGTACCTTTTCCGAGAAGGACATAACGCCGAGATTATACATAATTACTATGCCCATGACAACGGCAATAGCCATGATGGACATGACCTCTGTCGAAGTCAGTTCATTGTCTTTCTCGAGTGCGCGGATGAGTGCCGCTTTGTCGAAAATGCTTGTTATTTCTTCACGCTCTGTTGCATACGAAGCAGGAACGGTCTTGTTCGTGTACAATATGTTCGGGCGGAATTCTGCTCCGAGCGATTCAAAGTATTTACGGGTCATAGCGATGCCTTGTGCTGAAGGAGCAGTATAGATTATCGCGGCTCTGCCGGAATAGAGCTTTTTTTCGCCTGGAATACGGAAGCTCACCATATCACCGACGCCAATGCCATAATCATCTGCCACCTTTGAACTCAGTGCAAAGCCGTGAGCGGGAAGATTGATGTATTCGCCGTCGCTGTTCTGATAATTATAGAGATTTCCCTCATCTGTTACTGTGACGTTCTCGAGTGAATGATTATCACCTGAGAAAAGCTCTGTTGAAAGGCTCATTACCATCTGCCCGTCGAATTGGCGTGCATAGTCATAGACAACGTCGGGCGCTGTATCATACGAGAACATTACCATGTAATTGGCTGTATTGAGTTCGCTGTACTGCCAGTCACCGACCGAGCCGAGAAGCTCGTTTGCTCCGAAAGCCGTGAATACCAGCGCAGCCGAGAGTGCGACGCCGAAGAATCCGACCAGTGTACGGATACGGTTGCGGCTGATGTCGCGGATATTCCATTTTGCAGCGAAGCTGAGTTTTTTCCATATGAATGTTTTCTCGACAGGACCTGCACCCTGTGTGGCAGGAGGCGCGGGCTTGAGTATTTCAGAGGCACGCTGTACGAGCAGCTTGCGGCATGAGAGATAATTCGTAAGTCCCGCGAGAGCACATACAGCCGCAATAGTGATGAATATCTTCGGCGAGAGCTCCATTCTCGAATAGGGATTGCAGTAGAAGGTGTTCATAATATATGTGATATACTTTCCGAGAGTATACCAGCCTGCGACCGAACCTGCGACCGAGCCGAGCAATGCTACAACAACCGAATACGACGTGTAATGAAGAATGACGGCATTTCTTGAAAAACCGAGAGCTTTCAGCGTTCCGATGAGTGTTCTCTGCTTTTCGACGAGTCGTGTCATCGTGGACATTATGCCGAGCAGCGAGATAGTGATGAACAGTACAGGAAACACAGTTCCGAGCATTGTATGGGTCTCCATATCATCGTGTATGTATTCAAAAGCTGTTACGTTCTGTTTTTTAGTACAGATGAGCTGTTCCTTGGATATAGTTTGTTTTATTTTTTCTGAGGCGGCGCTGATAAGTTCCTTTTCGTCGTCTCCGATGAAGAGCTGACCGTCAACTGTATTGAGGTCAACGAAGATAGTATCGAATATCAGCTCCTCACCCGGATACTCTTTCGCGTCGAGGTAGGCATATCCGTAAGCCCCTTTATCGGGCTCTGTATACGTATCGTCGATAACGAAGTATAAATGGTCGGAGCTGTCGATCATGCCCATGACTTTTTCCGCGAATTCAACGTTTCCGCAGGTGCATTTGAGAGTGTCGCCAACGCTGATATTCTGTGCTTTTGCGAAATCGGTGTCTATCCAGATACCGCTCATTTCAGGCTGATATGGAGTTCCCTCAGAGAGGAGCATTCGCGAGATATCGTTCTCCTCGATGAAGTTGAATTCCATTTTCTTTTCGCCGCCTGGGAGACTTACCTTGCCGTTGAGAGCAGTGCGAAACTCAGCGTTTTTAACCTCCGGAAGATTCTTTACAGCGGCAAGGTCGTCGTTGGTAAAGCCTTCGGAAGAGACATTGATGTCGGCGAAATTCGTATCTGAAAAGTATTCATTCACAGAGTTATCAGTGCCGGAAATTTCAGCCTCGAACGCTGTCATAATAAACATCGCGAGGAAACACATCACGAAAATAGCGGTAAACTGAACTGCGCTGTGTTTGAGGTCACGGAGTAGTTTCTTTCTGAGATTCTTTTTCATGAACTACCACTCCAGTTCGTCAGCGTCTTTTGGTTTTTCGTTTACGATAACTTCCTCGACGGTACCGTTTTTGACCATTATCACCTTGTCAGCAATTTCGGCGAACATATCGTTATGTGTTACCATTACAACTGTTCTGCCGTGAACGCGGCTCTGGTCCTGCAAGAGCTTCAGGACTTCCCGTCCGGTATTTGTATCGAGAGCACCTGTAGGTTCGTCACAGAGGAGGAGCTTCGGCTTCTTGGCGATAGCACGCGCAATTGAAACACGCTGTTGCTGACCGCCTGAGAGCTGAGAGGGAAAATTGTTCCTGCGTTCAGCGAGTCCAACCATTTTGAGTGCCTCGAGCGAATCCATAGTATCGAGTCCGAGGTCATTCATTAGGTCAACATTCTCATAAGCCGTCAGAGTTGGTATGAGGTTGTAAAACTGGAAGATTATTCCCACGTCGAGAGCGCGGAACTCTCCGAGTTTTTTGTCATCGAGAGCTGTTATCTCCTTGCTTCCGAAGAATATCCTGCCGCTTGTGGCACTGTCAAGTCCGCCGAGCATATTCAGGAGCGTACTTTTTCCTGAGCCTGAGGGACCGAGAATTACAACGAGTTCACCGTCCAGGATTTCAAGATTTACGTGCTTCAGTGCTTCGTAAACGACCTGTCCTGTTTTATATATTTTTCCGACATCTTCAAACCGGATTATAACGTTTGCTGCTGTATTTTCAGTTGTCTTTACCTGTTTCAATGTTTAGTCACCTCCAGTGTTTCGTTGTTTTTCAAAGTAAAAGCCGAAGCCCGTGAATAGGCTTTATTCACGGGCATATATCAGCAGATAGTGGCGCAGTGAATACAATACTGTGTTACTACGAATATTAAAATTATATGCAGCTATATATATTATATCATACTTTTCGCTAAAAGTTGTTAACAATAGATTAAGTTTTGTGAAATTTAAATATCATATTGGTTGTCCGTTGTAGTATTGAGTGTCCCGTATTATAAAAATACTCCTCTATCAAATGAAGTTAATTGCCTCGAGCATTTTTTCCTTTTCCATGCCTATGAAATCAAGCATCTCCGCCTTAACGAGGCGGGGATTATTTGGGTATGTCTGGGACGGCGAGATCAAGTATAGGATAAATACATATTTGTGTTTATTCAAATAAAGTGCTATCATACAAATTGTATATCCGATTTATTTGTAAACGAGCCGTTGTTAGTTATTAACAAAATATCAATCGACAAACTTGAAAAATATGTTATAATGATATGTATTTAAAATAAACGATCATTGAAAAAGTGTTGAAGGCCATGCTTGAACGAGGTAAAATTGTATGGTACTAACGCTTAATTAAACCAGTCAAACCAATTCAAGGAGGCGAGGCTAACGTCAACTTTCTTGTCAAACTCTATCCACTTGATAAATGTGCTCTTTCCGACTCCGTTAACACCGCCAACTATATAATATGTCTTATTCATCATAATAATTTTATTCCATATTCTTCTTTTGCTTCGGATAATATCCTTTTCATTTCATCGAGCGTTATTTCGTTCTCAACAAGCTTTGTGAGTCCTTCTTCAAAATCTTTAAGACGCGAGTGCATCTCGTCTATCACTTCGGCAGCACCTTCATGTGTTTTGATATATTCGCTGACCTGTCCAATTAGCTTATCATCTTCAGGAAGCTCGCCTTCATAAAGCGTGACATTTATAAGTGGTGAAAGCTCCTCCATTCCGCAGTAGTAATGCTTTATTGAATGGCAGCTTAGTTCCCTGCCTCTGTAATTGCCGTAGCAATAGCCTTCATCATAGTGCAAACAGCCTGGCGTACAGCAATCATAAATGATGTCATGACGATATATAACAACTGCATAATGAGGCTTATCAATTACCAAAAAGGAGTAAATTATGAATAATAGTAACAGCTCGCCAAATCAGAAATACTGCTTAGACATTATAGCGCTAATCATTTCGATCATCGCATTTTTTACATGTTCATCATGCTTTCTACTAGGTATAGCTGGTTTCGTATTAGCTTTAATAGTAATACTTGATAATAATGGTCGTTATAACAAAGCATTAGGATATATTTCACTTGCACTAAGCGTTCTTTCTATTATTTGTATGCTTTTTATTAGTGTAATCTTTTTAACTTCAGATAACAACACGGATAATGATAGCACAACTGAAACAACAACAACAACAACTACTACTACTACTACTACTACTACAGCTACTTCAACCACAGTAACAACATCGACGACTACCACAACAACTACCACCATAACTACAAGAAAAGATAGTAGATTACAAAAAGACAGCTTTGATCTAAAAACCAACTCAACAGTTCAAGTTGCACATTATTCATTTTCCATTCCTGAATACTGGGTAAGTGATCAAAACGACTCAAACAATTATAGGGCTTATGCAGAAACAAACGATAAGAGTGCAATGTTCCAAATTCAGATAAAAGAAGACAAAGACGATCCAGTAGATTTTGAAATTCTTGATAAAGAGACTAAAAATGGAAGTATGCAAAAATCATTCAAATCTTGGTTTAGTTCATGTGATGAAGTAACAACCGAACAATTCACTAATAGTTCAGGTATAAAAGGATATATTTACTCTACATATGGTGTAGCGAATGGAATGGATTGTTACTCAGAAAACTTTGTTTTCCCGTCTGAAATTGATAATTCCTGGGCTTTCATTTCTCTAATGCAAACTGATAATACTGATTATTCCTATACAGAAGACTTTAGAAGGATAATTGATTCAATAGAATTCAAAGAATCTCTAGAAACAACAACTACTACCATTGCCACAACACAACCAACTACGACTACAACTGCTGCTCCATCTTCTAAATATGAACTAGCATATGAACGAGCATTTGACGACTACTCTTTATTCTATCTTATTGATAAAGACGAAAATGTTTGCATTAGTTTCTTATCTGACCCTGGTTATGGATATTATGGCACGTATACTGGAGATACCTCATCTTCAATTACGGTAACATACCCATATGAAGGATATAGTGATTATATCACATTCTCAAATGATGGATACATCGCAAATGTCACCATTGGAAACTATAATGATTCATATGAGTATAAAAAAGTTTCTGTTAAGAGCGCTGAAAAATATCTAAAAAAGATTTATACAGGTTAATCTCAGGTAAAGTTAATAGAAAACACCTATTGTAGCTTATAAAGTACGAACTACATATGGAGGTAAAGATATGAGTATAACTAAACTTAATTGCCCTCATTGTGGCGCATCATTAGAACCCAAAGATGGATTGGACACATTTTTCTGCACTTATTGCGGCGGAAAGATAATTCTTGATATGAGCGATGCCGCATATAAAGCAAGGGTTGATTTTAAAAACATTGAAAAAGAAGTTGAGATTAATAAACAGATTTTAGAACATGAAGCTTTATTGAAAGAGAAGGCATATGAGCAAGAACGATATAATGAAAAGAAACGATTTAGATTGCTTATTCTTATGCCCTTTATTTTAATGGCACCTATGCTCATTATGTTACTCGGCTTTAAATTAATGGAATTACCGCACAAAAAGGATGTCAATGAATTAGAGCGAATAGAGTCTAATATAATTGATGATATAAATCATGAAAGATATGATACTGCGCTCAATGAAGCTAACCAATTATATGACGAATCTGGATGGTCCACTGCGGAAAAGGAAGAATGGGATTCAAAACGAGAATACTATATTACACTAATACTAGAAAAGAAAAGAGAATCAGATGTTAATGGAGAGTTTATTGCTATGACAAAATCGTCACACGAATATGAGGGCGAAAAGTATTCAAAGGTTATGGACGAATTGAAAGGGCTGGGATTTCTGAACGTAACTGCAAAAGAAACATCTGAAGAGAAGGGCTTCTTCGATGGGAACAAAACTATTGAACATATTACAATCAGCGGTAAAACAGGTTTTTCCAAGGACGAAACTTATGATAAAAATTCGGCTATTGTTCTATATTATTACTCCAAAGACTAGTTGTAAACAATGATTAAAAGAACGTCCTGGTATGCTGCTATAATTTTTGATGTATTCAAGAAAGCTATTGAAAAAGCAAAGAATTCTAAAGTAGTATGGATAATTTAACAATGGAGAATGATGAGGTGAGTCAATATGAAACTAATTAATATGGTCTATCCAAGTTGTGGAGCTACCTTATCAATGCACAACATATAAGCAATCTTATTAACAAGGTTATCCATGATAATCCTGAAATGTGACTATTGATGGTTAGCCATTGCAGGATCTTCCCATTTATTACACGTGAATTAACGCTCAGTTCCTAGGGAATAAGTGAGATTTCTAAGCCTTATTGTTGCCATAGTTGCTTTGGCGAGCCAAATGTAGATGGATATTCTATCTTCGAGGATATTATCAATTGAGACAAGGTTTTAATGATTGACAAGGAGGATTATTATGCTCAAAATAATTGTTGGTGCTATCATAGCAACCAGTGCAGTGGCAATAAGCACAATAGCTATTGCGAAAAAAATGGGGAAATATGATTCAGAAGGCTTTGATAAGTATGGATATGACAGACTCGGCTTTGATAAAGATGGCTATAACAAGGACGGATACGACGGACTGGGTTTTAATAAAGATGGATTTGACATAAACGGGTTTGACAAAGAAGGATTTAATGTAAATGGATTAGATAAAGATGGCTTTAACAAGCAAGGCTTTAATAGTGATAATATTAATAGGTATGGATATCATATTAGTATTTATCAAAGTGAGAAATACGATCCTGATGGGTATGATATAGATGGATTCGATGAATATGGATTAGACCGATTAGGCTATGATAGAGAAGGATATGATGAAGAAGATTTTGATAAGGAAGGGTTCGATAGAAACGGATTCAACAAAGAAGGATTCGACAGAAATGGATTTGACAAAGATGGATATGACAAAAACGGCTATAACAGAAGAGGATATGACAGTAGTGGATATGACAGTAGTGGATATGACAGTAGTGGATATGACGATAGAGGATATGACAGAAGAGGATATGACAGAAGAGGATATGACAGAAGCGGATATGACAGAAGCGGATATGACAGTAGTGGATATGACCACTTTGGTTATAACTCCTATGGAGTCGATAGAGACAATTATAATTACTGGGGGAAGAAATGTGATGATTACGGTTGGGAAATAGATGATGATTAAAACACATTAAGGAGGTCCAATAATGAATAATGAGTCAGCAAGATTATTAGGCGAATTATTTGATGTGTCAGCTCAAACCATTAATTGGGTTTTGATGAAACGTGGTTTTTTATCAGGTGAACCAGGTATGTATAAACCAACAGAAAAAGGCAAAGAGCACTCACAAATGATCTTGGGTTATGGTAATTCTTATAGTTGGGATAATACAATAAAACAGGAATTAGAAGAACTTCAACAAGATGATGAAGATTATTTTAAGAAAGCAGAGAAAGAATTAAGGGAATACCGTAAGCAGAAAAAACAGGAAGAGGAAGAAAATGACCCTTATAAGTATTTGTTAGAAGGAAACAACGAGGAAAGTGATTCAGAAGATGATGATTTTGAAATAGAAACATCAAATAGTACAGATGCTTTAAAATATGGAGCTGCTGCTGCGTTAGTTGTTGGCGTTATATGGTATGTTGGCAAATGCATTAAGCATAAAAAAGTATACAATCCTTTTTCAAAGAAAAACAAATAATAATGCACTATGAAATGATTTGATTTAAATATACCAAGAAAGGTGAAAGAAATGATTACATTTGATGAAGCAATTAAAAAAGCCAAAACTCTGAAAAGTAGCATTACAAAGTGTGTTGATACACCAACAGCGTGGCTTTTCAAAAGTGACGATGATGAATACTCAATTGGGGGCGAAGGCATTTGCTGTATTATCAAAGAAGACGGAAGAGCTGTTGACTTAACAACATACTATGACAACTATGCGAAAAGAGGCGAATGCAGGGAGTTTGATGTCAAACAGAAAATATAGGTAACAAAGATAACTTACTCGGCAAATATAATTAATATCAAATATTAACTATAAAAGCTCTACCTTTATATATAACCAGGTAGAGCTTTTTATCATAAGATTTATATTTCCTCATAAGTTATTCCATCAATCGTTCTTTAACACGGGAGATGCGTAGCAAGAGTGCTTCACCTCTTATCTTTTTGTGTATGTTCTGATACTATTTTATACTAATAAGGACAGAATAAGGACAATTATGCAATTCGTTAAATAAATAAGCGTTTTCCCGAATTTGAGAAAACGCCTATTTTAGCCGTATTTGCTTGGTGGAGCATAGGGGACTTGAACCCCTGACCCCCACACTGCCAGTGTGATGCGCTCCCAACTGCGCTAATGCCCCATTGATAAATCACTTTAGTAATTATACCACAGAACAGCGGAGATGTCAAGCAAAACTTGAAAAAATATACGCGGAGGTCAATGCTGCATTTTGCATAGTATTATTGCGTGGAATGATTGACTTTTTAATGATATTGTGGTATAATAAAGAATAATTTCAAGGGGAGAGCGCTGATATGCTGAAGGCTTTCCCGAATATGATAACGGAGGTATACGAATATGGGACTTCACATCAAGAAGAGCATAAAGCTCGGTGACTTTTTGAAGATAAACGCGAATAAGACAGGTCCGAGCGTGACGGTCGGCGGCAAGAAGGCAAAAGTAACTGTCAGCAAGAAGAAGGTCACAGCGAGTCTGCCCGGAACAGGCATATCCTACGACGCAAAGCTGCCTACGGGCGACAAGAAAAAGCCTTCGTCAACGGGCAAGAAGACGTCGTCAACTGCCAAGAAGCCCGCTTCTGCAAAGAAGAAGTGACATGAAAGAGCAGATAGACCGCATCTGTAACGGCTTCATCGAGGGCGGAGGCGTCGGAGCATCCTGCCTTGTCTATCGGGACGGCGAGGAGCTGTACTCGGGCTGCTTTGGCTTTGCGGACAGAGAGGCTGGGACTCCCATGCAGCGGGACTCCGTTTGCCGTCTGTTCTCACTGACAAAGCCCGTGACTGCGGCTGCGGCGATGATACTCCGCGAGCGGGGACTTCTCTCGCCCGATGACCCCGTATCGCGCTATTTTTCTGAATATGCGCATATGATGCGTCAGGACGGCGACAGAGCTGTTCCCTGCGGGCGTGAGCTGAAAATAGGTCATCTTCTCACCATGACCGCGGGGCTGCCGTACCCGAACAACTACGACATCTCCGTGCGTGGAGCAGCCGCTTTGTTCGACAGGGTCAATGCAGGAATAAACGGCGGCACGCCTGTGACTACGGAGGAGTTCACTCGCTCTGCGGCGGCGATACCGCTCTCGTTCGAGGCGGGAACGCGCTGGGACTACGGTATTTCTGCGGACGTGTTCGGCGGAATAATAGAAAAGGCGGCGGATATGCCGTTCAGCGAGTTCCTGCGCAGGAACATTTTTGAGCCGCTCGGCATGGTCGATACGGCGTTTTACGTCCCTGCGGAGAAGCTGGACAGGTTCACGGCTTTGTACAAGTGGAGCGACAGCGGACTTGTCCGCGACGACGAGAATTACCTCGCTCTCACGGACTTCAAGGCGCCTCCTTCGTTCGAGTCGGGCGGAGCGGGACTGTGCTCGACTATCGCTGATTATTCGCGGTTTGCGCGTATGCTGTGCAATGGCGGCGAGCTGGACGGCGTGCGCATACTCGGCAGGGATACGGTGGAGTATATGACCTCCCCGAAGCTGACCGCAGAGCAGAACACGATGTGGGACAGGCTCAGGGGCTACAACTACGGCTGTCTCATGCGCATCATGACCGAGCCAGACATTGCCGAGGTGAAAACGGGAGCAGGGGAGTTCGGCTGGGACGGCTGGACAGGCACCTACTTCAACGCCAACCTCTCAAATGGCATAGTCGTGCTCTATTTCACACAGATAGCGGGCGCGGGGATGTCTTGGCAGGCGACCGAGATAAGCCGCATCGTTTATGATGAATTAGCACGGTGAGGATGTATATATTCGGCGGGGATACCCCCGCACCACGCACACTCCTTTCGCATATACTGATAAGGGTAATGCCCGTCAGTGAAAGGAGTGTTTTTTATGCCCAAGGTATTTCTCAGCCCCTCTACGCAGGAGTACAACAGCTACGTCAGCGGTGGAAACGAGGAGCTGTATATGAATCTGCTCGCAGACAGGCTCGAGCCTTATCTGCGTTCATGCGGGATAAAGTTTGTCCGCAACGACCCCGACCGCACCTTCGCGGGAGCTATACAGGACTCGAATTCGGCGTATTACGACGTACATCTCGCCCTCCACTCGAACGCCGCTCCTGAGAGGCTATCGGGACGTTTGCGCGGTATCGACATCTATTTTGCGCCGAGGAGTGCGGACAGCGAGAAGCTTGCCAACATCATCGCGAACAACCTCAAGAGCATCTATCCCTTGCCCGACAAGGTGAGGGCAGTCCCGACGTATACGCTCGGGGAGGTGCTCAATACGAAGGCAGTGGCGGTGCTGTGCGAGCTCGGCTACCACGATAACTACGCCGATGAGGCATGGATAAAGAGTGAGCTCGGCAATATCGCCGCGAACCTCGCGCGCTCGCTCTGCGACTACTTCGGCATACCGTTCATACGTCCGTCGGCAGTGCGCTGGGGGACTGTTGCCACGGACGGCTCGGGACTCAACATCCGCGCCTATCCGAGCACATCGTCAGCCATACTCGGCTCAATACCAAACGGCACGAGCATAATGATAAACGGCGAGACGGACGGCTGGTACGTCGTCGACTACAACGGCGTTATAGGCTACTCGAGCAAGGATTATATCGTTCTATAACAAGAAAACCGTTACCCCGAATGAGGTAACGGTTTGTACTTATTCTTTATTTGTCGGCTTTCTGCGCTTTTTCTGTCCCTCGACCTTGGGTACGGCGTATATCGGCTTTATCGGCTTTTTCTTATTCTTGAACACCGCATACGCGTATATGCATATGAGAATGTAGATGAGGCAGACAACTCCCGAGATGATGAGCGCCTTCTTGAACCACGACGCCTTCGGGAACATCTTCGCCGCGTAGAGGTTGTACTTGGCGAAAGAGCGGTCAACGTCCGAGACAGCGACGAGCTCCATGCTTCCGATAGGCTCGCCCGCATATTCCAGCGTGACCATTCCGAGCGGCTCGCCTTTCTTTATCGGCGCCTTGAGCGAGGTCTTGTACCACTTGATGTTGTCCCTGCTGATGAGGGAGGTGTCGACGTCGTTGTACCAGAGCATTGACATCTCCTCCTTGGGCTTGGCGAGGACGTAGTTGTTGCCCTCGGCGAGCTCGACGGGTATCTCTCCGAGCTCAGCGGTGTCAGGGAGGACTATCTGATACGAAAAATGCTTGAATGCCCAGTTGAAGAGCGTGATAGCGTCGGTGAGGTGGTAGAAGGTGTTGTCGCCGTCAGCATTGTTCAGCGGCGATTTCAGGCAGATGAGGAGGTAGTTGTTGCCGTCCTTGCTGGCGGTCGCCGCGATGTTTCTGCCGCCCATTTCGAGGTTGGCGGTCTTGATTCCGCGCGTACCAGGGTAATAGTAGTCGTTGTCCTTGTCCATCATGAGGTTGGAGTGATACCACACCCACGACTGCCTGTCGGGGTGACGGTCGAGATTGGGCACGGACGGGGTATATTCATAGGTGGAGCTGATAGTATCAAAGTGAGCGGTCTTGAGAGCGTACTTGGTCAGCACAGCCATATCACGCGCGGACGTGTACTGTTCGGGGTCATAGAGACCTGTCGGGTTGGTGAAGTGCGTATCCTTCAGACCGAGCTCCTCAGCCTTGTCGTTCATCATCTCGACGAATGCCGAGACGCTCTCGCCGCCTATCTGATATGCGATAGTCTGAGAAGCCTCAATGGACGATTTCAGCATCATCGCGTACAGGAGGTCGGTATAGGTGAGGATATCGCCGTCCTCTATCTCGGCGAATCGGAGGTCGTCGGGGTAGTCGGTTACATAGAGCGGGGAAAAGACCTCCTCGTCTATGGTTATCTCCTCGTTGAGGTCGGCGCAGTTCTCGATGCATACGACAGCGGTCATGATATTGACGAGCGGACCTGGCATCTGCTTGGCGTCGGCGTTTTTCTCGTATATGACCTCGTCGCAGTCGAGGTTGAGGAGTATAGCGGACTCGCTTTTTATCTGAGTATTGAGAGTGAAACTGATAGCGCCCGCGTTCATTGTTTTCAGGGACGGGATAAGCATTGCCGCCGCTGAAAGTAGCGAGATTATCTTCTTTTTCATAAGCTACCTGCTTTCAAATTTCTTTCATTTATATAATGCTCCGTTCGGAGTCTTGATTACATACTTTATTATTATATCATAGATTTTGCAAAATAGCAATATGCGTGAGTAAATTTTTTAGAGCTTGAATTGTCAGCCGTTGGATTCTCTATTGTTTCCCGCCGAAAGCAGACTAAGACTTTTGTACAGAGTGAGCGAGCTTGCGAGCGGCAACGAAATTGGGGGTGCAGGGGACGCTGTTCCCTGCCAGGGTCTGGGACAGAGTCCCAGCAGAGTCCAGAGACAGAGTCTCTGGCGGGTCAAGGGCAGAGCCCTTGGCGCGGCATAGAAAAAATATCGGCAGTATACCTCCGCGAGGCTATTTTTCATAAATGGGCAGATTGACAAAGGCACTCAAATAGTATATAATATAACTTGATACCATGGAGGGGAGGGAAGCCTTTGAAAAAATACCTTGGTCAGATAGTATTCAACTGCATCGTTGCCGCGATAGGCACACTGCTGTTCACGACCACGGGCATACTCGAAAATGCTGTCGCAGGCGGTGCGGGCATAGTCGCGCTGATGTCTCTGCTGTGCGGAGGCAACTACCTGTTCGTCAGGTATGCAGGCGAGGGAAAACAGGCTTTCCAGCCCGACTACATCATCACGGAGCAGACCTTCGACTCGCTCAACGAGCCCGAGGACTACATCGAGGTGCTGAAAGACCTGAGAAACTACTCTCCCTGCCGTCAGGAAGCCATAAAGATGATACAGCAGTGGGAGCTCTACAAGAAGAAGTCTGCCACGCTGAACGCTATCAGCTATCAGGGCGGCGTGTACGAGGTCGTGAATCAGGACGTCGAGTCGGTGATGCTCAACAATATGGTGCTCTTTATGAAGCGTGCGGCGATAATGCAGTCCTCTGCGAGCAATGAGCTCAGCGCGCACCGTACCTATGTGCGGTCACTGGTCGCGAGCAACGAGAAAATACTCGGCGACTACACGAATCTGCTCATCGAGGCTTCACAGCTTACGGGTGCGGATTCGGGCAAGGCTGAGATAAAGTCGCTCAATCTGCTGATTGAGTCCATACGTGATTACAGAAAAGATTTAGAAAGCGGTGATATGCAATGAAAAAAGAGAAAAACCCCATAGTTCCGATAATAATTGCAGTAGTGGGAGTAATTGCCACAATGGTGATGATAGTCACACTGGTACGTATACCCAAGCTCTTCCACAGCGGAGAAAAAGGAAATTCCACGGCTCTGACGCAGTCTCAGGCTGAGAAGAATATGTCGAAGTACCTTGACAAGGTAAAGGTGCTCAATTCCGAGAAGGTCAAGGGCACGGTGGACTATTCGGACAACTCCGCGGCAAATCTGCCGAATATCGAGACAAAGTACCCGCTTACAGTTATCGGCAACGGCGATGTTGATATCGAGATATTCTCCACCTCCGAGAAGGCGGGCAAGGCTCAGAACGGCTGGCTGAACGAGGTCGCGAACGAGTTCAACGACAAGAGGTTCCGTCTCTCAGACAACAGGATAGCCTCCGTCAGCGTCAGAAGCATCGCATCGGGCGCGGCGTCGGACTACATATGCAACAACGTTTACGTTCCGCAGGCATATACGCCGTCGAATACACTGTTCGGCGAGCTCGCGATGCAGAACGGCGCAAAGCTCACCGTAGTGGAGGAACAGCTCGTACCGAATACGGCGGGTATCGCGCTCTCAAAGACAGCGCGCTCCACCATAGAGACAAACTACGGCTCCGTAACGTTTGAATCCGTCGTAGATTCCGTAGTTGCGGGCGATATACAGATGGGCTACACATACCCCTACACATCAGCTACGGGACTCAACTTCCTCGTCAGCTCACTCCAGCACTTCGACGCGAACGATATCCTCAGCGCCGATTCGATAGCCAAGTTCCAGCAGCTCCAGAAGAGCATACCGTTCGTGTGCTACACCACCGACCAGATGGTCAACGCGATGCAGAGCGGTACATTACAGGCGGGCGTTACGGAGTATCAGGCTTACGTGAACAGCCCCGTGCTCAAGAGCTCATATGACTTCATACCCTTTGGCTACAAGCACAGCAACCCGCTTTACAAGGTCGGCGACCTCGATAAGTATCAGAACGAGGTGCTCACAATGTTCGCTGACTTCGCAATGCAGAGCGACCACCAGAAGAAGGCGGCTGATTACGGCTTCGACCCGAATCAGACCTTCAGCTACAACAAGACGCGTATCAGCGGTGCTGACATCATCAGTGCACAGCGCCTGTGGAAGGAGGAGAAGGACTCGGGTACTCCCACTATCGCGCTCTTCATCGCCGACGTTTCGGGCAGCATGAACGGCGACCCGATAATCCGCCTCAAGCAGTCACTGCTCGAAGCCTCCAAGAACATCAAGACCGACAACTACGTAGGTCTCATCTCATACAGCGACGACGTTTACGTGAACCTGCCTATCGCGCAGTTCGACCTCGAGCAGCGTTCCTACTTTGCGGGCGCAGTCGAGAAGATGAAGCCGAACGGCTCAACAGCGACATATGACGCGCTCCTTGTGGGAATCAAGATGATAAACGAGTACAAGGAGCAGCAGCCCGACGCAAAGACGATGATATTCGTACTCAGCGACGGAATGTGCAACAAGGGCGTTAAGCTTGACCCGACCGTAGACCTCGTTGAATACTACGGCATACCGATATACACTATCGGCTACAACGAGCAGATAGACTCGCTCAAAAAGCTCTCGGCAGTAAACGAAGCGGTATATATCGACGCCGACAACGACGACGTTGTATACGAGCTCGCGGCACTGTTCAACGCACAGATGTAATATAAAGAAAAGGCGATATCCCGAGGATATCGCCTTTTCTCTTTGAATGGAGAAGTTAGGTCATGTCAGCTAATGTAATCCAGTTGACGGTCTGACCGTCGTAGTCTTCCTTCTGCACCTTTACCTGCTGGAGGCAGACTGAGAGCATATCAACATCGGCGTCGCTGTAGTCCCAAGCCGATTTTACGTTTATCACGGAGGAATCATCGGAGAACTCCGTGCTTTTGACATTGAGGCGGCAGCTTCCGCCGCTTGTTTGCAGCTGGCAGTTCATGAGGATAACGCAATGCTCGAAATAGCCCTCATAGAATTTGAGCTGCTTTGTTACAACGTCTTTTTGGAACAACTTCGAGAGGTACTCCTCAAGCTCTGCGGAGCTCGTGATAACTGCCGAATAATTGTGCTTTTCGAGCATATCCCACACCTCGGGCTTCATATCGCTCCCCGTGTCGTAGTACCAGTCAGTCCTCGCGGATGAGGAGAGGAATATCGTCCTCGCAGGCGCGGCAGAGGCATCGTTGAACGTCCACACTACGGGCTGCCCCTTGTATGCTTCCTTGTCGAGCTCGACGACTCCCACGCATACGGACATTATATCTGCGGCTGCAAAGCTGTAGTCAAACTTGGCATTGACAGTGATAGTGTCGCCGAAGTCGATGCTGTTGATGAAGAGGCAGGGTTGAGTGCCCTGATACTGCTCGATGACGTTCATGAGAAGGACTTTGTTCTTGAAGAATGCGGTGTCGTACATGGCAGTGTACTCCGCTATTTTTTCGTCGGTGCAGACCTCAGAGAGATATGCTGTCAGCTCGTCAGTGCTCGTGATAACACCGTCATAGCCTTTTCGGTTTATCTTTGGGTTATCCATGCCGTCCTTGAAGCCTTTGTAGCCCATTGTGTAGTCCACTCTCGCGGAGTAGAGCCCATCAGATTCGTACACACTGATATTTTTACTATTTTTGTTGCAGGTCCAAATAACCTGCTGACCCTTGTATGCGTCCTTTGAGAACTCGACAGCGCCTATGATTACGGACATTACTGCCTCCCCGACCTCGGGATAATCCCAGTAGGCGTTGACCGTTATATCGCCGCCGACGTCAACGCTGTCGATAACGAGGCAGGGCTGAGCGCTCATGCTCTGCGATACGGTATTGAGGAACAGCACATTCTGCGCGAAGAATTCGTCGCCGTATTTCGTGGTATAATCTGCGATTTTCTCGTCCGTGCATATCTTGGAGAGGTAGGCTGTGAGCTCGTCCGTGCTCGTGATAACGCCCGCATAGCCTCCTTGGATAGTGCCCCAGATGCCGTCCTTGAAGCCATTTCCGCCCATAGTGTAGTCGATACTGCTCGTGAATAAAGCCTTATCGGGAGCGGAGTGCCACTGCCAGTCATTGCGCTCGGAGTCCTGCCTTTGCAGAGCGAGAGCGTCGTTTGCTGTGACTCCCGCGACTCCGTCAACATCGGCGTTGACAAGTCCCTGCGCCGACAGACCGTACTTGTCGCGGTTTGCGATATGCTGGAGGATAGCCACGGAATCAGCCAGTGAAGCCTTTGTGTCGAGGTTTGCGTCGCCCTTGAGACAGCTTACGCTCGCGGTCGGGTCAACGCTGACCCCCGATGATGTCATGGCAGGAACTGCTCCGAAGGCGCATACCGCCGCTGTGATAGCACTAAAAATCTTCTTTTTCATACATCTCACTCCTTTAATAGGTTCGCCAGTATATCCAGTAGCCGTCGTATCCCTCGAATTTGATTACGATAGGGTGATCGCACTCACCTGTGATACATTCATAAATTTGGACATTGCAGCTAAGAAGGCTGTCGTCCGAGATAAATGTTGTTGAATCTATCTGCTCGCCGACTTCAACGGGGCGGGCTTCCCAGCCCTTTGTAGTGTATATGCGCGAGTTGACCTCGACTGTTCTGTAACGTTCGTATATTTGTGCAGGGAATGTAGGAGTAGTTGCCTCGACTGATGGATAAGCCGTAGTTTCGGGCACTACGGTGCATTCTGCCTGCGTCATTACGAACACCGTCGTTGTCTGCGGAGCTGTAGTCACAGCGGCTGTAGTATGTTCTGCATTGAATGTCTGAGCCGAAGTTACAGTGGAGGTAGTACGCCTTGAAGCTGTAGTTGCGGCAGTTGTCCGCCTTGTAGTCACCGTCTCAGTCTCAACATCATCCTCCAGGTAGGAGAGTCCCTCCTCATCGGAGGTTGCTGTAGACGTAGAAGCGACCGGCCTTGTCTCGGACGAAGCCGCCTGCGTCTGAGTGGCTGTTACCGTTTCAGCGGCAGTCCCAGCAGTCTGCACGGGAGCCGTGCTCGCAGGAGATGACGCCATAACTGTAGTTGCCGCGATGTCGGAGCCTGCGCTGTCCGATGCGCCGATTACGTCGATATCGGGCACCTGCGGCGGGCGCTCGGGCATCGTCAGCTTTATCCCGACGAATACGAGCACGAACATACAGGCGGTCGACGCCACGAAAGCAGTCCTCTTTATGTATAACCTTCTTTTGTTTCGTTTTTCTATATAAGCGTCCCGTATCCGAAATACGGAATCAGCCATTTCCTTAGAACTCTTCATAGTGAAAGCCTGCCCTTTCCAGTCTTGACTTCAGTGACTTTTTTGCCCTGTACAGCAGGTCGCCGACCTGCCGCTTTGACTTGCCCATGACCTCGGCTATACCGTCGGTGTTGAGCGACTCGAAGTACATCAGATACAGCGCCTGATAGTAGTCGGGAGCGAGCTCGCGCATAGCCTTGTGGAGCTCGATATTCCGCTCGGTTTTCAGGTACTCGTGCTCGACGTCGGTGCCGTCCGAGAGCGTGATGCACTCGTCGGCGGACTGCTCCGCGAACCTCGCCTTGTGGCGCTTGAGGTAGTTGTAGGCGGAGTTTCGCGCAATGGCGTAGAGCCACGTCTTGAACGTGCTTTTGCCGCTGAACCGCGGCTTTTTCACTGCGAGCCTTACGAACGTGTCCTGCACGATGTCCTCGGTCTCGGCGGCATCTCTGACGATACCGCTGATATACAGGGTAAGACCGTTGTAGTAGATGTCGATTATCTCTCTGAGTCCATTATCATCACCATCAAGGAAACGGCGGTAGCGATCCGCATCGTTGCCCATAGATTTCCTCCTCCGCGTGTACTGCAAATCTGCTTTCTGTATATTAGACACAGCTTCCGCTGATTTTTCGCACTCTTTTTTTCATTATACAATGAAAATCCGAAAAAAGCAATTATAAATGTACGGTTGACACAGATTCAGCTCCGTGATACGATAAAAATGAAAAATTTCGCGTAGTTTTGCGCGCGGACTTCGTGTAACAGGTGAGAGCGGACGAAACGCTCTCGGAAAGGAGACTGTCAATGGACAACGGTGCAAGTAGCTACCGCCGTTTCCGTGACAACGGTGACGAAAGCGGTCTCGTTGAGATAATCAGGGACTACAAGGACGGTCTTATCCTGTATCTGACAAGCATTGTCGGCAATATACAGACTGCCGAGGAGCTCGCCGAGGACACCTTCGTACTGCTCGGCACTAAGAAGCCGCGCGACAAGGGCGGGAGCTCGTTCAAGACGTGGCTGTACACGATAGGCAGGAATGTCGCGATAGACTACCTACGCAAGTACAGGAAGCGCACGTTCATTTCGCTTGATGACAGCGCAGAGCTTGCCTCCGAGGAGGAGGAGATAGAGCGTGCCTACATAAGGAAGGAGCAGCAGATAACCGTTCACAGGGCGATGCGCAGGCTCAGCCCCGACTATCGGCAGGTGCTGTGGCTCGTCTACTTCGAGGAGCTCAGCAGCAAGGAGGCTGCGAGGATAATGCGCAGGAGCATCCGCAGCGTGGAGTCCCTGCTGTACCGCGCAAAAAAGTCACTGAAAGCACAATTGGAAAGGGAGGGCTTTGACTATGAAAAAATATGATGAAATGGCAAGGGACGTGCTCGACCGCATAGGCGAGTACGAAGCCGAAAGGAAGCTGAAAAGGATACGCACGGCAAAGATAGCGGCGGCAGTGACTCCCGTCTGCACGGCGGCAGTCGTCGGAGGCGGGATATGGCTCAGCGGAGCATTCATGCACGCGGACAAGCCTGCACCTGCCGACAGCGGTATCATAAGCGATAGCGTGACAATGACCGAGAGCAGCAATGCTCCGAGTGAGAGCAGTGCGGCTGCCGTGACGGAGAAAACGACAAAGCATGATGAGCAGGGGACTGCCGAGGGCACTTCTGCCGAGGAGGTCACATCTGCCGAGACAGAGGAGACAGCTCCGAGCGAGTCTGCCGTGCAGACCGAGACCGCCGCAAGGCAGACTACAGCGGCGGCAGCAACTACGGCTGCTCCGCGGACAATCCAGAGCTCAGCTGCTGAGCAGACCACACCGAATAACGGTGGCGGAGACAAAATGCTGTGGTGCATTTTTTTCAGCAGCATAGAGTGGAATGGACAGACCTATTATGACAACGATATGGCAAGTATCTACGCCTACACGCAGGATTCATACCTCGGCAAGGTCAAGGATTTTGCGGGAGAATACTACGATAAGTTCAATTATCGCATCGCTCCCGAGGACAGCGTTTACACCGTCAAGGAGACAAGCGACGTACTCTACGTTGTGAAGGCAGACAGCAATTCGCCTTACGGTTCTGTTGTTCTTATGACAAATTCAAGCTGGTCGCTTGAAAAGTACGAGCCCGAAAGGCTTGACCCGAATTATATCGACCCGAATGCTCCCGATGAAGCAGTCGTTTACAACGGCTGCATATTCTGACAAGTAATCAGCCGCGGGCTTAAATGATTTGCCTATATCTGAAATTATAGAAAAAGCCATAAAGAAGTCTCAGCTTCCTTATGGCTTTTTTCCTTTTATTTAATTAGTTTCCCTCGTGGAAGAAGTAGGGGAGCGCGTCCATGATGTACCACCTTACGTAGCCCCACCAATGCGTCTTCTTCACGCCGTCATTGCTGTTTGCGACGAGGAAGTAGAAGTTGCCCTGCGAGAAGTCGGAGGTATAGCAGCGATTTGTTGCCGTTGATGCCGCTGTAGCTCTCCTTGACCACCTTGCCTTGCTCGGGACAGGTCTGCTGGAGGTACTTGTCGTTAGAGCGGTACTGGAGGTTAGCGTTGTAGTTGAAGTCGCTCGGTACAGGCTCGCTTATCTCGCCAACAGTACCGCCGCCTGTCGTTACCTTGGAGGCAGTGCCCTCAGATGCGAACTGAACGTCGTCAACGTAGAAGTTGAACGTGCCGTCTGTAGACTCGATGTAGAACACGAGGTCTGTAGCGCCCTCTGGGACAGTATAGGACGTATTCTCGAGCTTTGTCCACTCCTTGCTGTTGACTTCAGCCTTGGCGATGTTGACATATGCTGTCTCGCCCGAAGCGTCCTTGTACTGGAGCTGGAGCTTCATCTCCTGCGCGGAGTCCGATGTCTGCATCACTGTCGCTCCGAGTTGCTGCGCACCCTTTGCGGTAGGTATCGCACGTGACCATGCGTTTTTGTCGTCGCTGACATAGATTCGCAGCACGGTCAGACCGAGCTGTCCCGAGCCGTTGCCGAATACGGTCTGTATCTGGCTGCTTGTCAGGTCATAGCCCTGCCACTCGGGGAGATTCATGCCTCCGAAGCCGCGAATCGTCTGGTAGGTCTTGTTGGTGTTGACGGTGCAGGCAGAAGCAGCTTCTACCTCGATAAACGGCGTATTTTCGCCGTATACTGCCATTCTGGAGAGCAGCACAGCGCTGCTCACCGCGCCCGACAGCAGGCGTGTGAGTTTTTCCTTGAGAATCATAGTGATTACCTCAAATTTTTCTGATTTGATTTCCCTTCTAAATGTATATTCCTGTATTAATTATACTATATGTAAACCTATATTTTGTGATATCAGTGGATAAAATATGGATTATCATATCAAAATGTTGAAGGTATCAGAGAATGCATTTTTCAAGGCACAAAAATGTCAACTCATGATAAGAGTAAAAGCCGGTGATTTCGCACCGGCTTTTTTTTACTCTGTTTCGCTCAGGTAAAGACCTATTCTGTTCTGCAAAATTTCAACACACTGTTGAACCGAACGCTCGCCCTCGAATACGTAATCGCTTTCCTCCTTTATTATATGCTCCATGGAAGGGTCTACGAATGGTTCTATCTTTAAGCTGCTGAGGAAATCGGAAAGCTGCTGTATTTGCGCGTCAGACAGCGTTTTTTCGCTTCCGTCGGGACAATCAAACTCCGAAACGAGCGTTTTCATCTCATTGCTTTTTCCTCCTGTATCAGCAGTCTCAGCAGGCGAATCACCCGCGCTTTGCTCGTATCCGCTCCTGTTGAGCAGACTCTCGAACGTGCTCCTTCTGACGGGTACGCCATACCCGTAATCGCTTATCTCACGCTGGAATTCATCGCTGAAAAACAGCTCCGAAACAGCGCCCCACGCCTCCTCCTTGTGATTGGAATTAGCTATTATACCGAAGCCGCCCGAAATTTCCGTATAGCTTCCGCGTCCGTTATTGGTCGGGTAGCCGACGAAGGTCATCGGCTCATTCCCGAAGGTGCGCAGTACCTCGCTCGCGTAGCTTTGGTTGATGCCGTTTATCCACTGCTCCTTCACGAAAGCGGTGTTGTCATGTATCTGACCTATTATCGCGGTATTGTCGCCCAGCCGCTTCTCCATCGGAGGGAGTCCCGTGAGAAAATCAAGCACGGGAGCAAGACTGCTGTCGAAGTCGCAGGTGTGTGCATTGAAGTCGATGCAGTTCATCATCGCGCCGTAAAAAAAATAGTGGCGGATATCGTACTTCGTGTACATATCTGCGAGAAAATCGCCGTTGAAGCTGTTGTATGCCGATATAGCATCGTCGATCGTCCAGTTCTCGTTATCGCCCACAAGCTCGGTCTTGGCAGCGGCTGTGTGCACCTCGAACGCGGGGTAGATAACGTTTATTTCGCCGTCCTTCTCGACACTGTCTGTCACGCTGTCGAGGAAGTCCTCCTTTGTCATTCCCGTGCCTGACTCCATAAGAGGGGACAGGTCGGTCAGGTAGCCGTTCCTGCTGAGCTTATCGAGCTGGAACGGCGCCGCAGATACAACATCGGGAGCCTTGCCCGCGAGAATGTCCAATGTCAGCCTGTTCATTGAGGTGTCGCCGTTGTAGTCGTCCTCGTCGAACTCATAGCGAGTTATCTCGACGGTGTACGGGCTGTCGCTGCTGTTCAGTTCCTCAACCTTTTGCCATATGTGCTGCCATCCTCGCCACGTGTTCGGCGACTCCGCAAGTGCTATCGTAATGTTGACTTTTTCGCCGCTCTCGGTGCTCTCCGCAGATGTCGGAGCGTCGGAGCTGCTCACAGATTCGCCGCTTTTGCTGTTGCACGATACCGTGCAGGCGAGCATTGCTGCCGCTAAAACCAGTGCTGTTTTTCTCATTTTTCTGCCTCCGCTTCGTAGATGATATGGCGGGTCGCGGTCACGCCGTTGTCGCCGTATTCAACGACGTATACGCTGATATCGGCGATGCTGCCGAGAGGATGCGGCTCGCTGTAGCTGAATAAGTTTGCAAATCTGTTCGCGTATAGACTCGAGTTATCCGCCGTAATCACGCCGTTTTCCGTGAACCACTCCCGCTCGTTCGTTCCGCCGTCGTACACGACTGTGCCGTCCTTCATCGTCACCACGGGTATCGCGTTTTCACGCTCGCTAAGCGCGTTATCGCAGTCGAAAGTGAGCGAGAGTGTGTCCGCTGTTACCGTAAAGCCGTCCCTGCTGAACGTCGCAGCTTCGACTGTATCGGAGATGTCAAATTCAGCCGTCCACTCGCCCTCGACCAACTTGCCGCACTCGCTCAGGTACTCCTCGAGCTTGTCACGCGTGCGCGTGTCGAAGTCGTTCTTGCGCCAGTATTGCTTCCACTCCTCGAGCGTGTGGGAGTCAAAATCAAACTCGTCGCGCCAGCCTTCCTGCTCGGCGGTGATGCGGTCCTGTATATTTGCCATGTTGTCCGTAGTGATGATATCCCTTATCGTTAGACCGACCTTGCTGTCGGCTAAATTCTGCGAGGTCAGATAAAACGTCGCGTAGTAGGTGTCGGGCTCGTCACCGCGAGTCACGCGGGCAGCGTTTGCAAGTCCGCTAAGATTCGGGAGCTCAGTCCGCTCGCCTCCGCTGACCAAGTAAAAATACGGCAGAGCTATCGTTCCGTCGGGGAGTGAAATGCCCTCGTGCGGCTTCATTTCGACTGTCACGAGCATCGTGCTGTTGTCGTAGTACATACCCGCAGTTGCGACGGACATAGTATCGCTGCCTGTGAATTCTATGCGATTCTCGGAGATGTTCTGCTCCATGCCGCTCACGTCCTCGCCGTTCATCAGCGGCAGCTCATCGCTGAGATTCGCGCTCGGTTGAGTGCGGCGGAGTATCGAGCGGAAATGGCTGAAGCCGTCCGAAGCTGCTCCCGCGGTGACGCCTGTGAGAGCTGTCAGCACTGCCGCAGCGCAGATAATGAAAATGCGCGGTTTTATGTGCTTTATACGCGGCTTTTTCTGCGTTCCATCGAGCACGAGCTGCTTTATCCGCTCGGTGTAGCAGGGCTGCTCGTCTATCTCGGGGAGCTCGCCCTCATAGTCTGAAAACAGGTCGTATATGTCATGTTTCATTGCCGTAGCCCCTTTCCGTAAGCAGTTTTTTCAGCTTGCCGCGCGCGCGGTGGAGCGCCGTTTTGCAGGCTGATTCGGTCATTTTCATCTCCGACGCTATCTGCGGTATCTGCTGGTAATAATAGTAGAATCTCAGCAATAGCTCGCGGCTGCGCGGCTCCATTTCCGCGAGGGAGCAGTTCAGCTCGTCTGCGAGCAGGCGGCGCTCGGTCTCGGATTCGAGGTCGGAGCCATCGCCGAGCTCTATCTCGTCCAGCGCGACTGTGAAGTGCTCGCGGCGAAGCCTGTCTATCGCGAGATTACGCGCTATGGCTGCCATGTAGGAGCGCAGGGTCTCCCCGCGGAGAGTGTCCGCGTTGTTCCACAGGCGTATGAAGACGTCGGCGGTAATCTCCTCGATGTCGCTCTCGCCGAGCACGCCGCTGACTATGTTCCTCACAACGGTGCTCACGTATGCGCTGTAGCGCTCGACAAGCACAACAAGTGCCTTCTCATTGCGCTTTTTCAGCTGCTTTACCAGCTTTTTGTCGTCCACCTGTACGCCTCCTTTCGCGTTTCTGCTTATATGTACGAGTCGGCAAGCCGAAAGGTTACACATTTTTTTCATTATACCACAAATCCGCGTATAATGCAAAATGCGGCACCCGAAGATGCCGCACCTTGGAAAATGGAAATTGTTGGAGATTACTTGGTATAGATGTCGATATCGCGGAGGTCTACGACGGGAGCATTGCGGAAATAGCCCATTATGCTTCCTGCGTATCCTGTATCGTCGCAGAACATTAGGTAGCCGATGTCGTCGTCATCGACTTCAAATGCGAGCTGAACGTCTGTACTCTCGCCCGCGCCGAGGATAACGCTGTTTTTGCCGCCCTTATTGTCGGAGTTGAAGGAGAAAAATCCGCCGCGGTCATGCGAGAGCTTTACGTTGTCATTGACTGTGTCAGACCCTTCAATGCGAATCGGGTCCTCTACAAAGCTGAAATGACCGTCATCATAGCAGCACATATGCGGTGAAATGCCGTATTCTATCTCGTGGTCGCTGTTGTTGGTGTAGGTGAGGTCAAGCACTACTACGCGCTTCTTGATATTCTCCGATGTGACAACACCGTTCGGGTCTCCGTTGGGAGTATTCGAGTACCATGTACGCAGGCAGGGCTTTATCTTGCCGTTCTCGTCGAGGAAGCCGCTGTAGTCATAGTCCCAGCCGCACGTATCGGTGGTTATGCCGTCGAGATTGTCCTGTACGCGGGCGCTGTTTACAGTGATATCGCATACCCCGTCCCATATGTCGCTGGTATAGGTCTCTCCTATCTGATAGAGGTGTACGTCATCGAGGCCGACCTCGGTGAAGTGAGAATCGTAGTAATATTCGTCCGAATATCTCGGCAGCGGCGAGCTGTCCTTCCAGAGCACGAAGTTGAACTCATCGGGCTCGCAGTCAACGAGCTCCATGCCCTCGCAGACCTTTCTTGCCTCTTCGTCGGAGTAGCTGTTGTCGATGTGGAGCGTAACAAGATAGGGTGAATCCTTGAAGATAACAAATATATAGCGGCTGTATCTGTGGGCTGATTCCTCGGAATCGTCATTGATACTGCGCGCGTATCTGACGATAACGTGCTTGCCCTCGAGGTCGTATTCATCGCTGTCCCATTCGAAATTAGACATCGTGAATTCGGAATTCTCGTCGTAGACAAACCTCGCGTAAGACATACCGCCGCCTGTTGCGTCATCGTGGTACTTGCCGCAGTGAGGTCCGTCGGTCTGATAGACCAAACCCTCGGGCACGTAATTGAGCTGCACATCTTTGAAGCCGTAGCACCTGACGTCCTCAAGGCTTATGGTATCTTCCGCCATTGTCTCCGCGAGCGCTTCTGCTGTTGTCTCCTCGGCGGCAGTCGTCTCGGTGAGCTCGCCCATATCAGCGGCAGGGGAGGAGGCTCCGCCGCTGTGACCTGCGAAAAATACCGCTGTCGGAACTATCGCGAACGCCGCTGCTGCTGCCGCTATGGACAGTGCGATACGACCTCCGCCGTGTCTCTTATTGTCAACTTTTCTTCTTTTCATCGTTATACCTCTCGTCATTGTGTATTTTCGGGCATTGTAGCCGTGTGAGAAGGTGTGCTCGTCCGATGACGAGAACGCCTCGTCGACTATCTTGTCCCATTCCTTTTTATCAGGTAATTTTGAAGCTTTCATCATCAGGCTCTCCCTTCAAACTGATAAGTCGTTTTTTGATACGTTCAAAGCGTTTTCGCGCGGCAGCCTCCGTAATGGAGAGCCGCTCCGCCGTATCCCGCCAGCTCAGTCCGTAGCCGCACCGCAGCTCGACTATCCGCCGCTCCTCAGCAGTGAGGCAGTCGAGTATCTCCGCGGGCTGATTTGCGAATACCTCGCGTTCGACGTCGACGCTGTCGTCGGCTATCTGCATAGTCTCCTCGTCTATCGGAGCTTCGCTCTCGTAAAAATGGCGGCGCTTGCGGTACTGCTCTATCGAGGTGCTGCGTATCACCTTGACGATGTATTTTTTCGTCTTCTGAGAGTCAGGCTCTCCGACACGGCGGAGATGCTTGATGAGCCGCAGAAACGCCTCCGAGACAGCGTCCTCCGCTGCCTGACTGTCGCCAAGCACCGCATAGGCTATCCTGTACATCGGCTGCTCGTAGATATCGTAGAGCCGCCGCAGCTTTTCGGCTTCTGCATTTGTCATTCTCCCACCTCCTGTGCCGTTTTCGGACGTCCTGTATAATATAACGATTCGGTTTTACGTTTTGTGACATCTCTGCTTCTATTTTATCTCGGAGTCTCTCCCGTGTCAACAAAAAGACAGCGGCACTCGCTTGGAGTGCCGCCGCTTTGTTATATTGGAGGAGGTCTCATTCTGTTGCGCGCCTGGAATATTTCGCCAGTACGTATGATGCGTCCGAGGCGTCGATTATGCCGTCGCCGTTTGCGTCACCCTTTGTTTCTGCCGCAATTCTCAGTACTTCGTCGATTCTGCTGCCTGTCGATTGCAGTGAATAGTATCTGAGTATCATTGAAGCGTCCTTTGAGTCGAGCATACCATCGAGGTTAAGGTCGCCTTTTTCGCGTGTCTCTGAAAAGACCTTCAGCATGAGCGCTGCATCTATGGCATTCACGAGTCCATCGCCGTTGATATCGCCTTCTTCGTCGATTTTAGCCCTCTGTATAGGAGTGATATTGAGAAGTTCAGTTGTCGTTGAAAACTCGACGTATCTCCACATTACAAAACTTGCGTCAGTGAAGTCTATTGCACCGTCGATGTTGAAGTCCCAGTCGTATTCGCCGTTTTTATATGCGCGGACGAGCTCTTCCTGTGCCGCTTTATTCTGAGCGATTCGCTCTGCTTTCTCTTCGTCGGTGAGCGCTTCCTTTTCTTCATCGGATAAAACGGGCGGGAATGTCGGATAGTTGTTCTTAGCGGCTGCCGCGGTCGGGACTGCCATTGCTCCCGCCAGTATCGCCGATATGATTATCGCAGTTCTTTTCATAGTCAACAGCTCCTTTCGCTTATTCGTATTCTGTTGGTACTATCGACGGAGCGGATAGGCGCTCCTGTTCCTTTTCGTATTCAAGCTGCATCTCGATGTTGGAGACATAGTCCTGTCCCTTGTAGTAGAACAGATACAGCACGAGATAATTCTTCGTCATCATGAGGTTCTCATTCGGCGAATATATGCAGTTCTCATTCAGCCAATCCTTGTCCCGCTGATAGTCGGCTTCGTTTCTTATGTAGAGCAGCATTCGGTAGATGTCCATGTAGTCGATGACGCCGTCACGGTTCGCGTCGGGGAAGTATTCTCCCGAGTCTATCTTGCCGAACATCTCGAGCTGATAGTCGGAGTAGGTGTGCTCCTTGTTGAGGTCATTATACAGGTAGTCGTACAGCTTGTCATATAATGTCTTCGCATTGCTGACGGAGCTCACTGCGTCGGTGAATGCCTTATCGGGGATAGGACGCTCGCCCGCGTATTCTCTCAGCTGAGCCTCAAGCTCGTCGGAGTCGGGGATATCGAGCCCCTTGAATATCATGTATTCGGTAAATACTCTTTTTCTGTATTCTTCACGCAGCTCCATATGCGAGAGGTTGTAGTATGTAGTATCGTCGGGGATAGCTTTCCGTATGGCATTGTAATTTGCCTGCTTGTATTTCTCACTCGGATATCCGCTGACATAGGTCTGTGAATATGCAGTGACTTCGAGAAGGTCGCAGAAATCGACCCGTCCGTCGTCGTTTATATCGAGCTGCGAGGTGTTGATGCCGTTTTCGTAATTGATTATCGCGAGGTAGTCGCTGTCGGAGAACATCATCGCGCAGGTCGGTATTTTCTCGCCGTTTTCCGCAATAGCGGGGTATTGCTGGAGTATAGGCGCCATTTCGGGAAGCCTCATATATATGCTGGCGATACGCTCCTCGAGGCTTGCCGTGCTCACAGCGGGAGTTGTCGATGTGGGAGCAGCGGTGGTCTGCTGCGCAGTCGTGGCAGCCGCCGACGCTGTAGTTCTTGCGGCTGTACGTGTAGCCGACGACGTTGCAGCTGTACGTTCCGATGATGTGGATGTCGCCGCGGAAGCTGTAGTTGCGGTCGCTTTTTGTGCTGACGTCACGGCTGTAGTCGTCACGCTTGCGGGTTTGGCTGATGTGACGGCAGGAGCGGGCGGGGACGGGCTCGTCTCCGTGATTATGCTCCCGCTGTCGGACGTCGGAGGCTTGGGCGGCTTGAGCGTCTGTGCGAATATGCCTATCCCGAGCACTGCCGCCGTGCCGAGCGTGAGTGCCGCAGTCCTGCGGAAAACAGTGGCTTTGCGGCGTTTCTGTTCGCGGCGGGAATTGTACTTTTTAATTATGCTTTCCGCTATCTCGTCATAGCTCTTCATACACAAATCCCTCCTTTTCAAGCTCGGCTCTTAGGGCGCTCTTTGCCCTGTAAAGCAGATTTTCTATCTGTCTGTTGTTCTTCTTCATTATCTTCGCCGTTTCGGTGTTGTTGAAGCCTTCAAAATAAGTGAGATACAATACCTGCGAGTAGTCGGAGGCGATGCGCTTCATCGCCCTGTGGACGGCTATTTTCTGCTCGTTCCTGATGTGCTCGCGCTCGATGTCTGCCTCGTCCGTGAGCGTGTACATCTCGTCGACGGGGATATCCGCTGTCCACTTTGCCTTTTTCATCATTTGCAGCGCCTTGTAGCGCGCTATCGAGTACAGCCACGTCTTGAAGCTGCTTTTTCCGCCAAAGCGCGGCTTATCGAGGAGAAGTCCGCAGAAGACGTCCTCCGCGAGCTCCTCGGCGAGGCAGATGTCGCCCGTGATACTGCTGAGGAACAGGACAAGTCCGTTATTGTATTCGCTTACTATATTTATTATCGACTCCTTGTCTCCTTCGAGAAAACGGCGGTAGCTACTTGCACCGTTATCCATTCGTGACCCTTTCTGAAACTCGGATTTTTTCCTGTCACTTATTAGTGTGTCGGGAAGTTAAAAACTCTCAGCTGACGCAGTAATTTTTTAGATTTAACAATTGTATTGTAGCTCATGCGAGGGCGCTTGTCAATATGAAACAGCAATTCTTTGATGGATATAAACAATTATGGTAGGCGGCGGTGCTAACGCAAAACAGCGGCACGAAATGTGCCGCTGTCTCTATTTCAGCTTGCCTTTCTGGTGGACATATATTCGCTCATCGTCGGGACATCGCCTGTCGCCGTAGAGGCGAGCGCGTAGTACGAAAGAATGAACGATGCGTCCTTTGCGTCGATTTTATTGTCGGTGTTTACGTCAGCCGCCTGCTTCTGCGAAGCGGTGAAGCTGCCGTCTCCGCCCGTGGACATCTTGGAATACTCGACAAGTATCGCTGATGCGTCCTTTGCGTCGACCTTGCCGTCTTCGTTGACATCTCCGAGACTGCTGTCGTCGTCCTCAATGCATTTGTCCTTGACCTCGTTTATCTTTTCCTCAATGGCTGCTGTAGCGATTCCGCTGTAGTTGAGCAGTCCTGCTGTGATATGCAGGGTCGAGCCCGCGATGTTCTCCTTGTCGGAGATGAGCAGTATCCTGTCGGAGAACTCGGTCTTGTTGTCCTCGGACTTGATGAGCTTTATCTTGCAGTTCGCCTTCTCGCCGCCTGAGGTGATGAGGTAGATGTTATCGGAAGTTGCAGTGCTGTCGGTGATGTACTGCGACATCTTTATCTCGACTGCATTTGCGCAGGCGTCGATACTGCCGAGCTTTGCGCCGACCGTAGCCTTGAGCGGGATATTTACGTCCGTCTGCACAGGGAGTACGGGGAGCCACTCTGTTGCGTAGTCCTCGTAGCCCTCAGCTGTGACCCTTACCTGCCACATACCCTCGGGTACGTCCCATGCGTACCAGCCGAGAGCGTCGGTCTTGAGGTCATTTTCCTGCTCGAAGTCCTCGGCGTTCCACTTGACAGCCGCGCCGCTGTCGTCCTTGTAGTATATCGTCGCCGTGGCTCCTTCTATCCTGTTCTCGGGTACAGCTGCGTAGACGTAGCCGCTCGGGTCGACCTTGACGTTCATCTTGTTCTTGCCCGTCACGTATATCTTCGAGCGTGTTTCGTTCTCCATAGGGTCGAGAATCAACTTGTTTATGAGATATGCGCCGATACCTACAGCCGCGCCTATTAAAAGACCTACGCCAAGCGTGACTGTCGTTGCGAGCGTGAGAGCTGTTCCTGCGGTAACTGTTGCGGCAGTGAGAAGCACGCGTCCGTAGAACACAGCCTTTGTGCGAGCCTTGAGCATGGGCTTGTTTGCCTGAACATACGGGTCTCGGCAGTAATCTATCTGCTCCATATCCATTGAGTAGTTATTGTATGCTGTAGCAGTGTCAGCTAAGCCCGTAACGACACCGTAAAGGATAGTTGCTCCGCCTGCTACACCCTCTGCCGCACCTTTAAGTCCTTTCGCCATAAGAGAGGTAACAACTCCGCCTGCCTGATCCTTTAGGAGGAACTTCTCGTTATCGCCAAATAATTCAGACTCGAATTCTTTGTCGCCTGTCTTTTCGTTGACCCTGAGTAAGACCATTCCGCCTGAAGCGTCTGCGTCTCCGTCGTTGAGGAACTTATCGGCTGTTCCGTCGCTCGTCGAGATGTTCTTTGCTACGCTCTCGACCTGTTCCTTATCGGTAAGGTACATTACGTAGTATGAGTTCTCGTCGCCGTTTTCGTCGATGCAGGTCATGCCCGACTTCGTAAAGCCGTTCTCCTCAGGAGCTTTTGCTACGTCTTCTGCTGTCAGTTGTTTGTCCTCTATTGTGATTTCCTTTGTGATGAACTGGACTATGTTTATCTCAATATTCATCGGAATATCCCAATCGGGAGGGAGAAGGTCGGGACCGAGCGGCGTCTTTACCTTGACGCGGGACATTTTAGTTGATGACTCGATGACCTTGATTTCGGATTTGTCGACTATATCCTTCATAGGGTCGGAACTCTCGGGCTTGGGATTGAGAATGTCCTTTCCGTCCTTTTCAAGCGTTACCTTGCCATCGTCCGATATTTTCTTTACCGCAGTGCCAGTAGCAGACTTCGGTATCTGTCCTATGGAAAGGTCGCCAGGAATTGTGGTCTTAAAATTGCCGCTGCCCTTCCATGTGCCTGTTTCCTTGTCCTTATCGAGAGGCACATATGACGGCTTTCCGTTTGTCTCGGAGATGACGAGTACCTTGTCGATATTATCATCGTTGTCCATTTTGACATCGAATTCGAGAGGCTTGCTCGGGTTTATCGTCACATACGGAGAATAACCCGTGCGGAACATATCCGTCATGTCCTTTTGCCATTTATTGCCGTTCGGGGAGTGTGCGACCTCAAAGTCAACGAGTACAGGTGAGGCTTCATCGACCGATATCTTCAGTACGTCGGACTTCTTTTCGCCGCATACAGCCTGCACTGTTATAATGCCGTCAACGTTCGTGCATTCTATCTCGGCGCTGAACTTGGCAGTATATTTACTTGCGGGGACTGTCGTGTATTCCTCTCCGTTCACGAGGATAGTAACGTCGCCCTTTGCTGTAGAGTAGCCGTAAACGCTGAACGTGGATTTGCCGTCCTTGACGCCGACCTGTGAGGGAGCGTTCAGAGTTACCGCGCTTGAATTGACAGATGAGGTGATTATCTTTCTCTTCATTGACGAACGAGGATATTCTGGGAGAATATTTGCGCCGAATTCAGCCGATACCTCGACTTCCTTGTCCTCTGGATTGCGGACGCTGAACCTCAGCGCGCCTGTGGGCTCCGTGAAGTAGTATGTGAAGCCGTATTTTCCGAGCTCTATGCCCTCAGCGAGTGACTCGGGAGCAATGACATTGGGTTCAAGTCCAGTGCCTATCTGAATGTACCCCTCGCTGAATGAGGGAACAAATCTCGGGTTCACGGCGTAGCAGACCGTGTAGTTTGTGAGGCTGCCGCTTGCGCCCGATGAGCGGGTGCTTGTTATGTAGAGGTCGCCATTCTTGGCAGTGCTGACGCGCTCATCCCAAAGATTGTTGCACATATCGAATGCGTTAGGTCCGAATTCGATGCTCTCCTGCTTCATATCGAGCTCCTCGAGCTCTTCGCAGCGTGAGAAAGCAAAGTCGCCTATATAGGTCACTGATTCGGGAATATGCACGGTCTTCAGCTTGTCGCACCAACTGAAGAGCTCATTCGGTATCTTCTCCATACCGTCCCTTATCTCTGCCTCTGCAAGATTCGGAGCACTTCCGAAGCAGCCCTTGTCGCTCTCGAGATACGGAGGTATGCTCAGATAGATGAGGTTGTCGCAGCCGCTGAAAACGCTCTGGTAGTGTATGCGCGTAACGCTGTCGGGCAGGTCGATCTGCGCGAGCAGCTTGTCGTCGTTGAATGCGTATGCATTGATAAATGTGACGGAGTCGGGAATGCTTACCTCGACAAGGTCTGGCAGCTTGCTCGTTATGGCGTTGACTTCAGTGATACCGTCAGCGAAAACGAGCTTTTCGATACCGCTCTGACCGAATGCCGAGCACTCGCTGTATGTGCCGCGTGCAGGAATCTGCATCGGCACGTAGAGGTATTTGAGATCATATGTGCCCGCGAATGACCTGTTGCCTAATTCTTTCAGGTTCTTCGGCAGGTCGAGGTGATTTATCTTTGAATCCTCGAATGCCATATCGCTGATGACCTCGACACTGTCGGGGAGCTTCGGGTCAGTTATTGCTGTCTCCTCGAATGCACGGGACTGTATCTCCTTGACTCCCTCGCACCAGTTGACGGACTCGAGCTTATCACAGTAGCAGAACATACCCTGGGGTATTACCTCTCTGCTTCCTGCGAAGGTTACCTCCTTCAAGCCCGATTTCTGGAAGAAACCTCCACTCTCAGCATCGAAGGTCCAGCCCTCGGGGATAGTGAACGATTCGAGGGATTTCAGCTCCTCGAATGCGTAGCCGCCGATGAAGTCGAGCTGGTCGGGGAGGTTGAGAGTTTTGAGGTCTGGGCAGGCTCTGAATGCGGATTTACCGATGCTCCTGACGCTGTCGGGGATTGTTATCTCCGTTATTCCGCCTATCGCTTCAAATGCATTGGCACCGATAGCAGTTACGGAGTCGGGGATAACGAGTTCGCCCATGTAGTCTGTACACGAGAACAAAGCGTCGGGAATGGTCTCCATGCCGTCCTCGATGATGACCTTGTTTATCTTGCCGTAGGTGAACGGGCGTACTGCTTCCTTGAGAGTTTTCGGGATAATGAGTGTGTCGAGCGCCTTGTAGTCGTTGAATGCCCAGTTGTTTATCTTTTCGATATGGTCGGGGAGCACTATCTCCGTGACCGTGCTGTTCGAGCTGTAAACGCCGTGCCCGAAATCGTTGGTGTCTATCTCGGTGACGAGCTTGCCGTCTATCGTTGACGGGAGTATTATCTTGGTCTCGTCAGTGGACTTGGTTTTGTCATAGCCCTTGATAGTTATAGTGCCGCCCTCGTTGACGATGTAGGCAAAGCCGTCATCGGTGTGGAGGTAGCTGTCCTCCTCGTCTGCCGCCGATGCAACAAATGCGGGCAGTACTGTCATCAGCGAGGTGACAGTGAACACCGATGTGACCGCCGCTGTAGTAAGTCGCTTGCTAAGTGGTCGTTCCATATAAACACTCCTTCCGTTACGGAAAATAAACAGCGTGTAATAATAAAACAAAATATTACATTTTACCAAATTATCAGCCTGCTGTTGAATGAATTATAGCATTATTTGAAGATTTTGTCAATCGTTTTTTTTAAATGTTAATATAAAATTACATTTTTTTCTTCCCGATTGACACATCATAGCAATTGTATATTTACCTAAATAATAAACCGAGAGTATTATAATGTTGTAGATTCTTTATATTGACGTTTTTACCAAATATTTGATATAATATATGTATAATCTGCAATAATGGACTCTTTTGCAGATAAAATCCCAAAAACGGAGGTTTATATGAGCAGCAGATTCAAAAAAGGGCTTTCTGCCCTGTTGGCTGTCGTTTCCGTTGTTTCAACGGGACAGTTCCACGCGGGCTTTACCGCGGCTGCCGATGCTATCAATGAAGCAGCTTCAAAGATAACAGGCGGCGATGTGAACGGTGACGGCACGACGAATGACGCAGATGTCGATGCTATCGCGGCTTTCCTCGGGAAATCCGCAGCGGCGGCAGGCAAGGACTCCAAATACGACGTCTATAAGGACGGCACGGTCGATGCACGCGACCTTCTCGCGGCAAGTCAGCTCGCGGGCGGTCTTGCTCCCGTAAAGCCTGCGAATGAGGCTTCGGGCGATACTGTGCAGATTGAGGTCGGCAGTGCGGAGTGCGTCCCCGGCGAGCAGGTCGCTATCGACGTTAATATCGTCGACTGGGATCAGGACCTCGGTGCGCTTGAGCTATACCTCGACTTCGACAGCAGCCTGAAGCTCACAGAGGTCGACTGCACGGGCAAGTATCAGTTCGCAGCTGAGGGCAATAAGCTCAAGCTGTTCGGACTCACAGAGCTTGCCGACGTGTACCGCGGTACAGTTGCAACGCTGAAATTCGACGTTCCCGATACGGCATACGGCGACTATGACGTCAAGGTCAATTCCTGCGCCGTCTACAACAACGCATTCCAGTCTCTTAAGCCGAACACTAAGGTCGGTCTCATCGCGGCTGACGTGACCGAGAGACCGCTGTATCTCTCTCCCGCGTATACGAACAGCAAGTCCCTCTACCTCACATGGAGTATGCCCTATTGCAGCGGCGAACTCGAGGGCTATATCGTATACCGTGACGGTAAGGAGATTGCCCGCGTAAAGGACTGCGGCTACTACGACGAGAAGCTCGAAACAGGCAAGAAGTACCAGTACGAGGTGCAGGCATACGGCGCGGACGGCTACCTCTCGGCTAAGTCCAAGGCAATCACGGCAGCTCCTCTCGCTCCCGTTATAAGTGCGCTCGCATTCACTGACAATGCCGAGGTCATAGGCGGCAAGAGCGCCGACCTCCGTGCAACAATGGAAAAGACCGTTGACGCGGCTTCGTATTCGCTCTCCTACCTCGACAAGCAGGGCAGGGAGCAGGTGATTTTCAGCGGAGAGAGCACTGCTGTATCTGCTGCCGATATCCGCTGGAACATCAAGGACGTTCCCAGCGGCGAGTATACTCTCACGTTCAGAGTAACCGACAAGGACGGCGCTTCCGCCGAGAAGACGCTGACCGTGACCGTCGACACGACGCCTCCCGAGCAGGTATTCGGCTTCGATGTTTTCGAGGGCGAAAAGGAAATGAAGCTCACATGGGGCATCGCCGCCGAGGCGAAGGTTGTCGGCTACAACATCTACCGCCGCACGGAAACAGGCGCGTATAAGCTCCTGAAATACATAGACAAGCGTGAAACTCTCGAATATGTCGACAAGGACCTCGCTGAGGGTGACATCTACTTCTATATGATGTGCGCTGTCGACAAATTCGGTCAGGAGGGCATCTACTCCGATGAGAAGTCCGCTGCCGCAAAGGGCGACGAGACTATCCCCGAGGTAACGCTCTTCCTCCCCGAGAGCGGCAAGGTGCTCAGCCACTTTGTCACCCTCTCCGTCAAGGCTGAGGACAATGTCGGAGTTGCGTCCGTAGCGGGCTTCATCTCCGAGGACGACGGCAAGACATGGAGCAAGCTCTTCGAGGGCAAGGGCTCTTCCGCGAGCTACAGCTTCGATACGACAAAGTACAAGGAAGCCAATATCAAGCTCCGCGCGGCTGCGTATGACTACGCGGGCAACGAGAGCAAGGAGCTCGTTCACATATATGCGGTTGACAACGCAGGTCCCGCGCAGGTGGTCAATGTCCGTTCGGCTGCTGTTACCGACGTGACGGCTTCTATCGCGTGGGACGACGTCCCCGACGAAGATTTCAGCTATTTCACAGCCAAGTATTATCCTACCGAGAACAAGGAGAAGGTCAGCACTGTAACTACCTCCACTACTCTCGGCGTCAACCTCTCGGGTCTCACTCCCGAGACCTCATACACCGTTGAGGTTGCGGCTGTTGACATCTACGGCAACGTCGGCGCTTACTCCGAGCCGTTCGCGTTCGTGACGACTGCGGATACAGTTGCGCCTATCATTGCTGCATTCAATCCCAAGCCCGACTACTTCAACAAGTCCATTCCGCTCGTGGTTACTGCTCAGGACGATTTCAGCGTCGCTTCTGTGACTGTACAGGCGTCGCAGTCCAACGAGAAGGACGCAAAGTGGGCTGACGCTGCTGTTATCGCCAATGAGAGCGGCAGTGCATATTTCAACGCTTCATACGAGCTCGACCTCACTCCCTACGCTGAGGGCAAGCTCTATCTGCGCGCATTCGCAGTCGACAAGGCAGGCACAAAGGGCGAGCTTTCGGCTGTCTATGAGTACATAATCAAGCGTACTGCTCCCGCTGCGCCTACGAAGTTCAGCGCCTCCTCCGACGCTAACGCTATCGAGCTCAAATGGGAGCCCTATGAGGAGAAGACCGAGTCGGCATTCTTCTCGCTCTACAGGAGCGACAAGGAGGATGGCGAATACACGCCTATCCTTGTGAAGAGCGGCTCGCTCAACTACTTCGACAGGTCTGCCGAGACAGGCAAGACCTACTTCTACAAGCTTACCGCTATCGACGCCGCAGGCAACGAGAGTGCAATGTCAAAGGCTGTTAGCGCCGTCCTCAAGGAGGACAAGGAAAAGCCCGAGATAGTTAGCATTTCTCCTGCTGAGACTGAGGTGCTCAGCACGGCATACAACAAGGTGTCCGCTCTCGTCAGCGACAACGTGAAGCTCGCGTCCGTGACTATGGATTACCGCCTCAGCGAGAACGATACATTCAAGCCCTTCGTTGAGCTCAAGGATATCAGCGACTACTACACAGTCGCGGATGGAACTCTCCCCGAGGCTGCGCTCAAGTCTCAGACTGTGGAGATAAGAGTCAATGCGGTCGACGGAGCAGGCTTAAAAGCTGACACAAAGACGGTCAAGTACACTGTCGACAACTCATTCACCGATATCAAGGAGATAAAGGCTGAGCAGCTCTCCGACCACATCGCCCTCACATGGAAGGCGGAGGAGAATAAGCTCTCCACAGGTTACTACATCTACAAAAAGGCTAATACTGCCGCATGGCAGCGTATCGGCTCCATGGAGGTCGACGCCGAGAAAAAGGGCGAGTACCTCTTCACCGACTACAGCGTCAATGCTGCGGGTACTCTCACCTACAAGGTCGAGGCGTACTGCTCCAACGGCATAATGACCGAGAAGGAGACCGCTCCCATGCAGATATACACCGCTCCCGAGGCGTCTCTCGTTGTAGAGAACGCACAGCAGAAGGGCGTTGAGTATATCTTTGACGCGACGGGCTGCCGCGACTACTACGGTATCGAGTCGATAGTCCTCGACTACGGCGACGGCACCTCAGTCAGCGACACCTCAGCCGCTACGGCTAAATTCGTACACAAGTACGCTGATACAGGCACATACACGGCGACCCTCACCTGCACAAACGAGCAGGGACTCGTTTCGACCTGCAAGTGCGTCATCGACGTGACCGAGCGCGTGCTCATCGGTGAGTCGACCGTATTCGTCAAGACCACTGACGGCAAGCCTGCGGGCGGAATCAACGTCTACGTTGACCTCGGTACGGAGCGTCAGAAGAAGCTCGCTACCGATTCAAACGGCAAGGTCACATTCAGCACGGTTGCAGGAATACACACTATCGGCGTGTTCGGCGACGGCTACCTCCCCGCAGAGAAGGAGTGCACCATTCTTGCGGGTACAGGCAACGTATTCAATTTCTCCGTTGTTGAGGAAGACATTGTCACAGCTGATTTCAAGGTCGAGCGCATGAAGCTCGATGAGATAAAGGCGGCAGGCATCGATATCACTGCTCCCGAGAACCAGCACATCGTTGAGGTCGAGGTGAACATCACCTACAAGGCTCACGAGCACGACAAGGGCAAAATGCACTTCTACGCCAACAGCAAGGGCTGTGTAGTCGGCGGCGGAGGCTGGTTCGGCGGCTGGGGCGGCGGCAGCTGGGGAGGCGGAAACGGCGGCTCTGTAGTCACCAAGCCCGTGTTCGTCAGCTTCGACCCCGACACCAATGAAGTTGACACTCTCATTACCATGACTGTCCCCGTAAAGGCGAGCTTCCTGAAGGAATTCTTCCACGCGAGCCTCAAGGTCATAAACAACGCTGATAAGCAGTACACTATCTCGCAGAACGAGGTAAAGCTCAATCTCCCTGACGGACTTACTCTCGTCGAGACCGAAAAGAGCGACAGTGCTAACGTGTCGTTCGATGTTCTCGAGGGTCAGTCCTCGAAGGATATCGACTGGATAATCCGCGGCGACAAGGACGGCGAGTACAATATCTCCGCTTCCTATACAGGTCACCTCGACCGTTTCAATGAGACTGTAAATGCGGAGTTTACTCCCGATGAGCCTATCACGGTTTACGGCGAGAAGGCTGTAGCAGTCGACATCATCGTTCCCGAGCAGCTCTTCGACAACCGCTTCGTATTCGAGGTGCGCATGACGAACAACTGCCCTGTGGACGTTTACTGCCCGAATACTGACGTCGGAGCTATCGTATCCAGCGCACTCGGAAACTTCAACAGCAAGCTCCCCGATATCTACCAGAGAAGCATCAAGAAGGACGGCAAATACGTAAGGATACTCCCTGCGGACGACCCGCCGCTCGAAGTCCTCGAGCCAGGATTTACTTACAGCGTTATCTATGAGTGCGAGGACGTATTCTCAGGCATTGACGGCGTAGGCGAGGACAGCTTCTACGACAGCCGCCTCGACGTAGTCAGTGCGTCGCTGAAGGTGCTCAACGGCTCGCGCATACCCGTTACGCTCAGCGTAGTGCCCAACACCGAGTTCCTCGTTATCGACGAGATAAAGGAGCTCAAATACGACCACGACACGCAGTTTGTGCTCTTCGTAACAGGCGGCAGATACGAGAAGCCCCTCAAAAATGCAACCGTAAGATTCGACGACCAGACCGTTTCTACGGGCGATGAGGGCTATGCAGTCCTTAATCTGCCGACTGACGATAAGAACCACACGATGAGGATAACCTGCGGCGGCTACAAGTACAAGGTGATACTTCCCTACGTAGGCTATACCGAGGGTATCGACTATGTACAGCTCGAATCCAGCGGTCTCTATGATGAGGACGAAAAGGAGGAGGAGAAGCATTACGAGCCCGGTCACGTATCAGAGGGCTACTCGGACGGCATGGGCAGTATTGCAACTCCCGGCGCATTCGGTGACCCCGATGACGACCAGTACGAATCAAGAACATTCAGCGGAAATATGAAGCTCGGTGACGCCTTCGAGTATGAGTTCAATGAAGATATACCGATAATCGGCGGTCACAAGTTCCAGTTCGACGATGTGAATCTTCCTGTCAAGCTCTCGCTTGATGATGAAGGATTTGTTTCGCTTCTGCTCTTCGACGAGGGCTACGACTTCCTTACAGGCAAGGAGCCCGAGGAGAAGACCATCCAGCAGGAGTACAAGGAAGCTCAGAAGATAATCGAGCAGTACAAGGGCAAATCGATGAAGCAGGTAGCTGAGGACATCAAGAAGGCTCCTATCAAAAAGAATCCGCTCAAATTCAAGGACGGCGAATTCAAGGCGCAGATGAATGCTATGGCTGCTCTTTCCGCAAGCTACGACCCCAAGAAGGGCTTTGCCGAGTGTGTACGCACGGGCGGCATCGTCTTCCGCGGACAGATACTCATACAGTTTGAGTTCAAGTATGAATGGGATACGACTATAGTTGTTGCCTCCATTCCTGTTGCGATAAGCGTAGGTGTGGGACTGAAGCTCAATGTAAACACTTCGTTCACTATAGAGAGCAACAACGGCGACCTCGAGGTTACAGGAAACCTCTCCGTTGAGGCTGAGGTATCGGGCGAGGTATTTGCAGGCGTAGGCGTTGCGGGAGCAATAGCCGCAGGCGTATACGGTGAAGTCAAGCTGACATTCTTCTACACCATTTACACAATAGTTCCCGAGGATAAGGGACTGAATAAGATAACGTTTGAATACGAGGTCGGGGTCAAGGCGTACATCGGACCGTTCGAGCTGAAAAAATCGCTGCTAAGTCCTGATGACCCGATAGTCCTGTACTCGAAGCGGCAGAAGCAGCAGGGTAAGACAGCCTCGTTCGGAGGAATGTATACGGCACTGTACGACGAATCGCTCTACACCCTTGACGATGCTCCAAAGAGCGGTACATGGACAGGCGGCTCACCTAAGAGCATTGCAGGAAGCAGCGGTTATCTCGGACTTGCAGAGCTCGCAAACAGCACGCTCGATACGACGCAGGTACAGCTCGAAGTCATAGGCGACAAGCTCGTCATGGTATATCTCGACGGCGACCCGACACGCAGTGCTGTCAACTCCAATAGACTCATGTACAGCGTGTTTACTGCCGACAAGGGCTGGAGCGCTCCTGCTCAGGTCGATACAGACAAAACAGGCGACTACGCTCCGTATCTGTGGTCGGACGGCAGCAAGATGTATCTCATCTATCAGAACACAGCGGAGGGACTTGCCGAAAAGGCAGAGCTCACCGACTGGACAGCCGCTCAGAATATCGCAGTATCCGAGTTCGACGCAAAGACAGGAAAGTTCGGCGCTGTGGCTTCGCTCACATCTGACAAGAATGTGCTTGACATGAAGCCTGTTATCACAATGGCGGGCGATACGGTATATGCTGTATGGACGTCCAACAGCGAGAACAGCTACTTCGGCACAAGCGGCACAAATTCTATAATGGTATCAGAGCTCGGCGAGACAGGCTGGAGCGCTCCCGAGGCTGTACTCAGCGGTTCGGGCGCTATCACGGAGCTCACCGCCGCTTCACACAATGACAGTCTCTGCATCGTATATGTATGCGACGATGACAACGACTTTACGACATCGTCAGACCAGTCGCTCCGTGCTTTAAAGTACGGCGAGGTCCAGCCCTATGTTATTGCTTCGGGCGATGTTTCCTCACCCGTATTCGCGAAGGCTGCCTCTGACAAGGACAGCTGTCTCTACTGGCAGCAGAAGGACAATATCCGCCGCTCCGAGAACCTCACTAATGCTGAGTATCTCTTCGATGACGGCGTTCCCGCAGTAAAGGCGGGCTTTGAGATAGTCGGCGACCGCATAGTGTGGACATCTGCCGACGGCGAAAAGACCTCCAACCTCTATGAATCCATATACGACAGCACGTCGGGCAAGTGGGGCGAGCCTGTAAAGCTCACCGAGCAGGGACAGTACCTCAGAAACGTTAAGGCTGCTTCGTTCGGCGACAGGATAGTTACGGTCATGGACCGCAGCGATGCGGTCATCTCCGCAGACGACGTTGCTACAACCAACAGCATAGTTACACTTGATATCAGCAATATCACAAACATCGCTCTGACCGACGTATCCTACGACAAGGACGACTACAAGGCTGGCAAGCCCTTGCCCGTGGACCTCACAGTCGAGAACCGCGGCGACAGCGCTGTAAGCGGAGTTCACGTGGTCATCGCAGGCGAGGACGGCAAGGCTGTATTCGACAAGGTAGTCGAGTGCGAGCTGCCCGTAAACGGCGTAAAGCATATCAAGGCGGAGATAACGCCCGATACCGCGAAGGAATTTACGGTCAAGGTCAACACCGCAGACGACAGCGACTCCTATGCGGACGACGGCATATTCAAGCTCTCGGCAGCGTTCAGCTCGCTCGAGGTCAAGGCTGAAAAGACAGACAAGGATACCCTTGCGGTTACCGTAACGAATAACGGTACGGCAGCAGGCTCGGACGATATCACGATATCCGAGCTGATGACAGGCAGAGTCCTTGATACAATTTCCTTCAAGGACATTGCTGCGGGCAAGAGTTCAACTCAGAGCATTGACCTCACCAAGTATGACACTGCGACGGGCGGTATTACGCTCAGAGGCAGCGGTCCTTCTGCGGAAACCGTGCTCTACAACGCTATGGCTGACGTGGAGAGCGTGCCCGCAGAGTATAAGCTCGGCGACGTCAACAACGACGGCAAGGTCGACGCTAAGGACGCCACTATGGTGCTCGTATACTATTCACAGGTGTCAACAGGCGGCGACGGTGAGCTGACCGAAAATCAGAAGAAGGCGGCAGATATGAACGGCGACTCGCATATTGACGCGAAGGACGCTTCCGTTATACTTGCGGCTTATGCGGCTGCTTCAACGGGCGGAGCTTCCAAGTGAAAGGGGAGAGATACATATGAAGAGATTCAATAAGAAGCTGATATCCGCAGTTCTCAGCGCATCGCTCACGGTGACTTCTGTGCCGTTTGCGGGCGCAGGCTCCGTTGCGGAGGAAATATCAGTAAAGATAAATACAGGCGATACAGCAGGTATCGTCAGCGTCCCGTCGGCAAAAACTGCCGACGCGGCAGCCGAGCTCCCGACATTCTCTGTCAAGAAGGAAGAGAACGGTAACCTTACAATCACTGCCTATAACGGCACAGCTGCGGATGTCGTGATACCCGATAAGATAGACGGAGCGGCAGTCACGGCAGTCGGCAGCGGCGCTTTCATGAGCAAGGCGATAACCTCGGTAAAGATACCGAGCAGCATTACCACTATCGGCTACCGCGCTTTCCGTGACTGCGACCTGCTCGGGGAGGTCACTATCCCCGACACTGTTACAGTTATCGAGGCGGAGGCATTCTACAACTGCAACAAGCTCGTCACGGTAAATATGTCCAAGGGCATAAAGACGGTCGGCAATTCGGCATTTGCCGAGAACCCGTCACTGCTCGGCATTGAGATTCCTGCGGGTGCTGAGAGCCTCGGAGCAAGCTGCTTCCAAAACTGCGACGCGCTCTCGCGTGTCATTCTTCCCGACGGTATAACGCTCGGTAACAGCTGCTTCTCCTATTGCGACGGGCTCGAATATCTCAGTCTGCCCGATAACGTTACCTTCGGCGAGAAAGCATTTGCATACTGCGCTGCTCTCAACAAGGTAATCTTTGAGGGCAAGACGGCTGTTCTCGGAGCAGGCACATTCGTTGACTGCAATGCTCTCCAGTACGTCGTTTTCCCCGAGGAGCTCTCGGCTATCCCCGATACCTGCTTCCACAGCTGCGACAAGCTCAAGGCTATCTCGATACCGTCAACAGTAAAGACTATCGGTAAGGACGCGTATTCCTACTGCGGTTCACTTACGGCTATACAGCTTCCCGACGGCGTTGCTCTCGCGGATAACGCATTTGCACGCTGCGGAGCTCTTGCAAAGGTCACATTCGCAGGACGCTGCGAGGCAATCGGCGGAGGCTGCTTTACAGGCACGGGTATCACCGAATTCGATGTGCCCAAGGGCTTGAAGGCTCTCGGAGGCTCTGCGCTGTCTGAGTGCGGCAAGCTCGAAAAGGTCAGCTTCAGCAGCGACCTTGAAACAATCGGCGGATTTGCGTTCTTCCGCTGCGGAGCTCTGAAAACAGTAGCACTTCCCGACGGTCTGACAAGTGTAGGCGCTGAGGCGTTCCGCGAGTGCTCATCGCTCACATCTGTGAGCGTTCCCGACAGCGTTACCGAAATGGGCGGCGGCTGCTTTGCTCACTGCGGCTCTCTTGCTGAGGTAAAGCTGAGCGCAAATATCACCGCTCTGCCTAATTATGAGTACGGCTTCTTCCAGTACTGCCCGAAGCTGAAAAACATTGCTCTTCCCAAGGGGCTGACTGCTATCGGCTCTTACGCATTCTACGACTGCAACTCGCTCGAGAGCATCACTATCCCCGACGGAGTGACAGCAATTCCAGACTATGCGTTCGGTACGTGCGACGTACTTGCTGAGGTCAAGCTGCACGACGGATTGACGAGCATCGGCTCATATGCGTTCACTGACTGCCCTGCGCTGAAGGAGATGACCCTTCCTGCAGGTCTCGAAAAGGCAGGCGAGCGTATCTTCAACAATTGTACGGGACTTGAAAAGCTCACGCTCCCTGCAAAGATGACCGTTATCAGCAACGGTATGTACGCGGGAATGAAGGGGCTCAAGGAGGTAGTTATCCCCTCGGGTGTGACCGAGATAGGGGAGAATGCCTTCCGTGACTGCGCTGCGCTCGAAACGGTATCCATACCCGAGAGCGTTATCGAGATAAAGAACGGAGCTTTCTACGGCTGCAAGGCTCTTAATAATGTGGCTCTGCCAAAGGGCATCACTGTCATACGTCCCGAGGTGTTCAGAGACTGCGCATCGCTTACCGCACTCACCATTCCTTCGGGAGTTACTGAAATCGGCGGTTCTGCATTCTACGGCTGCACCTCTCTTGAAGGCATAGAAATTCCTGCGGGCGTGACTAAGATAAACAGCTGGGCGTTCGCAGGCTGCACAAAGCTCGCAGCTGTAAAACTGAGCGACGGTCTCGAATCAATAGGCGAGGGAGCTTTTGCAAGCTGTACCGCGCTTACTGCTTTCACCATGCCCGACTCCGTAACAGAGCTCGGCGGAGCAGTTTTCGAGTTCTGCAAGAGCCTCAAAAATGTTACTATATCCAATAAGGTGACGTCGCTTCCGAACAGGTACTACGGCTGGTATAACAGCGAGCATAACGGTATGTTCGAGGGCTGCACCTCGCTGGAGAAGATAGTTATCCCCGACAGCGTGACTTCGCTCGGATATGAGTGCTTCAACGGTTGTACCGCGCTCACTGATGTTACTCTTTCCAAGAACCTCACCACGCTTCTCGGCTCGGAGTTCTGCAACTGCAAGGCGCTCGAGAAAATAACGCTTCCTGCTTCGCTCGCATCTGTGTCTCCGAATATGTTCGAGGGCTGTGACAAGCTCGCTTCTGTTGCTTTTGCTGCCGACAGCAAGACCGAGGTCATAGGTGCGAAGGCATTTGCGGGCTGTTCTGCTCTTGCGGAGATTTCTCTGCCCGCAGCAGTAACAACTGTCGGTCATGAGGCGTTCATCAACTGCATCACGCTTGCAAAGATAACGCTTCCCGATACCGTTGCGACCATTGACTACAGCGCATTCAACGGCTGCAAGGCGCTGACTTCCATAAACATTCCTGCTGCGCTTACGGTGATACCCGATAGCTGCTTCAGGGACTGCATAATGCTCACTACTGTGACATTTGCAAAGGAGTCTGCTCTCACAAAAATCAATAATTCTGCATTCCGCGGCTGTTCGGCTCTCTCCTCGATAGCTCTTCCCGAGGGTGTGACTGAAATGGAGCAGGATGTTTTCATTGACTGCATTGCACTCAAAACAGCAGTTTTCCCGACTACTCTGACAAAGCTGTCTGTCAACACGTTCAGCGGCTGCACTTCTCTTGCCTCCGTGACTTTGTCCGACGGTATGACAGTGCTTCCTGATGCATTCTTCAACGGCTGTACGTCGCTGAAGGAGATAAAGCTGCCGAAGTCGCTCGTAGCTATCAATGCTCTTGCCTTCAAGAACTGTACCGCGCTTGAGGCAGTGACTATCCCGAACAACGTCAAGACTATCGCTGAAAATGCGTTCATCGGCTGTACGGGAATGAAGTCGGCTGTCGTGCTCAACAATGTTTCTTCAATAGGCGCAAAGGCGCTTGGCTACAGCGAGGCGGGGCTTGTAGAGGGCTTCACGATAAAGGGCTATTACAACTCCATAGCCGAAGACTACGCCAAGGCAAACAATATCGCGTTCGAGCAGTACGGCACAAAGGACTACAGCAAGTTCTGCGTCGGCTACTACATTGACGGAGACAGTGCGGTCATCACCGACTGCGACCCCAAGGCAGAAAAGATAACCATACCTGCGGCGATTGAGAACGTTCCTGTTACAAAGATACAGGCTTATGCGTTCAAGAATGCTGCTATGAAGAGCGTCGTTATCCCCGATTCCGTGACGACTATCGAAAAGGGCGCGTTCGTGAACTGCGCAAGCCTCGAGGCTGTGACTCTTCCCGCGGCTGTTACTGCCGTGCCCGAGAGCTGCTTCGAGGGCTGTGCCGCGCTCAAGACGGTCACACATTCCGATACGATAACCAAGATAGGTGCAAAGGCGTTCAGCGGATGCAGTTCTCTTACGGGCTTCACTATACCCAAGACGCTGACGGAGCTCGGAGCAGGCTGCTTCAGCGGTTGTGCTGCACTTGCCAAGGTCGATTTCACACTTGCCGAGAATGGCTTCAATATCCCCGCAAGTGCCTTCAAGGGCTGCACGGGTCTAACAGAGGTCGTATTCTCTGACAAAACAGGCAGTATCGGCGAGTATGCCTTCAATGGCTGCACTTCGCTCGCGGCTGTCACTCTCGGAGCAGGAAACAGGCGAGATATCGGCAAATATGCATTTGCAGGCTGCTCAAAGCTAGTCTCATTTGATTCATCGGCTTCAAATGGTCAGCTTACGCTCTATGACGGAGCATTCCTCGATTGTCCGATGCTGACTGATATAACTCTCGAGAATATGTACTATTATTCAAATGACGGCTTCAACCGACAGGTTGGCTGGAATACCGTGACTAACGAGGCAGGGGAGAAGTCCTATGCGCTCACTCCCGACATGAAGATACGCGGCTCAGTAAGCAGCGAGACATCGTCATACGCGATAAAGAACGGTATCAGCTTCTATCCTACGAGCGGCGTTGCCTATACCGAGGAGGAGGACCATGTTGTCATCGACAAGTGGACATTGAGATACTGGACAGTGACTGTTCCCGCTCAGATAGCGGGCAAGCCTGTCACCGTCATCGGTAAGAACGCTTTCAAGAATCTCGGCGACCTCGAGGACGTATACCTTCCTGGCTGTCTGAAGGAGATACAGAGCGGCGCGTTCATGAACTCCTCAGCGAGAGATATGACTATTCCTGCTTCGGTCGAGAGAATAGGCAGCAAGGCATTCTGCGGCTCGCGTTTTGAGGCGTCCTATCTCGGCGGCGAGTTCGCTGTGGTCGGCGACGGTATCCTCTATAGGTACAACGGCAAGGCGGAGGACGTAGTTCTGCCCGAGAATGTCAAGCGCATCGGCGAGGACGCATTTGCTTACCGCAGCAGCGTTACATCTGTGACTATTCCTGCGGCAGTGAAGGAGATATGTTCAGGCGCGTTCTACAAGTGTACGGGACTGGAGAAGATAGAGCTTCCCGACGCGCTCACCGACATTGACGTCGGAGCCTTCACAGGCTGTACATCGCTGAAAACCGTCATCACAGGCACAGGCATCGAGCATATCAGTGACCTCGCATTCTGCGACTGCACCGAGCTTTCGGCGTTCTACGGCTATGCTGACACCTATACTGCAACATTTGCAAAGGCTAATGGCTACTATTTCGAGATACTTCCCGACAAGCCTAAAGCAGAAGAGACTCCCGCAGCAAACTAAATACAAAAAAGCAGCGGCACCGATTAAAGGTGCCGCTGCTATGGTATATGGAGAGTAAATTCTAACTATCTGCCTTTATTTGCGTCCCACTCCTGCAGCACGCGCGCATCATTCGCGGTGACTCCCGCGACGCCGTCAACGTCGGCGTTGATGAGTCCCTGCTCGGAGAGACAGTATTTGTCGCGGTTGCCTATGTGCTGGAGGACAGCAACGGGGTCGGCTACTGTAAGCAGGAAATCGCCGTTGGCGTCGCCGCTGAGGAGAGATACCTGCTTCATTGTCGTAGTTACCGCGGGCTCTGCCTCCGAGAGCGGCAGTATGGGCGTATCCTTGACCATTGCGAAGGTGTACACGTCGCCGATGGTAGCTTTTGTCAGGTCAACTCCGTACTGCGAGCCAACGTAATTCAGGTTGTATCGGTACTCCGCTCCTTCGTCGTCCGAGAGCCAAAAGCTCCAATATCCAGAGCCTGCATAATCATTTCTGGTAACTGTCAGTTCTTTCGTATTTTGGAATTCCGTGCAATTACCGAGTGTGTCAAGATGAGTGGTTTCACTGAGTTCATAGTGGTAAGCGTGGGCGTATACGGGATCATTCTTATAGGGATAGACCTCCGTCAGCTCGGGCTCGTCGGAGCAGACGAGTATGTCTCCGTAGCTGTATTCAGCCGATGTATCGGTCATGACGACCTTCTTTGCCGAGAGCTTCCCCGAGGCTGACGGGCTGTAGCAGCGGAGCTGCGTATACTTGTTGTTGTACGTGCCGACAACTACGAATATGCTCTCATAGCCGTCCTTGAATATAACGTTTTCCGCTGTTTCACTTTCGGCAAGCGCGCTCGCAGGAGTGACTGCCGAAGCTCCGAATAGCATCAGTGAAAGTGCCGTTGCCAGTAGTTTACGTGCTTTTTTCATAACAATCCCTCCTTATTTTCCGAGCAGGTACTCTATGCAGCTCAGAGCCTTCTCCTCGCCGATATAGAAGCTCGCTCCTTTGTCCGTGATATTGGTGAAGATATAGCCTTCCTTAGATATGATAAAGGTCGTATCGTATCCGATGTATGAGATGTCAGTCTTTATTGTCAGGTCGTGTGAGAATGACGCGGCGTTCTTGCCTGTATTTGCAGCGCTGCGGCAGTCGTCGAGGACCTTCGTTATTCTCTCGTCCTTTACGTGGCGGGACTCCTCATCGTTGAGGACGACAGCATTGTCATAGTCGAATGTCATATACTTTGACAGTCCCGTATCGTCGAGCAGCTCGCCGAGCGTTTCGGGTTCATATTCGGTGCGGACGTATATCGGAGCTGCCTGTATATTAGGATAATACATCATAACTGCGAATCTCTCCGATATGCCGTCAAGCGAATATATCGTCGCAGTCTCGGGAGCGCTGTGCTCCGCGTCTGTATCGTAGATGAAAGCCGTCTTTATGTAATGCTCCTGCGTCTTACTGTAAATGTGTATCATGTGCGGGCATTCAGCGAGTACCTTCACGTACTGCTCAGTCCCATTCCCGACGCTTACCGTCGTGTAATTGTGTCCGTTATATGCATGGGGATGAGCTGTCGTTGTATATGTGGGAAAGGAAATGTCCCATGATGCTCTTGTTGTGGTGGGGGATGAGGGAGTGCTCGCCTGAGTAGTCAAAGCCTGCGTTGTTGTGGTAGTTTCCAACGTCGCCGCAGAGGTGGTCGTTTGCGTGAGAGCAGTCGTTGCGGCAGGGGAGGAGGTTGTGGTTTCGGTAGCTGTTGACGTCGCGGTTGTGCTTGTTGCTGTCGTTTGTTTCCAGACCGCTGTGGTCGTGGTCGATGACTGCTGCTTCTCAGCAGCGCGGGTTGTTGTTGTATGTGACTCTGTTGACGTGCTTGTTTTTGCAGTTGAAGCTGTAGTGGTCAGCGATGAAGCGGCGGAAGATGTACGCGCCTCAGTTGTGACTGCCTCAGCAGTTGTTACCGCGCTTGTTTCTGTTATGATGCCGCTGCTTGGAGGTACAGGCTTCTTCGGCGGCTTGAGCACATGAGTTGTCACGCCTATGACGAGCACAGCTGCCGTGCCGAGCGTAACTGCGGCAGTTCTGCGCAGTATCATTTCCCTGCGCCGTTTCTTTTCGGAGAGTATTTCGTCGCCGAGCCTCATGAGGCTCGCAGCACATTTCTCATATTTGTCCATTTGTCCCCCTCCTTTCCAGCTCAGCTTTCAAGGCTTTTTTCGCGTTGTATATCAGGTCTCTTACCTGCTTTTCGTTCTTTCCCATTATTTCCGAGATGTCCGCATGGGACAGCTCCTCGAAATAGACGAGATAGAGAACCTGCGAATATTCAGCCTTCAAAGCCTTGAGTGCGCGATGTATGAGGAGGTTCTGCTCGCTGCGGATGTAGTCGGCTTCGATATCCTGTTCGTCCGAGATATAGCAGCAGTCCTCGATGGAGGAGTAGTTCCTTCTGTTCTTTTTCAGGTAGTTTAACGCTGTATTCTTTCCAATGGTATAAAGCCATGTCTTGAAGGAATACTCGCTCTTATACTTAGGCTTTTTAACGTAGAGCCTGAGAAAGACCTCGTTTGCCACTTCCTCGGAAATGTGGATATCGTTCATTATCGTATTTACGAACAGTGTCAGTCCGTCCTTGTACTGACGCACGATATCGACAAACCCCTCTTTATCGCCATTCAGGAAACGGAGGTAGCTACTTGCACCGTTTTCCATATGTAACTCCTTTTTAGCTTCGTTCTTCTTTACTTATTATACAACATTCTATTGCGTTTTGTCGAAGCAGAGAGATTTATTTTTTTATTTTAACTTTGATTGAACGTAAATAAAGCGGCAATTGCTTTAAATGCTTTGCTGTGACTCTCAGAAGCTCTGTTTTGCTTGTTTATTTATCTCCATTTTGAGAAAAACGGTCTCACTATAACGTGAGACCGTTTTTGCTATTTAAAAATAATATCTCTTTCTGCAACGTCGAAGCTGCCCTTCTTGAAGGCTAAGACGTATGCTCCGCCCTCGGAGGCTGTCGTGCAGGTCAAGCCGTCGAGCTCTGCCTGCTTTATCTGTTTTGCTCCGAGCTCATGGAAGGCGTAGGTTATGGCGTCATCACATATGGCATCTATCCTCGCGGAGGTCGTGCCGCCCGAATGGCTTATCGTGACCTCGTCAAAGATGTGGAAGTCACCGTAGAGCGGGCGTCCGTACACGTTGAGGTAGTCCGCCTGCAAAAAGCCGCCCTTTATCGTTTTTACAGCCTTGACCTCGAACACAGCGTATTTGTAATCGTACTTTCGGATAAGCTCCTCCCTGCATTCGCGGGCTTTTTCAAATTCGCCTTTGAGCTGTTCGGGACTGATATCATCGAGCGGACAAACAGTCTTTGTTGTGTTGTTTTCGGTCGTGTATTCAAACGGGTGGAGCACGGATAATCTGCTGATGCAGTTCATGCAGATGTTCCGCTTGTATTTGAGAGTGCTGATGTACTGTGCGCTTCCGCCGCATACCACGCATTTAAATAATTCCTGCATAGTGTACCTCCTTACTCGGTAGTGAGCGTGTCGCTCGGGAATATCATTATCTTCTGCGCTCCAACGAGCATTGCGAACATCATTCCCGCCTCGACCTTCTGGAGGTCGCGCCCCTCGCCGTGGATATGATAGCCGTTCCATTCGAGGAGTCCGCCGACAGTATAATCAAATGTCCTGTCGCCGTGTACTACCTTGAATTTGCTGCCGACCGTGAACGAGCCCGAGAGCATTCTGCAATACAGCAGGAACATATTCTTCTGCCCCGTATACTTAGGTTTATGCAAGTCACCTGCATTTTTGAAAAGCGGGAGAGTGCGGTATACCTCCGCCGAGGCTGACTGCGAATCATTGGCTGTAGGCTCTTGGCTTGCAGAAACGCTGCCTATCGCATCCTTGAACTCGGCAAGCGTCAGGTCGGCGATGGGGTCACGGCGTTCCTCATCGTTTGTCCACTCGAGGTACGTGCCCTGGTCCTCTTGGCTATATGAATTATACTCTGTAGTTCTGAACCACTTCTTCTCCCTAACAGTTACTATCGGGTATTCAGAGCGCGCCTTGTTTACGCAGTTCCTGCATATCCTGCTGTCGTCGGCGAGCCACAGATAGTCGCTTTCTTTTTCGATTCCCGCGCCGCACATCGCACAGTTCGTCTGCGAGTCGGAGAAATCGACAGCCTCGACCTCCCTGCGGAACTGCTCGAGAGTGTGGAACTTGATATCGTCTGTTCCGTGGAAGCAGCGCTTGTGTATCTCGTATTTTTCAGCCTTGTTGAAGCAGGTGATGCAGATGTAGGTATCGAGTATCTGCATACTCATGTTCAGCAGCTTGAATTTCTCGCCGCATATCGGGCAGTAAGGCGGCTTTTCGAGCTTGCTGTTCCACTGCGGTAGCTTAGGTACGGAATCAAGGTCAGCCTGCACCTCGCCGCGTTTTCCCTTGACGTATTTTCCGATTATCTCGACCGTCATCTCGGACGGGTCGTACTCGTCGCCGCCGTCCATTCCCAACAGAAAAGGCTCAGCTATTTCCTGGCATTCCGAGCATATCTTGCCGTCTGTGAGCTCATAGCCGTATTTTTCCTCTTTGCCGCAAATCGGACATATAAATGGTTCCTTTGCCATGATTTTCACCTCTTATTTCAGAATATTATAGCCAGTGTGCTGCCGAGCAGTATCGCGATGAACAGCACCGCGAACAGGATTCCCTCCTTGCCCGTTTCGCGCAGCAGCCGTAATAGTGTTATCCTTTTGCCGTCCTTGTCAGTCCTGCCTATGCCGAACATCGAGAGCACCGTGACTTTTCTGTCCCTGCGCGAGCCCATGAGCCTGTATTGTCCGTTGGGGGTTTTTGCGTACAGCAGGGGGTGGTCGTAGACGTCGCCGCGCACGCCCTTGACAAAGTAGATGAGCACAATCATCGCCGCGAGAGTGTACCATGCCGCTCCGTACTGAGGCTTGAACTTATCGGCGAAGCTGCCGCCTTGTACGAGCACTATCATCAGCCTTATTACCGCCGCAATTATCAGCGGCAGCGCGATAGTGACAAGGGAATTGAGTATCATCGAGATTGTCCGCGTGAAGCTGTAGAAACGTATCTTTACAGGGACTTTCGCGCCGTTTTCGTCATTTTCAAAGAAAACGGGAGTATTATCATAGGGATTTTTCAGGATATTCCTGCTTTCGTCTATTTTCAGCTCGCCGTCCGTTCGCGAAGCACTTGCTGCCTTGCTCTTGAGAGTGATACGCTTCGTCAGCGGACCTCTGCCCTCGCTCATTGCTGCAAAGAATATGCAGCCGAAAACGCACAGCCCGATGAATACCGCCTCGGGAGCAAAATGCGTCCACAGTGCGAACAGCAGCGTACACAGCAAAGTCCATACGGTCGGTTCTATTGCCCACGGAAAGGTCTTTTTCCTGCGCTTCTGCGAGACAGCGATACGTCCTGTCTGACCGTTCATGACGGCGGTCAGGCTGCCGCTTCTGATGAAGTATACAGGCAGCAGCACCGACAGCGATGTGAGGTTGCCTGTGCGGAGCTCGACGTCCACGCCTGTGGTCTGCATGGTCTTCTGTATCTCGGGCAGAAAGTCCTGTACCGTCTCTGCCTTGATGCGCTCATCTATCGCGGCGTCGGAGATATCGTTGAGCTTGACCCTGTGTCCCGCGACATATCCGTAGCTGAACGGTTTTGCTGCCGACCAGTCAAAAGGCTCGATGTCGTTGAGGACGAGGTTGTCGAGCTGACTTGATGTGTTGACTGCGATGCCCTCGAGAAAGCCTGCACATTGGTATTTGCGCTCGCTGCCGTCGCGGGAGACTGTGCCCTGTACTGGACCTCTCACCAGCCGATACGGCAGATAGCAGACTTTCAGCTTTCCGATGTTGTTCAGCAGGCTTCTGCCCTCGGGCTGTTTTTCGTTGTCCTTGCCCCATTTACCGAGACGCTCGCGTGACTCGTCCTCTGTGATGAAAAAAGGTATCAGCAGCTCGGGGATATTCTCATCCGAGCCGAGCTCGCTGCTGACGAGGTTATTTCCGCAGAACTCACAGGTCTCGGAGGCTTCGCCCTCTGCGAAGAGGAGCTCCGCTCCGCAGCGAGGGCAGGAGTAACGCTCCGTTCGCGGCTTTTCCTCCGAGCGGAATATCTCGTCCTTTGCGAGCGTCCGCCAGCGGAGCTGCGCCTGCTTTGCGTGTTCTGCGTCGGTGACTGTGCCGCAGTGCGCGCATTTGTAGGTCTGCCCGATGATGTCGAAGCCGACGGGCGCTCCGCAGCTGTCGCAGCTCACGCATATCATTTTTTCGTAGCTGTCCATAGAGTTTCCTCGTTTTGCTTCACTGGAATTCCCGTATATTTTTAAACGGTGTAAGAACTATGGAGCCGTCCCTGCCACTGAGACCTATATCAAAATAGTGTACGCCTCCATGCTCGTCCTCGTAGCTTATGCCATATGCAGGAATATCCCCAGGTATCTCTATCATTGGAGTGAATGATGCACCTTTTGCAAGGCTGGGGAGTTCAAGCACGACTTCACCGTCATAAAGAGGAGCTTTCAGGTCATCTATCTCAACAAATGTGAGCTTGAGGAGCTTTACATTACTGATATCTGCCCTTGCAAGCAGCTCTATGGTAACAGGGTCGGTGTACTGTATGCCGTTGTATGTGTATGTTCCTCTTTCAGAGTACAACAGACTCGGAATAAGGTCGCCTGAGTATATGAACTCCGTATCTTTGCCGTCCTCAGTAAAAATAAGCCTTGCGAAGCTGTCGGTGTCCCTGCGGATATATCTTCCGTCTGAGAGTCCGCTTTCGTCCTCGGTCAACGCAAAGCTGTTGGGCAGGTCTTTGTCCGTATGAGTGAGATAACCGTGAGACGCGTCGCCGTTTCGGGAAAATGTAAATGTATTATCCTTTATGTAAAGGCATTGTGTTCGGTCTGAAGTTTCCCACCAGCCGAAGAGCCTGTACATCTCGTTTTCGATATCGCCGCCCGTTCCGTCCATTTCTGTTGTAACAGGCTCAGTTATTGTTTCTGTAGCCGCGGTTGTGACAGCAGCTGTTGAAGCTGTTGTTACCTCAGTTCTTTTAGTTGTGGCGGAAGTTCCTGATGATACTGTGGTTGCTTTTGCAGCTTCTGATGACGAATCGCTTGGCGGCTCTTCGGTAATTCCGCAGCCAGCAAGTGAAAGGACTGCCAACGCTGCACAGATTCGGACAATAGTGGTTTTCATTTTTTTCCTCCTTCTTCGACTTTTTAAGCAGCATATAATTATATGTTATTTTATCATATTTTCTTCCAAACGTCAAGTCTTTTTATCATTAACGCACAATAAAATGACTCAGCTTTTTTCAAAAAGCTTTTGATAAACTCTTCGTTTTGTGATAAAACATTATGGTACTACGGAGCTGCTGGCTTTACATTCCGCCTCCGTAAGCCTCAGCTTGCGCAATGGTAGTGAATATAAAAACAGCGGTATCTATCCAAAGATACCGCTGTTTTTATAAAAAGAATCTGTTGAGCAGAGCATTTACACTCAGAAACGGGCAGAATCCGACGCCAATCATTACCTTTGCTCCCAAGAGGTAAATTATTATCGGGAGCGCAAATACGGCGAAGTTTATTAGCACTGCTGAGGTCGTGTTCCTGCACCGTGACGACACCCATAGTATAATGAGCGCGGACAAGATAACGAACAGCGTGCGGAGTGTAGCCACGAGCAGCAGATACTGCCACAGCTTCATATTCACAGGGAAACTGATGAAGTCTGTGATACTGCGGAGAGAGCCGCTAAGTCCGTCATGACCGTAATACTGCGAGATAGTGACACTGTACGGCACGATCCACAGCAGAGCCGCAAGCAGTCCATATACAACCGCTGTAAGGATGTTCCTGCGGATATAGCTCCGCCTGCCCGATGTTGTCGAGCTGACGATGAAGCTCATTCGGTACTTGTTGTCGTTCGCAATGAGGGGCGAAACAAGGAAAATCAGCAGAAATACTGCCGCGAGCGCGTACTTCATATCGTCGTCGTAGCTGTTCACGCCGAGGGCTCTCTTGTAGCCCGTGTCGTAGAACATATACGCGCCCTTTACGTTACTAATCTGCTGCAAACGCTCATATGCGGGCTCAAAGCCCATTTGCGGCGCGAGCTGCTTACTAAGCTCATTCTGAGCCGTGTAGTTCTGCGGCTCTTTTTCACTGAGCTCGTCGAGCTGCGCCTGTAAGTCTGCAAAACGCGCCTTTTCTTCCTCGAAAAAAGCGAGAGTATCGGCTGTGACTGCGCCCTCTGCCTTATCCGTGTAGTATTCGTAGTAGACGTCCTGCTGGTCGTACTGCTTGATGAAGCTCTGCGACATAAAGCCCGAAACTGCGAAGAATACGGCGATGACGAGAGCTCCCTTCTGCAATATCAGTGACTTGTAGAACGTGTACCACATCTGCGAGTGGACTTTGCCGCCCTTGCCAAACGAGAGCTTTAAGCCTATACGCTTGAACTCGAGGTTGCGTTTGCGGGCGTACAGATACGCCGACAGGAAGCCGCATACTGCCGTGATGATGAAAAGTGCAGCGGACGAGGTCGGTATCAGCGGCACTGGGTACTCAAAGAAATTGATGTTCTTGTAATTGCAGAAGATCTCGTTGACCTTCGTGAACGCAACGAGGTTGATATAGCGAAAAATGCTGTATATCGAGAGCGGATGGATGAGGACATAGAGCACGCCCTCCACGATGAGCACAGCCGCCGAGATGCCGTAGAAGCTGACCGTGTTTTTCGTGTTGACCGCGATGAGCGACAGCACCGCTCCAATGCAGAAAACGGCGATGAATTTGAACAGCACGTACAGTATGAGGTACTGCCACACGTTGATTTTGAGGTTACAGGCGATGAAGCCGCTCAGCGACTGTATCGGACGCGAGAGGTCGCCGAGTCCGTACAGGCACGCGCCCAATATGAGATTTTCCGCATACAGGAGCACCACCGCTCCGAACAGTGTTATTGCAAGAGCTGCAAGCTTTGTCATTATCAGGTAGCTGCGTCCGCGCCTCATTGAGAAGAGCAGTCCGCTCATTCCCTGCTCGCGGTCATATAGCATTATCGACAGCACCGCAAACAGCAGTATGAAGCCGCAGAGTATGTCCGTAAAGCTGTTGTCCGTTGCGAGCGTTATTCCCTTTGAGCGCCCGAAAACAGGTCTTACGTCCTGCATTTTTTCGTAGGCAGGCGGCGTTTTCAGAATGCTTCGGTAGTTGAAGGAGTCGGGCTTTGCGAATATGGAAACCGCTGTCATTGACTTCGCCTGCGCCTTTATGCTTTCGAGGTATTCATTGTAGGTGAGCACCGTATTGCACTCGTCGCGGAGCTCGTGCATGACTTCCCATTTGTAGAGCGGAGCGTGCGAGAAATCGCTGAGCTGCTCGTCGAGCCAGTCATACTTTTCCTCATCGGACATATCCTCAAGCACATCGTAGACTTTGCGGTGATCAGCGGCTGTGACGTCGCCCGAATTCGCAGTTCTGAACATAAGATAAGCGTTCAGAATGAATACAGCGGCGATGATAAGAACGAAAATCTCACGGCTGAACAGCTTTTTCAGCTCGGCAGCAAGAAGCCTCATCTCTGCACCTCGCCGTAGTATTGCATATACAGGTTTTCAAGCGATTTTTCGCCGTCCGTGACCTTCTCAACAAGGTAGGGGATAGAGCCGCTGTCGATGAGGTGACCCTCCTTGATGAAGAGTATCTCCTTCGCGATAGTTTCGATGTCGGAAACGATATGCGTTGAGATAATGATTATCTTGTCCTGTCCGAGCTCGGAGACCATATTGCGTATGATGACGCGCTGCTTCGGGTCGAGACCCGCTGTCGGCTCGTCGAGGATAAGCAGGTCGGGGTCGCCGAGCATTGCCGCCGCGATGAGCACTCTCTGCTTCATTCCGCCCGAGAAGCCACCCATTTTCTTGTCTATGCTCTCGGTGAGCTCCACGCGCTCGATGATACGAGGTATCTCGGCTTCTGCGGACTTGCGGTCAAGGCATTTCAGTGAGGCTATGTAGCTGAGGAAGGTGTGCGCGGTCATGCTTTCGTAGAGGTTCTGCTGCTGCGGCATGAAGCCGAGACGGCTGCGGAATCTGTCCTTCAGCAGGCGCGTCTCCTCGCCGTTATAGAGTATCTTTCCGCCGTCGGGGTCGGGCAGGAGGTTGTCCGTTATCATATTCATCAGCGTGGACTTGCCCGCTCCGTTCGGTCCGAGCAGACCGTAGATGCCGTTTGTGAACGTGTACGAGAAGTCGCACAGTGCGTGCTTTTTTCCGTAGTGCTTGTTTATTTTCTGTAGTTCGAGCTCGTTCATTGTGCCCTCAGCTCCTCTTCGGTGTATTTGAATGCCTGATACTGCGAATTCAAGAAGATATAGCTGTCCTTGTACTGTCCTACCTGCACTACAAATTCGCCCATGTCGTCGGGGAGATCGTGCTCCGACCAGTCGTTCATATCTATCCATTTATTTTCAGTACCGCACATAAAAAGCTTATCTCCGACGATAAACACATTTGCAGAATCTTCAAATACGCGCTCCTCGCCGTTGTGTGTTACATACATTTCATCATCGTCTGCGTTGTAATCGCAGCCGACAAAGGTGTCCTCCGCTGCGTCGATTGCGAATCTCCTGTCAGTTTTCACGCACTCGCCCGTTTTTGTATCGTACTCATAAGTCGAGAACGAAACACGCTCATCGGGGTCTTGAGTTCTCTGCCTTTCCTCCCCTTCTTCCCTGTTCCCGTTCTCCATACTTAAATCGACAATACCATACTGGAGCGATATCTGAATCTTTCCGTTGTATACGCCTTTGATATGCGCGCCGTTGCACTGCTCCCAGTATTCCGACGTCCTGCACTCATCGCATATCTCGCCGTGATTGGTGTACTTGCCCGTATCAAGGTCGATACTGCACATAAAGTGTGCTCCCGCGGTGTCGGACGAAGGCAGGTAGTGCATATGCTCGCTGTATTCAGTGCTCTTGGGATTTTTGTCATCGCCGACGAACCACAGCGTACTCCCGATGAGGACAAAATCGCTGTTCCAGTCGTCGGGGATACAGTCGGTGAATTCTGCAACTACCTGCGTTTCCGATGTATCAAGGCTTGCCTTGTACAGCTTGCTGTTCATATAGAACTGGTGTCCCTCGGGAACATCCTTGTAGTTGTACGAGCTCTTGAAATAGTAGATGTAGTCGTTGTAAATGACTGGATTCACACCCATTTGCGATGCGAGACAGCTTGAGTTCGTATGCGAGCAGTTGGGCATTGCACATATCGGTGTTTCCTTCATTGTTTCATAGTCGAGAAAGTATTCGACGGTGCTGCCGTACAGTCCGCTTTTGTGGAATAGCATACCCTTTTCGTAATCGCTTCCGCGACCGTATGAAAAAACTGTCACCTTGTCCTCATCTGCGATACTGCTCGTCGGTGAATGCCTGTTCACAGTATTGAGCAGAGCCATACCGCCTGCCGCGCCTCCTGCGACAACGAGCAGCACTGCCGCAGCCGCGAGCACCTTCTTGAACGGTCTTTTCACGTAAACGTCAACTCCCTCCACAACATCTTCATATTCCTCGTCGTTGATGATTATCTTTCGGCGGCTCTTTTTCTGGATAAGCGCGAAGATACGCTTGTCCGCAGAGCTGTCGAGCGGCTCGCACAGCGCGTCGAGCCGGTCGATGACGGAATCGTCCGCGTCCTCGAGCAAGCCGAATACGTCCATATTTTCCATGCTCACCATTCCTTTCCGTCTATACCTGCCTGTGCGAGCAGCTCCCTGAGCCTGACGAGTGCGCGCTGACTTCTCTTGCGCACCGCAGTAGGCTTCATACCGAGCTTTTTCGCTATCTCGGGCGAGGTCATACCGTAGTAAAATTTCATAAGCATAATTGATGAGTCGGGCACTCCGAGCGCGACTATGCAGTTCATCACACAGCGTGCGATGTCGCGCTGCTCGACAAAGGCTTCAAGGTCGGAATCATCGGCTAAACGGTCAAGCGGGTCGGCGATGCCGCGTGCGTCCGCGAGCCTGCGGTAGTAGTCGATAGCCCGTCGCTTGGCGATAAGTCCGACGATGCCGCGCAGTTCTTCCGAGCCTGCGTAGCGTTCAGGCTCGAGGAAGATGTCAGTGAAAACGTCGCTGACGCACTCCTCGATGTCCTGTATATTGGCGATACGCCGCAGCCTGTTGAACACTATCGTGTAGACGTAGCTCTTGTATTCGTCGTAAAACAGCCTCTGCCAGTCGTTCGGAGATGAACCAGTAAGCGCTTTCAGTTCATTTCCTGTCATATCTTTCTCCTGTAGCTTGAATTCAAGCGGAACTATGTCCTCACCCGACACTATCGCAGCCGCGCAGCCGAGTGTGACCTGTTCCGTATTTATTCTTTCCCGAGCGCAAGAAGCTCGTCCTCGGTGAGCTTAAGGAACGTCGAATCGCCCTCACGCATGATGTAGTCTCCGCCAAAATAAGCGACGGCGGAGTAATGGCTGTATTCGTCCGACAGATAATGCACTGTCATATCTGTTAGGTCGACCCACGCCCCTGCCACAAACAGCCTGTCTCCGAAATGGAGCGCCATATTGCTGTAATTGGCGTAATCAAGGGGATTGTCAGTACCGTCCTTGATGACGTGGAGCTTGTCGCCCTCGTCATCGAGATAGCAGTAGAGCTCGTCGTCCGCACATATCGCTGCAGGCAGGCTGCTTTCGCTGTACTGCTCCGTTTTGGTGTCGAAAACGAAGCTATAACGCGTCCATTCGGGAACTACGCCGTTCTGCGGGTCAGCGAAATCCTTCATGAATTCGTATCCTATGTATATTTTTCCGTCGCCGAAACCCGTGATATGCGCAGACGAAGAATTATCAGCCGCAGGGTATTCGTCCTCGACATAGCAGATACTTCCGTAGTTTTTATACTCGAATTTGTCGAGGTCAACAGAGCAGAGAAAATCGTGTCCGCCGCCTGATTTTATAGTCGAGCCGCCGTATGCATCTATATCAACATCGGGGTCATACGCGATGAAGAAGAGCTTGCGACCGTATATGACCATGGTATCCTCAATGCGCGGTATAGCGTCGGTAAATTCGCACATAGTCTGTATCTCGGAATTGTCGAGAGTTGCTTTCTTGAACTCGGAATGCATCCTGAACTCCCTGCCTTTCTTTGTCTCCTCAACTCCGTATTTGGAGCGAAAGAAGTACATATCTCCGCCGCAGATTATCGGGTACTCCGCGTTCTTGGCAAGGCAGTCCGAGTCCTGATGATTGCAGTTTGGAACGGCACAAAGCGGAGCAGTTTTCATGCTTTCATAATCAAGGAACATCGTAGTCTGCGAGCGATAATTGCCTAAAGTATATGTCGCGCACTCTCCGCAGTCGCGGCAGTAGTAGGCATAAAACTGAGCTTTTTCGTCCTCGGGCTCGTCAGGCAGACTGCCTCCGCACGCCGTCAGCGCGAGTGCTCCCGCAAGAATGAACGAAAAAATTGCTTTTTTCATAGTAAGACCTCCCGAATCATTATCTATAAAACATATCGCAGCATATGACAGAGGTGTGACACGCTATAATTATTAAATGTATTTTATATGATTGCTGTAGATTTGTCAATAAAGCCTCGTTATGCGCTATGATAGCGGATTTTTTGTATTGCATGAAAAGACAGCGGCACAAAATGTGCCGCTGTTTTGCGTTATATCAGCCGTAGCGCTCGCTGAGGTAGAGGGAGGCGCGGTTCTGTATCATCTTCGCGCACTCCTCGGCGGTACACTCGCCGTTGAAGTAGGTCAGCGTTTCTTCATTGACAATACGCCCTATAACATCATCAGCGTATAGCACTTCTGCATTTGTGACGAGGTCATAGAAGTAGTCATACTCCTCTTGCGAGAATGGTTCAATTTTGCCATGGTCTATCAGCTCATTGTGAACGCTGTCCCACTCCGTGTTTTTCCACTCTATCTTCGTAAATTTGCCAGGGATTATCCTGCCACTGTCATTTGTTTCAAACCACGTATAGCCGTCCTGCATGGTGTAGCCTGCAAGCTCGTCAAAACGCTTTTTCAGCGAGGGGAACGAGAGGTATTTATTCGAGTTTATCTCGGTGTAGTATTCGTCTGTCAGCATCATACGCAGGAACTCCCATGCGCCCTCCTTGTGCTTGGAGGTAGCGGTAATTGCGACAGCATCGTTCTGTATCGAAATATAGGAGCCGCTCCGCTTGCCGTCATAGGGATAGCCTGCAATTACATATTCGTTTCCGTATTCGTTGCGCTTCTGGTCAAGAAACTGACCGAACCACTGGATACTGAACTGCTCAAAATCAACGAACAGATTTCCGTTCTTTATAGGGAAAGGTATGAGTTCGTAGGAAAAGTCTCTCGAGAGATTGTAGTATTCTGTCATTGAGAGTCCTATCTTTTCATCGTTGAAGAAGTTCAGGAGCTTGATAAATTCGGGCGAATCAAAGTGACACTCCGCATTGTCATAGTCAACGAAGAACGGGAGCGTCACGACCTCGCTGAAATAGCCGCTTCGGGCACTGCTTTCCTGAAATCTGAACATCTCCTTGTCCGCAGGCTTGTTCTTATAGGCGGTGATGAAGTCGTCGATGCTCCAGTTCTCGCGCACGCCTGTATAGCTTCCCTTAGCGGTCACGGTGTGGAACTCGAACGTCGGAGCTAACGCCACCATACGCCCGTCGCGTTCCATGCCCTTGAGGACATTCGGCAGGAAGTCCTCGCGCGAGATATCGGGGTCATTGTCAATGAATTTGTACAGGTCTGCAAAAGCCGCAGTATTCACCGTATCTATCCCCATTGCTCCCACCTGCGGTAAGATATCGGGAGCGTCGCCGCTGATTATCTGCAAGCGCAGATTCGCCATTTTTTCGTCAAAGTATTCCCCTGGGAGCTCCTTGTACTCTATCTTGTACTTGTCGCTATGCTGATTGAAATATTTGACATCATCATTGAGTATTGAGCTTGATGAATAGACAGCCATCGTGATGACCTCTTTCGCTTTCAGCTCCGATACATCTTGCTCTGTGAGGAGGTACATCTCGCCCGAATAGAGCAGCACGGCTATCTCGCTGTCAGAGACCATAGCTATGTCCTGCACGTCGTAGTCGTGGAACTCAATGTCTGTGAAGTCCGCGAGCTTGACCTTTTCCGTCTCCGTCAGACCGTATATCGCGCCCTCCGCGACCATTATGAGGCTGTAATCGCCTGCTCCCGCTCCGACGGCATAGCCTGCCGACTTAAATGCCTTATAACTGCTCTTTTTCACCGTGCTTAGCGACTGCGCGTCCACGCTGCTGACCGTCAGCTCCTTTGAGTTATTGAGCAAGACGTTCAGCTCGTTTTCAGAGCTATAGCCCACTCCTGCGACAGTGTAGCTGCATTTGACCTCGCCGAGCAGCTTGCCCTCAGCCGATATCGCGAAGAGATGCTGCTGTCCGAGCTCATTGAGGTAACTGATTACGAAGCCGTCGTCGCCGTTGCCGTAGAGCCGCGCGTAGTTAGGACTCTCGTCTGCTACCTCGCCGCAATCGAGAGTCTTTTCAAGGGCGTTGTCGCTGCCGTAGACGTAGATGATGTATTCGCCGTCCTTCCGCGTGAGCACGCCCTTTCTGCCGCTGCCGAGCATTGCCGCGCTCTGTACTTCCTCGTCCTCCTGCGGTGTGAAGCTGAACTCCTGATAGTCGGCGAATCTGCCGCCGGTGACGTATCCGCTGTAGCTGCCGTCTTTGAGTTCACCGAAGACGAGTACATTTCCGCTTCCGCCTTTGCTCATGGTGACGATGTGCGAGAAATAGTCCGCCATGCCGATAGTCGCCGCCTTGTAGCTGCGGAGCTGTACCGCCTCCGAGACAGAGTTGTTTGTCGTCTTGCTGTCCGCGCACGCGGTCAAGCCTCCGCAGAGCACCGCAGCCGCGCATAGAATTGCCATTGCTTTTTTCATAGAGATTCCTCCTTTTTTGTCCGTTAAGGACATTTTACATTATAAAGTGATTTTCAAGGGGCAAAAAGACGAGATTTCATAAAAAGTTCATATTTTTTCTCTGTTATTACCAAAGAAGCAACTCCCAAATAGTGCAAAACGTTGAATCGAAAGTGTTTTATATAATGACATCATCATGCAGAGTTAGCAATAAATCGGTTTTGTTTGAGACCGTTTTTTGTATTACATGAAAAGAACAGCGGCACTCATAATGAGTGCCGCTGTTTCGGTAATATTGGAGGATAATTCTTTTGTTCAGCGTATTCCTGCGTCCCACTGCATGATTACGCGGGCATCGTTGGCGGTAACGCCTTTTACACCGTCAACGTCGGCATTGTAGAGTCCCTGCTCCTTGAGAGCGTACTTGTCGCGGCAGCCTATATGCTGTAGAATCGCTACTGCGTCCGCGAGAGTGACATTGTCATCGAGGTTTGCATCGCCGTACTTAGTAAAGAGTAGGCTTGTATTCAATGTGGTCTCGGTTTCTGCAGCAGTTGTTGTGGTAGAGGCGCTAACGGCTGTGTGCAGCGCGTCGGTGGTAGTCGCTTTATCAGCGTCAACGCACGCAGTATTCACATACGGCTCCTTCGGTATCTCGGGAGTACCAATATAGAGGTAGCCGTCCCAGTCCTCAGCCACGGACACGATCTTTATCTTTTCACAGGCTTCAGCCTTTGCAAGCTGCTCTCTGTTCATATTGCACCATACCTGTCCGAAGTTCGGATAAGCGGTATCATCGTCGGGAACAACGTCTATCTCTGCGAGTATCTCATCGCCCATCTGCTTTCTCTGTTCGTTGAGCATTAGGTCATTGATTTCGTAACGTATGCGGCTGATTATAGTTTCTTTTATGATATAGAATTCTGTTTCCGAGGGAGGCTTGCTTTCGTCGAATGTCCAAACACCAATGTTTGTTTTATTCGGCTTTGAGAGTACATCTCTGTAGTTGATACTGTCGAGCCCGTCCAATACCTCAGCGATCTTTTCCTCATATGTCTTAACTCTGAGGTCACGCTCCGCATTGACTCTTTCTTGGTAAATCTCATAGCTTATCTTTACGTATGCGGTCTCGTCAGCGGAATCAAATGCGGTGTAGGCGTTGTCGGAAACAAACTTGTAAGCCTCCGCTCTTAACGGCACGGCATTGGCTCCAATGAGCATTGTTAATGCAGTTATAGCTGCAAGTGTACGTGTTTTTTTTATAAGAATACCACCTTTCTGTTTTTTATTGTGTAGGGTCGTAGTTTTCGTCGAATTTGCAGATAAATTCGTCTATTTTATCCTTATTTACCGAATAGAGGCTTTTAACGCCCAATACGTCAAATGCGACGTATCCATATCCGTCCCAGGGCTGTATAATCACGGTAATAATACCTATTCCGTCATCTAATTCAGGCATTCTTACTCTGATTATGTACGAGACAGAAGAAGGAAAGAACTTTTGGGCGATACACTTAGACTCTTTGCTGTTCAGTAATTCTGCTAAGTCACTATATGATGGATAGCCAATAGGCTCTTCTCCAGGTTCAACATATCCTTTGTAAATGCCATTCAAAACGAGGTTTTTCTCAAGCTGAGTTCCTTCTGTCAATTCTTCAAATGTATCGAATTCAGCAAGATATTTCCAATAGAGCTTAGGTTCGCTGTCCGTGGAAGTCTTAACTGCAATTACAAATTTCGGTGAGAATTCTTTGATGGAGTATAACGTTGCGTGTTCATTCTCATATTTCGATACATCGTAAGTGACGCTGATTTCACCTTCGTATAATATACTTTCAAGCTGAGTAGTCGATACAGAGACTGTTTCATTGTTTTTATATGCTGCATGATATAATAAGTAATCATTATCTAGTATGCCAACAATCTGTTTTTTTGTAATAGCAGAGGTATTCGTTTCAATAAGCTCAGTACCGACACAGGCTGTAGAACCCTCAAAATATGCGGCTGTGGTTATGGCGGCTGTCGTTGTCTGAAATGTTGTCTCTGAAATTACCGTCGAGACAGCGGAAGTCGATTTATGTGTTTGCGTTGTTGTATATGCGGTCGTATGCTTTGCTGTAGAAATAGTGGCTTGACCAACAGTTGTCAGCTTGACTGTTGTGGTATGCATTGCTGTTGTCCTGCTCTCCGCAGTTGTAGTTGCAACGGTCGCTGTGGTCGTTGCTTGAGGCGTTGACGCTTTCGATGTCTGCAAGAGTGCGGTAGTTGTGACGATTGCATCAGTGGTCGCGGCACTTGTCTCTGTGATGATACCGCTGCTCTGCGGCTCGGGCTTTCTCGGAGGCTTCATCACTTGAGTAGCTATACCTATAACAAGCACCGCAGCAGTACCGAGCGAGAGAGCAGCTGTGCGACGTATTATCGCATTGCGGTGCTTGTGCTGTTCTATCACAGCATCGCCGCGCTTCATTATCTCTTCGGCTTTTCTGCGGATACTATCCATTGTTCTCCCTCCTTTCGATTTGAGCTCTCAGAGACTCTTTGGCTCTGTATAAAAGATCTGATATCTGCCGCGGAGACTTTCCCATTACCTTTCCTGCCTCGCCATTTGTGAGACCTTCAAAATAGGTAAGATAAAGCACCTGGGCATATTCAGTTTTCAGTTTCCTTATCGCATTATGCAAAGCTTTTTTCTCTTCGTCTTTTATGAACTCGGCTTCAATATCGGTCTCGTCAGAAAGATAATGATAATCTTCCAAGGGAGCGCAGCGGTTACGCTTCAGCTTTTTTAGATAGTCCAATGCAGCGTTTTTGCCGATAGCGTAGAGCCAAGCCTTGAACGAGCATCCTTCACGATACTTTGGCTTCTTTACGTACAGTGACATAAACGCGTTATCAGCGGCTTCCTCAGAGATATGTATGTCATGCACGAAAGAGTCGATAAACAGAACAAGTCTGTTTCGGTACTCTTCCACGAGTTCGACGAAACCTTCTTTATCGCCATTAAGGAAACGGAGGTAGCTACTTGCACCGTTTTCCATATGGACCTCCTTTTTTAAGATATCGACCGATCGTTTTTGCTTTCAATATATATACGACAGCTACGCATTGAATCTCGCAGTGAAAGAATATATTTTTATGATTTAATTATATTTTATTCGATATAGGGCGTTATGTCAATGAAAACAGCGGCGCTCATAACGAGTGCCGCTGTTTTTCAGTTTATATCTTCAGTAAACGTGTCAATCACCGTTCGACCGTCGGATTTGTAAACGTTATAGCTTTTGGCTACGTATGTGCCGTTTGCTTTCTGCTCCTGTATCTTCAGTGCTTCTTCGGGAGTATCAGCAGAATCCAGAAGCTCGTTTCTGTATACATAGCCTCTTATGCCGTTGTCGCCCTCGACTCGTATGAGATCAGGCAGGTCGTCTATCTCGTCTGCGTCGGATGCACCGTAGGTCTGACCGTATTCGTTAACGTCGTACTCAGGCTTAACAGGATAGCTTACTATCATCTGCTCATCGTCCGTGTAAGTGACAGTGCGGACCTTGTTCGCGTACTCGTCGAATCGGATTCTTTTGACCTCGAGATATTTCGAGAGCTCGCCGTTTTCGTCATAGCCGAGTAATTTCAAGAGAACCCCCGTTTCCTTATCAACTATGAATTCGAATTTTGCTACGTTTTGCTTCTGACCGTAAGCTCCCTCGAGTATCCCCGAAAGGATAACGCACTCTCTGCCGCAGAAATCCTGCTCGTCCGTTATGCTCCAGTTATCAAAATCAGTAAGAAAACCAAATACTATCTCCTGCGGGCAGAGACAGTTGTGAGCTTCACGTATATTCGTTGCGTCATTTCTGTATGACCAGTGATTGTTTCCCGATGAATCGACGGTATGCCGCTGTTCGTCAGGAATATCAAATTTCGCCGTGTCCTCCTTTGTATTTACAGATTGACTGCCTTTGCCAAAGCCTTTGTATTCATGCTTCTGAGTGGTTAGGTCGAAAGTATGGAGGTCAATACCGTCACTGTAGGTGATGTAATCATACCTATCTCCCTCATATGTGAGGAGTTCTGAATATTCTGAGAAATCATCTGTTAGGTGAAGTGTATTGTAACATACCCAAGACTGTACATGAGCATATGAAGTTGCAGTATTCTGGTCAGTTTCAAATTCAACCGTTTTGAAGTACGGCATTTGATTAGTTGCGTCGATCAGCTCACCTGAAGCCCTGTCAAAGTAGTCCATGCTGTTGAGCATTTTGTAGTAGACTCCCTCTTGTGTGGACATATCGTACTCCTTGCGTGCAGGAGCTTCAGGCTCTGTTTCATACTTAGTCTCGGCTGTAGTTTCCACTATCTCCTCAGCTGTTATGCCAGTGCTCGGGACAACATCAGCTGAACGCTTTATGTTATTAACAGCAAGTGCTGTGCCGCTTACTCCGACAGCAACTGCGAGTACAGCCGCCGTCGCCTGTAAAGCTGTACGCCATTTTGGTTTGCGGTAGAGTTCTACACCGCTTACTGTATCTCCTGTGTACTCGGGAATATCCTTGCACGTTTTTTCAACGCTTGTACGGAAGATGCGGTCGGCGTGTTTGTCATCGACTGCTCGGAAGCGCTCGGATAGTTCATCGATAGTTCTTTTATCGGCGTTTTCGAGTATTCTAAAATCAGGCTTTTTCATAGCTGCCTCCTTTCATATCGTTATATCCTTGTCCTCAAGTAATCTGCGGAGCTTTTTCAGTGCCCTGCTGCTGCGGACTCTTATCATTGAGGGCGAGAGCGGTACTATCTGCGCTATTTCACGAGAAGTCCGCCCGTAGTAGTACTTCTGTATTATTATGGTGGAATCAGGCTCACCGAGGTCATATATCAGTCTGAGAAGTATCCTCCGTATCTCGTTCAACTCGGAGTCAACAGTAATGTCATCAGGCGAGGGAATACTTACTGCTGTCTCGCTGTCGAGAGATAACGCTGTGTTGTCTCTGCTGAGCCTGCGGTAGTATGCTGCGGACTTCCTGAGTGCTACCGTACCGATGAAGCCTTTCATATCCGCATCCGAGTTGGCAACAGGCTTGTATGAGGAGAACACTTCCGCAAAGATGTCGCTGACGCACTCGTCTATATCCTCACGCGAGCCACAGCTCCGCAGACGATTGAAGGCTATAGTATAGACGTAGTTGATATATTCGTCGAACAGCTTACGTTGTGCCTTTATCTTGTCTGCTGCGAGCAGCAGGCGGTAATCGCTCTGAGTCATCCGCTTCCTCCTTTCCATAATATGAATGCATTCACTATATACATTTGACTTTAAAGCAGCAAGTGCAGCACCCTCAAAAAAATTTTATCATTTAACCATATTTTATATTGTTTTTCCATGATTGTCAATTATATAATCAGCGGCACAAAATGTGCCGCTGTTTTGCGTTATGTCACGACTGCTCGCTGAGCATAAGGGATACGCGGTTCTGAATGCGTTTCGCGCACTCCTCGGCGGAGATGTCGCCCGAATCGAACGCGCCGTACTCTTCCATTATAATGCTGCTTATCTCATCGTCGGCACTTATCAGATTCGTACAGGTGCTGATATATTCCTTCAGCTTTGTGATGTCCTCGTCGGTGATATCAACTCCAAATTCTACGCTGGCATGAGTCTGTCCTGATTCATCCGTCCATGTAGTGTGCTGTGAGCGGTACTGCCCGTCGATAAGCGTTTGCTCGAAGCTGTCCTTGCGCGTATGGAAAAAGCTTTTGGTTTGCAGATAGCTCCGCAGGAAATCGTCGCTCATTATGAAGTTGACGTAGTCCCAGCCGCCCTCCATACATTTTCCTGTTTTGAGCACGGAAAAGATATTGTCGTTCGGAGCACTAAAACTGCTTTTCGGGTCATCCGACGGAGTAGCGAGGTACACAACATCATCGCTGCTCAGACCTCTTTGTTCACGGATATCGCTCAGCATGGACAAACCACCTATAGAATCTCCGTCTATGAGAGACTTCTCGTTTGCAACCGAATGCATTACTTCTGTGCTGTATATATGCTGCTCCTCATCAGACATGGATGCGTTGAATTCGTCCCAGTCTCTCTCGGGTGCAAGGCGGACGGTATGTGTGAACTCCAGCAGCTTTACGAATTCGGGCGAATCGAACCAGCACTCCGCGTTGTCGAAGTCTACCCACGCGGAGAGGTCGCCTGTGACGAAGTTCGCCATTACCTGTTCGTGACGGAACAGCCAGTCTCCGCCGAGAGTCATGTCCTCGGGCATATTTGACGCTATATCTATGAATTCGTCCATTGTGACATTGCCGTTAGGGAAGTATTTCTTCTTGCCGAGCAGCACGGGAAGAGTGAAGGTCTGGCTCATCATATACAGCCCGTCTTTGTACTTGTACGCCTCGACCACATTGTCGAGGATATCGTCCTCATTGAAGCCGCCGTACTGTTCCGAGAGCTCGTTCATGTCCGCGAGCGCGCCGAGGTTGTAAAGCCTCGTCATATCGCGTCTGCCGTTTATGACGATGACGTCTGGGCTGTTTCCGCCGAGGATATCCGTCGAGAGCCCTTCAAGTCCGCTCGTGAAGTATTTCAACTCGCCCTCGTAGCTGTCGCTTTTTTTGTTGTACTTCGCTATCATTTCCTCATGGTTTTTCGACCAGCGGGCATCCTTCGAGAGCACGCCCACCGTGTACTTCTCCCTGTTCTCGACATAGTCATCGGGACGAACTGTCAGCAGCGAGAAGTACGAGCCTGCGTCGTCGCTGCCGTAGAGCGCAAATCTGCCATCCGCGACGTAGGCGAGCCCGTAAATCTCCATGAGAGTTAGGTGCGAATCTATGAAGCCGAGCACCTCAACGACCTGCCCGTCCGCAGTCAGACCGAAAATACCGTCCTGCAAAACGAAGAACGCCTTGTAATCGCCCGCGCCCGTGAATATACCCTTGCTTAATCGCATATAGTCGCCGTATTTCGTCATCTCGACAGGGTCACGGAGGCTCTTGCCGTCCATATAGCAGAACTCGACGTCATTCGCGTGGATATATTTTCCGTCGCTGTCGATTCCGTAAGCCTCGAAGGTCATGCCGTCGTCGCTGCTCTCGGAAACAGTGCCGTCCGCTCCGATGAGCCAGCGACCAGTCTGACAGCCGATTATCCAGCCGTCGCCGTAGGTGCAGAAGTGCGTCAGCGGCGCCTCATACGGCGTGATATAGTCGCCGAAGTCGGTCAGCTCGACCGCCGAGAGCTCGCCGCCGTCAACGTTAAATGTGCGTATCTCGTAGCTGTATTCGCCCGTCTTGAAATAGTCTGGGTCGGTGAGCTCCTTGCTGAATTTGGCGTGAATGATGAACAGCGTCATCGTCCCGTCGGGAGCAATGTACGCGAGGGAGTTGAAGCAGTCGTCGCACGCATACAGCTCCGTCGGCGCAGAGGGCTTCATATCCGCGTCGTAGTCGGCAAAGCTGAATTTGCCGGCCGAATCCCACAGGACGCGCGTGCCCTTACCCTCAACGTATGCCATGTCGAGCAGCGAGCCGAAGCCCTGCGGCTTCTCGACGCGCTCCTCCTTGTACTTGGTCTGCGACACAGTGACTGCTTCCGAAACGGAACTGTTTGTCGTCTTGCCGTCCGCGCACGCAGTCAAGCCTCCGCAGAGCACTGCCGCCGCACATAAAAATGCCATTGCTTTTTTCATAGAGATTCCTCCTTTTTTGTCCTTTCGGACTTTTTTCACTTATAAGTGATTTTTAAGGGGCAAAAAGACGAAGTTTCACAAAAAGTTCATATTTTTTCTCTGTTATTACCAAAGAAGTGGCTTCAAAATAGTGCAAAACGTTGAATAAAAAGAAAAAACAATGCAAATCGCATCAGAAACATGAGCGAAATCAATGGAAGGTGTATGATTGAATGGATGAAATATTCTGTGCTGTGTCCCTTTTGATAAGGTGATTGGTGTTTTATATAATGACATCATCATACAGAGTTAGCAATAAATCTCTCATATTATTGTTTGCGGATTCGGTATTGAGGAGTTTGCAAATGGCAATGAACTCAGCAATGTGGTCTACCTTGAAGATACAAGCGATGATGCTCCGAAATACGAACATGATGAAAAAGACATTGTTATCTATAAGCTAACGCAAATCAGCCTGTACTTATGTACAGGCTGACTTTTTTTAGTTCAATTGTTCACGAGCTTTTGCCTCGACAGAACGAGGTCGAAAACGTCCACGCTTCCGTCGTTGGTAAGGTCGGAGGCTGCGCCCTCGCGCTCAGTTGGAGTGTCAGCCGCAAGAACGAATCTTTGCAGCTTTATCGCGTCCACAACGCCGAATTCGCCGTCGTCGTTGGAGTCTCCGCTGAGGCAGATGTAATCCTTGTTGTAGATAGTGCTGTCGGTATCGCCCGAAAGTTCGGGCTTTACAGTGACATCGACAACTGCCGACCAGTAATAATTCTCGTCCATGTAGGCTTTCAGAGCGTCCGCGTCCTCCTGAGTCTTGACGTATATCTCAACGCATGAGTAGGGGGCATCGGGGCGCTCCTCAGAGCATTTTTGCGTCAGGTACACGTTGGAGAGGACGCCGTTTTCGCTCAGGTATTTTTTGAGCGAGAAGTATTCATCAGCGACGATAGTATTGACCTCATCGTAGCTTCTGTTTCCGCCTGTAGGAACACGGTACTCCGCTTCGGGAGCTACAACGATGCTAATCAGGCTCTCGTCAATACCGTTCTCTTTCATATACTGTTTGATATCGTATTCGACTGCATAGGATTTTGCATAGCAGTCAATGGAGTGCCTGCCCCAATAGAGAGACGCATAAGCGGAGTTGTCGATAAACCCTTTCTCGTAGATGAATGTATTGAGCGACTTCCATACTGCAAGGAGTTTTTCGAGCTCGTCATTTGTAACGGGAGTTTCAACCGTATATCCGTCGGGAACCATAGCTTCAAAATCTTCCACCCTGTAGCCGATAAGGCTTTCATCAAGTGCTTTTTCCTTTACAAACGCCTTTATATTCGCAAGAATTTCCTCATTATCCGCAACAACTATTATTTTCTTGTCCTTGTCCAGCTCGATAAAGGCGTCCATTGTTGGTGTGTTTGTTTCCTTGTCCCAGAGGTAGGTGCTGAGTGTTTCCGAGATATATGCTATATCTTCGGGCAGAATAAGCGACTCCTCTATCACCTTGTCCCTGTTCTCAATCTCCGCACCGCTCGCAAACGCCATATTAGGCGCGGAAGCCACGCAGATTCCGCACATCGCCGCAGTCATAGCTGCCAGTAATCTTCTTTTTTTCATAGTATTCACTCCTTTTCATTCTCAGCCCGTAAGCTGTTATTCGCTGTTTGTTTTTTTCGTGGTGTACAGATAGTACCTTTCGTCGCCTTCAAACCTTACCGCTATTTTTTTTCCGTCATCATCTCCCGTGACCCTGTACGCGTCCGTTTCGCAGTGGTAGTAGACCTCTCCGAGCCAGTCATAGCCGCTCATATATGCCCTGCCGATATACTCGCCGACCTCGTCCTTCGAGACCTCCGCTTTGGCAGTCGAATAGAACGTGCGCGGCTCGCCGAGCTCCGCCATTATATACTGCTGATTGACCGTCATCTCGTCCCATGGTATGTATTCGCTCGGCTCTGTAGTGCCTTCATCGGGCGGCTGCTCCGTCAGAGAATGTCCCGACGGCTCAGATGTGGTAATGCTTGTCGTCGGCTCGGTAGCGGCAGTCTTCGTCTCGATAACGACAGCTGTCGGAGCTGTTTCCGTTGGCGTCTGATACTGCACCTCCGCTTCGCTTGTCGCGACGTTTACCTGTGTGCTTACTGTTGCAGCTCCCGTAGCAGCGGCTATATTTGTACTCCTTTGTTCTGTTTGATGGCAGGTAGTTTGTGTGCTTTCAATCGAAGCCGAGCTCGCCGTTGTTTCTTCCGTCACTGCTACGCTTGCAGTCGGAGGCTTAATGCTCCTATGCTTCCAAAATCCAAATCCGAGAATAACGGAGAAGCAAAAACAGGCTAATACCGGCACGGTACGCTTGACTATCAGCCTGCGCCTGCTCTTTTTCTCCTGATACTCATCATATCTGGAAAGCAAGCTCTGGTACATTTCATTATGGTTCTTCATATTCAAAGCCACTCCTTTCCAGTTCGGACTTTAACGCGAGTTTAGCTTGATACAGGTAGTTTTTGACCTGTTTTTCAGATTTCTTCATTATCAGAGCGATTTCAGAAATAGTGAATCCTTCAAAGTAATTGAGAAACAGTGCCTGCCTGTATTCAGCCTTTAGTTGGTGCAGCGCCTGATGAACCATGCGTTTTTGTTCGGTTTTTATGTAATTGCCCTCGATACTGTCCTCGACGGCAAGGTATTCCTGTGATTCCAGCGGAACGACACTGAGCTTTGAGTGCTTTCGGAGGTGTTTTGCAGTGATATTGCGTCCGATAGCAAAGAGCCATGTTTTGAATGTGCTTTTACCTGAAAACTTCGGACGTTTCGTCATTAATTCCAAGAAAGTGTCCTCGGTCATATCCTCAGCCAAATGGATATCTTGGACAAAGCTGTTCAGGTATAGCATTAATCCTGCTTGATATTCACATACTATTTCAAGCATTCCTTCATTGTCGCCCGCAAGAAAACGGCGGTAGCTACTTTCACCGTTATCCATAGGGGAGTCCTCCTCTCAGAAGCTCTGTTTTGCTTCTTTACTTATTAGTACCTTTTTTGAGAAAAAAGACTTAGTATTGTTTCGATTTTATTCTGAATAATCAATAAGTTTGTTGAATGAGTACAAATATTATAACACAAAACTGGCTGAATTGCTATTGGAAATGCGATAGGAAAAACATGATATAATATTAAAAAAATAAACCTAATATAAAGATGTAAAAAATGCTTGACAACCTCTATTGTTTGTGGTATAATATTTAAGCAATGCGGATATGGCGGAATTGGCAGACGCGTATGGTTCAGGTCCATATGTTCGCAAGGACATGCAGGTTCAAGTCCTGTTATCCGCACCAACGGCAAGTTGCCGCAGACAGCTTCGCGCTCCACTTAAATGTGGGGCGTATTTTTTATCCGCGCATTAAAGTCATGTCCTATACTGCTGTTACATTCGCATTTACACAGAATTTGGTATATGAATAAGACCAACCCTGTTAACGTTTTTCCGTGAGAGGGTTGGTCTTAATTTTTAATAAAAAGTCCAAAAAGCCAAGATAATTGTATAAATATTTGAACTAGATATGTTAATACAAATTATTTTGTAACAACACAACTTTATACTTCTTGGAGTATTTTGTGCTTGTGTTACGAATCGTAGAAAAACTCTTGAATTAGTTATGATAAGGGTATATAATAATATGAATTAATATTCAAATCTATAATTGGAGGCTTATATGAAAAAACTACCAGTCATATTAACATCTGCGGCTTTATGCAGTGTTGCGGCGTTTGCGACGATGCCGACTGCGTATGCGGCAGAGGACGGAACACCTGAGAAAGCAGTGGAGATATCCAAAAGCTACCTAAACAATGAGCTGAGTTTTACAGATACAAAAGGTGTGTGGTGCGTAAAATTTGCACTTAAGTGTATCAGTATGGCAGGAGGAACAGTTGCTGGCGTTTCACCGAATGAAAACTCAACGACGAGTGTCGTGGTAAATATGTATAATGAAGACCCTGAAAGCTATCATTCATGGATAGGCGCATATTGGTACTATGGAGGTAAGACAAACCCAAAGATTGGTACGACAGATGATGACTATACTCCCCAGGTTGGCGACCTTGTCTTTTTTGATAATGTTTTGGAATCTGATATGGGCGAAAGGGTCCAGGACCTGATCATACTGGTTTAGTTATTGCAGTTGAGGGCACAGGAAAAGGAGCGACGATAACAACTATTGAAGGAAATATTGACGATTCAATAGTAACAGCTCAGTATAAAGACGGAAAATGGTATTCTGGTGAAGTTGGTACAAATACTACTATCGTCGGCTTTGGAACTCCGAAATATCCTAACAAGAGCACTTCTTCAGATCCGTCGGGGAGTTCGGATGATTCTATTCCCGAGTCTCCCATAACTGCAAGCGACCGCTCGCGGCAGAGAGCCATTGAGCAGGCTTGCATGAGAACGGACAAGAGCAGGAGAAATGTGAATTATAGCCATACTTCTATCGCTTTCGTTGACGAGGTATTAAAGGCTTCGGGGGCTAAGTCGTTCTATAATTTCCCTGATGAGCCGCACGTAACAGACTTTGTGAAGGATTACAAGGCGAACGGTGCGTTCTTTGAGTACAGCTCGTCGTATGTGCCGAGAGTGGGCGATGTGGTCGCTATCGAGAGTAACGGAAACGCTTCTGACGGTGCAGACCTGCTCGGTATCATCAACGGTGTGAATTTTGAGGGCGGCAAGAAGGAGTCAGACCGAATTACTGCAACAGTTGAAGATGAAACAGGCTATATGGTGTATGGTCCGTACATAAAAGGCCTTGCTGAGGGCGACAAGGAAGTCACATTCAGAATGAAGACTGACAATAACTCAGCCGATAATGATGTAGTTGCAAGGATAGAGGTCAACGATCCCGACCTCGGTGCTATAATAGCTTCCAAGGAAATAAGAAGAAAGGATTTCCTTATCCCTGACGCATTTCAGGATTTCCTCCTCGAGTATGGTGATAAGTCCTGCTGCACAGGCAGGTTTTGCTGCATTTGGCGGCACAGCATTTACAGTTTCTGCTGCTGAAACGGAAACAATGGTATACGACATATATGCAGACCACGCTGTTCTTGCGAAATATACAGCGGCAGGGGATAAGGTGACGATTCCTTCAGAGTATCAGGGACTTCCCGTAACAGCTGTTGGCGAATATGCTTTTCTCGGCAATTCAAGTGTTGTCAGCGTTACTATCCCCGACAGCGTCACTTCGATAGGTGAGAGCGCATTTGCAATGTGCAAGAACCTTGAAACTATCACTATCCCGACATCGGTAAACGAGATAGGCGGCTATGCATTCAGCAATACAAAGTGGCTGTATGCTCAGCGTGCAGAGAATACCCTCGTTATTGTGAACAATATTGTTGCGGACGGCGGCGCCTGCGGCAAGTCTGCAAATATCCCCGAAGGAACAGTTGCTATAAGCGATTATGCCTTTGCTGACTGCTACGAGCTCGCAGACGTGACTATACCCGCCAGTGTTAAAGTCATCGGTGCAACTTCTTTCAGCGGCACTCCGTGAGAGGCGAAGAATCTTTCTTCGGCAGGTGCTCTCGTTATCAATGATAGGGTGGCCATATCAGGAAAAAATAGCCTTTTTTAGGTTAGGTTAAGGAGGAATACTATGGGACTATTTGACAAGCTGAAACAGGCGACCGAGAGTGTTGTCCGCGATGCGGTGCAGACAGCGTCCAACAAGTCCGTGAACGTGCAGTTCGCGAAGCTGCCCGACACGCTCGACGAGTTCAAGGCTCTGCCACAGGCGCAGCTCGCGACGCCGTTTGATACGGCGGCAATGACGGTGCTCGCGCTCTGCTTCTATCCGCAGAACACCGGGCTTTCGCTGCAAATGCTGGGCTATCTGAATGGACCTCAGCCGCTGTCGGAGCACGACAAGCAGTTCATTCGCGACCGCTTCAGGGACAAGGACTACGTTCCGCGCGCGTACTTCGTCGGAGCATCGCCGCAGAACGACTACACTCCCGCAGAGCCGTACACGGTCAAGGTCAGCGAGAACCCCTACTCGTATCAGGAGCAGGGGTATGCCAAGCTGTTCATACAGTCTGGCGGAGCTGATTCTCCGCGGTATGTGCAGCTCAGGCGTCTATCAAGGTGAAGTACGGCGAGACTATCCTCGAGGCAGTGCTTGCAGTGAACAAAGAAAATGTGATAAAGCCTGCACCTGAAGATTGTGATGAGGCTACTTACACGATAACAGTGAAGGGTCTCGAAAAGGATACTCTCTATTCATTCGCTTGTTCAGCCAAGCTCCCCAAGGGCGTGGACGAAGATATCATCGAGGCTGTAAACTTTGTTCAGATAAAGACAAAGGGCGACGTTGTAACGACCACTACCGAAACAACTACGACGACCACGACCACAAAGCAGACTCTGCCTCTCGGCGACGGCAAGGTAGACGCGAAGGACGCTTCGTTCATCCTTGTTGCGTACGCTAAGGCTTCAACAGGCGGCGAGGACGGACTCACCGACGTGCAGCGTGCAGCAGCCGACGTCAACGGTGACGGCAGGGTAGACGCAAAGGACGCTTCAACAGTTCTTGCATACTACGCACTCATCTCTACGGCGACGGGAGAAGTTCCCACGCTTGAAGAATTTGCGCGTCCAAAGTCAAAACAATAAAAAGGAAGACCTCCTGCGGCAGACCGCCGCGGGAGGTTTTTTCATGTAAGCATAACGCACAAGCGGTCAGGCTCTGTATTGTTGCTACTGCTGAAAAAGCTGCTTTTCTATTGACGCTGCACGCATGGTGGTGTTACAATTATAGTATACAGAATGTTGAACTATATCAGCATGGGAGGCGATACAATGAAATACAGAAGGTTAGCAGCCATTGCAGCAGCCCTGTTTACAGCGTCAGGATGCTTTGCTGCATTTTTTGCTTCGGCAGCGGAAATGTCGGAGCTCATAGATGTGAGCAGCTTTGTCATACATGACGAGAACTTCGTACATCTCAGCAAGGGGACATATCTCAGGGACGTGTCATACCTGTTCGACGAGCAGGATAAAGCTCCGACAAGTCCTGATAATATGAACGTCGGCAGCGAAGTGCTGAAAGCTACCTCTAAAGCAAACTGGACTCCAAACCAGCAGACAGAATACGGTGCTGCGTCGTTTTATATGGATATGGGAGCGAATTACGTCATAACTGCGATAGCATTCCTTGATACGAACGGCACTCCCGTGTGGACTGTCTCCGACGGCGAGCCGTTCAGCTGGCACGCCATAGCCGAGCAGAAAATGGACTATTACAACAGCTGGCGCGTGATAAAGCTCGACAAGCCCGAGCCTACGCGATATCTGCATTTCAGCTCCGACTACTGCGACAGCGGAGTCAGCGAGCTGGCGATATACGGCTACAAGAAAAGCGAGCTGACTGCGGCTCAGATAAGTAAGACAGCTCCGAAAGAGCCGCTCTATCCGATAAGCGGAAATGAAACTCCCGCGGGCAATAGAGTAGGCTTCAACGCCTTTATCGACGACCCTATGACTGCGATGATGTCAGCGGGAACTGTCCGCGAGTACCACAATTTCAGCTGGATGCTCGATTCTGACTGCAAGGTGAAGTTCACGCAGGGGACGTGGGGCGACATGGACAGCTACTACAAGAGCCTGCACGACAGGGGTATCAACGTCATACCGTGCATACAGGGCGGAAGCACCGCTGTTTCAGGCGGTACCAAAGCCAACGAGATACCTGTCGCGGCGGGAGCTGATACTCTCGACCCGAAAAGCTATGCTGTCCACGCGCAGACTATGTATCAGATAGCCGCACGCTACGGCAGAAACAAGGATATCGACGCAAAATCGCTGAATATTACCGACGCTCAGGAGGCTAAGACTGGTCTTGGCTATCTCACGGCGGTCGAGAACTCCAACGAGCCGAACAAGAGCTGGGCAGGCAAAGCGAATTACTTCACTCCGTATGAGCTGGCGGCGATGTGCTCGGCGGACTATGACGGTCACGAGGGCACTATCCCAAATGCGGGAGTACATACTGCCGACCCGTCGTTCAAGCTCGCTATGGGCGGACTTGTCGGCTATTCCACGATGATACAGTACCTCGACGAGATGAAGCTTTGGTTTGACTACAATCGCTCCGACGGCAGATTCGCTGTGGATATCATCAACGTTCATATCGGCGCTGATTCGCCAAATATCGAGGAGAGCAGCCTCTGCGAGACGATAGCTCAGCTCCGCGGCTGGATGGATAAAAATGCTCCCGATACGGAGCTTTGGATATCGGAGTTTGAAGTGCCGATGAGCGATTGCGAGGTCGAGGGCGTCGACGCTCACGACGACGAGAACTACCAGCTCAGATACGCTCAGAGAGTTGCCCGCACCTATCTCTGCGCGCTCGAAAACAACAGCGTTGACTACATCACGAAGTTCCAGCTCCGCGACGAGGGCGAGGGAGTGTACTATAATTCGGGACTTGTCACGCAGAAGGGCAAGTGGGACAAAAAGCTCGCGTGGTACTACCTCTCGTGCATGAGAAACGTCCTCGCTGATTCCGTATGGTCGGACAAAACGGCAGGGGAGGGCTATCAGGTCAATACATTCCGCAGTATCGGTGACGGGAGCAGGCTCGTCAAGTGCGCGAATACGCTGAACGGCTCTGCTGACGGCGAATACGAGATATCTGCGGAGGGCAGGAGATACGCTTACCTTACCGTCCCTGAAATGGGCATTGCCGAGGGCAGGACGTCCATGCTGACGATAGAAAACGGCAAAGTTAAGGTCGGACTATCCGAAACGCCGATATACATAACGCTCACAGATGAGCTTGAAAGCTACACAAACGGCAGAAATATGCAGCTCCGCTCGTCCGCGGTAAGCCTAACAAGGGACAAGTCGGGCGAGGTCTGCGACCTGTCGGCGGCTCCGACAGACGGGACGCTCAACCAGTTCTATCGTATGTTCGACGAGCCGTCTTCAATGCCCGACCCCGTTTACGGGAATGCGAGCGGACTCAAGGCTCCCGAGACGAATGCGAACAAGTCGGGGATAACGGGCTATGTGTTCTTTGACAAGCCATGCATCTTCAACGGCTTTGCAGTTTATGACACGTTCGGAACAGGCGGTATATCGGTCTATGACGCGAATACTGACAAGCTCCTCTGGAGAAGCGACCTCGGCAGCTATATGAGCCGCTCCGTCACTCTCACGGCTGATTCCGCTCCGACAGACTGCCTGAAAATAGTCAAGGAGGGCGGCGACCTCAATGAGCTTGCATTCTACGGATATGCCGCTCCTGCGCTCAGCTGGGACGCCGATTCGGACGGCAGAGTCGACTTCTTTGACCAGATACTGATAAGAAAAAGCCTTGTCAGTGACGATGGTAGGTACAGCATTGCCGACCTTGTAGGCATAACGAAATTCCTTCTGGGCGCCTGATATGTAAATAAATCCTTAGCGAATGATCGTGTATAAAAAGAGGCACTCGTCTGAGTGCCTCTCTTTTGATGTCCGCATCGTGGCGCTGAAGTATCATGTCAGCTCGCTCATCGGGTCGATATAGGCGCCGTTGTGGAGCATTTCGAGGTGTAGGTGCGGGGTGAGAGAGCTCTCGATATCGGCTGTATTGCCGAGCGTACCTATGAGGTCACCGCCTGAGAGTTTGTCGCCCTTCTGCACACTCAGCGACTGCGAGAGCCCGCAATATCGCGTAACGAAGCCGTTCATATGGTCAACGGTGACCGTTACGCCCCACACGGGGTCATTCTTGACCTCGGTGACCTCACCGCTCGCGACTGCATAGACCTCCGCGCCCACATCAGCCGCGAAGTCGGTGCCGTTGTGGGTCTGCCATGAGCCCGTAGTCTCGTTGCGGACGAGCTCGCTGCCCGAAAACGGGGTTATCATAAAGCTGATATCGTCGAGCGGCGGCTTCACATCGGAGAGCTTTGCCGCTGCTGCGGGTGTCTCCTCGACCTCGGGCTCGCCGACGTCAATCGCAGCTGCGGGCAGGGTAGCCGCGGGAGCAGTCACAGCTGTAGTCACAGTCGTGAACGAGGCGGCAGTCCTCACGGGAGCGGCGCTACGGACGGCGGCAGTTGTCGTCTTTGGAACGTTATAGGCTCGCTTGTTTACGGGAGCCTCGGGCTCGGAAATGCTGTTCTTGGCGGTGAGACTGTCAGTCATCTTCCTGCTCTGCCCGTAGGCGAACCAGCACGCCGAGCCTATCATGACGGCGCTTATGCCGAGAGCAGCATAGAAGCCCTTTGAACCTTGTTTGTTATCGGAAAACAGATTTTTCTTCACGTATAACACCTCCGCAGATATTATGGACGGGTTTTGGCAGATTATACGTTTTTCTTTCAGCACAATTTGACAACACGGCGATTTTGCGCTATACTAAGATAAAAAAGGAGTGAAGCATATGTGGAAGGACTTGTCCCGCGAGTGGCAGACCGCTTTTGAGGAGGCATGGCTTGCATTCGGCAGCGGCAGCATACCTATAGGAGCCGCGATATTCGACGAGAACGGTGTGCTTCTTGTCCGCGAGCACAACCGCTCAAACGAGCCCGAAACGCTGAACAAGAACATCTCTCACGCTGAGGCTAACGCGATACGGCGCATAGACACCTCCGCGTGCAATGTCAGGGAGGTCACGCTGTACACGACAATGGAGCCGTGTCCGATGTGCATGGGGACGGCGGTGATGTCGAACATCAAGCGGCTGAGATATGCTGCGCGCGACCCGTACTGTGGCTGCGTACACATCAAGGACACCGAGCCATATATCAGCGGCAAGGGGCTGGACTACACGACAGCGGGCGGCGAGCCCGAGCTCGTGCAGCTGACGATACAGAGCTATCATGAGCTTCGCTGCATAGAGCGTGGCTGCGGAGATGGCGTACTGCGGCAGTTTGCGGAGCTGAGTCCGCGTGCAGTCGATATTGCGCGGGAGCTTTACGCGGACAGGCGACTCGACAGCTATGCCGCGCAGGGACGCCCATTTGCGGACGTCTACGATGAAATACTGGCTATATAGAGCTCAGTAGGGGCGGATACTATCCGCCCGCAATCAACAAGGGCAGCATATTAAAGAGAGGTAAACAATGGAGATCGAGATAACAGCGGCGGAGATAAGCGAGCTCCGCGAGGGCGAATACGCCATGATAGATATCCGCGACGCTACGGCGTTCGACTACGGACACATCGGCGGAGCGGTGAATATCCCGCTCCCGCAGCTCGGCGAGGCGGAGGTTCCCGAGGGGAAGAAGCTGGTGCTGTACTGCAAGTCGGGCGTGCTGAGCGTCGACGCAGCGGAGAAGCTCCGCGGCAGGGGATACGATGCGTACAGCCTTGCGGGAGGCTACATCGAGTGGCTCCGCGAGCGCATGGCTGACCGCAGCCTCACCGAGCAGGTTGAGCTGAGCCTCCGCAAAAAATTCAAGAAGAGCATATGGTGTAAATTCACGAAGGCTATAAACGAGTATGAGCTCGTGCAGCCGAACGACAGGATTGCCGTCTGCATATCGGGCGGCAAGGACTCGATGCTCATGGCGAAGCTGTTTCAGGAGCTCAAGCGCCACGACAAGTTCCCGTTCGAGGTGGTATTCCTCGTCATGGACCCAGGCTACAGTCCCGAGAATCGCCGAATAATCGAGCGCAACGCTGAGTCGATGTCGATACCTGTGCAGATATTTGAGTCGACGATATTCGACTCCGTGTTCCACATCGAGAAGAACCCGTGCTACATCTGCGCGAGGATGCGCAGGGGATACCTCTACAGCAAGGCGAAGGAGCTCGGCTGCAATAAAATCGCACTCGGACACCATTTCGACGACGTCATCGAAACGATACTCATGGGAATGCTGTACGGCGGACAGGTGCAGACGATGATGCCGAAGCTCCACAGCACGAACTTCGAGGGCATGGAGCTGATACGCCCGCTCTATCTTGTCCGCGAGGCAGACATCAAGCATTGGCGCGACTATAACGACTTGTACTTCATACAGTGCGCGTGCAAGTTCACGGAGAACTGCTCGTCGTGCAGCGAGAACGGGCAGTCGGAGTCAAAGCGGCTGGAGGTCAAGAACCTCATCGCGGAGCTGAAGAAGAACAATCCGCAGGTCGAGAAGAACATCTTCCGCAGTGTTGAGAATGTCAACCTCAGCACTGTCATCGCCTACAAGGAGCACGGGACGGTACATCATTTCCTTGATGATTACGATTCGGAGTGATGCTGTAGGCGCTCCATCGGCACAGCCTTGCACTTTACTCTAACAATGACAAAATCAAAGCTCCCGAAGGGTCAATTCTCTTCGGGAGCTGTTTTTTGCTGTATTGCGTCACTTTCCCTTTGTGACGAGCTTTCTCAGCGCTACCATATCAAAGATATCCACGATGCCGTCGCCGTCGAAGTCGGAGCTTTCAGTCGTTATCGAAACAGCAGTCTTTTTGCCGAGAATGAAGCTGCTCAGTGTAACGAGGTCAGCAGCTCCTATCTCGCCGTCGAAGTTGCAGTCTCCGAGCGATACAGGCAGGGCATTGCCTGTGAAGATGTAGGTGTTCTTGCCGCTGTTGGATATGACCGCAAACTGACCGCTTCCGCTCACGCATACATCGGGAGCAGACTTGTTAGCCCAGCCGCCGTTGCGCAGCTTCATATCCTTGTGTATGAGCGGGAATTTCTCGCCGAGAGTGACAGAGCTTATCTTGTCATCGTTATAGAACATGAAGTTCGACGATGTCACAGCCGAGATATCGAAGCTGCTGATATCGAGAGCTTCCAGTGCGGAGCAGCCGTCGAACATATGCGACATATAGAGCACCTTGCCCGTATCAAACGTACTGAGGTCAAGGTTTTTGAGGCTGCTGCACTGCTCGAACATACCGCTCATATCGGTAACATTGCCTGTTTTCAGCGGACTTACGTCGATAGTCTCCAAGCCCGAACAGCCTCTGAACATATCACGCATTTTTGCGACGTTTGAGGTGTCAAGAGGGCTGAGGTCTATTTTTTTCAGTGATTTGCACTTCTGGAACATCGCTTCCGTATTTGTGACCTTAGAGGTTTTGAATTTGCTGAGGTCAATGCTTTTCAGAGACTCGCAGGCAGTGAACATACCGTACATCGACGCAGCAGACGAGGTGTCGATATTGCCAAATTCTATCGACTGAGCCGAGCGGCAGGCACTGAACATGAGTCCCATGCCTTTGACATTGCTTGTGTCGAAGTTGGAGATATCAATGCTGGTCAGGTTCTCGCAGTTGCAGAACATCGCAGACATATTTGTTACCTTAGAGGTGTTGAAGCTGCTTGTGTTGAGGTATATGAGTGCGTTGCAGGAATCAAACATACTGGACATATCAGTCACGTTCGAGGTATCGAAGTTTTTGAGGTCGAGGATTTTTATCTCGTGGTCGAAGTCGAACATATGGCTCATATCCACGACTTTTGACGTATCGAAGCTGCTGAGGTCAACGGAGGTTATAGCGGAGCTTCTTGCGAGCATATAGCTCATATTCGTGACATTTGACGTATCATAGCCCGAGAGGTCGAGGTCGAAGAAGCTCCAGCAGCCGTCCAGCATATGCGACATATCCGTAACGCTCGACGTATTGAGGCATTCTGCGCAGGACGCGTTGAGCTTGGTGCAGTATTCAAACAGGCTGCTCATATTTGTTGCCTTGGACGTGTCTATACCGCCCCATTCGATTGAATTGAGGTTTTCGCAGTCCTTGAACATCGCGCTCATATTTGTCGGTGAACCTGCAGCTTTGGAGAGGTCGATGAGCGAGCAGTTTTTATACAGCTTGAAAAGCTCGCTGCAATCATCGGGGAGCACAGCACCCTCCTCGGCGATGACCTTCAATACGCTTTTTTTGGCAGCATTATTGCTTATCTGCTCTCTGTCGATATTACCGTGCAGATAGAGAGTTTTTGTGGCAGGGTCAAAGGAATAGCAGAGCTTATCGTCGGACGGCTTGTTGTAGATGTAGGTGTTCGCGCCCGTGTTGCTGATAACGGCATATTCCTTGTCACCGCTAACTATTGTATCAGGCTGCTTTTCATTCACCCAGCCGAAATTGATAAGTCCCATAGCGTCGGTGATATCGCCTGTTTTTTCGCCCAGCTTTATCGAGCTGAGACCGTAGCAGTTCTCGAATACCATGCGCTTATAGGGTATCTTTGAAAAATCGAAGCCGCTGAAGTCGAGCTCCGTGAGGGAATAGCACTCCGAGAACATATAGTCGATACTTTTGAGACTTGATGTATCCAATTTGCTGAGGTCGACGCTTTTCAGCAGCGAGCAGCCCGCGAACATTCTCGACATGGACTCGACACTGCTCGTGTTGATGCCTGAAATATCCACGGATTCAAGCGCTTTGCAGCCCGAGAACATCGAATTCATCTTAGTAACGTTAGAGGTATCTGCCTTTGAAAAGTCCATTTTCTTGCAGTTGTTGTAGAAATAGAAGATACTGCTGCAGCTCTCGGGGAATACGGCATCCTCGGCAGCAGTAATGCTTGTGACCTTGCTTGCGAGCTTAAAGCTTTTCAGCTCATTGTATGTGAACTTGCCGTGCAGAGTAAGAGCACCTGTTGCCGCGTCATAGACGAGGTGCTCCTGCTGAACGTCGGTTGTATCGGCAGTTCCTGTTGTTGTGACAGCTGCAGTAGCAGAAGTTGCTGCTGTTGTTGTCACAGTTTCAGCCGCAGAAGCATGAAACGACGCCATTGTTGTGCTGACGATAGAAAGCGCGAGCAAAGCTGCTGTTATCCTTTTTGAATTCATAGTGTTTCCTCCAATAATTTCATACCTTTATATGTGGGTTTCATATTAGTATTATACGACTTTTTTATATTAAAGTCAATATCGTTCAGTGAGGATACCGCTCGTGCTCTGTACAGAAACTCTTGTCGTGTATTGCACTTTGATTGAAAAAATGCTATAATATATGCAAATCAAATGAGGGAGTATTATGGATAAGAAAAGGAAACGCAAAATAATGCGTATCATTGGTGTAATAATGATAGTCCTCGGCTTAGGAGTGCTGTCGTTCTATGGTTACAGAAAGGTCAGCAGGGAGCTTTACCTCCGCAGGCTGCTGGATAATAACATCAACTTCGAGATACCCTGTCTGGACATAAAAGTACCTGTGCTTGAAGGCACTGGCTCAAAGCAGCTTCAGGTATCTGCGGGACATTTTGAAGGCACAGGAGCTCTCGGCAAGGGCAATTACTGTATCTGCGGACACAACAGTACGATATATGCAGAGATATTCAACGACCTCGACCAGATAAAGATAGGCGATGAGATGTATCTCGTCGACAATGACGGGCAGCGAACACGCTACGCCTATGTTGTCACGGAGTACAGGACGGTCGAGCCCTCCGAGACATGGGTGCTGAATGACTTCGGTGACAACAGGCTCACGGTCATATCCTGCACCGATGACGGAAAGCAGCGGCAGGTAGTAGTAGGCAAGCTGAAAGAAAACAGTAATTAGTCAGTACCTTCTGCGGCATTTTGACCGCAGAAGGTGCTTTTTGTTTATTTTTGTTCGTTATTAATCAAAAATCAATGAATTTTCAGCTTTTTTTGTTAATCCTCTTGATTTTTGCAGCTTGTATATGTTATAATGTAATAAAATAGGAGTATTGTTTCAAACAGACTATTCCTCCCGACGAAATATATGCATTTCTGTGTGCGCGGGAAAAAGCAGACAAAACGAAATGTGGTGAGACAATGAGATCTGTCTATTCGATAATATATTTTTTGCTTATTGCTGCGCTGGCAGTGTGCGGCGTACTTGCTCACAAGTCGAGCCGTCCTACCCGTAATGCAGTATCTTTCCTCGAGGCGGCGCTGATACCGCCCGTGCTCGGCAATCTTCTGATAGTTGGTACTGATATACGGATAACATCGCTGATAGGCTGCTACCTTTATTATATCGGCATGGATCTTGTAATGTACTCGCTGGTCAACTTCACCAACCAGTACAGCAAGGGCATAGGCGGCGGCAAGGGTGAACACAAGCCGACCGTCATGTATCTATTGCTCGCAGCCGACGCTGTTCAGCTTATGCTTAATCCGTTTACGGGGCACGCCTTCAGTATCAAGGAGATCGAGGTCGACGGTGCGGCTTACTTCAAGATGATACCGCATTGGGGGCAGACGCTCCACAGAGTAGTGGACTACGGAGTCCTTATATGCGTGCTGCTCATATTCATTCTTGCATCAGTGAAGACGCCGAAGATAACGCGTGAGCGATACACGGTGCTGCTACTGACCATTGTAGCTGTAGCGCTGCTGATGTCGTACAACATATTCTTCAGGTACGCGATAGACCGTTCGATGATAGGCTTCGGCGTATTCGGCATCATGATATTCTACTTCGCGATACTCTACCGACCGCTTCGGCTGCTTGATAAGGTACTGTCGAACATCGTATCCAACCTCTCCGACTCGTTCTACGTCTTCGACCCGAACGGCAACTGCATATGGGCAAATGAGCAGGGCTGCAAGCTGGTCGGCATCACTGACGGTGACTACGAGGAGATGACAATTAAGCTCATGGACCTCTTCGGTGACCCGAGCAAGACTGAAACGAATAAAACGAAGATGAAAATTGGAGACGGCTCAGAGGCGAGATTCTACATTCTCGAGGAGAACCGCGTAAACGACTCAATGGGCAGGCTCAACGGAACCTATCTCCGCATACAGGACGTCACAGAGGGCGAGCAGCAGCTCCAGCAGAGAGATGAGCAGATCGGTCAGATAAGTCAGGAGGCTTACAGAGACCCGCTGACTGGAGTCGGCAGCAAGAATGCCTACAATAAGAAGGTCGGCGAGCTCAACGCTCAGCTTGCCGAAGGAGAAGACATACAGTTCGCCGTAGTGATGATAGATATGAACAATCTCAAGGGTATCAACGACGACTACGGTCACAAGGCAGGCGACATCTATATCAAGGGCTGCTGCCAGCTTATATGCGAGACCTTCAAGCATTCTCCCGTATACCGTATCGGAGGCGATGAATTTGTCGCGATACTACAGGGCAGAGACTACGCAAACCGCGTACAGGCAAAGGACGTTCTCCGCTTTGCATACTCCGAATCCTCCGCTGATGTTGAGGCAGAGCCGTGGATGAGGTATTCTGCGGCAGTCGGCATGGCTGAGTACGCCTCCGACGACTGTACATATGAGCTCGTATTCAAGCGTGCAGACGAGGATATGTACAATGACAAGAAGAGCTTCAAGGAAAAGCACGGGAGCTACAGATGACCACATGATACGGGAAAGCCATAAAGAAGCTGATACTTCTTTATGGCTTTTTTAGTGCGGAGTGAAATATTCCGCAGTAAAAATCGACTTATATGGTAAGAGGACCTCAGCACTCAACGGAAGGGGGCTTATCAGGTGGAAGATATAAAGATAATAGAACTTTTCCGTAAGAGAGATGAAAGTGCGATCGCAGAATTGAAGCAGAAATACGATAAGCTCTGCGTGTATGTGGCGGGGAATATCCTGTCCGTGCGCGAGGACGTCGAGGAGTGCGTGAACTCCGCATATTTCGATGTGTGGAGCAATATCCCGCCCGAGACGCCCGACGACCTTAAAACGTATCTCTGCCGTATCGTCAAGAACAAGGCTATAGACAGGCTCAAGTACAACTCCGCAGCTAAGCGCAGCCACGAGCTGACCGTCTCATTGGACGAGCTCGCCGAGTGCATCCCCGCGAAGGCGGAGGAGGAGCTCAGCGCGGCACAGCTCGCCGAGACCATAAGCCGCTTCCTGCACGAGCAGGACGAGAAGCACCGCAAGGTGTTCGTGAGGCGTTATTGGTACGGCGACTCGCTCGCCCGCATAGCCAAGCTCTACGATATGAACGAGAAAACGGTCGCAACATATCTCTTTCGGACAAGAAACAAGCTGAAAGAATACTTACGGAAAGAGGGTTATGATCATGAATGACAAGCTGAAATTATATGAAGTCATGAATATGATAGACGACGAGCTCGTAAAAGAAGCCGCAGAGCCTTCCGATACCGTAGCGGAGGCAGTCAGGGACGAGAAGCTCAACGCTGAGCTCACTGTCTCGGGCGTTGATATCTACCGCAAGAGCGGCTGGCGCACGTTCGCAACTGTTGCGGCAGCAGTCGTGCTCGTCGCGGGACTGGCAGTCGGCGGCGGATTCTACATCAAGCACCGCGGAGCTCCCGCTCCCGATAACGACATCATCGAGTCGGAGGCTATCGCTCCCACGACCGAGGACAGCACCAACGTCGTGACTACGGACAAGGTCAGACCGACAACGACCAAAAAGAACGGCGAGAAATCGTCAGTGACTACAGCCGCAGAGGATAAGGCTCAGAAGCTCGCAAACACATCAGGTCCTCAGCAGAACAGCGGAAAGAGCTCGAATACAAGCACTCAGGCGGCAGCTGCGAACAATAAGTCCACAACTGCGAAAACGACCGCAAAGCGCGGCAGTACTACAACTACCACAGCAAAGCAAACGAACACATCTCCTGCTACTACGACTGCTCCGTTCCCGAAACCTCCCGCAGACGGCAGAATGACTCTGCGTCGCGTTCAGGAACTCTCTGAGTACGGCGACAAGCTGACATTAGGCGACTTCGCACCATATAAACACGAGGACATCGGTTCGGGCGTAGTCGTATGGTCGATACCTGTCTTTGCAGAGAACAAGAACGGCGATTTGGAATTCGAGTTCACTCTCGTTGTCAACGCAATGACAGGCGACAGCAAAGAGCCATGCGGAGTTGTAGAGCTATTCTACGGCAAACTCACAAATCCCTCAAAGCAGGAGCATATAGACATACGCTCTGACGACATCTGGGATTTCGTGACCAAATGCCGCCGCAAGGAGGGCGACCCCGACTACCTCGAAAACGTCCTCGGCAATATCAAGGACTGCCACGTCGACTACATCAGATGCGTTGAGCTCAAGCACCCGATGTACAGCTATCCCGTGAGCCTCAGCAAGTCCGAGATAAATGAGCTCATTCCGATGATACAGAAGCTCACCTTCTCTAAGAGCGTCGGCGATGAATGGCGCTATCTCGACGGGAGCTTCACTCATATCTATGTCACGGACAATAGCGGAGTGATACACGAGTACACGCTTGCTGGCAACAAGTATTTTGCTATCGAAGGCACGGGCTATGAGGCAAACTATAACGACCTGCTCGCACTCGATATCTACACGCTGTCGCTGCTCTGCAACGCAAAGCCTGCCGACCCCGTAGATGTGGACGGCGTATGGTGCTGGCACGACGCGACCGTTTCGAGCTTCGACATCCGCAGCTTCGAGAATATCACAATTGAGCAGTACCCCGACTACGTGTTCTCGTGGAACGGAATGAAGCGAAACATTGAGATATACAGCAAGAGAACAGGCGATAAGTTCGGAAGTGTGGCGACTGGCGGACAGGCTTACTTCGCTGATATCAACGGTGACGGCTATCCCGAGCTCTGCACGACCTACGACATGGGACTCAGCAGCAGGATATGCGGACAGCTTGCAGTCTGGGATATCCACAACGGCTATATTTACACCTCGTTTGACAGAAATGGCGAAGAAAGGGTGTACTGGCTGTACGAGGAGGACGGCGAGCTCCGAATCAACAGACAGTCCGTGAACAGCAACTGGGACGTCACCTCAAAGCACGGCGAGCTGAGCACGTTTGAAATAGTAGACCACGGAATAAAATTCATACCTGTATAAGCTCCATATAACAAGAAGAACCTCTCGGCTATCCGAGAGGTTCTTCTTGCTTTGTCAGATTTGAATGGAGCGTGCGGGCGGCTGTACGCCGCCTCTGCACTTATTGGAGGATATGTGTTTACCAGCCGTATATATCTTCGCGCATTCCAATTTCTGCGCCGCGCTTCGTAAGGAAGTACCACTGGCTCGGAGTGAGCATTGCTTCTTCGGGTTCTACGGATTTCCCTATCATGTCGGGAGTTCTGCGCCATACCCACTGTTCTGACAGGTTGATGAGGTACTCCGTTCCGTCGGGAGCAATAAGTCTGTACTGGGGGATACCGTCGCAGGTATAGGGCGAGTAGCTCAGCGATGCCAAGTCCGCGAAAATGTCGTAGTCCCATTCAGCAGGGTCAATATTGGGGTGCCAGTTTGGGTCAATACGGGTCGTCTGCGGGAACTGCGTCCATACTGGGATTGTCGTAGTCTGAACTGTAGTCTGAGTGGACAGAGGAGCTCCGCTGCACACTTGGTGTGTCGTGGTTGTCGAAGCCTGTTTATCTGTCTTAGGCTGTTCATCTGTTGAGTCAGTAACGGTCTGCTCGTCCTCGGGCGGGTCTGTAACTGGCTGTGTATCGGTACTTTCTCTTGTTTCGCCCTTGATAGTTGTCTTTGCGAGCGTGTCTCTCTTTCGTGTCAGCACGGTGGTCTGCACCTCGCTTGCCTCCTCGGCAGATGTAGTCTCGGTCTCGGCTGTGGAAGCCGCTATTATGCGCTCCTCGTCGGGTGTGGGAGCTCCTCTGTGCGTGAGGAAGTGCGTTCCCGCGGTGACTGCTCCGATGACCAGCAGAAGCGAAGCTGCGAGCGTTGCAATGGTCTGCCATACGGGGCGGCGGTACTGCTCCACGCCCGATACTGAATCAGCATACTGCGAATCATCGGCTTTTGCGGGAGCATCGGCGTCACGCATGAGGTCGTCATCTATCATGCTCATCGCCTTTAAGAAATCCTTTTTATTCATAGTCATACCCCTCTTTCGTCAAAAATTCTCTGAGCTTATTCCGTGTGCGGAAGAGATAAGTTGCAACCGTTTTCTCGTTCAGCGAGTACCGCCGCGCGATGTCCGCGAGGGAGTCCCCGAAGGTGTACCTGCGGATGAAAACGCGCCTGTGTACGTCGTCCTGCGAGCGCAGGAAGCGGCTTATCGCGTCTGCGAGGTCGGAGAGCGCGATATTCTCGTCGGGAGTTGCGGGCACGCAGTCGCCAATCTCGTCCAGCGAGACCGTGAAGCGGCTGTCACGCTTTGCCGCGGAGTTGTACTCGTACCTGTTTATGGCTATATTCCGTACAATTTTGCAGAGGTAGCTTTTCAGGTCGTCGGGAGCGGCAGGCGGGATGCTGTTCCACACCTCATAGTAGGCGGAGCTTACGCACTCCTCGATGTCCTCCCGCTGTGAGAGCACATTTCCCGCAATATAGCGGCAGAGTCGGTCGTATCTGTCGCGCAGCTCCGTGAGCGCGGACTCGTCCCTTTTTCGGAGCAGCTCAATTATGCTTGCGTCATCCAATGGATAAGCCTCCTTTCGCGAGGCGTTGAGGTCCTCTGACTATATAGACAGGAAAAAGAGGGGAATTATTTCAAGTTTGAAAAAATTTGTAGGGGACGCCGCCCTCGGCGTTCAGCGAATCTCTATTTACTTAAAAACAGTCCTAAAGAAGCGGCTTCTTTAGGACTGTTTTGCATTTTATTCTCCTGTCTCGTGGAAGAAGTAGGGGAGAGCGTCGTATACGTAGTGTCTTACGTAGCCCCACCAGTGAGTCTTGCCGGGAGCGACCATGAAGTAGAAGTTGCCCTCGGAGAAGTCGGAGGTGAACTTGAACTGGCTCATCTTCTTCATCTCGTCCACCTGCGGATTAACGTTCGGGTAGGCGATATCGTCAGAGCCTGTAGCCGCGAAAATGAAGAACTGTCTGTTGGTGTAGCCGAAGTTGTCAACGGCGTCCGCGAGGGACTTAGCCTTGCCGTAAGCGCCGTTTGCTCCCCAGTGGTCGCCGCTGAGAGGCATGAGGTAGCCGACCATGTCGAGGTCGTTCTGCATTACTGCCCAAGTCGAAACAGAGCCCATTGAGAAGCCGCCGTAAGCGCGGTGCATTCTCGAAGCCTTGATATCCTCCGCGGAGGTCGATTCTGCGTATGTCGAATACTTGCCCTCGACGAACGGAACAACGCTCTGGCGGAACTCCTCATAGAAGTTCGCAGCCTCGCTGCCCGTGCCGTTGAACGTAGGAGTTACAACGATGAGGGGGTCAAGCTCGCCGTTCATTATCATATGGTCGAGCATATTCTGTATCATGGTGTCGTCCTGGAAGAACAGCGTATTTTCGTTCTCGCCGCCGCCGTGCATGAGGTAGAATATGTTGTATTTCTTTTCGGGGGCATAGTTGTAGGGAGTATAAACGTAAAGTGACTTAGTGCCCCTTATGCCGTTGTAGGTCTCCTTTGTGACCTTGCCCTGCTGCTCACACTTGTTGAAGTAGTTGCCGGGAGCCTCCTTGAACTGCTTGTTAGCGTCATACTCGAAGGGAGTTACCTCCTCCTCGGGAGTATTGTCAGGGAACTCGGTTATCTTGCCGCTCAGGAATTCGTCGAGCAGAACGAGGTCGTTTACCGCGTAATCCTTGCTCTGGTCAACGTCAGCATTTATCATCATGTCTGACGGCTTGTCAGCAGCGACAATGAGATTTCTTGCGCAGATGAGGTCGAAGGTGTCGATGACACCGTCCGAGCAGAGGTCGCCGGGGATGTACTTGCCGCCGAGCGCACCTTCGATTTTGGAGCCCTTCTCGGCTATTTTTACATCGTCGACGAAGAAATCGCCTGTACCCTTAGCTGTCTCGATATACACAGTGATATCGCTCGCGCCCTCGGGAATAGTGAAGTTCGGGTTTGCGAGCTGAGCCCACTTGCCCTTGATAATGGTAGCGCTTGCTATCTTGACGTACTTGTCCTCGGAGCCGTCGTTGTACTGCATAGTGAAGTGGTAGAGCGCGGTATCCTTGCCGCTGTCGTACCGGACATTCGCGCTGAAGCTGTACGCCTGACCAGCCACAAATCCGCTTCCGAGGGAGATAGCGGCGCCGTTCCAGGAGTCACTTCTGTTGGAGCAGTAGAGCGCATTGCTGCCGTTAAACGAGGCATTGTTTGACGTCTCGACATTTGCGCCGCCTCTTCCTGACCATCCGTCGTCGCCGCCCTCGAACGAGCAGCTGAGAAGGAAGCTGTCAGGAGCTTCCGCGCCGGCAGAGGCTTGCGGCGCGACCGCAGCAGCTGAGAGAGTCAGCGCTGCCGCGGCGAGTGAGAGAAGGTTTTTCATTGGTATTCCCCATTTCTATAATTTTTAACCCTTTCGGGTCATTTACCTTATATTTTTTTAAGGTATTCTTTTTGATATAATGATTCACAAAAACAAATTGAAAACTTGTTATAACTTTAATCGTTTTTATGATAGCAGATAATAACAGGATTTTCAATTCATTTTTTGCGCTTTATAAATCAATAATTGCGCTTATATGGCTAAAAAAGCAAAAAAACTCCGAGGGATTAACCCTCGGAGTGATTGAATATGTGTCAGTTTGTTACAATATTTAATCCTTGTGTGCTCTCGACGGTGAACGGTTTTGTCGTACCTGAAACAGTAACGGTAACAGTGTCACCGCTGCGCACAGCCTTTATCTCGGCTGCGAGATTAGCGTTCATGTCGTAGACCTGAGTTTCGGCGGTTTTGCCGTCCTCAAGCCCGTAGATGACTATTTTCATATTGTCGGTGTAGTCGTACTCGACCGTGCGCTTGAAGTCGCCATATACGATAATTGAGTTCGACTTTGCATAGAGCGGCATACCGAAGTAGTCGTACTTCTTCGTGTACCAGCTTCCGCCCGCGAGCTGCTCGCCAGTCTGTATATCCGTCCAGATTCCGCCCTCGGGGAGGTAGAAATCGCATACTCCGTCCTCGCTGAATACAGGAGCAACGAGCAGGCTGTCGCCGAGCATATACTGCGTGTCGACGGTCAGAGCGGCACGGTCATAGCCGAAATCGACTACCATAGCCCTCATCATCGGAACACCGGTTTTGTGCGTGAACACTGCATTTTTGAACAGGTACGGCATGAGCCTTCCCTTGAGCTTGACAAAGTGGCTGGAGACATCGCAGCTCTCCTCGTCGAACAGCCACGGCACACGATATGAGCCGCTTCCGTGGTAGCGCGAGTGCGTGGACATCAGACCGAACGCAGTCCAGCGCTTGTAGAGGTCGGGGGAGCCAGTAGCCTCGAATCCCGATATATCGTGGGAGAAGAAGCCGAAGCCCGACAGGCAGAGCGATAATCCGCCGCGGAGCGTCTCCCACATGGATTCGTAGTTGGAGAAGCAGTCGCCGCCCCAGTGTACGGGAAATTTCTGACCTCCCGCCGTAGCCGAGCGCGCGAAGAGGCAGGCATTGTTCATGCCCTTGACGTCCTGTAAAGCCTCAAATACGGTCTTATTGTAAAGGTAGGTGTAATAGTTGTGCATCTTGAACGGGTCTGAGCCGTCGAAGTAAGCGACATCGGTGGGGATTCGCTCGCCGAAGTCAGTTTTTATCGCGTCTACGCCCATTTCAGCGAGCGCCTTTATCTTTGAGACGAACCATTCGCAAGCCGCAGGATTGGTGAAGTCGATAATCGCGAGTCCGGGCTGCCACATATCGCACTGGAAAACGGAGCCGTCCTTATTCTTGATAAAGTAGCCCTTCTCCATGCACTCATCGAACACGGGAGCGCACTGGCTGACGTAGGGGTTTATCCACACGCATATTTTCAGACCCTTCGCCTTCAGCCGTGCAAGCATGGACTTCGGATCAGGGAACATATCCTTGTCCCATTCAAAGCCTGTCCACTGGAATTCCTTCATCCAGAAGCAGTCAAAGTGGAAGACCTCGAGGGGGATATCGCGGCGCTCCATTTCGTCGATGAAGGAGCTGACAGTTTCCTCGTCGTAGCTTGTAGTGAACGATGTCGAGAGCCAAAGTCCGAAGGTGTATGCAGGGGGGAGCGCAGGCTTGCCCGTGAGGTCGGTATAGCGTGATATAGCGTCAGCGACGGTCTCACCGCCGAACAGGAAATACTCCATGCGCTGACCCTGAACCGAGAACGCGACCTTTGACACGGTCTCACTCGCGACCTCGAAGCTGACGCATTCGGGGTGGTTGACGAAGACGCCGTAGCCGCGTGACGACACGTAGAAGGGGATAGACTTGTAGCTCTGCTCTGAGCAGGTGCCTCCGTCGTTGTTCCAGACCTCGACAGTCTGACCGTTCTTGACGAAGGTCGAGAATTTCTCGCCGAAGCCGTATATGTACTCGCCGACGCTCAGTCCGAGCATCTCGCGGATATGTGAGCTGTCGCCGTTGTCGGACTGCGCAAAGAAGCGGCTGCCCTGCTCGGAGGCAGTCCTGTTGCTGCGCAGCCACTCCTCCTCCTCGACGAGGGAGGTCGTGCGCCAGCCCTGCTTGGTGAGGAGCCTGCCGTCGTACCGGTAAGAGATGTTCCAGCCCGATTTTTCGGCGCCTATCCTGACACTCGTTTTGCCTGAGATGAGCTCGTATCCGCCGTCATCGGTCTTGCGGACAACAGGCTTGAAGCTGTTATCCTCGTTGAGTTCGAACGAGGGAGCTTTGCGGAGCGCGCCCTTGAAGTGCTCGATAGTGACCTTGATGCTGTTCTCGAGGGTGGAGGTATAGCGTACCGTCAGCATGGGACCTCCGAGGGTCATGCCGCGGTTGCCTATCCATTGATTTGTGGCGTAAACGGTCACGGATGTTTCATCTGCTTCGATGGTGTACATCTGTGTAGCGTAGTTCACGCTGTAGCCGGGCTTGTTGAGCCAGAATCCGTCAGAAACCTTCATAATAAACTCCTTTTCAGTCGGCGAGAGGGCGCCGCATTTTGTTGGATATAGATAAAAATTATCGTACAATCATAGTTGTAAACTATACAAAAGTGTCCTGATAACATATACATTCATTATAAAGTAAAAGACTATTTTTGTCAATACTAAAAAGCACGACTTCGCAATTTTTAATACAAACGCCAATAATTGCGATGATAAGGGCTTGACAAATCTTTTCGGGGCGTGTATAATAGTATCATATCATAAAGACGATGACGAAGAGGAGTAACCGCTCCCTTGAACCTCAGAGAGCCGCCGTTAGGTGCGAGGCGGTGTGAGAGGCGCGGCGAAGTAGCTTCCGAGTCCCGCAGGCGAACGCGTGAGCAAGTAGTCGGCGGCGTGTCCTCACGTTACAGGGGAGGAGGTTTCACGACCTCGCAGAGTGCGGATAGCGATATCCGAATTCAGGTGGTAACACGGACAATAGTTCGCCCTGAACCGTAAGGTTCGGGGCGATTTTTTTTGCACGGACCGACATAATACTGTAAAAGGAGAAATATCAATGGCAAAGGAACTTGCTAAAACCTACGACCCCAAGGACTTTGAGGACCGTATCTACGCCGCGTGGAACGACAAGGGCTGTTTCCGCGCAGAGGTCGACCCCAAGAAAACGCCCTACACTATCGTTATCCCGCCTCCGAACATAACAGGACAGCTCCACATGGGACACGCTCTTGACGAGACGCTTCAGGATATCCTTATCCGCTGGAAGAGAATGAGCGGCTACAGCGCACTGTGGCTCCCTGGTACTGACCACGCCGCTATCGCTACAGAGGCTAAGATAGTCGAGGCGATGCGCAAGGAAGGCATCACAAAGGAGGACCTCGGACGCGACGGCTTCATGGAGCGTGCATGGGAGTGGAAGAAGCAGTACGGCGGACGTATCGTTGAACAGCTCAAGAAGCTCGGCTCGTCCTGTGACTGGTCACGTGAGCGCTTCACTATGGACGAGGGCTGTTCAAAGGCGGTCAAGGAGGTATTCGTAAAGTATTACGAAAAAGGTCTCATCTACCGCGGCGAGCGTATAATCAACTGGTGCCCGAAGTGTAAGACTTCTCTTTCCGACGCTGAGGTAACATACGAGGACCAGGCAGGTCATTTCTGGCATCTGCGCTACAAGATAAAGGACAGCGACGGCTATATCGAGCTTGCTACAACTCGTCCCGAGACACTTCTCGGTGATACTGCGGTAGCTGTAAATCCCGCAGACGAGCGCTACAAGGACCTTGTTGGCAAGAAGCTCATTCTCCCGCTCGTTCACCGCGAGATACCCATTATCGCTGACGACTACGTTGATATCGAGTTCGGAACAGGCGTAGTTAAGATAACTCCTGCACACGACCCGAACGACTTCGAGGTAGGTCTGCGCCACAACCTGCCTGTTATCAACGTTCTGAACGACGATGCTACTATAGTTGACGACTATCCCGCATACGCAGGCATGGACAGATACGAAGCCCGCAAGAAGATAGTCGAAGACCTTGAGGCTGAGGGCGCACTTGTTGAGATAGAGGACTACAGCCATAATGTCGGCACCTGCTACCGCTGTGGCACGACCGTTGAGCCGAAGGTATCGACTCAGTGGTTCGTCAAGATGAAGCCTCTCGCAGAGCCCGCAATTGCCGCAGTTAAGAACGGCGACACGAAGTTCGTGCCCGAGCGTTTCGACAAGATATACTTCCACTGGCTCGACAATATCCGCGACTGGTGCATCTCCCGTCAGATCTGGTGGGGACATCAGATACCCGCGTTTTACTGCGACGAGTGCGGCGAAATGGTCGTAACAAAGGAGAACAGCGCAGTCTGCCCGAAGTGCGGCAAGCCCATGCGTCAGGACCCCGATACTCTCGACACATGGTTCAGCTCGGCGCTGTGGCCTTTCTCGACACTCGGCTGGCCCGAGAAGACAGCCGACCTCGACTACTTCTACCCGACGAACACCCTCGTAACAGGCTACGACATTATCTTCTTCTGGGTAATCAGAATGATGTTCAGCGGACTTGAAAACATGGGCAAGGTTCCGTTCGACACTGTCCTCATTCACGGACTTGTCCGCGACGCTCAGGGACGCAAGATGTCCAAGTCGCTCGGCAACGGTATCGACCCGCTCGAGGTCATCAACGAGTACGGCGCGGACGCTCTCCGCTTCATGCTCGCGACAGGCAACTCGCCCGGAAACGATATGCGCTACATCGACGAGAAGGTCAAGGCGGCGCGCAACTTCGCGAATAAGCTCTGGAACGCATCACGCTTCATAATGATGAATCTGCCCGAGGACTTCGAGTTCAAGGGACTTCCCGCGGAGCTCGAGCTTGAGGACAAGTGGCTCGTCAACAAGTTCAATATCCTTGCTAAGGAGGTCAACGAGAACCTCGACCGCTATGAGCTCGGCGTTGCTTCACAGAAGATATACGACTTCATCTGGGACGTTTACTGCGACTGGTACATCGAGCTCACAAAGCCGAGAATACAGGCAGGCGGCGAGACCAAGGCAAAGGCTCAGGCAGTGCTCGTATGGGCGATGCAGGGTATGCTGAAGCTTCTGCACCCGTTCATGCCGTTCATCACAGAGGAGATTTGGCAGGTACTCAACAACGAGAAGTCAATGATAATCCTCGAGACCTACCCGACCTACGACAGCTCTATCGACTTCACAGCCGAGGAGACAGCCTTCGAGAAGATAATCTCCGCGATAAAGGCAGTCCGCAATGTTCGCACGGAGATGAACGTACCTCCGTCGGTAAAGGCGAAGCTACTCATCGAGACAGCAGAGCCCGAGCTTTTCATGAGCTGCGGCGTATTCTTCGAGAAGCTCGCCTCAGCTTCGACTGTAGAGGCAGGCGCAAGCCTTGCTCACGACAACTGCGCGAATGCAGTCACGGACGCGGCACGCATCTTCATTCCTATGGACGAGCTCGTTGACAAGGAGAAGGAGATAGCACGTCTCGAGAAGGAAAAGGCAAAGGTTCAGAAGGACATCGACTTCCTCAGCAATAAGCTGGGCAATCAGGGCTTCGTAGCGAAGGCTCCCGCACAGCTTATCGAGTCTGAGAAGGCAAAGCTCGCTAAGGCTGAAGAGAAAATGGCTAAGATAGAGCAGTCTATCGCTGCATTCAAGTAATAAAGCAGGGGACGTCTTAACGGCGTCCCTAAGCATACCGTCAGAGGAGGCGAGACTATGAGTAAACATACAATACCTACGATAGAGACCGACCGCCTTATCCTGCGTCCTCTCACCGTTGACGATGCGGAGGAGGCATTCGGCTGGACAGGCGACGAGCGTGTTGCGAGATATATGCTGTGGTCAACTCACCATGACACCTCTGTTACAAGGGAGTGGCTCGACTCGCTCGAATACAACGATAAAGAATACGGCTGGGGATTTGTCCGCAAGTCCGACGGCAAGCTCATAGGCTCGGGCGGCATACGCTACCGCCCCGACGAGGACAGGTGGAGCTTCGGCTACAATATCCGCTATGACTGCTGGAATATGGGCTATACCACCGAGGCTACCCTCGCGATGATGAGCTTCGTCCGCAAAGAGCACGGAGCACTGCGCTTCGTCGCAGAGCACGCCGCTGATAATCCCGCATCGGGACGAGTTATCGAGAAGTGCGGACTGCACTACGTCCGCGACGGCGAATACACCAGCTTTGACGGCACAAAGACGTTCAAGTCGAAAATATACGAATCAGATGAAGGTGAAGAAAAATGATAAAGCACATCGTAATGTTCAAGCTGAAGGCGGCTGACGGAAGAAGCGAGTACGAGAACGCGCTCGAGGCACAGCGCCGCTTCGATAATGTCATAGCTAACGTCAAGGAGCTGAAAAGGGGAGAGATAGTCATCAACTCAAAGGACGCTCCCGCGAGCAACTACACTATTTCACTGCTCTGCGACTTTGAGACGATAGACGACCTTAACGCCTATCAGGTACACCCCGCGCACGTTGAGTTCGGCAAGTTCATCGGCACGGTAAAGACTGACCGCGCGTGCATTGACTACGAATACTGATACTGTAGGGGCTGATGCCCACATCATTCCGAAAGCGGGGCGATGTAGGCATCGCCCCGTACACATTTTGGAGGAAATATGAACATCAACGAAGCAATGTCATTCATCAACAGCTACACAAAGTCAGGCGGCAGGATAACCGACCTCTCCCGCGCACAGGAGCTCGCGGACAGTATCGGCAATCCCGAGAAGCGGCTGAGATTCGTGCATATTGCGGGAACGAACGGCAAGGGCTCGACCCTCGAGTACATCTCGAACGCGCTCATCATGTCGGGGTATAAGGTCGGACAGTTCACATCGCCGTTCATTCTCCGCTATAACGACCGTATCCGCATAAATGGCGAGGAGATAAGTGACGAGGCTCTTGCAGAAATTGCGGAGCAGGTGAAGTCCCGCGTCAGCGACCGCCCCTACTCGCAGTTCGAGATAACCATGGCGATAGCGTTTCTGTGGTTCGAGCGCGAGAACTGCGACATCGTCATACTCGAGACGGGCATAGGCGGACTGCTTGACTGCACAAATGTGATACCGCCTCCGCTTCTGTCGGTGATTACATCGATATCGCTCGACCACACGGCTCTGCTCGGCAATACGGTCGAGGAGATAGCCGCTCACAAGGCGGGCATAATCAAGGCGGGCTCGGCAGTGGTGCTCTCCGACGACAATGACGACAGCGTCAAGGCTCTCGTGAAGCAGACGGCGGAGCAGGTGGGGGCGGAGCTTGTCCCGCTCGAGCCCTGCAAGCCGCACACCGACGGCGGACTTTACGCTCAGTTCATGTACCGCGGGATAAAGCTGACGCCCGCGATGATAGGTCTGCACCAGAAGTACAACGCGCAGACGGCGATAACGGCGTGCCTGTACCTGCGTGGCAAGGGCTTTGAGATAAGCGACGGTAACATCATCAGAATGGTCGAGACTACGCAAGTCCGTGCTCGTGTGCAGTACATCGACGGCGAGCCGCCCGTTATAGTCGACGGCGGACACAACCCCGCGGGAGTGAATATGCTCTCGCTGATGCTTATGTACCTGAGCACGCGGAATAAGCGCATCTACACGGTCATGGGCATGGTTGACTCGAAGGACTATGCCGAGTGCGTGAAGATGATAGCTCGGCAGTCGGACAAGCTGTTCGCAGTGGACGGATTTGCGGGGAATGCCGTACCCGCCGAGACCATGCAGGACATCGCCTCATTCTACACGGACGCTGAGACGTCGACGCTCGCGGAGGCGATAGAGGCGGCAAAGGCGCTCGCACGGGAAAATGACGGAGTTGCGGTAGTCTGCGGGTCGCTGTATCTGGCGAGCGAGGCGCTGAAGCTGGTCGATTATTGATTTGTGCAAAATGCACAAATCGTTCTATTTTGCCGTTTAAAGTGAAAAGAGGACTTGAAAATCCCTTTTGATAGTGGTATAATTAATTTTGAACTGCGAAAGCAGAATTTTTAAAAGGAGGTTTTTTAACAATGGCGTTAAAAAATCAGTATCTCAAGGAATTATTAGAAAGAGTTGAAAAGAGAAATCCCGGCGAGCCCGAGTTCATTCAGGCTGTAACAGAGGTTCTCGAGACCCTCGAGCCCGTTGCAGAGAAGAGACAGGACCTCATCGATGCTGGCGTTTTCGAGCGTATCGTTGAGCCTGAGAGACAGATCATGTTCCGCGTACCGTGGGTTGACGACAATGGCAAGGTACAGGTAAACAGAGGCTTCCGCGTACAGTTCAACTCCGCTATCGGACCTTACAAGGGCGGTATCAGACTCCACCCCTCAGTATATCTCGGAATCATCAAGTTCCTCGGCTTTGAACAGGTTTTCAAGAACAGCCTTACAACTCTGCCTATGGGCGGCGGCAAGGGCGGTTCCGACTTTGACCCCAAGGGCAAGAGCGACGCAGAGGTTATGCGTTTCTGCCAGAGCTTCATGACAGAGCTCAGCAAGCACATCGGTGCTGACTGTGACGTTCCCGCTGGTGATATCGGTACAGGTGCTCGTGAGATTGGCTTCATGTTCGGTCAGTACAAGAGACTCCGCAACGAGTTCACAGGCGTTCTCACAGGTAAGGGTCTTACATACGGCGGTTCTCTCGCAAGAACACAGGCTACAGGCTACGGTCTCTGCTACTTCACAAACGAGATGCTCCAGGCTAATGGCAAGAGCTTCGAGGGCAAGACAGTTGTTATCTCCGGTTCAGGTAACGTTGCTATCTACGCTTGCGAGAAGGCTACACAGTACGGCGCTAAGGTAGTTACAGTTTCCGACTCTAACGGTTATGTTTACGATCCCGACGGTATCGAGCTCGACGTTGTTAAGCAGATCAAGGAGGTTGAGCGCGGACGTATCAAGGAGTATGTCGGCAGAACTTCTCACAAGAATGCTGAGTACCACGAGGGCAGCGTTTGGACCCTCAAGTGCAATGCAGGCGGCATCAAGCTCGATATCGCACTTCCTTGCGCTACACAGAACGAGATCAACGGTGACGGTGCTAAGGCTATCGTTGCTAACGGCGGTTTCGCTATCGCTGAGGGTGCTAATATGCCTTCTACTCCCGAAGCTATCGAGACTTACCTCTCGAACGGTCTCCTTTATGGTCCTGCTAAGGCTGCTAATGCTGGCGGTGTTGCTACATCCGGTCTCGAGATGAGCCAGAACAGTGAGCGTCTCAGCTGGACATTTGAAGAGGTTGACGAGAAGCTCCACGGCATCATGAAGTCCATCTTCAAGGCTTGCGACGATGCTGCTAAGGAGTACGGCATGGCTGGCAACTACATGGCAGGTGCTAACATCGCAGGCTTCCTCAAGGTTGCTGAGGCTATGAAGGCTCAGGGCTGCGTTTGATTAAACAGCAATAGAAAACATATGATATAGAAAGAGCCACCTGCATGAGCGGGTGGCTTTTTCATGAATTAAAAAGGACAGGAAAAGGGTGCCCCCTTTGGCGAATTCGCAGGTTACTAAATATGAACCGTAAGTTTACGGCTCGGTATCCCGCTTTTTCCGTTAAGAGAAGCAGCCTAAAGCCCTGTCCTTTTGTATTTATCAGTCTCCGAACGACACACCGATGTCGCGCGCCGCGATAACGAGGTGGTTCTCGGTATCGACGAACTTCGTCTTGCCTGCGATATCAGCGAGCTTGTTGGAGGTGATCTTGTTGCCTATCTTGGCAACAGTCCTGCCGTACTTCTCCTGCGCGATGAGGTAAGCCGCGTGTACACCGAACTGCGTCGAGAGGATACGGTCATATGCGCTCGGAGCTCCGCCGCGGAGCATATGTCCGGGCACGCAGACTCTCGCCTCAATGCCTGTGTTCTCCTGTATCTGAGCGGCGATTCGACCTGTAGCAGTGATGATGCCTGCTTCAGCACGCTTCTTTGCGCGCTCCTTCTTCTTGAGCTTAGCCTCCGCAACGTCGAACGCGCCCTCTGCAACAGCGAGGATAGAGAAGGTCTTGCCCGAAGCACTTCTTGCCATGACCGCCTCGCAGACCTTGTCGATGTCGTAGGGTATCTCGGGGATAATGATGATGTCAGCTCCGCCTGCGATGCCCGCATTGAGCGTGAGCCAGCCCGCCTTGTTGCCCATTATCTCGCAGACGAGAATGCGGCTGTGGCTTGCGGCTGTAGTATGGAGTCTGTCGATGACGTCGGTCGCGATGTCAACAGCCGTATGGAAGCCGAAGGTAACGTCCGTGCCGTAGATGTCGTTGTCGATAGTCTTGGGCAGACCGATAACGTTCAGACCCTCGTCCGAGAGGAGCTTCGAGGTCTTGTGCGTGCCGTTGCCGCCGAGAGTGAGCAGACAGTCGAGCTTCTGCTTTTTGTAGGTGTCCTTCATGTTCTTGACCTTGTCGACGTTGTCCTCGCCGATGACCTGCATCATCTTGAACGGCTGACGCTTAGTGCCGAAGATAGTACCGCCCTGAGTGAGGATTCCAGAGAAGGAGGCAGGGGACATATCCTTGCAGAGATTGTTGATGAGTCCGTAATAGCCGTTGGAAATGCCGACTATCTCGACGTTGTCCTCGCCGAAGCGCTCGTAGCAAGCCTTTGCCACGCCTCTTATAGTAGCGTTCAGTCCGGGACAGTCGCCGCCGCTTGTGAGAATGCCGATTCGTCTTTTCATAATTTCATACCTCCGTTATTATATAAATGTGCTTTGTATCAGTAGTGAACGCCTGAATTATGCTCGAAGAACTCCTCCATTTTGCTTGCGGGCATTGGCTTTCCGTATAGGTAGCCCTGACCGTAGTCACAGCCTGCCTGACGGAGGATATCCTCCTGACCGGTGTTCTCGATGCCCTCGGCGATAGTCTCGATGCGCTTGGATTTAGCGATACGTATTACCGCAGAGACTATCTCATACGCGATGTTGTCGTGCTGTATGTCGGTGATGAAGGAGCGGTCGAGCTTGAGCAGAGTTATCGGGAGAATTTGCAGATAGCTCAGTGACGAGTAGCCAGTGCCGAAGTCGTCCATAGCGAGCTTGACGCCGAGGTCGCGGAGCTTGTTCATCTGAGCGACAGCGAAGTCGATGTCGCTGAGTGCGAGTGTCTCGGTGAGCTCGACCTCGAGCCACTGCGGGTCAAGTCCTGACATAGCGAGCGCGTCGAGGACTTTTTCCTTCAGGTCGTTCTGATAGAAGTCGGTCGAGGTGAAGTTGATGGACATGACGATATTGGGGTAGCCCATTTTCTGCCACAGCTTATTCTGGCGGCAGCCCTCGTTGAGCACGAATTCGCTTATCTTGCCGATGAGGTGCGAGCTCTCGGCGATAGGAACGAAGGAGTCGGGCTTGATGACAGTGCCGTCGGGCTTTATCCAGCGGATAAGCGCCTCAACGCCCATAATCTTGCCTGTTTTGAGGTCTATCTTAGGCTGATAGTATAGCTGGAGCTCGTTGTGGTCGATAGCGAGAGCGAGCGATTTTTCGAGCTCGGTGTTGCCGATGATGGAGTCGTGCATACTCGGCTCATAGCCGTAGATGCTGCTGTTGTTGGCGTCGCCTGATTTGAGTGCGAACTCCGCGTGCTCCATGACGTCGAGGAAGGAGTTTCCGTCGTCGGGGAGCTTGGAATAACCCGCAGAGCAGCTGAGATTGATAGCGGCGAAGTCGTCGACAGCGAGCTTTGCGAACTCGTCCTGAATGGTCTTGGCGGTACGTATCGGGAGCTCGTCGTCGCCGTAGTCACGGAGCACGAGTGCGAAGTTATCGCCGCTGATACGTGCTGCGAGACCGCCTGGTGTCACGAATTTATAGAGAATATGCGCGAAATTTTTGAGGATGTAGTTACCGTTTGAGTAGCCGCAGGTATCGTTGATGATATGGAAGCGGTCTATATCGAGGACGATTATCCAGTAGGAGTAGTCGAGCAGCTGACTGCACTCATAGGTCTTCTGACCGATATCCATGAGCTTGTTGCGGTTTGCGATTTCGGTGACCTCGTCGATGTAAGCGAGACGCTCAATGAGGATGTCCTTCTCGTGCTCCTGAGTGATGTCGAGTAGCGCGCCGCCGAAAATCGAAAGCTCATTGGCATTTGCCTCTATTGATTTGTAGCGGAACGAATACCAGCGATAAGCCGAGCCGTTGAGGGACTTTATTCGCAGCTCTGCATTCTGCACCTCGGAGTTGTACACCTCTCCGGACTTGACCGCCCTGTCGAACTGAAGCCTGTCATTCGGGTGAATGAGCGAGCGGAGCGTACCGACGTCAATACTGCTCGCAGTCAGACCGAGCGCCTCCATAGCGATAGAGGAGACGATGAACTTCTTGCGGTCGGTAGTCATGATAACGCCGATTTCGGCGAGGTCCATTGATGTATTGAAGAAGTCGTTTGCGCTGTCGAGGTTGACCTGCATCTTCTTCATTTCGGTGAGGTTGAAGCCCGTGCTGAGAAAAACGCAGTTCTTTTTGCGCTTCTTTACGACAGATGTGCTCCATGCGATAGATATGAGCTTGTCCTCTGCGGTGAGGAAGTGCGCCTCATGCGAGCCTCTTTCGGCTATCTGTTTGAAGCTCTCGTCTGAGAGGTCGGGAAGCTCGAATGCCTTTTTGAGCATTTCCTTCTCGTTGTATTTACTGCCCTGTATACCGAGCAGGTCTCGGATACGCTTGTTCATCGCGACGTATGAGAAGTCGTCAGTCCATATGATTATCTCGGTATTGAGCGACTCTGTTATTTTCGCGAAGTCTTCGGCGTCGACGGAGGTCTTGAGCTTGCCGTACATCTTGCTTATGAGATATACAATAATAGAAAGGAATATGATAGTCGCCAGATAGATGATGATGACGGCGAGTGTCTGCTCGGGACGCATGAAAGCATAGAAAACGACCAGTGCCGTAGCCAGTGCGATGACTATAGACGCCGCAAGAGGGTTGCCTGACTTCAAAGACTATCACTCCTTTCATTGTAATAATGTGCATAGATATTCCCAGTTGTTTTTATTATAGCAAAATTTCACTAAAATGTCAATCGTTTTTTTGCTATTACGATACATCTTTTATAAAATTATATCCCGCTAACATAAGAATATCACAGTATTTACACTTTTCCGCTTTATAATAACAAAAGAAGCAGCCTGTGCAGTTGCTTTTTTCACGCATCGGTGTTATAATAAACATATATCTGATAAAACGGAGGGAAAGCTATGCCACATATCCTTATAGTTGACGACGAGGTCAATATCCGCAAGGTAGTACGCGAGTACGCCGAGTTCGAGGGATACGAGATAACCGAAGCCGAAAACGGCATGGAAGCGGTCAGTCTCTGTCACGAGAACGACTACGACCTCATAATAATGGACGTAATGATGCCGCGCCTTGACGGCTATTCAGCCTGCAAGGAGATACACAAGACGAAGAATATCCCCGTAATCATGCTTTCGGCGAGGGGAGAGGAGTACGACAAGCTGTTCGGCTTTGAGATAGGCGTAGACGACTACGTAGTCAAGCCCTTCTCGCCCAAGGAGCTCATGGCACGCGTGAAGGTCGCGCTCAAGCGCAGCAAGCCGTCGTCCGACCCGAATCAGATAGACAAGTTCGTCTTTGAAGGGCTCGAGGTCGACATAGCAGGCAGAGAGGTCTATGTCAACGGACAGAAGGCGTCGATGACTCCCAAGGAGTACGACCTGCTCTTTTATCTTGTCCGCAACAAGAACATCGCTCTCTCCCGCGACCAGCTGCTCGAGGAGGTATGGGGCTACGACTTCTTCGGCGATGACAGAACTGTTGACACGCATATAAAAATGCTGCGAAACAGTCTCGGCGAGTACAGAAAGTTCATCGTTACCCTGAGAGGAATGGGATATAAGTTTGAAGCTGATTAAGAAGATACGCTGTGTTTTCGGTCGTATACCGCTGAAATTCAGCATATGGCTGTATTTTCTCGGATTCACCTTTCTTGTTTTCCTGCTGCTCTGGCTGTTCCAGATACTCTTTCTCGAGAAGTTCTACTCGCAGTCAAAGCTGAAGGATGTCGAAAAATCGGCAAATGCGATAGTTGCCTCCTACAACACTGACGCTGCGTCAGAGTTCAGCAACAAACTTACAAAGATAGCGTCCGAGAATGACCTGTGTATCGAGGTCACGGACAGGTTCGGGCGCTCTATCTACACCAAGGAATACTCGGTCACGTGTATAATCCACGGACGCGAAAACAGCACCTACGAATATCAGCGCCGTATAACCGAGAACGGCAATCAGCCGATATGGCTGAAGGTCAATAATCCGCGCAACAACGTATCTACGGTGCTTTATGGCTGTGTGCTCGGTCCGAGCGACAATCCGAACGGCTATCTGCTGATAAATACGACGCTCGTGCCTGTCGGCTCGACGGTCACGATAATAAAGCGCCAGCTGATGATAATCACGGTGATACTGCTCATATTCGCGTTTTTTATCTCGTTGTATATGTCGAAGAGAATAGCCAAGCCTATCGACAGCATAACCGAAGCCGCGGAGAATCTTGCGAAGGGCAACTTTGATACCAAGTTCGACGGCAGAGGATACCTCGAGGTAAGAAAGCTCGCCGAGACGCTTACCTACGCAGAGAACGAGCTCTCGCGCGTCGATACCATGCAGCGCGACCTCATCGCGAATGTGTCGCACGACCTGCGGACTCCACTGACTATGCTGAAAGCCTATGCGGAAATGATACGCGACCTTTCGGGAGATAATCCCGTCAAGCGCAACGAGCACCTTGAGATAATCATCAACGAGACGGACAGGCTCTCGCTCATGGTAAACGATATCCTTGACCTTTCAAAGCTCGAGAGCGGCAGACAGAAGCTCACGCCGTCGGAGTTCCTCATACGCGAGAAGCTCGCCGAGATAATCGGCAGATTCAAGGGCATATCCGAGAAAATGGGCTACAGTATCCACTTTGAGCCTGACGAGGAGAAGCTCGTCTGCTGCGACGTAGTGAAGATAGAGCAGGTGATATACAACCTCATCAACAACGCTATCAACTACACGGGCGAGGATAAGCAGGTCTATGTTCGGCAGAAGAACGAGCCGAACGGCATTGTCATAGAAGTCAGGGACACGGGCGACGGCATCGAGGAGGAGAAGATAAAGCTCATCTTCGACAAGTATTACCGCTCTGAGAACCACAAGCGCGAGGTCGTAGGCACGGGACTCGGGCTCTCGATAGTGAAGGCGGTGCTGAAGCTGCACAATTACGACTACGGCGTGCGCAGCAAGCTCGGAGAGGGCTCGGTATTCTGGTTCAGGATAAGTGCGCGCGACGTTAAAGATGTAGAAGATGTATAACTATAGCGGAGATGTGTTGACTATTTTTGGAGTTCACACGAACGCTTTTCTACTTGATTTGTTCACATTTTTCTGATATAATATTATCAAAGTTGGAAACAACCTGGAGCGACAGCAGAAACGAGTGACATAATTATAAACAGACATCCCCAATAATCCCTATATCATGGCAGATGAGCTTCCAATAACGGAGGCTCATTTGTTTTATGTACGTTTTTTACCAAACTTGGCATTATATGAACTCAATTGCCTGTATATTGAGAATTTATGCTGAAAATCGTTGACATCTAATATTTAATAGTGTATAATGAAATAAAATATTGTGAACAAATCTTGTCTGATTTGTTCTGCGAGAGAGGGAAAAACATGATAAACAAACTTTTCAAAAGAGCTGCGGCAGTCGTTCTTTCTGCCGTAACGCTGGGAGTTTCAGCCGCTTCAAATGTTCCTGCGGGCATTACCACGCAGGCTGCTCCCGATGAGTATCACGACGACTGGCTCCACGTAAACGAGAATGCGGAGGTAGTCGACATGGACGGCAACCCCGTATGGATGACAGGCTGTAACTGGTTCGGCTACAATGCAGGCAGACAGGTATTTGACGGCGTATGGTCGAAGAATATGCACAGTATGCTCAACCAGATAGCCGACCACGGCTTCAACCTGCTCCGTGTACCGATGTCCACACAGATAATCCTCCAGTGGAAGAACCACGGTCCTGACACAGGCGGAGGCGTAGGCGAGGTCACAATGATGGTCAATCCCTACGAGAACCCCGAGCTCACTGTAGGCGGCGGAGTTGACGCCGCGGGACAGTACGAGCTCATGTACAGCTTCGATATATGGAACAAGGCTGTTGAGTGGTGCCGCGAGAACGGCATGAAGATAATGATAGATATCCACAGTGCGACGACTGCCGCTATGGGTCATCAGAAGCCCCTCTGGTACGACGACAACTTTTCCGAGGACGACTGGCTCGAGGCACTTTCATGGTTCTGCGAGTACTACAAGGACGACGATACCATTATCGCTATCGACCTCAAAAACGAGCCCCACGGCAAGCCCGAGGAGGGTTCATTCGCGAAGTGGGACAATTCCAAGGACGCCAATAACTGGAAATATGCGGCAGAAAAAGGCGCTATGGCTTGCCTCGAGCAGAACCCGAATCTGCTCATCATGATAGAGGGCATAGAGTGCTACCCCGACTTTGAGAAGGGCGCAGACTGGACAACTCCCTGCGTCGACTACGCTCACTACGACGAGCCCTCGCTGGTATTCGGCGCATGGTGGGGCGGAAACCTCCGCGGCGTAAAGAATGACCCCGTTGATATCGGCGAATACAAGAAGCAGATAGTTTACTCTCCTCATGACTACGGTCCGCTCGTATGGAAGCAGAAGTGGTTCTACATGGACGACCCATCAAAGACATTTGACCGCCAGTCACTGCTCGATGACTACTGGTACGATACATGGGCATACCTCGTTGAAGAAAAGAAGTATCCGCTCCTTATGGGCGAGTGGGGAGGCTTCATCGACAAGGAGCACGACCCGACAGGCGAGAACAAGCACTGGATGCAGGAGCTCCGTGACTATATGATAGACAAGCGTATCCACCACACATTCTGGTGCTTCAACGAGAATTCGGGCGATACAGGCGGACTTGTTTACGACGACTTCGGCAAATGGGACGAGGAGAAGTACGCGTTCGTCAAGGAGGCTCTCTGGCAGACCGACAGCGGTATGTTCATCGGTCTCGACCACAAGACACCTCTCGGACAGGAGGGCAACGGCATCTCGCTCAGCGACTACTACAACGGCACTGTAACTCCTCCCGTATCGCGTGAGACTACAACGACTACCTCTGCGACTACAACGGTAACGACCACTACAGCCACAGCAACAACTACAACAACGGTTTCGGCTTCTACAACAACTACAACTGCCACCACTACTGCCCCTGTTATAACGACTATAGGAACGATCACATATTATGATGAGACAGCACATTGTCTGGATCCTCACCCGTATGGCGACGCTAACCTTGATTATAAAGTAACAGTCGCAGATGCGGTAGCGATATTGCAGTATCTTGCCAATAAGGACAAGTTTGGCTTAGATATTACTGCACGTCATTTTGCCGATGTTTATGAAAGAGGCGACGGCATTACAGCTATGGACGCATATGCGATACAGCTCTATGATGCAAAGCAGATAAGCGACCTGCCATATTCGAGAGCAGCGTAGCTCCCGAGTTATATATAACTAATCTATGATGCAAAGCAGATAACAGAGCTCCAATACAGTGAATAATTGCAAAGCCCGACTTATAAAAGTCGGGCTTTTTGTGGAAATAAAGTAAAAATCTTCTTTTTCCTATTGATTTTTCATTATTACTATGGTATAATATCGTGTGTAATTTTTATTCAAAGGAATGATGTAAAGTGAAAATCAGCTTTTCGACACTTGCTTGTCCCGACTTCTCATGGACTGACATCTACTCAATGGCAAAGGATTTCGGATTTGACGGAATCGAGATCCGCGGACTCGGCAACGAGATATTCTCCGTGAACGCTCAGCCCTTCAAGGAAGCAAACCTACCCAAGACAATCGAAAAACTAAGATCACTAGGACTTGAAATTCCTTGTCTTACCTCGGGCGCGTGCCTTAAATTCAAGGACAAATTCGACGCCGTAAAGGAAGAGATAACGGCTTATGCCGAGCTCGCAAACAAACTCGGAGCTTCATATATCAGAGTGCTCGGTGACCTCGAGCCCGCTCCCGGCGGAGAGGTAGACGACGAGTACGTAGCGGAATGTCTCCGCAAGCTCGTACCCGTTGCAGAGCAGAACAACGTAACTCTCCTCGTTGAGACAAACGGCGTGTACAGCGACTCTGCACGTCTCGCTGAGCTCCTCAGAAGCGTTGGAAACCGCAAGGTTGCCGCTCTGTGGGATATGCACCACCCCTACCGCTACAACAACGAGTCTCCCGAGACTACAGTAGCTAATCTCGGCGAGTTCATCAAGTACATACAGGTCAAAGACTCCGTAATGGGCGCTGACGGCAAGGTTCAGTACCGCATCATGGGCACAGGCGATATCCCCGTAAAGGAGATGATAGCCGCTCTTGACACTATCAACTACACGGGTTATATCTCGCTCGAGTGGGTGAAGCGCTGGGCTCCCGACCTCAGCGATGCAGGTATCGTTATACCCCAGTTCGCGGAGTACATGGCTCCCTACAAGAGAAAGCACAAGCACCCGCTTCAGACCAATATGCGCGGCGACGGTCAGTACCCGTGGCCGAAGGAGCGTATACTCAACTACACCTTCCCCGACATACTCGACCGCATCTGCGACCAGTTCCCGAACCAGTATGCTTTCCGCTACACTGAGCTCGACTATACCCGCACATATCCCGAATTCCGAGACGACGTCGACAACTTCGCACGCGCGCTTCTCGCTATGGGCGTAAAGAAGGGCGACCACGTAGCTATCTGGTCGACGAATGTTCCCCAGTGGTATATCACATTCTGGGCTACGACCAAGATAGGTGCTGTTCTCGTTACGATGAACACCGAGTACCGCGTACACGAGGCAGAGTATCTGCTTCGCCAGTCCGATACAATGACACTCGTCATGATAGACGGCATCAAGGACATCAAGTACGTGGACATAATCAAGGAGCTCTGCCCCGAGCTTGAGACCTGCGAACCCGGTCAGCTCCGCTCCGCAAAGCTTCCCTTCCTCAGAAACGTTATCACTATCGACTCCGAGAACAAGGGCTGTTTCACATGGGAGACCGCTCTCGCTCAGGGACGCAAGGTCGCATACAGCGAGGTAGAGGCTGTCCGCAAGACGATAAATATCCACGATGTCTGCAATATGCAGTACACCTCGGGCACAACAGGCTTCCCCAAGGGCGTTATGCTCACGCATTATAATGTAGTAAACAACGGCAAGGCTATCGGAGACTGCATGGACCTCTCCACAGCTGACCGCATGATGATACAGGTGCCTATGTTCCACTGCTTCGGCATGGTACTGGCTATGACGGCTTCCGTTACCCACGGCGTAACTATGTCGCCTATCACGAGGTTCAGCCCGCGAAAGGGCCTCGACTGCATCAACCGCGAGAAGATAACCTGCTTCCACGGCGTACCTACGATGTTCATTGCCATGCTTGGTCACGAGAACTTCGACAAGACCGACTTCTCGTATATGCGTACAGGCATCATGGCAGGCTCGCCCTGTCCGATAAAGACAATGGAAGAAGTCATCGAGAAGATGCACATGAGCGAGATTTGCATAACCTACGGTCAGACCGAGGCTTCTCCCGCTACTACCATGAGCAAGACCACTGATTCCATTGAACAGCGCGTCAACACAGTCGGAGGTCCTATCTTCGGCGTAGAGTGCAAGATAGTTGACCCCGAGACCAATCAGGAGCTTCCCGACGATACGGACGGCGAGTTCGTAGCGCGCGGCTACAACATCATGAAGGGCTACTACAAGATGCCCGAGGCTACAGCTGCCGCGATAGACAGCGAGGGCTGGCTCCACACGGGCGACCTCGCAAGACGCCGCTCGTCCGACGGATACTTCAAGATTACGGGACGTATCAAGGATATGATAATCCGCGGCGGCGAGAACATCTACCCCAAGGAGATAGAGGATTTCCTCTACACATACCCCAAGGTAAAGGACGTTCAGGTCATCGGCGTGCCCGACGCTGACTACGGCGAGGAGATAATGGCGTGCATTATCCTTCAGGAGGGCGTAGAGGCTACCGAGCAGGAGATAAAGGACTTTTGCCTCGCGCGCATGGCTAAGCACAAGTGCCCGCGATATATCGACTTCGTGGACAGCTTCCCCATGAACGCCGCAGGAAAGATACTCAAGTACAAGATGAGGGAGCAGGCTGTAGAAAAGCTCAAGCTCCACAATGCAGACAGTATCGTAACAGCATAAAAAATACCGCCAAGGATTATCCTTGGCGGTTTTTGTTGTTCAGACTCCGTATGCGGCTCTGTATTCGAGCATTTTATCGAGGTATTCCTTACCGGGCACGATATCGTTTCTGATAGCCTCGATGATGTCCTCCATGGTGACGATAGGGTAGACGGTAACGCCGAAATCGCGCTTTACCTCCTGTACTGCGGAGAGCTCGCCCGTGCCCTTCTCCATGCGGTCAACGGTTATGACCATGCCTGTGACGTCTACGTCAGCCGCTCCCTTGAGCTTGGGCATGGACTCGCGGAGCGCCTTGCCCGAGGTCATAACGTCGTCGATGATGACTACCTTCTCGCCGTCGACAAGTGTCTTGCCTACGAACATTCCGCCCTCGCCGTGGTCCTTGGCTTCCTTGCGGTCGAAGCAGTAGTTCACATCGATGCCGAACTTGTTGCTGAGAGCAACGACTGCCGAAACAGCGAGCGGTATGCCCTTGTAGGCAGGTCCGAAGAGGGTCTCGACAGGGATATTGTTGGCGTGTATGCACTCGGCGTAGTATTCGCCGAGCTTAGCGAGCTGAGCACCCGTCTTGTAGTTGCCGCAGTTGATGAAGTATGGAGCCTTTCTGCCGCTCTTCAGCGTGAATTCGCCGAATGTGAGCACACCGCACTCCACCATGAATTTGATAAAGCTCTCTTTGTAGGTCATTTGATTTACCTCCGATGATATATTTGTCCGCATTTCTGCGGTGATAAACTGTTCAGAACACATATCCGCACTCGGGACAGCGCGGGTAGTCGATATCGAGTTCCGTGCCGCACTCGGGACAGCTCTTCTTCGGGAGCTTGTCTATGCTGTCGTCGATGTCGTAGTCGTAATCCTTGGTGAAGCCGACCTGCCGCACGCGGAAGAAAACTCCCGTGACTATGCCGCAGTCCTGACAGAAGAAGCCTGTCGTCTCGGACGTGTCAGTCTCGGCGACGAGTTTGTCCTCTTCGTACCACGATATAGTTGGGTAGGCGTAGCTGCTCATAGCTCCGACGCCGTGTACTCCGACCCTGAATTTGCCTATTTTCATACGCTTGCCGCAGCTACCGCATATCATACGCTCACCTCCGACCGATAACATATAATAAGTATATCACAGTTTGTGAAAAATTGCAACCGATTATATCAGAAACGGCTCAGATGAAAAAAATCTGCTCAGATTGCAAAAATATACTTGAAAAAATCGAGCGGACGGGTTATAATAATAAAGTAACGCTTTTAGAACGGTGTGCCGCGTACCGTAAACGGGCAGCCTCACGGAGGCTTGGAGTTGAAATGGGAAAAAATCGTGTTGTTCAGCGAAAATCTAAGAAAAAGAAAGACGGACCAATCATAAAATTCAGCATGGGAATGCTCATATTCCTGTTCCTGCTGTCATTTACAGCCTGCTTTGTGCTGTATATGCTTGCCGCTAATATCAATACCAACTTTTTTGCGGACGAGTTCGGAACGTCCGATATCATAACAGGGGACAGCTCCGATACAACAGAAGCAGTGACCGAGACTATGGCTGAGGTAGAGACTGTGCCTGCTCCCGACGGGCTCACCAATCCCGTGCCGCAGTCGGAGGCAAAGAGCGCGGATTATCTCGCGGACTGCTGCCTCATCACGGACTCGACGCTGATACAAATGGCTGATTTCGGCAGCTTTAACAAGGATAACATCTTCGGCAGCAACGACCTCACGACCGCAAACTGCGGCATGACCAAGGTCGACAGCAACTTCGGAAACGCCACTGTATACGATATCATCAAGAACAAGAAGCCGAACGTTGTGTACATCATGCTCGGAAATGACCTTGGAACGTCCAAGACCGAGGATATGATAGCGAGCTATACTACGCTCGTGAACAACCTGCACGGCTCGCTCCCGACGCTGGAGATATACGTTATGCAGATACCGCCTGTCATCTATGACTCGGACGTAAAGACCAACGAGAAGGTCAATGATTTTAACAACAGACTGCTCGCGATGTGCAATACGATAGGAGTTCACTGCATCGACACCAACACCGCCCTCAAGAATGAGAGTGGGGCTCTCAAGGAAGATTACTGGTCGTATGACACTCTCGCGCTCTCAAAAGAGGCGTATACGACTATTTGCGAGTACATACTGACACATACTGCATAAAATAACAGTCCCGAACACAATATCTTGTGCTCGGGATTTTACATTCAGTATACATTTTCAAGATAACGGTATATAGCCATATTATGGATTTTGATACGATTTGTTGTATACTTCTGCTATATTTTTGCAAAAATCAACACTGCTGATTTGCTATAACGCACACTTGACTTTATCTCCGCTATGTTTTATACTAATATACAGAGACAAGTCAGGAGACACAACATATAGTGATTCAGGAGGTTAAGGACATGATAATCCATATTATTAAAAGAGACGGCCGAAAAGTCCCTTTTAATATTGAGAAGATCGCCAACGCTATCTTCAAGGCTGCCCAGTCATGCGGCGGTACTGATTTCAGCGTAGCGATGGACACTGCCGCGGAGGTCTGCAAGATTTATGAAGACGAGAATCCCGGCAAGGTTCCCACGGTTGAAGAGATCCAGGACCTCGTTGAGAAGACCCTTATCGAAAAAGGCCACGCAAAGACGGCTAAGGCTTACATTCTCTACCGTTACGAGCGCACACGCTCACGCGAGATGAAGACTAACCTGATGTGCGTACTCAACGAACTGACCTTCAGTGCCGCTAAAGACAGCGACATCAAACGTGAGAACGCTAATATAGACGGCGATACCGCTATGGGCACGATGCTCAAGTACGGCTCGGTATCAGCCAAAGAATACTACGGGATGTACGTTCTCGAGCCCAGACACGCAAAGGCTCACCGTGAGGGCGATATACACATCCACGATCTCGATTTCTACACGCTCACAACTACCTGTACACAGATAGACCTCAAGAAGCTGTTCACCAACGGTTTTTCCACGGGACACGGCTTCCTGAGAGAGCCTAACGATATATCGAGCTATTCTGCACTCGCTTGTATAGCGATACAGTCCAACCAGAACGACCAGCACGGCGGTCAGAGCGTACCCACGTTCGACTACGCTATGGCGGACGGCGTAAGAAAGACTTATATCAGCCGCTATATCGCGAATGTCGGCAGAGCTCTCCAGCTCCTCGCAGGCAAAGAGGACGGAAACGACATCGCCAAGCAGATCGAAAAGGAGATACTTGAAAAGTATGAGCTCGTACCTGTCCTTGCGAACGACAACGGCTACAGTGAAAAAGAGCTCGGGCTGCTCCTCGCTCAGACTGACGAGGACACAGCCAAGAAGATTCAGGAATTCTCACGCAAGAACGCCGAGAAAGAGACCGACAGGGCTACATATCAGGCTATGGAGGCACTTATCCACAACCTGAATACCATGAACAGCCGTGCGGGCGCTCAGACTCCGTTCAGCTCGATAAACTACGGTACAGATACATCTCCCGAGGGAAGAATGGTCATCAAGAACGTTCTCCTCGCGCAGGAAGCAGGTCTCGGAAACGGCGAGACGCCTATCTTCCCGATACATATATTCAAGATAAAGGACGGCATAAACTACAATCCCACCGATCCGAACTACGACTTATTCAAGCTCGCGTGCAGAGTATCTGCAAAGCGGCTGTTCCCTAACTTCTCATTTATAGACGCTCCCTATAATCTCCAGTATTATAAGGAGGGCAATCCCGATACAGAGATAGCGTACATGGGCTGCCGTACAAGAGTTATCGGCAACAATTACGACCCCACGCGTGAGATAGTAACAGGCAGAGGAAACCTCAGCTTCACATCTATCAATCTTCCGCGTCTTGCTATCAAGTCCGACCACAACGTAGGTCTGTTCTTCGACAAGCTCGACGAGATGATGGACCTCGCTATCGAACAGCTCATGCACCGCTTCCGCATACAGTGCCAGAAGCACGTGAGAAACTTCCCGTTCCTCATGGGTCAGGGTATATGGATAGATTCCGACAAGCTCGGTCCCGACGACACGGTCGAGGAAGTGCTCAAGCACGGTACTCTTTCCGTCGGCTTCATCGGACTTGCCGAGACGCTCAAGGCGCTCATAGGCGCTCACCACGGTGAGAGCGAGGAGGCTCGCGAGCTCGGACTTGAGATAGTCGGAGCTATGCGCAAGCGCCTCGATGAGGAAGCAAAGCGCACAGGTCTCAACTTCTCGCTTCTCGCAACTCCCGCAGAGGGACTTTCGGGACGCTTCGTCCGCATGGATGCCAAGAAGTACGGCATAATCGAGGGCGTTACCGACCGCGATTACTACACCAACTCCTTCCACGTACCCGTTTACTATCCTATCAGCGCATTTGAGAAGATAAAGATAGAGGCTCCGTACCACGCTCTCACGAACGCAGGTCACATCAGCTATATCGAGCTCGACGGCGACCCGCTCGAGAACCTCGCAGCTTTCGAGAAGATAGTTCGCTGCATGAAGGAGTCTGGCATAGGCTACGGCGCTATCAACCACCCTGTTGACCGCGACCCGATATGCGGCTACACAGGTATCATCGGCGATGTTTGCCCGTGCTGCGGACGCAAGGAGCACTCCAATGATGTGGCGTTTGACCGCATCAGACGTATCACAGGCTACCTTGTAGGTACGCTCGACCGTTTCAACGACGGCAAGCGCGCAGAGGAGCGCGACAGAGTAAAGCATAACGTTTAAGGTGATTTTATGACACTCAGAATTGCGGGAACTGCCAACGATTCTATCGTTGACGGTCCCGGAATAAGGTTTACGATATTCACTCAGGGCTGTCCGCACAACTGCAAGGGCTGCCACAACCCGCAGACCCACGACTTCAACGGCGGTGAGCTCGTGGACACTGCGGAGCTGCTTGAAAAAGCAAAGGCTAACCCGCTGCTGGACGGCGTTACATTCAGCGGCGGCGAGCCCTTCTGTCAGGCAGAGGCTCTCGCGGAGCTCGGCAAGGAGCTCAAAGCTGCGGGGCTTAACATCATCACATATACAGGCTACACGTTCGAGCATCTCTATGAGCACCGCGCCGAAAACGGCTGGGGCAGACTTCTCGAGGTTACTGACTACCTCATCGACGGTCCCTTTATCCTTGAACAGAAGGACTGGGAGATAAAGTTCAGAGGCAGCAGCAATCAGCGGTATATCGACTGCAAGGCAAGCATGGAGCAGGGCAGGGCAGTGGAGTGCGAACCGTAAATATGTAAAAATGACCCGTTATCGGAGCTTTTTCCGATAACGGGTCTTATGTTATGCGTGCGACCTGATTTCGGCTCATGTGCCGCAGCATGAGCCAGAATACGGCAAATTCTATCAGGAACGTTGCCGACCACGATATCATGTACGACGAATACAGTATCTCGAGTGTGTGATATTTCGGCATACGGAAAACCGTGTATATCCACAGTATGCGGAATCCGCACACACCCGCAACGGTTATGAACATCGGAGCTATACTGCTTCCGATACCTCTCAGCATACCCGTCGCGACGTCCATGATGCCGCACAGGAAGTAGGGGAGACAGATGAATATCAGTCGTGTCACGCCGTACTTTATTGCCTCGTCGGAGTCGGTGATATATATCGAGAGCAGGGGACGCGCGAACAATACTGCAAGTCCTCCGAGCGAGACTCCCGCTCCGAATGCGAGAGATAGACAGCCGAGCATTATCTTCTTTATTCGGTCGAATTTGCCTGCTCCGTGATTCTGTCCCGCATAGTTGAGCGCGGTCTGACTGACGGAGTTCATCGAGATGTAGACAAATCCCTCGATATTCTGGGCGGCGGCGTTGCCCGACATAACTATCGAGCCGAACGAATTGACCGACGACTGTATGATGACGTTAGATATCGAGAACAGCGAGCCTTGTATACCCGCGGGGAATCCAATCCTCACTATCTTCCAGAGCTGACGCCAGTATATCTTCATCTCGCGGAGCTTCAGCCTGCACGCGTCCTCGCGCCTCATCAGCTCGCGGACTACAAGTCCCGCAGAGAGAAGCTGTGACAGAGCAGTCGCAAGGGCGACTCCTGCCACGTCCATTTTCAGTACGATAACAAAGATGAGGTTGAGGAGTACGTTGACTATTCCCGCCGCAGTAAGGAAGTACAGCGGCGACTTTGTATCGCCCGCGGCTCGGAGGATAGCTCCGCCGAAGTTGTAGAGCATACTTGCGGTGATGCCTAAGAAGTAGATACGCATATATGTTGCGGACAACCCGATGACATTGTCGGGAGTGCCCATGAGTGAGAGTATCTTTCTCGCACCTGCTATGCCCACGACTGTCAGCAAAACTCCGCAAATCAAAGCGAGCGGGACTGCTGTATGGACAGTGCGTCTGACGTCCTCGTCCTTGTTTGCGCCTATGCCGTGAGCGACAGTAACGCCTGCTCCGACCGAGAGCCCGATGAACAGATTGACGAGTAGGTTTATCACCGCTCCGCATGCTCCGACAGCCGCAACGGATATACTTCCGCAGAAGCGTCCGACAACGACGAGGTCAGCCGCATTGAAGAGGAGCTGCAATACGCCTGTAAGTATGATAGGCACGGTATATGCGATGAGTCCCTTTAGCAGCGGACCTTCGGTCATATCAGTGGTATTTTTGCGCACGTAGTTCACTCCTTTCAATAATGTGTTCCGATATCTATTGGACGATATCAAGCGATTTTTTAACAATTTGGCATAATTCATCAACGGTGCGCGAGCCGTCGTTCACTATGCACGGGATTTCCAATTTTTCGCATTCTGCCTTCACACGTTCTGCGAAAAGAACATCACGCTGCATCCAGTTGTCAAAGGCTTTTTCTTTGTCCGAGCAGTCAGCCAGCACATACTGCACCCATTCGCGCTCCTTGTAGCGGGATATCTGAAATTCGGGGGAGGGGACGATAGTTATGTAGCTGCCCGCATTGCGGGAGCTCATGACCTGCGGAGTATACGCCGCACCCTCGGTGATAATGAAGTCATTATTCAGCTGAGCAATTTTATCAAAAATGAGCGGAGCAAGCTCGCTGTATATCTGAAACTCTTCCTTGCACTGGATGCTCGGCTCTCTCAGCCATATCCCGTCAGATGTCAGCTTACGGACAGCAGTGCAGGCTATCCCGCCCCGAGACGCAGCCGTTTCTATCAATTCACCGAGAAGCTCGTCGATTTTGAAATAAAAAGCGCCGTATTCCTGTGCTATGAGCTCCGCAACGGTGCTCTTCCCGCTGCACGGCGAACCTCCTATAAAGAGGATTTTTTCGTTCATCTGCGGCTCACTCCTTTCATATAATCACATCATTTTATTATATTCCTCCCCGCGGCATTTGTCAATAGATAAAATATGAACCGCAAATGTGACAGAACGGAAAAAATTTTCAAATAACTATGGACAAACTGAAATTAATAGTGTATAATAGTATGGTATATGAAATTTTAACACACTCGGAGGCTAATCGAAATGAATAATTTAAGAAAAATTGCGGCGGCAGGACTGTCGGTCGCACTTTCTGCGTCTATGATAGGCTGTACCCCCGCTATCGGTGCAGGCTCAAAGACGGCTATGTCTGTGGACGGTTATGACGTTCCCGCAGGTCTTTTCATTTACTATACATTACAGGGCTACAGCGAGGCTGCAAGCCAGCTCCAGCAGAAGAACGGCACCGAACCCTCGGTCGATGATGTCAAGAGCACAAATATCGAGGAGCAGGATTCCACTGACTGGATACAGAACAAGGCTACCAAGTACTGCAAGGACTTCGTTGCTGTACAGAAAGAGTTTGAACTCATCGGCGGCGAGCTCACCTCCGACGAGAAGAGCGAGGCAGCCGATATGGCGGCGTACTACTATGCTCAGGATCCCAGCCTCGAAGAGAACGGCATCAGCATGGACACGATGAAGCTCATGTCTGAGAGTTCATACAAGGAGCAGAAGGTATTCGAGTATTATTACGGCTTTGACGGCGAAAAGGGCTGTTCAGAGGACGAGCTCAAGGAGTACTTCAATGACAATTTCGCGCGTGTGAAGTACGTATCCATAAGTCTTCTTGACGCAGACGGAAACAAGGTCACAGCAGACAAGGAGAGAACTCTCCGCAAGAAGGCTGAGGACTACGCAAAGCAGATAAACGACAAGGCAAGAGAGATAGACAAGATGCACGAGGTCGACGCTGTCCAGACCGACTACGACGAGTACGTTGAATCTCTCCAGACAACTCTTGCTGAGCCCACAGTCGGTGAGGAAACAACAACTACTACAGTTGCCGAGACTACGACTGAGTCGACCGAGTCAACAACGACTACTACAGACCCGTTTGCAGGCGAACGTATCATCCAGAAGAACACTACGACAACAGCTTCTGCTGATAATACGGACGCTACAGAGACTACAGCAGCTGATACTGATGACGCCGAGTACAAGTTCAAGGACTTCATATTCGACAAGCTCGAAATGGACAAGGCTACTGTTTACGACTACGACGACAGCACGGTATATGTTGTTATCCGCGGTGACCTCCACGAGAGAATGACTGCTGATGACTACTGGAATCAGAACTATATAGACTATCTCCGCTCGCTGAGATACTCGGACGACTTCAAGGATTACCTTGAGGCAAAGACAGAAGACTTCTCCTTCGAGAAGAACAAATCGGCATACAGACGCTATGCTCCCTTCAAGCTCAAGCTCAAAGCTGATTCAAAGTAAAAAAAGACCCGCAGGTTTGAACGCCTGCGGGTCTTCTGTTATCATTCAAATTCGTATTCGCCCTTGTAATTCTTCTTGAACTCGGTATAGACTTCTTCAAGCAGAGCCTCGTCCTCGACAGCTACAAAGTCGTCGAAATCCTCGTCCTCGCTCTCGATTATCTCAAGGATAACTATGCCGTCGTCCTCCTCATCGAAGGGGAGAAGTACCGCAAATACGCGTTCCTTGTACTCGACAGTGTCAAGTATCTCGAACGAGACCTCATTGCCGTCGTCATCGGTGAGGGTGATGTAATTCTCGTTTTCCTCGAGCTCTTCGTTGTTGTTCTCGATAATATCGCTCATGGTATGACCTCCTTAACAGGTTTGATATTCTAATTATACTGATTTTACAGGATTTGTCAATGCCTGCGTGCGGGCAGGCGAGGGGAGAGGGGAGTCCCCTATTTCTTGCTCTTGTCGGACTTCACATTCGCGAGCGGATTGCTCTCGACTGCACTGCGCACATTGTCGTCGCTGAGGTGAGTGTATATTTCCGTCGTGGAAACGGACGCATGTCCGAGAAGCTCCTTCAGCGTGAGTACGTCAGCGTCGCCGTACTGGTACATCAGCGTAGCCGCTGTGTGACGCAGTTTGTGAGTGGTTATGCCTTTGCCGTCAAGTCCTGCCTCACGCAGAGAGTTTTCAACAATTTGCTGTACACGCCGCTTTGAGATGCGTTTGTTCTGATTGCTTATGAACAGTGCGGGCTCGGCGGCGGCTTTTTTATTGGCAGTCCTGTCCTCGAGATAGCTGTTGAGAGCGTCTAAGCACGCGGAATTGAGGTAGACCATGCGCTCTTTGTTGCCCTTACCGAGAACTTTCAGCCTCTTTTCAGTGAAGTCGATGTCCCTGATATCTATGCCGACAAGCTCGCTAAGACGCATTCCGCAGTTGAGAAAAAGCGTAAGTATGCAGTAATCGCGCTTTGAATCGGTGCTGTCAGCGGAGGCAAGAAGCCGTAAGCTTTCGTTGAGTGACAGGAACTTCGGCAAAGCCTGCTTGGGAACGGGGACTTCGATATCTTTTGTAGGGTCCTCAGCGAGGATATGAGTGGACTTTGTCAGATATTTGAAGAAGCTCCTCAATGCCGACAGCTTGCGGTAGCGTGCTTTGTCAGCGTTGTGACGCTCGTCAGCGGTATAAAAAATGAAATTGTAGATGTCAGAGAGTGTAATCTGCTTCAGGTCTGCTGTCGTCATACCTGAAATATCAACATCTTCAATGTTATCTGAGCAGTCGTGCTTCAAATTATGGTAGTATTTCAGAAATAGCCTCGTATCAAGGTAATACTCCTGTATCGTGCGCTCCGAGAGCATCTTCACGACTTTGATATGAACAAGGTAATCGTTCAGAAATTCGGGGTTTTCGCTATTGTTATAATTTTTCATAATATCCTCTTGTCAAGCAAATATTCGAGCACAAGAGCCTCGCGCTCGATGAGCATTACATCGTAGTCGGAGTGGTCATGCGTGCGGTTGACCTCGATAGCTTTCTCGGGTCTCACATATTCGAGTTGGAAGCCTTCTTCAAGCTCATATTCGTCAAGCGACTGAGCACTGACAGAGTTTTCAACATCGCAGGTGTAATAGAAGTTTTCCTGCTCGAAAATCTCGTTTTCTTTGGTGCGGCTTTTCTGTACACGCAGTACAGAGCCGAGCTCTGCTATCGATTCAGGCACGATGCTCAGACCTGTTTCTTCGCTGACTTCACGGATAAGCGTTTGCTTGTGCGATTCATCAGCCTCGATACCACCGCCTGGAAATTTGTAGTAGTCGTACTTGGCACTGTACACCATTGCGACCTTGGAATCCCGCACTATAACGGCTCTCACTGACGGACGTCTGAACTTCGTCCATGCTTCATCGTAGTCCTTCAAATCTATCGTTATTATCCGTTCCATAACTTAGCCTCACTTATTCCTATTAAAAGTTGCACCAAACTTTGATTTGGTGCAACTTTGTTTAAAGCTGTCCATGAGAATATTATATCACCTTTTCCGTTCCAATGCAAGAATCAGGTTCAATTTGATACCGCAAAGGCGCGAGTATTACTCTCCATACTGAGCCCGCACAGTCTGGTGCTATTTGTATAGGAGCCCGTCTGCTTTTTTATTATTCAGCGAACGGTTTTTGCGCATATTCCTTGACAAAGTCCCGATTATATGATATAATTAAATGTAAAATTATGCTTAGAAAAATGTTGCTGATACTGTGTATCGGCAACTCTTATCCTGAAAGGCGGAAACTCACGTGAAAACTATCCATATCCGTACAAGCAAGCCTTATGACGTTCTCATCGAACGCGGCAGCATTGCGAAATGCGGTGAATATATCTCTTCTGTGACCAAATCCCAAAAAGCTGCTGTTATCACTGATGATATCGTCGGTGGTCTGTACTCCGAAGCTGTCTGCGCGTCATTGCGTTCGTGCGGCTTTGATGTCGGTGTTTTCACGTTCCCCAACGGCGAGGCTTCAAAGAATCTTGACATATTAAGTAAAATTTACAACTATTTGTGTGAGTTCGGTATCACTCGCAGTGATAGCCTTATTGCTCTCGGCGGCGGTGTTGTCGGAGATATAACAGGTCTCGCAGCGGCGACTTTCCTGCGCGGCATAGATTTTGTCCAGATACCGACTACCCTGCTCGCTCAGGTCGATTCATCGGTCGGAGGCAAAACTGCTGTTGATATCCCAGGCGGCAAGAACCTCGTAGGTGCATTCAAGCAGCCTGTTCTTGTCATATGCGACAGCAATACGCTCTCTACCCTGCCCGAGGCTGAGCTCGCGTGTGGTATGGCTGAGGCTATAAAATACGGAATGATTCGCGATAAAGAGCTTTTCAAGCTCATAGAATCGTACGATATAAGCAATGTTGACGAGGTCATTGATGACATCGTCTATGCAAGCATTGACATTAAGCGCGACGTTGTTGAGCATGACGAATTCGACCGAGGTGAGCGCTTCATTCTCAATTTCGGGCACACTCTCGGTCACGCTATCGAGGGCTGGCACAACTACACCGATTACACGCATGGCATGGGAGTCGCTGCAGGAATGTGCATGATGACCGACAGATTCTGTGCTCCCGAGCTGGCGGAGAGGCTCCGCAGGTGCGTGACTGCATACAAGCTCCCGACAGGCACGGAGGCTCCGATGGAGGAGCTCCTCCCCTACTGCTCCGTCGACAAGAAGCGAGAGCTCGATTCTATCAGCTTCATTGTCTGCGAGGAAGTCGGAAAAGCTGAGATAAGGCGCGTTAAGCTGGACGAGTTCTATCGTCTTATGGGGGTGTGAAATGGATATTCGCATTAGTCCCTCACGCCTCGCGGGAAGCGTAAATATACCCGCATCAAAGAGCTGTGCTCACCGTGCGCTTATATGCGCGGCGCTTGCTGACGGTGTATCGCACATCAGCGGCGTTACATTTTCCAAGGATATAGAAGCTACAATTAACGCTATGACTGCCCTCGGAGCTTCATTTGAAGCCGACGACGATAGTATTACAGTCCGCGGTGTCACAGATATACCGTCATATGCGGACATCGACTGCAACGAGAGCGGCTCTACTCTGAGATTTGTTATGCCGATTGCTTCCGTTCTCGGTACTGATTCCGTATTTCACGGCAGAGGCAGACTTCCTGAGCGACCCATTGACATTTACAAGTGTGAGCTCGGAAGGAACGGCGTTCGGTTTGTGACCGAGTCCATGCCGTATGAGCTCACAGGCAGGCTTAAAGGCGGCAGATTCGAGGTCGAGGGCAATGTGTCCTCGCAGTTTATCACAGGACTGCTCTTTGCGCTCCCGCTGTGCGAGGAGGACTCCGAGATAGTCCTCACGTCGCACCTTGAATCGCGTCCGTATGTAGATATCACGCTCGATATCCTCAAGCGGTTTGGAATTGAGATAACCGAGACCGACAGCGGCTTCACTGTCAGGGGCGGGCAGAAATACGCTCCGCACGACGAAAAAGTTGAGGGCGATTACTCGCAGGCGGCTTTCTTCTATGTCGCTAATGCTATGGGCTCGGGCGTGATGATGAACAATCTTGCTCCTGACAGCGTGCAGGGAGACAGACGCATAGAGGATATCATCGCTCGTTCAGGAAAAAATGCCGAGATAATCGGCTTTGAGGAGGACTGCTCCGATATCCCAGACCTCGTGCCGATACTCTCAGTGCTCGGAGCCTACGGCAAACAGCGCTCCGTCATATACAATGCGGAAAGGCTTCGTATAAAAGAAAGCGACCGACTTGCCGCGTGTGCGGATATGCTTGGCAGGCTCGGCGGGAATGTCACCGTGACCTCCGACGGGCTGATAATAGAGCCGAACGGCAGGCTCCACGGCGGCGAGGTCGACAGCTTCGGCGACCACAGGATAGTCATGGCTGCGGCAATAGCCGCTCTCGGAGCAACGGGCGACGTCATCATACACGGAGCAGAGGCGGCTGAAAAATCCTACCCCGACTTCTTCAGAGATTACACTTTACTTGGAGGTATTGCAAATGTCATCGATCTGGAATAACAGGATCTCCATATCGTTCTTCGGCGAGTCCGAAGGACCTGCTATAGGTGTAACCATTGACGGACTGCCCGCAGGCGAATATATCGACCCCGACGAGATTCGCCGATATATGGACAGGAGAACCCCCAATTCCTACAAGGACGAGAATACGCGCAGAACTCCCCTGCCCCGTATCATGTCAGGCGTTACGGGCGACCGCACAACAGGCGGTCCGCTGTGTGCGTTCATTCAGAATATAGACAGGCGTCCGCGTGAGGAGCGCAATGACGTCTCCAAACTTGTACGTGCGGGAAATGCCGATTATACGGGAGCTGTACGCTACCGCGGCTACAACGACGTTATGGACAGGAGCTCTCGAGCGGAGAAGCTCACCGCTCCTCTCTGCTTTGCGGGTGCTGTATGCGCTCAGATACTCGAGCGCCGCGGAATATTCACGGGAGCGCATATCGCTCAGATACACAATATCAAGGACAACCCCTATGACAAGGTCAAGCTCGACCGCGACGCTGTCATAAGCACGCGGTACAAGGACTTCCCCGTTATCAATGACCGCAAGGGCTGGCTCATGCTCGAGGACATAGCCAAGGCTAAGGAGGCGGGAGAATCGCTCGGCGGCATTATCGAGTGCGCCGCGGTGAACGTTCCCGCGGGTGTAGGCTCACCGATATTCGACGGTCTCGAGAACAACATCGCTCAGCTCATTTTCGGTATCCCGTCGGTGAAGGGACTCGAATTCGGAGCGGGCTTTTCAACTGCGAATATGGTCGGAAGTCAGAGCAGTGACGATTTCTACGTCGACGAGCGCGGTCATGTCGTGACCCGAACAAACAATCACGGCGGTATCCTCGGAGGCATATCCTCGGGTATGCCCATAACCCTCAACGTTGCGTTCAAGCCTGTTCAGAACGAGGGCAGCGGCGGTCTCGGAGACACCTGCATCGTCCCGAAGGCTGTTCCGTGCGTAGAGGCTGCCGTAAATATAGCACTTCTCTCAAATATGCTCGATTACCCGAGCTTCTGCTGAGGTGATACTATGCACGACGAAAACATCTTCAAAATGTCGGAAATGGCTGACACCGAGCTAAAGGACGTTCCTACGCTGAATATCCTTATCTGCTACCTGATTTACAAGATAGGCAAGCCTGTCAGCGTCGAGCATCTGTACGACATAGTCATAAATACAGGTGTTATCAACTACTTCTACTATCAGGACTCTATCGACTACCTGCTGACTAACGGGCTCATCACCGAGGAGCAGGACGACAAGGGCGTCAACTGCTATGTCCTCCAGCCAAAGGGCACTGTATGTGCGAAGGAGCTGAAAAAATATGCTCCCAAGGCGTACCGTGACAAGCTCGTGCTTGCGGCTCTTCGCTATTTCGCGAGGATAAAGTATGAGCAGGAGATAAAGATAGAGTATATCCCGCTTGAGAACGGCGTTTATACTCATATCCGCTGTCTTGATGTCAAAAATGACCTCATGGACCTGAAGCTCTATGCTCCCGATATGGGACAGGCTAAGCTCATAGGCGAAAAGGTGATGCTCAATCCTGCGGGCTTCTACGGAAAAGTCATCGAGCTCGCGCTCTCGAACGAGGAGGACCCGTATGACCTCAGCGACAATTAATGCGCTTGATGCCTCTCCCCTGCCGACATGGCTGACGGTCCTGATAATGGTCGCGATATTCATCGCAGTATCCGTGATATCAGGCTGTCTGACGTACAAGTACCGCGTAAAGAGGCGAAAAGGAGTGCAGGATAGCAATGAGAACGAATCGGCTGAATAATCTCAAAATCAACGGTCTGCACAATGATACGGCGATATATGAGGATTCTGTCTTCATCGGCTTTATGCTGCCCGAGGCTGTCGAGGAGCACATGGAGGAATACCGTGCGGCTGCTCTCGAGCTCGCGGAGCGTGAGACCTGCGACAAGGTCGTGATATATGCCGTTCTTGAATATGACGACGCGGGCGGTGCGCTTTTATCCGCCGATTTCATGTGCAGGAGCGTTCCATATCAGAAATATACCGAACTGGCGTTGAAGCTGCTGCATAGCTGCCGCCTTTTCTTTTTCAGAGGAAGGAAGGAATCAGACAATGAATAAGACTAAGATAGCCTCGCTTTTATGCGCGGCTCTGCTCTGCTCGGGAGCAGGTGCGTCCATGACAGCCTACGCGGAAGATACCGCTGCCCACAAGGTCACGGTCTATGATTTTGACGGCAGCGTCATGGCAACGCTCACAGTCAGCGACGGTGCGGCTCTTGACCTCAGCAGCGTGGATACCTCCAAGCTCGAGAAGCACCTTGATGTGTACACGCAGATAGGCTTTGACTCATGGAGCAGCTATCCTGAAAAGATAACCGCTGATACGTCTGTGTATGCACTGTACAAGAAGATGACCATTTCCCTCGACGGCAAGCCAAAGAAGACGGAGTATTACTCCAAAGAGGGAAATATCGACCTCAGCGGGCTCAAGGTAACTATTTCCGCGGAAAAGCAGCTCCCCGAGAAGGACGAGCAGGGCAAGTTCAAAACAGCTAACGAGGTCATCAGCATTGAATCCAAGTGTACTGCAGTACCCGAAACCCTCGGTGAAGCCTTCGCAAATGGCAATACCGCGAGCGTTAAGGTCTACCCTATCGACAGTGAGAAGGAGATTCTCACCTATGATATCAGCCTCTTCCCCGAGATAGGCGACGCCGATATGAGCGGAGCTGTCAATGCCTCGGACGCGTCACAGATACTGGTGTTCTACTCCCTCGCATCTACGGGCAAAACTCCCGCATATAAGGAAGGTCAGCAGAAGCGTGCTGATGTGAATCGGGACGGTATGGTCGACTCTAACGACGCGACAATAGTCATGGTCTACTACGCGGCGGCTTCCACGGGACAGGATACCAACTGGGACAGAATGCTCGCAGGCAAACAAAAATTGTGATTTTTTTGCGTTTTCTATTGCAATACATCGGAAAATGATGTATAATTATTGTATAATGCTTTTTTGCAACTATTATTAAGGAGAATGATAAGAATGTACAACGACCTCATGGATTCTATCGGATTCGTTACTAAGTATGACCCTGCCGTAGGTGAAGCTATGGGCAAGGAGCTTGCTCGTCAGCAGAGAAACCTCGAGCTCATCGCAAGCGAAAATATAGTTTCTCCCGCAGTTATGGCTGCTATGGGAAGCGTCCTCACGAACAAGTACGCTGAGGGCTATCCCGGAAAGCGCTACTATGGCGGATGTCAGTGCGTTGACGAGGTGGAGGCTATCGCTATCCAGCGTGCCTGCGAGCTCTTCGGCGCTAAGTACGCAAACGTTCAGCCTCACTCGGGTGCTCAGGCTAATACAGCTGCTTACTTCGCAGTTCTCCAGCCCGGCGACACAGTTCTTGGCATGAGCCTTGCAGACGGCGGTCACCTCACACACGGCTCGCCCGTAAACCTCTCGGGCAAGTATTTCAACTTCGTTTCCTACGGTCTCGACGACGAGACAGAGACTATAAACTACGATGAGGTGTACAAGCTCGCAAACAAGCACAAGCCCCGTCTTATCGTTGCAGGTGCTTCTGCTTATCCCCGCGCTCTCGACTTCAAGCGCCTCTCCGAGATAGCAAGAGCTGTCGGCGCTCTCCTCATGGTTGATATGGCTCACATCGCAGGTCTTGTTGCGGCAGGCTGCCACGAGTCCCCTGTCCCCTACGCTGACATCGTTACAACAACGACTCACAAGACTCTCCGCGGACCCAGAGGCGGACTTATCCTCACAAACAACGAGTTCCTCATCAAGAAGATAAATTCCGCTATATTCCCCGGCACACAGGGCGGTCCTCTGATGCATACTATTGCTGCTAAGGCTGTATGCTTCGGTGAGGCTCTCAAGCCTGAGTTCAAGGACTATCAGAGACGTATCGTTGAGAATGCAAAGGCTCTCTCCGAGGGTCTGCTCAAGAGAGGCTTCAACCTCGTTTCGGGTGGCACTGACAACCACCTCATGCTCGTTGACCTCCGTCCCTTCAACATCACAGGCAAGGAGCTCGAGCACAGACTTGACGAGGTATACATCACAGTTAACAAGAACGCTATCCACAACGACCCTGAGAAGCCCTTCGTAACAAGCGGTATCAGAATCGGTACTCCTGCTGTTACAACAAGAGGTCTCGGCGTTGAGGAAATGGAGAAGATTGCTGAGTACATCTACCTCTGCGCTACAGATTTCGAGAACAAGGCTGACGAGATCCGCGCAGGCGTAAACGCTATCTGCGAAAAGTTCCCGCTCTACAAGTAAGAATAACCATCAGGGACGGACAAGCTGTCCGTCCCTGTTTTTATGGAGGAATTTATGACAGAGTGTGATATTCAGAAAGAAATAACGGCTTCTGAAAACAAAACCTATGCGTATTTCAATTCCGTGCTGTGCAGTCTGGCATCAGGTAATTTCCTGATTTTTTTGCTGTCCTGTATCGGTACGCTGATGCGTTCATCGAATATTGATGATGTGACAGGAATGCCCGTTGACCCTGACTTCATGGACAGCGTCATACTATTTGGCTTTATTGCATTCGTGTGCCTTATGCTTGATGCTTTCTTCGCCTGCAAATGGTTCAGACGTATCCGCTCTCTTGAAAAGAAGGCAGCGACTATCTTGATATCACTCGCGGTCTACATCGCTCTGACGCCCTTACTCGGCTATATCTCACTGTTGATCTATGGGTTGATACTATGGAAATAAAATATATACACGAGCCGACCGACCTCCAGTGCGGTCAGGCTGTACTTGCAATGATACTCGGTACAACTCCCGAGCACGTCTGCGAAGTCATTGGTAACGACCGCGAGACTACTCTCGCCGAGATGAAGCAAGTCCTGCGCGGGAACGGATTAATCGTCTCGGACGAGCGTGTGCAGGTCACGGACAAGGCGGAGCTCCCGCCGCTGTGTATGCTGAGCCTTGAAACTCCGCGCTGCTGGCACTGGTCGCTCTACTGCGACGGCACGTTCTACGACCCCGAGCACGGCGTCATGGAGGACTTTCCCGCCTCGAAACGCCGATATTACTGGAAAATCAAACGTAAGGAGGCTGACTGATATGTCCGCACCTTTAGCAGATAAGATTCGCCCGAAGTCGCTCGCCGATGTTGTCGGGCAGGAGCATATCCTCGCCGAGGGCAAGCCGCTCCGACGAATAATCGAGAGCGGTAATGTTCCGAACATGATATTTTACGGTCCTTCGGGAGTCGGTAAGACTACCGTTGCGCGAATCATTGCCGAAAACTGCGGTATGTCGCTGTACAAGCTCAACGGCACGAATGCCTCGCTCGCCGACATCAAGGACGTTGTCGCGGATATCGGTACATTCGGCAGCGAGAACGGCATTCTGCTCTACCTCGATGAGATACAGTACCTCAATAAGAAGCAGCAGCAGAGTCTGCTCGAATACATCGAAAACGGCGATATCACGCTTATTGCGTCCACGACCGAGAATCCCTACTTCGCCATTTTCAATGCCGTTATCAGTCGCAGCACGGTATTTGAGTTCAAGCCAGTGACCGCTGAGCAGCTCAAACCTGCTATACGCCGCGCATTTGCTATCCTCGCCGAGGAGAACGGTTACACTGTAGATGTGACCGATGATATAGTTGATAAGATAGCTTTCAGCTGCGGAGGCGACGTCCGCAAGGCAATCAATACCGCCGAGCTCGCGGTAATGTGCGGTGTTGTTTCTGACGGCAAGGTCACCATAACTGCCGATTCGCTCGATATCCTTGCCCAGCGCAGCAATATGCGCTACGACCGCGACGGTGACCAGCACTACGACATTCTCTCCGCGTTCCACAAGTCCGTTCGCGGTTCAGACGAGAATGCAGCTCTGCACTATGCCGCCCGCCTCATCGCTGCGGGAGATATAATCTCTCTTTGCAGGCGTATGCTCTGTATCGCAAGCGAGGACGTTGGTCTCGCCTATCCCATGGCAGTCCCGATAGTGAAGGCTTGCGTGGATTCGGCGCTACAGCTCGGTCTCCCCGAGGCGAAGCTCCCGATTGCGGAGGCTATCATTCTCATGGCGACTGCTCCGAAGTCCAACAGCGCGTGTATGGCTATAGACGCGGCTTTAGCGGACGTGGAGTCCTGCGATGCGCTCGACTTCCCGCGTCATCTCCAGAACAAGCACTTCGACGGCAAGGGCGCGGCTGTAGTCGGGCAGCACTACCTCTATCCGCACGATTTTCCGAATCACTATGTCGCGCAGCAGTACCTCCCTGACGCGTTGAAGGACCGAGTTTACTATGAATACGGCGACAACAAGCAGGAGCAGGCGGCCCTCCAGTACAGGAAGTCGCTGCTCGAAAAGCTGAAATAACAACAAAAAGCCCCGAGAGACCTTCGGGGCTGTTGCTTTATTCAATTGTCATTTTAAGCGACTTTCATCACTTAGCTAAATTACCTGTTGGACTCACTCCTTCAGTCTAAATCTTGAATGAATACCTCATTTTCATAGAACATCATTCCTTCATTGAAGAATCAAGATCTTTAATTGTAATCAAGCTGTGTTAAGCTGTCACTCCATTGGACTATACCTCCAGAAGATTTTTGGGGACATTTAAAACAGTCCGTATTGGCAGCCTTTCGGCTAGAAATTCAACTTCTCATTGGACTCAACCTTTACAATAAGATACTTGACAATATATCTAAAGACTTATCGTCGAAGTTTCAGGATAACCTGTATCCGAATCGAGCTAAGCCTGAAGCCGTATTTCTCTGTCAGCAATGCGTCCGCGTTGTGGTCGGCTGTCATTTGTAGCTTCAAAACTATGGAACAAGTCTCAAGGACCTATATTCCCTCTTTCAGAATACCGATCACTCAGCGAGCCCGCCGGCTTCACGCTGTGAACCTATGCTTACTTCCATTGGACTCACGATCCTTTCCGCCATGAATAATCTACATTGAGGAAACCCTCAGACCAAGTAGATTCGGCTCAGTAACTTTTCTGTTACTTCCCTTTCCTTGATTATATATTACCATACTCGTTGTAGAAAGTCAATAGTTTTCTTCAAGTTTTCACATAATTATGATACAATTTGTATATTTGCACAAAACATAGTGTTCCACATCATCATTCTGACTAAATACTGTGAAGTTTTAATTTTCCACTTGAAATATTATACTAAATGGTGTATAATTATTGTATCAAAAAGGCGAAAGCCGGAACGGAGATAACTATGTCTGAAATGAACGAATACACCCCCGAGCTCTTTGAGCTTATAGATCAGGACGGCAACAAGAAGCAGTTCGAGCTTATTGACGCTGCCGAGATACGCGGCGAACAGTACTACGCCATGCTCCCTGCGATAGAGGACGATGACTACCTCAACGCTGACTGTGACCTCGTGATACTTAAGTCCATAGACGAGGACGGCGAGGAGATACTTGCCTCGATCGACGACGATGACGAGTTTGAGGTCGTTTCGGCTTTCTTCCTCGAGCGCATGGAGGAAGCTCTTAACGCCTTCGATGACGATGATGAGGAAGAAGAATAATTTTCTTCAAATTTTCATAAAAAAGGTATTGATTTTTTGAAATGCTTGTGCTATAATATACATAGTAACAAAGGACTTCTGCCTTGTTCGAGAAAATATAGTTTTTTATAATCCAACACATTTTTAAAGGGAATTCGTCTCCGTGTGTGGACTGCAGACCTCCCGCTTGCGGATGAAGGGAGCGAGAAGCATTCGGGCGTTTACCCACCTGCTGAGTGCGGGTTTTATTCGCTATATCACGGCAAGGCGGAAACGAAAAAACAGCGGCAAATCAATTGATTTGCCGCTTTCTTTTATATATCCGACTTGCGTCTTATCATTATTCCGACAAGGTCGGGACCGATGTTAGAGGCTGTAACTCCGCCGATACGTGCTATCATCTCGGGCTTGCGTCCTGAATGCTTCGTGAGCTCGCGCTCTATCTCCTTTATCGGAGCGACCTCGCTGCCGTAAACGAGTACATAAGGCGTCTGCGGGGTCATTTTCTTCTCGACGAATTCGAGCAGCTTGGGAACGATATTCTTCACACCGCGTATTTTTTCCGCTGTGACTGCATTGCCGTCCGCGAATTCTATTATAGGTCTCATTCCGAGCAGCTCTCCCGCGAATGCACGTGCCTCCTCGATACTGCCCGAACGGCGCGCGAATTTGAGGCTGTAGGGTACGACATAGCCGCCGCCGACATTGAACCAGTCCTGTATGTAGGCGACGAGAGCCTCAGCAGATGCACCGCGGCGTGCTTTCTTAGCCGCCTTCATTACGGGATATCCGTAGAACAGCGAGTAGCAGCGCGAATCAAGGTTGAATATGCGGAGCTTGCCCGCTGCGTCCTTGTGTTCGGCGAAGAATCGCTTGTTCGCGGAGACGGAGTTCGCATATGTCTTTGAGGCGATACTGCTCATGGAAACGCATATTATGTCAGTGTAGCCGTTCTCCCAGAGCTTTGTATAGTACTGCACGAAGGTGTCCTCGGAGACAGGGATATGCCGCGGAATGCTTTCGGACATATTCATCATGCGGTAGAACTCCTCGGGAGTTTTTTCCGTATCCTTGTATTTTTTACCGTTTATTTTGAGCTCTATCGGTATTACGTAGATGCCGAGCTCGCTGACTATCTCCTTCGGGAGGTCGCAGCAGCTGTCGGTAAGAATCGCTGTCTTTGCCATATTCGTTACTCCTTTACCATGTATATTTTGTGAGCCTGCCCTCGCGGGAAAGGTCGGGGTAGTCCCATTGTCTCAGTGTTTCGTATACTGCTATCGCTACGGAATTTGACAGGTTCAGGCTCCTGAGCTCGTTCCTCATCGGTATGCGGACGCACGAATCGGGATTGTCGTGGAGGAGCTCCTCGGGGAGCCCCTTGTCCTCGCGTCCGAAGACGAGGTAGCTGTTGTCGGGGTATTCCTGCTCGCTGTGGACTTTCCGCCCCTTAGTCGTGAAATAGAAGAATTCACCGTCGGGATTGCGGGCGAAGAAGTCCGCGAGACTGCCATAGTAGGTTATATCGAGCTTGTCCCAGTAGTCAAGACCTGCGCGCTTGAGCTGCTTGTCTGTGACCTCGAAGCCGAGCGGTCGGACAAGGTGCAGCCTTGCGCCCGTAACGGCGCAGGTGCGGGAAATGTTCCCCGTATTCTGCGGTATCTGAGGTTCTACAAGGACGATGTTGAGATTATGCATAGTTTCCCTTCTGTTATTGTATTATTTGGCATAAAGTGCCTTTATACAGCAATTATTCGGGTCAAAATCAACACCGAACTCTGCCGTAATGTTCATATCTTCCGTTCTGAAGGCTGTATCAAGTCTGACTTTGATACCCTTTTCGGTCATATCATGCCACCCGTCGTCCAGCCTAATGAATGACTGTCCGCTCTCGGAAACGGTCTTGTAATCACTATCACCATAGTCGATATCCTCGCCCTCGACGGGAGCACCCTTTGAGTAGGTTATCGCCACGGCATAGTCGGAGACTGCCTGCGGAGTGTCAAGCTCTACAGTGTGATAGCCGTGGTAATCAAGCACGGCGTCCTGAGAGTAAAGAAGCTGAGAAAAGTCCGCGCTGTATACCTCTATAGTTATATCCTGCTCGTCGAAGTCGTTATACGTTCCGACAGCGGCAAGAGTTCCTGCCTTATGGAAAACATTTGCAGTAGTCACTCCGTTTTCATCAAGTATGCAAATTTCCTGCTCGTTGCCCGCATCATATGCGAGCACCTCCGAATACTCATCCGTGACAGAATGGCTTATTCCATACTCCAAAGGCGCATCGTAGGAAACATAAAAGAATCCTGCCGAGCCAAATGCACTGTTATAGCATATCCACGCACCGTCCTCAGAAGCGGGAGTGTTGAAATACTGCTTGGGGAAGTGGTCATCGTAGCCGATTATAGTAACATCGTGGTCGAATTCCTCTCTCGTATAATTGAGAGTATAATAGCCTCCGTGCCAGCCTTTATATCTATTGTCGGTATCGTTTACTCCGATAGCAACTCCGCCGCGGTTTTTAACAGCTTCCTTTATAGCGCCGCGGTCGGAAACATCGACTATGACCGAACTGTCAATAGTTAGATTACCGAATCCGCTTGTCAGTCTTTCAGTGACTATCCACTGCCAGCCGCCGAGCCCCATAGGGTCATAACCCTCTTTAACGAAAAAGCCTTCTTTTCTGCCGTCACCGTATGTGTATTCGAGCATTTCAAGAGGGTCAACGCTTATGTCAGAGCCATTTTTCTTAGCGTAAGCAGTTTCCATGCTCATATCTGCCGCATAAAGCCAGCAAGTACCGCCTTCCTGAGACTTCATCTCGATATTCGGGAATTCTTCAAGGATGTTACAGTAGCCGTCCTCGCCGTGAGTATAGCTCTCGGGACCTTTGTCGCGGGTAGTTGTCTCGACAGTTTCAGCCTCCGTCGTGACTTCGGAAGCCGTGGTGTCAGCGATAGTCTCACTCGCAGACGGCTCAGAGCGGTCCGCACAGCCTAACATTGCGACAAAACTTAATATTAAAGCTGTTGCGAGAAGTTTTTTCATTGTTTTTTCCTTTCGTTGCTGCGGGTATAGTTCATTTCTTTTTTCAGATAATAATACTGTCCGCGATGCGGATAATATGCTATGGAGTAACTTGTTATGAATCTGATGTCACTTACAAAGGGGGCTGCTGCGGGAGCTGTAGTAGGTCTTGCGTACTATGCTCTCTCGTCGGCGAGCCCGATGAAAAAGCACAGCATAAAGCGTGATGCGGCAAAGACTATGCGTGCCGCCGAGAATCTGATACAGGACCTTACGTCCGTATTCTCATAATATGTGCATTGCAGGGCGGACGTTTTGTCCGCCCGCTGTTATTCTGTCGGGTTTGGCTGATATTTGCTGTTGCGCCTGAAAGCAAGATAGCTTTCGAGGATTATCACTGCGGCAACAGCGTCGATGACTGCCTTGCGCTTCTTGCCGCGCGTGTTGGTCTCATTGAGGAAATTGTGGGCGGAGACTGTCGTGCAGCGTTCGTCCCAGAGCTTGGTGGGGATACCAGTCAAAGCCTCGAGCTTCTGCGCAAAGAGAGTGCATTTCTCGCACCTCTCCCCTATCGTGCCGTTCATATTCTTCGGATAGCCGACTACTATCTCTTCCGCGCGCTGCTCCTTTACGAGAGCTGCTGTCTTTTCTATACATTTCTCGAAGTCCTTCTCTTGTATGACCGTCACGGGCGAGGCGATGAGCTCGCTCTTGCCGCAGACGGCTATACCTGTGCGGGAGTCTCCGAAGTCTACTGACATTATTATCATAATTCCTTTAATTGCGGCAGGATAGGCTTGATGTTGTCGTATGCTGTGGCGCAGTCAGCCTCGTTGAGTCCTGTTTCGGCGACGAGCTTCTTTATAGCCTCGTCCCTGTCGTCGGGGAGGTCTGCAAACGCCTCATATATCTTGCCAAATACTGCTTTTACCTGTTCGCTGTTCATATTTCCTCCATTACCACGGCTTTACAGTGCCGATGATATCCTTTACTGACGCTATGCCCTTGCTGTCGAGCCATTCGTTCATCTCGTCAACTATTCGCACGGGAGCGAGCGGGTCTGTGAAGATAGCGGCTCCTACCTGCACTGCGGAGGCTCCAGCCATCATCAGCTCAATGGCATCGCGTCCCGAGGAGACGCCTCCCATGCCGATAACGGGGATATTGACCGCATTTGCGACCTGCCATACCATGCGGACGGCTATCGGGAACACCGCAGGACCGCTCATGCCGCCGACATTGTTGCGGAGAATCGGTCTGCCTGTGTTAATGTCTATCCTCATGCCGAGGAGCGTATTTATCAGCGATACTGCGTCAGCGCCCGCCGCCTCTACCGACTTTGCGATGTCAGCGATGCTCGTTACATTGGGCGAGAGCTTGACTACGAGCGGCTTTGTCGTAGCGGCGCGCACCTTGCGCGTTACCTCCGCCGCCATGTCGCAGCTCGTGCCGAACGCCGCTCCGCCCTGCTTTACATTCGGGCAGGAGATGTTCAGCTCTATCATGTGAACGTCCGTGGATTCGAGTTTTGCGGCTACTTCTGCGCATTCGTCGGGAGTAGAGCCTGCAATGTTCGCGAGGACAACAAGGTCCTTCGTCAGCAGGTAGGGCAGCTCGGTCTCGATGAAGTGGTCGATTCCCGGATTTTGCAGTCCCACGGAATTGAGCATACCCGCGGGAGTTTCCGCTATTCGTGGGGCGAGGTTGCCCGTGCGCAGGTGGAGAGTCGTGCCCTTTGTGGCGATTCCGCCGAGCTTATCGAGCGGGAACAGCTCCTCGTATTCGCGTCCGTAGCCGAAAACGCCCGACGCGGGGATTATGGGGTTCTTGAAGTCTACGCCGCAGACTTTTATCGAAAGGTCAGCCATTACCAGAGCACCTCCTCTGCCTTGAATACGGGACCGTCCTTGCAGACGTGCGCGAAGTATTCCTCGTCGTTGCGGACTGTCCTGCACGCACAGCCGAGGCAAGCGCCTATTCCGCAAGCCATGCGCTCCTCGAGAGATATCTCGCAGCGTATGCCGTTCTCCTTGCAGATAGCAGCCACACCCTTGAGCATGGGCATAGGTCCGCAGGCGTATACCATATCAATGCCGCCTGCCTTTGCGAGGTCGGTGAGCGGCTGTGTAACGAAGCCGTGTATTCCCGCAGAGCCGTCATCGGTGCAGAGTATGACCTCCGCGCCCGCAGCCTTGAAGTCGTCCTGCAATATAGCCGCCGCGCTGTTGCGGAAGCCGCTTATAGCAACGGCTTTTTCGCCGTATATCTTCGCGAGCGGAAGCATAGGAGGCGTACCGATACCGCCGCCGATGAGGACTACCCTGCCGAAGCTCTCGTCCACTGTGAAGCCGTGTCCAAGCGGTGCGAGCATATCAATTAGGTCGCCCTTGTTGAGCTTGGCTATCTCAGCAGTACCCTCTCCGCGAATCTCGAATACGATTCGGAGAGTGCCCTTTTCCTTGTCTATGCCGCAGATAGAGATAGGTCTGCGGAGCGTGAAGCCGTTAGCCCTGATGTGCACGAACTGTCCCGCCGAAGCAACCGCTGCTACCTCGGGACAGGCTATCGTGAAGCTGTATATCTCGCGGGCTATAGCCTTTTTCTCGGTTATTATGTATTGACCCTGTGTGTATTTCATAGCTTAATATTCCTTTTTCTTTCCGCAGTTCTTGCACTTGTTGAACATACCGAACTTACTGCCGCAGTTGGTGCAGAGTCCCTCGCTGCGGAGGTATGTATAGAGGCTGCCGTGCTTGAAAACATCAGCAGCTTCAAAGCTCTGACCCTTGAAGAATATGCGGCTGACGCCGTTGGTCTTGCCTTTCTTCACCCAGAATGACGGATTTGCATATTCGTTCTCCGCCTCCCAAGTGGTATAGCTGCTCTCGAACGCAATCTCGTCGAGTCCGCAGCACATAGCGTTGTATACTATCTGCTCCACGCTCGAGGGAATTGTTATCTTTTTCAGCGAATCGCAGCCGTTGAAGGTCTTGTAGTTTATCTTTTTCAGAGTTGCGGGGAGACGCACGCTCACGAGCGAGATGCAGTCCTCGAACGCAGAATCTGCTATTTCCATACAGTTATCGGGGATAACTATCGACCTCATCGTCTTATTGCCCTTGAAGGCTCCAGAGGCAATGCATGAGATGAATTCAGGCACTTCGACATCCTCGTAGTCGCCCGCGAATTCATAGAGCGTACTGCCCTCGCATCGGAAAATCTCTCCCGTGAGGACAGGGTCGGGCTTTTTCTTGACCACGGGCTTTGCGCCTCTTACCTCGTTCACGTTGAACTTCTCACCGCAGTGACCGCAGTGCCAGAACTCCATATCCTTGTCCGCCATGAGCAGGGCTTTGCATTTCGGGCATACTACCTGTACAAAATCCTTGATGTCGATGTAATCCTTGAATAGCATTTGAATCCTCCTGAATCAGTCCGTTATAGTCAACGTCCGACTGCACATACCTTTGCAGTCTATACCTAAGAAACATTATATCACATAATAGCCAAAAATGCAAGAGAGCATGGTACGATTTTCCGTATATTTTTTCTATCGCGCGAAAAAGCGCGTTTAGTTACGGAAAAAAGGCTGCTGTCGGATATTTCGCCGATAGCAGCCTTACTTTTACTTGATTATTGGTTCGGACCAGTATTCCTGATTGTAGATGTCGGTGAAGTGGTACATAAGACGTACTTCGCCCTTGCCTACGTCTGTATTGCTTATCTTCAGGTCCTTGGAGTATGTAAGAGTTTCGCCGAGGTAGTATGTATCCGTGTACTCGCCGTCGTAGCTGTAGTAGTCACAGATGAAGTCTATCTTGTCGCCCTCGTTGAGGTCAACTATGCTTTTTGCGACTGTTTCGGTCTCCTCAGTGCCGTAAGCAGGTTCAGCGCCTGCGATGTAGCCGTTGGGGTTCTCGCTGTCGAAGATGAGGATGAGGTTTACACGCTCGTTGTTGAGATATGCTGGAACATAGCCCGTTATTGTGAACTCGCCTGTTTCCTCGTTCTCGACAGTGTCGGTGTGATAGTATGCTATGGTGTGACCGTCGATAGCGAGCCAGTTTCTCGAAGTATCGGCAACGAGGTCGCCGTTGTTGTCAAAGGTGTAGACGTTGTCGAGTCCGAGGTCGAGGTAGCCCTCGCCGTCGTCGTAGAACATATTGAGGTCGAGGCTGTGTACAAGTGCCCACTGTTCATCGGGGATTGTCATCTTGTACTGGCTGCCGTACTGTGTCCATGTGAGGTTCTCAACGTCGAAATGATTGAGCGCGATGTATTCAGCAGCAGTTTTGTCAGAGATAGAGCTGTCGCCCATGAATGCGATGTTGGACTTGTCCAGACCGTCTATCGGGACAGAACGTCCGCCGCCGCTGAGAAATGCGCCGAGGAGCTGACTGATAGTGTCAGTGCCGCCCGATACTCCCGATGAGCCCGAGCCGCCCGTGCTGAACAGTGAGGCGAAGGGAGAGCCTGAACCTCCCGCTGCTATCTGTCCGCTCGTCTCGAGCTTCGCGAACTGACGTATGCACTTGGAGTAGGCGTCGTCCATGCCTATCTGCGAGTAGGTAGTGCAGGCTGAATCAACGTATGATGTGCGCTTATACGGGAAATAAATGGACACACCGTGAGCGTTGCTCATGTTTGAGGAGGTGCGGTTGTACTTGACTGCACCCTTTATCGCGGAAGCGAGCTCCACGCCCTCCTGAGTCGTCATATTTTCAGCGAGGTCATAGAGGTCGACCTGGTCTATCTTGGTCTTCTCTGCGAATTCACGCGCGCCGTATCTCGCGTCGGAGACCTTCTGATACTCCTTGTTGGCGATGAGCGTGCTGACGCTGTTTGCAAATTTGTTGAGCTTAGAAGGAACTGTCGACGAGAACTCGGCAAGGTCGATGACGGAGAGTGTCGTCTTCTGACCCTTGCATTTTACACCGCAGGTCGCGACGAAGTCGTCAACAATATTCTTGCCAATCTCCAGTGTAGGCATTGAAGTATTGTTTCCGAGCTTTGATACCCAGTTGGTGTAGTACCAGCCGACGCCAGGTTCTGTTTCCTCGGAGGCAATGAGATAGTCGGCGTATTCGTCGAGCATCAAGGCGTTTTCAGCTGTAGCCATGAGACAAGCGTCAAAGCCGATGAAATCGAACTTCACGCCGCCGTTCTTGAGTGCCTTGCTTATGCCTGCAAGGTCCATTGAGCCGCTGCCCATTTTCTCGTCGTAGCCGTAGCCGCTGACTGAGCCGCCGCCGTGGTCCCAGAGAATGAGCTCGTTTCTGTTTGCGGGATAATTAGTATTGCAGTACTTTATGAAGCCTGCGAGAGTATCGGGAGAAGTCATCGGCTTGTTGCCGTCGTCGGCAACGAGCTGTCTGAGTCCGCCGTCCTTTATCTGGTATATCTGGTTGGACTTATTGCTGATACCGCGGGTCTTCCAGCCCTTGCAGCCGCCCGTGTATACGATTATATTGACGTTGTCGCCGTATTTCGCAGCTGCTATCTCGCCCATATCGGAAGAGCCCATGCCGTACTTGGACTCGAGGTCTGTACCGCACATATAGAGCATTATTGTTACTTTATCTTGGTTGTTTCCGAGAATACGTGTCCTCTTAGCGCGTGCGCTGGATACTACCGTTTCGTCGACCTCCGACTCCTCAGCCTCATAGCTTCCGCCGACGTTGATATCGTCGCTGCTGAAGCTGTAGCCCGAAGGAACGTTACCGTTTCCTCCCGCGAGCATACCGTTTACGAGGTCGTTTATATCGGCAGTTCCGCCGCCGCCTGCTCCGCCGCCGAAAAGCTTCGGGAGCACGAACAGTGCAACGAGCATGAGGATGAGTCCTAAGCCTCCGCCTCCTCCTATAGCAGCACGTTTTACGGTACTGCTTGAGTTATGCTGACTGCCGCTCTCGGGACGGCTGCCTGTGGGCTTTGCAGCAGAGTGGTCAGCCGAGCCGACCTGTCCTGTTCCGAGCGCATCGCCTCTTTTGTATGCGCCGCTGCCGCCTGAGGTCACGTTTTTCTGGCGTGCGCGGGGTCTTTTCTGTTCAGAGTCCATATTATACCTCCAGATATATTTTTTATCAAATTAACGGAGCGTTTAATTCTGGTTATATTTTACACCAAGAACGCTTATGTGTCAAGTATTATTTATTAAGGTCAGTCGGCTTTAGTTGTTGTCGTAGTCGTCGTTTCGGAGCTTGTTGTTGTTGAGGTCGAAGCGGGTTCGGTTTCGGACTGTGAACCTGTGCAGAGGTAGAAGCTGTAGTCCTTATCGTTATCCGATTTGCAGTTCACAAAGAGATAGATGTTGAGGTCGCAGGTCTCGCCGCTTACCGAATATTCGCCGTTTATAACGTATATACCGTTTGCGTAGGAGCTGTCGAGCAGGTCAGCCTCGAGCGTGCCTTTCTTCACGTCAGCGCTGTAGCTCAGCTCGGCGTATTTATCGTTGTTGGAGACGATACGCAGCTCTGTCAGCTCGCCGCCGTAGCTTTCGACCTTCAGCGTTTTTCCGCCCTTTATCTCGGCAGTGAAGCCTATATCCGACTTGCTGTCCTTGACGTCCGGGCTGTTTGCGTAATAGCTTGCGGTCTTTCCGCTCTTATCCTTAGGCAGTCCGACAGCGGCTTTGTCTGTGAATCCGCGGAATGTCCACCCTGAGTTGGGATAATAGTGGAAGATGTCACCGCTTTCCTCCTCGGTGAGAGTCAGCTCAGCCTTTGACGGGTCAGCGGCAACAGTCTCATTGAAGCCGTGGTATTTAAGTTTGCTCACTGTCGTTGTGGCGGTTGTGGTTGTCGCGGAGACAGTGGTCGTGGCGGTCGAAGCTGTGGTCGTGGCGGAGGTAGTGGTCGTCGTCGCGTCCGTTGTCAGTGTGAGGGGGGCGGAAGCGGGCTTGGCTTCGTGCTCGGATTCATGGAAATAGGCGTATGTGCATATTCCTGCGAGCGCTCCCATGAGCAGCAGCGCGAGTACGAAGAATACCAGATTGATGCCTGCACCTGACTTTTTTTTCATATTACGTCCTCTCCTTTATAAAAGTCCTAATATATTCATTTTACGACACGAATGGACAAAAGTCAAGATTTTCAAGCAAAAAATTAAGCCTCATTCAAGCATTGTGTGTATAATGAGGATATCGCGCGTGCCTTCCCGCAAGAATCGGTCAGCTCATATGCATAAAAATGCTTGACGTTTTCGGCAGAATGTGGTAGAATCAAAAGTGTATGGAGGCTTGCTGCACTGTCATTGCCTCCGATATTGTTCGACTATATTTTTGAGAGGAGAAACACCAGATGTTCAAAAAGTTCATTTCGGGAGCTATGTCAGCGGCTGTAGCAGCATCGTGCCTGACATTCACTGCTCCCGCTGCTCCTGCCGGCGTACTTGCCGCCTCCGAGCAGAATTACGCAGACGCGCTCGACAAATCGCTGTTCTTCTATGAGGCTCAGCAGGCAGGTCCGCTCCCTGAGTGGAACAGAGTCGAGTGGAAGACTGACTCTACCATGTCCGACGAGGTGCTCGGCGGCTGGTACGATGCGGGCGACCACGTAAAGTTCAACCTCCCTATGGCATATTCAGCTTCTATGCTTGCATGGGGTATGTATCAGTATCCTGAGGGACTCGAAAAGACCGGTCTTATGGAGCAGTACGCCAATAACGTTGAATTCGTCATGGATTATCTTGCTGCTTGTGATAAGGGCGATGAGGTAATATATCAGGTCGGTATCGGTAAGGACGACCATACTTGGTGGGGACCTGTAGGTCTCATCGAGTACGGCATGGAGGACAACGGTCACTCCGTTGCCGAGGCTCGCGCGGTGCTCAAGTCATCGAAGGGCTGCTCTGCCGTATTCGGTGAAATGGCTGCTGCACTTGCCGCAGGATATGCCGCTCTTGACGGTCACACCGACGACTCTAAGCGCGCAGGCTACCTCAAGCACGCTCAGAACATCTACAAAATTGCTAAGACGAATCCGAGCGATTCCTACTACAACGATTCCGACGCACAGGGCTTCTATCAGTCCAGCCACTTCTACGACGAACTCTTCTACGCCGCTAACTGGCTGTATATTGCAACGGGTGACGAGACCTACCTTGCAGACGCAAAGGGCTATATCCCCAACCTCAGCAAGATGCTCGGCGAGGGCAGCACTCTTGCATACGGCTGGAGCCACTGCTGGGACGACAATATGCAGGGCGCTATGCTTCTCTATGCCATAAATACCAAGGACGAAACATATATTGCTCATGTCAAGAAGCATCTTGACCGCTGGGTCAACGGTGACGAGGCGAAGATACTCCCAGGCGGCTTCCGCTGGCTGACCGACTGGGGCTGCCTCAGATACGCTAATACTACCGCTTTCCTCGCTGAGGTAGCAAGCGATACTATCTTCAAGGGTCAGGACAACTCCAAGTATCAGGAATTCGCGGAGACTCAGGTCAACTATGCTCTCGGCGACAATCCTGACAGCTTCAGCTATCTCTGCGGCTACGGCGAGAATTACCCGAAGAATCCTCACCACCGTACAGCTCACGGCTCGTGGAAGAATGACCTTGCTATCCCTGCAACTAACCGCCATATCCTCTACGGAGCTCTCGTCGGCGGCCCCACTCAGTCGGGCGCATATGAGGACGACAGACAGAACTACATCAACAACGAGGTCGCTACTGACTACAACGCAGGCTTCACAGCTATGCTCTGCAAGATGGTGGACAAGTACGGCGGCACCAAGGACCCGAACTTCCCGCAGAAGGAGGCACACGACGGTCCCGAGTTCTACGTTGAGGCTCTCTCAAAGGGCGCTGAGTCGAGCGGTCAGACTATCAGCTTCAAGATAACCAACCACTCCGCATGGCCCGCAAGAGTTCAGGATAACATCTCCTTCCGCTACTATATGGACCTCAGCGAGGTCATCGCTCTCGGCAAGAAGCCCGAGGACCTCGTTATCCGCTGCGACCGCGACCAGTCCAAGATGTACAGCGGTGTTACTCCCGCTGAGATATCCAAGCCCACTCAGTACAGCGGTGATATCTACTACATCGAGGTCACTCTCCCCGACGGCAGAGCTGTTCTGCCAATCTCCGAGGGTATGCAGCAGTGCGAGATACTCCTCGCGCTCGTTATGCCCGATTACGGCAGCGGCTGGGATTCGTCCAACGACTTCTCCGCGAAGGACCTCGGCAAGACCACAAAGGGCGAGGACGGCTCCGCAAAGGGCATAGTTTCGCCGTATATCCCTGTTTACGTCAACGGCAAGCTTTATTACGGTGAGGAGCCCGACGGCACCAAGGCTGACGGTATGGGCGGTACAGGCGACATCAAGCCCGTCAATACGACTCCCTCTACTACAAAGGCAACAACAACAACTACTACTGCTACAACCACGACTACAATCTCGGGTTCGACAACCACGACTACAGGAGAGCCTCTTTCTCCCCCTGTCAGTACAACATCGGAATCTGCGGCTACTACAACTGATAAAATGGGTGGCGGTCCCTCTGCCGATGATACTGTATACGGTGATGCAAACCTTGACGGAAAAGTGAGCGTTGCAGACGCTGTTGCGATTCTCCAGCATATCGGCAACAAGGACAAGTTCGGACTCAAGCCGCAGGGCGTCATCAACGCTGACGTCTATGACAACGGCGACGGTGTGACTGCAAAGGACGCCTTCACTATACAGCAGGTGGATTCAGGTACATACAAGGCGAGCGACCTGCCTGTTTCATTCAGCAAATAAATCAGAAAAACGGGGAGTTTAAACTCCCCGTTTTTGGAATAAGCTAACGGTAAAAGGCGTAGCCGTCTGCTGTAGACGTCTTCACCAGCTCGACCTGCCGCTCGAGGATATCGGGCGATGTGACCCATTCATCACGGCCGCTATCCCCTGCCCAGATGTCTTCCTTCCCGAGCTTGTACTCCGCAAGCCCGACTATCAGCGATACGCCGCTGTCAGCGGTGAGCTCCTCCCAGCGGCGGAGCGTGGGCTCGAAGGGGCAGGTCTCGTTCTCGAAGCCGAAGTATATCTGCGGCACGATGTAGTCAGCATACGTGGCGTCGGAGCTCCACAGCTCTACGTCGGCGTATAGCCTGTCGCGGTCAGCGGAGATGTTGCCTTGCGGACTTATCCCGAATTTCAGGCGGCTGCCGTGCTTGTGGACTGTATCGCGCAGGGACTTTACCATTGCCGTTACATTTTCACGCCGCCATTCTGCGAGGTCTGAGGCGCCGCTTGCGGCAAATGCCTCGGCGTCGAATGATGGCTCCTGCGTTGGGTAGAAGTAGTCGTCGATGTGTATGCCGTCTACCTTGTACTGCGTGAGTATCTCCTCGGCGGCGGAGCTGACGAGCTGCCTCACCTCCTCATACACGGGTACGAGGTACCAGCGTCCGCCAATCAGCTTCACATAGCCGTTTCCCGAGTCTGTCCACTGCTTCGTGATGAAGCTGTCGGGCAGAGCGTTCATCTGCTCCTCCGTCTGCAAACGGAGCGGATTCAGCCATGCGTGCAGCGATATCCCGCGGGAATGTGCCTCCTCGAGCACTATTGCGAGAGGGTCGTATTCGCCGTCCCAGTAGGTGCCGCGCGGAAAGAGCTCGGAATTGTAGTATGCATCGCCGTTCGGGTGTACGTGAAAGTAGACCGTGTTTATCCCTTGCTCTGCGGCTTCGCTCAGGAGCGCAGACAGCTCCGAGCGGTATTCCTCCTCTGACTTGCCGCGCATTATGTCGGCAAAGCGCATATACGGTATCCACAGCGCTGCCTGATTCGTATAATTCAGCGGTATATAGCCGCTTGTATCACTTTCGGGAGCGGCGCTCTCGGACGTGAGTGACGTTTCTTTGTCAGGCGGAGCTGCGTCCGCCTGAGGTGTACAGCCTGCAAGGAGCAGGACTGCTGTCAGTAATATCAGCTTTTTCATCTTGTCCCTCCCAGTGCTATCTTATGCGCGGGGCGTAGGGATTATTAATAAGGTCGGTGATACTATGTTAGTTAAAAAAATCGCTGCTTTGCTTGTCGTGTCGTTTATGCTGACGGCTGCCGCGTGCGATAAGAAAGCTCCTGAGCCTCCGCCTCCGTCGGAGAGCACTGCGGAAGCAGCTCCCCCTGCCGAAGTATCGGGGCTTGAGGTCACTTTTCTCGATGTGGGCAAGGCTGATTCAATGGTGCTCCTGACCGAGAACAGCACCGTCATCATCGACTGCGGTGAGCGCGGCGACGGCAAGCAGATTGTCAATTTTCTCAAGGAGCGGGAGCGCGAGACCGTCGACTACCTCATTCTCACGCACTATGACAAGGACCACGTCGGAGGAGCAGGCAAGGTCGTAAAGGACCTCGACGTGAAGAATATCCTCGGTCCCGACCACAATCAGCTAAGTGATGAGGTCGACAAATACATCGCGGCGATGAGAGAAAAGGATATCACTCCTCAGCTTGTCACCGAGGATATCAGCTTCGAGCTCGACGGCGTGCAGTACACTGTTGATGCCCCCGACAAGACGAATTACGGACCGAATGACGATAACGACTTCTCGCTCGTGACAAAGGTCATACACAGCGATAATACGCTGATTTTTGCGGGCGATGCCATGGAGGCAAGGCTCGGTGAGGTAATGGGTATTGGTGACTGCGACCTGCTCAAGGTGCCATATCACGGACGCAAGATAGCAAATCTCGGGGACTTCCTCGACGAAGTCAAGCCTGAATTTGCGGTGGTATGCACGTCCAAGGAGGAGTTCGCGGGGACTGTGCAGAAGCAGCTCAACAAGCGCAGTATCAAGTTCTGGTCGACCTGCTTCAACGGACGGGTGACAGCCGTAAGCGACGGGAAAGAGATAACTGTCACTTCCGAAAAATGATAATAAAACAGCTTAAACGGGAGGGCAGTCGTGCCCTCCCCTGTTTTTTTTCATTTTTTCTTGACTTGAAGCCCGAAAAATGATAAAATAATAATATATGCGTTTTAGAAGGTGATATTTTTGAAGGTCATACTTTTGGCACATACTCCCGAGCCCGAAAAGGTGGTCGCTACTGCCGCAAAGCTCTGCTATTCAAGCAGCGATATAGGCTCCCTTATGGACGGTCTTACCGAGGAAAAGACCGCAGGATTCATTGAAATGCTCGCTTCTATCGGTCACGAGAGCGTCATGGAGCACACCAGCTTTACCTTCGGCATTGAGGGGATCTCTCGCGCGTGCTCGCACCAGCTCGTCCGTCACCGTATAGCTTCATACAGTCAGAAGAGCCAGCGCTACGTCAATGAGAACGGCTTTGAGTTCATAACTCCGCCCGAGATAGCGGATCTGCCCGAGGCTAAGGCTGAGTTCGACCGCACTATGAAGGAGCTCACCGCAAGCTACGAGAAGATTGCCGACCTCCTCACCGCGAGCCATACCGAGCGCTTTATCAGTGATGGCATGGACGAGAAAGCTGCCGCTTCAAAGGCGCGAAAAATGGCAAATGAGGACGCGCGCTTCGTACTGCCGAACGCCTGCGAGACCAAAATAGTCGTCACGATGAACGTCCGCTCGCTGTTCAACTTCTTCGAGCACAGGTGCTGTAACCGTGCTCAGTGGGAGATACGCGCAGTCGCTAACGAAATGCTCCGCCTCTGCCTTGATGTCGCGCCGCATATCTTCGCCTATGCGGGTCCGTCCTGCGTATCAAAGGGAAAATGTCCCGAGGGCAAGATGAGCTGCGGTAAAATGAAGGAAATGCAGAATTATTACAAGGCTCTCGCGGGCAAGACGGAGGCGTGAATGATCGAATTCAGAGAGATAGCGATTTCTGATAAAGAGCGTATCAACGCCGCTCTTGCCAAGTCAGACTTCATGGGCTGTGAATACTCCTTTGCGAACAACATCGCGTGGAGGCGGCTCAATAACTCAAAAATAGCCTTTTACAAGGATTTCTACATCTGTGCCTCGTTCAATGACGGTACCAAGCCCCCCTGCTACATTTTGCCTGCGGGTGAGGGCGACTACCGAGATGTCATCACAGAGCTGAGACGGCACTCCGAAAGTCTCGGATTTCCGCTTGTTATGTTCGGCTTCACGGAGAAGACACTGCCTATGCTCGAGGAGTTGTTCCCCTATGAGTTCACTGCCGAGCCCGACCGCGACAGCTCCGACTACATCTACCTCCGCTCCGACCTTGCGGAGCTCGCGGGGAAAAAGTACCACGCAAAGCGCAATCACCTCGCGCGGTTCATGGAGCTCGACTACGAATACTCACCTATCACCGAGCGAGATTACGACGACTGTATTTACTTCCTGACCGAGCAGTACAATATCAAGGACACCGCAGACCACAGCTTCATAGCCGAGCAGTTCGCGATAAATACTTATTTCTCACACTTTGAGGAGCTCGGGCTGAAGGGCGGTCTTATTCGTATCGGAGGCAAAGTCTCTGCCGTGACTATCGGCGAACACCTTAACTCCGAGACGTTCTGCGTTCACATCGAGAAGGCGGACACCTCGCACAACGGCATATATGCGGGCATAAACAACCTGTTCGTGCGCTCCGAGACGGAGGGTCACAAATACATCAACCGCGAGGAAGACCTCGGGCTCGAGGGACTCCGCAAGGCGAAGCTCTCGTATCATCCCGCGTTTATCCTCAGCAAGTATGAGGTAATATTTCGATAACAATGGCTCTGCCTTTGGAAAAGGAAACGAGCTCAAAATAAATTTCAGCATATGTAATGAAGAAAGGACAATCATTATGATATATGTATTCTTAGCAAACGGATTCGAGGAAATAGAGGCTCTGACGCCTGTAGACCTGCTCAGACGCGCAGGCAAGCAGGTCATCACTGTTGGTGTCGGCGACAGCGTTATCGTCGGCTCGCACGGCATCGCAGTAGTGCCTGATACTATCGCAGAGGAGGCTATCCTCGGCGACGAGCTCGAGATGATAGTTCTCCCCGGAGGTATGCCCGGTACGCTCAACCTCGAGGGCAATCCCTATGTTCAGCAGGCTATCGACTACTGCATGGAGAAGAACATCACGATCGGCGCTATCTGCGCGGCTCCGTCCATTCTCGGACACAAGGGCTATCTCAAGGGCAAGACCGCTGTCTGCTACGAGGGCTTTGAGACTCAGCTTGACGGCGCGACTATCGGTGAGGGCTCAGTAGCTGTCGACGGCAACATCATCACTGCGCGTGGTGCAGGAGTTGCGACGCAGTTCGCGCTCAAGCTCGTTGAGACTGCCGCCTCAAAGGCTGAGAGCGAACGCCAGTTCAAGGCGATACTCTGCGAGAAGTAATGCAGGACAAAAATGGACTCCGCAGGCACTTCTCGGAGGTGCGCAAGGCGGCAAAGACAGATGCCAAGGACGCTGTGATAACAGAAAAGGTTCTCGCTCTGTATGAGGTCGCGGAGGCGGACAATGTGCTGATGTTTGCTTCATTCGGTTCAGAAGTTGACACATGGGACTTGGCTCGAAAGCTGATTGACATTAACAAAGCCTTAGCCTACCCTAAATGCGGCAAGGACAGTACTATGACGTTCCACATCGTAAACGATACTGCCGACCTCAAAGACGGTGCCTACGGCATTCCCGAGCCTGACAGCTCACTGCCCTGCCCTGATATCACCGCGCGGACAGTCTGCATAGTCCCTGGGCTCGCATTCACTGAAAAAGGCGCAAGGCTCGGCTACGGAGGCGGCTTCTACGACCGCTTTATCGCCGCGTATCCCGAAATAACAACGATCGCTCTCGCGTATGAAGCCATGATAACTGACAGTCTGCCCGTGCAGGAGCATGACATGACTGTAGAACTTATTGTAACAGAAGAAAGGACGGTGCTCTGTAATGAGTGATAACAGAGACGCTATCAACGACATTTTGAACGAGCTGGACAGGAAGAACGAACAGCCGAAGTCTGCTCCCGAGCAGCCCGAGGTCAAGCCCGAGCCTGTTCATGAGGCTCCCGTTCATGAGGCTCAGCCTGAGTACGTACAGGAGCAGCCCGCTCCCGCACCTCAGCAGCAGCCGATGTACGGTCAGGCTCCGAGACAGCCGTATCCTGCGGCGGCAGCTCCGCAGCGAATGAACGGAGCACAGCCGCCTCATAAGAAAAAGCATAAGAAAAAGAAGAGACAGCGCAGCCGTCTCCCTGGCGTTATCATCTACACGACGTTCATCTTCGGTATTTCGATAATCCTCTCGCTCGTTATAATCAGCTTCGGAAAGGATATGCTCGGCATAGGCAAGAGCGACAAGACTCAGCTCGTTGTTATCCCTGACGGTGCGAGCACTCAGGAGATATCCGTCCTTCTCGAGGAGGAGGGCATTATCAGGTCGCCCAAGGCTTTCCAGTTCTTCACAAAGCTCAGAAAAGACAACTCCTACTATATCGCGGGACAGCACTTCCTGCGCCCGAATATGGCGTATGAGGCTATAATCTACGAGCTGACAAAGATACCCACCGAGGAGAAGGGCGAGTCGATACAGATAACCTTCCCCGAAGGCATCACGCTTATCAAAGCCGCAGATATACTTCAGGAGGAAGGCGTTTGCAACGCTCAGGATTTCATATTCTACTTCAATTCGGGCGGATTCGGCTTCGAGTTCGAGGACCAGCTCCCGCTCGACGCGACGATGAAGTTCGAGAAGATGGAGGGCTACCTCTTCCCCGATACCTACTACTTCTACCAGAACAGCGAGCCTGAAGAGGTCTGCCAGAAGATATACTACAATTTCAACGAAAAGATGACTCCCGAGCGCTACAAGAAGATGAAGGAAAACAATCTCTCGCTCGACCAGCTCGTAACCTTTGCCTCTATCGTTCAGGCTGAGGCTCCGTCGCAGGAGGACATGGTCAAGGTAGCTTCCGTATTCTGGAACCGTCTCGAGGATTCCGACAGGTTCCCCAAGCTCGAATCAGACCCGACCTCCAACTATGCAAACGATGTTGTACGTCCGAATATGGAATACTTCGACGAGGCATTCGTAAACGCATATGATACCTACAAGACGCCCGGTCTCCCGCCCGGAGCTATCTGCAATCCCGGTATCGACGCTATTGACGCAGTTCTCGCACATCAGAAGAGCGATTACTACTACTTCTGTGCTAATATCTACACCAAGGAGACATTCTTCGCGGAAACTCTCGAAGAGCATGAAGCTAACCTTGCCGAGAGAGACCGTCAATATGAGGAAATGAAGAATGCTGAGGAATAAGGAGACTATATGAACAGACTTGAAGTCCTCGCTCCCGCGGGTGACGAGGAGAGACTTGCCGCGGCGCTCAATTACGGCGCCGATGCGGTCTATCTCGGACGCAAACAGTTCGGTATGCGTTCCTCCCCCATGAATTTTGAGTTTGAACAGCTCGTCAGGGCTGTCGAGCAGGCTCATGCAAAGGGCGTGAAAGTGTATCTCACCTGCAATACCCTGCCCCGAAACAACGAGATTCCGTTCTTCGAGCGCTTTGTCAAGGAGGCTGTCGAGGCTAAGGTCGACGCGCTTATCGTTGCGGATATCGGACTGCTCATGCTTATAAAAAAATACGCTCCAGATATGGAGGTACATATCTCCACACAGACGGGCATAGTCAACTACGTGACGGCGCGCGAGCTCCACAATATGGGTGCGAAGAGAGTTGTTCTCGCGCGGGAGCTCTGTCTCGATGAGATAGCGGAGATTCGCGCCAAGACAAGCTCTGACCTCGATATCGAGTGCTTCGTCCACGGTGCTATGTGCGTGTCGTTCTCGGGCAGGTGTCTGCTCTCGCAGTACCTCGTCGGTCGTGACGCCAACCGCGGCGAGTGCGCTCAGCCGTGCCGCTGGAGCTACCACCTCGTAGAGGAGAAGCGCCCGAACGAGTTCTATCCCATATTCGAGGACGAAAAGGGCACATATATCCTCAATGCGAAGGATATGTGCATGATAGAGCACATTGACAAGCTCGCGGAGGCGGGCGTGTACAGCCTCAAAATTGAGGGGCGCGCTAAGTCCGCCTACTATGTTACCGTTGTCACCAACGCCTACAGACTCGCGGTTGACGAATACTATAAAGACCCGTACAATTTCAAGCTCCCCGACTGGATACGCGACGAGGTGTACAAGGTCAGCCACAGACAGTACTGCGAGGGCTTCTTCTTCGGCAGACCCGATAACTCCCAGTATTACGAGAACAGCGGCTATATCCGCAACTATGACGTTGTCGCCGTCGTTGACGAGTGCATGGATGGAACGGTATACTGCACTCAGCGTAACCGCTTTTTTGCGGGCGATACGGTGGAGCTCCTTGCTCCGTCAAGCAAGCCCGTCGAAATGAAGCTTGACACCCTCTTCGACGAAAACGGCGAGCAGATCGAGACCGCAAACCACGCTATGATGAGGTTCAGCTTCCCGTCGGAGCTCACCTTCCCCGCGGGTACGGTCATCCGCAAGTCGGTGGACTGATGAACGGCTTGGAGTTCGGTCAGCTCCGCGAGGATGAGCTGAAAGAGGCGTATGAGCTATGCACGCGTACTTTCGGCGAGTTTGTCTCGTTCGAGAATGTGTGCGAGACGTACAAAAGGTGCAAGGACGACAAGAACTATCACTTCATAGTCGGCAGGTGTGACGGGAAAATCGTTGCCTATGCGACTATGGCTCTTGTCTATAACCTCTTCGACGGGACTTATCCCGTAGCGTATCTGTGGTACGTCTGCGTGCATGAGGACTACAGGAGGCAGGGCGTTGCAAGAGTGCTGTTCCGCGAGATAGACCGCATCGCCGACGAGAACAGCGTTGAGATAATCTCCCTCTCGTGTCGCCGTGAAAATACACCTGCGGTAAAACTCTACCGCTCGCTTGGCTTCACCGAGGAAGAGGATATCACCTTCGTGAAGAATATCTACGAACAGTGGGACTAAAAAAGGCTTCCTGACATCAGGAAGCCTTTGATTATATATAAATGAAAAGCGGGATTCATTTGAATCCCGCTTGTGTATGTGTTACAATATTGATACCGTTTCATGCGCGGAAAAAAATTCGCGCCCCAGCTTTACTGAGACGCGAATTTGCCTGCGGGGGGCTCCACGCTGAAAAGCTGTTACAAAACAGATGCGACTATGGGACGCGGAAAAAAATTCGCGGTTCAGAAAAACTGAACCGCGAATCTGCGCGCGCCCGCTCGGCGCTGGAGCTGATGATCGGACTTGAACCGACGACCTACGCCTTACCAAGGCGTTGCGCTACCGACTGTGCCACATCAGCACCAACGATAATTATTATACACCAGTGTCAGCTCATTGTCAAGCAATTGCAAATATATTTTATTATTTTAATTTTATTTCAGGCTTGACATTTCCGCCTTTATATGTTATCATATTCATATCTTCAAAGACGTTGAACGGACTAAACCCGTGCATTCCCTTTTTCAGAGAGCTGTCGGTCGGTGTGAGACAGCATGGCGGCACGGCGGAGTTACTTCCGTGAGTCTCTGCGCTGAACTGACAGTAGGCGCGGACGGGTCTGCCCGTTACAGCTCAATGAGGTCGGATATTCCGACGAATCAGGGTGGTAACACGAGTCACTTCGTCCCTGTACAGCTTAGTCTGTACAGGGATTTTTGTTTGCCGAAGGTGCGGGACGGTTTGCCCTGCGGAAACAGACTTCCCTGCCCTGAATCCGTATAACGGAAAGTATCAGGGACAGATAGGTGCAACAGGCTCAAGGGTATTCCTTGATTCAGATATATAAAAAGGAGAAATGATTATGACAACTTTTGAAGAACTCAAACGCAGAGGTCTCCTCGCTCAGCTCACTGACGAGAAAGAGATAGAGGAGCTCGTGAACGCGGGTAAGGCTACGTTCTACATTGGCTTTGACCCGACTGCCGATTCCCTCCACGTAGGACACTTCATGGCTCTTTGCCTTATGAAGCGCCTGCAAATGGCGGGCAACAAGCCTATCGTCCTCATCGGCGGCGGTACTGCTATGATAGGCGACCCCTCGGGCAAGACCGATATGCGCAAGATGATGACTCCCGAGACTATCCAGCACAACGTTGATTGCTTCAAGAAGCAGATGAGCCGTTTCATTGACTTCTCCGAAGGCAAGGCTATCATCGTCAACAATGCTGACTGGCTCATGAACCTCAACTATATTGAGGTGCTCCGTGAGGTCGGCGCTCATTTCAGCGTAAACCGTATGCTCACAGCTGAGTGCTACAAGCAGAGACTCGAGCGCGGACTCTCCTTCCTCGAATTCAACTATATGATAATGCAGAGCTACGACTTCTACCAGCTCTTCCAGAAATACGGCTGCAATATGCAGTTCGGCGGCGACGACCAGTGGAGCAATATGCTCGGCGGTACTGAGCTCATACGCCGCAAGCTCGGCAAGGACGCATACGCTATGACTATCACTCTGCTCCTCAACTCCGAGGGCAAGAAGATGGGCAAGACCGAAAAGGGCGCGGTATGGCTCGACCCCGAGAAGACCACTCCCTACGAGTTCTTCCAGTACTGGCGCAACGTCGATGATGCTGACGTTATCAAGTGCCTGAAAATGCTCACATTCGTCCCCGTTGAGCAGATAGAGGAAATGGAGAAGTCCATGGAGGGCGCGCAGTTCAACGCGGCAAAGGAGCTTCTCGCATATGAGCTGACAAAGCTCGTTCATGGCGAGGAGGAGGCTGAAAAGGCTAAGGCTGCGGCAAAGGCTCTCTTCGGAGGCTCTGGCGACAGCGAGAATATGCCCGTTGCTGAGATAAGTGCGGCTGACCTCACCGACGGTGCTATGGGTATACTCAATATCCTCGTTAAGGCGGAGCTCGCTCCTTCTATCTCGGAGGCTCGCCGTCTCGTACAGCAGGGCGGTATCACCGTTGACGACGTCAAGGTGTCCGACCCCAAGGCTATGATAACTCTCGACAAGGATATCATCGTCCGAAAGGGCAAGAAGGCGTTCAAGAAGGTCGTTGTAAAGTAAGTAGGGGCGGATATCATCCGCCCGCATAAATAAAGAAAAGCCGTATACAGCGATGTATACGGCTTTTTGTTATGTATTGGCATTGTTTATTACTTCTGAAGTGGGAGGATTGAGTATTTTTTCAATTTCTTGCAAATCTCCATAAGTCCTAACAAAAGTATATCCTGCTTTAGTAAGAGCGTTATTTACAAAATCGTCCCTATCTCTTCGGTCAGATTTTGAATGGCTGTTATCATCAAGCTCGATAAGCATTTTTATGCTCATATTCTTTGCTATTGCAAAATCAATATGCTTAGCTTTTATCATATTGAAATACTTAATTCGTTCTTTTTCGGAAAGACTGTTATCGACTTCAATTAAATCAGCAAGACGAATTTTTGATAGGATATCTAAATTGTTTTTTTCAGTAACCTCTTTCAGTTTACAATAAAATGCATACTCGCGCTTGGTAAGCAACAGTTTCTTTTTATAAGGGTAATATTTTATGCCTTCATTTTTGTTGTCATTTTCGTCCCTTTTGAAAAAAGGTAAAACTGCCTGTGCGATATTGGCGATTATAAGTATTACGATTAAAATGATAACAAAGTATTTCATAAAATCCTCCATAAAATCATATTAAAGAAAAACTCCGCAGCTATTGCCACGGAGCTTTATTGGGGTTGCTGATCGCAACTGGTCTGAGTGACGGGACTTGAACCCACGGCCTCTACCACCCCAAGGTAGCGCGCTACCAACTGCGCCACACCCAGTCAGTGTATTGAATACTCTGCAATCAACAATATAAATTATATCACTGACGGGGTAAGATGTCAAGGCTTTTTCTTATATTTTTTTCATTTAACCAAAACTGCTTCAGGTCGCTTTGTCATATCGAAGTCAACATCTGCGCCCGACTGTATGACCTCGCCATCTGTAACGTCCTCGAAGGTCACTGACTTGCCGTCGTCGGTGTAAAGGGTGAGGTCAAACACGTTCGGAAGGACTGTCACTATCGTGAGCTCATCGGCGTTGAGTGCGGAGTCGACCTCCCCTGCTGTCATCAGGAAATACTGCGTATCCGAGCGCAGACACATTGTTTCAAGCTCGGGGCTGAGCTCTTCCTCCTTGTATTTGTATGCTGAGACGGGCGAATCGTCGTATATGCGTACATAATCGAGCGTATAATTTTCGGCGTAGTGTATGCCGCCGTTATCGGGAGCGTATATCTGCCAGTTTTTGTCGCAGTCCGTGACCTCCTCGGAGGCGACTGCCCTGTCGAAGTTCTTGTAGCGGCGGTCGACTGTCCCGTAGTGTCCCTTCCAGTGGTCGATAGCCATGTTAGCGAGAAGGCTCGAGACAAATGTCAGGCAGCAAACGCCTGCAAGAACGATGATACGCATATTTTTGTCCTTGAAGCAGCCGTACAGCATACACGCTGCCATGCAGACGAATAGGATAACAAAGAAGTAGCTGTAAAACGATGAAACATACTCGATTGAGCCGTTTTTGAACGCGAGAAGGTGCTGCTTGCTGACACAGGTGAGGAGGTTCGGTATGAAAACTCCCACTGTCACTACAATGAGCATAGCCTTTGATTTTATCTTGTCGCGGGTCTTGGGTATGATAACAGCCGCGGCAGCTGTAATGAGGACAGCCTTTATTACGTCGGGGACGGTAATGCTGTGGACTGACGCTACAGGTGCGATGTCCGAGAGGCGTGCGACCTGATACAGCGGGAATATCGCGAATGGGAACGTGAAAAATGCCTTGAGCGAGACGAAGGGCTCATCGAGATAGAGCTCCGTGCCCGCATATGACGGCGGGTAGAAGTGCTGCCACAGCTTGTACACGGCGAAATATGCCACTGCTGTTATCATGAGCGGTATCAGAGCCTTGATTATATACAGCAGGAACTTCCCGAAGCTGCGTACCTCCTTGCTCGGCTTTATCGCAGCTGCCGCAGCGTAAACGACGAGGAACGGGAGAAAGGCTTCGTATATCATGCAGCAGAAAAGGAAAAGCAAACAGCTCCCCGCTGTGTACTGCCACTTTTTGTTGTCGAGGCTTACGATAAAGAGGTGCAGTGAGATGAAGAACATTCCTATCGGTATCTGGTGGCAGAAGGCGTAGGAGATGAACAGGTTATGGCTTGCGGATATAGTCGCGAACGCCATGAATGCCGCCGACGAGAGCCATGCTATCTCGCGGCTGATGTGCTTGGTGCAGAACCACCACATCGCTCCGACGTCGAAAAGCACCGAGCCGTATGACACCAGCTTGTAGAACCATACCTTGTTCAGAATGAACGGGAAGCCGAGCAAAAGGTGGTTCCACAGGTGGGAGATACGTCCGCATTTCGCGGAATGTATCGCATTGGCGAAGAGGTCGTGCCTGCGGACGAGCGTGTAGTTGCGCATATCGTCGTGAGTGCCGAATATGACGGGATAAATGGTGTAGAAGAAGTAAAGAGCCGCTATCGCAAATACAGCGATACAGAACCATTCCGCGGGCTCTAATCTGATACGTTTCTTTTTCATTTTCGTCTCCTTGTCTTGATTGATAACATTAATAATTATTATACCACATATGGAAGTAAATAGCAAGGGCAAAATAATCGGGGCAGATATCAGTCTGCCCCGAAAATGTTTACTTGGTTCACCGACTGTCAGCTTCTCTCGCTGACAAGTATTGAAACGCGGTTCTGAATGTGCTCCGCGGCTGTCTCGGCGGATATTTCGCCGTTGAAGTAAGCCTCCGCCTCCTCGAGACAGATGCTGTACATATCGTCGTCGTAGGAGGTGGCGAGAGTGTCGCAGTTGAGTATGAACTCGCGAATCGTCTTCTCCTCGTCGGGCGTCAGCGCCTTTGCTTCAATGCCATTGTAGGTGTTCTTTTGTGACTGGTCTTTTTTGATGTATTCCTCGTATCTGTCTATTAGCGTCGGGAAGCCGTTTGCAGCCATGCCTCCGTCCGCCATTGTGAGCGAATCCGCACCGAGCAGGTACTTGACAACTTCCCACGCTCCGTCCTTTTCCTTTGCTTTGGCATTGATACAGATAATGGTATTGGGCATGAGCCTGCCGCCCTTGCCGTCACTTGAAGGGAAGCCTGCGAGCGTGAGGTCGGCTCCGCCCGCCTGTAAATTCTTGGTAAAGCTGTAGCTGTTAATCGCATAGAGTGATAGCGGCTCTGTCAGACCTGTGTTGTCCCTGAGACGGTAGTTCTTGTCCGTATACCACATCTGAAAAGCATCGGGGTTCTCCATTTTGCTCGGCTGGTCGACCTCGCTGACGAAGCGGTTGCAGAACTCAAGCATCTTCACGAAGTCGGGCGAATCAAAGTGACACTCCGCCTTTTCGTAGTCGATAAGTCCGCTCATTTCGCGGAGCATATACTGGAGCATTTCCTCCTTCGTGTCGAAGTCGTAGCGTCTTTCTGCGGGGATAGGCGGGTTGTCAAAGAGAGCTGTCATGTCGTCAAATGTCCAGTTCTCCTTGCTGTTTACCTCAGTCTTGGTAACGAGCGTTTCTACGCCGAATGAGGCAGGCATACCGTATAGCTTGCCGTCAGTGTAACTCATGGCTTTGATTATGTTAGGCATGAATGAGTCCTTGCTGCACGAGATGTCCTCTGCCATATATGTGCTGAGGTCGTAGAATGCGTCCTTGCCGCGGAGATTAAAGAACTCGCTCGGAGAAATGTCATAGATGACATCGGGAGCATCACCCTTCATCAGCGCCATTCCGAGAGGTTTGACAGCGTCAGTCTCAGATTTTATCTCCTTGATTTTTATCCTGTAGTCCGAATGAGCGGAGTTGAAATCGTTGATAGCTGATTTAGGTATCGCATACTTTTCCACGGAGCCGATAGTCACGACTTTGATGTTGGCAAACTCGGACGGGTCACGGCGGGTAAGTTTTTTCAGCTTCATATCGCTGTTGTAATTATTAACTCTAGAAAGACCGAGAAATACATCATTGCCGAGGGGAATAACGTTCATAGATTCGACGTCGGAGTCCATCCAGTTGATTATCTCCACGCGCTCGCCGCTGTCCGTGATGCCGATGAGAGCGTCTTCCTCGGGCAGAAGTATGCGGTAATCGCCGTAGCCTGCTGTCGTGCTGTACGACTGAATACTGCCAACAGTCTCGACGCCTTTATAGAACGGCTCGGACAGCTTCCCGTCGGTAAAATCGCAGTAATTGTACTTTACAGCGTCATATTCGTAGTCCTCGTTGGGAGCTTTGACCTTGTATACCTCCGGTACCTTTGCGACAAGCTTGCCGTCGCGGTCACGGAGGAACGATATATAGCGCTCAACATAGTTTATTCCGCTTGTGTTGTCCTCAGGAGTTTCGAGTAACTGCTTGAATGTGCCGTCGGGGTCGAGCCTCCATACAGAGCCGTCTTCATGACAGCAAAGCAGGTGGTCGCCGTTTGCGGCGTAGATGCAGTTTACTCTGCCGCTCCACTCGTTGTAGAAGCTTTCGGGATATTCGAAGTTCACTGCCGAGATGAGGTTGTAGTCCTTGTCGTAGCGTGCGAGCATATACGTTCGCACGGCGTTGTTGAAGTAGGAGTCATAGTCGAAGTTTTCGTCGTATTCCTCGGGCTCTGTTACACCGCCGTGGTCAGCGAGCTCAACTATCGCGAACAGGCTGCCGTCAGGATTGAAATAGTACGAGCTGAAGTGCTCGTCCGCAGAGAGAGCCTCCTCGGGCTCGGGAATATTGAGCTCCGTGAACTTCGTCAGTTCCCTGTCAGTGCGGTAGAGTTTGCTGTCGTAGAGGTATTCGTCATTAACTTTAGTTTCCGTCGCGACATTGACGATGAATTCGTCAGTATCGTTCAGGACATCCATTACGTAAATACCGGAGTATTCTACGGGAATGTCGTAGTCCTCCGCTCTGAATGCGGTCGTGAAGTCGGAAACAGGAGCGAGCTCTGCGTCGGTCGTATTCTGTATAGCAGCGTCGGAGTCGCTACCGTTCTTCTTTGTTTCAGAGCAAGAAGCGAGTGACGCAGTAAGCGTAAGAGCGAGTGCAAATGAAGTCAGTTTTCTTGTGTCCATTGTTGTGCCTCCTTGGGGTTATTTTTTAATACATTATATCAGCTTTGGTTATTTAAATCAATGGTTTTTGCAAATAATTTGCATAATTTTTTCACAGAAAATACGGCGATATGCACCTGATAGACAAACTATCAATCCGAACTAAATTAAATGAAAGCATCTCTTTGTGCAGGTTCAACAAAGAGGACAACCAAAATTATAGCAAATCCGTTTTAAGATAGTCAAATATTGCGGTGCTGTTGACACTTTTCACAAAAATCATTTTTGAAGGCAAAGATTTCTTGATTTTTTGGAAGAAATATGGTATAATTCTTATGATGTATTCATTTTTTCTTAAAATTTATCCGGAGTGATATATATGAAACTAACCAAATGTCCTGAAGGACACGGCTATGACGCCGAAAAGTTCGACAGCTGCCCCGTCTGTGCACGCTCTAAAACAGGTGCGCGCAGGGCTAAGGTCGTAAAGGTCAAGGCTGTAAGACAGGCAAAGTCAGCTCTCCCTGCTGAGCAGGTCAAGGCTGCTCCCGCTCCCGTCAAGGAGGAGAAGAAGCCCGAGGTAAAGGCTGCTCCCGCTCCCGTTAAGGAGGAGAAAAAGCCTGAGGTCAAGGCTGCTCCCGCTCCTGTCAAGGAGGAGAAAAAGCCTGAGGTCAAGACTGCTCCCGCTCCCGTCAAGGAGGAGAAGAAGCCCGAGGCTAAGGCTGCTCCCGCTCCCGTCAAGGAGGAGAAGAAGCCCGAGGCTAAGGCTGCTCCCGCTCCCGTCAAGGAGGAGAAAAAGCCCGAGGTCAACAAGCCGACTCTTACTATTGAAGACTCCCCTATCAAGAAGCCTGCTAAGAAGTCGCTGTATGACAATCAGATCATATACGACGCAGACTTCCGACCTGTCGAGGAGCACTATAAGCCGAATGAGGTCAAAGCTGACGATATCAAGCAGGTGCTCTCAAAGAATAAGTCTCAGAAGGCTCCCGAGCCTGTCGCTGCAAAGACTGAATCAAAGCCTAAGGATAATAAAGAGCCCGATAAGAAGGCTGCTGCTCCCGAGCAGAACAAGCCCAAGGTCAATATTTCTTCGTTTGCGAAGGAGGCGGGCATCAAGCCTGCTGCTCCGACTGTTATCCTCCCCGAGGCTGCAAAGGAGCACGACGCAGGCGGCGTAAAGATAACTTATTCCGAATTCAAGCCCGGTCAGACACGCGCTCCGCTTGCACGTGACCTCAAGACCGAAACTAAAAAAGCTCCCAAGGACTATGCCTCAAAGCTCGAGGAGTTCGGTGAGAAGCACTCCAAGCACAAGTCAAACAAGAATGAGAAGATGCACTTCTCGAGCGAGCGTATCGCTGAGCTCTATAAGGATCAGGATATCGAGCGCGACGAGACTGCCCGCATCGATGACGTCAATAATATGGCGCTCGGCAAGGACGGCACTCTCCTCATTAAATACATAGGTACGAACGAGGTGATCAAAATACCGAGCAACATCACTACTATCGGTAAATACGCCTTCCGCGGCAACGAGTCTGCGAAGAAGATTATCATGTCAGACAGCGTGAAGGTCGTTGACAAGTTCGCTTTTGCACACTGCGTTCATCTCGAGGAGATAGTGCTCTCCAAGAACCTTGAATCTATCGGCGAGAACGCCTTCCTCAAGTGCCAGCGCATCAAGGAGCTTGACCTCCCCAATTCGCTCAGGTCTATCGGCAAAGGCGCTTTCGGACGATGCAGCTCCATACGCAAGCTCGTTATCCCGACGGGCATCAAGAAGATAAACGACCTCAGCTTCTACTCGTGCAGGAACCTCAATCGCGTTATCGTTTCAGGCTCTGTCGAGTCTATCGGAAATGCTGCGTTCTCCGAGTGCTACGGTCTGAAGAAGATTCTTATTTCCGATTCTGTCACATATATCGGCGAGAGCGCTTTCTCATGGTGCCGCTCGCTGGAGGACATCACTATCCCCCCGACTGTCAAGACTATCGGAAGCTGGGCGTTCTATGGATGTCAGAAGCTCACGAATGTGAAGCTCAGCATACAGACAAAGGACATCAAGGACGACGCGTTCAGCGGCTGTGAGAACATCTACGACGTACATATCAACGAGTTCGACAACAGCAATATTTCGCTGAATGAGGTCAAGAAGGGGCACAAGCTCGTTATCAAGGTACTCAAGCAGGTCAACCGCAAAAAAGCGGAGCGCTACGCGAACGACCACGGCATAAGTACATTGTTCCTGTAAACAAAAAGGCTGTCTTAGGACAGCCTTTCTTTTATGGTCTTGACTTTTTCTGTTTAAAGTGGTATACTGAAAAAGAAATCTATGACTGAAAGGTGCTGCATATTATGAAGATTCTTATTGTCGGACTTGGACTTATCGGAGGCTCGCTCTGCAAGGCTCTGAAAAAATATACCACGCATTATGTTGTCGGCTGCGACATCAACCACGATATCGAGTTCGCCGCATTGCGCGACGTCGCGATAGACGAGGAGTTCAACGGAGATTTTTCGGGCTTTGATCTTGTGATAATGTCGCTTTTCCCCGAACAGACGGAGAGCTGGCTGAATGAGAACATCTCCCGCCTTGACAAGTCCACTCTCATTACGGACGTCTGCGGCATAAAGGGCAGCTTTTCCGCTCGTGTGAAGGCTCTTGCGGACGCTAATGGTATGCGCTATATCGGTATCCACCCCATGGCGGGCAAGGAGTTCGGCGGTTATGCCAACAGCTCTGCCGACCTATTTCAGCGTGCCAATTTCATAGTTGCTCCCTTTGCGGACAGCAACGACAAGGACGTGGAGCTGCTCAAATCTCTCGCGTCGGAGCTCGGCGCAGGAAAGATAGTTGTCACCTCCCCCGAGAATCACGATAAGATGATAGCCTATACCTCGCAGCTCGCGCATATCGTGTCGAGCGCATACGTCAAAAGCCCCGAGCTCGGGCTTGAGTGCGGCTTCAGCGGCGGCAGTTTTCAGGACATGACACGCATCGCAACCATGAACGAAAAAATGTGGACTGACCTCTTTATGCAGAACCGCGACAACCTCATTTTTGAGCTTGACACCCTCATCGAGAACCTCAATAAGTACAGTCACGCCCTGCGCTTCGGTGATGCTGAGGAGATGCTCGCGCTCATTGCCGAAGGACGCAAGCTGAAAGAGGATAACCTCCGCCACCGTGTAGGTCAGCCTAACTGATAATCTGCTAAAATTTGCGTATTTTTACCTCCTTGCCCCTTGCAATTATAAATACGATGTGATATAATTAAAAGTACCATAAATTATTATTAAGGAGGTAAACATTATGGATTCATTCAGAAAGTATGTAGCTGAGTTCTTCGGCACATTCGTGCTCGTTTTCCTCGGCTGCGGAACAGCGATGCTCGTCGGCTGCGATGCCTCAAACGGCTGCGGCTACCTGCTCACGGCACTCGCGTTCGGACTCGTCATCGTCGGTATGGCTTACTGTATCGGCAACATCTCGGGCTGTCACATCAACCCCGCGGTATCGCTCGGCGTGCTTATCACAGGAGGTATGTCGGGTTCTGACTTCTGCGGATATGTTATTGCTCAGATACTCGGAGCTTTCGCTGGCTCAGGTCTTCTCGGAGCAATATTCGACCTCGGAGACCTTCAGGACATGACAGGCGGCTTAGGCTCCAATGGTCTCGGTAGCCTTACAGAGGTACCAGGTCAGATAACGGGCAAGAGCATAGCGGCAGGTCTCATCATTGAGTGCGTGCTCACATTTATTTTCGTGCTCACTATCCTCGGAGTTACATCCAAGAAGTTCAAGCACGGCTCGTTCGGCGGACTTATAATCGGCTTAACACTTACTCTTGTACATATCTTCGGCATCGGTCTCACAGGTACTTCCGTGAACCCTGCAAGAAGCATTGCTCCCGCTGTATTCGCAGGCGGCGACGCTTTCAAGTATGTATGGGTGTTCATTGTAGGACCTCTCGCAGGTGCTGCTCTTGCAGCGTTCCTCTACAAGTGGTTTGAGGCGGGTGTCAAGGCTCCCAAGGCTGAGGCCGAGGCTGAGAAGCCTGTCAAGGCTGTTGCTTCAAAGCCTAACAACTCCAAGAAAAAGAAGAAGTAATGATACAGAAAAGGTGCTGCTTGATGAGCAGCACCTCTTTTTTATTCTGTTCGCATTTTCTTGCGGAGAGCCTTGTTGTCGTACATACGCTTATCCGCGATGTCAACATAGTAGGAGAACTCCTTGTCAGGGTCAGGGATTCCGCAGAATATCCCTATACTCGCGCTGACCTTGTAGGGCTTGTCGGAGGCGGCGTTGTACCTGTCGAAGAAGTCGTTGATATATGTCGCGTATGAGGCGACTATCTCGTCGGTATAGTCATAGCAGCCGACTATCGCGTACTCGTCTCCGCCGATGCGCGCGCAAATCTCGTTGTTTGAGCAGCAGGTCGTCAGTCCGTTCGCGACTACGATAATGGCGTTGTCGCCCTCGACGTGTCCGAAGTTGTCGTTGATGTGCTTGAGCAGGTCGAGGTCAGCCATAATAATGAGGAGAGGCTTTTCCTCTGTTTTTGCACGCTTGAAGAGCCCCTCCGCGAACTTGTTGAAGCCCTGACGGTTGTAAATGCCCGTGAGGGTATCACGAAGCGAGGTCAGAGAGATACGCTGATTTATCGCTGTGAGCTTAGTCCTGACACGAAGGAATTCGAGCGCGATGTTTATGTTTCTGTTCCACAGAGCAAATACCTTGCTGACCGTGGTGTTGATGTCGAAGAACTTGAATATCGTGTAGCCGAAACACCTGTCCATGAAGTGGAGCGGGAGCAGTATGTACATCGACGGCTCGTCGGAGATATCGTACATATACTCGGGGATTATGTCGCGTGACCTGAACTGGCGCTCACCGTAGTCGTAGTGGGTGTTGTTATAGATTAGCTTCGTGTCCATTATCTCGGTGTAGCCCTTGCGGAGATAGTCTGTTTCGTCGAGATTCTCGAAGCTGTCCCACTCGTGACAGAGATTTATCATGAATACCTCGATATTTTCGATTATGTAGACATAGTGCGAGAGAAGGTGCAGCAGGTGGTCGAGATTCTCGGACTGCATGAGTCCCTCTGCCATGCCGCTGTTATTGAAGTAGAGCTCGTAATGGCCCATTTTTTGGCTGAAGGCGGTTCGTTGGTCGATGAGCTCTTGCTTTGTCTCGTTGCAGCCGCAGCTGCCTGCGAGTATGAGCGAGCTCTCGCCGCATCTGACGAGCTCCGCCTCCTCGCCTGTTATCATCTTGTGCAGCGCAGCTACCGCACGCGCACCGAGCGTACTGTTCTCAGGGAAAATAGTAGTCAGTGAGGGGATGCTCTCGAGAGCCTCGCGTGAGCCGTCATAACCCGATACGAGGATGTCGTCAGGGACGTGTATTCCATGTCGAGCGAGTCCTTGACAAAGAAATATGCCCATTCCGTCGTTCGCGCAGACAACCGCGTCGGGTTTCTCGCGCTTACCGCTTCCTATCTCGTCAGCGAGTTTGTCCGCTGACTCTTTCCAAAAGTCCCCGTAGATAACATCGTCGAATCCGACCTCGAAGCCGTGCTTCTCCATAGAGCGCTTGTATCCCGCAGCTCTTGTCTCGGACGGTGACATTCCCTGAAATCCTGTCAGGCAAATTACCTTTTTGCAGCCGTGGTAGTCGATGAAGTGGTCGGTCATCTTCTCAAAGATGTCGGTGTCATCGGCATATATGCTGTCAAAGGAACGGTATTCGTTGTCGATAGCTATTGTCGGGATACCGAGCTTCTCGATATGCTTAGTCAGCCAGTTGAGGAGGGTATGGCTCGAGATATTTCCCGTCAGGAATATGACTCCGTCGACATTATCAGCGGTTATTATACGGTATATGTTCTGCTCGCCTTCAACAATATGAGGCATTGTATTGATATTGAAGGACATAAGCAAGACGATAGCGTCATAGCCGAGAGCCTTTGCCTGAGCTTCAATGCCGACGCAAATCCTGTTCATATAGTCGTTAGCGATATCAGCCGCGAGTACAGCTATACGCTTTCTCTTTTTCATATATGCACTCACTGCCTTTGCTTATTTTAATTCTGCTATAGTAACTCCGTCCTCGCCCTCGCCGTAGACTCCGAGTCTGAAGCTCTTGACGGACGGGTGATTTTTCAGCCGTTTGTGGACTGCGGCGCGGAGCAGTCCCGTGCCCTTGCCGTGGATAATTGATATCATTGATATATTGGACATAACTGCCTGGTCGATGAACTGGTCGAGCTGGTATATGCCGTCGTCGCAGGCACAGCCGCGTATGTCAAGCTCCATCTTGCCGCGTCGCTCAGCCTTCACACCTACCCTGCCGACCTTTCCGCCGCGCTGCTTCTGAACGGGTTTGCTGCCGACCGTGACCTTCGGAGGCTCTTCCAACCGCAGACGTGAGATGTTCATCTTGGTTTTCATAACGCCCATTTGTACGAATACGAAATCGCTTCCGTCAGGGTCGCCCGAGACTATGCCCTTGCGTCCGAGGTCGACAACGTAGACCGTGTCTCCCCTTTTCAGCTTGCGCGGGAGCACATAGCCCTCGTTAGGGTCTCCGCCCGTGACAGGATTCGCCGTCTCATACATCTTGTTGAAGCTCTGCTTCGAGCGTGACTTCATGCCCGAGACATTGGCGCTGAAATCCTTCTTGTCCTTTTCCTTGCGGAGCTTCTCGAGCTCGTCTATCAGCTCGTTGGACTCAGCCTTTGTCTGCTCGATTATGGTCATCGCCTGCAAGCGTGCCTTCTCCATGAGGTCAGCCTTGTTTTTCTCGAGCTCCTCCTTGTCGGCGCGTATCTTCGACTCGTGCTCGGCGGCTTCTCTGCGGAGCTTCTCCGCCTGCTCGCGCTCGTGTTCGAGCTCTATGCGTGAGGCTTCGAGCTTTCCGATGACGTCCTCGAGGCGGGTATTCGCATCGCTGACGAGCGACTTCGCCTCCGCGATTATGTCTGCGGGCATACCGAGGCTCTCGGAGATAGCGAAAGCGTTGGACTTGCCAGGTGAGCCGACTATCAGCCTGTAGGTAGGCTTCAGCGTTTCAATATTGAACTCGCACGACGCATTCTCGACGTTCGGAGTGTCTATCGCGAAGACCTTCAGCTCTTGATAGTGGGTCGTCACCATGAGGCGTGCGCCGTTGAATATCAGGCGCTTGATTATGGATACGGCAAGAGCCGCGCCCTCTACAGGGTCGGTTCCCGAGCCGAGCTCGTCGAGCAGTACGAGCGAGCGCTCGTCCGCTATGCTGAGTATCTCTATGACCTTGTTCGTGTGAGACGAGAACGTTGACAGGTTCTGCTCGATGCTCTGGCTGTCGCCGATGTCAACGAGTATGTTCTCGAATACGGAGATTCGGCTCCCGTCCGAGACGGGTATGAGCAGTCCGCACATCGTCATCGCGGCGAGAAGTCCCGCTGTTTTCAGCGCGACGGTCTTACCGCCAGTGTTCGGACCTGTTATGATAAGCGCCTGATAGTCCTCGCCAAGCGACAGGTCTATCGGTACTGCCTTTTTCCTGTCGAGCAGAGGGTGGCGCGCATTTTTCAGATTTATGATGCCGTCATCAGTGATGACGGGCATGGAGGCGTGCATTTTTGCGGCAAGCTCCGATTTCGCGAAGTAAAGATTGAGCTCCGCGCAGACCTTGTAGTTCTCGCAGAGGACATCCGCATAGTCGCCACACTCGCGGCAGAGCTCTCGGATTATGCGCTCTATCTCCTCCTGCTCCTTGCCCTGAAGAATACGGATATCGTTGTTCGCCTCGACGACAGCCATGGGCTCGATGAATATGGTCTGACCCGTGGCAGATGTGTCGTGCACGAGACCGCTCACCTGTCCGCGGTATTCGGACTTGACGGGCAGAACGAAGCGTCCGTCACGTATGGTGACGTTGCTCTCCTGCAAATACTGCTGAGTGGTCTTGTTCCTGACCATTTTGTCGAGCGTCTCGCGCAGCTGCATACCCGCCTTGTTTATCTTGCGGCGTATCGCGGCAAGCTCGGGGCTGGCGGCGTCGGCTATCTCGTTCTCGGAGATTATCGAGCGTTCGAGCTTCTCGAGCAGCCAGTCGTTCGGGGCAAGCTGGGAGAACAGGTAGCTGAGCTCCGTCTCGACGTTCTCGCAGGAGCGGTACCAGTCGAAAAGGCTCTTTATCTGTCTCAGCATAGCGGCGATGTCCATAAGGTCGCGGAGCGATATCACCGCGCCCGATTTAGCGCGCTTTGCAGAAGTTGATATATCCTTGAAATTGTGAAAAGGCGGAAGTCCGAACTGTATCGAGAGCGCGAGAGCCTGATTGGTCTTGGTGTTCTCATAGCGAACGCGCTCGAGGTCTGTATCGGGGCGCACGGCAAGCGCCATGCGTCTTGTCTCGTCGTTTGAGGCGAGCTCCGCAAGCATTTCAAGTATTTTGTCGAGTTCTAATGTTTTCAGGTATTTGTTCATATCATTGTCCGTTTTGCATTGACTTGTAAAAATCAAGAGTTTTAAATGTCCGTTCAAGGTGCGTCAGGAGGTAGTCTTCCGTGAATGCGGCGAGCTTGTCCCCTGCCCTGTCCGACACGCGGAAGTTGAAGAGCCTGTCGAAGTCAGCGAGCACGATATGCCGTATCGCAGACAGCTCGGGAAGCCGCATTTTTGTCCACCTGCCGTCGTTGTCCTCGAAGCAGTCGGAGCAGTAAAATCCGCCGTCCTCGGCGGAAAAGAAAAGCTCCTCGGGCTCGAATACGCCGCACCCTCTGCACGCGAGAACGTCGGGCATATAGCCTATCTCCGACATCAAGCGCAGCTCGAATATGCTTTTCAGCAACTGTTCGCTTCGCAGTCCCTTTTCGAGGCAGTGGAGCGTATTCAGCGTCAGTCGCAGAACATTGCCGCTGTCGGTGCGCTCGGATATGCAGTAGCGGAGCACATCCGAGAAATAGCTTGCGAGCGACAGAGCCGAGAGCGAATTACGCAGGTCGTAGAAAATATGTATAGGCTCTGCACTGTTAAGGCAGAACCTGTCCTTCCGCTTATCACAGCAGAATCTGGAATATGCAAAAAGCTGTGTGGAGCTGCCCGCCTTTCCGTTTATCTTGCGGGCGCCCTTCACCGAAAGCTCTATTATGCCTTTTTCCTTTGTCAGAACGTCAACGAATCTGTCCTGTTCCCCTACGGGACGTTCCTTCAGGACGATTCCCTCTATTATCATCATAGAGCGTATCCCTCTGCGCAGAATAACGCAGGTAGTCGCTGACTCTGCCTGTCTCTGCGAATCTGTTCCAAAGTGTATCGTCTGTCATACAAGCACCTCCGCGAAGCTATTATCTGCTCCGCGCGGGCAGGTATGCAAGTAATTATTTGTCTGAAAGTCCGAAGCTGCGGATAAGTCCCTCGCGGTTGCGCCAGTCCTCCTTGACCTTCACCCAGCATTTCAGGTTGACCTTTATCTGGAAGAAGTCCTCGAGCTCCATGCGTGCGGCAGTCGAAGCCTTTTTCAGCATAGCTCCGCCCTTGCCGATGACTATGCCCTTGTGGGACTCGCGCTCGCAGTAGATGACTGCCGATATATCGAGGATATCCTTGTCCTCGCGCTCGGTCATCTCCTCTACTCCGACGGCGATGCCGTGCGGCACCTCGTCCTGTAGGAGTTCAAGCAGCTTCTCGCGTATCATCTCAGCGGCAAGCACCTTTTCGGGCTGGTCGGTTATCATATCGTCGGGGAAGAAGTGTACGCTCTCCTCAGCGAGACCGATGAGCTCGTCGAGTACGATGTCAACGCCGTTGTTCTCGGTCACGCTGACGGGGATAACTGCCTTGAAGTCGCATTTTGAGGTCAGCTCCGCGATGACGGGAGCGAGCTCGTCCATATTCCTCAGCAGGTCTATCTTGTTGAGCACAAGGATAACGGGCATTTTCGAGGCGTTCAGCGATTTCAGCAGGTTCAGCTCCTGCTCGTTTATCTTCTTTGTGCAGTCCTGCACGAAGATAACGGAGTCGATGTCGCTGACCGATTCCCTGACCGTATTCAGCATATGCTCACTGAGCTTGTTCACAGGCTTGTGGAGTCCGGGCGTATCGAAGAAAACGAGCTGTACATCGTCGATATTGCGGATACCCGTTATACGGGTGCGGGTAGTCTGCGGCTTGCTGCTGACGGAGGCTATCTTCTCACCTACCATAGCGTTCAGCAGCGAGGACTTGCCCGCATTGGTTCTGCCTGCGATAGTCACAAAGGCGGTTCTTGACATTACTCGTTGTCTCCCTGTGTAACGAAGGTCACGTCACGCGAGATGCCGAGCTTTTCGAGGACGGATTCCTCTTTTTCCCTCATTATGCGCTGGTCGAGCTGACTTGTCTCGTGGTCGTAACCGAGCAGGTGGAGCATGGAATGTACAGTCAGGAAGCCTATCTCACGCTCAAGCGAGTGACCGAAGTTCTGAGCCTGCTTTACTGCTGTCTCGAGAGAGATAACGACGTCGCCGAGCTGTACTGCGCCTGTCTCGGGGTTGATCTCGACAGTACCGTCCTCGCCTGTGAGCGGGAACGAGAGAACGTCGGTAACGCTGTCCTTTTCCCTGTATATCTTGTTAAGGTTCTTTATTTCGTTGTTGCTTACAAAGGAAACGCTGACCTCGGCGTCCCTGCCGAAGTTCTCAGTCGTAAGAACAGCCTGACAGCATCTTCTGATGAGCAGACGAATGCCGACAGGTACCTTCACCTCTGACTGATTATTTTTAACGTATACCTTGAGCTTAGGCATGATTTTTTCTCCCTTCATTAAATTTGTCGTATGCCTTGATGATGTCCTGAACGAGCTTATGACGGACAACATCCTTCTCAGTAAATCTGTGAATGTCTATGTCGTCGATACCCTTGAGTATCTTCATAGCCTCTACAAGTCCCGACTTTCGGGCGTCGGGCAGGTCAATCTGAGTAATATCACCTGTTATGACCATTCGGCTGTCATTGCCGAGACGGGTCAGGAACATTTTTATCTGCTCCGAGGTCGTATTCTGAGCCTCATCAAGTATGATGAAAGCCTCGTCGAGGGTACGTCCGCGCATATAGGCGAGCGGAGCGACCTCGATTATCCCCTTCTCCATATAGCGTGCGAAGCTCTCTGCACCGAACATATCGAAGAGCGCGTCGTACAGCGGGCGGAGATACGGGTCGACCTTGTCCTGCATATCGCCCGGGAGGAAGCCAAGCTTCTCCCCTGCCTCGACTGCGGGGCGCGTGAGGATTATCTTTTTGACCTTGTGCTCGCGGAAAGCTTTGACAGCCATTGCTACTGCGAGGTAAGTCTTGCCTGTTCCCGCAGGTCCTATGCCGAGCACGATAGTATTGTTCTTTATGGAATCGAGGTAGCGCTTCTGTCCGACAGTACGCGGACGGACTATCTTGCCCGATGCCGTCATGCAGACGCCGTCGCCTCCGAGCTCCTCGAGCTGCTGCTCAATGCCGTCTGCTACCATAGATGTGACGTAGCGGATTGTCTGCTCGCTCAGCGGCTGACCTCGTCCGCTCATTTTCAGCAGAGCCTCGACTGCCTTGGCGGCATCGGTTGCGGACGGCTCATCGCCTATGACCTTGATATTGCCGTCTCTGCTGACGATATTGACGTCATACTGCTTCTTTATATTAGCGACGTTGCCGTCGAGCTGTCCGAACAGAGCGGAAAGCTGCTCCTCGCTGTCGACAGTGATTATCTTCTCAGCCATCAGCATTCCTCCCTTCTCTCATCGGGGAAAGCTCCTGCATTGGCGAGAGCTGCATTGGAGTAGGCGTGGTCGGTCGTGACCTCGCGCAGTACATTTATATTGTCGGGGAAGAGTATCCGCTGCTTCTCGCTGCGGAGCTCAAGCTCCATAATAGCGAACCTGTCCGAGAAAGAGTAGCAGTCGAGCTCGAACAGCTGCCCCATATAGTCGAAGGCGTAGCGGGTCTTGTCGACGGGAGTACCCTTGACCTGTTTTATCAGCTCTGCGTATTCGTCAGCGGAGATGTCACGTTCGTGCTCCTCACGCACCGACGCCGAGCGGAAGACCTTTTCGGTGTAGGTGTACCTCACCCTGCCGTTTTCTGTGATACGGCGTACTCTGCGCTGAGAGCCGCCCTCACCGTCGGCAAGGTAGGTCTGTAGTATAGCCGCACTCCGCCGCACGCAAAGAGTTCTGACATCAGGGTATTCAACAAGAAATTTTCTTTCGATTTCTAAGTTTTCCGTTGTATTCACGCTCCATAAAATGATAGACTGTATCTCAAAACGGGCATAATTAGCCTGTTAAGCATACATCCACAAATCTATTATACAACAGTTTTTGATTAATGTCAACAAAAAAATATGATTCTTCCTCGAACAAAATGATAATTGTTCATAGTTTTTTTATATAGCGCTATATTTCAACATTATTTCAACATATCGAAAAGCTCATTCGGTGATATCGCTGAGCATTATCCTGTATTCAGAAAAACTTCCGTCTTCATATTCCTGCCTCGGGGACAGCAGCTTCGCTTCCGAGGAGTTTGGACAGCTCGGGAATGTGAGCTTGAGCTCGGCGTCTGTCTTTTCGCTGACTGCTCCGATGCTTGCGGCGGCGGAAGAGATTATGCTGTCGGAGTAGGTGTACTGGAAGTCCTCGAAATGGTCGAAGGCTGTTTTTTCTGAGCGCAGTATCTTAACAGAAATAACACCTTGTTCGTTGTCTGTGCGGCAGGTGATGTCTATCTCTTTCGCTCCGCCGAGGACAGACGCTCTCAAATATGACAGCAGCAGATATGTCAGTGCGTCATTTGAGGCGTTGATGAAAAATTTATCCGTGCGGGAGGAGGTGATGCTGCATATTCCGCCGAGCATCTCTGAGCAGTTCTTGACAAATACTGTCAGCAGCTCGGCTGCGTCGATGACCTCGTCGACACGTATGCCTTTGGCAGCTCCCGCGAGCATACCGTTCAGCTCTGATATCTGCATGATACGGCAGCACATCTTATTAATATTGTTAAGCTCAGACGCGATAAGCTCATCGTCGTCGCATTTATCTTTTATAATGTCGCAAACGGCAGATATGCGTGAGACTGCGAGACGAAGAGTTCTGTCATTCAGCATGAGATAGTCCTTTATGACTTCGTCATCAAAAAGTGAAGACAGTTTGTTTTCGCTGCTCATTTTACTCCCCTCCTTTTTCTTATAGTCATTTATATTATACTACATTTTATTTAAAAATGGAATACTATTTAGCAAATATCCGTCAGCGTAATTTTATACAACAAAATTTGATACTTTTTGTGCAAACCGCAAGTTTATATCAAAACCTGATAATTTTTTATCTAACCACTTGCAAATTTTTCCCGCTTGCGTTATAATATAAATATAAATTTTTTAGGAGGTATTTTCCCATGTCAGTTAAAGTTGCTATTAATGGTTTCGGCCGTATCGGCCGTCTTGCATTCAGACAGATGTTTGATGCTCCCGGTTATGAGGTAGTTGCTATCAACGACCTTACAAAGCCCTCTATGCTCGCTCAGCTTCTCAAGTATGATACAGCTCAGGGCGGCTACTGCGGTAAGATCGGTGAGAACCTTCACACTGTAACTGCTGATGACGAGGCAGGCACAATCACAGTTGACGGCAAGACTCTCAAGATCTACGCTGAGAAGGACGCTGTAAACTGCCCTTGGGGCACACTCGGCGTTGACGTTGTTCTCGAGTGCACAGGTTTCTACTGCTCTAAGGACAAGTCTCAGGCTCACATCGATGCAGGTGCTAAGAAGGTTGTTATCTCTGCTCCCGCAGGCAACGATCTTCCTACAATCGTTTACAGCGTAAACGAGAAGACTCTCACAAAGGACGACAAGATCATCTCTGCTGCTTCATGCACAACTAACTGCCTCGCTCCCATGGCTAAGGCTCTCAATGACTATGCTCCTATCCAGAGCGGTATCATGAGCACTATCCACGCTTACACAGGCGATCAGATGATCCTCGACGGTCCTCACAGAAAGGGTGACTTCAGAAGAGCTCGTGCTGGTGCTGCTAACATCGTTCCCAACAGCACAGGTGCTGCTAAGGCTATCGGTCTTGTTATCCCCGAGCTCAACGGCAAGCTCATCGGCTCTGCTCAGAGAGTTCCTGTTCCGACAGGTTCTACAACTATCCTCACAGCTGTAGTTAAGGGCTCCAACATCACTAAGGAAGGCATCAACGCTGCTATGAAGGCTGCTGCTTCCGAGAGCTTCGGCTACAACGAGGATCAGATCGTTTCTTCTGACGTTATCGGCATGAGATTCGGTTCTCTCTTCGATGCTACTCAGACAATGGTTGCTGAGATCGGCGACGGCCTCTACGAGGTTCAGGTAGTTTCTTGGTACGACAACGAGAATTCTTATACATCTCAGATGGTAAGAACTATCAAGTACTTCGCAGAGCTCGGCTAATAGCTGAAACAATGAAAAAAATAAGGGCGTTCCTTCGGGAACGTCCTTTTTTTATACGAAAAAGCGCTCCGAAATTTAGGAGCGCTTTGTAATTCAGAACAATAAAGAGACTATTGCATTATTGTTTCCAAGTCCATATTCATATCCTTGCGAATAGCCCGTATTATACCAATATGACCTGAAGAATAAGGGTATAATACCGATACAGCATCCGAGAAGGAACCATACTGCCCATGCGATTATACCTGCCCACAGGTATTTCTTGCCGACAGCCTTGTTTCCCTTGCTCATCTCGACGATACCAAGTATGACGCCGACTATCGGGAAGAATATCGAGAGAGCTATAAAGCCGCCGTTGGCTTTCTGCTCGCCTTCGGGAGCAGCTCCCCTGTTGTCGAGCGGTGCGCCGCAGTTCGGGCACATAACAGCGAGGTCTGATACCTCGTGATCACAATGTGGACAAATCATAAATATACCTCCAAAAAATTATTTGAGCGCGGACTCCGACATGTTCATTCTTGGGTCGATGCAAAAAGCATGATAAAGTACGGAAGAAGGCTGAGAAGGAACGAACCGAATGTAATGAGCAAAGATAGGACTACCCAGAATACTATGCTTGCCACAGCACTTATTATGTAGGCTTTTCCTGCACGCTTCTTGCCGTTGCTGCTTTCTATCGCACCGAGTATTATTCCTACCAGCGGTATGAGCAGACTGAGAACTATGAATCCGCCGTTTGCGGGCTCATTGGGGTCAACGGGCGGCTTTACGGGACGTCCGCCTATACCCATGTACATTCCACGGGCTGTGACTGCTCCGCAGTGTACACATATTGCTGCCTGATCGTCTATAGCGTTTCCGCAGTTTGAGCATATCATAGCTTTTACCTCCGTGATTCTACAAAGAATAACAATATTAAAATTAGTTTATAATTTTTCTATGAGGTTTTAGTGATGGATACGTGATAATGCAGTGAAAACGTATTGATTTTGAAATATAGCTGAAATATCAAAAACAGCTGCAAATGCAGCTGTCCTTGATAAATCCTCTTGCTGATATGCCTGTTTCGGTATATCATCCTCTCATAAAAAATATTTTACCATATTTTGCTTGCCTGTTCAATGGCAATAGTTCACAAAAGTGGCACTCTATTTTTTATGTTTTGACCAAAAGAGATGTTTTCAGGTTTTTATTTCCTCTCATATCATTGTCATGGTGAGCAATAATACTATCACGGCATCAAAATCAATCCGAAGGAGAAAACAAAAATGAGCAACAACAGCAATAACAACGGCGAAATGACACAGAAGGGCAGAGAAGCCCTCGAGAGATTCAAGATGGAGTCCGCAAGCGAGCTCGGCGTAAACCTCAAGCATGGCTACAACGGCGACCTCACATCGCGTGAGGCAGGCTCTATCGGCGGACGTATGGTCCAGAAGATGATAAACTCTTACAAGATGCAGTAACTGCACCCCCTGATGATAAGCCGAGGACATTATGTCCTCGGCTTTTTTGTGTCAGCATATGCGAGAGCCGCATATAATGCAAAAAAGCTCTATGGAGGTCGCTATGGACGGGATAATCATTACTGCCGCAGTCATACTTGCGGTCATATCGCTCATCGAGGTCGTTACGTTTTTTGTTGCTATGCCGTCACGCTCAGCTCCCGCATACATATCTGTTCTGCCCGTATTTTCGGGAGATGATAAGCTCCGTGACAGGCTCGAATACCTCTCGATGAAGGGCTGTGGACGCAGACGGGTCGTCCTCGTGGACTATTCTGCAACTCCCGAGCAGACGGAGTTGTGCCGCCAATTTGTTCACAGCTCACCCGACGCCGTTTTTCTCCCGAGCTCTGAGCTGGAAGAATTTTTCAGAAGCATATTCGGTTAGTTTTTGTTGCATTTTTCGGTGTGATGTGCTATAATTAATAATGTATGATTTCACGGAAGGGAGAAACTGCAATGGCGGGCGAGGTACTGCATATTGAAGGTTCGGTCGAGACCGTCCTATATAAGAACAGCGCAAATGGTTATGCTGTGCTCGACCTCGATGCAGGCGGCGAACTGATAACAGTTGTCGGCTCTCTCGGAGAGGTCGAGGAGGGCGAGATACTCATCCTCGAGGGCACCTACGAGACCCACCGCAAGTTCGGCACGCAGTTCCGCGCAGAATACTGCGAGCGGAAGCTCCCCGACACCGTCATAAATATTGAGAAATACCTCGCCTCGGGAGCTATCAAGGGCATTGGTCCCGCACTCGCTAAGAGGATAGTCAACGTGTTTGGCGAGGACACCCTCAACGTCATAGAGAATGACCCGTACAGGCTCGCGACTGTCAAGGGGATATCACGGAGCAAGTGCGCTGAGATATCCGACGAGGCGCGCAAGCTGTTCTCGCTGAGGCTGATTATGTCTTTCCTGTCACAGTACGAGGTCAAGTCCTCGTTCGCGATGAGGACTTTCAGGCACTTCGGTCCCGACGCGATAGAGCTGATACAGCACGACCCCTATGTCCTATGCAACGACGCGGTAGGGCTCGACTTCAATAAAGCTGACTCGATTGCCCATGATATGCACGTCGAAAAGAACGCCGACAACCGCGTAATTGCGGGCGTTCAGCATATCCTCAAGGCTAATGCCGCGAACGGGCATACTTGTCTGCCGCTTGATGTGCTTGTGAAGCTCACAACTCCCGCTCTCGATATTTCCGAGAAGGATTTTTACAAGTCATACAACGCGGCTCTCGATGATGACGAGCTGTTTGAATACATAAAAAATGAGCGTGAATATGTCTATCTGCCCGATTATTACTACGCCGAGCAGTTCATCGCGGACAGGATACGCGTGCTGAAGAATTTCACCTCCCCTGAGGACTTCAACTACGACGCTCTCATCGACCTCGAGGAGGAGGAAAAGGGCATAAGCTACGAAGCGCTTCAGCGTCAGGCTATCACGACCGCTATCTCACGTGGACTCATGGTGCTGACGGGCGGTCCGGGTACAGGTAAGACCACCACGCTGAACGCGATAATCTCCATATTCGAGAAGCGCGGGGACAAGGTGCTGCTCGCGGCTCCGACGGGCAGAGCGGCAAAGCGTATGTCCGACCTCACGGGTTATGAGGCGAAGACGATACATCGCCTGCTCGAGGTCGTGTACGATAACTCAGACATGCCTGTTTTTGCGCATAATGAGAACAATCCCCTCGACTGCGACGTCCTCGTTATCGACGAGATGTCAATGGTCGATTCCGTGCTGTTTGAGAAGCTGCTGCGTGCGGTAAGGCTCGGCTGCAAGCTGATAATGGTCGGTGACTTCCACCAGCTCCCCTCTGTCGGAGCTGGCAACCTCCTCGAGGATATAATCTACAGCGAGGTCGTGCCAGTGGTGCAGCTGACGGAGATATTCCGTCAGGCGAAAAAGAGCTGTATCATCACAAACGCGCACAAGATAGTCTCGGGCGAGTACCCCGACCTCACGCGCAAGGACAGCGACTTCTTCTTCATGAAGCGCGACGATTACGGGCAGGCTGTCGACCTCATCGTCGACCTCGCGAAGCGCCGCCTCCCGAAAGCGTACAACTACTCCCCTGTCGACGATATACAGATAATCACGCCGTCGCGCAAGAGTGCAGTCGGCACTGTCGAGCTCAACAAGGTCTTGCAGGACAAGCTCAATCCGCCCGAAAACGGCAAGAATGAGTACCGCGGGTACGTCTACACCTACCGCACGGGCGATAAGGTCATGCAGACCCGCAATAACTACGACATTGTATGGAGCAAGGGCAGCGAGCAGGGCGCAGGCATATTCAACGGCGATATCGGCAAGATAGTTGCTATCGACTACCCTACCCAGTCCGCACGCGTCGACTTCGACGGACGTATCGCCTCGTATCCCTTTGATACGCTCCCGCAGCTTGATCTCGCCTACGCTATCACCGTACATAAAAGTCAGGGCTGCGAGTTTGAAGCTGTAATAATCCCCGTGATGAACGGATTTGAGAAGCTCAGCTACCGCAATCTGCTATATACCGCTGTAACGCGAGCAAAGAAGCTGCTCATACTCATCGGCTCGGAGGAAAAGATACATACTATGGTCGACAACAACAAGAGAACAAGGCGGTATACCTGCCTGAGAGATATGCTGAAAAATGGCTGAAAGAAAGGACAGATAATATGGCAAATACTGATATTGGTATCGACCTCGGTACCTCGAATATCGTAATGACTATGGGCAAGAAGGGCGTCGTGCTGAGCGAGCCGTCTGTTATTGCCTATAATACGCGGACTGAGCGCGTTCTCGCGGTCGGTAAGGAAGCCTATGAGATGATAGGCAGGAATCCCGAGTATATATGCGTTGCGCGTCCTGTATGCGACGGCGTTATCTCCGACGATGACCTCGCGCACAGCATGATACGTGAGTTCATACTCAAGGTTACGGGACATCAGCTCCTGAAGCCGAGGATAATCATTTGCATTCCCTCGTTCATCACCGACATCGAGAGCCGCGCCGTAGTCGACGCCGCAAAGAGCGCTGGCTCGCGGCAGGTCTACCTCATACAGGAGCCTATCGCCGCTATGATAGGCGCGGGAGTCAACATCACAAAGGCTAAGGGTCACATGATAGTCGATATCGGCGGCGGTACTACCGATGTGGCTATCGTGTCGATGAACGGCGTAGTTACGTCTCATACGATAAAGACGGCGGGAAATGCTATCGACCGTTCCATAATCAAGTATATGCAGAACAAGTACAAGCTCCTCATTGGCGAGCGAACTGCCGAAAAGGTCAAGATAGAGCTCTGCAATCTCTATGACCCGAACGACGAGGTCACATACACAGTCAAGGGCAGGAGCCTGCTCAAGGGACTGCCCGCGCAGGTACAGCTCAGCGAGATAGACCTGTTCAAGGCTATCGAGGACGACACCTTCGCCATTATGGAGGCGATACGAAAGGTTCTCGAGGACGCTCCGCCCGAGCTCGTCGGCGACATCTATGACAACGGTCTGCTCCTCACGGGAGGCGGCGCGCTGCTCGGAGGTCTGCCGCAGCTCATCAAGCGCACGCTCGGTATCAACTGCAACATCGCAAAGGACGCGATAAACTGCGTTGCTAAGGGCACGGGTATGGCATTCGGAAGTATGACTACCCTGCTCGACGGCTTCGAGACAGCGACGGTGTATAAGTACAGGTAACCTATGATAAGCATTTCAAAGGAGCGGCTCGACCTCGCGTTTTTCCGCTATGACTCAAACCGCTTTACTGATAAGCTCATGGGAGTTATAAAGTTCTCTTTTATCCCGCTGTGCATAATTGAGGGCATAGCCGCAGTCCTGCTGACATATAAGCATTCTCTGATTCTGACGTTACTGCTGTTTTGTGGCTTTATTATTCTTGACATAATTGCAGCTTTTATATTCGGTATCGTTGCTATATCCGGAATAGCGTTTATTCATATCATCAGAAACAGCGGCGGAATATCAGGCGGTATAAAGGGCTATAAGTCAGCAAAGCGTGTGAAAGCATACAATCATCTGTTTCGTAACGAGATATGCTCCGATAAAGTGCTCGCAGAGGCTCAGCGCCTTGCTGAGACGGCTGATAAGCAGAGCTTTGATTATTTCTCATCGCTAACTCATCTTGTATGCTGTCACAGCATGAGATGTGAATTCGATGAAGCGGAAGCCGCATTTGCAGAGCTGAAAACGCTTCCGAAAAACGAGTATATATACAGAAACGACTTTTTTATAGCGGCTATAGAATACTCTACTTTGACTCATAACGACGAGCTTTTCCGCGAGGCTGTTACTGACTGCAGCGACGTCATTGAAAAATGGGCGGACGGAGATTCCGCATCGGTGATAACTCTGCTTTCTGTCGCGGCGCACGAACAGAAGCTGCTCGGTGACTACGAGACGGCACTGCTGTATCTGGGCTGGTCACTCATTTACCGTATCAAGCAGGATAAGCCGAGCAATGCTACTGCTCCTCCCGCTGTAACAAATCTGAAAAGATACAATACAGCCTCCATACATCTGGATATGGCTGAATGTCACGCAATGCTCGGCGATACGGACAAAGCTCGCGGGGAGCTCGAAATGGCTGACAATATGGTTTCAGAGCTGAGCTGCGGCGTACCTCCGATATTCGTCAAGGAGCGCGAAAGGATAGCGGCGTGCTTGACTAAAAGTCAAATTTAGGGTATAATAAATATATCATGATTAAAAGGAGTTAATTCATATGAGCGAATGTACACATGACTGCTCTTCCTGCGGAAGCGACTGCTCAAGCAGGACAGAGCCTCAGAGCCTCATCGAAAAGCCCAATCAGATGAGCAATATCGGCAAGGTCATCGGCGTTGTCAGCGGCAAGGGCGGCGTAGGCAAAACTATGGTATCCTCCCTGCTCGCGGTCTCCATGCAGAGACTCGGCAAGAATGTCGGCATACTTGACGCGGATATAACAGGTCCGTCCGTACCGAAGGCTTTCGGCATACACGAGAAGGCTGACGCGTGCGAGTTCGGAATAATCCCCCAGAAAAGCAAAATGGGCATTGACGTTATGTCGATAAACCTCCTCCTCGAGAACGAGAGTGACCCCGTCGTATGGCGCGGACCCGTCATCGCTGGAGTTGTAAAGCAGTTCTGGACTGACGTTATCTGGAAGGATATCGACTACCTCTTCGTTGATATGCCTCCCGGAACAGGCGATGTACCGCTGACTGTATTCCAGTCCATACCGGTTGACGGAATCGTTATCGTGACCTCTCCGCAGGAGCTCGTCTCCATGATAGTTGAGAAGGCAGTGAAAATGGCTAAACTGATGAATATACCGATTCTCGGTATCATCGAGAACATGAGCTATTTTGAATGCCCCGACTGCGGCAAGCGCCACAAGATATACGGTGACAGCCACATTGAGGAGATAGCCAAGCAGCATGATATCCCCGTGCTTGCACAGCTCCCCATATGCACCGACCTCGCAAAGCACTGCGATAACGGTACTATTGAGCTGTTCGAGGGCGACTGGCTCGACGAAGCTGTTGAGAAGATAGCCGCTGAATAGAATAAAAAGCCGTGAACTCATCGTTCACGGCTTTATTTATATGTTGTTTTCGAGATATTCGATGAATTGCTCGTACTCTATCGGCTTGGAGTAGTGATAGCCCTGCAGCTTTGAGATGTTGTACTTGTTGAGCCACTCGCGCATATTGCTGTTCTCGACTCCCTCCGCACACACATCGGCATTGAAGCCTGTCGCGACCTCGGAAATGAAGCGCACGGTTATCCTGTCCGCCTCGCTCTTCTCGATATCCTTGACGAACGAGCGGTCTATCTTGATAGTGTCGACGGTGAACGCGCGGATTACTCCCAGTGACGAGAAGCCCGTCGCGAAGTCGTCTATAGCGACCTTTATGCCCTTCTGACGCAGCAGCGTGACTATTCCTGCGAGCATATTCACGTCGAGGAGTCGGCAGCGCTCTGTTATCTCGAGGCAGAGGTTCTCGGGCGGGAGCCCTGTCTCCTCGAGGAGCTGCAATACGTCGCCGACGAAGCCCTCCTGCTCGAGCTGAGTGTAAGAGAGGTTGACGTTCATCACAAAGGTGGGTATGTACTCGCGGAACTTGTTCGCGGCTATCAAAGCTGTTTTCAGTATCCACCTGCCGAGCTCGGGGAAGAGCGCGTCCTGCTCGAGCATATTTATGAATTCCATTGGGGGAACTATGCCGTATTTATCGTTCTTCCAGCGTATGAGGGCCTCCGCACCGTAGACCTTTTCGGTCACTGCATCAACTATAGGCTGATAACAAAGGAAGAAACCCTCGCAGTTGTCAGTGACGCTGTTCCTTATCGCGTTAAGGCGCTCTATCTTGCGGCGGTTGTCTGAGCCGACAACGTTCTCAAAAATGACGAAATCGCCGAGCTTGTTGTGCTTGGATTCATAGTAGGCGTAGCGCACGCATGAGTAATATGTCTCGGGGTCGATATCGAAGGAGGCTGCGTGTACAGCTCCGCCGCTTATCGAGAGAGATATTTTCTGTCCGTCAACGGTAAAGCTCCTGCTGATATACGAGCGGAAGCGGTTGTATATCTCCATAGCCTCGTTTGCCGTCATATCATGGGAGATTATCGCGAAGCGCGTGCCGTCCATGCGGTAGAGTGCACCGCGGTTCATGAAGAAGTCGTGCAGCTTGGAGCAGAATGACTGAAGCGTTCTGTTTCCGAATTTATAGCCGTAGATGTCGTTGATATTCGAGAATGACGTAATGCCGACCATGAGTATCAGCGCGTCGTCTGCCGAATACATCATGCCCTTGAGGTCGTCAAGGAAGCCGTAGAGACTGCGGACGCCTGTAACGACGTCGATATAGCTGAGGTTGCTGTGGTTGCGGATAACGCCTCCGAAGTACTTGGGAGTGCCGTTCTCGTCACGCATTATCACTCCCCTGCACGTGCAGACTACGTACTGTCCGTCAGCTCCGCGTGCGCGGTACTGCATATCGTGACCGCTGGCGGAACCATTGAATATAGATTCGATACTTCGTATGTAGTTTTCGCGGTCGTCGGGGTGGATATGCTCCGCCCATATTTCTCCCGCGCCTGTCATGTACTCTGAGGGCAGACCGAAATAATCGACCGCCTTTTTCGACCAGCGCGAGTAATCATCTTCAATGCGGCAGAGGTACACGTATGAACCCTCTGCAATGATAGAAAAAGCGTCAAAAACCTCGTCCAGACGGCTGTTTTCTACGTTGATATCATTCATATCGCGCACCTCCGAGAACAAATAATATTTTAATAATTATAACACATTCTCGTCGTAAAATCAATACCAATAATGCACATAAAGCCGAAACATTATTAGTGATATATAACAAAAAATCACCCGCAAAGCATTCTGCGGGTGATAGATTGCATATCAATGCTATTACTTCATAGCCTCTTCAACAGCAACTGCGCAAGCAACAGTTGCACCAACCATGGGGTTGTTGCCCATGCCGATGAGACCCATCATCTCTACGTGAGCAGGAACAGATGAAGAACCTGCGAACTGAGCGTCGGAGTGCATACGTCCGAGAGTATCAGTCATACCGTAGGAAGCAGGACCTGCTGCCATGTTGTCGGGGTGGAGAGTACGTCCTGTACCGCCGCCCGAAGCAACTGAGAAGTACTTCTTGCCAGCGTCAACGCGCTCCTTCTTGTATGTACCTGCAACGGGGTGCTGGAAACGAGTGGGGTTAGTGGAGTTACCTGTGATGGAAACGTCAACGTTCTCCTTCCACATGATAGCAACGCCCTCGCGAACGTCGTTTGCACCGTAGCAGTTTACCTTAGCACGGAGACCGTCGGAGTAAGCCTTGCGGAATACCTCCTTGACCTCGCCTGTAGCGTAGTCCATTTCTGTCTCGATGTATGTGAAGCCGTTGATACGCGCGATTATCTGAGCAGCGTCCTTGCCGAGACCGTTGAGTATAACACGGAGGGGCTTCTGACGAACCTTGTTAGCCTTCTCAGCGATACCGATAGCACCCTCAGCAGCAGCGAATGACTCGTGACCTGCGAGGAATGCGAAGCACTCTGTGTCCTCCTCGAGGAGCATCTTGCCGAGGTTGCCGTGACCGAGACCAACCTTACGCTGGTCAGCAACGGAGCCGGGAATGCAGAATGCCTGAAGTCCCTCACCGATAGCAGCAGCAGCGTCAGCAGCTCTTGTGCAGCCCTTCTTGATAGCGATAGCGCAGCCTACAGTGTAAGCCCACTTAGCGTTCTCGAAGCAGATAGGCTGGATGCCCTCAACGAGCTTGTAGATGTCAAGACCCTTAGCCTTGCAAACGTCAGCACACTCCTCGATGGAGTTGATGCCGTATTCCTTTATAACAGCGAGAATCTGCTTCTCACGTCTCTCATATGATTCAAATAAAGCCATTGTACAAGTCCTCCTTATTCCTTTCTGGGGTCTACGAGCTTAACAGCGTCAGCAACTCTGCCGTACTGACCCTGAGCCTTCTCGAAAGCAGTGTTAGCGTCGTCGCCGCCCTTGATGAAGTCCATCATCTTGCCGAAGTTTACGAACTTGTAGCCGATGATTTGGTTGTCAGCGTCGAGAGCAACCTTTGTGATGTAGCCGTCTGTGAGCTCGAGGTAGCGGGGACCCTTAGCGAGTGTGCCGTATGTAGTACCGATCTGTGAACGGAGACCCTTACCGAGGTCCTCAAGACCTGCACCGATAACGAGACCGCCCTCAGAGAATGCGGACTGTGAACGACCGTAAACGATCTGGAGGAAGAGCTCTCTCATAGCAGTGTTGATAGCGTCGCAAACGAGGTCAGTGTTAAGAGCCTCGAGGATAGTTCTGCCGGGGAGGATCTCAGCAGCCATAGCAGCGGAGTGGGTCATACCCGAGCAGCCGATAGTCTCAACGAGAGCCTCCTGGATAACGCCCTCCTTAACGTTGAGAGTGAGCTTGCAGGTACCCTGCTGGGGTGCGCACCAGCCGATGCCGTGTGTGAAGCCTGAGATATCCTTTATCTCCTTAGCCTTGACCCACTTTGCCTCCTCGGGAATGGGAGCAGCGCCGTGAGCAACGCCCTGTGCGATAGGGCACATTGTTTCAACTTCGTGAGAATAGATCATTATAAATACTCCTTTCAGATATTATAAGAGAAGCCTGTCCTAACGCAGAGCGCCTGTTCAGCCGTTCTCTCACATACAAATTTATTATACAACATTTAAGCCCTTGAATCAAGGTGTTTTGACAAATCTTCATCAATCTATTGTTAGCAAAATCTAACGATTATAACTATTGCTTTTTTCTCCGAAAAGTAGTATAATATAAAAGTTAATGTAAATAAATATGTCGTTTCAGAAAAAAGAAGGTCAAATATGTCAGATAATCAGAATCCGCTGGGATACGCCTCAGTCACGAGGCTTATGTTCAAATTTGCTATTCCCAGCATTATAGGTATGCTCGTCAGCGCTCTCTATAACATCGTAGACCAGCTCTTCATCGGTCAGGGCGTCGGCACTAACGGCAACGCTGCAACAAACATCGCGTTCCCGTTTTCTACGGCGTGCATGGCGATAGCTCTCCTGCTCGGTATCGGCGGAGCTTCATGCTTCAATCTCACGCTCGGACGCGGCGACAAGAAGCTCGCGGGCTTCTATGCGGGCAACGCAATAACAATGCTTATCTCGTGCGGAGTGGTTTTGTCAGCGATAACGCTCGTTTTCCTCACTCCCCTGCTCAAATTCTTCGGCTCGCCCGACGAGGTGCTCCCCTATGCGCAGGAGTACGTCAGAGTTACGGCGCTTGGCTTCCCGTTCCTCATACTCACGACTGGCGGAGGTCACATCGTCCGCGCGGACGGCAGTCCCACGATGACGATGATATGCAACCTCACGGGAGCTGTCATCAATACCGTTCTTGACGCGCTGTTCGTGCTCGGCTTCAAGTGGGGCATGATGGGAGCGGCGGCGGCTACGGTCATAGGACAGGTCATATCAGCGGTCATAGTGCTTGTATATCTGCGCCACTTCAAGACCGTGGAGCTCACAATGAAGCACTTCAAGCCGCAGTTCACCACGGTCAAGCGGATAGCTACCATAGGAATGGCTTCGTGTTTCAATCAGCTTGCTATCGCTGTCGTGCAGATAGTCCTCAACAACTCGCTCAAGCACTACGGAGCACTGTCGATATACGGCGATAAGGAGCCGCTAGCAGTCGCGGGTATCGTTATGAAGGTCAATATGATAGTTTTCTCGATAGTTATCGGTCTCGCGCAGGGAACTCAGCCTATCGAGAGCTTCAACTACGGCGCGCGGAAGTACAGCCGCGTGAAAAAGGCGTATATCCTCGCTATCGTCACTGGCGGAGCTATCTCGCTAGTTGCATTTGTGATGTTCCAGCTCTTCCCGCGGGAGATACTCTCGCTCTTCGGTGAGGGCAGTGAGACGTATTTCGAGTTCGGCGTGAAATTCTTCCGTATATTCCTCTTCTTCACTTGGGCAAACTGCCTCCAGCCGATAACATCGACCTTCTTCACCTCGATAGGCAAGCCGATAAAGGGCGTGTTCCTCTCGATGACGAGGCAGATGATATTCTTTATGCCTTTCCTCGTAATAATGCCTATGTTCCTCGGTATTGAGGGAATAGTTTACACAGGTCCCATAGCCGACGTATTATCGGCAATAGTAGCAATAACAATGGCACTTTTCGACTTCCGCGCAATGAACAAGCTCGCCGCAAAGGAGGGAGTTCCTGCATGATACAGGATATCGCCGAAAGACTGGATAATTCCTACCGTCCCGACGCCGAGTCGTCCGCTGAGGACACGCTTTTTGTTTTCCGCGATATGGACGTGCTTGCGTGCGAGTATATGTCCGCTCCGTTCCCGACTGCGGCTGAGGTAAAGCACGACGACAAGTCACTCTACCTCTTTTCTATCGGCGACAGACGCTTTTTCCTCACGCTTGATAGGGAGGCTTCTGCTCCCGAGAAGTTCAGCTATGTGAACGTCAGACAGCTCCGCAGACGCCATGATGCCGTCAGAGCCGAGCTTTTCGCGATGTTCACGGCATTTCATCTGTACAAGTGGTACTCATCTAACAAATTCTGTGGCTCGTGCGGAGCGCCGACATCTCCCGACAGCAAGGAGCGAGCTCTGCGCTGTGGCAAGTGCGGTGCGATAATGTACCCGCGGATAGCTCCTGCGGTAATTGTCGGGGTGACGAACGGCGACAAGCTCCTCGTTACACGCTATGCCAAGGGCAGAGGCGTCGGCTTCGACGCGCTCGTTGCGGGCTTCACAGAGATAGGCGAAACGCTCGAGCAGACAGTCGAGCGCGAGGTCATGGAAGAGGTCGGGCTCCGCGTGAAGAATATCCGCTATTATAAGTCCCAGCCGTGGGGGCTCTCGGGAACTATGCTCTCGGGTTTTTACTGCGATGTCGACGGCGACGACACGATAACGCTCGACGAAACAGAGCTCAGCTCCGCAGTGTGGACTGAGCGAGGGGATATTGTCGGTCAGCCTGATGACCTGAGCCTGACCAACGAAATGATGAAAAGATTCCGCGACGGAAAAGCCTGAATAGTTTTTTCGTCGCAGATATTGCTTTTCTTTTGAACATATGGTATAATAGTATTTGTTTACTGGGGTATAGCCAAGCGGTAAGGCAACAGACTTTGACTCTGTCACGCGTGGGTTCAAATCCCGCTGCCCCAACCAGCGGCGTGTCGCCGCCTCCGATTTCGTTTTACTTCATTCAAAATGCATAGTCTGCTTTCGGTTGGAAGAAAAATGAAACCTAAACTTTTATATAATGCGGGCGCCCGCGCTTCGCGAGGTCGTTCGCAAGCTCGCTTACTATTTTGAAACGTCAGTTTGCTTTCGCGAGTCGTAGTTAATATAGATTATGACATTCCTAATTCTCAATTCGTGGGGAGGCGTACTTATGAAACGCAAGGACTACATAACTTGGGACGAATACTTCATGGGCATTGCTATGCTCTCCGCAGAGAGGAGCAAGGACAATAATACTCAGGTCGGAGCGTGCATTGTCAATGACGAGCACAAGATTGTTTCGGTCGGCTACAACGGTATGCCTACAGGCTGCGATGACGACGATATGCCGTGGGAGCGCGAGGGCGAATCCGTTCTTGATACGAAATACCCGTTCGTATGCCATGCGGAGCTCAACGCCATTCTCAACAGCAGTGCAAGCTCGCTGAACGGCTGCACGCTCTATGTAACGCTGTTTCCGTGCAACGAGTGCGCAAAGGCGATTATCCAGTCGGGTATCAAGCGCGTCGTTTACTACAGTAACAAGTACGACGGCACCGACAGCGTCACCGCTTCAGCCATGCTTTTCGACAAGTGCGGAGTCAAGGCAGAGCAATACGCCCCGACAGGCAAGAAGATAGAGCTCGATATGTAATAGAAGATGACGAAAAACAGCCGCTTTCCGTAGCGGCTGTTTATTATTTTACAGTGTTTTCATTTCTTCAGGTACTTAGAGAGCTTTTTTTTTCGCTTCTGTTCGTACATGATCTTATCTGCCTCAGTTACAAAGCGGAAGATATCCTCTCCCTCCTGAGGCTTTGCTATTGAAAAGCCGATGCTCGCGCTTAGTGCGAACGGGTTCTCCATACTGTTGTTGACGACGTCGATGCCGTCCTGTATTCGCTTGGTGAGCTCATTTGCAAGCTCTTCGTTGTAACCTGCGGCAAATACGATGAATTCATCTCCTCCGAAGCGGCAGTATATCTCGCCGTTTTTGCAGGTGCTCCGCAGAACGCCTGCAATCGAGCGTATTGCTACGTCTCCGATTTCATGACCGTAGGTATCGTTTATCGTCTTGAGTCCGTCGAGGTCGATGAACATGAGCATAACGTTTCTGTTATTGGCTATGCACTCGGAATAGAGCTCCTTTGTTGCCTGAACGAAGCCGTTTCTGTTGTATATTCCCGAGAAGGTGTCCTGTATGTAGAGCTTGCCGAGTCGCTCTACAGCGTACTCAAGGGTGATAAGCTTTCGCATATTCTCGAGCGAGTTGCTCATGGTCAGACACCACGACTGGAAAAGCGAATTGTATATCGGAAGCTTGCAGTTGCATATCGCCATATAACCGAGGCATCTCTCGCCGAAGTGGAGCGGCACCATATAGTAGACTCTTCCTGCCTTTTTATTGCTGTTCAGCTTGGGGATAAGGTCTTTTGTGGCAACAGTCGATACATCGTCATAGAATCTGCCGCGGTAGTACGCTATCGGAACGTACATCTCGTCAGTGTATCTCGTGGGTATCTCTGCCTTTTTCTCGGTATGACGCTCGTCGGGACGCTCATTATCCCAGTCCTGACAGATGCAGAAGTAAAATTCATCGGGGTCCATATCCGAGCAGAATGCCTTGACTGATGTGATGTAGTCGTCGAAGGTAGCGCAGCCCTGTAGGTCACAGGTGAACTTGTTGAACATCGACATATACGCCGATATTTTTTCTACGCGGTTGTAGTTAGCGATATTGAGCTCCTTGTACTGCTTTACGTCACTCACTGCGCTGTCCTTGCAGCCGCAGCTCTCTGTGAAGCGCGGAGACATATCAAGTATCTGCGATCTTTCCTGCTCTATACCATTGAAGTGGTTGAAAAGCATCTTGCAGGCAAGCTGTCCCGAGAAGTTGAACGGACGTGCCACGGATGTGAGCTCTATGCGGAAATTGTGGTTGTTATATGTATTGTCAAAGCCTGAAACAGCTATTTCATCGGGGATCTTGTAGCCTGCTTCAAAAAGACGGCTGACGGCTGAAGCTGCCATTACGTCGTTTGCGCATATGATCGCCTCAGGCATATATTTGTTGGTGTGCAGGAAGCTGTCAACAGCCGCTTTTCCCGCAGGAGCACGGAAATCGCCGTAGTATATCCTGTCCTCGGCTATGCTGAGACCGTTTTCATTGAGCACCTCAAGGAAGGCGTTAAGTCTGTCCATGCTCTCGGGATTATCCTTCGGACCTGAGATATAGTTGAACTTCGTGAAGCCGTGTACATTGATAAAATGCTCGGTTATCCTGCGCATGGCTGACTTGTTATCTATACCGATATAGTACATCCCCTCGGCGTCGTCATCCATGCTGACGGCGGGTATACCTGCGGCGCGGATACGGCTGCGGATATCTTCAACGACCGCCTTGTCGTCGATAGTATTGGTGAGGAGGATAGCTCCGTCGAACGTGGAAAAGTCAGCAAGACGGAAAATATTATACTCTCCGGAATCGTGAACGGGGTTTCCCATTGTACCGCTGAAGGATGCAAACATCACAAGGTCAAGCATACATTCCGCGGCAGCAGACTCTATGCCGTGAAGGATACTGCTCTGATAATTCTCGTCAATTCCCGCGACTATAACTGCAATTTTATATTTTTTCAAATCAGACTCACATCCTTTCCCTCAAATTTTCATATAAACAATATACATATATTTTACACCAAAGCAAAGAGAAAATCAATACTTTTTTATTATAATATTCATTGGAAAAATTAACCTTTCGTTCATATCTGTCTACAAATTGTATATTTTGCTCTTTGATTTACAATTAGTTCAATATTTTCACAACTGCTCATATTCTAAAATTTTCACAGTTAGCGGTGTAAAATACTGTCAGACTGACGAAAATCGAGGTTTTACATTGTGCGTTGTTGACAAATCACAAAAAAATGGTATACTTAAATATAGCAGAACACGAAATTCTTACTGCGGAGGTATTCTGATGAAAAATATCTGGCACAACATCAGTCCCAAAAGGATCAGTCCCGAGAGCTTCTACGCGGTCATCGAGATAGGCAAGGGCAGCAAGATAAAGTATGAGCTTGACAAGGACACGGGTTATATCAAAATGGACCGTATCCTCCATACATCTACCCACTACCCTGCCAATTACGGCTTCATCCCGAGGACCTACTCCGACGATAAGGACCCGCTCGACGTTCTCGTGCTGTGCTCCGAAACTCTTATGCCGCTCACTCTTGTTGAGTGCTACCCTATCGGAGTGATCCGTATGCTCGACAACGGTCATCACGATGACAAGATAATCGCTGTCCCGTTCAACGACCCGAACTACAATATGTACATGGACATCGACCAGCTTCCCAAGCATATCTTCGACGAGATGACTCACTTCTTCACCGTTTACAAGGAGCTTGAAAACAAAACTACTGTCGTAAACGAGGTCGACCACGCCGACGTTGCAAAGGAGATAATCGCGGGCGATATCGACAACTACATCGAAAACTTCTGCAAATAAGTACCCAACGACGAAAACGAAAGGAATTTTTTATGACTGCTTCAAGTGAAAATTTATTCATCAGTGAATCAAGCGCTGCACCTATCGGCATCATCGCAATGAACAGCGTTACCGAGCTCGGCAACAAGATTAACGGTTACCTCACGGAATGGTCAAAGCTCGCAGGCTATGAGACTGACAGCTACCTCATCGAGTGTGAGTGTCCCCGCTTTTCATCAGGCGACGGTAAGGGTCTCATCAAGTCTACTGTCCGCGGTATCGACCTCTTCATCATTCTTGACGTCGGAAACTACAGCATCAAGTATGACTACTTCGGAATGCAGAATGCTATGTCCCCTGATGACCATTTCCAGGACCTCAAGCGTATCATTCAGGCTGCAAGCGGCAAGGCTCACCGTATAACTGTTATAATGCCCACTCTCTACGGCGGCAGACAGCACCGCAGAAATTACCGCGAGTCGCTCGACTGTGCGTGCGCTCTTCAGGAACTCGAGGCTATGGGTGTTTCCAATATCGTTACCTTTGACGCTCATGACCCCCGCGTGCAGAATGCAGTTCCTCTTATGGGCTTTGATAACGTTATGCCTACATATCAGGTTCTCAAGGCTATGATGAAGCAGATAAAGGATATAGATCTCTCCAAGGAGAAGTTCATGGTAGTTTCTCCCGATGAGGGCGCTCTCAACAGAAATATGTACTATGCTTCCGTTCTCGGAGTTGACATGGGTATGTTCTACAAGCGCCGCGACTACTCGCAGATAATCAACGGCAGAAACCCCATTGTTGCTCACGAGTACATCGGAAATCCTGTTGACGGCAGAGATATCTTCATCGCTGACGATATCATCTCCTCGGGCGAATCCATGCTCGATGTTGCTTCCAACCTCAAGAAGAGAAATGCAGGCAGGATATTCACTTACGCTACTTACGCCATCTTCACGAACGGTCTCGAGAAGTTCGACAAGGCTTACGAGGAAGGTATGATCGACGGCGTATTCGGTACCAACCTCACCTACAGAACTCCCGAGCTGCTCAGCAGACCGTGGTTCCACGAGGTAGACGTATCCAAGTACATCGCGTACTTTATTGAGGCTATCAACCATGATGTTTCGATAAGCAAGATAATCGATCCTCACACAAAGATAGAGACTCTGCTCAAGAAGTACGGTATCAAGTAACAGCTAAGGGACTGCATATGCAGTCCCTTTTTTATGGTTCTGGTGAAATGACGGCAAAATCTGAACATTACGTTAAATATTGCCTCCCCTGTTGCATTCGGAGGCGTTTTCTGTTATAATTAGTATATAGTCTGCCGCATTCGGCGGATATCATGAAAGGAGGCTTGAACTTGGTAGCGGCATATTACAGCGTGCTTTTTATTCTTTCTTTGATTTTTCTCGTAGTTTATGTTTTTATGTGGCATAAGCACTTCGATATTACGCTTACGATGATTTTTACGCTTATTTCCGTATCATGCCTCGGATATGTCATGTATTCGCACTCCGAAACTATCGGTGAATCCATACTTGCGAACAAGATAGTCTACCTCGGAGCGAGCTTCCTGCAATATTTCATCATGCTGAGCATTCTCAATATATGCGAGATAAAGCTGAGCAAATGGGTGAAGGATCTGCTGTTCGTATACTCTCTGGTCATGTACGGAGCAGTTCTCTCGATAGGCTATACGACGTTCTTCTACAAGAGCATATCGTTCTCGGTGGTAGACGGTGCTCCCGTTCTGTCCCGTGAATACGGCTTCATGCACACGTTATATCTCGCGATGACAGTGGTATTCTTCATAATCAGCCTCGTTTCGATAATCTACAGCTTCTTCAAGAAAAAACAGGTGCCGAGAAGCATCATCTATATGCTGTTCCTGCCATACGTTTTCTCAGTCCTGAGCTATTTCGTCGGCAGAACGGTCGTGACTAAGATAGACCTGATTCCCACTGCCTACATCTTTGCGGAGTTCATGTACCTCATAATATCGTACCGACTCTGCCTGTACGACATCGACGATACTGTCGTTGACTCCCTCGTGCAGAACGGCGATACAGGCTTTATAGCCTTCGACCGCAAACAGCGCTATATCGGCAGCAACGAGACTGCGAAGAAGATACTTCCCGTGCTGAACGAGCTTTATGTCGACGAGAAGATAGACAATAAAAAGGCGGGAGAGATACGCGGCTGGCTGACCTCCTACATCGCGGACGAAAAACAGCATGAATTTCTGTATACTGTTCACTCGTCCGACGCGTCTGATGCGGACGGCGAGCGCATATACATAGCTTCTCTCAGTCACCTCTACGACGGCGGAAAAAAACGCGGATACATTGTCACTCTCAGCGACGACACACAAAACAGGAAGTATATCCGTCTCCTCGACCACTATAACGAGGACCTGCAGAACGAAGTCAATGAGAAGACGCAGCACATCGTAGAGATGCACGACAACCTCATCATGAGCCTTGCTGCCATGGTCGAGAGCCGTGACAACTCCACGGGCGGACATATCAAGCGCACGAGCGTCGGAGTACGCATACTCGTTGATGAGATACAGAAAGGCGGCGATATGAAGCTGTCCGATGAGTTCTGCCGCAATATAATCAAGGCTGCACCTATGCACGACCTCGGCAAGATCGCGGTCGATGACGCTGTTCTCCGCAAGCCTGGCAGATTCACCCCAGAGGAATTCGAGAAGATGAAGCACCATTCAGCCGAGGGTGCGCGTGTTATCCACGAGATACTGATGAAGACCGATGACGAGCCTTTCAAGCTTATCGCCGAGAATGTCGCTCATTATCACCACGAGCGCTGGGACGGCTCGGGTTATCCCGACGGGCTCAGCGGCACGGATATCCCAATAGAGGCGCGTATCATGGCTATCGCAGACGTCTATGACGCTCTCGTCAGCAAGCGTGTCTACAAGGATAGTATGTCATTCGAGAAAGCGGACGAGATAATTACAAGCGGCATGGGTTCGCAGTTCGACCCGAGCCTTGAACCATACTACAAGAGTGCGCGTCCGCGGCTCGAAGCCTACTACAACAGCATCGAACACTAAAAAAGTCGGTCAAGCTCATACTTGACCGATTTTCTTATATGTATGTATCCACAAGGCTTAGCGTGAGGTCGTAGCGCGTAGTGTCACTCGAGCAGCCCGAAACAAGCGTGATATATGTCTTGTCATGCTTTTTGAATGCGGCAATCAGGCACGTTCCCGCATCGGCGGTAGTACCCGTCTTGACACCGAATGCGTTCGAGCGGTAATACTTGCTCGACGAATCAAGCAGATAATTCGTGCTCTTCCAGTTGAAGGTCTGTCCCGAAGAGATTGTTACGCGCTTCTGCGCGGTGGATGCTATAGCCCTTATCTCAGGCATATTCATACAATAGCGGGTCAGCTTCAGCATATCTGCCGCTGTGGTGTACAGACCGCTCTGGTCATAGCCGTCGGGATTGTTGAAGCTGCTCTCATGCATACCAAGCTCCGCCGCAAAGTCGTTCATCATCTTGCAGAAATACTTCACAGCCACGGTATCGGACATACTCTGTCCCGAAACCTTGCGGGCAGTTGCAACGGCTGCTGTATAAGCGGCGTCATTGCCCGAATTGAGGAGCATTCCCGTGAGCAGGTCGTTGACAGTCAGCCTGTTGCCCTGTGCGAGATAGGCAAGGCTCGAATACGGCTGGACAAGGTTAAGCTCCGAGCCGACCGTAACTACGGTATCTGTGCTCATATTTTTCAGAACTACCGCCGCAGTCAGCAGCTTTGTGAAACTGGCAGGCGAAATACGCGTATGTATGTCGTGGTAATTGATGAGCTTTTCCTCGTCGAGGTCGTAAACAAGATAGGTCTTGCTCCTGTAGTAGGTGTTGTACGAAGCCGACGAATTGGTGCCGTCTATCATATAGTCGGCGAGCGATTTATATGAGTTCGTCGAGATGTACGAGTAGTACGCGAGTATCGTTGAAGCGTCGCTCGCGTCGATGAGCCCGTCGTTATTGACGTCAGCAGCAGCTTTATCCGAGCCCGATAGCGTCGACTCCCCGCCCGACGATACAGCCGAGTAGCACGCAAGCACGTCGGACGCATCTATAGCGCTGACCTGTCCGTCGGAGTTGACGTCGCCGAGAGAGTATCCTGCAGCTCCTGCGGTGACAGCAGGACATAGTCCGAGCACGCAGAGCAGGCTCAGCAGGGAGCATATCAGTTTTTTAGCCATATCAGGTGTTCTTATCGACTGTGTGGAACTTCTTGAGGTTGCCTATTTTCTCGTTACGCTCGTCGAGCACCTTCTCGACGTCCGACCACTCAAGTCCCTGATTCGCGCAGAGCACCATAACGTGGTAGAGCAGGTCGTTTATCTCGTTCATGAGCTCGTTATTGTCGCCGTTCTTGGCAGCGATAACAGTCTCGGTAGCCTCCTCGCCGACCTTCTTGCAAATCTTGTCAACGCCCTTGTCGAAGAGGTAGCAGGTGTAGGAATTTTCAGCAGCAGTACCGTTCTCGAACTGCTTCTTTCTCTCCTTGATAACTTCAAAAATTTCTTCGTAAACTGTCATTTTTCATTCCTCCGTATTGTATATCTCATTGAAGAAGCAGCTGTAGCTTCCCGTGTGGCAGGCAACACCCGTCTGCTCGACGTTGACAAGCAGCGTGTCGTTGTCACAGTCGCCGTATATTGACACGACCTTCTGTACGTGTCCGCTCGTCGCGCCCTTGTTCCAGTACTCCTGACGGGAGCGGCTCCAGAACCATGTGTAGCCCGTTCCGAGCGTTTTTTTCAGGCTCTCCTTGTTCATGTAGGCGAGCATGAGAACCGTTTTTGTGTTGACCTCGTAGCATATCGCGGGGATAAGTTCCCCCTTGACGAAGAATTTATCGAGGTCGTTGATGTCGATTTTTATCATATTTACTCCTTTGAGCACCGCTCAATCATATAGTCAGATTTTTCTGCGCAGACATTTCACTCACGTCCACAGCGAGGTGATGAACATCGGCGAGGCATCGTCCGCTTTCTTGAAGCCGCAGTTTTCGTAAAAGTGCAGCTCTTCATTGTAGGCGATGACTGCCACGCGGAGGTAGTCCCTGTAGTGCTCCTTCATCATGTCGACGAGCGTGCGTCCGACTGTCTGACCGTGGTATTCGGGGTCGACCAGCAGATAGTGAACGTAGGCATTCATTATCCCGTCATCCATTGCGCATATCATGCCGATTAGCTTTTCGCCGTCCCACGCGCTGTAGACCGTGCGGAAGTTCTGCATCGCGACCTTCAGCTTTTCGGGAAAGTGTCCGCTCGACCACTCGACCGAAAAAAATAGGCGCTCGAGCTCCTGCTCAGTGAAATCATGTGTGTCTCTGTACTCAATCATAGTCTATCCACCATTCGGGAGTTATCTCCCCGAGAGTTATAGTTTTGCCCGTGCGGTAGTCGAGCATAATCTCGATATCCTTGTAGCTCGTGGGCATGAGCTGTACCATGAGCTCGCGGCAGGCTCCGCAAGGAGCTCCCTTGCCCTCGATAGGTGCGATACACAGCACCCTCGCTATTTCGTACTCACCGTTGGTTATCATATTGAAAATGGCGTTGCGCTCGGCGCATATGCCGAGGGTAGAGCAGGTGTCGATACAGACTCCCGTGTATATCCTGCCCGATTTGCTCAGCACTGCCGCAGATACCTCTCCCGCCGAGACAAATTCCGATATTTGTCTCGCGTTGAGGACAGCCTCTGCCGCCGCGTGCATTTCCTCCCATATCTTGTCCATAGCTTACCTCACGATTACGCCCTTGCCGCGGCAGTAGTCCTTGACCTCACCGACGGTGAGCTCCTTGAAGTGAAAGAGCGACGCCGCAAGAGCAGCGGTAGCTCCCGTCTTTTCGAATACCTCATAGAAGTCGTTTATTTTGCCCGCACCGCCGCTCGCGATAACGGGAATGTAGCAGTTGTCGCATACGGCTCTCAGCATGGGGATATCGAAGCCCTCCTTTGTGCCGTCGGCATCAATGGAGTTGAGGCATATCTCCCCCGCTCCGAGCTTTTCTATCGTGTGTACCCAGTCGATGAGGTCGATACCCATATCGACTCTGCCGCCGTTTATGTAGACCGTCCACTTGTTGTCGGCGACCTTCTTTGCGTCGATACCGACGCATATGCACTGACTGCCGAAGATGTCGGCTCCGTCCTTGACAAGCTGCGGATTCTGCACAGCCTGCGAGTTCACGGAGACTTTATCAGCTCCCGCGCGGAGAGCCTCGCGGATATCGTCAACGGTCTTGATTCCGCCTCCGACGGTGAGCGGCACAAAAACCTTCTTGGCAGTTTCGCGGACAACGTCGAGGAAGACTCCCCTGCCCTCGAAAGATGCGGTTATATCGTAGAAAACTATCTCGTCCGCACCCTGTTTATTGTACTCCTCGGCGCACTCGACGGGGTCGCCTACGTCGCGGACTCCTTCGAAGTTTACGCCCTTTACTACCTTGCCGTTACGAACGTCAAGGCACGGGATTATTCTTTTTGCAAGCATTATATACCACCTTTCTCTATGGTCATATGACATCTGTCCCATACTTCGTTATCGTATCTGAATGCGCCATCGTCCCTACTGTACTCCTTGAATCCCACGCTCTCATAGCAGCGTTTTGCCCCTGTATTGACCGAAAGGACACACAAATTTACTCTTTCCGCACCTGTGAACTCAAACGCATATAGAACCGCAAGTCTGAGCATTTTTCTGCCAAGTCCCCTGCCGCGCATTGAAGGATCGACCATAACAAATTTAAACATTCCGGCGTTTGTTTCCGTGTCAACGGAATAGCAGAAGAATCCGACAGGTACACCGTTGATATCCGTTGCCACAAAGGGAGTGTCGCCGCAGTTTTCTGCTATATCTTCAAGCATTCTGACGAAGTCCTCACGTTCTATCGGGAACTTTGTCCTTCCTGCACACCACATAGCGTGTTCGCGCGGCTGATTTATCCATTTGCTTATTATTTCAAAATCACGGAAGAGGATAAACGGGCGCAGTCTGAGTTCATTTTCCGGCATATTCTATTGCCTCTTTAAGATCCAGAGTTCCCTTGTATATGGACTTGCCGCAGATAGTGCCGTAAAGTCCCATTTCCTTGCACGCGATTATGTCGTCCTTTGTGTGGACTCCGCCGCTCGCGACGATGTTTGCTCTGCCCTCGGTAGCGTCCGCCAGCTTTTTGAGCTGCTCGCGGTTGACTCCCGAAAGTGTGCCGTCCTTGGAGATATCGGTGAAAATGAAGTATTTCACTCCAGCCCCTATCATCTTGTCCGCGAGGTCGATGTAGTGTACGTCGGAGCTCTCGAGCCAGCCCTCAGTCGCGACCATTTCGTTCATCGCGTCGATCCCAACTACAACCTTTTCACTGCCGAATTTCTCGACTGCATCGCATACGAGCTTGGGATTTTTCAGCGCTACAGAACCAAGAATCACGCGCGTGATACCCATTTCGAGGTACTCGCGTATCGTCTCGAGACTGCGTATTCCGCCGCCAAGTTCGACCTTCAAATCGGTCTTTTCGGCTACGTCGGTGTAAATCTTCGTGTTGACGGGTCTGCCCTCTTTTGCTCCGTCGAGGTCGACCATGTGTATCCACTCGGCACCCGCCGCCTCGAAGCTGCGGGCAGTCTCGAGGTAGTCGCTCGCGACCTTCTCAACGGTCGAAAAATCGCCCTTGAACAGTCGCACGCAGTTGCCGTCCTTTATGTCGATTGCGGGAAAAATAATCATGACTTTTCTCCTTTTCTGAGCTCCGCAAAGAGCGGTTCGAGGTATTTTTTGTCAGTCCAGTCGCACTTCTTGTCCTTTGCCTCGAGGAAGGGCTTCTCCCATGCCTTTATCGTTGACGGGTCCTTCTTGTCGAGCATTTTCACGTACATCTTGCACATTGCCTTGTCCGTGAAGTTCATGCCCTCGAGGTCCCACATCCCCTGAAAGTAGAAGCACGGGATATCCGCGAGCTCGCCTTTAAGATTCTTGTTCCTGACGATTTCAAGTATCTCATCGTCGTAGGGAGCGGCTCCGCAGCTGTACACAATTATCTGCTTGCCTTTGAGCGCGGCGTAGTTCTTTTTCAGGAAGGCTATACCTCCGATAGACGATGCGTAAACGCCTCCGCCGATGATGACAGTGTCGTACTTCGCGACCTCTTTGATGTCGGCGTTTTTGGTGTCGACCACCTTGAATCCAGTCTCCTCAGATATCCATTCCGCGTACTTTGCGGACGCGCCGTACTTGGAACGGCACAGAATTATTCCACTCATTATTTTACCTCGTTTATTTTTGAAATTATTGCTGAATATGCTTTTGTCCAGTCCTTCTGCGGGTCGTCGATGACCACGCTGTCGATGTCGAGTCTGCCCAGTATGTCAAGCTCGCGGCGCTGTCTCTCCTCGAGTGCAGAGATGTAGCCGTCAAAGCCGCTTAGTCCGTGTTTCCTGCCATATTTGCCGCTGCAGTGATAATCAATAACGGCATTGAGCCAGTCGTCACCGCGCTCTTCGGAAGCCTGCTTTACGCTGTTATATATGTCGCTGTTTTTCAGGTACACTACAAACGGCGAAAGCGGCGCGATAATGCCGCATATCTCGCGGATATAAGCCTCGGAAACATTCTCGTCAAATCCGAAGCGCATCATAGTTTCGCACATCGGATTCTGCAAAAGAACACAGTTGAAAACATAGCTTTCGTCGCCGATTTTATCCGCGAATTCCCGCCATTTATCAAGCATAACAGGACGCTCCGTCTCCCACGGCAGGAAGTCATAGACCTTATGCTGTAGGAGCTTGTCAAACAGCACGCCGCTAAAGCCTCCGAGCGGTACGATATATCCGCCCGATTTTTCGGTACCTGCGGCGAGTATCTTCTGCTGTTCGTCGGAGCTGAACTCCGCCATATCCTCGCGTGTAAGGAATGCGTGAAACTCGTAGTCAGCAGGGTGAGCACCGCTGCCCTCGTCAACGAAAGTTATGCCAAGCTGTTCCGCGACATATTGGGCAGTTGTGCTCTTGCCCGAGCACGGCAGTCCCTCAACGATTATCAGGTTTCTTTTCATATCTGACCTCTCAGTCAATGAGCTTTTTCCGTATTTTTTCGGCGTGTTCAGCCGAAAGCCCGATTGTTTCAAAATAGCTTGAAACCGAACCGTAACGCTGCGTGAACAGGTCAATAAAGCCGTTCATGCTCTTTTCGTTAGCGAGGACGATGTTCCTGTCAACTTCGGGGTGAGCCGCGAGGAAAGCTTCGAGGCGGATGCGGTTGTACTCGCGGCTGACGACGTAATCGCGCACGATAGTCTCGCGGTCAACTCCGCAAAGAAGCAGAATTATCGCCGACACAACGCCCGTCCTGTCCTTGCCTGCCGTGCAGTGGAACAGCACGCCGTTTTTAGCCTCAGCAATTGCACGCAGGACGCTCGGCATACTCTCCGCCGCCGCGATTTCCATATACGAAAGTGGCACGGCTTCGAGGCTCGCGGGAACTCCGCTCCCCTCGGTTATAGGAAAATGAAGGTACTCAATGCCGTCGATACCCGCAAGTCCGCACGGCTTTTTAAGCCGCTCCTCGTCCGTGCGCATATCAATTACCGTCGTTATATGAGCAGTACGAAGCTTTTCCAAGTCCTCGGCAGTCGGCTCGGACAGAACATCGCTGCGCCAGAATACGTTGTTTTTGGTCAGCTTGCCGTCGGCTGTAGAGAATCCGCCGAGCTCGCGCGTGTTGTATGAGCACGAAAGCAGGCTCTTGTATATCATATGAGCTCTCCGAAACTGCGGAGTATCTTCAAGCCCGTTTCTCCTGATTTTTCGGGGTGGAACTGCGCTCCGTAGACGTATTTGCCGTCGTATACGAGAGCGGGAACTCTGCCGCCGTATTCGCTGTAAGCCGCGATATTCTTATCATCGCACTGAGCCTTGTACGAGTGAACGAAGTAAACGTACTCGTTGTCGCCAACATTTGCCAGCAGCGGGCAGTCATTGAGTTTTTCAAGCTTGTTCCAGCCCATGTGCGGGATTATTAGGTCGGGCTCGTCCATTTTTATCACGGAGCCGCCAATAAGTCCCAGTCCGTCGCACTCCTCGAACTCGTAGCCCTTCTCGAAGATGAGCTGCATACCGAGGCAGATGCCGAGAAACGGCTTCCTTGCGGCTTCTTCCTTAATCGTGTCGACGAGCCCTGACTTGTTGAGCATCTCCATTGCCGCAGGGAATGCGCCTACTCCAGGGAGGATAACGGCGTCAGCAGACTTCACGGACTCCTTGTCCTTGACAAGCTCACTCTCCAGTCCGAGGTGGTCAAGCGCGTTCTTAACGCTGAAAATGTTGCCTGCGCCGTAGTCGATAATGGCTATCATCACAGTACCCCTTTCGTGGAGAGCGTCGAGCCGTCGGTATTCTCTTTCACGGCAGTCTTGAGCGCGTGTGCGACTGCCTTGTAGACAGCCTCACACTTGTGGTGGTCATTAGTGCCGTAGAGAAGATTTATGTGCAAAGTCATGCCCGAATTGAACGCGAACGCGCGGAAGAATTCCTCCGTCATGCAGAGGTCATACCCGCCGCAGCTCTGATTCGTGAACGGGCAGTTGAACACGAGGAAAGGGCGGTTCGAGAGGTCGAGGCTCGCCATGGCAAGCGACTCGTCCATGGGAATATAAGCCGTGCCGTAGCGGACTATGCCCGACTTTGCACCGAGAGCCTGTCCCAGTGCCTGACCGAGAGCGATTCCTGTGTCCTCAATCGTGTGGTGGCAGTCTACCTGCAAGTCGCCCTTGACCTTGATCGTCATGCTGATACCGCTGTGTACTGACAGCGCCGTGAGCATATGGTCGAAGAAGCCCACGCCCGTATCAATGTCAGCCTTGCCCTTGCCGTCTATGTCAACTTTTACAAAGATGTCGGTCTCTTTTGTCTTGCGGGATATCTCGCCGCTTCTTTTAATATCAGCCATTCAGAATCTCCTCCAATGCTTTGAATAGTGCGTCCATTTCCTCGCGTGTGCCTATTGATATGCGCAGGTAATCTCTTATTATCGGCTGGTCCCACCAGCGGACAAATATACTGCGCTTTTTCAGCTCAGTGAATACGTACTCTGCTGACTTCTTGCTCGGTGAAGCAAATATGAAATTGCTCATAGAATTGGGGAATGTGAAGCCGAGCTCCGCAAGTCTGCCCTTGGAGTATTCTCGCGTGTCGATTATCTTCTGCACGGTCTCGCGGAAGTACTTTTCATCGCGTACAGCCGCCGCTCCGCAGAGCTGAGTGACCGTGTTCATCGTGTAGGAATTTATCGAGAACTTGACGTCGTTCATGTACTGTATGAGCTTTTTGCATCCGATAGCGAAGCCGATACGCATACCCGCCATAGAACGCGACTTCGAGAACGTCTGTATTACGAGCAGATTGTCGTACTTCTCGATAAGCGGCAGACAACTCTCGCCGCCGAAGTCGATGTATGCCTCGTCTATCATCACGACAGAATCGGGATTTGATTTGATGATGTCCTCTATCATATCGAGGCTCTCGTATACGCCAGTCGGAGCATTCGGGTTCGGAAAAATGATACCTCCGTTCTCGCACTTGTAGTCCTCGGAGTCTATCGTGAAGTCCGCACGGAGCGGCTTCTTCTCGTAGGGTATGCGATAGACGTCCGCCCACACAGGGTAGAACGAATACGTGATATCGGGGAAAAGTATGGGCTTGTCCGAGTTGAAGAACGTCAGGAAAGCCATTGATATTACGTCGTCGGAACCTACTCCGACGAACACCTGCGACGGGTCGACTCCGTAGCGCTCGGCGATAGCCTCCGTGAGCACCGACGCGTCAGGCGTCGGGTACAGCCTCATGCGCGAGACATCGAAGCTGTCGAGTATTTCCCTCACCTCGGGTGCGGGCGGATACGGGTTTTCGTTTGTATTGAGCTTGATGACGTTCGTGTTCTTGGGCTGTTCGCCTGGAACGTAGGGTACTACCCTGCGGACGCCGCTCTCCCATGGATAATTCATTGTTTTCACATCCTTTAGCCGCCAAAATGGGCGAATTCAACTTTATTTGTATTCTTATCTATTATCACAGCCGAACTGCTTGGGTGGTTATAATCATGGTAAGCATACGTAAAAAATACTGTTGCATTATCCACGTCATCTCCCCAGAATTTCTCGTCATACCTCAGAGCAAGTGCCCTGCCTTCAAAGGTATCTGATATACTCTCTGCTTTGGGACTGACCTTGTCGATAAAAATGATACAATCACGTTTGAAGTCTGACAGCGGACGAGTATATATGGCTTCCTTTGAGTATTCGCTGATATACTCGTCAACAAGTGCATTGTCAGCAACAAATCTCAGGAAATTGTTTCCTGTTCCCTGCATGATAGTCGGTCGATAAAAGAAACGGTAATCGCTGATACCTTCAGGAAGCGTATCAGGCATATAATCGCAGCTTGTCTTTCCGTAACAGCTTATATACTTCCTTTGAAATGTATATCTCCACATTGAATCAGAGTTCACCATAGGAGAATACGCGGTAAGAAGCATAAGCCAGAACAATATGGCAAATGATTCGAGTATCACTAATGCAAAGTTGTGCCTGCAGGCGCCCTTGTAAAGTAAAAACGCAAGGTGCAGCAGCCACAGCAGGCAGGCTCCAAAGCACATCAACGGCTTCATAGAGCCAACAAATATATATACTGCAAGATACTTGACTGTCAGAAGCAAAGCGATGACCGCCGCTGCCTCAGTGAAAACGAGATTGACCCAACCTATAACAGAAGAAGGTTTCCTGCGCTCTATAATATCACTTCCTGTCAGCCGATTTTTGTGAACTCTATCATATTATTAGTGCTGTCAATGACAACAGCGCTCGTGTACGACGAACGGTGAGAATCTTTGCTGTGATACATTATGTAGACCATCGCGTCATCGCTGCATTCCTTTTTGAATCTGTCGTCCATACGCACATCGGCGTACTTATTGGTTGGATTTACGCCTTTCTCGTCTATCAGGACGCTCATGCTGCTGCCAAGGTCAGCAAATGTACAGGTGTATAGCGCACCCTTTGAGTATTCCTCAGTGTACTGTTTGATAACGTCGTCGGAAGCCTTGAAGCTCATCGTCGTGAAACCGTCAGCCTGCATTATCGCAGGTAAGAAGTCCAGTCTGTAGTTCTTTATCCCCTTTGGCAGCCTGCTCGGAAAATACTGGAACGTATCGTCGCCATTATATATCGAGATGACCGCCTTTTGGAGTGGGTACCTAAACGCAAAATGTGATTGAGATATCATAGGTGCAAATAGCGCAAATAAAAGCAGATGCGGCGACAGGTACAATAATCTGATAAGACTTATCACTAAAGCCCGCCTGCTTTCCTTAAAAAGGTAACGCAGTGCGAATATCAGCCACGCTGCGCTTATCACGAGCCTTATGATATATCCGCCTGTGAGAACAAACATCACAAAAAACGCAGCTGTAAAAACTCCCGCAACTATAGTCTCAGCTATAGTAAAGCCTTTTGTCAGCTTAGTTTTGGTCTCGCTGCTCATTCAAAGCGTACCTTTATCGCATTAGCGTGAGCTGTAAGTCCCTCGCGCTCGGCGATGAGTACGATGTCGTCCTTTGCATTGCGGAGCGCGTCCTCGGTGTAGTAGGTATAAGCCATGCGCTTTGTGAAGCTCGATACTCCGAGGGGCGAGAAGAATCTCGCAGTGCCGCTTGTCGGGAGGACGTGGTTAGGACCAGCGTAGTAGTCTCCGAGAGGCTCTGACGCGTAGTTTCCGAGGAATACGGAGCCCGCATTCTCGATGCTTCCGAGAAGCTCGAACGGGTTCTCCATGAGGACCTCAAGGTGCTCGGGAGCTATTTCATTGGCAAGCTCAACGCACTTCTCGCGGCTGTCAGCGATGATTATAGCACCGTAGCCGTCGAGTGACTTCTCGATTATATCCTTTCGCGAGAGGTACTGCTTCTGACGCTCTATCTCGGCGATAGTAGCGTCTGCGAGCTTCTCGCTCGTTGTTACCATTATCGAGGAGGCGATAACGTCGTGCTCTGCCTGAGACATAAGGTCTGCGGCAGCGAACTTCGGGTCAGCCGTGTCGTCCGCAATGACAAGTATCTCGCTCGGACCTGCTATCATGTCAATATCAACTACGCCGTAGAGCAGCTTCTTTGCTGTAGCAACGTAGATGTTTCCGGGTCCGACTATCTTGTCGCACTTCGGTATCTCCTCGGTGCCGTATGCAAGAGCGGCGATTGCCTGCGCTCCACCCGACAGGAACACGCGGTCAACTCCGCAGATAGCTGCGGCAACGAGAATATCCTTGTTGGGAGTGCCGTCCTTCTTAGGAGGCGTTACCATGATTATCTCCTTAACGCCCGCTATCTTAGCGGGGATAGCGTTCATCAGCACGCTCGACGGGTACGCCGCTGTACCTCCCGGTACGTACAGTCCCACGCGTGTAAGTCCGCGCACCTTCTGTCCCATGATACAGCCGTCAGCCTTTGCGTTGATGAAGCCCTGCTCGACCTGTCTGTTGTGGAAGTCAGCGATGTTCTCCTGCGCGTTGAGTAGAGCGTCAACGAATTCCTGGTCAGCCTCCGTGAGAGCGTCGTTTATGACCTCACGCGGCACCTCGTAATACTGCGGGAGATTGCCGTCGAATTTGAGTGTGTAGTTCTTTACGGCAGTATCGCCGTTGGCTCTAACGTCCTCTATGATAGCGGAAACTGTCTCGGTGACCTTTTTGTTGGTCTCGCCTGCACGCTTGCCGAGCTCCTCGAGAAAGAGCTTCTCGTCCGTTCCGTTTGCGAATATCTTCTTCATATTATCCTCCCCTTTTTACAGATTTGCCTGTATCTTTTCTATGAGCGATTCAATCTCAGCCTGACGCATTTTCAGGCTGACCGTGTTTACGATAAGTCTCGCTGAGATAGGCGCTACGTCCTCGATGACCTCGAGACCGTTTTCCTTGAGCGTCGTACCTGTCTCAACTATATCGACGATACCGTCAGCGAGCTCGAGCAGCGGAGCGAGCTCCACTGAGCCCTCTATCTTGACGATGTCAACGTCCATGCCCTTCTTCTCGAAGAAGCTGCGTGAAACATTGGGGTACTTGGTAGCAATAGTCTTAACACCGAAGCCTCTGTAGAAGTCGTAGCCCTTCTTCGTAGCGAGGGCGAACTTGCATCTGCCGAAGCCGAGGTCAACGAGCTCGAAGAACTTGCCTTTCATCTCCATGATAGTGTCCTTGCCGACAACACCCATATCGCATACGCCGTGCTCGACGTAGGTGATAACGTCGTTTGCCTTTGCGAGTACGACTTCGAGGTTTGCGTCGGGAACGGGAAGAATGAGCTTCCTGCCCTTGTCGCGGACTGCCGAGCAGTCAAAGCCGAGCTTCTCGAGAAGTCCGACCGTATCCTTTTCAAGTCTGCCCTTAGTGAGGGCTATTCTGATAGGCTTATCCATTATTCTTCCTCCCTGCTCGAGCCGTCGATGACTACGACCTTTGCTATCTTCTTTTCCTTTGCGTACTCGCGGACTGTCTCGATGTCGTCAAACAGCGCGTTCTCGACGATGAGTCCCTGCTCGCGGAGCTCGTTTGCCGCCTTGACAGCCGCTACCTCGCAGCCCTTTTCTGCGTAAACAATAGCGTCAGCCTTGGGCATTGCGGGATAAACACCATTTTTCTCGATGACCTTCTGTATAGCGTTCACATTGACCGCAAAGCCTACAGCGGGGATATCGTAGCCGAACTCAGAAATGAGCTTGTCATAGCGTCCACCCGAGAGCACCTCCTCGCCATGTCCCTGCAAGTAACCCTTGATAATAACGCCTGTGTAGTAGTCGGTCTTGTTTACGAGTCCGAGGTCGACGGTGATGTTTGTATCAGAGCCGCAGAGCTCGTTTATATCGCAGTACAGCTCGCGGAGCTCATCAAGGATATGCTTGACGTTCTCGTCGGGGATAAGCTCCTCCGCCTTGTCGAACACCTCAACTCCTCCGAAGAGAGCAGGAAGCTTTTTCAGTGCCGCAGTAATGGGATTGCTGCCGAATGAATCGAGCAGGTCATTGAGCGCGGGGAAGTTCTTGCTTTCTATCAGCTTGCGGATACGCTCCTTGTCGGTATCGGTGACCTCGAGCTTGCCGACAAGCTCCTTGAATACTCCGATATGACCTATTTCAAGCGAGAACTCCATACCGAATGCCTTCAGAGAATCTATAGCAGTAGAAATGACCTCGAGGTCTGCCATTTTCAGCTGTGAGCCTATGAGCTCGATACCTGCCTGTACTATCTCGTCACTTCTGCCCTTGAGTGCTGGCTCGGTGCGGTAGACTGTCTGATTGTAGCAGAGCTTCAATGGCAGTATCGCGTCGCGGAGACGTGTAGCAACAACTCGCGCGATAGGCATTGTCGAGTCGGGACGCATAACGAGCAGTCTGCCCTTGCTGTCCGTGAGCTTGTAGAGGTTCTCCTGCGGGAAGTAGCGGGAGTTGAGGTTGAAAACGTCGAAGAATTCAAGCCCTGGAGTTATCATCTCGCTGTAGCCTCTGCTGCTGAAAATGCCTCTGAGGGTGTCCTCGATGTTTCTGCGTATGATGCACTCGCCGAAGAGCAGGTCTTTTGTGCCCTCGGGAGTGATTAAATCGTAGTTTTTCATGATGAAACTGACCTCCGAAAGAATCACTTTAGTTTGCTAATGTGTTACCATGGTAATATAGTAACATATTACCATAAAAAAGTCAAGTTAAAAGAAGCTCATCTGTGAAGATTCTGGCAAGTCGCCGAAAGCTCCTATGCTTTTCAACATATCTATTGTCGTTTTTGACGCACCGCTCATGTCCTGGAACTCCTCTATCGAGATGAATCCGCCCTTCTGAGCGGCTTCATGCAGTCCCTTTGCGGCACTTTCACCTACTCCCGACATAGCTGAGAACGGTATGCGGAGCTTGCCGTCCTCTATGAGGAAGTCCTTTGCATCGGACTTGAACAGGTCTATCGGCAGGAACTCATACCCGCGCGAGAGCATCTCGTTCGTGATGAGCAGGATATCGTACAGATCGGTCTCTTTCTTGGAGCGGTCGTTGCCGAGCTCGCGGAGCTCTCTCAGCTTCGCGCGGACGACCTCCTTGCCCTGCACTGCGAGCTCTGCGTTGAAGTCCTCGCCGCGGACTGAGAAGTACGTCGCGTAGTATTCGAGCGGCATATGTAGCTTGAACCAGCCGAGCTTTATCGCCGCGATAACGTAGGCGGCGGCGTGCGCCTTCGGGAACATATACTTTATTTTCAGACAGCTTTCGATGTACCATTCGGGCACATCGTGACTTCTGAGCATTTCGATTATCTCGGGCGTGAACTGCTTCGGAGCCTTGCCCTTACGAGTCCACTCCATTATCTGGAACGCCATTTTCGGCTCAACGCCCTTATAGAGCAGGTACGTCATGATACTGTCACGAGTACCGATAACCTCGGAAATCGTGCAGACGTTGTTGTCGATGAGGTCCTTTGCATTGCCGAGCCAAACGTCCGTACCGTGGGAAAGTCCCGATATCTGTAGGAAGTCGCTGAACTTTGTCGGCTTGGCGTCGAGGAGCATCTGTATCGTGAAGCCCGTACCCATTTCAGGGATACCAAGGCTTCCCGTCTTGCAGAAAATGTCCTCGGGGGTTACTCCGAGCACCGAGCAGTCCGTACACATACGGATAACGTCGGGGTCTGAGGTCGGAACGTCCTTTATCTTGATATTCGTAAGGTCCTCGAGATGCTTGTACAGCGTCGGGACTACGTGTCCGAGCTCGTCGAGCTTGAGGATAGTGTCATGCAGGGAGTTGAACGTGAAGTGGGTTGTGATAATTTCCGAATCAGCGGTATCTGCGGGATGCTGAACAGGCGTGAAGTCGTACACCTCGTAGTCAGATGGAACAACGACCATTCCGCCGGGGTGCTGACCTGTCGTGCGCTTGATACCCGTACATCCTATCGCGAGACGGTTCATCTCGGAGTTGTTGAGCGTGATACCGTTGTCCTCGCAGTATTTCTTCACGTAGCCGAACGCCGTCTTATCGGCGACAACTGAGATAGTTCCTGCCTTGAAAACGTTGGATTTGCCGAACAGCTCCTCCGTGTAGCGGTGAGCCCAGAACTGGTATTCATCGGAGAAGTTGAGGTCGATATCGGGCGCCTTGTCACCGTCGAAGCCGAGGAAGGTCTCGAACGGTATATCGTGACCGTCGCGATTAAGGTCTGCGCCGCATTTCGGGCACTTCTTCGGCGGGAGGTCGAAGCCTGAGCCGTACTTACCGTCGAGCAGGAACTCGCTGTACTTGCAGTCGGGGTTCGGGCAGACATAGTGCGGCGGGAGCGGGTTAACCTCGGATATTCCTGCCATTGAGGCTACAAATGACGAGCCTACCGAACCACGTGAGCCTACGAGGTAGCCATTGTCGACGGAGTTCCATACCAGCTTCTGCGCGATGATGTAGAGCACTGAGAAGCCGTGCTTGATGATAGAGCCGAGCTCGCGGTCGAGACGTTTGTCAACGAGCTCGGGAAGCGGGTCGCCGTATATCTCATGCGCCTTGTCGTGGGTTATGCGCGTGAGCTCCTCCTCCGCGCCCTCGATAGTAGGCGTGAACGTGCCCTTGGGGATCGGGCGCACGACCTCGACCATATCCGCGATAGCGTTTGTATTTGTGATGACTATCTCCTTCGCCTTGTCCTCGCCGAGGTATGCGAATTCCTTCATCATCTCGTCAGTCGTTCTGAAATAGAGTGCCGCCTGATTTTCAGCGTCCTTGAAGCCCATTGTCGTGAGGATTATCTTGCGGAAGATAGCGTCCTTCGGGTCGATGAAGTGGACGTCGCAGGTCGCACATACGGGGATATTCAGCCGTTCGCCGAGCTGTACGATATAGCTGTTGAACTCGCGGAGCACGTCGTCGTTCTGCACAGTGCCCTCGCGCACCATGAACTCGTTGTTGCATATCGGCTGTATCTCGAGGTAGTCGTAGAAGCGTGCGAGGTTGTCGATGAAGTCCTGCGAGCGCAGGTCGACCATTGCGCGGAATAGCTCTCCCGCCTCGCAGGCACTGCCGAAGATGAGTCCCTCGCGGTGCTTGATGAGGACTGATTTAGGGATAAGCGGCTTTTTGTAGAAGTATTCGAGGTTGCTTATTGAAACAAGCCTGTAGAGGTTTTTCAGTCCCTCCTGATTGCGGACGAGGATTATCTGATGGTAGGATTTAAGCTTTTTCTTCTCTATCTCGTCGACGAGGATATTGAGCTGTTGAACTGTCGCAAAAGAGCGCTCGTTCTTTAATCTGCCCGAGAGTTCGATGAATATTTTTGCGAGCATGAGCGCATCGTCGGAGGCTCGGTGGTGCTCGAAATTGCCGAGCTTGAGCTGTTTTGCCACAAGATTGAGCCTGTGACGTCCCATTTCGGGGAGCATCGACTGGCACATAACGAGCGTGTCGACCCACGTATACGGGAAGTCGATATTATTCCGCTCGCAGACCTGATTTATCATATTCGTATCGAAGCGCGCATTGTGAGCGACGAGTACGGGCTTGTCCCCGCAGAACTCCATGAACTGCCGCAGAGCCTCAGCCTCGGCGGGAGCGTCGGCAACATCAGCGTCGCTGATACCTGTGAGCTCGGTTATTTTCTCCGGGATATGGAATCCAGGATTTACCTTAGTATTGAAGCTGTCGATGACCTGTAGATTTTTGAGCTTGACTGCTCCTATCTCTGTCAGCCTGTCATGTCGGAAGCTCAGACCTGTTGTTTCGACGTCGAAAACGATTATCTCCTCGTCGAGCTTGCGGTCGTCGTCGCCGTAGACAACCATATCACGCTCGATATCGTTGACTACATAAGCCTCCATGCCGTATATGCACTTGAAGTTCTTGGGCATATTGTACATACAGTCGGGGAAAGCCTGCACGTTGCCGTGGTCGGTTATCGCCATAGCCTGATGTCCCCACGATGCCGCGCGGTTTATCAGTGTGACAGGGTCGGTGACAGCGTCCATGGCAGACATATTCGTATGACAATGGAGCTCGACGCGCTTCTCGGGGTATGTATCCATTTTCGGAGCGCGCTTGACCTTTATCAGCGAATTGGGCATTATGCAGATATCCTTCGCGAACTGGTCATAGTCTATCTTGCCCGCGATGAGAAGCGTTGTGCCGTTCTTGATACCTGTGAACAGCTTGAGCTCGTCCTCGTCGTTTTCCTTGACAAAGACCTTTACGAGCAGTGAGCCGCTGTAATCGGTGACATTGAACGTGACAACAGTCTTGCCGCTTCGGAGTTCCTTTGCCTCGGAGGCAAAAACGTCTCCGACGATAACAACGCGCTCGGAGAGGAGCTTGACAGCATCGGCAATTGAAATGGGCTTCTCACGTATGGGACGTCCCTTGAGCATTTCCGCTGATTCGGCGTCGAAGTCCATATCGAGAGAGGACGTATCGACAGAACGTGTCGGAACGGCTGCCTGAATGAGCTCCTGACGCTTCTCTTCCTCGGACTTCTCGGGTGCGAACTGGTCGCTGTAGTCGGGCAGTGTAGCCTCGACCTCAGCGGTGATGTGGTCGAATTCCTCGGAGGTGATAGCCTCTCCGCCGAGCAGCTCTACCTCGAAACGCAGACCGTACATATTGTAGATGAGCTGGCTGAGCTGACGCGAGAAATGGGACTTTTCAAGTATCTCTCTGCCGCTGTGCTTCAGTCCTATAGACAGCTTATTCTCCGAGCGCCTGATATCGGCGTCGTCGAGGAAGCCGTTGACTACAGAGACATCGCGCTTCAGTATAGTGAGGATATCAGAGAACTGCGACATCTCAAAGAGCGACTCCTCATAGCGCGGGTGCAGGTGTACTGAGTCGACCTTTATCGCTTCCGCAAGGGCAGATTCGAACGCGAATATGTCAGCCGACTGCACGTACGCGCTGAACCTCGCAAAGAAGCTGAAATGGCGCATATCCTGCGTATACGTCATCTTGTATATCTCGCCCGCGCCCACGGATTCGGGCAGCTCGGCGCAGTATTCCTTTAAAAATTCGGATAAAACAATGTTCATGAATAAAACTCCGTATCAAGACTTTAAGGGCGAACATAGTCCGCCCTTGTTGGAATCAAAGTTTTTCTACCTCGGCAAGAAGTTCAGTCACTATTTCGTCCTCGCGTATCTTGCGCTGAGTGCCGTCCTTCTTGAAGATGATAGCGCAGCCGTCGCCGCCCGCGATACCGATATCAGCCTCGCGTGCCTCTCCGGGACCATTGACGATACAGCCCATGACAGCGACAGTGATGTCCTTGTCGCAGTCCTTGAGTGCCGCCTCAACCTTTTTAGCAGTACCGATTAGGTCAATGCGCGTGCGTCCGCAGGTCGGACATGATACGAATCTCACGCCGCCGCGCTTGCCGATGCATCTGAGGATATCCTTAGCAGCCTCTATCTCCTTGACGGGCTCGTCCGTGAGCGACACGCGGATAGTCTCGCCGATACCGTCGCACAGGAGCGAGCCAATGCCTACTGCTGACTTGATAAGTCCCATGCGCTCGGTGCCTGCCTCGGTAACGCCGAGATGAAGCGGATAATTGCACTTCTCAGCGGCAAGTCGGTAGGAAGCAATCATGCGGTTTACGTCGGAGGATTTGATAGAGATGACGATATCATTGAAGTCGAATCGTTCGAGCAGAGCCGCGTGACCCATTGCGCTCTCGACGAGAGCCTCGGGCGTAGGAGAGCCATATTTTGCGAGAATGTCCTTCTCGAGTGAGCCTGAATTCACGCCGATACGGATAGGCAAATTATGTGCGCGGCAGGCATCAACGACTGCCTTGACCCTGTCCATACCGCCGATGTTGCCGGGATTTATGCGTATCTTGTCAACTCCCGCAGCAGCAGCTTCTATAGCGAGCTTGTAGTCGAAATGGATATCGGCAACGAGCGGTATTTTTACAGCCTCTTTGATAGCGGGAATGAGCTTGACAGCGTCCATGTTAGGAATAGCCGCGCGGATTATCTCACAGCCTGCCTTTTCGAGCTCGACTGCCTGCTTCACACTGCCCTCGATATCATCCGAGCGAGCGTTCAGCATGGACTGTATGTAAATATGCTTTCCGTCGAGGACGCAGTCCCCGACCCTTACAGGTCTGACATTTCTCATGATACTAACTCCTTTTATTGTATATCTCACTTACGATGTATTTACCGTTCAGCTTGTAAACGGTACATTTGTTGAAGTAAAACGTGTCGATACTCATATAGAAACCGTCACTTTTTATCTCCTGACCGTCAGGCAGTCTGACGATCAATCTGTCAGCGCGTTTCGGCTTTCTAATCACATCGACTATATCAGCTTCGACAGGCAAACCGCATTCGAGAAATATGCGTCTTTTCACCTTGCTCAGCAAACAGCGCATCGTCATAATGAAGGGTATCGCAAACAGAGCGGGAAGCAAAACCTTTCCCTGAATGCCCTCCTCAGATACCAGCTTCCGCAGACATTCGATCACACCGATATCATGTTTTTTAGCAGTTAAATATATGCTGACCGCACCTATGAAGAGGAATAAGCCCCAGATAACGGCGGCAGCTCCAAAGTCTTCCTTTTCGGATCTGAACCTGACTTTTTTGTTCATTTTTGTATGATACGCATAATGTCGTTGAATGTGGCGAATATCAGCACACCGAACAGCAGTACCATTCCTGCGAGGTGTACGTAGCCTTCATGCTCGGGCTTGACAGGCTTGCGGCGTACGAGCTCTATGAAGCAGAACAGCAGTCTGCCGCCGTCGAGACCGGGGATAGGCAGGAGATTGAATATGCCGACATTTATCGTGATGAGTGCAGTCATATAAACGAGCATGAACACGAGGTCCTCGGTAGATTCAGCCTGCTGAGTAGTGTCGTTTATCGACGAGACAACGCCGACAGGTCCCGATATCTGGTCCTTGCTGAGCTTGCCTGTTATCATCTGCTTCAGCGACATACCGACGATATGTCCCATAGAGAGCGCAGTCTCTCCTGAGCACCTCATAACGCTCAGCACGCTTTTATCGTTATATTCAAGCCCGAAGTCCATCAGCTCTCCCGATGCGTCATCATGGAAGGTGACGTTATCGAGCTTGATACGCTGTCCGTCGCGTTTTACAACGACTTCGTGCGTATCGGACGAGAATGTCGCGAACATATAATCAATGTCAAGGTAGCTGTATATCGACGTACCGTCTATCTTCACTATCTTATCGCCGTGACGCAAACCCGTATGATAGCTCTGTGCGTAGAAAGTCTTGCTTCCGTCGTCGTTTATCTTGCCGCTGAATCCGCTGATGCGTGTAGTCGGGATGACCTCGAACATACTCACCATTATCGTACACATCACGATACCGAGGAGGAAGTTCATACACGCTCCAGCAACAAGGACTATCATGCGCTTCCAGAGCTTAGCGTTGCGGAAAGAGCGCGGATTATCTTCGCTCGAATCCTCGCCCTCCATAGCGCAGAAACCTCCGAGCGGGAGAAGTCTCAGCGAGTAGGCAGTCTCACCGAAGCGCTTCTGTAACAGCTTAGGTCCCATGCCTACGGAGAATTCAAGCACCTTTATCCCGCTGAGCTTGGCGCAGATGAAGTGTCCGAACTCGTGTATCGTTACGATGAGTCCGAAAATGATAAGTGCAAAAACTATACCCATTTGTATCCTTTCTTTCTGTATGCTCAGATGAGGCTTCTCACGTACTCGCGGGCGCGCTTGTCGGCGTCCATGACGTCCTCGTAGCAGTTTATCTCTGAATATCCGAATTTATCGAGCACGGACGAAACTATCTCGCCTATCTGTATGAAGCTTATCTCATCGTTGAGGAAAGCGCGTACAGCCTCCTCGTTCGCGGAGTTCACGAGGCAGGGATAAGCTCCGCCGCGTGTTATAGCCTCTATCGCCGCACCGAGGCACTTGAACGTCTCGCTGTCGGGCTTTGCAAATGTGAGAGTGCCGTAGTCGGTGAGTGACAGCGGTTTGGTCGGGCACTCGAATCTGTCGGGATAGGTCAGCGCGTACTGTATCGGTATCTTCATGTCGGGAACTCCGAGCTGTGCGATTACAGCGTAGTCGTTGTACTCGACTGCGGAGTGTATGACGCTCTGACGGTGAACGACTATCTCTATCTGGTCGGGCTCGAGGTCGAACAGCCACTTCGCCTCGATGAATTCGAGCCCCTTGTTCATCAGCGTTGCGGAGTCGATAGTAATTTTGTTGCCCATGTCCCAGTTCGGGTGCTTGAGAGCGTCCGCCTTGGCGACGCCTCTGAGCTGCTCGTAGCTGTAGCCGTAGAACGGTCCGCCCGAAGCAGTGAGGATTATCTTCGAGAGCTGCGAGCGCTTGTTGCCCTGCAAGCACTGGAATATCGCGGAATGCTCGCTGTCGACAGGGTATATCTTCACACCCTTTTCGGCAGCCTTGGACATTACGAGCTTGCCGCCCGCAACAAGGGTCTCCTTGTTTGCGAGAGCAATGTCCTTGCCTGCTTCGATAGCAGTCAGCGTAGGGAGCAGTCCGACCATGCCTACAACGGAGTTGAGCACGATGTCATTCTCCTCAAGAGCCGCTATTTTGCAGAGTCCGTCCATGCCGCAGAGTATCTCGACGTCCATATCTGCGAGGCTGTCCTTCAGCTCCGCGTACTTCTGCTCATTGTAGATGCAGACATACTTTGGCTTGAACTTCCTCACCTGCTCGCTCAGGAGCTTTACGCTGCTGTGAGCTGCAAGAGCCATGATATTGAAGCCCTGCTTCTCGCATACCTCGAGAGACTGCGTTCCTATCGAGCCTGTCGAACCGAGAATAGAAACATTTTTGTTCATTATATTATATCTCCTTTATGTCACGAAAATTCACGTCAGACGGCACATCGCCGCAAAAACGAGATTCCGCATAAGCACAAAAGGGACTATCCGCATACACGTTTAGTCACCTCTGAGCATTATAAATACATATGTATACCAAAGAACGCAATGAATACATAGAATGTCGGGAGCACGAAAAGCACGCTGTCAAAGCGGTCCATGAGTCCGCCGTGACCTGGCATAATTTTTCCGTAGTCCTTGAAGCCAATCTGCCTCTTTACCATAGAGGCGGATAAATCGCCGATAGCACCGACTACCGCGCAGAACGCACCTGTAACAAATGCGATAGCAGCTCTTGCGGGAGTGAAGCCGAAATACAGCGAGAATGCGACAGCGTAGGCTATAGCTGTCGTGAGTATGCCGCCGACGAAGCCCTCGATAGTTTTCTTCGGGCTTATTTCGGGGCAGAGCTTGTGCTTGCCTATAGCAACACCTGTGAAATAAGCGCCCGTATCAGCTATCCACGCTCCGCACAGAGCCATTATCAGCAGGAACAGACCGTTATTGCTGTCTGTACGCTCGATGCGTATCATGGTAGTCATAGCCTGCGGCACGAGTATCATGCACGCGAGTACGAAGAATACCTGCTCGTAGCGGATATCCTTGTGATTTCTCAGCCATGTGACGAATATGATGAAGGCGGCAGCAAGCGTTATCGCAAATACAAGCAGTTCGGGCAGCACAGATACTCCGAAAACGTTCAGTCTCCACTCGGGAACAGCCGTCTCGAAAGGCTCCGAGTAATAGTCGAGGGTCTGGAAAAGCTTCGACTGGTCGCCGTAGAACTTGTTGCTGTAGAGCAGCGGCACCGCGATTCCGCAGAGTTCCGCAGGAATAAGTATCGCAAGGCGCTTATGTAGTTTTACCGCGCGTATCAGCTCGAACAGCATAACAGCGACCATAGCGGAGACTGCTATCGGGAGCAGCAATGTATCATGGAAGTACAGGACTACAGCCAGCAGAGCAGCGCCGACCGCGCCAGAGATAATCCTTGTCAGCATCAGACGCCACCAAATCTGCGGCTTCTGTTCGCGTAATCGATTATAGCGTCATCGAGGTCCTTGCCTGTGAAGTCGGGCCAGAGGATATCCGTGAAGTAATACTCCGCGTAAGCGCACTGCCAGATAAGGAAGTTAGACAGACGGAGCTCGCCGCTCGGACGGATAACAAGGTCAACATCGGGATAGCCTGCTGTATAGAGTCCGTCAGCGATAGTCTGCTCGGTGATGTCCTCGGGCTGGAGCTCTCCGTTCTTGACCTTTTCAGCTATTTTGCGGCAGCTGTACGTGATATCGTCACGTCCGCCATAATTGACAGCGAGGAAGACAATCATCTCGTCGTAGTCCTTGCAAGCCTCCTCTACCTCTATCATCTTGTTGCGGAGCTTCTCGGAGAAGCGTGCCTTGTCGCCCATGAAGATGAGTCTTGTCTTCTCCTCGTGGAGCCAGTGGATATCGCCGAGGTAGTCATAGAAAAGCTTCATAAGTCCCGAAACTTCGTCCTCGGGGCGGTTCCAGTTCTCGGTTGAAAATGCGTAGAATGAAATGTGCTTCAGACCGATATCCTTACAGTGACGGATTATCTTCTTGAAGGTCTTAGCGCCTTCGATATGTCCCATAGGACGGGGCAGTCCGCGCTTCTTAGCCCATCTGCCGTTGCCGTCCATGATTATGCCGACGTGCTGCGGGAGCACCTCGGGGAGCTCAGTGAGGAGCTCCTCTTTCTTTTTATTGAAAATAGCCATTGTTTCACCTCAGACAGTCATTATCTCTTTTTCCTTGTCGGCTACAGCCTTGTCAGCCTCGTTGCAGAACTTGTCAGTGATATCCTGAACCTTCTTCTCGCAGTCCTTGAGGTCGTCCTCGGTTATCTCGGAGTTCTTCTGCATCTTCTTGAGCTTATCCATAGTATCGCGTCTGATAGAGCGGATAGCAACCTTGCAGTCCTCACCGAGCTTCTTTACGCCCTTGCAGAGCTCCTTACGTCTGTCCTCGGTGAGCTGCGGAAATGCGAGACGGATAACGCTGCCGTCATTGGTGGGATTTATGCCGATATCGGATGCCTGAATAGCCTTCTCGATAGGCTTGAGCTGCTGCTTCTCCCAAGGCGAGATAACGAGGATACGTCCCTCAGATACTGAGATTGCAGCCATTTGGTTGATAGGAGTGGGAGTACCCCAGTAATCAACGGTCACCTTGTCGAGAACAGCGGGATTAGCACGTCCTGCGCGGATAGCCGCGAACTCCTTGTCGAGGGAGTTAAGGCTCTTGTTCATTTTTTCCTTAGCGTTGTTGATAGTGTCTTTCATCGTGATACATTCCTTTCTATGCAGAAATTTTGGTTCGTTTTATCAGTCCTCGTAAACAACAGTACCTACGTCCTCGCCCATGACAGCGTCATAGATGTTGTCGGGTCGGCTGAGGTCGAATACGAGCATTTTCATCTTGTTGTCGCGGCACATAGCAGCAGCGGTGCTGTCCATGACACCGAGCTCCTCGCCGATGACCTTGGAGAACGTGAGAGTGCTGTACTTCTTTGCGTCGGGGTACTTGTGGGGGTCTTTATCGTATACTCCGTCAACGAGCGTAGCCTTGAGGAATATATCGGCGTTTATCTCGGCTGCACGGAGCGAAGCCGCAGTATCGGTCGAGAAGAAGGGGTTACCCGTGCCGCAGCCGAAGATGACTACCCTGCCCTTGTCAAGGTGACGGACAGCTCTGTTGCGGATATAAGGCTCAGCGACCTGAGACATATTGATAGCGGTCTGTACGCGTGTATCGCAGCCGAGCGACTCGAGAACGTCAGCAAGCGCGAGAGCGTTCATAGCTGTAGCGAGCATACCGATGTGGTCAGCTCTTGTTCTGTCCATAGCTCCGCTGGAGCGACCTCTCCAGAAGTTGCCTCCGCCGACAACTACAGCGACCTGTACGCCTGCGTCAACGACTTTTTTGATACTCTTGCAGATATCGGTGATGACGTCATAGTTGAGACCTGTTTTCTTGTCGCCTGCGAGAGCCTCGCCGCTGACCTTTAATAATATTCTTTTATATTTGGGTTCCATACATTGCACCTCACAAAAAAATTACTGTATTTATTTTACACTAAAAATGCGTTTCTGTAAAGTGTAAAATGCCAGAAAAACACCAAAACGGTATAATTTTATATATTTTACTAATTATCCCGTGATGTATCAGCACGATGTGGAACCGCTTCGTCAATTCAAACAAAAATGTTGACAATTTCTTGTCGCATTCTTCTCTCCTGCCGTTCTTGACAACGAACCTCCGATGTGGTATAATAATAAAGCTGACTGATTGAAAGCAACCATAATGGAGAGGTATCGAAGCGGTCATAACGAGGCGGTCTTGAAAACCGTTTGACTTAACGGTCACGTGGGTTCGAATCCCACCCTCTCCGCCACACCGAGCCGGTGCTCGCGGATTCGCTCGCAATCTCGCTTGTTCTTTACAAATTGTTAGTTTTCTTTCGCGTATTTCTGCAATACGAAAGTCTAACTGACAAATAGTTGCCGATAGTATGTCGGTAATGCGGATTTACCCAAGTGGTGAAGGGGCTCCCCTGCTAAGGGAGTAGGTCGGGAAACCGGCGCGAGAGTTCAAATCTCTCAATCCGCGCCAGCGCGGTTCAGCTAAGCTGAACCGCGTATTTTTATTGCCAAAATACCAATTTACAGCGAAAAAGCTCCCATACGGGAGCTTTTCTCATTTTATCTTTACAAGCAGTACGCTTCTTCTGCCGCAGACAGCTTCGCCGTCCACATGATACAGCGGAGTAGCAGAAGCCGAGCTCTTGTCCGCGTAGACATCGCCCTTCGCCTGCACCTTCAGCTCATGACCGTGCGGATTCACAACGAGCATGAAACGCCCGATATACGCGATGAATGCACCGTTCTCGAGGTCCTGGAAGCTGATGAGCGCGCGTATCTCCGCACCGTAGCGAAGCCTGAACTCAGCGAATTTACGCCGTATCGCGATAAGTCCCGCATAATACTGCTGAGGCTCGCGGTAATTCGTAAGTCTGTCCCACTTTATGCTGTTGACGCTGTCGGGAGAATTATAGCTGTTGTGGTCGTAGCCTCCGCTCGGGAGCGGTTTGCTTCGCAGGAATTCCTGTCCCGCTTGAATGAACGGTATGCCCTGCGAGAAGAATATCAGAGCCGCACCGAGCTTATCGGCGGCGATGAGGTCCCAGTCGGATGCGCCCTTCATCGAAAGTAGGAGCTTATCGAAGAACGTGAGGTTGTCGTGAGCCTCGACGTAGTTGACAATCTGGCACGCAGAATCGGCGATTGAGCCGTTCATGACCTGCTGGTGACCGACCCAGCCGCAGAGCGAAGCCTTTATCAGCTGAGCCTTGTCATATGAGCTTCCGCCGTTTACGTAGCCTGTTGCTTCGTCGTGGAACACGCTGCCCTTGACCGTATCGCGGAACTCGTCCGAGAACACCGCATATTCAGGCAGCTTGCGGATATTGTGCTTCATCGCGCGGAGAGAGTCATCGAGAGGGCAGCCTCCGCCTGTCCAGCCCTCGCCGTAGAGGATGATATCGGGATTTATGCGGCGGAGCTTCTCGGCTGCACGATTGAGGGTCTCGATGTCGAGGAGTCCCATGAGGTCGAAGCGGAAGCCGTCGAGCTTGTAGGTCTCGGCGAGGAAGCAGAGGCTGTCAATGATATATTTGCGAGCCATTTTACGCTCAGAGGCAAACTCGTTGCCGCAGCCCGAGCCGTTGGAGTAGTTCCCCTCCCACAGTCTGTAGTAATAGTATGGGAATGTCTTGCTGAACGCCGAATTTTCAGTATTATACGTGTGGTTGTACACAACGTCCATTATGACGCCGATTCCTCTTTTGTGGCACGCCATGACGAGCTGACGGAACTCGCGCACCCTGACCTCGCCGTCGAACGGGTCGGAGCTGTACGAGCCCTCGAGGACATTGTAATTGAGCGGGTCGTAGCCCCAGTTGAACTGCGGCAGACTGCTGCTCTCGTCCACAGTCGCGAAGTCGAAAACAGGCAGGAGATGAATGTGCGTCACACCGAGCGATTCGATGTAATCAAGACCTATCTCGTCGCCCATATCGTTGGTGACACCCGACTCCGTGAAAGCAAGGAATTTGCCTCTGTTACGGAAGTGTCCGCTCCTGTCTATCGAGAAGTCGCGAACATGGAGCTCATAAATTATAGCGTCCGTGTATTTTTCGAGCGCAACAGGCGTGTCGAGCTGCCAGCCGTCGGGCTCAGCTCCCGAGAGGTCGAGCACCATTCCCCTTTTGCCGTTCACACCTGCCGTCACAGCGTAGATGTCGATAGTCTCAAACTCCTCGCCGTCGATGTGGACTTCGTAGGTGTAGTACACGCCGTCGAGGTCATCGCAGACAATGGTCGACCAAACGCCGTCCCTGCACTTCATGCTTACGACCGCTATAGGAGAGCTGTCCTCGCCGTCGGGATAAAGTCTTACCTTGACCTTGTCAGCGCACGGAGACCATACCCTGAATTCTGTCTGGTGACGGGAGTAGATAGCTCCGAGCCTGCCTCCGTAGTAGTATTTGTCATCAATTTCGTCATAGTTCCTGATTGTCAAAGAAATTCACCTCAAAAGTATTCTGATTCACCAATAAACTCAAAGCTCGGATATATTGTCCGAGTAGTACATACTGCGGTACTGTCCAGGAGTCATACCCGTTATCTTGCGGAAAGTGGACGTAAACGCGCTCTGCGAGGAAAAGCCCAGCGAGAGCGATATGTCCGAGAGCGCGAAAGACGAGTATTTCAGCATATTTCCAGCAGTTTTTATCTTTGCACGGATAATGTAGTCCTTGAGCGTCACGCCTGTCTCTTTCGCGAATAGCCGCGACATGGAGCTCGGGTGCAGTCCCTCCCTCTCCGCGAGCATTTCAAGCGTGAGGCTCTCGTGTAGGTGGTCGTAGATGTAGTCTATCGTGCGTCTCACGTGAACAGATATCGCGCCTGTTTTCTGAGTCTCGCGCATACGCTGGGCGAAGTCCACCTGCATTTCTCCGAGCAGGTCGAGTACCTCGTCGGGGTCGGTACACTTGTCTGCCTTACGTATATAAATATCGCTCAGAGTGTACGCTACGTTGTGCTCGAGTCCGCCATCAACGCAGATACGTGCAACTATAGCGGCACACACCACAAGATGATATATATTGTTGCGGAGCGGGTCGTCCGAGAGCTGACCCTTTCCCTTATTGAAATCGAGGCGGGCACGTGCGTAGTTTTCCTTTACGCGCGAGACATCTCCGTCTCTTATGGCATAGTATTTTTCAAATTCGCTGTGTATATCCGTTCGGGTGAAATCGTTTTCCTTTTGGATAAAAAGCCTGTAGTTAAGGTCGCGGTTGGTATTCAAAGCCTGCACCTCTTTCCGTCGTGATATTTTTCAAACACACAATGGATATTGTACCACAAATTTATAAAAAATGCAATAGTTCTGATATAAATCTTAGTATATAAATGTTATAATAGCTTCAGAGAACGAAACACAGGCATAGACGGAAACGGAGGTACATCATGGCTAAAACTTCTGACCTCACACAGGGAAAGGTAAGCAAGCTCATACTTGCGTTCTTTTTCCCGATGCTTTTCACAAATATGCTCCAGCAGGTGTATTCGCTCGCGGATACAGCCATAGTCGGCAAGGGGATAAGCGACAACGCTCTCGGTGCAGTCGGAAATATGGGCTCGCTGTTCTTCCTGATAGTCGGCTTCTCAATGGGACTTTCCAACGGCTTCTGCGTACTTATCGCGCAGGCGTTCGGAGCCAAGGACTACGACAAAATGCGCCGTACTACAGCCTCGGCAGTAAAACTGGCGGGAGCTATAGCTGTCCTGCTGACGATATTCAGCATTGTTTTCCTCAGGACGGCACTTCGCCTGCTCCAGACATCAGACCTGATAATCCACGACAGCCTCAAATACGGCTACATCGTCTTCGGCGGACTCGTTACCGCTATCGCCTACAACCTCTGCGCGGGCATACTCCGTGCGCTCGGCGACAGCAGAACGCCGTTCACGGCGATAATCGTCTCGACGGTGCTCAATATCACACTCGATTCATTCTTCATCTTTGTCCTGAAAACAGGCGTTGAGGGAGCGGCTATCGCGACCGTTGCGGCTCAGATAGTTTCCGCGACGATATGCTTCGTCAAGCTCAGCAAAATAGAAGTTATAAAGCTCTCAAAGGCTGACTTCGCATTCGATATCAGGCTCGACCTCGAGCTGCTCAAAAACGGCGTACCTATGGCGCTGATGAACTCCATCACTGCTGTCGGCTGCATGGTAGTACAGGGCTTCGTCAACGGCCTCGGAGTTGCGTGCACCTCCGCGTACTCGGCGTGCAGCAAGTTCATCAACATCTTCATGTCCCCAGCTGTTACAGCGGGATTCTCGATGTCCTCGTTCACGAGCCAGAACTACGGCGCAAAAAAATACGACCGTATCAAGGACGGCACAAAGGTCTGCCTTGCTATCGCGTTCGTAGGATACGTTATATTCGGCTCTGCAATGGTATTCTTCCCGCGTCAGCTCGCATCTCTCATGCTCAGCGGCGAGGATCAGATATCACTCGCGGCACAGTTCCTGCCTATCACGGGAGTTATGCTTTTCGCAGTCGACTTCCTGTTCATATTCCGCAACGGCGTACAGGCAATGGGCTCGCCGTTCATACCGATGTGCTCGGGCATACTTGAAATGGTCATCCGTGTCGCAGTCATCGCTTTCTTCATCGGCGGACTCGGCTTCAGAGCCACAGCATTCGCGGAGATACTCGCGTGGACAGGCGCTCTGCTGATGAACGCCTCCGCATTCATATATATGCTCTCGCACAAGCTCACGGAGCAGAAAGTCTGTAATGTTCCGCAGAGAGCACAGGTAACAGCGACAGCTAACTAATGCTTTGTTCTTACTCCTTACATACCTAACTTAGGAAAACCGCCCCAAGAATAGCCTTGGGGCGGTTTTTCCGCATATTGTCAGTTGAAGTATTTGAATTCCGTGCGGTAGAGATTCGCCTCCTGCTCGGAGGTCAGCTCGGGTACCTCAAAGCCTTCTCTGTCGTATACTACATTGCTTATGGAGAATCTTGTTGTCACCCTGTCTCCGTCATCATAGCCATATGATGTTACCTCGTAAAAGCGCGGTGTACCATAGGAGTCAACGTCGAGCTTATACCTCCGACCGTGAGTGCCGTCGTAGCTGATATCGAAATCGAAGCTGTAGACGTCGCCGTTGACAGTGAGGGAGCTCGTCTTGCTGTGGACATTATAGGTGCTGAGTTCAAAGAACACGGTGTCGCTGATTGCCTCAATATCAAAAAACGAATTTTCACCGCCTGTGGCTTCGTTCCTAGCGCCGGACAATACCCACGCGTTCTTGTCGCCTCTGCGGGCGTATTCGAGCTTGCACCCCTTGAAGTAGGAATTGGCATCGAAGTCATCAAGTGTGATGTTCTCGGCTTCGTAGGTCTTGCTGACGAGAATATGTCCCCTGCCGTTGGGAGCCGGCTTGTCTATCGAGTCGTTTTCATACTCAAAGAACGACTCGTAGTCGCCATCGAGCGAGCTGTAGGTGTTCTCGGGCATTGTGAGCATATACTTCGCGAGCGTGAAATCATCGCTCTTTAAGCTTGACTCGAAAATGTTGATTATCTGCGAATATGCGCCCATATCCTTGGTTCGGCATACAAGACCGATATGCGGATCATAGACAACGCCGTCCACTCCGAACTCTATATCCCTGTTGATGTGGTAGGAATCGTAGAACGGTACGCAGGGCTCGTAATCCTCAGCTTTTTCCCATTCCATATTCTCGACGAGGGCGAGTATCTGCTCCTTCGCGTCGCCGACGAGCGGGAAGTCTATACGTCGCGCTGTGATATACTCGGGCGGTTGGTATCTAACCTCAACATCATCGTTCATGGCGTGTATCTGCTGATATAGTGACTTGCTGAAATCCTCGACCGAGTACATTGTTACCGACTTATCATCGACCTTATTCTCGGTCGTCTCCTCCTCGACGTCCTCACCTGTAATGATATCATAAATACCTTGGCTAAGTCCCTTGGGTATCGTGTAGTCGAAGAAAAACTCCGAGCCTGCCGCGGGGTCAGCGTATGCAATATCGACACGCTCATTGCCTATGCGTATCTCATATGTGAAGTCCGCAACATCGAGTCTTATCCAATCGGATTCTTTAAGTATATCCTCGCCGTCGCAAACAAGCATATTATCGTTGTATGTTATCTCATTGCGGTAGCTGTTGAAAAGCTCATATATCGCTCTCTTCTTCTGTGCCGACAGCTTTATAGGGTCATCACTGCCTATGAGGGCATCAACATTCGTTTCCGTGAGGTCGGTATAGATGAGGTATTTGGCAACTCTGACAAAGGCTCCCCAGTAGACATGAGGTTCCCTATACCAGCTTTCACTGTCCTGATCATCATAGCTGAAAATCACAGAACCATCCTCATAGCCGTTATCATAAGCTGTCAGCGTGTAAGGTCTTTCTCCGCCGCTAAAGTGAAGCTCTATTGAGTTTGAAAAGTTATATGTCATGTCGGACGTAGTATTGCTCTCGCCGAATTCGTATTCCGAATTCAGATATTCCGTTATTTCAGATACACAGGAATTAGGAAGCCTCTGTACCTCCATGATAGCTTCGCCCTTATTGTTGGTGAGGTACAGGCTCATTTCAGTAAAATCGCCAAACTGCGTATTATAAACAACATCAGTCGGTTCTTCGGTGAACGGCTCGATAGTTGTCTGCGTTGTCTCCGAGGACTCGAACGGCGCATCCTCCATATTCTGGAAGTAGTGGTACGCTCCCGCACCTGAGCCGCCGATGAGTACGACTGCCGCCGCTGCGACTGCAATGGATTTGAACCAGCTTCGCTTGGGCGCTATCTCCACGGAGCTGACGCTGTCCTCGTATCCCTCGGGGATAAGGTGCTCATCACCCGCGAGCTGATTTTCCATTTTCTCCTTGAACTCCTCGCTGCAATGAATGCCGTCAAGAGCCTTCTTATAGTCTTCTTTCCTCATAATGCTCCCTCCTTTTCGAGCTCGAGCTTCAGCTTTTCCCTGCCTCGGCGCAGGAGCGATGAAACCGTGTTCTCGCTCTTGCCCTGAATCTCGGCTATCTCGCGTGTGTTATAACCCTCGTAGTAGTAGAGATATATCACAGACGCGTACTTTTCGGGCAGAGCGCGTATCTCCGCGAGTATCGAGCTGTTTTCTGTCATCATCTCGTATGTCGCAGACGTAACGTCCTCGGTCTCGAGTGAGCCCGTGCGGCTGATGCGAAAGCTCCTTTTCAGATTCTTGCACTTGTTTACCGTTACCCTGAGCAGCCATGCCTTGAGGTGCTCGTCATCGGCAAAGCTCTGAGGCTTTGCGTGAAGCAACAGGAAAATATCCTGCGTGATGTCCTCAGACTCGGCGTAGTTTCCGCAGCAGGCATATGCGGCGCGCAGTACTGTATCGCCGAATTTTCGGAATGCGTACAGCGCTTGGTTGATGTCGGTCGTCATCTGCTCCCGCCTCCTTTCATATATAACACACTTGGAGAGAGCGTTTCCGTGCGTTATGAAAAAATTTTTTTGATTATTCTACGGATTGAATAATATACCGAAAAAAGCGGCTCAGAAAAACTGAACCGCGAACTGCGTGCGCCCGCTTTTAGGGTCCATCCTGTTCTGAACAAGGTATGAAACGCGGGAAACAATTTGCGCCCCACATAAAGTGAGGCGCGAATCTGCGAGCGCCCGCTCGGCGCTGGTGGAGGCGAGGGGAATTGAACCCCTGTCCGAAAATCTATCCATGCAACTTTCTACGAGCGTATCCTACCTATTATAATTCCCCTGCCGTACCGCCGATAGTCGGGCTGTATGGCAGAGTAGTCCGTATACATCGCGCGGACACGGACACTTCCGTGCGACGTTCACCGCTCATCAATGCCCAAGCGAGAGCCGCGGTACTCTCCCGGTGGACAGTAGCTGACTTAAGCAGCTACCAGTTCGCTATTTCTAGAAACTGTAATGTTATTTCTTGCGTTTATATTTAAACGTGGCGACGGTTATGGAGCTCACGCCGTACTCCGCTCGCTTATCACACTTCAGGACCCCCGTCGAAACCTTTACGCCCCCATATGTGTGCAGCTTTAAAAAGTTTACAATTAATTATATACCAAAGCGAAAGATTTGTCAACGGGTCAGAACGTGAAAAACTTGTCAATCCACCGCAAAGCCTGTAGAATCGGGAAACGGCGTAATATCGGCGCTGATACTGACCGATAGTCACAAAAAATACTTTGACAAGTGTATTAAATTGTTGTATAATGTTATATGGTGAGTAAATATGTCAGGAGGTGCGGAAATGAAGTATTTCAAGACATGGAAGATGAAAATATACTTCGTCAAATTCGCATTTCGCCTCGCTGCCGTTATCATAATGATATACCTCTACCTCCGTGATAAGGAGGCGTTCTACGAGTTCACGATAACTCCCGTAAAACGCGGCTTCAACTTCATGCATCTGATGTGGCTCGTGTTCATGGGACTTATGTCACTGCATATCGTACCGCCGAGGTTCATGACTATGGGCGCAGGCAAAAAGAGAAAAGTAAATTACGTCCCTGTAGAGGGCTATTCGGAACTCGAACTGCTCAAATTCGTTCAGAACGAGAACAAGAAGGCGTGGCGCTCGATGCTCGCGTGGCTGGGACTCAACTCCATATTCGCCGTGCTGTTCTTCACGGGTGTCATCGGCAAGCCCGAGCTTGTGCTGCTGACTTGCATATACTTCCTGTGCGACTACATATGCATACTGCTGTTCTGTCCGTTCCAGACGTTCGGACAAAAGGACAAATGCTGCGTTAACTGCCGCATCTACGACTGGGGACATTTCTTCATGTTCACGCCCTGCCTGTTCCTGAACACTTTCTTCGGCTGGACGCTCTTCCTCATGGGTACCGCAGTCATCATAACTTGGGAGTTCGCATGGACGCTCCACCCCGAGCGCTTCTGGGAGGGCTCGAATCAGGTGCTGAAATGTGCAAACTGCAAAGACCAGACCTGCACTGTCAAGCGCAGGAACACAAGAGCGATACTCTCCCTCCTCAAAAAGTAAAAGCAAGGACCTCCGATATCGGAGGTCTTTTTTATTTAACGATTGAATTTTTTGTTGGATAGTGTTATAATAAAAGTGACATCTTGGAAATGGAGGTCGACACAATGGAATTATCTGCTGTAAGAAAAGTTTCTGTGGTGGTCAACACAGTTATACTCCTCCTTGTTTTTGGTCTTGCGGCTTTTTTTGCAATTATAAAAGTACCGTTTCTCGTTGCTTTCAGTGTTCCGACTGCGTGTATATATCTTGTGGGATATTTTCTGATACACAAGGATAAGCTTGACATTTACGTCTGGATGATATACTGCTGGCTGACGCTGTATATGGGAGTGACGACGCTATGTCTCGGCTACGGATACGGATTCCACCTGTACTGCTTCTCGATGATACCTATCATGTTCGTCACTGAATACATAGCCTACAAGCTCGAGCGCCGAAGCATGAGGGCACTTCCTGTGAGCATAGTCATCGCCGTATTCTACATACTCTGCACAGGCTATGTTTCGTACTTTGGTCCCGTATATGAGCGTGACCAGAAATATGCCGCATTATTCTGGATATTCAACGCCCTGACAGTGTTCGGATTCCTGATATACTACACCTACTACATCGTACAGGCTGTCATCGTTTCCGAGGGCAAGCTCAAGGAGGCTGCTTTCATCGACAAGCTGACGGGACTTTACAATCGCCACTATATGTTCGACAGGCTTGTAGCTCTGACGAATGAAAACAGCGGCAATGTGCTTGCAATGACGGATATTGACAACTTCAAGCACATCAACGACACCTACGGACACAACGCAGGCGACATGGTATTGCAGGCGGTATCCGAGCGTATGCGCACGGTCTGCACGGACTGCGTGATTGCCCGCTGGGGCGGCGAGGAGTTCCTCATCGTCTCGAAGCTGCCCGTCGAAAAAGCCTGTGCTATGCTCGAGGAGCTTCGTCAGTGCGTCGAGAGCTCGCCTGTCAGCTGTGAAGGTACAGATATCAGCGTCACACTGACTATCGGTGCTGCTGAGCACGCTGACGGTCAGGACGCTGACGAATGGGTAAAGGTCGCTGACAGCCGCCTGTACTACGGCAAGAATCATGGCAAGAACCAAGTCGTGGCGGAAGACTATGACGGTTGAGCCGCTGACCTCGGAGGTGTGAAATGAGCATCGTTATTACCGACGAGATAAGAAATATGCATTTCCCGAAGCCGCTGAAAGCTGAAGAAATGAAGTACTATACCGAGAATTTCGCGCTTTCTGTGCTGCGATACTGCTTCGACTGCTACGACAGCTGGCACGTTGCTGATGCTCCCGACCTGCAAAGCGAGGACGGAGCAGAAGGCATCGAGGTCACAGAGCTGGCAATAAGCCTTGACAAAGCTATAGTCGGCGACTGTCTTCACTACTGGGAGACGGGCGATGTCCGCTACAAGAACAAGGCTGAGCATCGCGGAGCGCGTGCGGGCGAGGAGTTCTATATTCTACCGTCGTTCGACTCCAACGACGAACTTGCCGCTCTCGAGACTATTTTCCGCAAGAAGCTCGGCAAGCTGAGCGGCTATAAAAGGCGCGGGATAAACAGGCTCGGGCTCATCATGGTGCTGGACGGTCTGCCGCTGACTGCTACTGCCGAAAACTGGGCAGATGTGGTTCGCGTGCTCCAATCGGGGGCTGACGATAAATATGACAGGGTGTTCTTCGCGTACAGCTCCGCGCTGAGCTACTACAACTGCGTGACCGATACCACCACAAACTACGCGATAGACAGGGACGATTTCGACGCCCTGAAGAAATACGCCCGATATATGACTGAAAACAAGTAAGCTCCTGTAAAAACAGGAGCTTTTTTGTTACTTTATAGCATTTTTCATCTGGGCGACATATTCACCGACGTGTGCGGGCGAGTCCTTGCCGTACTCCCCTATCTGACGCACTATAGCCGAGCCTACGATTACTCCGTCAGCGTACTGCGACATCTTCGCCGCCTGCTCGGGAGTCGATATACCGAATCCGATAGCGCACGGTACGCTCGTATTCTCGCGGATAACGCGGACGATAGACTCCACGTCTGTCGTTATCTCCGAGCGCACGCCTGTTACTCCGAGGCTCGATACAACGTAAATGAAGCCGTCTGCCTCCCTCGCAATCATGGCGATGCGGTCTGCGGAGGTCGGAGCTATGAGCGAGATGAGGTCGACTCCGTACTGCCTGCAAATCGGCAGGAACTCGTCCTTTTCCTCGAACGGAAGGTCAGGCAGGATAACTCCGCCTATGCCCGTCTCGCAGCAGCGCGCCATGAAGCGCTCTGCATCGTATGAGAAGACCACGTTCGCGTAGGTCATGAATACGAGAGGTATCTTCACATCGCGGCGGAGCTCCTTCACGAACTCGAATATCTTATCTGTTGTGACTCCGCCCGAAAGAGCACGGATATTAGCCGCCTGTATGACGGGTCCCTCGGCGGTCGGGTCGGAGAAAGGGATTCCGAGCTCTATGAGGTCTGCGCCCTTTGCAGCCATTTCGCGGACTATTTTTCCCGTAGTCTCGAGGTCGGGGTCTCCGCAGGTGATAAATGGTATGAACGCCTTGCCGTTTTTGAATGCGCTTGCGATATTACTCATAAATATCCTCCCCTCTGTAGCGTGCGATAGCGGCGCAGTCCTTGTCTCCCCTGCCCGATACCGTCACAATGATTATCTTGTCCTTGTCCATTGTCGGAGCGAGCTTCATCGCGTATGCTATCGCGTGAGCCGACTCTATCGCAGGTATTATGCCCTCTGTACGCGACAGGAACTCGAACGCATTTACAGCCTCGTCGTCTGTAATCGGGACATACTCTGCGCGTCCGATGTCGTGGAGGTAAGCGTGCTCGGGACCTACACCGGGGTAGTCAAGTCCCGCGGAAATCGAATAAACAGGCGCTATCTGACCGTACTCGTCCTGACAGAAATAGCTCTTCATGCCGTGGAATATACCAAGTCTGCCCGTATTGACCGTAGCCGCAGTCTCGAACGTGTCAATGCCTCTGCCCGCAGCCTCACAGCCGATGAGGCGGACGCTCTCGTCGCCGATGAAGTTGTAGAAGCTGCCTATCGCGTTGGAGCCGCCTCCTACGCACGCGATGACCGCGTCGGGGAGCCTGCCCTCGTACTCGAGAATCTGCTCGCGTGCCTCCTTGGAGATGACTGCCTGAAAATCGCGGACTATAGTCGGGAAGGGGTGAGGTCCCATGACCGAGCCGAGGCAGTAGTGTGTATCGTCGATACGCGAAGTCCACTCGCGCATAGCCTCGGAAACGGCGTCCTTCAGCGTAGCAGTGCCGCTCGTTACTGGGACTACGGTTGCTCCGAGAAGGCGCATACGGTAGACGTTCAGCGCCTGACGCTTGGTGTCCTCTTCGCCCATGAACACGACGCACTCCATGCCGAGCAGAGCCGCCGCAGTGGCCGTTGCAACTCCGTGCTGACCTGCGCCTGTCTCCGCAATGAGGCGGGTCTTGCCCATTTTCTTCGCGAGCAGAGCCTGTCCGAGGACGTTGTTTATCTTGTGCGAGCCCGTGTGATTGAGGTCCTCGCGCTTGAGGTATATCTTCGCTCCGCCGAGCGTATTTGTCAGCTTCTCCGCGTAGTAGAGCAGCGACGGTCTGCCCGCGTATTTCTTCAGCAGGTCGTCGAGCTCGCGTATGAACTCGGGGTCGTTCTTGTAGTACTCGTACTCCTTTTCGAGCTCTATGACAGCGTTCATCAGCGTCTCGGGGATATATTGTCCGCCGTGTACGCCGAAGCGTCCCTTTTTATCAGCCATATCAATTTTCCTTTCGTCTTGCGGCTTCTGCGAACGCCGCCATTTTCGTTTTATCCTTAATACCGTCCGTTTCGAGGCTGCTGCTCGCGTCGACAGCAAACGGCTCGTACAGCCTTATCGCTTCACTGACATTTTCGGCGGTCAGTCCTCCCGCGAGGAAGAACGGGCGGTCGATATCCGCAATGAGCGAGTGTTCGAACGTACTGCCCGTACCAGTGCCGCTGTCGAGCAGGACGTAGTCCGCAGAGCTCGCACGCGAGGCTTCGATATCAGCCTCGGAGCGTACTGTGATAGCCTTGATTATCGGCTTGTCTGTGAGCTTTCTCAGCGAGCGGATGTAGTCCTCGTCCTCGCTGCCGTGGAGCTGTATCACGTCGATATAGTCTGCGAAGCCGATAAGCGAATCAAGCGGCTCATTGACGAATACACCCACGCGCTTTACGCCGCTCCCGATAAGCATTGCCGAGAGCTCCGCAAATGTCTCCCTCGATATCGAGCGCCTGAACCCTCCCGACAGGATGAATCCCGCAAAATCAGGGCGGAGCTCCAGTACAGCGCGCACGTCTGCCTCGGAGCGGAGACCGCACATCTTCACGCGCGTCATACTCCCTCGCCTTTCAGCTCTCGGAGCTTTGCCGCTATGTCGGGGGCTCTCATCAGAGCCTCACCGATGAGGACGGCGTCCGCCCCCGCAGCCTCGAGCCGAGCAGTGTCCTCGCGCGAGGTAACGCCGCTCTCGGAGACGAACAGCACTCCATCGGGGACGAGCTCCCGCAGACGGCGGCTGTTGTCGGTGTCGACACTGAAATCGGCAAGATTGCGGTTGTTCACGCCGATGATACGGGCTCCCGCGGAGACTGCCATGCGCACCTCCGCCTCGTCGTGAGCCTCTACGAGCGCGGACATTCCGAGCTCGTCACAAATGGCGATATACTGCTCAATCTGAGCCTTTGTGAGTATCGAGCATATAAGCAGAACTGCTGCCGCTCCGAGTGTTTTCGCCTCATATATCATGTACTCGTCGATTGTGAAATCCTTGCGCAGGCAGGGTATCTTCACGCGCGCGGCTATCTCGCGGAGGTAGTCGCTGCTCCCGAGGAACCACTTCGGCTCCGTCAGGACGGATATGCAGTCCGCACCCGCCGCCTCGTACTGAGCGGCGATGTCAAGATACGGGAAATCCACCGCTATCACGCCCTTTGAGGGGCTTGCCTTCTTGCACTCGCAGATGAACGAGAGTCCCTGCTTCGCGAGCGCCTTCTCGAACTCAAAGCCGCCCTTCGGAAGTGCAAGAGCGCGCTCCCTCATCTCGTCGGCTGAAACAATGCTTTTGGAGGCTTCTACGCGCTCCCTTGCGTGCTCGGCGAGCTTGTCAAGTATAGTCATATCGGCTCCTTATCTGTTGGAAACGGCGATGACCTTTTCAAGGGTCTTGTATGCCGCGCCCGAATCAATCAGCTCTGCCGCGAGCTTGATTCCGTCTGCGATGCTGTCAGCCTTTTCGGCTACGCAGAGAGCCGCACCCGCGTTGAGCAGTACAGCGTCACGCTTTGCTCCGCGCTCCGTGCCGTTGAGGATACTGCGTGTTATCTCCGCATTTTCAGCGGGAGCTCCGCCGCGTATTTCGTCGAGCGTACCGCCCGCAAGTCCGAACTGCTGAGGCGTGATAGTGTAGCTCTTGAACCAGCCGTCCTTGAACTCGCACACCTTTGTCGGAGCGGCAATGGATATCTCGTCGAGCTTCTCCGTGCCGTGTACGACCATACCGCGCTTTACGCCGAGGTTCATCAGTACCTGTGCGAGCGGCTCGACGAGTGACGGGTCATACACGCCAAGCAGGAAGCGCTTCGGGCTGGAGGGGTTGGTGAGAGGTCCGAGGATGTTGAATACAGTGCGGATACCAAGCTCCTTGCGGATAGGTCCGACGTACTTCATCGAAGTGTGATACTTCTGTGCGAAGAAGAAGCAGAAGTTCGTCTCGTCGAGCATCTCGCGGCACTTTGCAGTGTCCATGTTTATATTTACGCCGAGAGCCTCGAGGCAGTCGGCTGTGCCCGAGAGGGACGAAGCTGCGCGGTTTCCGTGCTTTGCGACCTTTACTCCCGCGGAGGCAACTACCATTGCGGAAGTTGTCGAGATGTTGAAGCTGTGAGCGTTGTCTCCGCCCGTGCCGACTATCTCGAGGAGGTCGTCGTCGTTCTCAAACTTCGTTGCCGCGTCGCGCATAGCTGCCGCACAGCCCGCTATTTCCTCGATAGTTTCAGCCTTTGTAGACTTGGTCGACAGTGCCGCAAGAAATGCCGCATTCTGTGTAGCCGTTGTCTTGCCAGCCATTATCTCGCTCATTACCTCGTATGCCTCATCGTATGTGAGGTCCTGCTTGTCAACTATCTTTACTATTGCCTGTTCAATCATGATGATTACCTCCGATTATAATTCAACAAAGTTTTTCAGCATTTCGCGTCCGAAGGGCGTCAGTATCGACTCAGGGTGGAACTGAACGCCGTATATCGGGAACTTCTCGTGCTGTACAGCCATAATCTCGCCGTCGTCGGTGACTGCCGTTGCCCTCAGGCAGTCGGGAAGTCCCACTGCCGCGAGCGAGTGATACCTCGCGACTTCTGTCATCTCGGGAAGTCCGCGGAACAGAACGCTCGTATTGTCGAGCTTGACCGTGCTCTGTTTGCCGTGCATGAGCTTCTTCGCGTGGACTACCTCCGCGCCGTATGCCTGACAGATAGCCTGATGTCCGAGACAAACGCCGAGGGTAGGTATCTCCTGCGAGAGCGTTGCCGCTGTCTCGACCGTGATTCCCGCGTCTTCGGGACGCCCAGGTCCTGGTGAGAGGATTATCTTCTCGGGAGCAAGAGCGCGTATCTCCGCGACTGTCATCTCATCGTTGCGTATGACCCTGATGTCGGGTCTGAGCTCTCCCACGAGCTGGAAAAGGTTGTAGGAGAAGCTGTCGTAATTATCTATAAGAAGTATCATTATTCTACCTCCTCTGCCGCTTTCAACGCCTCTACGACTGCCGCCGCTTTGTTGCGGCACTCGCGGTACTCGTTCGCGGGAACGGAATCTGCGACGATTCCCGCGCCGCTCCTGATGAAGACCTTGCCGTTCTTCTTGAATGCCGAGCGTATCGCGATGCAGGTGTCAAGGTTGCCTGTGAAGTCGATGTAGCCTATCGCTCCGCCGTACAAGCCGCGCTTGTTGTTCTCGAGCTCAGCTATGAGCTGGCACGCGCGTATCTTCGGAGCTCCCGACAGCGTACCTGCGGGAAGTACAGAATTCACGGCGTCGAGAGCGTCGCAGTCGTCGCGTATCTCTCCGCGCACCGTCGAGCCGATGTGCATAACGTGCGAGAAGCGGAGAATGCTCTTGTACTGCTCCACGCTGACCGTACCGAACTTGCTTATGCGTCCGAGGTCGTTGCGTCCGAGGTCAACGAGCATATTGTGCTCTGCAAGCTCCTTCTCGTCCGCGAGGAGCTCCGCCTCAAGAGCGGCGTCCTCCTCGGGAGTCTTGCCTCTCGGACGTGTGCCTGCGAGCGGGAACGTATGCAGTACACCGTTTTCGAGCTTGACCAGTGTCTCGGGAGAAGCTCCCGCAATCTCGACGTCAGTGCCCGAAAAATAGAACATATACGGCGACGGATTCGTCGTGCGCAGTATGCGGTAGGTGTTCAGCAGACTCCCGTCGTACTCGGCGCAGAGGCGATTCGAGAGCACTATCTGGAAGATGTCGCCGTCAAGGATGTGCTGTTTCGCACGCTCTATCATGGCGCAGTATTGCGCTTCGGTGAACAGCTCCGTGACCTCGCTCCTGAGCCGTCCGTTCGGCTCATTGCAGGGCTTGCCATTCCTGAGCAGGTCTGCCATCTGCTCGAGCTCCATGCACGCACGCTTGTAGCTGTTCTCGGGGTCTGTGAGCTTCATGTTCGCGATGAGAACGAGCCTCCTGCGGTAGTTGTCGAACGCGATGACCTTGTCGAACAGCATGAGGTCGGCATTCTTGAAGTGCTCGCTGTCGTCCACGGGGAGCTTTACCGTCGGCTCGCTGTAGCCGATGAAGTCATATGCGAAATAGCCAACAAGTCCGCCTGTGAACGGGGGCAGTCCCTCAACTCGCGGACTGCGGTACTTGGCGAGGAGCTCACGGATATGCGGCGTAGGGTCGGTGGTTTCGATGTCCCTGCCGCCAATTGTTATCTTGTTGTCCGAGCAGGTGAGCTCGAGAGCGGGCTTGTATCCGAGGAAGGTGTAGCGTCCCCAGCGCTCCCTGTCCGACGCCGATTCGAGCAGATAGCAGTGCGTGGACACGTTTTTCAGTATCTTCACTGCCTCGATAGGCGTGCAGATATCTGAGAGAAGCTCACAGCTCACGGGCATTATGTCGTATCTGCCGTCTTTGGCAAATTCCTTGGCTGTCTCAAGTGTTGGATAGAATTTCATAGCGCACCTCCGTTTGGACGTAAAAAAGTCCTTGACAAAGACTTTCATCTCTGTCAAGGACGAATAATACTTATCCGCGGTGCCACCTTGATTCGCAGTATGAACTGCGCACTTTGCGGGATACCTGTATATCCCCGACAACTCACGTATGTCTACACGTCGCAGAATACTCTGCCTCTCGGCATTTGACTGCGCCCTCAGCGGTCCATTTGATGACTTGTTTTTCACCCGTTCTCAGCAAGCAGGGCTCTCTGTGGAAGCATCATCACCGTTATCTCCGCGTCATCGGTTTTTATTGTTTGAATTATAGCACGCATTTTCCGATTTGTCAAGTAGTTTTTGAAAAAATTTTCAAACACAAAAAAGCAGGGGCGAAATCGCCCCTGCCGTCTGAGTTATTCTTCTTCAATTTCGGATGCTGCTCCGATGAAAACGGGTACATTGTTCTGATCGAGTATCATATAAACGAACGGTCTGTCAAGCTCGATGTAGACCTTCTTCTTCGGCTCGGGCATTGCAGCTCCGCACGCCATCATGACTGCGGTAACAGCCGCCGCCTTGACGCCCTTCTCGCAGACCTCAATGCGTGTCTTGTGGAGCACGTCGTCGATGTAGAGCGGCAGAGCTCCATCAACTGAGAGGTCGTTTATCTTCGAGAAATCGGCTTTCGTCGGGTCGAATGCCTGCTCCATACCTAACTCGGGGAGTATCTTCTTCAGCGAGGCGTTGTAGCTGTACTTGAACTTTGGTATCATTACGTGAAGTTCTATCGTTTCAGGGTCTTCGTACTCCGAGAGCCCTTCTGCCAGCTTCTTCGCATCGAGGCTGTTGACGTACTTGACGATGTCATCGTCGTGCGGCAGTATGCCCACGAACTTGTAGTTTCCGCCCGCAAACGGCTTGTCGAAGGCGTCTGCATCGCCGAGGTCGTAGTAGTGAGCCTCCTCGCTGTACATGGTCTTGATATTGTGCTCATTGCCGTTGTAGTCGGTGAATATGCCGTCGTATGCCACTTCGTAGGGGTCTGCCCAGTCGCACTCGAAATACAGCGTATTTATGAGCATCATCATCGTTAAAGGACTTAGCTGATGCTTCTGTAGAAGCGAGGGTATCATGCCCCTTGTGTTCTCGTTCACCCAGCTGTTGACGTCGTTGACTGTCGTGTCGTCGAACGGGCACTTGTAGAGCTGCGAGCCGTAATACTTCACGTTCTTGTTCAGGAACTCGTCATAGACCTTGAACGTCGGGGCGTCCCTGAACCATATTGAATCCGCAACATAGAGCTTCTCGCGCTCGCCGTCGGGGAGGGTCTGGAAATAGTACGCCATATAGTCGTTGAGCTGGTCTATCGTCAGCCCGCTTCCGAGGACCTTCTCCATTTCGGAGAATGTCTCGCCGTCAGCACCATTCGCGGTCATTGCGAGAGCCGCAGAGATAGATAGCGGCGATATCAGCGAGTTTTTCTTGTTCTCATCTGTCGGGTCGAAACACTTTTTCAGGAGCTCAACGCCGAGGTTCATCTCAGCCGCGGCAAACTCCGTGTCAGTCCGCTTGCCCATAGCCATAGGCTCGTTTATATCCGCGCAGAGGTCAACACTCCTGAGCGTGCCCGCCTTGTTGAACTCCTTAGTTCTGCCAAGGACGAAGTCGGTGACGTTCTCGAGGTCATCCTCATCGACCTCACCGTTGAGGTTGATATCGGCGTTGCCGAGCTGTTCCTTGGTGAGCTTGTTAGGATTAGTTCCCGCGAGCTCCATTCTGTAGATTATCGTGTCGAACGAGTCGACAACGCCGTCCGCATTGATGTCACCGAAGAACTGGATATACGGCGAGCTGAGCGAGACTATCTCGGCAATCTCATACGTGTGACCACGTTTAAGCGGGAAGTCAGGATCATCGTTGTTGATGTAGTCCTTGCAATCCTCAGTGAGAACGACCGTCATCGTAACGGAAATTCCCTTCTTCAGCAGATTCAGATAGCCGCGCGTTTTCTTCAATACGGCTTTATCAAGAAGTTTATCGCTGTTCTCGACCCTGTACTGAACGTCATTGAAATAAAGCTCATACTCATCGAAGGCTTCGTAATAGCCGTATCTGTATGGTATTACTTTGAGCGTCGGATAATAGTCATTTAAATCTATTTCGGATATCATCACGTTTTCCAGCGTGTACTCATAGCGCTCAGCCGTCTCAGACGCGGCAACAGCGGTGTTATTCACCGCAGGGCGTACAGCCGAGAAAGTCACGAGCGTACCGAGAGCAAGCGAGAGGCTGACAGCTCCCGCGGCTAACTTCTTAAAGTATCCCATATTCATCACTCCTTTGCGTCAAAAAAAGCCAATACCTGTTAAACTAAGTATATCCGCTCATTGAACAAAAGTCAATAGATATTTGTAAATTTTTGGTGAAAAACAACTATTTTCCGGTAGTCACATCTTCTGCGAAAGGTGTCCTCGAGAAATGGAAGCTGTCAAACAACTCCGCTATTTTCTCGTTGCGGCAGAATTCTGCGGCAGGTACAGCTCCGTCCGCAGTCAGCATACAGCCGTCCGTTTCGTTGAGATGTGTCACGAACAGCGTTCTCTGCACGGGGATATCACACTCCGACAAATCGCGCATTACAGCCGCCGTGAACTCCTCACAGCTCCCGTGCGGAGCAAATCTCAGCGAGCCCTGCCACTCATTGGGGACATTGGTGCGGTCAGTGATACCGTACTCGGTCGGGTCGAGCATTCCCTCATAGGACAGCTTTCCCGCTCCGTGCCGCGTCACATATGAGCGCGTGACATAGACAGCCTCGGTATCGGGCGCATTGCCTCCGCACAAGGAGCGCAGTATCCTTGCAGGCTCATGCAGTCCCGTCCGTGAGGACGTGAGATGCGGAGCATATTCGAGGTTCAGCTCGTCAAGGAGAAGTCCCTGCGCACCCTCAAAAATGAGCTCGTCAAAATGCAAAAGAAAGTCCTGTTCCCGAAGCTGAACGAGCTCCGCGCCGCGGCACATAGCCTCAGCGGCATTGCGCAGGACATCGGCGCTGAACAGCATTTCGCCGTACTCGCCCGCCCTGCCGATATCAATGCCGAGCTCGCTGAGCCGCTTGAGAGTATATCCCGCAGTTAGTTCCGTAAGAGTTCTGAACATCTCCCTCGCTCCCCCGCCGACAACATCTCCGAGCAGAAGCGGGTGCTCCTCCGAGCGCAGCTTTGCCTCATTTATGCCCATTCCGCACGAGCCGTGCCGAGCCTCTCCACGCGAGGTCTCCAGTATCATATTTATGAGCACGTCCCCGATATAGGTACAGCGGCACTTCGGCGAGGCATATATCGCGGGAACTTGTCCGCCTGCCTCGGCAAATCCGCTAACCTCGGACGTGAGCTTGTACAGGTCGGGCATGAAGCTGTCTGCCCAGTAGGTGTCAAATCCGCGAAACGAAGCCGACGAGAGCTGTGAGAATACGAACCGACGGTCGGGCAGGTCAACAGTATGACCCGCCTGCGCGCCTCCGTTGTGGCGGACGCAAATCGCGGACAATCCGCTGCGAACCGCCTCAAGCGCGTATGTATCGGTCGCAAGCCCCTTGCCCTCGTCGCCAAAGCTCTTGCCAATTATTATTTTAGCCTGCATTATTCTTGGAAGTATCAAGCTCAATAGTGCTCAGTGCTTTCGCTACGACATCTCTCGCCTCGCCGCTCCACTGAGAAACAGCCTGCTCCTTAGTCATTCCGCCGACCATCTGCATGAGTGATATCATCAGCTCCGCAAGGTAGTTTATCTTTTCCGAAGGCAGCACTGCATTGCGTCCGCTGATGAGCTTCTCCCACGTTTTGTACGCCATTTCGGTGCGAGAACCTGTAATAATGTGGAATATCTCATACTTACGGCTTGCCTCGGCGTAAAGCTCGACTGTCTTGCAGCCCTTCTCGACCTTGTCGCTGAAAACACTGAGGATATCACCCGCTGAGAGGATATCTTCCTGTCCCTCGTCGCAGACCTCATCGCCGATACAGAAAATGAAGCCCTTCTTGCCGCGCTTCTCAAAGCAATCCGTGGAGGTGTGCCTGTCAGCGAAATACCATACGAGCGAGTCGTAGCTGTAGGGATTGCCGCCGCTGAGCTTGAACTCAAGCAGCTGCTCCACTACGCGGATATCCGCCTCGAACTGCGTGACCTGCATAGCGGGATACATCGTCGAGGACGAAGGCTGAGTGAATGCGGCGCACATGATATGCGGGTCAGTGACCGGGCGCTTCTCCAGTATCATCGTAGCCGTCCTGTTCAATGAGTTCTTCGCTATCTCAGCAGCAAGATAGCCCATTGAGCCTGTAGAGTCAAAGCCTATGATTATCGGTGTCGACTCAGGCGAATCCTCGCTGTCACGTGATTCACGAACGTTGATAAACTGCGGCAGATATTTCTCGTTTACGCTGTTTCCGCTGAATATGTCGTCAGCAGTCGATGATGCGCTTATGCCCTTGCTGTTTTTCAGCCTGTTCCAGTCTGCCGCGCTGTAGCTTCCTCTTCCCATTTGAATTACCTCCTTAAAATGATATCGTATCGGTATTGTTTATGCTTATGTATGCGAGTGATTTTGCAGCTGTTTCCGCAGCCCGCTGGTCAACAGCCTTCAATGCTTCGTTGGGAGAACTGCCCTCGGCGATCGATATAAGCGCGTATATCAGCTCGGCGAGACAGGATATGTCGCGCTTGTTTATGACGGTGACCCTTCCCTTCATGAGCGAACGCCAGTCCGCGAAGATGTGCTCGTCCTCGGTAGCTCCCTTTTCGATGCATATGTGGAAAACGTGGTATTTCTCCTCGGCGGCGGCTATAAGCTCCTCGTCGGAGAGGTCATACGGGACGCTGTCGCCGAACACTCGGCTTATCTCGGCACGTGTGAGCGTACCGTGGCAGCAGTCGTCGCCTATAGTGATAAGAATGCCTTTTTTACGGCGCTTTTCATAGCAGTCTGTACGTGTTCGCTTTCCCGCAAAATACCACGCGAGGTTGTACGATTCGCCGCCGTTTCCTCCGCCTCCGCCCTCAAGGTAAAGACTTGTGAGCTGTTTGATGATGCGTATGTCGCTCTCGAACTGCGTCACCTGTAGCGGTCGCTTGTCGGACTTGCAGTCGCCTATCGCGCAACACATCACCTGCGGACACAGAATAGGCTTGTGCTCGTACAGATACATTATCGCTCTGTTCAGCGAGTTGAGCGCGAGCTCCTCCGCGAGATAGCCCATGGATGTCGTAACGTCAAATCCGATGATAACGGGCGTGGACTGCGGAGAATCCTCATTGTCGCGAGCCTCGCGGTAAACTCCCGCAAGACTTGACTGCTGACTGCACGCCGATGAAAATATCTTTTCGGCTCTGTGCTCGTTTCCGAACGAGCTGCGCAGCCTCGTCCAGTCGCTCGCAGTATAGCTTCCTCGTCCCATGGCTCACCTCTTACCGTAAATGTGTTCGTCGTCCGTATCCATTGTCATGAACCTGCGTTCGCCGAATGACTTCATCAGCACGTCGTCCCAGCGGGCGAAGTCGTCATAGGCGTTGCTCTCGGGAACTCCGCTCAGGAAGGCGGCGAATGGCTCGGGAAGGTCATCTGTCGCTCTCACGGTAGCGGCGTCCTCGAATCCGAGCACCTGCGCCGCAATCGTACGGAGCGCTATGAGATTATCGCGTGTAGTGCAGACCTTTCCGCCCACGGACGTATTGTTCCGAACAACGCTCTGCCAGCCGCCATAAAGGCTCGCAGTGTGGTCGTACGGGTCGATATATATGTCGTCGAGACCGAGGCTCGGGTGTGCGAGGCTGTTGTATTCGAGTACGCAGCAGAGATTTTCAAGGCGGCTGACTATCCATGCGGCGTGTCTTGCTCCAAGAACTCCGAAAAGGCGCAGCGGATACTCGTCTTCGCTTTTTTTCACAGCAAGCAGTGCAGAGCCGTCGCTGAGCTTGAAGCCACCGCCTATCGTAGGAAAGAAATCGGAGAGGCTTTTTGTATCAGCGGACGGATAATCAAGTGACGACACAGCCCTGCGGAACTTGTCGGCATTAGCGGCATTCTCGGGAGTAAAGCGAATGATAACGTTCTGACGCGCAGTATAGACCTCGGCGTCTCTGTCCTGATATTTATAGAGACTTTTTACATCTATCCTGCGTCCGTCACTGCACTCGAACACGCTCTCGTCAGCACTGCTCCACAGTTCCTCGGCGCGGATACGGCGATCCTGACCGTCCTTTGAAAGTCCGAAGAAGCCTCTCATACGCTCATAGAAATCGCGGTAGTAGTCGGTGTCGGAGTGATCGAGAACATAACGCGAACGGCAGTACGGACAATGGGCGTTCGTGCCTGACGGGTCGATAACAAGCGAAGCACCGCAGCTTTTGCATTCAAGGTATTTCATAGCACACCTCCGTTTGAATTATATAATTATTATAATATTATTCCGTCGGATTGTCAATAGAAAGCGTGTTCTCGCCTTATATATTGACAGCACACATGATTTATGCTACTCTATAATTGATACTTCGATTATTTCGGGAGTGATAAAATGAAGAGAAAACAGTTTATTTCAGCTATACTGTCAGCATTTGCCGCAGCAGCTCTGACTGCGAATGCCCGCGGACTCTGCGCGACAGACATGGACTATACCGCTGACGGTGCCGTAGACACGTTCGACCTCATCGCGGCACGCAAGACCGCCTCAAAGGAGGAGCTGCTGCGCCTCAACGATTTCATACTCGGCAAGCCTGTCTCAAACGGCGGCTACACTCTCATATGGAGCGACGAGTTCGACGGTAATGAGCTAAACAGCGACAACTGGTCATACGAGCTCGGCAACTGGAAGACCGACTCCAAGGGCAACTACGTCACTAACGGCTGGGGCAACAACGAGCAGGAGTTCTACACCGATTCAAACACAACAGTCAAGGACGGCATACTCACGATAGCCGCTCGCAAAGAGGCGTACACTGACCCTGTGCAGGGCAGCTACGACTACACCTCCGCGCGTCTCAGCTCGCAGTACAAGTTCTCGACCTGCGGCGGCAGGATAGAAGTGCGCGCACGCTGCGACAGCGGCAAGTCCCTCTGGCCTGCAATATGGATGCTCCCCGAGGACAGCGTCTACGGCGGCTGGGCAGCTTCGGGAGAGATAGACATTATGGAGGGCTGGGGCAGCACTCCCGAAAAGATATGCGGGACAATTCACTTCGGCGATGTATGGCCGAACAACACCTACCTCACCGCTGATTATTATTTTCCCGAAGGCAGCACCTCCGAGAGCTGGCATACCTACGCTGTGGAATGGGACAGCGATGAGATGCGCTGGTTCGTTGATGACGACCTCTACAGCACGCAGTCGGAGTGGTACTCTGTCAACCGCGCATATCCCGCTCCTTTTGACCAGAACTTCTACCTGCTGCTCAATCTTGCAGTCGGCGGACACTTCGACGGTATAGACGGCATCTATGCCGACCCTGCCACATTTGCAGACGGCGAGAAGCACTTCGATATCGACTACGTCCGCGTATACAGCAAAAACGGCGACAGCTTCGCTCCCACACAGCAGACCTCCGCGGCTCTGTCGCTCTACCGCGAGGGAGCTGATGCGGGACTCACCAACAAGGACGGCTGCTCGGTCGCGCATATAGTCACTGTCGGCGAGAAGCCTTACAGCGTAATGGGTCTCATCGAGAGCCGGCACGTCAGTGCAGGAGAAAAGCGCACTCTCAGCTTCACTGCGCAGTCGACTATCGAGCGTCCGATAACAGTTACCGTTGAGGACGCGCAGTATACGCGCTATCTTGACGAGACGATAACAGTCGGTACAGAGCCGAAGCAGTTCAGCTTCACCGTCCCCTTCTCCGCAGATATGGACGCAGATATCAAGTTTCTCATGGGAAGGGTCAGCGACGATGTTCCGAGCTCCGAGCACGACATCACACTGTCGGGGATTCAATGGAAATAACGAAAAACTCCTGCATAAAGAAAATGCAGGAGTTTTTTGCTTTTTCAGCTTATTTTTTGTTTCGATAAAAAACGACAAATGTTGATTCAAGAAAGCTTGAAGAAAACTTCACAGGTGAGCTCGATAAAACCAAGGAGCTCTCAAACGGCGACACTATAACGTTCAAATGGGATAATAACGGTATAAAAAAGCTCGACGCTCATGTACAGGATACTTTCAAGGCGCATGTAGCGAGTGAGTGGGAAGAAAAAGATGCAGTAAAGAGCATTGAACTCATCGGCAATTATATGCTTGTTCCCAAGGACGCTTCTTACTATGGAGTTGACAACAATCGCATCTATTTCATCTACAAAATAACCGAAAAGCAGAAAAAAGCCTCTAAAGACCATGTTTTCTACTACTACGGCTCTTACAAAGACATCTGTATCCTCCCCGACGGTACGTGCTCGTTTGACCTGAAGACTCTGAAAGTTCCCGACGGTCAGTATTTCAGCGCTATCAATAGTATTACGGGTACAGGTTTCCTTTACGAAGACCTTTTCTATAAGGGATATGAAGACATAGACACCATGTTCAACAACCTTGTAACGGCGTGCATCGATAACTACACATATGAGACAACAGTAAACGAATAAGACTCAAAGCTGCTCTGATAAAACGGAGCAGCTTTTCTTTATATTCGGCGACTCTCTTCACCAGATATGATTAAAAAATCAAACCTGTAAAAAATTCCATAAAATATATGCGAGCGAATCGTGAATTATGCCATAGTGACAAAGTCGCCATTATGTGTTATAATGTTATTTACATCGAAAGTATTTCCCGCGAGGAGGCGTAACACTTGGAATTCAAAGCAAACTGCGGCGTATGGGGCACTATGTTCGGCATACCATGCGTTGTTGCGGATAATTTTCTCAAGCTCGCTACAGGCGAGCAGATAAAGGTACTGCTGTATCTGCTCAGAGCCTCGGGCAGGACTGTGACCACGGAGGAAATAGCCTCCAATACAGGCGTTACCGCTCAGCAGGCTGAGGAGGCAGTCCTCTTCTGGCAGCAGGTAAACGTCCTCTCGTCGGATAATACGATAAACGTACCGCAGTCGATAATGACAGCTCCCGCTCCGCAGCAGACAAATACAGTTTCCGTCGAGGAGACGTTGCTCGTCAAGACCTCTCCCGAGCCGAGACGCAGAGAGAACCTCCGTCCGACGGAGATAACCGACATAATGAACGACTCCCCTGACATAGCAGAGCTGTTCAAGGCGGCGGAGAGCACACTCGGACACATCAATAATACCATGCAGAATTCGCTGATATGGATGATGAACTACCTCGGATTAAAGGCTGAGGTGATACTTGTTCTGCTCGTGTACTGCGAGGAGATAGAAAAGACCAACGTCGCCTACATAGAAAAGATAGCTGTGAGCTGGGCTGAAAAGGGCATCAATACTTTTGATGTTGCTCAGGAGGAGGTAGAACGCCTCAAAAGCTCCAATGACTACATCGGCGTGATAATGAAGATGTTCGAGATGAAGCGCAGACCTACGACAAAGCAGCTCGAAATAATCGAAAAATGGCGCAGCACAGGCTATGCGCGTGACCTGATACACTATGCTTACGAAAAAACTATCGAGAATACGGGCAAGCTCTCGTTTGAGTACGCTGACAAGGTGCTCACCTCATGGAGCGACAGCGGATTCTGCAGCAGCGACGACGTCAAGCGCGCTGAGTCGGACTACCGCAAGCGCAAGAAATCGGGCTCTGACACTACAGGCACATTTGATGCGGACAAATACAGCTTCCTTATAAATAACTTTTGAATGAGGTCATACTCTTGAAAAACGAGATATACGAACAAGCACAGAAGATACTCTCCGAACGCCGCAGCAGAGCGATAAGCGAGAACGATATGCGCATACAGGAAATCAACTCGAGAATACCTGAGATAAAAGAGGTCAACACAGCCATTTTCAATACGGGCAAGGAGCTTATCCGCACCGTTCTTGCAGGCGGAAGCTCCGATATACAAGCAAAAATTGAGCAAATCAAGAGCTCCAATCTCGGAGCGCAGGAGCTTTGCAGGAAAATGCTCGTTGCAAACGGCTACCCTGCCGACTACCTCGATGTGCAGTTCACCTGCAAGAAATGCAGCGATACAGGAAGCTATAATGCGGCGATGTGCGACTGCATGAAACAGCTCTGCGGCAAGCTCATGGCTGAATCGCTCAACAAGAACGCACAGCTCACACTCTCGTCGTTCGATACATTCAGCCTCAGCTACTACAGCGGCGATGACTACGCTACTATGCAGCGTATCTACAACTTTGCACGTACATATGCGGAGAATTTCACTCCATCTTCGGGAAGCATACTGATGTTCGGAGCAACAGGACTCGGCAAAACACATCTTTCACTCGCGATAGCGAATGAAGTCCTGAAAAAAGGCTACAGCGTGCTCTACGACTCCACTATCAATATCCTGAACAAGATAAAGAAAGAGGATTTCAGCTACGAGAAGGAAACGGAGATGTACGATACTGTCATGGACGCCGAGCTTCTTATTCTCGACGACCTTGGCACTGAATTCGAGAACAAAATGTACACCTCTACTATTTATAATATAATAAACACGCGTCTCAACCGAGGCAAGCCTACTATTATAAGTACGAATCTTGATTTCAAGAAGATAGCGGAGCGGTATGACGACCGTGTCGCTTCGAGACTGAACACTATGTACACCTGCCTCGAATTTCACGGAGACGATGTCAGACTACAGCAAAAAAAGCAGAATACTATTATAAAGAGGGGCGTGTAATTGATACGCCCTTTTTCATGCCTTAAATAAGCATATATAAAAACGATATAAGGCTATATTTCGGCATTATCGGACAAACTACGTGAATTTCAACATAAATTCAGACAATATCAGGCTCTCTATGTGCATCATTACTATAGTCCGACTTTTTGAAATATGAATTAGTCAAAAAGCCTGTTTTATGAACAAAATCGAGCCTTTTTGCAGCTTTGCATTTTATTTGCAAAAATGAGCAAATGTAAACCAAATAGTAACATAGCGATAACAATTGACACAATGTTGCAAAATACGATTCGTACAAATCAGCAGCAGATTTTGCAGCACTTTGCACAACTACGGATACGCCATTTTGTCACTAATGGTAGTTTCACGGGCGAAATATACAGACTGTAGTTCGATACACCGTCTATCAGTGTAACGATTTTGTAATATTTTGTTGCTATCAATTTTGATTTGTTCATACTCGCTCAATCTTACGTTCATATTTCGTTCATTTAATATGTGACATTTTGCTCTGATTCAACATGAAATCAGAGCTTATTTTGTAGTTAAAATGGAAAAAAATTCAAAAGTGTTGCTATTTTGAGCCAAATATGGTAGTATTATCACAGTCCGCTGGTCGGACGAAAATAACGAAATGCTTTTCGAGGAAAGGAAGAGTTTATGAGAAAAGCTAAAGTTGCAGCGATCATCGTCGGAGGCGTATCCACTTGCATTTTTGGCGGACTCTTCGGTGTGTATGCAACAGCACCCATCGTGAGTCAAGTCGCTCCGAGCCATGATGTTGAAAACATCTACGAAGTCAAAAGCGAAGAATTGGCAAATGTAGCTGCAGTAACTTCTATCAGAACAACCACCGCCACAACAAGCAGAAAGTTCAATACGACCACTAAGGCTAACGCCGCTAAGAAAAACGTAAATATCGGGTCTGCGACTGCTTCAGCCGCATCCTTCTTCAAGAAGGACGAAGAAGAGACCCCCGCTCCTGCTCCCGCTCCCGCTCCTGCTGAGCCTATCACAGAGGCTGAGACGGAGACCGTTGAGGTAACAGAGCCCGAGACAGAAGCTCCCACAACAGAAGCTGTTTACGTTGAACCCACTACAGAAGCTCCTACCGAAGCTGCTGAGGAAGAAGAAGAGACCGAGCCTGTCACAGAGGCAGTCACAGAAGCTCCCACAGAAGCAGAGGTCGAGGTTGAGGTAGTAGTTGACGAGACACCTTCTCTCCCCATCACTGACGCTGAATACATCATCTTATGTAACGCAGTTGCTCACGAAGCAGGATGCAGCTGGATAAGCGAGTATGACAAGGCTAAGGTAGTTGAGGTAATCATGAATCGTGTGAACAGCCCGAGATTCCCCAACTCCATTGAAGCAGTTCTTACTCAGCCCTATCAGTTCAGCGGCTCTTCGAGCTATGTATACCTCGGAACTTACTCATGTTACGTTACCGAGAGCGTCAAGAATGCAGTTGATCTTTACTTCAATGAGCCTGAATCGTTCACTCAGGGTTACCTGAGCTTCTACGGCGACGGCTACAGAAATTATTTTTCATAATCAGCAAAAACCTTAAAAACAAAAACTTGTACAAAAGTTAGGGACTCTCGAACAAGAGAGTCCTTTTTTTGTCCTCTTATAAAACGCTGTTTCATCTAATTTTCATTTTTATCACATATTACCTGTTGTTTTTTTCGGAAAAGTATGTTATAATTTTGTCATAACAGCGAAAAGGAGTTGTTTCAATGAAGGACGATAAGGGCTATATCAAACGGATAATAGGCTTCATTGCTTTTTCCGTAATTGGTCTGCTCGTTATAAATGCTCTGCTCAAGCCTGCTCTTACAAAGGCTCAGGCTAAGGAGACGAATTACAGCTTTTTCCTCAATCAGGTCGATGAAGGAAGAGTTACACAGGTCAAGATAGAAAGCAACGAGATACGATTCGTCGTTGTTGACGATGAGGGCAACGAGAAGCGCTATTCTACGTATAAGATGGACGACCCCGACCTCGTGTCCCGCCTCCATGAGCACGGCGAGATAATATTCAATGAGAGCTACCAGCAGAACAGTCTGCTTATCAGCTTCCTCGTGAGCTGGGTACTGCCGATAGTCGGCTTCATGCTCATAGGCAATCTCCTCATCAGAGGAATGTCCAAGCACCTCGGCGGCAACGCTATGTCATTCGGCAAGAGCAACGCGAAGATTTACGTCAAGGCTCAGACTGGCAAGACCTTCGACGACGTTGCGGGTCAGGACGAGGCTAAAGAAGCTCTCGAGGAAATAGTCGACTTCCTGCACAATCCGAACAAATACGCCGAGATTGGCGCAGACCTCCCCAAGGGTGCTCTCCTTGTCGGACCTCCCGGTACAGGTAAGACCCTGCTCGCTCAGGCAGTCGCCGGCGAGGCTAACGTCCCGTTTTTCTCGATTTCGGGCTCTGAGTTCGTGGAGATGTTCGTCGGCATGGGCGCGGCAAAGGTGCGCGACCTCTTCAAGCAGGCGAATGACAAGGCTCCGTGTATCGTGTTCATCGACGAGATTGATACCATAGGCAAGAAGCGCGACGGCAGCATCGGCGGCAACGACGAACGCGAGCAGACGCTGAATCAGCTTCTCACTGAGATGGACGGCTTCGACGGCAAAAAGGGCGTTGTTATCCTCGCGGCGACCAACCGTCCCGAGTCGCTCGACCCTGCCCTCCTCCGCCCCGGACGCTTCGACAGGCGCATTCCCGCGGAGCTCCCCGACCTCGCAGGACGTGTTGCTATTCTGAAGGTTCACGCGAAGAAGGTCAAGACCGAGGAAGAAATCGACTACAACGCTATCGCACGCGCTACGGCAGGTGCATCGGGCGCTGAGCTCGCCAATATCATCAATGAGGCGGCTCTGAGAGCCGTCAGAAACGGCAGAAAGCTCGTCAACCAGTCCGACCTCGAGGAGAGTGTAGAAGTCGTTATCGCGGGCTATCAGCGCAAGAATGCGGTCATCTCACAGAAGGAGAAGGAGATAATCGCCTACCACGAGATAGGTCACGCTCTTGTTGCGGCAAAGCAGAAGGACGCCGCTCCCGTACATAAGATAACGATAATCCCGCGTACAAGCGGCGCGCTCGGCTACACCATGCAGGTCGACGAGGGCGAGAAGTTCCTGATGACGAAGGAGGAGGCTCTCGCGCGTATCGCTACACTCACGGGCGGACGCTCGGCTGAGGAGCTCATCTTCAACAGCTGTACGAGCGGCGCCTCCAACGACATAGAGCAGGCTACAAAGCTCGCACGCGCAATGGTGACACGCTTCGGCATGAGCGACAGCTTCGATATGATAGCGCTCGAGACTGTAACGAACCAGTACCTCGGCGGAGACACGGCACTCGCCTGCTCGCCCGAGACTGCCGCTCGCATAGACGAGGAGGTCAACTCTATCGTCAGGACGTCGCACGAGACGGCGGCGCAGATACTCCGCGACAATATCGACAAGCTCCACGAGCTCGCACATTTCCTGCTCGAAAAGGAGACTATCACAGGCGAGGAGTTCATGGAGATACTCAACAAAGAGCCCGAGCCTGTTGTATAAAAAAATGCCTCTCCCGCTTCGGGAGAGGTTTTTCTTTGTAAAGGCTTGACTATTTCGACAAAATATGAGATAATAGAAAAGATGTTTGAAGGAAAGGATAATCAAAATGAGAGAAATTACCGAGACTATGACCGCATGGCTCGCCGAGCACGGCATACCCGAGTGGCTGATACCGCTCGTTGTGTCGCTTTTTCCGATAGTTGAGCTCCGCGGAGGCATAATCGCCGCACGTCTGCTCAATCTCGAACTGTGGAAGGCTATATGGGTCTGCATGATAGGCAATATCATACCGATACCGTTCATACTGCTGTTCATCGACAAGATATTTGAATTCATAAAAAAGCATGAGATACCTGTTCTGTGTCCGTTTGTCAACTTTCTCGAGAAGAAGGCTCTCAACAAGAGCGAGAAAATGGAGCGCGGAGAGTTCTTCTTCCTGCTCTTTTTCGTAGGCATACCGCTACCAGGCACAGGCGCGTGGACAGGCTCGCTGATAGCTGTACTGCGCCGCATACCGCTGAAAAAAAGCGTGCCCGCGATATTCCTCGGACTCTGCCTCGCGTCCGCGATAATGTGTACGCTGTGCTACGGCTTCCCCGAGGTATTTGCTAAGATGTTCGGATAAAAAACAAGGAGTACCAAAGGGGAGCCCCCTTTGGCGGTTTCGCAGGATACCGAATATGTACCGTAAATTTACGGCTCGGTAGCCCACAAATTCCGCTAAGGGAAGCACTCTAATGGTACTCCTTTATTTGTTATATGAACGCCTGCTTTTTCAGTATCGACGTTATCAGCCTGCCGAGGACGGCAAAATAGTTCATGTCCGAGACCGACCACTTCTTGAACCTCCCGACATAACAGAACGACACCATGCCCTTTATGAGGCTCTCGTCCGTCATTAGGTACTGCATAGCGCCGCCGATGTTCTCCTCGGTGAGCTGACGGAACGCATCATCCTCGCGTCCCTCGAGCTCGTTGACGTTGTCTATCGCGAACAGCCCGTCTCCCGAGAAATGGGAGGTGTACTCCCCTTTCAGCAGATATGCCGCGTTTCTCGACGAGGCGTTCGAGCAGCTGAGTATCAGGTCCATATTGTTACCAGTGAATACGCAGATGTCGTCGAGGTCGAACGCCGAGCGTATCTGCTCGAGGAGCACCGATATATCAGGAACTCTGCCGAAAACGAGGCTCTCGGCAAGTCCCGCCGCAAAGGCGAGCTTTTCGGAGGTGTCCTTCTGCGAGCTGAGATAGACTATCTTCTTGTCAACATCCTTCTCGACGGGACCGTGCTTCTCGATATCGTAGATGACATAGCGGTTCTGACCCTTCTCCTGCGCGATATACAGGGCTTTGTCCGCCTGCATGAAGAGCTCGTCGTAGTCGGAGCTATCCGACGGATAGGTCGATACGCCCATGGAGCACGTCACGCGGAAGCTCTCGAAGCGGTCACCAAAGGCAAGCTCGATATTGGTTCTTATCGCTCGCAGTACGCCGCGGAGGTCCTCCTCGTCGCGCGTATTCTCGAGCACTATCAGGAAGCCTCCGCCGCTGATGCGTCCCGCAATGCCGCGGATGCCTATCTGCCGCTTTATTATGTTTGCCGCGGTATATATGACCTCGTCGCCGAAGAGGTGACCGTAGCCCGAGTTGATATCGGTAAAGTTGTCGATATCGAGTATGACGAGATTAACGCTGTGATTCGGCTTTGAGGTGATGATATTCTTCGCGAACATCGTGACCGTTCGCTTGTTGAGCAGTCCCGAAAGCGAGTCCTTATTCGCCTCGATGGCGAGATTTGTCTCCTTCGTCTTCTGACGGGAGTTTATCACAGATATTATACCGTTGACCTTGCGCGAATCGGGAGCGTCGTACCGCGTGATACCGCGGAAAAGGCACATCTCGCGGCTCCTTCCGTTCGTCAGTATCGACGACTCGAGCTCGTAATCGAAGCGGTAGACGCCGTTCTTGATATCGCGGCACAGAGTGTTGAAGGTCTCGATATAACGCGAGAGCACCCAGCCGTGCTCGACAGCTTCGGCCTGCCAGTGCTCGAGCTCATCGTCCGCGAGCACTATCTCGCGGCAGCAGTCGAACATATAAATGCGGATATGGCGAGTCTCAAAGCTGTACTCGAACGCGAGGTCGGAGGTCAGGCTGAGGATATATCTGTACTCGCTCAGCGCCTTCTCGCGGGAGCGGGAAATGCCGTCGAGAGAGAATACGTCGCTGAGCTCAATCGAATAGAGCGGCTCCTCGCCTGTCTCGTCGATGAGCTTCACGGAGGCGAGCACCCAGCGCAGAAGTCCGTTCACGCCTGTCATGCGGATAACGGTGCGCTGGACTGTCCCCGCCTCAGCCTTTGCGAGGCAGTCCTCGAGGCGCGGAAAATCCGCCTCGTCAACAGTACGTTTGATAGAATATGTAACATTGTTGCCGAAATAGCTGAAGAAGGCTTCACTGCCGCTCTGGGTATGGAAGCTGCTGTCAACTATTACGTGGCCAATGGAGTATAAAGTGCGTGGATATGCGAAATTATTGCTGTTCAAAAGCATCACCTCATTCTGATATCTATTATATCACGGCAAGCAAAAACGGTCAAGTAAAATCTGTAAAAGTCGTTCACAAAAAATTAACAATTAATCGCGTGACATAATCACTCAACTGATGTATAATATTCTTATAGAATCATCAGGAGGCGCGGCTGATGCCGCTTCATTGAAATGGATAAAAAGTACCTAAAGCGGTATGTTTCTATCGCAGTGATAGCTATCATATCGTGTCTGATAATAAAGAATTTCTCGTTTTTCGGCAAACTCCTGTCAATCGGAGCAAAGTCGCTCTACCCTCTCGCTCTCGGAGCCGTCATCGCGTACATCATCAATATCATCATGCGCTGGTATGAGTCGAAATACTTCCCCAAAAGCGAAAAAAAGTTCATCAAGGTCACACGGCGACCTGTATGCCTTGTGCTTTCGATACTCAGCGCAGTCGCGATACTCGCTCTCGTACTGAATATAATCGTACCTGAGATAATCAACGCGGTCAAGCTCATAACCATGAAAGTGCCGCCGATGTTCAACGACTGCAAGGTCTTCATACTGAAAAAGCTCAGCGAGTACCCAGAGCTTCAGCAGCAGGCAAATGACATCTTCAACGAGTTTGACGTAAAGGAGCTCGACTGGTCATCGGTAACGGAAAATGTTTCATATTTCGTAAGACACGGCGTTATAGGCATCATCAGCTCCGCTGTGGGCATCGTCAGCACTGTGGCAGGCTATGTCACCAACTACATCATAGCTTTAATCTTCGCGATATATCTGCTACTGCGCAAGGACAAGATACTCGCTGATGTGAACCGCATACAGGCTGCATATTTCAGCGAAAAATTCAACAGGATAATCAACCGCGTATGCAAAACGGCTCACGAATCCTTCCGCAACTTCTTCGTTGGTCAGTTCATCGAGGCGATAATCCTCGGCTCGCTGTGCTTCATCGGCATGACGATACTAAAGCTCCCCTACGCGGCAATGAGCGGTACGCTCGTCGGAGTAACCGCCCTTATCCCCATTGTAGGAGCCTTCCTCGGAGCGGGCATAAGCGCGTTCATCATCATGACGGAGAACCCGATGCAAGCTCTGATATTCGTTATCTTCCTCATTATTCTACAGCAGTTCGAGGGCAACATCATATACCCGAAGGTAGTCGGCGATTCTATCGGGCTGCCTGGCATATGGGTGCTCGCGGCAGTTACTGTCGGCGGCGGACTGTTCGGCATCGTTGGTATGCTCGTAGGAGTACCGCTCGCGGCGACCGTGTACAAGCTGTCGTTCGACGTGCTTGAGGCGAGGGAGCGAAAGCTTGGTATTGCTCCGCCTGTATCTGAAACAGAAAAAAAAACAAAAATAAAAGAAAAAAGGACAAAAAAGAAAGAGAAACAGCTCGTCAAAACCGAAAAATCAGCAAGTAATAAAAAGGAGTCTTGATGTATGTTTGAATATCTGAAGGAATTTCCCAAGGAATGGGAGGGCTTCACCGAGGAAAGATGGTGCAATACTTCCATAAACGTAAGGAATTTCATTAAGCACAACTACACTCCCTACGACGGCGATGACAGCTTTCTCGCCCCTCCCACAGAGGCTACAAAGAAGCTCTGGGACGAGGTCATGGAGCTCTCGCGTCAGGAGCGCGAGGCGGGCGGAGTCCTCGACATGGACACTAAAATAATCTCGACCATTACCTCCCACGGAGCAGGCTACATTGACAAGGACCTCGAGCAGATAGTCGGTCTCCAGACGGACAAGCCCTTGAAGCGCGCATTACAGCCATTTGGCGGCATTCGTATGGCTCAGCAGGCGTGCAAGGAGTACGGCTATGAGGTAGACCCTGAGGTCGTAGAGATATTCACCAAGTACCGCAAGACCCACAATCAGGGCGTTTTTGACGCATATACTCCCGAGATGAGACTCGCGCGCCACTCCGCGATACTGACAGGTCTCCCCGACGCATACGGCAGAGGTCGTATAATCGGCGACTACAGGCGTGTTGCGCTATACGGCGTTGATATCCTCATCAAGGACAAAAAGCATCAGATAGATACAGCACTCGCGAGAATGACCTCGAGGAATATCCGTCTCCGTGAGGAGCTTGCCGAGCAGGTCCGCGCTCTCGAGGACCTCAAGAAGCTCGGTGAGATATACGGCTTCGATATCTCCAAGCCCGCCGCTAACGCCAAGGAAGCTGTACAGTGGCTGTACTTCGGCTACCTTGCCGCAGTCAAGGAGCAGAACGGCGCGGCTATGTCCCTCGGACGCACATCCACATTCCTCGATATCTATATCCAGCGTGACCTCGACCGCGGTCTCATCACCGAGGAACAGGCTCAGGAGCTCATCGACCACTTCATCATGAAGCTCCGCATCGTCAAGTTCGCGCGCACTCCCGAGTATAACGAGCTTTTCTCGGGCGACCCGACATGGATAACCGAGTCTATCGGCGGTATTCTCGTCGACGGTCACCACCTCGTAACAAAGAACAGCTTCCGCTATCTGCACACCCTCGATAACCTCGGCACAGCTCCCGAGCCGAATATGACGGTGCTGTGGTCGACGAAGCTCCCCCGCAATTTCAAGGTCTACTGTGCGAAGATGTCGATAAAGACCTCGTCTATCCAGTACGAGAACGACGACATGATGCGTGAGATACACGGCGACGACTACGCTATCGCGTGCTGTGTATCATCAATGGTAGTCGGCAAGGAGATGCAGTTCTTCGGAGCGAGAGCAAACCTCGCTAAGTGCCTGCTCTACGCGATAAACGGCGGCGTGGACGAGCGTCTCGGCATTCAGGTCGGACCCAAGTTCCGCCCTGTTGAAGGCGATTACCTCGACTTTGACGATGTATGGGCAAAGTACAAGGATATGATGGAGTGGCTCGCGGGACTGTACGTAAACACCCTCAACGTCATCCACTATATGCACGATAAGTACAGCTACGAGAGACTGCAAATGGCTCTTCATGACCGCGACGTCAAGCGCTATTTCGCGACGGGTATTGCAGGTCTGTCAGTAGTCGCTGATTCGCTCTCGGCTATCAAGTACGCAAAGGTAAAGGCTATCCGCAAGGATATCGAGATAAAGGACAAGGCAGGCAATGTCATTGACGTAGCTAAGAATGTGGTCGTTGACTACGAGATTGAGGGAGACTTCCCCAAGTACGGCAATAACGACGACCGCGTCGACCAGATAGCCTGCACGCTCGTCCGCTACTTCATGGACTGCATCAGGAAGCACCACACATACCGCGATAGCGTTCCGACGATGTCGATTCTCACTATCACATCGAACGTCGTATACGGCAAGAAGACAGGCAATACTCCCGACGGGCGCAAGCAGGGCGTGCCGCTCGCTCCAGGAGCTAACCCCATGCACGGCAGAGATACTCACGGAGCTGTAGCTTCGCTCTCGTCCGTTGCAAAGCTCCCCTTCCGCAACGCTCAGGACGGTATATCCAACACGTTCTCGATAATCCCCGACGCTCTCGGTAAGGATATGCAGGTTTTCGCGGGCGACCTCGACCTCGACAGGCTCGCGGCGGAGGCTGACAATGAATAATGACATCTTAGCCCCCGAGAACAGAAGTCCCGAGGAGCTCGCTGAGCTCATAGACAAGCTGTTTTCTCAGGGAAGCGGTCACATAAACGTAACTTACGACGACAACGGAGACGGACTGAAGGTCAACACTGTGAAAAGCACAGACATTTGCGGAGTCAAAGGCGCGTGCTGTCAGCCGACCGAGGACGCCGTCGACAACGAATAAAGGAGGAAATATTATGGCTAACGATAAACAGGTAGACAACCTCATAGAGCTGCTTGACGGCTACGTGAAAAAGGGCGGTCATCACCTCAATGTCAACGTTTTCACGCGTGAGACCCTGCTCGACGCGCAGGCTCACCCGGAGAAGTACCCTCAGCTCACCGTCAGGGTATCGGGCTATGCGGTCAACTTCGTAAAGCTCACCAAGGAACAGCAGGACGACGTTATCTCGCGTACCTTCCACGACAAATTATAAGAATAAGGGCAGTCATCGGGTATTTCCGCTTGACTGCCCTTTTCATTTACAGATACTGCCGCATATCGGTAGAGAGCTTCTCCTCGGAACTTATCAGCCGCTTGGCGATGTCCTTGGAGCGCTCATCAGCTGCCTTGTACTGGTTCATATAGCGGCTCAGGGACTTTATCCCCATATTGCAGCCGTCGACCATGAGCTCGGCTATCTTGCTGTCGGTGCCGTCGATGAGCATTTCCCAGTTCGTCTTGACCCACGACATTCCCTGCACCATTGGATTCGGGTCCTTGCCCTCGTCATGGTAGTCGTGCAGTACACGCTGCAGGTCAGTTTGCAGCCGCTCGCTCTCGTGCTTGCTGTCACTGAGCGCGTTCTTCAAGCCTGCCCCCTTGACGTGTCCTATGACCTCGTCGATAGCGGTGATGCCCATTTTTATGCCCGAATCGCACTCGCGAAGCAGGCGTACAGTGTCTCGTTCAACCATAAAAACAACTCCTTTCAGCGTTATTATCTGCCGAAAGGAGCTATTATATACGTTTACAAACTTAAATCAAAGCATCTTTGCTCTGAGCTCCTCGCCCGAGAGAGGCGAAAGGTAAGCGGGAGCGATATCAAATGCTGTCTTGCAGCCTGTAGCGCCTTCTGCTCTGAGGCGAGCCATTGCTCTTGCGTAGCAGATAAGCACGCTTGCAGTGAACTCAGGGTTTGAGCCGAGCTTGAGCGAATACTCTATCATCTGGTGAGTCTGCTCGCCGTCGCCTGTGAGACCGCTTCTCATTACGAAGCCGCCGTGAGGCATCTTGTTGTGCTTGGCGTCGAACTCCTCCTCGCTGATGAAGTTTACAGTTGTATCGTACTCGTCGAAGTAGTTCTTCATAGTCTTGATATCGTGCTCTATCTTAGCGAGGTCAGCACCCTCCTCGGGAACTATCCAGCACTCGCGGAGATGCTTCTGACGGGTTGTGAGCTCGGGCTGGCTTCCGCTTCTTACTGCTTCCATAGCGGACTCAATCGGTACAGTGTACTGAATACCGCGCTTTACGCCCTCAACACGGCGGATAGCGTCGGAGTGACCCTGCGATACGCCCTTGCCCCAGAATGTGTAGCTCTTGCCGTTGGGGAGTATGGACTCCGCATAGAGGCGGTTGAGCGAGAACAGACCCGGATCCCAGCCGAGTGAGATGAACGCGAGGTGACCGTTCTCCTTTGCGACCTTGTCTACGTTTGCAAAGTGCTCGGGAATGCGGGCGTGAGTGTCAAAGCTGTCGATAACATTGAAATACTTAGCGAGCTCGGGAGTCTGCTTCGGGAGGTCTGTAGCGCTTCCTCCGCAGATTATGAGAACGTCGATGTCGTTCTGCTTGGACTGAATGTCATTGATGCTGAATACGGGAACTCCTGCCGTAAGGGGCTTGAGTGCGGACGGGTCGCGGCGAGTGAAAATGCCTGCGAGCTCCATGTCGTCGTTCTGTCTGATAGCAAGCTCAACGCCCTTACCGAGGTTGCCGTAGCCTGCGATACCAATTCTAACTTTGCTCATTGATGAATTCTCCTTTGAAAATATATTTACTCCCTGTCGCCATTGACAGAAAGCAATCAGCTTTTGAAAATCTGCCCCGAGCGAATCTGCGGGGCTTGGCGTGAAATGCGGGACTTAGATGTCCGAGAGCATATCAGTCCTTTAAGAGCATCTGCATATCGTACAGACCTGCGGGCTGGTCCTTGAGGTAAACAGCCGCCTTTACAGAACCCTCCGCGAACACCATTTTCGATGCGGCTGAGTGTGAGAGCGTGATGACCTCGTCATTGCCAGCGAAGATTACGTCGTGCTCGCCGACGATAGTGCCTCCGCGGATAGAGTGCATACCTATCTCGGACTTCTCGCGCTTCTGACGGCGAGAGTGGCGGTCGTATACGTACTGCTTGGAGTTGTTGAACTCCTCGTTTATAGCGTTAGCGAGCATGATTGCCGTGCCGCTCGGAGCGTCGAGCTTCTGGTTGTGGTGCTTCTCGACTATCTCAATATCGAAGCGGTCGCCGAGCACATCGGCAGCCTTTCTTGCGAGATTCACGAGCAGATTGATTCCCACGGACATATTGAACGTGAAGAACACGGGTATCTGCTCCGCCGCAGACTTTATCTGAGCTATCTGCTCGTCGCTGTAGCCGGTAGAAGCTATAACGATAGGCGTGCCCGTAGAGAGGCAGTATGTAAGGAGCCCGTCGAGTGAAGCGGGATTGGAAAAGTCGATGATTACGTCGGGCTTCACGGGGAGCTCCGCGGGAGTTGCAACTATCGGGAAGTCAGCATACTCCTTGGTATAGATGTCTATACCTGCAACGACCTTGCAGTCGTCGCGGTCGGCGATACAGTTGTAGACATTCTTGCCCATTTTGCCGTTAGCGCCGCATATTGCAATATTAGTCATAAATACACTTCCTTGCGGTTTTACCGCCTATTTTACTTGATAAGACCGTGCTTTGCGAGTGTAGCGCGGAGCTTTGCTCTGTGCTCGTCGGTCATCTCGCAGAGGGGCAGACGGCAGGGACCAGCGTTCCAGCCGAGCATATTCATAGCTTCCTTTACAGGAATGGGGTTAACCTCGATGAACAGGTCGTTGATGATGTCGAGGTACTTGAGCTGGAGCTTCATAGCCTCCTCGAAGTTATTATCGAGGCAGAGCTGTACCATATCGTGCATTTCCTTGGGTATAACGTGAGAAGCTACTGAAATAACGCCCTTTCCGCCGAGCGACATAACGGGCACTACCATATCGTCGTTGCCGCTGTAGATGTCGATGTCATTGCCGCACTCAGCCGCAAGCTTTGCAACGTAGCTGATATTGCCGCTTGCTTCCTTGATAGCCGCGATATTTCTGTGCTTCGCGAGCTCCTTAACGGTCGCAACGTCGAATCCGCAGCCTGTTCTGCTGGGAACGTTGTAGAGGATTATCGGGATATTTACAGCGTCAGCAATAGCTGTGAAGTGTGCAATAAGCCCCTTCTGAGTAGCCTTGTTGTAGTAGGGAGTCACGTGGAGCAGAGCGTCAGCTCCCGCAGCCTCAGCCTCCTTGGAGAGCTCAACAGCGTAGTGAGTGTCGTTGCTGCCCGCGCCCGCGATAACGGGAACTCTGCCCGCTGTGTGCTTTACTGCGAACTTGATGCAGTCGCGGTGCTCGTCGTCGGTCATAGTGGCGGATTCGCCTGTAGTACCACATATAACTATGGCGTCAGTGCCGTTGGCTATCTGGTCGTCGATAACGCGTCCGAGCTCGTCGTAGTTGATAGAGCCGTCAGCGTTCATCGGAGTGATTATAGCAACAGCAGCGCCTGTAAATACTGTGTTCTTCATAAGATATCTTCCTTTCAGATATAATTACGAATTAGTCAAAGTAGCCCTTTGCAGCGAGGAGCTCAGCGAGCAGAACGCCGCCGCCTGCTGCACCGCGGAGAGTGTTGTGAGAGAGGCATACGAACTTGTAATCGTACTGCGTATCCTCGCGGAGACGTCCCGTAGAAACTGCCATGCCGCCCTCAATGTTGCGGTCGAGCTTAGCCTGCGGACGGTCGTTCTCCTCGAAGTAGTGAATGAACTGCTTGGGAGCGCTCGGGAGCTCAAGCTCCTGCGGTACGCCCTTGAAGTCAGCCCACAGCTTGAGTATCTCCTCCTTGGAGGGCTTGTTCTCGAAGCTTACGAATACAGCAGCCGTGTGACCGTCGGAAACAGGCACGCGGAGGCACTGTGTCGTGATGTTGGGCGTCGTAGCCTTGACAATCTCATTGCCCTTTATCTCGCCCCAAACCTTGAGCGGCTCCTGCTCGGACTTCTCCTCCTCGCCGCCGATGTACGGGATGAGGTTGTCGACCATTTCAGGCCATGTCTCGAAGTTCTTGCCTGCGCCCGAGATAGCCTGATATGTGCACGCGAGCACGTTCTTCAGACCGAACTTTCTCAGCGGGTGGAGTGCGGGAACATAGCTCTGAATCGAGCAGTTGGACTTGACAGCGATGAAGCCTCTCTTTGTGCCGAGACGCTCGCGCTGAGCCTTGATTATCTCGATGTGCTCGGGGTTTATCTCGGGCACTACCATGGGAACGTCGGGAGTGAAACGATGAGCGGAGTTATTCGATACTATCGGGCACTCAGCTTTAGCGTACTTCTCCTCGAGAGCCTTTATTTCGTCTTTTTTCATATCTACTGCGCAGAAGCAGAAATCAACCATGGATGCTATCTTCTCGATATCAGATGTAGCGTCGAGAAGAACCATGTCCTTCATTGCTGCGGGCATGGGAACTGCCATCTTCCAGCGGCTGCCTGCTGCCTGCTCATACGTCTGACCTGCGCTTCTCGGAGAAGCGGCAAGCGCCTTGACATTGAACCACGGGTGATTTTCGAGCAGCGTTGCGAAGCGCTGTCCGACCATGCCCGTAGCACCGATAATTCCAACGTTGTACTGTTTCATAATGATGACTCCTTTAAAAAATTTTTCACAAAAATAAGAAAACCGGTTGCAAACCGGTCAATCATGAGTTATAATAGAAATGTTAGCATAGCAAGTAAGTTATGCGATAGCTCTCCATCAAACACATGATGACAGCTGTAGACCTGTTCGATATACAGCCAGAACGGAATGTACCAAATACCGCTCTTCGGCAGCCTTGCCTTTCAACGTGCTTCATCGGACGGGTCGTCCTCCGCGCGCTTACTCATCGCAGCCGCACCTCTACCTTGTTTACATAATAGCACTTTACAGGCGCGTTGTCAACAGTTTTCGCAAATTTTGCAAGAAAAATTTGAAAGGACGTCCGATATGAGCGTATCAGAATACATCAATGCTGCCCTGACACGGTTACGTGACGATGAATTTGCAGTATTCACGCAGAAAACCATACCTAATCTCAGCGCTGACCGTTTCATCGGTGTGAGGACGCCTGACCTGCGAAAATTCGCGAAAGAATTGAAGAAGCGTGAGGACATCGGCGACTTTCTTGCTATTTTACCGCACAGATACTTCGAGGAAGACCAGCTCCACTCGTTCATTATCTCCGAGGAGAAGGACTTCTCACGCTGTATGGAGCTTACAGAGACATTCCTCCCCTATGTTGACAACTGGGCGACCTGCGACCAGCTCTCGCCGAAGGTGTTCGCCAAGAACAACAGCGAATTGCTGCCGTATATAGACAAATGGCTCGCTTCCGAGCATACATATACCGTCAGATTCGCAGTCGGGGCACTTATGAGATACTTCCTCGGCGAGGACTTCAAGTCAGAATACGCTGACAGAGTTGCCGCGATAATCTCCGACGAATACTACATCAACATGATGCGTGCGTGGTACTTCGCGACAGCACTCGCCAAGAATTATGACGATATCCTCCCGTATATCGAGCAGAAACGCCTCGATATATGGACACATAACAAGACTATACAGAAAGCGGCGGAGAGCTTCCGCGTCACGGACGAGCACAAGCAGTACCTCCGCAGCCTCAAAATAAAGGAGTAATTGAATGGAATTACTGAAATCGGATTTTTACTACGACCTCCCAGAAGAGCTCATCGCGCAGACCCCTATCGAGCCGCGCAATGCCTCGCGGATGATGTGCGTTGACCGTTCCACGGGCGCGATAACTCACGACCACTTCTATAATTTATGCGACCACCTCAAAGAAGGTGACCTGCTCGTCATGAATGACTCGCGAGTTATCCCCGCGAGACTCTACGGCGAGAAGATAGACAACGGCACGTTCATCGAGTTCCTGCTTCTCGAGCAGAAGGGCGACAAGCTGTGGGAGATAATCTGCCGCCCCGGAAAAAAGGCGAAGGTCGGCACAAGGTTCAGCTTCGGCGGAGGACGTCTCGTTGCCGAGGTCGTCGAAGTCAAGGACGACGGCAACCGCATTGTACAGTTTGAGTGCGAGGGCAACTTCTTCACCGCCCTTGAAGACATCGGACAGATGCCGCTCCCCCCGTACATAAAGGAAAAACTTGAGAACAAGGAGCGCTATCAGACGGTATACTCGCATGAACTCGGCTCGGCGGCGGCTCCGACAGCGGGACTTCACTTCACAGAGGATATGCTCGATGACCTGCGCAAACGCGGCATAAAGACTGCTTTTGTGACGCTTCACGTCGGTCTCGGAACGTTCCGCCCCGTCAAGGAGGACAACGTCCTGAACCACAAAATGCACAGCGAGCATTACTACCTCCCGAAGGAGACGGCTGACCTCATAAACGAGACTAAAGCTGCAGGAGGACGTGTTATAGCCGTCGGGACTACTACCTGCCGCACCCTTGAGAGCGTCGCCACCTTCTACGGGGACATCTCCGAGCACGAGGGCTACACCGACATCTTCATCTACCCGTCGTACAAATTCAAGTGCATAGACGGTCTCATCACGAACTTTCACCTGCCCGAGAGCACGCTGATAATGCTTGTTTCGGCGTTCATGGGCTACGAGAACACGATGAATGCGTACAAGGTCGCTGTACAGGAGAAATACCGCTTTTTCAGCTTCGGCGATTCGATGTGTATTTTATAACTATGACGTAACGTCAGGGTTTACTCAGAACATTTTCAGATATGACATAATTTTCGGAAAGGGATTAGGAAAAATGGAACTAAACGCTTATTTCAAGAGCTTTATCGAGACAGAAGAAGAGCCTGTAATTATCTGCGACCTCGACTACCGCATCATCTTCATCAACAAGGCGGCAGCGTCCGCATACGCTAAGATAGGCGGATACGACATGGTAGGCAAGCTTCTTGATTCATTCATCGACCTCGAAACTCAGAGCAAGATAAATATGGTCGTTGAATGGTTCAAGGAGAGCAAGGACAACAACCGCGTTTTTGCGTGCAAGGTCAAGTCCTCGGTCGACGGGTATATCTATGCTTTGCGCGACGAAAAAGGCGAGCTGATTGGCTTCTGCAACAAGCGCAAGTCCCGTATCCCCGACGAAACGGAGCCGTATTCCGTGGTCTGAAGCAGTTACAATTGTAACTCCGAAAGTGACTATTTTCACCTTGTATATTCCCTGTCTGACTGCTATAATATAGAAAAACAGACGGGAGGTCACTTCTATGAAAAACGTTAAATTCAGGATAAATGCAGACCTTATAATCAATCTTATCGGCGCACTGATACTTTTTGCAGGCGGACTTTGTATGCTGCTCGGATGCATGGCTTTTATGGCGGAGCTCAGCGACGGCTGGAAGATGCTCGACGTCAATAACGAGCTCGAGAAGCTATTAGCGCTTTTCGTTGTTCCTGTGCTGATAATGCTGTACGTTTTAGTTTTCATCATCTCAGTGGTAGTCGGCTTCATTCCCGCAACGCTCGGCTTCATAATCGGCGCTCTCAGCATGATAGCAAGATTTGCACATACAGAAAAAGGCACCACAATAACAAAGTCGTACAAGACACTGATGACAGTCGCGAACATTATGACCTGCTCGACCTTCGGACTCTACGCTATGGGTATAATTTCGCTTATTATAGCGGTTATCGCTCATGACGACGTACATATAAACCTAAGTTAAAGGAGACTTTATGTTCACATTACTAAAAAAAGACAATAAGGCGCGCCGCGGCGTCGTTGAGACAGTACACGGCAGCTTCCAGACGCCGTGCTTCATGAACGTAGGCACTGCTGCCGCGATAAAGGGAGGTATTTCGTCCGTAGACCTGCGCGAGCTAAAGACGCAGGTGGAGCTCTGCAATACCTATCACCTCCACCTCCGCCCAGGCGACAAGGTCGTAAAGGAAATGGGCGGTCTGCACAAGTTCATGAACTGGGACAAGCCCATTCTCACGGACAGCGGCGGATTTCAGGTGTTCTCGCTCGCTCAGCTCCGACGCATAAAGGAGGAGGGAGTTTACTTCGCCTCCCACATCGACGGTCACCGCATTTTTATGGGTCCCGAGGAGAGTATGCAGATACAGTCAAACCTCGGCTCTACGATAGCTATGGCGTTCGATGAGTGCGTGGAGAACCCCGCCACACATGAATACGCGGCAAAGTCCATAGAGCGCACGACGCGCTGGCTGTACCGCTGCAAGGACGAAATGGAGCGCCTCAACAGCCTCCACGACACGATAAACAAGAAACAGATGCTTTTCGGCATAAATCAGGGCTCGACCTACGACGACCTGCGCATCAAGCACATGGAGGACATCGCAAAGCTCGACCTCGACGGCTATGCTATCGGCGGACTGGCTGTCGGTGAGTCTACCTCCGAGATGTACAGGATAATCGACGTGGTCGAACCCTTTATGCCCGTTGATAAGCCGCGCTACCTCATGGGAGTAGGCACTCCCTCGAACATAATCGAGGCTGTCGCACGCGGAGTCGATATGTTCGACTGCGTCATGCCGAGCCGCAACGCCCGTCATGCCACCGTTTTCACATGGAGCGGCATCATGCACCTCGGTAACAAGTGCTACGAGACCGACCCCCGCCCCGTTGACGAGCAGTGTGACTGTCCGACCTGCAAAAACTTCTCCCGCGCCTATATACGCCACCTTTTCAAGGCGAATGAACAGCTCGCGGGAAGGCTCGCGGTACAGCACAACCTCTACTTCTACAATACACTCACCGAAAAAATACGCGAGGCTATCGACGAGGACCGCTTTGAGGAGTTCCGCGGACGCTACTCCCGCACCCTCGCTACACTGATGAAATAACGGAGATACTGATGATTTTAGCGATTTTTGACCTTGACGGCACGATTGCCGACACTATAGCAGACCTCGGCGACGCCGTGAACTACGGGCTCCGTGTGCTCGGTCATCCCGAGCATGACTATGAGCAATACAAGCATATGGTCGGCAACGGAGCTCCCGTGCTGTGTCAGCGTGCCCTGCCCGAGGGTCACAAGGACGAGGCTGACAGGCTACATGAGCTCTTCCGCGAGTATTACGCGGCGCATTACCTCGACAAAACTTCCCTGTATAACGGCATTGCGGAGGCTCTGCAAGAGCTGTCGGCGGCAGGAGTGAAGCTCGCTGTCGCCACGAACAAGCCGCAGGATTTTGCCCGCGAGATAGTTGCTTCACTGCTACCGAATGTGCAGTTCGAGGCTGTGCTCGGAGGCTGTAAGGAACGCCCGAAAAAGCCTGACAGAGCCATAATCGATGAGATACTCTCCACTCTCGGTGACGAAATGACCGTCTATATGATAGGCGACAGCAACGTCGATATTCAGACTGCCAAAAACGCGGGACTGCACTCTATCGGCTGTGAGTGGGGCTTCCGCGGACGTGAGGAGCTCGAAGCCGAGGGTGCCGAGCATATCGCTGAATCTCCCGCAGAAATACCGCAGATAATACTGAGGTGACTTTATGATAATGCTTACTGAAGAAGAGCTCGTTCGCAGTATCGCCGAGCAGACGGAGCGCTCCGCCGCCGTGATAGGTCAGACCGACCTCAGCAGACGTGACTTCGACCCTACGGCGGTCATCGTGTCGAGCTTGTCAAATATATTCGAGTCCGCACTTGTTGTGCTCGCGCTCGAGGACGGGGCAAATGACCGCGAATCCTGCTACAGGAGCGCTAACAGGCTCGTTATGTCCTCCCCTTCCGTGACAAATGAGCAGAAGGGCTTCATCAGGGAGATCAACGCCTTCCGCGGCGAGATGTCCCTTGATTCCGAAAGCGGCGGGAGCTTCGACAGCGCGCGATGCCTTGATTTTCTCAACTCCTACGACTGCTTCATGTACCAGTTCTATCAGAACAGCGAGACGGTCAAGCGAATGAGAGCAGAGGGAAACCTCGATTCGGGCTTTGTGAGCTTCCGCAATATACTGGAAAAGCTCGTCAAAAAGAATATGCTCGCCTCAAGGTCTGACGCGGGAAGCTCCGATACTGCGGCAAAGCTCGACAAGGTCATTGAGCTTCTGAGCCGTATCTGCGAGGAAAACGTGCGGCTCAACAAAAAAATCGACGAGCTCAGTGCAAGGCTCGATAATATCACAGCAGAAAAGAGGGTCACCGATGAATGAGATGAATAACGGCTTCGACCCGAATCTTGTTATATATACGCCAGACCAGACAGAAGCGATAGAAGACCATATAACCGAGCATTTCGGCGATTTTCCGAAGGTGTTCCGCGATAACTCGCCCAAGGACGTCAAGGTCGACATCGCGGTGATACCTCCTGACGATGACAGGTACTTCCTCACGCTCGTGACCATGGGGCTCGGAGCGTACAGAATGCGCATGCCCAAGGAGCTCCGCGGACAACAGCTCGACCGCGCAGAGCTTGTGCTCTGCCTCCCCGCAAACTGGAACTTCGACCCGCAGGACGCTCATACGATGTGGCCTGTGGAGCTTCTCAACAGGATAGCTCACCTCCCCGTGCGGCACCGCTCATGGATAGGCTGGGGGCACTCCGTCGACTACAGCAAGCCCTTCACCGAGGACACCGACCTCAGCGCAGTGCTCCTGCTCGAGCCGTTTTTCGGCAAGGAGTCGCAGACCTGTAAGCTCCCAGACGGCGATAGAGTCAGCTTCTATCAGGTGATACCGCTCTACGACATCGAGATGCGCTACAAGATAGACCACGGTACGGACGCCCTCCTCGACCGCTTCGGCGGCGATATCGACCCCGTGCTCGACCTCGGACGCAGACCTGTGGTCGACTCCTCGACGTTTGAGCTAATCGACCGCGTTGAGGACCACTCCTCCAAAATCGAGGAAAAACAGCTCGATATCAGCGAGATAAACGGTGCCAACCACATCGCGATGTTCCTGCGCTGGTGCATTGAGCGCGACCTCATTGACGATGAATTCAAGGACTTCTTCGCCGAGGAGCTCGCCGCCATACGCCGCGGGGAGCTCGATATAAGGCGTTTCATCATCAATTCTCTCAGCGGTGAGCTCACCAAAGAGATACTCAACGACGAGGGCAAGGCCTTTGCCTCGTTTTACTACGACTTCTACGCCGCGCCCGATTCTCCGTGCTACCCCGAGGACGTGGACAGGGTCGCGCTTGAATACTTCGGCAAAGAAAAATACGAATGCGAGGAATTCGCAGACGAAGCCTACCTCTTTATGCCGTACGGCGATGAATACTACGGCAGGATAAGTACCTACATCAGCCGAAATCACCGCATTTTCTACGGACTTGACTGAAAATGAGCCGATTTGTCACATATCTCAGCGAAGGTATTGACAAATCGGCTGTTTTGTAGTAAAATGTATTTATATGTATTTCAAGATACAGGTACATTACAAATTATTGTAAAGGCGGTAATCATTCAAATGGGTCTTTTTAAAAGCATTTTCGGCGCTAACGCTTACTCCAACAGGGAGCTCAAGCGCATTGAGCCAATTAAGAATAAAGTTCTCGAGCTCGACGAGGAGTATCAGAAGCTCTCCGACGCTGAGCTCAAAGCTAAAACTCAGGAATTCAAGGACAGGCTCGAGACAGGCGAGACTCTCGACGACATTCTCCCCGAGGCTCTTGCTACCGTAAGAGAGGCGGCTTGGCGTGTTCTCGAGAAGAAGCCCTACCCCGTCCAGATAATTGGTGCTATCGTTCTTCATCAGGGACGTATCGCCGAGATGAAGACCGGTGAAGGTAAAACTCTCGTTGCGTGCGTTGCCTCGTACCTCAACGCTCTCACAGGCAAGGGCGTTCACGTTGTTACCGTCAATGACTACCTCGCAAAGACTCAGGCTGAGGAGATGGGCAAGGTGCTCCGCTGGCTCGGACTCACAGTTGGCTGTATCCTCCACGGACTCACCAACGACGAGCGCCGCGAGGCTTACCTCTGCGACGTTACCTACGCTACCAATAACGAGCTCGGCTTCGATTACCTCCGCGACAACATGGTTACTCACAAGGAGGAGCGCGTTCAGCGCGAGCCTAACTTCGCTATCGTCGACGAGGTCGACTCTATCCTCATAGACGAGGCTCGTACTCCTCTTATCATTTCCGGACGCGGCGACAAGTCAACCGAACTCTACGCAATAGCTGACCGTTTCGCGAAGATGCTCACTCCCACTACTGTTGTCGAAATGGACGACAAGGTAGACCAGGATACAGTCAGCGAGACTGCCGACTACATCATCGACGAGAAGGCTAAGACCGCTACTATCACTCAGCGCGGCGTAAAGAAGGCAGAGCAGGCTTTCCGCATCGACAACCTCATGGACCCCGAAAATATGACTCTGCTCCACCACATAAATCAGGCTATCAAGGCTAACGGCGTCATGAAGAACGAGATAGACTACGTTGTTCAGGACGGCGAGATAATCATCGTTGACGAGTTCACGGGACGTCTCATGCTCGGACGCCGTTTCAACGACGGTCTGCATCAGGCTATCGAGGCGAAAGAGGGCGTTAAGATAAAGAGCGAATCCAAGACCCTTGCTACTATCACCTTCCAGAACTTCTTCCGTCTGTACAACAAGCTGTCAGGTATGACAGGTACTGCTATGACCGAGGAAGACGAGTTCAAGGAGATATACAAGCTCGACGTTATCGCTATCCCCACGAACAAGCCCGTTATCCGTATCGACCACAACGACCAGGTTTACAGCACCGAAAAGGGCAAGTATGCCGCTATCATAGAGAAGATAATCGAGTGCCATGAGAAAGGTCAGCCTATCCTCGTAGGTACCGTATCTATTGAGAAGTCCGAGCTCCTCTCGGCTATGCTCAAGCGCAAGGGCATCAAGCATGAGGTCCTCAACGCAAAGCACCACGCCAAGGAAGCCGAGATAGTTGCTCAGGCAGGTAAGTACGGCGCTGTTACTATCGCGACCAACATGGCGGGACGTGGTACAGATATCATGCTCGGCGGTAACGCTGAATTCCTCGCAAGAGCCGCTCTCCGCAAGGACGGCATGGAAGAGGACCTCATCACTGCCGCTATCGGCTTCGCTGATACCGACGACGAGATGGTTCTCGAGGCAAGAAAGAAGTACCGCGAATACTACGACAAGTTCAACGCCGAAATAAAGGAAAAGGCTGTTGCTGTCAAGGAGGCAGGCGGTCTCTATATCCTCGGTACCGAGCGTCACGAGTCGAGACGTATCGACAATCAGCTCCGTGGACGTTCAGGACGTCAGGGCGACGAGGGCGAAAGCTGCTTCTTCCTCTCCGTAGAGGACGACCTCATGCGTATCTTCGCAGGCGACCGCCTCGAGAAGATGATGAGCGTGCTCAAGGTCGACGAGACAATGCCTATCGAGAGCAAGTCCCTTACAAAGATAATCGAGTCCTCGCAGAAAAAGGTCGAGGGCAGAAACTTCAGCATAAGAAAGAACGTCCTCAACTACGACGACGTTATGAATACTCAGCGTGAGATAATCTACAAGCAGCGCTCACAGGTGCTCGACGGCGAGGACCTCCACAAGGATATCCTCAAGATGATGGAGGACCTTATCACTACTACCGTCAATACCTACCTCATGGACGAGGACAATCGTGACGAGTGGAATATGGTTGGTCTGAAGGAATACTTCAACGGCTGGCTCATCGACAACGACGACCTCACCTTCACTGACGAGGAGCTCAAGACAGTCACAAAGGAGCAGATAACCAACGCTCTCAACGAGAAGTGCGGCGAGATATATCAGGCTAAGGAAGAGGAGTACGGCGGAGAGATACTCCGCGAGCTCGAGAGAGTTATCCTCCTCAAGACCGTTGATACAAAGTGGATGGCTCACATCGACGACATGGAGGAGCTCAAGAAGGGTATCGGACTCCGCTCCTTCGGTCAGAAAAACCCTGTTATCGAGTACAGATACGAGGGCTTCGAGATGTTCGACGCTATGGTAGAGTCTATCCGCGAGGATACTGTACGTGCTCTGCTCACAGTAAAGCTCCAGAAGCATGAGGCTCCCGAGCGTGAGCAGGTCGCTAAGCCCGACGCTCCCAATGCGGGCGAAGGTGACGGCAGCTTCGACAACGAGCCCGTTCGCTCGAACAAGGTCGGCGACAACGACCCTTGTCCCTGCGGAAGCGGCAAGAAGTACAAGAAGTGCTGCAAGCTCAAGGAAACAGGCAAAAAGTAAGTCTATACGGAATGGGCGGCTGACTTGGTCGCCCATTTGACATGAATGTTCGTGCATTTTATGAGGTGATGGATATGAAAAAGTCAGCGATATTAGCCGTTTTATGTCTCGGAGCAATGCTCACGGGCTGCGGCAAGGTGGACCCCGTCGAAAGCGAGTCCATATCCGCTGAGACAACTGTTGCAGTTGAAAAAAATACAGGTTCGACGACTGATGCTGCCGAGGACGAGACGAAGTCTACTACTACGGCTTCAACCTCCTCTGATAAGTCGAAAACGACGACCAAGTCCAAGGCTACGACTACCACTACCGCAAAGCGCGTGTCGCGCGGCGGGACTACTGTCTCTGTAGCTAAGCGCACAGGAAACGCTCCCGTGCAGACAACCAAGAGAACGGGTAATGCTCCCGTACAGTCGACGACTGTCACTACGACTACAACTACCACGACTACAGCTGCTCTGCCATCTCACACCGTATTTTCCAAGGACAAGCTCGAGTGCACGGTCACAACGGACGGCGTAGAGGTATCGCTCGACGAAAAGCAGCTCCAGACTATCGATATAGACACTGAGGAGCTCCTTGCTGCCCTATCCGATGTCAAGACAGAGCTGAAGGCGAGCATAATCATCGACGATATCGACCTCGACGGTCACGATGACCTGTTTATCCCTCAGCAGGTAGGAACTCTCAACACCTTCGGCGTGTACTACCACTACGACGATAAAGACGAGAAGTATGTGAAGTGGGAGGAGCTCAGCGAAATAGACTCCCGCGCAGAGGTAAACGAAGAGAACAAGACCTTCACGACCGATGTCAAGCTCAGCGATGACGAGTACGAGGTCAAGGTATTCGAGTGGAAGGACGGCAAGCCTTCCGTGCAGACTATAAAAAAGCAGTACAAGTCAGCAGAAAATAAGGACGAGCTCCTTATCGACTACTTCGACTGCTCGAGCGGCGAGAAGCAGCTCGTCAAGCGTGAACGCGTGCTCTTCGACAGCGAGGGCAGGATAGCCGGCGCCGAGGAGGTCGAGCTCGACTAATGGCGGGCTACAGCGTTTTTGCGCGGTATTACGACCAGCTCACCGCCAACATTGACTACGGCAAACGCGCCGCATATTTCAAGTCCATTATTGACAAATACAAGACGACCGAGGGCAATATCCTCCTTGACCTTGCCTGCGGAACAGGCAGTATCTCCGAGGAAATGGCTCGTCTCGGCTTCGACGTCATCGGCGTCGACAACTCCGACGAAATGCTCGGTATCGCCCTTGATAAGAAGTTCGACAGCGGGCTGAATATCCAGTACCTCTGTCAGGATATGCGAAAGCTCGATATGTACGGTACTGTCGATGTCACGATATGTGCGCTCGACAGTATCAATCACCTCCCCGATATGGCTTCTGTCAGGGAGGTTTTCAAAAAAGTGGCGTTTTTCTCGGAGCGCGGTGGTCTTTTCATCTTCGACGTGAACACGCTCCACAAGCACCGCCATGTTCTCGCGAACAATACCTTCACATACGAGACGGAGAACGTCTACTGCGTGTGGGAGAATACCCTCGTCCCCGAAACGGACGAGGTAAAAATGCACCTCGAATTCTTTGAACTTGAGGAAAACGGGCTCTATTCACGCAGCTCCGACAGCTTCTCGGAGAAGGCATACAGCGAAGCGGAGCTCGAACAGGCACTGACCGATACAGGCTTTGAGGTAGTCGCGAAGTACGGCGATGACGGCTTCGCCTCCCCTGCCGCTGATTCGCAGCGTATCGTATACGTCGCGAAATGCCTCGTAAACGGTCAAACAATATGAAAGGATATCATTTCTATGGGTAAGCTATACAGAGCTATTTCCGCCGATGGCTCGGCTTTTGCCGCAGTCCTCGACGCTAAGGATATAGTTTCGGAGATAGAAAAGCTGCATAAGACCTCCGCGGTCGTTACTGCGGGTCTCGGCAGACTGACCATTGCAGCCTCCCTCATGGGCTATATGCTCAAGGGCGAGGACGACAGCCTCACGCTCCGTATCGACGCGGACGGACCTGCGGGTCAGCTCGTTGCTGTATCGGACAGCCGCGGCAATGTCAAGAGCACTGTTGCAAATCCTGTTGTGGAGCTCCCGCTCAACGATAAGGGCAAGCTCGACGTAGCAGGAGCTGTCGGCAGAGACGGCACGCTCGCCGTAGTCAAGGACATGGGACTGCGTGACCCGTATGTCGGAGTCATCCCGCTCGTATCGGGTGAGATAGCCGAGGATATCGCCAATTACTACGCAATAAGCGAGCAGATACCCACTGTATGTGCGCTCGGCGTCCTCGTGGATACCGACCTCTCCGTCAAGTCTGCGGGAGGCTTTCTCGTACAACTCCTCCCCTTCGCGGACGAGAAGTGCATCGACATCATCGAGAAAAATGTTGCCGCTATGCGACCTGTATCTACCCTGCTCGACGAGGGTACAACTCCCGAGCAGATAGCTAATATGCTTCTCGACGGGCTCGAGCCGAATGAGCTTGATTCTGCTTCACCCGTCTATAGATGTGACTGCTCCCGCGAGCGCACTGAAAAAGTGCTCATCAGTATCGGACAGAAGGAGCTCCGCGCTATCGCTGAGGAAGGCAAGGATACAGAGGTAAAGTGCCATTTTTGCGGAAAAAACTACATTTTCACGCCTGAGGAAATATCCCGACTCGCGGAAGGAGCGTCTGAGGAATAAATGAAGAAGCAACTGCTCATAACAGCTGTATTGCTCTCTGCCGTGCTTTTTTCCTGCGGCAGAGATAAAGACGACCCCGAGGCTCACATCCGCACGGAGAACTTCACCGTTTATACGACCTCTCCCGTGCCTCAGACCGCTACGCAGGCTTTCACGGAGTCGTTCACGGCTCCGACCGAAGAAAAGAAGTTCTCATATGCGCTCAACGGCTCTACAGTCGAGCTTCGTATCAATGACAGGCTCGTGAAGTCACTCGACTATTACTACACTCCCGACGAGAAGTACATCTCCGTCGCCGACTTCGACTTCGACGGCTATCTCGACATTTTTATCCCCTATGAGCTCTCATATACGGGCTATGGCTACTACTACTGCTATCTCCCCGAGAAGAACGATTTTGCTCTGAACGATGAGCTCATGGAGGTCAACAGACTGATGAAGATAGGTCCCGACAACACGCTCGTCGAGGAGCAGGACGACGGTTATATCGACAGATTCATGTTCTATCAGTGGGACGGCAACAAGCTCAAAAAGATACGCAAGACCGAGACATACATCTCCTACAATGACCAAAAGAAACACACCGACATCTATACCTACGACTCAAAAGGAAACGAGACCCTCGAGGACACAATTATCGAGGAGGATACAACTGCGGCGACAGATGCCGCTCAGTAAGGAGTACCCATGTTTGAAAATAAAACGGACGAAGTGCCCGTTAAGGCAGTCCTCGCCTGTGTAGATACGGGCGAATTCGACGCCGAGACCTCCATTGACGAGCTCGAGGAGCTCGCTGAGACGGCAAACGCTGAGGTCGTCGGCAAGATAATCCAGAAAAAGGCTTCCTATGACCCTGCGACCTGTATGGGAGCAGGCAGACTTGAGGAGCTCAAAGAACAGCTCGGTTCACTCGAAGCCGAGCTCGTTATTTTCGACCACGAGCTCAGCGGAGTTCAGGTGCGAAATATCGAGGATATCCTCGATGTACGCGTAATCGACCGCACTACACTTATCCTCGACATCTTCGCTCAGCGCGCACGCACAAAAGAGGGCAAGCTACAGGTTGAGCTCGCTCAGCAGAAGTACCGTCTGCCGCGTCTGACGGGTATGGGTACATCGCTGTCACGACTCGGAGGCGGTATCGGCACTCGCGGACCAGGCGAGACCAAGCTCGAGACCGACAAGCGCCATATCCGCAAGCGCATTTCCTATCTTGAGGCTGAACTCGAGGAGCTCAAAAAGCACCGTTCATTCTCACGCTCGCGCAGGAAAAAGGACGGCGTGCTCAGTGCGGCTATCGTAGGATATACCAATGTCGGCAAGTCCACACTGCTCAATGCGCTGACTGACGCGGGCGTCCTCGCGGAGGACAAGCTGTTCGCTACGCTTGACGTCACATCGCGTGCGATAGAGCTCCCAGACGGACGAAGCGTACTGCTGACAGACACGGTCGGACTTATCCGCCGCCTGCCCCATAATCTCGTCGAGGCGTTCAAGTCAACGCTCGAGGAGGCTGCATCCGCCGATATCATACTCAACGTGCAGGATATGTCCTCGCCTGAGAGAGAGCAGCAGGCTGATGTAACAATGCAGCTGCTGTCGGAGCTCGGCTGCGACGGGATACCGAAGATAAACGTGATGAACAAGTCCGACGCGGCGCTGTTTCCCGACACTGTCTTCGAGGACGAGACAACAGTAATCATCTCCGCCAAGCACCACAGCGGATTTGACAGGCTGCTCGACTGCATAGCGCGCAATCTGCCTGAGACTGCGAAGCGCATGAAGCTGCTCGTCCCATACGACAAGACCGCTTTCATCAGCCGCATACGCGCCGAGGGCAAGGTCTTCTCCGAGGAATACGCCGAAAACGGCACTCTCATCGACGCGCTCGTCGATATCAAGCTCCAGAAGGAAGCGGAAAACTATAAGGTATAACGAAACGGCTGAACGATGAAGTTCAGCCGTTTTTGTCATATTTTCGGGAATATCGTGTTGCGCGGAGTTCCCCTGCCCGACTTCTCGAAGCTCTCGCCGCAGAGCAGGAATCTCTCCATTTTTACGAGGTCGGCAGCTCCTACAGCTTCGTCGAGGTTTACATCGGCAGCCGAGTGATACCAGCCGTTTATCGTGTGCTGACGCATCAGGACAAGGTCGAATGTGTCAACTCTGCCGTCGCCGTCGAGGTCGCCATAGGTGACTTGCTCCTCGACTGGCTCGAACACCCACGACTGACAGCGTTCACCGTTTCGGCTGTACTGCTGAACATTCGCGCCGTTATCATTCTTGCCGCTGTCTATCTCGACTGCGCTCCTGTCGCCGCTCGACTTGGTAAGTATCACAATGTTGCCGCTTTCGTCCTTCACGAACTTGAATCTCTGCCCGTCGCCTCCGCTGCGGGAGTAAATGCCTATATTTGTGCGGTCGTCCTGCCTGCCCGAGTCGATATCAAGGAGAAGTGCGCCTTTAAGGTCAAAGCCCGAGCTTATCTCGTAGTAGCCGTCGCCGACTGATTCTATCCGCCACATATTGTAGCCCGCCGCGCCGTCAGCCTCGTACTGTACGACATTCGCGCCAGCCCTGTCCTCGCCGTTCGCAACTGTCAGATACTTGCCGCTGTTCACGTTCTTTATCCTGTACAGTCCCTCGGCAACTTCAATGCCCTGCACTGGCTTGTAGCGCTCCTGCTGAGGAAGAATACGCGTGAACACCTTCAGCGAGTCGAGCGGCTTGCCGTTCTCATCAAAAAGCGCCTGATTATCGTAGCTCGAGCCGCCCGCTTCCTTGCAGTCCCTGTCGTACTCCTTAGCCGCATCAGCCGCCCAGCCGTTGCCATAGGTGTTCCACTGAGCCCTGCGCTGTTCCCATGAGAGGTTGTCGGGAGTCCCCAGCCATGCGGGCTCCCAGTAGAAGACGCCGAGTCCCCACTTGCCCGCATTGGCGACCGCTTGGAACACGTCCGTCAGGCACTGAGCCTGCCCGTCCACTGATATAGGGTATTTAAGGTCAACGTTGAAGGACTGGGATGTGACGGTATTTCCGAAGCCGTCGCAGTCCTCGTTGGTGTAGGGGTATGCGGTCTCCGCGACCATGACGTACTTGTGGTAGGTGTCGCCGATGTATTTGAGCACGCCAGTGAGATTGTCGAGCGAGCCGTGCCAGTAGGGATAGTACGACGTCGCGAACACGTCGTAGTCGAGCTTGCACTCGTTCATCACCTGCGCGTACCACTTGTAGTAGTCGGTCTTGTTCGGATTTGCAAAATGGTGAGCGATGAGGATATTACGGTCAAAGTCGCGCACTGCCTTGTTGCCGCTCGCGAAGAGGTCGCATATCTTGTACATATCCTTTTCTCCGCAGAAAAAGCAGTTCGTCTCGTTGCCGACCTGCACCATTCCGATGTCGCCGCCGTCGTTGGTTACGGATTCGAGCACCCATTTCGTCCACTTGTATATCTCGCCCTTGAGCGTATCGTGGTCGTGCTGAGCCCAGTATTTCGGGCGCGTCTGCTTTGCGGGGTCAGCCCAGAAATCCGAGTACTGGATATCCACGAGCAATTTCATGCCGTACTTAGCCGCGCGCTTGCCAATCTGTCCCGCGACCTTGACGTCGTTGTTTCCTCCGCCGTAGGTGTGACCGTTTCCGTCATTCGGTTCGTTCCACACGCGGACGCGGATATAGTTCACGCCGTTCTCGGAGAGGGTCTTGAAAATGTCCTGCTCCTGACCTGATTCGCTGTAGAATTTCACTCCCGCGTTTTCAAGCGAGATTATCGACGAGACATCAACGCCGCGGATAGGCTCGCCGCCGTTGATATTGGTATCAAAGTAGCTGAATGTGACGGACTGCACAGCCGCACGCACTCTCTGCGGAGCTACCGTGAGGGCGGGAGTTAGCGCGATTACAGCCGAGATTGCCGCCGCAATTATTCTTTTCAGTCGCATAGGTAAACTCCTTATAATAAGCATATTTCTGTCGAAAATATGAATTGTTACATTCATTATACCTTGAATAGCGGCTTTTGTCAACAGAAAAGCCGAGGTATGAACCTCGGCTTTGTAATTATAAGAGCGTTATGCCGTTCTCGGCGCATTTCTGGACCATTTCGTCCGTCCATATAGAGGATTGAACCTCACCGATGTGAGCCTTGTTGAGCAGGAGCATACACAGTCTCGACTGACCGATACCGCCGCCGATAGTGAGCGGGAGCGTGCCGTCTGCTATCATCTGGTGGTAGCGGTACTGCATTCTGTCCTCTGCACCGCACTCCGCAAGCTGTGATTTAAGCGAATCTGCGTCAACTCTGATACCCATTGATGACACCTCGAGCGAATCATCGAGTACGTCGTCCCATATGAGGATATCGCCGTTGAGCGACCAGTCGTCGTAGTCGGGAGCGCGTCCGTCGTGTTTCTCGCCGCTCGCGAGCTTGCCGCCTATCTGCATGAGGAAAACGGTCTTGTGCTCCTGAGTGATGAGGCGCTCGCGCTCGTGCCCTGTCTTGTCGGGATATTTGTCCTCGAGCTCCTGAGCTGTGATAAAGTAGGGCTTCTCACATATCTGACCTGCTATCTGCGGGTAGCGGAGGCTGACCTTGCGCTTGGTGTACGCGATAGCCTTGACTACGGAGGTCACAGTCTCCTTGAGGAACTGAATGTTCCTGTCCTCGCGGGTGATGACCTTCTCCCAGTCCCACTGGTCAACGAAAATGGAGTGGGTGTTGTCGGTGTCGTCGTCGCGGCGGATAGCGTTCATATCGGTGTAGATGCCCTCGCCCGCCTTGTAGCCGTAGCGGTAGAGAGCCATTCTCTTCCACTTGGCGAGTGACTGTACGACCTCGCCCTCGCCGTCAATTTCCTTTATCGTGAAGTCGACCTTGCGCTCGACACCGTTGAGGTCGTCGTTGATACCGCTGCCCTTCTTAACTATGAGCGGCGCGGACACGCGGTCGAGAGTGAGCGCAAACGAGAGCGCCTGCTGGAAAACGTCCTTGATGTACTTGATTGCGTGCTGAGTCTCACGCAGAGTGAGAGCCGATTTATAGCCCTCGGGGATATACAATGCTCTTGACATAGTGATCACTTTCCTTTACTTGAAGATTTATAGAAAAAACAGCGCCATTGATGCTTTTTCCGAGTGATAGTATGCTGTAGGGCGCATTCTTGCGTCCGTTCAGCGTTTTTTATCTGATAGAGCCGACTGTTCTCGGGAACATGATAACGTCACGGATATTAGCCATGCCTGTTGTGTACATGATAAGGCGCTCGAAGCCGAGTCCGAAGCCGCCGTGCGGTACAGTGCCGTACTTGCGAAGGTCGAGGTAGTCGGAGTAGAGGTCGAGGTTCATGTTCCTCTCCTTCATTGCGGCGATGAGCTTGTCGTAGTCAGCCTCACGCTCACTGCCGCCGATTATCTCGCCGACACCAGGTACGAGGAGGTCAACTGCCGCAACGGTCTTTCCGTCAGGATTCTGCTTCATGTAGAAGGATTTTATCTCCTTGGGGTAATCCGTAACGAAAACAGCCTTCTTGAACACCTTTTCGGAGATGTATCTCTCGTGCTCGGTCTGGAGGTCACAGCCCCATTCTACGGGGTATACGAACTTCTCGCCCGACTCCTGAAGAAGCCTGATAGCCTCTGTGTATGTAACTCTGCCGAAGTCGTGGGAGATAAGCTCCTCAAGTCTTGCTTTGAGACCCTTCTCGAAGTGAGCGTCGAAGAATGCTACCTCATCGGGGCAGGTGTCAAGAAGCTCGCGGATAACGAACTTCACCATGTCCTCTGCAATCTCGATAACATCGTCGAGCTCAGCAAAAGCTATCTCGGGCTCGATGTGCCAGAACTCGGCAAGGTGCTTGGGAGTGTTGGAGTTCTCAGCGCGGAACGAAGGTCCGAACGTGTATATCTTACCGAATGCAGTCGCACCCATTTCACCCTCGAGCTGACCAGAAACGGAGAGACCTGCCTTTCTGCCGAAGAAGTCGTTTGCGTAGTACTCCTCCTCGGTCTTGAAGTCGTGAGTAAAGCCGTTTGTCGTTACTGTGAACATCTCGCCTGCGCCCTCGCAGTCACTGCCAGTGATAAGGGGAGTATTCACGTAAACGTAGTTGTGGCTCTGGAAGTACTTGTGCAGTGAAGCCGCAAGCACTGAACGAACGCGCATAACAGCGTTGAAGGTGTTCGTTCTGCCGCGGAGGTGAGGGATAGTACGCAGGAATTCAAGTGTGTGTCCCTTCTTCTGGAGCGGATAATCCGTCGGAGCGTCGCCGAGTACAGTGATGCCCTCGGGAGCTGTATTTATCTCAAATGTATTGTTTCTGCCCTCAACTACCTTGCCGACTACCTTGACAGATGTGCCGACACGGGGCTCCTTGAAGTCTCCCTCGCCCTTCTCGACTACGACCTGCAAGTTCTTGAGCGAGGTACCGTCGTTGACCTCGATGAATGCGACGCTCTTGGAGTTGCGCGATGTGCGTACCCAGCCGCATACGGTGACTTCCTTGCCAGTGAACTCACCTGTGGTAATGATGTCCTTGATGTCTGTGTGTTTCATAGTATTCTTTCCTTTCGTTTTTTATTCAGACGAGAGAATATGAAAAGCTCCCGCCCTGAAACAGGACGGGAGCATAATACCCGTGGTGCCACCTGAATTTACCGCTTTTATCATCGAAGCAATAACTTCTCCCGATATATCGGGAACACAACAAAAGCAGTCACTCTTGTCCGCTGTAACGCGCGGAGTACGTCTCCCCTACTCGGCAAAGCCTTTGGGTTTGCTGCTCGGAAGTGTTATTCACATCGGCTCTGATACGCGGCTCACACCTTACCCGCGCTCTCTGAAAACGATATCCGAAGCTACTTCTCTTCGTCAAAGCATTTCAACTAAGTGTTATTTTATCACCATTAAGTGTATTTGTCAATACCTTTTTTAAAAAAACTTACAGCAGCTCTGCGATGTCGAGAACGAGACGCTCCGACTTCTCCCAGCCGAGGCAGGGGTCAGTAATGGACTTGCCGTAGATGTTCTCGCCTATTTTCTGGGCGCCGTCCTCGATGTAGCTCTCTATCATCAAGCCCTTGACGAGATTTGCGATGTCTGTGCTGTGGCGCATACTGTGGAGTATCTCCTTTGCGATGCGAACCTGCTCGAGGTACTGCTTGCCCGAGTTGGAGTGGTTGGTGTCCACGATAACAGCGGGGTTTTGCAGTTCCTTCTCAGCGTAGGTCTGCGCGAGGCGGTACAGGTCCTCATAGTGGTAATTCGGGAAGGACTGTCCCCTGTCGTTGACATAGCCGCGGAGGATAGCGTGCGCGTAGGGGTTGCCGTCGCTCTTGACCTCACAGCCGCGGTATATGAACGCGTGACGGTGCTGAGCGGCGGTTATGGAGTTCATCATTACCGATATATCGCCGCCTGTGGGATTCTTCATACCAACGGGGATAGACACGCCGCTCGAAACAAGGCGGTGCTGCTGATTCTCTACGGAGCGCGCTCCTATGGCGATGTACGCGAGGAGGTCGTCGAGGTAGCTGTAATTCTCGGGGTAGAGCATCTCGTCAGCCGCCGTGAAGCCTGTCTCCGCGAGCGCACGCATATGGAGGCTCCTCACGGCGATAATTCCGCTCTTGAGGTCGGGATTGCCCGTGGGATTCGGCTGGTGGAGCATACCCTTGTAGCCGTCGCCTGTGGTACGCGGCTTACCCGTGTAGATGCGAGGGATTATGAGCACCTTGTCCTTGACCTTTTCCTGCAACTCGCGCAGGCGGGTGATGTAGTCGAGGACGGGCTCCTCACTGTCCGCAGAGCAGGGACCGATAATGAGGAGAAATTTGTTCGATTCTCCGCGAAAAATGCTCTTTATCTCCTCGTCGCGCTGAGCCTTTACAGCAATGAGCTCGGGCGAGAGCGGGTGCTCGGCTTTGATTTCGCTAGGGTGCGGAAGCTCCCTGATTATATTCATTGACATATTTATCTTCCAATCATTCTTTATTTGGTGCGAGCCAGTCCGTGCCGTAGCGCAGTGCGAGCTGGTCGCAGAGCACAAGAGCCGTGACGCTGTCTGCGACAACTCTCGCTCGGTGTACTATCGCGGGGTCGTGACGTCCCTGAATTTGCAGGGTAGTGTCCTCGCCCGTGTTCATATTCACAGTCTGCTGTTCCTTGTAAATGGACGGAGTAGGCTTGACGGCACATCTGAACACGATAGGCATACCGTCCGAAATGCCGCCGAGAATACCGCCGCAGTTGTTGGTCGCAGTGACTGTCCTGCCGTCTTCGGAGCGGAATGCATCGTTGTTCTGACTGCCTCTCAGCTCGGCAACTCCGAAGCCCTCGCCGAACTCCACTCCCTTGACAGCGGGAATGCTGAACAGTGCGTGAGAGAGAACTCCCTCGAGAGTGTCGAACCAAGGCTCACCAACTCCCGCAGGGAAGCCATAAACAGCCGTTTCGAGTATGCCTCCAACGCTGTCTCCCTCGGATTTAGCCGCGAGTATAGCCTCGGTCATTTTGTCCTTGCAAGAGTCATCGAGAACTGCAAACGGCAGACCTGTGAGCTTATCTATATCATCACTAATATTGCCGAAAAATCGGTCTCTTATACCGCCGCACGCGAAAATATGCGTGCCGATTTTTATTCCTTTTGCGTTCAGCGCGGAAATGGCGACAGCTCCCGCCGCAACGATACCTGCGGTGATTCGTCCCGAGAAGTGACCACCTCCGCGGAAGTCCTGATAGCCGTGGTACTTCATCTGAGCGGTGAAGTCAGCATGACCGGGACGAGCCTTGTACGCGAGTTCACCGTAATCGCGGCTTCGTGTGTCCTGATTCTCTATGATAAAGGTAATGGGCGTGCCTGTAGTCCTGCCGTTGAACACGCCGCTGACTATCTTCACGGCGTCCGCCTCCTTGCGGGGCGTGGAGATGTCCCCTACCGATTTTCTCAGCGACATCTGCGAGGCAATGAACTCCTCGTCAATGGGTATACCCGCGGCGAGTCCGTCGAGAATGCCGCCTATCGCGGCTCCGTGACTCTCGCCGAATATTGTTAGTGCAACGCTTGAACCGAATGTATTTTTCAAAGCTGTCAACTCCTGACATGAAGTAATCTACTGACATTTTAACACATCAACGCGGTAATGTCAACATAATTTTTTTAGCCTATATCCTCAGATTAAATTAACATTGTAAATTTATTAAAAACACTTGAATCCATATTAAACCTATGTTATAATAGGTATATGATTATACACCGAATTATCGCCTGATTATTATTAAGGAGAGTTTATATGAAAATTTCAACAAAAGGAAGATACGCACTTCGTATGCTGATTGACCTCGCTCTGCACCATGAGGAGGGCTTCGTCTCGCTCAAGGACATCGCCGAGCGTCAGGACATCTCGAAAAAATATCTCGAGCAAATCGTTCCCATGCTCAATAAGGACGGAATACTCCGCACTAACCGCGGCAACCGCGGCGGATACCAGCTTGCGAAGTCGCCTGCTGACATTTCGGTCGGTGATATCCTGCGCTCCACAGAGGGCAACCTCGCACCTGTTTCGTGCCTTGAATTTGTTCCGAATGAATGTCCGCGCAAGGAGGAATGCGCCACACTCTACATATGGGAGGGGCTGTACAAGGTCGTCAACGACTACCTCAACACAATCACACTGAAGGATATCATCGACCGCTCCATTAATCTGAACGGCGGAGATTACTGCATCTGACAGCACACAAACTATAAGCCGCGGTACTGCTCCGCGGCTCTTGTTTTATTGTAAAAAAGCTCCCGAAAATGATTCGGGAGCTCATTTTATCAGTCAAACATAGGAGTAGAGAGGTAGCGCTCACCTGTATCAGGCAGGAGAGCAACTATTGTCTTGCCCTTGTTCTCGGGCCGCTTTGCAAGCTCTATAGCTGCCCACAGAGCTGCACCTGACGATATACCAACAAGTACGCCCTCGCTGCGGACAATCTTTCTGCCTGTCTCAAATGCGTCCTCGTTCTGTACGCGGATAATTTCGTCGTAGATGCTTGTATTGAGCGTCTCGGGCACGAAGCCTGCGCCGATACCCTGAATCTTATGCGGACCTGCCTTGCCCTCGGAGAGAACGGGTGAGCTGTCGGGCTCGACTGCAACTACCTTAATGCTGCTGTTCTGCTTCTTCAGATATGCGCCTGTACCACTGAGAGTACCGCCTGTACCTACACCTGCAACGAAGATGTCGACCTTTCCGTCAGTGTCGTTCCATATCTCAACGCCTGTTGTGCGCTCGTGGATAGCAGGGTTAGCAGGGTTGGTGAACTGCGAAGGAATGAAGCTGTTGGGTATCTCAGCCGCGAGCTCGTTAGCCTTCTCAATAGCGCCCTTCATGCCCTTTGAACCGTCTGTGAGAACGAGCTCTGCACCGTATGCCTTCATGAGGTTGCGGCGCTCGATGCTCATAGTCTCGGGCATTGTGATGATAAGCCTGTAGCCGCGGGAAGCTGCAACCGAAGCAAGACCGATACCTGTATTGCCGCTGGTAGGCTCGATGATAACGCTGCCTGCCTTGAGCAGTCCCTTTTCCTCGGCGTCGTCTATCATAGCCTTTGCGATTCTGTCCTTGACGCTTCCTGCGGGATTGAAGTACTCGAGCTTAACGAGGAGCTTTGCCTCGAGACCGAAGTCTTTCTCGATGTTTCCAAGCTCAAGAAGGGGTGTGTTTCCGATGAGGTCAGTAATTTTGTTATAAACTTTCATAATAATTCTCCTTTAAAAATATAGTGTTGATATCCGTGTGTACAGGAGTTTCAACATCGCTTATCCATGATATACATTATATTATCACCTTATTTCATTTATCACCTATATGTTTGGTATGTTTATATTATATCAGCTGTTTTGCGGTTTGTCAATACCTTTTTTGAAATTTTTCCTATAAATTTACTATGTATTGAAAATATGAAGAAAAAGGCACTCCATGGGGAGCGCCTTTTCGCTTTATTCCGTTATTTTTCCACTTGCCTTCCAGTCGCTGTACTCGGGACAGACATATCTGTTTCGCTCGGAAGTCTTCTTGCTGACGTTTATCGCCTTTGCGGGACACCTGTTCACGCAGGAGTAGCACCCTATGCAGTAGCGGTCGAAGTGCGGCACTCCCGTGGGCGAGAGACGCACATTGTTGACGGGACAGACAGCCTCGCACTTGCCGCAGCTCACGCAGTCCTCGTTGACCGTGTACTTGCTGCTGCTGACAAAAAAGCGGTTGAACATATAGTTGACAGTTCCCGATGCGAGCCCCGCAAACGGCGTATCGTCAAACTTTTCTATCATCGCGCAGGTCATTATGCGGTCGGAGAGCGTCTTCATCAGCGGAAGTGAAGCCGTTATCTTGACCTCCGCCTCCTCGGGAGTTGGCAGTTCGCTGCCGTAGATGAAGTTGTTCGGCATCGGCACTCCGCACGCGCCCATATATGCCATATCCTTTGCATAGGCGAGCTTCTCGAGCGAATACTCGAAGTCACCTGTCTGCGAGCCCATTGTCGCGATGAAGTATATCTGCTCACTGCCTGTGAGTTCCGCGCGGGCGATGACCTTCTCGATGAGCTTGGGGAATCTCCACGCGTATATCGGTGCGCAGAATACGAACGGCTTGACGGAGTTGAACCTCAACGGGCGCTTGTACTTGAGCACCTCGCCGAGGTCTACGCACTCGTCGCCGACGTGGTCGGCTATGTATTCCGCGACGAATTTTGTATTTCCTGTACCTGTGAAGTAAAGTATCATAATTACGCCTCCTTATTAGGATACGTATATTATAGCACAGGTGTCACGAAAAATCAACCGTGATTCAATTGTTTTCAAGCAGACCGACCTCAGCTATTTTCCAGCGGTCGTCTTCGTACTCGAATCTGAACTCGCACCGCGTTTTAGTCGTTACTATACCCGAATCAATCTCACTTGGATTTCCGCCTACACAGTCAGCTATGACAATGTATGAATCGCCGCGCTTTTCAGGCTCGCTGACAATAAAGCGCGCATTGAGCGGATACCACGGCATCCAGCATATCGACCGGTTTGTATTCCTGTAAAGCTCGCCGTTCCTGTAAATAAACATCGAAACGAACGGGCTGTTCTGGAGCTCCTCGCTGGACGGATTCTCCCATGTATAGCCGTCGGGATAGTCGCCAAAGTCTCTGTCTACAATGGGTATGGAACGTAGCGCGCTGTAATAGGGAGATGCAAAATTGTTGAGGTAGTCCTGCGTGAACAGCTCCTTCAGTAAGTTGTCGATATCTTCGGGCGTTCTCTTGTCAGGGTGAGAGTAAGGTGCAAAATAAGCGCTGATTTCTGTCTTGTCGCTGATATTGGTATTGTATACTATTGTTCTGGAACTGTCAATATAATCGTATGACATGAGTGCATTGATAGTATAATTATAACTATAAATCATGCTTTCACAGTAAACTTTAGAAGGTTCATTTTCAATATCCGCTTGATTAATATGCACTTCCGTTTTACTTTCATTAGATGAAAATTTCTCATCAGAATCATCGGTTACAGGCTGTACGGAAACGAGCTTCCAATCGCCGAGATAATCCTTCTTCACCTTGAATTCGTACATTTGCGGTATGGAGTTTATCTCTGCGTGAGTAGCCTTCATGCCAATCTCTCTGCGGAAAATGAGCTCCGTATCAGACTTTGAAACTATCTTGTAATCGTCGCTGAGCACACCGAGATACTTGCCGTTTGCCTGCGAATCAAAGGCTCTGTAGATGTCACCTCTGTACTGCATCATGTTTGCGCCGTAGTATTCGCAGAGCATCTTCATATCCTCGTAACAATTGCCGTTAATATTGTCTTCGTTGATATCATCGTCGAGCACATAAAGCATACCTGTACATTCGTTGAAGCAAGCGTTTTCCATATGGGACAGCTTTTATCTCGTCAATTGTATGTGCGTTCCAGTATTCGTTGCCTGAGTTAGTAATATTATAGTCGACCTTATATAGCGTGACCTCCTCAGTGCCGCCGTTAATCGTTCTCAGAGGGAACTTTACCGTGTCATCAGGATTTGTACTGCGGGTGAAGATGTATTCCTGAAGATGAATAAAACGTGACGAGCAAGCCTCAACTATAGCCTCATAAACTGGCTCGTCTGTATCAAGTATAGTGTGCTTCAAAACAGTGTCGTTGCTGATTCGCCACTCGCCTGTTTCGCTGTCGCGGGAGACATCGAACACTTCATCGAACTCGTCATGCGGCTCTCCCGTACTCCTTACAAGAACAGCTTTCACCTTGAACGAGGTCTCCGTCTCGTCGCTGACGGTCATATCCCTGTAAGTCCACTTGGAGCGAGAACTCTCGGTAACCTCGTTAGAAGCAAGAGGTCCGGAGTAGAGCTCGCCGTCAAAGGTGAAGAATTTGCTGTTGTATTCGTCGAGAAAATTTGAAATGTCGCTAATTGCTACTACTCCATTTTGGGCATCATGAATATCGAAAACATCAAGCTCGAATGCTTTTTTTAAGTCAAAGGCAGCATCAAGATAATCGCCGGTCATATACTTCCCGCCGAGCTCTCGGAGGTCGTCGATGCTATTGATATCATTTTCAGCAACACGAATAGCATATGTCTCTTCTAAGTCAACACCGTATTGCAGTCTGATACTCTGAGTGGTATCAAGCGCTGGAGAATCATACTTCGTGCGGAAGTCGGTGTAGCCGTCGAGCAGATACGCCGCTATCTCCTGATAATCCGCCGCAGTAGACGGCGACATCATATCTACCGCAGTCTCATTGAAGCCGTCAAGTGTGCCGTTTTTGATGTAGTAGGCAAGTCCGCCCGAGCCCGCAAGGAGCACTCCCGCGGCTGCAACTGAGGCGAGCCTGCGCTTCCATACGGGGCGGGAGTAGCGCTCCACGCCGCTGACGGTTATGCCCTCCTCTGCGGATATCTCGCCCGAATCCTTATTGAACTTTCTTTCGCTCATTTTATATATCCTGTTCCTTTCCTCGGCAGAGAGCAGAGGAAGCTGCTCGGGCATCTCGCCGTCTGCACAGCTGAACAGCTCGTCTATATCATGCTTGTTTGTCATATGTCCTCAACTCCCTTTTCCGACAGCAGCTCTTTCAGCTTTGCACGCGCGCGCACGCTCCGCTTCTGAACTGCCGAATCCGTCATTTTCAGAGCAGCCGCTATCTCGCGGACAGTCCTGCCGTAGTAATACTGCTGAGTGATTATAGTAGCGTCGGGCTCGCCGAGGCTTGCCACGCAGCCCATAAGTATGCGGCTGAGCTCCGAACGCTCGGCATTAGCAGCGATGTCCTCGGAAGAGCGGAGCTCCCCTGCCCCGTCGTCTATCGGGAATGTTCGCCCGCTGCGAGCTGACAGCCTGCGGAAATAGTCCGTAGCCGTCCTGCGAGCGATAACTCCGATAATACCGCGCAGGTCGCCGTCGTAGCCTCTGTCTCCGCCACACGCGCGGTACACCTCCGCGAACACGTCGCTGACGCATTCCTCGATATCCTCGCGGCTCGCACAGCTTTTCAGCTTCATCGCGGCTATCGCGTACACATAGGCGCAATACTCGTCAAAGAGAGCACGCCGCCCGCCTTCGGCAGACCCGCGCATCAGCTCCCTGAGCTCGCTGTCCGTCATATAGTCACCACCTTTGAAACGTTTCAATACTACTACTCGCAGTTGAGTTCGGATTTCGGACAAAAAACAAAAAAAACTTACCGAGCATTTTCAGCTCGGCAAGTTGAGGTATAGGAGGGGATTATTTCTTGTATGATTCTGGAAGCTTTTCTATCTGTCCCGCGTCGAGCTTCTGGATAGAAAGCGCGTCGTTTGCGGTGACACCGTCGCCGCTGTTAAAGACATCGGCGTTTGCCGCTCCCTCAGGGTCGAGCGCAAACTTATCCTTGTTAGCAATGCTCTGGAGAATAGCAACTGCGTCCGCAACGCTGACCTTCTTGTCGAGGTTGGCGTCTCCCCACAGTCTGCCGCTCTCGGTCGACGTTGAACCGCTCGCCTTAGTAGTTGATGCAGTCGTTGTGGTTGTCGAGGAAGGCTTAGTTGACGTAGCTGTGGGACGTGTGCCGCTCTCCTCAGCCATGGGATAGGTCTTGAGGTCGGGAAGCTCGTCAAGTGTGATGCAGTATTCGCTGTTGTATATCTCGATGAGGTTGTCGACGGGATTGTTCTGCTCGCTCGTGAGGTAGTTCATATACCACGGGCAGAAGTACAGCCAAGCCGCTCTGTCGTTGACGAGATTCTCGACAGACGGGATAGTGTCGTTCTCGGTCATTGCGACCATTTTCTGTCCGTCCGTGCCCTGCACGAGACTGTAGAATGTCGAGGCGATAGAGCTAAGATTCGGCTGACCGTCCATTGCGTTGTACTTGTCGTAGCCGATGATATCGACAACATCGTCGCCAGGATACCAGTCAGCGGCGGCAGGAGAGGTCGAGCCCGTCCACTCCCATATGAGGTTGTCGAGCCCGTACTCGTTGGTGAGCTTGTCATAGAGCAGGCGGTAGAGCTCCTTGCAGGGCTCGGGACCTTCTGCTCCCCACCAGAACCACGCGCCCTCAGCCTCGTGGAGAGGTCGCCACAGTATCGGAACATCGGCTTCCTTCAGCTTTTTGAGTTCGCCTGCGATGAGGTCGATATCGGCGAGGAGCTTCTTGTTCTCCCATGTGCCCTCCTCGAGAGCACGGGAAATGCTGAACGTGGTAAAGGGCTTATTTCCTGTAGATTCGACGTAGAATGCAACTCCGTCCGAAGAGCACTCCTCGTCGGAGGGAACGTTCCAGTGCCATGTGACTGTCGCGATACCGTGGTACTTATTAACCCACTCGATAGCTCGCTCGGGAGCGTGGTCGCGCCAGTCCATCGACGTGTTATAGGCGAGGAAGTCGATACCGCGGATAGCAGGCTGCTTTCCTGTCTGCTCCTTTATGTACTCGAACTCCGCCTCGTTGTCCTTAATGAAGACGTCGGGGCTGTTCCAGCTGTTGTAGTTGTGCTCGCCGCAGTATTCCTGCTGACCCGCGATGATGTGCTCGCCGTACTGGTCGAGCAGGTAGCTGTACAGCCTCTTCGCGGAATCGGAGGCGTTGGGGTTGCTGAGCTGTTTTGTCGGCGAGAGCTTTGAAATCTTCTCGTCTGCGGGTTTAAGCACGAGATAATCAAAAAAAGTGTAGCCCCAGTATGCTTTAAGCTCAATGACATTCTTGCCTTTTTTTAAGTTGACAAGTCCGCCCGAGGTCTCCTTGAACGACATCGTATAAGGGAATGTCACCTCACCCTGATTCGAGCCGTTCACGTTGAGGTACTGCACCTTTTTGCGCGGGTCGCCGGGCTCGCAGTAGGAAATCGTCATCTCGTACAGTCCTGCCTCGGGTACATCGACCTCGACCTGCAAAGCGGTGCCCTTCTGGTCAAGGTAAGCGAAGCCCTTGCCCGAAAATCCGCTCAGGTCGAGCCCCTCGGGGAAATCCGACATCTTGACACCCTCGGTACCGTTGGTGTAGAGCTTTGCGCCCTCTGCCTTTGCCTCCTCAAATTCGTACTTCATAACGTCCTCCGCATTCGCGCTGAATAGGTCTATCGGAGCGGAAATGCTCCCCGTAAAAGTTACTGCGGCAGCAAGTGCGGCAGATACTATCTTCTTAAATGATACTGAACGCATGATAAATGCCTCCTTAAATTAAAGGTAAACCATAATTATAGTTTAACATAGGTTAAGCGGCAAGTCAAGTACATTTGGTTGAAAAGTGATTTGAGAAAATCAAGCACAGGTTTAGCTGAACAAGCAAAGAAAACCGCCTTTTGAGAAAGGCGGTTTCGGTTGTTATATCTTGGTTATGTCGACGAGCTCGACGTCGTTTATCGTCCTGCCCGACTCGAGCACCTTCGCGAGCGATTTCGCTGTGTCGATAGCAGTGAGACTGCATATCGAGCGCTCTATCGACTTGCGGCGCATCTTTACGCTGTCTCGCTCGGGGAGTCTGCCCTTCGCGGAGGTCGATATAACGTAGTGTATCTTACCGCTCTCGAGCAGTGTTACAACATTCGGCTCGCCGTCCGATATCTTGCGGACGAGGTGCGATGCTATCATATTGCGCGTCAGGACGCTCTGCGTGCCCGAGGTAGCGTACAGCTCGAAGCCCATTCGCTCGAACTTGTCTGCGATAGGCAGTATCTCGCGCTTGTCGGAGTCGCGCACGGAGATGAGCACTCCGCCCTCGCGCTTGAGGTCGAAGCCTGCCGCTATAAGTCCCTTGAGGAGGGCGTCCTCAAGGTTGCGTCCGATGCCGAGGCATTCGCCCGTGGACTTCATCTCGGGTCCGAGCATGGTGTCAACGTCGGTCAGCTTCTCGAAGCTGAATACGGGCACCTTTACGGCAACGTAGTCGCCCGCGGGATAGAGTCCGCTCTCGTAGCCCATATCCTTGAGCTTAGCGCCGAACATTATCTTTGTCGCGATGTCAACCATGGGAATGCCCGTAACCTTGCTGATATAGGGCACTGTTCTCGACGAACGAGGGTTGACCTCGATGACGAAAACCTCGTGGTTGTAGACGACGTACTGTATGTTCACAAGACCGATAACGTTGAGCTCCTTTGACAGCTTGCGCGTGTACTCAACGATTATGCGCTTGATGCGGTCGGAGAGGTGCTGTGCGGGATAAATCGAGATAGAGTCGCCCGAGTGAACGCCCGCGCGCTCGATGTGCTCCATGATGCCTGGGATAAGGAAATCCTCGCCGTCACAGATAGCGTCGACCTCGACCTCCGTGCCCATCATGTACTTGTCGATGAGGACGGGATTCTCTATGTTGTGGCTCATGATAATGCCCATGTACTCCTTGACGTCGGCATCGGAGTGAGCGATTATCATATTCTGTCCGCCGAGAACGTATGACGGACGGAGCAGAACGGGATATCCGAGCTGATTTGCCGCAACGAGAGCCTCCTCGGTGTTCATTACCGTGTGACCCGCAGGACGCGGAATACCACACTTTTCAAGGACTTCGTCGAAGCGCTCGCGGTCCTCTGCGGCATCTATCATATCAGCGGACGTACCGAGTATGCGTACTCCCATATCGGAGAGGTGGCGCGTCAGCTTGATAGCTGTCTGTCCGCCGAACTGAACAACAACTCCGTAGGGCTGTTCAGTCTCGATGATAGACTCGACGTCCTCCTTGGTGAGCGGGTCGAAGTAGAGTCGGTCGCCTGTGTCGAAGTCGGTGGAGACGGTCTCGGGGTTGTTGTTGCAGATAACAGCCTCGTAGCCAAGCTCTTTCAGCGTCCATACGCAGTGTACGGAGCAGTAGTCGAACTCGATGCCCTGTCCTATACGGATAGGTCCCGAGCCGAATACGATGACCTTTTTCTTGCCTGTATCAGTGCGCTCGATGAACTGCTTTGCTTCGTTCTCCTCGTCAAATGTGGAGTAGAAGTACGGCGTTTCAGCCTTGAACTCGCCCGCGCAGGTGTCGACCATCTTGAACACGGCACGCTTGCGCTTCGGGCACTTCTGTCCCGAGAGGCGCTCGATAGTGCTGTCGAGGTAGCCGTACTGCTTCGCGGTGTCGTACTTCTCCTCGGTCAGCTCACCCTCAGCAAGCCATTTTTCAAGCTCAACGAGATTGAGGAGCTTGTAGAGGAACCAGTTGTCTATCATGGTTATCTCGTGTATCTCCTCGGGGGTTATGCCGCGCTTCAAAGCCTCAAATACGCAGAATGAGCGCTCGTCGTCGACGTCGTGGAGCTTCGCCCTTACCTCGTCGTCGGTGAGCTTGGTGAACTTCTTCATCGTCATGGTGTCGAGACCGAGCTCTATCGAGCGGACAGCCTTCATCATAGCCTGCTCGAAGCTCGTACCGATAGCCATTACCTCGCCCGTAGCCTTCATCTGAGTGCCGAGGGTGCGCTTTGCGTAAACGAATTTATCGAATGCCCATTTCGGGAACTTTATTACAACGTAGTCGAGTGCGGGCTCGAAGCAGGCGTAGGTCTTGCCTGTTACCTGATTGATTATCTCGTCGAGGGTGTAGCCTATCGCAATCTTTGCCGCAGTCTTTGCTATCGGGTAGCCTGTAGCCTTCGATGCGAGCGCCGATGAACGCGATACACGGGGATTTACTTCGATAACAGCGTACTTGAAGCTCGTCGGATGGAGTGCGAACTGGCAGTTACAGCCTCCCTCGACCTTGAGCTCTTTGATGATGTTGATAGCCGCAGTACGGAGCATCTGGTACTCGCGGTCGCTGAGCGTAACAGCGGGAGCGATAACGATACTGTCTCCCGTGTGAACACCGACTGGGTCGAAGTTCTCCATTGAGCAGACCGTGATAACGTTGCCCTTGGCATCGCGGATGACCTCGAACTCAATCTCTTTCCAGCCGCTGATGCACTTCTCTACGAGTATCTGCGTGATAGGCGAAAGACGAAGTCCGTTGGTCGCTATCTCGTGGAGCTCCTCCTCGTTCTGAGCGATACCGCCGCCCGTTCCTCCGAGCGTGAAAGCGGGTCGCACGATAACGGGATAGTCAATGACTTTGGCAAAGTCGAGCGCGTCCTCTACGGTCTCAACGACCTTGGAGGGTATACACGGCTCGCCGATTTTCTCCATTGTATCCTTGAAAGCCTGTCTGTCCTCAGCCTTGTGGATAGTCTCGGGGTCTGCTCCGAGGAGCTTTACGCCGTGCGATTCGAGGAAACCCTCCTCTGCGAGCTGCATGGACAGCGTCAGACCTGTCTGACCGCCGAGGGTCGAGAGCAGGCTGTCAGGCTTTTCCATTTCGATTATGCGCTTCACTACGTCGAGCGTGAGCGGCTCTATATAGACCTTGTCAGCCATAGCCTTGTCGGTCATTATCGTAGCAGGGTTGGAGTTGACGAGTATGACCTCGAGACCCTCCTGCTTGAGTGCGCGGCAGGCCTGTGTGCCCGCGTAGTCGAACTCGGCAGCCTGTCCGATGACGATAGGACCTGAACCTATTACAAGTACCTTTTTGATATCACTTCTCAGCGGCATTTTACTTCCCCTCCTTCATAGTCTCAACGAAATCGTCGAACAAATACGCAGTATCGAGCGGTCCGCCGTGTGCCTCGGGGTGGAACTGCACTGTTCTTGCGTTTACGGAGGTATAATGTATGCCCTCGCAGGTCTTGTCATTTGCGTTTATATGCGAAACTCTGCCGACCGACGGGTCTATGCTGTCTCCGATGACAGCGTAGCCGTGGTTCTGGCTGGTAACGTAGGTCAGACCGCTCTCGAGGTCGATAACGGGCTGATTAGCTCCGCGGTGACCGTATTTGAGCTTCTCTGTGCGTCCGCCGTTTGCGAGCGCCATGAGCTGGTGACCGAGGCATATGCCGAATATCGGTATACCGAGCTTCTGTATCTCACGGATATTTGCGATTATCTCAACATTTTCAGCGGGGTCTCCGGGTCCGTTCGAGAACATGATACCGTCGGGAGCAAGCTCCTTGACCTGCTCAGCCGTCGTGTAGGCGGGAACTACGATGACCTCACAGCCGCGCTTCACGAGCTCGCGGCGGATATTTCTCTTGTATCCGAAATCGAACAGCACGACACGGCACTTTTTATCCTCGGGCTCATAGGTCAGCGTCTCGGTATTTGTGACATTCTTTACGGCTTCACGTACAGCGAACGCCTTGACCTGAGCAAGCAGCTCGTCCTTTTTCTCGTAGACATTTTCGGTCGTGATAACGCCGTTCATAACGCCTGCCTCGCGGATAACGCGAGTGAGACTGCGGGTGTCTATGCCGTGTATGCCTATGATGTTGTGTTCGGTGAGGAAGTCGTTGATGTTCCCCTCACAGCGGAAATTCGACGGAGCATTGCACCACTCGCGCACAATATAGCCGCTGACGTAGGACTTGGCGGACTCGCTGTCCTCGGAGTTGACGCCGTAGTTACCGATGAGCGGGAACGTCTGCGTAACAATCTGCCCGAAGTAGCTGGGGTCGGTGAGGGTCTCCTGATAGCCTGTCAGACCCGTCGTGAAAACGACCTCGCCGATGACAGTACCCTTCGCACCGAAGCTCCTGCCCTCGAAGACCTGACCGTTTGCAAGCATAAGGTAGGCTTTTTCGCTCATATTGAATAATGACATTAGGACCATTCCTTTCGCAATATTCGTGGATTTATCAAATGTCAGCCTCACGCCGTTGTGAAGCGACCGTTTATCTGAGCTCTGAGCTCTTATTTGAGGTTGATATACTGTGTAATATCGTCCTTCATGCGTATTACTTCGCGGCGAGCTGCCTTTGCGAAGTCGCGCTCGTCGCAGCCCTCCTTCTTGTACGCGCACATTACCGCGCGGGAGGAGTTGACGATAGCTCCGAGACCGTTCTCGTCGAAGCCGCCCTTCAAGCCCTCAGCTCCGCCGCCCTGAGCTCCGTAGCCGGGAACAAGGAACATCGTATGCGGGAGCCTCTTGCGTAGCTCCGTGAGCATCTCGGGATATGTAGCGCCTACGACAGCTCCTACGTCGGAGTAGCCATACTTTCCGACAGCCTCGCTGCCCCACTTCTCGCACATATCGCCCATTGCCTCGTATATCGTGCGTCCGTCTGCAAGCTTCATATCCTGAAGCTCACCGCTCGACGGGTTGGAGGTCTTGACGAGGACGAAAATGCCCTTGTCACGCTGACGGCAAACGTTGAGGAGCGGATTGATACCGTCGCTTCCGAGGTAGCCATTGACTGTGAGAGCGTCAGCTCCGAAAGCCTCGAGCTCGTTCTCGCCTACAGCTGTAACTCCGAGGTGAGCGTTCGTGTAAGCCTCCATAGTAGCGCCGATATCGTTGCGCTTGCCGTCGGTCATGACGAACATACCGTTGAGCTTGGCATAGCGGATAGTCTTTTCGAGGGTGCGGATACCGTAGTGACCGTACATCTCGTAGTACGCAGCCTGCGGCTTTATTGCGGGGACGATATCGTGTATCTCGTCGATTATCGCCTGATTGAAGTCGTATATTGCCTTTGCGGCGGCTTTAAGGGTCCAGCCGTCCTTGTCGAGATAGCGGCGCTGAATGTACTCAGGCACGTATTCGAGCTTGGGGTCGAGACCTACCACCGTAGGGTTCTTGAGTTCGATGATTCTTTCGATAAGTCTGTCAAACGACATTTTTTATACCTCCGATTTTATATTAACGGACTCCTGTCCGAGCTTATCTTGCGTCGTAGTGTATAACGCCCTTGGATATCGTAACGAGGGGCTTGCCAGTGAGGGTCATGCCCTTGAAAACGGTGTTGTGCGACTTGGAATGGAGCTTTTCGGGCTCGACAGTCCATGTCCTGTTGATGTCGGCGATGACGAGGTCTGCTGTCTTGCCGACCTGTATCGCGGGAATTTCAAGTCCGAGAATACGCCTCGGATTCACGCACATCAGCTCCACTACCCTGTTGAGGCTTATCTCGCCCGTGTGATACAGAGCTGTAAGCGTTGCCGCGAGCGACGTTTCGAGTCCGACTACGCCGTTCGGAGCCTTCTCAAAGTCAGCCTTTTCGTTAGCGGCGTGGGGAGCGTGGTCAGTGATGATGCAGTCTATCGTGCCGTCCTTTATGGCGGCGATTATCGCCTTAACGTCTTCGGGAGTACGCAGAGGCGGGTTCATTCTGTAGTCGGCGTCGCGCTTCTCGAGGAGCTTGTCCGTGAGCATGAAGTAGTGCGGAGCAGTCTCACAGGTGACCTTTATGCCGCGGGATTTCGCGAATCTGATGATAGCGGCACTGCCTTCGGTCGAGACGTGGCAGATGTGTATGCGCGAATTCACAGACGAGGCGAGGATTATCTCTCGGGCAGTGATGTAGTCCTCGGAAGCTCTGTCCATGCCCTTCACTCCGAGCTTTGCGGAGGTCTCACCCTTGTTCATGATACCGCCGTCGATGATATCGAGGTCCTCGCAGTGCGAAGCAACGAGAAGTCCGTTCGTATTCGAGAGCTCGAGCGCCTCGCGCATCTGCTCGGCATTCTTGACAGGCTTGCCGTCGTCGGAGATGCATATGCAGCCTGCCGCCTTCAGCGCATCGTAGTCGCAGAGCCCGTCACCGTTCATCTTTCCTGTGATACAGCCGACGGGATAGACGTCAACGCCTGTCCCCTGTGATTTCTCGATGATGTAGCGAATCGTCTCGGGATTGTCGCAGGGCGGGTTTGTGTTCGGCATTGCGAGCACTCCCGTAACTCCTCCCGCGAGCGCAGCGGAGCAGCCTGTCAGGACGTCCTCCTTGTGCGTGAAGCCGGGGTCACGGAGGTGAACGTGCATATCGAACAGCGAGGGCATGAGCACGAGGTCAGTGCCATCGATGACATTCTCGGCTCCGAGATGGATATTCGTACCGACCTCGGCGATTTTTCCGTCCTGAATGAGAACGTCTGTGATGAAGTCGTTCTTTGCGTCAACCGCGCGAATGTTCTTGATGAGAAGTGATGACATAATTCCTCCTTTGGTGGATTCAGCCGTATATAGCCACGGAATCGCAGCCGTCAAGCTCCGTTACCGAGACCTTTACCTTTTCGTTATGCGAGGTCGGCAGATTCTTGCCGACGTAATCAGGGCGTATCGGGAGCTCTCGATGTCCCCTGTCGACGAGCACCGCAAGCTGAATGGTACGGGGTCTGCCGCGCTTGATTATCGCATCTATCGCGGCACGAACGCTCCTGCCCGTGAAAATTACGTCATCGACGATGATGACGTTCTTGTCCGTGACAGAGAACGGGATATCGGTCGCATCGGTATCTACAGTGCCCGAGACGTCGTCCCTGTACGGAGTGATATCGAGCGTGCCGAACGGCACCTCAGCTTTCTCGAGCTCGCCGAGCTTTTCGGCTATACGCTTGCCTATGGGAGCTCCGCGCGAGATTATGCCGACAACGCAGATATTCTCGACACCCTTGTTGCGCTCGATTATCTCGTATGAGATACGCGCAACTGCACGTCCGACAGCCGCGTCGTCCATGATGATGTGCTTCTTCTCCATAGCCTGCTCCTTTCACGAAAAATGCCCGTCTGAACTGACAGACGGGCATACTTACAGCTATAGCTATGACATAGTTATAATATAAAGCAACACGCCTTGTCAACCTCTCAGGATCGAATTAAAGGGTAGTAGTTTTCAACAATACTGATTATAACACATCTTCGCTTTTTTGTAAAGGGGTAAAGCGAATGGTACGAAAACGCGTTATCTCCGCTTAGCCGCCTTTTTTGCGAGCTTTTTAGCCTTTTTCTTTTCTTTCTTGTTTTTCTTTTTCGTCGCTTTATCGAAAAATTTCTTCCCTACGAAGATTTTTATGGCAATTGCGACAACTCCGATGAGCACCTGCAATATGACAGTGAGGAGCGCGGTCTTGTCATCGACGTTCTTCTCGGGAGGTGTATGCTGCTCGGAGAGGCTCCCCTTTCCCGCGACCTTTTCGTTGCCGAAGCCGAAAGAGACCTTTTTAAAGTCCTTCTGATATTTCATGGCTTAGTCCTCCTTTATCGGTTCAGCTATGAGGAATTTTATGTTCTTCCCCTCGGCTGTGAACATATTCTCGTGCTCTGTGACAAAGTTCTCAATACCCGTCTCGCCGTGCAGGTAACGCGTACTGAACTTGATACGGTAGCCTGCATCCGCGAAATACTCGAACGACTCATCAAAGAGCTCGTCATCGTCGGTCTTGAACCACAGCTCGCCCTTCAGGAACTTCTTGTAGTTGAGGAGCTGCCGCGTGTGTGTGAGGCGGCGCTTCTTGTGCTTCTTCTTTGGCCACGGATTGCAGAAATTGATGTATATCCTGTCCGCGCGGTCGTTCTCGTCCCATGCGAGGTCAAGCCGCTCGATGTTCTGTATAGCGATGCGAACGTTGTCGGTCTGCATATTCTTCTCGCTGTACGCAGCCTCGAGCTTGCGCTTCGCGAGTACGAGCATCTCGTTCTTTATGTCCATTGCCACGAAATTTATCTCGGGGTGAGCGGGAGCAGCCTGCGATATGAAGCCGCCCTTGCCGCAGCCGAGCTCAACATACAGCGGACGTTCGGGCTCGGAGAAGAGGGAAGTCCATCTCCCCTTCTGCTCCTGCGGGTCTGGTATATAGAAAGGGCACGCCTCAAGCTCGGGCTTTGCCCAGGGTTTATGTCGGATACGCATAATGACCTCCGTTGATTTTATGGTTATAATTATACCATACTAATCACAAAATTGCAACCAAAAAGGTAAAAAATCTTTTTTCGCCGTCATGAATATTTCATAAAGCCGTCACATGACTTTCGGTTTTGCTCATATAATATTATTATGGCGGCTTATTTACGCCAAACTTGACTTTTATTTAAATGTTTGCTATAATGTCTGTATCATAGAAAGAGGAGGAACAAAATATGAAACGTATTTTCGCTAAAGCTCTGACAGCAGGCGCAGTCGTTTGCGTGCTGATGTCAGCTCCGATATATGCCGACGCAGCTACTCCCGAGGAGGCTGCCGAGCTCGCACGCCAGTACGGCTACTCCGAGGACCTCATACAGCAGGGCTGGAACGAGTACAACGCCAACCCCGAGCTCTATCCGCCCGAGGTCATCGATATGTACATGGAGCAGCTCCGCGAGTCGGGCAACAAAATAGTGACGAATGTCCCCTATGACCCCGACGCTACTGTTCCCGCAGCGGCAACTCAGGCTCAGCCCACGACAACTACAGCGGCAGGAACTCAGACAACGCCCGCCGTATCCGACGATATAACCCTCACCATGCCTGACGGCTCGACCTTCACGCGTATCAGCAAGGCAGCTTTCATCGCACTCAGCTACGACGAGAAGCAGGCTTACCTCGCTACCTTCACTCCCGAGCAGCAGACTGTCATCATACAGAACCTCTCTCCCGAGGAGTACAAGAGCCTGCTGAAGCAGCTCCCCGCTGACAAGAAAATGGAAGTCATCGACGACATGAAGAAGGTCACCGACGATATGAACCTCACTCTCACGGTTGATGAGGTCAGCGACGACAACGTTGTTATCTCGATGAAAAACGATAAGGGCGAGCTCGTTGCGGTCAGTCACGCAAAGGACGTAGTCGAGAACACTGGCTACGACAGACGCGGCATCATCGCAGCCGCAGGAGCTCTTCTGCTCACATCTCTCGCGGGCATATACATCGTCGCAAAGAAGTGCTTCGGCAGGGAGGACAGCAATATCTGACATGAGCAAAAAGAATAATTCAGTTGTTCCGCACATCCTCGCTCCGTTCTTTGTAGCGGCGATATGCGCCTCAGTGGTTACAGTCGCGCTAATCAAGCCCTACGACAAGCTGAAGATGTACGCGGACATCGCCTTTATGGACAAGCTCAAGACTGACCCGTCCGACGACTCGGGACTCGTCATAAGAGACAATACTATAGTTTCGGAATATACGGGCAAGACATCATCAACAGGCGAAGTCATACGCCCTAAGTTCGGCGAGCTCTACGCCGAGCTGAAATGCGACAGATTCGACGTTGACGTCCCCGTATACTGGGGAAGCAAGCCCGAGCTCCTCGACATGGGAGCCTGCCAGTCATCGGGCTCCGTTGTCATCGGCACCGAGGGCAACGCCGTTATCAGCGCCCACGTCGACACCTTCTTCGCAAAGCTGTCCGATTTGAAAAAGGACGATATCATCACGATAAACACTAACTACGGCGTGTTCACCTACAAGGTAAAAGAGCTCATCAGCTTCAACAGCACCGACAGAAAATACGTCGTTCCCTCCGAGGAGACAAAGCTCACTCTGTACACCTGCAAGCGTGACGTGCTCGGCAACACGAATCAGCGTGTCGGCGTCGTCTGTGAACCGATAAAGAGCGAGTTCTACACCGATGTAAAGGAGGCTGAACAGTGATGAAAAACGCATTTTCCTATGTTGCCTCCATATTCGTATCAGTCCTGCTGGTGTTCTGCATACTCGGAGTTGCAGGCGCAGGAGTAGCAAAGCTCTGCGCCAACAGCAATCAGCTCAGGAACATCGCCGAGAAGCACGACATTGACGAGAAGGTCTATTCAGAGCTCGAGCGCTACTTTCATGAGCGTTCATCTGCAACGGGTATTCCCGAAAATGTCTACATGGACGCCATTGACACAGACTACCTCGACGACATCATTGACCAGATAATCGTAAACGGCTTTCAGCAGCTCCGCGGCGGAAACGCCACTGTTGAAATGAATAATGAGGAGCTCGAAGCCTCTATTGACACATTCTTCAATGACTACGCCGACAGCATCGGCTACAAGAAGGACGACAAGTTCGAGCAGAAGCTCGACGCGACCAAGAACAGCGCTTACAACACTATCCGCGAATACTGCGATGTTTACAAGTTCGGCGCTCTTGAGAGCCACGGTGTCCTCGCAAAGGCATCGAAGGTGTACACACACCTTGATTTCATACTCGTCGGCGGCGCTGCTATAATGCTGGTACTGATAGTAACGCTGCTGATATTCAATCTCAATGCTCCGAGCGAATCAGTCTACTGGTCGGGAGTATCAATGCTCATAGCTGGCATAATCGCTGCAGCTCCGTGCGTGTACCTTCTCGCGACCGACTATTTCAGCTCCTTCTCGATAAAACAGCCGCAGATATACACGGCTTACACCGAGACTATGAAGCTCGGCACGAATGCGTTTATGTACACGGGGATAGTCCTCGCGTGCGTCGGATTACTGCTCATCATCGTCTATGCGATAACACGACCGAAAAACGCTCAGAAAAAGGCATAAAACAAGACCTCACCGCTCGGTGAGGTCTTTCATTTTCAGTTCATTATACTATCGGTGCCGCCAGTGGAGACAACGCTGTAATGGCTCAGTATCTTTGACGCGTCCATGGAGTCGTTCCTGCCGTCGACGCTGACATCACCGACTACCGCCTGCAGCTCGTCGAACTCCGCATCAGCTCCCGTAGACAGCCGCGAATACTCGGCGAGAATATCCGTTGCATCCTTGGAATCGACCATGCCGTCACCATTGACGTCACCCATGAGCGTATCACACACGGGCAGCTCGGACGGCTGGAAATCGTGCAGATACGACGGAGCGCTGATGTCATAGCCCTTTCGTATATCCGCGGTCATATCGCTGTCAGGACAGAGGAACCAGCTATGGCTATAGCTTTCGCCGTCGTCCCATGTAGTATCCGCGTGGAACCACTTCCCGCCGAGCTTGACGAGATTCCACGCGTGGTCCTTTGTGCAGACGTATGCGCTTTCGATGCCGACCTCATGCAGTAGGAGGTCATACGCCATAGCATAGCCCTCGCAGACCGCAACGCCGTCCATAAAAACGGCTGAATCGACGTGATTTCCGAGGGCGTCCTCGTTCTCGCCGTCGTAAACAGTATTCTCGCAGACCCAGTCATGCAGAGCCTTCGCCTTTTCGATATCTGACATCGAATCGTCGACTGTCTCCGCTGCAACGCGCTTGACATTGTTCATCGTGAACCTGTCAACGAAGCCGACCTCATGGGCTGTATGACAATTCTTGTAGAAGTAGTCCCTGAACTCGTCCGCGGGCTCGCAGCTGTTCACGGGAACAACATCAGTGCCGTTTATCACATACAGGTTCGGGCACCAGTTAAAGACACGTGCCGAGATATCCTGCGCAATGTCGAAATCGACCTCCGCGAGCTTGGGACATTCGCTGAATGCAAGGTCAGCGACCTTGCACTTGTCGCCGAGCACCACCTTTTCCAGCTGAGGGCACTCGCTGAAAGCATTCGAGGCTATCTCGACCTCTCCGTTGAATACGACCTCTTTCAGATTCACACAGCCTCGGAAGGCATTGGCTTCAACAGTTACTTTTCCGTTCGGGAAGACTATTTTTTCAAGCTTGGAATCTCTGAAAGCACTCGCCCCGATAACGACCGCCCTGATGTCAGGGTCAAAGGTAACCGAGGAAAGATTAGACGACGTGTAAGCTCCGCCCTTGTATGTGACAAGGTCGCCTGCTCCGAACGTTATCTCTTTGAGTGTTTCGGGCATCTTCACCTGATTTACGGTACAGTTTCCGGGGAGCTCAAGCTTTTCTATGGCTGTACCGTCAAATGGCGCTTCAAGGCCCTTGCCAGAGCCTATTTTCATCTCATCGCTCTGAATGGTTATCTCTTTCAGGTTCGTACAGCCAGCAAATGCGTTGATAACTATCCTTGTGACACTTGACGGGATAACTACTGAGGTCAGCCCCGTGCAGTCAATGAACTCCCAGCTTATTTCCGTTACAGTATCGGGGATAGTAACTTTTTTCACATTTGCACTTCCCAGTGTCGGGAGCTTCTTCACATCCTCATCAAAGAGTACCTCCTCAACGGTGGTATTGTTCGCGAGGATTCTTTCAAGCCTTTCTGCACCGTTGATAGTATATCCGCCGACCTCGCTCGGGACAGTCAGCACAGTATCACTGCCGAGGTATTCCCTGAGGCATATCGTCGTCTCCTTGCCGCTGAAATCATAGAAATAGAGCACCCAGTCCCCTACCCGCTTTGTGCCGTGCGACTGCATTGAAGATGAGTATGCAGTTGCATACGGGTCGTCGTACTCGGGCGGTATCACCACATTCGGGCTGTCGGGGAAAGCTTTGGCTGACACGATGAGGATATCATCATGGAACTTCACCTCGCTTAGCTGAGTACAGCCCTTGAAGCAGTCGTCCTGCACGTATCTGACCACTTTCGGTATATTCACCGACGTAATGGATGTATTCATAAGGTCGGTTTTGCTGAGCGTAGTTATCGTATCGGGCAAAGTCAGCTTGCCGATATTCACAGCTCCCGTCAGTGCATTGTACTCAAAGCCACTCACCGTATATCCCGCGACCTTTTCGGGTATCACAAGGTCGTAGACCTCAGTATTACTCACAGCTAAAGGTACAGCACTCGTTGTCTCCTCTATCATTACAGGCTCGGGCTCATCATCAGATGGATTCTGCGCATTTGTTCTTTTTTTGCTCCATTTAGTCAGCTTGAGATTCCTTGAGTCTCTCAATAATGCAAACTGGAAATCCTCATAATATATGTAGTAAATCTGTGAACCGTCGAGCCAGTCATCGTCGAATTCTACAGTATTGTCGGGGACACTAATCATTCTGGTAAATTTGTCCTCGGCAAAAACTTCCTGAGCGAAAGATACGACCTTTTTACCGTCGAGCTTCGTCGGCAGTGTGACGATGTTGTCAAATCTATATTCTGCTTCCTCGTCCATATCGTGCTTCACGACGCGCGCTCCGCCGTCGACAAGCACATACTGCCAGCCGTCGTATTCGAGGGCTTCTTCGTCAGCAGCTACAGCCGCCGCAATATCGGCAATATCGGGCATTATCCCCGTCTCGCAGCCTATAGTCATCGCCGCAGACACGAGTATGGATATCATCTTTTTGAACATAAAGGCTTCCTCCCCTCAAAGAATATATCATGTCATATCAATCATACCATAAAAAGCCAAGTAAATCAAGACATTTTCAAGTTTTACAAATAATTGACATTTCACTATTGAAAAATTTTTCCGACTGTGATATAATATTAATGTTCGCTGTGGAGGATAGTATCCGAAACGGTTCAAATTAAAATATGGAGGTCAAAACAATGGGAATGTTTGACAAGCTGATTGCCAATCTCAAGGCAAGCAAGAAAACTATAGTATTTACAGAGGGCGAAGACCAGCGTATCCTCTCTGCTGCCGACAGACTCCTCAAGGAGGGTCTCATGGGCGTTATCCTCTGCGGTGAGGCATCAAAGGTAAAGGCTGCGGCTGCTGAAGGCGGCTTCAATATCGACGCAGCTGAGATAATCGACCCTGCTACATATCCCGAGTTCGACTCACTCGTAGCTCAGATGTTCGAGCTCCGCAAGGGCAAGATGACTGAGGACGAGTGCCGCGCAGCTCTTGCAAAGTCCAACTACTTCGGAACAATGCTCGTTAAGGCAGGCAAGGCTGACGCTCTCCTCGGAGGCGCTACCTACTCCACAGCTGACACAGTACGTCCCGCACTCCAGATAATCAAGACAAAGAAGGGCGCTAACCTCGTAAGCTCGTCATTCATCCTCTTCCGCGAGAAGGACGGCAAGGAGGAGCGTATCGCTATGGGTGACTGCGCAATCAACCTCAGCTACTCCGACAAGCTCGACAAGGAGGGCAACGTTGTCCTCACAGCAGCTCAGCAGCTCGCAGAGGTAGCCGTTGAGACCGCAAGAACAGCTAACTTCTTCGGTATCGACCCCAAGGTAGCAGTTCTCAGCTTCTCGACATACGGCTCGGGCAAGGGCGGCACAGTACAGCTCAGCCACGACGCAGTTATCGAGGCTCGCAAGCTCGCTCCCGAGCTCGTTATCGACGGCGAGTTCCAGTTCGACGCAGCAGTTTCCGCTGAGGTCGCAAAGACAAAGTGCCCCGATTCCAAGGTAGCAGGACAGGCTAACACCTTCATTTTCCCGCTCATCGAGGCAGGCAACATCGGCTACAAGATTGCACAGCGTCTCGGCGGCTTTGAGGCATACGGTCCTATCCTTCAGGGTCTCAACGCTCCTATCAACGACCTTTCACGCGGCTGCACAGCTGACGAGGTCTACAAGATGGCTATCATCACAGCAGGTATGGCTTGATTCAGAACAAAGCGAAAGGACGTCCGTTTGGACGTCCTTTTTTATTTGTCATCAACAATGTTATTGACCCACACGTCGCTCCTGACCATGAAATAGCCTATCCCGACCTTTATCACCTCCGCGAAGGTGATTATCGCGAACATAGGTCGTATCGGGAGCATTGTCAGGTACGCGAGCACAAACGCTATCGGTATGACTATCAGCCACGTGAAGCCGAAGTCGAACAGGAACGTGATACCTGTTTTGCCGCCGCTCCTGAGCGTAAAATAGCAGGCGTTCGTGTACGATATCAGCGGGAAGGACAGCGCAGTTATCACTATCATATACTCCGCTATCGAGCGAACATCGCCGCTCGTCTTGTACAGCATGGGAAAGAACTTTGCAATCGGCAGCAGACAGACTCCGACAAAAACAGAGGCGATAACGCTGAAAAAAAGGAGCTTGTTGTCAGTGTCGCGTGCATCGCGGAGCTTATTCGCTCCGAGCTTTGCGCCGACGATTATCGAGACGCACACTCCGAGCTGAACATAGAATGTGCTGAACAGATTGGAGATAGTCGTGGCGATATTTCGCGCCGCGACCACATCAAGTCCGCGAACGGAGTAGCACTGCGCGATAACGGACATTCCCGCCGCCCAAAGGAACTCATTGAACAGCAGCGGCACGCCTTTTTTCGTAATATTGAGCGCAAGCGCGAGAGGTATACCGAAGCCGCTGAAGGCTCCGATGATGAATCTGCACCGCGCGGTGTGAGTATGCACCCATACGACGATAACCGCCGCCTCAACGACCTTAGCAATTACCGTAGCTATAGCCGCGCCCTTCACTCCGAGCACGGGCATACCGAGCTTGCCGAAGATGAGAACGTAGTCGAGGACGAGATTGACAGCGACCGCAGTCATTGAAGCCGCCATGGGTATCCTCGTTTCGCCGCACTCACTGACGATGCTCGCATATGCCTGACGTACAGCATTCGGTACGAGCGAGAGTATGATGACCGACATATACGCTTTTCCGTAGCCGAGAGTTGCCGCCCGTATCTCGGGAGGGTCGTCCTTGCTGAGGAAGAGCGATATCAGCCCGTCGTCGAAAAACTCGAAAAGCAGAGCCGCAATAACAGCGATTATCAGACAAGAAAACAGCCTGAACCTGAACGTGTACATCTGTCCCCTGTAGTCGCCCTTGCCGAAGAACTGGGCTCCGAAAACGCTCGGACCCGAGACGGCACCGAATGTCGAAATAATGAAAATAAATACGTACTGATTGACTATGGAAGCGCCGCTCATCTGCTCCGTACCTACGCGCCCGAGCATGATGTTGTCGAGCATGGACACGAAATTCGTGACGAGCATTTGCAGTATCATCGGCACGACCATAGTCAGCACGCTTTTATAGAAATGTCTGTCTCCGATGTATTTGCTTCTGAATCGGCTTAATATTGAGGTATTCTCGATATCTATGCACCTCAATCCTCAATTTCGCGGATAAGGTTTATCATCTCGATAGCTCCCTCTGCGCACTCGCTGCCCTTGTTGCCTGCCTTCGAGCCCGCACGCTCGATAGCCTGCTCGATGTTCTCGGTCGTGATGACGCCGAACATCACGGGGATATCAGCATTCAGCGACACCTGAGCAATGCCCTTTGCGCACTCATTGCAGACGAGGTCATAGTGTGAGGTGCTGCCGCGGATGATAGCTCCGAGGCAGATAATAGCGTCGTACTTGCCCGTCTTAGCCATTTTTGAGGCGATGAGCGGAATCTCGAACGCACCGGGTACCCATGCAACGTCAATGGAGTTCTCGGGGAGCTCGTGGCGCTTGAGTGTGTCGATAGCACCGCCGAGCAGCTTGTTCGTGATGAACTCGTTGAAACGTGCAACGACGATACCTATTCTGACATCCTTGGGTACAAGATTTCCTTCATATGTTTTCATGGTTATTTCTCCTTAATATTTATATTTTTGCTGCTCAGTAGTCGAGGATATGCCCCATTTTGGCAGCTTTAGTTTTGAGGTAGAACAGGTCATAGGCGGTAGCGTCCATCTGTATCGGGATACGCTCCTTTATCTCGAGCCCGAAGCCGCTCAGACCGTATACCTTGTCGGGATTGTTAGTGAGCAGACGCAAAGTCTTGCAGCCGAGCTCCCGCAGTATCTGCGCGCCGATGTAGTACTCGCGCATATCTCCCGGGAAGCCGAGAGCGAGGTTCGCCTCGAGAGTGTCCATGCCCTTGTCCTGCAACTCATAGGCACGGAGCTTGTTTATCAGACCGATGCCGCGTCCTTCCTGCCTCATATAGAGCAGTATTCCCCTGCCCTCCTTCTCTATCTGCGTCATTGCGGAGGCAAACTGCTGTCCGCAGTCGCATTTCAGCGAGCCGAACGCGTCGCCTGTCAGGCACTCGGAGTGTACGCGGCAGAGTATATCCTCGCCGTCACCAATGTCACCCTTGACGAGTGCAACGTGGTGCTCGCCGTTGAGCTTGTTCACGAAGCCGAGAGCCCTGAACTCGCCGTACTTCGTCGGCAGCTTCGTATTCGCAACGCACTCGACGAGCTTATCGTGGACCTTGCGATACTCCTTGAGAGCCTGTATCGTGATGAATTTGAGTCCCCATTCCTGCGCCTTCTGCTGCAATTCAGCGGCTCTCATCATAGTGCCGTCGTCGCGCATTATCTCGCAGCAGAGTCCGCAGCCCTTAAGTCCCGCGAGCCTCATGAGGTCTACCGTAGCCTCGGTGTGACCCTCACGCTCGAGCACGCCGTTTTTCTTCGCCGTGAGCGGGAACATATGACCCGGGCGGCGGAAGTCCTCGGGCTTGGAGCTGTCATCGACAGCCATACGTGCCGTGAAGCCGCGCTCCTCAGCGGATATACCCGTGGTCGTGTCAACGTGGTCGATTGAGACCGTAAACGCCGTGCAGTGGTTATCAGTGTTGTAGTCGACCATCTGCGGCAGGTGGAGCTTCTCGCAGAGCTCGATGCTCATCGGCATACAGATAAGCCCCTTCGCATGAACAGCCATAAAATTGACATTTTCAGTGGTCGCGAACTCAGCGGCGCAAATCATATCGCCCTCATTCTCGCGGTCCTCGTCATCGGTCACAAGGATTATCTCGCCGTTTCTCAGCGCTTCGAGAGCTTCCTCGACCGTATTGTATTCAAACATTCTTATCCTCCTGTCCGATGTCGATGTTTCCGACATCGCATTTGAGCTTCATCGTGCACTTTCCGTCCACGGTAATCTCCTTTTTGCCGCCGACGGGCTTGTCTTCCTCGCCCGAGGTCGTCTCGAATTTAAGACTGCCCGTGCTGATGTCGATATCACCGACATCAACATTGACCTCCGCCTCGCACTCACCGACCTCAGCGAGCGATATATCGGCATTTCCGACATCTACGGAGATCTCGGAATCAGCGAGTATACCTACATCAGTCATATCAACGTTGCCGACGTCGCACTTGACATCGAACTCACCCTTGAGCTTGTCGAGCTTCACGTTGCCGACGTCGGAATTGATATCGAACTTGCTGAAGCTCTCAGGCAGCGATATCTTCACGTCCGCCTCGACCTCAACAGCCTTTGCATTTGAGTTTTTCCACTCCCAGAAGCTCTTGCCGGTTTCGGGGTCAACGATAGAAATCGTGAGCACTTCCTCCTCGACCTCCGCCTTGCAGGAGAGGTGCTCGCTGACAGAGCTGACCTTATTCTGCGTAATGCCCTGAACCTTGTAGTCGACGTGTATCTCCGCCTTATCGGTCTCGCCGTAGGACACATCTATGCTGCCGACGTTTATGTCGGTTTTCAGCTCAGTCGCCTTCTCCGCTGCGACCTCGACGTCCTCCGAGCTGTTTGAAATAACAACAGGATTCTCGATACCGCAGGAGGTCAGCGCAAGCAGTGAAGCAGCGGCAATTGCTGCAAATCTTTTCATATTATCACTCCTCATATGAAGCCGTTTTTTGCGAGAAGCTCCATAGATACGCCGCCCGCCTGACTATCGGGCTTCATGAGCTTCTCGATATATTTTGCTATTATATCATTTTCAAGGTTGACGATATCGCCGACCTTTTTCGTGCCAAGCACGGTCTGCGACGCAGTATGCGGGATAATCGACACGCTGAACGAGTCAGCCGCAACTTTCGCAACGGTAAGGCTTATACCGTCAATGGCGACTGAGCCCTTTTCCACGATATACCGCATTATTTCGGGCTTCGCGGAGACAGTGTACCACACCGCTATACCGTCATTTTTTATATCGGATATAGTACCCGTGCCGTCGATGTGACCTGAAACTATGTGTCCGCCGAATCGTCCTCCCGCAGCCATAGCACGTTCAAGATTGACGGGGCTGCCGCTCCGCAGACTGCCGAGCGACGAGCGGCTGAGCGTCTCGTTCATGACGTCCGCCTGAAACGAAGCCGCATCGAAGTCAGTGACAGTCAGACACACGCCGTTCACGGCGATGCTGTCGCCGAGGTGAACGTCCTCGAGCACCTTCCGCGCGCTTATCCGTATGAATGATTTGCTGCTGCTGCGCTGAATACTGACGACCGAGCCGACCTCCTCAATTATTCCCGTGAACATACTTCACCCTGCTTTCGATAAGGATATCCTCGCCGAAGTGTCTGACCGCGACGGGTTCGAGCATGAAGCCATTGTCGGGCTTATCGGCTCCGAGTCCCGCAACAGGCGATTTAGCGCCGACTCCGCCGATTATCTTCGGTGCGATGTAGGTCTGCACCTTGTCAACTATACCCGATTCGAGCGCCGACCAGTTGAGCTCGCCGCCTCCCTCGAGGAGCACGCTGTCAATACCGAGAGAGGACAGCGTTTTCATCAGCTGCCGTAGGTCGGGACGTCCGTTTTTCCCACGCATCGAGAGTATCGTGCAGCCCATGTCGATATATGGCTGAGTCACAGCAACATCGCTCTCGAGCGTCGCAATTATCGTCGGAACAGTCTTAGCGGTACACACGACATTGCTCGTCAGCGGCGTCCTGAGCGACGAATCGCATACAACTCTGATTGCATTTCTTCCGCCCTCGAGTCTGCACGTCAGCATCGGGTCGTCCTTGAGCACGGTGCCCACTCCGACCATGATAGCGGCGTGTCTGAGCCTGTCGCGCTGAACATTCAGACGCGCCTCCTCGCCGGTTATCCACTTCGATTCGCCCGTACGGCAGGCAATCTTTCCGTCCATAGACATAGCGTACTTCATCGTAACGAAGGGAAGGTGCTTTGTTATGAACTTGAAGAAAATCTCGTTTATCGCGTCGCACTCATCCTTGAGGACGCCCTCTACGACCTCTATCCCGTTGTCGCGGAGTTCCTGCACACCCTTGCCCGCAACGAGCGGATTCGGGTCAGACGAGCCGACATAGACGCACTTGATACCATGCCCGATTATAGCCTCGGTGCAGGGTGGCTGCTTGCCGTGGTGACAGCATGGCTCGAGCGTGACGTACATCTCCGCGCCTGAGCAGTCAACTCCGCGCGCCTCGCAGTCCGCAAAAGCGGCACGCTCGGCGTGGAGGTCACCGTACTTTTTATGATATCCGCGACCGATGACCTCGCCGTCGCGCACGATGACCGCGCCGACCATAGGATTAGGACTGACAAAGCCCATACCGCGCTGAGCGAGCTCAATAGCCTCTCTCATAAAATCCTCATTCATATGAATCACTTCCAAAAAAGCGCCCGCGAGGTACACCAAAGGAGTACGCTTCGGGGCGCTGATTATCACAGATTTCGTGACATCTTCTCACATCCGGACTATTGCCGCAAAAATGCAGCACGTTCAATGAACGACCGTCGGCTTCGGAATCGCACCGAATCAGCCAAAAAAGGCTCGCAGGCTATACTGCCGGTAGGGAATCACACCCTGCCCTGAAGATAACAAAATAATTATATCACACTAACAGAGCTTTGTCAATACGATAACTGTTCAATTTTTGCGGTTTTCGCCGAGGAGCTTGTGCAGTATACCGCAGAGCACCTCCCGCTCCTCCTGAGAGAGTCCGACCGTACACGCCATTTTTTGCGGTACAGCGAGGGCGCGCTCACGCAGAGCAAGACCTTCCTCGGTAGCAGAGACGTTGAGCACTCTTTCATCGGAGCTGTCACGCCTTCGCTCGATGAGGCGCTTTGCCTCGAGCTTTTTGAGCAGAGGCGTCAGGGTGCCCGAGTCGAGATACAGGAGCCTGCCTATGTCGCGGACACTGACCGTCCCGTGCTCCCACACGACGAGCATGGTGATGTACTGCGTGTATGTCAGCCCGAGCTCATCAAGGAAAGGCTTGTACCTGCCGACAATCTCCTTTGACGCGGCATAAAGCGGGAAGCAGAGCTGATTGCACAGCTTCAGGCAGTCGTAATCCCTGTCAGACATTTTCAGCCTCGATAAGAGCCTTCATAGCGTTCTTTGAGCGGAATCCGACAGCAAGGTCGACGAGCTGACCCTTCCTGAAAAAGCCGACAGCGGGAATGCTCTGGATATTATACTTCACCGCAAGCTCCATGTTTTGGTCGACATCGCACGCATAGAACGGGATATCGGTGAATTCCTCAGAGAGCTCCTCAAGTATGGGAGCAAGCATCCTGCACGGACCGCACCAAGTGGCGTTGAAGTCCACGATTGCAAGCTCAGCGCTGTTTATAGCCTCTAAATCGTTGTTTTTAATTTCCTTAATCATGATTCATACCTCTTTCTTTATTTCGTTCAGGTAGCCTATCGCCGAAAGTGCGGCGATATTCCCCTGACCTGCGGCTTTGATGTACTGATACGGCTTTCCTGCGACGTCTCCGCACGCGAAAAGTCCGCGGATATTGGTCCTCATCTGCAAATCGACCTTAATGTGCGGACCGTCGGTCTCAACTCCCGAGATGAGCTTGTCGGGCATGACTGCGTCGCGCAGTACGAACACGCACGCGATTTCATACTCTCCGCCGTCCGTTTTCAGAGCAGTAACGCTCCTATCACCGAGTATAGCAAGCGGCTTCTCGCGGACAACGCGTATATTCGGACGCTCCTGCGGGAACACATCGTTCATCGGGATATAGAGCACGCTGTCGACTATCTCCGACAGGAACTCCGCCTCCTCAGCAGAATCCGCGCTGTAACCGAGCACAGCGACCGCCTTGCCCTTGTACAGGCGAGCGTCACAGGTCGCGCAGTAGCTCACTCCGCGCCCGAGGAGCCTGTCCTCGCCGTCGAGAGGCTTTGCCTGAACGATGCCCGTCGCAACGATAACAGCCGTCGCCTCGAGCATTTCCTCGCCGCACTGGAGCGCGAAATAGTCGCCCATAGTGTATACAGCACCGACCTGCTTGTCGGTTATCTCAACTCCGACATTGTCAAGGTGCGCTCTGAGGCGCTCGGCGAGCTCTGCCCCGCTTACAGCAGGCAGTCCCGTGTAATTGTCTATCCTGTGCGCCTTGCTTATCTTCGCACTGAGTTCCCTGCTCCCGAGCAGGAGCACGTTTTTGTTGCGTATCTTGGCAGTTATCGCCGCTGATATGCCTGCGGGACCAGTTCCGATGACAGCAATATCGAACCTGTCCATAGTATCGCCTCCTTATTCAATTGTATGCAACTTAATTTCACACTATCAATATAACACAAAAAGCACGACCCTGTCAATAGCATTTGCGTGAATTTACATTTTATTCACATATGCACTGACAGGGTCCGCGGTTTATTCTTTCTTCGGAGCCTCCTCAGCAGACTTCTGCTCCGCTTTTTCCTTTTCAGTCTGCTCCTTCTGCTGTTTCTTGTGGATATTGTCGATATCCTCAACGGTTCCGCCGCCGTCGTCGTCGGGAGCACGGAACTGCCCCTTCTCCACAAGTCTGAGGAACGCGTCAACAACATCGCTCGTGAGCTGAGTGCCGCGCACCTCCTTCATAATTGAAACAGCCTTGTCGAAGTTCATGCGCTTGCGGTACGGTCGGTCGGAGTACATCGCATCGAACGTATCCGCGACTGCGATTATCTGAGCCACACGCGGTATCTCGTCGCCCTTCAGCCCTTTGGGATAGCCCTTTCCGTCGGGACGCTCATGGTGCGCACCCGCACCGATAGACAGCTCGGGCATGATGCTGATGTTCTTGAGCGTATTGAAACCGAGTGCGGAATGAGACTTGATGATATTGAACTCGGTATCCGTCAGCTTGCCGGGCTTGTTGAGCACCTCAGGCGGCACGCCGACCTTTCCGATATCGTGCAGGAGCGCGATATTGCGGTATTTCTCGACCGTCTCGTCGTCGTAACCGAGCTCCTTTGCGAGTATCGCCGTATACTCCGCAACACGCGTGGAGTGACCGTTCGTGTATTTGTCCTTCATATCTATGACCTTCGCGAACGCCTCAACTATCTCACGGATGAGGAGCTTCTGCTCCTGCTCCTTCTTCTTGAACTTGGCAATCCTGCGGCGAATCACAATTGCCACGATACCCGCTATCAGAGCCAGTATCAGCAGTGCGCAGAGCACTCTGAACCATATCATCTCATAGACAGCCTTCTGCTTCTCTATGCTGACCTCGAGCTTCTTGTGACCGTTGCACTGCGGGTCTTTTATGCTGATATTGAAGTTATACCTGCCGCCCCTCAGGTTAGTATAGTCGACCTGCGCGAGCTCGCTTCGCTTGACGGTAGTCTTGATATTCTCGAAGCCGTCAAGGTGGTATGTGACCTGCGGGTTTATCAGCGAATAGTTATACACGAAGCTGTATATCGTCAGCTTCCTGACACCCGAGCCTATCTTGTAATTGCCGTTCTTGTCGGGATAAATGCGCTTGCCGTCAGCCTCAATAAAAGGCACGGATATCTTTATGTCCTCGACGTTATCGAACGGCGTCTCGATATTGACCTTTGCAATACCCGTTGTACCCGCGATATAGAGCTCACCGTTGGAGGTCAGCTCGCTGTAGGAGTTGGAAGTCGTAATGCACGGCAAACCGTTGTCCTTACCGTAAAAAACTGGGTCGATATCCTCATTTGCGAGCAGTTCATCGACGGGAACGACGTAAATGCCGTTACTGCTGAGTATCCACATCTCGCCTGATGTGCTCTCATAGAGGTCGAAGTTGTTCGGATACGGGAAGTTCTTTATAGTAGTGACCTTATAATCTGAGTCCATGTAAGCAATGGAGTTACTTGTGACTATCCAGTAAATGTCCCTGTTGATATCGCGCTTTATGCGCATAACAACATCGGAATGCAGACCCTCGTCTGTGCCGATATGGAGGGTATCCGTCCTGCGGACAACATATATTCCGTCGCCGTCAGTGCCCGCGATGACGTCTCCGCTCGTGGACTCAACAACGGTCAGTATCTCAGTGTTGCTGATGCCCGAGCTCTCGCCGAAAGTCTCGACGATATCGTCGCCGTCAATAAGGACGACACCGCCTGTACACGCGGCAAGGATACGTCCGTCCGCGCACTCACAGACCGTCCTCATACGCTCGGAGGGCATACCGTCTACCTTTCGGAACTTTGTGACCTTGCCGTTATCATAGCGGATCAGTCCCTGCTCGCCGAAGGTCGAGAACCATATCCTGTTCTTGCTGTCGCGGATTATCGAGCGTATCTTACAGCCGCTGAGCATCTTGATGAGGTCGGTATCATCGAATTTCGAGCCTGTGACCGACTCGGAGCTCGTTATAGGCATACTCGGGACAGTCGTGCCGTTTCTCAGTACGATAAGACCGTCGTTCTTGGTACCTATCAGGAGCATATCCTTATAGCGGCAGGTCGAGTATACGACCTGCGGTTCGAGGTCATACTTGTCGAAGATGTCGGTGAACTGATTGGGAACAATCTTCATAACGCCCTGCTGAGACGATACGAACCACAGATTACCCTGATAATCCATCATCAGGCTCTCTACTGAGGTCGAGAGCGGAAGGTCCTCAAGCTGTATAAATTCGTTGTTTCTGATAACGCCTATGCCCTTGTCCGTGCAGACCCACAGCGAATCCTTGATGAATTCTATCGAGTTTATGTATTCGAGCGGCGATACTCTATAGGGCGAGACGTTATAGAAGCCGTCACTCAGCGTGCCGTGATATATCTCCGACTCCTTGGTCGCAACGTATATCATTCCCTCATTCACAGGGTCGGGAAGAATGGAATGTATACTTCCTACGCCAAGTCGACTCGCGTTGTAGAAGTTCGTGAGACAGCCGTCCTTCAGCGTAAATACGCCGTCATTCATCGTAACACCGTAGACGAGACCGTCAGCGCCCGTCTTAAGCATACGGATATACTCTTCGTTTATCTGCGGCTCGTCAATGCATCGGAGCTCCATGTCCTTGTTCACGCAGGCAAGTCCGTGAGTAGTCGCAAGGTAGATATTTCCGTCGCTGTCCTCGGTTATAGAGCGGATAGACAGCGATTTCAATCCGTCCGACTTGTTGTACATACGGACATTGTCCTTTTCGATGACAGCAACGCCGCTGTCATTCGTGCCGACCCACAGACGATTCTGCGAGTCCGCATACAGGCTGACAACGCTCGCTATGCCCGTAGTCGAGTCGATGCGGACAAAGGAATTGCCGTCATAGCGTATGAGTCCGCTGTAGCTGCCTATCCAGATAAAGCCCTCGGCAGTTTCCGCGATAGCGTTCGCCTCGGAGGTAGGCAGTCCATTCGTGTTGTCATACAGCACAGCGGAGTAGCCGTCGGTCTTGCTCGTCGGGTCGACGGACGGCTCATCGGGCAGCTCTACAAGCTCATCAGCATATGTATAATTCGGAGAGAAATTTACCGAACTATAAAGTAACGTAATAGTTGTAAATACCGTCAGAATAACGGCAAGCATTTTTTGATAATTTTTCGCATTTTTTATATCCATAACAGCTCCTTGAGAATAAAATCTCCAAAAAGATAAGTCATTATCAACAATTTAATTATAGCACAAAATTTTGAATATATCTATAACGAACAAGAAAAAAACAAAATTTGTCAAATCTGCACTATAACCCTGTGCCTACTTTGTTTGTAACATCAAAATATAGCCTCTTTGAGAAAATTATATTGACAAAAAAGCCGCGAAATGTCATAATTAAATAAGCTAAACAGCTAATAAAGGAGAAAAATTATGGGAAAAAGAATAATTCTGCTTGATAATCCGAACGGAGAAATCGGAAAGATATTCAGCTCGTCATGCAGCTGCGATATCACAATAACTCAGGGCAAAAACATCCCCGAAGACGCGTGCTGCACGATAGTCTCCGAGGAATTCGCGGGCGCTGACCTCGGCGAGCTCGTCACGGAGCTCCAGTGCAGCGAGATACCCGTATGTATAGCCTCTTTCAACACCTCCGTCGAGGCGCAGGAGCAGTTTGCCGACACAGGTGCGGACGACGTTTTCATTCTCCCTATGTCGGGCAGATTGATAGAAAAGCGCCTCTCACGGCTCTGCGGAAGCGTCGAAACTTCGGACTTTTCATTCATCGACGACATGACCGTCGACAAGCTCGGACAAGGCTCATTCAAGGTTGAAGAATCCGATTTCAAGAAGCTCTATGAGTTCGTTTCACGCCTTCTTGAGAGGCTCGAAAAGGAGGCTCACCTCGTGATTTTCTCCTTCTCAAGCCGTTTCGGCAGCAAGGTCGAGCCCGAGATAGTCAGCGATTTCACCGCAGTCGTACAGCGCTGTCTGCGAAAGGGCGATATCAGCTGTAAGAGCGGACACAAGCTGTATGTCATTCTGCTTGGCGCGGACAGAAGCGGCTCTGAGCTCGTAGCCAAGCGCCTTATCGAGACTTTTTGGAACATCAGCGACGACGACGCCTACGACATAAACTACGAAATAAAGCCGATAAACTGATAAAAACAAGGGGAGCAAACGCTCCCCTTTTCTTATTTCTCTTTCTTTTTTCCGACTGCGCGCCCCACAATGATAACAGGTGCGCTCAGTGCAAGAACAGCGAGCAGTATGCCTCCGATGACCGCAATATAACCTTCGCTCGTAATATACGGCTCACCGTATTCCTCGGTCGTGTAGGTGAAGCCCGTCTCGCGGAATGCCTTGTCGACCTCGTCAGCAATGAGCTGATGTCCGATATAATTCGGGTGAATGTCAAAGTCCTTGATATTGGTCACGATATCCGCCTGGCCCGCAAACGCCGATGCTACGTCGACTACGGTGTACCTGTCCGCAGACTGCTCCCTCACTATATCATTGAAGCGTCCTATCATTCCCGCCGAAAACTCGGCTACCTTCGGTATGTTGGAGTAGTATTCGAGCGGGTCGTAAAGCGTCTGTATGTAGAGCTTGGCGTCAGTGCGGGAGCTCAGCGCCTCCGCTATCTGAGGGAGGTTCGTCTCGAAGCCCGCAAGCGCCTCGTCAGCCTCCGCATTCATGGACGTCAGAGCGTCCGCAGCTCCGAAAATGTCGATCTTCTTGTAGTTGAAATTGCCGCTGTCGGGCGAGTAGCCGAGCCTGTTGAAAACGTCGAAGATAAGCCCCAGCAGGTCGTTTCCGCCGATGGACACGACAACCGCGTCGCAGTCGGCGAGGTCATTGTCGAGCTCTCCGCTGCTGATAAGCCTCAGAAGGTCTGTCGAAGTAGCTCCCGAAACCGACTTGTTCACCATTGTGTGTCCGCACTCGTCAGCAAGCTCTTTTTTGTACTTATCAGCGAGAATATTCGCATATGAGCGGCAGCTGTACAGGTCGTCCCTTGAGTAGCCGTCAAGCCCGTAGCCTGCGGATATCGAGTCCCCGAGGAAAAGCATCTTCGGCGGGACTTCGGTCTCATGTGTGACCGTATGAAGGTCTCGGGCGGTCAGACTGCACGCCGTCAGCGTCAGCGCTGATATCACCGCGCAAGCCGCTGTTATTATACGTTTCAGCATCGTTTTCTCCCCTATAGCCAAGAAGCTGAACAGGCGGTGCTGTTCAGCTCTGATGTCATTGATTGCGTATCTTGATGTTCCTGTCTATCTCGCGTTTCGCGTCACGCTTTGCAGCGTCAGCACGCTTGTCGTAGAGCTTCTTGCCCTTGCACAGCCCGACCTGCATCTTTACACGTGAGTCCTTGAAGTATATGCTCAGCGGTATCAGCGACAGTCCGTCCTGCTTGACCGTGCCGTAGAGCTTGTTTATCTCGCGCTTGTGCATCAGCAGCTTGCGGACTCTCATAGGGTCGCGGTTGAAGATGTTGCCCTTCTCATACGGCGAGATGTGCATACCGCGCACAAACAGCTCTCCCTTATCTATCGAGCACCATGCGTCCTTTAGGTTGACGCTCCCCTGCCGTATCGACTTGACCTCAGTCCCGACGAGCTCCATGCCCGCCTCATATGTCTCGAGAACGAAGTATTCGTGACGCGCCTGACGATTCTCCGCTATTGTTTTTATTCCCTTTGAACGCATTTTCTCATCTCCTGTCCATATAATTATACAACAGCCCCTCATCATTGTCAATAATTGAGAATGATATTTCATGGCGGATTTTGTTATATTATTATTTTTTATAAAAAGGCTTGATTTTTTTTCTAAGAGATGATATAATATATTAGTAAATTTTGCAGTGGTATCGAAGTGGTCATAACGGACATGACTCGAAACATAGTCGTTTTTGAGCTTGCCGCACTTTGATTTTTCCCTGTTCTGCGTGGTTTCGGCGGTGTTCGCAGTTGCGTTTGTAATTGGCTTTCTCGCAGTTTTCTCGCAGTTTTATAGTTAAATTAAATACGCAGTGGTATCGAAGTGGTCATAACGGACATGACTCGAAATCATGATGCCCCTTGAGGGACGTGGGTTCGAATCCCACCCACTGCGCCAAGCCAAATGCGGAGTATTCCGCGTAGTTCCGCCTTTTCGAGAGGCGGAACTTTTTTGTTATAGCGCAGTTGCTTGCATAATGACCGACTTGTTTTTTGCGAGAAAACTGCAATTGCCTTTCAGTTTATGTTATACGGCTGTTGATTCGTTTGAGAGTGCTTTAGCAATCGCCTCCGCACTCAGCTTCTTGCTTTCGCTGTCCACATGGCTGTACACGTTGCTGGTCGTACCTATGTCGCTGTGACCGAGCCACTCCTGTATCAGCTTCATCTGCACTCCGTTGGCGAGAAGTAAGCTGGCACAACTGTGCCGCAGGTCATGGAAGCGTATCTTCCGCAGACCGTTCTTGCGGAGCACTATCGGGAAGTGGTCCGATACATAGTTGGGACGTATCAGCTCTCCCACAGCGTCTACGCAGATGTAGTCCTCGTACTTCTTGCAGTATCCTCTGCCGAATGCCTTCTTCATTTCTGCCTGATGCTCACGCTCGGCGATGAGTGCCTGCTCGACTACAGGTATCAGCGGAAGCGTTCTGTACGACGATTTCGTTTTCATTACATCGTAACCTGCAACTCCGTCCTCGTCCTGCAACACCTTGTGCTTGATGCTTATGGTCTTGCCTACGAAGTCCACCGCCGACCATTTCAGCCCGATGACCTCGCTTTGGCGGAGTCCATAGTATGCAGCTATAACGATGACGATGTGCAGCGGATCGTCCTTTGTGCAGTCGATGAGCTGCTTTATCTCCTCAGCGTTATAGTAGTTTCCGATGAACTGCACCGACTTCGGGCGGTCAGCCTGATCGACAGGATTTGTCGGAATTATACGACGCTTCATTGCAGACTTGAATGCAAGGTGCAGGAGCGAATGGTGCCGCTGACAGCTTGTGCCCTTCAGTCCTTTGGCTCTGAGGTAAGCGTAGTACTCGTTTATCTCGTCGCCGGTTATCTCCTTGACCTTTATCTTCATCTTCTTGAAGAATGGTATCATGTGTACGTCCATGTACCGCTTGTAGCTTGTGTATGTGGACTTCGTGATGTTGCCCTTGTAGGACTCCAGCCACTCCGCAAGGTAGTCCTCAACACGCATATCAGCTATGCGGTTACGCTCCTTGTCGGCTCTCGACATACCTTCGTGCAGGTACTGGTCACCAAGATTGTACTGCTCCAACACCTCGTTCAGACGGTGGTTGGCTTCGGTCTTGGTGCCTTTCTTTGCGTCCAGTCCGAGGGAGCGCCACTTTTCGTGACGCTTACCGTCGGCATCGTATAAGTTTATAACGGCATACCATTTGCCGCTTTTCTCGGCCAAATGTCCTGTGGTTATTTTCATTGGCATCCTCCTTTCAATTCCCAAATCGTTCCTTATCGTGACTTTCGTCACGACAACAATACCACACTTCTCTCGAAAAATCCATACCTTTCACCTCATTTCGGCAGAAGCACTAAATAGTTTCTCTCGTTTCGGCAGAAGTCAACAAGAGCGGGCTTCGGAATAATTATCTTCTTGCCCAGTCTTATCGCTCCGATACTTCCATTTTTCACGAGCTCGTAAGCCTGATTCTTTCCAATGCGGAGCAGCTTTGCTGCCTCTGGGACAGTCAGCACGTCCGGTTCGTTTCTGAACATTTCTGTATATCTCATTCGTTCCTCCTGTTATTATTTCGCTTGTGTTTCTCGTATGATCTGCATTGTTCATTTTAACTTTCTCCTTTTGAATTATTAAGAGAGCGGTGGTTAGCCGCTCCCTTTGATACGAAAATGGGTACGGTGTTTTACCGTACTCTCTCCATTTGATTTGTTATTTCAGGTTCTCGCTCCTGCCGAACATCACATCTATTATCAGTTCGGTGCAGTCACGGAAGCCTTGTATGTAGCTTTCAGCTACCAATGTCTCGGACAACATTCCCTGCATATCCGTTATGTTGTTGAGTAGCTTCTTATCGTCAGCTGACAGTCGTTTCTCCAGTCTGTCGCACATCTCGAGGAGCTCCAGACTTCGCTTTGCATAATCGGAGTCCTTCCTCACATCGTGCTGACACGGTATGACGTTCCCGTAATACAGATCCTGCAACTTCATCGCCGCGGTCACCTCCTGACCAACAATCATACCACAGCTTCCAGTCGAAATCCATTCATCAGAACCACTGAATGTTCGCTGTTGATACTGAGCAGAAGCACTACAAGGGTATTGGCTTTCACGATACCCTTATTGCAAAGGATGTCACGTTTGGTGACATCCTTTGGTGATTGAGACGCCGTCACGTTTCGTTACTTCGTCTACTGACCGAACGAATCGTTCTGTCAGCTCATACCTTCCAATATGGATGATTTGAAGGCGCTGCCATTTTGGCAACACCTGTCGGTACTGTACAATCTGTTCGGTACCAGCAAAGGGATGAACGGTTCGTTCACACCCGCCCCGAATCAGGGCGAGTTCAGTACGGTGAACGCCTCGTTCACCGTGAGCTACCGTCGTGTTTCCATACATCAGCTCAGTCCGTTTTGGACACCCCTTTGCTGCCCCTGCGATTCGCCGACTCAGGTGGCGAGGTGGCGATTCACCACCCCATCGTCGTGACGGGATATTACATCCCGCCATAACGAATGTCCATTATGGGAACTCTATCCTGAGCTGGGAATGAGTGCAGTTCTGTTTCGGACTTCAAGTACCGTTACGGTAGCCCAGCTACGAATAATAACTCACGGACGTTTTATCCCTGAGTTAGTTGAGTCCCTGATTCAGGGAGTCATAGCTTATCCCATGTGTATTCCGTGAGCTTCCTTTCGCTCTCGTTCCTCGGCGAGTGCCTTGCGGTCAACGTGCTCACGTGCGTATTCGGTATCGTCAGTAGGCTCAGACTCGTCCTCGATTATCGAAGCCACAGCAGCAATGCCACCGATGATATCAGGTGCAGCACTTCTATCAGCACCACCAGTCGAAGCAGTCTGAAGCCGTGACTTCTGCTCTGCTCTTCGGAGCATTTCAGCTGCGATAAGGTCTGCTCGTTCAGACTCCCAGCCTGTGATACGAGTTCCTTCGCCGCCTGATCCAGCTTCGACACCTCTGCCGTCACGTTCTGTGACGTCTGCTCCTGTATCTCCTTTCCCTGTTCCAGCAGCTGATTGTATATCGTCTGCTGATTTCGCAGGTACCGTTCCATCTGTGCATATGTCATTGTCTCGTCTGTCTGAGCCTTGACTTCGAACAGCGTATCTGTCAGAAGCTTCAGCTGTGATATCAACGCCAGCCAGTTGTGTTCCTGGACGCAGACCATAGTTGGTATGTCCTGTGTCTCCTCCAAATTCTGCTTGGAGGCTTCTTTCGCTTCTTCGTATTTCGAACTCATATTCCATATTCTCCTTTCTGTATTTCGCTTCGTGAAGCTTGTTGTCGCGGCATCTCCTGCCGTTGGGACAGGTGTATGTGATGTACTTTCTGCTGTCCTCCCACTTGACATCGTAGCCACACTGCTTCATATAGAAGCGGAATTGTTTCTTTGACTTTGCTCTTTTCATGACCATGTCTATTGTATTGATGAGATTCATTTTCCAGCTCTCACCTCGCATTGCAACACGGTACTCACCGTTAGTGATACCGTTGCTCTGCTTGTGAATCTCAGGTTTGCTGAGAGTTGTCACTCCGTACTTCTGACAAATTTCATCGCTGAGCTGCCGTAGGTCTTGCAGTGTGAACTTGTTTGAGTGGTACTTCAAACCTGTCTCAGCATTAACTGCGTTGAGCACAAAATGTGAGTGAACGTGTTCAGCGTCGTTGTGAGTTGCGACTACAACTTCGTGACCTTTGAACGCTCGCTCTGCAAACTCAACAGCTATCTTGTGAGCAAGTGCAGGCTCTATCTTGTAGCCGCTTGGGTGCGACTGTACGAAGTGATAGTAACGAATGCCGTCAGTCTTGCCGTACATCTCTCTTGTATTTTGGAATTCTTGATAGGCTGTGGGCAGCGAACAGTTGAGAGCCGTCACGAACTTTTTATTCTCGGTCTTGTCATCGCGGCAGATGTAGTCCAGACTTTTCTTGCCGCCGCCACCACCTTTTGTACTAATAGCTGTGACCGTCGCCACTACTTCACCTCCCGTAAGAGCTGACCTATCAGCTCCGTGACCTTCCTGTGCTCGTCGAGGAGCGGCTGGAAGTTCACGGCGGTCAGCCTGTCCATATTCGCAAGTGTAGCTATCTGATTCAGGTTTCGACCGATAGCTTTCTGCTGCCGAACTATCTCATCGATGCCGTTGGCAACAACGATTTTCTTGCCCAGAGCACTCCGCATTACGAAGTCATTCAGCCTTAAGCCGTGCCTCTCAGCCAGTTCATGGATACGTCTGCTTTCTTCCTCTGTGCAGCGTATCGCTATGGTTGCGTTTCTCCGTCTCATAGAATCCCTCCTTTTCTTCCGTTTTGTAAAATGTTTCAGCGTGCCGACAATTATACTTCCTGTCCGTAAGGACTATGCGGAGGCACAATTGGGAGCGGCGGCTCGCCGTAAGTGGGTTCGGGCTTCTGCCCGACAAGCAAAGGCGGCAGGCGGAATGCCGGCAGCTATGCTTGCCAACCCAGTGGGGTTGATTTTTCTCGGGTACCGCCACTTTTCCCTCTGCCATTAGTATCTGTGCGGTATCGCCACACACGCTCCACGTTGCGCCACAATCGCTTTTATCGCCGCAGGTGGGGTAACTACCCGATTTCTGTATCGGCGGCAAATATTGGCGTTTTTGTGCCTCACGGCTGAAACGGCTCGACTTCAATACCTTGCTCCGCTAACTTTTCTGTGATTCGGTTCGCTGCCCACTCAATAAGTTTATCACCAACAGGGACAGCAATTGTTTTAACATCACTGGCAGAGGGAGTATCGGTTTGCGAAGATATATCAGCGTTTGAAGACGTTTCAGGGACAGCAGGGGCACCACTTTCAGGGTACAGTAATTTACTGCCACTGCTGTCCCTATCAGCTTCGTAACGGACACAGATACTGCGAGTGCCGTTACTTTTTGTTTTGCCATAGCTGATTCCGAGCGAGTGAACTTCTTCATCGTGCTGCAATAGTTCTCGGTACATCCAGTTGTTTTTGAATTCCTCTGACGGAAACTTTTTGCATAACAGTTCACACAACTCAGACGCACTTCCGCGGAACTCTTTTCGCTCCAGCATAAAATCATGTATCACAGACGGGAAGTTATCAGGCTTGTCCTCGGGCGGCTTGTCAAGCAGCTTCCACTTTGCTCCGTCCCTGATAACATTTATGTCGAGTGACGGAGCACCGCGACCGCTGATGTTCAGCACAGCATTCTTGCTGTCTCCGTTTCTCTGAAGTACAAGACAACCGTCTGATGCCCCGGGGATACCATTTGTACCAAGTATCATGTTGTTCGGATTGGAGTCCTGCTGCTTTCTGTTGTGATGAACAAGAATAATTGCGATGCCTAACTCGTCAGCAATTGATTTAAGAGTTGACACGTCCTTGTAATCACTTCCGTACTTCATATCAACAGTATCGCGCACCTTTTGCAGAGTGTCAATGACTATCAGCTTCAGGTCTGAGAATGTTTCCTTGCACTTGCGAAGGTCATCTTCGAGACCGTTACCGAGAGTGTTGACAAGTAAAACGTATTGCAGGTTATCCGTCGGCTCATCTGTCAGCTCATACATTCGCGTCTGCAAATTGTCAGACGTATCTTCAAGTGCCATGTACACAACATGACCTTGTTCTGTTTTGCGTCCAAGAAACTTTTCACCTTTGGCAATCGCAAGACACATATCCATCATCATCCACGATTTACCTATCTTCGGATCACCTGACAGTACATGGAGTCCGGGATAGATCATTTCGTCAACAATGAATCGCCGTTTTTTCATCGGAGTGTTCATTATCTCTACGCTGCTTTTGAACTCGATTTCGATTCTTTTTGTCAATAAAAATCATCCTTTCTTCATAAAAATGTGGGAGCAGTATCCTTTATGCAAATCGACCTGTTTTTTCATAAGTTTTTGACTGCTCTGAAACATTTTCCGAAACACAAATTCATTTTTATGAGAACTGACCTTTTCTCACTAAATTATAAAAACAGCTGCACCGCCCATAGAATAGAGCTTTACAGACATTTCATCTCAAAACTGTTATAATGACAGTTTTGAATGATTTTCAGTCAAAAATGAGTGTTTCGGAATAAAAATGTGGGAGCAGTATCCTTATTGCATTTTGGTATGTTTTGTGATACAATTATTGCAGGTGGTAAGATCATGAAGTACAGGATATATGATTTGTCCGTCAGAGCAATGCTCAACTACTCAAAGCCTGACGGACTGTTTTACAAAACAGTTATTGATAAAAACGCACTGCGGAGCTGTCTGAAGCACTCCGCTCATGAGCAGGACGACAACGCACTTTTCTATCAGATAATGTGCGTGCTGCACGGTGACGATTTCAAATATGACAGCGCTGACCTTGTGACGGACCTGTCCGATGTTATTTTCTACGCAGACTTCTCACGGGTGTTTGACCGTGACGCATCGCACCCTTACTATGCACAGCTGCAGGAGAAGGCTGCCGCTCTGTTTACGAACAGAGGTGTGGAGATAGACTTCAGCAACGGTATGCACAAGTACGTTGCGTTTGAGCGCTCCGCAAGCATGAGCAGAAATGCTGTGCTGTCATTTATCCGTGAGGACATTTTCTGGAAGGTCACGGAGCGCATTCGTCTCGGAATGGAGATAACCAAGTGTCAGCTCAGCAAGCTGTATGCATACAACGGACTTATGCTCTCGGGAGGTATCCGAGTTGACGGAATAAACCTCGACAAGCCTCATAGAGTTATCGTTGTGGATAATCAAAAACACACTGTTCACGACACAGATGTTGTCACTGTTGAAGACGATGGCAGCAGCAATGCTGTGCGAAAGTATCACCGTGTTGAGCGCAGGGAAAGTGTTGATATTCTCGGTTATGACGGCGAAGGAGTTGTCTCTAAGGAGTTCGCCAAGGTCATCAATAAAAAGTTAGGCGGCGAGCATACCTCGTTCCAGATACGTCTGCCGTACATCAAGGGAATGCTGCACCAGATAGACATTCATGACTTCTTCAAGAGCGCTGGAGTTGCAACGCTCACCGACATCTGGGGAGTTGAGCACAAAGCTGCTGACGTTGATATTATTCTCACCAAGAGTATGTTCAAGGGCTACGGCTGGCTGTGCGAGAACAATATGAGCTGGGAAGACTACTGGGACGCATTCCGCAGATACAAGCACGCTCTGTACATCTCTGGTGTCAGCAAAGACAGTCCGCAGAAGTTCACGGAGCTGAACTATCAGTTTCTCAATACGCTTTCAATGACATCGGACGAGTTCCGACCTCTTGATCTGCCGCTGTCCTTTCCTGCGAACGATAACCGTCACTGGCTCACCAAGGAAACTGAACGTGAATATTACAGGCTTTGTACCGACAGGGAATATCGCCTGAGCTTTTTCACAGGCAGGAAGTATAGCCGAGGCAGCAAGGACTACTATCTCAAAAAGATACTTGAGAAAAACCCGAAGTTCATTGCAGAGCCTGTTTATGCTGACAGATTAAAATCACGGGCGCAGGCGGTGTTGAAGCAATATGCTCTCGGACGTCTTATCGTTGCAGGCGACAATCGCTACCTCTCCGCAGACCTGCTCGGTTTCCTTAAAGATTTTATACCAAAAAAGGCAAAGCGAAACACAAGTCAGCGCAACTTCTACAACGGTGCGGTGCAGAGTGATTTTGAGAAGAATGCTTTCTATGCTCCGTCAATGGCATATTCGCACAGCAATGAATGTACGCTCTTGCGAAATCCGCATATTTCCCGAAACGAAGAGGTTCAGCTGCAAGTCTATCCCGATGTTGAGAATATGAGGAAGTATTATCTCAGCCACCTCACCGATGTTGTTATGGTGAACTGGGATTCGCTGACTGCTGAGCGCCTCGGCGGTGCTGACTTCGACGGCGATATGATAAAAACTATCTCCGATCCAATTGTAAACCGCTGTGTCAAGCGCAATTCCAAAGCTGAGACTCCGCTGTTGAAGATACCAAGTGCTGAGCCTGTTATCCGTGATGCCACCGACTGGCAGGCACGTTTTGAAACGGTCAAGAGCACATTTTCTTCCCGTGTTGGACAGATCTCCAATGCGGCGCTGAACAGAAGTATTATCGCATACAATGAGAACTCCGACGACGAACTTCGTGACAAATGCCGTGAGGAAACTGAGACTCTCGCTATCCTCACCGGACTTGAAATTGATTCGGCAAAGAGCGGTGTGAAGCCTGATCTTACGGAATACCTTGGCACTAAGACTGTCGCCAAGAGCAAGTTCCTGAAATACAAGAGCCTGCTTGAAAAGAGCGAGGGACGCCGTGCATGGTACGAACCAACCTTTGAGGAACAGTTTGAGAAGTTTTTCGCAGACACGGACTGGGACAAGGTGGACTCCAATGTTGAACGCCTGCCGTACCTTGCATATATGCTTGAAAAGAACACGAAGACTGTCGTTGACAAGCCTGCCGATGACAGCGAACTTTTCACATTTGCAACTGATGAAAACTGGAAGGACAAGCTCAGCAGTGATAAAATGGAGCGGATTAAATCTCTTGTGACGGACTATGAACGCTGCCTTTCGCGCATAAGAGCCTGCGGTCAGCCAGTCAAGGACAGGCAGCGCAGGAACGACATTCAGCGAATTCTGTACAGCCGTGGTCAGGACCGTGAATACGACGCAGATATGCTGTATCCACTGTTTCAGGGCACACCTCCAGAGAGGATAACTGCTATCAGGCAGGAGCTGCAGGCTAAGAACTGGCACCTTACTCCGAAAGAACAGCGTGAAGATTTTCTTGCAGATTTGATACCTGAGCTTGAACGGTACTATCCGCTTTTCAGCGACTTCCGTTTCGGCGGTTACCGTGTTCTCATTGACCTCATAGCTGACATTGACGATGAAAACAACCTCACGGACAGGAAACGGCTTATCCGTGACGGTGATTCGCCTGAGTTCATGCGGCTTATGGAGGCTTACCTCAATAGATCCGTGAATGCGTACTACCGTGACGCTGTTGCTGCTGAGTGCCGAAAGCTCATAGAAGCCATAACAAAGCCTGATGAAGCGGTCAGGTACATAGTGGCTCTGGGCAAAAGAAAAGTGCTCTTCGATCTGCTGTTGGACAGGATCGAAAAGCACGTCAGGAGGGAGAAGTAATGCTGAACGAAATTGAAGAATTCAAGGCTTACACGGTCAAGCCCGTTTACAAGTGCAGCGGCAAGCGTGACCTTTCCTTCCTCGGCCGTTTCAGCTTTGAGATGATGAAGGAGTTCACAGGTTTGAGCCGTGTGCTGACTATAATTGCTCGGGGATATATGTTCAGAAAAGGTGCTCCCGATGTGGTTTATGCACGGCGAGCTCTCTGTGCGTGGTGCAGTATTCCAGACAAAAAAACTGCCGCTCCGAAGGAGGAGTGGCAGTTCAGGACTGATTTTTGCGATTTGCATGAGGAGTTTCCCGAATTGGTGGATAAAACAGGAAAAGGCTGGTTTTACAGGCACGTTCACAAGGTTGAAAGGTTCATCACAAAGAACAGTGAAAACATGAGCAAGACTACTATTTCCAACGCTGAGCCGTTGAAAACTAAATTTGACGCTGCCTGGAGAGATAAGGTGAAGCAGTATCAGGTGTCGCTCTATTCGCCCGAGACCAAAGGTGCGTGGGTGCTGCGGTTTGATGATGTGCTTGCGGATGCTCTGGAGCTTGGACCGCTGGCAGATAAGACTTTTTCCTTCTCTGATGATGAAAAAGAGCGTATACAGGCGCTTCTGCCTGACGGGCTGCCATACGGGGTTGCGGAAATGGTTCTCGCTTACTGCATTGCCAACAAGCCCGATGATTCTGACTATGTTATTCTTCCTGTTTCCAACTTCGATGCTTACTTTGGGAATACTTCTTTCAGCCGCAAGTGGCTCAATATGTTCCCTGACACCTTGCTTGACCGTGACAAACAGAGCTTTGGGGTGTGTAGGGTGAATATCACTTTGTAACCAATATTAAAACTCAAAAATGTAGCATATAATATGCTGCATTTTTATTTTGTTAGCATAATTCCATTGAGAAATCAATAAGTATCAATATATCAAAAAAGTCTCTCGTCTGAGAAGCTCTTATGTAAAGTATGCATATTTAAACAATTCCAATAAAATACTCAACAGCAATAGCAACCACAACTACGAGTGCTGAGATGATAAATCCGTGAAGCATTGGTGCAAAGCCTGATTTCTTCATATCCTTGAAGCTTGTGTTAAGCCCGATTGCCGCAAGTGCTGAAATCATAAGAAACTTGCTTACGTCCTTCATTCCCGAAGAAACTGCCACAGGTATTACACCGAAGCTGTTTATAACAGTAAGTGCTAAAAATCCGAGAATAAACCAAGGGATAATTTTTGTAATGCTGAATTTTGCCTTGACTGCCTCGCCGTTTGCTCCGGCTTCCTTGCGTTTAAGATGTGCGTTGATAAGAGCAAAGGTGATAACTGTGGGGATAATTGAAAGTGTACGGGTGAGCTTTACCATTGTGGCAAAATCGCCTGCCGCTTCAGAAAAGGCATATCCTGCCGCAACAACGCTTGATGTATCGTTTACTGCTGTGCCTGCCCATAAACCGTAAGCCATATCGGAAAGTCCCATTGCCTGACCCATAATAGGAAACAGTACAATCATTGCCATATCAAAAAGAAATGTAGCGGACATTGAATAGGCAATATCGCTGTCGTCAGCATCAATAACAGGTGCAATCGCCGCAATAGCCGAACCGCCGCAGATACCTGTTCCTGCCGAAATGAGGTTAGATAATTTCCAGTTGATTTTCAGAGCCTTGCCGACAAAATGTCCGATACCGAAGCAGGTCAGTAGCGTGAACACCATCACGCACAGTGACATTTTTCCAACCTCAAGAACAATGCTGATGTTAAGGCTTGCACCAAGCAGAATAATTGCAAATTTCAGTATCTTCTTCGAGGTGAATTTCAGACCGCCCGAAAAGATTTTGTTTGGTTTCCAGAAGTGATTGATTATCATACCGATGAAAAGTGCTATAACCGACGCACCGATTAAATGAATAGGCAGCAAGCTTTCAATCAGCTTTGCAACCGCTGCTATTGCAAGTGCAAGAGCAAATCCCGGCACTAATTTTACCACGCTTTTTATCTTTTCCATAATGTCCTCCTTGTTTTTTCCTGATGTATTGATTTTACCACAGAAATGTGATAAAATCAAATTATCATTTATTATATGTTGATAAGATAAACTTATCAAGGAGGAAACTATGATTGATACAAGGATTGAAACATTTTTAACGCTGTGCAGAGTGATGAACTACCGTAAAACAGCGGAGCTTTTAAATATGACACAGCCTGCCGTTACACAGCATATCCACTTTCTTGAGGAGCAGTACAGCTGTAAGCTGTTCAGTTACGACCGCAGAACATTGACTATGACCAAAGAGGCTGAACTTCTGCAAAAGTATGCCGAAAATGTCCTGTATCAAGAGAAAAAGCTGAAAGCCGAGCTTAAACACAGTGATGGCGTAAGCCTTTCAATCGGTGCAACAAAAACTATCGGCGAGTATGTTATCGACAAGCATATTTCCGCATTTCTTTCAGTGCCGAAAAACAGTATTTCCGTCAACGTGGAAAACACCGAAACGTTGTTATCGGAATTATCCGCAGGAAAGCTTGATTTTGCACTTATAGAAGGTTATTTCGATAAAAGTAGATACGCTTCAAGGCTTTACAGAAAAGAACCGTTTGTGGGGCTCTGCGGAAAAAACCATCCTTTTGCAAACAAAACTGTTCCGATTGATAAGATATGGATAGAAAATCTTATTCTTCGTGAAGAGGGCAGCGGCACAAGAGATATTCTCGGACAGCTTCTTACAGAATATAATCACTCTTTTGCGGAGTTTGACAGAATTACAACCATCAGCAATTTCGGACTTATTACAAAGCTGTTGGAGAACAACAACTGTATCACATTTGCCTACCGTGCAGTAGGTGAGAATAATGATGTACTTGCTGAATTTTGCATCAAGGGTTGGAATGTTTCCCGTGAATTCAACTATGTTTATCTTGACACTCCATTTTCAGAATATGCTGTAAACTTATTTGAGAATTACAGAGAAAGGAATGCCAGGCAATGAAAAACAGAAGAAATTTAGTGTTAATTCTTGCTTTCCTTAAAGTCAGAGCATTTACCTTTGACGGAGAATATATGATAATATCGCTTGTCCAAACTGTTATGTACCAAGCCTGAGTAATCAGGCTTGTGAGGATTACTCCTCATCTTCGTCGGCTTCCTCGTCAACGGTATCTTCATTTACGGTTTCTTCCTCATATTCCTCCTCGTCCTCATCATAAAGGGACTGCTTCGGAGCTTTCGGCTTTGCCTTGTAAACCTTAAAGTAGTAGAAAGCACCGCCGCCAGCAAGAGCAAGAACACCTACGAGAATAAGGAGAGTGTTATTTCCGCCGCCTTCGCCTTCGTTTTTCTCGGTCTTATCGTTCTTTTCTCCCTCTGAGTTAAGGTAATGCTTGTCGATGTCTGCGCCGCTGAGGATTGCACTGTTGTTTTTCTGAGCATGAAGTCGCTCGCTAAAAGTAGAGTATTCCAGTGTACAACAGAAATGATTGAGAACACACTATGCTGTGAAACAAGACAGGAAAATAATAACCATAGAAGTCGAAAATGAATTGTGAATATTGGGGGATTAATTGACTATACCTCAGAAAAATGATGTATTATTTAACCATTCTTATCGTCCCGTCCGCATTTTCAATGTACGCTCTATGAGTGACAGTATCATAACGTGCAATTGGCTTTCCGCAAATTTTAGCCTTATTCAGTGCTGCTCTGACAGCTTCTATGGCTCTTATATCCATATCTTTATCATCCTGAGTCAGGAAAGCATCTTTTTCTTGAGAATCTATTACTTTGATTGTCATTCCGTTTATTTCTACTACTTTAGCCATTGAAGACCTCCTCTGTATCTGCAACTACCTGTTCTCCGGTGTATATTCTTTTTCCATCAGGATACTCAATATATGGCATTTTCTTATCATGATCATATCCGGAGATAGGGAGTCCCTTAATACTACGTATCTCGTTCTCTATTCTGACTGCTTCAATAAAGCGTCTTGTGAGCTCATCATCGCTTACTCCACAGGTTGAATCCAGTTCATTTAATTCTTCCATAAAGGCTTACCTCCGTGTTTTTCACATATTATATCACATCAGGCTTCATAAATCAATTCTATTACAATAAAATAATAGCATGTTTTTTATTTACAGAGAGATCAATATGTCTGATCACGGACAGCCGTTTAATAACAGTACCATCACTATGATCGATTTGCGTTCCAAACTTTGAGCTTTTCCGCCAATACTAAGAAACACTTAGATTAAATTTCAAAAATATATTTCTATTGACTTGTAGAGTCAAATATGGTATAATAAATTCAGTACAACATGGGAGGTGCTAAATATGCTGTATGATTATCTTCTTGAAACGTTTGGTAAGAATGAACCGATATTCCTTTCGGATATTCGTTATAAGGATTACTCTGATATCTGGCTCAAAAAAGAGCTTGCCAAGCTCTGTGACAGCGGCCAGATCATTCGTTACGAAAGAGGTATCTACTATATCCCTATCAAAACACCGTTTGGAAACAGTATTCTGAATCCAAACAGGATCATTGAGCGAAAGTATTTATCCGAAAAAGGAAAGCGAATCGGGTTTTACACCGGAATCACTGCATTGCAACAGGCAGGTCTTTCTACGCAGATGTCGAATATCCCCGAAATTCAAACGAATAATGAAAACTCTAAGCTCCGCAGAGTTAAAATTGGAAATCAGGAAGTTATTTTACGAAAGGCAAGAGTTACAATAGATAATGACAATATATTCGTTTTGCAGTTCCTTGAAATGATGAACAGCACCTCATCGGGCTATTTTGACGATGAAAGAAAAGCTGTCATCAAAAACTGGATCAGAAAATGTAATATTTCTCAGGAACTTGTTACAAAATATGCGCCGTTTTTTCCTGACAAGGCTTTGCGAAATCTCATAGAAAGCGGAGTGATCTATTATGTTGCATAATGAAAGAATTCACAGTGTGCTGTTATGTCTCGATAAACACTCAAAGAGAAAGGTTGACATCAAAGGAAGTGTATGAAAAAATTTCATCATTTGAACACATTTTTCTGTTGCAATTACTTCGGTAAACCGTTATAATATATGTAAGAGAGGAGGGATTTTCATGTTGATAAATGAAAAGCTCGAAAAAATCAATATGACCAAGTATCGTCTAAGTAAGGACAGCGGAGTGCCACAGGCAACTATCAATGATATTTGCAGCGGAAAAGCCGACCTTGAAAAATGCTCGGCAGGAACACTCTATAAAATAGCAAAAGTTCTCGGAATATCAATAGAGTCTATATTAGACTCAGCCAAAGATGATATTCGCAGTTCCTTTGAAATATTTAAAAGCAATACCTGTCATCATGTAAAGGATATGGGTGATCTGGACTTTATTGTAGTTGTGCTGGAATCCGATGAAGTCCGCAAGCTCTATAACAAGCATTGGTATCCCGAAGCTCTTTATTTACTTGCTATGCTCGATTATTTATCAAGGATTAACGAAATACCGCTTTGTTCCAAGTATAACGATCTTCGCATGAGGAAACTGGAAAAGCCCATATATCCAGTAGGCGTGTTGCTTAACAGCGAGGTTTTAAAATCAGATGAACCTTTGCGAATAGCAGAAAAAGAGGCTATTCCTGAATTCAGAAGATTTAATATTATCGAAAGCGAAGTGAGAAACGTTGTTTGAGCAGCCATTTACAAAAGAAAACCTTGATCAGTATCTGAAGGAACTTGCAAAGGAATTCAGAAAAATTAATGGTAAAAATATGCCTGCCGATATTATTCTTATTGGCGGAGCTTCTGTAGTAATTAATTACGGATTCCGCGAAATGACATATGATATGGACGCAGTTATAAATGCTGCTTCTTCTATGAAAGACGCTATCAATCATGTTGGTGATAAATTCAACTTACCAAACGGTTGGCTGAATACGGATTTCATGAAAACAACGTCATATACTCCGAAAATTGTTCGGTATTCCAAGTTTTACCGCACTTTTTCCAATATTGTTACTTTCCGTACAGTAACAGGCGAATACCTCATAGCAATGAAACTTATGGCAGGTCGTCAATACAAATACGATTTATCCGATATTATCGGCATCTTATGGGAACATGAAAAAGCTAACAATCCAATTACCATAGATATGATAAGAGAAGCAGTAAGTAATCTATATGATTCTTATGATAAACTTCCTGAACACTCCAGAATTTTTATTGAGAAAGCAATTTCTGATAAGAGTTATGAGGAAATGTATAAAAGTGTAAGGCGAATGGAAGCTGATAATAAGGATATTCTTTTACAGTTCCAAGAAGACTATCCGGATGCTGCAAATACCGATAATGTTAATGATATTCTTGCTGCAATAAAGAAGAAAAAGGAAACCACTCAGAACTAAGAAAGGCTTCGCTCAGTTATTAGTGCAAGGAATAGCTCCGCTTTGGAGGAGCCATGCACACTTCCGCTTGCTGATATGGAGTATCTTACGAAGCTGTTCTCCCGATATCACTTCGGGGAACTCATCGTACAGGTAGCTGTAATCATTCATCCTTGCCGCCTCGCTTTATCGAACGTGCAGGTTCATCATCGCAGTGCTTGAGCAGATAGTCGATGAGGTCATCCTTGCTAAGTATGTATCCGCCCTGATACACGAAGGAGCGAAGTTCGCCGCTGTGTATGAGTTCGTAGACTCTGTTCTTTCCAAGCGGAGACCACCTGGCGGCTTTTATCGGTGATAATATCTCGGGACATCTTCTGAGCATACGCTCTAATTCTCTACGTTTTTCTTCCTTGTTCATTGTCACTTTTTCCTTTCATTTTTCGCTTTAGCCGCCTGAAATTTCTCGCAGTTTTCTCGCACTTTTCTCGCAAATTTCCGAATTCTCGCAGAAAAGTGCTCAAAATCAGGGAAAAACGGCGTTTTTTTAAGACGATAAGTGACCAAATGGGAAGTTTTATAATTTGCTCGAAATCATGATGCCCCTTGAGGGACGTGGGTTCGAATCCCACCCACTGCGCCAAGCCAAATGCGGAGTATTCCGCGAAGTTCCGCCTTTTCGAGAGGCGGAACTTTTTTATTAGGTGGTGTTTTTATGCAGCTTAATTTAGATTTAGACGGAATTGAATTTCGCTTTCGTATCACAAAGTATGAGAAGAGTAATTCTGAAAACCTTTATAAACTTTATGATCAGTGGTGTATTGTTGAATTATCCTTACGCTCTGGAAGCTGGCTTAACTATCAAATATCATCTGAGGTTTTATTATCATACGAAGTTGAGGAAATCCGAGATAAGATATCCGATTTTCTCGAAGATAAAATACAGCTTCAGGAGGAATTGGGATTTGTCGAGCCTGATTTTACATTTATTATAAATCCTAAAGTAGATATTGATCTTCAAATACATTTTTGTGACGAAGGCTTAACAGCTAATTACTTATCTCTTTGCTTTGACAGAAATAATTTAGAATGTTTGTTAGTTTATCTGCGATATATCACAAAGGAAATTCAAACAGATGATGAAATGTTGCAAAAATTGATTGCAGATAATATTATCCGGATTTGATGACATTATTCTAATGCTTTAGCTATCGCCTCCGCACTCAGCTTCTTGCTTTCGCTGTCCACATGGCTGTACACGTTGCTCGTCGTACCTATGTCGCTGTGACCCAGCCACTCCTGTATCAGCTTCATCTGCACTCCGTTTGCAAGGAGCAAACTGGCACAACTGTGCCGCAGGTCATGGAATCGTATCTTCCGCAGACCGTTCTTACGAAGCACTATCGGGAAATGGTCCGATACATAGTTGGGACGTATCAGCTCTCCCACAGCGTCTACGCAGATGTAGTCCTCATACTTCTTGCAGTAGCCTCTACCGAATGCCTTCTTCATTTCTGCCTGATGCTCACGCTCGGCTATGAGTGCCTGCTCGACTACGGGTATCAGCGGAAGCGTTCTGTACGACGATTTCGTTTTCATCACATCGTAGCCTGCAACTCCGTCCTCGTCCTGCAGGACCTTGTGCTTGATGCTTATGGTCTTGCCTACGAAGTCCACCGCCGACCATTTAAGTCCGATGACCTCGCTGCGGCGAAGTCCGTAATAGGCAGCTATAATGATGACGATGTGCAGCGGATCGTCCTTTGTGCAGTCGATGAGCTGCTTTATCTCCTCAGCGTTATAGTAGTTTCCGATGAACTGCACCGACTTCGGACGGTCAGCCTGATCGACGGGATTTGTCGGAATGATACGTCTTTTCATAGCAGACTTGAATGCAAGGTGCAGGAGCGAATGGTGCCGCTGACAGGAAGTACCTTTCATACCTCTGCCCCGGAGGTAAGCGTAATACTCGTTTATCTCGTCGCCTGTTATCTCCTTGACCTTTATCTTCATCTTCTTGAAGAATAGTATCATGTGTACGTCCATGTACCGCTTGTAGCTTGTGTATCTCATCGCTGAGGTTCATCAGTTGTTCGACACTCTCCTTGTTTGAATGATACTTTTTTCCGCCCTCGAAGCTTACAGAGTTGAACACAAAATGTGAATGTATTATCTGAATCTTACAGTTTTGTCATCTTTGAATTACAGAATAAAAGCCCTGCGTTTAAGTAGAGCTTTTATTCTGTAATTCATCTTCGTCGCTGCACTCCTCTTGTCAATGCTTCAACTGCAAGACCTTCGTTTGCAGAAACAGCAGAGGGTCGATGATCTGACAGGCAAGGCTCTTGACTTCTTCAATATCTTCCTTATAAACCATGTTCGTGTCATTTGCACGACGGGCAATCTGATTGATGTTGTTTACGATATTACTCGCAAGATTGCAGAGCCGCTTCATCTCATCTTCGTCAATGTGGACGATGTATTCCTCAAAGATCATCGCTCTCACAAATCCGCTGAGAGTATTCATACCGCTGTTTGCAAACTTCTTCTTAATAGCGTCCATTTCCGCCTGACTTACTCTTACCTTCAGGTACAGATCACGCTTGTTCTCGTCTTTCATATTCTCTTTTTGTCCTCTCTTTGTTTTTATAAACTCGGGGTCGTAGGGGCAGTGCCCTCTGCCAAGCTATGTATCATGTGAAAGTCGCTGTGCGCGCCCACATGATACCGTGCTTGCTACTCAAGTTTCGCCCCTCTTGGGCGATTTCCATTTCCGAGCTTTTCAGCTCGGATTTTTTCTTACTTGTCAAGAATTGGAGCTGTGCGACTTTTTCTGTTTCTCTCTGATAGTCGCTCCTGCGATTCCCCATATCCACTATACCAAAGATTTCAAAATCAGTCAATGGTTATCCGAAAAGTTTTTTCGGGTGGTCAGAAACGGCTTCGTCAAAATCGCCGGGGGTATTTTATCGCATAATAGCGTCATTTCGTATTTTTGAATCGCAAAAATTCCCGGTTGATTGTTAACAAGCTATGAACAAAAGTTTGTGCGCATTGCGGCTTGAATTGATATGGAATTGCGCGCTATAATTTAATTGTGGTCGAACGATGTGACCGCAAATCTGAGTTTCATAAATATGCTAAACGGAAAGTGAAGTGAATGCGATGGGGCTGTATCTTGAAAAGATCGAGGAAAACGAGTAGAAGATCAAGAAGCTGAAGGCGACGATCGAGACCTGCAAGGCAAAGCTCAAAAAGCTGGTGGACGAGAATGCTCACGTGAGCTATCTTGAGATCAAAGCAGAATACAACTGCGAAGGTCGTGAGCTGCTGGAAGTCCTCGCAAGAGAGCGTGAACAGTCAGCAAAGCTGAAAGCCGACAGTCTGGCTGATTCGGATAATGATGTTACTGCGGATACCGCTGATGATAATAGCAGTGATACCGATAAAAGCGATGACGAGTTCGGTCAGCAGATGAGCTCTACAGATAAGAGAAATCCTTATGAGGATTAACATTTTATCCGAGCCAAAACGATAGCTGTGAAATCGGGACGGCATTTGCCGTTCCGCACAGCTATTTCAAAAACAGAAAGAGGGGCAGATAGAGAAAGCAATCTCCTCGCTCTAAAAGCATAGAGAAAGAGAGGCTAAGGAGTACGAGCTATGAATAACAACACTTCTGCCGTAGGGAAAGAGAAGGCAGAGACAACTTTTAACGCAACGTCCGAGTACAAGATTGGGCATACCCTTTACACGGTGACAACCGTGTTCTACCCTGCTTCAAAGGAAAGCCTTTCGGATTTTCTGAAACTGCTGATCATCCGGGAGAGCAAAAAACTCCTCGGTGAATCCAGACAAGAACTCGAGGAGCAGGCTGTGTAACTTTGGAATTTCGGCGCATTGCCAATGACGGTGTATTGCGCTATCATGATAACATAGCTTGCTGTATCTGTCGGAAAGAGAGGTAAATTATGACAGACAAGATCACAGCATTATATTGTCGCCTGAGTCAGGACGATATGTTACAGGTTGAGAGCAACAGCATCACCAATCAGAAGGCTATCCTCAAGAAGTATGCAGAGTATAATGGTTTCAGCAATCCCGTTTACTACGTTGATGACGGAGTCTCCGGAACGACATGGGAGCGTGAGGGATTAAAGGCGATGATGGCTGACATTGAGGACGGCAAAGCAGGAACGGTCATCACCAAAGATTTGAGCCGTCTCGGTCGTGATTATCTCAAAACGGGTGAACTGATCGAAATGGTATTTCCCGATTATGACGTGCGCTACATTGCAATCAATGACGGGGTGGATACTTTAAAATCCGAGAATGAGCTGATGGCATTCAAAATTATTTCAATGACTGGTTTGCTCGTGATACAAGTAAGAAGATCTGTGCGATCTTCAAGGCAAAGGGGCAGTCGGGCAAACATCTTTCTAATCCGATCTACGGCTACAAGCATTCGAAAATGGATAAGAACCTGTGGGTGATTGACGATGAGTCTGCCGAAGTGGTTCGTAAGATCTTCCGCCTTTGCATTGACGGATACGGTCCTTCTCAGATCGCCCGAATTCTGACGCAGGAAGGTATCCCAACTCCAACAGCCTACGCTCTTCGCAGGGCAGGGATAATGGTCATAAGAATGCCAAGCCGCATCGCTGGGGCAGCGAAACGATTGCCCATATTCTCGAAAAGGCTGAGTATTGCGGACACACTGTGAATTTCCGCACTCATGTGAAGTCCTACAAAAACAAGAAACGTGTGGATAACCCGAAAGATGACTGGCTGATCTTCGAGAATACCCATGAGCCTATCATCACTCAGCAGGAGTTTGATTTGATGCAGGAGCTTCGCAAGAACAAGCGCCGTCCCACCAAACATGAGGAAGTCAATCAGTTTTCTGGCATCTGTTACTGTGCCGATTGCGGAAAGAAGCTGTATCTGTGCCGAGCGACAACCATGACCGCTGACCAAGAGCATTTGAAATGTGGAACCTACGCCAAGGATAAGAATTGCTGTACTATTCACTTCATCAGGACGTTCGTTCTGAAAGAGATCATACTCGGTGAACTGAACAAGATTGTTTCCTTTGTCAAGGAGAATGAGGACAAGTTTGTGCAGGTAGCTATGGATAATTCCGCTCAGAAGCAGTCCTCAGAGCTTGCCAAGTCCAGGAAGAAGCTGAAAGAATACGAGAAGCGCACCGCAGATCTGAATCGGCTGTTCACAAGGCTCTCATTGATACTGCCGAACAGAAGTCAGCCGATGTGACCACATTCATCAGGGCAGTACAGAAATATGAGCATATCACGGAGCTGACAGCATGAAATACGAAAAAAGAGAAAGGCTGCGTAACCGCCATGGTTATGCAACCTCATCTTCAAATCATAAAAACTTCTTTACGAGTACCCGCCATTCTGAGAGCTTTTCTCATATTACTTTGTTCCAGCCTGATATTCCATTTCTATGCCAATTCTTGTGTGCTTCGGATTTAGCTCCTTATATGTCCTTATAATCAGGAGCAAAGCGACTGCAAAGGTCAGAATATCTGACACAGGCATTGAATACAGCACTCCGTCAAGTCCGAAGAATATAGGCAGGAGAAGTGCAAAGCCAACACCGAAAACGATCTCTCTAAGCATATACGGTGGTTTTCGTCAATTCCTTGGCTCTTTTGTCAGCTTGACAACAGAAGCAATAATCTGATATACTTTTTATAGCACAGCATGAAAGGAGAAGCTCATGGCAAAGAAAAACGATACTGGACAAAACCGCAAGATAAAAGCGGTAGTTGATATGATGTTTGACGACATTCCCTATTCCGAGGAGGTCACGCAGGCACAGGAGGAAATTGAAACTGCTCTGAATTCGGAGTTTGACAGGATAAAGGCTGACCGCCACGAGGACGAGGCTTTGGAGGAATTGCTCGGCAGATACGGCAAGCTCTCGCAAATGGCGGAGCTTGCAGGCTACCCTGCGGACAGTGCGGAAAAATGGCGCGGCGATACGGAAGCTGTTGACCTTCGTCCGCTGAAAAAGGAAATATGGAAACAGCGTCTGAGGATATATTTCACTTCGGCATTTGCGGTGTTTGCGCTACTGCAAGTGTTCTGGCTTATCTACAACATCACCGCAAAGCCTGTTGCCGTTATCGGTAATTTGTTTGTTATAGCCCTTGACCTTTTTATAGCATCGTTCCCGTTCCGAAAATATCTGAAAACCGAGAAAGCCGCCGAGGGGAGCAAGTACGACACCGATTCCTACAAATATCTCCGTACCCGAAGCGACAAGTACGCAAAACGTCTGCTGAACGGAATTGCACTGCTGTTTGCAGTGGCGTTCGTGTTTGTGGCATCGGAGCTTAGCTTTTACATCTTCGGTAATTCCAAATCGGCTGAATTTGCGGAAAATTTCTTCAATAACAGTATCGTTATCGAGATACCCGTATTTCTGCTGATAAAAAATATCCTCTCCCTCAGAATGATAAGGCGGAGGATAAATATTCCCGATAAGGGCAAGTACAAAAAGCACATCATAGGCATTACGTTTTTTTCGGCGGTCTACTGGCTTGGCGTGACGGCATTCACAGTCATAAAGAGCAAGGATATAGCATACCCCGGAAATGTGTTTATGATCGCAGGGATATTCTTCGGGCTGTTCGTGATTGCTTATGACTTTACATTAAGGCGAAAAGTTACATTCAGAAACATCGTTATCAACAAGCCAAGAATAGCCGTTTACACAGCGGCAGTTATCGCAGTCGGCGGCTTTTCATTTTTGCAGCAGGACACATGGTATACGCAAAGCTATATAAACTCCGTTCCCGTTGTGGAGCACAACACTCACAAGATAGAGTATGATTACGAAACGGGCGTTTACACTATAACCAAAACCACAGACGATTTCAAGATACTGCACCTGACCGACATTCACATCGGCGGAAGTCTGTACTCCTACCGCAAGGATATGAAGGCGCTGAAGGCTTGCTATGCGGAGATAGAGCATACCCACCCCGACCTTGTTGTGGTCACGGGTGACCTGAGTTTTCCGCTGGGGATAATGTCCATGTCGCTGAATAACACCGCACCTGTGGGGCAGTTTGCGGCATTTATGAGGAACACTGGCATTCCGTGGGCTTTCACCTATGGCAACCATGATACCGAGTCGCTTGCATCTGCCAACAAGCAGGAACTCAGCGAGGTCTACAAGTCGCTTTCTTTCAAGACTTCGGGCAATCTGCTCTATCCCTACACCCAGCCCGATGTAATGGGCAGGAACAATCAGCTTATCGAGATAAGAAATGCTGACGGCACTCTGAACACAGGACTTTTCATGATAGACTCGAACGCCTACACAGGCGAGGGCATCAACGTTTATGACTATATCCACGACGATCAGGTGGACTGGTATGCCGATGAAGTTCAGCGAATGAACGCTGAGGCAGGTCACACGGTAAATTCAATGGTGTTCTTCCATATCCCCTTGCAGGAGTACAAGACCGCCACCGAACTTTATCTTGACGGCAGCGACGAGGTGAAATACTTCTACGGTGAAAACCCCGGCGACCACGGTGGTATCACCAACGATCTTGTGTGCTGCTCGGACTATCCGAGCAAGATGTTCGATACCGCCCTTGAGCTTGGCAGCACGACGGGATTCTTCTGTGGTCACGACCACTACAATAATGCGTCTATCGAGTACAAGGGTATCCGCCTGACCTACGGCATGAGCATTGACTACCTCGCAATGCCCGGCATTGAAAAAGAGACAAAACAGCGTGGTGCGGAGCTGATTACCATTCACGCCGACAGCTCGTGGGAGTCTGAGCAGATACCGCTTGATTCTATAACATAACAAAAAGCAATAATAGTCAATCAGCACAGGACGCATTTCTCCATTCTCACTGAGAGATTTTTTTAGTTGGCTAATGTGACATTCCTGTCAAAAATATGAAACCTGTGTGAAAATTAGCACTCTCCCCTTGACAGTGCTAATTCAGAGTGCTATAATATAATCAGAACAAAGGAACAGAGAAGCACCAAAGGATCCGGGTGCTGAACCCTCCGTCCCCTTGCTCGAAGCAATGGAAACAATGTGACGAGTAAAAAAGGAGGACTGACCTATGTTGTATCCAAGCATTTTCGGTGAAAATTTATTCGATGATTTCTTCAGATTCCCTGATTTTGGCAGAGATGTGGAGAAGAAGCTGTACGGCAAACACGCTGCACAGGTAATGAAGACCGATGTTCATGAGCATGACGACCACTATGAGATCGTTATCGACCTGCCGGGCTTCAAGAAAGACCAGATCAATCTTGAGCTTCAGAACGGTTATCTGACTGTCAGTGCCGCAAAGGGACTTGACAAAGACGAAAAGTCCAAGAAGGGCAAGCTGATCCGTCAGGAGCGTTATGCAGGCGCAATGCAGAGGAGCTTCTACATCGGTGATACTGTTACCGAAGCCGATGTAAAGGCTAAATTTGAGGACGGTGTTCTGAACATCTGCGTTCCGAAGGCAGAGCCAAAGAAGCTGGAAAATCACAAGTATATTGCCATTGAGGGATAATACCTCGCTAAGTTCATATCCCCAAATAATACTCCCCGGAGCTGTTCATATGAGCAGTTCCGGGGAGTTTTTTTATGACAGTTAGAAAAGCTGTTGATGAAAAAGTTGATTGATCATGACTTGCAGCCTATGGTTTTACGGTCAATGTCTCATTACGTCATTTTTCACTGTCCTGCTTCAGGGGGAATAGTTTCCGAGGAATTCAAATATTTCTCCAGAAGAACTCTTGATGATGATTCCCTCAGTCAGCTCATGTGAGAAAGAAATCGAACAGTTCGGATAAGTAAATGCCGCTGTTACAACCATATCCGGTGCCGGAGTTGTTTCCTCTACGGTCACGATCACTGTTCCGTTGTTCAGAACGTCAAACCCTGTGTTCTTGATTTCGTAGCCGCCTGTGGAACGCTCTCCGCTGCATATGATGTATTGATACTTGTTGTCTACGAAATCAATACAGTATCCACGCTTCTTATACTGTGAATTATATGAATCTCCGCTGTAAATTTCATACGCAAGTTCATTCATCAAAGTGCCCTTGACGGCTCAGCCATTACATTAAATATACCCTCACTAAAGCGATATGGGTGCAGAAAGAAAAAAATTTAAAAGGTCTGCGGACTGACTGAATACTCAGTTCGGCAACAGCTTGCTTCCTGCTCCGGATTATACTTCCCTTTTCATGATAATGAAGCATTCAAGATACGGGTTTGGATTGACAAAAGTCCATTATTCTGGTATTATTAATATAAGAAAAGACGATTTATTTCCAAACGTGTGACACGTTCAAGTACAATGAAAGCCATTTTTACAAAAGGATGAAATATATGAAAAAGGGGCTGAAAAAAGAATGAAAAAATTATTCGGATTCAAAATAGGCGGCTTGCAGCAGAAGATATTCAATCTCGTACTGGTATTCCTCGTTGCGATAATAGGCGTATTCGGAGCTGTCTCCGCGTATCAGTCGCGGGAGCTGACCTCAGTCGTCAACAACGCGAGCCAGAAACAGCAGCAGGCTATCGAGAAGGTATCTGGCGATACCATGCATCAGGTCGTTGACTCCTCGATGACCCAAAACAACGCTTTTCAGGCATATATCGCGGACGATATGTTCTCCGACGTCAAGGGCGACGTCCAGACGCTGCAAAGGCTCGCCGAGGAGCTGTTCGCTCATCAGGATCGCCTTGAGTTCCAGCCCGTGAGCTACCCCAAGCGTGAAAACGACGGCATAGCGTCGGCGCAGATTCAGCACGGTGAAGGCATCGTCCCCGAGGATTCCGACAAGCTCAGGGTAGTGAGCAATATGCAGGATATCATGCTCTCGATGTTCGTCAACTCGGACAAGCTCAGCTCATGCTTCGTTTCCACATCCGACGGCATCACGCTGTACGTTGATGACCGCGCAGGCGAGTATTTCAACGAGGACGGCAGCGCCATAACGACCTTTGAGGCACGCGAGAGACCGTGGTACAAAGGCGCAGTCGAAACAGGCGACGTTTACTTCACGGGCATCGAGCGTGACAGCTTCACGGATTACATCGGCTTGGTGTGCTCGGCGCCAGTGTACTGCAACGGCGAGCTTGTGGCAGTCGTCGGAGCCGACATCTTCCTCGATGATATGGCGGCATACGTCCGTGACGCCTCCGATGACGGCGGATATGTCTGCGTCTTCAACGGCGACGGTCAGGTGATTTTTGCTCCCGAGGGCAACGGCGTATTCGAGGTGCAGACCTCCGACGAGGCAGAGGATATAAGGCTCTCGGACAACAAGGAGCTCGGCAGCTTCGTTGCGGCGGCTCTCAGCGGACAGACCGAACTCACTGTAATAAACGTCAACGGCAAGGACTACTACATGACTGGCTCGCCTATCCCGACCGTCGGCTGGACAGTGGTATCCTTCATCGAGAAAAACATAACCGAGCAGCCCGCTCAGCTCATGATATCGAAATTCGACGGCATCAACAAGGAAGCCGCCACAGCGTTTGAGAACGGCACGAAATATTCCAAACAGACAACTCTCGTTATGATAGCGATAGTGCTCGCACTCGGAACAGGCTGTGCGCTTTTCATCGCCGGAAAGATAGTCAAGCCAGTAGAGCGCATGACAGAGCGCATGGGAGAGCTCAACGGAAACGACCTCACCTTTGAAATGGAGGACACCTACAAAACAGGCGACGAGATAGAGGTGCTTGCCGAGTCGTTCGAGACCCTTTCAAAGCGCACGCGAGAATACATCGACCAGATAACCACGATAACCGCCGAAAAGGAGCGTATCGGCGCGGAGCTCGAGCTTGCGACGAAGATACAGGCGCATATGCTCCCGAATATATTCCCCGCATTCCCCGAGCGCCCCGAGCTCGACATCTACGCGACGATGACTCCCGCAAAGGAGGTCGGAGGCGACTTTTACGACTTCTTCCTCATCGACGACGACCACCTCGGAATGGTAATGGCTGACGTATCGGGCAAGGGCGTACCTGCGGCGCTGTTCATGATGATGTCGAAGATACTTGTCAGCAACTACGCGATGATTGGCAGAAGCCCAGCAAAGGTGCTCGAGCAGGTCAACACTCAGATATGCAAGAACAACGATGAAGATATGTTCGTCACAGTATGGTTCGGCGTTATGGAGATATCCACAGGCAAGATAACAGCAGCAAATGCGGGACACGAATACCCTATCGTCAAGAAGGCTGACGGCGAATTCGAGCTGTTCAAGGACAAGCACGGCTTCGTCATCGGAGGAATGGCAGGACTGAAATACAAGGACTACGAATTCACGCTTGAAAAGGGCGGCTCGCTCTTCCTCTACACTGACGGCGTTGCAGAGGCTACAAACGCTGAAAACGAGCTCTTCGGCACTGACCGCATGATAGCTGCTCTCAACAAAGACCCGCAGGCTTCGCCGAAGGAGCTGCTCGAAAATATGCAGCAGTCAGTCAGCGATTTCGTGGGCGACGCACCGCAGTTCGACGACCTCACTATGCTGGGTATAAAGCTGCTGTAAAAAGCCGCTACATACCTCACAATAGGACAAATCAAAACCTCCGCAGGAGCATATATCCTGCGGAGGTTTATTTTATCGGTGAAAATCATTTCAGTTTTTGACCGTGCAACTCACTCATGGTCGCACCTTATGGAAGCGGAGAAAAACTCTTACATTACTTTATTTTCCGCATCTTCTGTGAACCTCGGCTGTGAGCTCGTCGAAGTATATCTGTGGATTTGTGGCGTTGTAGGCAGTAACGTATTCCTCCCACGCCTTGTCGAAGTCGTCGCTCATAACAACGAGCGGCATATGCAGATGCTTGACCTCGTTAATCTTCTTGAGCACCTTGCCGTACTCCGTCGCCTCGGTAGATGCGCTCTCATACGACCACATAGGATACCACGGAGGATTCTCCTCCGGAGCGTTGAGGAAGTCGGTGTAGGTCTGCTTGCCGTAAGCATCAAAGCACTTTTTTATCGTCGGGTCGAGGTGGTCATGGAAGATGTTAGGCTGATTATCAGGAGTGTACGCATTCTTGCCGTCGGGAGCCATACCGCCGTATCTGGGCATATAGCTGTACTCGCACAAATGCTTCTTGGCGTAATCGCTGTCACGCCAGTTCTTGTACTGCTCGTCGGTCTGGTCGAAGTAGCCCTCGTCATTGACGAAGTAATCCTCGCCCTCTACGCCCCAGAATCGCAGATTGAGTATCTCGGGAGTTATGAGGTCACTCATGAACTTCACAGCACCCTCGGGGTCGGAACAGCTCGTTGTGACCGCGATGCCCGTAGAGGCGTTAAACGCGGGATTATCGCGGTATTTCTCCTTAATTTTGCCGTCAATGGTAAGTCCGAACGGGATATAGGTACACTCAGCACTGAGCTGTCTTTCGGAGCTTCCGAAGTTCCAGTGCTGGTCGACCATGCCGAGTACCCTGCCGGTCAGGAGCTTGTCGTAGTAATCGGAGGTCTCCATAACGAAGCAGTCGGGGTCGATAACGCCCTTGTGATATTCCTCGTTGAGCTTCTGGAACCACTTCTTGGCAGTCGGGAGCATATTGTAATCCTTCGCTTCAAGAGTGTTCGGGTCAACGAAGCAGGCGCCGTCATTCGGGTGACCGTCGAGGAACATCGGCGGATTGTCAATTGCGAACATACGCACATCAGTACACTGTATCTCATATCCGATGTAGGGCTCGCCGTTCTCGTCGACGGGATTAGCCGCGAGGTAATCCTCGATGAGACCGAAGTAATCATCGAGGGTCCTGAGCTCGGGGTAATTAGCCCACTCGAGAACCTTAACCTGGATCCAGAAAGCCTCGCCGTCATGAGTAGTACCTGTGACCTTCTGATTTACAGCTGAAAACAGCGGAATGAAATAGATATGACCGTCGTCAGCGCGCACGGTTTCCCACTGCGCATCGGTATACAGCTCCTTGAGATTCGGATAATCATCCCAGTAGTTGTCGAGCGGAATCAGTGCGCCCTCCTTGATGAGGCGCTGACAGTTCGGACCGTCGGGCGAGATGAAGTCATGGTACTTGCCCGAGATCATCATATCGCTGAATATCTTATCGAGGTCAGCCTGATCCTGAGTCCACTCCTCGTAGAGGATACAGCCCGTCTTCTCGGCGATGATATCTCTTATCTCGTTGTCCTCGTCCAAGCCCGAATTACGAGCTGCGAAGAAGCCTGTGAACTCCTTTATTTCCTTGGGCTTTTCCTCCTTCTTCGCGGAAGAAGAACAGCTTGCAGCTGACATCAGCACCATTGCTGCCGAAGCTACTGACAGGATCTGTTTTTTTGTCATACCTATTCCTCCTTTGCGGTATGTATCACGAACGATATCCTAAGCTCGTTCTTGTTTACGATATTTATATCAACACTGCTGCCGAGGCAGTGCTTGATACGGAGATACGGATTGAATCTGTTGCTGCTGTCGAATGAATACTCTCCGCTGATGTCGTTGTCCTCGAATATGGCGAGGAGCTTCAGCGTATCAGCCGAGCCTGCGGGCTTGCTTCCGATGAACGTGACCGTTGCCTCCGAGTCGGAGGACGTCACACTTACGGAGTCAGCGCCGAGAACACGGAATATATCATCAGCGATGAGCACGAGCGAATACGTCGGCACGAGCAGACTACTGTCCGCACCGCTGCGGCTGTACTCCTTGCCGAGCTCCTTAGCGAGCTTCTCAATCATATCCGCCTCATCTGAGAGTGAAACGCTATCGCTGTCGAAGTCGTCACTTATGAACGGCAGACTGCGTCGGGCTGCGAGCTGAGCATCGAGCCTGAGCGCTGTCGTGAAGAGCGAGTCATAGTCGGAGCTCTTCTGTATGAGCGAGTCGCTGCTCTCGCGATATTCGCTGCCTGTAAGGGCGAGCCGCTCCGACATCTCGGTGCAGATATCGAGCAGAGCTCCTATTTCGTCCTTGCCGTTTCTGCCCTTTTCGAGCGACGGCAGACTTCCCATGCTCCTGAACTCCTTGATTACAGGTCTCATGCGGCTGACAACACTGTGTCCGATGATGAACAGAGCTATATTGAAGAGTACAAATATAGCGATAAGGCACGGGAGCAGATACTTCTCACCAAGCAGGATATCAACGGCGCTTTTTTTGTTCGCACATGAGTAGAACTCAATGTCGACGGTGTAGTAGTTGTGAGTGATGCCCTCAAAATCGGGAGTGATAGTAATATCGGAAACCGACTTTATCTTCTCGTCGCTGCAATAGATAAGGTCGCTGCCGCACATAATGCATATGAGTCCGTCGAAATCGAGGCTCTTAACGAAATTCTTGATGAAGTCGCTGCTCATTTTGAGGCAGAGGAAGCTCTCGCCCGTATCGAGCGCTACATAGTCGAGCTTTCGCACGAGCAGGATAGAGTGGTCGCTGTGGTCGATACTCATGAGCGTGGGCTTGTTGTACTTCTTGATAGCCTTGTACCATTCCTCGTTCTTTATCGAGCTGACCGAACCTATATTGCCGCCTGGCTTGATAGTCGGATTTTCGGTGTATACGATACATTTCTTGACTACATTGGTATCAGCAGTACCGAGAGCTGTGTTCTGAAGTATGGGTCTGTACGCCTCGAAGTAGTCGGCGGAGCTTGCGTAGGTGATATTGAGAAAGTCGTACAGAGGCTTGTTCGTATAGATATTCTTAGCTATAGAAACTGCATTTTCTATGCCGACGTTAGTGGTCTGCTCCGCGGCAGAAATGGCGTTCTTCTCGAGTCTGTCGTACTCCTCGCGCGACACGCTGTTCACCGCATTGACCATAGAAACGAGCGATGTTATGAGCGTTAGCAGGAGCAGTATATCGAGCAGAATGAACTTTATTCTGAATGGCAGTCCCGACATAGGCGCAGTTCTTTTTCGTTTGGTATTACTCAAAAGACCACCTCCATTACCTGTCGGGCATATTCATCTGTTTTTTCAGAGCGTTCTTCTTCTCGTACATATTCTCCTCAGCCTCGGCGAGGAGCTCGTCATACGGGCGGTCTCCCTTGGAGTAGGCGTATCCGTATGAGAGAGCGCATTTCACCGAATCCTCGGGCTTGCTGAGGATTATCGGAGACTCTCTGTCCAGCTTCTCCACGAGAGCGCTGATGCCGCGGAAGGAACACTCCGTGATAACAACAAGGAACTCATCGCCGCCCATTCTGAAGCAATGGTCGCCTTCATCAAGAATGGTTCTGATATAATCGGCAGCGGAGGTGATAACATAGTCGCCGCTCTCGTGACCGAGAGTATCGTTGATGAGCTTGAGATTGTTGACGTCGAAGTATATGAGACAGATGTTGCTGCAGCTGCGGAACATCTCCTCCATGCTGTGGTAGCATCGCTTGTTGAGCATATGTGTCATACCGTCATGATTGGCGTCATACAGAGCTTTCGAGAGGTTCTCGTTGTTGGTGTTTATCTCGAAGAGTATCTTTTGCAGCGCCCTGCTGAGCTGACCTATCTCATCCGAGCGGTCAGTCGCGAAGAAGACGGAAGCGTCCTTGCCCTCAGCGGCGTTATCGTCTCCCGCGAGGTAAACAGCGGAGTTGGTTATCTGTCTGATAGGTCGCAGCATTCGCCTGTTTACAGCGCTTATGAGGATGAAGACAAAGACCGCGCACGCTATCAGCATCGCCGCAAATAAGCCGATGCCTACAGGAATGAACCTGTATTCATAGGGCTCATTGAGCTCGACGATGATATAGCCGCAGAGGTTATCGTCGACCGTTCTCAGCGGTCGGAAGCAGGACATAACGCCCTTTTCGGTGTGCTCCATAGAGGAGCGCCCGTTGATGAGCTCCGCTTTTACAGATGAGGTGTAGTCGTTGTATTCGAGCTTAGCTCCGAGGGATTCACCGCCCGTATCGTAGATATAGCTTGCCGAGGTACTGTTGAAGTTCACGAGAGAAATACGCCTTATATCCAAGCTGTTATTCTCCTGATACTGCTTCAGCTTTTTCTGGACAGATGTATACTCGTCAGTAACAGAGCGGGTATTGAAGGTATCCCTTGCAAGGTCGGCATTTATCGTGAATTCAGCCATATCAAGAGTCTGAGAGGCAATCGTTTTCTGGTATCTGAGACCTGTCAGCCTGACCGTTACGCATGAAACGGAGAAAGCTATCACAACAAAGACCACAAGAACAACGGCTGATGATAAGCCGATACTTTTTTTGATCGATCCTGACATGATTTTTTACTCCAATTATCTCAAAGGCACATAGTTGTGTTGAGTTATTCCATATCTGATATAATCATTATACACCTATAATTACAATTTGTCAATTTCTTATAACTAAAGACGGCAAAAATTAACAGAATTATAACATTTTTAATAAAAATAAACGGTATTTAAACTATTTGTATAATTGTTTTTCAATGTCGAATAACTCTCCCCTCTCACTTTCAAGCTTACAATGTGCCAAAAAGCATTACTGCAAAAAACAGCCGCGGCATTTTTGCCGCGGCGTTAAAGCTTTATTCAGTAGCCTTGAAAAGGAACTTAATGAAGTTGTACATCATAGGTATGACCGTCTTGCTGTCGTGTCCGCCGCCCGGTACAGAAAGGTAGATGTTCTCAGTGCCGTGCTCCGTGAAGAGGTCGCTGTACTGCTTGGGATAGGTGCCGACCATGCCGTCGTTCGTGCCGCCCGCGATAAGGAGCAGATACGGTGCATACGGCGGGTCGATGCGCATATCGTCCTTGCTCATTACACCCGGATGATCCATGAGGGCGTCACGCGTCGGGAATATACCCGGAGCAGGAGCTCCGCCGCCGATGTAGCCGACCTTGTCACAGCAGCGTATGCCGATATAGAGCGACTCTCTGCCGCCCATAGAGAATCCCGCAACAGCAGTATTCTCGCGTCCCGTCTTGACGGGATAGTGTGACTCGATGTAAGGCATGAGGCTGTCGGGGAGGTCCTCGACGAAATTGTCGTATCCTGGCACGTCAGCCTGACCGTTGCCTGTCTGCTTTTCGTGATTGGGGTCGGTATACTGATTCGTGAACACGATTATCATCGGCACAGCATCGCCGCTCTTGATGAGATTGGTAGCAATCTCGCGCACGCCCATGCCGTTTACCATTGCATTCTCGTCGCCGCCGTAGCCGTGGTTGACGTAGAATACAGGGTACTGCTTATTAGCGTCATAATTGGGCGGGAGCCAAACATTCGCGCCCTTGTTTCGGTTCGCTTTCTTCGAGAAATAGGTGATGTGCTCGAGCTTACCCTCAGCGTTGGACAGCACTGTTGACGGAACATTCGGCGTTATCTGGTCGCGGATGCTGTCCATATACTTCTTGCCTACATCCTCGGGAGGCTCTACCCTGTCGAACTCGGCTCTCTCACCGAGAATGAACTGGCTTATCTGCACGAGGTCGGCTGCGTTCATCTCGCCGCTGCCGTCGACGTCGCCCGCCTTGAGAGCCGCGCCCGTGAGACCGTCGACCGCTCCCCTTCTCGCGAGGATAAGGTCGAATGTATCGACTCTCCCGTCATAGTTTATATCGGCTGGAATCATAGGTTTCGGACCGTCTATCTTAGTGCCAGCCTCAGCAATGATTACCTCGTCGACAGTGAATTTGCCCGTGCCAGTCTCCGTCTCGAAGTAGAGGACGTAGTCCGAACCCTCGGGAAGCGTATAATTCGTGTTCGCGAGCTGAATGTAGTCTCCCGACGCCTCGCCGTTTGCGATGTGACCGTACTGAGTCTCGCCCGCAGCGTTCTTGTATTGCAGCGACAGCATCATATTGCCCGTACCCGATACCGCCGCACTGAAGCTGTACTCCTTGCCTGCGGTGAATGTATCGGCGTCGAGGGACTTCATAGCGCCGTGCCATGAGCTGCTCCTGCCCGATACGACGAGAGCCTTGCTGCCCGCATATGCAGTACCGCCCGAAGCTACAGAAGCGCCGCCTCTGCCCTCCCAGCTGTCAGTGCCGCTCTCGAACTCGTCGTGAACGAAGCAGGCATTATTGTCAAGTCCCTGCGCAGATGTGCCCGACGGCAAAGCAGCAGCCGAGAACACAGTTGAAACGGCTAATGCTGCGGCGAGCACCGACCTGAAAGTCTTAGACTTTTTCATTTTGATTCCTCCTTAAACCACATACCTGAACCAAAACATACCACCTTAATAATACAACAAATCAACAATACATCAAACCCATATTTTGCATATTCGGTGGATAAAAGGGCGATATGGTCATTTTTCTTATAAAAAAGCCCCGCTTATGCAAGGCGAGGCTTGAATCTATGCAATTGTCAGTACATCAGAACGGCGCGCCGCACTCAGTGCAGAACTTCCCGTTTCCGATTCTCTTTGCGCCGCAGCTTGTGCAGAATTTGGAAGCATTCTGAGGCACGTTCATATTCGGGTTCATATTCATGTTCGGATTCATCATCTGATTAGCCATACCCATACCCACAAACATTACGGGATTCATGCCCATTACCTGTGCGTTATTTTCGCCTTTGTCATTTTTTGCAGACTCAGCCTTGGCAGCTTCCTTTTGAGCAGCCTCCGCTTTCATCTTTTCGAGCATTTCAAGCGACTCCTTTTTTACCTCAAATTTGAAATCTTCGAGATAAACAGTATCGCCGGATTCAGCGAAATCCTTTTCAACAGCATCTTTCAGAGGAGTACCCGAGCCAATCTTTTCCATTAGAGATTCGCTATTCATAGCTGCTTTCATAGTTATTTCTTGCACGCACTTGTTTATAGAAGCACCGAGGATTGCTCCGAATTCAGCTTTTGCGTCCGAGACACTGTCATAGTGACCCGAGGCGGACTCAAAAAGTGTAGCAACGCCCGAGAAAGTTGCCTCCATAGGGCAAAATCCTCCATCGAAACTCTCATTAAAACGGAATACGCTTGAACCGAAATTAATTGTAACAGGATTCATTTATTTAACCTCCCGAAAGCTAAAGTATAGACAAATTATACCACAGAAATGCAAAAAAGTCAAACAAAAGAAAACCTCCCGAAAGGACGGAAGGCTCTCTTTGGTATTGGAGGGAAATTCTTTGCATTTTATCACTCGGACTTATTTCTGTCCGTAGTATGCGTTAGCGCCGTGCTTGCGGAAGAAGTGCTTGTCGAGCAGTCTCTGCGGCATATTCGGCGTATCTGAGCGCAGAGTCTTGGTTATCCACGCCATAGCCGAAAGCTCCTCTAAAACTACCGAATTGTGTACTGCTTCCATGCAGTCCTTGCCCCAGACGAAGGGACCGTGATTAGCCACGAGCACCGCGGGGATGTCCGCGTACTCCTGACAGCACTCGACGATGACCTTTCCCGTCTCGAGCTCGTACTCGCCCTGCACCTCCTCGTCGGTCATCTCACGCGTACAGGGTATCTCACCGTAGAAGTAGTCGCCGTGAGTTGTTCCGAGCGGAGGAATGCCCATGCAAGCCTGCGCGAATGAGGTAGCATAGCGGCTGTGAGTGTGAACAACACCGCATATGCCCTCGAAGTTTCTGTAAATTTCAAGATGAGTAGGCGTGTCGCTCGACGGGGACAGTTTCCCCTCGACCTTTTCGCCGTCCAGTGTCAGGACTACGATATCGTCCGCGTTCATGGTGTCGTACTCGACGCCGCTGGGCTTGATAGCGACAAGCCCCGATTCGCGGTCATATTCGCTGACGTTGCCCCATGTGAATGTGACAAGTCCGTACTTGGGGAGGAGCAGATTCGCCTTTAGTACGCGCTCTTTGAGCTCTTTAACGTCCATAGATAACGTCTCCTATCATCATGTCGCGCTCGAGCTGGTACTTGTTGGTGTTCTTGTTGATGACAACGAGCTCGATGCCCATGATACGTGCAAAGTCGCGAACCGTCTCGTCGCTGATGTCGTAGGAAAGAACAGTGTGGTGTGCTCCGCCTGCGATTATCCAGCACTCGAGACCCTCGAGGAAGGACGGAGCGGGCTTCCACATCGTTCTTGCGACGGGAAGATTCGGCATTGTCTGGAAGGGCTTCTCGCACTCAACGTCCTGAGCGATGAGACGGAGCCTGCCGCCGATGTCGATGAGTGATATCGCCTTTGCAGAGCCTGCCTTTCCCTCGAAAACGATACGAGCGGGAGCGTCCTTGCCGCCGATTCCGAGCGGGTGAACCTCTATTCTCGGTCTGCCAGCCGCGATAGACGGGCAAACCTCGAGCATATGAGCTCCGAGAATGAGCTCGTGCTTGTAGTCGTAATTGTAATCCTCCATGAAAGAGGTGTTTCCGTCGGGATACATAGCCTTGATAATGGCAGTCATACCAGCGGTCTTCCAGTCGCCCTCAGCGCCGAAGCCGTAGCCCTTATGCATGAGGTGCTGGGTAGCGAGACCTGGAAGCTGTTTCATGCCGTGAAGGTCCTCGAACGTGTTCGAGAACGCCATTGCGCCCTCACGGACGAGTATCTTCTCGATAGCTATCTCCTCGCGAGCCTGATAACGGATGCACTCCTCGTCAGCCTTGTCGAAGTCGTACAGCTCAGCGTACTCCTTCATCAGAGCGTCAATCTCAGCGTCGGTAACAGCATTCATTATCTGAACGAGGTCGCCGACAGCGAATGTGTTGACCTGCCAGCCGAGCTTTATCTGAGCCTCTATCTTGTCGCCCTCGGTAACAGCTACCTCGCGCATATTGTCGCCGAAGCGGACAATTTTCAGGCTCTTGCTGAACTGCACACCGACAGCGGCGCGCATCCAGTCTGCGATTTTCTCCTGCACCGCAGGGTCAGCCCAGTGACCTGCAACAACAGCTCTCGGCATACGCAGACGCGCACCGATGAAGCCGTGCTCGCGGTCGCCGTGAGCGGACTGGTGGAGGTTCATATAGTCCATGTCGATAGCGTCATTAGGGATATTGTCGTTGAACTGCGTATGGAAGTGCAGCCACGGCTTCTGGAGGCTTCTAAGGCCGTTTATCCACATCTTGGACGGCGAGAATGTGTGGCAGAATGTGATGATACCCGCGCACTCGTCGTCGTAGTTTGCCTCCTTGATTATCTTAGTTATCTCAGCCTCTTTCTTCACGGTGAGCTTGTACTCAACGGGGAAAGGGAGCTTCAGACCCGCAACTATCTTCTTTGAGTCCTCCTCGACCTGACGGAGCGTTTCCTCACCATACAGGAACTGAGAGCCTGTTACAAACCAGAATTTCATTTATCATCTGTCCTTTCATCTTTCGTTAGCCGAAGCTCTGACAGCCGCGAGCCCCGAAATATACTTTTTCATATAAACGTTCAGACCGTCGATGTCCTCCTGCTTGGGAGAAACGGTACTGCCCTTCATATCCGCGAAGACTCTTCCGCCGAGGTATGCCTCGAGAGATTCTCCGCTTCTCTTGTTAGCCATATACGCCGCAAGGAGAGCGATTCCCCATGCGCCGCCCTCGCCTGCTGTCTGCATGAGCGTGACATCAGCTCCGAGAGCCGCCGCAAGGAAATTCTGGCTCGGCACGGGTGTCTTGAAGAAGCCGCCGTGCGCGTAGATACGCTCGAGCTTTACGTGCTCCTGCTCAGTTAGTATATCCATGCCCGCTTTAAGCGACGCAACGCAGGAATATACGAGTGAGCGGGCGAGATTGCGGATATTGAAGTCCGAGGCGGGACTTCTGAAAAGGAGCGGCTTGCCGTCCTTTACACCTGTAACGGGCTCTCCCGCGTAGTAGTTGTAGGAAATCACGCCGTCGCAGTCGGGCTTGCCCTCAGCGGCGAGCCCGTACAGCATATCATAGAGCTTGCCCTTGGGTATATCAACTCCCGCCTCTTTGAGGAAGCCGCCGAGCATACCGAACCACGCGTCGAGGTCGGAGGTACAGCTGTTGCAGTGTACCATAGCCACGGGAGCGCCGCACGGAGTAGTCACGATATCTATCTCGCGGTGAACTGCAGACAGCTTATCCTCGAGGACAATCATCGAGAATATCGACGTACCCGCCGAAACATTGCCTGTTTTGGGAGTTATGCTGTTTGTCGCAGCCATACCCGTCTGAGCGTCGCCCTCAGGCGGACAGAAGGGAACTCCCGCGCGGAAAGTGCCTGTCGGGTCGAGGAGTTTTGCGCCCTCGTCGGTGAGCCTGCCCGCGCACTCCCCTGCCTGAACGATTTTCGGCAGCAGCTCGGAGAGGCTGAGCCTGAGCTCGGTGCCCGCCGTGAGAGTGCCGAAGCGCGACATCATGGAGCTGTCATAATCGCAGGTCTTTGGGTCTATCGGGAAGATACCCGAAGCGTCGCCTGCTCCGATTACCTTCTCTCCTGTGAGGAGGTAGTGAACGTAGCCTGCGAGAGTAGTCATGAACGCGAGCCTGCCGATGTGCGGCTCCTTGTTGAGTATCGCCTGATACAGATGCGCAACGCTCCAGCGCTGCGGGATATTGAAATCGAAAGCATCGGTGAGCCTGTCGGCAGCCTCCTCGGTCATGGTATTGCGCCATGTCCTGAAGGGCACGAGCTGTTCGTCGTTCTCGTCGAACGCGAGGTAGCCGTGCATCATCGCGGATATTCCCATACCCGCCGCCGATTCGAGCTTCACGCCGTATTTTTCCTCGACGTTTCTCATAAGGTCGGCAAAGCAGTCCTGCAAGCCGCGCTTTACATTATCGAGGGAGTAAGTCCACACGCCGTCGAGCAGCTCGTTCTGCCAGTCGTGAACGCCTGTAGCGAGAGGCGTATGGCTGTCGTCGATGAGGACAGCCTTGATACGCGTCGAACCGAACTCGATGCCGATTATAGCCTTACCGTCTTTTATCATCTCTGCTCCGCTCATTATTTCGCTCCTTTTGCCTCGGCAGGTCTTGAGGATGAGAGATTGGCTTTCTTGCGGCGGGCGATGATGACGCTCTGAACTACGAGGAATATACAGAGCATCGAAGCGTTTGTAATACCCGTCCACCAAGCCTGATCAAGACCAATGGATGATACGATATTCTGAATGAGAGCAAGTGAAAGAACGCCGAAAAGAGTACCGATGATATTTCCGACGCCGCCCGTAAGCATAGTACCGCCGATGATAGACGAAGCGATAGCGTTCATTTCCGCTCCCGCCGCGTGAGTAGCCGAACCCGAGCCTACGTGCATGAAATATACAAATCCGCCAATTCCGCCTAAGATACCGCACATGAGATATGCAAGGAATGTCGTTCTCTTTACATTGATTCCGAGCATAAGTGCGCTTTGCTTGTTACCGCCGACAGCGTAGAAGTTACGTCCCGTCTTAGTCCACTTGAGAAAGACGAAGAGTGCGGCAACAACTATGAGAGCGACAATGACGCCGATTTCTATATATGCGTCGATGTAATCGCCTCTCTTGTTGTACGAGCCCATTCCGGGAATAATGATTCTTGTTTCCTTGAGCTTTACGAACGCCTCATTCTGAACGTTGAATGGGTTCGTATTGACGATAGTCGTCATGCCTCGCGCGAAGAACATACCCGCGAGCGTGACTATGAACGGCTGAATGTCAAGATAAGCTATCAGGTAGCCCTGTACCAGTCCGAATGCGAGACCGATACCGAGTGAGATGAGCATAGCCCCCCAGACGCTTCCGCTGTGCATATCGAGGTATACGGCGGAGCTCATGCTAACGAGGGCAGCCATACCGCCGACCGAGATGTCGATACCGCCTGTTATCATGACGAGTGTCATACCGCAGGCAAGTATGATAAGAGCGGCATTGGCATTGAGAATGTTGAAAAAGGTCTGTGCCTTCTGGAAGCCCGAGCCGAGTCCGAATATCGCGAACAGATACATCGCAATGAAGACGATTATCGTTATCGACATAAGAAGATTGGTATCGGACAGACTTCCTATAAGACCCCGACGTGACTTGCCGGCTGTCAAGAATTTCTGCGACATATACTATTCCTCCGTTTCAAACGCTTTGTCAGCCGTTCTGCTCTGCACGCGCAGGACGCAGCTTTCTGAACAGAGCCGCTATCTTTTCTCTTACTATCGGTGCACTCAGTACAACGAGCAGTATGACAACTACTGCCTTGTATGCAGGGAGAGCGTCCGACTGTACCTGAAATTTGTAGAGCGTTGTCGTAAGGAACTGGATAACGTATGCGCCGAGGATAGAAGCGGAGATATTGAACTTACCGCCGCCGAGAGCGTTGCCGCCGAGAGCTACCGCGAGGATAGCGTCCATTTCGATGTCCTTGGCAACAACAGAATAGTTTATCGAAGAGATACGGCTGACCTTGATAAGTCCCGCAACCGCAACGCAGAGTCCGAGGATAACATAGGTTATGAACTTGATTAATGCGGGATTGAGACCGTTAAGGCGCGATGTCTCCTCGTTGATACCTACAGACTGAACGTACAGTCCGAGAGTGGTGAATTTCAGCACGAGGAAAATCACAACGAAGCACGCAAGTGCGATGAAAAACGGCGTTGGTATCGGTATTCCCGGGATATATCCGCCAAATACCGAGAAGGTGCTGTCAGTTACTACGGGGAGCTCGTTGTTGTTTATCCATGCCGCGATAGAACGTCCCGCAGTGAAGAGAATGAGAGTTGCGACCATGGGCTGTATCTTGAATACAGAGACAAGCACGCCATTGAATGCACCGCACGCCATAGCCACAAAGCAGCTTATGATGAAAGCCACTATAATGGGTGCCTGAAGCTCATCGGGACGGGAATTCGTACCGCAGAGTACTCTCAGTACGACGCTTCCGCTTATCGCGATAGCAGCTCCGACCGAGATATCCTGTCCGCGCGAGGCGGCAGTTACGAGCGTCATGCCCACAGCGAGTATCGCGAGCTCTGAGCCGTAGTCGATAATGGAAATAATGTTGCCCGAGAGGAGCGGATCGCCGTTGCTGTTATGACCGAGAGTGATCTTGAAGAACGACGGATCCATGATAAAGTTGAATAAAGCAAGAATGAGCAGAGCGGCTAAAGGAATGAAAATCTGCTTTCTGAACATCGCAGTGATGATCGAGCTTGCTGTGTTGTTTTTGGTATTCTGGCTCATTTCTGCTCACCTCCTGCAATAGTGTTCATAATAGTATTCTGCGTGAGCTGGTCGCCCTTGAGCTCGCCTACCAGCTTGCGGTCGCGCATAACGAGCAGACGCGAGCAGGTGCGCAGCATCTCGTCAGTCTCGGACGAGATGAAGGTAATGCTCATGCCCTCGGAAGCGAGCTTGAGAACCAGCTTCTGAATGTCGACCTTTGTGCCGACGTCGATACCGCGGGTAGGCTCGTCGAGGATGAGGTAATTCGGGTGAGTGAGCAGCCAGCGTCCGAGAATGACCTTCTGCTGATTGCCGCCCGAGAGTGATTTTATAGGTGTATTGACCGAAGCGGTCTTGATGTCGAGGAGCTTTATGTACTCGTCGGCAAACTTCGTAGCCTGAGCCTTCGAGAACGGTCTGAAGAAGCCCTTTTTGACCTGAAGCGCGAGAATGATATTGTCACGAACCGAGAGGTCGCCGACGATACCGTCACGCTTTCTGTCCTCGGCAAGGTAAGCAATACCGTGCTTCATGGCGTCGATCGGCTTGTTTATCTTCACCTGCTTGCCGTCGACCCAGACCTTGCCGCTCGTGACCTTATCTGCACCAAATATAGCGCGGACGCACTCGCTTCGTCCCGAGCCGAGAAGACCCGTAAAGCCGTTGACCTCGCCCTTGCGGATACGGAAGTTGAAGGGCTTGATGCCCTCTGAGCTGCAAAGGTTCTCAGCCTCGTAGACAATCTTGTTCCTCGCCTCGTCATACTGAGGGATATCGTTCTTGATGTCAGCCATATCGTCAAGCTCCTTGCCGAGCATCTTCGATACGAGCTGAACACGCGGCAGCTTTTCTATCTCGTACTCGCCGACGAGCTGTCCGTCGCGGAGAACTGTAATCCTGTCACAGACCTCATAGACCTGGTCGAGGAAGTGGGTAACGAAAATGATACCGACACCGCGCTTTTTGAGGTCACGCATAAGACCGAACAGCTTCTCGACCTCAGATTCATCGAGGGAAGAGGTCGGCTCATCGAGGATGAGCACGCTGCACTCCATATCGACCGCACGAGCGATAGCGACCATCTGCTGTACAGCGATAGAGCAGCTTGCGAGCTGCTGATTGGGCTTGACCGCGATTCCGAGCGAATCGAGGAGCTCGCCCGCCTTTTTATTCATTTCACGCCAGTTTACAGCGGGACCCTTGCCGCGTCCGATGAAGATATTCTCAGCGACCGAGAGGTTCGGACAGAGCGATATTTCCTGATAAACCGTGCTGATGCCTAAATTCTGTGCTTCCTGCGGAGAGCGTATCTGCACGGCGCCGCCATGTCCCTTAATGAAAATATCTCCGCCGTCCTTGACGTGTACTCCCGTGAGGACCTTGATAAGAGTTGATTTTCCCGCGCCGTTTTCGCCCATAAGCGCGTGTATCTCACCCTCACGGAGCGTAAAATCAACGTTTCTGAGCGCTTTTACGCCGGGAAACGACTTATAGATGCCCCGCATTTCCAGCAATGATTTCTCCTGCATTGCCTTTCCTCCTAAGTGATATTCGCCTTTTTCTGCGAAAAAACTTTTAAAATTAGTGCGGTGACAATTACAATATCCGAACGTGTCACCGCACTTCTTTAGTTATTCAATGTCCTGTTGATCAGATACCATACTGCTCTACGTCAGCGTCTGTGATAGTAGAAGCATCGAAGCCCTTTTCGTCCATGATGATAGTCTTCTGAGGGAGGGTCTCACCATTTTCGAGCTTCTTTATGATGTCAACGATGTAAGAGGACTGGAAGGGGTTGCACTGACCGTCGTAGTTCCAGTTGCCAGCCTTGAGCTCCTGAAGAGCCCACTTGTTGCAGTCAAAGCCCATAACGATAACGTCCTTGCCAACGCCGTGAGAGATGTTTGCTCTGTCGAGAGCAGCAACAGCGCCCTTAGCCATATCGTCGTTCTCAGCGTAGATAACGTTGAACTTCTGGTTGGAGTCGATAGCGGACTGAACTATCTGCTGAGCCTTTTCAGCGTTCCACTCAGCTGTCTGCTCAACAACGATGTTCCAGTTGAGCTTGGAAGCAGTATCAGTGAGAGCGCCCGAGCGTCCCTTCTGAGCAGCAGAGCCCATAACGCCCTGAAGGTGGATGATATCGTAGGAAGTGAGGTTCTGATTCTTGAGCCACTCAACAGCAGTCTCGCCTTCCTTATTCATATCGGAAACGATGGAAGCCTCGTAGAGACTCTCGTCAGCGTCGATTGTACGGTCGAAGAGGATGACCTTAACGCCTGCGTCCTTAGCGTCCTTGAGGACTGAATCCCAGCCTGCGGTATCAGCAGCGGAGAGAAGGAGGTAATCTACTTCATCCTGAATGTACTTCTGAGCGTAGTTTATCTGCTCCTCGTTCTTGAGGCTGTATGCGAACTGAGCGTCATAGCCGTTTTCCTTAGTGAAAGTAGCCTTTAGGTCGTTTACGTTAGCTGTACGGTAGCCCGACTCGTTAGGGTCGTTGTTGATGATGCCGACAGAAATGAGCTTATCGCCCGACTTCTTGCCTGAATTGGAAGAAGAGCCGCCCTCAGTACCGCAGCCTGCGAAAACAGCGCTGCAGAGCACCATGCTTGCTGCCATAGCAAATAACTTGTTCATTTTCATAATAGAATTCCTCCCTAAAATAAATTTTGACGTTAAAGTCGTTAACTTGTACTTACATTATAAACAAATTGTATTTACATAGATACCAAAAATGATACACAAAATGTTTATTTTTTTTAGAATGTAAAAGATTGTATACATTACGGGCAAATATTCGCACTGTTCTGGAACTGGCGCGGAGTCTGACCCGTATACTTCTTGAAAATCTGGCTGAAGTACCGATAGTCTCTGAAGCCCACATCATAGGCGATCTCATATATCATCTTGGACGTACAGCACAGCAGCTCTCTTGCACGGGATATCCTCGCAGAAGCGATGTACTCCGAGAGGTTCTGCCCGTACTTTTTCTTGAACTGAGCGCTCAGGTAGGAGGGGCTCAGTCCGACGGCTTCAGCCACGACGAGAAGCGAAAGCTCGTCGTTCATATAGTTGTTGTCAATATATTCGCGTGCGCTTGCAATAACGCTTTTTCCGCTTTCCTTCGCTGATTCTATCCGCCACATTATGCAGTCATAAATCATTTTGTGAAGGAAAACGACAGTATCCTCGGTCTCTGTAAGCTTTGAAGCGATATCGTCGGCAATACCGAAGTGCTCATAGAAGCATTCGTTGCTGATGCCTATCTTCTCGGCGAACGTATGAGCGGCAACGTAGATGTCCATACACACATAAAGCCTGATAACGAGGGAACCTATCTGCGAAAAATTGACCTCATCGAGTATCTCGTCGAGCTTCTCGCCGCAGTCCTCGAGCCTTCCGCTCTGGAGCAGCTCCTCGATGCTCTTGATATCTATCCGTTTGACTTCCTGGATGATATCCTTATTTTCGTTCATTGTTCACACCCCCACTCAACAACCTGCCAACGGGAGCTTATTACAGCTTCTTTACCGAGTCGCGTATCTTGATCTCAGGCGTGAAAAGAATATCATTGTTGTCAGAAGACGGCGAGCAGATCATGTCGATGAGCTTCTCGGCAACAGCCTCGCCGAGAATACGCTTCGGGTGAGCCACCGATGTGAGCGGAACATCGCATATCGACGCATACTTGGAATCGTCGATGCCGATGACCGATACCTCCTCGGGAACGCTTATGCCGCGCTCCTTGCAGAATTGCAGCAGCTTTATAGCGATGTTGTCATTGTAGCACACAACAGCGGTCGACTCACTCAGCAGCACGAGCAGATTGTTCTCGCCCGAAGTAAAGACGGAGTTTTTGTCGGAGGTCGCATACCACAGCACGTTGTCCTCTGAATTTCTGAGTCCGTGAGCGATACAGCTCTTGGCAAAGCCGCTGTATCTCTTATGACCCTGTATGTCGTCGAGAGCAAAAATGCCCGCAATCCTTCTGTGTCCGCATCCGAACGCATAGTCTGCGGCAAGTCTTCCCGCAGCCTCATCGTCGATGGATACGCAAGGGTAGCTCGACCACGGATACTTCGCATTGAAGAAGACAACGGGAATGTTTTTTTTCTTCAGCTCATCGTAGAGCTCCATGTTCGGATTCGGCAGAGCACTCTTTGAGGGCTCGATAATGAGACCCTGAACGCCGCTCGATATCATACTCTGAAGCGCCTGCTGTTCCTCGGCGACCTTGTTATGAGTGATAGCGAGCTGCATGGAATAGCCCGAATCGTTGAGGACACTTTCGATGCCCGTCACTATCTGCGGGAATATGTAGTCGGTGAAGTAAGTCGAGATAACGCCGATATTTCGCGCCTGTACGGCGGGTGTCGGCTGAGCGAAGCCTGTCGATACAAAAGCACCGCTGCCTCTTACTCGGCTGATGACGTTCTCATTCTCGAGACACATGAGCGCCTGACGGACAGTCTGTCGGCTGACGCCATGAATCTCGCAGAGCTCCTTTTCAGTCAGGAACCTGTCCTTCGGCTTCAATCCGTTAGAAGTGATGTAATCCTTTGCCCACTCAACGATAGTCAAGTATTTATAGTCTTCCATAGTATCCTCCTATGACCTATAATTCATGGATTTTCTGATTTCATGATATCACAATTTGTCTGCTTTGTAAATACAACTTAGACAATTCTCAAAAATATTTGTACGCACATACAAAACAACTGCCATTCATTTGTGCAAATTGACGACAACTTTGCACGCTTGTTATACTATTGACAAATTGTCGGAGTTGAGATATAATTTTTTTATTGAATGGAAACGATATTTAACCCGAAAAGGAGGTTAATTATGGATAAGGTCAAATGGGGCGTCATCGGCGCAGGACGTATCGCCCGCGCATTTTGTACTGCTCTTGCCGAAGTCGGCGGAGCGGAGTTATACGCTGTAGGCTCACGCACGCCTGACAAATCAGCCGCATTCGCTGAGGAGTACGGCTTCACTCGCTCATACGGGAGCTATTCCGAGCTTCTCTCCGACAGCGAGGTCGATGTCGTATACATCGCGACGCCTATGGCTGCCCACTACGACATCTGCATTGAAGCTCTCGAAAAAGGGCGGAACGTGTTCTGCGAGAAGTCAGTCACGCTGAACGCCGCACAGCTCCGCAAAATACTTACGCTCGCCGATGAAAAGGGACTTTTCTTCTGCGAGGCGATGTGGATGAAGTGCCGCCCTACCTATTTAAAGATGAAGGAATGGGTCAGGAGCGGCAGAATTGGTGAGATACGTTATATCAAGGCAGATTTCAGCAATTTCGTCCCCTACGACGCTAATGACCGCCTTTTCCGCGCGGACTGCGGCGGCGGAGCGCTGCTCGATGTGACCGTTTACCCGCTGACTCTTGTTCACGACCTCCTCGGCGTGCCCGACGAGATACAGAGCGCTGCACATCTCGACAACGGCATCGACCTCAGCAGTTCGCTCATACTGCGATACGCAAGCGGCGCATTTGCGTCCATTGATACAGGCTTCGAGCTCGGGCTACGTAACAACGCCGTTATCTCAGGCACGGAGGGCAGCATCGTTTTCGGAGACTGCTTTTTCTGCTCCGAAACAGCAGAGCTGTTCGACCGTGACCGCCGACTTATCGAGCGCTATGACTCCCCTGCCCGCGTAAACGGCTACGAGTACGAGATAGAGGAGGTACACCGCTGTCTCGCTTCGGGACTGCTTGGCAGCGAGCTGATACCACACTCGGCAACGCTCGAGGTCATGGAGATAATGGACGGACTCCGCAGGGTATGGGGAATGAAGTTCCCGCAGGAATAAAAAAAGGCTGACCGAAGGGGAGCCCCCTCTGGCGGATTCGCAGGTTACTAAATATGAGCCGTAAGTTTACGGCTCGGTAGCCCACTTTTTCCGTTAAGGGGAGCACACTAAATGGTCAGCCTTTTGTTTTACTTAGTGCCGAAGATACGGTCGCCCGCGTCGCCCACACCTGGAACGATGTACTTGTCCTCGTTGAGTCCTTCGTCGATGACGCCCGCATAGATGTCAACGTCGGGATGAGCATCACAAACAGCCTTTGCTCCTTCGGGGGAAGCAATGATGCACATATACTTGATATTCTTGACGCCGAGCTTCTTTATCTCGGAAATTGCCGATTTAGCGGAATTTCCCGTTGCGAGCATCGGGTCAACGATGATGACCTCGCGCTCCTCGATATCCTCGGGCATCTTGCAGTAGTACATTACTGCTTCATGCGTGCCTGGGTCGCAGAAAATGCCGATGTGACCTATCTTAGCGGCGGGAACGAGCGAAGTAACGCCGTCCACCATGCCGAGACCTGCGCGGAGTATCGGCACAACAGCAAGCTTTTTGCCCGAGATGACCTTAGTCTTTGCGACTGCGATAGGCGTCTCGAGCTCTATCTCCTTGAGCGGGAGGTCGCGTGTAGCCTCGTATCCGATGAACATAGCTATCTCGGATACGAGCTCGCGGAACTCCTTAGTACCTGTGTTTTTGTCTCTTAAAAGAGAGATCTTATGCTGAACCAGCGGGTGATCAATTATATGTAATTCGCCCATTATGAACAGCTCCTTTCATTATTTGAAATTATATTCATGTTTTTCGATACAGTAGCAGACCTCGCCGCTCGGAGCTTTACCCTCGCGGACAAATCTCTGGACTGTATCAGTTTTATGCATAACTGACTTTTCGAGCACACGTCCCGACTTTGTATTCTCAGCTCTGTGGTAGGCTTCAAGCCTCTCAAAATCGGTATTTTCAAAGGCATACCTTATCAGAGCCGACAGGACTTCGCCTGCATAGCCATTGCCCCAGAAGCGTTTTCCGATGCAGTATTCTATCTCGGCAGTGCGGCAATCCTCCCAGACCTTGCAAAAGGCTATCTGACCGATATTTCGACCGCTCGCTTTCTCGACAACAGCCCAGCGGTACTTGGATTTTATGCCGCTGATGTAATCGTTCAGGAGAACTCTCACCTGCTGGATATCCGTGTAGACAGGCTCGCCGTATTCAAGCTGGATATCGGGGTCTGACGCCCAGTATTCGAGCATATCCTCAGCGTCCTCGATACGGAACGGACGGCAGATAAGCCTTTCTGTCGCAAAGGAATCGGAACTCATTGATTCTCGAGCGCAGTAATGAGGTCAACGCGGCGCTGGTGACGTCCGCCCTCGAAGCCCGTGGTGACGAATATCTCCGCAAGCTCGCAGGCAAGACCGCTTCCGAGGACTCTCGCGCCCATGCACATGATATTGCTGTCATTGTGCAGACGGGTGAACTTCGTCGAGAAGCTGTCAGAGCAGACCGCCGCCCTGATGCCCTTTATCTTGTTCGCGGCAATTGACATACCGATGCCCGTACCGCAGATGAGAATGCCCTTCTCGCACTCTCCCGACGTGACGAGGTCACACACGGTCTTAGCCATGTTCGGGTAGTCGCATGGCTCTCCGTCAGTGCCCATATCCTTCAGCTCAAAGCCCTTTTCCGTCAGATAAGCGATGACCGCTTTTTTGAGCTCCACTCCAGCGTGGTCGCAGCCTATTGCTATCATGATTATCCCTCCTGTTTTGCGAGCTTATCCTGCAAGTCCTTCTCAGCCTTGACCTTTTGCAGGTACGAGACCTCGAGCTCATCAGCAGTCACAAGCTCCTTAGATAACGCCGCGAGACAGACTCCGCAGGCGTTTTGCAGCCGACCCATAGGCGGTGCGATAATTAACATCGGCGAGCGGTAATTCATAAAGAAGTCAGCCGCACCGTCACCGCAGAGCAGAGCCTCAGTCCCGTTGAAAGCAAGGAACTGCGCGAGCTCGTCGCGGCTGATTATCTGCTCATCGCAGAGCGGCTCAAGCGCGTAGCCGTCGCTCTTGTACGAGCAGGTATAGACGAGGTCGCCCCTCGCCTTCATCACAGAGCAGATAGTGCCCTTGAATGCGATATTGTTGTACGCGAGAGCCTCGAGCGTGGAGACTCCGCAGCACTTGCAGTCCAGCGCAAAGCCCATAGCCTTGACCGCCGCAACGCCTATGCGCAGACCCGTGTAGCTTCCGGGACCGTCAGCGACCGCGATGACGTCGATGTCGGGGACAGCCTTGCCCGTCTGAGCGAGGATTTCCTTTACCATAGGCATAATGACCTGCGAGTGCGTCTTCTGCGTATACAGAGTAGACTCCGCGAGGAAGACCTCGCTGTCGGAGTCAAATAGCGCGGCGGAAGCCGTTTTTCCCGAAGTATCAATCCCAAGCAGCAGCAAAGCGTCCACCGTCCTCAATCGTAATCTCGCGGTCGTTCTCGCCGAGAGAAGCTATTGTAATATGTATAGTATCCTTTGGCAGGAACTCCGCGATATTCTCCGACCACTCGACCGCCGCGACATTGTTCTCGAAGTCGTAATCGTAGAAGCCCGTAGATTCGAGCCCCTCCTCGGTGCTGATGCGGTACATATCGAAGTGGTAGAGCGTTATCTTATCTCCGCGGTACTCGTTGACGAGTGCGAAGGTCGGGGAGCTGACATTGTCGCCGAGCCCGAGCCCTATCGCAAGTCCGCGCGTGAAGGTCGTCTTACCCGCGCCGAGACCGCCTTTATATGCTATCATATCCCCCGCACGGAGCATAGAGCCGAGCTTTTTAGCGGCTTCGATTGTCTCGGCGGGAGAATGTGTGACAATCTTCATATCAGAAAAGACCCGTGATATTGCCGTTCACGTCGCAGTCGATGTTGAGTGCGGACGGAGCCTTGGGCAGACCGGGCATCGTGAGTATCTCGCCCGTGTATATGACAACGAAGCCCGCACCCGCCGACACTCTTGCGTCGCGGACAGTGATATTGAAGCCCTTGGGCTTGCCGAGGAGAGCGGGATTGTCCGAGAGCGAATACTGCGTCTTAGCGACGCATATAGGCAGGTCGCGGAAGCCGATAGACTCTATCTCCTTGATAGCCTTATCGGCGGCGGCAGTGTATGTGACGCCGTCTGCACGGTATATCTCGCGCGCGAGCTTTTCTATCTTGTCCTTTATCGAGAGCTCCTTCGCGTACAGCGGACGGAACTTCTCATCGCTGCCCTGCGTGAGCTCGATAGTCTCGCAGACCTTGTTCGCGAGGTCCTTACCGCCTTCGCCGCCCTTTGCGAACACCTCGCACATGGACACCTCTACGCCCATATCAGCGCAGAACTTCTTGACGAAATCTATCTCCTTCTCGGTGTCGCTCTCGAAGCGGTTGATAGCGACAACAACGGGCACATGGAACTTGTGCATATTCTCGATGTGGGTCTGGAGGTTTACGATGCCCTTTTCGAGAGCCCACATATTCTCCTTTGCGAGCTCAGCCTTGGGAACTCTGCCGTTGTATTTGAGCGCACGTATCGTAGCTACGAGGACTACGCACGCAGGCGTCAGACCGCCGTAGCGGCACTTGATGTCGAAGAACTTCTCGGCGCCGAGGTCCGAGCCGAAGCCCGCCTCAGTGATACAGTAGTCGCCGAGCTTGAGCGCGAGCTTTGTCGCGCGGATAGAGTTGCAGCCGTGAGCGATATTCGCGAACGGACCGCCGTGAATGAATGCGGGGTTGTTCTCGAGGGTCTGCACAAGATTGGGCTTGAGCGCGTCCTTGAGCAGAGCAGTCATAGCGCCCGTGCAGCCGAGCTGATTCGCGAATACGGGCTGACCGTCGAGGTCATACGCCACGAGGATATTGCCGAGGCGCTCCTTAAGGTCGCCGAGGTCGGTCGAGAGGCAGAGTATAGCCATTATCTCAGAGGCAACGGTGATGTTGAAGCCGTCCTCGCGTGGAACGCCGTTAGCCTTGCCGCCGAGTCCGACAACGATATTGCGGAGCGCGCGGTCGTTCATGTCCATACATCTCTTGAAGAGGATACGGCGCTGGTCTATGCGGAGCTCATTGCCCTGCTGGATGTGGTTGTCGAGCATAGCGCAGAGCAGGTTGTTCGCGGCAGTAATAGCGTGCATATCGCCCGTGAAGTGGAGGTTGATGTCCTCCATGGGTACTACCTGAGCGTAGCCGCCGCCCGCAGCACCGCCCTTGATGCCGAAAACGGGACCGAGCGAGGGCTCACGCAGAGCGAGCACAGCCTTCTTGCCTATCTTGCCCATAGCCTCGGCGAGTCCGACACTGACAGTAGTCTTGCCCTCGCCTGCGGGAGTGGGATTTATCGCGGTAACGAGAATGAGCTTGCCGTCCTCCTTGAATGCGAGCGAGGAGTAGAGGCTCTCGGACAGCTTAGCCTTGTAGTGTCCGTAGGGCTCGAGGAACTCGTCGCCTATTCCGAGGTCAGCGGCTATCTCGCTGATCTTTTTCATTTTCGCGTTCTGTGCGATCTCAATATCAGATAACATTGATATATCCTCCGTTCAGTTAATTATAAATATAGTATAACATATTATTGTAAAAAATGCAACAGGGGCGGGAATAATTTTCCGCCCGTTGACTTATCTCCCGCCGAGTGATATAATGAAGGTACAAACAATTTGTGGAGGGATACTATGAAAAAGCTCATATCAGCACTCATCTCACTTACCGTCACCGCAGGCGCCGCTGCACCGAGCGTGCTTGCCGCCGACTCCGACTACACGCCTACGATGTATTTCCGCGCGCAGGAGTCCGACTCCGTGAAGGCATATGCCGACGGAAACGCAGCAATATTCCGCTCCGAGCTTGACGCCCCGACAGAGCTGCGCGTGAATGCAGCCGTATACATCGACGACGAATCCCTCACCTGCTGGGACGTCCACCCCGTGTGGAAGTGCGCGAGCAAGTACGCTAAGCTGGAAAACCTCGTTGACCCGCTCCCCATGTCCGACGACGCACCGAATATAGCCTACGCCTACGCCGAGACCAACGAAAACGGCGAGTTCGTACATAAACGCCACGGCACGATACTCAGCACGGATACCGAATGCAACACCATGTCCTACACAATTGAGATAACCTCAAGGAATGACCGCTCCCCGCTGACTCCATACGGCGAGAAGTCGGACAGCTACCCGATGACATGGTTCGACCTAAACATCGCGAAGGACGCTCCTGCGGACGACTACACAGTCTACTTTCTCACTGAGCACGAGGATTACCCCGACCAGCGTCTTGCAGACATCGCAATGCGTTTACCCGATGCCTCATATGTAAAGACACCGATAACAAAGCCGATGACGGTCACGGTCACAGACAGGAAGTTCGGCGACGTCACGGGCGACGGCAAGGTCGACGCGAACGACTCATCAGCGATACTTGTCGCCTACTCGAAGAGCTCCACGGGACAGGAGCACGGGCTCACGAACGAGGCATTCCGCTGTGGAGACACCGACCTCAACGCACAGCTGACCTCGTCCGATGCGTCGAATATCCTCGCATACTACTCCTTCCTCTCGACCTCCGAGGAGGAAAAAACGCTCACACAGTTCATGATTGACAGATTCAAGCAGTAAAAATAACGGTCAGGAAGGATTCGTCCCTCCTGACCGTTTTTTCATATAATGTTATTTTTAATCGCGAAAACAGCGAGCTGAGTGCGGTCCTTCAGCTTCAGCTTCTCGAGGAGACGCGATATACCGTTGCGGACCGTACCCTCCGCAAGAAACAGGCGCGAGGCAATCTCCTTGTTGTCACAGCCATCGCAGATAAGGCGGATGAAGTCTATCTCGCGCTCGGTGAGGTCGAAATTCTTCGGGTCCTGCGGGGCGGGAGCCGCCTCCTTTATCGAGCGGAAGATATTGTCGCAGAACACATTTATGCCGCCTGCAACAGCCTTTATGGAATTTATTATCTGGTCATTGTCCATTTCCTTGAGGATATAGCCGTCCGCACCGCTCGCCATAGCCTTCTCGACGGTCTCCTTGTCGTCGAAGGTCGTCAGCACGAGCACCTTTACGCCCTCGAGCTTTTCCTTTATCTGACGCGTACCGTAGCCGCCGTCGAAGTCGGGCATACGCATATCCATGAGCACGACGTCGGGCTGAAGCCGCACCGCCATCTCGAAGGCTTCCTTGCCGTTGCCTGCCTCTCCGACCACATTTATCGAGTCGTCCTGCACGAGTACAGCTTTTAGACCCGCGCGGAGTATCTGAACATCATCTGCCAGTAAAACTTTAATCATAGCTTTCACCCTTTTCTCGGTATCAACATTGCCGTGATACAGCTTTCATAAAAGCATTATACCATATTTTCGGACAGACTTCAATAGTTTTACTTAAATAAAAAAAAGATGTGCGGAGCAATTCCGCACATCCTGCAATTGTAAACTTTTTGTGAACATTTTTCGATAATCAACGGTTTCCCATTGATAATCGCCCTTTTTTCGCCCTATTATAGAGGGGCATATATCACTCTGTCCTGAGAGCGACAACGGGGTCCTTCTTCGCGGCGCTTCTCGAGGGGATAATTCCCGAGATGAGCGTGAGCATAACGCTGATAGCAATGAGTATGACTGCCGCAGGTATCGGAAGGACAGCCTTGAGGTTCGTGATACCCGTCAGACCCTTTATTATAGCGTTTATCGGGAAGGTCGCGAGCCATGACACGATGACGCCGAGCAGTCCCGACGTGAAGCCTATGAGCATAGTCTCCGCGTTGAACATATTGCTTACGTTGCGCTTTGACGCACCTATCGCGCGGAGGATACCTATCTCCTTCGTTCTCTCCTGAACGGAAATGAGCGTGATAACGCCTATCATGATAGACGAAACGATGAGCGATATGCTGACGAAGGCGATGAGCACGTAGGTGATAGCGTTGATGATAGTAGTGATACTACTCATCATGAGACCGATATAGTCGGTATACTTTATCTGACCGAGCTCGTCCTTGCCCTCGTTGTAGTCCTTGATTGCGTCCTCGATGACGTCCTTTTTCTCGAAGGACTTGGAGTACAGGCTTATCATGGACGGGTCATCGAGGTCGATATAGCCCATTTTGCGGAGATTATCCTCGTATGTGCCGTTCGAGAACTCGACTATCTCATCGTAGAAGTAAGCCGCATCGGAAGCCTTCATCGACTTCATCATCTCGTCGAGACCCGCGAGCATCTGAGCGGGCTCCATAGTGCCGAGCTGACCCATGACCTGCTGAGCATACTGAGCCTTGACCTGCTCCTGCACGCCCTGAGTATAGGCGGCGGTGAGGTCATCGTCGCTCATCTGAGAGAGGTAGCCGCGTATCTCGTCCTCTGCAACGCCCATCTGCTGTGTGAGCATCTGAATGAGACCCATTTCCATGTCAGCGCGCTTTACATCCTTCATAGCCTCGGCAGTCATCTTAGCGAGCTCGTCGGGCTTGGGAGTGCTCATGAGCTGAACATAGAGGGAGGTCTTGTCAGTATCGCCCTTGCCGTCAACATACGTGCGGAAGAGCTCCTGCTTTTCCTCGTCGGTGAGCGAACCTGCTGTGGGCTTGAAGGGAAGACCCGTAATGACGTCCTTTTCGGGAGTCTCGAGCTGAGCCTTGATAACGTCAGCCTCGCGGGAATTCTCGATGATATAGCGTGTGAGGTCGCCTGTATATGCGATAGCACCCGTGAGCATAGCGGTTTTGGAGTCCTCGCTAGGACGGATTATACCGCTGACCTTGATGTCGATACCGTTGTCATAGAGGTATGTCATACCCGCCTCGGTATCGCGGAGGTCAGAGTAGGTATTGGTAGCCTTGTCGAACTTGAAGCAGTCGGAGTTGAGCACAACGCGGTAGGAACGGCTGCAAATGTCCTCATAGCTCCACTGCTGCTGCTTGAACTCGATCTTGGTCGTACCGTCCATAGCGGCGGTCATTATCTGGTCTATCTCGTCCTTTGTCTCGAGACCGAGAGCATAGAGAGCAACGTCATTGAGCTCGTTGTTCTTGTCGAGGACGAGTACAACCTCGTCGTAGCTGTTCGGCCACGAGCCGTAAACGACGTCGTACTGCTTCTCGAGGAGGGGGCTGACCTTTTTGCCGTTGTCGCCCGCGAGCATTTCCTGCCAGAGCTTCATCTGCATATTACCGCCCATCATGCCGCCCATCATTGAGTTTCCGTTCATGCTGGACATAGCGGACATATCAATGTTCATGCTCTTAGCCATGAGCTCAGTCATGAGCTTCTGCGCGTCGGAGATGATGATATCACCGTCGACATTTTTAGTGTAGACGAGCATATCGTAATCATAGGAATACTGCACACCGTTGAGCGCACTGTGGAGCTTGGAGTTCTCATCAGCGTCCTGCTCCTCGATGTATGCCTTGAAGGATTTCAGGTCATTCTCGGAGTTTTCCTTATCGTTGAAGGCATTGACTATCTCGTATATAGCAGAGCGCTTGTAGACAGCGTCCTTGTCGTGGTCGATATCGCCGCTGCCGAGCTTCATGAAGGTCTCCATGATAGCGGAGAGGTCGGTATTGGTGTGCTCTATAACGAGAGGATACGAGGATAGCGTCTCCTCCTGAATGGCGTCGATGTAATTCTGGAAGCCCTGCGATACCGCATAGATAAGGGCGATACCGATGATACCGATGCTTCCCGCGAAGGACGTCAGCATAGTGCGTCCCTTCTTGGTGAAGAGGTTCTTCATCGAGAGACCGAGCGACGTCATGAACGACATAGAGGGCTTCTTCTTTTTGACGCCCGCTTCCTCGTCCTGAAGGGTCTTGTCGCGAACCTCCTCCATCTGTATCTCCTTCTCGGATAGAGGAGCGGAATCCTCCTGTATCACGCCGTCGAGCATACGCACGATACGTGTGGAGTACTTCTCGGCGAGCTCGGGGTTGTGCGTAACCATGATGACGAGTCTGTCCTTGGATATCTCCTTGAGGATATCCATTACCTGCTCGCTGGTCACGGTGTCAAGCGCACCCGTAGGCTCGTCAGCGAGGATAATATCGGGGTCGTTGACGATAGCACGCGCGATAGCAACACGCTGCATCTGTCCGCCCGACATCTCCGACGGACGCTTGTTGAACTGATTGCCCAGTCCGACCTTCTCGAGCGCCTTCTTTGCGCGCTCAACGCGCTCATTCTTGGACACGCCCGAGAGCGTCAGCGCGAGCTCTACGTTGCGGAGCACGGTCTGGTGCGGAATGAGGTTGTAGCTCTGGAAAACGAAGCCTATGGAGTGGTTGCGGTAGGCGTCCCAGTCGCGGTCCTTGTACTCCTTTGTGGAGCGTCCGTTGATGATGAGGTCACCCTCGGTGTACTGGTCGAGACCGCCGATGATATTGAGCATTGTGGTCTTGCCGCAGCCCGACGGACCGAGGATAGCCACGAATTCCGACTGTCTGAATTTAAGGTCGATACCCTTCAGCGCGTGAACAGTGTTCTCGCCCGCAAGGTAGTCCTTCTTTATGCCTTTGAGTTCGAGCATAATATCCCTCCTGTATTAGTTTACTCTGTCATTATATTCCCGCAATCTCAAATGTACCTCAACCGCTTTCGGTGGGAAGCAATAGATAAGCTAAAGGCTCAAAAACAAGTTATCACCAAAAGGTGTTTACATTAAAAATTGTTTATGCTATAATTGATTCAATACCGCAGAAAAAGGTGATATTATGGCTGAAATAATTGAATTTACCGATATAAACGCTCCCGAGCTGGCGATGTACCGTCCCATGCGCGAGGGTCAGCTTCTGCACTTCTGCGAGCCCGAGGCGGGAGTATTCCTCGCGGAGAGTCCGAAGGTCATAGAGCGTGCCCTGCGCGGAGGCTATGAGCCGCTCTCAATACTCTGTGAGCGCCGCGACATCACAGGCGAGGCGGCGGATGTCATCGCGCGTGCGGGAGTCCCCGCTTACACCGCCGACAGCGACCTCATCACCGAGCTGACAGGCTTCAGGCTCATACGCGGAGCTATCTGCGCGATGAGGAGGCGTCCCCTGCCCGCTCCCGATGAGCTGTGCCGCGGAGCACGCCGCATAGCCGTCCTCGAGAACGTCGTCAACCCGACCAATGTCGGCGCGATATTCCGCTCGGCGGCGGCTCTCGGGATAGAAGCCGTACTGCTGACGGACACCTGCTCCGACCCACTGTATCGGCGCTCCTCGCGCGTGAGCATGGGCACGGTATTTCAGGTGCCGTGGACGTACATGAGCGGCGCTCTCACCGACATGAAGCTCCTGCACGGAATGGGCTTCAAGACGGCGGCAATGGCTCTGGTCAAGGACAGCGTCGACATCGACGACAAGCGGCTGAACTCCGAGGAGCGGCTCGCGGTCATACTCGGTGCGGAGGGCGACGGGCTGTCCGAGCAGACGATAGCCGCCTCCGACTACACGATATGCATACCGATGTCGAACGAGGTCGACTCGCTGAACGTTGCGGCGGCGTCTGCTGTCGCGTTCTGGCAGCTCGGCAAAAAACGTATATAGAGGACGGCGTCCCGCACTTTTTCTTACAAAAAGAAAATTCGTTCTTGCTATTTTGAAGCAGATGTGGTATAATATAATGTAACATCATCGCACCACGGAGGTAATCATGGACCACTTCGTTCTCCACTCGGACTATGCGCCCGCTGGCGACCAGCCGCAGGCTATAGATAAGCTCGTACAAGGCGTGACATCGGGCAAAAAGGAGCAGATACTGCTCGGAGTTACGGGCTCGGGCAAGACCTTCACAATGGCAAACGTGATAGCCCGCGTGAACAAGCCCACACTCGTCCTCGCCCACAATAAGATACTCGCGGCACAGCTCTGCTCGGAGTTTCGCGAATTCTTCCCTGAAAATGCGGTCGAGTACTTCGTCTCCTACTACGACTACTACCAGCCCGAGGCGTATGTCCCCTCGACTGACAGCTACATCGAGAAGGACTCCTCGATAAACGACGAGATAGACAAGCTCCGCCACTCCGCGACAACTGCCCTCGCCGAGCGCAGTGACGTCATCATCGTGGCGAGCGTGTCATGCATATACTCCCTCGGAAGCCCCGACGAATACCGCTCCATGTGCGTGTCGATACGTCAGGGAGCAGAAAAGCCCCGTGACGAGCTCATCTCCGAGCTTGTCCGCATACGCTACGAGCGCAACGACATCGCCTTCGAGCGAAACAAGTTCCGTGTACGCGGTGACGTGGTCGAGATATTCCCCGCGAGGTCAAGCGATACAGCGGTCCGCGTGGAGTACTTCGGCGACGAGATAGACCGTATCTCCGAGATAAACGTCGTCACGGGAGAAGTAAAGGCGACTGTCAGCCATGTGGCTATTTTTCCCGCTTCGCACTACGTCGTAGGCGACGACAAGCTCGAAAATGCTCTCAAGGAGATTGACCGCGAGCTTGCCGAACGTATCGACTACTTCCAGAAGAACAACAAGCTCATCGAGGCTCAGCGCATCGAACAGCGCACCCACTACGACATGGAGATGATTCGCGAGGTCGGCTACTGCTCGGGCGTCGAGAACTATTCGCGCGTGCTCGCGGGACGTCCCGCGGGGAGCACTCCGCTCACGCTCATGGACCACTTCCCCGAGGACTTCCTCCTTATCGTCGACGAGAGCCACGTCACGCTCCCGCAGGTGCGTGCCATGTACGCAGGTGACCGCGCGAGAAAAACTACACTTGTGGACTACGGCTTCCGTCTGCCGAGCGCTATGGACAACCGCCCGCTCAACTTCGACGAGTTCAACGCGCACATTCATCAGGCTATCTATGTCAGCGCGACCCCTGGTCAGATAGAGCGCGAAAAGACGGACATCATCGTTGAACAGCTCATTCGTCCGACGGGACTTGTCGACCCCGAGATAATCGTCAAACCCACGCAGGGACAGGTCGACGACCTGCTGTCCGAGATAAACGAGCGCGTACAGCGTCACGAGCGCGTCCTCGTCACGACGCTGACCAAGAAGATGGCGGAGGACCTCACCACCTACTATGAGGGGCTCGGCGTGAAGGTGCGCTATCTGCACCACGACATCGACACGATAGAGCGCATGGAGATAATCAAGGACCTGCGAAGCGGCGTATTCGACGTCCTCGTGGGAATCAACCTCCTGCGTGAGGGACTCGATATACCAGAGGTCAGCCTCATCGCTATCCTCGACGCCGACAAGGAGGGCTTCCTGCGAAGCGAGACCTCGCTGATACAGACTATCGGACGCGCCGCGCGTAACGCGTCGGGACAGGTCATAATGTACGCGGACACGGTTACAGGCTCAATGGAGCGCGCTATCACGGAGACAGAGCGCCGCCGTGCCGTGCAGACCAAGTTCAACGAGGAGCACGGAATAGTCCCCAAGACGATAATCAAGGACGTCCGCGACGTGCTGGAGATAACCTCGAAGCCGAAGCTCGAAAAGCGGCTCAACAAGAAGAAGCTGTCGGGCTCGGAGAAGCAGCAGCTCATAGACAAGCTCACCGCGGAGATGAAGAACGCCGCAAAGCTGCTCGAATTCGAGCACGCCGCCTACCTCCGCGACAAGATAAAAGAGCTTCAGGGCGAATAAATGACCTGATACGGCTCGCACCTTCCTCTAATCACATCGGTTTATTTCGGGCGCACTGAATGCGCCCCTACATTTCAAGGAGCAAATATGATAGATAAAATTATAATCAAGGGCGCACGCGCCAACAACCTCAAAAATATAGACCTCGAGCTCCCGCGCGACAGGCTCATCGTCATGACTGGACTGTCGGGTTCGGGCAAGTCCTCGCTCGCGTTCGATACCATATACGCGGACGGTCAGCGCCGCTACGTCGAGAGCCTGTCCTCCTATGCGAGAATGTTCCTCGGACAAATGGAAAAGCCCGATGTGGACAGCATCGAGGGACTTTCGCCAGCCATCTCCATCGACCAGAAGACCACCTCCAAGAACCCGCGCTCTACCGTGGGTACTGTCACCGAGATATACGACTACCTCCGTCTGCTCTACGCGAGGATAGGCATACCGCACTGCCCTATCTGCGGACGCGAGATATCACAGCAGAGCATCGACCAGATAGTCGACACGATTATGGAGCTCCCCAAGGGTACGAAGCTCCAGCTCCTCGCGCCCATTGTCCGCAACAGGAAGGGGCAGTACGCGAAGGAGCTCGATTCTGCGAGAAGGTCGGGATTTGTACGCGTGCGCGTGGACGGGATAATGTACGAGCTCACCGAGGAGATAAAGCTCGACAAGAACAAGAAGCACAACATCGAAATTGTCGTCGACCGTATCGTCATCAAGGAGGGTATCGAGTCGCGTATCACCGACAGCCTCGAGACCGTGTTCAGGCTTACTGATGGGCTTGCCCTCGTGGACATCATAGACGGCGAGGAGATGCTCTTTTCGCAGAATTACGCCTGTCCCGAGCACAACATCAGCATCGGAGAGCTCGAGCCCGTCATGTTCTCGTTCAACAACCCCGTCGGAGCGTGTCCGAAGTGTACGGGATTGGGTATGTTCCGCCACATCGACCCCGACCTCATCGTCCCGAACAGGGATTTCACCATTGAGGGCGGAGCTATCAAGGCGAGCGGCTGGAACAGCCTCGACGAGACGTCGATATCGCTCATGTACTACCGCGCTATCTCCGAGAAGTATGGCGTGCCGCTCGATGTGCCCGTCAGGGAGCTGACCGACGAACAGCTCGGCTACTTCCTCTACGGTACGGGCGACGAAAAGCTCGAACTGAAGCGCCCTGCGTCCCTCGGAGGCGGCACCTACTCAACACCGTTCGAGGGCGTCATAAACAACCTCGAACGCCGCTACCGCGAGACGAACAGCGACTACTCCCGCAACGACATCGAGGAGTGCATGAGCGAGGTCGAGTGCCCTGTCTGCAAGGGGCGCAGGCTCCGCGACGAATACCTCGCAGTCACCGTCGGAGGCAGAAATATAAGCGAGGTCACTGACCTCTCCGTCAAGAACGGGCTCGATTTCTTCGATAACCTCAAGCTCACCGAGCACGAGGGCTTCATCGGCGAGCGCATAATCAAGGAGATAAAGGAGCGCCTCGGCTTCCTCAAGAGCGTTGGTCTCGAATACCTCACGCTGTCGCGCGCCGCTGGGACTCTCTCAGGCGGCGAGAGCCAGCGCATCCGCCTCGCCACGCAGATAGGCTCCTCGCTCGTGGGAGTGCTCTATATCCTCGACGAGCCGAGCATAGGCCTGCACCAGCGCGACAACGACAAGCTCATCGCCACGCTGAAACGTCTTCGCGACCTCGGAAACACGCTGATAGTGGTCGAGCACGACGACGACACCATGCTCGCCGCCGACTACATCGTGGATATCGGTCCCGGTGCGGGCGTAAACGGCGGAAACGTCGTATTCGCGGGAACTGTGGACAAACTCCTGAAATGTAAGGCTTCGATCACGGGTCAGTATCTCAGCGGTAAAAAGCGCATTCCGCTCCCCGACAAGCGACGCGAGGGCAACGGCAAATTCCTGACTGTTCACGGTGCGACCGAGCACAACCTCAAAAACATCGACGTCACGATACCGCTCGGCAAGCTCATCTGCGTGACAGGCGTGTCGGGAAGCGGCAAATCCAGTCTCGTCAACGAGGTCATATACAAGCACCTCGCCGCCAAGCTCAACCGCGCGAGGATACGTGCGGGAAGCTTCGCCTCCATGGACGGCATAGATGAGCTCGACAAGGTCATCTGCATCGACCAGTCGCCGATAGGACGCACTCCGCGCTCCAATCCAGCGACGTATACGGGCGTGTTCAACGATATCCGCGACCTCTTCGCTCAGACTCCCGACGCCAAAGCTCACGGCTATGCGGCGGGACGCTTCAGCTTCAATGTCAGGGGCGGACGCTGTGAGGCGTGCGAGGGCGACGGCATCATCAAGATTGAAATGCACTTCCTGCCCGATATTTACGTGCCGTGCGAGGTCTGCAAGGGCAAGCGCTACAACCGCGAGACCCTCGAGGTACACTACAAAGGCAAGTCGATTTACGAAGTGCTCGAGATGACCGTCGACGAGGCTGTCGAGTTCTTCGAGCATATCCCCAAGATAGCGCGGAAGCTCCGTACCTTGCAGGACGTCGGGCTCGGATATATCAGGCTCGGACAGTCCGCGACAACGCTCTCGGGCGGCGAGGCTCAGCGCGTGAAGCTCTCGACGGAGCTCTCCAAGCGCGCTACGGGTCGCACTATCTATATCCTCGACGAGCCGACCACGGGTCTGCACACCGCTGACGTCCACAGGCTCATCGACGTATTGCAGGAGCTAACAAATCAGGGCAACACCGTCCTCGTCATCGAGCACAACCTCAACGTGATAAAGGTCGCCGACCACATCATCGACCTCGGTCCCGAGGGCGGCGACGGCGGAGGCACGATAGTTGCCGAGGGTACCCCCGAAGAGGTCGCAAAGTGCAAAAAATCCTATACAGGACAATATCTGAAAAAATACCTCTCACATTAACAAAAACTGTTGACTTTCAACTATGTCGGTGCTATAATAGCTATAAGTATATTTCTTTAAACGGGATGATTATATGAAGCATACCAAGAAAACTGCATTGACTGCCGCTATGCTGACGGCTGCGATGTCCATGACAGCTGGCATCACGCTGACCTCGTGCTACCCGCAGATAGTCTACGGTCCGCCCGAGTCGTATGAGACTCCGACAAATCCGTCCGAGCCTGCGCCGTCTGCCTACGAGCCCTCAACTGAGGAGATACAGGACGTTTACGGTCCGCCGCCCGTCGAGGAAGAGGACACGTCTGCCGCTGTAACTGAGGTAGATGTGCTTCCCGAGGAGACGACCACCGTCACGACCGAGGACAGCACCGATACCACGACTAAGCCCGTCGATATGCAGCTTGTGTATGGTCCGCCAAACGCATTCGGAAACTGATACGAAAGGAGCCCGACACAATGAAAAAGACCGACAAGACCGCTCTTACTGCCGCTGCTTTTGCGGCTGCGCTCAACATTGTCCCTATGGGGGCGTCGGCGTATGACCCGTCCGAGGAGCCTATTCAGGACGTTTACGGTCCGCCGATATACTTCGAGACTACCACAGTCGAGGAAATGGTTCCTCAGCCCGACTACGGTCCCATGCCCGCGTGGACTACTGAGACCACCGCGGTTACGCAGGACCCCGTCATAACCACGACTGAGATGCAGGCACAGCCCACCTACGGTCCCGAGTTTTTCTGCGGAGACATCACACATGACAATGTTGTCGATACATTCGACCTCATCGCTATGAGACAGCTTTTCACCAAGAACAAGCTCGGCAAGATACCGTACTCACCTGAGGCTGACTTAAACTACGACGGCAAGGTCTCACTCGCTGACCTCGTTACGCTCAACAAGTTTATGCTCGGTAATAAGGAATACTTCACTAAGGAAACCGGCGTGCCTACAACTACAACTGAAAAGACGCGGTATCAGCCCGACCCTGTCACTACTACTACGGAAATGGAGTTCGTGGCTGTATACGGTCCTCCTGCGTGGTTCGAGGAGTCGACAGAGACGACTACTGTCCCCGATGAGATTGACGAGCCCGACGTGACAACTACCACGGAAGCGCAGCTTGACCCCTTATATGGACCTCCCTCATGGTTCGGGAAGGAAGATAAGTAATGCTCGACGTAAACGTTAAAAAGGACAATATGAAAACGCTCGAGGCGTACCGCGCGGGACTCATGGTCAAGCCCATGCTCCGCAACCTCTTCCTCGAGCTCACTGTGCGCTGCAACGAGAGATGTCTCCACTGCGGCAGCAGCTGCGGCGATGTCACGAGCGAGGAGCTCACCGCTACGCAGTATCAGAAATTCCTCGCCGAGATAAAAGGCGACTTCGGCACCGAAAAGAAAATGCTCTGCATCACGGGCGGAGAGCCGCTCCTGAGAAGCGACTTCTTCGACATCATGGCTTCCGCGCATGAGCTCGGCTTCAAATGGGGCATGACCAGCAACGGCACCCTCATCGACGAGCACGTAGCAAAAGAGCTCAAGCGCGTCGGCATGAACACTATCTCGATAAGCATTGACGGTCTCGAGGAGACACACGACGCATTCCGCCGTACTCCCGGAGGCTGGAAAAAGGCTATGAACGGCATTGACTGCCTTATCCGCGAGGGAGGCTTCCAAGCTATACAGGCTACGACTGTTGTAACTCATCAGAATATCGGTCAGCTCGACGAGCTCTACAAGATATTCAACGAGATGGACATCGACTCGTGGCGTATCATCAATATGGAGCCTGTCGGACGCGCTAAACAGCACCCCGAGCTGGTGCTCACTCCCGACGACTACCGCTATATGTTCGAGTACATACGCAATATGCGCATGAAGGGCGAGCCTGTCACCTACGGGTGCAGTCACTACCTCGGCATGGAGTACGAGCGCGAGGTCCGCGACTGGTACTTCATCTGCACTGCGGGTACATACATCGCAAGCATTATGGCTAACGGCGATATCACCGCTTGTCTCGACATCGAGCGCCGTCCCGAGTTCATTCAGGGCAACATCCTCCGCGACCGCTTCAAGGACGTGTGGGAGAACGGCTTCAAGATTTTCCGCAAGAACCTCTGCGACGAGAACGAGAAGTGCTCGGCGTGCTCCGAGAAAGACCGCTGCCACGGCGATTCCTACCACAGCTGGGACTTCGACAAGCACGAGCCGCAGGTCTGTTTCAAGGACATACTATTTTAAAAAGAAAGGGACTGCGGTCCCTTTTCTTGATTCTGTAAAAGGAGATAATCAATGAAATTCATATCATGGAACGTTAACGGCTTCCGCGCGTGCCTCACTAAGGGCTTCGCCGACTTCTTCGCGCAGGCGGACGCTGACATTTTCTGCATTCAGGAGTCAAAAATGCAGCCCGACCAAGCCGACTTCGCGCCCGAGGGCTACCACTGCTACTGGCACAGTGCCATAAAAAAGGGCTACTCGGGAACTGCCGTGTTCACCAAGCAGGAGCCGCTCTCCGTCACCTACGGGCTCAACGGCGAGCACCTCGATGAGGGCAGGGTCATCACCTGCGAGTACGACGGATTCTACTTCGTGTGCTGCTACGTCCCCAACGCGCAGGACGGGCTGAAGCGCATTGACTACCGCATGGAGTTCGAGGACGCTATGCGCGCGTATCTCTCCGAGCTCGACAAGAAAAAGCCTGTCGTCTACTGCGGTGACCTCAACGTCGCGCACAATGAGATAGACCTCAAGAACCCCAAGTCAAACGCGGGAAATGCGGGCTTCTCCGACGAGGAGCGCGGGAAGTTCAATGAGCTGCTCGCTGCGGGCTTCTCCGACTCATTCCGCACGCTCTACCCCGATACGGTCACGTATTCGTGGTGGTCGTATCGCTTCAAGGCTCGCGAGAAGAACGCGGGCTGGCGTATTGACTATTTTGTCGTGTCCGAGAGGCTGATGAGCAAGGTCGCTGATTCGCGCATACTGACCGATATCATGGGCAGCGACCACTGTCCCGTAGAGCTCGACATCGAGCTCTGAAAGGAGCATAATATGCCAAGAACTGCACTCGTTACTGGCGGCTCGGGCGGTATCGGAGCGGCTATCTGCCGCAGACTCGCCGCGGACGGCTGCCTCGTCTATGTAGGCTATTTCTCCTCGCAGGCGAAGGCGGAGGCTCTCGCCACCGAAATCGGCGGAAAAGCCGTGAAGCTCGATGTGACCTCCCCTGCCGATATCGAAAAAGCAGCGGAGCTCTGCGGAGCGGTCGATATCCTCGTCAACAATGCGGGAGTGTCCGAAATAGGGCTGTTTGACAGCCTCCCCGCCGACAGGTGCCGCCGTATCACCGAGGTCAACCTCGTCGGAGCCATGAGCTGCGCCCGCACGTTCGTCAAGCCCATGATAGCCCGTAAATCGGGCTGTATCGTCAATATCTCCTCCATGTGGGGACAGGTCGGCGCGTCGTGCGAGGTCGACTACTCAGCCTCAAAGGCGGGGCTTATCGGGTTCACTAAGGCACTCGCAAAGGAGGTCGCTCCCTCGGGGATAAGGGTCAACTGCGTCTCCCCGGGATTTATCATGACCGAGATGAACTCGCACTTCTCCGCGGACGACCTCGAGCTCATCCGCGAGGACATTCCGCTCGGCATCTTCGGCGAGCCCCGTCACGTAGCAGACGCTGTTGCGTTCCTCATCTCACCGCAGGCTGAATACATCACGGGACAGATACTCGCAGTAAACGGCGGAATGGTGATATGAGGTGATATCATGAATGACAGGATAAAAAAACAGCTCGATTTCATGCTCGAGCTCGACAAAATGAAGAATCTCTACCGTCAGACCTATGTCCTCCACGAGGACAGGAAGGAAAACGACGCCGAGCACTCGTGGCACCTCGCGATACTGGCGATGCTCCTCAGTGAGTACGCCGCTCAGCCCGTGGACGTGCTCCACGTGATGAAAATGGTGCTCATACATGATGTGGTCGAGATAGACGCGGGCGATACATACTGCTACGACGCGGAGGGATACAAGTCCAAGGCTGACCGCGAGGAAAAAGCCGCTCAGCGCATATTCGGGCTCCTGCCCGATGACCAGCGCGAGGAGTTCTATACGCTGTGGCGCGAATTCGAGGACTCCGAAACTAGCGACGCGAGGTTCGCCGCCATGCTCGACCGCCTCCAGCCGATAATGCTCAACTACACTAAGGGCGGCAGGTCATGGCAGGAGCACGGCATTCACAAGGAACAGGTGCTCGCACGAAATCTGCCGTATCTGTCCGAATCAGAACAGCTCGCTGACGTAATCAGGTCTGTGATAGACGACGCCGCAGAAAAGGGCTGGCTCAAATAGCTATTGTCAGTTTGCACAAATCAAACGTACCGTTTCCATACACTATTACTAAATCGCCGAAAATAATGACAGAATTATGATATTTTGAAAATCCGCTTGAAAGTTGATTTCCAATATGATATCATTATCCTATGAAAATCCCATATTTATAAGTTTTTTCGGCTTTAACCACAACATATAGACACGTTTTTCTGTTTCAAACGGAGGAAAGTAAATGACTGATACACTCAATGCAAACAAAACCACAAAAAAAGACTTCCTCAGCAAGCTGAAGAAGTATAATGCCATACGCGAGGAGAACACCGAGAAATACAAGTGGCTCAACCTCGCGCTGATGATATTCTTCCCTGTCTTTATCACCTGCATGGCGGAGATAAACCAGTTCAAGAAGGTGTCCGCGTTCGCACGCTTCGTTGCTGACCGTCCGTCGGTCTTCCTCTTCGACATCACTGCCGCAGGCGTGCTCTTCATACTTCTGCTGACGGCGTTCCGCAAGGGCTGGGTAGCCTCGCTTATTCAGGGCTTCGTCTATATGGCGCTCAGTATCACCGAGCTCTTCAAGTACAACACCAACGGAAACCACCTCATTCTTTCCGATATGAAGCTCGTCAAGAGTGTTAAAAGTCTCAAATCCTTCGCGTACATAAAGATAACTCCCGCCCTCATCATCTACTGCGTGATAGTTGCGCTCGTTATCATCGCGATTTTCCACTTCAATCCCGTTCTCCCGCACCACGTCCCCTTCAAGCGTGCGGCTGCGGCTATTGTCTGCACGATACTCTGCACGGGAATGATAATCGTCCCCTCTATACAAGCTGTTCAAGCTCGATACTACTGCCGCTACGAACGCGTTCATTCTCAATGAAAAGTTTGACCATAACAGCTTCCTCGCCTTCCTCGTTGAGACGGCGTCGGAAAGCTACTCCAACAGGCTCTCCGAGCCCGATAACTACAGCGAGGAGCTCGTCGACAACATCACGGACGATGTTCAGGTCGCAAGCGCGGCAGGCTTCAAGGACGGCGTACAGCCCAACGTTATCGTTATCATGAGCGAGTCCTACGCCGATTTCCGCGTATTCGACCAGCTCACCGTCGACGACAAATACTACGAGGGCTTCGATAAGGCTCGCTCCGAGGGCTTTGCGGGTACTGCTATCACTCCCACATATGCGAGCTATACGGTCCGCTCCGAGTTCGAGCTGCTGTTCGGTCTCCCCGTAAGAGGTCTGAACGCGCCCAATATGCCGCAGAGAGTCCTTGCCGAGCGCGAACAGCCCGCTCTCGCTCAGTACTACAAGAGCTGGGGCTACAAGACCGCTTATGTTCATCCCTTCCTCGGCTCGTTCTACAGCAGAACGCGCATCTACCGCCAGTTCGGCTTCGACCAGCTCATCTTCCACGACGATATCGACGGCGTTACCGATTTCACGGTGCCTGTTGAACACTACGGCACATACGTCGACGACAAGACCGTCTATGACCAGCTCTACAAGCTCGTCAAGGACACCGACGAGCCAATGTACATACACACTACAACGATGCAGAACCACCAGCCCTATGACCAGGGCGATGACCCCAGCGACGAGTTCGGCAACTACCTCCAGTGGGTACAGCACTCCAACGATGGCTTGACTGCCTTCCTCGACGAGCTCAAACAGCTCGACGAGCCTACGCTCGTCTTCTTCGTGGGCGACCACTTCCCCTCGATGAGAGGCGACACAAGCGTTTACAATCAGCTCGACCTCAACGGCTCAAATTGCAGTGTGCTCTATGAGCAGGAATACTTCATCTGGGACAACTACGGCGCTGATTACAGCTCCGTACCCGAGGAGCCCGTCTCCTTCTTCTATATGCCCTATGTCCTCATCGACATCATCGGCGCTCCGCATGACGAGTTCATCGAGAAAATGGACGGCTATATGAAGTCCGTTCCCGTTTATTCCGTCGACTACAATGACGGCACTCCCGACAACGAGGAGCTCGACGTCCTCACATATGACCGCGTTATCGGCGACGTTTACTCGCCCTGCCCGATACCGAGCGAGGCATTCGAGGCAAAAAAAGGCGCAAAATAATGAAACAGCTTACAACAGGCATAAAAGGTACAGCCGCTGTCAGGGCTGAAAAAGGCAATCTCGCCTCTGCTATGGGAAGCGGCGCGCTCGATGTGTTCGCTACTCCCGCTATGATAGCTCTCATGGAAAATGCGGCGAGCAACGCGCTCGCGGACTACCTCGAGGACGACGAGACTACGGTCGGAACTGCTCTCGATGTTCAGCACCTTGCGGCTACTCCCGAGGGCATGGACGTCACCGCTGAGGCTGTTCTAACTGAGATAAACGGACGCGAGTTCACCTTCGAGGTTACTGCTTCCGACAGCTCAGGACTCATCGGCAAGGGCACTCACAAGCGCTTCCTCGTATACGGCGGACGCTTCCTCGAAAAGGCACAGGCTAAGCTCAAATGATATCATCCCGCAGGAATATAGCTCCTGCGGGATTTTTTCAATATGTTATCATATATTTATCACATATACCCTTATAATAAAGTATGGTGAATAATTATGGTCACAGGCGGAAAGCCTATAGATATTACATTTGTGAGGTAAAATATCATGTCTGAGTTTTACAGCGAACAGAATAATCCCGAAACTCCGCAGTCCGACAACGGCGCCTACTCCTACTACGAGGCTCCTGCCTCTGCACCCGAGCCGTCCCCCAAAAAGCACAAGTCCAACCATACAGCTCTGAAGGTTGCCGCTTTCGTGCTCTCGCTCGTGCTCGTAGGTGCGGGCTCCGTGCAGGTCTACAAGTTCTGGGACGACAGCAAGATACAGGTTACCGAAGAGGACGAGGATATCGTTATACCCGAAAAGGCAAAGGAAATTGCTTCCATTGTCAAGGACGGCACGCTCCCCGCGTCACCTCCGCCGAAAAATCTGCCGAGCCTCTTTGATATCGCTGCCCGCACTGACGCCAAGCAGCTCCCCGACATCGTTGACGATATTATGCCCTCAGTAGTTGGCGTTTCGTCGACCTTCGAGATAAACGAGCCGTATACGACATGGGGCTGGGGCGGATTCCAGTCCGAGACAAGAAAGCGTCAGGCTACTGGCACGGGTACAGGAATTGTCATGACCGATGACGGCTACATCGTCACTAACGCGCACTGCGTATACGATGAGGAGTACAACGCGGGCGAGGCTGTCAGCGTGTATGTGCTGTTCAGCGACCAGTCCAAGCACGACGCGAAAATCATCGCTTATGACACCGAGACAGATATCGCCGTCCTCAAGATTGACGCTACAGGTCTCAAGCCCGCTACCTTTGGCAACAGCGACGACCTCCGCGTAGGTGAGCTCGTCATTGCTGTAGGCAACCCTCTCGGCTTTGACCTCTTCGGCTCCGTAACGAGCGGCATAGTTTCCGCTCTGAATCGTCAGATAGCTATAAATGAAAAGCACATGACCCTTATCCAGACCGACGCTGCTATCAACTCGGGCAACTCTGGCGGTCCCTTGCTCAACAGCTGCGGACAGGTCATCGGCATCAACTCCGCTAAGATGTCCTCGAGCTACGGCTCCGCAAGCGTTGAGGGTCTCGGCTTCGCTATCCCGATAAACGAGGCGAAGGCTATCGTCGACGACCTCATCTACAACGGCTACGTTACAGGCAGACCGCAGATTGGTATCAGCGGCGTGGATATTTCTGAGTCGTATTCGAGCTACCTCGGCATACCTATGGGCGTGTATGTTCGTGCTGTATCTGAGGGCAGCGCTGCCGAGCTCGCAGGCATCAAGCCTGGCGATGTTATCATAGGTATCGAGGACGAGGCTGTCACCACTATGGACGAGCTCAACTCGATAAAGAACAAGTTCAAGGCAGGCGACACGATAACCCTCAAGATAAGCCGCGACGGCAACGACCTTGACGTAACTCTCAGGCTTCAGGACGCTAATGCCGACAAGGCAGGCAAAAAGAACGGCACCGAGACAACTGAGGCTGCCGAATAAATGCAAAAGAAAGGGCGTGGTGATAATTCACCACGCCCTCGTTTTTTTCGTTAAGTCTTAGTCTGAAAGCGGATTGCCCTGTGCGTCGGTAGTAATGCTGCCGCAAAGTATCATTATGCCCTCGATGAGTCCCCATATCTCGCTCACAACTGCAAGCATACCGCAGCTGAGAACAGTTATAAGGAGCTGAGCAAGACCCTTGCCAGTATAGCCGAGGTAGAAGTTGTGTATGCCAAAACCACCGAGGAAGATTCCGAGCAGTCCTGCTGCTACCTTTGACTTTGCACCCGGCATTGTGGCTGCTCCTCCTGCTGTAGCAAATCCGCAGGTGAGACACGCAGCCTGTCCGGGCTGTACCTGACTTCCGCAGTTTGCGCAGAAGCGGTCGCCGCCTCCTACAGGCACGCCGCAGTTAGTACATACAACAGCGCCCTGTTCTACAGCGTTGCCGCAATTCTTACAATACATATCTCATCCCTCCGATCATGTCAGTCTGCAAGCGGTACGCCGTTCGCATCGGTGTTGATGCTGCCGCAGAGTATCATTATGCCCTCTACAAGTCCCCAGATGGGAGTAATAAAAGCAAGCGGAATAAGTATTCCGCAGGATATTGCAGAAAGGACTATCGCAGCAATAGCGATGCTGAGCTGTGCTACAGCCTTGCCTGTATATCCGAGATAAAAATTATGTACTCCGTAGCCGCCGAGGAAGATTCCGAGCAGTCCTGCTGCCATCTTCGACTTCGCACCCGGCACGGCGGGAGCCTTCTGAACTGTATTCGCTGCAAATCCGCATGACATACATACTGCCGCTTCGGGCGGGAGCTGTGCTCCGCAGTTTGCACAGTAGTTCGTGCCCTGTCCTACAGGTACTCCGCAGCTCGTACATACAGCTGCGCCCTGCTCTACAGGATTGCCGCAATTCTTACAATACATAGTTATTTCCTCCTTTACGTCCGCTGCTCCGCTAAATAGCGGAGCTATCGGAACTTAGTTGATTATAGCATAAATGTCGTTATTTGTCAATATAAGCAGGAATGAGAATTGCGCGTTATCACGCAGTTTTTCCGCATTTTTTCATATATCGTCGGTTAAGCCTCCAACACTATCCCAAATCCGATTGTTCTCAGTAGTTCTCCTCGCGGAGCTCGAAATATGACTGAGGATGAGCACAGACGGGACATACCTCGGGAGCCTTCGTTCCTACGACGATGTGTCCGCAGTTGCGGCACTCCCATACCTTGACCTCGCTCTTCTCGAACACCTGCTGCATCTCGATGTTCTTGAGCAGGGCGCGGTAACGCTCCTCGTGCTGCTTCTCTATCTCGCCTACCTGTCGGAACTTGGCGGCGAGCTCGGGGAAGCCCTCCTCCTCGGCGGTCTTGGCAAAGCCCTCGTACATATCCGTCCACTCGTAGTTCTCGCCGTCGGCTGCTGCTGCGAGGTTCTCGGCTGTAGTGCCTATGCCCTCGAGCTCCTTGAACCACAGCTTTGCGTGCTCCTTCTCGTTGTCGGCGGTCTTCGTGAAAATGGCAGATATCTGCTCAAAACCGTCCTTCTTAGCCTTTGAGGCGAAAAAAGTGTACTTGTTCCTTGCCTCGGATTCGCCTGCAAATGCGGCGAGAAGATTCTTTTCTGTCTGTGTTCCTGCGTAGCGGTTTGCCATAATGATTCACTCCATTTCTTTTTTTCGGTCAATGCCGTTAACATTATTATATAACCCGATACGCGTAAAAGTCAATCCTTTTAATGGAATTTTTTCTCGAAGTCGGGCTCGGGAGCTGTGATGCGCCTGCTGTTGAGATACGCGAGCGGCGAATCCTCGGGCAGGCTGAATTCGAGCGCGTAGGCGCAGAGCTCCTGACGGAATACGGCGTATCGTTTATTGGCACGTATATCGCCGTATTTGCCGTCGCCCAGCAGGGGAGCTCCGAGATGCGCGAGGTGAGCGCGTATCTGGTGGGTGCGCCCCGTGTAGAGCGTTACCTCCAGCAGGTACAGTCCGTTTTTTTCGGCGATAGTACGCCAGCCCGTTCGTATCTCGCGGTAGCCGTCGGCGGGAGTATCGCTTATGCGGACGATGTTCCTGTCCTCGTCCTTGCGGTGGTAGGCAGTCGCGACAGCCTCACGCTCGGGCGGTGCCGATACAGTCACGCAGCGATATATCTTGTGCAGGTCGCCGCTCTGTATTGCAGCGTTTATCTCGCGGAGTGCTGCCGCATTCTTCGCGGCAGTGACAAGTCCCGCTGTATTGCGGTCGAGACGGCTGCACAGTGCGGGAGCAAACGAGCTCTCCTCCTCGGGGACGTACTCGCCCTTCGCCCACAGGTACTTCTTGACGCGGTCAATGAGGGTATCAGCTGTAGACGTGCCGTTAGAATGGGAGTCGACTCCGACGGGCTTAGATACAACGAGTATATTGTCGTCCTCGAATACTATCTGTATATCGTCAGAGGCTCGCGTGAAAGACATATCATGCGTCCTGACCGCTGATACCTCGTCCTTGACGTAGACGCGGACAACGTCTCCCTCGCTGAGTATAGCCGAAATCTCGCATCGCTTGCCGTTAAGCTTGATGTCCTTCTTGCGGAAAAGACGGTACATCATGCTTTTCGGGAGCTCAGGCATGGCTTTGGTCAGGAATTTGTCTATTCTCTGCCCGCTGTCGTTGCTGTTTATCGTGAATTCCTTCATTTTTTCTCCTTTATAATAAATTGTGTGCGAAAAATCCTCGCCTCGTGTGTCTAAATAAATGATAGGCTGTAAATCAGTCGTTCAAGATAAAATATACAAAAAGGCATACCTTGTTTAGTCCTATTTTTACAATATTTTGCATCTCACGCGTAAAAATTAGTTTAAAGGGTTGAAATATCAGCGCCAAAATGATATAATAAACTCACGGTCAAAGAATTAGCTAAGTTTTAGCTCCTTGACCGTGAATCTTTTAAGGCAAAGGAGGCTTACGTATCATGGGAAGTTCTAAAAAAATACTGTCAGTAGTTATTTCATGTGCGGTAGCCTTGAGTTCAGCCGCTGCCATGCTCCCCGTTTCGAGCGCAGCAGTTCAGACTGATACTTCCGCTGTTATATATGATAGCACATCGAACGCAGAAAGTAAAGAGGCTTCTTTATCCGAAGTCCCCTTCAACGTTTTCGACATATATAATGCTTACCACGGTATTCCCAAGACAACTACCTCTACTACAACTACAACCACAACAACAACAACAACAACTACTACTACTACTACTACGACCACAACTACTGCGGCGACAACTACTACTACTGCTGCTCCCGCACCTACTACAGTATATATACCTACTACTACTTCGTCGCCTCTGCCGCCGAAATATACGGTAACAGCGACTACTGCAACGACTGCACCCGCGGCTGTTACTACAGCGGCACCTGTGATCACTACAGCTGCTCCTGTGATAACTACTGCGGCTCCCACAGCTACGGCTGCTCCGATAACAACAGATGTTCCTGCTTCGACCTCGAATACGGTTCTTTTATCGGCTCCGTCACCCTCGTCGGGCGCTGTAACCACTGAGCAGACCACCGCTCAGACAATGGCTGCCACTGAGGAGACTACTACCGTTTCCACACGCTACGGTGAGCTCGAAAACAAGATAATCGGCATTGATGTTTCCGAGCATCAGGGCTACATAGACTGGCAGAAGGTCGCTGCGTCAGACGTCGACTACGCGATTATCCGCGCAGGCTACGGCAAGGAGCTGTATCAGCGTGACAAGCGCTTCGACGAGAACATGAAGGCTATCATGGAAACTGACCTCGATTATGGCATCTACTGGTTCAGCTACGCTCAGTCCGTCGAGGACGCTATCCTCGAGGCTGAGACCTGCTATCAGATGATAAAGGATTACGAAGGCTACACCTATCCGATATACTTCGATATAGAGCTTACCTCGCAGCGTGACTGGCTCACGACAGCAGAGGTATCCGCTATGACTGAAGCATTCTGCTCGTACCTTCAGGAGAAAGGCTACTATGCAGGTGTATACAGCTATTCTAGCTTCCTCCAGACCAAGCTCTACAAGAGCACCCTCGAGAAGTGGGACGTCTGGGTCGCTCAGTACGGCGACAAGATAACGTGGTACACTGGTGACTACGGTATGTGGCAGTATTCAAGCGTCGGCAGAGTCGACGGTATCAGCACTGTTGTTGATATGAACTACTGCTACATCAACTACCCTCTCATCGTTTCACCTGATACATATGCACAGAGAACAGGTACGACACAGGCAGCTGTTACTACTGCTCCTTCCACTGTCGTTACTGCAGCTCCCGTGAGCAGCGATATACCGACGGCTAATACGTCGTCTACCACTACTACCGCCGCTCAGCCGACAACTACAACTACTACGACTACCACTCCTCCCGAGTTCGACCCGTTCAGCTACTCCGCAATAGGAATCAGCGTATCGGGCGACGACGGCTACATCGACTGGAACAGCGTTAAGTCAGCAGGCTACACCTTCGGAGTTATCCGCGCGGGAAGCGGCGATGACCTCACAGCTGCCGACCCCCTCTTCTACGTCAACATGGAAACTGCCAAGGCTGCGGGCATAAACTGCGGTGCTTACTGGCAGGCTAAGTCCACGACCGAGGACGGCATGAAAAAGGAGGCAGAGGCATTCTACGGTTTCATCAAGGACTACGCTTATGAGTACCCGATATACCTCGACCTCACCGCTCCCGAGTTCGCAAACGCAGGACTCTCCAAGGAGGAGTATTCAAAGCTTATCACAGCGTTCTGCTCTTACTTCGAGGGTATGAGATACTACATCGGCGTCCGCGCTGATGAGAGCTTCCTCTGCAACGCGCTCGACAAGTCCGTATTTGACGCTTACGACGTTTACCTCGTCAACTCAGGCGACAAGCCCGTGTTCGACAGCAAGTACGGCGTTTGGCAGTTCGGACAGGATAACGTCAGCGGCGTGCTCGGCACGGCTGACGTGGCTTACTGCTACAGGGTCTACCCCGCAGTAATGAGCTACTACGGACTCAACGGTTTTTATTGATAACTAATATGCACACTCTGACGGGTGTGCATATTTTTGCTTGGAGATATATTATGATTGAATTCATCACTGGTGCCTCGGGCACGGGAAAAACCACCGAAATGTTCGGACGTATACGCGCTGCCGCCCTCAGCGGCAGAGAACAGCTCATACTCGTTCCCGAGCAGTATTCGCACGAATTTGACAAGAACCTCTATTACTTTCTCGGTGCCAAGCCGTTCAACGAGCTGCTCTCGCTGACGTTCAGCAGCCTTGCACGTCAGCTGTTCCAGCTCTACGGCGAGCCCGACCGTAAGGGCGAATATGCCGACGATATGGCGCGCATGATTCTCGTTTATCAGGCGATAGAGGCTGCTTCCAAAAAGCCCGAGATGCTTCGCTTCTACCGACGTACCGCTTCTCAGGCGGGCTTCGCCGAGGAGATGATGAAGCTCATCGCTGATATGCGGCGCGCGGGTATAACTCCCGATATGCTCACAGAGCACGCTGAGCTCCTCGACAGCCGACTCCGCGACAAAACTGCCGACGTAGCGTCGATATACTCGGAGTACGTGCGCCTCATGGAGGAGTACGGCTTCAAGGACAGCTACGAGAATATCCGATTTGCCGCAAGAACTGCCAATCTACAGCGCTATTTCAAGGGTAAATGCGTCTACCTCGACGAGTTCGAGAGCTTCACGGGCGACCAGCTCGAAATGCTCGAGGTCATATTCTCCTCAGCGGAAAATGTGGTCATAACGCTCCGCACCGACAACGTCGCAGCTGGCGAATTCACGCTGTTTGAGACGGTCAACTCAACATTCCGCAGACTGGCGGCGCTCTGCCGCGAACTCAACCTGAAATATACAGTTACGAAGTGCGAAGAATCCCACAGATTCGCGTGTCCCGAGCTGCGCTGCCTCAGCGAGAACGTCATGCGTGAGCGCGCTCCCGAGCCGCAGAATGCTCCCGAAGCTCATAATATCCGCATATTCGAGGCGCGTGATATGTACAGCGAGATAGAGTACATCTGCGCGGAGATAAAGCGGCTCGTCGCGTCCGCAGAAGGGCTGAGATACCGTGATATAGCCATTATCTCCAACGACATCACTGGCTACGCTGACCTCCTCCGCGCCGCTTTCACGCGCTATGAGATACCGTACTTTCTCAGCATGGAGCGCTCTGTCAGTCACACAGCTATTATGGTGTTCTTCATCTCGCTGCTCGACCTCCTCACAGCCCGCAAATTCAAAAGCGAGCAGGTCTTCCGTCTGCTCAAATGCGGCATTCTCGACGTCGACCTCACGGAGGTGTCACTTCTCGAGAATTACTGCTACCGCTGGTCGATAGACGGCGATATATGGCTCTCTGAGTTCACCGCCGAGGACAAGGACCTCGAAATGCTCGAGGCTCTGAGGAAGAAGGTCGTCTCCCCCGTCGCGGAGCTGAAAAAGCAGCTCTCAAAGCGTCAGCCTGCCTCGGAGATATGCGCTAAGCTGTACGGTTACCTCTGCGACTGCGAGGCGGAGCGTAACCTCGCCGCGCTCATGGGTCGACTCATACGCAGCGACCGCGACTACGAGGCTGCCGAGCTCAAACGCCTGTGGAAGTGCCTAATGGATATCCTCGACAGCATCGTCTCCACTCTCGGGGACGAGGAGGTCTACTTCAACCGCCTCGCCGATATGATGCGCTCGCTTATCGCGCGTATCACCTACTCCGTCCCGCCGCAGACCCTCGACGCTGTAATTGCGGCTTCCTCGCGGACTGCACGTCTCAACTCGCCGAAGGTGATATTCGCGGCGGGCTCGACCGAGGGGGACTTCCCGAATCAGGTAACGCTCGGCGGTCTGTTCACCGACAGCGACAGGCAGAAGCTCTCCGACAAGGGCATTGACCTCGCGCGCCCGCTCTCCGACCTCATCGCCTCGGAGCGGCTCATCGTCTACAAATCCCTGTCCACAGCCTCGGAGCGGCTCTACCTCACCTATCCCCTCTCCGACCTCGCAGGTCAGGCTAAGTACCCGTCGCAGGTCATCGACCAGATAAGGAAGATGTTCCCGAACGAGCTGCTGCTCACCGAGAGCGACCTCACGCCCGAACACTATGCGGTCACATATCACGCCGCATACTACCACTATATGCAGGACAGAGCCGCGAATACACCTGTTATAGCCGCTATCGGCAAGGTGCTGCTCGCTGACCCTGTCTACAACAGCCGCATTCTGTCCGTGCTCAACCGCTCGGGCAGCCGCACCGAGCACGCGGTCAGCTCGGATATCATGCGCAAGCTCAAGGATTTCGAGCCGCTGCGCATCTCACCGACCGCGCTCGAAAACTACAACAGATGCCATTTCATGCATTTCTGTGCGGACTTCCTGCGCCTGCAAATGCCCGAAAAAATGGAGCTCGACGTACGAATCGCGGGCGAGCTGACTCACAGCTGCTTCTGCTCGCTGCTCGGAAGGCGCAGAAAATCGGAGTTTGTACAGCTCAGCTACGAGCAGCTCGCCGAGGAGATAAGAACTGAGGCGGAGCGATACAAGTCGGAGAGGCTCGCGGGCGATTTCGCTAAGACGCCGCGCTTCGAGCTGATGTTCAACAAGCTCGGCGAACGCCTGACAGAGGTGTTCGTGCATACGCAGCAATCCCTTATGGCAAGCGATTTCGAGCCTGTCAGGTTCGAGTATGACCTCCGCGGGAACAACGCGCTGTCACTCCCCTTTGGCGGCGGCTGTGAGCTGCGTTTCGGCGGTATTGCCGACCGTATCGACACCTGCAATATCGGCGGTACGGACTACCTCCGCGTCATCGACTACAAGAGCTCCGAGAAGACTATCGATGAGTTCTCGCTCGCGAGCGGACTGAACCTGCAAATGCTGCTTTATATGTTCGCCGCGACTGAAAAAGGCGGCGAATTCGCGGGATTTACTCCTGCGGGAGTGCTCTACACGCCGATACAGATAGGCGAGCTGACAGCCGACGAATCAAAGGACAACAGCTTCAATCAGAGCGGCATCGACTCGAAGCTGCGCACGCGGGGACTGCTCCTCGACGATGTGTCTGTCGCGAACGCTATGGAGCACGAGGTCTGCGGACGCTTCATTCCTGCGAAGCTCACTGCAAAGGGCGGCTTCGACTCGCGGTCGTCCGTTATCCCGTCCGACAATCTGCCGCTCCTGCGCGAGAACGTCTACAGCTCGCTCGTATCGGCGGCGGAGGCTATGCTCGGCGGAAATATCGAGGCTGTCCCGCTGAAGGAGGGCAAGAAGCTGCCCTGCACGTACTGCGCATTCATCGACGTCTGCGGCAATCACGACGGAGCAGTCAGCAGGCAGCCGTCTGAGGAGGCACTCGCAGAAGCAGCGGAAATCCTCGGAAAATCAAAGAAAGGAGGCAAGCAGTAATGGCTTGGACAAAACAGCAGCAGAATGCCATTGACGCGCGGGACTCGTCCATAATCGTGTCAGCGGCGGCAGGAAGCGGAAAAACAGCAGTTCTTACCGAAAGGCTCGTCAAGCTCCTGTCAGACCCGATGTCGGGAGTGCGCGCGGACAGGATAATCGTCGTGACCTTCACTAATGACGCCGCAGCCGAGCTCAAAAAGCGCCTTGAATCGCGGCTGAGAGCGCTGATAAACGAGCGTCCCGCGGACGAGTATCTCCTCAAGCAGCAGACGCTCCTGCAAAGCGCAAAGATATCGACGATAAACTCGTTCTGCTTTGACCTCCTGCGCGAGAACATCACCGAACAGGGCATAACATCGGGCTTTACGGTGCTCGAGGAGACCGACAACGAGGTCATTCGCTCGCAGGCTATGGAGGAGCTGCTCGACTGGTACAGCTCCAACGACTACGAGACTATCTCGTTCCTGTACGACAAATTCTGCCTCAAAGACCACTCTCCGCTGACCCGTATCATCAGCGAGACAGACAGGTTCCTGTCCTCGGTGGCGATGAGTGATATATGGCTTGATACCGCCGTTTCCGAGTACAGGAAGCCCTTCGCTGAGACTATATACTACAAGCGGCTGTTCGACAGTATCGTCAGAACTGCTAACACCGCGGCTGCTCTTGCGGAGCAGAACCTCGCCTCGCTCAGTGACATCTTCCCCGAACGCGACAGCTCGGCTGTCGAGCAGTCCTATGTCGTTGCGGAGCTCGACCTCCAGCGTGCGGAGAAGCTCCAATATCTCGCAAATTCGGAGAAATATCCCTCTGACGACGAGCTCGCATTCATCACGGGCTTTGACAAGCTGCCGACAGTGCGGGCGAATGTCCCGCATAATGCTGCGCTCCGCGAACTGTACAAGGCTCGCCGCGAGAGCATAAAAAAGACAGTCAAGGAGGCTGTTGACAGGCTGTACTCCGCAGAGAGCGACTTCGCGGAATCGGGTGAGGTCACCGAAAAGCTCGCCGCAGTCGTCAAGAAATACCGCGAGCTCATATGGGAACGCAAATGCAGCCGCAACGCTATCAGCTTCGACGACGGCGAGCGCCTCGCTCTCGAGCTCCTCGCCGATATCAACGAAAACGGCGATATTGTGCAGTCCGAGACCGCCAAGCGCACCGCCGAGCAGTACGACATCATCATGATAGACGAGTATCAGGACTCCAACAACAAGGAGGACATGATTTTCAAGCTGCTCACCAAGAATTTCAGGTATTCGGACAGCGAAAAGCCGATGTACGGCGATAATGCGTTCCTTGTCGGCGATGTGAAGCAGTCTATCTACCGTTTCCGACTCGCGAATCCGAAGAATTTCATCGAGACTATGAAGTGCTCCGAGCCGTATGAGAGCGACTCCAAGAACCGCTATATCCTGCTGAACAGGAACTTCCGCAGCTCGCCCGAGGTCATTTACTTCGTCAATTTCGTCTTCGGCGAGATAATGTCCCCCGACTGCGGAGACATCGACTACAACGACGATGAGAAGCTCTACTTCGGCGCGCAGGTCTACGGCGAACCGACCCCTGACAGACTGACAACGCTCAGCTTCATCAACACCGACCCTGTCGATTCCGAGGACGTCGAGGAGGTTCTCGAGAGCCCCGAGGCGGAGGCTACAGCTGCTCGGATAGCGAAAATGCTTGCAGAAAATGCTCCTGTGACTGAGTCGGACGGGAAAACTCGTCACTGCACTCCGAAGGATTTCTGCATCCTTGTGCGCAACAACAAGTTCACGAAGGCGTATGTAACTGCGCTCGGAAAGCGCGGTATATCGGCTAAAGGCAGCGACGAAAAGGGCTACCTCAAATCGCAGGAGATAGCGATACTGACCGACCTCCTGCGCATTATCGCCAATCCCCTGCTCGACGTACCCATGGCGGCTGTAATGGTGTCGCCCATGTTCATGTTCAGTATCGGCGAGCTCGCATATATCAAGTCCTACGACAACAGGGCGGCGCTGTATCCGCTCCTCAGGTCGGCAGCTGCGGGTGAGCTCGACGGCTTTGACCCGTCGCTCGCCGTGAGGTGCCGCGACTTTCTTGCGACCGTGGACAAGTTCCGCCTCGACTCCGTAACAATGACTATCGGCGAGCTCATCGCCTCGATATACGACGCGACCGACTTCATACCCGTTATGCAGCTCAGGAGCGACGGCGAGAAAAAGCGTGCAAATCTGCGCGCGCTCATCAGATATGCTCAGAATTACGAAGCGTCTGCTGCTGCGGAGGGAAGCGGCGGTCTGACGGGCTTTATCCGCCACATTGACCGTATCCTCGAGAACGGCGACTACGAGCAGGGCAAGGTATCGGCGGCGTCGGGCGACTACGTCACTGTGCAGACCCTGCATAAGTCGAAGGGACTCGAGTACCCATTCGTGTTCATAGCGGAGACATCCGTCCAATTCAAATTCGACTCGAAATCCGTGATGTGCAGCGACGACGGACGCATCGGCTTCACTCTCTACGACAAGCAGCTCATGCGCAGGTACAAGACCTTTCAGCAGAAAATGCTGCGCGCCGAAGCTGAGAACGACTCCCGCAGCGAGGAGATGAGGCTGCTTTATGTCGGCATGACACGCGCCAAGCAGCAGCTCTTCATCAACCTCTCATGCGGCGAAAAATCGCTGAAAAGCGTAAGGTCGCTCGCTGACAGCTGCGTCGTCAGCGGCGGCGATATCAGCTCCCTCGTCCGCGAGGCGAGATGCTATGCGGACTGGCTGTGGCTGTGTCTGATGATGCACGGCAGCTTCCCCGATATCGCTGACATGGTCGGCATTCCCGACAGCTCCTTCGGCTTTCCTGCTCACGATACGAGCGAGCAGCTTTTCAAGTACAGCGTCTGCAATATTGAGGAGCTCGCTCTTCCCGAGATACAGGCTGATGAGCCCGCAAAACCCGATATGGCGGCTGTTCAGCGCATAACAGATATGATAAACTCCAAGTACGACGACTCGCTGACAGAGGTCACCGCAAAGCTCAGTGTTACGCAGATAACCCGCAAGTACAGCGACGATGAGGACTTCGACCTGCGGCTCGCACGTCCGCGCTTCATCACGGGCATAAACAAGCTCACGGGAGCTGAACGCGGCACAGCGATACACACCTTTTTCCAGTACTGCAACTTTGAGAGGGCTGCCGCTGACCCCGCTGCCGAAACTGCGCGTCTCGCGGAGCTCGGCTACCTCGACCACGCGCAGGCGGAGTGCATAGCTCCCGAGAAGATTGCCGATTTTTTTGCGAGCGGACTTTTCCGCAGGATATCCGATGCCAAGAGCTGTCAGCGCGAGCGGAAGTTCATGGTCTCGGCGGCTCAGCTTCATCTCGATGACGATGTATTCGAGCGTATCAGCCGCTCCGACGGCATGATAAAGGGCATCATCGACCTCGTCTACGAGACAGATGAGGGGCTCGTCATCGTGGACTACAAGTCCGACCGCGGAATGACGGCGGACGAGCTCCGCGAGCGCTACACCAAGCAGCTCCGCATATACAAGGCTGCGGTCGAGCTGACAACAGAAAAGCCTGTAGTCGGGCTTTCTCTGTACTCTATCGAGCTCGAACAGGAAATAGTGATAGAATAAAAAAAGACTGCCATTGGGTAAAACCAATGGCAGTTAATAATTTATTGGAGTTTTTTATAAGCTTATTCCTCGCCGAGCTCGGTTGCCTTTGCAGCAGCACCGACCTCTGTGTCATGTGCTATCTTCTTGTACTCGCCCGAAGCCTCTGCACTTACAAATTCAAGCGCATTGCTGTCGAAGTAGAACCAGATAACGAATGCAACAAGACCTGAGTTGTTCTTGATATTGATGTATGCGTCAACAGTATCGCCCTGCTTGCAGGCTACGTTATTGCCGTAGAATACCATTCCGCTCTCACCCGATACGTCGATGGCATCTATAGCGCCCTTGTTGACTCTGATAGTACCGTCAATGACCTTGCTCGGATATACGGCAGTACCTGTAACGTCCGAAAGGTCGGGAGAAATCCTTACCTTATAGTCGCCGTCGGGGATATTGTCCTTTACCTTGAACACGATGTGGAGGAAGTCGCCCTCGAAGAAGAAGTCCTCGTCCTTAGAGATATCGAGCCACATTGCGTATCTGCCGTCCTGCTTAGGCTCGTACTTCACTGCGGGAGTTGTGGAAGAATCGCCGCCTGCGGGCTTATTAACTATCGTAGTTACCTTTACGACCTCAGTTACAGTCGAGCCTGCCGCATCGGTAACAGGAGCGCCTGCTGCGTCTGTGACTACAGCAACAGTAGTTACAGGCTGACCGTCAGCGTCTGTGACGTCCTGTATCTCTGTAGCGTCCTCAACAGCGGGAGCAGTAGTCGCAGGAGTCGTATCAGCGGGCGGGTCAGGCATCTTGTTGCCGTCCTGAGCAGCGCCTATCTCGAGCGCGTACTGAGTCTTGACGTCCTCGGTCTTGCTGCTCGAGCTTCCGTTATTATTATCTCCGCAGCCTGCAAAGCTCGACATAGCAACGCATAAAACTGCGAATACAGCAATTATTCTCTTTGATAAAGTCTTCATTGGAAACCAATTCCTTTCAAATATCTGATGATATCAGGCAGTCGAATCCACCTGTACTTATTATACACAACGTGCCCTTATTTGTCAAGCAAGCCCGTAAATTCTAATCATTTTCTTGGCAAAATGACACCTTCCTATCACATAAATTCATTAAATCATCACATATAATTATGGTTATTCATTTTCAGCTATTGATTTTTTCATAATAATATTGTATAATACTTATAACGGCTATGCCGAATAAAGAAAGAATGGAACAACGAATAATGCTAAAAGCTATATGCTCGAGAAAAGAGCTCTCTGACAGCGTCTACTACGACTGCGTCAGCGATATCATCGACGCTCCCGAGATAGAGCGCTTAAAGGACATTACTCACCATATCTCAACGACCCGCTATCAGCACTGCGTCAACGTGTCGTATTACGGCTTCATCATTTGCAGGAAGCTGAAGCTCGACGCGCGCTCCGCCGCAAGAGCAGGACTCATGCACGATATGTTCTACTACGACCGCAAGGATTTCAACTCCTCACGCGCGAAGGGTCAGCTCAGACACAGCGCCATGCACAGCCTCGTAGCTTCCGAGAATGCCGCCCTTCTGACAGACATATCCGAGAAGGAGCGTGACATGATTGAAAAGCATATGTGGCCGATGACGCGTCCCAAACCATGCTATAAGGAGACCTATATCATCACCTTTGTCGACAAATACTGCGCAGTACTGGAATTCTGCGTACCGAAGGTGAAGAAGTTCGTCTCTAAAAATAAAACTATCTGAATCACAGGAGGAATCCAACCAATGAAGATCGAGACCAAATGCCTGCACGCAGGCTACACTCCCAAAAACACTGAACCAAGAGTAGTACCGATAGTTCAGAGCACTACCTATGTCTACGATTCGACAGACGACGTTGCTGCCGTTTTCGACGACCCCACCAAAAGCCTTATCTACTCGCGCTTCGAGAACCCCACAGTTATGGCTGTTGAGGATAAGATCGCCGCTCTCGAGGGCGGTATCGGCGCGATGTGTACATCGAGCGGTCAGGCAGCATCGCTGCTCTCTCTGCTCAATATCCTTAAGGCAGGCGACAGCTTCATCTCCGCTGCAACTATCTACGGCGGTACTGTCAACCTCTTCGCTTTCACGCTCAAAAAGCTCGGCATCGAGTGCATCTTCGTTGACGCTGATGCATCCGAGGACGAGATACAGGCTGCCTTCAAGCCCAATACAAAGGCTGTTTTCGGTGAAACTCTCGCAAATCCCGCTCTCTCCGTATTCGATATCGAGAAGTTCGCTAAGATAGCTCACAAGAACGGCGTTCCGCTCATCATCGACAACACCTTCCCCACCCCTATCCTTTGCAGACCCTTTGAGTTCGGCGCGGATATCGTTATCCACTCTACTACAAAGTACATGGACGGTCACGCAGTTCAGGGCGGCGGTGTTATCGTAGATTCGGGCAATTTCGACTGGACAAGCGGCAAGTTCCCCGAGTTCACAGAGCCCGACGAGAGCTACCACGGCACTATTTACACCAAGGCCTACGGCAAGGCTGCATACATCATCAAGGCAAGAATGCAGCTCATGAGAGATTTCGGCTGCTATCCCTCTGCTCAGTCCGCATTCTACCTCAACCTCGGTCTTGAAACTCTCCCGATAAGAATGAAGCAGTACTGCGAGAACGCAAAAATAGTTTCCGAGTTCCTCGAGTCTAACGAGAACGTCGAGTCCGTAAACTATCCCGGTCTCAAGAGCAACAAGTACAACGAGCTCGCGCAGAAGTACCTCCCGCTCGGTTGCAGCGGAGTTATTTCCTTCGTTATCAAGGGCGGCAGAAGCGCAGCTGTGAAGTTCATGGATTCGCTCTCACTCGCCTCCAACGAAGTACACGTAGCTGATATCCGCACCTGCGTGCTCCACCCCGCAAGCGCTACTCACCGTCAGCTCACTGACGAGCAGCTCGTAGCCTGCGGTATCGAGGGCGGAATGATACGTCTTTCCGTCGGTCTCGAGAACGTGGAAGATATCCTCGACGACCTCAAGAAGGGCTTTGCAGCTCTCAAGTAAAGAAAAAATATCGCTGTTGGATTGCTCCAACAGCGATTTTCTTTTTATATCGACAAGTATTCGCGGACTCGCAGTATACGCTCTATCTCAGCAACGATGCGCTTGTTATCGGCACGGCGGCGGACTGCGACGCCGAAGTAGCCCTCACCGAGTCCTGCAGCATCGGCAAAGCTGCGGATACGTATGCCCCTCTTTGCGAGGAGCTCATCAAGCGGCAGCTCGCAGCGGAAAAGCAGGAAGTTCGCGTGCGACGGGTATACCATTATCCCGACTCGCGTAAGCTGCTCCGAGAGGTAACGGCGCTCGTCGGTGAGTATGCGCGACGCACGTTTGAGGTAGACCTCGTCATCAAGAGCGGCTGCTCCCGCGAGCTGTGCGGGTGTCGGGACGTCGCTGTGCTTTCCTGCTGACGATACTATCTCAGCTATCCTGTCAGCGGCGAAAATCGCGTAGGCAAGCCCAATGCCTGCCATGCCGAACGAGTCCGAGACAGACCTCAGCACTACCATATGCGGTCCTGCACAGTGCTTGGCGCTGAATCGGTCGCTGTTGCGGACGAGCTGCAAATAGCGCTCGTCGCATACGAGGATAGTGTTGTTCTCGCGGCATCGCTCCGCTATCCTCCCGAGCGTGTACGGCGTGATGAGCTCTCCCGTCGGATAGTTGGGGCTGCACACGATGACCATGTCAGTCTCGCGGTCGATGCAGTCCGCAAACTCGGTCGTCAGCGCGAAGCTGTCCTCCTGCGGAAGCATGAACTCCGAGACGTTGCAGCCGTTATCGAGCAGGATGCGCTTGTACTCGCCGTCCGTGGGAGCGCATATCAGCGCTTTTTTCGGTCTCAAGCCGACAACTATCCTGTACACGAGCTCGGCAGTCGAGCTGCCGCAGACTATGTTCTCGGGCTGAGTGCCCTCGAAGGCGGCTATCTTCTTCCGCAGAGCCGTACACTGAGGGTCGGGCGCAGCCGTGAACGCGCTCATATCACCGAGTACGCGTGCCGCTCCCTCGGGCATACCGAGCGGGCAGGCATACGACGAGTGGTCGTACTTTATACCGCGTTTGCTTCGTGTCTCCTGCTGAATGGGAAAGCTCATTTTATACACCTCATTTCATCAGTTTCATTAGTCCGACGGAGAAAGCCTTCAGCTGCTCCATGTCGAGCGCCTCGATACGGGACGTCTCGGGCAGTCCGAGCTCACGCAGCACAGTATAGACGTGCTCCTTGTCAGCTCCGAGCATGGAGGAAAGAGAGTTCGCGATTGTCTTGCGGCGCTGAGAAAATCCCGCCTTCACGACCTTGAAGAAGAATTCCTCCTCCTCGCCGCTGAGCCGCGGCTCCTTGTCTATATCTATGCTAATCACCGCAGAATCGACGTTCGGAGAAGGCATGAAGCTCCCGCGCGATACGTCAAACAGCTTCTGCACCGTGCCGTAGTAGTTGACGCCCACAGTTATCGCTCCAGATTCGCGCGAGCCTACCTTCGCGCATAGACGCTGGGCGGCTTCCTTCTGCACCATTACCGTTATGGATTCTATCGGCAGGTGGCTCTCGAGCAGCAGCATTATCACGGGCGAGGTTATGTAGTACGGCAGGTTCGCGCATACAGCCGCATGAAGCCCCGCAAAATCGCGCTCGATGATACCGCGCAGGTCAGCCTTCATGACGTCCTCGTTATAGATTCTGATGTTGTCGAAGTCCGCGAGCGTCTCCTCAAGCACGGGCAGCAAGCGCTTGTCAATCTCGACCGCGGAGACTTTGTCCGCACGCAGAGCAAGCTCCTTTGTCAGGACTCCGATACCCGTTCCTATCTCGAGTATGCCCCAGCCCGCCTGAGCGTTGCCCTCCTCGGCTATCTGCGGGCATACCGTCGGGTTGACGAGGAAATTCTGACCCAGCCCCTTCGAGAAGCTGAATCCGTGGCGGGAGAGTATCTCCCTGACTGTACCGATGTTTGTGAGCTCCATTATTCGTCCTCTCCGACGCCGTGACGCTGCTTCTCGGAGAATTCCTTCTGCTTTGCGTCATTGAGCTTGTCCATTGTGTTCACAAGATAATCAGCAGAGCGGTAGGCGTGCTGAAAATCCGTGTCCTTGAAATATGTCTTGATATCGACGAACTCGCCGTCGATGATGATATCGAGCTGACGCAGCTGACGCCCTGGGTATTTTCTGCCCACATAAGAGATGTACTCGTCTATCTCGCGAGGATTCATCTCGCCGCCTATAACATTGACTTTCATAGTATGCCTCCGTTCATTTTATTGATAACTGCCTCCGCGCACTTCATTCCGTCGACTGCCGCGGAAACTATGCCTCCTGCGTAGCCTGCGCCCTCTCCGCACGGGTACAAGCCCCTCACGGACAGCGATTGCAGGTCGTCTCCCCTGTTGATGCGCACGGGAGAGCTGCTGCGGCTCTCGATGCCTGTAAAGACTGCCTCACGGTCGTCGAAGCCGTCTATTTTTTTGCCCATTTCAGCTATGCCGAGCCTCAGCGACTCACAGACAAAGGCGGGCAGATATTCGTCGGGCAGAGCCTTTTTCACTGCGGGAGTGTAGGACGGCTCAACTCGTCCGAAGCCGTCACAGAGCTGCCTGTCCATGAGCTCCCCGACCGTGCAGACGGGAGCGCTGTAGCCGCCTCCGCCCGCATTATAGGCACTCTCCTCGAGCCTGCGCTGGAAGTGCATACCCGCGAGCGGGTGGTCGCTGCCGTAGTCCTCGCTGCCGACGTTGACGAGCAGCGCGCTGTTGGAGTTGACCGCGTCGCGCGCAAAGGAGCTCATGCCGTTGACCGCGAGCCGCCCCTCCTCCGAGGAAGCCGCCACGACATCGCCTCCGGGACACATACAGAACGTGTACAGCGTGCGCCCGTTAGGGAGATGGACGACGAGCTTGTAATCGGCGGCTTTAAGCGCGGGGTGTCCCGCGGAATCGCCGTACATAGCCCTGTTGATGTCGGTGCGGAGGTGCTCGATACGCACCCCGACCGCGAAATTCTTCTGCGAGAGGTCGACTCCCCTGTCGTACAGGAGCTCGAACACGTCGCGGGCGCTGTGTCCCGCGGCGAGGATAATGCTGTCAGTCTCAATGCGGCGCTCGCCGTCGGAATCACGGTATATCGCCGCGGAAATGTGCCCGTTCTCGGTCTCGTAGCCGCAGAAGCGTGCTCCGAAGCGTACCTCTCCGCCGAGCTCTATCACGCGTCTGCGCAGCTCCTTGACCGTGCCGCGGAGTTTGTCCGTGCCAATATGAGGCTTCGCCATGTAGAGTATCTCGTCGGGCGAGCCGAACTCCACGAGTTTTTCGAGGACAAAGCGGATTCGCCTGTCCTTGATGCCAGTCGTGAGCTTGCCGTCGGAGAACGTCCCCGCGCCGCCCTCTCCGAACTGGATATTGCACTCGGTGTCGAGCCTGCCCGTGCTGCGGAACTCCGCGACCGCCTTCACTCGCGAATCTACGTCGTATCCACGCTCGAGGACTATCGGCTTTGCTCCCGCAGACGCAAGCACAAGAGCTGCAAACATACCCGCAGGTCCGAAGCCGACGATTACAGGGCGGCTGCCGCTGCTCACTCTCGGGATATCGTACACGTACTTCTCGACAGGAACGGCGTTTTTCAGGCGTTTCAGCAGCGCCGCTTCGCCCTTCGCCGAGATATCGAGCGAGATGTTGAAGTGAACGTCGCTCTTCTTCCGCGCGTCGACCGATTTCTTCGACAGCTTCACCGAGCGCAGGCTGCCCGCAGGTATGCGGAGCTTGTCCGTGCAGTAGCGCTCAAGCTGCGTAAAATCGAAGCCGAGCGGGACTTTTATGTTACCGACTCTTATCATTTTCTACCGCCTTTCAGCGACAAAGCCGCGTTTTTTCCTGCCCATGTGCCCGACGACCACGCCCATTGCAGATTGTATCCGCCGCAGTCGCCCGCCACGTCGAGTATCTCGCCGCAGAGGTACATACCGCTGTATTTCGAGGCTTCGAGCCTGTCATTGACTGAATCCGCCGAAATACCGCCCATTGTGGACTGCGCGTTCTGCCACGGCGAGCAGCCAGTTACCTCGAAATCCACCGCCTTGATACTGCTGCAAAGGCGCGCGATATCGTGGTCGGAGACACTCTCTATCGGCTCAGCGGGAGACCTGCCAAGCACGTTCTTTATCAGCCAAACCGCCAGATTCTTCACGAAGAAGCCGCTCAGAAGCTCCTCTACCGTGCTGCCGCGGCGGTCGGAACGAAGTCTGCGGAAGTACGCGGCAAGCTCGTCCTCGGTCATATCGGGAGCAAGGTCAGCACGGAGCGTGAGCCTGCCCTCGTACTGCTGAAAGAGGTAGGCGAGGTTGAATACGCAGATGCCCGAGATGTTGTTCTCGTTGAACTGTATCTCGCCCTTCTCGCGGCGGAGCTCCCGCCCGCCCGAAAACGCAGCTATTTCGCCCTTTATGCGGACTCCCTTCAAGCCCTTGACCCTGTCGGGGCTGACTCTCAGCGGAGCAACCGCGGGACATATCTTTTCCGACTTCAAGCCCATACTTTTGAGGATTCGCAGCATTCCGCCGTCCGTACCGAATGACGGCGCGGCATAGCCTCCCGCCGCGATAATGACCCTGCGGCAGTCTATCTGTCCGCCGCTGTATGTAAGCGTAAAGCCGCCGTTTGACGGCTTGATATCGGTTATTTCGCACTCGCACAGCTCGGTCACTCCGAGTGCCGCGAGCCTCAGACGAATGGCATTGAGCACGGTCGTGGAGCTGTTGCTGCGAGGATATACACCGCCCTCGCGCCCCTCACTGCCCGTAGCACAGGCAACTCCGAGCTTGTCGGTGAAAAGCTCGTGCCAGTCGGGAGTTTTGCCGATTATCTCCATAGCGTCGATGCTGCCGTGGAAATTACGGCTGCCGAGCGACATATTGCTGAGATTGCACTTGCCGTTGCCCGTCGCGATGAGCTTCTTGCCAGTCCGCGGAAGCCTCTCCGCTATCAGCACGCTCGCTGCGGGAGCTGTCTCCTTTGCAGCCATAGCAGCCGCAAAGCCAGATGCTCCGCCGCCTATGACAACTATATCCGCCTTCATCACTGCGCCTCCTTGTCGGGCATGATGTCGATGAGAACGACTTCGGGGCGGTTGTTGAAGCGCACAGGGTACGGCGAATCGCCGAGTCCCGACGTAATAAACATCGCTCCGCCCGGATACCTGAACCAGCCCTTATCGAAAACTGTTTGGTCAGTGAGTATCTGCGGGAACCACTGGTCCGTGTCGTCGGGAGCGATGACAGGACCAAGGTCGAACGGAAGCTGGAACATCCCGCCGTGAGTGTCCGCGCAGATAGTAAGGTCAGTTCCGAACTGCGCGAATTTTTCGTAGTTCGGGATATGCGCAAGAAGTATGCTCATGCAGCTTTCATCGACCGCGAACTCGTTGCTGAGGTCAAATGTCGGCGAGTAGTAGGCGTTGTCTATGCCGATGAGCTGAACTCTGTTGCCCTTGACATCCACCGTCTCGCATCTGTAGTTCATCACGTGGACTCCTCCCGCCTCGAGCATGGAGATATACCTGCTGTCAGTGTCGTGCTCGCCGCTGACGAAGTACGTGGGGTAGCCCTCGGCAGCGATGTCGGTCACAGCTCTCGCAGCCATGTCGATAAGCTCGGGAGCGCTGCCCGTCGTGTACATATCTCCGAGCACGAAGACCATATCGGGGTCTGCTCCGCTTATCTTTTCAAGCACCTTCTCACCGCTGATGCCGCCCTCGTGGACGTGAAGGTCGCTGATGACTGCCACGCGGAAGCGCGTGCTGACCTTGTTCGTCATATATGCATTCTTGTTGACGTTGATTGTGTAGTTGTTGAACCACCATATCACCACGAGCGCCGCAAATATGTAGCACAGGTGCCACCAGCGGAACCGCAGTTTTTTCTTTTGTTCTTTCTTTTTCTCTTCCATATTGTCTCCGTTTATTTCATGTGTACGTCGAGCTGGCTGAACGGTATCTCTATACCGTTCTCGTCAAATGCCGCCTTGACATTTTCAAGCAGATTGTATCTCGCCGATATGTAATCGCTGTTCTTGACCCATATGAGCGCGTCGATATCTGTCGAGCTCTCGCCATGGCGCCCCATTCTGACGATAGGCGCGGGTATGGACTGCGCTAACGGCTCGTTATTGATGACCTCGCAGATAACAGCCTGCGCGCGCTTGAAGTCCTCGCCGTAGCTTATCGAGAAGGTGAGGTCAATACGGCGGAGCGGGCTCTCCGTGTAGTTTATCAGCTTCGCGTCCGAGACCTTACCGTTTGGGATAAAAGCTGTCTTGCCGTCGAAGGTGTCGAGCTTGGTGTAGAGTATGCTTATCGCGCGCACTGTTCCGACCGTACCGTCAAATTCGATGATATCGCCCGTGACAAACGGCTTCGAGAACAGGATTATGAAGCCGCCCGCGAGATTGGATAGACAGGTCTGCAATGCAAGGCTGACGGCAAGTCCCGCGGCGCCGAGTATCGTGATTATCGACGAGATCGGCACTTTCAGTACGGACAGCGCCATTATCAGCACGACCGTATACAGTCCTATCCTGATGACAGAGAGCAGGAAATTCTTTGCTCCGACGTCTATCTTCGAGCGCTTCATCGCACGGTCGATGACCTTGGTTATCAGCTTTGTCACGATGTATCCGATGAAGATTATTATGAGCGCGAACACGACGAGCGGCAGGAACTTCTTGATATAATCGCCCATTTTCGACATAAGGTCAGAGGCGATATCTACCTGCTCCTGTATGCTCTCGACTGCCGCATTCACGTCAGTGGTCGCCGAGGATACGGCTGTATCCGACGATGTGACCGCAGTGGTCTCCATTGCTATCAACTCCCGAAAAAACTTATTTTTATTATATCATACAATTACAAAAATATCAAGTGGCGCGGAGGTCTTTTCCGATTTGAACAGCTCCGCCGCGAACTTGACTGAGAATAAAAATCGCGCCCCACATTAAAGTGAGGCGCAATGCGTCATATCGGTAGTATTTGACAATTGAAGTTCATGAGTACCATCCGCCTGTATCTCCATTATCCTTGATCTGCTTGTTTGATAGAGATATCTTATATAATTCTTCGGAAGAAGATATGCCCGCATCCGTATATATCTTACTCCATGTATCTGTGCCGACAAAATGCGCATTTTTATCAGTGTTAGCGATATACTCGCCGTTTACGTATGTGACCAGTATATTCTTACGATAGATCTGCATCAAACGCACCGTACATTCAGCGTCATATACAACAACAAGTCCGAAATTGGTATTATCAGCTTTCAAGTAATCTGCGCAGGTACCTTTTGTTCCGTAAGCAAGCGGATTAACACCGTTTTTCCCGGATTTCCAGCTTTCGGAGAACATTTCGTCAAGTCCTGCTGCGATGACTTTATCTACCTTCTGTGATGAACTGTTGTTATTTATTTTTTTCTTATATGTGTACCAGCTCTTGTTCGTAAAAGCACCGACTATTTCTTTTTGTCTTTGGGTTACATTCTTGCTCTGGTCAAGATAGAGTATCTTGTTGAATGCCGCGTCAAATTCACCAGGATTGCTGTTATCGAGAAAATGTGATGACAGTGAGGATTCAACTGACGATTTTATCGTCTTTGCATCACTGATCGCAGCCGCAATCTTTGCCTTTCTGATATACCCTGACATCGTCGGGATGAGGATAGCCGAAAGTATCCCTATTATTGCTATTACAACTATCAGCTCGATAAGTGTAAAGCCTCTTGTTTTTCTTCTCATAAAATCAGCTCCTCTGATTCTTGTTCAGCCTGTTGCAGTGATGTTGTACCTCTCAGGCATTGTATTATAAATTGCATTCATTATGCTGTCAGGCAGTTTCATTAATCATTCCTCTTATGTATATATTATACTATATTTGATAGTATAATTTCAATAATAATTGATGAATTCATTAAAATAATTTGTAGAATAAGCTGTACATTGAATGCTCTCTTATGCAGAAAAATCGCGGCTCAGAAAAACTGAACCGCGAAGCTGTCTGCGGCGACTCGCCGCTGGCGTCCCAAAGAGGAGTCGAACCTCCGGCCTACTGCTTAGGAGGCAGTCGCTCTATCCTACTGAGCTATTGGGACATCTTTTATATTTTACCATATCCAGTTCCGTTTTGCAACCGCTTTCTCAAATATTTCATATTTTTAACCATAAATCAAACAGCGGGTCAAAGCGACCCGCTGGCTGTTTGGCATTATTCCTGTTCACTCAGGAACAGCGATACGCGGTTCTGTATGTGCTCCGCGCACTGCTCTGCTGTGGACTCGCCCGCAATGTACTGCTCAAACTCCTCGGAGAGTATCGGCGAGATGTCCCAGTCCCACTGCCCGAGCTTGTCGCAGGCGAGGACGGTCTCCTTGACATAGTCGAAGTTCTCCCGCGATATCGTCAGGGTGTAGGTGTATCGGTAGTTGTTCAGACCGCCACTGACCTCGCGGTCGGAGTTCTCGTACTCCTTGAATGTGTTGCTCCATGCGTCCTCGAATGCGTCCTTTCGGGTGTGGCACAACCCCCACGTATCGTTCATCTGATTATTGTAGCTCAGCACATAGTTGAGGAACTCCCAGCCACCCTGCTCGCAATTGCCAGTTTTCAGGACGAAATACTCCGCCCTGTCTATCCTGAAGCTGCCGTGTCTGCTGCTGTTCGGCTGCATAACGAGGGTGATGTCGTCGAGGGACATCGAATGCGCAGCCGCGTCGCCGATGATGTCCCAGAGTCGGCAGCCGCTTGGCATTCTGTAGCCCATAAGAGCCTTTTTCCTGCCGAGGAGGGTTAGGTCTTCCTGCGCGTCGAGAGTGCGCTCCTCCTCTGTCGTGTTCTCCCAGTAGCCCTGCCCGTATTCGCCGATATAGTTGGCATTTTTGCAGAACTCCAGCAGCCTGATGAACTCGGACGAGTCAAAGCAACACTCAGCCTTTTCGTAGTCCACCCAGTCGCTGAAATTATTCTGACAGAGCCAGTCGAATGCGAGGACGGAATTATCGAGGAAGTGGTGCTCGCTCAGGTACATATCATCGGGGAGAGCTTCAACAAAGTCCATAAATTCGCCGTAATCCCAGCCCTCCTGTCCGCGCGGGAGCACCTCGCTGTTGACCATATGGATATCGGGCGTGTACGACTCCGCCATTGAATAGAGTTTGCCCTTGTGCTTCAAGCCGTTCACGACATTCGGCAGGAAATCCTCCTCGCTGATTCCGCCGTATTTCTCGTGTAGCTCCGCAAAATCCTCGACCGCGCCAAGGTTGATGTACTTTATCATCTCGTTGTGGCACGTGGGGATGTAGACATCGGGCGAATCTCCCGCGAGGATATCGCGCTTGAGGTCGTCAGTCTGCGTGTCGTATTCGCGGAACTCGACCGTGTAGCCGTCGTTCTCCTTTGCGAATTCGACCGCTGTATTCCGCAGTATCTGGTCGGCATTGCCGTGTACGCCCATGAGCACCGTCCCGCGCTCCTCGACATAGTCATCGGGGCGCGCAGTCAGCAAGGTCAGACCCGTCAACAGAACGGCGAATCTCCCCTCCACGAGCGGGCAGAATGCGCTGATATGCGCGCCGCTTACCTGCGAGGCGATGAAGTCCACGAGCAGGGTCATATCTCCCGCCGCGCTCATGCCGTAAATGCCGTCGTCGAGGTGAAGATACGCCGCATAGCGCCCGTCTCCCGTGACAGGCGGACTCTGCATGGACGAGCCGTTCGGATTCTCCCTCAGCTCGCTCTCCGTCGGAGTTTTCAGCTTGTCGAGTCGGGCGTGTCTGTTCATGTTGCTGCAGATAATGCCGCCCTCGCTGTCGAAGGTGTAGCTCTCGGACATATCGAGGGGGACGCTTGCCTTGACCTGCCCGTCCCCGCCGACGAGAATGGCGTCCTTGTCGAGCGAGAGGAGCGTCTCATCTCCGTGGAAAGTCACTGCATTGGCGAAGATGTTGTTCATGTCGAGCCGACCGCCGAGGTCACCAAGGTCGACCGCCGAGACAAGCTTACCGTCAGCCGAGAACGTCTTTATCGCGACGGCTTTCTCTTTATCAGTGGATACGGAGCTGAACGCCCGCAGATTGCCGTCATCGGTCTCGGAGAAAAAGGACAGCCACTCGCCCTCCCCTTTTTCGATGACGAAGCTCCCGCCGATATTCAGCTCCGCGTCGTAACGAACCGCGCGGATATGCTCGTCGGTGTCATTGTACACGAGCATTAAGCCGTCCGCCGTCGGGAAAATGCAGTTCGCGTAGATATAGTCCGCGGGGAGGTCAATACTGCTCTCCTTGTACATGGTCTGCTCGTCGGAGCTGACGCTAACTGCCGATTTTCCGCTCTTTTCCGCACATGAGGTGCAGCCCGCCATCAGCGCGAGAGCACACAAAAATGCAATCATCTTTTTCATTGAAAGTCCTCCTTTTCCTCGGAGCACAGGGCGCTCCGAAAGTTCTGTAAATTAGTGACTTTCAAAGGGTAAAAAAGCGAAACTTCACAAAAAGTTCATAAAGTTTCTCTGCAATGCACAAATGAACAAGACATTTTCAGTGCATATCAGACAACAAATCGCGTGTTCCAAAAATATTTTCTTGATTTGTGTTACGTTTTGTTGTATCATCAACAATAGATAGAATGAAAGCTGATAAATGCATTTAATAAGCTTGAAGGTGGTGAGGTGAGGTCATGACGCACGATGAATTCCGCAGACTGCTCGGCAGGTCGCGCGAGGAGGCGCATAAGGCGCTATTTGAGGCGTACTGCAACTACGTTTACACAATAGTTTTCAACAGGCTACGCAGCTGCGCGAGCCGCGAGGACATCGAGGAGTGCGTGTGCGACGTGTTCGCTGACGTCTTCCTCAGCTATGACTCCGATAAGGACGTAAGCGGCGATATCTCGGGTTTTATCGGGACTATCGCACGCCGCAGGGCTGCCGCTGTGTACAGGAAAATCTCGTCCCGCGCGGAGACTGTCGCACTCGACGACGAGGCGGTACAGCTCCCCGATGCGGCGCAGGACGTCGAGCACATGACCGACGACAGCGAACGCCGAAGACTGCTGCTCGACGCGGTAGCAGAGCTCGGAGTGCCCGATTCTACGATAATCATACAGAAGTATTACTACGGTCGGAGCGCAAAGGAAATAGCAAAAATACTGTCGCTCACCCCCGAAAATATCCGCGTCCGAAGCGGGCGCGCAGTGAGAAAACTGAAGGAAATGCTCGAAAAATCGGGTATTTCCCTGTGAGGAGGGTCAGATATGAAAAATGATGATTTGAACCTTGATATGCTTGAAAATGCAGATGAAAGGACGGTCGAAAGGCTGTCCGAAGAGTACAGCGCGGTCACTGAGAGCGACGTAAAGCGGCTGTATGAAAAGTCCGAGAAGCTCTATAATTCGCGCAAAACCGACTTCTACTTCGAGCCGCAGGACACTGTCACGGGAGTTGAGCCCTACCGCCGCCCGATGTGGAGCAAGGTGCTCGCGGCTGTGTCGGCTCTCGTGCTCGTCACGGGAGCGGTCACGGGCGGAGCTCTGCTGATACGCAATTTCAGCGGACGCCCCGACGATACGCTGACTGACACGACCGAGGAAGAGTCCGCCGCCTGCCGAAATATAGCCCCGTTCGGCGATATCTCCGAGGCAAGGGTGCGCTTCACGAACGCGGCTTATGTCCCCTACCTGTATGAAGCGACTGCCGAGGAGGTCAGCGCACTTGCTGAGGCGTTCAATCTTGCGGCGTGGGAGGAGATACCCGCTGATACGCCGCACGAATCCGACGGCGAAACAGCACTTGTTTACGTGAACGCAGACGGTCAGACCTACAGGCTCGTTTTCAATCCCGACGGCACAGTCGAGTGCGTACATGACGGCGTCACGACGAAGTACAAGGTGTCCGAGGCGGCAAGTTCTGCCGCGTACAGCGGTGCTCAATCCGACAATATCTACGGCAAGCTGATACCGTGCAAGGTCGAAGACCTGACCGCGGACGGCGTCTGGAAGAACAACGAAATCATGCCCGAGAAGCTGTTCGATGAGCCCGCTCTGACCGAGGAGCTCAAGGGCAAATATATCATCGAAAACCACCCGCTCTACGACTTTGCATGGGACATCGAGGACGTCAGAAAGGACGCCGCAAATGCCGATAATATCATCATCGGCACGGTCGACAGCATGTCCTTCAAGTCGAGCGGCGGAATTGCCCACATGGTGATCGACATCATTGTGTCTGAAGACACAGCGGGCAAATTCACCGGCGGTAAGTTCAGCGCCTGCAATCACCTCACCTTAGGCATACTCGGCGGCTATGTCCCGATGAAGGAGATAATCAGCGACCCAGGCGTTCAGGCGCACGCCTCTCCCGACAACTTTGAGCTCAGGGACTACGACGTCGACAACACCTACTACCACGAGATAGTCGGTACGGGACTGGCGCCGATAGTCGGCAAAGAATACGCATTCCTGACACATTCTGACGAAACGGGGTGCAGCATTGTCGGAGAAGAATACGGCATACTCTACAAGTGCGACAACCTCTATATCTCGCACACAAGTATGGCTACCGTAAATGAATTCTTCGACCTTGATGAGCTCAAGGCAATGCTCGGCGTAGAGCTCTCGGCTGATGCGCTCCCATACATCAATACCGAGAAGACTACAGAAGAAGTCCATGTCGAGTCCGTCGATGGAAACGGCTCGCTGGTTGTGCCGCTCGACAAATAAGAAAAGGTCTCCCGAGGGAGACCTTTTTTATGCTTATTCAGCCAAATTATGCCTTGTTTACGCTGCCGAAGAGCTCCATCTTCTCCTTGACCTTAGCCTTGATAGCCTCAAAGCCGGGTGCGAGGAGCTTTCTGGGATCGAAGCCCTTGCCCTGCTGATCCTTGCCAGCCTCGATGTAGCCTCTTGTAGCCTCAGCAAATACGAGCTGGCACTCTGTATTTACGTTTATCTTAGCAACGCCGAGTGAGATAGCCTTCTTTATCATATCGTCGGGGATACCTGTACCGCCGTGGAGAACGAGAGGCATCTCGCCAACTGTCTTGTTGATAGCCTCGAGAGTCTCAAAGCTGAGTCCCTCCCAGTTTGAGGGGTATACGCCGTGGATGTTGCCGATACCTGCTGCGAGGAAGTCTACGCCGAGGTCAGCGATCTGCTTGCACTCGTTGGGGTCAGCGCACTCGCCCTTGCCGATAACGCCGTCCTCTTCGCCGCCGATAGCGCCTACCTCAGCCTCGATGGAAAGACCGAGATTGTGAGCAACATTTACGAGCTCTGTTGTCTTTGCAACGTTCTCGTCGATGGGGAAGTGTGAGCCGTCAAACATTATAGATGTAAAGCCTGCCTTGATGCACTTGTAGCAGCCCTCGTACGAGCCGTGGTCAAGGTGGAGAGCAACGGGAACTGTGATACCGAGAGACTTGTCCATAGCAGCGACCATAGCTGCAACTGTCTCAAAGCCTGTCATGTACTTGCCTGCACCCTCGGAAACACCGAGAATAACGGGAGAATTGAGCTCCTGAGCTGTGAGAAGGATAGCCTTAGTCCACTCAAGGTTATTGATGTTGAACTGACCTACTGCGTACTTTCCGTCTCTTGCTTTTCTGAGCATTTCTGTAGCTGAAGTTAACATTTTTGATTCCTCCAAAATATTCATTGTAGGGAAAAAGCCCTATCGTTATTATTCTAACATATCTGATGAAAAAAAGCAAGAGGCAAGTGAAAAAAAACGTTATTATTTGATTTAATTTTATATCTGTTGACAATAATTATAAAATACACTATAATATTTGAGTATACGGACTCAAAATCAATGACAAAGGAGTAAAAACAATGAAATTTGAAGAGCTTCTCGCAAAGGTAAGAAAAATGGCAGAGGGAAAAGACGTATCGGGTACTGATTTCCTCGCTGTACAGGTGAATATCACAGGAGACAACTCAGGAGTGTTCTACGTTGAGGTCAAGGACGGCAAGGTCAGAATCGAGCCCTATGAGTACAACGACAGAAACTGCGATATCACGATGTCTATGGACAACTTCAACAAGCTCATAGACGGCAAGCTCGACCCCGTCATGGCGTTCACTCTCGGCAAGCTCAAGGTCGGCGGAGATATCGGCAAAGCCCTTGAATTCGCGAAATTAGTCAAGTAATGTCAGCAAACTGCAAAAACGGAGCTGTTCCGATAGGCTCGACGGAGATGTACTACGCACGCTTCGGCAGAGGGGATAAGAGCCTGATACTTTTACCTGGACTCTCAGACGGTCTTGCTACCGTCAAGGGGAAGGCTTTTGTGCTTTCCCGCCCGTACAAGGACTTCTTCAGCAAATACACAGTCTATATGTTCAGCAGAAAAAACGAGATGCCTGACGGGTATAATATCCGCCAAATGGCAGAGGATCAGGCGGAGGCGCTGAAAAAGCTCGGCATTGAGAGAACTTGCGTTGTCGGTGTTTCGCAGGGAGGGATGATAGCTCAGCAGCTTGCAGCCAGCCACCCTGAAGCAGTCGAAAAGCTCGTGCTTGCTGTAACAGCGCCATATGCGAACGATACGGTGAGGAGCGTCGTCTCAGCATGGAAGGGCATGGCTGAAAAAGGCGATCACAAGGCTCTTATGACAGATACTGCGGAGAAGAGCTATTCTGATGCATATCTGAAAAAATTCAGCAGATTACTCCCGCTTCTCTCTATTGCAACCAAGCCCAGGAACTACAGGCGCTTTCTGATAAATGCCGACGCTATCCTGCGGTTTGACGCAAGAAATGAGCTTGACAGGATAAAGTGCCCCGTACTTATCATAGGCGGTGCAAAGGACAAGACTGTCGGCACTGAGGCTGCAAACGAGCTGCACTCGCTGATCAAGGGCAGCCGGCTCCACATCTATAAGGAGTACGGTCATGCAGCCTACGAGGAGGCTAAGGACTTCAACAGACGAATATTCGCCTTTCTTGAAGGCATATGATCCCTGCGGATAATCTCTCCGCAGGGATTATTTACAGCAGACTGCACCTGAAACGGGCAGAGAGTTCGGTGTAGCTATTGTACAAATCCGCCCGTTATAATCTGTTGATTACTAACAAATAATAAAAATCTCCCCGCAGGTCTTGAATTTTGTTAGAATAAATATTATAATTGTATTTATAGGGATTATTCCCAATATTTGTATAGGAGTGACTTATTATGCCATTTTGTCAGAATTGCGGCAGAAAATTAGCCGAAAATGAAGTATGTAACTGCACATCGGGTGCTGCACCTACACCTGTTCCCACACCCGCCCCCGCCGCTGCTCCGCAGCCCGCACCTGCTGAAGCTCCCGCACCGAAGCCCGAGGCTGCTCCCGCACCTAAGGCTGAAGCAGCTCCCGCACCTGCTCCCAAGCCCGAGGAAAAGCCTGCAACCGCTGCTGCTCCTCAGACTCCTCCCCCTGCTGCTCCCAAGCCGCAGCCTGCTCCTGCGCCCGCTCCCAAGCCCGCACCGCAGCCTGCACCGGCTCCTCAGCAGGTATATCCGAATGCAGCCGCTCAGCAACCCAAGAAGAAAAAGACTCCTGTCGGTCTTATCATCGCGATAATCCTCATACCTATCGTACTCATCGTACTCCTCGTAGTCGGTATACTTGCGGCTATACTTCTCCCCGCGATGTCGGGATATGTGAGCAAGTCAAAGATATCCTCCGCCAATGCCTCGGCAAGCAGCATATCCAAGGCTGTAGATTCGTCGCTCACCGATCTCGATATGCAGGGCGTGAAGATAAGCGGCTACTACGTAGTATGCTCCGACAAGAAGAACAACTACAACCTCCCCGAGAACTTCGACGAGGACGAGTTCTACAAGAAGATGAAGAATTACTACTCCGACAGCGAGAAGCATGAGTGGTTCGCAGTAGTTGAGTACAGCTCGTGTACATATGCCGCTGTCTCCGAGGGCTGGAAGGAACAGCTCGTAGGAACCTATCCCTATAGCTCGACAGCTGACGGTCCCTGCTACTATGATACATACTACCTCTCCACAACAAAGAGAACAAAGGCTTCCCTCACAAAGCTCTACAACGACGCTGCAAAGAAGGTAAAGCAGAAGGCTGAGGAAGCTTCATACTACGATTATTATTGATCTAAGCAAAGGAGTGACCAATAATGGCTAAATGTAATAATTGCGGCAGGGAGCTCGCCGAAAACGAAGTTTGCAGCTGTACAGAAGTTCAGCAACCACAAAAGAAGAATAGTCTGATACCTGCGCTTATCATTGTCGCGGTCGTGCTGATAATTCTTACTTTATGCTGTTTGGGTTTCCTTCTTTTCAACAACAGAAGTTCAACATCGAAAAGTCGAGCATTCGGCAATGCTGCCTCGCTCTATAAAGCTGCTAATTCCGCGCTTACAGAGCTCGATGAAAAGGGCTGCAACGTAGGAGGCTACTTCATTATCAGCTCTGACAGCGAGAATAACTACAATGTTCCCGACACCATTGATATAGACGAATTCTCTAAAATAGTCAACAAGTTCTACGAAGACAGCAATAAAAGGGAATGGTTCGCAGTATGCAAAGATGGCTGCACTACTTACGTCGCTCAGTCAAAAAAATGGGATACCGAGATCGTTGGTACATATCCACACGAAACAAATGACGACGGCGCGATTTACTGCTACTACGAAAAAGACTACGCCCCATATAATTCCTCCCAAGGACCCAAAACAGATAAGATTACTCTAAAAGAGCTCTACGACGACGCAGCAGAGAAGGTCAAGCAAGGTTGAGAACAATAACTCAAAGGAGTTACATACTATGCCATTTTGTGAATACTGCGGCAGACCTGTCCGCGAGAACGAGGTCTGCAATTGCAGGAGCGGAAATGTACCGCCTCCACAGCCCCAGCCGATGAATCCCTACGCTCAGCCCGCATATGCCGCCCCTCAGGCTCAGCCGCAGAAGCAGAGCCTATGGTGGATATGGCTCATAATCGTGCCTGTTGTGTTGCTCATACTCTTTATGGGAGGCATACTCGCGGCTATATTTGTTCCTACGTATATCGGCTACAAGGAAAAATCAAAGGTCACGAGTGCAAATTCCAGCGCAACCTCAGTATATAAGGCAGTCAATACCGTTCTCACCGAATTTGACGAGGAGGGCGTCAACATCGACGGCTACTTCATTGTCTCCTCCGACGGGCTCAATAACTGGAATGTTCCGTTTGATGACGAGAGGCTCGATGACTTCTATATAAGAATGAACCGCTACTACGAGAACAAAGGCGGAAATGAGTGGTTTGCATTTGTCGAGAAGGGCATCTGTGTATATACGGCATCTGCCGAGAGCTGGTCGTCCAAGACTGTCGGTACATATCCCAACCGCGCAACGGTCGACGGTCCCGGACTGTATGACACCTATACCGCATCACGGTACAAGATGTCGCTGTCGGAGGTTTATAACAAGTCTTCAGACACATTCAGCCACAAGGAAAACGACGAAAGCAGTTACGTTTACTACTAAAAAGAAACGCTGTCAGGTTAATCCTGACAGCGTTATTTTTATTCTTCCGCCGCGGCAGCCTCGCTCGGAGGGAACTTTCTTCCCATGAGCAGAAGCGGCATAGTCAGCGAGATGAGGAAAATTATCACCTCAGCGACCTTCCTTAGCGTATACCAAAGGTTTACAGCGTCATTGTTCGAGTACATATTGCCGTGTCCTGCTATCATCAGTATTATCGATACAACGATATCCGATGCGATGAAGGTAAGAAGGCTTAATACCGCGACTGCGGCAGCTCCGCCAATGCCAACCGTGACAGGCGTGCTGCGCTCGGGGAGCTCCTCGCGGACGTATATGCTCACGAGCAGCATAAATACAAAGTAATATCCCGATGCAAAGCCGCGTGCGATGAAGCTGACAACGAGCATCGCATACATGATTATCATCAGCGGGACGAAGCTCTTCCACTTTATCTTCCGCCAAAGAGCGTCGATGATAAGCAGTGCAGCTGCAACAAGGAGCAGCTCGATGAAAATGTTGCCCGCGACCATTTTGATAAGGCGCGTTATATGGAATTTGCGTATCTCATCGGAGAAAGAGCTCGGCAGTGAATCCATTGTTGAGTATATTGTGATCACTGTAGTAATTGCGTTGAAAATAAGAGTGCCGACAGCGTGGAATATGACTGTACCCGCAATGAGCTTTTGCTTCTCGGGCTCGCGATGTCTGCCTCTGAGCACGATGAATGCCAGTATCATCATCGGTACAGTCGCGGTCAGGAAGCCGCCCAAATCAACGCCTACATTGTACAGGATAGCGAGCGGATTTGCATACTTGCCAATTCTTCCGTAAAGACCTATTATGCCGATAATGTAGGCTATCGGCATAAGAATCCCCATTATGAGGAGAGCTCCCGAGGTCACCAGCTCGAGCAGCCTCGAGAGCTCATTTTTATTCTTGTTCATCAGTCAGACTTCTTGTCGATGAACTCACGTCCGAGGTACATCAGCGGTATCAGTCCGATGCCGATGATGATAAGAGCGCGGTTGTAGCTGATGAGGTAGCTAAAGAAGCTGATGTTCTTGAGGAGGAGGTTGAGCGGTTCAAAGAATGCGTTCAGGAAAGCGAGAAGAGCCGCTGCGGCTGCTCCGCCCATACCGAAGTATACGGGGAGAGATACGGGGAGCTCCTTGCGCCAGAGAACTGCTGCAAGAAGAATGATTGCGAATGCGGACAATCCTGTTTTGAAGCCGAATACCATGTCGATGAACATGAATATGCCCGCAGCAGCGCCCGCTGCAATGATGGTGACTTCCTTGCGGTTCTTCTTGATGACGCCCGACTGTGCATCATATACGAGGAATACAGGGATAAGAGCCCCAACTATGCAGAGAAGCAGAATTATAAGCTCTCTGATAGGGTGGAATGTCGCATACTCATTTGTCCTTGTGTAAACAAAGTCCTCGATAACGTCAGTGAGCTGGTAAGCTATGAAAATAAGTGCTGTTGCTGCAGACGAGCCGAGAACTACCCACTTCATCTTGTTCTGGCTGACCCAGCGGAGAATGAGCGATACTCCGAGTACGATAACGGGCACGAAGAGAACTGCTCTTTCAAGTCCCATGATAACTCTGAATACCTTGGAGTAGGTCTCAGTGTAGTCACTTGTGAGGCTCTGAACGGGGCTTACGATAGCACTGATGAAATTGCCGAGTGCCATGAGCACTGCTGCGGCACCTGCCGCGATCTCAAGATACTTGCTGAATTCTGTTTTTTTCATTGGTTATTTACCTATCCTTTCTACCTTCATGAGGTTGGTCGTTCCCGACACACCGAGGGGAACTCCCGCTGTTATAGCTACGAGGTCGCCGTCCTCGACGAGCTGATGCGCCTCAGCCTCGTGGACAGCAGCCGCGAAAAGCTCGTCAGTGCTGTTTTTTTCATCTATGATATAGGGAATGACTCCCCAGCTCATATTCATCTGTCTGCACACCACGTCGCTCATGGTGCAGCTTATTATCGGACAGAGCGGGCGGTATTTCGAGATAAGACGCGCAGTCTGACCTCCGAGCGATACCGTGATTATCGCACGTGCGTCGAGGTCGTGAGCAGTGGTTACGGTCGCGTGGGCAATAGCCTCCGCAACGTTGCCGTCGGGATTGGAGCGGCGCTTGGAGAACCTGCCCTTGTAGTCGATGTTGTTCTCGGTGGTCTCGGCTATGAGAGCCATGGTCTTGACCGCCTCCACGGGATAGGCTCCCGCGGCAGTCTCGCCCGAGAGCATTATCGCGCTCGTGCCGTCGTATATAGCATTCGCGACGTCGGTTATCTCCGCACGCGTCGGACGCGGATTCGTTATCATGGATTCGAGCATCTGCGTCGCGGTGACTACCTGCTTGCCCGCGTTGTAGCCCTTGTGGATGAGTTCCTTCTGAATCGCGGGTATCTGCTCGAAGGGTATCTCGACGCCCATATCTCCGCGCGCGACCATGATGCCGTCTGCGGCTTCGAGTATCTCGTCGATGTTCTCGACGCCGTCCGTATTCTCTATCTTCGCGATTATCCTGACATCGAACCAGCCGAGGCTCTGAGTGAACTTGCGGAGGTAGTTGATGTCCGCCGCCGAGCGCACAAAGCTCGCTGCGATGAAGTCAAAGCCCATTTTCGAGCCGAATTCGAGGTCGTCCATATCCCTCTCGCTGAGGTAGGGCATGGAGAGCTTCACTCCAGGGACATTTATGCCCTTATTGTTGGAGAGCTTGCCGCCGTGTATGACACGACAGACGATATCCGTACCCGTGACCTTCTCTGCGACGAGCTCAATTACGCCGTCGTTGATGAGAATGCGCGTGCCTATGCTGACGTCGCGCGGCAGCTTCTTGAAGCTTATCGAGCCGACCTCAGCGGTACACGGCACGTCCTCGGTTGTGAGGGTGTAGATGTCGCCGTCCTTTATCTCGACGGGCTTGTCGTCGACGAACTTTCCGAGGCGTATCTCGGGTCCCTTGGTATCGAGCAGAGTCGCTATCGGGAGGTCGAGCTCCGCGCGGAGCCGCTCTATCTGTCGGAAGCGCTTCTCATGCGTCTCATAGTCGCCGTGGGAGAAGTTGAATCGCGCCACGTTCATTCCAGCGAGCATGAGCTCGCGCATGATATTTTCGTCGTCTGTTGCAGGTCCGATAGTGCATACTATCTTGGTCTTTCTCATATATAAGTGCTCCTTGCCGCTCAGACCTTTCTGAGCTTTGCATAATTTGCCATAATTTTCTTCGTGCCGACCTTCTCGAACGCTATCTCGAGCATGGAGTCATTAGCCATAGGCTTGACGGAAAGAATCGTGCCCTCGCCGAATATGCTGTGTGATACGCGCTCGCCGACCTCATATGTGGCGGTCTCCTTGACGCCTGTCTGACGCTTCTCGCGGGCAAGCTGCTGCTGGAGCGAGGACGAGCGCACCTCGGTAACGGTATTGTCGCTCTCCTCTATACGGCTCTTGACTGCCGCGGCGTTGTCGTTCTTGATTATGAGCTCGCGTCCTATCTCCTTGATGAAGCGGGAGGTGACGTTGTGCTGTGTCTGACCGAAGAGCATACGCCTGCTCGCACTGGTGATGTACAGCTTCGCACGCGCACGGGTTATCGCAACGTATGCAAGGCGGCGCTCCTCCTCGATATCCTCCTCGCTGTCTATCGAGCGCGAGCTCGGGAAGATTCCTTCCTCGAGACCCGTGATGTACACGTTGTCGTACTCGAGCCCCTTCGCGGAGTGTATCGTCATCAGCGTTACCCTGTCCTCGGAGCCGTCGTCGCGGTCAGCCTCTGTGTAGAGCGCTACCTCCTCGAGAAAGCCGCCGAGCGTAGGCTCCTCTGCGCTGTTCATATACTGTACGGCGGAGGTTCGGAGCTCCTCGACGTTCTCTATCTTGGTATCGGCATTTTCAAGCGTTTTAAGGTAGCTGAGGTAGCCCGAGCGGTCGAGGACGATGTCAATGAGCTCGTCGATAGAAGCCTTTTCTGCCGCTTCTATCAGCTCAGTGAACATAGCCGCCGCCGCACGCAGAGCCGTTGTCTTCTTCGCGAGCGGAGCATACTCCTCGCAGTGCGTGATGACCTCATACGGTGTGAGCTTGAGGTCGCGGCTGATGTCGTCGATGAGGGCGATAGTCGAGTCGCCGATGCCGCGCTTCGGCTCGTTGATTATGCGGCGGAAGCGGAGCATATCGCCCGTATTGTTTATGAATGCGAGATACGAGAGTATGTCGCGTATCTCCTTGCGGTCGTAGAATCGCATACCGCCGTAAACGCGGTACGGGATATTCGCACGGACGAGCGCACGCTCTATCGTGTTCGACTGTGCGTTCATGCGGTAGAGCACCGCATTGCGCGAGTATGTACCAGTGACCTCATGGTCCTTCTTTATCGAATCGGCGATGAACTGCGCCTCATCGTTCTCATCGTAAGCCTTGTACCAGTATATCTGCTCGCCCTTGCCCTTGTCCGTCCAGAGCGACTTCTCCTTGCGGCTCGCATTGTTCGATATGACGGAGTTTGCCGCGTCGAGTATGGTCTGCGTGGAGCGGTAGTTCTGCTCGAGGCGAACTACCTTTGCTCCCTCGAACTGCTCCTCAAAGCCGAGGATATTCTCGATATTCGCGCCGCGGAAGCGGTAGATGCTCTGGTCATCGTCGCCGACAACGCAGATGTTCCTGTGCTCCTGCGAGAGCATCGACACGAGCATGAACTGCACGTGGTTGGTGTCCTGATACTCGTCAACGAGTATGTACTTGTACTTATTGCGGTACTTCTCGAGCACGTCGGGGAAGTCGCGGAACAGCTCGACGGTCTTGCAGAGTATGTCGTCGAAGTCAAGTCCGTTAGCCGCGCGCAGACGCTCATCGTACAGCTTGTAGAGCTTCGCGACGGTCTTTTTGCGGTAGTCCTGTCCCGCGTCGCTGAGGAGCTCCTCGGGAGTTATCATCTTGTCCTTGGCACTGCTTATCTCGGCGAGCACAGCCTTCGGAGCAAGCTGCTTCTCGGAGATATCCAGCTCCGCCATAACGTTCTTTATCATGCGCTGGCTGTCGTCGGAGTCATATATCGTGAAATTGGTGCCATATCCGAGAGCGCCTATCTCGCTCCTGAGTATGCGCACGCACGCCGAGTGGAACGTGGAGGCATGGATATTCAGCGCGTCCTCTCCGAGCATAGCGGAAAGGCGCTCCTTGAGCTCGCCCGCCGCCTTGTTGGTGAAGGTGATAGCGAGGATATTCCACGGCTTGACAGGCTCGACTGCGACAATGCCGCGGAGCATATCGGCGTCGTCCTCCTTGCCGTCGGCATATGCGCGCAGGAATGCCTCGTCCATTGGGTTGCCCTCACGCGACTCGTCGTAGTAGGCGTTGCCGAAGTTTATCATATTAGCTATGCGGTTGACAATAACGGTCGTCTTGCCGCTTCCCGCGCCCGCGAGCACGAGCAGAGGTCCGTTGACCGTGAACACAGCCTCGCGCTGACGGTCGTTCATACGGCTGAAGTACCTCTCCAGAGCGGCTCTTTTAGCCTCTGTAAAAGTGTTCTTTTTCATATATATCTTCTCCGTTAAAGAAATGGTTTATATCGTAATGCATAGAGCTTGCTTATTTTACTCATTATTAATCATATTATACCACATATTAATAATTTTGAAAAGGGTTTTTTGAAAAATTATGTCCGTCAAAAATTATTTTAGTCACAGCTTACACATTATCTCTCACTTTTTTATTATATGACACAAAAGTGTAAATAATTTGTGTATTTTTAATACTTTTCTATTGACTGCATACCGATTTTGGTGTATAATATAATATGTAAAGCTGCAATAAAACGCAGGACTTAATGAAGATTGGAGTTGACACTATGAATAACATACTTTTTGCCGCTTCCGAATGCGTACCCTTCGTCAAGACAGGCGGTCTCGCCGACGTTGTCGGCTCGCTCCCGCAGTATATCAACAAGGACGAGTTTGACGTGAGGGTCATTCTCCCCTACTACACCTGTATCCCGCCCAAGTTCAGGGATAACTTCAAATATGTCACACACTTCTACATGGACTACGGTCTCCGCCCCGACGGAGTTCACGTAGGCATCATGGAGTACGAATACAACGGCATCAAGTTCTACTTCGTTGACAACGAGTATTACTTCAAGTGCGATTATCCGTACACCACCGATACCAAGTGGGATATCGAGCGCTTCACCTTCTTCTGCAAGGCTGTGCTTGCGATACTGCCTGTTATCGGCTTTCGTCCCGACATAATCCACTGCCACGACTGGCAGTCCGCGCTGATACCTGTGTTCATGCACTCGACCTTCGCGACGAACCCCTTCTACAGCTCGACGAAGTCGATAATGACTATCCACAACCTCAAATTCCAGGGAATATGGGACATTGAGACTTTCAAGTTCAACACCGCTCTGCCCGACTATATGTTCACGTCGGACAAGCTCGAGTTCAACCGCGCCGCAAATATGCTCAAGGGCGGACTTGTCTACGCTGACTATATCACAACCGTCTCCGAGACCTACGCCGAGGAGATAAAGTATCCGTTCTTCGGCGAGCAGCTCGACGGACTCCTCCGCGCGCGCTCGGCGTCGCTCCGCGGCATCGTCAACGGCATCGACTACAACGTTTTCGACCCGTCAAACGACAAGCAGATATACGCCAAGTACAGCGTCAAGGACGTCAAGTCCAAGAAGGCTGTCAACAAGGAGAAGCTTCAGGCTGAGCTCGGTCTGCCCGTGGACAAAAACAAGTATATGATAGCGATAATCTCGCGCCTCACCGACCAGAAGGGACTCGACCTCGTCAACTACGCTATCGAGCGTATCTGCGACGAGAACACCCAGTTCGTCATCATCGGCACGGGCGAGCAGAGATACGAGAATATGTTCAAGCACTACCAGTGGAAGTACCCCGAGCGCGTCCGCGCGATAATCAAGTACTCCGACGACCTCGCACACAAGCTCTACGCCGCGGCTGATACTATGCTCATGCCGTCGCTGTTCGAGCCCTGCGGTCTGACTCAGCTCATCGCACTCCGCTACGGAACAGTCCCGATAGTACGAGAAACTGGCGGCTTGAAAGACACAGTCCAGCCCTACAACGAGTTCGACGGCACAGGTACAGGCTTCTCGTTCGCGAACTACAACGGCGACGAGATGCTCGGAGCTATCAACTACTCCAAGTCCGTATACTACGACCACCGCGCCGAGTGGGACAAAATGGTCAAGCGCGATATGGAAGCTGACTTCTCGTGGAACAGCTCCGCGCGTCAGTACGAGGGTATGTACAGCTGGATGATTAATTGGTAAGCGGGGAGCCCCCGCGGGCATTTCACGCGGACGCTTGCAAGCGCGCTCACTTCTTATGGACAACAAGTTTAACGCCGCGATTTATACAAATAAGTAAGGCAACCTATAATTAACACAAAACTAAGAGAATATGGAAACTGAAACTAAAATTAGAGGCGCAGTATTCGATATGGACGGGCTCATGGTCGACACGGAAAAGCTCTACCTCCGCTACTGGAAGGAAGCTGCCGCCGACTTCGGCTACGATATGCAGAACGAGCACGTCTACGCGATACGAAGCCTCGCACGCAAATACTCTATCCCCAAGCTGAAGAGCTTCTTCGGCGAGGACTTTCCCACCGAGGACGTCCGCAAGCGCCGTACCGAGCTGATAAACGCACATATTGAGAAGTACGGCATCGACGTAAAGAAGGGCTTGTTCGAGCTCCTCGACTACCTGAAAGAGCACGGGGTCAAGCTCGCGGTAGCGACTGCAACTCCGCGCGAAAGGGCGCTCTACTGCCTCGGAAAGATAGGCGCGCGCGATTACTTCGACGCCGTGATATGCGGTGACATGATAGAAAGCGGCAAGCCCGACCCCGACATCTACCTCACAGCCGCGCGCGAGTTAGGGCTACCGCCTGAGCAGTGCGCCGCGCTCGAGGACTCGCCTAACGGCATAAGAGCGGCACATTCTGCGGGCTGTCAGGCAATAATGATACCCGACATGACGCCGCCCGATGAGGAGACTGCTCCCCTGCTGAGTGCCGTCTACGACGACCTCGCGCAGGCTGTCAGCTACTTTGAAGGGAGGGTTTGAAATGCTTTCAAAAACGAGCGTTTCCACGCTCTTTGATATCCCGAAGTTCTACTACTTCGACAGCGGCAACGACTACTCGGGCAGCCTTGACGATTTCTCGTACAAGGTCTACACAGGCGAGACATTGCGCGTGCTCACGTGGCACGGACGCCTCTGCTCCGACAAAGCACAAATCGAGCACGAAAAGGAGTTTGACCGCACGCAGGAGGGCTTCGACGCCATGATAAAGTGGCTCGAGGACACCTACAACGGCAAAACAGAATAACAAAAACAGCCTTCCATTAGAGTGCTTCCCTTAGCGGAATTTGTGGGCTACCGAGCCGTAAATTTACGCTACATATTCGGTATCCTGCGAAACCGCCAAAGGGGGCTCCCCTTTCGGAAGGCTGTTTTATACACAAAACGGGCGCCCCATAGACGCCCGTTCATTATATTCAATTGTTCCTGCGTACTCGCATTACCACTCGCCGAATTCAGGCTCGGGATCCGTCGGCAGAATTACCGGAGGCGGATCCGTCTGAGGAGGCGGAGGCGGTGTCGTCTGCGGAGGATCGGTCTGAGGCGGCTGAGTCACAACAGGAGCCGGCGTCGTGGTAGTAATTATAGGCTGTATCTGCGCCTGCTGAGTTGTAGTCGTCTCCTTGGGAGCGACCTGCGCGTCCTCGGGCAGATAATAAACTATCAGCTTCTTGGAATCCTTGTTGCTGTAGTACGTACCGGGATTTACGACCTTGGCGTCAACCATGAGCTGTGTTACGCTGTTGGGAGTGCCCCACGACTGGCTTGAAACGACCTTGGAGTAGTTCGTGATGCCTGCCTTGCGGAGCTCGTTCTCGTACTGAGATACCGTAAGTCCCTCGAAAGGCGGGATATTCGCGCCCTCCTTGCCCTTGCTGACCTTCAGCTTGACAACTGTGCCCTGCTTAACGGTCTCGCCTGACTTGATATCCTGCTCGAGGATAACATCGGGGTCGTTCTCGTTGTCGTACTCGTACTCGACCTCAAACTTGAAGTAATCCTTGTACTTTTCCTCAGTGAGGCTGTAGAACTTGCCGACGAGCTCGGGCATATCGGTGTCGGGCTTGGATTCGTCCGCGGTGGTGAAGCCTGCCTCGGTGGTAACTATATTGCTTGAGACTGACGAACGCGAGAAATCGCTCTCGTCGTCATCGTGCTTGACGAAGTTCTTCATGAAGAATACCACGATTATGAGCAGTATCGCGAGGAGCAGTATACCGATGATTATCGGCACCTTGATACGGTCAACGGTGTTGACCTTCTCGTAGCTGTACTCGTCGTAATCGTCGTCATTCTGATAATACGGCTGCTGCGGAGGCTGCTGAGCGTACTGCTGCTGACCGTAATACTGCGGCGGAGGCGGAGCCTGCTGCTGCGGCTGCTGCTGATATGCGGGAGCTGCCTGACGCGCGGGCTCATTGGCGTAGCTGTCGACGTGAGCCTGCTCGAAAGCGGGTCTGACTGTAGGCGGCTGCTCGAAGAGCCTTGTCACGAGCTCGGTAATGGTCTGTATACGGTCTCTGCCTGCGAGGTTCATGCCCTCCATGATGACGCGCGAAACGTGCGGCGGAATGCTCTTGTTGAGCATAGCGGGCTCACAGAGGTCGTCGTGCTGCATACGTGTCACGGAATCAACGGGCATACAACCTGTGAGCGCCCTGTAGAGGAGCGCGCATACGCCGTAGACGTCAGTCCATGAGCCCTGACGGCTGCTGCTGCTCGCAGAATACTGCTCGGGAGCGGCATAGCCCTTGAAGAGCTCATACTCGAGGCCCGCATTAGCAGTTCTCACGGCTGAAACGCAGAAGCCCGACAGCTTCAGCTCGCCCTTATCGGTGATGTATACGGTCTCGGGACTGATAGCGCGGTGAATAATGCCAGCGTTATGCAGTATACCTATCGTCGTGAAGAGGGGCGGGAATATCTTGGAGACCTGCTCCCAGCTGAGCTCGCCCGCATTTTCCTTGAGGTAGTCGAGCACCTTCACGCCGTTGATGTGCTCAAATACAGTGTATGTGGTGTTGTTCTCGGCGAACATATCGAGTACAGGGTTTATGTTTGAGTTGTTCCTGAGCCTTGCAAGTGACTTGTTCAGCTCTGTGTACTCAGCCATGAAAGCCTTGTACTTTGCAAGGTTGTTGTAGTTGACGCTGATAGTGGCTCTGTCCTTGACGCGGGTGCAGAGATTTATCGGCATATACTCCCTGAGCATTACCTTGCACGACGTGGATATATCATATCCCATGTACGTAGCGCCCTCGCCGTTGTACTCGAGGAGCACGCCCACAAGATACCTGTCTCGGAGGACGGTACCTGGTGTTATATACATGGCATTATGCGGCGTTTTGTCATCGAATCCGCAATGGGGGCAGATATGCTGATCCATGTCAAATTTTTCCATACATCTGTAACAGAATCTACGTTCTCCCAAAGCAGTTCCTCCTTTACCCTATATAATAGCGATACTACTTCAATGTATCATATCTATTTTAGCAGTATTCGCCGCAAATGTCAACCCTTATTGTAATATTTCGCCCATTTATAGCATTTTGTATTATTTCTGTAATAACTTTATTACAATATCCCGTGTATTTGTAATAAATTACTTATAGAGCTCACGCGCGGCGAGCATCACGCCGAGCTTTCCGCTCGTGTAGGTTATGCCGCCCTGCATCCACACAGCGTAGGGCTCGCGGAGAGGTGCGTCCGCGGAGAGCTCGATAGAAGCGCCCATTGTGAAGGCTCCTGCCGCCATGATGACCTTGTCGGTGTAACCCGGCATATCCCACGGCTCGGGAGCTACGAACGCGTCCACGGGAGCTCCGCTCTGTATGCCGCGGCAGAATGCGCAGAGTTTCTCCTCATTGCCGAGCTTTATCGCAGTGATGATGTCGCCTCTCGGGTCATCCTTGCGGGGCGAGCACTCGTAGCCGAGCATAGTGAACAGCTCGCTCGCAAATGCCGATGTTTTGAGTGCCGCCGCTACCACGTCGGGAGCCATGAACAGTCCGAGGAGCATCTCGCGGTTCATGCCGAGAGTACAGCCGACCTCCTTGCCCATGCCGACGCAGGTGAGCCTGTAGGAGCAGAGCTCGACGAGGTCTGCCCTGCCCGCGATGTATCCGCCTGTACGAGCGATACCGCCCCCCGCGTTCTTGATGAGGGAGCCGATGATGATATCCGCGCCGACCTCCGAGGGCTCGCGTGCCTCGACGAACTCGCCGTAGCAGTTGTCGACCATTACTATCGCGTTCGGCTCACCCTTCTTAATAGCCTGAACCATTTTCTCAATGTCCGCGACCGTGAATGCGGGACGGAGCGAATATCCGCGCGAACGCTGTATGTACGCGACCTTTGCGCCCTTGACAGCGGCAGTTATGCCGTCGCAGTCGGGAGTGCCGTCCGAGAGCAGGTCAACCTGTCCGTACTCGACGCCGTAGTCCATGAGCGAGCCGTTGCCCTTTTCGCCCGCGAGTCCGATGACCTCCTCGAGCGTGTCGTAGGGCTTGCCCGTGACGGAGACTATCTTGTCGCCTGTGCGCAGAACGCCGAACAGAGCCGTTGACAGCGCGTGCGTGCCCGATACGAAGTTGAAACGGACGAGAGCGTCCTCAGTGCCGAGCACCTGCGCGAACACCTTGTCGATGACCTCTCTGCCGACGTCTCCGTAGCCGTAGCCCGTCGAGCCGTAGAAGCAGGGCTCGCTGACACGGTTGTCCGCAAACGCCTTGAGCACCTTTGCGCCGCAGTATTCAGCCACGGAATCAATGCGTGCGAAAGCCTCGCGGCAGTTCTCCTCCGCCTGCTGAGCGAGCTCCATGAGCCTGTCGTCGAAGCCGTAAATATTCTTTATCTCGTTATTCATATCATTATCCTCTCAGTTCATTCTTCCCTTAGTTACGCTGTCCTTCTCGACGTCAACGCGCTCGAGGACAAATTCGTGCATTACCTCGCGGAAGCCTATCTCACGGTAGAAGCTCACGCGGACATCGAGCGCGAGCAGGAACGCGCGCTTGCCGTTGTTGTTGAGGAAGAGCGCGAGCCATTTCAGGAACTCCCGCGCATAGCCGCTCCCGCGGGCGGACACTCTCGTCGCGACCTGTCCTATGAGCGCCTCGTTGCCGATGTCGAACACGATAGAAGCCGTGGTGCTGTTGCGGTAGGTGAAAACGCGGCTGATGCCGTGCCTACAGCGGTGCGAGGTATCGGTGTACCACAGCGAAAAGTCCGATATATTGGGGAATCCCTCGCTCAGTATCTGGTACACATCGGGGAGGTAGGGGTCGAAGTCGACGAACTCCTCCGCGAATTTGTAGCTGTTCTCGTCGGGGACGAGCTCGAATACGGTTCGGTTGAGCACCTGATAGCGCTCTCCCCTGTCTATCCCCGCGAGAATCTTCTGGTCGCCCTCTATGCGGAAGGGCTGATTCATATTGACAAATATCTGGAGCTCCTCGTCAGCCTCGAGCTGACCGTCTCCGCAGATGATGAGCGTGGAGTTGATGATGAACATATACCCCTCGCCGATATTCCCGTACTCGCCCGTTATCTTATAGAAGCGGCAGAAGTCGTAATTCGCGCCGTAAGCCTTCATATAGGCGAGCATCTTCCGTCCCGAGAGCGTTTTCAGCAGAAGCTCGCGGTCGAGCTCGTCCTCACTTTTTATCAGTTTTATCATAGCTCATTTATCCTCTCGGCAAGGCGCTTAACGAGCTGATACGACGGCTCGAGGTCGCGCTCGGCGATGACACAGGACGCGCTGTGCAGGTATCTGCACGGGAGCGAAACCGCTATGGTGCGTACTCCGCTGCCGCTGATGTGGATAGCTCCCGCATCGTTTCCGCCAGCTATCTTGGTCTTGGTCTGACAGCACATACGAAGCTCCCTCGCGGTATCAATGGCAAGCTCATACAGCTCCTTGTCGTAGATAGTGCGCCTGTCCATGAAGCTGACAACGGGTCCGTCCCCGAGACAGCACACGCGCTTTGCTCCTGATACGCCGTCGATGTCGGCGGCAGTTGTAGCCTCGAGCACTATCGCAAAGTCGGGCGCAACGCTGAATGCGGACGCTCCCGAGCCGCGCAGACCTATCTCCTCCTGCACGTTGAATACGAAATAGGTGTCGTACTCGGGCTGTTCCTGAATGAGACGAATCATCATCGCGCAGCCGACGCGGTCGTCTATCGCCTTTGACTTTATATTAGCGCCGAATTCCGTGAAGTCGGAATCAAAGTAAACGCAGTCACCGAGCGCGACGAGCTTCATCGCCTCGTCGCGGTCGCGGGCGCCGATGTCTATGTACATTCCCTCGTACTCTGGAGCCTTCTCCTTCTGCTCCTTCGAGAGGTTGTGTACGGCGGTAGAGCCGATAACACCTGAAATGCCGCCCTTTCCGACCCTGACCTGCCGCCCGAGGGCAACAGTGGTGTTCACTCCGCCGACCTCGTCGAAGCAGAGCGTACCGTCGGGATTGATATATGTCACGATGAAGCCGACCTCGTCCATGTGGGCGCATATCATCAGCTTCCTGTCCGAGCTTTTTCTTCCTTTGCGGAAGCAGATAAGGCTCCCGAGCGGGTCGACGCGGTACTCGCAGAAGTCCTTCACCTTGCCGATGATGAACTCGCGGACAGCCGATTCATCGCCCGATACTCCGTTTATGAGGCAGAGCTCCTTCAGCAGTTCCTTCATTTTTTGCCCTCCGTTATATACGCGGCTATGAGCTCCGCGGTGCTTCTCACGTCGGCGAGGTCGATGACCTCCACTGGCGTGTGCATATTCCTCAGCGGGATAGATACGGTACAAGCCTTACAGCCCGCGCGATTGACGGAATATCGGTCTGCATTCGTACCCGTGCCGCCGTTCATGACCTCAATCTGATACGGTATCTCAGCGCTCTTTGCGGCGGAGATGAGCCCGTCCGTGACCTCGCGCGAGAGCGACGGCGAAACGCCTATCATGGCACCCTCACCGAGCCTGCCGCACTTGCGCTCGTCCTCGCCCATAGCAAGAGCGAAGCTGACGTCAACGGCTATCGCGATATCGGGGTCGAGCTGAAACGCGCCTATCTTTGCGCCGCGCTCGCCGACCTCCTCCTGACAGGAGAAAATGACCGTCACATTGTACGCGGGCTCCCTGCCCTGCATGAGCCCGAGAGCGTACAGTATCGCCGCAACGCCCGCGCGGTCGTCGAGAGCTCCGCCCGTGACGCGCTCCCCGAGCAGAGAGCGGCACTTCACGTCAAATGTCACGCTGTCGCCCTCGGAGACTATCTCCGCAAGCTCATCGCGGGTCATACCCGTGTCAATGGCGGTGTTGTCGTACTTGGGCACCTCACTGCCTCCGAGATGAGGCGGCACGGAGCATATAACTCCCGAAACATCGCGCTTTCCGTGGATAACTACGGGCTGGGCGGCGATGAGTCGGCGGTCTATGCCTCCGAGCTGGTCAAACTTGACAAAGCCCTCGTCGGTGATGCTCGTGACGATGAAGCCTATCTGGTCTATGTGCGCGTCGAGGACTAAATGCGGCAGTCCCTCGCGCTTTGCACCGAAAGTGCCTATGACATTGCCGCTGACTATCCTCGCGTCGGGACAGTACCCGCGGAGCAGCCCGCAGGCTCTCTCGGCGGCTGTAGATTCGCTGCCCGAAGCGCCGTAAGCCTCGGCGAGCGAGAATAAAACTTCTTTGAGTTCCATGTTTTCACCTCATAAAAAGACGATATGAATAATTATACCACATCTTGAATAAAAATGCAAATAAATAAGGAGACTGCCTTTCAGCAATCTCCTTATCGCTTTTATTACTTAAAATAAGCCACGCCGCTCTCGAATATGCGCTGGTCTTTTTCGCCCGCAACGTTCTTGCAGATGAAGCTGCCCTTACGCTCGGAGTGACCCATCTTTCCGAGGACGCGTCCGTCGGGAGATGTGATGCCCTCGATAGCGTCGAACGAGGTGTTGGGGTTGTAGCGGATATCCATAGTCGGGTCGCCTGCGAGGTCTACGTACTGCGTCGCTATCTGACCGTTCTCAGCCATTTTCTGTATCAGGCTCGCGGGAGCAACGAAGCGTCCCTCGCCGTGCGATATCGGAACAGTGTGGATATCGCCGACCTCCGTGCCATAGAGCCACGGGCTCTTGTTGGAGGCGATACGCGTGTTGACCATCATGGACTGGTGGCGGTTGATGGTGTTGAACGTCAGCGTAGGCGAATCGTCGGTCATGTCGACTATCTCGCCGAACGGCACAAGACCGAGCTTTACGAGAGCCTGGAAGCCGTTGCAGATACCGAGCATAAGACCGTCCCTGTTCTTGAGGAGGTCGTGAACCGCGTCCTTTATCATGGGGTTGCGGAAGAATGCGGTGATGAACTTACCGCTTCCCTCGGGCTCGTCGCCGCCCGAGAATCCGCCTGGAATCATAATCATCTGCGACTCGCGGATAGCCTTCTCGAACTGCTCAACGGAAGCCTCTATATCGCCAGCCGCCTGATTGCGGATAACGATGACCTCAGCCGCCGCGCCCGCCTTCTCGAAGGCTCTTGCGGTGTCGTACTCGCAGTTAGTGCCAGGGAATACGGGGATAACGACTCTCGGCTTCGCGAACTTCTCGGAGGAAGCGAGGGTAACAGTGTTCTTGTAGCTGTACTTGGCGGGAGTAGCGTCCGTAGTCTTGATGCGGCACGGGAACACGGGCTCGAGCTTGCCCTCCCAAACGCGCTGGAGGTTGTCCAGCCCGAGGGTGTAGTCGAGGGTGTCTATCCTGTATGTGTCGGTGGTCTTACCGATAACAGTCTCGTCGTCGGAAGCCTCACCCGTGAGCTCGATGATGAACGCTCCGTAGCACGGAGTATAGAGCTGCTGAGGCGTCATGCGGGTCGTGAACTCGAAGCCGAGCTTGTTGCCGAAGCACATCTTTGCGATGCCCTCAGCCGCGCCGCCGTAGCCGATAGTCCATATAGCCGCAGCTCTGCCCGCAGCGATGATGTCCTCGACCTTGTCGAACACAGCCTTGATGCTGTCGAACACGGGCAGGCCGTTCTCGTCATAGTCGGGAGCGATGTATATGACCTTGTCGCCAGCCTGCTTGAACTCGGTAGAAACGACTTTGTCAGCCTTGGCAGTGGAGACAGCGAACGAAACGAGCGTAGGCGGAACGTCGATGTCCTCGAAAGTACCCGACATCGAGTCCTTGCCGCCGATAGAGCCGCAGCCGAGCTCGAGCTGAGCCTTGAACGCTCCGAGGAGAGCAGCCATAGGCTTGCCCCAGCGCTTGGGGTCATTCTTGGTGCGCTCGAAATACTCCTGGAATGTGAGCCAGCACTTCTTATATGTACCGCCAGCCGCAACTACCTTGGCGATAGACTCTACAACTGCGAGCATAGCGCCGTGGTACGGGCTCTTGGAGGATATATCGGGGTTGTAGCCCCAGCCCATGAGCGAGCAGGTATTGGTCTCGCCTGTGAGCACGGGAATCTTCGCAGCCATAGCCTGCGAGGGAGTCATCTGATAAATGCCGCCGAACGGCATGAGGACTGTACCAGCGCCGATAGTGGAGTCGAACTTCTCAATGAGCCCCTTCTGCGAGCAGACATTTAGTCCGCCCATGAGCTTAGTCCACGCCTCTGCGCTGTCCTCGACCTCGTCAGGAGCGGTGCTCTCGGGGAGCTCAACAGTGATATCAGTGAACTTGGGAGCGCCGTTGGAGTTGAGGAACTCGCGTGAGAGGTCAACGATAGTTCTGCCGTTCCAGTTCATCTTGAGGCGGGGCTCCTCGACAACGTCAGCCACGCGAGTAGCCTCGAGGTTCTCCTTGGCAGCCTCAGCCATGAATGTGTCAACGTCCTCGGGAGCAACGACTACCGCCATACGCTCCTGAGACTCGGAAATAGCAATCTCCGTACCGTCGAGACCGTCGTACTTCTTGGGCACTGCGTTGAGGTCGATGATGAGACCGTCAGTCAGCTCACCGATAGCGACTGATACGCCGCCCGCACCGAAGTCGTTGCAGCGCTTGATGAGCTTGGTGACCTCAGGCTTGCGGAAGAGACGCTGGAGCTTTCTCTCCTCGGGCGGATTGCCCTTCTGTACCTCTGCGCCGCAGCTCTCGAGGGATTCGAGCGTGTGCGACTTGGATGAGCCTGTAGCTCCGCCGCAGCCGTCACGACCTGTCTTGCCGCCGAGGAGGATAACAACATCCCCCGGCACGGGAGCCTCGCGGCGGATATTCTCCGCGGGAGCAGCACCGAGAACAGCGCCTATCTCCATGCGCTTAGCCACATAGCCTGGGTGGTAGACCTCCGCAACGTGACCTGTAGCCAGACCTATCTGGTTGCCGTACGAGCTGTAGCCGTTAGCCGCTCCGACAACAATCTTCTTCTGCGGGAGCTTGCCCTGTATGGTATCGGAAACGGGCACGAGCGGGTTAGCCGCACCGGTAACGCGCATTGCCTGATAAACGTAGCTTCTGCCCGAGAGCGGGTCGCGGATAGCTCCGCCGAGGCAGGTCGCCGCACCACCGAAAGGCTCGATCTCGGTGGGGTGGTTGTGGGTCTCGTTCTTGAACATGAGTATCCAGTCCTCGAGTTTGCCGTCTATGTCGACCTTTATCTTTACCGAGCAGGCGTTTATCTCCTCGCTCTCGTCGAGGTCGGGGAGAAGTCCGTCAGCCTTGAGCTTCTTTGCGGCGAGAGTACCGATGTCCATGAGAGTTATGGGACGGTCGCTCCTGCCGAGCTCCTCGCGGACGTTGAGATACATATCATAGGTGTCCTTGATGTAAGGAGTAACTATGCTTACGTTCTCGACGTTTGTGAGGAATGTGGTATGACGGCAGTGGTCAGACCAGTATGTATCTATCATGCGGATCTCTGTGATAGTGGGGTCGCGGTGCTCCTTATTGCGGAAGTAGTCCTGACAGAACTTTATATCGTCGTAGTCCATAGCGAGACCGAACTGGTCAACGAAGGCGTGCAGACCCTTCTCGTTGAGGTTGATGAAGCCCTCGAGGGTCTCGACGGTCTCAGGTATCTCGTAGTTTGTGTCGAGTGTGTCCACCTCGTCAAGGGAAGCCTCACGGCACTCAACGGGGTTTATCATGTACGCCTTGAGGCGTTCGAGGTCTGCGTCGGAGATACCGCCCGAAACGATGTACACTCTCGCGTTTCTCACGCGGCAGCGCTCGCCCTGACGGAGTATCTGTATACACTGCTCACAGCTGTCGGCACGCTGGTCGAACTGACCTGGGAGGTACTCGACCGCGAACACTCTGTCGCCCTCCTCGAGCGCGGGGAGCTTGTCGTATACGACGTCAACTGCGGGTTCGGAGAAAACCGTAGGTATCGCGGCTTTGAAGTCAGCCTCGCTGAGCTTGTCCGCGTCGTAGCGGTTGAGGACGCGTATACCCTTGACATCGAGTCTCAGGGACGTCCTGATGTCGCTGAGGACAGACTTTGCCTCAACGGCGAATTCGGGCTTTTTTTCTGCATAGATTCTGAATACAGCCATATTATCTTCTCCTTATATGTAAAAAATTACGTTAAGCGTGGAAATATCGGGAAATACTCCCGTTTAGGTTCAATTGCCGTCCTCCGACGCGATGCGTCCGAGGCAGCAGTCATCGCCTACACCTTCTATTGTAACATAAAAAATCTGATTACGCAAACTTTTTTTTGAATTTTTCCGTGAAATTTTTATTAAGGTGTAGTCGGGAGCGTGTCCGCAGTGGAAATCGGGCGATTTTTCGCGCTCGAACAGCACAGGCACAGTCCGCCCGACGAGACCCTGCATATATTCACGTGCGAGCCTCTCCCCGAGAGCCTTCATGCGGTCGGCACGCTCATGCTTGACCGCGTCGGGGATCTGCTCCATTTTCGCTGCGGGAGTCCCCTGCCGCGGCGAATACTGGAACACGTGTATGCGCGAGAAGCCGATACGCTCCGCAAACGCCATAGATTCGGCAAATTCCTCCTCGGTCTCGCGTGGAAAGCCGACCATTATATCCGTCGTGAACGCCGCCTCAGGGAAGCGCGAGCGTATCTGCTCCACGAGGGAGGCGTACTCCTCGGGAGTGTAGCGGCGGTTCATGCGCTTCAGCGTAGCCGCGCAGCCGCTTTGCAGCGACAAATGGAACTGCGGACAGAACTGCGGCAGAGCGGCGAGGCGGTCGAGGTCGTCGGGGAGCATCATCTCGGGCTCAATAGAGCCGAGTCGGACGCGCTCTATGCCCTCGGTGCAGCAGCAGACCTCCACTGCGTCCGCAAGGCGAAGCCCCTCCCTGTGCCCGTAAAAGGCGATATTTATGCCCGTGAGGACTATCTCCCGCCGTCCGTGAGCGGCAAGCATAGCAACCTCACGGCGCAGGTCATCGAGCGGCTTGCTGCGGAAGCGTCCGCGCGCGTAGGGAATCATGCAGTAGGTGCAGTAGCACTCACAGCCGTCCTGTATCTTGACGAAGGCGCGGGTGTGGCTATCCGTCGGGACGTAGGCTATCTCCTCGAAAGTGTCGTCCCTCGCAAGCGGCGGTATATCGATGATTCTGCGTTTCTCAGCCAGTGCCGCGAGCACAAGCGAAGGAAGCTTCGCACGCTCCTTCGTGCCTGTGACGATGTCAGCCTCCGTGACTTTCTCCGCCGCCTCGGGAGCAGCCTGCGGCATACAGCCCGTCAGCACGATGACCGCCTCGGGGACGTCCTTGCGGAGCTTCCGCACGGCATATACTGACTTGCTGTCGCCGCTCCCCGTGACAGTGCAGGAGTTCACGACTATGACGTCGGCGTCGGCAGACTTGTCCGCGGGAGCAAAACCCGCTTCCGAAAAGCAGCTCCGCAGAAGCTCGGTCTCATACTGACTGACCTTGCAGCCGAAAGTTATAAAAAATACCTTATACACAATTTCACCTCTCTGTCACAGTTTTTTACCATAATTATCATGTAAATACTATACAAAAACGACTATCCGTTTTTGTGCAGTATAAATAATTATTCTTTGTACCTAAAAAGTCAAATAGATTTCATATTTCTTTATGCCAAAATGCCGAATTTATAACAAATGGCTTGACACAGCCGTTTACAAGTGGTAATATATAGTTGCGGACAGGGAAGAGCCCGCAAAGGAAGAGAAGATATATATGAAACCCACACACACAAGCGAAAACAGGAGGTAATGTATTATGACAAAAGCTACCGTTTCACTTCAGGCTATCAACGACGTTAAGGATTTCGTCAACATCGTAATGAAGTACGACTTCGATATTGACCTTGTATCCGGAAGATACGCTGTAGACGCAAAGTCTATCATGGGTATTTTCAGCCTGGACCTCTCAAAGCCCATCGAGCTCAACGCTCACACTGACGACGCTGACAAGTTCATGAAGGACATCGCAAAGTACATCGTAAAGTAATTTGCGCAATTTCAGAAGATAAACAATAAAAAATGACAGTACACACACCTCGGCACTTCTTCGGAAGTGCCTTTTTTCTTGCATTTACAGCATTTTCCTGTTGTAATGCACCGATTCTCCGACATAATACTGTCAGACGCTTATCAACGTTTCAAACGGAATAAACGTCACGAAAAGAGGTGTCACATCTATGTGGGATAAACTCGCCCTCATACTTCTCATCGTCGGAGGCGTGAACTGGGGTCTTGTCGGTATATTCGACCTCGACCTCGTAGCATTCGTATTCGGCGGTGCAGGCACTGTCCTCGCGAGAGCAGTCTACATTCTCGTAGCTATCTCAGCGGTATGGTGCATTTCCTTCCTCTTCCGCAGGAACGAGGAGCTCGCGGTCAGCACGGTAGAGCGCTGAGCGCATATCCCGCCGCTCAGATGCCGTGCGGCAGGGATACATAGGCGCGTCCCGAGCAGGGACGCTTTTTTGCAAAATAAAAAGGGAGACGGAATACGTCTCCCCAATATTTATTTATCAGTCGCTAACGTAGGGCATAAGAGCAACCTGTCTTGCCTTCTTGATAGCAGATGTAAGCTCGCGCTGATGGAATGCGCAAGTACCTGTCACACGTCTGGGAAGGATCTTAGCTCTCTCTGTTACGCACTTTCTGAGCTTAGCAAGGTCCTTGTAGTCGATTCTCTCGATCCTGTCCGCGCAGAACATACAAACCTTCTTGCGGGGCTTCTTAGCAGGACGAGCACTTCTTTCCTTTTCCATGACAATTTCTCCTTTCGTAATATTGAATCAGTCTGTTTTCAGAACGGCATATCGTCCTCGTTGAGAAGTTCTTCATACTCTCCGAAATTACCGTACGACATATTATCGTTTGCGGGAGCGGGCTGCTGAGGAGCAGCTGCCTGCTGCGGTCTGGGAGCCTGATAAGTGTTATTCTGCTGCTGGGGAGAACCGCCGTCGCCTTTTCCGCCGACGAACTCTACATTATCCACGAAAATTTCCATACTGTAGTGGGTAACATCGGGATACTTTTTATCCTGATAGTTACTGTTGCGAATGGAGCCATCCAAAGCAATAAGCTTTCCCTTGCTGAAATATCTTGAAACAAACTCAGCCTGCTGTCTCCATGCAACGCAGTTAAAGAAATCTGTCTGTCTTTCGCCTGTACTCTTATCTACAAACCTTCTATCAACAGCAATTCTAAATCTGCACGACGAAATGCCGCTCTGAGTCTGTCTGAGTTCGGGGTCTGCAGTAAGTCTTCCAACTAAAATAACCTTATTCATATGGCGCCTCCTAAACGATGAAGAAATTAGTCGATAACTGTAACGAGTGAGCGAAGAACGCCGTCACTGAGGTTGAGACGTCTTGAAAGATCAGCGGGATAGTCGGGTGTCGACTGGAACGTATAGATTACGTAGTAGCCCTCTGTCTCGTCCTCGATAGGATATGCAAGCTTGCGCTTACCCCATTCCTCGTTGACTTCAACAGCTTCGGCATGACGCTCGATTCTCTCCTTGAACTTCTGGATGAGAGCCTTCATGGGCTCCTCGCCGTCCTTGAGGCTGAAAACAACCATTACTTCATACTTTGCGGATACCTTTGCCATCTTGTACACCTCCTTCTGGATTCCGCCCGTAGCATTATGCGGGCAAGGATAATATGTACCGTTCACACGATACCTGATAATTATATCACAACTTTCAGAGCTTGTCAATAGGAAATTTACAATTTTTTATACATACGGCAGGCTCTTGTACACGCGATAGGCAAGCCAGCCTAAAACCGCCGCCTCCATAATGCTGAAGATGTGCATACCCGTGTCCGAGAGCGGCAGATAGCCGCAAAGGAAGTTACCCGCCGTGTGCAGACCAATCGCAAGGAGCAGCCAGCGCTTCCAGTCGCCCGTCTGAACTGCCTTGAACACGATGACGGACAGTGCAACATGGATGAACGTTCCCGATATGCAGTCCAGCGAGACGAGCACGCTGTCAAGGAACGAGAAATCAGCAGCGGCAGCTACTCCCTCGAGCATTTTCGCTGCGCCCGCTTCATCGAGTCCCCTTGTGAACTCCTCCGCACCGAGGTTGTTCCAGTCTATTCCGTCGAGCACATAGTGGAACGACGCGAAGCCGCCTACAGCTAAGGATTCGTAGAAATCATGCCCCAGTCCGTACATGACAGGAACAGTCCGCGCAGTCCTGTTTCTCAGCGGGTACATGAATGCGATATAGCGGGCGGTCTCCTCGCATACGCCCGAGAGCAGTCCCTGAACGAGATAGAACAGGAAGGGCGACGAATTGAGGGAGCTACCCTCCCCGAACATCAGCATTCTGAGCATCATACGCGCTGTTCCTGCCGCAAAATAGGCAAGAAAGCCGACGATAAATATCACCCAGCTCTCATATGTGCGCTTCCGCCAAAAGACAGCGAGCAGTACGGGAGCAACAGTACAAACTATGCCCGTCGCGGCATATCGGAGAAGCGTTGCCGTGCTGAAATGGATATCGGATGTAATACTCATACTTTCAGCGGGAGCTCGCTGAGCTTATACAGTCCCGCGTCGACCTTCTGTATCACGAGGGCGTCGTTGGCTGTAACGCCCGAAACGCCGTCAACGTCAGCGTTGAGCTCTCCCTGCACGCGCAGACGGAACCTGTCGCGGTTGCCGATATGCTGTAGGATAGCCGTAGCATCTGCTATGGATACCCTGCCGTCGAGGTTGGCATCGCCGACGAGCTGAGACTGCTCAATAGGCGCAGACCAGCTCCCCTCGGGCTCGGTCGTGGTAGTCACTGTGGTAGTCTCGGACGTGGTCGAAGTGGTTGTAACTGTGGTCGTCGTCACGGGCTGAGACTGCTGTATCTCCGCCATACTGGGCTTGACGTCACCCCACCAGCCCCACCAGTTGTTGTCGCCCGAGCGGTACTTCTCGGCGCGCTGGTCGTTCGTCCACGTGAACTCATTATCGTAGAGGTGACCCTCGTCGTAGTACCAGTGCGCGAGAGCGATTATCTCGTCGGGATAGTCCTTGTAGTAGCCCTGATTCTGCTCCTGATAGTCGCACCAGCCCGTATTGAAGCCTTTCAGCGCTCCGCGGACTACCTGATAGCCCTCGAGCCCCTCCTCGTTTATGCCTATCTCGACAAAGTGCAGTATCTTGCGTATGCCCATATGATTAGAGATTATCGCGTCGTAGAAGGTGGACTCGCTGAGGCTGTACTGGTACATCTCGGGGACGTTGTCCTCGGGCATGAACGTCGGGTCGCAGTCCTTGAACGCCGTAACAGCGGTCTGTAGCGTGCCGTATGCGTGCGCGGAGCTCACGCCGAAGCCCTGCGAGAATGCGGTCTCGTGGTCAGCGCCGACCTTGCCCTCGCCGAGCGTGGACTCACGCGTGCCGATACCGAGAAACAGCGCGTAGACCTTCTCGCGCTCGTCCTGACCGAGCCTGACGCGGAGCAAATCCCAGTGCTCGTCGATCTCCTTGTAGAGCGCGTATTTGACCTCCTGAACGGACATTTTATGGTTTATCGCGCGAATCTCCTCCGTGGAGGCGTCCGCGGGAGTGTTCCTCTCGCCGTAGTTGAACGGATTGCCGACGCCCTCCGCCTGCACATCGCGGGACGGGTCATGCGCGATATCGTCCGCCGCCGCAGTATTGAACGCAGTGCCGCACATCAGCATAACCGCCGCCGTGACCGAGCACAAAGCCCTTTTCAATATTTTCATTTCATCACCTCAAAGATAAACTCACAATCTTGCAGATTCGCCGTAGAAAGCCTTTTTCTCGCGGTACATAAGCTCCTCCGCCATCTTCACGGACTGGTTCATATCTCCGCCGCTCCTGTCACAGCCCGCTATGCCGAACGAAACGTGGTAGCCCTCAGCCTCACAGCGTCCCCGTATGGACTCGACCGCCTCCGTTGCTTCCTTATCCGTGATATCGAATCTGACGCCGAGGAATTCGTCTCCGCCGAGCCTGTAGGTATGCTCGGCACCGAAGAAGCCCTTCAGCTCCGAAGCGACGAATTTCAGCATAGCATCGCCCGCCTCGTGACCCTGAGTATTGTTCAGCTCATGGAGCCCGTTGATATCGGCATATACGCACACGAGCCTCTCGCGGCACTTCTCGGGGTAGCTGTCGAGTCGGCTCTCGAAGCAGTTGCGGTTCTTGACATCGGTGAGGAGGTCAGTCTCGCTAAGGTACATTATGCGGTGATTGCGGTATATAGACGTTGTTTTTATGCACATCAGCAGAGTGTTCGCGATTATGGCGAGCGCCGAGAACGAGACAGTGTTCCACACGTCGATATCGGCGTAGGTAGGCGCTTTCATATGGATTGACATCAGGCATAAAACTGTTCCCGTGATAACAGTCAGGAACACGAGGCGAATAGGTCTCTCGATGAATACGAGAGGTATCGCCACGAGGAACACCTCGGCGGAAACAGCGGGATATTCGGGGTGGAGAAGCGAAAGCGTCACCGAATAGACATTCAGCAGAATCATAAAAAGGTAAATGAGCGCGAGTATCATACGCGGATGCTGATAGCCGAAGAAGCGCACACCGAAGTGGAGCAGTACCATTGCCACGAAGGAGAGCGTATAGTTGTAGGCGTTTACGTTAGCGAAGTTGTCGGTGCGGAGCTCCATGACCATGAGCAAAAGGAACATCACCATGCCGACAAATGACGCAAATTTGAGCAGATTCGTGTTCTCTCTTACGATGTCCGCACGTATCGCCTCATACTCTTCGCGTTCGAGTCCCGCATATATAAAAACGTTCTTTGAGCGTGAAAACAGCTTCTTAATCATAAATATCCCCCAACCAATCATCATTTATGTCTATCTTCAACATAAAATCTGTTGGTTTACACTATTATTTGTTTTATTATATCACAACAAGCCCGATAATGCAAGTAGGAAAAGAAAATACCGCAAAAAATGAAAAATCATGTCAAAAGGCAATTTTTTTGCCGTAACCACTTGAAATAAATCGTAATATAATGTATAATAGAAATGTTCGCTGTCATTCGGACAGCACATCTATTTCTTATTTATAAGGAGCTAAATATGAAGAAACTGAACGGAATCAAGCTGAATCACCGTAAGAACACGGAAAACAGCGCTACCGTCGAGCTTCCTGTACCTGCTCTTGTGAGGATCCCCATGTCCATGCACATGGGAGCTCCCTGCACTCCCCTTGTCAAGGTCGGAGATGCAGTAAAGGTCGGGCAGAAGATAGGCGAGAGCGACGCCGCATTCAGCGTCCCCGTACATTCGAGCGTCTCGGGCACGGTCAAGGCTCTGACCGACTACCGCAACGCTATGGGAACCGTGTGCAAGGCAGTTGAGATAGAGACGGACGGAAAGCAGGAGGTCTCGGAGGAGGTCAAGCCCCCCGTCGTGACCGACAAGGAGAGCTTCATCAAGGCGGTGCGCGAGAGCGGCTCGTGCGGACTCGGAGGCGCAGGCTTCCCGACGCATATCAAGATGAACCCCAAGGCTGAGATAGACACCCTCATCATCAACGGCGCTGAGTGCGAGCCCTACATAACTGCCGACTACCGCGAGATGATAGAGCACCCCGACGATATCATCGGAGGCATAAACCTCGTCAAGGATATGCTCGGGATAAAGCAGGCGAAGCTCGCCATTGAGGGCAACAAGCCCGAGGCGATAAAGAACTTCACCGAAATGGCGGCGAAGGACGACACTATAGACATCATAACGCTCCCCTCCGCGTACCCGCAGGGAGCCGAAAAGGTCATCATCTACAACTCCACGGGACGCATCGTCAACGAGGGCACTCTCCCCGCAGACGCAGGCGTAATCGTAATAAACGTGTCGACCGTTGCATTCCTCTACCGCTACTGCAAGGACGGTATGCCGCTGATAACCCGCCGCATGACCGTCGACGGCAACGCAGTCGGCGAGCCGAAGAACGTGCTTGCTCCCATAGGCACGCCATTCCGCGAGGTAATGGAGTTCTGCAAGACCGACATCGACTCGCTGAAAAAGGTGATAGCAGGCGGTCCGATGATGGGTATGTCTGTGCCGGACATTGATATGCCCGTAGTCAAGACCTCGAACGCCCTGCTCGCATTCAAGAGCTACGACGAGCGCAAGACATCGGCTTGCATACGCTGCGGCAGATGCGTGAACGTCTGCCCTCTCGGACTCATGCCCGCCGAGATAGACAGGGCATACAGGATAAAAGACATAGACGACCTCAAGAAGCTGAAGGTGCTGCTCTGCATGAACTGCGGAAGCTGCACATACGTATGTCCCGCGAACCGCAAGCTCGCGGAGACGAATCAGCTCGCGAAGGCTCTCATACCGAGAAAGTGAGGTGAGAACATGAACAGACTTATAGTTTCGCCGTCCCCGCACGACGAGAACTACCTCAAGACCTCGACGATAATGCTCAACGTCATTATCGCCCTCATGCCGGCACTTCTCGCCGGATTCTTCTACTTCGGACCGCGTGCGGTCATACTCACCGCTGTCTGCGTCGGTTCGTGCGTGCTGTTCGAGTACCTCGCCCGCAAGCTGATGAAGCGCGAGAACTCCATAGGCGACCTCTCTGCAGTAGTAACAGGCGTGATACTGGCGATGAACCTCCCGCCCGAGCTCCCTCCGTGGATAGCTGTCATCGGCTCGTTCGTAGCGATAGTTGTGGTAAAGCAGCTCTTCGGCGGTCTCGGTCAGAACTTCGCGAACCCCGCTATCACGGCTCGAATCGTCCTCATGGTGAGCTTCCCCGCCGCCATGACAAGGTGGACTGCTCCCTTCACACACGAAGTCCTCGCGGGTATTGACGGCGGAGTTGACGGAATATCGGGCGCGACACCGCTCGTCCTCGAGCAGCTCAGCGGCACGACAGATCAGGATATGGTCCCGTCCTACCTCGACCTCTTCCTCGGCAAAACAGGCGGCTGTCTCGGTGAGACCTGCGCGCTTGCTCTGCTGATAGGCGGTCTGTACCTCGCAGCAAGAAAAATAATCAACCTCGCAGCTCCGCTCTCATTCATCGGCAGCCTGTTTGTGCTCTCGTGGATAAGCGGCGGTGACCCCATTTATCAGATTCTCGCGGGAGGCGTGTTCCTCGGCGCATTCTTTATGGCTACAGACTACGCCACAACGCCTATCTCCACCAAGGGCAAGATAGTATTCGGTCTCGGCTGCGGTATCATCACCTTCGTTATCCGCAGATTCGGCTCGTTCCCCGAGGGCGTGTCGTTCTCGATACTGCTCATGAACGTGCTCACGCCGTACATAGAGCAGCTCACCCGCACAAAGGTGCTCGGAGCAAAGGAGGCTGAGAAAAATGGCTAAGATACTCCCCTCCCTCGTCCTCACTGTCATATGCGTAGTAGCATCGGCTCTGCTCGTTTTCGCGCATGAGCTGACAAAGGAGAACATCGCAAAGCAGAAGGAGCAGAAGTTCAGCGCGAGCGTCGAGGCTCTCTTCGGCAAGACCGATTCCAAGCTCGTCGAGGGCGACTTCGGCGACGGCATAGAGGCTGTAGCTGTTACTCCCGACGGCAGGACAGCGATACAGGTCGTAGCAGACGGCTACTCCAAGGGCGGCATAAACATACTCGTCGGCATAGACGAAAACGGCAAGATATCGGGCATTGAGTTCGTGTCCCTCGGCGAGACCCCAGGTCTCGGCTCGAAGGTGCGCGATATCCCCGAGTTCCGCGAGCGCTTCTACGGTTCAGGTTCGAGCGCTGAGGCTTCTGCTGTTGACGGTATCAGTGGTGCGACCTTCTCCTCGAAAGGTATGATGAAAGCAGTAGGTCGGGCACTCGATGCTTACAATGAAAACAAGGAGGCGATACTCAATGGCTGATAAGAAAAACTCCCTTTTCGGCGAGCTCACCAAGGGCATTGTCAAGGAGAACCCCACGCTCGTCATGCTACTGGGTATGTGCCCCACACTTGCGGTAACCACTCAGGCTATGAACGGCATAGGCATGGGACTTGCCACCACGTTCGTTCTCCTCGGCTCTAACATCGTTATCTCGGCTCTGCGCAAGGTCATACCCGACAAGGTGCGTATCCCCGCATTCATCGTCATCATCGCGAGCTTCGTAACGCTCATCGGCTTCCTGCTCGAGGGCTTCGTACCGAGCCTGTATGACAGCCTCGGCATATATCTCACGCTCATCACCGTAAACTGCATCATCTTCGGACGTGCGGAGATGTTCGCGAGCAAGAACAACGTCATTGCCTCCGCGTTCGACGCTATCGGCATGGGTATCGGCTTCACGCTCGCGCTCTTCCTCATGGGCAGTATCCGCGAGATTATCGGCGCGGGACAGTGGATGGGCATGGATATCCCCGTTATGCACTCCAACCCCATGCTGCTGTTCATCATGCCCGCGGGAGGCTTCTTCACTCTCGGCTGCATAATCGCGGCAGTAAACAAGCTCAAAAACAAGAAGCCGCCTCAGGAGATAACCTGCGGAGGCTGTGAGGGCTGCCCTATGGCAGACAAATGCGGTACAAAGGAGGCGGATAAGTAATGAAGGCGATAATCGCGATAATGCTCTCGGCTATGCTGACCGACAACTTCATCGTTTCCAAGTTTATGGGAATCTGTCCGTTCCTCGGAGTATCAAAGAAGCTCGGCAGCGCAACGGGTATGGGCATCGCCGTTACCTTTGTAATGGTATGCGCGACCTGCGTTACCTACCCGATATACCACGGACTTCTCGTCCCGAACCACATCGAATATTTCAAGACGGTCGTATTCATTCTCGTTATCGCGCTGTTCGTACAGCTCGTCGAGAACTTCCTGAAAAAGTGCGTGCCTGCGCTGTATAAGTCGCTCGGCGTGTACCTGCCGCTCATCACGACAAACTGCGCGGTGCTCGGCGTGACCGTCATCAACATCGACAACAACTACACATTTCTCCAGTCGATAGTGAACGCACTGTTCGGCGGAATCGGCTTTGCGCTCATGCTCATCATATTCTCGGGAGTCCGCAAAAAGCTCGAATACGCCGACATCCCCGAAACGTTCAAGGGCGTGCCTGCCACGCTCATCGCCGCCTCGATAGTTTCCGTTAGCTTTATGGGCTTCTCGGGACTGTTCAGCTAAGGAGGTGCGGACATGGAAACATATCTCATTCCCGCCCTCATACTCGGAGGCTGCGGCGTGCTTGCGGGCGTGCTGCTGACCATTGCATCGAAGGTTTTCTACGTCAAGGTCGACGAGCGCATCGAGAAGATAAGTGCGGCTCTCCCACAGGCTAACTGCGGCGCGTGCGGATTCGCGGGCTGTGCAGACTACGCCGACGCCATCGTGACAAAGGGCGCTCCTACGAATCTCTGTCGTCCCGGCGGAGCAGACGCCGCGGGCAAGATTGCGGGCATACTCGGTACTGCGGCGGCGGAGGTCGTACCCATGACCGCTGTCGTACACTGCTCGGGCGACTGCGAGGCTACCAAGCCGCAGTTCGACTTCGACGGCGTGCAGTCCTGCAAGGCAGTGAAGCGATTCTACGGCGGAAACGGCTCATGCAAGTTCGGCTGTATCGGTCTCGGAGACTGCGCGGCTGTCTGCGAGCACGACGCTATCAAGATAGTGAACGGCGTCGCGAAGGTAGACCCTGCTCTGTGCGGAGCGTGCGGTCAGTGCGCGGCAGCCTGTCCGAATCAGCTCATCAGCATCAAGCCCAAGAGCAAGCATATCGACGTGCTGTGCTCGTCGGGCGACAACGGCAAGGCGACCAAGCTCGCGTGCAAGAACGGCTGTATCGGCTGTAAGATGTGCGAGAAGAAGTGTCCGACGGGAGCAATCAAGGTCGAGAACTTCCACGCTTCGATAGACTACGACAAGTGCGAGAACTGCGGAGAATGCATGGCAGCCTGCCCTGTCAAGGTCATCCACAGCTGCAAGAACTAAAAAACAACGCTGTCCGCCATTTCGGCAGACAGCGTTTTCTTATTCAAACGAAAGAATATACTTCTTCATCTCGTTGAGGCACTCATTGAAAGAGCCCGTGTTGTCGAAGCGGCGGTCTACACCTGACGCGGCGAGCTTCCCGTCGGAGAAATCATCGGTGTCGGCGATGAATCGGCGGCATAGCTCCGTGTACTTCGGAACTTCCTCGCGGCGTTCGCGCTCGACTGCACGCGCGAGCCTCTCGCCGTCCTCGACCTCCACATACAGCGGCACTACCCTGTCCGCGCCGAAGTAGTCGCGTATCGGCACAAACGATTCGAGCGTACCTATGACCGCGTAGCTGTGCGCGTCGAGGTCGATGTTGTCGTTGGCGGTGAAGTACGTCCAGTCGCCGAGCTTTGTATGGTAGGTGCGTGATTCGATGACCCTGCCCTCAGCGGACATACGCTCGAAGGTCGGTCGGTCGACGAAGTGGTACTCCCTGCCCTCCTTCTCGTTCTCGCGCATGGGACGGGTGGTATATATGACGAGCGGGGTAAGAGCAAGACTGCCTATTATAGCGGTGTACAGGCTGTCCTTGCCCGAAGAACTCTTTCCCATTATGCAGAATATCCTGTTCATAAGAGAACCTCCTAAAATGTGTCAGGTACTATTATAGCAGATTCGCGGACAAAATTCAAGTGAGGCAAACCTAAAAATTCTTAGACCAATATAGTATAAATCGTTCAGACGTTCTGAATGAAAATTTAGTGAAAACGTCTTGACAAAAAGTGAATAAGATTATATAATTAATATGTGTATATAGGGTTATCAGCAATATGTGCTGAAATAAACGCAAACGAGGGGTGACAGCCTATGTCAAAGCCAATCGAGATAGCCGTTATCGTTGCAGGCATAGACGAGGAATACCAGAACTCCATACTTGAGGGCATTATCGCATTTGCCAAGGAGCATGATGTCAACATTTCATGCTTTGCACCGATAGGCGGAGTTATCTCCATTTCAAAGTATGATATCGGCGAATACAATATATACTCGCTCATAAACTTCGACCGCTTCGACGGAGTTATCCTGATGACCAACACCATCAGCGACCCCAGCGAGAAGGAGAATCTTATAAACCGCGTCAAGGCTTCAAAGCTGCCCGCTGTAGTCTTTGACTGCAACGACTATCCCGAGCTTTACAACATCAGGATAGACAACACCAGCGCCATGCGCGCTATTGTCGAGCACGTCATAGAGGTACACGGCGCAAAGCTCGTCAACTATATATCTGGACCTCTGACAAATCCCGAGGCTGAGGACAGATATCAGGCATTCCTCAGCGTCATGGCAGAGCACGGTCTGACCGTTGACACAAGGCGCGTATTCTTCGGAGAGTTCCGCGCTGAGGACGGAAAGAGAGCCGTCAAGGAATTTAATGACTCAAAGCTGTCCAAACCCGACGCTATAGTATGTGCAAACGACAATATGGCGCTCGCGGCAGTTGAGGAGCTCCGCGCACAGGGATACAGCGTACCCGAGGACGTGATAGTCACGGGCTTTGACAACACATTCAATGCACGCCACTACTCCCCCTCGCTAACTACGGTAGACAGACCGCTCGACGCCGCGGGATATCATGCGTGTCAGGCTATACTCGACATTATCTCGGGAAAGAATACAGACGAGGAATCATCGCTTCAGGCAACTCCCGTTTTTGCGGAGAGTTGCGGCTGCAAGAGCGAATATGACGAGGACGTCAGCAGCTACAAGCAGAACGTATTCAAGCGGCTGAACGACTGTCACCACGACATCGCGGTGCTCAACCGCCTGACCACCGACCTCGTCGACAACGACACTCTTGAGGACATAATCGACGACATCTCGAACTATGTCCACGAGCTCCACATCGACCACTTTGCGCTCTGTCTGTGCTCCAACTGGGACGAATCCTTCCGCGACGGCTGGAAGCAGCACAGCAGCCACAAGCCGCAGGTCCGCGGCTACACCGAAATAATGAGCGCACCGCTCGTGCTCAACGGCGACAAAAAGTTCTCCGTTGAGAGCTTCAGAAGCAGCGATATGTACCCCTTCCGCTACAATACGGGCGGAAATGTGAGCTACTTCCTGCCGCTTCATTTCCGTGAGGTGTGCCTCGGCTACTACATCATCACGAATACGCCATTCCCGCTGAAGAGTATGCTCTGCCACTCGATAATGCTCAATATCAGCCACTCCATCGAGAATATCCGCAAGCTGCTCAACCTCAACAGCATGATACACGAGCTCGACAAGCTCTACGTGAACGACCCGCTGTGCAACATCTACAACAGAAGCGGCTTCATCAGAGCAGCCGACACGATATTCACCCGCTGCAAGCGTACAGGCGACAAGATGCTCATTTCCTTCATCGACATGGATGGCCTGAAGCTCATCAACGACAACTTCGGGCACAAGGAGGGCGACTTTGCGCTCCAGCGTCTCGCAAGCGTCATCGCCAGCTGCTGCGATAAGAACTACATCTGCGCACGCTTCGGCGGAGACGAGTTCATCATACTTGGCTCGGGAGTCCACGAAGGAGATATAGAGCACCTTGAAACGAACTTCAAGAAGCATCTCGAGAATATCAACTCCGTTATCAATAAGCCGTATGAGATATCGGCGAGCATCGGCTCGATAATGTCCGAGGTTACGGACGACCTCTTGCTATTCTCGCTCATCACTCAGGCTGACGAGATAATGTACGAAAAGAAGAAGAAAAAGGCGACCTCGCGCTATCTGCGCAGGGAATGAGCCTGCTGTCACCTCCTGTGGATTTCACGGGAGGTTTTTTTGTCAGGACTTGGAATATTGACAACAACGCACGAACGTGATAAAATAACTTCATAAATGACATCGAAAGGAAAACGCATATGAACATAAAAAAGCTCATAGCAATAGCCGCCGCATCAGCCGTCATGCTCCTGCCGTATGCAAGGACAGAAAAAACGAAGCATATCCGCTCTGTGACCGCATCTGCCGAGTCTCACGCTCTCGGCGACGTCAACGGCGACACCATGATAGACGGCAAGGACGCCTCGAGGATACTTGTTATCTACAGCCAGCTCTCCGCGGGAGTCCCTGTAGCAGTCGGATTAGACGAATTCAACGCTTCCGACGTCGACGCTGACGGAAGGCTCACCGCAAAGGACGCCTCCCACATTCTCGCATACTATTCGTACCTCTCCACAGGAGGAACGAGCGACATAACTACGTACATCAGGAGCGCAGTACAGCCCGAAGCTACAACAGCTCCCGCGACGACTGCTCCCGCTCAGACAACGACTTCCGCCACAGGCTATACGGTGCTCTCGCCGACTCTCGGCATACCCGCAGTCACTCTCACAGCAACAGGCGACGACTCCGTGAAGCTCTCATGGGACAAGGTCGAGGACGCAGAGAGATACAACCTCGATTTTTCGCAGAAGGCTGATTTCAGCTTCATCAACACATCGGTCTCGACCAATGTCACGAGCTACGAGCGGACGGGGCTCAAGGTCGGAGAGACATACTACGTGCGAATAAACTCGCAGAAAAAATCGGGCAACGACACGTATATCTCAGACTACGCGATAATTGAGTTCACTCTCCCGCTCGAGACACCAACAACTACTACCACCACTACCACGACCACAACTACTACAACCACAACCACTACAACTACTACCACAACTCAGTCCACAGCAAAGGTCACGACCGCGGCTGTCACGGTATCGACCGCCCCCGTCACCGTTGTACGCTCCGCATCATGGACAGACCCGAATACAGGCAAGACCGTGAGCTACAAGCTGACCTTCAACAAGAGCGGCTCGGACTACTACAGCACTATCCCGAGGATAAAGGAGATAAACAGGTGGACTGAATACTGCTCCGACGAGGAGAACAAAAAGCTGATGAAGGAATTCGCTGCATGGGTCAATGAAACAGGCAGCAAATACGGCTACACCGACTATCAGAAGGTACTGCTCGCAGCACAGGTAGCGCAGAAGATACCGTACAAGACCGACATCGAATCGCGCGGCGTAAGCGAGTACCCGAAGTATCCCTACGAAACCTTCTATGACGGGTGCGGCGACTGCGAGGACAAGTCGATAATCCTCGCGGGCATACTCCACGAGATGAGCTACTCGGTCGCACTGCTGCACTTCTCCGACCATATGGCAGTCGGCATATCGGGCGGCAAGGGCATCTACGGACGCTACTACACTATCTCGGGCAATGAACGGCGCTACTTCTACATAGAGTCGACCTACTTCGGCGCGAAGATAGGCGAATGCCCCAACCAGTACAAGGACGAGATACCGAAGGTCTACATACTGAATTTCTGAAAAAAATCCCCTGTTCGTATGAACAGGGGATTCTTTTACCAATTCCATTCCGAGAAAGTCTTGGAAGCGGCAGATTTCATAGTATAGCCCTTCTTCTTGCAGTATTCATTGACTGCGGCAACAGCGATGAGGATAACACCAACAATGAAGAGGTATATCCACCAGCCCATAGTTGCGAAATACTTTCTTGTCGAGTAAATGGTGATGATAACGAGCGCGATAGATGTTACAGCGAACCACGTCTTGTTCTTGGTATAGAAAGCGATGAGGAGTAGAGCAACAGTCGTACCGAGCACGAATATCGTATTTGCAGCGCTGTGGAATACGAGTGCGTCGATGATGAGACCAATGAACGCTAAGACGAAGAGTATCGTCGAGGTAATCCTTGAGGCGAGCTTGTGGTTCTTCCAGATGAACCTGTAAGCAAGACCGAGGAGAGCGATAATAGCGAGAGTTATCTTGCTGTTGATTATCGAGGAATCAGGCATGAGGAAGGGACGGGTTATGCAGGCGACTGCCGCAATTACAGCGGACAGCGAGAGCATGACCGCAGCTGCGTCCTTGTTGGTCTTTCTCTTGATGAAGCAAGCGAGGAAGACAGCCAGAGCCATAAGCCTGAGGAATATCGAAATACGGTCGAATGTGGGGAATCCTACCACGCACATCCACGAGCTGAGAAGCAGCACGTCGGTATGAGTCCTGTCGTCCTTTCTTGCGACAATGGACTCGGGGAAGAGGAAGCGCGATATCACGAGCAGCAGCGCGAAAAGCCCGAACATTGAGAACATCGGGATGTCCTTGTTGTCGAAATAGTGGTCGAGGATACGGTAGGTCAGGAGTATCAGGCTGATGACCGAGCCCGCAGCCGTGATGTTACAGCTCATGAGGTGAGAAACGACGAAGTGAATGATGCATACCGCAACAGTGACAGCGAAGAGGTCGCTGTAGCCCGTGCAGCAGAGGAGCACAGCTCCCGCCGTTATCATGTTGGCATAGAGTATTATCTCAGTTTTCAGCGGATGATGAGCGTGGAAGTTGAACGCGAACTTGGGCAGATACATAAGAATGAGCGTAACCGCCATGTATACGATGACAAGACCGCCGAACACGAGCGTGAGTATCTCATTGTAGCGCTCCTTGCCGTTCATCTCATAGAGTCTGTTGTTGAGGTAGAGCGCCGTGAAGAAAGGAAGTATCGGAGCGCACAGACCAGCTGTCACCTGTATGCCGAGAACCTTGTGGAACGCGTACAGGGTGATGATGAGCGAAACAGCTGTCGGAACGACGAGGTTCATGCCCCAGTATCTGTCATTGTCAGCGATGAGCGACAGATAAGCGCCGAATGTCGCGAAGCCGAACGCGATTATCTTGGAAGCCGCAAAGCTCTTGGGAGCAAAGAGGTTTACCACATATATCGCGAGCGCGATGAACGCGAAGAATACCATTACGAAGTCCGTGCCGTACTTGTCCTTGAGACCGAACACAGCCACGAACGAAGTGTATACCGCAACGACGTTGAGCACAACGAAGAGCCACGCCTGCTTCTTGATGATGCCGTAGAGGAAACACTGGAGAATGATGACTCCGAGGATAAAGAACGTGAATGGAGTCGCGCTCAGGGTAGTGATTAATACGTACGCGAACGCCAGAACAGCGAATATAGCCGCAGTTACGTCGCCGATGATGAGCACGGGAAGCTCCAGCTTAGTGCCCTTCTGAGGCTTGAGGATATGTACAAAGGCGGTGATAACGAACTGCACCATAATGATGACGGGAGCAAACTGCTCGAAGTTGTCGGTTATCTGGACAGCGAGGAACAGCAGGCATATCGAGACGAACGACAAGCCGATATAAGTGAAGGCGATCTTCTTATAGAGCGGATATGCGAGCAGAGCCGCCGCCGCAATGATAAACGAGCCCGTCGCGAAGAGCAGAGCCGCTCCGTCGCCCTTGATGCTGAACCACTCGCCGAGGAGCTTGTAGCCGCCCGCAGTCAGGAGGGAGACTACCGACATCAGCGTACCGATGATATAGAAGGCAGCCGACGTGAGGTCGAGCTTTGCGAGCGCCTTGAGCACCGCGCTTATTACAAGCGACACGGCAGCCGCTCCGAGGAGTATGAACACCTTTGCGATATCGGACAGCTTCACCCAGTTCGCCGCGACGAACGTGACAGCCGACAGCATGATGAAGGACGAGCCTATCATGAGGAGCACGGTCGAAGTGTTGAACTTGCCCTTCAGCGAGAAGGACTTCTGCGGGACAGGTCTGCCCTGCGCGTCAAGCTGCACGGGAGCGCTCCCCTTCTTTTTATTGGTATCGGTCACAACGAGGAAGATTATAACTCCAACAATGACCAGAGGCACAGCCATTTTGAAAAACAGTGAAATAAGGAAGAATGTGATATCTGTTCCTACCATAGCAACCATCCTTTCTGTGTGGTATCTTATGCTTATATATTATCACAGCTTTTGCGGGAATGTAAGGTGTCAAAGCTCACTTTCTCAGTGACAATTGTAATTCTGTTTTTATTCTAACACCCGAGCCATAGGTTGTCAATGAACAAAATTATTACAAGGTAACCGTTCTGTTACTTCGCCTTTCTGCGGACGTCATGCCCGAGCGCGCGCATTATCTTCACACCCTCGCGCAGCTTCAGCGCCCGCACCATATAGCACGAGCTCGCCTCTCCGCAGAACCATATCAGCACATTGCACTTGCCCGACGGCTTTTGCAGGAGGGACTGCCTGAGCTCGACCTTGACGATGTTGCTCTTGTGCGCGATGACAGTGTGGAACGCCGTCCACTTAGCGCATCTGATGATTACCCTGTCGTCCTTCACGGAGACGCCGCTTGTCAGCATAGCGACGGTCTTGACGAGGACGAGCCACATGAGCGGTATCTCTGTCATGACCGCAACGAAGAATGACAGCTCCGCAAAGCGCGGGAACTGCTTCTCGAATATCTGATACACGGGAAATACGCAGTTAGCGGCGAGAATGGGGTTGAACAGGTAGCTGAGGAAGCCCGACCACCCCGAGCGGAAGTCGAGTCTGCGTGTAGTGGAGATGCCCATTTTCTCGAGTCCTCCGCCGAGATTCTTCTCGCGGCGGATAGGCATGAGGACGGGCAGATGTCTCGAGTCGTAGCCGTAGCCCGCGCAGCTTATGTTGACCGTGACAGTTTTCAGGAACTTCATTATGAGGTTCTGACGGAGGTCGGTATAGTTGATATGTGCAGTATTTATGCGGTATTCACGCCTGTTCGTGATGCCGCATTTGACATTTATGCTGTGTCTGTCCGCGATTATCTTGAAATGGGAATATCTGAGCAGGTTGATGATGAACGACAGCAGCCACGCGGCAGCGATGAACGTACCGAATCCGACAGCGGCGTCGGGTATGCGGAGCAGCCACCTGTGGGTTATCTTCTCGGTCGTCTCGGTGATCCGGTTGAGCCAGACAGTGACGATATCCTGCGCGATGCTGCCGCCCTTGAGGAAGAACATCGCCATATAGACAGCCCCCGAAAATCCGCTTGAAAAGAAGGCGGAGAAGAGCACGACTGATATCATGTTCGCCTTCGGCATATCATCGACGCGTTTATCGCGGTCAACGTCGGGGATACGTCTCATCAGCTCGCTGCACACCTTCCTCGTGACGAGCAGGCGCATATCTGTCGCCTTGAAAATGCCCGCACGGGTATCGCAGCTGAACTTCATACCGCCGAATGGTATCATCAGCCACGGGCGCTCAGCAGTCGCGACGCTGATACTGTCGAGCGGTATCGTCTTGCGGTAGCGGATAATGACACCGCCGCGCTGAGTGATATACCTGTCACTGATAGTGACGCGTGCAAAGTACCACCTGACGAAACCGAAAACGATGATGAGACCGATGACGGCGATATCCTGCCAGGCTCCCCTCGCCCACTCATAGAGCCTTTGCGCGTCCATCTGCAAAATGGACAGACCGCGGAGCAGCGGGAAGATGAGCAGCCATATATTGCGGGCAGAGTAGCGCAGGATACGGAGCGGGTGCTCATGACAGGTCATTTCTCCGCCTCCTTTTCGGCAGTGCCCGTTTTGCGGAGGATATACAGCGCGTCCTCCTGATTGAGGAAGAGCAGCCTGAGCTGACCTCCGTACACGAAGAAAACGATGAAGTTCAGCCCTGTATACTGGGAAAAAGGCGTAGTGATAACGGTCGTGTACTGAACGGTCGAGTACAGCACGGACTGATGGGAGATGAAGTAAACGCCGCTGTGCTTGGTTATCTCTGTCTCGGTGGTATCATAGCTGAGGTTCTTGAAATACAGCGGGAGATAGATGCAGATGAAGAATATGTCGATAGTCAGGATAGCGAGCCCGATTATCAGCAGGACTATCCCGAGGGATATATACATTTTTACGGCACAGAAGAGCAGCACGGAAGCTGCCGCTATAACGAGTCTGAGAGTCAGAAGCGCGTGCCTGTCGGGCTTAAAGCTCCTCATTGCTGCCTCCTTTCGTTTATTTTCAGAAAAAGAAAAATGGTATCATATTTCTATTATAACACAAATAACTTATAATGTATACCTTTTTTAGAAAAAACAGGAGGTTTTTTATGCTTGATATCCTCGAACGTCTGAACAGCGCCGTATGGGGAGCTCCGCTGATAGCAGCGCTCCTCGGTGCGGGACTGTACTACACGCTCCGTTTACGGTTCATACAGCTCCGACTGCCGAAGATGCTGAAAAGTGCAAAAAAGGATGAAAAAAGCGGCAAAACGCGTCTGAAAACGGTCTGCATGAGCCTCGGAGCATCAATGGGAACGGGAAATATCGCGGGAACAGCTTCCGCGCTTGCTGTCGGCGGAGCGGGTTCGCTGCTGTGGATGTGGGTGTCGGCATTTCTCGGAATGGCGCTTGTTTACGCAGAAAACACGCTCTCCGCAGTCTACAGCGACAGCAAAGTCAAAGGACCTATGGCATATCTCACCCGCGGAACAGGCTCGCGGGCATTAGCCCTGTTTTTCGCTGTATCCTGCGTTTTCGCGTCATTCGGCATGGGCGGTATGGTACAGGTCAACACCTTCTCGGAGAGCCTGTACAGCGTCACGGGAGAGCACCGCCTGCTGACATCAGCCGCCGCATTTCTCGTAATATCTGCAATCATCACAGGCGGCGCAAGACGTATCGGGACTGCCGCGCAGTATATGCTGCCCCTTGCAGGAGCGGCATACGCGGCAGTCTGCCTGCCCGTGATATGGCTGAACAGGGAGCAGCTCCCTGCCGTGATATCGCAGATTTTCGGCAAAGCGCTCGGCTTGAGGCAGGCAGCGGGCGGTCTCGCGGGACAGGCGATAGCTGTCGGGATCAGGCGCGGCATATTCTCGAACGAGGCAGGACTCGGGAGCTCCCCGCTGCTTCACAGCTCCGCCGAAAATATGCATGAACTCGCTGTATGGAGCATGGCGGAGGTGCTCGCTGACACGCTATGCTGCACGCTGACAGGGCTGACCGTACTCAGCGCGTGCAATACATACTCGGTCGCAGATTCGCTCACCGTCCTCATCGGCGGGGCGTCCGAGCCCTTCCTTTCGGCTGTGAACGGACTTTTCGCTCTGTGCACCGTCATCGGCTGGTACTACTGCGGCGAGTCCGCCTTCCTGCACATCACCCGCCGCAGAGCACGCCGCCTGTTCTGTCTCGCATTTGCCGCAGTATCGGCTTCGGGAGCGCTTTTTGAGGCTCCCGCAGTATGGGCACTCTCGGACATATTCAACGGACTTATGGCATTCCCGAACCTGATAGGGCTGATAATGCTGCGAAAAGACGTCGGACGCGAATAAACAGCCGAAAAGCGGGCAAGCTCTAAGTAAAATCGCAAAGGAGCAAAAATATGGCTTATATCGGTGAAAACGCTCATTTCAGCTTCCGCAGCGGGCTCTGTGAGGCTCTGCCGCGGACTACTGTCAGCTCGGCGGAGGTCGCCGCACTCGGACGCACTCTGACCCGATTTTTCGGGAGATTCTGCGTAGGCTGCGAGGGCTACAGCCGCCTGAGCACCCTCTACGCCCTGTGCAGCGGGATATCGGAGTGCGGCGGAGAGGTCTGCATCTGCGAAAGTACAGATATGCCGTCTTTTCGCTTCGGACTGCCGCTGCTGTCCGCTGACTGCGGAGTATTCATCAGCGGCGGGAGCTCCCTGAAAATAGCCTTTTTTGACAGCCGCGGCTTCACGCTCCCGCAGATGCGGCTCACGGAGATAATGCGCGCGGAAGCTCCCGAGCCTGCCGAGAGGGCGGGCAGGATAAGCGCCATGACCTCATTCGGCAGCATATACCTAAACAACGTCCGAGACACGCTCCGCCTCTCCGAGCCTATCCCCGCGGGTGTCAGCTGCGGCAGCAGAGCCGTCCGCGGGCTGTGGCGGGAGCTCTTCACAGGCGAGGACGACGAGCTTGTACTGCAAATCTCGGACAGCGGCAGCCGCGTGAACGCCTATTCGACAAAATATGGCTTTATTTCGGCGGATAAGCTCACTCTCGCCTACTGTATCAGTGCAGCACGGGCTGGCGATACGGTGCTGCTGCCAGACGACTTCCACTACGCCGCGGAGCTGTGCAGCAGTCTCCCCGAGGGCGCAATACTGCGGTATCCCGCCGAAAACGGCGTCCCCGAGGTCAGCGGACAGTCGCGCTTTCTGCGTGACCCGCTCTATATGTGCGCCGACCTTCTCCGCGACAGGGAGGCGTTTTTCGCGCTGATTTCGGAGCTTCCGCAGATATCGGGAGCACGCCGTGAAATAGCCTTCACGGACGCAGAGAGCTACTCCAAGCCCAAGCGACTGCAAACCTCAAAGGGGCGGGTCATCATCACACGGAGCGGCAGGAATATGCTGTCCGTACTCGCACAGACTCTCTCCGCCGAGACCTCTGCGGAGCTTTGTGCGGAATGGTGCGAAAAACTGCGAAAAGCGGAAAAATGCCGCCGCAGACCCGAGAGCTTTATGTGATTTTGCTATTGACACAGCCCCGTATTTTTAGTATAATAGTAATGTATATAGCTATGCCTTGCCGATTTTTCCACAATCTTTGGCAGGCAGCTGATAAACGGCTTTATTGGCGCAACGCCATTAAGATAAAATATTTTATCCTTTCGTTCGGATAAAAGGACGGCTCAATGCGGTCTCTCACAGGACACACCGCTCCCCCGACCCGCAAAATCTGCAATACGCTATTTCATACGGGTCTCAGCCGTCCGCACAACCAAAGTATTTGAAAGTGAGGTCATATAGTGAACGAGAACAACAATAATAATAACCAGAAAAAGACCCGCAGGAGCACAGGCGGAAGCACTGCTGCGCCCAAAAAGCGGGTGTACAGGAGAAAGCCCGCCTCAAATGACGCCGCTCAGGCAAACAAGCAGGCAGCTCAGCCCGCAAAGTCTGCTGCCAAGAACGCAGCTCCCGCAAAGGAGAAAAAGCAGCGTCAGCCCAAGGAGGTCAGAAAGACCCCCGTCAAGATAATCCCTCTCGGCGGACTCAACGAGATAGGCAAAAACATGACAGTTTTCGAGTGCTCGAACGATATGTTCATACTCGACTGCGGACTCGCCTTCCCCGACGCCGATATGCCTGGCGTAGACATAGTTATCCCCGATTTTACTTATGTTGAGCGCAATGCCGAGAAGATACGCGGCATCGTCATCACTCATGGTCACGAGGACCACATCGGCGGTCTCGCATACCTCCTCAAGAAGGTGAATGTGCCTGTATACGGCACAAGGCTGACTATCGGTCTCATCGAGGGCAAGCTCAAGGAACAGGGACTCCTCGGAAAAGTGAACCTCAACGTCATCGCTCCGAAGAAGACCGTGAAAATGGGCTGTATGGCAGTCGAATTCATCAAGGTCAACCACTCCATACCCGATTCAGTGGGCATGGCTATACACACTCCCGCGGGAGTCATCGTACACACAGGCGACTTCAAGGTCGACTACTCCCCTATCGACGGCGAGATAATCGACCTCGCACGCTTCGGAGAGCTCGGAAGCAAGGGCGTTCTCGCGCTCATGGCTGACTCCACGAACGCCGAGCGCATGGGCTATACGCACTCCGAGCGCACGGTCGGTGAGTCATTCGACCGCCTCTTCAAGAAGGGCGAGGGCAAGCGCATCATCATTGCGACATTCTCGTCGAATATCCACCGCGTACAGCAGATAATCAACTGCGCCGAGCGCTACGGCAGAAAGGTCGCAGTATTCGGCAGGAGCATGGTAAACGTCATAAATACGGCGATAGAGCTCGGCTACCTCGACGTGCCCGACGGCATCATCATCGACATCGAGATGATGAACAGGTACGAGAGCGAGCGCATCGTCCTCATCACGACGGGAAGTCAGGGCGAGCCCATGTCCGCGCTGACGCGCATGGCGATGAACGACCACAAGAAGGTCAACATCACGCCTATGGACTTCATCATCATCTCCGCTACTCCTATCCCGGGCAACGAGAAGTTCGTCACACGCGTGGTCAACGAGCTGATGAAATCGGGCGCTGAGGTCGTATACGAGGCGATGTACGAGGTACACGTTTCGGGACACGCCTGTCAGGAGGAGCTCAAGCTCATGCAGGCGCTCACAAAGCCGAAGTTCTTCATACCCGTACACGGCGAGTACAAGCACCTCAAGAAGCACGCAGACCTCGCTCTGCAAATGGGGATGCCAAAGGAGAACGTCATCATCGCAGAGATAGGCAACGTCATCGAGACAGACGGCGTTACCATGAAGATTGTATCGCAGGTGCCCTCGGGACGCGTTCTCGTAGACGGTCTCGGAGTCGGCGACGTAGGCTCGATAGTCCTCCGCGACAGAAAGCACCTCGCTCAGGACGGTCTCATAATCATAGTCATAGGTATCGAGAAGTCCACGAACGAGATAGTTGCTGGACCCGATATAATCTCGCGCGGATTCGTATATGTCAGGGAGTCCGACGAGCTCATCAGTCAGGCGAAGGCTGTCCTCAGCCATACGCTTGCGGGCTGCTCGTATGCGGAGCTCCGCGAGTGGAACAGCCTCAAGGGCAAGATGCGCGACGCTCTCTCCGACTACATCTACGAGAAGACAAAGCGCAGTCCTATGATACTCCCCATCATCATGGAGACCTGATGGAATCATAATCATTTTTTCGGAAAGGAGCCTGAGAGTTGAAAACGAAATTTCCTGTCATATATTTTGTGCCGCTTGCGATACTGCTCGCGGATATCGGATTCGTTTCTGCTGCCGTGTACTCGGGGAAGAGCATTCCCGCACTCATCGGCTGCGGAGTTGCGTGCGTGCTGATACTCGTAATGATGGCAGTCGCCGTCGTCTACTCCAAGAATTCGCTCAGGCACTTCTCGAAGATGAACACCCACCTCGAGACCTCGGCGGCACAGTATATGCACACCCTCCCCGCTCCTGTCGCGATAATCAACGACAGCAGGGACATCGTGTGGTACAATCAGGTATTTGCCGAAAAGGTGAGCCTCGGCTCGGACGCCTACGGGCGCAGCTTCGCCGACTTCGTACAGCTCGACCTCGATTCGCTACTGACAGACGGCTTTGCATACTGTCACGTGAACGGCTCGGTGTATAAAGTCGTTATCGAGGAATTCAAGGAGAAGGACCTCGAGTTCTACATCATTCATTTCACAGACGAGACCTCCTACTTCAACCTCCGCAAGCGCTTCGACGAGGAGCACCCAAATGTCGTTATCCTATCGATAGACAACTACGACGAGATAATGCAGAACGCCAAGGAGAGCGAAAAAGCGCTCGCCTCGGTGGAGACGGAGCAGCTCATCGAGAAGTTCATGAGCAGCACCAACGGCTTCATAAAGAAGATATCCTCGAACACGTTCTACGCTGTCATCGAGAACCGCCACCTCGAGGAAAAGATAACAAACAAGTTCAAGATACTCGACCTCGCACGCAATATCAAGATAGCGGGCAAGTATCCCCTCACCTTCTCCATAGGCGTCGGTCAGGGAGCATCCTCCCTCGCCGAGAGCGAGAAAATAGCGCGTCAGTGCCTTGATATGGCGCTCGGACGCGGCGGCGACCAGGCAGTTGTCAAGACCGAGAGCGGCTACCGCTTCTTCGGCGGCGTCTCCAAGGGCGTTGAGAAGATGTCGCGCGCAAAGACGCGTATCATCGCGAACGCCATGGAGGACGTCATCCGCAACTCCAACAAGGTCTACATCATGGGTCACCGCTTCGGCGACCTCGACTCCGTCGGCGCGTCATGCGGTCTTGCGGGAGCGATAAATCTCCTCGGCAAGGAGGTACATATTGTCGTCGACAGGAACAAGAACCTCGCCTCGCACCTCATAGACCTCGTGGAATCGCAGTCCGACCGTGACCTCTTCATCACGCCTTCGGCAGCGGTATCGTCCGTCGAGAGCAACGACCTGCTCATCGTCGTCGACACCCACAACCGCGACTTCATCGAGAGCCGTGAGCTCTATGACAGGATAAAGAAGGTCATCGTCGTCGACCACCACCGCAAGACGGTCAACTACATCGACAATGCGGTCATCTTCCACCACGAGCCCTACGCTTCGTCGGCATCGGAAATGGTGACCGAGCTCATACAGTATTTCAGCTTTGACAACGACGAGAACCTCCCGAGCATATGCGCGGAGGCTCTGCTCTCGGGCATCATGCTCGACACCAAGAACTTCGTCATGCGCACGGGCGTGAGAACCTTTGAAGCCGCCGCCTACCTCAAAAAGCAGGGCGCGGATACGGTTTCCGTAAAGCTGCTGTTCTCGAACTCATTCGACGCATACAAGCGCAAGACTCAGGTCGTCGCGAATGCGAAGCTCCACAAGAAATGCGCTATCGCGGTCGCTGACTTCAAGTCGGACGATATCCGCGTAGTTGCTCCGCAGGCAGCCGACGAGCTGCTCAGCATATCAGACGTTGACGCGTCGTTCGTGGTATACTCCACGGGCAGCGTAACAAATATATCCGCACGCTCGCTCGGAGCCCTCAACGTACAGGTCGTCATGGAGGAGCTCGGCGGAGGCGGACATCAGACTATGGCTGCCGCTCAGCTTGAGAACACCACTCTTCAGGAGGCGGTGAAGCTGCTGATAAATGCCATAGATTCGCGTCAGGAAGAGACATACATTGATTAATGGAAAGGAATAGAAAATATGAAGGTTATTTATTTACAGGACGTCAAGGGCTCAGGCAAGAAGGGCGACGTAAAGAACGTTGCTGACGGCTACGCAAGGAATATGCTAATCCCGAAGGGTCTCGCAGTTGAGGCTACTCCCGAGAACATGAACAAGCTCGACGGACAGAAGGCGTCCGCTCAGCACAAGATAGACATGGACATCAAGGCTGCAAACGAGGCTGCTGCTGCGGTAAAGGGCAAGCAGGTCGTTATCAAGGCAAAGGCAGGCTCGAACGACAGGCTCTTCGGTTCCGTGACATCGGCTCACGTGGCGGAGGCACTCGATTCGCAGTTCGGCGTAAAGGTCGACAAGAAGAAGATAACTCTCAGCACCGATATCAAGAACTTCGGCTCCTACAAGGCAACTATCAAGTTCTACACGGGCATTTCCGAGACAGTTGACGTCGAGGTAGTTGAGGGCTGATGGAAAACAACGTAATGATACCCGACAACGACCTCCCGCACAGCACGGAAGCCGAGCAATCCGTTATCGGAGCGATACTCTCCGACCCGACGGTAGCTCCGCTCGTTATCGAGAAGGTCAGAGCCGAGTATTTCTTCACCGAGCAGCATAAGGCTATCTTCGGTATCATCGTGCGTATGTTCACATCTGGTATGCCGATAGACATCGTCACGGTACTGAACGAAGCCGAGAAAATGCATATTTTCGAGTCTGCGTCGGAGGGACGCCGCTACCTCGCCGAGATAGCAAATACCCTCCCCACGACCGAGAACATCGAAAGCTACTGCAAGATAGTCGCGGACAAGTACCTGATACGCAGTCTCGGCTACACCGCGAGGACAATCCTCGAGGAGATACACAGCGGCGAGCAGGACGCCTCGCTCATGCTCGACTCCGCTGAACAGCGCATCTACGACATCAGACAGGGCAGGAGCGTGCAGGGACTCGCTCACATAGGCGACGCAGTCCTCGAGGCATACGACCGCCTCGGCAAGATAACGGGCGAGGACAAGGACAAGTACGTTGGCGCAAAGACGGGCTATACCCTGCTCGATACGATAACCTCGGGTCTGAACAAGTCAGACCTCATCATCATCGCGGCTCGACCGGGTATGGGAAAGACCTCATTCGCGATGAATATTGCGACCAACGTCGCACGCCGTCCGAATGCGAAGGACGTCGTCATATTCAACCTCGAAATGTCCAAGGAGCAGCTTGCGACGCGTCTGCTCTCGACGGAGGCGCTCGTTGAGTCGAGCTCGCTCCGAAACGGACGCATACAGAGCGATGAGTGGACAAGGCTTGCCGCAAGTGCCGCCTTCCTCAGCACCTTCCCTATGTTTATAGACGATACCGCCAGCATGACGGTACAGCAGATGAAGGCGAAGCTCCGCCGTGTGAAAGACCTCGGACTCGTAATCATCGACTACCTCCAGCTCATGGAGTCCACATCGAAATCGGACAACCGCGTTACCGTCGTATCGGAGATAACGCGTCAGCTAAAGGTAATGGCGAAGGAACTGAACGTCCCCGTCATACTGCTGTCACAGCTCTCGCGTGCCGTTGAAGGCAGAAACGACAAGCGCCCCATGCTCTCTGACCTCCGTGAATCGGGCTCTATCGAGCAGGACGCCGACATCGTTCTCTTCCTCTACCGCGACGCATACTATAACAAGGAGAGCACGCGTCAGAACGTCTCGGAGTGTATCGTCGCCAAGAACCGTCACGGTGAGGTCGGCACGGTCGAGCTCATATGGGACGGACAGTTCACGCGCTTCTCGAATATGGATACATCAACTCCGCCCGAGGGATAATATGTTGAATAAAATTGTAAAGCTCTCGCAAAAGTATAATATGTTCAATATCGGCGACAGCGTTGTCTGCGGTCTCTCGGGAGGCGCGGACAGCGTTTGTCTTTTGCTGAGCCTTTGCGAGCTCCGCGAAAGGCTCGGGATAACCGTCGAGGCTCTCCACGTCAACCACTGCCTGCGAGGCAGTGAGAGCGACCGCGACGAGGAATTCTGCCGCAGTCTCTGCGCGCGGCTCGGAGTGCCGTTCACAGCGGAGAGATGCGATGTCAGCGGCTATGCGGCGGAGAGGTCGCTCTCGACCGAGCTTGCCGCGCGCGAGCTCCGCTATGACATCTTCCGCAGGAACACTCAGGGCAAGCTGTTAGCCACGGCTCACAATGCAGACGACAACCTCGAAACGGTACTGCTCAACCTCGCGAGAGGCACGGCACTGAAGGGGCTCGCGGGCATACCGCCCGTTCGCGGGAACATCGTGCGTCCCCTGCTCGCGGTCACACGTGCCGAAATAGAGGCATTTCTCGCCGAGCGCGGTCAGGACTTCGTCACCGACAGCACCAACCTCACCGACGATTACACACGCAACAAGATACGCCACCGCATTATCCCGCTCCTGCGCGAGATAAACCCGTCGCTGAACTCGACCTTTGTCAGCTCCGCAGACGGTCTGCGCGACGAAAACGCCTATATTGAGGCAATGACCGACTCCGCTGAATGCGAATGCCTCGACGGGAACAGGCTCACGGGGCTCGCGGGATACGACACCGTGATACGCTCGCGGTGCATATCGCGTCTGCTCGTCAGGAACTCGCTCCCCGTCTCGCACGAGAGGATAAGAGAGTGCGAGGGCATACTCGTAAACGGCGGAAAGCTCAATATTTCAGGAGATATCTACTTTGTCTCGGACGGAAAAACAGCCGAGCTCAGGACTATCCCCGCGGCTGAGGCTTCAACAGAGGTATCGACTCCGCTGAAGGTCGGAAAAAACTCGATATTCAGCGGTATAACGCTGATTTGCGAGCTTATTGACAGGGAAGAATTCGACAGGCGGCGCGATGTTAACAAAAAATTAACATTTTACGCTCTGGATTATGATAAAATAAAAGGTGAAGCTGTGCTGAGAAGCCGCAGGAACGGCGACAGGATACAGCTCCGCGGACGTGACTTCCGCTCGTCCGTGAAAAAGCTCATCAACGAGAATATCCCCCCCGCCGAAAGGCGCACCCTCCACTTCATCGAGGACAGCGATGGTACCGTTTTTGCCGAAAGGCTCGGTATCGCGCAGCGTGTTGCTCCCGACGGGAATACTAAGCGGCTGTTTGTCATTTCAGTCGTGAATGATAAACAGGATTGGAGTGGATAAATTGACACCAAGAAGAAACAAAGGCTTCCTTACCTACATCTTCATCATACTCATTGCCGTGTTCTGCATCTATTTCGTGACCACGAAATTCGCAGACAACGCCGAGCACGTCGACTATACGACTGTTATCGAATACTTCGATGACCTCCGCGTCTCCTACTATGAGCTCGACCTCGGTACAGGTGAGCTCACATACGAGCTCGACGGCGAGGGCACAAAGATGAAGTACAACGTCCCCAATGTGGACATCTTCCTCATGGACACAAAGGACTACCGTCAAAACTATAACGCCAAACACGATGAGCCGCTAAAGCAGGACTACATCAAGATAACTGACAGGACATGGCTTTATTCGATAGTTCCCGTCGTGCTGACAGTACTGCTCGGTATCGCTATCCTCTACTTCCTCATGAAGCAGAGCGGAGGCGGCGGGAAGTATACCTCATTCGGGAAGGCTAACCTCAAAGCGCAGGCTGATACCCGCAAGGCTACCTTTGCGGACGTAGCAGGTGCAGACGAGGAAAAGCAGGAATTGCAGGAGATAGTTGACTTCCTCAAGCACCCCAACAAGTACGCGAGCATCGGCGCTAAGGTGCCTAAGGGCGTACTGCTGCTCGGACCTCCCGGTACAGGTAAGACTCTGCTCGCAAGAGCTGTCGCGGGAGAGGTCGGCTGTCCGTTCTTCCCCATTTCGGGCTCGGACTTCGTTGAGATGTTCGTCGGCGTCGGAGCGTCACGCGTGCGCGACCTCTTCGAGCAGGCGAAAAAGCACGCTCCCTCAATTATCTTCATCGACGAGATCGACGCCGTAGGACGTCACCGCGGCGCGGGTCTCGGAGGCGGTCACGACGAGCGCGAGCAGACGCTAAATCAGCTCCTCGTAGAAATGGACGGCTTCACAGGCAATGAAAGCGTTATCGTTATCGCCGCAACTAACCGCCGCGATATACTCGACCCTGCGCTCCTGCGTCCGGGTCGATTCGACAGACAGATAGTTGTCGGATATCCCGATGTCAAGGGCAGAGAGGATATCCTCAAGGTACACGCAAAGAACAAGCCGCTCGCTCCCGACGTTGACCTCAGAGTCATCGCTCAGACAACGCAGGGCTTCACGGGCGCTGACCTTGAGAACCTCCTCAATGAGGCGGCTCTCCTCGCTGCACGCAACAACAGAAAGGCTATCATCGAGAAGGACATCGAAGAGGCTACCATGAAGGTCATCGCGGGTCCCGAGAAGAAATCGCGTATTGTCACCGACCACGACAAGAAGGTCACCGCTTACCACGAGGCTGGTCACGCTATTGCGGCGTATAACCTCCCCACGCAGGATAAGGTGCATCAGGTAACTATCATCCAGCGAGGCATGGCGGCGGGTCTGACGGTAACACGTCCCGACACCGACAACAGGCACGTTTCACGCAATCAGATGCGCGAGACTATCGTGATGTGCCTCGGCGGACGAGTTGCTGAGGAGATATTCCTCGATGACATCTGCACGGGCGCTTCGAGCGATATCGAGCGCGCAACAAATATTGCACGCAGTATGGTCACCAAGTACGGCTTCTCCGAGAAGATAGGCACTGTGGTTTACGGCTCGGACAGCGACGAGGTATTCCTCGGCAAGGACTACGGTCACACCAAGAACTACAGCGAGGCTATCGCCGCTGAGATAGACGAAGAAGTCAAGGCTATCATCGAGAAGGCTTATGCGGACTGCCGCGTGATAATCAAGGCTAATACCGAGAAAATGCACCTCCTCGCAAAGTACCTCCTCAAATATGAGAAGATAGACGGCGAGGGCTTCGAGAAGCTCATGAAGGGCGAAATCACAGAGGCTGACATCGACAACGATACCCTCTCGCAGGAGGCTCCCAAGGCTGATGAAAAGGCTGAGGAGGCTACCAAGTCCGACGAGAACACCGAATCGAACGAATAATGATATAACCCGCAGGAGCTTTGCTTTTGCGGGTTTTTTCATCCGCAGGAGCACTTTGCATGGTTCACAGGCTGTCCGAGTTTATACAGTTCGGACGCCAGAAGCGCTCCTATGAAAATGTCTCTCTATAAGGGGGAGAAAAAAGCCACTTTTGCAATGGAAAACCGTTGATTATTGAAAAAGTTTTTTTGAACTTTGTAGATATGCATAAATCAGTGCTGCTGTTTTTGTCAGAATTAAACAATGATTTGCAAATCCAGACTTTACCGCCTGTGGAAAAATGCGGCAGGTTGTTGACTAATCAGTTTTTTTGTGATAAAATAGTATAGTGATATACTATTCCACATTCAAGGAGGTTCCTATCATGGCAAGAGAAGATATTGACTACGTCTGGACTGACAAAAAAAGAACGCTTTTCGGTCTTCCGTGGTCGTTCACGCGCTACTACCTCACCGAGACCAAGTTCATCACTCAGGTCGGCTTCTTCAACGTCAAGGAGGACGAGATAGACCTGTACAAGATAATCGACAAGAGCGTCACCAGACCCTTTTTCCAGAGAATGTTCGGCTGCGGCACAATCACTATCCATTCCAAGGACGCCGATACCCCCACTAAAATAGTCCACTGCGTGAAGAATGTTCGTCAGGTCTCGAACCTCATTGACAAGTACCTCAACCGCATGAGAGACAGGTACGGCATCCGCGGCAGAGATATGGTCGGCATCATGCACGGCGACCACTGTGACCACGACCACGACGATTACGACCACGACCAATACGATAACTGAGTTTCCGGAGCAGAAAAATGTTACCCTTTATAAAAGAAAAAGTTTCAACATGGGATAAGCTCAAGGCTGAGACACGCCCCATTTTCATCTACGGCATGGGCGACGGCGCCTTGAAGATAATGTCCGTTTTCAGAGAAAAAGGCATCGTCCTCTCAGGTATTTTCGCAAGCGACGACTTCGTCCGCGGTCACTCCTTCGAGGGCTACCGCGTTCATAAGCTGTCAGAAATCGAGGAAATGGTCGACGACTTTGTTGTTGTGCTCGCATTCGCTGCGGGCTATCAGGAAATCGTCGATAAGATACACGAGATAGCTGCAAAGCATACCCTGCTCGTGCCCGATGTGCCCGTAGCAGGCGGCGGACTCTTCACCTACGAATACTGCGTCGAGAACGCTGACAAGCTACAGCAGGTCTACGACAGCCTCGCGGACGACTACTCCCGCAAAGTGTACGCCAACATCATCAACTTCAAGATAAGCGGCAATATCGACTACCTCACGAGCGTGACAACTCCCAAGGCTGAGATATACCGCGACATAATCAAGCCGCATATGTACGAGACATACGTCGACCTCGGCGCGTACAACGGCGACACAATACGCGAGATGCTCGAGTTCACTCACGGCAGATATGCCGCGATATACGCTCTCGAGCCCGATAAGAAGAACTTCAAGAAGCTCGCCAAGTTCGTCGACGGTATGCCCCACGTTTACGCGTACAATGCCGCTGTATGGAGCACGGACACCGAGCTCCCATTCGCTGCGAAGGCGGGAAGGCAGTCAGCGATATCTGCTGCTGCGGAGACTACGGTCGAGGCGCGCTCGGTCGACAGCATACTCGGCAAGCGTCCCGCTACGATAATAAAAATGGACGTCGAGGGCTTCGAGCGTGAGGCGATTTGGGGTGCTTCCCAGAATATCGCACGCAATTCGCCGAAGATGATGGTCTCGCTCTACCACAGGAACGAGGATATCTTCGAGCTCCCGCTGCTGCTCAAAACGATAAATCCCAACTACAAGCTGTATATACGTCATCAGCTCTATATCCCCGCGTGGGAAACGAATCTGTATGCCGTTCTGTAAAAAAATGCCCCCTGTTGCGAAACAGGGGGTTTTTGTTATCTTCTGACTTCCGTGTAGTAATAAACGGCGAGCTGCGTCCTGTCGCGGAGGCACAGCTTCTCGAGCAGGGTGCTGATGTAGTTGCGGACGGTGCCGTCCCCGAGGTAGAGCTTCGCGGCTATCTCCTTGTTGCTCAGTCCCTCTGCGACAAGCTCCATTATCTCGCGCTCCTTGTCGTTTATCCCGTGAGCGGCGAAGTCGTAGTCGCTCTTTGGCTTCATCAGCTCGGGTATCTTCGTGATTATCCGCTCGCCGAATACGGTCTGCCCGTTCATGACCGCCTCCAGCGCGGGAGCTATGCCGTCGAAATCCTGCTTCAGTATATAGCCCTTTGCGCCCATGTTCAGCGCCTTGATGATGTATTCGTCGTCGGCGAAGGTCGTCAGGTAGAGTATACGCGCGGACGCGTCCTCAGCGAGTATCAGAGTGCCTGCCTCGAGACCTGTCATCCCCTCCATGCGGATATCCATGAGCATGACGTCGGGACGCGTTTCGCGGTAAATCGAAACTGCCTCCTCGCCGCTGCTGCCAATTGCCGCGACCTTGATGTTTCCCGTGCTCTCGAGTATCGTCTTCAGCGAGAGAGCTACCAGCTTGTCGTCGTCTATAACTGCAATATTCATACTTTCTCCTTATTTTTCGGTATCGAAGCAAATACACGGAAGCCCTCATCGGACGGCGTGAAGCTGATAAATCCGCCGACGCTCTGCGCTCTGTCCCTCATGTTTTTGAGTCCGATGCCTGTTTCATTTATGCTGTCCGCTTTTCCGTTGTCCATTATCAGGAGCTGATAGAAAGCGGGGTGCTCGCGGACGGAAATGTCCAGCTTATCGCCGTTTGAATGCTTTATCGCGTTGGATATGCCCTCCTTGACTATGCCTGCGATACACAGCTTCACCTTCGCGGGAGCGTCACTGCCGATATCGTAGTCGAGGTTCACCGTGAACCTCTCGTCCGCTGCGGACGCGCTGTCCTCGATTATCCTGCGCAGGTCGAGCGAATCGTCGTGAAGGTCGTGTACGCTCTGGCGAATGCTCGTCATAGCGCTGTCGAGCGTGGAACGGAGCTCCTCGAGCGGCTCCTTCATGTTCTCGTCCTTGTTGATGACGATGAGCGCTCCCGACTGCAACAGCGACCGCGTGAGCATATGTCCCACGTTGTCGTGTATCTCCCGCGCGATGCGGTTACGCTCGCGGAGAGTCGCGATACGCACCTCGTTGTCCTGAGCGTCAGCAAGCTCACGGTTGCGGTCGTCGAGCTCGAGATTCTTCTCCGCTACCTCGTCGCGCATGGAGCGCAGAAATCCAACCTGCTCCTCCAGCCTGAACACGCGCAGATAAAATACCGCCGCGGTGAACAGTCCTGCAAGAATTATCAGCAGCTGTACGTGTCCGAAGCGTTCAAGTCTGAACACCGCCGCGCAAAGCGGCAGAGCTGCCCACCATTTCTTCATGCGGAGACTGTCGTACACGATGAGCGGTGCTCCGCATACCAGCTCGGGCAGGAATATGCAGCCGCAGGAGTACGCAAGCGGAAACAGCCAGCAGTAGCGGTTCCCGCGCAGCACCTCCGCGACCGAGGACGCAATAACGAGCAGCAGCAGTCCCGCGACCGATATCACGGCGCTGTCCGAGAATGAGAAGCATATCACGCACAAAAACAGCAGTGCGAGCTTGTCCAGTATGATACCCATTTGCTGCTCCTTTCCTGATTGATACTTATTAATTATAGCACAATCAAAACAAATAATCAAGGTATACTTTGTAGGGAACGCCGCCCTCGGCGTTCCTCATGAGCCAACAAACACAATATGACAAATGTCATGTGAAAAAACTGACAAGGGACACTTCAAATCACCTCCCGTATGCGCTATAATGAGTACAGTGAGAAACACAAATGCCATTCTGGAGGTAAATCATGGAAAAAACTGTTGTAAAAATAGACAATCTCGTAAAAAGATACGGCGAGCTCGTAGCGCTCGACCACTTCAGCCTCGAAATCAAGGAGGGCGAGATATTCGGTCTGCTCGGACCTAACGGCTCGGGCAAGACTACTACGATAAACTGCATGCTCTCGCTGCTCTCATTTGACAAGGGCAATATCGAGATATTCGGCAAGAAAATGACTCCCGTCAGCTACGACATCAAAAAGGATATCGGTATAATCATGCAGAACGTTGTTGTCAGCGAGGAGCTCACGGTCTACGAGAACATCGACTACTTCTGCGGGCTCTACATCACCGACAAGAAGCTCCGCAGACAGTACGTTGACGAGGCGATAAAATTCGTCGGGCTTGAGGACTTCACCAAGTTCTACCCGAAGAAGCTCTCGGGCGGACTCCTCCGCAGACTGAACATCGCCTGCGGTATCGCTCACAAGCCCAAGCTGATAATCCTCGACGAGCCGACCGTAGCCGTAGACCCGCAGAGCCGCAACCGCATCCTCGAAGGCATTCAGGAGCTCAACCGCAGCGGCGTGACGATAATCTACACCTCACACTACATGGAGGAGGTCGAGCAGATATGCACCCGCATCGCTATCATGGACAAGGGCAGAAAGGTCGCCGAGGGCACTAAGGACGAGCTCAAGCGCATGATAAAGAACACCGAGACTATCTCCATAGAGGTGCTCGGACTCGGCGAGGACGTACTCGCGGAGATGAGGGCGCTCCCGCACGTATACGACGTAAAGTACGACGAAAAGCTGCTCGTGATAAGCTGCTCGGGCGGCAAGCACAATCTCACGCGCGCACTCGATGTATTGCAGAAGCGCGAACTCAGCTTCGGACGCGTGTACTCGGAGCTCCCCACACTGAACGAGGTATTCCTCGAGATAACGGGCAAGGCGCTCCGCGACAAAGAGGAATAAGGCTCAGAGCTAATAATGTAGGGGCGAGTTCCGCTCGCCCGCAAACAAAGACATAAACACGGGCGCACAGGAATGCGCCCCTACAGAAAAACGGAGGATAGATATGTTCCTGCACAATTTATTATACGAGATAAAGAGCTCGCTCCGCGTGAGAGACCTCATTTTCTGGCTGATACTTTTCCCGATAATCCTCGGCACCTTCTTTAAGATTGCCTTCGGTGACCTCTACGAGAAGGAGACAAAGGTCAGCGCTATCCCGACGGCTATTGTCGAGACTGCCGACAATGAGGCGTTCCGCTCGGTAGTCAAGAGTGTCTCCGAGGGCGGCGAGACCCTGCTCAAAGCCGAATACCTCACCGAGGACGAAGCCCTCAGAAAGCTCAAGGACGGCGACATCAAGGGCGTCATATACTCGGGCGACAAGATAACGCTCACCGTATCAGGTGACGGCGTGGAGCAGTCCGTGCTCAAGCTCTTCATCGAGCAGTATACGCTCCGCGAGAAGATAATCACCGACACGATAAAAAATGACCCGTCAAAAGCGCAGGCTGTCATTGCGGCGCTGTCCGAGGAGCTGACCACCTCCGAGGAGGAGCCCCTCACCAACGGCAACACCGACTTCTATATGCAGTATTTCTACAACCTCATCGCTATGGTCGCGATGTACGGCTCGGTGACGGGACTGCACGTTGCTATGTCTCAGCAGGCGAATCTCTCGGAGCTCGGCGCGCGTAAGTGCTGCTCCGCTACGCCGAAATCGATAGGCATTCTCGCAAGTCTGACAGGCACATGGATAGTGCAGTCGATATGCATGGTCGTATGCGTCAGCTACACCGCATTTGTGCTCAAGGTCGACTACGGCGAGAGACTTCCGCTCGTGTATATTGCGGCTGTTTGCGGCGGCATACTCGGCGTATCGTTCGGCTTCTTCGTTGGCTCTATCGGCAAGATGAAGCAGGGTGCAAAGGTCAGCATCTGTATGTCAGTGTCAATGGCGATGTGCTTCCTCAGCGGACTTATGGTCGGCAATATGAAGGCTATCATGGCAGACAAGGCTCCGTGGTTCAACAACATCAATCCCGCCGCCCTCGTCACCGACAGCATATCCGCGCTCAATCTCTACAGCAGCTTTGACGTGTTCGTCACAAAGATAATCACAATGCTCGTGATATCGCTGATATTCTACGTACTCGGACTTCTTATGGTAAGGAGGAGAAAATATGCAAGTCTTTAAGCTGTTCATGAAGGTGCTGAAAAAGAACCTTTTCACTTCAATGATATATGTCATTGTTTTCGTTGCGATATCCATACCTATGGCGCGGTCAGCCGCGGCAGACAAGGCGTTCAAGGACACGCCCATAAAGATTGCTGTTTTCGACGAGGACGACACTCCCGAGAGCAGAGCGCTCACGGAGTTCATCGGCAGAAAGCACAAGCTCGTTGAGCTCGAAAACGACAAGGACAAGATAATGCAGGCACTCTACTTCGAGACCGTCAACTATGTCCTCATCATCAACGACGGCTACGCTGAAAGGCTCGTCGGCAGCGATACCGACGGCTTGTTCTCGACTCAGCACATACACGAATCCTATGCGACAGTTATGGTATCGCAGCTCCTCGACAGCTACGTGGGCTCCGTCAGAGCCTATCTCGCAAGCGGTGCGGATATGTCCGAGGCTCAGCAGAGCGCTGCGGACGCTGTGCTCAGTCAGGCTGAAGTGACTATCGCCCGCAGCAAGGGCAGCGAGGACCTCAGCGAGGCGTCCTCCACGCACTTCCGCTACCTGACATATATCCTCATCTCCGTCATCATCAACGCGCTGTGCCCCGTGCTCCTGAAGCTCGGCAAGAAGGAGTTCCGCTTCCGCACGAACTGCTCGTGCATGAAGTCGGCTTCGTACAGTATACAGGTCTTTGCAGGCAGCGCCGTATTCATCGCGGGACTGTGGCTGCTGCTCATGGTGGTATCGGTCGTGCAGAACGGCGGTATGTTCACGGGCACTGCATGGTACGCAGTCCTGAACAGCCTTATCTACACGCTGATATGCGCGGCGATAGCTCTGCTGATATGCTCGTTCGAGCCGTCTGATACGGTAGTCAACCTCCTCACGCAGATAATCGGTCTCGGTTCGAGCTTCCTCTGCGGAGTGTTTATCCCGCAGTCAATGCTCGGCGAGGGCGTTCTCGCAGCGGCAAAATTCCTGCCCGCGTACTGGTACGTCAAGGTCATGGAGATGCTCAGCGGCTCGGAGGCGTTCGACGGCAGCCGACTTGCGATGTATATGCTCATAGAGCTCGGATTCGCAGTCGCTCTGCTGCTCATAGCTCTCGTAGTCAACCGCGTGAAGTATTCGAGCGCGGCGATAAAGCTGCCTAAGCTGACAGCTCAGCCTCAGAAGCAATAATGCTCCCGCAGGGGAAGGTCACGTCAAAATGACCTTCCCCTGCCCTGTTTTTGTGAAAATTACGTGTAATCACTTGCAAAATCGCGCGTTACGTAGTATAATGTAAGATAGTTTAATGTGACCTGCCGAGGATAGCGCATTTAGGCGTGCGCTCGGACTCCTGCGGCAGGAGGAGTTTTCATGGAGGGATTTTTTACAATGAAGAAGCTACTATTTGCTGTCGCGGCAGCGCTGTCCGCAGCAGCAATAGCTGTCACGACCGCTTCTGCGGCGGTCAGGTACACCGCTGACGACCTGCGCGGACTCGGCGACCACATCGTCGGCAAGGCGGGTGCGGCTATAGACGTCGACGGCGACAACGTCGTTGATACGTTCGACCTCGTCGCCATGAGGAAGATGTTCGACCACACGGGCGTCTTCTCCGAGCAGACTGTCCCCGTGTCGGAGGATAACGTCAAGTACACGGGACGCAACTATTACGATGCGGACAAGGATATCGCATGGCTCGTATTGAGCGGCTCTGCGGTCGATTTCATCGTCAACGGCAGGTCCGCCGAGATAACCATAAACGGCGACAGCGGCATCAATAACGGCAAGGACCAGCAGCCGCGCTATGCGGTCATCGTCGACGGAGAGGTCATCCTCGATGAGCTCCTCGGCGAAAAGCAGAAAACCGTAAAACTTTTCGAGGACAGCGAGCCCCGCGCGGCTCATGTCCGCGTGATACACCTCACCGAGTCCAACAACGGTGCTGTCGGCGTGAGCAATATCAAAGTCGACACGGATATCCCCATTCCCGTTGTTCCCGAGGCAAGGAATGACATCTCAATTGAGTTCATCGGCGATTCCATAACCTGTGCTTACGGCGTTGAGGGCAAGGACCAGTACGAGAGCTTCAAGACCTCGACCGAGAATTTCATGAAGTCATATGCCTACCTTACCGCTCAGAAGCTCGGCGCAGACTACAGCGCCGTCAGCTACAGCGGATACGGCATAGTTTCGGGTTATTCAGCCTCGGGCGAGAAGCAGGCAAGCAGCCTGCTCCCCGACTACTATGACGTCATCGGCAGACCCGACGCCTATAACAAGCCGTGGAAGCACTCCGAGCACAAATACGACGTCATCGTCGTCAACCTCGGTACCAACGATAACACCTACGTCTCGAAGGACCCCGATACACGCTCTGCCGAGTTCGCGGAGGGCTATGCCGAGTTCCTCGGAAGGATACATGAGGCTCACCCCGAGGCGTACATCATATGCACCCTCGGCACTATGGGCTGCACGGAGCTCTACCCGAGCATCGAGCTCGCTGTACAGAGCTTCCGCACTACTACAGGCTATGACAGGATAATGTGCTACAAGTCTGCAACTCAGGATATGAGCGACGGGCTCGGCTCTGACTGGCACCCCAATCTCACTACTCAGCAGAAGAGCGCGTATGTGCTCGCGGACAAGATATGCGAGGCGCTCGGGCGCTCGTCCGACCAGCAGGGGCTCGACGTAGCCGCAAATGCCAAGTACAGCACGGTAACGTCCGATACGGCTATGATGTCGGACTACCTCAACGAGTGGGACAAGTCCTACCACGTCACGACCGTCACGGGCGGAAGCGGCAGAGGCTCGATTCAGACCGCTGTCACGGGCATTGAGCTCAAAAAGGGCGGCGAATATGAGCTGATGCTCTCGCTCACGACCGAAAATATCGCGAGTATCCCCTTCTTCGTGAAGAATAAAAAGACGGGCAAGGTCTACTATGAAGGCGCTACCTCCGAGACAAGCGGCAGTTTCTCCCTCGAGGAGGGATTCACCTGTCCCGAGGACGCCGAGTGCGAGATAGTCTTCATGGTCGGCGGAGCTGACAGCAGCAGGTTCACGCTGAGCTCGCTCAAGCTCATAAGGCTCGCATAAGCTATTACAGGAGGATATAATGGAGCGTAACAAGATAATCGCTGTCGTTTGTGCAGTAGTGGCTTTTGTGCTGGTGCTGATAGCAGGCAAGAGCTGTACAGACGACGCTCTGAAGGCGAAGAAGAACAGCTCTTCAAAGACTACAGCTGCCTCAGATGAACAGCAGCCCTCGATAATCTATTATCCCACGGCTGATGCTCCGCAGACCGAGCCTTCAACGTATGAGACCGATATTCTCGGCAGGGCTGTGATACCCACTACGACCGCTGTTCAGCTCGACCTCTTCGGCAGACCGATAACCACTGAGACCGAAACTGAGGCGGATATCGCTGACGATACGGAGACAACTCCCGTCACTGAGCCCGATACAGACGAAAACGCCAACATCGTGCCGACTACGACCGCTCCGCCAAGGATAAGCGGCTATGACCACGGACAATACGACGAGGATGGCAATCCTATTCCCACCCTGCCGTCGGATTTTGTATTGATAATCGAATAATGGAGGAAAAACTATGGTAATCATCGAAATGGAAAACGGAAGCAAGATAAAGCTCGAGCTCTATCCCGACATCGCGCCAATATCCTGCGAGAACTTTGAGAAGCTCGTCAAGCAGGGCTTCTACGACGGACTCACCTTCCACCGCGTTATCCCCGGCTTCATGATTCAGGGCGGCTGCCCCAACGGAACGGGTACAGGCGGTCCCGGCTGGCACATCAAGGGCGAGTTCTCCGCTAACGGCGTGAAGAACGACCTCAAGCACACAAGAGGCGTGCTCTCTATGGCTCGCGCTCAGGACCCGAACTCCGCAGGCTCGCAGTTCTTCATCATGCATGAGGACGCTCCCTATCTCGACGGTCAGTATGCCGCATTCGGCAAGGTTGTCGAGGGCATCGAGGTCGTTGACGCTATCGCTGAGACGGCTACCGACTACAGAGACAAGCCCCTCGAGGCACAGGTAATGAAGAAGGTCACAATAGAATAAGCGCCAAAAGCCATAAGGAATACTCCTTATGGCTTTTTTTCAGCGTGATATCCGCTGTCATGTGCTGTTCATGTGTTCGCAGCAGTGGACGAGCATATTCCATGTGCCGCTGTCGACCCTGCCGCTCTGAGGTATCCCGCACCAGCGCTGGAATCGCGAGACAGCCTCGGAGGTTGCGTCGTTGTATATCCCGCAGACATCGACGTTCGGAGCGTTGTCGTAGCGCTTGCCTATAGTTTGCAGCATAGCCTGCAATATGTAGACGAGCTGTCCGCTGTCACCCTTCGCGGCGACGTACTTCGCCGACGGGAACACCGCATACGGTACGGGATTCCCGCGCAGGTTCTCGCGGTAGACACTGACTATCTTGTTCCATGTCATGCCGTCGGTGGTGCCCGTGTCGGGAAGCCCGTACTCACGCTGAAATGCTCGCACGGCTATGGCTGTCTCGCTGCCATAGACGCCGTCGGGGATAATGAGTGGTATCTTGTCGTTCATCAGAGCTATCGCGTGGAGATAGGTCTGAAGCTCCATTATGTGCTGCTTTCGCTGTATATTCGTATATGCCATTTCTCAGCCTCCTGTTATCGTGTAGCCCGGCTCCTGATAGGGGCGCTTATCGAAGCCGTATCTGAGGTCGGAGTAGACTCCCGCGATGGAGTCCCACGTAACCGCGCCGACTATGCCCGTCGGATTTATACCGAACTGCCGCTGAAACTCCGTCACCGCCTGCTTCGTTATCGGACCGAAATAGCCCGTATTGTTCACGGCGGGGATGTTCGGGTATGTGCCGTGGATGAAGGTAAGGTACTCCTGTATTATCCGCACAGAGCTGCTCGAGTCGCCCTCGCGCAGGACTGTCCCCGGGTAAAGCGCGACCGCCGTGTAATCGGGCTTGACGGACTCCGCTATGCCCCTGTAGGCGCGGTAGAGGTCGTTGCGGGTCGCGCGGTCGACCATGCCCGTCTGCGGCAGTCCGAACACACGCTGGAACGACTTCACTGACTTCTCCGTCATCTCGCCGAAGTAGCCCGTTATCTCCACGGGCTGGACTGCCTCGTAGTACGCGCCGATGACCGCGAGGTAATACTGGAGCATACGCACTTCGTCGCTCTGCATTCCAATGCTGAGGTCCTCCGTGAAGGACGGCGTTATCTCCTCGAGGCGCACGCCCTCGGAGTCGAGCTCAGCTATGCGCTTGACTGCGGTGTAGATGTTCGTTATGCGGTACCACGTCGACTGCTCGACCACGCCCGTCACCTCCAAGCCGAACACCTGCTGGAAGGTGCGGACAGCCTGCCGCGTTGCGTCGTCGAATATGCCGTCGGCGGCAGGAATCTTAGGTATCGCAGGATAGTTGCGGGATATGCGGTTGAGGTATATCTGGAGCGACTTCACATCGTTGCCCGCAGAGCCGAATTCGAGCGGTATCCCGGGGTACGAGGGCTGTGCCGTCCTCACGGGAGCATTCTTCACGATATCAATGTCCTTTCCGTAGTAGTACTGGAGTATCTCATACGGCGTATAGCCGCGGTTCGCGAGGTATACCGTCCCCCACTGCGAGAGCCCGTCGCAGGTCGTGGTCGTGCCGTTGCAGAACGCAGTGAACAGCGGCTCGACGCTCCCCTGCCTGCGGACGTAGTCATTGTACAGCTCGTCAACAAGGTAGCTGATATTCTCGAAGTATTCGCGTCCGTTGATGAATTTCTGGTCGAACTGCGTAGTGGCGGTGATGTCGAAGTCGTACCCGCGGGAGCGGTACCACTCGGTGTATATGCGGTTGAGCGCAAAGCTCGTTATCGCATAGATATTGGCGCGGAGTGCGCTCTCAGGCCACGTCGGGAATATCTCGCTCGAAGCCACGTTCTTGATGTAGGACGCAAAGTCGAGCGTGACGTTCGGCGCGGGAGAATCGGGCGCTCCGAGATGTACCGTTATCGTCTCGGGAATAAATGGGTTTCCTGTAAGCATATGTTCCTCCTCAGCTCTGCGAGCCGCCGTCGAAGTCGGGCTCCTGATTGAAGTAGGTCACAGTCTCATCTGACCCCCTCATCATCAGCGGGACAGGTATCATGCTGAAATTCTGCACGGACGTGATGCCGTCAAATACGGGGACATCAACGCTCCGCGCGTTGAAGTAGCCGCTCGCGGTGACGCTGACGTCGTAGAGATTGTAGGGGCGCTTTATCGCGTCAGGAGCCTGCGAATGCACGATATCGGGCGCGGGGATGGCAAACTTCACCGTAGTGCCGCTGCTGTTGGTCAGACCCTCAGCGAGGACAAGGCGGCTCCCGTCGACTATAGCCGTCACCATGACTGTCGCGCCCTCTATCGGCGTGGACTCGTCGCCCGCACGGACATTGACAAGGATATAGCCCTTGCCGATGCCGAGGCTATCCTCCGAGACGTACTGCGGCGGAGTATCATAGGCGCTGTCGGTTGAGAAGGTGTTGTCGCCGAGCACGGAGAGGTCGGGCTCGGGATAGCGGTTGTTGTACTCCGTCTCGGAGTCGGGTGAATCCGTGTTTTCCTCCTCGGCGTAGTCCGAATACGTCGTATCGTCGAGAGCGTCCTCGTCAACGCTGAAAATCTCCTCGTCCTCGGGCGGAGTATCCGCTGTTTCATCCGCGGGAAGCTCCTCCTGCGGCTCGGTTTGCTCCTCTGCGGGAGCAGTCTCCTGCGCGGGCTCGCAGTCGGGACTGCGCCTGCCGTAGAGCTTCATCAGCTCCTGCTTATATCGCTCTGACTGAGCGCTGAGTTCGTTCAGATGCATATTATCGCCTCCATGATGTGCTGGTAAAAAATATGTCGCAGAAGGAGGAAATATGACATCTCAGCTATGATAGGCGGCAAATCATTTTTCAAATTTACAGTGCTGACGGGCTTCGTTATTTGTTCATATCACACATCACCTTCGTCAGTTTCAACAACGTCCGTTTTCATCATTTGTGAATGATGCCTTCAATCTTTTAATCAAAGAGAATAAAAAATGACTAATATTTTACTTTTCACGCCTCTGATTGAACTATCCTCCAATTAAAGCAGTACGATTTTGTCTATTCGTACAATTTTCATATAAAATACTTTTATTATTGTTGCAATTGTGCTATAATTATATTGAATATAGAACTTGTTTTTGTTCGTTCATCACGGAGCGGGAGGGACACTTTATGCGTGAGAACTCATTCAGAAGAATTATTCAGAATTTCATAATGAATATGGAATCAATACAGAATACACTTACACCCGAATCAAGCTTTGCGCTCACTGAGCCCTGCGTTTTTCTCAGGATCGGTATGATACGCGCCGACTTCTTCGAGACGCCGCGTGCATATGCTATGGAAAACGGTCAGCCGTATATCCTGTATAATACGGGCGATGTTGACGAAACAAACGAGTTTACTATGGAAAAGGACACAAAGGTCGGTACAAAGGTAATCTACCACGTTTTCGGTCTTATCGACGAGGAACCGTGGACTGATGAAGAAATGGAGCGCCTTGACGTCCTGATAAAAATGCTGTTCGTCTTCAACGGCAGAAGCCGCCTCATGATAGCGAACTACAAACTCACGTTCTACGACCAGGATATGCAGGTCTTTAACCTCAAATACTTCTTCAAGACAATTGCCGAACTCATCGCTAAGAATGAGATAACGCAGTATACCGCAATGTATATCAACCTCAAGCGCTTTTCCGCGGTCAACCTTCAGCTTGGCAAAAAAATCGGCAATGTCGTGATGAGGGGCTTCGTCAAGCACATTGATATGCTGACAGGCGATGACGGCTTCGTCGCACGTATAGGCGGCGACAACTTCGCCGTCCTCTGCAAGCAGGAGCTCACCGATACCATACTCGAGGCGCTCTCGGGTACTGCCGTCACTTTCGACGAGAAAACAGGCGACCGTATCCTCGTCTCAGCCTGCGCGGGCGTTTACGTCATCGACGGCAGACTTCCCGTCCGCTCCCCTGACGATGTCATGGACGGCATCGGTATCTCCATTGCCGCCGCCAAGGCTCGCACCAAGCACGATTTCGCGTTTTTCAGCGAAGAAATGCTCGAGCGGAACAAGCAGCAGCTCATGGTCAGCTCGATGTTCCCCAACGCACTCGAAAATGAGGAGTTTCTCGTATACTACCAGCCCAAGGTGTCAACCGAGACATACCGCATCGTCGGCGCAGAGGCGCTTTGCAGGTGGAATCACGAGGGAAAGCTCATACCCCCTGCTGAGTTCATACCCGTTCTTGAGCGCGGTATTGATATATGCAAGCTCGATTTCTATATGCTCGACCACGTCTGCCGCGACATACGCCGCTGGCTCGATGAGGGCAAGAACGTCGTCAAGGTATCAGTCAATTTCTCGAGGCGTCACCTCTCCGATATGGACCTGCTGGAGCACATCGTCGAGATTATCGACAGAAACAATGTGCCGCACGACTTCATCGAGATAGAGCTCACCGAAACTACTACCGACGTCGAGTTCAAGGACCTCCGACGCGTACTGAGTGGTCTGCGTGATACTGGTATTTCTACCTCCGTCGACGACTTCGGCGTGGGCTACTCGTCACTGACCCTCATCAAGGACCTCCCGTGGGACGTTATGAAGATAGACCGAAGCCTCCTCCCGCAGGAGGGAGATTCCGACAAAAAGAAGTCGGTCATGCTAAAGTACGTCGTCGGTATGGCGGCGGAGATTGGGCTTCAGTGCGTCGCTGAGGGCGTCGAAACTATCGAACAGGAAGAGCTCCTGAAGGACTACTCATGCAGCATTATTCAGGGCTTCTACTTCGACAAGCCGCTCCCCGTGACCGAATATGAAACCCGTCTTGACAATTACAGCTACAAAAAGTAATAATAACAAAAGCGCCGAGGCTTACCCTCGGCGCTTCTTTTTATGCATTTTTTCGGAGCTGACAATCAGTATGTCCTTCTCCTTTATAACGATATCATCGGTCGGGATAATGGTCAGCCCGTCACGGAGCAGTACAAACAGCCTGATATCGTACTCACTTTTCAGCTCGGCTATCCTGCGTCCGAGAAATTCGCTGTTCGCGTCGATGAGTATCTCCCCCACCTTGCTGATATCGTGGAGCTTCATATCGGAGCTTGCGCGCTTGGCGTACTGCTCGACGAAGCCCGCACTGATGATACCTGTGGGGATAGCTACTACTCCGACGCCGAAAAAAGCTATGCATATCGCCATGATACGTCCGACTATAGTCACGGGGTAGATGTCGCCGTAGCCGACAGTCAGAAGCGTCGACATACTCCACCATATTCCCGAGAATGCGTTGCTGAATACGTCGGGCTGAGCGTCGTGCTCCGCGCTGTACATACCGAGCGACGACGCGAACATCAGTATGATGATGATGAACAGCGACGAGAGTATCTGATTGCGCTTTTCGTAGAGAACCGTTGTGATGATGTTGAACGAATCGTACACCGAGTTTATCCTGAAAAGGTGGAAGATACGTCCGACACGGAGCATACGGAATGCGATAAATCCCGATAAATAGAAGAATGGCAGTATCGTGCAGAGGTCGATGATGCCGTCGAACGAGACGAGGAACCTCAGTCTTGCCTTCGCGGGCGAGAGCTCGGGATAGAGCAGGTCAGCCGTCCATATGCGCAGGGCGTACTCAACGCTGAACAGCACGAGAGTGACCGCCTCTATCATGTCGAGGAGCGGCATTATCGACGCAAAATTGTCGAAGGTCTGCATGAACATCGACACGATATTGACGATTATCACGACTGACAGCACCCAGTCGAACAGTCGGCTCGGCAGGTCGTTCCGCTGACCTATCTGTATGATGTCGAATATCCTCTTTCTGACCGTCTTATAGGAACGGCTCATTCTATCCCTCCATCCGCGGAAATAAAAACAGACGGACAGCATTCCGCCATCCGTCCGCTGATAATTATCGGCTTACTTCTTTTCCTCGTCCTTCTTGGACTCCTCGGAAGCCTCCTCAAAGTCCTCGATAGTGAGGTCGTCAACGTCAAACTCAAGGAGCTCGTTGCAGTTGGGGCAGTTTATCGAGCCCTCCTCGATCATACCCTCATCAATGAGGATAGTATCACCGCAGGTAGGACAAGTTACCTCATAAAGCTCATCGTCGTCCTCGTCGAAGTCATAGTCGTCATCGTCGTCGAAGCACTCGTCGCAGTCGTCACAGCCGTCATCGTAGAAGTCGTCCTCTACCTGACCGAGATCCTCGTCGAGGATATCGCAGAGCTCTGTCAGCTCGTCTACCTGTGACTGGAGATCCTCAACATAGAGCACCAGCTCAGACATTACCTCAGTCATCTGGCTGAGAGCCTTGCCCTCCTTAGTGGTTGTATCTATCTCGAGACCGTCGATAAGTCCCTGTAAATATGACATTTTCTCAGTGAGCTTCATAACAGCTCCTCCTTCCGTATATGGAAATATAGCAGGATATGATTATGCGCGGGACATATACTCGCCTGTACGAGTATCTACCTGGATCTTCTCGCCCTCGTTGATGAAGAGCGGAACCTTTATCTCTGCGCCTGTCTCAAGAGTAGCAGGCTTTGTAGCGTTTGTAGCTGTATCGCCCTTGAAGCCGGGGTCTGTCTGAGTAACGACGAGCTCAACGAAGTTGGGGGGCTCAACACCGAAAACAGTGCCCTTGTAGGAGAGGATCTTGCAGATCATTTCTTCCTTGACGAACTTGAAGCTGTCGCCGAGGATAGAAGCGCTTATCGGAACCTGCTCATAAGTCTCCATGTCCATGAAGTAGTAGAGGTCGCCGTCGTTGTAGCTGTACTGCATATCCTTTCTCTCAACGAAAGCTGTGGGAAACTTGGCTGTGGGGTTGAAGGAAGTTTCAACAACAGAGCCTGTAATAACGTTCTTATACTTTGTTCTTACGAAAGCAGCGCCCTTACCGGGTTTTACGTGCTGGAACTCGATGACCTGTACAACCTGTCCGTCGAGCTCGAAAGTAACGCCGTTTCTGAAATCGCCTGCTGAAATCATTATAAATACCTCCGTATTTTTCAATATAATCAATATGTAATATTTTACCACATTTTCGGGCATTTGGCAATACCTAAAGCGATATTATTATAAAGATATTATATTTTTTGCACTTTTTGTCAGATTAATACATCCATTTTCAGTCAAAATGACAAAATCCTCTATCCTTACGCCGAATCTGCCCGCAATGTAAATACCGGGTTCAACAGTCACCACTGCTCCCTCGTTGAGGGACTGCATATAGTTCGGAGCGGCATTCGGGCGCTCGTGTATCTCGAGCCCTACGCCGTGTCCGAGCGAATGCCCGAAGCAGCTGCCGTAGCCTGCGTCGCTTATTATGCTGCGGGCTATCTGGTCGAGCTCATGGCCCGTCATGCCCGCGTGAGCCGCATTTATGGCGGCTGTCTGTGCCTCAAGGACGATATTGTATACCTTTCTCATTTCCTCGTCGGGCTCGCCGACGCAGACCGTGCGCGTCATATCGCTGTGGTAGCCGTTGTAGACAGCGCCGTAGTCCATGAGGACGAACTCGCCCCTCTGCACCTTCTTGTCCGACGGTACTCCGTGCGGCATGGAGGTATTCGCTCCCGCGAGCGCGATAGTCTCGAAGGAAAGGTCCTCGGCGCCGTAGTCGAACATCAGGCGGTTGAGCTCGAGGGCTATCTGCCTCTCGGTGACGCCCTCGCGTATGAAGACGAGGATATCGTCGAATGCGCGCTCTGCTATCGCCTGGGCCTTCCTTATGCAGTCGAGCTCATACTCGTCCTTGACGCTCCTGAGCGCGTTTATCGCGTTGCTGAGCACGTCAGTGTCGATGACCTCGACATCCTTCAGCTGTGCTCTGAGCGTGTGCAGTCTGCTGACCGTCATAGTCTGCGACTCTATCGCGATATTCGCGGCATTGTGGTCGTGGATGAGCTCCGCGAGCTGAGCGTACAGCTTCTTCTGCTCGATGACCTCAGCCGCTGTAACGGTCGCTCTCGCCTTCTCGATGTAGCGGAAGTCGATGATAAGGTATGCCTTGTCGCGGAAGGCTATAACAGTTCCGTCCGACGACTTCATTCCAGTAAAATAACGTCTGTTGATGTCAGACGTTATCAGTACGCAGTCAATGCTCTCGGGGAGCTGACCGAACAGTCTCTCAAATTTTGTCATACGCCGCTCCTTACAGCTCCGCCATAGCCTGTACAGCGAGGTAGTAGCTCAGGAAGCCGAGTCCGCATATACTGCCCCTGCACACGGGAGCTATGACCGAATTTGCGCGGAATTCCTCGCGCGCGTCGATGTTGCTGATGTGTACCTCGATAACGGGTATCTTTATCGCGGCGATAGCGTCGCGGATAGCGTAGCTGTAGTGCGTGTACGCGCCCGCATTGATTATCACTCCGTCAAAGGTCGTGCGAGCCGCGTGGAGCTTGTCGATGATAGCTCCCTCGTGGTTGGACTGGAATATCTCGCATTCAAGTCCCTGCTCCTTTGCCCTGTCGATGATATTGCTGTTGAGCGTATCAATGCCCATATTTCCGTATACTCCGGGCTCGCGCTCACCGAGGAGGTTGAGATTCGGTCCGTGTATGACGAGTATCTTCTTTATCATGCTCAGTTCTCCTTATATGTAATGGCGTTCAGGGTATGGTGCTCGACAGCACCCTGTCCGCCGCAGTATATCCTTTTCGGTATGAAGGGCGCCTCTATCGCTCTCCTCAGCTTCAGGAAGCGGTTGTCGCTCCTGCCTATGGGGAGCGTGTACAGCATCTTTATCTTGAAGAGATTGGCTCCGAGGACGTCGGTGAATATCTGGTCGCCGACCGCCGCGAGCGCACGCTTCGGCAGTCCGAGGCGCATCGCCGCGAGCTTGTAGCCCTTCTGGAAGGGCTTCTTGCTTTCCCTTACGCAGTCTATCCCCACAAGCTCCGAGAACAGCTTCACGCGGAGATAGAAGTTGTTGGAGACGATTATCATGCGGATACCGTTCTCCTTCATACGCTCTATCCACTCTACTACGCCCTCGGCGGGCTGCGGGTCGTTGTGGTCTGCAAGGGTGTTGTCTATATCGAGGATGAGTCCGCGTATGCCAAGCTTCGCGAGCATATCAGGTGATATATCGGTTACGGTGTTGAATGCAGCGGTGATACTGAAAAGCATATTGCCCTCCTCTCATATTGTATAGTAAAAGCGGCGCGAAGCGTGTCGAAAACGCTCCTCCGCGGAAATTTTCTCTCGGGAAATACCCGACAGAAATAAATGAAAAAGCGGACTATAAGCCCGCTTTTATCAACATTTTCTGTCTTGCAAGGATCAATACTTGCGCTTGCGAGCAGCCTCGGATTTCTTCTTACGCTTAACCGAAGGCTTTTCGTAGTGCTCTCTCTTGCGAACCTCAGCAATTACGCCGTCCTTTGCACACGCTCTCTTGAACTTCTTAAGAGCGTTCTCAAGAGACTCGTTCTTGCCAACGCGAACTTCTGCCACTATCTTTCCCTCCCTTGTTCAGAGGTTGCACACGGGAGACCCGTGCTCTATACTAATCACTCTTGCGAGTGTCAGTCGGCTATACCTCAACAATACAGCAGATTAAAAAATCATATACGAATATAATATTATTTTATCACTAAATCCATAATATGTCAAGCATTTTTTACAGATTGGAAAATTTCGTCATTTCGCCACAATATTAACAAGTTTATTTGGTACATATATCTGTTTTACGATATTCTTGCCGTCAACAGCCTTCTTTACGTCCTCATTATCCATTGCGAGGGCGATAACGCTGTCCTTGTCGGCGTCGACTGTGATATTGAGCTTCGCCTTTATCTTGCCGTTTATCTGCACTACTATCTCGATAGTGTCCTCGACGAGATGAGCCTCGTCGTATGTCGGCCAGCTCTCGTAGGCGATAGTGTCATTGTGACCAAGAAGGCTCCATATCTCCTCGCCGACGTGCGGAGTGATGCACGAGAGCATCTTGATGAGTCCCTCAGCGTACTCCTTCGGGCACTTGCCGACCTTGTACACCTCGTTGACGAATATCATCATCTGGCTGATAGCTGTATTGAACGCGAGCGCCTCGTAGTCATTGGTGACCTTCTTGACTGTCTGGTGGTACACCTTTGTGAGTGCGCCGTCGTTGTCGTCGGTGAGGTTTGCGGGCTCGGTGAAGAAGTTCCAGACACGGTTGATGAACTTTCTTGCGCCCTCAACGCCGTTCTTGCTCCACGGCTTGCTGACCTCGAGAGGTCCCATGAACATCTCGTAGAGGCGAAGCGTATCAGCGCCGTAGTCCCTTACGATATCGGACGGGTTTACAACGAATTCGGGGAAGCGCTTGCCCATTTTTATGCCGTTCTCGCCGAGAATCATGCCCTGATGAACGAGCTTCTTGAACGGCTCCTTTGTGGGAGCGAGACCCTTGTCGTAGAGGTATCTGTTCCAGATACGCGAGTACATGAGGTGTCCGACAGCGTGCTCGGGACCGCCGATGTAGAGGTCTACGGGCATCCAGTGCTTGAGGAGCTCGGGGTCTGCGAACTGCTTGTCGTTGTGGGGGTCGATGTAGCGGAAGTAATACCAGCTCGAGCCTGCGCTTCCCGGCATGGTCGATGTCTCGCGGGTACCCTTGACGCCGTTGTGGTCGTACTGCTTCCACTCGGTAGCATTCTCGAGCGGAGCCTTGCCGTTCTTGCCCTTGTAGTCGTCGAGCTCGGGCAGTATGAGCGGGAGCTCCTCGTCGTCAAGAACGTGTATCTGACCGTCCTCGCCGTGTACTACGGGGACAGGCTCGCCCCAGTAGCGCTGGCGTGCGAATATCCACTCGCGGAAGTGGTAGTTGACAGTGCGCTTTGCTCTGCCCATACCCTCGAGCTTCTGCGTGATGGCTTCCTTGGCTTCCTCGACGGTCAGACCCGTGAACTCCTCGGAATTGATGAGCTTGTAGCCCTTGCCGAGGTACTCAGTCTTCTCCATTGCCGCCTCGGACACGTCGATGTGACCGTCCTTGCCGTCAATGACCTGTATCATGTCGATGTTGTGAGCAATCGCGTACTCGAAGTCGCGCTGGTCGTGGCTCGGAACAGCCATAACTGCGCCCGTACCGTAGCTCGCGAGCACGAAGTCACCGATGAACATACGGACTTCCTTGCCGTTTACGGGATTTATGCAGGTAACACCCTTGAGCTCACAGCCCGACTTGGTCTTGTTGAGCTCGGTGCGGTCCATGTCGTTCTTCTTCTTTGTCTCCTCGATGTATGCCTCGACCTCTTCGCGGTTCTGTACGCGGTCGAGCAGGCTCGCGGTGATGTCACCGTCGGGAGCGAGTACCATGAATGTGATGCCGTAGATAGTCTCGATGCAGGTGGTGAATATCGAGAACTTGCCGCCGCCGACAATGTCGAACTCGACCTCAACACCAGTGGACTTGCCTATCCAGTTCCTCTGCATGGACTTCGTGGACTCGGGCCAGTCTATCTCGTCGAGCCCCTCAAGGAGCTTCTCGGCGAAGGCGGGCTGGTCGATGACCCACTGCTTCATATTCTTGCGGACTACAGGATAGCCGCCGCGCTCGGACTTGCCGTCGATGACCTCGTCGTTCGAGAGCACCGTGCCGAGCTCCTCGCACCAGTTGACGGGCATATCTATGTACTTTGCATAGCCGTCAAGGTAGAGCTGCTTGAATATCCACTGAGTCCACTTGTAGAACTCGGGATCGGAGGTAGCTATCATCTTCGACCAGTCGTAGTCGAAGCCGAGCTCCTTGAGCTGCTTGGAGAAGGTCTTGATGTTCTCCTGAGTGAAGCCGTTGGGGTGGTTGCCCGTAGTAACGGCGTACTGCTCCGCGGGCAGACCGAACGAATCGTAGCCCATGGGGTGGAGGACGTTATAACCCTGCATACGCTTCATGCGCGAAACTATGTCAGTCGCTGTATAGCCCTCGGGGTGACCTGCGTGGAGACCAACTCCCGACGGATAGGGGAACATATCGAGCGCGTAGAACTTAGGCTTGCTGAAGTCCCATACATCTGTCTTGAAGGTCTCGTGCTCCTCCCAGTATTTCTGCCATTTCTTCTCAATGGTGCTGAAATCGTATCTGCCCATTATCTTGTATCATTCCTTTTTCTAATTTTAAACTTTGAATAAGTCCTTTGCCTCGCTCCACTTGTTGGTGAAGTGCTCCTTGACGGACGGAAGTATCAGCAGTACTACTGCACAGCCGACGTCAGCGAAGCCCTCAAGCAGGTAGAACCAGTTGCTCGTGATGTGGAAGAGGTTGCCGGGAAGGTGCGTGAGGAACCCGAGCGCGAGAATTCCCGCAACGCCGTAGTTGACGTATTCCAGTCCCGTGAACATCAGTGCGCCTATCAGCACCGCAAAGCCTATCGACATGAACGTGCTGACGATACCGCCGAACGATATGCCGCCGATGAACATATTTACCACAGCCTTGGCTATCATATATGCCGTTATCGCGATACAAACCGTTCTGCCCTGAGCATTATTTGTTTTCATCTGCATTCTCCTTTACGAGGAGTGCGCTTATATCCACCTGCTCGCCGTCTGCCCACAGACCCTCGAGCTTGTAGAAGCTCCTCGTCTCCTTGTAGAAAACGTGTACGATGATGTCGCCGTAATCGAGAATGATCCACGTATTGCCCGTGTCAGCCTCGCGCCTCTCGGGCTCGATGCCCTTCTGCGAGAGCACGAACTCGACCTCGTCGGCAAGGGTGCGCGCGTGAGTGTTGCTCGTACCGTTGACGATAACGAAGTAGTCCGCGAGTATCGTGAGGTCTGCGATGCGAAGAGCCTGTATATCCTCGCCTCTTTTGCTGTCAAGCGTCTTTATGATAAGCTCCAGTTTTTCCTGCTCGGTCATATATCAATCTTCCTTCCACCATGGTTTCTTGTCGGGGTCTCTGAGCGGCTCTGTTGCCGTCTCGAGCTCCTCGAACGTCATGCCAGTATCGTCATATACGTCGTACTGATGGTCGAGAACGAGCTCGACGATAGTTGTGTCATACGGAGTCATAGCCGTCTGATAGGGTCTGTAGTATTTGTTCAGCAGAGCGATAGTCTCAGCCTTGTGTACGGAGAATACCGCATATTCCTTGCCGTCCTCGCCGTAGAAGGTAGCGTCCTCGCCTGGAACCATATTCACGCGCACGTCGTCCATATCGAGCGTTGAAGCGAAATCTGCTATCTTGCTCATATCGTCTATGGAGAGGTCGGTGTAGATGAGGTCTTCGTCCTTTATCTGCTTGATATAGCTGTAGAGCTTGAGTCTGCCCTCGTTCTCGACGATGTCGAACAGCTTCATCATAGCCGCGGACATGAAGCGGCGCTGGTTCTGCATACGACCGATGTCGCCCTGAAGCCACTCTGTCCTGAAGCGTATGAACCACTCCGCCTGCTCGCCCGTGAGTGTGACGTCGCCTGCGGGGATTATCTTGTCTGACTCGTAGATTATCTCGTTATCGAGGTGTATCGGTATTCCGCCGACGATATCGACCATTCTCACGATATCGAAGCACGCTGTCGTGATATATGCGTCTATCGGGATGCCGAAGTTCTCCTGTACCGCGTTCACGACGCGCTGTATGGGAGGCTCGATGTTATAATCGCCCATTGAGTACACGCTGTTGAACTTCCTTGAGGGGCTCGAGGTGTAGTCGGGCAGACAGCAGTCACGCGGTATCTGGAGGATATTCATCTCTCCGTTACCGATATCGAACTGCACTATCCACATAACGTCAGAGTTGAACTCGTCCTCGTCGAAACCGAGGAAGAGTATGCTGAACTGTCCCTCAACGAGCTGAGGAAGGTCGAGTCCGTCGTTGAAGTCCTCAGCGACCTTCTCGGTGTCGATGTCGACCTTGACGTTCTCCTTGTTTATCGTGCCCTCCTTAGCCATAGGCTGGGCGTGCTTTATCAGATAGATGAGCGAAGCGTTGCTTCCCGTCTTCTTATCCACAAAAATCGGCACATTTAGCACGAGCACAAGTATCAGCGCGATGCTTGTGACTATCGAAACAGTCTTGATGATAAAGTCTTTGAACGAGAATCCGCGTCTGTGGTGCGGCTCCTCGTACTCATAGCCGTCGTCATAGCCGCTGTCGTCGGCTTCGTATCTGCCCTTGTACGGAGGCGGCACCGCGCGCAGTCCGCTCGGCGGAGCCTCATGCTTGCCGTGGTATTCGCCCTCGGGAGCCTCATGCAGTCCGTGGTACTCCTCGGGAGAAGCCTCGTATCTGCCATGGTATTCCTCGTTCACGGGCGGGTAATTGCTGAATGGTTCGCTGTTTTGTCTATTAACCTTCACGAGCTTCCTGAGCGGCTTGGGAGCGCTCATTCCCTCGCCCGTACCGTTCAGATTGACTTCGTTATTGTCCATTAATATCCTCTTTTCCTGATCTCATTGACTCTTTGGTTTGTTTCTACTTCTTATCTGTTTTTATCTTTTCCTCGTCCGCGAGACGGGTATAGAAATTATATCCCTCAACTGTGCAGAGCGGTATCACGCCGTTCTTCTTGACCTGATTCTTTATCGAGAAAGAAAATGCTTCAAGCATAGCCGCGTCAAGGCTAACATACGTTACCTTGCGCATTTTGTCGACGTCCTTGTAGTCGCGCTCGGCTGAGATAAGGTCGCCGAGATAGACTATTTCCTCGAGGCGGGTCATCCCTGCCCTGCCCACTGTATGGAATCTGATAGCATTGAGGATATCTATATCCTCGACGCCGAACTTGCTCTTGACGTAGTAAGCTCCTGCGATCGCGTGCCAGAGCGAGCGCGTGTCGAGCTCCTCCCTGCATACGGCGTAGCCGCTGCTGAGCACGAGCTCCTTCTGCTCCTCCGCGGGGAGCTCCTTGCAGATGTCGTGGAGCAGACCCGCAAAATAGGCTTTATCGGGGTCTTCTCCGTATTTTTCGGCAAGCCTTCTGCACTCCGCAGCCACGTTCAGCGAATGCTGATACCTTTTCTGCGAAAGCATGGTCTTCAGTAGCTTCTTCTTATCGCCGATGTCGTATAACAAAAGCTCACCTCATTGTTTGTATAGTTTCTTCAGCCTAATATATTGTACTACATTTTTATCGAGATAGCAAGAGTATTTCTGATTTTTTGCAATTTTTTTTCTTATGTCCGTGGACGAGACCTCCACAGCCTCGGCGCGGCATATCACGATATTTCCGTACCTGCGGAGCTCCTCCGCCTTTCTCTCGAGCTCTGGGATATCCCCCTCGCACCGCGACACCACCGCGAGCGTACACTCGCGCAGTATGTCCGCAAAGCGGTTCCATGTCTCGAAAATCATCAGCATATCGCTCCCGACGAGCAGAAACAGCTCATCGTCGGGGAAGCGCCTGCGGAACTCCTCGACCGTGAATATCGTGTAGCTGACCCTGTCCGAGCGGAGCTCATAGTCGCAGACCTCGAGCCTGTCGCTGACCCTGCACGCACGCCTCAGCATTTCGAGCCTGTCCTCCTCGGGGACGTACTCGGCTGACGAGCGGTGCGGGCTAATCTTCGAAGGGACAAGGTACAGCCTGTCGAGCTCCAGCTCGCTGACAGCCGTCAGTGCGAGGTGGATATGCCCGTTGTGGACGGGGTTGAAGCTCCCGCCGTAAATGCCAATCCGCATGAGCTCACCCCTGCTTCCACGGCTTTTTGCCCGAAGTCCAGCCCTTCTGTATCCAGTAGTCCTTGTCCGCAGGATTCCAGCCGTTTTTCTGAATCATAGCCATTATCCTGAAAAATGCCCTTGTTTTCAGCGGTACGGGGACTTTCCCCTCGCGCTTGCGGATCGTTTTTGCAATTTTGTCTGCCTTTGCGTTCAGACCGTCCTTTATCTTCGGCTTGACGCTGTCCCAGTCCGTAGCGGCTATGCCTCTGCCGAGCCTGTACGTCTGCGGGATGCCCCAGAAGAACGTGCTGTCCGCCATATCCTTTAAGGTCGACTTCACGCCTGCACCCGCCGCAGTCGCAACAACGACCGCCTGCTTGCGGTACATTCTCTCGTCGGGACGGTGTGCCATCCAGCGGTAGCCATAGTGGTCGAGCAGAGCCTTCATCTGTCCCGTGACGTGGTAGCAGTACACGGGCGACGCGAGTATAACGACGTCCGCGGCGTCAATCTTCTCGGTTATCGGGCGGAGCCTCTCATAGTGAGGACATTTGTCCTCGCCCTTGACGAAGCAGGTCGTGCAGCCAAGGCAGAATTCCCCGAAATCACGCGGCAGAAAGACCTCTGCGATATCCTCGGGAGAGGTCACCTTCTCCGCGAGCATACGCGCTATGTGGTAGGTCGAGCCCTTGTGGTCGGTACCGCTTATGAGTACGACCTTCATCACTTCGCCTTGGGGATGCCCTCAATGACGGGCTCCTTCTCGTTGCGCTTGAACAGCACGAAGCGGCTGCCGATGACCTGTACAACGTCAGCGCCTGTCTGCCCGGCGATAGCGTCCGCAGCTTCTCTCGCAGTCCAGCCCGAATTCTCGAGCACACGCAGCTTTATCAGCTCGCGCTTGTTGAGAGCCGCCGCGATGTCCTTGCACATCGCCTCGGTAACTCCGCCTTTGCCAACCTGAAAAATGGTCTCGTATGTGGAGGCGATACCGCGCAGGTACGCCCTCTGCTTGCTTGTCAGCATATCAATCACCGTTTCTTTCTTTGAGGAAGCGGTACAGCTCGCGCAGAGCCGCACCTCTGTGACTTATCGCGTTTTTTTCGTCAGCGGAGAGCTCCGCCATAGTTCTGTCGCCGACCATGAACACGGGGTCATAGCCGAAGCCGTTGCTGCCGCGCTGCTCGTATCCGATAGCGCCCTCGCAAGAGCCCGTGAACTCGGCGTGACCGCTCTCGTCCATGTAGCATATCGTGCATCTGAACGCCGCGCCGCGCTTACCGTCGGGGACGTCCTGCATCTCGCCGAGCAGCTTATCGCACTCCTCCCCTTTCGGAGCATAGCGCGCGGAGTGAACTCCCGGTCTGTCGCCGAGAGCCTCGACGCAGAGCCCGCTGTCGTCGGCGATAGTCGGGAGTCCCGTCGCCTCGAACACCGCGCTCGCCTTTATCAGCGCATTCTCCGCGAAGGTAGCGCCGTTCTCGTCGGGGTCGCAGTCCGCACCCGCCTCACGCTGAGACAGCACCTCTATCCCTAACGGCGAGAGAATCTCCCTCGCCTCGCGGAGCTTGTTAGCGTTATTTGTCGCCATGACGAGCTTATTCGTCGTCTTCATCGTCCTCGTCATCGTCCTTTCTGCCGAACAGTCTGCTGAAGAAGCCCTTCTTTTTCTTCTTTTCGGGCTCAGCGGGAGCTTCTTCCTCGTCTTCCTCAGCCTCGTCCTCGGATTCTTCCTCGTCCTCATCGTCGTAGTCGTAATCTTCGTCCTCGTCCGCCTCCTCGGCAGCCTTCTCCTCGGCGAGCGACTCCATGAAGCTCTCGTCTATATCGAACTCGGTACGCGCCGTGAACTCGGCGTTCTCGTCGAAGTTGTCGACGTCGAAGCCCTCGTCGTCGTCTTCTTCATCGTCGGAAGCGTCCTCATCTTCATCTTCATCTTCATCTTCATCGGACTCATCATCGTCGTAATCTTCATCGTCGGACTCGTCCTCGTCGTAATCGGCTTCCTCAACGTCCTCAGACTCATCGTCAGCCTCATGCTCGGGAGCCTCTGCCTCCTCGCCCTCAGTCTCGGGAACGGTGGTCTCCTCGTCCTCGTCGTCCTCCTCGGGAGCGGGCATATCGAAGAGCGCGTCCACGAACATACGGCTGTCAAACGGCTGTAAATCGTCAATCTTCTCGCCGACACCGATGAGCTTGACGGGTATGCCGAGCTCGTTCTTGATAGAGATGACGATGCCGCCCTTTGCCGTACCGTCGAGCTTCGTCAGCACTATGCCAGTTATCGGAGCAGTCTCGCTGAACAGCTTAGCCTGACTTACGGCGTTCTGACCCGTTGTCGCGTCGAGCACGAGCAGCACCTCGCGCGAGGAATCCGCTGCCTTGCTGTCGATGATACGGTTTATTTTTTTGAGCTCCTCCATGAGGTTCTTCTTGTTGTGGAGACGTCCCGCGGTGTCGATAACGACAACGTCGCAGCCGCGAGCCTTCGCCGCCTCGAGAGCGTCATACACTACCGCACCTGGGTCGCTGCCCTCGGCGTGCTTGACGATGTCAACGCCCGCGCGCTCAGTCCACACCTGTAACTGGTCGATAGCAGCCGCACGGAAGGTATCAGCCGCCGCAACGAGGACTTTTTTGCCCTCGCTCTTGAACTGGTGGCACATCTTGCCGATAGTTGTGGTCTTGCCCGCGCCGTTGACGCCGATGACCATTATCACGGCGGGAGACTTAGTGAGGTCGAGCCCCGTGTCGTCGCCCATAATCTCGGAGATGACCTCGTATATGAGCTCCATTATCTGCTGCGGGTCGGTTATGCCGCGCTCCTTGACCTTTTTGCGGACGCGCTCGCATATCTCCACCGACGTATCCACGCCGATATCGCTCATTATCATCTGCTCCTCGAGCTGCTCGAAGAGCTCCTCGTCTATCTTTGTAAAGGAGTTGAAGACCTTTTGCAGACCGCCTATGAAGCTGTCCTTGGTCTTTTTCAGTCCCTGTGCTATCTTAGAAAATATTCCCATATTATCCTCTTTTCATTCAGCTTTTACTGTACGTCGGCGACGTCCTCCTGGAAGTCCACCTGTTCCATTTTCAGGAGCTTGGAAATGCCGTCCTCCTGCATGGTGACACCGTAGAGGACGTTTGCCTCCTCCATGGCGCTTCGTCTGTGAGTTACGAGCACGAACTGCGTGGTATCGATGAATTTCTTGAGGTACTGAGCGTACTTCCTTACGTTGACCTCGTCGAGCGCCGCGTCTATCTCATCAAGTATGCAGAACGGCGCGGGTCTGAGCTTGAGTATCGCGAAGTATATCGCGATAGCCACGAACGACTGCTCGCCGCCCGAGAGCGATATCAGGTTCTTGATGACCTTGCCCGGAGGCGCAACGCTTATCTCAATGCCCGATTCGAGAACGTTCTCGGGGTCGGAGAGAATTAGCTCCGCCTTGCCTCCGCCGAACAGCTCGACGAAAATCTCCTTGAAGTTGCTGTTTATGACCTGGAAGCTCTCGGAGAAAATCCTGCACATTTCCTCGGTGAGGTCTGCGATTATCTTCTCGAGCTCGTTCTTGGACTTCTGCACGTCCGCGAGCTGTCCCGACAGGAACTCGTACCTCTCGGAGACCTCCTTGTACTCCTCGATAGCGGCAACATTGACGCTTCCGAGGGCGCGTATCTTGTTCTTTATCGTGGTGAGCTCAGCCTGTGCGGCGGTAACGTCCTCGAGCTTTTCCGCGAGCTCCACAGCCTCACTGCGGTTGAGCTGATACACCTCGCGGAGCTGACCGATGATGTAGTCGGAGTCGCGCTCCACGGACTCGCGGCGCTCCTCGAGCCTTGTCACCTCGCCCGAGAGCTTTTCCTTCGCCTCGTTGAGCCCCTTCATTCCGTTCTGTATTTCGTTGACGAGCTTGTTCTGCTCGGTGTGTATCGACTGATACCGCGCAATGTCGGCAAGGTAGGTGTCGGAGTTCGACTTCATATTGTCGAGCTCGTTTTTCAGCTTGTCGATGTCGCTCAGCTTCGTCTCGATGAGCTTGTTCTGCCGCTCTATCTCCTCCTCGAAGTGGCGGCTGCCCTGACCGAGCTCGGCGAGCTGTTCGTCGACGCGCTTTATCTCGTCCTGCTGAGCCTGTATGTCCTTTTCTATCTCGATGCCGTGTATCTTCATATCGGAGAGCTTCTGCGAGAGCTCCGCGCGCTCCATACGGAGCTTTTCGCGGCTGTCCTGCCCCTGCGCGAGCTTCTCCTCGGCATCCTTTATGAGCTTATCCGTCTCCGCGAGCGACTTCTCCGAATCGGCGATAGTCTGCTTTGCGGCGGCTATCCTCTGCTCGGACTCCGTGAGCAGTCTGCCCGAGTCCTCGCTCTGTGCGGTGAGGTGCTCCTTCAGCGAGTTGAGGCTCGACAGCTCCGCTCTCAGGCGGACTGCCTCTGCCTCCGCGTCGGCTATCTCCGATTTCGCGGCGTTGGTGTCGAATCTGAGCTTTTCCGACTCAGCACGCAGCTTCTCAGCCTTTGCGCTGAGCTCCTCGCGCTGTGATTCGAGCTTGACTATCTCCGCGTCGAGCTTTTCTATCTCGTTCTTGCGGGTTATCACGCCGCCCGACTTCATAGCCGAGCCGCCCGTGAACGAACCGCCTGCGTTGATGACCTGTCCGTCGAGGGTCACGATGCGGAACTTGTAGCCGTATTTCTTGGCGATAAGGGTAGCGGCGTCTATGTCCTCGGCAATGGCTATACGTCCGAGCAGCGACGCGATAATGCCCGCGAAGCGCTCGTCGTAGGTGACTATCCTGCTCGCGAGCGATACGAAGCCGTCGCAGCTTTCAAGTCCCTGCTCGCGGAGCTCATTGCCTTTGACCGACGTTATCGGCAGGAATGTGGCACGTCCGCCGTGCTGCTCCTTGAGGAAGCGGATACAGCGCTTGGCGATATCCTCGTTCTCGACGATGATGTTCTGCATCGCGCCGCCGAGAGCTGTCTCTACCGCGACCGCGTACTCAGGCTCAACGCCGATGTTCTGCGCTACAGTACCGAGTATGCCGCCGATACGTCCCTGCTTCGAGGCTTTGAGCACCTGCTTTACGCTTCCCGCAAAGCCCTCCATGTTGTTTTCGAGGTCGCTGAGTATCTTTCTGCGCTGCTGCTTGTCTTTGAGCTCGAAGAGTACCTTCTCGAACTCCTCCTTTGCGCGCTCGAAGCCCTCCTTGCGCGAGGTGTACAGCCTTTCGAGTCCGCTGAGTCGGTTTGTCAGCTCCGCGGAATGCTCCTCGTTCTTGGCGGAAAGCTTCTCGTTCTCGGCAATTTTTTCGTCGTACTCGGCAAGCGCCTTTTCTGTGTCGCCCGACTTCTCGCGGAGCTCCGCAAGACGCGCCTCCTCGTCGGCAATGGTCTGCTTTGCAGCCTCCGCCGCAAAGGTGAACTCGCTCTGCTTGATGTACAGGGCATTTATCTCGCTGCCCGCCTTGTCTACGTTGTCGCCGAGCTGGTCATTTCTTGCCTCTGCCTTCTCGAACTCGGCAGTGACCTCGGCAATCTCAGCTTCGAGCTTCACACGCTCGGCGCTGAGCCCGTCAATCTTCTTTTCAGCCTCGGACTTTCTTCCCTCGAGCTCGGACTTCGTCCTGCCCGCCTCTGCGATGCTCTGCTTTGCGGCTTCAATCGCCTGCTCGCAGTGGCTGATGTCGTTCTCAAATACGGCGATGTCCGCCTTCTTCTGCGACGAGGACTGCTCCTCCTCGAGCATTTTTCGTCTCAGCTCGTCGGACTTCATCGTACACTCCTGCATACGGCGGAAGCCGTCCTGAAGACGCTGTTCCTCTTTTTCTATGTCATTTTCGAGGTTCTCGTACTCGCCCTTGCTGACGAGTATCTTCTCGTCGAGCTTTGTGAGCTTTTCTTTGAGTTCATCGAGGCGCGCTATCCACACGGATATCTCGAGGCGTTTTCTCTCCTCGGCGAGCTTGATGAACTTCTCCGCCTTCTCCGACTGTATGCGGAGGGGTTCTACGCGTCCCTCGAGCTCGGCGAGAATGTCCGTCAGACGGAGCATATTCTCGTGCGCCGCGGTCAGCTTGCGCTCCGCCTCGAGCTTCTTGTAGCGGAACTTGGAAATACCTGCCGCCTCCTCGAAGATGTCGCGGCGCTCGCTGCTCTTGGCACCGACTATCTCCGCGATACGACCCTGACCGATGATGGAGTAGCCGTCGCGTCCGAGACCCGTGTCCATGAAGAGCTCGTTTATGTCTTTAAGTCGGCAGGGTCTGCCGTTGATGAGGTACTCGCTCTCGCCGCTCCTGTAGAGCTTACGCGTGACCGCGACCTCGTCCTCCATATCGGCGAGAGTCCTGTCGGTATTGTCGATATTCAGCGTAACGGCTGCAAAGCCCATAGGCTTGCGCGCAACAGTACCGGAAAAAATAACGTCCTCCATTTTGTTTCCGCGGAGGGTCTTGGTCGACTGCTCGCCCAGTACCCAGCGCACGGAATCGCCGATATTACTTTTTCCGCTGCCGTTCGGACCTACTACCGCGGTAAGTCCCTTGTCGAACGTAAGGCTTATCTTATCGGGAAACGACTTGAATCCCTGAATCTCCAATGATTTTAGGTACACCCGCTCACCTCCTCAGCTCGCACTGATATTTCGGGACGCTCTCGTCCCCGATGACCTGTATGTCTATGCCCCTTTGGGCGAAATATTCTATGTTTGACTTTTTCTGTCCGACCGCCTTGCTGATGCACGACGGAGCCACCGCGAACGTGTACTCGCTTGCTCCCGCGGACTGCTCAATCTGAAAGCTCATATTGTAGCGGTAAATCATGCCCTCGCAGAGCTCGCGGAACGCGGGGTGATAGAAGCCTCCGACCATGTCCCTCTCCACGAATTCGCTCGCGTGCAGACCGCACTTTATCACGCGTATGCCGCTGCCCTCGAACATAACGAGTCCCGAAGCCGCGATGTCCACGACCTCGCCGAAGCTCATCGGCACGTACTCGCCGCTTGCAAGGAGCTCCGCGAGCCTCGTCCCGCGCAGTATGACCGTCGGATAGATTCGCACTGTATCGGGATGTATCTCCGCTATCCTATGCATTGTCAGGAGCTCGTCATCGCGCGTGCTGCCGTACAGACCTATCATCATCTGCAAGCCGAGCTCGAAGCCCCACTGCTTTATCATAGCGGCAGCTTTAACAACGTCCTCTGCGGAGTGTCCGCGCTCGTTGAGTTCGAGCACTCTGTCGCTCATCGACTGCGCACCGAGCTCTATCGCGGTGACGCCGCTCCTCGCGAGAATGCCGAGCACCTCGAAGTCGATGCAGTCGGGACGCGTCGAGCAGCGTATGCCCTTGAACTTTCCCGCTCCGACGAAATCCTTTGCCGCGTCGAGGAGCTCATGCATATAGTCGCGCGGGATAGCCGTGAAGCTGCCTCCGAAGAAGGCTATCTCGGTATCCTCGGGAGACTTCACCTCCGCGAGCGCCTTTTCGCATATCTCACGCACCTCATCGCCGTCAGGCAGATGCTGAGCGCCGCTTATCGTGCGCTGGTCGCAGAAGCTGCACTGATGCGGGCAGCCTACGTGCGGGATAAAAATGGAAATGTTACTGTGTTTCATAGCCCATGAGCTCCAGCGCTTCCTTTGCGGCAAGCTGCTCTGCTTCCTTCTTGCTTCTGCCCTTGCCCTTGCCGATGACCTGCGAATTCAGCATGACCTCGACAACGAAGCGCTTGTTGTGGTCGGGACCCTCTTCGCCGATGAGGACGTACTCGACCTTTTCCTCGGGGTTCTTCTGTACGACCTCCTGAAGCACTGTCTTGAAGTCGCTGAACGCTTTCTTAGCCTCGTGCTCGAGGTCCTCTGGGATGAAGCGCAGGATGTGCTTCCTTGCAGCCTCCATGCCTCCGTCGAGGTAAATAGCCGCAATTACAGCCTCGAATGCGTCCGCGAGTATAGACGGACGCTCGCGCCCGCCCGTATTCTCCTCGCCCTTGCCGAGGAGGAGGTAGCTGCCGAGGTCAATCTGCCGCGCAAAAACGTGCAGGCTTTTCTCGCACACGAGGGAAGCCCTCAGCTTCGTGAGGTCGCCCTCGGCAACGCTCGTGAGGTGCTTGTAGAGGTAGTCCGACACGACTATCGAGAGCACGCTGTCCCCGAGGAACTCGAGGCGCTCGTTGCTGCCGTTGGGGTGCTTCTTCTCGTTCGCGTATGACGAATGCGAAAGCGCCTGATGAATGAGGTGCTTATCCTTGAACGTATATCCTATTTTTTCTTCAAATTCTGCTATATCACACATTGTCCTGCTCCTTGTCAGCCGACGGCATATTCCCGACATATTCCGCGATAGCCGCCGTAATGTTTTCCTCCGCGCACCTCTGCGCCTGCTTTATGGCATTGAAGAACGCATAGGCGTCCGAGCTTCCGTGCGCCTTGATTACGGGCTTTCTCACTCCGAGGAGGACCGAGCCGCCCGTTTCGCGGTAGTCCATCTGCTTCTTGAACAGCTTTATCTTGCCGAGTGAGAACAGCGCGCCTATCTTGCCCGCGCCCGAGTACAGCCACTTGACCTTGTTCCCGAACAGCGACGCCACGCCCTCATAGAGCTTGAGCACGATATTGCCCGTGAAGCCGTCGGTCACAACGACCTGACAGTCTCCCTCGGGGACGTCTCTCGCCTCAACGTTGCCGTAGAAATTGAGTCCCGACTCCTTCAGCATCTTGTACGCCTCTATCTCGAGCTCTCTGCCCTTAGTGTCCTCGGCGCCGACGTTGAGAAGACCTACTGTAGGCGATTTCACGCCGACTACCTTCTCCATGTAGGCGCTGCCCATGACTGCGAATTGCAGCAGCATCTCGGGTCTGCACTCGACATTCGCGCCCGCGTCGAGCAGTATGAAGCTGCCCTTATTCGTCGGGAGCATCGGTGCGGGAGCAACTCGCTTGATACCTTTGATGCGCTTGACGATGAAGGTCGCGCCCATAACGAGGGCGCCCGTGCTTCCCGCGGAGACGAAGGCGTCTCCCCTGCCCTCCGCGAGCAGCCGCAGTCCGACAGCCATCGAGGAATCCTTCCCCGACTTGATTATCTCCTTCGGCTCGTCATGTATATCAAAAACATCATCGGTGTGCTCTATCTCCATGCCGTCGAGGCTTATCTTATGCGCGGCGGCACACTCCCTTATCTTGTCGGCGCTGCCCGTCAGGACTATCTTTGTCCCGAGCTCGCGGACTGCTTTCTCGCAGCCTTTCAGCACCTCGAGGGGAGCTCTGTCCCCTCCGAATGCGTCAACTATTACTGTTGTAGCCAATCCTATCAAGCTCCCTTTGCAGAGATTCAACGGCGCGTTTTGCGTATACGCCGTACTTTTCCTTCTTGTCCTTTATCCTCACGCCGATGTCGGGGAGAATTCCCATATTCGCGCCCATAGGCTGGAACTTACCGTCGTTGAACGGGTCGCTGATGTAGGCACTGAGTGCTCCCGTCATCGTATCCTTCGGGAGCTGTATCGGCTCGAGCCCGAGCAGCCGTCTTGCGGCAGCCGTACCCGCGATGATTCCGCTCGCTGCGGACTCCATATAGCCCTCGACTCCCGTCATCTGCCCCGCGAAGTAGATATCGGGGTGCTCCCTCATTGAGAAGTCGGCATTGAGCAGCACAGGACTGTTTATGAATGTGTTCCTGTGCATTACACCGAAGCGCATGAACTCGGCGTTTTCGAGTCCCGGTATCATAGAGAATACGCGCTTCTGCTCGCCGAATTTGAGATTTGTCTGGAAGCCGACGAGGTTGAACAGCGTAGCCTCGCGGTTCTCGCGCCTGAGCTGAACCACCGCATACGGACGTCTGCCCGTGCGCTGGTCGGTTATGCCGACGGGCTTCATCGGACCGAATCTCATCGTGTCCTCGCCGCGTGAGGCAAGCTCCTCTATCGGCATACAGCCCTCATACACGCTGAACGGGTGAGTCTCGAAGTCCTTGAGCTGTACCCTCTCCGCGCCGATGAGCGCCCTGTAGAACGCGAGGTATTCCTCCTTGTTCATCGGGCAGTTGATGTAGTCGGCGTCGCCGCGGTCGTAGCGCGAAGCGAAGAATACCTTCTCCAAGTCGAGGCTCTCATAGGTCACTATCGGAGCCGCCGCGTCGTAGAAGCTGAGCCCCTCGCCGCAGAGCTTTTTTATCTCCTCAGCGAGCGCGCCCGCCGTGAGCGGCCCCGTAGCGATAATGGTGACGCCCTCGGGTATCTCCGTGACCTCCTGCTCAATGACCTCAATGAGCGGCTCGCTCTTTATCTTCTCGGTCACGCTGTCGGAGAAGCGCTCGCGGTCGACCGCAAGTGCGCCTCCTGCCTCGACTGCGTTCGCCTTCGCGCAGGGAACGGTCAGCGAGCCGAGCATTTCCATTTCTGTTTTCAGCAGTCCCGCCGCCGATTCGAGCCTTGCCGCTTTTAGCGAGTTCGAGCAGACGAGCTCGGCGAATCCGCTGTATTTATGCGCGGGAGTGAACTTCTGCGGCTTCATCTCAAACAGCCGCACGCCTATCCCGTACCTTGCGAGTGCCCACGCCGCCTCACAGCCTGCGAGCCCCGCGCCTATAACGTTGACTCTCGTCATTTTTTCAGCTCTCTTTCATAGCCGCAGCCCTCGTTCTCACAGACGAGCCTGCCCGACTTGCCGCCCTTGTTGAACAGCGTCTTTCCGCAGTCGGGACATACCTCCGCCGTCGGGACGTTCCACGTCATGAAGTTGCACTCGGGGAAGCCCTCACAGCCGTAGAAGCTCCTGCCCTTCTTTGACTTTTTGAGCAGCATCTTCTTGCCGCACCTCGGACAGCTGCCCTCGGTCTCGGTGACTATCTTCTTCGTATTCGAGCACTCGGGGAAGCCGGGGCACGCGAGGAACTTGCCGTATCTGCCGTACTTGATGACCATATTGCGTCCGCACGCCTCGCAGATGACGTCGGTCTCCTCGTCGGGCACCTTCACGCGCTTGCCCTCCATAGCCTCCTCAGCCTTGCTGAGGGTATCGGAGAAGCCGTCGTAGAACTCGTGCAGGGTGCTGACCCAGTCCTTGACACCGTGCTCTATCTCGTCGAGGTTGTTCTCCATCTCGGCGGTGAACTTCGCGTCGACTATCTCGTTGAAGTGCTCCTTCATCAGCTCGGTAATGACCTCGCCGAGGTTTGTCGGCTTGAGAGCCTTGCCCTCGTGCTCGACGTACTGACGCGCCGTAATGGTCGTAATCGTCGGAGCGTAGGTACTCGGGCGGCCTATGCCGTTCTCCTCGAGCGCCTTTATCAGCGAAGCCTCGGTGTAGCGCGGAGGCGGCTGAGTGAAGTGCTGATTGCCCGTTATGGATTTGAGCTTGACGTTGTCGCCGACCGCAAGGGGCGGGAGCATTTTCTTGTTCTCGTCAGCTCCGTCCGTGGACTCGACATACAGCTTCGTGAAGCCGTCGAACTTGACGGAGTAGCCCGACGCGCGGAACATACAGCTGTTCGCCTCGATGTCGACGGATACCGTATCGAGCAGAGCGTTTGCCATCTGACTTGCGATGAAGCGCTCCCATATGAGCTTGTAAAGCTTGAACTGGTCGCTTGAAAGTCCCGATTTCACGCGCTCGGGCGAGAGCTCGGGAGTAGAGGGGCGAATCGCCTCGTGCGCGTCCTGAGCATTGCTCTTGGTCTTGAAAACGCGGGGCTTCTCGGGGAGGTACTCGCTGCCGTAAACGGTGCTGATGTACTGAGCCGCAGCAGCCTTAGCCTCCTCGGAGATACGGAGGCTGTCGGTTCTCATGTAGGTGATGAGACCTACCGCGCCGATTCCCTCGACGTCAACGCCTTCGTACAGCTCCTGCGCCGCCTTCATGGTGCGCTTTGCGCTGAATCCGAGCTTGCGGGAAGCCTCCTGCTGCATGGTCGACGTGATGAACGGCGGAGCTGGCTGCTTCTTGGTTATCTTCTTCTTTACTGAGGTGACCTCATACTGTGCGCCCTCGAGCCTTGCGAGGAGACCGTCAGCCTCCGCCTTGTTGGCTATCTCGAGCTTCTTGCCGTCTACAGCGACGAGCGCCGCCTCGAACACCTTCCTCGAGCCGGGCGCAGTGAACTTAGCGTCCACAGACCAGTACTCCTTGGGCACGAACTTGCGTATCTCGTTCTCGCGGTCTACCACGAGACGGACAGCTACGGACTGCACGCGTCCTGCCGACAGACCGCGCTTCACCTTCTTCCACAGGAAGGGGCTTAGCTTGTAGCCGACGAGGCGGTCGAGTATGCGGCGAGCCTGCTGCGCGTTGACAAGGTCAACGTCTATCTTGTGCGGATTGCTCATGCCGTTCTGAACGCCCGTCTTTGTTATCTCGTTGAAGGCAACGCGGTTGTTGTCGTTCATATCGAGCTTGAGCATCTGCGCTATATGCCATGATATAGCCTCTCCCTCGCGGTCAGGGTCGGTCGCGAGGTAGACCTTGCCGCTCTTTTTCGCGCACTTCTTGAGGTCGCTGATAATGTCCTCCTTGCCCTTCATATCCGTGTACTGCGGAGCGAAATCGTGCTCGGTGTCAACTCCGAGCTTCGACTTCGGCAGGTCGCGGACGTGACCCATTGAAGCGACTACCTTATACCCCTTGCCGAGATATTTCTGTATCGTTTTTGCCTTTGCAGGCGACTCAACTATAACTAAGTCTGACATTTGTCTTTTTACCCCTTATCTATTCTCATATATCTTACCGGGCAGCGCCTTTACTGCTCCGAGTATCTCCATTTCGGTGAGCTCCGTCATGAGCTCCGAGCTGTCCATGCCGAGCCTCTGTGCGAGAACATCAGCGTGCAGCGCGCCCCCCGAGAGCGCGTCGGCTATCTGCCTCTGCACGCCCTCGAGCTCTATATCTGTCCTTGCCTTCGCAGGCACGGGAGCCTCCCCCGCAGGTGCCTCTGCTGTACTCTCGCCGGGCTTGAGCCTCGGCAGCAGCGGCGTCCTGACCCTGTGTTCATGCAGGCTCAGCGGAGGGTCGTCCTTGTCGATGATACCGAGAGCCTCCGAGCGGACCTCGTCGTACACCACGGTCCCGTAGCCGAACACAGCGGAAATGTCCGCGGAGCTGAAAAACGGCAGAGCGCCCTCATTCAGCAGCATGGCATTGCCCGAATACGCGGGACTGAATATGTCCGCAGGCGGGAGGCAGAACACGTCCCTGCCCTGCTCGGCGGCAAGCGAAGCCGTTATCAGCGAGCCGCTCTTTTCCGACGCCTCGAACACGACTGCCGCACGTCCGAGCGCGGCAAGTATCCTGTTCCTCTTCGGGAAGTTTCCCGCATGAGGAGTAGTACCGGGCGGGTACTCGCTGATGAAAACGCCTCCCGCCGCGAGTATCTCATCGCGGAAGCAGAAGTTCTCGCGCGGGTAGTCGATATCGACTCCGCAGCCGAGAACAGCAGCGGTAGGTCTGCCCTGCGAGGCAGCCGCCATATGCGAGGTTATGTCCACGCCGACCGCAAAGCCGCTCACGATAACGATGCCCTTTTCTGCGAGCTCGCGGCATATCCTGTCAGTGACCCGCAGGCTGTAATCGGTCGCCTTGCGTGCTCCGACGGCAGTTATCGTCCGCGTGCCCGTCAGGCAGCAGATATCGCCCGTGTAATAGAGTATTGCGGGCGGATTCATTATATGTCTCAGCTGCGGAGGATAGTCCTCCGAGTCGTAGCCCACCGTGCGGACGTCCTTCCTGCCGCACTCGGCAAGGACGCGCTCCGCCTGCTCTATATCAGTCGCCGAAACAGCATTGCGCTCCTTCTCATTGAGCCGCACCAGACTGCTGCCCGAGCGGAGCTCGCTGTACGCCTCATCGGGAGTCTCATACAGCGACATCAGCTCCCATATCCTGCGGCTGCCGATACCGAAAATCATAGTCAGCCACAGCCAGTATTTTCTGTTGTCCACTACAAGCCTCCCCCAAATCAGTCTTTCTATGCATCGGGAGCTACTTTTTCAGCTCCCACATGAGTATGCCCGCAGCCATAGCGGCGTTGAGCGAATTTATAGTCCCGTTCATGGGGATAGTGACGCGCCTGTCGCACCTGCGTGAGACCTCCGCAGGGAGCCCGTTGCCCTCGTTGCCGATGAATACCGCCTGCCGCCCCGTGAAGCCGCACTCCGTGACCTTCTCCGCGTCCGTATCAATGACTGCCGCAGATGTCATGACGCCGCCGCTTTTCAGCACCTCGAACAGCTCGTCCTCACTGCCGATGATGTAGATATTCTCGCGGAACACCGACCCCATAGTCGAACGTATGACCTTCGGGCTGTAGAGGTCGCAGCTCCCGCACATAAAGATGCCGTCGATGCCGAGAGCGTCCGCTGTACGGATTATCATGCCGACGTTTCCTGGGTCCTGCAAGCCGAACAGCACGACGTATCTGCCGTTGTCGGCGAACACGGGAGCCTTCATCTCGGGTATGCCGCATATCGCGAACACGCCCTGAGTAGTGCTTGTCGAGGCTATCCTGTTGCCAAGCTCATTTGAAATGACAAGTGTTTTTGTATCTCTCAAATCAGCCTGCAAAAGCTCGTCACCGAAGCGGTCGAACGCCTGCTTCGTAAGAATGAGGTGCGAGACTCTCGCTTCCTCGCGGAGGGCGTCCTCGACTATCCTGAGCCCCTCCAACACGAATAAGCCGTACTGAAGCCTCTCTTTTTTCGAGTCGGAGAGCTTCTGATACAGCTTGATAACGGGATTATCCTTAGAGGTAATGATATTCTCCAATACTACACCTCCGCGCCGTGGAATGACCTGTATCGGGCGGGAGACAACTCCCGCCTTCTACAAGAAAACACGCTCTTTTTATGTAAAGGAGCGTGTTTATATTCTTGATTAAAGAGCAGCCTTAGCCTTCTCAGCGATAGCTGTGAAGCCTGCTGCATCAGTGATAGCGATCTCGGAGAGCATCTTTCTGTTGAGAGTGATGCCAGCCTTCTTGCAGCCGTTCATGAATGTAGAGTAGTTCATGCCGTTGAGCTTAGCAGCTGCGGAGATTCTTGTTATCCAGAGCTGTCTGAACTGTCTCTTCTTCTGCTTTCTTCCGATGTAAGCGTAGTTGCCGGACTTCATGACAGCCTGCTTAGCCATCTTGAAGTGCTTGCTCTTAGCGCCCCAGTAGCCCTTAGCGAGCTTTAATACTTTATTTCTTCTCTTGCGAGTCATCATTGCACCTTTGATACGTGCCATAGTCTTTTACCTCCAGATTTAATAGTAAGCGATTTCCTTGAGAGCTATGCTCCCGATGATTACATATAGGGAACGAGCTTCTTGATAGTAGGAGCGTTAGCGCTTCCTGCAACGCCTGCTGTACGAGCGATTCTCTTGCGCTTTGTGTCCTTCTGAGTGAGACGGTGTCTCTTGTTGGTCTTCTGGTACTTTACCTTGCCAGTACCGGTGATCTTGAAGCGCTTCTTAGCGCCCGAATGAGTTTTAACCTTAACCTTTGCCATTGTTAATATCCTCCTTGATTAAGAACGTATTGTTCTTACTTATTTGTTTTGGGACTGACGAACATAACAATGCTGCGTCCCTCCATTTTAGCCGGCTTATCAACAGTTCCTGCCTCGGAAAGAGCCTCCTTGAAGCGGTCGAGCAGCTCTGCGCCGAGCTCGGGGTGAGCTATGGCTCTCTTGCGGAATCTCACTGAGACCTTGAGCTTATCTCCGCCCTGTAAGAACTTTACAGCCTGATTCACCTTTGTTTCAAAGTCGTGGGTATCGATAGTGGAGAACATACGTATCTCCTTGATAGAAACGACCTTCTGATTCTTTCTTGCTTCCTTTTCACGCTTAGCCTGCTCGAAGCAATACTTTCCGTAGTCCATGATGCGGCATACGGGCGGTGTTGCCTGCGGAGCGATCTTCACAAGGTCAAGATCCTGTTCAAAGGCTAATTTCTGTGCGTCCTTTGCGGACATCGTTCCCAGCTTGGTTCCGTCAGCGTCGATAACGAGAAGTTCCTTATCCCGAATATCTTCGTTGATCTGCAGTTCCTGTTTGCTAATCTTCAAGCACCTCCGGTTATAAAATAAAACAAAAATGAGTGCGGAATTATCCGCACTCACACAATACACGTTTAAGTTCACACGGCACGCCGCGTGTCTTACTCACATATTGACCGTTTAAGCATTGCCTGACGGTGAGAACGGGTAGTTCTGCTTTGTTTACTCAAATATTATACCCTCTTCTCCGCCGCTTGTCAAGCACGCTCCGAATTTTCGTCGCTTTGCACAACCAGCTTCTTCCTTATCTCCGTAATTTTATCCCATATAGCGAATCTTATCTCATATTTTTCGGGCTCATAGAGGATATCGAGCTCCTCATCGCCGAATTTTTCGAGCTCCTCCTGCTTGTCGTCGGTGACCTCACACGCCGCAGGAACGCACAGCGATGGGTACATCACGCACCACCAGTTGTGTCCCTGCGCTGAGCCTATCTTCACGCGCAGAGCCCGATAAGTCCCCGCGGGCATGGTTATGTCGCCGTAGGTGCGGACATCGAACTCCGTGTCCGCGAGCTCCGCCTCCACGGGCAGTTCACAGCCGTTCGCGCGCAGTACAGTCTCCGCTATGCGCTCTATATCGGGGAGCCTTTCCGCGGCTATGGATTCAGCCTCCGCGAGAGAGTCCGCTTCTCCGAGGATACTGCTTTCGAGAAGGGCGTCCCTCACATAGAGCTTGAGCTGTTGGTCGCGGTCGCTGTCGGACTCGGCGAGGATATGCAGGCGCAGGACGCTCCCGCGCAGTCTGTCGAGCCTCCTGCCGTCGCGTATGATGCCGACCGTGTTAGAAATAAGTATGGCAAGGATAAGTCCCGCCGCAAAAATGAGCTCGTGTTTTTTTCTCATCATTATCACCTCGGAGGTAAATATTGGCAGTGCGGGACGTTTTATTCAATTGGAGCTGAAAAGTTTGAGCCTTTAGCCATTAGCCTTTAGCTCGTGGTGTCCGCTGGCGCGGACTTATTATAAAAATTATCGCCGCAGGCGATACCTTTAGCTAACGGCTAACGGCTAATAGCTAATAGCTATTCCACCTGCTTTATCTTTTTGCTCTTTCTGAGTCTTTCTATATCTCCTGTTCGCACGAAATGCTCGACATAGCCGCAGTTGCAGCAGATATAGCGGTCAACATCGACTGCCGAGTATGTCGTTAATCCACACATTATATTGCTTCCCGCACCGTAGGATTCCGCGCTGCCCTTTGCATAGAGGATATCATAGCTTCCGCACTTAGGACATTGTTTTGTGTATTTCATAGCAAAGCCTCCTTGTTAAATATGTTTGTTCATCTCAACCCTTACGTTACGTCAGGGTTTGATTCAGCGCACTGAATTTTCTTTGAAATTTCACCTGCATTGTAGCACCTTCTTCGCCGCTTTTCAATACTTTCATTTTTGCGCAAACTGTGCAATATCTACAAATTCAGCCCCTCCGAATGTGACCCGATACCTCCCGCGATGACAGGATATGCTGTCACATCCGGAGACTTATCCGCTGTACTTGGCGAAACTGTTTTTTTGCCGTCACACTTTGACGATATTTTTTGCTTTACCCGCCGCAGAAAAAGGTATAAAATCATACAAAAAGGAGCTGTTAAAATGAAAAAGATAATTTTTGCCCTCGTGACCGCTGTTCTCGCCGCACTGAATATCCCCGCACTCCCCGCAGAATGTGCAGACGAGCCGAAATACGAGTACACCATAATCAACAACGAAGCCACTATCACGGGCTACAAGGGCGAACCCGTCTACATAGAGATACCCGAGACTATCGAGGGCTGTCAGGTCGTGGAGCTCCGCGACAACGCCTTCTACGAGTGCTCTGCGCTCAGGCACATCGACCTCCCCGACACCCTCCGAAAAATAGGGCACCACTGCTTCTACGCCTGCTCCTCCCTCGAGGAGATAAGTGTCCCCGACTCCGTCACCGAAATTGGTATGGGCTGCTTCTGCGGCTGTGCGGAGCTGAGCTCCGCCTCCCTGCCCGATACGCTTTCCTCGCTGCCCGAGTCCTGCTTCCGAAGCTGCACATCGCTCTCCGATTTCACCGTCCCCGAGAGCGTTCACCGCATAGGAGCCTTCTGCTTTTCGGGCTGCACCTCGCTGAGGAGCATCTCCCTCAGCAGCGGGCTCAAAGGCGTCGGGGACTGCTCATTCTATATGTGCAGCTCGCTGAAGGGCGTGTACGTCCCGCCCTCAGTCAAGGATATAGGGATATGCGCTTTCGGATATGTCCCCACGGACGACGGCGCAGAGGTCGCAGCTGACTTCGTCCTTCTCGGGGACGGCGGCTCCCCTGCCCGCGACTACGCCAAGGACAACCATATCACCTTCACCGACGCCTCCGATACAGTCCATGCCTTCGCTATTCAGCGTATCACAGGCGAACGCCAGCCGATAAGCATACCCTCGGTGCTCATCGCCGCGGGCGGAGTCCTCCTCGCGGTCGGACTCGCATTTGTAAAACGAAAATACAGGATAGGTTCAAAAGCTAAAATTAATAAAAAAAGGCTGAGCTGAGCAAAAAATAGCTTGCATTTCTCCAAAAAATATGATATTATGATAGTGATTACGGGCAGTATATCTGCTACCTAATATTCCAATCAATTAATTATGCTCAATATTTTTTTGGAGGGATAGAAAAAATGAAGAAATTCAAAAAAGTCATGGCGGCTGCTACCTGCGCTGTCGTGACCGCAGTCTCCGCTCCCGCTCCGTTCCTCACGGACGCGGCTGACACCGAGACAGAGGAGCAGCAGTTCTGCGCTCCTATCAGCGAGATCGTGCAGGACTCGGGTCTTGACATCGACTACGCGCGTGCGCTACAGTATTCGCTCTACTTCTACGACGCGAATATGTGCGGCGAATTCAAGGAGGATGAGAACAAGCTCTCATGGCGCGGAAGCTGCCACACCTACGACGCTCACGTCCCCATGATAGAGTGGGACAAGCAGACAAACAAGCAGAGCAAGGGCGGCACTAACCTCTCTGCCGAGTTCATGGAGAAGTACAAGGACGTTCTCGACCCCGACGGTGACGGCACTATCGACGTTGCGGGCGGCTTCCACGACGCAGGCGACCACGTTGAGTTCGGTATGCCCGAGAACTACACCGCAGCTACTCTCGGCTGGGGCTACTACGAGTACCGCGACGTGTACAAAAAGCTCGAGCAGGACGACCACATCGAGACCATTCTCCGCCACTTCAACGACTACCTCATGAAGTGTACATTCCGCGACGAGGACGGCAAGGTCATCGCTCACTGCTATCAGGTCGGCGAGGGCAACATCGACCACGCTATATGGAACAATCCCGAGGTCGACACTATGCCGCGTCCCGCTTTCTTCCTCACTGCGGATAAGCCGCAGATAGACTACGTTGTTTCCGCGGCGGCTTCGCTCGCTATCAACTACCTCAACTTCAAGGATACAGACGAGGAATACGCCGAGAAGTCACTCGACTATGCAAAGGCTCTCTGGCAGTTCACTGAGGACGCTCTCGAGAAGTATCCTCCCGCTGTAAATACTGGTGCTGCTCCCGCGGAGGGCGAAAAGACTGACGCTTCCGCCGACAAGCTCCTCTCCGATAACGCCGACGGTCCCGGACAGTTCTACCAGTCAACAAAGTGGCAGGACGACTACTGCTGGGCTGCTGCATGGATGTATATGGCTACGGGCGACGCCTCCTGCTTCGACAACGCTTACGCTATCTTCGACTACTACGCTCCCTCGGGCTGGTGCTACTGCTGGAACGATATGTGGAGCGGCGCAGGCGTGATGTGGGCTATCATCAATCAGGAGCACCCCGAGCTCGACCTCGTCCAGAAGATAAGAGACGCTCAGGGCAAGAACCAGTATGTGTTCGAGGACTTCTGGGACAATGACTGCGTAGGCAAGTGCCTCAAGACATGGCAGCAGTGCGAGACCAAGGGCGGCTTCGCATTCCTCAACCAGTGGGGAAGCTGCCGCTACAACACAGCTATGCAGTTCATATGCCTCATCTACGATAAGTACAAGAACAAAGGCAAGCCCAGCGAATGGAGCGAATGGGCTAAGAAACAGATGAACTACGTTCTCGGCGACAACGACGTAACCTTCAAGGAGGAGGCTAAGTACAGCGTCCTCGCCGGCAAGAACGGCACTCACGGAAAGAGAGCCTTCGTTGTCGGCTATAACGATACGGCTGTCAAGAACCCCCATCACCGTGCTGCTTCGGGTCTGCTCATGGCTGAGGACCCCCGCGAGCAGAGACACATCCTCTGGGGCGCTCTCGCAGGCGGTCCCGACGGCAATGACGGTCACGACGACGCTACAAAGGACTGGACAGAGAACGAGGTAACTATCGACTACAATGCCTGCCTCCCCGCAGCGGCAGCAGGTCTGTACGCTATATACGGCACTGAAGATATGGCTATCACTCCCAACTTCCCGCCCGAGGACGAGAAGAGAGTCTACGGCAGCGGTGCTGAGGGCTCGGGCGGCAGCGGCTACTGGGTAGAGGCGCTCGGTCTCGAGAAGATGAACGACGACGGTACTGGTGCTGTTGAGGTATCATTCAAGGTGCTGTCGGGCGAATCAGCTCCCTCAAAGAACATCTCCGTAAGATACTTCTTCAATGTTTCCGAAAACGATAAGCCCGAGATATACGAGGTCAAGGAGCTCTATGACCAGTCCAGCACAGAGGACGGCGCTGTCGGTGCTGACGGCATAATCTCGGGTCCGCACAAGTATGACAAGGTCAAGGATACCTACTACGCCGAGATTAGCTGGGAGGACTACGTTATCGCGAACTCGGGCAAGAAGTACCAGTTCAGCGTAGGCTTCTACGGCAAGGGCTATACCAACTCCGATAATAAGTACGTTTTCTATCAGTTCGACCCCAAGAACGACTGGAGCTTTGACGGTCTCAAGCTCGGCACCAAGGAGGACTTCTTCGCCGTTGACGACCCGCCCGAGGAGCGCTACGACCACATCTGCGTTTACGCTGACGGCGTGCTCGTAGGCGGTATCGAGCCCGACGGCTCCGAGCCTGCTCCCAAGGAGACTACCACTGCAAGCAGCAAGTCTTCCGCAACTACTACCAAAACAACAACTACTACTGCAGGCGGCAAGGTAACAACGACCTCCGCTCAGACTGAAGGCGAGTACCTCCCCGGCGACGCAAACCTCGATACAAAGGTCACTGTCGCTGACGCAGTCGCTATCCTTCAGGCTGTTGCAAACAAGGATAAGTTCGCACTCAAGCCGCAGGGCGTAAAGAATGCCGACGTCATCGGCGACGGCGACGGCGTCACAGCAAACGACGCGCTCGCTATCCAGATGTACGACGCTAAGAAGTACGATACGCTCCCCGTTAAGAGCAAGTAAAATGAAAGGCTGACGATTATTCGTCAGCCTTTTCTTTTTGTTTGTTACCATAAAAATGTAGGGGCGAGTTCCGCTCGCCCGCAAATATACGGATATGTGACAATTACATTATGTAGGGGCGCCCTTTGGGCGTCCGCGAAATAACACGATTGCGAACAAGCAACGTTTTGTAGGGGCGAGTTCCGCTCGCCCGCAAATGACAGTATAAACCCGCATAATAATGAACGGCAACACGGACGCACAGATAAGCAGCACACCAAATCTTTGATTTGGATTGTGATGCTATATGCAGCTTTGCTGTAATGCCCCCTACGATTCAAGCCGTATCACTCGTCGAATAACGGGGTCGAGAAATAGCGCTCCGCTGTGTCGGGAAGTATAGTCACGACAGTCTTGCCCTTGCCGAGCTTCTCCGCCATTTTCAGCGCCGCGGCAACGTTAGTGCCGCTCGATATGCCGCACATGATGCCCTCCTTTGCGGCGAGGTCCTTCGCTGTCTGTATAGCCTCCTCGTCGGTGACGATGTAGATGTCGTCGTAGATGTTCTGATTGAGGATATCGGGGATTATTCCGTCGCCTATGCCCATTTGCAGGTGCGTGCCGATGTTGCCTCCCGCAAGGATAGCCGCGTTCTCGGGCTCGACTGCCCATATCAGCATATCGGGATACTGCGATTTCAGCGTCTCGCCTATGCCCGTGATAGTGCCGCCTGTGCCTATTCCCGAGCAGAAGCCGTCTATCCTGCCCGCGGTCTGCTCGAGTATCTCGAGCGCCGTGTGGTACTTGTGCGCGTATATGTTGTTGACGTTCGCGAACTGCTGAGGTACGAACACGTTCTTGTCCTCCTCAGCCATTCTCAGCGCCGTATTCAGGCACTCCTGTATGCACTTGCCGATGTCGCCGTCGTCGTGTATAAGTATGACCTCCGCGCCGTAGTGGCGGACGAGCTTGCGGCGCTCCTCGCTGACGGAATCGGGCATGATGATGACAGTCTTGTAGCCGCGGACAGCTCCCACAAGTGCAAGTCCTATGCCCTGATTGCCGCTCGTGGGCTCGACGATTATCGTGTCCTTGGTTATCCTGCCCTCCTGCTCGGCATGAAGTATCATATTGTATGCGGTGCGGGTCTTGATAGAGCCGCCGACGTTCAGTCCCTCGAACTTCACGAGCACCTCTGCGCTGTCGGGCTTGTTCATGCGGTTGAGCCTTATCATCGGCGTGTGTCCCATTGCCTCTATGATGTTATTGTATACCATTCAGATGATTCTCCTTAATGCATTAGTATATCTATTATATAACAAACAGCCGCAAAATGCAAGCATTTTTCTTGACTTCATTCCCCGCGCGGTGTATAATCATCTTAACAGTGTTTCGGGAGGTGACGGCTTTGAGCAGCTTCTGCGTTTTTGAAATGGAATACACGGGCGGAGTTCCCGCCGTGGATATAGTCCCTGTCCCTTTCAGTGACGAGCTCTACAGTCAGTACGAGCGCATATACAACGAGTGCTTCCTCGAGATGAGAAGGGCTCTCGGCATTGAGCCGTACAGCTTTTACTCCGACATTTCGCAGCTCGCTGACAAACGGGACAGCATTTTCCTCCTCATGGACGGCGACATCATTACAGGGAGCGTTGCCTGCCTCGGCAGTGAGATAGACGACCTCATCGTGAACAAGCTGTATCAGGGCAAAGGCTTCGGGAAAAAGCTCCTGATGTGGGCTATCGCTCATATCCGCGAGCAGTCCGACGCTCCCATACGGCTGACCGTCGCGGAGTGGAATCAGCGTGCGTACAGGCTCTATCTGCAAAGCGGCTTCACGGTCGTAAAGAAAGTAAAGGTGAACTGAATGGTAATCATAATTGTGAATTTTATCGGAGCGGCGGCGATACTTCTCGGCGGCGCGGTAATGCTGAAGTACGCGAGATCGCACGCGGACTATTCTGTCGGCTTCCGAACGAGACGAGCTATGTCAAGCGATGAGGCGTGGCGTTTCGCAAACCGCTCCTGCGGCATAGCATGGCTCATCATCGGAGCGGTTTGCGCTCTGCTGACAACAGCCGCGCTCGTTTTTGCCCGCGACAGTGCATACGCGAAAATCGGTGTGCTGATACTGCTGACAGCGTCGGTCATGCTCTCCGCGACAGCGACCGAGATAAGGCTAAAGCACAAATTTGGCTGAACTAAAAAGAGGGACGGATTAATCCGTCCCTCTTACTTTATCTTGTAAAGCCTGTCAGTTCCTTGATGACCTCGCCCGCTATGATAAGTCCCGCGACCGACGGCACGAACGCATTCGAGCCCGGAGTACTCCTCCGCGAACCGCTGTCCTCGCAAAGCCCCGCTATCGGCGTCAGCGCCTCCTCCTTCGAGTAGACCACCTTCAGCGACTTCACGCCGCGCTTCTTCATCTCGCGGCGCATCACCCTCGCGAGCGGGCAGACCGACGTCTTGTATATGTCCGCGACCTCAAACGCCGTCGGGTCGACCTTGTTGCCCGCGCCCATACTGCTGATGACGGGCACTCCCGCCGCCTTTGCGCGCATGATTATCTCTATCTTACCCGTGACCGTGTCTATCGCGTCCACAACATAGTCGTACTGCGTGAAGTCGAACTCGTCGGCAGTCTCGGGCATGAAAAACGTGGGGTAAGTCCGCACCTTGCAGTCGGGAGCGATATCGCGCACGCGGAGCTCCGCCGCCTCGACCTTGAGCATACCGATAGTGCTGTGAACGGCGACTATCTGGCGGTTTATGTTGCTCGGAGCGACCCTGTCGTTGTCGATAAGGTCGAGCGCTCCCACGCCCGAGCGGGCGAGTGCCTCCACGACGTGTCCGCCGACTCCACCAACGCCGAAAACGGCTACTCTAGAAGCCGCAAGCCTCGTCATAGCCGTTTCACCGAATATCATAGCAGTGCGTACAAATTCCTCACGCATATGCCTCTCCTTACTTCTTGTCAAAGCGCGGAACACGCTTGATAACGAGCTCGTATACGGCGACTGATACAGCCGCTCCGAGTGCGCCCTGCACCGCATTTGCGGGAACTCCGAGCAGAGCCGCGCTTGCCGAGTGGTAGAGCACAGCCTCGAACAGCGCATAGCCGACTACCATTATTACCTCAGCCGAGGCTGCTGCCGCTATCCTCGGAAGAAGCGAGCCGCTGCGCTTGCCTGCGGCTCTGATGACGAGCGCGGATGCAACCGCCATTGCCGCCTTGACAACAAGAGTCACGGGAGCATATACCACGTAGCCGCTCACAATGTCGGCTATCGCCGAGCCTATGCCTGCTGCGGCGGCTCCGTACACGGGTCCGAGCACCCAAGCCGCTATATTGACGATACTGTCTCCGAGGTTGACATAGCCCTTTGTCGGAGTAGGTATCTGTATCAGCAGGGTCGCGACGGTAGTCAGCGCAGTGAACAGTGCGGCGAGCGTCAGCGCCCTGAGCTTATCCCTGTTATTGTTCATCAGAAACACCTCTTTAGTGATGTAAGCCTTTCAGCTCATTTATTATACCACCCTTTGCAGGAAAATGCAATAGGGGGGAAAAAACGTCCCGCCCCCTGCAATATGTTTATTTTATAACGTGCGCCCGCAAATACGGATATGTGACGGATACATCGTGTAGGGGCGCCCTTTGGGCGTCCGCAATCCCCTACAATTGGCGTTGAACGCAATGTGTAGGGAACGCCGCCCTCGGCGTTCCGCCCATAACCGACGAATCAACGGTAAATCGCAATATGTAGGGGCTCATTACAGCAAAGCTGCATATAGCATCACAATCCAAATCAAAGATTTGGTGTGCTGCTTATCAGTGCGCCCGTGTAACAAATACGTTATTCTGCGGGTCTATACTGTCATTGGCGGGCGAGTGGAACTCGCCCCTGCAAGCTATGCGTGCTCTCAGACTGCCTCGAAGCCCTGCTTGAGGTCGGCGATGATGTCGTCGATATGCTCCGTGCCGATAGACAGGCGGACTGTGGTAGGCTTGATGCCCGAGAAGAGCAGTTCGTCTTCTGTCATCTGCGAGTGAGTGGTCGACGCGGGGTGGATAACGAGCGACTTAACGTCAGCAACGTTGGCAAGAAGCGAGAACAGCTTCAGGCTCTCGGTGAACTTCTTAGCTCTGTCAGCGCCGCCCTTTATCTCGAAGGTGAAAATGGAAGCCGCGCCGTTCGGGAAATAGCGGTCGTAGAGCTCCTTTGCCCTGCCTGTCGCGAGCGACGGGTGGTTGACCTTCTCAACATCGGGGTGGTTCTTAAGGAAGTCAACGACCTTGAGTGCGTTCTCTGTGTGGCGCTCGAGGCGGAGGGAAAGCGTTTCAAGTCCCTGTAAAAGGAGGAAGGAGTTGAACGGCGAGATTGCCGCGCCCTGGTCTCTCATGAGGGTTGTGCGAATTTTCAGAATGTATGCGAGGTTGCCGCAAGCCTCCGTGAACACTACGCCGTGGTAGGACGGATTGGGCTTGGAAAGTCCTGGAAACTTGTCGTTCTGCGCCCAGTCGAACTTGCCGCCGTCGATGATAACGCCGCCCATTACAGTGCCGTGACCGCCGATGAACTTTGTCGCGGAGTGTACTACTACGTCAGCGCCGTGCTCGAGCGGACGAAGCAGGAAGGGAGTTGCAAAGGTGTTGTCGACAACGAGCGGGATGCCGTGCTTGTGGGCTATCTCCGCTACGACCTCGATGTCGAGGACGTTGGAGTTCGGGTTGCCGAGGGTCTCCGCATAGAGGAGCTTTGTGTTGGGCTTGATAGCCTTCTCGAAGTTTGCAGGGTCGGACGGGTCAACGAAGTCGGTGGAAAGTCCCTGCTCCTTTAATGTATGCGCGAGGAGGTTATACGTGCCGCCGTATACATTGGTGGAGGCTACGATGTGGTCGCCTGCGGTAGCGATGTTCTGTATCGCGTAGGTGATAGCCGCCGAGCCCGATGCCGTAGCGAGAGCTCCGACGCCTCCCTCGAGAGCGGCGATGCGCTCCTCGAACACGCTCGATGTGGGGTTCATGAGGCGTGTGTAGATGTTGCCTGCCTGTGTGAGTCCGAAGCGTCCTGCGGCTGTATCGGAGTCCTTGAACACGTACGATGTAGTCGCGTATATCGGGACTGCGCGTGCGTCTGTGGCGGGGTCGGGCTGCTCCTGACCTGCGTGTACCTGTAAAGTCTCAAATCTGTAATTGCTCATAATATAAAACATCCTTTCAAAATTGTTTGTCTACTGTTCCTGTAGGTTATATATACTATAGCACGAATTTCCTACTTTGTCAATAGGTAAAGTCTATAACTCGGCAACTCTTTTTCTATATCGAGTTATAGCTTTTGCCTATAACTATATTTCTGTAGGGAACGCCGCCCTCGACCCGCAAGCCTTTGAAAAGGCTTGAGCGAAACTTTCGGTTTCGCGCCAAAGATAAATAAAACGGAAATAATTCTCCGCGCCCCTTGCTATTTCCGTTAAGATGTGCTATTATAATATGTACTGTAATATAGAAAGGATAAAATATGCAATTCAATGAACTGAACCTCTCGGAGGAGCTCCTGCGCGCGGTAGACGAGCTCGGCTTCTCCGAAATGACCGAAATACAAGCGCAGAGCATTCCCCTCCTCCTACAGGGACGCGACGTCGTGGGACGCTCAAATACGGGCACGGGCAAGACCGCCGCTTTTGGCATTCCCGCAGTCGAGAGCATCACCGAGGACGACCGCCGCTCTGTTGCGGTGCTGATACTCTGTCCCACGCGTGAGCTCGCTATGCAGGCGTGCGAGGAGATACGCAAATTCGCCAAATTCAAGCGATGCGTCAAGGCGTGCGCGGTCTACGGCGGAGCAAGCATGGAGCGCCAGATAATGGACCTCAAACGCGGCGCAAACATCGTCATCGGCACTCCCGGACGCGTAATGGACCATATCCGCAGACGCACACTAAAGCTCGAAAACCTCCGCACGGTGATACTCGACGAGGCTGATGAAATGCTGAATATGGGCTTCCGCGAGGACATCGAGTCCATACTCGCGGACGTCCCCGAGGACAGACAGACCGTCCTGTTTTCCGCGACCATGCCTCCCGAGATACTCGCGATAACCGAAAAATATCAGCGCGAACCCGTGCAGATAAAGATAAAGTCCTCGCAGAAGACCGTCGAGCTCATCGAGCAGTTCTACTTCCAAGTGGCTATGGGGCGCAAGACCGACGCTCTGAGGCTTTTGCTCGCGGCGTACTCCCCCGACTCCGCAATGGTGTTCTGCAACACCAAGCGCATGGTCGACGAGCTCACCGAGGAGCTTGTCAAGAGCGGATTCCGAGCGGCAGGGCTCCACGGCGATATGAAGCAGATTCAGCGCACGCAGGTCATGAACAGCTTCAAGAACCGCACTACCGCCGTTCTCGTTGCGACTGACGTCGCGGCGCGAGGTATCGACGTCAGCGGCATTGATATGGTCTTCAACTACGACCTCCCGCAGGACAACGAATACTACATCCACCGCATCGGACGTACAGGGCGCGCGGGTCTCGCAGGCAAGGCGTACACCCTCATCACGGGCAGGCGCCAGCTCCACGACCTGAAGGACATCGCACGCTACACAAAGGCGGATATTTCGGAGCTTCCCCTCCCCGACAAGTCCTACATCGCGGACATGAAAAAAGAGGCGCTCGCCCTCGAGATAGCCTCCATTGACGAGCGTCCTGACAGCGGCGCGTATGACATCCTCGACGCACTCGCGGCAAAGGGCATAGACGGTCGCGAAGCCGCCGCAAGGCTCATCAGCTCGCGGCTCAAAGCGGAGCTTGCGGGACTGCCCGAGTTCGATATGCCGAAGCCGCTTAAAAAGGGCAGTCGGAGCGGTGCAAAGACGGTCAAGATAGACCTCAGCATCGGCAGAAATAAGCGTATCGCTCCGAATTTCATTCTCGGCGCACTCGTCGACGCGACGGGAATGTCGGGACAGGACTTCGGCAAGATTGACATCTACGACAGCCACACCACCGTCGAGGTGCCCGAGTCCGAGTACGACTACATCATCGACAGCACCAACCCCATGAAGATAAACGGTCACCCTGTAGAGGTCAAGCTCTACAAGGGCGGGAGTTCAAAGGAACGCCCGTACAGGCAGTCCGCGGAGAAGCGCGGCGACAGGCGGCGCTCCGACCACGGAAAGAAAAAGAAGACCGACATTTTCGGCGACTATATCCCCGACCGCCGACACAGAACGAAAAAACGTCATTAAGAGGTGATATAAATGAGCAATCAGCCAAAAAAGAAAACGTGGATGAGGGTACTGATACTCGTCCTCGCAGGAGTTATGATTTTCGGCGCGATACTTATGCCGTTCTTAGGCTGGCTATAAGCGAAAACAGTCTGCCCCGAAGCGTTCAAAGCGCCTCGGGGCATTTTTTTGATGAAAAATCACCTTTCTGATACAAAACGGGCAAGCTCAACATTGCCGTCTTTTTCGATGGAAACCACCTGAAATCCGCATTTTTCAGTGTAGAACCTTACGTTTTCTTTCTTGTCTATGGGTGTTACCAAAGTGAATTTCTTCCAATCTTCGTGCATTGTCTTCACAAACTGAACCGCCTGCGTCCCTATGCCCCTGCCTTGAAACTTCGGAACAACGCACAAACATCCAATCTCGTATACTCCCTTTTCCAGTTTATGACAAGAAATACAGCCGACAGGCTCATTATCGCACAGTATGACATATTTCGGATATTTGCGTATCGACTCTTCCATCTCAGCTTTTGTTTTTCCATACCCAGGACACGAACCGTATCTCAGGTAATCATCATAAAAAGACGCATTATAAATATCAGCCAGCAGTTCTGCGTCATCTGAAACAGCTTTCCTGTATTCGAGCGTCATAATGCGTCACCCCCTAAAACGCCGATTTATAGTAAAACAAGTATAGCACAGCGCTCCCGCAATGTCAATAATACCTGTACCGAACTCTCCTTTGGGGAGCTTTTTTATTGTCCCCAGATTCTGACATATTCCGCACCCCGTCTGCAATATAATAATAACAAGGGGAGGTGTTGGATTGACTGTTTACATAGACGTGCTGATAATCCTCAACGTATACGTCAACTACTTCCTGCTGCGGACTTCCGCAAAGCTCACGCACTCGCCGCTCAAAACGTGGCGCTGCATCGCCGCCTCATTCTACGGCAGCCTCTTTTCGCTGCTGATGCTTGCTCCGAGGCTGCCTGTACCCGTCACGCTGGCGGTCAAGTCGGCGGCGGCTGTCACCATTGTCATTGCCGCATTCGGAGCGCGCTCCCCTGCCCGTATCGCCAAGAACACCGCCGCATTCTTAGCCGCGAACTTCGTCCTCGCGGGAGCGGTATACGCCGTATATTCATGGTTCAAGCCGAGCTCGCTGCACTTCGCGAACTCCTACTTCTACATAGATTTCTCGCTGCTCCTGCTGCTGATAACTACCGCCGCACTCTACGGAGCGGTCAGCCTGCTGAGGCGTATCACCGACAGGGAGCGTCCCCTCGTCAGCCGAGTGCTGATACGCGCGGGAAGCCGCATTATCGGGCTGGACGGGCTCGCTGACACAGGCAACGCTCTCGTGGACTGCTTCACGGGCAGACCCGTTATGATATGCGCCCGCGAGAACATCGGCAAGGTCTCCGCGAGAATGAGGCTGATACCCTGCGCGACGGTGACCGACAGCGGCGTAATGCCTGTATTCCGCCCCGACGAGGTAATCGTGGTCAACACCGAGACGGGCGAGCGCAAGCCCGTGGACGTGATGATAGGGCTCGGAGATACGGGAGGCAAGGCAATTTACAACCCGAAGATTATGAAATACTGAAAGGAGAAAAAATATGGAAATCGTAAAAAAAATAGCGGTCAGACTGAGGGCGCTCCTGCGCGGGGAGGTCTACTACGTCAACGGTCCCGACACGCTCCCGCCGCCGCTCAGCCGCACTGAGGAAGCAGAGGTTTTCGCGGGGCTGACTGCGAATGACCCTGCCGCGCGCAAGAAGCTGATAGTCCACAATCTGCGCCTCGTGGTGTACATAGCGAAGAAGTTCGAGTCGACGGGCATAGGCATCGAGGACCTCGTCTCTATCGGCACGATAGGGCTGATAAAGGCGGTAAATACGTTCAATCCCGAGAAGAATATCAAGTTTGCGACCTATGCCTCGCGCTGTATCGAGAACGAGATACTGATGTTCCTGCGGAAGTCATCGCAGTACCGCAACGACCTATCCATTGACGAGCCGCTCAACGTCGACTACGACGGCAACGAGCTACTGCTCTCGGACGTCCTCGGCACGGACGACGACGTCGTGAACAAGGGCATAGAAACCGAGGCGGAGCGCGAGATACTGCGCGGCGCTGTCTCGGAGCTCTGCGACCGCGAGCGCGAGATAATGGAGATGCGCTTCGGACTGATAAACGGCAAGGAAATGACGCAGAAGGAGGTCGCGGACACGATAGGCATATCGCAGTCGTACATCTCCCGCCTCGAAAAGCGGATAATCAAGAAGCTCCGAGTTAAACTCGAGAGCATTTGCTGAACAAACAGGGCGGACATATTGTCCGCCCGAAAAGAAACGTCATTGCTTTCACGAACGACATTATCCGAACTCTCAAAAACGTCCATTCGGACGTTTTTTTGTTAGGAAAAGGCTGTCAAATAATTTTCCACCTTTTCGGATAATATGACGATTTTTGCCCGCGCTATTGAAATAACGCTATCCAAATGGTATAATATAAGATGTATAATTATACGTAAGGAGCGCTTTTTTATGAAGAAATGGAGTATCAGCGTCCCGCAGAGGGAGCTCGTATCGAAGCTCATGCTCGGCTGCGGAGTCAGCTCGCTGGCAGCTGCGGCGCTCGTCTCGAAGGGCTATTCCTCGCCCGAGAGCGTCGTCAGCAGCATGAATACGGACTCGCTGTCCGACCCCTTCCTCATCAAGGATATGCAGGAGGCGGCGGACACGATTAATTCTGCGATAGACGAGGGTCTGCGCATCTGTGTCTACGGCGACTACGACTGCGACGGCGTCATGGCGACCGCTATACTCTACTCCTACCTCGCGGAGGCAGGAGCCGACGTCACTCACTATATCCCCGAGCGCTCCGAGGGATACGGTCTGAACAAAAACGCGATAGACAAGCTCGCCGATGACGGCGTGAACCTCATAATCACCGTGGATAACGGTATTTCCGCCATTTCGGAGGCTGAGTACATATACGCATCGGGCATGAAGCTCGTCGTGACCGACCACCACCAGCAGGGCGACGCTCTCCCGCGCGCGGAGGCTGTCGTCGACCCGCACAGACACGACTGCTTCTCGCCTTTCAAGTACGCGTGCGGAGCCGTTATCGCGCTAAAGCTCGTGGCTGCGCTCGACGGCGGCGACTACACAATGGCGCTCGAGCAGTTCGGCGACCTCGCGGCTATAGCTACGGTCGCGGACATCGTCAGCCTCACTGGCGAGAACCGCTACATCGTTACCTACGGCATGGAGCTTATCGACAACTCCGACCGCCCCGCGCTCATCGCGCTGAAGGAGGTCAGCGGGCTGACCGACAAGCACTGCGACGCCCATTCTATCGGCTTCGGGCTCGCTCCGAGGATAAACGCGGCAGGACGCTTCGGCTCGCCGACAACTGCGCTGGAGCTCTTCCTCTGCGAGGACGAGGAGCGCGCGGCTGAGCTCGCGGGAGAGCTTGACAGGCTCAATACCGAGCGCAAGCAGGCGGAAAACGACATCGTCGCTGACATATACTCAATGATAGAGCAGAAGCCCTCGCTCGTGCGCGGACGCACCATTTTCATCTGCGGCAAGGGCTGGCACCACGGCGTCATAGGCATTGTTGCCTCACGCATTATGGAGCAGTTCGGCAAGCCAACGTTCATCGCCTCCGAGGAGGACGGCGAGATTCGCGGTTCGGCGCGCTCGTTCGGCGAGTTTTCCATATTCGGAGCCCTCACTGCCGCCGCCGATGTACTCGAAAAATTCGGAGGTCACCCAGGAGCGGGCGGCTTCACAATAAAAAACGGACAGGCTGAGGTGTTCCGCAGACTGATAGAGCAGTACGCGGCGGACAACTTCTCCGTGATGCCGCCCGCGGAGCTCCACGCTGACGCTCCCGTCACTCCGCAGGAGCTTACAGTCCAGAACATCGAGGGGCTGTCAGTGCTCGAGCCGTTCGGCATGGGCAACGAAAAACCGCTGTTCTACATGGAGAACGTCACTGTGACGGCGATAGTGCCGCTCTCGGGAGGCATACACTCCAAGCTGAAGATAAAGTTCGGCTACACCACAGCCGACGCGCTCATTTTCAGGAAGAGCCCGCAGGAGCTCACCGTGAGCGAGGGCGACGTCTGCGATATGATAGTTACGCTCGGGACGAACGAATACAAGGGAAGCGTCTCGGTAAGCATATACGTGAGCGATATCCGCGTACACGGCTTCGAGCAGAGCCGCTACTTCAACGCGCTCGGCTCGTTTGAGGCTTTCACGCGCGGAGAGGCTCTCCCCGACAACCACTACCCGTGGATGTACCCGTCACGCGAGATATTCACCAAGATATACAAGGCTATCCCCGAGGTCGGTATCCCTATGGACACGCTGTATCTGCGGCTCGCCGACCCGAAGCTCAACTACTGCTGCTTCTGCGTTGCGGCGGAGGCTCTGCGGGAGCTCGGGCTCGTGCGGATATCTCCCGCAGGCTCGGTGATAAGCAGGATAAAGGTAAGTCAGAAGGCGCAGCTTGAATCGGCTCCGATACTCGTCAGGCTGAGGAAAATACTTGACGGACTCAAAAGCAAAGTCAGAGGAGGAGAAAAATGATAGGCGACATCAAGAACAACGAACAGCATAAGGACTTGGCAGTCCCTATCCCGTCTACTGCCGACCCCGATTCGGCAAGGGAGGTCATCGACTCTATCCCCGACTATGACGAGAATTTCACCATTGAGAAAATAATCCAGAAGATACTCAAGGACGACAAGCAGTACGACATGAGCAAGATTATCTCCGCTTATGAATTCGCGGCGAAGGCTCATGAGGGACAGAAGCGCTCGTCGGGTCAGGACTACATCATACACCCGCTCGCAGTCGCGTATATACTGCTCGAGCTCGGCATGGACACCGATACCATTTGCGCGGCTCTGCTCCACGACGTTGTAGAGGACACTCCCGCAACGCTCGACGACCTCAAAAAGCGCTTCGGTCAGGACGTTGCGATGCTCGTTGACGGCGTCACAAAGCTGAGCAAGATCCCCACGAACACCAAGGAGGAACAGCAGGCGGAGAATATCCGAAAGATACTCCTCGCGATGTCGCAGGATATCCGCGTAATGATAATCAAGCTCGCAGACCGCCTCCACAACATGAGGACGCTGAAATACCGTCCCATAGAGAAGCAGAGGGCTACCGCGCTCGAGACCATGAACATCTACGCTCCGATAGCGCACCGCCTCGGCATACGTGCGATACAAGAGGAGCTCGAGGACTTGTCCTTCCGTTTCCTCGACCCCTTCGCCTACTCCGAGATAGACCATATCCTCGAGACCAAAAAGGAGGAGCGCGAGGAGTTCATCGTCACTATTCAGGAGCGTATCGCCCGCCGCTTCAAGCAGGAGGACTTCGCCGAGCCGCCCATGATTGAGGGACGCGTCAAGAGCATCTACAGCATCTACAAGAAGATATTCCTCAACCACAAGGACATCGACGAGATATACGACAAGTACGCGGTAAGAATCATCGTCACCACTATCGCCGAGTGCTACAACGTGCTCGGACTCATACACGATATGTTCAGACCGCTCCCCAACCGCTTCAAGGACTACATCTCCACGCCTAAGGCGAATATGTACCAGTCACTGCACACGACCGTACTCGGTAAGGAGGGTATTCCCTTCGAGGTGCAGATACGCACGTGGGATATGCACGAGACCGCGGAATACGGTATCGCCGCCCACTGGAAGTACAAGGAGGGCATACGCGGCAAGGACAAGATGGAGAGCCGTCTCGCGTGGGTGCGTCAGGTCATAGAGGCACAGCAGACCTCCGACGACGTCGAGGAGATAGTCCGCATAATCAAGACCGACCTTGCTCCCGAGGACATCGTAGTCATGACCCCCAAGGGTATGTCTATCGACCTGCCCATGGGCTCGACCGTCATCGACTTCGCCTACCGCATACACACGGAGATAGGTCACAAGACAATAGGCGCGAAGGTCGACGGCAAGATTGTGCCGCTCGACTACGAGCTGCAAACGGGTCAGATATGCGAGATAATCACGACAAAGGACCCCGACAAGGGTCCCAACCGTGAATGGCTCAAAAAGGTACAGACTAATGACGCTCGCGCGAAGATACGCTCGTGGTTCAAGAAGGAGCGCCGCGACGAGAACATCGTCGAGGGCAAGGCGGAGCTCGAACGCACGTTCAAGCGCTACCACATCAACGTCCCCGAAGATAAGCTCGGTGAGTTTTTGCAGGACGACTTCCGCCGCCACAACTGCGAGACACTCGAGGACTTCTTCGCCTCTATCGGCTACGGAGGCGTAACACTTGAGAAGATGATACCTCGTCTCAAGGACAGGTACAACAAGCTCTACGGCGACCAGCCCGAGCCCGAGAATACCAAGCTCGTCAAGCTCAAGCCCAACGGCGGCAGGAGCAGCATCGTCCTCGACCAGATAACCGATATGGCGGTCAAGTTCGCACAGTGCTGCAACCCCCTCCCCGGAGACGAGATAGTCGGCTTCGTTACGCGCGGCTACGGACTGTCCGTACACACGACGAGGTGCAGCAACTACCTCGCTGCAAAACAGCGCAACGACCCCGAGGAAATGGAGCGTTGGTTCGACATCGTGTGGTCGGAGAACAGCAATACCCAGCTCCAGACCAGCTTTGAGGTCGTGGCGACCGACAGAGTCGGACTCGTGTACGATATCTCCGCCGTCCTCATGGAGGCGAGAGTGCCGATAGTTCATTCGGCTTCACGAGTGCTCAAAAACGGCAACGCGCTGTTCGAGTGTACGATTGTGATATCCAGCACCGAACAGCTCCGCAACCTCTTCGACAAGATAAGGAAGATAAACGGCGTCATCTCGGTTGACCGTTCCTCTATCTGACGGGAGGGCACCGATATGACAGAAAACGCCGAGCACTATATCACCTACTTCGGAGGCACTATCCTCGCGCAGCACAAGGGCGTGTATCTCGTCAGATATACGAAATACAACGGCGATATACGCTATGCCGTTGTGAAGTATCACCAGTACAGAATGAGCGAGCGGAGCCCCTTTGACCCTATCCCGCTGTTTGACGTCACCATAACTGAGGAGCACGCCGAATTTTTCAAGACTCACCTGCCTGCAATGGTTCGGTTCTGCGAGGACGAATTTGAAAAAGCACTTATCAAATGAAGCTGCACACTGAGATAACTATAAAGGAGCAAGCAATGAGAATAAAGACCTTTCAGCTCGGTGAGCTCAACTCCAACTGCTACCTCGTGGAGACTGCTCCCGCGCGCTGTATAGCGATAGACATCGGCGGAAGCCCGCGCATACTGCTCGAATATATGTGTATGCAGAAGCTCCGCCTGACGAAGATACTGCTCACGCACGGTCACTTCGACCACATGGGCGGTGCGGAGGAGGTGCGCGCGGCTACGGGCGCGGAGATATACGTCCACGAGAGCGACGCGCATATGCTGACGAGCTCGTCGGCGTCGCTGCACTCGTCCATCTCGATAATGCCGTTCAAGGCTGTCACGGACTACACCGCCATTCGCGGCGACTGCTTCATCAACGACGGCGACTGCTCCTTCCGCGTACTGCATACCCCCGGTCACACGCACGGCAGCGTCTGCTACATCACGGGAGACGTGATGTTCTCAGGCGATACGCTGTTCTGCTGCTCCGTCGGACGCACTGACTTCCCCGGCGGCGATGCTCACTATATGCAGAACTCGATGAAGCTGCTGAAGGAGCTCGAGGGCGACTACAAGGTCTACCCGGGACACGGCGAGACGACTACGCTTGAATACGAGAGAAACAACAATCCTTTTATGAGATGATATTATGAATAACGATTCAAAAATGCCGATCGTTCTGATCGGCAATTCTTTTAAATACGAGATAGAGGCGACCTTAAAGCTCTTTTTCAACACCGCACGCTTCACATTCTGCACGGACAGGAGCGAGATAGTCGGCGACAGGTACGTCGTCGCGGAGGTGCGCGATAACAGCGTATTCACGGTGGAGGTATGCCTCGGAGACAAACCCGTTGTCACGGACGGCAAAGCCGCTCCCGACAAGCTCGAGCACGAGATATGCCGCGCCATTTTCCACACGCTTTGCAGGCTGACGGGCATACGTCCGCCGTGGGGCATCATGACGGGTATCCGCCCCGTAAAAAAAGTCACGGAGCTCATCGAAAAGGGCATGGACAGGGAGCAGATACGCGCGGAGCTGACCGAGCGCTTTGAACTCCTGCCCGACAAGTTCGAGCTCGCCTATATGACGGCTGAAAATCAGCTACCCATACTCGAAAAGATAGACCGCTCCGCCGCGAGCCTGTACGTCTCTATCCCCTTCTGCCCGACGAGATGCAGCTACTGCTCGTTCGTCTCGCACAGCATGGACTCCGCCCGCAAGCTCATGCCCGAGTACATAGCGGCGCTCTGCCGTGAGCTCGAAATTGTGGGCGATATCGTCCGCGAGACGGGTACTAAAATCGACACGATATACTTCGGCGGCGGCACTCCCACGTCTATCTCAGCGGACGAGCTCCGCGCCGTAATGGAGGCTGTCGAGCGCAGCTTTGACCTCGGCAGTATTCGCGAGTACAGCGTCGAAGCGGGACGTCCCGACACCATAACCGAGGAGAAGCTCCGCGTGATAAAGGAGCTCGGAGCATCGCGCATCTCCGTCAATCCGCAGACACTCAACGACGATGTGCTCCGCGTGATAGGACGTCAGCACAGCGGCGAGGACGCTATCCGCGCATTCGAGCTCGCACGCTCACTCGGCTTCGACAACATCAACACCGACCTCATCGCGGGTCTGCCGACCGAGAGCGCGGAAAGCTTCCGCAATACGCTCGACCGTATATGCGAGCTGTCTCCCGAGAGCATAACTGTCCACACGCTCACGCTGAAACGCTCGGCGGCACTGTTCGAGAAAAGCTCCGCAAACATCGAAAATCCCGCCGCGGAAATGGTTGACTACAGCATAGAAAAGCTCATCTCCTGCGGTTATCTGCCGTACTATATGTACAGGCAGAAGAACACGATAGACAACCTCGAGAACGTCGGCTACGCGAAAAAAGGCTTCGAGAGCTGGTACAACATCTTCATCATGGACGAGACGCAGACCATTCTCGGAGCGGGCTGCGCGGCGTCGACGAAGCTCGTCTACCCCGACGGCAAGATAAGCCGCATACACAATTACAAGTTCCCGTATGAATACATCAACCGCTTCGACGAGCTCATGACAAAGAAAACGGAGGTAACGGAATGCCTGAAAAAAATAAAGTCTATACCGCAGAAATAACGGGGCTGACCTCCGAGGGCAGCGGAGTCTGCCGCATCGAGGAAATGGCTGTATTTGTGCCCGAAACGGCTGTCGGAGACGTCGCGGAGGTGAAGATAGTCAAGGTGCTGAGCAGCTACGCCTTCGGCATAGTGGAGCGCCTCGTCACGCTCTCCCCCGACCGCTTTGAGCGTCCCTGCGGCGCGTACAAGAAGTGCGGCGGATGCGTCTACAGGCACATCAGCTATGAGGCGGAATGCCGCGCAAAGGCGGCTGTCGTCCGCGACGCATTCGAGCGCATAGGCGGGCTGTCACCGCAGTTTGACGACTTCCTCGCCGCTGAGGAAACCGACCGCTATCGCAACAAGGCGCAGTATCCCCTCGCCTCCGTGGACGGCAAGGCTGTCTGCGGCTTCTATGCTCCGCGCAGTCACAGGGTCGTACCTATCGAGGACTGCCCCCTCCAGCCGAGTATATTCTCGGACATATCCGCGGCGGTGCTCAGCTTCATCAACTCCCGAAAAATAGCCGTCTACGACGAGAAAACAGGCACTGGCATAATGCGCCACATCTACCTCCGCAGAGGCGCGCACTCGGGCGAGATTATGGTCTGTCTCGTCGCACGCAAGGACGTGTCACGCCAGCTCGCGCCGCTCAGTCGGGAGCTTGCCGAAAGCTTCCCTGACATCAAAAGCGTGGTGCTGAATATCAACCCCACGCGCACAAACGTCATACTCGGCGAGCGCTGCGTGACTCTCCTCGGCAGCGACACTATCACCGATGTGATGTGCGGCAACGAGGTCGAAATATCGCCGCTTTCGTTCTATCAGGTCAACACCGCGCAGGCGGAGCGTCTCTACGCTAAGGCACTCGAATACGCCGCTCCGACGGGCAGCGAGACCGTCGCCGACCTCTACTGCGGCGCGGGCACGATAGGGCTGTCCATGGCGCACAGGGCGGGACGTATCGTCGGCGTGGAGATAGTCCCCGAAGCTGTAGAAAACGCCAAGCGCAACGCCTCCCGCAACGGTATCGCAAACGCGGAGTTCCACTGCGGAGACGCGGGCGAGGTGTTCGGCGAGCTCCGTGCGAGGGGCTGTGCTCCCGATATCATAGTGGTCGACCCGCCGCGCAAGGGCTGCTCCGAGGAGACGCTCGTACACATCGCGGATGCTGCTCCCGAGAAGGTCGTGATGATATCGTGCAACCCGTCCACCGCCGCCCGCGACGCGAAGTTCCTATGCTCCCACGGCTACACGGCGGAGCGCGTCTGCGGTGCTGACCTCTTCCCAGCAACAAGGCACGTTGAGTGCGTAGTTCTGCTGTCACGAGAAAAATCCTGAAATGACGTATTTACGCGGTTTATCGGCATCGCCCTTTTCCGATAACAGCAGTTTCACCCACTCAAAATCTGTATGCGGAAACAGGTAAAAGGGCAAAATGGCATACACGGCACATCTGACAACCAATCTGCACACTTTGATTTTTGACAACCAAATCACGCACTCGATTTAGGGTGCGTGAAACTGCTTTTTCCGATTTTTCAGTGTGGGGATTGAATGTCATAGTGAAAAACAGCGTAAAATCGCTAAAGATAGACTAATCAAAAATTGTGATTCGGGTGATTGTAAAATAGGGTTGAGTGTGGGGAAAGGTAATCGCACTGCAAATGTGTGAAATACACAAAAAAACTTTTATTTGTCAATACTTTAAGGCGGTCTTGACAAATTCTTCTTTATGTGATATAATATTTATACAGGGATGAAAACCTACTCAGATTGCTGTTTTATAAACTATTTATTTAAGCAGTGCTTTTTGTTTTTTATAATAGGAGGAGTTGTAATGAAAGTCAACAATGAAAAAGAATTAGGGAAGGCTTTACACGAAGAAAAAGACTCAATTGAAATCGAGGGCGATTTAGCAAAAAAAGTTATACGAATTAAAGCAACCGGCAAAGTAGCTTGGGGCGTCTTAATAGGAGGTTTGGCAGTTGCAATTCCATTAGTAATAGTAACTGTTGGATCCGCTGGAACTGCAACTCCGACAACAGCTCCAGCAATTATGGGAGTAATGGGACCGTCCATAGCTACATTGGGAGTAGGCACCACATATTCTGCTGTTAGTATTGCTGCAGGTGCTGCTATTGCTGCAGGTGGAGTATCCGCCGTTCCAGCTGCAATTACAGCACTGAGCAAACTACGAAAGTATAAATTAATTAAGAATAATAGCGGAATCAAACTAACACTAAAATAGATTAATATAACACCCCGCACCACTGAAACACCAGTGATGCGGGGATTGCTTTACTTGTTTATCAGCTTTCTGAGGCGCTCTCCGAGAAGTACCGCCGCCGCGAGCTTGAGCAGGTCAAACGCGACATACGGCACGACGCACATCATCAGCGCCGCTCCGAACGTCACCGCATTGCCGTCAGCGGTATAGACGTGCATAAACCACAACGTGCCGAAGAGGTAGCACACCGCCAGTCCGACCAGCAACGCCGCGATATTGCGTACTATCCGAGCCTTGCCCTGCGCGGGTATAAGCTCCGCGAGCCAGTATATCACCGTCGTGAACAAGAAGCCGAGCATATAGCCGCCCGTGAGCCCGAACAGCGCGCTGATTCCGCCCCTGAACTGCGAAAATACGGGCAGTCCGACCGCTCCGAGCAGCAGGAAGGTCAGCACGGAAAACGTTCCGCATCTGCCTCCGAGAAGAACGAGCGAAAAGAAAACTGCGAAGGTCTGCAAGGTGAACACGATGCCCCAAGGCGTGGGGACGCTTATCCACGAGCATACGATTATGAGCACCGCCATGAGCGCGGTGAATGTGAGCTGTTTAGTGGTGAAAGCGCGTTTTTTCGGTGTTTCGCGCGATACAGAATTTTCCATTATATCTCCTCCTTAGTGGTATATCTACAGTATACCACACCCGCGCGCTCTTGTCAACCCATTTCTGCAATTAAGGTGACATATATTTTTTATCTGACCATACCGCAGTTTTTATAAATCGCCAGTTTCAGGCATTCTCCCGATAAAGCACGGCTCCCGTGATTACAAACGGCACATTTCGGGCAAACTTCATGTGAGGCTTCATCGCGGCAGTTCCGAAGCCGCAGCTTGGAAGGATTTGCATTTTTTCACTAATTATGATATAATATAAGTTACGACAAAATCCGACAAGTTTCACGAAAGGAGGACGCGGACAATGAGCAAGCATGATACCCACCGCTCACCCGAGCCGCCGACCCGCATTTTCGTCGAGCCCGACAGCGGACTGACCGCCGAGCAGGTACGTCTCCGCACGGAGGCAGGCTACGACAATACCCCCGCGAACCCGCCGTCCAAGTCCGTCGGCGACATCATCGCAGACAACGTATTCACCTACTTCAACCTCATATTCCTCATTCTTGCGGGACTTATCATATACTCAAAAAACTACCGTGACCTCTCGTTCATGCCTATAATCATCGCAAACACCCTCATCGGCATTGTGCAGGAGCTCCGCTCGAAGCGTGTGCTGGACAAGCTGACCATGATGAACGCTCCCGTCACCGCGGTCATTCGCGACGGCAAGGAGGAGAGCGTACCCTCACGCAGTGTTGTCCTCGACGACATCGCCATCTTCCGCGCAGGCAACCAGATAAGCGCGGACGCGGTCATACTCGACGGCTCTGTCTCGGTCAACGAGGCGCTTCTGACTGGTGAATCCGACGAGATAAGCAAGTCCGCGGGCGACACGCTGATGTCGGGCAGCTTCATCGTGTCGGGCTCGTGCAGGGCAAGGCTCGAGCGCGTGGGCGTCGACTCCTACATCTCGCAGCTCACCATGCAGGCGAAAAAAACGAAAAAAGGCGAGCAGTCCGAGATGATACGCTCGCTGAACCGCATAGTCAAGTTCACGGGCATAATCATAATCCCGATAGGCTTTGCCCTCTTCTATCAGCAGCACTTCCTCGAGCACCGCGACGTCAGCAGCAGCATACAAGCAATGGTCGCGGCAGTCATCGGCATGATACCCGAGGGACTATTCCTACTTGCGAGCACGACCCTCGCTATCAGCGCGATGAGGCTCGCATTCGGCAAGGTACTTGTCCACGACATGAAATGCATCGAGACCCTCGCACGCGTCGACGTCCTCTGCGTGGACAAGACAGGCACTATCACCGAGGGCAATATGAGCGTGAACTCAATCATTCCCATTGACGATAGCTTCACCGAGGACAGGCTGACCTCTCTCGTCAGCGACTTCGCGGCGGCGCAGTCCGCGGACAACGCCACCATGCTCGCGATAAAGAACCATTTCAACTCCCCGAGCGGACAGGCTATCCGCTCGTTCACGGGCTTCACGTCGGAGTTCAAGTACAGCTCTACGGTGCTCGAGAGCGGCGCATACGTGCTCGGAGCACCCGACCTGCTCCTGCGCGAGGACTTCGGGCAGTACAGCGAGACGGTCAACTCCCACAGCAGCAAGGGCTACCGCATGCTGTTATTCGGCAGCTGCGACGGCGTGCCCGACGGCAAGGCTCTGACGTGCAGCATCAAGCCGATATGCTTCATACTGCTGTCGAACCCGATACGCAAAAATGCGCCTGATACGTTCCGATTCTTCGCGGAACAGGGCGTAGAGATAAAGGTCATTTCGGGCGACAACCCGATGACAGTCTCCGAGATAGCCAAGCAGGCAGGCATAGCCAACGCGGGCAGCTACATCGACGCGACCACCCTCCAGACCGAGGAGGCAATCAAGAGCTCCGTACTGCACTACACCGTCTTCGGACGCGTCACCCCCGAGCAGAAGCGTATGTTCATACGCGCACTCAAGGAGGCGGGGCGCACTGTCGCGATGACGGGCGACGGAGTCAACGACGTGCTCGCGCTGAAGGACGCGGACTGCTCCGTAGCAATGGCATCGGGCAGCGAGGCGGCGGCTCAGGCATCGCAGCTCGTACTGCTCGAATCCGACTTTGCAAAAATGCCCGACGTCGTAATGGAGGGGCGCAAGGTCGTCAACAACCTCGAGCGCTCGGGAAGCCTCTTCCTCGTCAAGAACATCTTCTCGCTGATAATGTCGACAATGGCTATATTCCTGAGCATCACCTATCCGCTCAAGCCCGCGCAGATATCGCTTATCAGCGTGTTCACGATAGGACTGCCGGGACTCTGCCTCTCGCAGATACCGAACCGCGAGCTGATAAAGGGCAAGTTCATGACGAATATCCTGCTGAAAGCTCTGCCCGCGGGAATCACGGACGCGATAATCGTCGCGGCGATGATATTCTTCGGCAACATCTTCAAGTCGCATCAGGAGGATATCTCCACCGCCTCGACGATACTGATGAGCGTAGTCGGCATGATGATACTCCTGCGTATCGCGAAGCCGATGAACGCGCTGAAATGGGCGATATGGGGAATGTGCGGCATACTGCTGACGCTGAGTATGCTCTTCCTCAGCAGTTTCTTCGGCATCAGCGGGATGTCGATACAGTGCATACTTCTCTGCGTGAACTTCTCGATAATCGCAGAGCCTATGCTCCGCTACCTGACGATGCTGATAGACGGCATACGCAAGCTGTTTTCACACAGCGAGCGGAGCTCGGATACACAGCAGTAAATAAAAGGGTGTGAAGGGGTAACTCCCCTTCACACCCTGTTTTTATACAGTCACGCCCTTGCTTATGCGGATATGACCGTCCTCCGCGGCGAGACTGACCATATCCCCGCTCTTGATACGCGCACCGATTATCATTTTCGCGAGCTCGTTCTCAATCATGTCCGTGACGCGCCGCTTAATCGGGCGCGCGCCGTACTTGTCGGTCTCTTTTGCGGACGCTATCGCCTTCACGACCTCGTCCGTGTAGCTGACCTCTATCCCGAGCGCCTTTGCGCGTCCGCGGAGGTCGTCGATAGCCCTGCGGCTTATCTTGACGAGGTCGTCCTGCTCGAGACTGCGGAAGACGATGACCTCGTCTATACGTCCCGTGAACTCGGGAGTAAAATGCGCGCGGACAGCCTCGAGCACGCGCTTCTCGTCAGCCTCATTATGCTCCGTCCCGAAGCCGAGCGAAGCCCTCCCCGTGAGCTCCTCTGCGCCGACGTTTGACGTCATGATTATCATGCAGTTGCGGAAGCTGACCTTGCGGAGCGCCGAGTCCGTGAGCGTGCCGTAGTCCATGACCTGAAGCAGAATATTGAGCACCTCGGGGTCAGCCTTCTCTATCTCGTCGAAGAGAATGAGCGAGTACGGGTCGCGGCGCACCCTGTCGCATAGGGAGGTGTTCTTGTCGTCGTAGCCCGCATAGCCCGGAGGTGCGCCGATGAGCTTCGATACGGAGTGCTTCTCCATATACTCGGACATATCCACGCGAATCAGCTTCTTTTCGGAGCCGTAGAGGTTCTCGGCGAGGGCACGCGCGAGTTCTGTCTTGCCGACGCCCGACGGTCCCGCAAAGAGGAATGAAGCGGCAGGACGTCCGCTCTCGCGCAGGCCCGACTTCGCGCGGCAGACCGCATTCGTGACCTTTTTCACGGCGTATGAGTGCCCGATGACGCGCTCGGAGAGCTCCTTCTCGAGGAAGGTCAGCTTGACCGCGTCCTCGACGCTGACCCTGCTGAGCGGGATGCCAGTCTTTCCCGATATCACGGACATTATGTCCTCGACCGTGAGGACGGGCTTCTCGCCGTTGCCGATGATGTGTCCGAGCCTGCGCATATCCACGTTCTTGCCGCGCAGCTCGATGAACCGCGAGTCTTTCTTCCGCGCACCCGTATCGCGACGAATCCTCGCACAGGCGCACGCCTCGTCGATGACGTCTATCGCCTTGTCGGGGAGGAATCGGTCGGAGATGTACCGCGTCGCCATATTGACCGCGACATCTATCATGCCGTCGGGTATCTCGACCCCGTGATAGGCTTCATACCGACCTTTCAGCCCACGTATCATCTGTATGCAGCTCTCGCAGTCTGGCTCGCTGACCTGTATCGGCTGGAATCGCCGCTCGAGCGCAGAATCCTTCTCAATGGTGCGGCTGAACTCCTCGACCGTTGTCGCGCCGATTATCTGAAGCTCCCCGCGCGAGAGCTGAGGCTTCATGATGTTTGCGGCGTCGATAGCTCCCTCGGCGGCTCCCGCACCGACTATCATGTGTATCTCGTCGATGAAGAGGATGATGTTGCCCGCGTTGACAGCCTCGTCGATGCACGCCTTGATGCGCTCCTCGAAGTCTCCGCGGTACTTTGCTCCCGAGAGGAGCGAGGCGAGGTCGAGCGAGAAGATGTACTTGTTTTTGAGTGTGTCGGGGACGAGGTTGCGCACGAACAGCTCCGCAACTCCCTCGACGATCGCAGTCTTGCCGACTCCCGCCTCGCCGATTAGGCAGGGATTGTTCTTGTTGCGCCGCGAGAGCACCTGCAATACACGCTGAACCTCGGTGACGCGCCCGATGAGCGGGTCGTTCTTCTTGACGAGGGCGATGTCGGTGAGGTTCTTCCCGTAGCGGAAGAGGTTCGGCAGGTGCGAGAGCTTGGGCTTTATCGCCTCATATAGCTCGCCCCTCACCTCCGACGAGCCTATCATCTCGAGCTCGGAGCATATCCCCGTCATACTGCCGCCCGCCTTCTTGATGACGGTACACGCGCTGCACGACGATTCCTTTATTATAGAGGCGAGGATATGCTCGGGAGCCGCCTGCTTCTTCTTATCGCTCTGCGCGATGGCGAATGAATTCTCGAGAATGCGCTTGGTAGCGGTCGTGAAGTAGCGGTGGCTGAGTATTGACGGAGTCCCGAGTCCGACGAGCTCCACTACCACGCGGCGGAGGTCGTCATAGGCGACGCCGTTGTCGATGAGTATCTCGGCGGCAGCGGAGGTGCCGTCACGGGTCATGGCGAGCAGGATATGCTCGCTCCCGACGTAGGTATGCCCCATTTCGGAGGCAGTCTCGACCGCCCCCTCGATTATTTCGGAAGCCTTTTTTGTGAATCTGTCTGTATTTATCATTGCTTCTCCTCCTTTGTTCATACACATATATTATGCCACTTCAAATGCGCGATAACAGTCGAAAAACAGGCTCGCGAAAAATAATTGTAACACAATTTCGCGCGCGGCATACTATGTACTATGAAACGCAAACGAAGCGCTTCAAATAAACTTACTCAAAGGAGAGAAACAACTATGTGTAATTCATGCTTCGAGGGAAACAACTGTATGTGGATAATCCTCCTCATCCTCATTTTCATCCTTCTCTTCTCCAACTGCGGATGCGGCTGCAACGACTGCGGCAATAACAACAACTGCGGCTGTGGCTGCTGATATTACATCCGCGAAAAAAATTCCCCTTGATGAAAGTCAAGGGGAATTTTGTTATTTACGAACAAATATTCGCAGCTGTTTTTGTGCAGCCATACAAAGATGAAAAAAACTTTTTCAATAATCAACGGTTTTCCGTTGCAAAAACGCCTTTTCCGTACCCCTTATAGAGGGACTTGTATGCAGCGCACTTAACTGTTAGCAATCATATGCTTCCTCATTAGTATGAGGTCGAACATATCAATGCGGTCGTCATTGTCGAAGTCGCCGTTCTTCCACTTCACGAGCGTGTCGCCTCCGAGCAGATATTTCTGCATGAGGACGATGTCGTTTATCTTGAGCAATCCGTCTCCGTCAACGTCGCCGAGGACCTCCTTCGGAGCGACTTCCTTCTTCTCTCCGTAGAGAGCTATTTCCGCGATATTCGCGCAGTAGGTACTGTCCTTGTTGATGCTTCCCTCGGGAGTTCCGTCGGGTGTCTGATAGCGTACATACCTTCCGATAGCTTCTCCGTCGAATTTGGTGATATAATTCATTCCCGAACTGGGGACAGATTCTATCGTGTAGAGGTCTGTCCAGTTTTCTCCGTCTACAGATATTGAGAACTTACCAGCGGGACAGCGGTATTCAAAGCCGCTTCTCGGAGCGTATCCGATAGCTGAAAGCTCGTACGTATCACCGAGGTCAGCCTGTACCCAACCGTTGCCGAGGCCATCGAAATATGTGCTTGTCTTGCCGTCGAACGCCTTCTTGCAGTCGTTGTTCGTATCATCCTTCCAGGGAGAAGAACCTGTGACCTTTGAAAGGTCAACATCTATCTTGCCCTCGAGCTCAATGCTTCCCTTTACATCATCGATGATGAAAGTAGTAACGGAGTTAGGTTCAAGAGAAGTTTTCAGAACGCCGCCGCTGATGTTGATAGTACCCTTGTCAGCCCAGTTCTCGCTGTTGCTTGTACGGATGACCTTAGCGCTCGAACCGCACTGTGCGAACTGGGAGAGGTTGTATACCATATCCGACTTGTTAGCCGATGTGTTGTATGAAACGATAACGAGCTGGTTATTCTTATCGTCGAAGGCAGCCATAGTGTTGCCTGAGGATTTCAGCATCGTCATACCGGGACGGATATAACGTGTGTACTGACCGAAGCAGTAGTATTTCTTTGAGAGGACTATCTCGTTCTTATCGTGGTCAGCAACAGCCGTGCCCCAGAAGCCCTTTGTCATGTCGACCATGCCCGAGTCCTTCTTGCCGTTGTAGCCTGCGGCGCAGACGTGCTTGTCGATGACCTGCCATAGTATCCACGCAGACGCATTGAGTCCGTTGCAGTCAGTGGTGATGCGCTCGGACAGCCAAAGACCGGGAGCCATAGCACCTGCATTCTGACCTGCTGTACCGTTTCCGTCGACCTCACTCATCCAGAGATTCTTGCCGGAATCAACTGCGAGCTGTCTCAGCTCGGAGCGCTTCCAGCCGCCGTATGTATGGGTGTCGATACGACCGACAGCCTTCTTTGCATCGGCAGAAAGTGCCTTGAAAGCGTCTATCTGAGTGTCGATAGAGGTCTCATCGCTGGCACTGATAATAACATCGCCCATGCCTTTTTCGTTCATGGCCTTCTGAAGTTCAAGAATGATCTTGCTCTCGCAGTTGCCGATGTCGAAGTGACAACCCTCCTGTTTTGGACTTCCGGCATACCAGAAGTTGGTGTACGGTTCGTTGGTTGGGGTGATACTCTGGATGTCGATGCCCCACTCGTTCTTATAGTGGTAGCTTACCTCAGCAAGGTACTTTGCGAAATCGTCATAATAATCGTCCTTGAGGTTGTTCTTTCCGCCGTCGCGGTTACCGCTGGAACAGCCGCTGTTTGTCATATAGTACGGCGGAGAGTTTGAAAACATCTCGACTATCATATCGTCGCCCGCAGCTTCGATACACTTGCGCAGCACGTTGCGCTGGTTATAGTCGGCGTTCCAGTCGTATGTGACCTGACCGTTGTTGAACTTGGTGTAGCCCGGCATATTTGAGTCAGTACGTGTGATGTGGTTATGCTTAGGATCGTCGCCGCCGCCGATGTTGAAGCGCGCGATGTTCAGGCGCAGACCGTTGTCGCCGTAGAACGTGTCAGCCGCCTTCTTAGCGAGGCTGTCAGAATAGCCGACTCTGTTCGCCCACCAGCACAGGGACGTACCCCAGCCCTCAAATTTACCGTCGTTGATGTCGTAGACACTGTACGGTGAGAGTGTTACCGTAGTTGCAGCGTCTGCGCTGAATGGCGTGCCGAAAAAGGACGGCACGGCAACCGCCGCGGACAGCACGACCGCAGCTGCTCTTGCAATGATCTTCATAGTAAAAATCCCCTTTGTAATAAAAATACCCTCTTAATCAATCCCTTGTCTGATTATACCCTAATCTGATTATTGCATATATCTTCACATCATAATTATACCATTATTAACAAACTATTACAATCCGCATATCGCACAATTATTTCTTGATGATTTGGACATTTTGACCATTTCGAAACTCCGCACATATTATCATTGACACGGGGAGTTCAGTCGTGATATAATGAAATTACCATATCAGTTGCGATTTTTGCTAAAAGAACGGAGGTTTGATACATGAGCAGGAAATCAAGACTCGCAGCACTCACTGTGTGCGTGGGAATCGCCGCAGCTTCAGCTCCTCTGCCCGCTTCGGCTCGGAGCACAGACAGTTCCGAAGTCCTGTCCGCGCAGTACGCTGACGGCTTCGGCGACGTAGTCAGCGGCGCAGATTACACGATAATGGTCCGCCTGAGCGGCAAATACGTCACCGCCGCGAGCGACGGCAACGTCCACCAGTGGGAAAAAACAGGCGACAGCTCGCAGGAGTGGCGGATAGTCTCCGCGGGCGGCGGGAAGTGCAATATCCTCTCCGCGGCGGATAATTCCCGCGCGCTGACCGTCAAGGGCGGCGACAGCACCAACGGCAATACCATTTACCTCGACGAGTTCACGGACTCCCCTGCCCAGCGGTTCATTCTCCACCGCACCGACGACGCCTACTACATCACAGCGGAGTGCTCGGGCAATGCGGCGCTCGACGTATACGACATCAGCTACGACAACGGCGCCGACATCGACCAGTGGGACTACTGGGGCGGCGAAGGACAGAAATTCTACATACGTCCTGTCAACGACAAGTACACCTTTATCCGCGGCGACCTCAGCTCCGACGGAAGGGTCGACACCTTCGACCGCATACTCATGGAAAAGGCTGTGCTCAACGGTACGGACAGGTTCATGTCCGAGGTTGCTGACATGAACGGCGACCACATCGTCAATGAGAAGGACTTCGACATCCTCACGGACTGTATCCTCGGCAAAAAGACCGATATAAAGCCGTTGTGCGAGGTCGAATACTCCAAGCCCGACGTCGCCTACCTCTTCGCATACTTCCTCGGCAACGCTCCCGAGCAGGAGCGGCTGTCCTATGCGGTCAGCGTCGACGGCTACAACTTCAAGGCGCTCAACGGCGGCAAGCCTGTATGGGGCTCGAGCTCGGGTACTAAGTGCATACGCGACCCGTACATATTCAAGGGCGAGGACGGGCTGTACCATATGCTCGCGACCGATATGAAGTCGTCGCTCGGCTGGAACAGCAACCGCGACCTCATCTCCGCGAAGTCCACCGACCTCGTTCACTGGTTCGATGAGGCGATAATCCCCATCGCGAACCAGTACCCGAATATGAAGGGAGCTGACCGTGCGTGGGCTCCGCAGGCGATATATGACCCTGCAAAGGATTCATATATGATATACTTCGCGGCGAGAGTTCCGGGAATCGACGAGCGCACCATAATGTACTACGCGTACAGCAAGGACCTCAAAAAGCTCGATACTGCGCCCGCTCTGCTGTTTGCTCCCGCGAACGGCAACGACGCAATCGACTCCGATATCATTTTCGAGAACGGCACCTACTATATGTACTACAAGAACGAGACGAACAAGCGCATCTACCTCGCAAAGTCCGAGAATGCGTCGGGTCCGTACAAGGAGATAAAGCAGGTGTCCGAGGGCAACATCGGTGTTGAGGGTCCGAACATCTACAAAAAGCTCGGTTCCGACGAGTGGCTGATGATGTCCGACGCCTACGGCAACGGCTACTACGTCATGCAGTCGACTACCGACCTCGAGAACTTCAAGACCGTCGACCGCAGTCAGTACAGCTTCGATTTCACGCCGCGACACGGCTACGTCATACCGATAAATGCTGACCAGTACACCGCCCTCGTGAACGCGTTCCCGTCAGCGGGACTGCCTCAGCTCGTCACCGATATAGAGCCGCCCGTGTACTACTGTCCCTACGGCGTCAAGACCTTCACGGCGGGACCTGTAACGGCTCGGCTGAATAACGGCTCGACTGCCGAAATAAACGTGAAATGGGACGCAAGTGACCCGTTTGCCTTGGTCAACACGGGCGAGAGAGGCGTACATACAGTAACGGGCACGCTCACCTCCATGCAGGAGGGCTACGCGAATCCCTTCATCGAGGAGCGCGCCGACCCGTACATAGTCGAAGGCGAGAACGGCTACTACTATTTTACGGCTTCGTATCCCGCATACGGCAGTGTCGACAAGGGCTACGACCGCATCGTACTGCGGTGCAGTCAGTCCATTGAGGGACTTGCGCGCGCTGAGGAAAAGACCATCTGGAAGGCTCATTCAAGCGGCATCATGGCAAAGCATATATGGGCTCCCGAGATGCACAAGATAGGCGGGAAATGGTACATCTTCTTCGCCGCAGGAGCGAGCGCGGATATATGGGCGATACGTCCGTATGTTCTCAGGTGCGAGGGCGACAATCCCTACCTCGACCCGTGGACGGAATGCGGTCAGATGCAGGCGTCCGCAGGCGATGACAGCTCCTTCACCAGCTTCTCGCTCGATATGACCTACTTCGAGTGCGGCGGTAAGCACTACGTCATATGGGCGGAGATAAAGGGCGATTCCTCCCTGTTTATGGCTGAAATTGACCCGTCTGAGCCGTGGAAGCTCACCTCTGCGCCGATACTCCTCACCAAGCCCGAGTACGACTGGGAACTCGTCAACCACCGCGTGAACGAGGGGCCCGCAGTGCTCAAGACCGAGAATAAGGTGTATGTGTACTTCTCCGCATCGGGGACGGGAGCAGAATACTGCGTCGGACGCATGGAGGCGGATATCGGCTCCGACCTCATGAACATCAAAAACTGGAAAAAGCTCGACAAGCCCGTGCTCTCGACTGCTGACCTCGTCGGCGAATCGGGTCCAGGACACAACTGCTTCGTCAAGGATACAAACGGCGACACGCTGTTCGTGTACCATGCGCGTCCCGCCTCGCACGCATCCAAGGGCTGCGGTACTTACGCGAGCGACCCGCTCTATGACCCGTGCCGTCACACGCGCATTCGCACTGTCAGCTTCGACAAGAACGGCGAGCCTGTGATAAATACGGCTTCGAAGCCGTATGTGCCCGAGGCGCTCAAAAAAATCACTGCAACGATAATCGTGAAATAAGCAAAAAAACAGCTCCTCTCGGAGCTGTTTTTATTATGCTTACTTTATTAAGCCCACTTTGCGTATTGTGTTCGCGCCGATGAATGCGGGGCTCTGAATCGAGGCTGTAGCAGCTCCCGTAGGAACAGGCGCATCAGCCTCGTTGACGCCGAAGCTCTTGCTCTTGCCGATAGTGTAGTTCAGAAGCTGTACAAGGTCGTTTACCTTGAAATCGCCGCTGCCGTCTACGTCTGCCGCCTTCAGCACCTTCGTGTCGATAGGCTGTCCGCCGTCGTTAAGGCTGCGGATAAGTGTCTGACGAGCGATGATAACGTCAAAGCTGTCGACTCTCTCGTCGAAGTTGAGGTCGCCGAGCGTGACAGGCTCGTCAACTGTTACAGGCTTGCCTGCGCCCTCAATCTCAGTGCCGTCAACTGCCGCGAAGATGTTGTCAACGTAGAAGTTGGTAGCGGGTGTCTCGTCGTCGGAGTCGCCCTCAGTCTCGACGTAGATGAGCGGGCTCTTTGCGCCCTCGGGTATCTTGAAGCTCGTGTTCGCAAGCTGTGTCCACTCGCCCTTCTTGACGTCCTGAGTGTCTATCTTCACATACTGCGCTTCGCCGTCGGCGTCTGTGTACTGGAGCGTGAAGTGGAACTTGACCGTGGGAGCGCCCTCTGTATACTTTACATTAGCCGAGAAGCTGTAGCTCTCGCCTGCCTTGAACTTGTAGTTGAGGCTCTTGCCTACGCCCTTCCATGAAGCGGAGCGGTCGGATACGTAAACCGAACCCTCGCCGTCGAACGCCTCGCTCTTGTTTGCTGCTACAGAAGCGCCGCCTCTGTCAGACCAGCCGTCGAGACCATTCTCGAATGTGCTCTTGAATATGTAAGTCGGGTCGGACTGTGAAGCTGAGCCGGCTCCCTCGAACTGCCACCAGTCGAAGTTCATGAGGTAGTCATTGCCGCCCTTGAATACGAAGTAGAGGTCGTGCTCGCCCTCAGCGCTCACGTCGCATGAGAACTCCTGCCAGTTCTGCCAGCCACCTGTGCCTGTTACAGCACATTCGCCTATTTTCTGACCGTCCTTCTTATCGAGGTGGAGCTCTATCGTACCGCCGCTTCCGTTAGCAGCAGCACACGCTGTGAATTTTTCCGCGCCCTGACCGAAGTCAACACCTGCGACCTTGATATAGCTGCCGTTCTTGATGCTTCCGATGTTGATTCCGCCTTCGGAGCATTTTTCGCTCTTTACGCCCTCGCTCCAGCAGATCGTCTCAGCCTCGACTCTCTCGAACGGGTTGAGCGGCTCGAGCTGGGCGGGACCCTCGTTGGTAGGCTTTACCATCGGGATAGTGCCGTCGCTGTTGAATGTGAACTCATCCACGGCAGCGCTTCTGTTGAACGTACCGCCGCCCTTCAAGCCGTTTTTGTGATAGAACAGATATGAATGACCCTTGTAGTCGATAATTCCGCCGTGTGTGGTGAAGCAGTTGCTCTCGGGAGTTATCTGTCCGCCGAATTTCCACGGACCCGTAACACTCGGACCGTATGCATAGCAGATGCTCTCACCGCCCTGATTCTGGTAAAAGCCTGCATATACGAGGTAATACAGGTTATCGTGCTTGCATATCCACGGACCTTCGCCGTAAGCAGTACCTGTTCTTTGGGGGTCTTGCTTACCAACTCCGAACGCATCCTTGGTCATATCGAAGCTCTTTATCTGACCGTCGAGAGTGATCATATCCTCCTTGAGCTTTACATAGTAGCATTTGGGATTGCCGAACATAAGCCATGCCTGACCGTCGTCATCGATCATGACAGTCGGGTCGATGTAGTCCCAGTTAGGACCGCAGAGAGGCTTGCCGAGAACGTCCTTATACGGACCCTCCGGTTTGTCGGCAACACCTACGCCGATCGCTCTGCCGTTGGTTGTCGTGGTGAAATAGAAATAGTACTTGCCGTTGCGCTCAATGCACTGAGAAGCCCATGCGTTGTTGGCGCTGCACCATTTGAAATCGTTGTCATTGAGGAACTTGCCGTGGTCGGTCCAGTTCTTCATATCCTTGGTTGAAAAGCACTGCCAGCCAGTCATTGTATAAAAGCCGTTCTGACCGTCACGGTCACAGCCTGTATACACATATAGCTCGTCGCCGAAAACGACAGGAGCGGGGTCGGGCGTGAATGATGTCTGTACTATCGGGTTTTCCGCGTTCGTCACAGCAGGTGCTGCAACGCACAGTGTGGCAGCTGATACGAGCGCAAGAGCTGCCGCTTTGATTATTTTCTTCATTCCAATTCTCCTTCGCATCTTATTTCCCTTAGGTTTCGGCTGTTTTGTACGTACAGCCTGTCACGATACTCATATATTAATATTATATTAACACATCTGTCTGACAATTTCAATCCACATTTTTGCAGATTTAGTGGATAAAATGCAGATTATTACTAATCTTTTCTACAGTATATACAAAAACCGAAAGCTGCCACAATTGCGGCAGCTTTCGGCTCAGGGAAAATTCTATCATTATTTAGAGGATGTTTTCTTATTCAATCTCTTCAAGGCGGACATTCTTGATGTAAATCGTCGCGGTCGAGCCCTTGTTGCCCATGTTGAACTCAAGGCGTCCGTTCTCATCGTCCTTCTTTTTCATCTCGAACTCGTAGGTGTAGGTCGTCTGCTCTGTCGAAAGCGTGAGGAGTGTGTCAGGCAGGTAGCGTACCCAGCCCGCATTCGGTGCGGAAACGCACACTATCATATCGCGCTCCTCGTCAGCCCACGCGTCAAACGTTACGCGGTACTTCTTGCCCTTTCTCATGGGCTGCTGGGGCTGTACGAGCTGTACGGAGTAGTCTACAGTACCCTGATTCTTCGTGGTGATTATCATGGTGTTGTCCTTTATCTCGGCAGCACCGTCGCCTTCCAGGAAGAGCAGGAACTTCCAGTCAATGTCGTCCGTGAGGTCCTCCGCCTCGGAGAAGTCGCCGTTGTAGATGAAGTTGCCGTCCTCGGTCGCCTCACGGAACACCTTCTCGGGCTTCTTTACGTTGAGGTCGTACTCGGGCTTCTGATATACGCGGACGTAGTCGATGAGGAACTCAGCCTTGTCAAAGTCGGTCGTCTCGTCTGGGTCCTTCGGCCAGTCTCCGCCGACCGCAAGATTCATCTGTACGTAGAAATCACGATTGAACGGCGCAGGATAGGGCTTGTCGTCCTCGTCCTTCTCCGCTGTGAACCAGTCGTTTACTGTGAGGTAGAGCTGGTCGTCGATGTACCAGCGTATCTCGCCGGGCTCCCACTCTACCGAATACTCGTGGAAATCAGACGAGAACGAGCCGTTGTCGAGCACTACCGTGCCCTGCTGCTCGGCGTGTGGCGCACCGTAGTGTATTGTGCCGTAAGCGGTCTTGGTGTCGCTTCCGAGCACCTCCATGATGTCAATCTCGCCGCACTTCGGCCACTGACCGTAGAAGCTCTCGTCCTGAGGCATCATCCATATAGCAGGCCACAAGCCCTGTCCCTCGGGGACTTTTGCGCGCGCTACGACCTTGCCGTATTTGAAATCCATCTTGTTGTGGGAGTTGACCTTGCCCGATGTGTAGTAGGGCTTGCCGTCCTTATCCGTCTTTAGCGCCTTCAGCACGAGATTGCCGTCGCGCGTGAAGATGTTGTCGGTACTCTTTGTGTATTCCTGAAGCTCGTGGTTAGTCCAGCCCGGCTTGCGAGCCTCCATGTTCCATATGCTGTCGTCGAGCTCGCTGCCGCTGAATTCGTCGTGCCAGAGAAGGTTATAGCCCTCGAGCTCGGGGACGTCGACCTGCTCCTCCACAGCAGCCTCTGTCGTGGGCTGAATTGTTGCTTTATTATCTGAGCTGTCGCCTGCGGCTTCACTGCACGCTGTAAGCAGCATCGCTGCGGCAAAAGCCGTACACATAAGTCTCTTTTTCATTGTACATCCTCCGTTCGTCCGCATATGCAGACCTATCTTAGCAATATCATACAACGCCGCGGTGAAATATTCTATCACTATTCAAGCATTTTTGGTAATTTCTTGATATCAGCCACACGCCGTCGTCGTAAGCTCGGCAAATTCCGTCGTGACGGCTGTCGTCGTCTCCTCAGCGGAGGGCAGCACTCCTCCGCGCACCTGCACGTCCGTGAAGCTGATGTGCAGGAGGTTGTTCGGCATATCGAACGCCGCAATATTGCCGCTGTTGTCGAGTATGAGCGTGTAGTCCCCGCCGTCGAGGCTGCCGCTTATCTCGAAGCGTCCCTCGTTCTCCCTGCCGCTGAGCTCGCTCTCGCGGGCATTGGTGTCGACGGCTTCGATGAGGTTGCCGAGCATCGCCTTCACGGGCAGTGCCGACTTCGGCACGGAAAAGGTCAGCCCCTTGTAGTCAGCGGTGACGCTCCCGCTGCTGAATGTGAGCTTAACTCCGCTGAGCGTGTTCGGGGAGTCGAATTCCGCCGTCCATTCGCCGTCTCCGAGGCGTGTGACTGTCCCCTCGGCGTTGAGCTTGTCGAGTGACATCGTCACGGGCGAGGTGAACGCGCAGTTGAGCTTGTTCTCGCGGACTGTGCCGCCTCCCATGGGCGACGAGCACGAGGTCAGGCAGAATATCCCCGCAAATAGCAGTACGGACGTAAAAAGTCTCTTCATAACTATCTCTCCTATCGGAAAATTATGCAGCTTTATACGTCCGTTTTATTTCATTTCTTCTGACTCTGCTTCTCTTTCAGTATCCTGAATGCGTCCGAGATTGAAGCGACGATGTCGCGCGGGAGCATTGCCTCCTGCCCGAACTTATCAGCGGCGGCGTCGCCCGCGAGACCGTGCATATACACTCCCGCACACGCCGCGTCGAACGGGCTGTAGCCCTGCGCCGCTATCGAGCCTATCATGCCCGCGAGTATGTCTCCGCTGCCGCCGCGGCTCATGCCGGGATTGCCAGTGTGGTTGGCGGCGGTGTGGTTAGCGTCGGCAATGAGAGTTCCCGCGCCCTTCAGCACGACGGTTATGCCGTACTTCTCCGCGTACTTCTCAGCCACGGTCACGCGGTTGTCGTTTATCATCTGCGTGTCGCATTGCAGGAGCCGCGCCATTTCTCCCGCGTGGGGAGTGATGATGACCTCGGACTTCCTGTTCATTAGTATTTCTATGTCCTCGGCTATGCAGTTTATTCCGTCTGCATCGATTATCACGGGGATTTCGGCGTTCTGCACAACAAACCGCAGTATCTCCTTGGTGTCGTTCGTCACGCCCATGCCGCAGCCTATCACTATCGCTTTCGCCTTCTTCATCGCCTCGAGCAGAGCGTCCCTGCTGCTGTCGTAGAGCATATAGCCGTAGTCGTCGCTCTCAGCCTCGATGTAGGTCGCCTCGGGAGCAAGCACCGATACAGTGTCGATGCACTTCTCCACCGACATCAGGCGTACAAGTCCCGCGCCCGTGCGAAGAGCTCCCTGCACCGCAAATGCCGCCGCGCCTCTCATAGCAGAGCTGCCTGCAATGACAAGCACGCTGCCGTAGCTGCCCTTGTGCGAGTCCTTCTCACGCTTCGGCGGGAAGCCCGCAAGGCTGTTCCTGTCAAGGCGGATATAGCCCCGTCCCTCGCCGCTGACGTCGCACGCCTGATGAGGTATGCCGATGTCCGCTATCGTTATCTTGCCGCAGTATTTGCGCAGAGGGTACTGCGATATGCCGAACTTCACAAAGCCGAGACACAGCGTCTCGTCAGCCTTGAATACGCCCTGCGAGACAGTGCCCTTGACTGCGTCGCCGCCGCTCGGGATATCGAGCGCTATCTTGTATGCGCCCGTGCCTATGGCAAATATCGCCTTTATGTCGTTCTCGAGCTCGCCGCGGTAGCCTGTGCCGAATACGCCGTCGACGAGGATATCCGCCGAGACTATCGCCTCGCGGACGTCCGTCATGCGCTGCTTCTCGCGTATCAGCAGGCGCTCGACAGGCGTGAGCTCCTTCTTGTTTTTCAGCTTCGATACGTCCTTGTCCTGTATCGTCATGTAGTCGAGCTCCGCCGCCTCTATCGCGGCTTCGATGTTGTCGCTCCTGTAGCCCGTGACCTTCTTCACCTTCTCGGGCAGTCGCGCGAACATCTCCTGCGCGAGCTCGGTCTTCGGCGCTTTCACGAGGTTGACGACTGTGACGTTGTAGCCCTTGTATATCAGCTTCTCAGCCGCTACGTAACAGTCTCCGCCGTTGTTGCCGCTACCCGCGAGGAATACGACGTGCGTCTCCTCGGGCGGAGCGCCGTTCTCGCGGGCACTGCACCCAATTATCAGCTCCGCGAGCTTCGCTCCCGCATTGAGCATCAGCTCACGGCGCGTAACTCCGAGCTTTTCCGACTTTTCCTCGATGAGCTGTACCTGCCTTGGCGTCAGTGCAAGCATTTTCTATCACTCCTTATTCTCCGTCTCCTCCAGCTTCGCGCGGAGGGCTCGGGGAAGATTTTTCCGCATATTCTCTATCATGTTCTCGTTCGGACAGAATACAAGGCGTGTGCTTCCGTACTGCTCGTGGTCGAAGTCGGCGTACCACTCCTCGGAGGCGATGTTGCTCGTGGCGAATACCACGGTCATGTCGTCTGTCTCCTCGGGCGCGTCGTCGTATCTGCCGAATTCCTTGAATTTTCCAACGCTGACGGACAGCATCTCCCTGCGCTTCTTCTTTGCGACTATCTTGTCGATGTCAAGCTCGCCGTTGGTGAACGTGTACTCGTACTCCACGTACATATTCGTGACGATGAAGTACGTGCCGTAGCCCGTTACCGCCGCGAGAACAAGTCCCATGAAGGGCATGAGTCCCTGTCCGAGCATGAGCACAGCAAAGCCTGCGAGCATCACCGTGAGGACTATCCCTCCGACGATGATTATAGTGCGCTTGGCTTTTTCGCCGCCTGTGAGTTCCTTTTTAACGAGATGTTCCGCAAAATTGTCCATACAATATCTCCATTCGATTCAAACTAACACTATAATAGCACAATCGCGCGGAGATTTCAAGTCACAGGAGTGATTTTTTCAGTATTTTCAGTTTTTCGTTATCGCTTTTTTGTACCACTCATACGCCTCGTTTGCGTCTCCGCAGTTGGTATGGATAGGCGTCAGGCACTCGTTTTTGTATATTTGAAGGCTGCTGAGCGTGCCGTCGGTGGTGTAGTACATCGCAGCCACCCATCTCACTGAGGCTTCCACATCGGGGAGCATTTCGGGCTCCTCGAGCCTGTAGTCCGCGAACTCGGCAGCGTTGCAGATGAGGTTGTACGTCTTGTCGAGCTCGTCCTTGTCAATGTGCGAATCCATCGCAGTATAGCCGCTGAGCTCGCCTTTGGCGTACCTCTCCGTAATTGCATTGAAGCTGAGCCTCAACAGCTCATCGTCCTCTGACATGAATCTGTTGCCGTCACTGTCGATGAAGCTGATACGCGTTATCGAGCCGCTGCCCGCGTCAGCTATCGTGCCCTCGATATACCGCACTGCGGGGACGTTGTCCCTGTCGGCGTGTATACCCTTAGCTGTGGGCTCAGTATCTGCGTGTCTGATACGACCCTGACAGCCTGTGAGCATGATAAGTCCTAAAAATGCTGCAAAACATCTCTTCATGGTTTCGCACCTCCGCTTTTTCATTATACTACATTAGTGTCATTTCTCGGCGGTTTTGCTGCACGCTCACGCAAACTTTGTACAGATGCACATATTTCCTGTCCGAGCTTTGTATATTCGGACGAAGTAACAAATCAGAAAAAAATTTCAAAAAAGGCTTGATTTTTTCGTTTCCACGCGCTATAATGTATACATAACCCGTTGACTGAGAGAGTAGGTCTGCGATTAAGTCGTCAGAGAGGAGCGGAAAGGTGCGAGCGCTCCGTCCGAAAGCATTCCGAAGTTCACTCACGAGGGGCTGGTCTGAAAGGGTGCTGTGACAGTTCCACAGATGCGGCGCGTTCGGTTTTGAAGGCGGCGTGTTTGTTCGGAAGGCTCGACCCGTGTAGGCTGTGACGTATGTCTGCGTTAAAGACAAGAGAGTGTCGGCTCTCCTGACCAAAGGTGGTATAAAAGCAAGGTTTAAGTCTTGTCCTTTAGGGCAGGACTTTTTTGTTGTCACGACACAAAAAATACTTTTTGAGGTGAAAAAATGAAAGAACAGCTGGAAAAAATCGAAGCGCTCGCCAAGCAGGAGCTTGACTCTTGCACCGAGATAAAAGCGCTGGACGACCTGAGGATAAAATTCCTCGGCAAGAAGGGCGAGCTCACTGCCATACTCAAGCAGATGGGCAAGCTCACTCCCGAAGAGAGACCTGTTATCGGTCAGCTCGCAAACAAGGTCAGAGCTGACATTGAGGAGGCGCTCGGCTCAAAGCTCGCAGCGCTCAAATCGAATGCGCAGTCCGCTAAGCTCAAGGAGGAGACTATCGACATCACTCTCCCCGGTACGCACGCGCCCTTCGGTAAGCTCCACCCGCTGACCAAGGTCGAGAATGAGATACGCGAGATATTCATCGGCATGGGCTTCAATATCGCAGACGGTCCCGAGATTGACGACGACTACCACGTTTTCGAGGCACTCAATCTCCCGCCCGACCACCCCGCTCGCGATACGCAGGACACCTTCTACATCGAAAATACAAACGAGACTGTTCTGCTCCGCACGCAGACCTCCTCCGTACAGGTTCACGTTATGGAGACGCAGAAGCCTCCGATACGCATAATCTCCCCCGGACGCGTTTTCCGCTCGGACGCCGTTGACGCTACGCACTCTCCCCTCTTCCACCAGATTGAGGGTCTCGTAGTTGACAAGGGCATCAAGATGAGCGACCTCAAGGGCACGCTAGAAATGCTCATGAAGAAGCTCTACGGCAACGACTGCAAGCTCCGTTTCCGTCCGCATCACTTTCCCTTCACCGAGCCGAGCTGCGAGGTTGATATCAGCTGCTTCAACTGCGGCGGCAAGGGCTGCTCCATGTGCAAGGACGAGGGCTATATCGAGCTCCTCGGCGCAGGCATGGTACACCCGAAGGTGCTCGAGAACTGCGGCATCGACCCCGAGGTTTATTCGGGCTTCGCTTTCGGTCTCGGCCTTGAAAGGATGGTAATGGGCCGCTATGACATCAACGACCTCCGTCTCCTCTATGAGAACGACGTGAGATTCCTCGAGCAATTCTGAGCAGTGAGACTCGGCAGGCTTTCGCATTTCTGTTCGCAGTCAGGGCTGACTTCTCACAGGATGCATGGGCTGCTTTCACACATGAACTGTCGGATCAATGCAGGATCATACAACAATACAGTTTTTACCGAATAAATCGAAAGGAAATAAGATATGAATTTATCTATGAAATGGCTCGGCGACTACGTTAAAGCCGATATGCCGATAAAAGACTTCTGCCACGCCCTCACTATGAGCGGCTCCAAGGTGGAATGCTACGAGGAGGAGGGCAAGAACATCTCCAACGTCGTAGTAGGAAAGATACTCTCAAAGGGACCTCACGAGAACGCTGACGCGCTCTTCGTTTGTCAGGTCGACATCGGCGCTGAGGCTCCCATTCAGATAGTCACCAACGCAAAGAATGTCAAGGAGGGCGACCTCGTGCCCGTTGCGCTCGACGGAGCTGTGCTCCCCGAGGGCAAGATAAAGAAGTGCAAGATGAGAGGCGTTGAGAGCTTCGGAATGTTCTGCGGTCTCGATACTCTCGGTCTCACCGCTCACGACTTCCCCTACGCTGACCCCGAGGGAGTTTTCGTCATTGAGGAGGACTGCAAGCTCGGTCAGGACATCCACTCCGCTATCGGTCTGGACGACACATCTGTCGAGTTCGAGATAACCTCCAACCGCCCCGACTGCCTCAGCGTGATAGGTCTCGCACGCGAGACCGCCGCTACCTATGACCTGCCGCTCAACGTCAAGGAGCCGCAGTTCAAGGGCGTTGACGGCGATATCAACTCCATGCTCAAGGTCGATATCCACAACACCGAGAAGTGCCAGCGCTACTGCGCGGGTATCGTCAAGAACGTAAAGATTGGTCCCTCGCCGCGCTGGATGAGGGAGCGTCTCCGCGCGAGCGGTGTCCGCCCGATAAACAATTTCGTTGACATCACCAACTACGTTATGCTCGAGTACGGTCAGCCCATGCACGCGTTCGACCTCCGCTACGTTGAGGGGGCGCACATAAATGTCCGCAACGCTGTAAACGGCGAGAAGATCATGACCCTCGACGGCGTTGAGCGCGAGCTCACAAGCGATATGCTCGTTATCGCTGACGAGAAGAAGCCCGTTGCTGTTGCAGGTATCATGGGCGGCGAGTACAGCGGTATCATGGACGATACCACTACCGTTGTTTTCGAGTCTGCTTACTTCGAGCCTACTCAGGTACGTCAGACATCAAAGAAGCTCCGCCTCAAGTCCGACGCGTCCGCTCGCTATGAGAAGGGCGTTGACAGGCTCATCTCCATGACCTGCCTGAAGCGCGCTTTCGAGCTCGTTGAGGAGCTCGGCGCGGGCGAGGTGCTCAATACAGTCATCGACCGCGACTACACCGACAAGACTCCCGCTTCCGTTGAGTTCGACCCGCAGTGGACTAACGAGTTCCTCGGCACTGACCTCACTGAGGCGCAGATGAAGGAGTACCTCGGTCGCCTCGGCTTCACCTTCGAGGGCGGCAGAGTCCTCGCTCCGTCGTTCCGCATAGACATCGGCTGCAAGGCTGATATCGCCGAGGAGGTAGCGCGTATCTACGGCTACAACAATATCCCCTCCACAGACTTCCGCGGCGTTGCAAGAGCGGAGTTCACTCCCGAGCAGAAGTTCACCCGCGCACTCAGAAATGCGGCTGTTTCCCTCGGAGGCTATGAGATAGCGACATATTCGTTCGTTTCTCCCAAATACTTCGATAAGATAAAGCTCCCCGCTGACAGCAAGCTCCGCAAGGTAGTCCGCATAGTTAATCCTCTCGGCGAGGACACCAGCGTTATGAGAACGTCCACTATCCCCTCGATGCTCGACGTCCTCTCCTTCAACTACAACAACCGCAACGAGAAGGCTTGCCTCTTTGAGATATCCAAGGAGTACCTCCCCGCGACCGTGGAGAAGCCCTACATCAACGGCGATACACTCGCTTCGAGCGGTCAGAAGAAGCACAAGTACGAGTATTCCCTCCCCGATGAGCCCCAGCGCCTCACTATCGGTATGTACGGCGGCGACGCTGACTTCTACAGGCTCAAGGGCATGGTAGAGCAGCTCCTCGGCGAGATGAATATCTCCGACGTTGAGTATATCCGCGCAAACGACAGCGATGTATTCGACGAGAAGTACGCTCTCCACCCAGGCAGAAGCGCTGTTATCATGCGTGACGGCGTTGCTCTCGGCATCATGGGCGAGGTACACCCCGAGGTGCAGGACACCTACGAGATAGGCGTTAAGACCTACGTGGCAAAGCTCAATATCCCCGAGCTCATGGACGCTGCCGCTGAGAAGATAACCTATCAGCCGCTCCCGAAGTTCCCCGCTACGACCCGCGACCTCAGCCTCCTCGTCGACGAGGATATGCCCGTTGCGGAGCTCGAAAAGGCTATCAAGGGCGCTGTTGGAAAGATTCTCGAAAAGGTAACTCTCTTCGACGTTTACCGCAGCGACGATATGAAGAAAAACGGCAAGAAGAGTATCGCGTACTCTATCTCCATGCGCTCGCACGAGGGCACGCTCACCGATGAACAGGCTGACAGCGCTATGAAAAAGGCGCTCAAGGCTCTTACAAATATTGGTGCTGAGCTCAGAAGTTAAAACATAAGCGGACGGATGATATCCGCCCCTACAAAATCTCCGCGCGCAATGTGCGGAGATACCTTTATAGGAGGAACATCATGAAAGCTATCCCCCTTGATAAAACCAATGTTAAGCTCCTCGGACGCGCGCTCGTCAGGGACGATATCCTGCGGCTGACGCTCTCGGGTACGGGCTGCGAGTTCACCTTCACTGGCTGCAAGCTCGCGCTCACGGTCGGAGTTGACAACGACTGCTTCAACGACGGCAGGCGCTGCAATATGCCGCGTATAGCCATTCTCTGCGACGGACGCATAATCGTGAAAAAGCTCATTGAGCAGCGCTCCGAGCGCTTCGATATCGTCAGCTCCGAAACTCCCGTGACTAAGACGATTCGCATTGTCAAGCTGTCGGAGTGCGCATTCTCACACGCGGAGGTGTACCCCGCCGAGTCCGACGACGGAGCGGTCATAGCTCCGACTGCCGAAAAGCCGCTGAAGATAGAGTTCATCGGCGATTCCATAACCTGCGGCTACGGCGTCGACGACAGCAATTTGCAGTCCGAGTTCTCCTGCGAAGCAGAAAATGCGATGAAGTCCTACGCCTACATCGCCGCTGACCTCCTCGGCGCGGACTACAGCCTGTTCAGCTACAGCGGCTACGGAATTATCAGCGGCTACTCGGGCGACGGCGTGCGCAATACCCGCGAGCTCCTGCCGCCGTACTATGAGAGCTGCGGCTTCTCGTACAGCTCCGTGAACGGCACGAAATTGCAGGATATCCCGTGGGATTTCAGCGCATTCGTGCCCGATATAATCGTGCTCAACCTCGGCACGAACGACAACAGCTTCTGCGCATTCCACAATGAATCGTACAGGGAATTCGAGGACAGCTACCTCGCCTTTCTCAAGGTCGTGAGACGCTGCAATCCGAACGCGCACATAATCTGCTCGCTCGGCATCATGCTGACGGAGCCCCTCCCATACATCGAGAATGCGGTCAAGCGGCTCGGGGACAGCAATGTCAGCGTGTTCAGGTACACGATGCAGAACGGTCTGCTCGGCTTCGGCTCTAACTGGCACCCCTCCGAGGATACTCAGCACCGCGCGGGCGAGGAGCTCGCGGAGTACATAAAATCAATACTGTAAATCGAACGGCAGGCTTTTCGTCTGCCGTTTTGCTTGACTAAATGCCGATATTGTGCTAAAATAAGGCATATCCCAAAAGGAGCTGATACCTATGAATAAAGCCTTTGTAATTGCTGCGGCGCTGTGTATGCTCGCCGCGGGCAGCAATGTTTGCGGAGCGTTCGCTCCCGCCTCATATATGACAGCCTCCGCCGCTGAGACTGCCTCGGGAACGTGCGGCAAGTCGCTGACGTGGACGTTCAGCAGCGGCACTCTCACCGTCAGCGGAACAGGCGAAATGTACAGCCGAAACAGTCAGTATTCCGTGCCGTGGGCGGACTTAAAGGACGATATCACGTCAGTCGCCGTTGGTGAAGGTGTGACCTCGATTGGCGGACAGGCGTTCGACAGCTGCAAGAACCTGACAGCTGTCTCGCTCCCGAGCACGCTGAAAAGCATCGGCACATACTCGTTCTCGGGGTGCAGCTCGCTGACAAAGGTCACTATCCCGAACGGAGTCACAAGCATCGGCTCGAGCGCCTTCGCGTCGTGCAAGAAGCTTGCGGATATCGATATCCCGCGCTCAGTCAGCTACATCGGCGACATCGCATTCGCAGGCACTAAATGGCTCGAAAACAACCGCAGCAAAGAGCAGCCCTTCGTCATCGTCAACGGCATCCTCATCAACGGCAGCTTGTGTACGGGCGACGCCGTTATCCCCGACGGAGTTACCGATATCGCGGGAAATGCGTTCTATTACTGCACGGGTATCACTTCGCTCACTATCCCCGAGAGCGTGACAATTATCCGCGATAACGCCTTCAATTACTGCACGGGGCTCACCTCCGTGACTATCCCCGCCTCCGTCACGGAGGTCGGTATGCAGGCGTTCGTGATGTGCGATAAGCTCGCGGAGGTCACTGTCCTCAATCCCGACTGCAAGATATACGACCGCAAGACAACCTTCGCCAACGACAATGAGAGCTTCACGGGTACTATCCGCGGCTATGACGGCTCGACTGCCGAGGCTTACTCCAAGAAGTTCAGCCGCGCTTTTGTCTCGCTCGGACGCGTGCCTACGCTCGGTGACCCCAACGCCGACGGCTCAATCGACGCGAAGGACGCCTCATTCATTCTCGCCGAATATTCGCGGCTCTCGGCGGGTGGTGCTCCGACTTTCACCGCCGCGCAGAGGACTGCCGCGGACGTCAATACAGACGGCTTGACCGACTCCAAGGACGCGTCGAAGATACTCGGCTACTACGCTTACACCTCAACGGGCGGAACGGAGGATTTCAATGTGTTTATTGCAAAGTGATTATGAGCACTGCACCCTCTGTCCCCGCAGGTGCGGCGCCGACCGTCAAAACGGCGTCGGCTACTGCGGCATGGGAGCAGTCCCAACCGCGGCTAAGGCGTGCCTCCACAAGTGGGAGGAACCCTGCATCGCCTACAGAAACGGCGCTGGAACTGTCTTTTTCTCGGGGTGCAGTCTCCACTGCGTATACTGCCAGAACAACATCATCAGCCGCGAGCTCTACGGCGCGCAGACCTCCGCCGACGGACTCGCGGACATCTTCCTCCGCTTGCAGGAACAGGGTGCCGACAACATTGAGCTCGTCACGCCCACGCACTTCCTCCCCGATATCATCGCCGCTCTCGAAAAGGTCAAGCCTCGTCTGACCGTGCCTGTCGTGTACAACACGGGCGGCTACGAGCTCGCGGAGACGATACGCCGCCTTGACGGGCTCGTGGACGTGTACCTCCCCGATATCAAATACTTCTCGCCCGAGCTCTCCGCGCGCTACTCCAACGCGCCCGACTACTTCGAGCACGCCTCTGCGGCGGTTACGGAGATGATACGTCAGGCGGGTGACCTCAACTACAACGAGGCGGGCGGACTGCTGAAAGGCACGATAATACGTCATCTCGTGCTCCCCAACTGCCGCCACGACAGCATAAAAATCATGGAGTGGATAGCCGAGCACTCGACCTCCGAGCAGGTGCTCGTCAGCATAATGAACCAGTACACGCCGTTTGACTTTATCCCCGACAGCTTCCCCGAGCTGAAGCGGCGGGTCACGAAAATGGAGTACAACAGCGTTGTACGGCGCGCGGCGGAGCTCGGACTGAACGGCTTCACGCAGGAGAAGTCGTCCGCAGATGCGCAGTATGTCCCCGATTTTGATTTGTCGGGAATCAAATAAAAAAGGCTGTACGCGATGTACAGCCTTTTGCTTTTATTACAGCTTTGTGAAGCGGTGGATCGTGCCGTCGCCTGCCTTGCCGCAGAAGATAGCCTTCGGACGTGCCCATACACTGCCGTCCTTGACCGACTTGTAGACTACGAGCTCCTCGTTGTTCTCGCTGTGGCGGGCTACCGCGATGACCTCGTACTCGTTGCCCTTGTAGTGGCGGTAGTGCGCGCCTATCTCGACCTCTGTCTCGTCGTGGGGAGCCTCCTCGTGAGCGGGAGCCGCCTCGGGCTCGGTGTTGACGATATCGTCGGACACGATTATCATAGATGTGAACGGCTGGAGGGTGATGTGCGCGTTGCCGTCATTTACCTCTATCTGGTTCGCGCTCAGCACGTCAACGAGCGCGGGCAGATGTGTGCCGAAGTTGAAGTCGTAGGGATAATCCGCGAGGTTGAGCGCAACGTATACGGTCTGGTCGCCCTGCACCTTCTTGAAGAGAAGCTGCTGGTTCGTTATCTGTATACGCTCGTAGCCGCCTGTTCTCAGTGCGGGATATGCCTTGTAGATGCGTCCGAGCTTGACGATGTGCTTGTAGAGCTCAACGTTCTCGCGCTCCATGTCTGCGAGGTGGAGGCACGGGCGGAGGTTGTCGTCGGAGTTGTTCTCCTTGCGTCCCTGCACGCCGTACTCACTTCCGTAGTAGATAGACGGGATACCCGGCATCGCGTACTCGAGAGTATAGATGAGCGGCAGATAAGCGGGATTGTTGACTGTGCTCGCGAGGCGGTTTACATCGTGGTTGTCGACGAAGTTGTAGAGGTTGATATTCCTGTATATACCGCCATTTGCGCCAGACTGGCGATTGATAGAGTAGTCTATCTCGAAGTAGTTCTTGTCGTTGTGCGAGGAGTACAGTCCCTTGTAGCACTCGTAGTTCGTAACGCTGTCGAGCATCTCGGGGTTAGCCCAGCGGTTGTAATCGCCGTGGATTATCTCGCCCATGAGCCAGAAATCGCGCTTCTTGCCCTTGCAGAAGCTCCTTATCCTCTTGAAGAAGTCGAAGTCTATGCAGTCTGCGGCGTCGAAGCGTATGCCGTCGATGCCGAAGGATTCTATCCAGTAGTTTATCGCGTCGATAAGGTGGTCGCACACGCCCACGTTGCGGAGATTGAGCTTTACGAGGTTATAGTGACCGTTCCAGCCCTCGTACCAGAAGGGGTCGCCGCAGGGGCTCTGTCCGCCGAAGTTGAGGTTGGCGAACCAGTCACAGTAACCGCTCCCCTGCCCCTTTTCCTGAATATCCACGAACTGCGGGAACTTTCTTCCGACGTGGTTGAACACGCCGTCGAGGATGACTCTGATGCCGTTCTCGTGGAGGCGGTCGCAGATAAAGCGGAAGGAGTTGTTATCGCCGAGACGGCGGTCTATCTTCTTGTAGTCAACGATGTCGTAGCCGTGCTCCACGGACTCGAAAACAGGTCCGAAGTAGATAGCGTCTACGTTCATCTCCTTGAAGTGCGGTATCCAGTCGAGCACCTTGTCAAGACGGAAGGAGACCTCGTCGCTGAAGTCGTTGAATTTAGGCGCTCCGCAGAAGCCGAGCGGATAGATGTGATAGATTATGGCGTTATCGTACCAGTTCATATATACTACTCCTTTGAATTAAAGTTTTTCTTTATGTTTCTCATCTTATTTATCGCTGCCCTCAAGGAAGTACGAAGCCTCCATATCGGCAACGTGAAGCGCAAAAGCAAGCGGATACATCTCCAGCGCCTTGCCTATGGTGCCTCTTTCTTCGATACTGCCGTATGAAAATCCCATGTGCCAGCGTATCGCGCACGCCTCATCGCGCGTGAGACGTCCCTCGCCGTAGAGGTAGCCCGATATGATATATACCGACTTCTCGCCGTGTCCGTAGGGAAGTGTGTCGTTTATCGTGTAGAAAGGCACCTTCTCCCACTGACCCGTCTCTTCGTTTTTCCTGTTGCGCATTTCCGTCGTGTAGAAGTTGACCTTGCAGACGTCGTGAAGCAGAGCCACTATAGCTATGGTCTCCTCGGAGAAGTCCATGCGGTACATCTCCTTCGTCCTCGGACGTGAGAGGTAGTCCTTCAGACAGTGATAGACGTTGACGCTGTGCTCTACGAGCCCGCCCTCATGCGAGCCGTGAAAACGCGTACTGCTCGGAGCGGTGAAGAAGTCGCTCTTCTGCAAGAATTCAAGGAGCTTATCCGCGCCCTTTCGCTTGATGTTCTCGGTATAAATGGAAATAAACTCTTCCTTTGCTGTCAAGTGGAGTGCTCCTTTCGCTAATAATATAAATCAACCATTAATTATTATACCACTATTCAAAAAAAAATGCAATAGCTTTTTGGTGAAAATCTTCAAAAAAATCTTCTGCCGCACTGATTAATAGTGAATTAAGCATACATACAGGGAAAAAACGGGCAGCCTGAGAGCTGCCCGATGAGACCATATTCTATTGTACAGGCTGAGCGCCTATCTCGACCCATGCGGGGTTAAAGCCGCAATTAAGGGCGATGTTCTGTGAGCGGAGATTAGCGGCTGCCGTGCCGTAGAATGGGATATCTCCCTGCTCTGCTATCTTATTTTTCAGCAGAGTGACGAGGTACGTGCCTATGCCCTTTGAGCGGTATTCTGGGATAACGTCGATGCCTATCTGCTGCCAGTGCGGGGCATCCTCTGAGCAGCCCGCCATACCCATTATCCTGTCGCCGTCATAAGCGCAGACGACTATCCTGTCGGGACGCTCGGGCAGAAAATGCGGGCATATCGCGTTCGGGAAGCGCTCGTCCCCGTAGAACTGGTGTATCTCCCCGTCACGGAACCACCTCACGGGATAGGAGGCGGTCGGCTCGGTGTGCCTGTCGGGGAGGAACATATGGTGTGCCTGCGTGAGTGTGAAGCCGTGCTTATTCAGCTCCCGCTCTATCGGCACGAGCTCGGTCATAGCGAACAGCCAGTGTCCTTTCACCTTTTTTACGTAGTCCGCAAGGAAGTCCTGCATACACTCATTCGCCGTGACAACGGTATTCCCGCCGAGTGTCACCATGTGGAAGAAATACCTGTCGGGAATGTACTGCCGCCGCCCCTCATGCAGAGCCGAGACCGTCAGCACGTTCTCGCTGCGGAGGAAGTCCTCGGGCGAACAGTTGTATTCGAGGGAAAGAAGCTCCCTCAGCTTGTCGAAATACTGGCTTTGCATAGGCTCACGCTCCTTGTGTGAGGTCGGGGAGCTCCGCACGCGCGTACAGCTCCGCAGCCTCGTCTCCGATGAGCTCCGCGAACGCTGTCTCGTCCGCTATGAGGCGGAGCTTCTTCGCACGCGGCAGCTTCTTTATCGCGTATTCGAGCTTTGAAGCCGTGCTCCTGTCACCGCAGCTCCACAGAGCCTCGACGGACATCGGCGGGTGCGAGTGCGTGAACTTTGCCCCGTTCGGAGCCTCGCCCGCGTGCTCACGGAAACGCCGCACGGGGTCTGTCGTGATGCCCGTATACAGCGAATCGTCGGTGCAGCGGAGGATATAGACGAAGTACATTACTTCTGCTTTATACGGAATGCGCTGTTGTGTATCCTGTTCGCGTCAAAGCCCTTGTTCTCGCGCTTTTCACGCTTCGGGCGCGGCTTTCTGTCGCCCTGCTGCTTCTTCTCGGCTTCGTCTCCGAGACGCATCGTCAGGGAGATTCGGTTGCGCTTGAGGTCAACGTCGAGCACGCGCACCTTCACTACCTCGCCGACCTTTACAGCCTCGAGCGGGTGCTTGATGTACTTGCTGCACATCTGCGAGATGTGGACAAGTCCGTCCTCGTGTACGCCGATGTCGACGAATGCGCCGAAGTCGATGATGTTGCGGACTGTTCCCACAAGCTCCATGCCGGGCTTTAAGTCCTTGATGTCCATAACGTCGCCGCTTCTCAGGAGCGGAGGCGGAAGCTCGTCACGCAGGTCGCGTCCGGGCTTTTTGAGCTCGGAGATGATGTCGGTCAGCGTGGGTACGCCGATGCCGAGCTTCTCGCTTATCTTGTCTATGCCCTCGCTCTCAGCCTTCTCGGAAATGCCCGCAGCACCGCCGTTTGAGACGTCAGCAAGGGTGAAGCCGCACTCACTGAGCAGCGACGATGCTGCCGCGTAGCTCTCGGGGTGGACTGATGTGTTGTCGAGCGGATTCTTGCCGTCGCGCACTCTCAGGAAGCCCGCGCACTGCTCGAATGCCTTCTTGCCGAGCTTCGGGACTTTCAGGAGCTCCTTGCGGTCGGTGAATCTGCCGTTCTCCTCGCGGTAGGTCACGATGTTCTTTGCGACTGAGGCGTTGATACCCGATATGTACGAGAGGAGCGAATGTGAAGCAGTATTGAGGTCGACTCCGACGGAATTTACGCAGTCCTCGACAACGCCCGAAAGCGCCTCGCTCATGCGTGCCTGCGGCATATCGTGCTGGTACTGACCTACGCCGATAGCCTTCGGGTCAATCTTTACGAGCTCCGCGAGCGGGTCCTGAAGACGGCGTGCTATCGAGATTGCGCCTCTTATGGAGACGTCAAACTCGGGGAATTCCTCCGCCGCTACCTTTGAAGCCGAGTATACGGAGGCTCCCGCCTCGCTGACTACCATGTAGCTCACGCCCGGGGTCTCCTTGAGGATATCAGCGACGAAGCTCTCCGTCTCGCGGGAAGCCGTGCCGTTGCCGATAGAAATGACGTTTACGTGGTACTTGTCGATGAAGCGCTTGACTATCTTCTTTGCCTCGTCAACTCTCGCCTGAGAAGCCGACTCCCTGACGGGGTAGATGATAGCGTGGTCGAGCACCTTGCCCGTTGCGTCGATTACTGCTGTCTTGCAGCCGTGCGCGTATCCTGGGTCGAGTCCGAGGATAACGCTCTCCTTCATAGGCGGCTGCATGAGCATCTGTCTGAGGTTGGAGGCGAATACCTTTATGGATTCCTCGGCGGCTGTAGCCGTCATGTCGGAGCGTATCTCGCGCTCTATCGACGGGAAAATGAGGCGCTTGTAGCTGTCAGCTGCCGCCTCGCGGACTATCTCGCCGCAAGCGTTGTTAGCCTTGATGTACTTGCCGAAGATTACGTCCGTAGCAAGCGACTCGTCGAGCGTAACGCTGACCTTGAGCTTGCCCTCCTTCTCGCCTCTGTCAAGCGCGAGGACACGGTGATTTGCCACCTTCGGAACGGGCTCGCTGTAGTCGTAGTAGTTCATATATACGGTCTCCTCCTCAGGGTCTGCTGCCTTGGAGACCATTTCGCCCTTTTCGCCTGCAAGGGCACGGAGCTTCTTTCTGATATCGGCGTCGTCGGAGATATCCTCCGCGATGATGTCCATAGCGCCCTGTATAGCCGCCTGAGCGTCCGCGACCTCCTTCTCATCGCTGATGAAGCTCTCGGCTTCCTTCTGCGGGTCGGTGGAGTTGTCCTGCGCGAGTATAAGCTCTGCAAGCGGCTCGAGTCCCTTCTCGCGGGCAATGCTCGCACGGGTGCGTCTCTTGGGCTTGAACGGGCGGTAGATGTCCTCGACCTCGACGAGAGTCATAGCCGCACTGATAGCAGCCTCTATCTCGGGAGTCATCTTTTCCTGCTCCGTGATGGAGTTTGCGACCTCCTCCTTGCGCTTTTCGAGGTTGCGCAGGTACATGAGCCTGTCGTAGAGCTCACGCAGTATCTGGTCGTCAAGGGAGCCCGTGAGCTCCTTGCGGTAACGTGCGATGAAGGGTATGGTCTTGTCATCGTCGATGAGTGCGACGGTGTTGTCGACCTGCTCCTGTCTCAGTGAAAATTCCTTTGCGAGTGTCTTGTTAATGTCCATTTTTACGTTCCTTCCTATTCTGCGTCCTTTGCTGCGTTTGCTTCCTCGGCTGCCCTTACGGATTCAAGTATCTCGAACACGTCAGCCGCCGATGTATGTACAGGCTCGGGAGCCTTTTCCTGCGGTTTTTCCTCCTCGACGGGAGTGAAGCTCTCGGGCACGCCGAGCAGCTCGACTGCCTCCTCTGCGGGAGCGGCGGGCATTTCCACGTCCCCCTTGAAGTCGCCTATCCTGTCGAGCCACGAATACAGCGTCTTTGCGATGTCCTTGTAGACGTTGATGCAGTTCTTCTCGTGCAGGAGTTCGTGGCGCATACCGTCAAACAGCCTGAACGATACGCTCTCGTAGCCCACCCTGTCGAGCAGGTCTACCGACTTCATGAACTTGCGCTCCGACAGCATACTCGGGTCGTCGCGTCCCGATAGGCAGCGTATCGGCAGCTTCGGAGCTGTCACGTTCCAGCCTCTCTTGTCGTATGCCTCGCGCATGATGTGGAGTATGCACTGGTAGCCATTGAGCGTGTATCTGAAGTTGCAGAGCGGGTCTGCCGCGAACTCATCGACAGCCTCCTTGCGGCTGTTGAGCCATGCGAACTTCACCGAGCTGAACTGCTTGTTGAAGGTCTCCTCGCGCACGTCGTACACGAGGTCGCTTATGTAGCGGGAGCCGTGCTTCTGCGAGACCTCCGCGGAGATGTTGCGGAGATAGCGCGTGAATCGGCTGTAGCTCGGGCTGCTCAGCAGCACTATGCCGTTGAGGTCGTCGTCGTGCTCCCTGAGCATACACCTTACCGCGAGCGCGCCGATGTCGTCGCCCACCATGAAATAGGGATAGTCGGGATAAGCAGAGCGAACCGACTTCTTCAGCTGATAGATGTCGCTGATGAGGCCCTCTCCGCCGTTCCTGTACATGAAGCCGAGGTCTTCGGGAGCGGCGATGCTGCGCCCGTGACCGCGGTTGTCGCAGATGACGGTGATGAAGCCCTCGGCAGCGAGGTAATCCATAAATTCAAAATAGCGTTCCTTGTGCTCGTTCATGCCGTGCACTATCTGGACTATGCCATTGATATTTCCTTCGGGTCTTGCTATGAATGCGGAAACGGTCAAGCCGTCAAATTCAGATGTGAACTCAAATTGTCTGGTTGCTGCATTCAGCATATGCATACCTCCTGTAATGGGGATAATAACATATCTATTGTATCACATTTGCACAGAAAAATCAATAGCTTCGCCATATAAATTTGTACAGGTGTATATTATCAGGCTATTTCCCGCTGACGTAGCGCGTTATCCCGTTGAACAGGGTCAATGCCACCTTCTCCTGATATTCCTCCGTATTCAGCAGCGCTGCCTCCTCGGGATTCGAGAGGAAGCCGCACTCTGCCATGACGGTCGGGTTCTCGCTGTAGTAGCACAGGAACAGCTCCTTCCCGCAGAGCTTTATCTCGCGCTTGTTGTCGGGCTGCAGCAGCTCCGCAAAGCTTGATTGCAGGCTGCGCGCGAGCTGTTCGCTGCGGCTGTCGGTGCTCGAGTAGAACATCTGCGCGCCGCTGTATTTCGGGTCGGTGAACTGGTTCTGATGTATGGACACGCATATCGCGTTGTCGTACTTGTTGAACAGTGCGAGGCGGTTGTCCATGTCCGAGCTCTTCTGATTCGCAAGCCCCTCTATGCCGCTGTCGTGTATCGAGACGTCCTCGTCGCGCGTCACGTCTACCTCGTAGCCCGCTATCAGCAGCATATCACGCAGGCGCTGCAATATGCTGAGGTTTATCCCCTTCTCGGGCACTCCCTCCGCTGAGACGCAGCCGCCGTCAAAGCCGCCATGTCCAGCGTCGAGGACGATGACGGGCAGCTCGCTGTCCTGCACGAGCGCCGCGGGAGCTGCCTCCTCGTTCCTGCTGCTAACTACCGATATCGCTCCGACCGCCGCCGCGCAGCAGCACAGCGTTATCCCCGAAGCTATGAGCTTTATCTTGTTCTTGTTGTTCATTGTCAGCCTCCTGAGTTTTTTGTAAATTCTATGCGGTCAGGCTGTGGAGTATGACAAAAAACGAAGGGAGGCGACTGATATCGTCGAACACCTTCTTGAAGCGCGGCTCCCTGTCGTTTTCGAGAGCGTTCCTGCGATTGACATTTTCGTCCTGCTGTGATATAATTTTTATTTGACGGAAGCTTAGTCTTTCTGCTGAAAAGGGGGAACAGCAGTCATGAAAAAGAAATTTGCACTACTTGCTTTATGCTTTATGTGCGCAGGTCTGATATCCTGCGGCACCGAAACCGAGAATGCAGAAGTCCCGCAGTCCACGTCGGGCTCCGCGGCTGAGACTGTACAGACGAGCGAGTCAACAGACGCAGCTCAGACTGCGGCTGTAACAACTGAACAAGCTGAGGCAGCTCAGCCCGATACGACCGAAGAAGCGTCAGCTGAGCAGAGCGAAGCCAAGGCAGAAGCTCTTACGGAAGAGCAGGCTCTGAATGCAGTAAAGAATTATTGCTTCACTCAGAATCCCGACCTGAAAAGCAAGGCGGAGTCGGCTGAATATAACGTATACTGGGACGTTACAACAAATGATGCCAATGAAATAGTTGTTCTGTTCAGGTCTTATACAGGCGCACAGATACGCTATTACATCGACCCCGTATCAGGAGCGGCGTACACTACAGAGTTAGTCCCCGGAATAATAGACGAGGAACAGCGCACCGAGGAAAGCCTTAATGTCAGGGACTATCTAACGTGACTTTTTCCGTAAAAATCAAACATAAAGGAGTAAGACATGAACACGACAGACTTTATCATCATCGGGACGATAATCGCCTACCTCATCGTCATGGTCACCGTAGGCTTCGTCTTCTCAAAGAAAAATGACAACGTCGGAGACTTCTACCTCGGCGGACGCAAGCTCGGTCCGCTGGTGACCGCCATGAGCGCGGAGGCTTCCGACATGAGCAGCTGGCTCCTCATGGGCCTTCCCGGAGTTGCATACCTCACCGGCGGAGCAGAGGCAGGCTGGACAGCGATAGGTCTCGCTATCGGAACCTACCTCAACTGGCTCTTTGTAGCCAAGCGGCTCAGAGTCTACAGCCAGCGCTGCGGTGCTATCACTATCCCCGATTTCTTCTCGGCGCGCTACAAGGACAAGAGCAGAGTGCTCATGGGCGTATCGGCGCTGATAATCCTCATTTTCTTCGTGCCGTATACCGCTTCGGGCTTCTCGGCGTGCGGAAAGCTGTTCAGCTCGCTGTTCAACTGGGACTACCACGCCGCTATGATAATCAGTGCGGTAATCATCATCTCGTACACCTGCACAGGCGGATTCCTCGCCGCAAGTACGACTGACCTCATACAGAGCATCATCATGACGGTCGCCCTCATAAGCATTGTCATCTTCGGCGTTAATGCGGCGGGCGGTCTCGGCAACGTTGTGGATAACGCGCAGTCCCTCGAGGGCTACTTCTCGCTCAGTCACATACATAATACGGAGACTCTCGGCGCTGATAAATACAGTATGCTGACCATAGCCTCTATCCTCGCATGGGGACTCGGCTACTTCGGTATGCCTCATATCCTCCTGCGCTTCATGGCTATCGAGGACAAGAACAAGATAAAGACCTCGAGGCGTATCGCCTCCGTATGGGTCGTCATATCCATGGCAGTCGCTATCTTCATCGGATTCATCGGCAATGCCCTTACCAAGAGTGGCAAGCTCGAGGTTCTCACGAGCAGTGACTCCGAGAAGGTCGTTATCAAAATGGCTCAGTACATGAGCGAGCATCACGTTGGTCTCGCTGTCATCGCAGGACTCGTATTCGCGGGCATACTCGCCTGTACGATGTCCACCTCCGACTCACAGCTCCTTGCGGCTTCGTCGTCCATGTCCGAGAATATCCTCAAGGGCGTGTTCAATGTGAAAATGAGCGACAAGGTATCTATGCTTGTCGCGAGAGCAGTCCTCCTCGTTATCGCGGCGCTCGGTATCGTCCTCGCATGGGACAAGGACAGCTCCGTATTCAGAGTCGTATCCTTCGCGTGGGCAGGCTTCGGAGCGACGTTCGGTCCAGTAATGCTGACGGCGCTCTTCTGGAAGCGCTCGAACAAGTGGGGAGCAGGCGCAGGTCTCGTAGTAGGCGCAGTAACGGTATTCCTCTGGAAGTACGCGGTCGAGCTGTCAGACTGGGCTGGCATCGACTTCCCGCAGCGCGCCAAGGATATCTTCTCGATATATGAGCTCCTCCCCGCATTCCTCTGCGCACTGGCAGCGATAATCATTGTATCGCTCGTGACAAAGGCTCCCGAAAAGGAGATAATGGAGGAATACTACAGCGTCAAGAACGAGCTGAACAAGTAAGTCCGATATATCACGTCCGCAAAGGTGTCTCCCGACGGGAGGCACCTTTTCTGTTATCTGCTGAAAAAACGGTTTGTTAATTATCTTTATGCGCAAAACAGCAATTATTGGATTGACTGTAAAATTTCTCTGTGATATGATAATAATTGTTGTTTTTCGACGCTTAAGAGGGTAAAGCATGAGGGTGGAAGCGTCGAACCGACAGACATAATTACAGGTATCACAGGAGGAAACAGGTATGAAACTCAAAAAGCTCATAAGTGCGGCTTGTTCGGCAGCCATGCTCACCGCGCTTGTGCCCGCTCAGACGGTCTCTAATGCGGCATGCCTTCCGCCAATGGAGACCTACATCAGCGACATCAAGGTCGTTGGTGCAACGGGAATGGATGACGGCTCTGACGTCAACGCTGCACTGAAAAGGCTGCTCATCAACGAGGGCTATCTTGTCACACTGAGAGAGTCCATGCTGCTCAAGAAGGCATAATGCACTGATACATTAAATAAAGCAGGCAACGGAAAATCTCCGCCGCCTGTTTTTTGTATGCATAATGTGACAGTTCTGCAATGGAACTGTGTCAGGAATGAGGATACTATAGTAATATCTTATACGCAGAACTCGAAACTTTTGGCATTTCATAATAAGATTTTAAGATTTTTTTAAGGAAAGGGTCATATAATCATAACCATAGGGAAAAGAATGCGGTGAAACAAAAACCGTAAAAACTAAATTAAGGAGTTTGATCAGAATGAAAAAATCGAATGCCAAAAAGCTGATTGCCGTCCTCTCATCTGCGGCAATTATTGCAGCAGCCCTCCCCTCGGTAACAGCAGTTACATGGGCAGATGACACAGCAGCGGAAAGCACTGTGCTCGGCGACGTAAACAACGATGGCAAGGTCACTGTCGCGGACGCAGTAGCAGTCCTCCAGTATGTCGCGAACAAGGACAAGTTCAGCCTATCCGAGCAGTCGCTCGACAACGCTGACGTGTACAACCGCGGCGACGGAGTCACAGCCCGCGACGCACTCTCAATAATGCTTCTTGACGCGGAAGTGCTCACAGAGCTGCCCGAATCAGTCATGGAGTCAGCGGCTTCGACTACCGCGGCTGAATCCTCTGTAACAACGACCGCAACTGCAATAGCTCCCCCTCACACTACAACGACCTCGACAACTGCGACCTCGATTGAGACAACTGCTTCATCGACATCGACAGAAGCGACCACTTCTTCTGCCTCTACAACAGCGACCTCGACCGAGACTACTGCTTCCTCGACTTCAACAACAGTTACATCGACTGAAGCTTCTACTTCTTCCGCTCCCACAACTACATCTGCAACTTCAACTACGCCCTCGACTGACGGTCTGACAATTACCCTCAGCGGCAATAAGATTGAGACAAACGCTCCCGAGGATACAGCCTCAGTCAGCGGCGGCGTGCTCACGATAAAGAAGGCGGGCAAGTTTGCAGTAACAGGCGACGGAACAGATACGCAGATAGTTGTCGACGTCGACAAGACAGCATATCCCGACTCTGTAGTCGAGCTCGACCTCAAGGGCATGAGCCTCACCAACAACAATACTGCGCCGATATTCGTCAATTCGATAGGCGATGAGGTGCAGATAGTCGCAAAGGCAGGCACGATCAACACTATCTCCGACGGCACGACCCACTCACAGACCTACACCGACAGCGACGGTGAGTCCGAGACCGTCGAGGGCGCTATCTTCGCCCGCGATGACATCAAGTTCAAGGGCACAGGCACACTTACCGTCAACGGCAATCAGGACGACGCTATCGTCTGCAAGAACGATATCAAGATATACAATGGCACTATCAATGTCAACGCACAGGACGACGGCATTCGCGGCAAGGACAGCGTGACCATAGGCGACGCTTCCAAGTCCGACGGCTCTGCTGTCGACTACAGCAGCCTCAAGCTCACTGTCAAGACCAAGGAAGGCGACGGCATCAAGTCTACCTCGACTGAGGCATCGGCTGACAAGTCATACGGCGTTGTAACAATAAACGGCGGCACTATTGACATCAACTCCTACCTCGATGGCATTCAGGCTGAACAGGAGTTCATCATGAACGGCGGCGACCTCAATATCTACACCTATCAGGGCAGCGGCTACACCGGCAGCGGCTCGACCACAGGAAGTCAAGGCGGTCAGGGAGGTCCCGGCGGCTGGGGCAGACCCGGAGGCGGCGGAATGGGTATGGACGGCAATGCCAACAAGACCGACGTTTCCGCAAAGGGCATCAAGGCTGTAGGTCTCTACGACGAGGCTGGCACCACATGGCAGAGCAAGGGCGATATCACGATAAACGGCGGCAATATCACCATTGATTCCTCCGACGACAGCATCCACTGCGGCGGAGATATGAAGATATACGGCGGCGTATACAGCATAGCTACCGCTGATGACGGCTTCCACTCCGACCACACTGTGAATATCGGCAAAACTGCGGCGAATACATTCGACGACGTGCAGATATTCATCTCAAAGTGCTACGAGGGCGTAGAGGGCACTGTCATCAATCAGAACAGCGGCACTGTCTACATCATCTCGGGCGACGACGGCTACAATGCTGGCGGCGGCAGTGACGGTTCAGGCAATCAGTCCGGCTTCCCCGGCAATCCGTGGGGACAGGGCGCAACTGCGTCAAGCTCGACCAAAATCGAAATGAACATAAACGGCGGCTTCGTATGCGTGAACTCGGCAAACGGCGACCACGACGCATTCGACTCCAACGGCAACATCAACCTCAACGGCGGCTACATCTGCGCAAACGGTCAGGAGCCTCTTGACTGCGGCGACGGCGGCGGCTACTCTATCAATTACAACGGCGCGAGCGTAATCACTATGACCGCAGGCAATACGAATCTCGCAACAAGATATAGCTTCGTTGACGATTCGGGTAAGGTCATCGTATCCTTCCTCTCGGCTAACGGCTCGGCAGGTATGAACTGCACAGGCTGCACAGCTCAGTCGGGCGGTACGCTCTCAGGCGGTGAGCAGCTCCTCACACAGAGCGATAAATACGCGGTAACAGTAGGCGGCACGCTCTCGGGCGGCACTAAGATAACCGCAGGCACAAGCTCAGGCGGCGGATTTGGACGCTTCTGATAATACGGCAAAAAAAGGCTGCGCGACCTAATGGTCACGCAGCCTTGTCTTTTTATGCTCCGTTTTGCCTGTCAACAGGCGCCTTCTCAGCCGAGCTTCCAGCTGTCAACGGAAACGTTGTTGTTGAATACGAAATAGAGGTCGTTTTTGCCGCTGAGATTCTGAACGGGAACAGTTACCTCCTGCATGGAGCCGCCCGCGGGAATCTCTGCATAGCTTACAGCTGTGCCTGAAGCGCTGCCTGTGCATACCTTGACGATGCAGCCGCTCTGCGATGAAGCCTTGATAGTGAGGCTCGTTGCATTGCCGCAGTCAACGCCAGAAACTCTGAACCAGTCGCCTTTTTCAGCCTTGACGAGCGAGTTGCCGCTGCCTGTTATCTCAATGCCGCCCTGATGCGAGAATGTAGCCGCACGAACAGAAGCTGTCGGGTCGAGAGCCTTTATCTGGTTAACACCAGCCTTGGTGCCCTTGACCTGCTGCATCGTGCCGTCAGCGTTCATGGTTATCTTGTCGATGTGAGTGCTTCTGTAGCCCATGTCCTTGAGGTTCATCGTATCCTGGAGGTACTGTGCATGGTAGAAGAGGTACCACTGGTCCTTGAACTTCATGATAGTGTGGTGGTTGTTGCCTGTAGTGCCGAAGAAGTTGCCGATGTTCTTGAACACCTCGCCCTTGTAGGTGAAGGGTCCGAGAGGGCTGTCGCTGACCATATAGTCGATAGCAGCGGTTGAAAGACCGTACTGGTTGCCGCCTGTGCTCCAGTTGGTGCAGTAGCTGTAGTAATACTTGCCGTTGTACTTGTGGATACCGCTGTCCTCAAACATATAAGGTGCGTCAATGACAGCTGGTGTACCGACGATGGAGGTCATGTTATCGCTGAGAGCGACGCAGCGGGAAGATTTCGGATGATCCTTCGGCAGATTGTCTGTACCGCCGCCGAAGTAGAGATAGCCCTTGCCGTCATCGTCAACGAGTACCGCAGGATCGAATACCCACGGAACATTTGTGACGCCGTTGGTCTTGCGGTCTATCATTGCACGGCCATTCGGGTCCGTCCACGGACCGATCGGGCTGTCGGAAGTCAGCACGCCGATGCCGTTTGCATTATTTGCGAAGTAGAGGAAGAACTTTTCCTTGCCGTTTATCTTCTTGTGGCAGGCTGTAGGCGCCCATGAGTTGCCCGCCCATTTAGCGATGCCGTTCTGACCTGCAACATTGATGAGGCCGTGGTCAGTCCAGTTGACCATGTCGTCTGAGGATATGCAGCGCAGGCAGTTGATAGTGCTGTATGTCTCCTTGGTCACCTGACCGTTGTTGTAGAGAAGGTGGTCGTCTGTCATGTAGATGTAGACTCTGCCGTCGTACTCCATAACACCTGGGTCAGCGCCGAAATACTGGGAAATGAGCGGATTGTGCTCGTTCTCGTTCTTATAGGATTTAGCTATTGTAACGTTACCAAATTTCTGCGCCATCTGCGAGAAATCCACCTGCTGAACAGGCTGAGTTGTAGTTGTAGTTGTAGTTGTAGTCGTGGTCGTTGTAGTAGTTGTCTCCTCGTAGCCTTCCATGACACTCTCGGGGAGCTTATCAATGATGCTTGCGTCGAGCTTCTGTATCGACAGAGCATCTCTTGCAGTAACGCCGTCGCCTCTGTTGTATACGTCAGCGTTGTCGAGAGCCTGAGCGTCGAGATTGAACTTGTCCTTGTTGCCGATATACTGGAGTATAGCGGTCGCGTCAGCTACTGAGACCTTGCCGTCCTTGTTTGCATCACCAAGGAGCTTATTTGACGACGAAGGAGTCGTAGTCGTTTCAGCGGGCTGTGCAGTTGTCGTAGTTACAGGCTTCGGACCGTCAATCTGAGTGCCAGCCTTAGCGACGATAGCCTCGTCGATAGAGAAGTTGCTTGTGCCGTCCTCGGTCTCAACGTAGAGGATATATCCCGAGCCTGCGGGGAGCTTATAATTCGTGTTTGCGAGCTGTACATAGCCGCCGTCGGACTGTCCGTTTGCGATGTGGTCGTACTTTGTCTCGCCCGAAGCGTCGGTGTACTGGAGTGAGAGCATCATATTGCCCGAGCCAGAAGCCGCAACGCTGAAGCTGTACTCGTCGCCTGCCTTGAATGTAGCTGAATCCAGAGTCTTCATTGCGCCGTGCCATGCGCTGCCTCTGTCGGTAACTGTGAGAGCCTTGCTGCCTGCGTATGCAGTGCCGCCTGTTGAGACTGTAGCGCCGCCTCTGCCCTCCCATGAGCCGTTATCGGTCTCGAAGGTGTCGTGATAGTAATAGCCGTTAGAATCAGGAGTTATGGGCTCGCGTACTACAGGAGCGTCGGGGTCGTCAGGAAGGTCCTTGCCGTCGCTCGTCATCGTTACAACGAACGTAGATACGCTGTTTGCGGGAAGCTGGCAGGTGAACGATGAGCCGCTCGATGCCATGCCCTTTGTCTGAGCGATGTTCTCGCTGCCTGATGTTCTGTAGCGGTCAACATTGGTGATGCTTCTTCCGCTGAGTGTGAACTGCTGCGAAACTTCGCCGCTGCCCTTATTTATAGCAACGATAGTTGCCTGAGTGTCGCTGTGCTTGTACGCAGATACGAGGATATTGCTGTTGGGCTGCTCTGTTGCGTCAATGCGGACGTCTCCGGGACGTACCCACTTGGAGAACTGCGCCATTGCGTAGCCTCTCTTGGATATCTTGCCCGTGTCCCACATCGGGCTGTACTGACGGCGGATATACCACCATACGTAAGCATTCATGTTTCCGACAACCATTGCGTTGTGGATATTCTCCGCAACTGCAACGCCCTCGGGCCAGCGGTCTGCCGAGTTCGCGTCACTGTTCGGAACGTAAACCTCGGTCATCCATATTTCCTTGCCGCAGTTTTCGAGTGCGGGGAAGTCCATAGCACTGCGCTGAGTACCGTAGAAGTGGGTTCCGAACATATCGCAGTTCGCCATAGCCTTTGAGTCGTTCAGAATAGCGTTGTAGTAGTCCTTGCTGTAGCTGAAGCTCTCGGGAGACATCATCTTCGTGTCAGTGCCCGATGTTACGGATTTACCGTAGTTTGCGAGGAATGATGCACAGCGCGAAGGAGCCCAGTATGTCCACTCGCCCGACCAGTCGGGCTCGTTCTGAACTGAGATAGAGTTGAGCTTTACGCCCTTGCTGTCGCAGAATTTGATGAAGTCGTTGAGGTGCTTTGCGTAGTTAGCCTCCGCTCCGTTATTGAGCACATACTGTCCGCCTCTCGGTCCGCCAGATCCTTTGCTTCTCATTGAAGCGGGAGGATTCCACGGAGTTGCGAATACGGTAGCTCCGAGCTGCTGAGCTCTCTGAGCCGTAGGGATAGCGTTGTTCCACGCGTTCTGCTGGTCACTTACGAAGATACGGAGTATCGTCAGACCGAGCTCGTTGGCTCCGTTGCCGAATGCAGTCTGTACCTGTGCCGCTGTCATGTCTCCGGGAGCTCCGTTCTGAGCGTTATAGCTCTGCCACTCGGGGTGGTTCATTCCGCCGAAGCCGCGGATCCTCTGATATGTCTTTCCTGTGTTGATCGTGCAGGCGCCCGCCGCATTTGCGTCGAGCTTCGGCGCTGCACCGCCAAGATTCGGTGTAAGCGAAAGCAGCATAGCTCCGCTTACTGCGCCTGTCAGAAGGCGCGATACCTTACTTTTGATTTTCATCTGATTACCTCCAAATTTCCAAATTGTCCGTACAAATATTGCCAAACAATATCCTCATGTATACATCATACATCAAAAAAATGATTTTTTAAACCCCATTTTTGCATAATTGGTGGACAAAAGTATTATTAATTTTGTTTTTTACAATTCGTATAATAATAATTTCTGCTAAATCTCCGACTCATTAGAGCGTATCATAAAAAAAGATAGCAGTCGCTCACAACATTTTTCACAAAATTTCACGAATCGTCTTGATTTTTTGTTTAAAATATACTATAATGAAAGCAGACGATACTATTGGTCAAATTCATCACCAAAATATAATAACACTGAGGAGGACAAGCAAATGAAAGTAGTAGTTATAACAGGAAGCCCCCATACTAACGGCACGAGCGCATTCCTTGCCGAAAAATTCATCAAGGGCGCGACCGACGCAGGACACGAGATATACCGCTTTGATGCGGCTGACATGGATGTACACCCCTGCATCGCCTGTGAGAAATGCCACGGAGAAGATGCCGTCTGCGTATTCAAGGACGATATGCAGGAGCTGAACCCGCATCTGCTCGAAGCTGACGTGGTCGCTCTCGTCTCTCCGATATACTACTACGACATCAACGCTCAGCTCAAAACAGTCATCGACCGCTTCTACGCTAATGACGCACAGCTTCACAATAACAAGAAGACTGTCCTCATGGTCACAATGGCGGATAAGACAATCGAATCGGCAGGCGGAGCACTCAACTCGTTCAGGAGCATGGCTCGCTTCCTCGGCTGGCAGATAGCAGGCACGGTCGTAGGAGCTGACTGCTGGACTCTCGATATGCTCCGAAAGACCGATTTCCCCGAGCAGGCATACAAGCTCGGGCGGGAGCTTTGATACGCCTGACCGCATTGCACAGTATCCGATAGATTTACGTTATAGGCTCCGCGCGCTCAAGGAGGTGATATGATGTATAGTTCGGCAGTATACATATCTTATATGATAACCGAGGTCTTCTGCATTTTCTTTTCGGTCGGTATCATCATCAAGGCAAACAAGAACGTCGGCACTGACCTGCAAATGCGGCATTTCCGTGCAATGGCGATGTTCTTCATCATCTACCTCATCAACGACAGCATATGGGCGCTTGGTCAGGGCGGACTTATCCAGTTCAGCAAGACCTCCAACAAGATAGCGAGCGCATCGGGACTCGTCGCCGTTACTCTTCTTACCCTCGGCTGGTGCATATTCGTCATATACCGTATCGACCAGAACAAATCAAAGGATATGAAGCTGCTGATTGGTATGCATTACTCGGTCGCGGCTCTGGACGTCCTTCTGACAGTAACATCAATCTTCACGGGCTACTACTTCTACATCGACGAGAACAACATCTATCAGCTCGCGAGCGGCTACAATATCCACCTCATATTCATCTTCATACAGCTTTTCGGAAGCGGTATATACTCGTTTGCACAGAGCTTCTCGAACAAGCAGGTCAGGATAAAGAAGGAGTACCGCTTACCGCTCCTTTTCATCATCATACCGTCGGCTGCTGCGGTACTTGAGGGCATACTCCCGCTGACCCCGATAGTCCCGCTGGGAACATTCCTGCCCATACTCCTCGCCTTCCTCGAGATACAGAACAGCGAGATATACTCCGACGCGCTGACGGGGCTCAACAACCGCCGCCGCATGGAGATATTCCTGCAGGATATGATACACAACGCCTCTGATGAAAACCCGTTCAGAATATACATCATAGACGTCAACGACTTCAAGCAGGTCAACGACAAATTCGGGCACATCGCAGGCGACCGCGCACTACAGCTCGTAGCCGACGCTCTTCACAACGTCTCCGACAGGGTACACGGCTTCTGCGCGAGGTACGGCGGAGACGAATTCGTGCTGATAGTCAAGGACGAAACGGAGCTGCAAACAGCTCTGCAAAAGGAGGCAGACCTCCTGCGCGAGAGCTGCTCCGACCTTCTCCCGAGGATAACTGTCTGCACGGGCTGCGCTGTATGCCGCTCGGGAGCAGTCACGGCTGCACAGCTCATCGCTGAGGCTGATGAGAAGCTCTACGTCATGAAGGAGGAATTCCACGGACGCAGAAAAGCGGAAGATAACAAATGAAAGATCCGACAAAAAGGCAGCTTAGGCTGCCTTTTCTTTTTTTGCAGGCAATAACTTGCAGAGGTTGCATTTTATTTAAATGTATGATATAATGAATATGTATTTTTTGATTTACAGGAGAAACAAATATGAACAACACATATTATGCAAAACAGATAAACGACGTCGTAGCCGAGGTCAAGAAAGCGGTCATCGGCAAGGACGCTATCATCATCAAGACCCTGCTCGCTATCCTCTGCAAGGGACATATCCTCATCGAGGATATCCCCGGCGTCGGCAAGACGACCCTCGCCCTCGCCTTCTCGAAGGCGCTGTCTCTCGAGCACAACCGTATGCAGTTCACTCCCGACGTACTGCCGTCCGATGTAACGGGCTTCAACGTGTACAACAAGGTCAAGAACACCTTTGAATTCCGTCCCGGCGTTGCCTTTTGCAACCTCTTCCTCGCGGACGAGATAAACCGTACCTCGAGCAAGACGCAGTCCGCACTTCTCGAGCTCATGGAGGAGAAGAGCATCACTGTTGACGGCAACACCTACAAGCTCCCCGAGCCGTACACTGTCATCGCAACGCAGAATCCGATAGGCTCTGCGGGTACGCACAACCTCCCCGATTCCCAGCTCGACCGCTTCATGATAAAGCTGAGCATGGGCTATCCCGACTTCGGCGGCGAGGTAGCTATCCTCAAGTCAAAGTTCAACTCGAACCCGCTCGAGGGCGTGAACGAGGTCGCGAACGCGCGCATGATAATGGAGCTTCAGGACTACATCGCCAATATCTACGTTGACGACAGGATATACGAGTACATAGTCCAGCTCTCCGCCGCTACGAGAAATCACCCGATGATAAAGCTCGGAGTCAGCCCGCGCGGCACGCTCGCGCTCATGCAGATATCCAAGGGCATAGCCGCCGCTATGGGACGCGACTACGTTATCCCCGACGACATCGTCTACATCTGCGGCGACGTATTCGAGCACCGCATCATCCTCAATTCAAAGGCAAAGCTGTCAGAGGTGACAGCCGCGAGCGTCATCGCCGACATCATCAAGAAGGTGCCCGCTCCCGGCATATCCGAAAAGCAGGTCTGAACCATGTTCCTGATGAAGCTGTTTTTCGCCGTGCTGATAGTGATATGCGCGGTGTTCTACGTCATGTACCTGTGGGACTTTGCCCTCGTACTGCTGATAGTGGTCTGTGCGATACCCGTGCTGATGTTCATTACGGGATTCATCACGAAGCTCCTCGTAAAAGCCGAGATGTCCGTCAAGGACAGCACAGCCTCGAAGCGCGAGGACTTCCCCGTGTTCCTGCGTATCAACAACAGGAGCATATTCCCTATCGGCAAGGCTATAGCCCACATTGAGTACTACAACGTATTCAACAATGAGATAAATATGTTCGAGCTGCATATGCCCGTCCAGCCGCTCAACGAGCAGAGCGTGACCTTCCAGCTGAGCTCGAGATTCTGCGGCATAATCAACATCAAGTGTGCATTTATCTACATCTACGACCCGCTGAGGATATTCAGGTTCAAGATAGCGCGCAGTCTAACGGCTGAGGTCGCCGTTATGCCCGAGGGACACGAGATAGGCGGCGAGGTCAGCTATCTCGACCGCATCAACGAGGAGAGCAACGTCTTCTCCGAGTTCAAGCCCGGCGACGACCCGTCCGAGGTGTTTGACCTCCGCGGCTACCACCCCGGCGACAAGCTCAACCGCATCCACTGGAAGCTGAGCTCGAAGAAGGACGAGTTTATCGTCAAGGATTACAGCCTCCCAGTGGACATACCGTGTACGCTCTTCGTCAACCTCAAATGCTACGAGAAGAACGACCGCCGCTTCACCCTGCCCGTATTTGATACGCTTGTGGAAACGCTCGTATCCTTGTCGCAGTTCATGCTCGAAAACGAGCGTCTGCACTCGATAGTCTTCTACAACGGCAAGGCTGGCGGATTTGTCGAACGCAATATCACCGACTCCGACGACCTCGCGAGCGCTGTACAGGAGCTCATACTCTCCGTCACGGACAACCTCTTCTGCGAGCCGCCCGAGCTCTATTTCACGGAGCACAGCGGCTTGTCGCTGTCGTCCTTTACGTTTATCACGTCTGTCCCCGAGACGAACATTCTCGAATACATCGACGACAACGTCGACGCCGACATACTCAACGCACTCGTAGTGGTAGCCTCTCCCGAAGAGGCGGCGAAGGTGTCCGCGGGATATCCGAACCTCACCACGATACCCGTCATCATCGGCAGGATAAGCTCGTCTGTAAAGGATATAGAACTTTAAAAGGAAACAATATGAAACATAAAAAGATAAAGAACAGCAACGGCATTACGATAAGCGACAGCATCATAATGTCCGTGAAGAAGAAGCGACCCAATTTCAGGGTCATCGAGGGCGTGACCGTAGCGGTCTGCGGCTTCGTGGCGACGATAATGTCCTTCTTCTCGATGTTCGAGTTCAACTACAACAAGCCCGCAGTGGTCTTTGCGGCGATACTGTTCTCGGCAGTCTACATCACGCTCGCCCTCATGGGAAAGCGGGGCGTGTGGATAGCCGCTGGCTCGGTATTCATCGCGTTATTCGCGTGCTACCGATATATCGAGAAGCTCGCTCTCGGCTTCAAGTACATCTACAACAGGATATACAGCGCCGCCTACCACACGGACATCTCCTACTACAAATTCATGAAGCCGAAGCTTGAAGTAGGCTCGGTAACGGCATTCTTCATACTCTACATATGGGCGCTCGCGCTGGTGTTATACATCTTCACAATATACCGCCCGAACTCGATACCTCCCCTGCTCGTGACCTTCCCCGTCCTCGAGATAGGACTGTACAACGGCATGAAGGTATCGGTGCTGTGGGGCATGATGCTGATAGGCTACTGGTTCGCTCTCTTCGCGATGACGAACATCGACATCGGCGAATACTCAGGCGGAACGGGAGGCTTCGTCCGAAAGGAGAACCTGTTCTTCCCGAAGCGGCAGATGCGGCTGAAGGTCACGGAGAAATGCGGCGTCATGATAATTGCGGAGGTGCTCGCACTGACAGCCTTGACTGCCTGTACGATGAGAGTTCTCGGCTACCGCCGCAGCGAGGAGATAAACCGCCGACGCAGCAATATACGCGATGCGGTCAATTCCTTCACCATCGACGACATAGCGGGAAGCGTCTCCAACATCACGAGCGCCTTCGGCTTCACATTCACGACCGACACTCACAAGCTCGGCAACGTCGACAGACTGCACTACAAGGACTCGACCGACCTCATCGTCACCGTCGACCAGGATTTCGACGGCGCTGTCTACCTCAAGGAATTCACGGGCGCGGAGTACGACTCCGACAAGTGGACGGCTTTCCCTGACTCGGTGTACAGCGACGCGCAGTTCACTGATTTCGGACGCTATGCGATACATCCGCAGGACTTCCCGCATACCGCCAACCACCTCCTCTTCCAGCACAGGGACGACTACACGATATGGATAGAGTCGAAGCTGAACAGCAACAGGAGCTTTGCTCCCTATGGCACTGATTCGCTCGGCATAACGAACTACAACTACGACAAGGACGTGACCTCGAAGAAGGGCTCGAAGAACGAATTCTCCTACAAATTCGCGCCGTATATCCCCGAGGACGTCATACCCGAGGTCAACCGTCCCATGCGAATGGTCTGCTTCCCCGAACGCATCATGGACGATGACTGGCGGACAAAGATAAACAACTACTGCAAGGCATATGACCTGCTCTCAAACAACGGCAACGAATACTTCAACATGAACTCCTTCATCGACGTCCAGCCCACGTACTACTACGACAATGGCGAGGCTATGATGACCATGCTCATGGAGGAGAAGTACGAGGACTTCGTCTACAAGAACTATCTTCAGCTCCCCGACACGCCCGAAATGGAGGAAATACGCAAGGAATTTGCTCCCTTCCTCCGAGAGACAAGCAGGAACGCAACATCCAACGAAAAGATAAGGACGCTCGAGGCTCTCAGGGAGGAGGTCAGCGCGAGGGTCGAGTATTCGCTCGTCCCTGGACGTACTCCCAACAACCGCGACTTCGTCAACTACTTCCTGCTCGAGAACCACAAGGGCTACTGCGTACACTATGCCTCTGCGGGAGTCATACTCGCGCGAATGGCTGGCATACCTGCGCGCTATGCGTCGGGCTACGTCATCGTCGGAGACGACTTCAACAGCGACAACCGCAACGCGAGCGGCTCATACACGATAGAGGTCAAGGACAACCGCAGTCATGCATGGGTAGAGGTCTACCTCAACGGCTACGGCTGGGTACCGTTCGAGTTCACGGCGGGCTACAGTCAGCAGTCGATAGATACGAACCCCACCACCACTGCGACATCTGCGTCGACTGAACCTGTAGAATCCACCACAACGACCGCCGTCCCCGAGACGACCACGGACGATACTACTGAAACTCACAGCCCCGCTAACAGCACAGCCGCAAATACCACGACAGCCGCAGTCACCACAGGTGCGACTACTGCCGTATCAACGGGCGGCTTAGGTCACGGCAGCGGCGGCGGCTTCCATATCACGATACCGCCCGCAGTAAAGTATACGATATACACGGTACTGCTCGCGGCGGCATTCATCGGAGCGGCTCTGCTGCGGCGTATGCTCATACTTTGGCTGAGGCGGAAGCACTTCTCCGAGGGCGACCCGACCAAGCGTATGCGGTACATCTACGGCTACGCGGAGAAGCTCCTCGGCATCATGGACATCAAACGCGAGGGCGAATCGCGCATGGACTTCGCGGCAAAGGTCGACAAGGCACTCGGCGGACAGCTCTATCATGCAGGAGGCTTCACCGCCTGCACGGACGCGGCTCTGCGTGCGGCATTCTCCGAGGAGACGCCAAGCAAGGCAGAGGCTGACGAGCACATGAAGTTCGCGGAGGGATTCGCAAAGAAGCTCTACGCGGAATCAAAGCCGCTGAGACGCTTCTGGCTGAAATTCATCAACGTAATACAATAAATAATGTAGGGGCGAGTTCCGCTCGCCCGCAAAAAAATTAGAATACGCACGGGCGCACGGAATGCGCCCCTACAATTCATCTTTATTTTTGCGGACGACCAATGGTCGTCCCTACTTTTTTATATTAGTGTGATTTTTTTCCTCCCTGCCTCGTTTATATAGTAGAAGCGCTTCAAAGGGTGTCCCTTTAGCCAGCTTCGTAGGAGAGCAAATACAAACCGCAGCTTTACGGCTCGGTGACCCTACAAACTGCTAAAAGGTCAGCCATACAGACAGAAAGGAGATGAAGCCGTGAACGACGTACAAATGGCGCTGATATACGACAAGTACAGCAGTGCCGTTTACCGCGCCGCGTTCGCGTACTGCCGCAATTCCGCCGACGCCGAGGACATCACGCAGGAGACGTTCATCAAACGCTTCCGCACAGATATCGACTTCCCCGACGACAAATCCGAAAAGGCGTGGCTGATGAAGGTCGCGGCAAACAAATGCAAGGATATGTTCCGCTCGGCAAGATATCGGTATTTCTACAACTCGGTACCGCTCGACGAGGCGAACCTCGTGTACGAGACTCCCGAGGAGAGCGCGGTCTACCACGCGGTCATGGAGCTTCCTCCGAAATACAGACTTGTGATACATCTCTACTACTATGAGGGGTATTCCGTGGCAGAGACCGCTAAAATCATCGGCAGAAGCGAAACTGCCGTCCAGACTCAGCTCTACAGGGCGCGGAAGCTCCTGAAAGAATCTTTGGGCAAGGAGATGTGCTTATGAATATGAACGATTACAGAAAAGTCACCGACCGCATTTATCCGAGCGATAAGTGCCGCGAGGAGGTAATGAACATGAGAAGTGATAATAACAGAAAAAAGATAAAGCACCGTCACACGGGCAAGGCAGTCGCAGCTATCGCTGTAGCTGTCGTTGCTGTGTGCGGAGGCACAATCGCGGCGGCTGAGAAGATAGGCTCACTCCACAGGCTCAACGACACACTTGACGAATCCTCTATGAACGAGTACGGCGTCGTTGTACAGAAGGACAAGTACAACAACTTCGACTACGAGCCAATCGCTCACAGCGCGCAGGAATTCACGGAGCCTATCCTCATGGAGAGCGACAGCTACTCTATCACCGTCGAGAGCGTATACTGCGACGGCAGAACGCTTGTATTCGGTCTGAGCGGCAGTATGAAAAACGGTAATCCCGACGGCTGCGAATACATCTTTTTCGGCAAGGAGCTCACTATCGGGGACGATACCTACAGCTCGGAGATGAATGACTATATTCCTTATAACGAAGGCGGAAAATTAGCCACTCTCATGGGAAAGCTCTACCGCGAATCGGACACGGACAACGAATTCATCGGAAGCCTCAACGTCGTATTCAACGGGGAGGGCATCACCGAGCCGACTGATGTAAGCGTTGAGCTCACGCAGATAACCAACAGTATGCTCACGGAGAGCTCCGAGCAGATGAGCTTCGAGGTCAAGGCAGTCCCAGACCTCACGCTCTCGAAAAAGCTGAACATCACCGCTGAGCACGACGGCTTCTCCACGACGGTCTACGAGAGTGACCCTGCAATGCTGCTGATAAGCTCGTCCTACCCCAAGAAATATGATGACCTCATGCGTGCCGAGCATGATGAATGGCTGAAAAACAGTGACCATAAAGGAAACCACTACGTTAAATCTGCTCATCCTGTGCCATTGTATTTTGATGAAAACGGAAACTATATCGAGCAGACGGAGATAAATCCCGTAACTATGCCCGACGGCGAAACAGCTATGTCATTGCAGTCCACGAACTCAAAGACCATAACCGTAAAATGGGGCGACACGAACTGCACGTCAAACGAAAACGGCTCTGTCGAATTTGATAATCAGTACGGACATTTCAGTGTTGGCTATATCACCGAATACACCATCGACCTCACTGAATAATCAGGAAATATCTGCTCATACTATCGTCAGGACATAGTTCCAATCTATCCTTAGAGGTGAGAATATGAGCAAGAAAAAGCACGTTGTTGACGTCGAGAACGACCAGCACAAGCAGTCGGGCGATTCCTCCGAGCACTGCCACGACAGCAAGTCGGGCAATACAACAAGCGACTGCGACTAAAAGAAAAACGGTCAATGGTAACTCCATTGACCGTTTTTTTGCAGATGTACGCCTGCGTTATTTCTTGTCGCTCGGTGAATTCTTTTCCGATTTGAGCTTCACCATTTTGTATATGAATATCATCAGCGCGATAGCGAGGATAACTCCCGCAAATGCGACGATAGCCACGATTATAGCAATAGCTACCCATACTCCCGACGCTCCCTTTTCGGAGTCCTGCTCCTTCGCGGAGGTCTTAGCCTTTGTCGTGACCTCGGTCTTGGGCTTCTTTGCGGTGTCGTCGTCGTACTTGGCATCGGTGTTGGATTCACCCTTGCCGCCATCGTTGACTATGCCCGCCGAGCGTCCTGTCTCGCCGACAGTGATACCGCCGTTTTCCTGCGCGAGGAAGCCTGCGACCCACGCGAGCGAGGCGTTCCAGTTAATGGTACACTCGTTCACGCACCACGCCTCGATGTGGTCGAGGTAGCACTTCTGCGGAGCTATCTGCCCCTTCTTCCAGCCGCTTCCCTGCACCCACGGGTCCTGCATTCCCGAGTTCGGACCGCCAGCCATAACGCCGCATGGAGCCTTCGGGAAGGCGTCGTCGATGAGGTTCGACCAGTAGCGGTGGTGCGGATACTCGGTGGTATGCGTGCCGTAGCCCGTTACATAGGAGTAGTCCATAGCGTTGCGTCCGAGGATGTAGTCCATGCCGCCGATAACGCCGTTCATGTACTTGTCCTCATTGGTGAGCAGGTACGCAAACGCCATAACTATCGAATTATCGGTCACGAAGGAGTTGCTTCCCCATACGTAGCCCTCATCGGAGTCGTTGTACGCGAGCTTGCTCGCGCCGTAGGGCAGACCGTAGCCTTGCGACTTCTCGACCTCTATGTAATGGTCGGCGGCGGAAGTCACCGCGTCCTTGATTATCTCAACATCGCCCTTGTCGAATGCCTTCGGGTTGAGCGCCGCGCTGAGCGTACCGAGCGCCGCGGTGTTGCCCCAGTCGAGGCTTCCTACGGTATCGACGCTCTCGCCGCCTCCGAGTGAGGTCGGCACGTCAAGGAAGAACTTGCTCTCCTGAATGTCGTCGTAGTAGTCCTCGTTGCCCGTGGTGATGAATAGCTCAATCGCCGCCCAGTAGAATTCGTCGGTGACGTCGTCATCGCCGTAGGCGCCGCCTCCGATGGACTCGTTCAGCGGAGCATACATAGCAGGGTGCTTTTTCGCCGCCTCATAGCACTTCTTTGCCGCGTCGAGGCACTTCTGCGAGAAGCTGTCGTCGATACCCTTCCATAGACGTGCAGACTGCGCCGCACACGCCGCAAAATTGAGGGTTGCCGCAGTCGTCGGAGGCTTGACGATACGCTTCATCGTATCGTCCGCGGGAGCTATTCCCAGCGCCGTCCACTTCTCGTCGTGCGCCTTGTGGTAGACCATGTCCTTGTACTCGCCGCTGTCGACTATCATGCTGAACATCCAGTCCATTTCCCAGCGCGCCTCGTCAAGGAGGTCGGGGTACTTGTTGGTATTCTCGGGGATATTCATAGTGCCGTCGGCGAACTTGTCCTCAAAGCCGTACTTCAGAGCCGTCTCGTACTGATTCTGCATCATCCACAGCGAGAAGCCGCCGTTCACGACATATTTGCCGTGGTCGCCCGCATCGTACCAGCCGCCCGTGACGTCTATGCTTCCGCTCGTAGCGGAATAGCCCCACGTATGCTCTATCTCAGCCATATCCTTGGGGTGACCAGCCTTGCGCGCGAGGGCATTCGCGTCGCCCGAGGTGATGAGCGAAGCCTCTATGTCGATGCCGCTTCGGTTCTGATAGAAGTAGTTGAGCGAGTCGTAGAGCATACCCGAATAGGTGTCACTGCCGCCGACAGTGAAATCGCGGCTGACCGAGCCGTTCTCAGCCTCGATATGGTACACGCCCGCCTTGTCGAGGTCGGAGAAGTCGATGACGTGTACAACGTCGTCGGAGTCCTTATCATAGCCGAAATACTCGCTCTTGCCAGAGTAGACCTTCTTGCCGCTATCGTCCACGACGTCGAACTTCACGCCCTTTTTGTCGTCGCAGAGCAGAGTCGCACGCTTTGCGCGGTCGGTGAAGTAGCCGACCTGATTTGTGAGGATGTCGGCACGCTGCCACTTTTCGGGCTGCTGATAGTCGTTCTCGTCGCCGCTGAGGTCGATGAGCGACATATTGTCAAAGGTTATGACCGTACCCGCGGGGAAACAGCCTCCGGGAGTGTACTGACCGTCGCCGCCGAGGTGGAACGCCCACTCTGCGACCTCCATAGACTGCGAGGGCGTGAATGTGACCTCGACCTTCTTTGTCTCATTGGCGCTTATCTGTATCGGGTCCCACGTATTGTTGAAGTCGCCGTCACCTGTAGACATATTGTGCCATATCTCCACGTCGCCGTCGAGGTTGCCTATCTTGGTGTAGTACTTGCCGCTGTTTGATGCCGTTATCTCGTAGCTGACCTTATACTGATGCCCCGAGACTATCTTGAGACCGCGGTGTCTGAACTGGCAGTCCCATCTGTCCTCGCCGCCCTGCGAAGCTCCGCCGGGATTGATGATAGTTATCTTGTAGACTCCGTTGTCTATCTCGAAGTCCATTTCTCCCGGTGCGGACTCGCAGATGTGCCACGGGAGTCCCACGCCCTCGTCGAAGTCGGTCTGTCCGAGCTGCTGACCCGCAAAAGCGGTGTACGGCGACAGTACCGCTGGAGCAGTGCTTCCCACCGCGATAATGCCTGCCATGAATGCGGAAACTGCTTTGCCTATAAGCTGTTTTCTCATTTGCATTTTTCCTCCTATGCATAATAATACATTATATACTTTAATCCTTTTGGAGACAAAAGTAAACAGCGGGGCGCGAAAATTTACATTTTCTAAATATTAAACGGCGGGAATGTAAAAAATCCACTTCTCCGCCTCTGTTTTTTGTGCAATTTTACGCCTTGCGTCACTTGTTGGCATACTTGTACCCGCACATGAATATAATGCTACAAAGCATTTTTCAAGGAGGTCAATATATGGAATTCAGACTGAACAGAGAAGCCGTGCCCGCCGAGGAGGTCATCTACAGCGGCGTGCAGGAGCAGGGAGTCGAGCTCGACTACATACTCCCCGACTACTATCCCGATATCGTAAGGCTCGTGCGGTGCGACGTGATACCCGTCGTGTCGGACTGGTCGGTGAGCGGCGACCGCCTCACCTATGAGCTGCGCTGCGAGATACGCCTGCTCTACTGCGGAGAGGACGGCTCGGAGCTCAGGTGCGTGACGCAGAAGCAGGACTACTCCAAGACCGTAGAGCTCGGCAGGAGCACTGACAGCCCCGAGGTGACGCTCGCGGCGAAGTCCGACCACATCAACTTCCGCGCCGTCAACAAACGCCGCCTCGACGTAAGGGGCGCAGTATCGGTACGTATCAGCGTGCGCGGCGAGCGCTCGCAGGAGGTGGTCAGCGACGCCTTCGGTATGAATATCCAGCTGAAAAAGGCTCCCGTGCGATTCGCAGCGAATAGGCTCGGCACTGAAAAAACTGTCCAGCTCTCGGAGGAGGTCACGCTCTCCGCCGCTCAGCCGCCCGTCATCGACATCGTGTACCGCAGCTGCTCAGCGAGCGAGTGCGAGAAGAAGATAGTATCGGGCAAGCTGCTCGCAAAGGGCGAGATAAAGGCTGATATCCTCTACTCCTGCACAAGCGGAGGCAGCTCCTCCCTCGAGCCGATGAGCTTCACTCTCCCCTTCAGCCAGATACTTGATATGGAGGGGCTCGACGACACCTACGAGTGCATCGTCCGCGCGGAGGTCATCAGCTGCGAGATAGCTCCCGCAGCCGACAAGGACGGCGAGAACCGCATTCTCAGGTGCGAGCCCGAGCTGCGCCTGACCTGCCGCGCCGTGAAGTCCTCGGATATTATGGTCGCAGTCGACGCGTACTCCACCGTCTACCCATGCGAGGTGGAATACTCCGAGATACAGGCTCAGCAGCTCCCCGCGGTCTATGCCGAGAGCTTCCGCCACTCAGCCGTGCTCGCGGAGGGCGACGCCGTCCCCGCGGAGATATACGCGCTGTGGTGTACTCCCAAGAACATCAACACGCGCGTCGGCGAGGACGGGCGCTCCGTGATGATAACGGGTATGCTGACCTACTCAATGGCGGCAAAGGACAGCTCGGGACAGATGATTATGCCCGACAGGGACGAGGCATTCGAGGAGCAGATTGATATCGGCGACGACCTCACGGGCGCGGAGGTCTCTGCGGAGCTCGCAGGCGCAAACGTCTCCTACAACATCTCGCCCGAGGGAGTGCTCACCGCAAAGGCTGATATACCGCTGAAAATAAGCGCAGGAAGCTCCGCAAGCATACGCGCCGTGACAGCAATAACGGTGGATGACTCCGTGAAGAAGCAGCGCGACGGCGACTACGCGATAAAGCTGTATTTCGGCGTCGAGAACGAGGACGTATGGGACATAGCCAAGCGCTACAGCACCGACGCCTCCGCCATTATGGAAGAGAACGAGCTCACGGGCGAAAAGCTCGAAAACGGCAGGATGCTGCTTATACCGATAAAAGAATAATCTGCAAAGGAGCATAATATGGCTAAAGATATATATTCGAGCATCGCCGAGCGCACAGGCGGCGACATCTACATCGGCGTGGTAGGTCCTGTGCGGACGGGCAAATCCACCTTTATCAAGCGCTTCATGGAGTCGCTCGTTATTCCGAACATCAAGAGCGAATTCGTCCGCGAGCGCGCCCTCGACGAGCTCCCGCAGTCCGCCGCGGGCAAGACCATCATGACTACCGAGCCCAAGTTCATACCCGAGGAGGCGGTCGAGGTCAGCCTCGGCGAGGGAGCGACGTTCAACGTCCGCCTCATAGACTGCGTGGGCTACATCGTGCCGAGCGCTGTCGGCTACATAGAGAACGAGCAGCCGCGAATGGTGATGACGTCGTGGTTCGACGAGGAGATACCGTTCAATATGGCGGCTGAGATAGGCACGCAGAAGGTCATCACCGACCACTCCACGATAGGGCTCGTCGTCACTACGGACGGCTCTATCTCGGACATTCCCCGCAGCGAGTACGAGGAGTGCGAGGAACGCGTTATCCGCGAGCTCAAGGCAATTGGCAAGCCGTTCATCGTCGTGCTGAACACGACTGACCCGAACACGCCCGAGGCAAAAGCTCTCGCGGCGGAGCTCTCCGACCGCTACGACGCAAAGGTCATACCCGTGAACTGCCTCAGCCTCGACGAGCAGGACATCCGCGGCATGATACGCGAGATACTCTACGCCTTCCCCGTGAAGGAGATAAATATCCGCACCGCGCGCTGGATAAACTCGCTCGAAAAGGGGCACTGGCTGAAAAGCGAGATTCTCGACTGCATACGCGAGGCGGCAAAGGACGTGCGGCTCGTGCGGGAGGCGGTCGCCTCTGCGGAGGCAATGGCGGAGTGTCCGCATATAGTCAGCGCCGCCGCTACAGCGATAGACCTCGGCAAGGGTTCGGTCACTATCACCGCCGAGCTCGACAACAGCCTCTTTTATAAGATACTCGGCGAGGCGACGGGCATCGAGCTCGAGAGCGAGAGTGACCTCATGCCCCTGCTCATGGAGCTCAACGACATCCGCCGCAAGTACGAGCGGATAGCTCCCGCGCTGGAGGAGGTCGAGGCGACAGGCTACGGCATCGTCATGCCCGAGCTGGAGGAGCTCTCGCTCGAGGAGCCGAAGATAATCAAGCAGGGCGGCAAATACGGCGTGAAGCTGAAAGCCTCCGCGCCGTCGATACACCTGATGAAGGCGAATATCAACACCACCGTTTCGCCCATAGTCGGCACGGAGAAGCAGTCGGAGGAGCTTGTGATGTACCTGCTCGACGGCTTCGACGACGACCCGAAAAAGATATGGGAGAGCAATATCTTCGGGAAGTCTCTGCACGAGCTCGTCAACGAGGGACTGCACAACAAGCTCTACAAGATGCCGATAGACGCGCGCATGAAGCTCCAGGAGACGCTCGAGCGCGTCATCAACGACGGCTGCTCGGGGCTGATATGCTTTATATTGTAAATGCTCAGATAATGTGCGGGACGTCGTGGACGCCGTCCCCTAAACTGCGTTGATTCAGCATTTCGTAGGGGCTGGCGTCCTCGACAGCCCTTTATATGCAGATTTTTTTAAGGAAACACGGACGGGCGCACGGAATGCGCCCCTACAATATGCAAAAAAGGAGTACCGCATGGTACTCCTTAATTTTATCCTTCATATTCGCACACCACCGCGCATACGGTGATATTGTCCGTGCCGCCGCGGAGCAGAGCCTCCTTGACAAGCATATCGAGCCGCTTCGGCAGAGCCTTCGGGAGCTCCATGACCTCTTGTATATCATATGCGGAGAGGTAGTCCGAAAGCCCGTCGCTGCACAGCATGAGCACATCGCCGTACTCCATGCCGCCCTCTATCTCCTCGACGTCTATCTTCGGGTCGTTCTTGACGTTGCCGAAGGCGGGAAAGATGATGTTCCTGTGGACGTGAGTGCGGCGCTCCTCCTGCGTGATTGAGCCCTCCTCGTACAGTAGCTGCACGAGTGACTGGTCGCGCGAGAGCTGTCGTATCTTGCCCGCGCGGAAGCGGTAAAGCCGCGAATCTCCAACATTGAACGCGATAACGTGTCTCTCGTCCGCGACAGCTATGCCGCAGAGCGTGGTCTGCATATTGCGGCTGTCGGGGTCGTCCTCGCTGTAGTCCGCGAGGCTGCGGTGTATCTCCATGAGACCCGCTTTCAGCTCGCCCTTGCGGTAGTCGGTGACGTCGCGCACCATTTCGAGGCACATTCTCGACGCGAGCTCGCCCGCATTCTCTCCCGATACTCCGTCGGAGACTGCGGCGATGAACGGCGCGGACAGCCTGTGCTCGAGCCTGCCGTCGGTAAGGACGTTCCTGCCGACGAGCATGGCGTCCTCGTTATGAGGCATAATGCCTTTTTCAGTTATACCGCAGCAGTAAAACATACGTGACCTCGTTTTCTTGTAGCCATTAGCTTTTAGCCGTTAGCCATTAGCTAATGGTATCGCCTTACGGCGATATTATTTAAAATTTCGTCCGCGAAGCGGACACAATGAGCTAAATGCTAAAGGCTAACGGCTAAAGGCTCATATAGAATAAAACCGTATCGCATTTTCGCAGGTTATATCAAGGAGCTCCTGCACATCGAGCCCCTTTATCGCGGCGGCAGCCTGTGCCGTGTAGGCTATCAGCGAGCTGTCGCAGCGCTTTCCGCGGAACGGCTCGGGAGCCATATACGGGCAGTCCGTCTCGAGCAGGAGCCTGTCGAGCGGCACCTCCGCGAGAGCCTTGCAGGGCTTTTTCGCGTTCTTGAAGGTGATAACGCCCGTAAAACCGACGTACATCCCGAGCTTCACGACCTCGCGCGCTATCTCGGCGGAGTAGCTGAAGCAGTGGACAACTCCTGCGGGACGGTGCTTTTTCAGCATCTCGAGAGTATCCTCGGCGGCGTCGCGGCTGTGGACGATTATCGGCAGCCCGAGCTCCTTCGCGAGCACAATCTGCTCCTCGAAAAGGACGAGCTGCTTATCGCGGTCGTAGCCCTCGTAGTGGTAGTCGAGCCCTATCTCGCCTATCGCGCGCACCTTCGGGTTGGACTTAGCAGTATTCGCGACGATATCGAGGTAGTCGGCGGGATTGGTATCAATGCTCTCGGGGTGGACTCCCGAGGCGGCGTAGATGTAGTCGTAGCGCTCGGCAAGAGCGGCATTCTCGGCTGTATCCTCAACGCTCGAGGAAACTACTGTCACATAGCGGACGCCCTTCGCGGGGAGCTCCGCGAGGACGGTCTCCCTGTCCTCGTCGAATGCGTGGTCTGCATAGTGCGCGTGTGTATCAAAAATGTTGTTCATCACTTGTTCTCGTACTCGGTGTAGAATCTGTCCTTGAAGTCGTTGATGAAGCCCTGATTCGGGATATAGTCGGGGTCGGCGTCTGTGCCGTCCATGATAAAGAAGCTGGCTACAGAGTTGCCGTTGCCCTTTTCGAGCATGGACTTTATCGCTACCTTGTGCTTTTTGTAGTCAACGGCTGTAATGTCCGTCTCGGTCATATTAACGAGGCTGTTGAAGCTGTTGTCGAAGTTATCCGATACGCGGACGAGGTCGGACTGATTTATCATGCTCGAGATGAGCGCGCCCGCTGTGTATGAACGCTCATTCTCGCCTCCGCGGAAGAGCGCATAGGTGACGAGCTTGTCTATCTGCTCGGCGTTCAGGTACTGGCTGGAGCCGTCGCCGTTGAAGCCCGCAATGTCCTCGGAAATGGGATAGGTAACGCCGCCGAGAATGTCGCAAATCTTGACGAATGACTCGGAATCGAGCACCATGTACCTGTCGACGGGCACGCCGAAAACGCTTTCGGTGAAGGATACGGCTTCAGCCGCACCGCCCTGCTCAAAGCTGGACTTGATGCTCTTCTGCTCGTCATTGACGAGGGCTATGGTGTTCGCAGGTATGCAGACGAACACGAGCTTCTTGTCCTTGGGTATCGAGCGCATGAGCATGAAGGTGTCGGAACACTTCTTGTCGGGCTCGTCGAGGATGAAGAGGATAGTGTGGTTATCCTCGTAGGTGGTCGTGACTATCTGCCGCGGAATGGGCTCCGAGAGCTCCTTCTCCCCGCCGAGTATGCCGAAATGCCGCAGGAAAATGAAGGTTCCTCCGCCGATTATCAGGATACCAACGAATATGGTTATAAGGTAGGGCAGCGCGATACTTCCGACTTTCTGATTCTTTGCCATGGTTTATGTTTCTCCTTTCAATGTGACCAAGTCAACTTTTTGTATAAGAAATGTTTTTGATTATTCACTGTAAAGTGAATGAAATTCATATTACAAATTTCGACATTATTTGCAAACGGCGCAATATCCGCACCAACAAATCATTCAACTTTTCAACAATCTGTGAGTACTGAGCGAGCATTTTAACAGCTGATTCAACAGACTGTTGAAATCGAACGCGCGTTCACGGAAAATAGCCATTTTCACAATATAATGTGCCTCACAGGTGCTCCGTTCACTATATATATGCAGAAAAATCGCCGTCGGGACTTGAAATATTCTGCATATGTGGTATAATGATAGGGTAACATCACGGCGTGATGTCGAAAGCATTGTTGAGAAATGCGGTCTCGCGCCGTATGCTCCGCAGGTCTGCTCCCGCACGGTCGATGAGCGCGTAAACGTCATTGATACCGAAGCGGCATATCAGCCGCCCGTTTCGGTAGGCGTAGTTCACGGTCTGCGACGTGCCCGAGGCGAAGCTCCCCTCATTGAGGAAGGCTATCACCGCCGACGAGCGGTCGACCATATAATAGTTGCGGTCGCGGTAGAGCCCCGCAGCCTCGCCGTGCTTGCCATAGACAATGTCGGGGTCACTGTTCACAGTGACGAGCACATCTGCGCTCCGCTCGACGTATTCGAGCAGCGTGACATAGTCCCGAGGAAAGCGCTCGGCGTGCCGCAGATACGGCATCGCACCGATGAGACGTATGCGCGGGTCAGTCTGCTTCTTGCGGACGAGATACTCCGCCGCCCACAGGTCGGCACCCGTGGCAAGGCCGCTGATGAAGTCGGTATAGCCGCGCTCGGCAGCCATATCGATGTACCTGTACAGCATTAGCTTGACAGCTCCGAGCGTGATGTCGGAGAAAACAGGGTCGCCCTTGTATGGCAGGATATTTTTCTCACGGTGACCTGTGATACAGACCGTCCTGCTGCGGTCGCATTGCAGCTCCGACGCGGAGCCGACAGGCATTCCCGATATCAAAGAGTTGAGCATAGCACACCTCAAATATGTCGATACAAAATATTATACCACAGAATAAAGAATATTGCAACATATTCAAGCAAAAAAGCATTGCATTTATATAAAGAAAGGATATGACAGCATGAAACCATATCTCAAAAGAGCGTGGGCGGAGGTATCTCTCTCCCAGCTGAGAAAGAACGTCGAAATAATCAAGGGGCTCAACTCCCCGCCGACCGAGGTAATGGCAGTCGTGAAGGCTGACGCCTACGGTCACGGAGACGCCCACATCGTCCGCACTCTCGCGCAGGACTGCGGCATAACGCATTTTGCGGTGTCCAACCTCGACGAGGCTATCGCCGTGAGGAACTACGCTCCCAATGCGGAGATACTCATTCTCGGCTATACTCCGCCCGAGTACGCGCACGAGATATCCATGCACAACATCATACAAGGCGTCGTCTCCACCGAGTACGCGGAGGCACTCGCGGCAAATTCACCCGCGTCGATACGCTGCCACATCAAAATTGATACGGGCATGGGACGTATCGGGCTCAAGCATGACACTCCCGCCGAGTGCGCCGACGAGATAGCCGCCATGATGAAGATAAACAAGCTCTCGGTCGAGGGCATATACACGCATTTTGCGGTCGCGGACAGCGACGCTCCCGACAATATCGCCTACACAGACAAGCAGCAGAGCTTCATCCTCGATACATACGACGAGCTCGTCAGCCGCGGGATAAAGCTCCGTCACTGCCACTTCATGAACAGCGCCGCGACCTGCTACAGGAACACCTCCCGCAGCACACTGAGCCGCGCAGGCATCATCCTCTACGGTCTGCACCCCGACGTCAGCCTCGATATACCCGAGGGCCTCGAGCCCGTAATGGAGCTTAAAGCCGTCATCTCGCACGTCAAGACCGTGAACAAGGGCGACTGCATCAGCTACGGACGCACCTTCGTCGCGGAGCACGAAATGCGCGTGGCTACGGTGACTATCGGCTACGCGGACGGCTACTCGCGTCTGCTCTCGGGCAAGGGCGAGATACTCGTACACGGCAAGCGCTGCAAGATAGTAGGCAGGGTCTGCATGGACCAGCTCATGATAGATGTTTCCGACGTCCCCGAGGCTAAATCGGGCGATATCGTGACGCTCATCGGTAAGGACGGCGGCGACATCATCACTGCCGACGACCTTGCGCAGGTCTACGGGACTATCGGATATGAGGTCGTGTGTGGGATTTCCAAGCGCGTGCCGAGAATTTACATTGATTAAGGAGAAAAATATGAAAAAGGTTTTCGCAATAGCAGCTATGGCGGCAATGCTCCTGAGCGGATGTGCCGCAAAAGCCGAATCTTCGGCAGGCAGCAAGTCCGCAGGCAGCGGCAGCAGCAGTATCACCCTCAAAGCCGAGGACAGCAGCAAGCTCCATGAGTGTACCGAGGTAAGCTGCATGAGGCTCGGATACATTTACCCTGGCGTAAAATATGATGTCACATATAACAATGATGATACGTCAACTGTCGCATTCGACGTAACGTCCGAAAAATGGAATGACGATACGCTCGACATTATCCTCAAGAACGGCAGAACTACGTTCAGAAAGGGCACTGACACCGAGACGAATTCCGAGGGTGAGACCGTCCCGACGGGCGAGATAATCCTCGATAATTCGGATATAGATAAAGTATCGTCTACGGTAATGAATACTGAATCAGGCATGGAATATGCCGTTTCCATTCAAACGAATATGGCAGGACAGGATAAATTAGCCGCGGCTACGGGCGAGCTTGCTGGGACGTCCACGCCGCTCTCGATATGGTTCGATAACGACCTTATCTCCGCGCCGACCGTGGCAACTCAGATAGTTGACGGAAACGCCGTGATTTCGGGTAATCTCACGGCTGAAAAGTCAATGGAGATAGCCGCCGCGATAGACAGCGGCGCTCTGCCCTGCGGACTTGAAGTCACCGACTACAAGATAGGAGAGGGCAAGTAAAGGAGGAACGTGAAGTATGGCACAATCCTCGAAGATACGAGAGCTTAACGGCGCTAATATGGACATTGATTTAGTCAGCGAGAATCTCGATTGGGCTCAGGCTGCCTGTCCGTGGAATGAAGTGGAAAACACAAAAGACCATAAATGCGCGGTAAAGGATACTTCTATCTGCAAGTATTTTTGCGGTATCAAATATCTGGACAGCGTGCTTTGCAGTTATCCTTATGAGAATTCAGACGTTTTAGGAGAGAAAAAATGAAAAAAGCAATGACGATTTCCTATGAGGTGGGAAATAACCTGTACATAAACCTCACTAACAAATGTCCGTGCGCGTGTACTTTCTGCATTCGCACCCACGCAGACGGCGCATACGGCTCCGACCCGCTGTGGCTCGAGCACGAGCCCTCATTTGCCGAGATTTTCGACGACCTCGCCAAGCGCGACCTCGCCAAGTACGACGAGATAGTGTTCTGCGGATACGGTGAGCCCACCGAGCGTATCAGCGACGTTGTCGTCGTGGCAAAGGCGCTGAGAATGGTGCCGAAATGTCCCAAGCTCCGCATAAACACGAACGGTCTCGGCGACCTCATCAACGGCAGGAGCATCGCGGCGGAGCTCTGCGAGGTCATGGACACCGTGTCCGTCAGCCTCAACGCGGGCACCAAGGACGAGTACATGGCAGTAACGCGCCCCAAGTTCGACAATGCATGGGAGGCAATGCAACAGTTCACCTCCGACTGCGTAAAGACGGGCAATGCGGAAGTCATCATGTCCATAGTGGACGTCATCCCGCAGGAGCAGATAGACGCCTCCCGCGAGGTCTGCGAGAGCCTCGGAGCCACCCTCCGCATCCGCACCTTTGACGACTGAGTACGGCGAAAGCGAAAAAATCACCTTCGCCTCTTGCATTTTATTTTATTGTGTGCTATAATTTAAATTGGTAATTGTCCACAGCTCTAACAAGGAGGAAAAACCATGGATAAGAAGACCAAGATAATACTTGCAGTGTCGATTACAGGCGCTGTCGTGGCTGTCGGAGCCGCGGCGACCGCTACCGTGATAGTCTGCAAGAAGATCTACGAGAAGAAGTACTTCTCCGCCAACTAAAGCTCATCATATTCCGTGCTCAATGATGTGTACGGAAAATATATCAAAGAAGGTTGAATACTATGGAAATCAAATTCACAAAAGCATCAGCTCTCAAGGCTAAGCCCCAGCCCGGCGACAAGCTCGGCTTCGGTCACATCTTCACCGACTATATGCTCGTTATGCCCTATGACGAGGGTCAGGGCTGGCACGACCCCGAGATAAAGCCCTACGGCGAGATCGGTCTCTCCCCTGCCGCTATGTGCTTCCACTACGGTCAGGAGGTATTCGAGGGCATGAAGGCTTACCGCACCGCTGAGGGCAAGGTACAGCTCTTCCGTCCCACAGAGAACTTCAAGAGACTCAACAAGTCCAACGAGAGACTCGTTATCCCCGAGCTTCCCGAGGAGCTTGGTATGCAGTGCCTCATGGAGCTGCTCAAGGTCGAGAAGGACTGGGTACCCTCAAAGGAGGGCGAGTCGCTCTATATCCGTCCCTTCATCATCGCAGTTGACCCCTTCCTCGGCGTTAAGCCCGGCGAGCACTATCTCTTCATAATAATCCTCTCACCCTCGGGTGCTTACTACGAGAGCGGTCTGAACCCCGTAAACATCTACGTAGAGAGCAAGTATGTCCGCGCAGTAAGAGGCGGTATGGGATTCGCAAAGACAGGCGGCAACTACGCTGCTTCCCTTATCGGTCAGGACGAGGCTCACAAGCAGAACTACTCACAGGTACTCTGGCTCGACGGCGTTGAGCAGAAGTACATCGAGGAAGTAGGCGCTATGAACATCTTCTTCGTAATCGACGGCAAGGTAGTAACTCCTATGCTTCAGGGCTCTATCCTCCCCGGCATCACACGTAAGTCCGCTATCGAGGTATGCAAGAGCAAGGGTCTGACAGTCGAGGAGAGACGCATCGACATTCAGGAGATTGCCGACGCATACGACGCAGGCAAGCTCGACGAGGTATTCGGTACAGGTACAGCCGCAGTTATCTCGCCTGTTGGTCACCTCAAGTGGAACGACAAGGTAATGGAGATAAACGGCAACAAGATAGGCAAGATATCCCAGATGCTCTACGATACAATGACAGGTATCCAGTGGGGCAAGATAGAGGATACATTCGGCTGGATAGTTCCCGTAGAATAAGCGGGGAACCCCCGCAGCGGTTTCGCGGCATAGTTGAATAAAACGTGAGGAGCTATCCGCGCTCCTTACTATCACTGTCCACTTCAAACGATACATCAAAGGCTCACCGCTCGGTGAGCCTTTACTCTTTCAAATAAAAAAACAGCACCCTATCGCGTGATAAGGTGCTGTTATTGTTTTACAGGGTCTTTGTGCCGCCGAGCAGGAACTTCTGAAGCTTTACCATGTCGCTGACAGCTATCTTGTCATCGGGCTCGATGTCCGCATTGGACTTTGCCAGTCCCGCGAGCTCAGTCTTGCCCGTCAGAGCCTGACGCCCGAGTATGAGGTCGAACGTGTCGACCACCCTGTCGCCGTTGATATCGCCCTTGATGCCGTAGAAGCTGAAATCAGCCACGTTGAAGAGGAAGTCCTCGGTGCCCGTGAATACGAGGTAGACGTCGTTGACGCCCTTGACCTGCTTGGTCTTGCAGTCGAACTCCTTGAACTCCGTCCAGCCGTCGGTGCCTGTTATCTCGCAGGTACCGAGCAGAGTGCCGTTCACTCCGCCGACGCGCACCTCTATCGTGCCGCCTGCGGACTCGCTCGCCGCGCTTACCTTGAAGCCCTGCGCGCCGCTCTCGAAATCCATGTTCCTGTAGACAACGTATGAGCCGTCGGTGATGTAGCCGAGGTCGGTGTCGTCGTGGTCTTTGCGGACTGTACCGTGCTTGGAGCGGTAGCTGCAAGCCTCGGTCTTCTTGTACGCCGTAACGGGTACGGGAGGAGTGCTGCTTCCGCCGTAGAGCTCGAGCTCGTACACTCTCGCACCGCCGTCATTGCTCTGCGTGGAGGTCAGCAGGGTGAGCTTGACATATCTCGCGGAGACGTCCCTGAGGCTGCCGCCCGCGACTGTCTTTGTATTGCCGTAAACTGTAGTGATATCGCTCCAGCTCGTACCGTCGGTGCTGCCCTCGAGCTTGAAGTCGCGCGCGTTGTACTTGATAGCTTCCTTCACGCCCGCGAACTTGATAACATAGCGGCTGATATTGGTCTCCTCGCCGAGGTCGACCTGTATCCACTCGCCGCCGAGCCCGTTGAGGTGACACCACTTTGTGTTGTCCTTGCCGTCGACTGCGAGAGCCGCTTCCTCGCCGCTCTCATCGCCCGAAGCCGTTACCTTCTTGCCGAGTGCGAGGTTCTGCATCTCGTCCGAGCCCTCTATCATCAGCGAGCCGTCGAGCGTGTACTCCTGACCAGCCTCAGTATCGAAGCTGACAGTAGCTCCCGCGTATCTGACTGTGCAGACGCCGCCCGAGCCCGAGAGGATAACTACCTTGTCGAGCGAGCCGTCCGACCAGCTCATCTCCTTGACTGTGAAGTTGCCGCGCGCGCGGAGACCGTTCGCATGACCTGTGTTCCACTTCTGAGGAAGTGCGGGGAGCAGTGAAATAACGTCGTTATGGCTCTGGAGGAGCATCTCGGTGACGCCCGATGTGAAGCCGAAGTTGCCGTCTATCTGGAAGGGCGGATGAGCGTCCCAGAGGTTGTCGTAGAGGCGTCCGTTAGCGCCTACAGGCGAGCAGAGGAGCTTCACGAGTTTGTAGGCGTGCTCGCCGTCCTCGAGGCGTGCCCAGCAGTTGAGCTTCCAGCCCTCAGACCAGCCCGTACCGCTGTCGCCGCGTCCGTTGAGCGACGTAGCCGCGCCCTTTGCGGTGGTGGGGTTGTCGGTGGGAGTTATCTCATAGCCAGGGAAGAGCGCGTACATATGCGAAATGTGTCTGTGGGTCTCCTTGGGGTTGTCCCAGTCGTGAGCCCACTCCTGTATCTGTCCCCAGCTTCCTATCATCTCGGGACGTATGAGCGTGAGCTTTGCGTTGAGGTCGTCGCGGAGCGTCTCGTCCCTTCCGAGTATCTCGGAGGCTTCGGTCACGCCCTTGAAGAGCTCGCGGGTTATGCCGTTGTCCATAGTTACGCCGTAGTCGCAGAATGCCTCGTTAGCGCCTCCGTACGGCGGCAGATTGAGCTCGGGAGATGTACTCGGGTTGATGACCGAGTATTCCTGCCCGTCTATCTTGACTGTCTGCATGAGCTGGTTGAGGAACGCCGCACTGCCCTTTATCGTGGGATAGACCTTTTCGAGGTAGCTGTCGTTCTGATTGAAGCGGTAGGCGTCGTAGAGCATATTCGATACCCACGCGCCGCCGACAGGCCACTGTCCCCACGAGCCGTCTATCGGAGCAGTCCTGTTCCAGAGGTCGGTGTTGTGGTGGAGCACCCAGCCCTCGGATATGCCGTAGTGAACGCGTGCGGTCTGGTTGCCGTTTTCCTGCATAGAGATAGCCTTGTCCACGAACGGCATGAAGCACTCCTCGAGGTTGGTCGTCATCGCAGGCCAGTAGTTCATCTCGTAGTTGATGTTGGTGGTAGCCTTACTTCCCCACGCAGGCGAGGAATACTTGTTCCATATGCCTTGGAGGTTCATCGGCTGAGCGTCGCGCGATGCGCTTATCATAAGGTAGCGTCCGTACTGGTAGAGCACCTTGACCATTTTCGGGTCGTCGCTCCTGCCGAACTCGCTGATACGGGTCGGTATGGTCTTGGAGTTGGCAGTCGCGCTGTCTCCGCCGAGGTCGACGTCCACGCGCTTGAACAGCTCCTGATAGTCCGCCTTATGAGCGGCGTAGAGCTGGTCGTAGGTTTTCTTCTCTGCCGCAGCCATGTCGGCCTTCGCAGCGCCCTTCTCGTCGGCGTTGCAGGTCTTGTAGTCGACGAAGTTTGTGCGCACAGTCGTGAGTATCATGACCGAATCCGCGCCCGATACGTTCAGCGAGCCGTTGCCCGCGCTGACTCTGCCGCTCTCGGGGATGACCTTGGTGCGCGAGGAGAAGTATACCGCACCCTTTACCCAGTTGTCGTCGCTGCCGTGACCGTTTGCCACGAGCGTATCGCCTCCCTCCACGGAGGCTCCGCCGTTGAGGACGTTCTCATAGCCGAGGCTCAGCGATACCGAGCCCGACTTATCCGCGGTGATGCGCGTTACCATAACTTGGTCGGGGTGGCTGACGAATGTCTCGCGCAGGTATTTTACACCGTTGCAGGTGTACTCCGTGCGCGCGACAGCGTCGTTCATGTCGAGGAGGCGCTGATAGCCCGTGACGTTCTTGTGCCCGAAGCTGAGCTTCAAGCCGCCGACCATCTGGTATTTAGCCTCGCCGCCGCCAATCATCTTACTGCCGATGAGGTCGTTAGCCTCCTTGTACTTGCCGGCTTTCAGCAGATCCTGCGCCGTTTTGAGGTTGTTCGCGGCGCCGTCCTTGTTGTTGTTGCTCGGACCCGAGCTCCACACCGTACACTCGTTGAGGTCGATGAGCTCGTCGGGATAGTTGCCGTAGACCATGCCACCGATACGTCCGTTTCCGACGGGCAGAGCCTTGTAGAACGACTCGTCGTTGTTCCACGCATTGTTAGTGTTGACGTTGCCAGCCATGGTCGTATAGCGCATGACCATGTCCTCATCGTATTCGTACTCAGCGGCGTTTGCCGTTACGGGAGCCTTGCTCACCTCGGGTATCCCCGAGGCGAGAGGCAGAACCATGCTCGCCGCCATACACAATGCAAGCATTTTCTTTGTCAGTTTCATATGCTTATATCCCCTTCTGAAAGTAAAATTCCCCAATTATTCAAGCTGTCAGTATCTTTCTGAGATGTATCAGGTCGAACGTATCGACTCTGCCGTCCTCGTCGAGGTCTGCCGCCTCGAACTGCTGCTTCGAGAACTTCTCCGCCTTGAGGAGGTATCTCTCCATGCAGACGAGGTCTGCGGCGCTGACCTGACCGTCGAGGTTGATGTCGCCCTTTGGCTTGTCGAGCGGTATCGCGAGCGCGATACGGTCTATCGACGGAGCGTTGCCCGCATCGTTGTAGAGCTTTATCGTGTTGTCGCCCGCCTTGAGCTTGACCTTTGTGGTTATCGCGCGAATGCCCGACCAGTCGCCCTGATTTGCGAACAGGTCGTCGAGCTTGACTGCGAACTGTCCGTTTACATCGACCTTGAGGCTTCTTCTCTCGCCCGAGATGTAGTAGATACGGAGCGGATACTCGCCGTCCTTGTCAGCCTTGACGTTGGAGAAGGTAACGTTTCCGCCGCCGCTTCCGCCGATGTAGCCGACGTATGCGCTGCCCGAGCTGTACTTGGCGTCCTTGCCCGTAGTGAGCTTTGCACCGCCGCCGAGCTTGGCGCTTTCCGCCTCATAGAACTTATAGTTCGAGTAAGGCGTCGTGAGGTTCATCTCGTGCTTTGTGAGCTTGATTACGCAGCCTCCGTTTGCGAGGAGCTTCTGCGTGATAGTGTCCTTGGAGGTCAGACCCTCGAGCTTCTTTATCTCGAGAGCGCTGCCGTTGGCGTTATCGCCGAAGATGTAGGCATTGTACTCGCCGTCGCCGATGAGCTCCGAGAGCTTTATCTCGACGGTGCGGGCGCTCATGGTAGAGCAGCCGATGAACCACTCGTCAGCGCTTCTTCTTGCAGTCACGTTGAACTGCATGGGATAGCCGTCGAGCACCTTCATGTCGTCCCACGCGACGGGTACGTCGTTGAGGAGCGGGAGTGCGGGGTTGCCCTCGTAAGTGTATACGGAGTGAGCGAAGTGCTGTATGCCCGACTCAATTGTGACAACGTCCGCAAGCGCGAAGCCCGCTGTTGCCTTGATCCCGTATATCGGGATGCCTGTGGGAGTGAAGTCCGCCGAGCCGACAACGTTTCGCGTGAATGTGTAGGATACGCGATTTGCGAGTGCGGGTGACTCGAACCACTTGTAATACTCTGAGCCGTTGATAGCCTCGAATGAGACTATATTCGGGAATGTGCGGCTCTCACCGCGGGGAATGGTACAGCCGTGGAAGAGCACCATGAGGTGGTTCTTCGCGGCGATAGTAGCGCAGAGGTACATCTGCTTCATGGTCTCCTGCGTGTCGCTCTCGTAGTAGTCGACCTTGACGCCCTGTACTCCGAGACCGCTGATACGCTCGAACTCGCGGACGATAGTCGCCTCGTCGAGCAGCGAGTAGTACGGATACGCCGGGTGACCCTGACTGTCCTTATAGCCGCTGTGACCCTTGTTGTTTACGCCGTACCAGAGATAGATACCAATGCCTCTCTCCTTGGCGTATTCGCAGAGCTCCTTGACCTTGGCGGCGCTGTCGTCCCAGAGAGCCCAGCCGAAGTCAAGGCAGACGAAATCCCAGCCGTTATTGGCGGCGAAGTCGATGTAGTCCTTCTGAGTGTGGTACATAACGGGCGAATCTCCGCCGCTGCTCCACCATGACCAAGCGGTCTTGCCTGGGCGAATCCAGCTCGTATCCTCTATCTGCGAGGGAGGATTGAGGTTGAGGATGAGGTCGCTGGAGGACATCTCGTCGAGGGTGTCGCCGATGACTACGGCTCTCCACGGCGTATGGAACGCCTTGCTCATGGATATGCCGCTGACCTTGACGCCTCCCTTGAAGCGGAGGCTGTGGTAGTTGCCGAGGAACTGCACAGCACCTGCGCAGTACGGGTCGGGCTCATTGAATACACCCGCCTCGGAGACTGTCACCCATGTGCTGTTGTTCGCGAGGACGCCTGTATACGGGAGCGAGTAAGTCGCGTTGGTCTCATTGGCTCTGTCCTTCGGGAGCTCGACCATATCCCACTCGTAGGTAGCATTCGGCCAGTTGCCCCAGAACTTCGAGCCGCCCGGGAAGATGACCTCGGTCGCCTCCTCCTTTATCGTTGCGCCCTTGTTGAGAGCGTAGCGCAGACCGATACCGTCGTCGTAGGTGCGTATATACACGGTCAGTATCGAATTGCCCTTGACGAGCGGGAACGACAGCTCGTTGTAGCGGTCGCGGATAGTTGTGTGCTTGCCGTAGGGCATGGTGTATATCTCGTCGTGAGGAGTTATCGTGCCCTCGGGAGCGTTCTTGCCGAAGCCGCTCGAGAGGTCCTCATTGCCGAGGACGAGTCCCATTTTCGAGGGCGAGATAACGGTCTCGCCGCTTGCCTTGGTCACGGAGTAGTAATAGCTTCCGTTATTGTCGTACCATATCTTGGTGACGAGCTTGCCCGTGGGAGAGGTCGTCGTCAGCGCGGGGACGCTTGTAACGCTCGCGCCCGTGCGGGACTTAGCCTCCTCCTCGGTTATCTCTATCTCGTACTTGGAGACGGTGTCTCCGTCGAAGGTGTATGAGTAGAGCGGAAGGGTGTCGGAGTTCGGACCTACCGCCGCATCGTAGAACTGCACATCGTCCACCGACATACTGATGTCGTTGTCGGAGTAGAGCGAGTGACCGATAGAATTGTAGATATACTTGTCGAGCAGCTTCTCGGAGAAGAGGCTGTTCAGCGTATCGGTAATGGTGTCCGCCTCATAGCCGACCTTGTCGCCGTCGATATAGTAGGTCGCCGCAGTGGGAGTGCAGACAAGCATGAGCTCGTGCCACTTGCCGCTGTCGGGAGCGGCATTGAGGTCGAAGATAGCGCGGTGCTTCTCGTCATTCTGGGTGGAGTCGCCGCTGCCCGCAAAAATGCTCGCACGGAACGCCTTCTTGTCCTTGACGTCGACGGAGATGTCGGGCGAAGAGTACGACGGAGCGTTGCCCGTACCGAAGGGCACCGTCGCGAACTGGAACAGACGCGAATAATTCGAGGCGTCGGAGTTCAGCTTGTACTTCATCGAGAACGTGAAGCCCTTGTCGCAGCCGCTCTTGAAGAGCTCGGGTAGCTCGAGCCAGCCCGCACCGAACGAGCCGCCCTTTAGCGAAAGGACGTCCGAACCGAGGTCGCTGTCCTTGACGATAGCGGCACCTCCGCGCAGGTAAGCCTGCGTGTCTGACTTGCCGATGCTCTTGACGGAGGTACCTGTCTGTACAGCCGCCATAGTCGTCGGCAGCGCAGGAAACGTACCCGCACCGAGAGCCGCTGCTGCCGCAATTGCAGTAAGAGCTCTTGCCAGTTTGTGTTTCATTCTGATTACCTTCTTTCCTGTCCGGTATTCGGACTTTTAATTTCCCTTTCGAGAACACGCAGGAGTGAGCGTGTCTATAACATACCACTATAAATTTACCATAGTGTACGGACAAAATTCAACCCATTATTTTAAGAAATGGTGTAAATCTTGAATATTTTGATACCAAATCATATGAGTAAACTATTCGATATGCACAGTCGGTAAACTTTGAGTATACAAAACGGACAAAGCTGTTCGGAGGCAAACTCTGATATAAGGTTAAATCATAAAATTGTTCGCATATCCAAACGTGTTATTGTGTACAAGTCCTGCATCATTCGGTATCTGCTCAAAACCGTACAGAAATAGCACTGAAAACCCGCAAAAAATTTGGAGGATTTATTATTGAAAACATCGTTAGCATATGCTACAATATAATCATTAGTTTGTAACAACTAACGCATAAGTAACAAGTTCCCCTCGCAGATGTCGGGCGGTCAGCAGCAGAGAGTCTCCATTGCGTGTGCACTCGCGAAAGACCCGAAAATAATCCTCGGCGACGAGCCCACAGGCGCGCTCGACTCCGAGACGGGCAAGCTCGTCATAGAACTTCTGCAAAGGCTGTCGACCGAGCAGGGAAACACGGTCATAGAGGTACTCAAGGGCATGGAATAAGCGCGGCTTCTGCCGACTGCACTGCGTCATAAGAAAGAAATGAAAAAATCTCGCTTGCAGCAAGTCTGCAAGCGAGTTTTTTGGGTAGGAGATCTATTATTATGAAAATCTTACTTCTTGATGTTGAATGCGCCCATCTGCGGATAGCAGGCGGAGGCTCCGAGCTGCTCCTCGATGCGGAGAAGCTGATTGTACTTCGCGACACGCTCCGAGCGCGAGGGCGCGCCTGTCTTTATCTGGCAGGTGTTGAGCGCGACTGCGAGGTCAGCGATAGTAGTATCGGCAGTCTCACCCGAGCGGTGTGACGAAATAGCGGTATATCCAGCCTTGTGAGCCATCTTGATAGCCTCGAGAGTTTCCGATACAGAGCCTATCTGATTAAGCTTGATGAGTATGGAGTTGCCCGCGCCGAGGGAAATGCCCTTTGCAAGGCGCTCGGTGTTCGTAACGAAAAGGTCGTCGCCGACGAGCTGAACCTTGTGACCGATCTTCGCGGTCATCTTCTGCCAGCCTTCCCAGTCCTCCTCGTCGAGACCGTCCTCTATAGAGATTATCGGGTACTTGTCAACGAGAGCCTCCCAGTGAGCGATGAGCTCGTCGGAGGTGAACTCCTTACCCGACTTAGGCTGCTTGTAGAAGCCCTTGCCCTTTTCGCTCTTCCACTCGGAGGAAGCCGCGTCCATAGCTATCATGAAGTCCTTGCCAGGCTCAAATCCTGCCGCCTTGACAGCCTCGAGTATCTTCTCGATAGCCTCCTCGTCGGAGGTGAGCTTGTTCGGAGCGAAGCCGCCCTCGTCGCCTACAGCGGTGACATCGCCCATATCCTTGATGAGCTTTTTCAGCGTGTGGAATACTTCTGCGCACCAGCGGAGAGCCTCGCTGAAGGAGGGAGCTCCGACGGGCATTATCATAAACTCCTGAGTGTCAACGGCGCTGTCAGCGTGAGCTCCACCGTTGAGGATGTTCATCATCGGCACGGGGAGCTTTGTGCCCTGAATGCCGCCGAGGAAGCGATAAAGCGGGATATCGAGAGAAGTTGCCGCCGCTCTCGCACAGGCGATAGATACCGCGAGGATAGCATTCGCGCCAAGCTTTGACTTGTCCTTTGTGCCGTCAGCCTTTATCATAGCCGCGTCGACAGCGTAGATGTCGGAGGCGTCCATGCCCGTGATAGTCTCAGCGATAACGGTGTTGATGTTTTCAACAGCCTTTGTTACGCCCTTTCCGAGGTAGCGCGCGCCGCCGTCGCGGAGCTCGAGAGCCTCGAATTCGCCCGTAGAAGCGCCGCTCGGAGCAGTACCTCTTGCGACTGTGCCGTCTGCGAGGGTTATCTCAGCCTCGACAGTAGGGTTTCCGCGGGAGTCGAGTATTTCGCGTCCCACGACCTTTTCGATTTCCAAATAGTCCATAAATTTCCTCCTGTAGATTTATTTAATGTGAACAATCACATTATTGACGCGCAGGCTCGAATTATACGGGATATCGCACTTATCCCGCTTCTGAAAGGAGCCTGCTTATAATGATCAATCGGTTAGATTTCTCTAACATTTATATTATATCACCCCGCCGTCCGACTGTCAATTTATCTTAATATATTTGTATACACTAACAAAAATATAGTCGTATATTTCAGCCGTGATATGCAAGCTGACAGTGGCAGGATCAGCCCGCATGATATCACGCGATATTGCGTGTAAATTTTTATCAGTATTACGCGTGCAGGCTTATAGTTTTTGTCTATTGCGACGTTTTTTCAGCAACCCTTTGACAGCAACTTGTTAGTACAATATAATATACAGTTAGCAGACACAAACCAAATTCAAGGAGGAATTATAATGGTTCTCAGTGAGCTAAAGGCAAACACCGAAGCCTTAGTCAGCGGCATATCTGGAGACGCGCGCTGAAAGAAAAGGCGCACATCAACGTCTCGTCGCTCGAATCGGAGTACGAGAAGATAGACGGCTATCAGGAGATAGAGCAGCAGGTCGAGCACTTCGTCATCTCGGGCTATACACCGATGTGGCTGACCATCAAGGCTCTCGAGAATGACAAGGTCGTGACCGAAAAGCTGAGCGGTAGTGCTGACCGTGCTGCTCGAGCTGCTGAAGGACGGGCGCTCGCGAACCGTTGAAATGCTTGCGGAGGAGCTTGATACCACTGCTGACGACATCCGCCGTCAGCTCGAATATCTCGAGCGGATAGGCGCTGTCAGGAAGGTCGCTTTCCCGTCGGGCAAGAGCTGCGGGAGCTGCTCGGGCTGCGACGGCGGAGGCGGCTGCAAGGGCTGTATGCCCGACAATGCGGAGGCTAATATTGGCGATATATGGGAAGTCTGCCGCTGAAAATCCGATGATTTACTGCTGCAATCAATAAAAAGGGCGGTATATGCACACTGCATATACCGCCTTTGTTCTGTCTGATATGACACTTCTGTCTGCCGACGTTATCAGCTATTCTATCTCGATGAACGTCTTGCTGACCGTTTCGCAGACCTGTGAGAAATAGCCGTCGGCTCTGAGCTGCTCAGCGCAGCGCTCCGCTGCATCACGCGAATCGAAGAGTCCGAACACGGCTGAGCCGCTGCCCGTCATGACAGCATTCAGCGCACCGCAGTCGGACATCTTAGCCTTGATATCGTCGACCTCGGGGAGCTGTATCGCCGCCTCGAAGAGGTTGCCGAAGTACTTGTACGCCTCGTCTGGAGCGTTGTTGATAGCCTCAACGAGCGCGTCGGTATCGGGGTGTTTCGGCTTTTTCAGCTTATCAATATTAGCGTAAGCCTCAGCAGTAGAGACGCCCTCCGTGCCTTTTGCGATGACGAGTATCCTGCCCGAATAATCGGCGATAGGCTCTATCTCCTCGCCAATACCCGCAACGTAGGCTGTGCCTCCCGTGAGGAAAAACGGAACATCAGCGCCTATCTCCTCTGCGGGCGGGATATCCTTGCCAACCATCTTGTGCAGACAATACATTACCGCAGCAGCGTCGGTGCTGCCGCCGCCCATGCCCGCCTGCGAGGGTATGCCCTTTTTGATATGTATGAACGCACCTGCGCCCGCGCCGCTGAAATTGAGGTAGTATTTGGCTGCCTTGTAGGCGATATTATGCTCGTCGCAGGGTATCGGGTCAGCGGTCTGGAACTCCTCGGGCACCTCGCAGGTGACCTTTATATCTAAGCTGTCCCTGTTGAGCTCGACCGATACCTCGTCATATATGCCGACGGTCTGAAAAACGCTCTCTATCGCGTGATATCCGTGATTGAGCCTGCCTACCACATCAAGCGAAAGATTGACCTTTGCCGCTGTCTTAACCTTCATGTTTTTCCTCCTTGAGCTTACCCAAAAACTGCTCTATACGCTGCATTGCCTCCATGAGATGTGCGAGCGAATAGGCATAGGAAATGCGGATATGACCCTCGCCCGATTCGCCGAACGCGCTTCCGGGGACTGCCGCGACCTTGTTCTCGTAGAGCAGGCGCTCGCAGAACTCCTCACTGCTCAATCCTGTGCTCTTTATGCACGGGAACACGTAAAACGCGCCCTCGGGGTCGAAGCAGGTAAGTCCGAGCCTGTTGAACTCGCTGACGAGGAACTTGCGGCGGACGTTGTACTCGTCCACCATTTTCGCGACCTCGTCGTCGCACGAATCAAGCGCAACAACAGCGGCGTTCTGGCTGATATAGGGACTGCACATGATGCCGTACTGGTGTATCTTCGCAATCTGAGACACAATCGGTGCGGGAGCCGCAAGATAGCCCAGTCTCCAGCCCGTCATGGCGTATGCCTTGGAGAAGCCGTTGACGTATACGGTACGCTCGCGCATACCCTCGAGCTCGATTATCGAGAAGTGCTTTCTGCCGTATGTGAGCTCTGAGTATATCTCGTCGGTCAGCACGACTATATTCGTGCCGCGCAGGAGCTCGGCGATAGGCTCGAGGTCCTCGCGGGTCATTATCGCGCCTGTGGGGTTGTTCGGGAACGGCAGTATAAGGAGCTTTGTACGCTCTGTTATCTTATCGCGGAGGTCGTCAACAGTGAGCTTGAAGTTGTTCTCTATCCTCGTCGGCACGGAGACAGGCACGCCTCCCATGAGCTCCACGAGCGGAGCATAGCACACGAAGCAGGGCTCAACTACGAGCACCTCGTCGCCCGGGTCGAGCAGACCGCGCACCACGAGGTCGATAGCCTCCGAGCCGCCGACAGTTACGATGACCTCCTTGTCGGGGTCGTACTTCACGCCGTGCCTGCTCTCGATACGGCGGGAAATAGCCTGTCTCAGCGGGAGCACGCCCTTGTTCGGACCGTATATGATGTGCTTGCGCTCGAGCACCTGAATAGCCGCCTTGCGTATCACCCACGGAGTCGAGAAGTCGGGCTCGCCGACGCCGAGCGAGATAACGCCCTCCATCGTGCCCGCGATATCGAAGAACTTGCGTATTCCCGAGGGCTTGACGTTCTTTATTTTATCCGAAAGGACCTTGTCGTAGTCTATCACGATTAATACAGTCCCCTTTCATCAGGCTCCTCACTGTCGATGAAAATGCCCTTTTCCTTATATTTCTTGAGTATGAAGTGCGTGGACGTTGAGAGAATGCCGTCGATAGTGGCAAGACGCTCCGACACGAAGAATGCGACCTCCTTGAGGTCCTTGCCCTTTACCTCTACCGCGAGGTCATACGCACCAGAGGACATGAGGCTGACGCTCTCGACCTCGTCGTACATCATAATAGTCTTGGCAATGTCGTTGAAGCCGAGGTCGCGCTGAGGAGTGACCTTGAGCTCTATCGTAGCGCAGACAGTGGAGCCGTCGAGCTTGTCGTCGTCGAGAATGACGCTGTAGCCGCGGATAATGCCCTCGTCCTCGAGAGCCTTTATCTGTGCCGCCGCCTCCTCGGCTGAAACGCCGAGCATCTCACCGAGCGCCGTGTTGGAGATACGTGCGTTCTGCTGTAATATCCTGATAATCTGGTCTTTCATGTATATCATCCTTTCGGTTTAATTGTGTGCCATGTAGGAGCGCATTCCGTGCGCCCGTCATATAATTGATATTGCGGAACGCCGAGGGGGCGTTCCCTACGCAATGTAACCGTTAAATATCTGCATATTTGCGGGACGTCGAGTGACTCCCTACAGTGTAGGGAGATGTCAGCGAAGCTGACAGAGGGTACGTGCAGCCGTTGGCTGCGCCGTCCCCTACATTCATTCTCAATTCTCAATTTTCACAAAGTTCGCCTTGCGCTCCTTGAAGTAGGTCAGATAACGGAAGCCCGCCGCCTTTGCGAGCTCTGCGCCCTTTCCGACGTCAGCGCCGATGTCCTCGAAAGTGTGCGAATCCGAGCCTATCGTGATTATCTCGCCGCCGAGCTCGCGGTACATCCTGACGTATTTGAGGTCTGGGAAGGTCGCTCCGAAGCCCTGTCTTAGCCCCGAGGTGTTTATCTCTATGCCTCTGCCGCTGTGGGCGAGAGTGCGGAAGGTCTCGGCGATTATGTCGTCATATCTGCTTATATCGGGACATATACCGTGTCTCTGCTTCATGTATCTGAGGCAGTAGGTGATGTGTCCGATGACGTCGAAAAGCCCCGTCTGACTGAGCTCATACACCTCGCGGAAGTACCGCCCGAGGAGGTCGTATATGCCGTCCATGTCGAGCTGAGTGTAGTCGATGAAGTAGAAGTCCTTCTCGCCGTGTATACGGTGCGCCGAGCCGATAATGAAGTCGATACGCTTGTCTGCGTTGACTATCCGAGCGGCGTCCGTGTCGAAGAGTATCTGTCCGAGCTCCGAGCCGCAGATGAGGTTGAGCCTGCCCGCGTACTTCTCCTTCAGTGCGGTCACAGCGGAGACTGAGGCTTCATAGTCGGCTTTGTAGTCGGTTGATTCGAGCATTTCGCGCTCCTCCGCGGAGTAGTGCTCTGCGGGATACCATGCGTCGCATTCGCAGTGGTCGGTTATGGCGTATGCCGTGAGCCCGAGCCCTGCCGCACGCTCAACACAGGCGTTTATGTCAGCCTCGGAATCGACCGAGAACTGTGTATGTGTATGGCAGTCCATCAATACCATAGGTTCACCTCTTATTGATTCTATTTTTTTATTATAACATATTCTTATTTAAAATGCAACCACTTTTCATATGACTCTGACCCTGACGTTACGTCATAGTGATAGTTTGGCTATCAATGTAAAGCGCAGTTTACACATAGACGAGGTCGCTTTGTACTCTGTTTCCCGACCATGACGCAACGCAATAGTGATAGTCCGACTATCAGTATAGGACATCGCGGACGCCAAAGGGCTCCCCTACAGTTACTTTTAAATATGAATCAGGGGTAAAATTTCTCCCCGCCTGTTGCATTCTCGAAACAAGTATGTTATAATATTGTCATACTACAGAGTCGGCGGCGTGCCGACTGATAACGGAGGTCATAATTATGAGAGCAGTCGTAACTGTCATAGGCAAGGACACAGTAGGCATTCTCCACAAGGTTAGCGGTATCTGTGCCGAGTACAACGTAAACGTCATCGAGGTAACACAGAGCGTATTGCAGGATATGTTCGCAATGATTATGCTGGTGGATATCTCCGACATAAACGCCGACTTCACCAAGCTGGTAGACAGCATGAACAGCCTCGGCAGTCAGCTCGGACTCTCTATCCATACAATGCACGAGGACATCTTCAATTCCATGCACTCGGTTTAAAGCAGTCAGAGCTCAAAACTCAGAACAGAGCCTTTAGCCTTTAGCCATTAGCCTTTAGCTTATGGTGTCCGCTGATGCGGACGAATTTTTAAATATTATCGCCGAAGGCGATCCCATTAGCTTATGGCTAACGGCTAACAGCTAATGGCTCAACTTATATGAAGGGATAGAATTTAATGCTCAATGTATACAACATACTCGAGACGATACGAATGATTCAGGACGAATGTCTCGATATAAGAACGATAACAATGGGTATCTCCCTGCTCGACTGCATAGATACCGACATAGACAAGGCTTGCGACAAGGTCTACAATAAGATAGTCACCAAGGCGGGCAGACTCGTCGAGGTGGGTCAGCAGATAGAGACCGAGTACGGCATACCGATAGTGAACAAGCGCATCTCGGTAACTCCGATAGCTATGCTCGCGGCGGCTTGTCCCGACGGAGACCCCGTCAAGTTCGCAAAGGCGCTCCAGCGCGCGGCTGACACCTGCGGAGTCAACTTCATCGGCGGCTATTCCGCTCTCGTACACAAGGGATTCTCTGCGGGAGACGAGGCGCTGATACGCTCTATCCCCGAGGCTCTCGACGTCACGCAGAACATCTGCTCATCGGTAAATATCGGCTCTACCAAGTCGGGTATCAACATGGACGCGGTAAAGCTCATGGGACAGATAGTCAAGCAGACCGCCGAGCGCACTGCCGACCGTGACTGCATAGGCGCGGCAAAGCTCGTCGTATTCTGCAACGCTGTCGAGGACAACCCCTTCATGGCAGGTGCCTTCCACGGCGTAGGCGAGCCCGACTGCGAGATACACGTCGGCGTATCGGGACCAGGAGTTGTCCGCGCGGCTCTGACCAAGTACCCCGACGCTTCAATTAACGAAATAGCGGACATAATCAAGAAGACCGCTTTCAAGATAACCCGTATGGGTCAGCTCGTAGGCGCACGCGCGTCCGAGCTCCTCGGCGTGCCCTTCGGCATTGTCGACCTCTCGCTCGCTCCGACTCCCGCAGTCGGCGACAGCGTAGCCCATATCCTCGAGGAAATGGGTCTCGAAATGTGCGGTACTCACGGCACTACAGCCTGCCTCGCAATGCTCAATGACGCCGTAAAGAAGGGCGGAGTCATGGCTTCCTCGACCGTCGGCGGTCTCTCGGGAGCATTTATCCCCGTCTCCGAGGACGCGGGCATGATAGATGCGGCAGTTGACGGCGTGCTCACCCTCGAAAAGCTCGAGGCTATGACGGCTGTCTGCTCCGTCGGACTGGACATGATAGTAGTCCCCGGCGATATCACTCCCGAGACTATATCGGCTATAATCGCGGACGAAGCCGCTATCGGCATGGTCAACACCAAGACCACCGCTGTTCGCCTTATCCCCGCTATCGGCAAAAAAGAGGGCGAGACGCTCGAATTCGGCGGTCTCCTCGGAAGCGGTCCCGTTATGCCTATCAGGGACAAGTCTGCGGCTAAGTTCATCAACCGCGGCGGACGTATCCCCGCACCTATGCACAGCCTCAAAAACTGACCAGAGGCTCTGCCTCTGGACTCTGCAAGGGCTCTGCCCTTGACCCGCTGGGGCGCCGCCCCAGACCCTGCAGGGGAACACAGTTCCCCTGACCCCGTATTTCGCGTCATAGCTTGCTCAAAACGTTAGCAATCTCCGCGCGGCATACAAAGAACTGAGTGAAAGGAGCATACTATGCAGACATCTGAGAGCTTTCGCGTATGTGCGCTCCTGTCATTTTCGGGAGGCTTGCAGGACGCCTACACCTACAACGTCCGCGGACACGTCTTCGCAAACGCCCAGACGGGCAATGTCGTCCTCATGAGCCAGAACTTCATGACGGGTCACTGGCACGACGGACTGCGCTATATGCTCCCGCTCATCGCATTTGCGGCGGGTATATTCATCGCCGAGCGCGTCGAGAACCGATTCAAGGAGGGCGGCAGCCTCCACTGGCGGCAGATAATCATCGCGATTGAAATGCTTATGCTATGCATAGTGGGCTTCCTGCCCGAGAACCTCAATATGCTCGCGAATATGCTCGTATCACTGTCCTGCGCCATGCAGGTGCAGTCGTTCAGGACTGTTCACGGCTTCGGCTACGCGAGCACGATGTGCATCGGCAACCTCCGAAGCGGCACGGAGAGCTTCTCGCGCTTCCTCCGTGACAGGGACAGGGAGTCGCTGTACAAGGCTCTCCACTTCTTCGGCATAATCGTCATCTTCGCACTCGGAGCGGGCGTCGGCGGCGTGATATCGGCGCGGCTCGGACTCGGAACGATATGGCTGTCGGTGATGCTTCTCGTCATAGCGGCGCTGATGATGACGAAAGAGACAAGATAGAGCTCAGAGCTCAGAATAAAGCCGTTAGCCGTTAGCCATCAGCCTTTAGCTCATGGTATCGCCTGACGGCGATTTATTTAAATTGTCTGTCCTCAGACAGACAAATTTGATTACGCATTACGCATTGTACATGGGAGCATAGCTATGGAAATCATTACCGCAAAATCTTCCGACCTCGGAACGGTCTATGATATCGCGCAGGCGACGATAAAGGCGATATATCCGCATTATTACCCCGCGGGCGCGGTCGAATTCTTCCTCGCGCACCACAGCCGCGAGCACATCTCCGCAGACATTGAGGCGGGCAGGGTCAGCCTCGCTGTATCGGACGGCAGAGCGGTCGGGACAGTCACCGTCAGCGGCGACAGCATCAACCGCCTGTTCGTGCTCCCCGACGAGCAGGGCAACGGCTTCGGCGGCGAGCTCCTGCGCTTTGCGGAGGCTGAGATAGCGAAAAGCTACGGGACTGCACGGCTCGATTCGTCTCTCCCCGCGAAGCAGATATACCTCAAAAAAGGCTATATGGTGATAGATTCGCGCGCGATTGAGGCTGGCGGAGACTTCCTCTGCTATGATATCATGATAAAGCGGGTGGCGTCAAATGCAGACTGAGCACATAGCCGCCATATTCGGAATTACAGGCGTTTGCGGCGTCAGCGAGGTCGGCACGGGGCACATCAACCGCACCCTCCTCGTCACGGCTGAAAGCAGGCGGTATGTCCTGCAAGCGCTGAATCGCGTGGTATTCCCCCGCCCCGAGGCGGTCATGTCCAACATCGCACAGGTCGAGGCGGCGTTTGCGGACTGCGCTGACGTCACTGTGCCCCACTATCTCACCTGCCGCGGCAAAAACTATGCCGAGGCGGACGGCGAAATATGGCGTATGTACGCCTACTGCGAGGGCTCTCCCTGTGTGCGGGAGCTCCGCCGTGTCGGTTACTCCTACGGCACCTTTATCCGCGTGATGAGCCGCTCGGGAGCCGAAATATCGCCAGTTATAGACGGATTTCACGACTTCGGCAGGTACTATGCGCGCCTCGAACAGGTCTGCTCCGATATCCCGCCCGAGCTCACGGCTCTGCGGGAGCGCCTCGGAAACAGCTTTGACGGCGTCCCTGCGCGCATTATCCACGGCGACGCCAAGACGGACAACGTCCTCGTCGACGAGCCCTGCACCGTCCTCGACCTCGACACGGTCATGCTCGGAGCCGTCGCTCTCGATTACGGCGATATGGTGCGGTCTGTCTGCACTCACGGAGTTGATGCCGAGGCTGTACGCGAGCTGACTGACGGCTTCATTGAAGGGCTCGGCGGGCTCCTCACGGACAAGGAAAAAGCCTCGCTGTACAGCGGTATCCTGTGGACGACGGGTGAGCTCGCGCTCCGCTATCTAACGGATTTTTACAGCGAGGAGAGATACTTCCGCGGCAAGACGCGCGAACAATGCCTGACGCGCTCGCATGAACTGCTCGGACAGCTCGGCGGATTCATCGCGGCGGAGGCTGATATCTCCCGAATAATAGACAAATAACGGCAGGACAGAGCATTATTTTATGCTCTTTATCCTGCCGTCTTTTACTATGAAAACTCTGTCAGAAATGTCCATCATCGAGCGGTCGTTGTACGAATCGGTGTAGAAGCAGTCAATAGGTCGGTCGCCGTAGAGGTCCCTGTACCGCGTGACCTTGTTATCGCCGAAGTTGAAAAAGCTGACCTCCATTTTGTCCCAGTCGACCTCGGAGCATATGAGGTTCGCGGTGTTGAGGCGGTGCTTGACCGCGTCAATGAGGAAAAACGGTCCCGCGGTGATGATGAGGTCGTCGGGACTGATACGCCGAAGCATTCGCCTGTCGAGCCTTTGCTGATTGCGCCGCCAGAACTCGCCCGTCAGCGAGATGAGCTCCTCCTTGTCCCTGACAATCACCTTTATTGCGTCGTTTATGCGCTTCTCGAGCTTCTCCTTGCTCGCGAGGCACAGCTTGTACATCGCCGCATTCCAGCAGAGCGACGGGATAAACAGAAGAATGCGCTTGTTGTGCTTTATCATGAAGAGGGCAAAGTCGATAGAGCTTTCCCCGTGATATATCGTGTTGTCGAAGTCGAAGACCTTGATATCCACCACACCCTTCCGCAGTTAATAATACATCTTATTCATTATACCACGGAACGACATTTTTTGCAACCACTCAGCCACCTTTCACAGTACAATCATAGCATTATTTTGACCGCAATATTTGACTGATTCACCAAATATTGCGGTTTTCTCCGCTTTGTTGGCAGTCTGAAATATCATTATTTTACTATTGTTGATTTGTATGTACAAAGCAAGCCGAAAATAAAGGTTATAATTATTTATCCAGTTTGTAAATACAAAAAACAGTTATTTTTAATAACAATGCTATCATTTTTCTCAAAAAAACGGAGTTCTTATATGCATTTCGTCAACAATTCGTTCAGTTTGTCCACCCTATCTGCAATTAGTGGGTTGTATATTTGACCGTACATCATATATAATGTTAACATAGTATTAATGTGCACAGGCATAAGCAACCAGAAGGGGGTATATCATGAAAAAGATAAAGAGAATACTAAACTCCGGACTGAGCCTCGTGCTCGGCGCCTCGCTCGCCGCAGCACCCGTAATGGACAGAGGTCTCATGTTCGCAGTAGGCGGTGCCGACGACGGCATAGTATTCTACGTTGCGCCCGACGGCAGCGACAGCGGCGACGGCTCTCTCACCTCGCCCTTTGCTACTCTCTCAGCCGCTCGTGACGCCGTAAGAAAAGTCAGCGGCAGCGCTTCGGGCGACATCACCGTCTACCTCAGAGGCGGCGACTACCGCCTGACCGAGCCCGTTGTGTTCGACACCCGCGACTCGGGCAAGAACGGTCACACCATAACCTACAAGGCGTATCAGGACGAAGTCCCCGTTATCAACGGCTCCACGCAGGTCACAGGCTGGAGCAAGTTCAACGACAAGCTGTGGGCGGCTCCTCTCGACCGCGACTATAAGCTCCGCAACCTCTACGTCAACGACCGCCGCGCCAATATGGGCAGCGTGCGTGTACAGTCCAAGGGCGGCTACGGTCAGTACAGCGTCAAGGCGGGACAGGCCGATTGGGCGTGGGATTCCGGTACAAAGTCGGACGGATCGTCGTACGCTGATAACGCTTTCCCGAAAATAACCTCGAATTTCGATGACCTCGAGATAATCAACGGTACTACATGGAACGAGAACATTGTCTGCACACGCGATGTCAAGTATCAGAACGGTTCAGTGGTCATGCTCTATCAGCAGCCGTACGGAGCTATCGCACAGACTCCCGGCTGGGGCGCAGGTTTCTCGGCAGGCGGTACACATACTATATATAATGCGTTCTCCTTCGTCGACGAGCCCGGCGAGTTCTATTTCGACAAGACCGCAAAGGTGCTCTACTACTATCCGAGACAGGGCGACGATATGACGACTGCCGATGTTGAGGCTCCTATTGCCGAACAGCTCATTCTCGTAAAGGGCAACAATACTTCCGAGCGTGTTGAAAACATCGAGTTCAGCGGTATCACCTTCGCGAACACGGACTATCAGCTCACAAATGTGGCAGGCTCTCACGGCAAGGCGACTTGTCAGGCTGCTCAGACATACACTGCTTTCGCAGAGTCGAACTGGCACAACAAGAAGTATGAGATGGTAGATACGCTTCCCGCTGCTGTTCACTTTGAAAACAGCAAGAACATCAAGTTCACGGGCAACGTTATCAAGCACACGGGCGCTGACGGAATCTCAATGACCAACGATGTTGTGAACTCCGAAATCAGCGCGAACTACATAACGGATATCACTTCAAGCGGTATCACTATCGGTCACCCTCAGCACATCTACATCGGCGATGCTGCCGGCAACAACCACGAGCGCTTCCCCAAGGGCGTAGAGGGACTCTGCACCGATATCCTTATTACGCAGAATATGCTGTATGATATCAGCGTCGTTCACGGCTTCGGCGGCTGCGCTGCTATCACCTGCTACTATACAGACTCGGCAAAGGTGCTCAGCAACACCATCGAAAGGACAGCCTACAACGGTATCCACATGGGCTGGGGCTGGTGCAACTTCAAGGACAGCAAGACCTCACTCAACAATATGATATGCTATAACCGTGTTATCAACTGCCTTAATCGTCTCCACGACAGCGGCGGTATCTACACGATCGGTCAGATGCCCGGAACAAAGATAAACGAGAACTACGTTCAGGGAATCCCAGCGGGCGGTCTCGGAGCTCCTACCTACGGTCTCCACAATGACGAGGGTACAGCTTACATAGAGGAGCTTGACAACGTCCTCGAGATAAGCCCCAACGTTACATATACCATCAACTGTGAGGACTACGGTCAGAAGCACCACCTCACGATAAAGCGCACATACGCTACGGTCAACAAGATGGGCAAGAATCCTCCCGACAGTGATATCGACACTCCTATCGTCGTATCCGATAACGTATGGCCGTTCGAGCAGTACAAGATATGCCTTAACTCTGGCGTATCCGATGAGAACCGCAAGCTCGTTCCCAGAAGCGTGACATCTGCCGCGAACTACGTTTTCCCCGCAAGCTGCCAGACTACGTGCAGCAGCAAGCTCCCGATACGCAAGGGCGACGGCATCGTATGGATAGCTCCCGACAACACGACGTCCTTCACAGCAGGCAAGACAATGACCAAGGCTGCGACCAATGCCACTACTATCAAGACTCCCGCTGAGGAAGGCACATACCGCATCTACGTCACCGACGCAAGCGGCAAGGTGCTCAGCAAGTCCGACCATGTCCTCCGCCTCAAGGGCACAGGCTCCACAGACGACCTTATCGAGGCTGAGAGATTCACCTCTCAGAGCGGCATCGACACCGAGAGCTGCGAGGAAGGCGGACAGGACGTCGGCTTCATCGAAAACGGAGATTACATCGCCTTCAAGGGAATCGACTTCAAAGGCGGCGAGGCAAAGTCGGCTGACTTCCGTGTTTCTTCAAACGGCAGCGGCGGTACTATCGAGATACGCGTCGGCGGACTTGACGGAACAAAGATAGGCGAAGTCGAAGTACCCGTAACGGGCGGCTGGCAGACATGGAAGACCGTTACAACTGACATCAGCAACATGACAGGCATTCACGACGTATACCTCGTATTCAAGGGCGGCGAAAGCTACCTCTTCAACCTCAACTGGTGGAAGCTGAACTTCCCCGAGGGCCTCGAGGACGTCATCATCAAGGGCGACCTCAACGGCGACAAGGTCGTTGACACGTTCGACCTAATACTCATCCGAAAGGCTGCCGAGGCAGGAGACGCCGATATATTCGACGCAGCCGACCTTAACGACGACGGCGCGATAAACGCAGACGACGTTCAGCTCCACTCAGATTATATACTCGGAAAAATAAAAACTTTTTAAAGGAATTTGGAGGTCATAAAAATGAAACGAGGATTAGCTATGCTATTATCAGGAATGATAGCGGCTATGCCGCTCACAGGCTCTATGCTGCCCCAAACGGCTGACGCTGCTGTCACCTTCACTCATCAGGAGTGGACAGGTAAAAACGGAGCCGAAAAGGTGTTCGCGGTAAACCGCGCGCCCGCTTCCGTAAACGCTGTCCCCTATCAGGACTCCGCTTCTGCTCAGAGCGCAGTATGGAACTACAACGACCGCGAGAAGTCCGATTACCTGCAAATGCTCACAGGTGCGAACGAGGACTGGCAGCTCACGGTAAAGCAGAACGACCAGCAGGCTTCGGGACTCCGCAACGGCGGATGCTTCAATCCGAACTACAATCCCAATCCCGCTGACGGCTGGAAGACGGTACAGCTCCCGAGAAGCTGGACAACACAGGGCTTCGACTTCTCCATATACAGAAACGTGCCTCAGCCATGGCAGGACAGATACGACGGTAACGTCCAGTGTCCGAACGCTCCCACGAACTATAACCCCGTCGGTATCTACCGCAAGAAGTTCACGCTCGACAGCTCCATGCAGACCGGCGGCAGACGCATCTACATCCAGTTCGACGGTGTTGAATCAGCTTACTATGTATACCTTAACGGCAAGGAGGTCGGCTACAGCGAGGACACCTTCAGCCCGCACCGCTTCGATATCACAGACTATCTTCAGAACGGTGAGAACACCCTCGCGGTAGAGGTCCACAAGTTCTGCGACGGTACATGGTTCGAGGATCAGGATATGATATACGACGGCGGTATCTTCCGTGACGTTATGCTCGTAAGCACGCCGTCCGTACAGATAAGCGACTACACAGTCCGTACCGATCTCGACAACTCCTACACAAACTCAGACCTCTGGATTGGAGTTGACGTCTCCAATATGACATCCTCCGCAAAGAGCGGCTGGACGATAGAGGCAGAGGCATTCGATGAGGAAGGCAACAATATCCTCAGCGGAGCTTCGACTCAGGTATCGGGCCTCAAGGAAAACAGCAAGGGCACCTTCCAGATAAGCACGAAGGTAACTGCTCCGAAGCTGTGGTCTGCCGAGACGCCTAACCTCTACGCACTCGTACTCACTCTTAAGGATGAAAGCGGTAAGGTGCAGGAGATAGTTTCCTCGCAGCTCGGCTTCCGTGAGATAGGCTTCACGCGCACAGAGGTCGACGGCTCATACAGAGTCACCACCAAGAACTGGCAGGCAATGACGATAAACGGAAAGCCCCTCGTATTCAAGGGCGTAAACCGTCACGATACAGACCCGTTCTACGGCAAGGCTGTTCCTCAGGCAACTATAGAAGAGGACGTCCGCCTCATGCAGCAGAACAACGTTAATGCTATCCGTACATCGCACTACAGCAACGACTCCTACCTCTACTGGCTGTGCAATAAGTACGGTATGTACGTAATGGGCGAGACAAATATGGAGTGTCACGCTCTCCAGAACAACAACAATGATTCAAAGAGAGCACTGTTCTATAACCTCGGTCTCAACAGAACCGAAACCGCTTATAAGCGCCTCAAGAACAATCCCTCGATCGTTGCATGGTCTATAGGAAACGAAATGGGCTATACAGGCGACCCGAATGCGTCGGGCGGTCTGTTCCGCGATATGATCTGGTACTTCAAGAAGAACGACCCCACACGTCCTGTTCATTCTGAGGGACAGGGTACGGCTATGGGTACCGATATGAACAGCCAGATGTATCCCGGCTCCGGCGGCATCGGCAATAACCGCGGCGACGGAAAGATCCCATATGTTATGTGCGAATATGACCACGCCATGGGTAACTCCGTAGGCGCTCTCAAGGAGTACTGGGACGTTATCAGAAGCTCAGACAGAATGCTCGGCGGCTTCATCTGGGACTGGGTAGACCAGTCAAGAGCCGTTAAGCTCCCCAACGGTGCCTGGGACTACTACTCGCAGCCCTATGCCCGCACAAACCTCTATTCAGAGGAGGCAAAGGGCAAGTTCTACGGCTACGGCGGTGACTGGGGCGATTCTCCGAATGATGGCAGCTTCTGTGAAAACGGTCTTATAAGCCCTGACAGAACACCTCAGCCAGAGCTTTCAGAGGTAAAATTCCAGTATCAGAACTTCTGGTTCTCGGCAACTCCCGCACAGCTTGCAAAGAATGAGGTATCCGTAAAGAACGAGAACGGCTTCCGCGACCTGAGTGACTATACGCTTCAGTGGGAGCTCGTTAAGAACGGTATCGCAGTAGACAGCGGCATAGTGGAGAACGCATCCGCTGCTCCGAATAAAACGAGCACTCTCACTATTCCGTTCAAGCTCCCGAAGAAGTATCTCTCTGGCGATGAGTTCTACCTCAACCTCTCTGTACTCAATAAGAACGGAACACTGCTCGTACCCGAGGGTCACGAGGTGGCATACGCTCAGATACCGCTTTCAACAGGCGGCGGCTCGTCAGTACGCAATGCCATGCCGGAGGATAAGGTTTCTATCATAGACTCAGGCAATGAATACGTTCCGACAGGCAAGAACTTCAACTGCGCTATCGAAAAGTCCACAGGCCTGATGAAGACCTACTCCAACAACGGAGAGGTGCTCATCTCCAACGGTCCTACGCCCAACTTCTGGCGCGGCAACGTCGAGAACGATACAGGCTGGGGCGCAAACGGCGAATATGATAAAACATGGCAGAACGCATCAAGCAAATTTAATGTTTCCGGATTTGAGCAGAAGGACGGCGACAACGGCAGCAAGATACTCATCGCTCACCTCACCCTGCCCAACGCAAAGAACGCAAATGTTGACATCACATACACATTCAACCCCGACGGTAGCGTGAAGGTAGACTTCCATGTGGACGCTACCCGCACAGGTCTCGGAAACTTCATAAGAGTCGGCTCGATGATGACCCTGCCAGAGGGCGCCGAGGAGGTTACATGGTACGGCAACGGTCCCGTCGAGACCTTCAACGACAGAAAGACCAACGGCAGAATGGGCGTATGGAACGACAGCGTTTCCCATATGTTCTACCCCTATATGAAGGCTGACGACACGGGCAACCTCACTGACGTCAAGTGGATAGCTGTTCAGAACAAGAACAAGGAGAATTCGCTCCTTATCGCAGCAGAAGGACCTGTTGAGGCAAGCGCTCTCCATTTCACTCCCTACGACCTTCAGAAGGCTGATCACCCCTACAAGCTTTCGCCGCGCAAGGAGACTATACTCAGCGTGGACTACGGCTCGATGGGTACTGGCTCGGCTACCTGCGGACAGGCGACTCTCGATAAGTACCGCCTGCCTGCTTCACGTGCGTATGACTGGAGCTACACTATCATGCCCGTTTCTTCAAAGCTGACCGCTCAGGAGCTCTCTGATACTGCGGCTAAGCTCCGCTCCAACGGCACTTCCATCCAGGACAAGAGCCAGAACAATCTCGTTGTCCCCGTGACAGGCAGTGCAAAGCTCAAGTCAGGAACGGACGGCAACTCGGTATCGGGAGATGTTACTGTACCTCAGTGCGATTCTATCGATAAGGCTCTCAGCGGCCACAACTCGTTCACAGTGGAATCCAACTTCGTTCCCACAGGAAACCCGCAGTTCAACATGATCGCCAGCAAGGGCGACCACGCATTCGGTCTGAGAACTGAGAACAACAAGGTCTACTTCTTCATCCATGCAGGAGGCGAATGGAGATCTGTTGAGTACACAGGCACAGGCGACCAGTGGCTCGGTAAGAAGCACCAGGTAGCAGGTATTTACGACGCTGAAAATGATATGCTCCGCATCTACTGCGACGGTAAAATAGTTGCAGAGAAGGCAACAGGCACTACAAGCGGTGTCGCCACATCCGGCTACAACTTCACTATCGGTAAGTGCCCTGAGACAAATCGCGGCTCTGCTGCTGATTTCTACGAGGTAAGAGTATACAGCAAGGCTCTCAGCGCATCTGAGCTTGCTTCGCAGAATACGGCTTCTCCGACATACAAGGCTGATGACAAGTGCGTACAGCTCTGGCTCGACTTCGACAACATCGCAGTCGCTACTGACGAGCCCGACGAGCCGCAGCCTTCGCTCCTCGGCGACGCTAACCTCGACGGCAAGGTAACTATCGCTGACGCGACAGCTATCCTCCAGTCACTTGGCAACAAGGACAAGTTCGGACTCAGCGACGAGGCTAAGCTGAACGCTGACTGCTTCAACCCCGGAGACGGTGTCACGGCAGCCGACGCGCTCGCTATACAGAAGCTCGACGCAGGTCTTCTCACGAAGCTCCCCGAGATAAAGGAATAAGCGAATATCACCACAAAGCCCGCGGTTAAACGCGGGCTTTGTTATAGTTCTTTGTTATAGCATACAAACAGCTTTTAGTGTTATCATAGGGAAACAAATATAGTAAATATTGCCGTTTGTGGTATAATGTATAAGATGCGTGATGCTTCATGCATAATGTTGCAAATGCAACATTATTTTTAATGCAAGTATGTTATAATAATATCAATCAAAGTGAAAGGAAGGATAAATATGCTCGAGCTAAACAATATTTCCTTCAATATCGACGACGGAGACGGCAAGACCGAAATAATCCGCGATATCTCCCTCATCATTCCCGACAACAAATTCGTTGTCATCACAGGTCCGAACGGCGGCGGCAAGTCCACGCTCGCACGCCTTATCGCAGGCATCCACCCGCTCACTTCGGGTCAGATAATCTTCGACGGCACCGATATCACCAACAAGTCCATAACCGACCGCGCACGCATGGGTATCGGCTTCGCTTTCCAGCAGCCCGTCCGCTTCAAGGGGCTGACCGTGCTCGACCTGCTGAGGATTGCCTCGGGCAGCAAGATAAGCGTCAGCGAGGCGTGCGACTACCTCTCCGAGGTCGGACTCTGCGCTAAGGAGTACATCGACCGCGAGGTCAACTCATCGCTCTCGGGCGGCGAGCTCAAGCGCATCGAGATTGCGACTATCCTCGCACGCGACGTCAAGCTCGCGGTGTTCGACGAGCCCGAGGCGGGCATCGACCTGTGGAGCTTCAACAACCTGATACGCATATTCGAGAAGATGCGTCAGAGCGACAAAAGCAGGACTATCCTCGTCATCTCACATCAGGAGCGCATTCTCAACATCGCGGACGAGATAATCGTGCTCGCGGACGGAAAGATACTCAAACAGGGCAGCAAGGACGAGATTCTCCCCGACATCATAGGCACTCAGTACGCGTCGGGCGTATGCTCGAGGATAGAATAAGGAGGCTGAAACGATGAATATTGATACGATACAGCAGAGGCTCCTCGAGGAGGTAGCCGACCTCCACGACATTCCCGAGGGAGCGTACAACCTCCGCGCAAACGGCAAGTCCATAGGCAGGAACACCACCGCCAACATAGATATTCAGTCCAAGCCCGAGGGCAGCGGCATTGATATCCGCGTAAAGGACGGCACCAAAAACGAGAGTGTGCATATCCCCGTCGTGCTCAGCGAGAGCGGTCTGAAGGAGACTGTATACAACGACTTCTTCATCGGCGAGGACTGCGACGTGCTCATAGTGGCGGGCTGCGGAATCGACAACTGCGGCAATCAGGACTCACAGCACAACGGCATACACCGCTTCTACGTAGGCAAAAACTCGCGTATACGCTACGTCGAGAAGCACTACGGCTCGGGAGACGGCAGCGGCAAGCGCATCCTCGACCCCGTGACCGAGGTCTATCAGGAGGAGGGCAGCACCGTTGAAATGGAAATGGTGCAGATAAAGGGCGTTGACTCCACCGAGCGCACCACTCTCGCGGAGCTGAAAGAGGGCGCAAAGCTCGTAGTGCGCGAGAGGCTCATGACTCACGGCGAGCAGCACGCTCTGAGCGTGTACAAGGTCAGCCTAAACGGCGACGGCTCGAGCGCTGACGTGGTATCGCGCTCAGTTGCGAGGGACACCTCCTATCAAAAGTTCGACGCGTGCATCGTCGGCAACGCCGCCTGCTCGGGTCACACCGAGTGCGACTCTATCATCATGGACAGCGGACGCATTCTCGCAGTCCCCTCCCTCGAGGCGAACAACATCGACGCGGCTCTCGTCCACGAGGCTGCGATAGGCAAGATAGCGGGCGACCAGCTAATCAAGCTGATGACACTCGGTCTGACCGAGGCTGAGGCTGAGGAGCAGATAATCAACGGCTTCCTCAAATAATAGCTATATAAACTGCGGGCGAGCGGAACTCGCCCCTACACGTAAGCTAAAATGCAGGCAAATGTAGGGGCGCTTTCCGAGCGCCCGTTTTGTTTCTTTATAGTTTCAAAGGAAATTTTGGTTATATCCCACAAATCATAACGGGATTTTTGTACAGCCATACGAAATTTAAAAAACTTTCAGATTTTTTCGCGTTTTTTGCCTCTGAGATGCACTTATATATGAGCACTGTCTCAGACTAAAAAAATAGGAGGAAGAATTATGAAAAAATCAATCGCTTTTTTGCTCGCGGCTGCGACTATACTCACAGGCTGCGGGACTAAGTCCGTCTCGAAGAACGAAAGCGGCGTATCATCGGGAGGTACGGGCTCGGACAAGCCCGCGGAGGACATCGTCCTAACCATCGCCTACTCAACTAAGCCGAATGAGGCTATGCAGGAGCTCATCGACCGCTTCAACGCCGAGGACAACGGCGTGCGCGTGGAGGTCAAGTCGTACTGCAATGAGCAAGCCTTCACCTCTGATATACAGCAGCAGGTAGACTTCGATGTCACGCAGGAGCTCATCAACAAGGACACTATCGACCTCGTCGGCACGTTCTCGTTCGGCAATGCGGCAAAGTTCGAGATATTCAAGCGAAAGGGCGGCTTCGTCGACCTCTATAAATTTATGGAGGACGACCCCGAGGTCAACTCCGACACCCTCAACAGCCACATTCTCGGGCTATGCGAGCGCGACGGCAAGCTGTACTCCATACCGACCTACTACTGGGCGGAGACGATGATAAGCAAGGCAGAATACGGCGGCACGACCCCCAACTGGACGATTGACGAGTTCATCGAGCACTGGGACAATATGCCCGCGGGCTCGACGGTGAACTGGTCGACTGTCTCCGAGGGCATATACTACGATGTGCTCCGTGCTAATACGCCTTATTTCGTCGATTACAAAAACTGCGAGGTACACTTCGACGACCCCGACTTCCGAGAATTGCTCGAATTCTGCGGTCGCTTCGACAGCAATATGGGACATAAGAGCGACGACGATGTAGTCGACGGCAACCCGCAGCTCGTGCAGAATCTCAGGCTGACAGACTACGAAAAAGCTTTAGTCGAGGAACACGATAGCGCCCTTAATGCCGTCGCTTTCCCGCATCTCAATGACGGAAGCTACACCCTCGTCGGCTTTCCCACATCAGGCAGGGACGGCGCTTTTCTCTGCGGCATGGAGGAGTGCGCGATTCGGGCGAACATCTCCGAGGAGAAGCAGCAGGCGGCATGGAAGTTCCTGCGCGAATTTTACAGGGAGGACTACCAGTTCGAGCACTACGCCCGCCACAACGACGTTCAGACTCCCGAAGGCAAGGTCGTGCAGTTCGAGTTCAAGGGCGGCTTCCCGATAAATAATGCCGCTCGCAAAAGAATCGCCGAGGGTACGATAAACGACGCCTACCTGTCTGATTATCTGAAAGAAGGCAGTCTGCGGTTCGGAGGCGCTGAGCCCGCGACCTTCCTCACCGACCGCAAAATCACGCAGGCGGACATCGACTTCATCGACGAATATATGGATTCCATTGACCGCTGGGAATGCTCTGCCATAGACAGCGAGCTGTTCAAAATCATAGAGGAAGAAGTCGGGGCATATCTCCACGGAGAGCAGGACGCAGACGCGACAGTCGACCATATACAGAGCCGCGCGACGATATGGATAAGCGAGCAGGCATGACCTTGAACCGAACAATACAACAGCTCCCGATACAGACAGTATCGGGAGCTTTGTTTGTACACTGTGAAAAAATTTGTCTGTACAGAATATGTGCTTATCTCTTTGATTTCGTTAGTTTATATGTGTAATATGCTATAAATTTATAAATAATATTGAATTTGTTCAAAAAATCTGATATAATTATTTCCGCGGTTTTTATGACCGATAATGAAATTACAGGGGGATCACTATGACAAGAGATCAGGTTCAGGCGCAGGGTCTCGTCAGGATAAAGCGAATGAGCGTCCTGATGATAATCGGCTACGCCATTATCGTTGTCATCGCAGTGCTGGGAATCACTGCCTTCACGGTAACGAAGTACGACGAGCTGACAAAGGACAAGGTCAGCTCAATGACGTCAACGCTGAATGTCCAGCTCAAGCTCAACCTCGACAGCTACATGAAAAGAATGGAGAAGATAGGCACGCTCGCATATTCTGTCGACAACGCCTACACCTACGACGCTACGAGCTCCGACATCGACGAATACGAGGCGATAAACACCGAGAAGCAGATAGCTGCCGACCTCAGCAGCCTCTGCCTCATGGAGAACTTCGTCGACTACGGCATCGTCTACTCTAACAATCACACGGTCGGCAAGGTATCGAACGGCACAGTGAAGCTGTTCGGCGATAAGCTCTACTCCGACCTCTCGGCTATGATATCGCGCGAGAACACGCACGACGGCTGGAGCACGGGCTACAACAACGGCTATGACCGCATCTACTACGTAAAGAAGCTCCATAAGAACGCGATATTCGTCATTTCGTTCTACACCGCGGAGCTTGACAGTGTCCTCGAGAATCCCGAGGCTCTCAGCGATATGGCAGTCCGCCTCACCGACCGTTCCTACAGAATGATATATTCATCGGTCGAGGGCGATACCGTCGGTAAAACCATCCCCGACGATGTCCTCAGAGACGTTAAGGGCAATGATATGGCTGTGATCAGCGGCGCGGACAACCTCTCGACCATAAACGCAACAGAGGGCGACTGGTACATAATATGCTCCATACCCACAGACATAATCCTCAGGGAAGCGGTCGATATGAAGAAGGTCATATACCTTGCAGCAGCTGTCGCCTCCCTTATAGCGGTGCTCGCGGGAACTGTCTTTGTCAGGAGAATGGCTGACCCTGTCAGCACGGTCACAGCCGGTCTCTCCGACGAGATAAGCGAGGACGGCTTTGAGAAGGTGCTCGGAAGCCGCTTCTTCCGCGACAAGGCTGACAATGTCATCTCCGCGAACCCGAAGCAGGAGTACGCGGTGATACTCGCGGGCATTGACGAGCTCGGCGATATGCTCAACAGGTGCGGCAGAAATACAGCCGACTCTCAGATAGTTAAGCTGGTAAAGCTGATAAAGGAGGAGTTCCCCGACTGCGAATGCATAGGCAGAGTCGGCGAGGAGACCTTCGCCGTGCTGATGAAGAACAGCGGCATGGAAAAGGAGGAGTTCCGCTCGCTCGTTATCAGCCGCGGAGTGAATATCTGCGATACGTTCAAGAATTCGGTGCTCACCTCCCCTGCGGGCTCGTTTGAAGCTACCGCGAGCGCAGGTGCGGCTATCGGCACAGAGAAATATCAGAGCATCTATGACGACGCGTTCAAGGCTCTCTGCGCCTCCGAAAAGAACGGCAAGAGCAGATTCACGATAGCTTGAGGACAGGAGGCGAAGTAAAAATGAATATCATAAAAAGAGCAGCAGCGCTCCTGAGCTGTGCTGTACTTGCGTCTGCGTGCGGATGCAGCAGCAAGGCAAAGGTCACGGAGCAGAAAAAGCAGGTCGAGATATCCTTCTCGTGGTGGGGAAACGACGCGCGCAACAAGTACACCCTCGAGGCTATAAACAAGTTCGAGAGCCTTCATCCCGAGATAAAGGTCAATTGCAGCTATTCGGAGTGGTCGGGCTATGAGAAGCGCAACAAGGTCTGGATGATTTCCGACACTGAATGCGATGTCATGCAGATAAACTACGGCTGGCTCACTGAATATTTCGACAACGGAAACGGCTACTACAAGCTGAGAGAGCTCTCGGATACGCTCGACCTGTCGGGCTACTCTGAGGACGACCTCCGCTACGGAACAAAGGACGGCGTGCTCTATGCTCTGCCCATAGCCATGAACACCGAGACTGTCTACATCAACAAGACCCTCTATGACAGCTTCGGAGCAAAGGTGCCCGAAACATGGGACGACCTCTTCGCTGCGGCGGAGCTCATGGAGCCGAAGGGAGTCTACCCGCTCAGCGCCACAAGCAAATCCATGTGGCTCTATCTTATCGCCTACGCTGAGCAGACTCAGGGCAAGAAGATACTGAAAGAGGACGGCTCGCTGAATTTCACTGCCGAAGACTTCGCTGTGATGATAGATTTCTACGCTCAGCTCATCGACAAGAAGGTAATGCCGCTCGTTGAGCACTATGAGCGCATAAAGCTCGACAACGAGGAGTATGCGGGCTCTGTGGCATGGGTCAGCGACGCGAAGAGCTACTTCGGAGCAGCCATCGATAACGGACGCGAGATAGTTATCGCCGATTATACGGCGAAGGAGGGCTGTCCGCACGGCGAGGGCTGGTACGCCAAGCCCGCCACGATGTACGCTGTGAGCAAGAATACGGCTCACCCCAACGAAGCGGGTATGCTGCTCGATTACCTCGTGAACAGCAGTCAGATGGCGACGCTTCAGGGCATCGAGAAGGGCATTCCGCTCAGCAGTCACGCAAAGAAGGTGCTCCAGAGTGACGGCGTCCTGACGGGGCTCCAGTACGACGCATCGAAGAAAATGGACCTCTGCACACTCTCCGAGCTCTCCCCCGTACTTGAGAACGACACTATTATAAATGACTTTTTCACCGCCAGCACGGACTACATCTACCAGAAGGCAGGACTCATGGAAACTGCCGCCGCCTTCTGCAACAAGCTGGACATCAGCTGAACCCTGCGGCGACGGTGCTGAATAAACCGAAAAGGAGTATGCTCCCGATGAAGCATACTCCTTTTTGTATTCTCCACACTATCGGGCAGCGCCGCTCTACCCGAAGTTTTTTAGCTAAACGACAGGTTTACTGCTGGTTTTTTTTTAATCCGGGATAACCTTTCGTACAAAAATTATTCAATCTGACAGTTTTAAAACTAAAAAATCAGTAAAAATGTGAATGAATAATTCTAACTAAATTATTGTATTATTCCAAAAAATATGATAAAATATAAATATGGTTAATGCTCATAAGGTAAAAACACATAATGGGCACACAGCTTTTCGGAAAAGTCAGGGAAGTCGCAGGGAAATCCGTCAGGCTGTATCATTTCCCGTGCTCCTAACGTGGAGAACAAGGAACAATTCGTTATAAGGGGGTTCATTTTCATGAACAAAATGAAAAGAAAAGGCATTCTCAAAAGATTAGCCGTCTGCTCTGTATCACTGACAATGCTTCTTTCTGCTACTGCTTGCGGCAAGCCCGACAATGTCGGCGGAAAGATCGCGGTCATCTGTAAGAACGAGAAGGTATCGTTCTGGGATGAGGTAAAGAAGGGCGCTGACGACTGCTGCGATGAAATGGGCTACGATATGCTCTACTACTGCGCTTCGAGCGATAACGACTTCGCAAGCCAGATCGAGTATATCAATGACGCTATAAACCAGGGTGCTAAGGCGATAGTTATCGCTCCCAACGACCCTAACGAGCTTACCGAAGCCTTTGACAGAGCGACAGCCAAGGGCATCAAGATCGTAAATATCAACTCTCGCTCCAACTATGACAACATAGTATCGTACGTCGGATCGAGCGACTTCGACGGCGGCGCCGTTGCTGCAAGAAACGCAGTTCAGCTTCTTTTTGCAACCGCTACCGAGGGCGACGCTCCTGTAGGCAAGATCGCTATGATAGGACATACAGCTTCAACAGCTGATCTCCGTCTCACAGGCTTCAGAGCTACATTCACTCCCAGCCTTATGAAGTATATCGCAAAGCAGAAGGCTGATTCAGAGCAGGCTCAGGCTCAGGCTGATTCAAGCTCCGGCGCTCAGGGTGCTCAGGGCTCTCAGGGGGCTCAGGGCTCTAACAGCGAGGCTTCAAAAGAAGCATTGATGACTGCTGCAAAGGCTGCTGCTACACAGGCATCTCAAGGCGGTGCTCCCGATGCTGCTATACTTGCCGCTGCTCAGAACGCTGCACGTTCTGTTGCCGGTGCAGGCGTCTCCGAAGACGATATCAAGGCTGCCGCAGAGGCTGCCGTTCAGGCTGTCAAAGGCGGAGGAGACTCCTCAACCGAGGAGACTACACAGCCCGCATCCGGTGACGGAAACACTCAGGGCGGACCTCCTGCCGGAGCTGAAGGCTCTCAGGGCGGTCAGACACCGACCGATGAAGACAGACAGAATATGATAGCAAACTACTTCATCGAGGGCGAGCGCTGCGGTACTAAGGAAGCTGCTTACGAAGAGGCTAAGAAGATACTTGAAGAAAACAGCGACATAAAGGTAATGTTCGGTACAAATACCAATACCACCCTCGGCATATGCCAGGCTGTCGAGGAGCTCGACAAGGCTAACGACATAATCGTTGTAGGCTTCAACTCGGACGAGCAGGAGCTCAAATACGTAAGAACAGGCGTTCTTGACGGAACCATTATCCAGAACCCTTACAACATGGGCTATATCGGCGTAAGATACAGTATTCAGGCTTCAAACGGCGAGGGCGTTGCCGGCTCACTTGATACCGGCGTTACATGGATATCTGCAAAGAATATCAATGACGATGATATCCAGCTTCTGCTGTATCCTGAGAAAGCATAAAGGAGGGGAAGAGTAATGGCAAAAAATGCTAAACGTTCCAGAGCGTATACTCTTGCGGCTATCCTGCTCGCAATAGTAACCGCAGCAAATATGTTCCTCGTGTTCCGTCTGTTCAACGGTATGACAAGCATAGGTAACAACACCTCAACGACGATGAACACCATCAACTCCGTAAACGGTGAGCTCCAGAGCATCAACCAGAGAGTTCTTACCATCATCGCAGGTATCGGTACCGCGCAGAGCCAGGCGGCTACTGCCGACAGCATCGAGGCTTCCTTCGATTCTATCGAGGAAAAGATGCAGACCTTCGAGGAGTATGAGGGCGTCAGCGACGCGGCTAAGAAGCGTTTCCACCACGCAAAGGTGTTCATCGAGGCTTACCGCAAGCGTCTTTCAGTTCTCCGTGACCAGAGCAACAGTCAGGAGGGACTCGGCGATATTTCCATGTCAGATATCTACACTCAGGATATCGCCCCCTTTAAGACCACTGCTTCAGAGATGCTTGTCGCTACTATCAGTATCAATGCAGCCGATTCTGCTCGTAAGAACGCAAGGAATATGAGGATGTTCCTCACGACAGAGCTTATCATGGCTATCATCCTTGTCCTCGGTGAGCTCGCTATCTTCATCGCTGCAAGAAGAGCAAAGAAGGCTAATATCGAGCTTGAGGAGCGTGAGAAGAACCTTCAGGAGGTCGGCGCAAAGCTCAAGTCCACAAGACAGAAGGCTTCGGACCTCGCACTTACGAACCTCCTTACAGGTATGAAGAACCGCTATGCTCTTGAAAACGACATCAGCGGACGCCTCGAATCCGACCGCTTCAATATCGCTGTATTCGATATGGATAACTTCCGTATCATCAACGACACATACGGCTACGAATTCGGCGACGAGTACCTCGCAGCTATCGCAGAGAAGCTCAAGGAGGAGTTCGGCGACGTGGCTGAGATATACAATATCACAGGCAACGAGTTCTGCTTCCTCTTCAACAAGGAATTCACAGAGAGCCAGTCTATGGCGTTCATACCCAAGATACACCAAGTAATGAGCGCTCCCTTTACTGTTCTCAACCTCACCGTACAGCTCACTGTTTCAGGTGCTGCTTACCACTATCTCCCCGGCGACTGCCTCAACGTAAACTCGCTTCTTGTAAAGCTTGATACGACAATGAGAAACGCAAAGATGAACGGCGGAAATATGGTAAATACCGTTGTTAATATGTAAATAATACCTCTTGACCGCCTTATGCTGAATAAGGCGGTCATTTTTTATGCCGCAGGATACTATTATGTAGCTGCACGCCATATTCTCCCCGCTTTACCTAAATTATCGCTTAAAGCATCCCGTAAATAGTAATTTTGTCTGTTTTCAGAGTCGAATTTAGTCAACCTGCCAAAAATTGTCCTAGTGCGCGCAAAATTGCCAATAATTGCGGACTCACTCTTGACAAATACGCGATTTCGCGCTAAAATTAATATATCTATGGGATATTATAAGATATAACGGGAATATAGGAAAGCTCAGTCAAGGAGGATAATTAACGGAATGAAAAAATACGCCGTGTATAAGTCTGATACCGGTCAGTATTGCTATCGCTATGCGGATTCGCTCGCACTCGTCGAAGGTACGGGATTTGAGGGGCTCATCCGCGAGGAACAGCTCCCCGTCGTATTCGATAACGGCGGAGGTTATTTTAAGTTTGACCCTAACGACAGCCACTTCGTAGAAGTGATAGAATCGGATAAGGCGTATCCCCTGCCGCTCGACAGGATGTTCAAGCACAACGACCCGACCTTCAAGCTCGGGTGGATATCTCCCGACGGCGATACGTATTCATGCGGTTACACCAGCCACAACAAATGCGCAGAGGCTATCGCGCGCACGCTCTACCGCACCGAAAAATACCCCGAGCTCACGCTCCACAACAAGGGCTGGCTCGAGGTCATCGACTCCTGGGACGGCAAGGAGCGCACACACGAGCAGTACGTTCACTCCGAGCGCGGCTCGATAACACGCAAACAGGCAGACAGGCTCTTCGACCTCGGACTCTACGAAAAGCCCGAAGTACAGGCTCTCATCAGCTCCAGCGAATCCAAGTGGTAAAGGCTAAGCTCGGGGAAGGCAGTTTTTTTGCCGCTCCGACACATTGTTCAACGATACATATTGACTTTATTTTTGCGATGTAGTATAATAAAATGAGTGCATTATAACGAAAAATGTCAGTCGGGGGACGCTGCATAATGTAACAGCACTGACAGCTTTCGTTTAAATAAGGGAGGAATTCAGGAATGGCAGGCTCTCGCTTTATAAGGACAGTTACTTACGGCGGATATGACAAGTCCGACGTGATACGCAGGCTCGATTCGCTGTATGAGGAGATATTCGGATTACAGAACGAGCTGCGCGAAACAAAGCTCCTGCTCGACGGCAGCAAGGACGGCAAGGAAATAAAGGAAGTCCTTGAAGGCGTTCTCGCCGAGGAAAGAGCCAAGCTGACCGAGGCGCAGAAGGAGAACGAATCGCTCTCCATGCAGCTCAAAACCGCCGAGGAAAGCAATAAAAAATCCGAAAATGAGATAAAGAAGCTGACCGCTTCGCTCGAGGAGGCTAACTCCAGGCTGAAGGAAGCCAATTCCAAGCTTTCTGCGGCAAAGTCCAACGACGATGCTGCTGCATTGAGCGAGGTATTCGTTGAGGCGAAGAAGTCAGCCGATATGCTTGAAAAAGCTGCACAGGAAAAAGCAGAGCAGCTCAAGAGCTCCGCTGCCGAGGCAGCCGAGAACTCCATAGCATTCGCGAACGACGAGGGCTCGCTGCTGATAAACGACGCCGAACGCAAGGCTGCCGAGATTATCGCTGACGCTAAAAATGCGGCAGGCGAAATGGAAACGGCATACGACAATATGCGCGCGTCGCTGCTGTCTAAAATGGTCGACCTCGGCAAACAGCTCAACGACTTCAAGGACGCCATTATGAAATTTGAAGAGGAAGGCGTCGGCAACCTCTACAAGTGCGAGGAGCTCCTCGGCAAGACCGAGGAAACGCTCAAGGAGGGCGGTATACCCGAATTCAAGGAGCACGAAAAGGTCGCTCCCGAATACCCCGAGCGTCCCGCTCGAAAGGCTGACCCCGACGAAGCAGACGCGCAGAAGCGCAAGCACGGACTTGACAAGCTCAGGCAAATGGCTGAATCCATGACCACTTCAAAGGAAAACGCTGAGGCTGCTCCCGAGCAAGCGGCAGAGAAAAAAGCCGAGACTCCCGAACCCGCAGCTGAAAAAGAAGCGGAGAAATCGGATAAGGATAAAGGCGATGACAAAAAGAAAAGCGGAAAGCTCGACCTCGCTGCTATCGCAAAACAGGCTAAAGCCCTGAACAACAAGTGAGCCACAGCATCTCAACTCTCATATCTGCAAGGAGTATCCTGTAATGAACGAATTAATAATCGTCAAGCCTGAAAAATGTACAGGCTGCAACTCATGTATAAGAAGCTGCCCCGCACCCGAAGCAAATACAGTCAAGCAGCTCGACAGCGGCAAATTCATCATATCAGTTAATCCTGACAAGTGTATCGCCTGCGGCGAATGTGTGCGCATCTGCAACCACGGCGCAAGAGATTATATCGACGATACCGAGGAGGGTATGTCCCACCTCATCAAGGAAAAGCTCATACTCATCGTCTCCCCTGCCATAAAGGCAGCTCTCCCCACAAAGTGGAAGGGCGTGCTCGACTGGTTCAAGGGTCAGGGATGTACCATATACGACGGCTCATTCGGAGCAGACATATGTACATGGGCGCACATCAGAAGCATCGAACAGGGCACGATAGGAAATATCATTACTCAGCCCTGCTCGGCTATAGTCAAGTATATCGAGACATATCAGCCGCAGATGCTCCAGAACCTCTCCCCTATCCACAGCCCCGCAGCCTGCTCGGCTATCTACATAAGGAATTACCTGCGCCGCAACAATCCTATCGCGTTCCTGTCGACCTGTATCGCCAAGAAGTACGAGTTCGAGGATACAGGGCTCATCAACTACAACATCACCATTGACAAGGTCATGGATTACTTCGAGAGGAACGGCATCAGCATCCCCGTCGATACGAGCGACAACTACGAGTACAAGTTCGACGATATGCAGGGTCAGGTCGGAAGCATATACTCGCGTCCAGGCGGACTCAGAGACAACATCTGGCTCCACAATCCCGACATCAATATCACGACCTCCAAGGGCGTACAGAACGTGTACAACGAGCTGAATATGTACGTGAGGATGCCTGAAGCTAAGCACCCGCAGATATTCGACGTCCTCTCATGCGACTTCGGCTGCAACATCGGTCCTGCCGCGCAGACCAACCAGACCGTTTTCGACGTCATGGACGTAATGCGAAAGGTCGAGAGCGAAGCCAAAGCCCGCCGCAAGTCGGGATTCATGGGCAGAGGCGACGACAAGCTCTTCAAGCGCTTTGACGAGGAGCTCAGACAGTCTGATTTCCTCCGCAACTATAAGCCCTCCGTCCCCTCGCCTGTGCCGTCAGCACAGCAGCTCGAGCCCGTCTTCAAGAAAATGGGCAAGCACACCCCCGAGGAGAGGGAGTTCAACTGCCACGCCTGCGGATTCAATTCCTGCAAGGATATGGCTATCGCTATCGCCCGCGGACTCAATACGCCCGATAACTGTATCATACACGCGAAATCAGTCATGCTCGCAAAGCACTCCTCGCTCTCGGTACACAGCGAGAAGCTCGAGGTTGTAGCTTCGGAATGTCTCGAGCTCTTAGAAAAGCTCAAGGCGGATATAGTCAATATCACCAGCAGCATGGATTCGATAGACGAATCCACCTCAGCTACCAAGGAGCGCGCATCGGTGGTAAAGGATCTGTTACAGAACATCGTAACGTTCTGCTCCGACAATCCCACCATGGACGAGGACAGCGTAGAGCAGCTCATCGGCATACTCAACACGACTATCGACGCCTTCAGTGCGCTCGATGACAACGTGAACATCACGAATGAGAACTCGGAAGCAATAAAGGGCTCTGTTTCAAAGATTAACTCGCTTGTCGACGAGATAAACAAGGTGCTCGGAAAGGAAACATGAGCCGCAGCTTATGTCGTATCTTTTAAGCAATTATCACAATTTTAATTACCATGCCATAGGATAGCTATTGCCGAGCTTGCTCTTTTGTATAATTCGTACAAAAGTCGACTCTATGTTCGGCATTCTATTCCTTGACATTGTTACGGATAAGTGATATAATTAAACCATAAGTAGAGTGCGTATCTATATCTTTTAATACTATTTTGCTTGGCTTGCAGCAGTATTTATGCTGCCCCTCTTTGCTGAGCGCTGATATCAGGAGGGAAACTATGCAGTGCGAAAAATGCGGTACTGAACTTAAACCAAGATATGTCGCCTGCCCGTCCTGCGGAGCTCCCGCTCCGCAGACGATAGAGGGCTTTGAAAACACTATGGACTTTCAGCGTGAGCTGAGAGCTATAGTCGTGGACAACGGTCCGAGAGCGGTAATGAACAAAAAGCAGTTCATCGGTCTGCTCTATGACCATATCCCCGACCACGACAAGGAACGTCGTCTGCTCCAGAATATGTACAATCTGGGCGTCTTCAAGATGCTTCTCGCGGACGATAACAGAGAGATAGCCATAATGAAGGCGAAGAGCTTCATGCTCGGCGATGTCTTCCTCGCAGAAAATGCCGCGGAATTCGTGCTCGCCTGCTTCACCTATCTCATCGGCTGGCCGTATGAATCACCGATGAAGATACTCCCCGAGGACGCTGATGCAGAGCCCGAGCCCGAGAAGAAGGTCGTCCGCGCAAACATAGACGACAAGATATTCCGACCGATAGACGCGGTAAGATACCGCCTCAGGAGCAATATCGAGATAGCGGAGGGCTATACCAAGATAGAGAGCTTCTGCTTCGACGGATACGGCTCGCTGAGAACGGTCAAGCTGCCCTCAACGCTGCTCGCGATAGGCGAATATGCCTTTTCATCGTGCAAGCGCCTGAGAGGTCTCGACCTGCCCCCCTCGCTCAGAGTCATAAAGCAGGGCGCATTCTGTCAGTGTGCTAAGCTGGCGATGGTAAAGATACCGTCAGGTATCCTCGAGATAGGCGACAGCACTTTCTCATTCTGTACAAGCCTTGAAACAATAGACATCCCCGATACAGTCAGCAGTATCGGCGCAGAGGCGTTCTCGGGCTGCGAAAAGCTCAGAAAGCTCTATCTGCCCGACAGCGTAAAGTTTATCGATACGAATGCTTTTTCATACTGCCCTAACCTCACTATTCACTGCTTTGAAAATTCATATGTTCATAAATTCTGCCTGTCGAACCGCATCGATTTCAGACTCGTTACAACAGCAGGAATTGAAGACGATGAATGATACTATGCAAGTACATACCACATACGAAAGGATGAAATCATATGACAGAACTTGAAATTGGTCAGGAAGTCGAACTCGAATTCGGCGGAAAGGCTCAGGTTTTAAGTGTAATCGGCAGCGGCGGACAGGGTACGGTTTACCTTGTACGTTTCAACGGTCAGAAATGGGCGCTGAAATGGTACGACATAGACAAAATGAAAAAGCCAAAGGAGTTTCTGAAGAATCTCCGCAGCAATATACAGGACGGTCCTCCCGACAACAAGTTCCTCTGGCCGAAATACCTCACTAAGGAGGCAGAGGACGGCACATTCGGATATATCATGGACCTCAAGCCCGAAGGCTTCGACTCCTTCGTCGATATCCTCAATACCTACAAGCTCGAGGTCGACCCGCTCACAGGACGCGCAGTCAAGAAGGACGTCAAGTTCGGCAGCCTCACGGCTATGATAACAGCCGTTATCAATATCGTCAACTCCTTCCGCCTCCTCCACAGAGCAGGAAAGAGCTATCAGGACCTTAACGACGGAGGCTTCTTCATCAACGTCAATACAGGCGCTATACTCGTCTGCGACTGCGATAACATCGCCCCCGACGGCAGCAACTTCGGCATCGGCGGTAAGCCAGGATATATGGCTCCCGAGGTCGTAAGAGGCATCGCTCAGCCAAACGTTCAGACCGATAAGTATTCGCTCGCGGTCGTACTGTTCAAGCTGCTCTTCCGCGGCGACCCCATGGAGGGCGAAAAGGTTGTGCGCGACGTCTGCCTCACAGAATCGTCAGAGCTCAAGCACTACGGTCAGAACGCAGTGTTCGTGTATGACCCGAATGACGCTTCAAACCGTCCCGTAAGAGGTATCCACGACAACGTTATCAAGTTCTGGAGGATTTACCCCGACTACATAAAGGACGCTTTCATACGCTCGTTCACAACGGGTATCACTGACCCGACAAAGCGTATTATCGAGAACGAATGGCAGAAGCTCTTCATCCGCCTCCGCTCCGAGATAATCATGTGCGGCTGCGGCAGAACGAACTTCGCTTCGATGTTCGTTCAGCCCAACGACAAGACCTTCAAATGCCCGAAGTGCGGCATGGAATTCGCGACGCTCGGCTTCAGCAACAGGAGCTACCGTATGCCCCTCTACCTCGGCTGCAAGTTCTACGAGTGCGAGATGATACCCGAATCCGAGGAATTCATGAAGGTCGCAGGAGAACTCGTTGAGAACAAGCTCAAGCCCGGAGTTCTCGGCATAAAGAATTGCTCAGACAGAAAATGGCGTGCAAAAATGCCCGACGGCGTTTTTTACGATATTGCCCCCGGAAAGGGTTTCCCCGTATGGCAGGGTCTCGAGATCGACTTTGGCGAGATCAAAGCCCAGATCTAATTTCAGCTTACTGAAAGGATGTATTTTATGAATATGGATAATATTGCCGGTGCTAACGCGGAAATGAATGCCGCTGCACCCGATACTACTGCTAAATCAACAGCAGGCGATCTCCTCGATTTCGATGACGATCCCCTCAGCGCTACAGGCGTTTCAAGAAAGAGCCTTGTAATATTCTTCCTCATCGACACCTCGGGAAGTATGAAGGGCAAGAAAATGGGCGAGCTCAATACCGTTATGGAGGAGCTCATACCCGAGATACGCAAGGTCGGCGAGGCTGATACCGAAGTTAAGGTAGCCGTCCTCACCTTCTCTACAGACGTAAGATGGATGTATTCCACACCTATCCCGATAGAGGAATTCGAGTGGGCAAGACTCCGTGCAAGCGGCGTTACAAGCCTCGGAGCTGCTCTTAAGGAGCTCAATGCGAGAATGTCACGCAACGGCTTCCTCAACTCTCCCTCGCTCTCATTCGCTCCCGTTATCTTCCTCATGACAGACGGCTATCCGTCTGACGACTACAAGGCAGGTCTCAAGGAGCTCCAGGCTAACAGCTGGTACAAGTTCGGACTCAAAGCCGCTCTCGGTATCGGCAGCGAGGCTAACGACAATGTCCTTGCTGAGTTCACAGGCTCCGCTGATACAGTCGTTCATGCTTATTCGGGCGGTCAGCTCGCACAGATGATAAAGATCATCGCTGTAACATCTTCTCAGATAGGCAGCAAGAGTATGACTCTCTCCGACGATACGAGCCACGAGCTTGGCGAAGAGGACGTTTTCGCAGCAAAGCAGAAGCTCCTCGGTCAGCAGATACAGGAGCTTGTCGGAAAAACAGAAACGGACGATGTTCCTTTCGATACAGGCTGGTAAAAAGAACTTATCACCCGATAAATATTACTGGAAGGGGTCCCGGATTTAATGTTCAATGGTTTCAGTCACTCGGTCAAGGGTGCCAGTCATGAAAAAACAGGTCTCGTTTGTCAGGACAGCTCTGCCTATAAGGTCTGTGATGATTATGCTATTTGCGTCGTGGCGGACGGTCACGGCAGCAAGAAGCACTTCCGAAGCAATCTCGGCTCACAGTTCGCCGTTGAAGCCACTATCTCAACGATAGACCGCTTCTACGAGGACAAGAAGAGCTTTGAGGAAAGCTTCCCGAAGAACTACAAAAAAATCATCAAGAGCATTCAGAAGCAGATAATCTCTGATTGGAACAAGCTGGTAGAAGAGCATATCAAGAACAATCCTGTCACGGAAGAGGAAAAAAGCAAGTTCACCGAAGAAGAATTTGCCGCTATCCCACCTGAATCATACTATGGCACGACCTTGATAGTCGGAGTTGCAGGAAAGAATTTCACCTTCGGCGTACAGATCGGTGACGGTACTCTGGTCGCTCTCTTCGACGACGGAAAGGCTGTAATGCCTATGGAGTATAACGAAGCCGCCCCCGCTAATGTAACGGCATCAATGTGCAATTCAAATGCAGCTGGGATGTTCAGCGCTTTCTACCGCGATAAGCAGAAGCTCATCGCAATGTTCACTTCAACAGACGGACTGTATACATCTTTTGGAAGCGAATTTGACTTCCTCGATTATCATACCATAATCACAAGTCAGCTGAACGATGTTGAGAATTTCAAGAACATCATCGTCAATAACCTGACTAAGCGCGCTCATTTCGGTACAGAGGACGATATCTCACTCTCATGTATTTATGACAGCGAGCTCCTCGCGGAAAAAACAGAGCTGATAGCATCGGAAGTAGCGGCCAATAAACAGCGTGCAGCCGAAAGAAAGGCAGAACGCCTCAAAAAGCACGTTGAAACTGAATGATACAACTCAGCATTCAGAAAGTCAAGATTCTTTCAGAAAGGATTAGGTAGTATATGGAGATCAATGCACTTTATGAGACAGCGAAATACTTTGCCGGTATCCTTAAGCAGCGCTACTCTTATTTAGAGGCTGACGCTGACGCCTGTCTTGCGCTCATAGTTGCCGATTCAGGCAATGTGTACTCAGGCGTGTCGAGCATTGCTATCAATGAGGGCAATCCCGAGGTACTTCCCGCAGAAGAAATAGCTGCAATGACTCTTATCACATCAGGCGAAACTGCTCGCCAGATGATGATCATCACAATTGATGACAACAGCTTCTTTGAGCCGAGTGTCGATACGCTCAGAATGCTCGTAAAAGCCTCACCCGAGAACGGCAGCTGTCAGGTAGCTCTCTCCCTCGAGGAAACAGCTGCGGCAGCAAGCCTCGTTCCGAATGCGGCAGAGGATTTCATGAGCGGCTACGATTTCGACGATACGCAGGAGACAGCTCCCGAGGCAGAAGCACCGACAGAAGATGCCGATCCCTTGCTTGCTCCTCCCGCAGAGTTCGCAAACGGCTTCGATATCGACGAGACGAATCCCTTCGCCACAGCAGGCGGCAGCAATTCAGAGGTAAAGTCGTTCTACGACCAGCCCGCTGATGCTCAGCAGCAGGGCGCAAGCGGCTTCAATAATCCCCTTGCAGGAGGTCCGAACGGCGAGCCTCAGCAGGGCTTCCCGCAGCAGGGCTATCCTCAGGGCTATCCCCAGCAGGGCGGCTATCCGCAGCAGGGCTACCCTCAGGGCTATCCCCAGCAGGGCGGTTACCCGCAGCAGGGCTATCCTCAGGGGTATCCCCAACAGGGCGGCTACCCGCAGCAGGGCTATCCTCAGGGCTATCCCCAGCAGGGCGGCTACCCGCAGCAGGGTTATCCGCAGGGCTACCCCCAGCAGGGCGGCGGATTCCCGCAGGCTTCACCCTACGGCGGCGGAAATCAGGGCTCTATATATCAGCACAGCGGATATATGCAGCAGGGCGGCGGATTCCCGCAGGCAACTCCGTACGGCGTAGGCGGTCAGAGCTCAATTTATCAGGGCTCGGCAATGCATGGCGGTGCTAATCAGGCAAGAAGCGTAATGCTCTCAAACGGAGACGGAGGAGCCTTCAAGAAGCGCCTCTCGAGCTTCCTTGATGATGACGACGCTATCCCCGAGGGCGAGAGCCTCTCAAAGGCAGAGATGCTCAAGCAGGCTAAGGAGCGCAAGAAGGTCGCTAAGGCAAACGAAAAATTCAAGAACAAATTCTGATATCGGACGTAAAGCTGTCCCGAACGGAGCAGCTCAGGTCAGAAACGCAGATGAACACTGCCTGTCTTCACCTGTTTATTAATATATCTTGTTTATTATTTCGTTTTAGTCTTGCAAAGTCTGCAAACTTATGCTACAATAAACTATGGTTATGATAGCAGGACACATCTGCCGGCATAATTCGATAGGTCCACATTAGTTTAGTATTATTCTTAAAGTCAAGGAAGGTATTTTTATGACTCATTTGCTAAATATAGATGAAGCGATAGACCGAAAGTTTCTTATCACGAAAAATGTGAAGGGTCAGGCTGAGGCTGGAACGGTCATTCACGTTATGGATGCTGAGAACACTCCCAACGGAAGTGTCAATGTACTCTACCGTGTTGCTCGTTTCAATGAAAAGTTTCACGATTATCAGGATTTTACTGCCAAGTTTGACAGCCTCGCTGCATTCTGCAAATGGGCTCAGCCAGACAACTTCATTGCCCGTAACTACGAAATGCTCGATATCCGCGATATCCAGCACTATATCAAGATAAAGCAGAGGAACTTCACCTCGTTCTGTCTGCCTCTTATCCTTATCTTTGCTGTTATCGTCTGGGCGCTGCTCTACTTCGCTTTAGGCGGCGTAGGCATACCCATGATAGTTCTCGGAGTCCTTCTCACGCTTCTTATCACAGCAGGAGTTCTCCTGATGCTCAAGAAGCAGAAGAAAAAGGAGAAGGTGCGCCTGTACCATAAGATAAGTTCAAACTGGGGCATCGTACTCAAGTAATGACTCCCCTGCCAATAGCAGAAAATAGCCGTAAGGAATCCTCCTTACGGCTATCGTTGTTGTAAAAAAGCGGGACACTGTTATGTGTTATACCTATACGGAAGTATTATGGATATCTGTTGAGGAGGACCCTTTTGAAAAAGGGTCCCTCCTCAAACTCCTCCCCTAAAACTTTCAATTTAAA
>KL370840.1:742795-896112 GCA_000701945.1 Anaerotruncus sp. MC2020
ACCCCATAGGGGCAAAATTTGGACTAAAAGTCTTTGGAAAAGGGTCTGGGGAAGAACCTTTCTTCAGAAAGGTTTTCCCCAGTAAATACCCGTATTACTTCTGTATAAGCACAGCGCATAACAGTATCCCGCTTTTTTACATCATCAGTCCGCCATGAATACAGCGAACGCCTTATACGCCATATAGAGGTCGAGCTTTGATATCGCCTCGTAGGGAGCGTGCATCGCGAGTACGGGCACGCCCATATCAATGGTGTCCACGTCGAGGTTTGCGATATACGCGGCAACAGTACCGCCGCCGCCCATGTCGACCTTGCCGAGCTCGCCCGTCTGCCAGATGACGTCCTTGCTGTCCATGAGGCGTCTGATACGTCCCGCGAACTCAGCCGAGGCGTCAGACGTGCCTGCCTTACCGCGCGCGCCAGTGTACTTGGTAATGCACACGCCCTTGTTGACGTATGCGCAGTTGTTCTTCTCGGTGACCTCGGGATATGTGGGGTCATATGCAGCATTTACGTCCGCGGAGAGGCACTCCGACGCTGAGAGAACGTGTCTGCCGTCCGCGCCGAGGTCAGCCGCAAGGTCGTAAATGAAGAATTCGAGATAGGACGAGCAAAGTCCCGTATTTCCGTCGCTGCCCGTCTCCTCCTTGTCGGTGAGGACTGTAACAACAGTATGCTTCGGAGCCTTGCAGTCCACCGTCGCTCTGAGCGCGGGATACGAGCAGCAGCGGTCGTCGTGACCGTAGCCGCCGATAATGCTCCTGTCGAAGCCGATGTCCCTCGCCTTGAAAGCGGGAACAGCCTCAAGCTCGGAGGAGATGAAGTCCGCCTCTGTGATGCCGTACTTCTCGTTGAGGATGCTCAGTATATTGAGCTTTACCGCCTCGCTGCACTCGTCGTCGCGGAAGGGCATCGAACCGATAAGGATATTGAGGTCTTCACCCTTGACGAGCTTAGCACCCGTGCGGGTCATCTGCTCTGTTGCGAGGTGCGGGAGGAGGTCTGTCACGTAGAAGACGGGGTCATTCTCGTCCTCGCCGATAGCAACTGTGACCTTAGTGCCGTCCGCCTTTATGATAACGCCGTGGAGAGCGAGCGGAATCGCCGTCCACTGATACTTCTTTATCCCGCCGTAGTAGTGGGTCTTGAAGAGCGCAAGCTCGTCAGCCTCGTAGAGGGGATTCTGCTTGAGGTCGAGCCTCGGGGAGTCGATATGCGCCGCGCAGAGCCTTACGCCCTCCTCTATGGGAGCAGAGCCTATCACGGACATGATAACAGCCTTGCCGCGGTTCACGCGGTATATCTTTGCGCCAGCCTTGAGCTTCATGCCGCGCTTGTACTCCTTGAAGCCGTTCTTTTTCAGGAGCTCGACCGCCTCTATTACAGCCTCGCGCTCGGTCTTTGCCTTGTCGAGGAAGCGCTTGTAGTCCTCAGCAAAAGTCCCGCAAGCCTTCTCGTCGGACTTGCTGATTCTGCGGTAGCCGTTCTTGCGTGCGAGAAAAAGCTTTTCCTTGAGCTGTTTTGAAACCTTGTTCTTCTTGTCCATTGTAAAGTCTCCTTGTGTCACTCCGCCATTGCGGAGGTATTTATCCTGCTGTAGTAGATATCCCTTATCTTAGCCGATACCTCGTTGGAGATACCGCTGACATTGTCCATCGAGTCGTTGTTCTCGATTATGTAGTCGGAGTGGGATATGAAGAAGTCCGCGTCGAGCTGTGAGCTCATGCGCTCGTCAGCCTGCTCGGGAGTGAGCCCGTCGCGCTCGATGATACGCTTCTTGCGTATCTCGGGGGAAGCCACCACCGATATGATGAACTCGCAGAAGTCGTCCGCGCGGCTCTCAAAGAGCGTGGGAGCGTCGAGGAGTATGAGCTTCTCGCCGCTGAGCGAATGCGACTTTATCTGTCGGAGTATCTCGCCCGTGATGTAAGGATATATTATCGTATTGAGGGAGTCGAGCTTGCACTTGTCGGTGAAGACTATCTTCGCGAGCGCTTTTCTGTTGAGGGTCCTGTCCTCGTTGAGAATGCCGCTTCCGAAGAAGTCCGATATCTCGTCGAGGCACTTCGTGCCCTTTTCGACAACTGTTCTCGCTATCTTATCCGCATTTATCACTGCGAAGCCGTTGTCCGCGAAGACCTGCGAGACCGTGCTCTTGCCCGCGCCCGTCTGTCCCGTGAGACCGACCACCATAACGCCTTCAAGACTGTTCATATCCTTATCACCTCGAATCCTGCCGCCCTGATGAGGCGGTTATATACTGCAAGTCCGACTCCGTCCGTAGAGGGAGCGCGGACGTAGACCTTTTCCGCACCGATGTCGTCGAGCTCCCTGAGCCGCTGAAACAGCCAGTGAGCCTGCATGGAGCTGTCCGCACCGTAGGTCATGTGCCTGTAGGGGAAGCCGACCTCGTCGCCGTCGAAAATGAGGGCATAGACGCCGTCCCCGTAGTTTCTGCCGACGAGGGAGACGAAGTCCTCCTCCGACGACTCTACCATTATGATATCCGCCTTAGGCGAGTAGTGCTTGTATTTCATACCGGGGGACGCTACCTTTGCGCCCTCCTCGACCTCATTGAGTATCGCAGGGTCGATGACGACCTCGCCGCACACCTCAAGGAGCATCTCTCTCGTGACCGCACCGGGGCGCAGTATCCTAACCGCGTCCTCTCCGTCGAACGAGATAACTGTCGATTCCACGCCGAATTCGGACTGTCCGCCGTCTACCACAGCGGCAATTCTGCCGTCCATGTCGCGCATTACGTGCTCGGCGGAGGTGGGGCTCGGATAGCCCGACCTGTTTGCTGACGGAGCCGCTATCGCACAGCCCGACTGCTCGATAATGCTATGCATTACGGGGTGCGAGGGCACACGTATGCCCACGGTATCGAGCCCGCCCGACGTCACCATAGGTATGCGCTCATTTTTGGGCATGACCATAGTGAGCGGTCCGGGACAGAATCGCTCGGCGAGCCTGTATGCGAGTGCAGGTATGCTTGACGTGTACTTCACCGCGTCCGAGAAGTCGGCGAGGTGAACTATCAGCGGATTGTCCGCAGGTCTGCCCTTAGCGGCAAAGACCTTTGCGACAGCCTCCTCGTTGGAGGCGTCTGCTCCGAGACCGTATACAGTCTCGGTGGGTATCCCCACTACCTCTCCGTCTCTTATCAGCGTTGCAGCGTGTCTTATATCATCAATGTTGTTTTTCAGCAATAGAGTTTCCATGCGCTTATTCTTCCTGACTTGCCAGCTTTGCAGCCTGATCTGCCGTAGCAAGGGCGTCGAACACCTCGTCGAGGTTTCCGTTCATCATATCCTCGAGTCGGTATATCGTCAGACCGATACGGTGGTCGGTGAGACGTCCCTGCGGGAAATTATACGTGCGTATGCGCTCCGAGCGGTCGCCTGTTCCGACCTGCATCTTTCTCTCGGAAGCCACTTTTGCTGCCTGTTCCTCCAGCATAGCCTCGTAGATGCGGCTGCGGAGTATCTTCATTGCCTTGTCCTTGTTCTTATGCTGACTGCGCTCGTCCTGACACTCTACCACCACATTCGTAGGCAGGTAGGTTATCCTCACGGCGGACTCCGTTTTATTTATATGCTGTCCGCCCGCTCCGCTTGCACGGAAGTAGTCGATTTTAAGGTCGGTCGGGTTTATCTCGAGCTCGACCTCGTCAGCCTCGACGAGCACCGCGACGGTAACTGTAGAGGTGTGGATACGTCCCTGCGACTCCGTCTCGGGGACGCGCTGTACGCGGTGGACACCGCTCTCGTACTTCAGGCGGGAGTACGCCCCCTCGCCCTCTATCGAGAAGCATATCTCCTTGAAGCCGCCGAGCTCGGTAGGATTGGCGCTGAGCACCTCCTGCTTCCAGCCCTTGGCTTCCGCGTACATTGTATACATACGGTACAGGGAATTCGCGAAGAGTGAAGCCTCCTCGCCGCCTGCGCCGCCTCTTATCTCGATTATAACGCTCTTATCATCGTTGGGGTCCTTGGGGAGGAGGAGGACCTTCAGCTCCTGCGTGAGCTCCTCCATAGCCGCCTTGCTCTCCTCGAGCTCAGCCTGTGCCATTTCCTTGAATTCCCTGTCGAGACCGCCCGCCTCGAGAAGCTCTCTTGCTTCATTGTTCGAGCTCTCCGCCTTTTTATATTCTCGGTACTTCTCGATGATAGGGGTCATATTCTTATATTCGCGCATCAGCTGTGTGTACAGCTTGTTGTCGCTGACCGTTTCGGGGTCAGAGAGCCGTGCGCTTGTTTCCTCGTATTTTCGCTCCATAAGAGCGAGCTTTTCAAACATTATATCTATCCTTCCAAAAGACTGATAATGCTTGTTGTCTAATCGTTCTCTCTCTTTATCCTTTTTATGCTTTTCTCTATCTTGCTTCTCGGGACCATGAACTCTCTTCCGCAGCCGACGCAGCGCAGACGGAAGTCCATACCCGAGCGCATAACGAGCATTTCGTTAGCTCCGCAGGGGTGCTGCTTTTTCATAGTCAGTACATCGCCGACCTGTACGTCCAACAGTCCCACATCCTTTACAATTTCCGTAATCCTGAAAAAATCGTACATCTCACATTATACCCTATTTCCCCGCTCAAATCAATATTTTGAGGGTATATTTTTTCATGTTTGTGTAAAAATAATAAAAACGCACAATAAAAAACAGACAATACGCATAATTATTACTCCCGAGCATTATACAGACGGTATCAAATTGCCTCGGAGAGCAAAAAAATGCTGAAAGGAGTTACCTATGGTAACAAGGATAACCGCTGAATTTGAAGCTCCCGAGTATGCGGAGGCAGCCCTCGGACGGATACGCAGCTCAATGCAGGGGGTCTACTCGACGAGCTTCGTCTACGACCGCATCTCCGACAAGGCAGAGCGGCTCAGCCGCGGGACGAGCTATACGATACTGCCGACAGCAGTCACCTCGCACAACTATCTCACGGCGGTGCTTGAATCCCCTGCCTCGCGCGACATCATACCCGAGCCGCGCCGAAGCCGCAAGACTACGGTATTCATCGTCTGCGACGGCAGCCGCACGCACGAGATAAGCTCGATACTCACAGCAATGGGCGGGAGCAATATCGACTCGCCGCAGTCATAATCCCGCACCTCCGCGAATATGATTATCTCACAAGGAAAAATCACACGGAGGTACAAATATGAACTACAGACCCGAGGGCTGCCTCTACAGGACAGCCGAAAATCAAAGGTATATCTCAACAGCGGACGGGCTCAGGGAAGCCATGAAGAAGGGACTCATACTTGAGGCGCGGGCGGCAGTATGCAGCAGCCCCCACGACCTCATAGTCGAGCTCCCCTGCGGCGAGGGCATAATTCCCCGCGACGAGGGTGCAGTCGGCATACGCGAGGGCAAGACACGCGATATCGCGCTCATCTCGCGCGTGAACAAGATAGTGTGCTTCAAGGTCACTGACGTCGCCGAGGACGACTGCGGACAGGTAAGAGCCGCGCTCTCGCGTGCAGCCGCGCAGGAGGAATTCATCGTGAACCGCATGAGCAGGCTCAACGCAGGCGATATCATAGACGCGAAGGTCACGCACCTCGAGCAATTCGGCTGCTTCGTGGACATAGGCTGCGGAGTCCCGTCGCTGATACCGATAGACGCGATATCCGTCTCGCGCATCTCCCACCCCTCCGACCGCTTCCGCACGGGACAGCACATCAAGGCAGTTGTCCGCAGCCGCGACGGCGAGCGGATATGCCTCTCGCACAAGGAGCTCCTCGGCACATGGGAGGAGAACACCGCCTGCTTTCAGGCGGGCGAGACAGTCTCGGGAGTGGTGCGCTCCGTCGAGGAGTACGGCATATTCGTGGAGCTTGCGCCTAACCTTGCAGGGCTTGCGGAGCTCCGAGGAGGAGTTGCCGCAGGAGAAAACGTGAGTGTTTACATAAAGGCGATAATCCCCGAGAAAATGAAGGTGAAACTGGTCATCGTGGACGTGTGCGAGGAGTGCTCTCCCGCTCGTGAGCTCCGCTACTTCATCGACGAGGGACACCTCCGCGAGTGGAACTACGCCCCACCTGCAAGCGGACGCAAGATAATCACCTGCTTTGAATGAAAAAAGCCGCCATTCGACTGAATGGCGGCTTTGCTATGTACATTTTCTCAGAATGCTATCTGCTCAGCGATATGGTGGAGCTTCTCATCGTATGGCTTAGTCATGGAAAGAGCCTCCTGAATATCGTAATCAACGAGCTTGTTCTCCTTGACGCCGACAACGCGGTTGCCTATGCCCTGCTCGAGCAGCTCAACAGCGTAATAGCCCATTCTTGTAGCCTCAACTCTGTCTCTGAGCGTCGGATTACCGCCGCGCTGAACGTGACCGAGTATAGTAGCTCTTGTCTCGATGTGGGTCTTCTCCTGAATCATGGTAGCTATCTCCTGCGAGTGACCAACGCCCTCAGCAACGATAACTACGAAGTTCTTCTTGCCCTTTGCCTGCTTCTCGAGCATCGTCTTGGCGATAGCGTCGATGTCGTAGGGAACTTCCTTGGTGATGATGTCGGTAGCACCGCAGGCAATACCTGTATTTACAGCGATGTGACCTGCGCCTCTGCCCATTACCTCAACAACGGAGCAGCGGTCATGCGACTGGGATGTATCGCGGAGCTTGTCCACGAGCTCCATAGCAGTATTCATAGCAGTATCGAAGCCGATAGTGTACTCCGTGCAGGCGATATCGTTGTCGATAGTGCCGGGGAGACCGATACAGAGCACGCCCATAGCCGAGAGGTCAGCAGCACCTCTGAAGGAGCCGTCACCGCCGATAACAACGAGACCCTCGATACCGAGCTCATCGCACTTGTCCTTAGCCTTCTTGACGCCCTCCTGAGTTCTGAACTCGGGACATCTTGCTGTATAGAGGACAGTACCGCCTCTGTGGATTATATCTGAGACGCTTCTCTCGTCCATTTTGAAAATATCGCCTGTGATGAGACCCGCATAGCCTCTGCGGATACCGTAGACCTCCATGCCCTTGCTGAGAGCTGTTCTAACGACTGCTCTAACAGCCGCATTCATTCCGGGAGCGTCGCCGCCGCTTGTCAGTACGCCGATTTTCTTGATCATAAAAAATACTCCATTCTGCACCTTGCGTATATTAGTCTGCGAGGTAAACCCCTACAGTTTAAATTCCATACACATATATTTTACCGCTTTTCAGCTTTATTGTCAAGTAGAATTATAACAAATATAAAAAATAAATATCTCAGACGGGTTCGCAGTCCGCTCCGGAGCCGTCCGCACCGACAAAAACGACCGGCGAAGGTCGTACTCCGCCGGTCATTTCGCATCTCATTTCACCAAGTAATAGCCGAGTGGCTGTGGATATAGAACTCCTCCTGACTTGGCTTCCAGCGCTTTTCTTTGTGCGGGAAGAGCGCATCGAACTCGAGGAACTCCTGCGAGTCGGTATCTATCGGAGCATCCACGTCGGACGGGTGATAGAACCACTTTCTGCCGTCGAGCGCACCGCTGTTCAGCTCCTTGACAAGGAGTGCGGCAGGGAAGATATCCCCTTCGAAGCAGACGTTGTACTTTTTGCAGCTCTTGTAGCCGCGCGCTACGTAGTTATCGGGGTTGCCGAAGTTGATGACGACGTCATAGCCCATATCCCCCGCGAGCCCGAACGTATGCTCAAGGAGAGCCTTGCCGATGCCTCTGCGCTGATATTCAGGGAGCACGCACAGCGGTCCCATAGTGACGATGTCCTTCTCACAGCCCTTCTCGTCGGCGAGCTTAGCCTTGCAGTACATCACCGCACCGACTATTTTGCCGTCGAGCTCGGCAATGAAGTCAAGCTCGGGGATAAAGTCGGGGTGACTTCTCATTTTGTGGATGAAGAGGTGCTCGTGACAGCCCTCACAGTTCTGATTCCAGAATGCCTCGCGGGCGAGATTCTCGACCTCGCGATAGTCGTTTTCGTTTTCTCTGCGTATGATGATGTCATTATTATTCATTGTTTTTCCTCCTGAATATGGTTGACAAGACACGGGAGGCTTGTGTGGGATAGTATTCGCAAACCGCCCGTTTACGCTGCTATCTCCTTTTTCATCGTATTTTTCAAACACTTTCTCCTTTAAGGTATTGCGGCACTGCCGCTATAGATATTATAGCTCATCTGGAGAGCGCTGTCAAGCGTCCTGACGTCACCTGATAAGCCCGATATTCTCGCGCGGGAACGCCTCCGCGAGCTCAGCGAAGCTGTCCGCAGTAATGCTGACGGTCAGCGGCTGACGCGGACGCACCGTTTTTTTCACGTCCGTGAGATAGAAGCAGACCTCGGTCTCGCCGCGATATTTCGCGCATATCCCCGCGAGCCTGTCCATGGGGCTCTCGTCGGAGCGCACCTTTATGCACAGCCTCATTCTGCCGACCATAGCCGCAAAGCCGTCCTCGGGGACGATGCTCTCGCAGATGAGGGAATAGCTGTCGTCCTTCTGCGACACCCTGCCGCTGATATAATGAATGCTCCCCTCGGTGAGCGAAGAGCCCGCCGCCGAGAACAAATCGGGGAAAACGACGGCTTCGAGCTCGCCAGTGTCGTCGGACAGCGTAAGGAAGCACATCTTGCTGCCGCTGCGCGTGACATGGAGCTTGCGCTCCTGCACAACACAAAGCATACGCACATTCTCGCCGTCCTTGTAGTTTCCGCACGCGATATCAAAGGTCTTAGCCGTCCGCAGGAGCAGCGACAGGTGCTCGTACTCGGAGACAGGGTCGCCGCTGAGGTACATTCCCGCCGCCTCCTTCTCCATTGCGAGCAGCTTTTTCCGCTCAAATTCAGGCTTGAACGGTATTTTCATGTTGAGACTCTCGGTGTCCGCGGAGCCGAAGAGGTCGAGCTGCCCCTCGATGACTCCCCTGCTGCCGCTGCCCGCCATATCGAGTATCATATCGTAGCTGTCGAGCAGCTGTCTGCGGTTGAGCCCGAGCCCGTCGAACGCGCCCGCCTTGATGAGGTTCTCGAGCGCCTTTCTGTTGAGCTCGCGACCGCCGATACGCTCGCAAAAGTCCTGTAAGCTGCGGAAATCGCCGTTTGCCTCGCGGTCGCTGATTATCCTGTCCGCGAGCCCGCCGCCGATGTTTTTGACGGCGATGAGTCCGAAGTACATCTTGCCGTAGGCGTAGGTGAAGCCGCGCATACTGCGGTTCACGTGCGGGCAGAGAACGTCTATGTCCGCGCTTTTGCAGTCGCCGATGTACTCCGCGAGCTTGCCCGTATTGCCCATGACGCTTGACATCAGCGCCGCCATATATATGCCGCGGAAATGGCATTTGAGGTATGCGGTCTGGTACGAGAGATAGGCATATGCCGCCGCATGGGACTTGTTGAACGCATACGACGCAAAGCTCACCATTTCGTTGAAAATGGCATTTGCAGCCTCGGCAGAGACGCCGTTTGCCTCCGCGCCCCTGACGAAACTGTCACGCTCGCTGAGCATGACGTCGTGCTTCTTTTTTGCCATTGCACGGCGGACGATGTCGGCGTGTCCGTAGGAGTAGCCCGCGAGCCTGCGGCAAATCTCCATGACCTGCTCCTGATAGACCATAACGCCGTATGTGTCGCCGAGGATATCCTTCAGCAGCGGGTGTATATAGCGAATATTCGCGGGATTCTTCTTGTTCTCGATGTAGACGGGAATCGACTTCATCGGACCTGGTCTGTACAGGGAGAGCACCACTATCAGATCCTCGAGCCGCTCGGGCTGTAGGTCGATGAGCTTCTGCGTCATGCCCGCGCTCTCGAACTGGAAAATGCCCGCAGTATCGCCCTTTGACAGCATCGCGTACACCGCCGCGTCGTCGGTCGGGATATGGCTGATGTCGAAGTCGGGACGCTTGCGGCGTATCTCGCGCACGGCGTCGCGGATAATGGTGAGGTTGCGCAGTCCGAGGAAGTCCATTTTCAGCAGTCCGAGCGACTCAAGGTACTCCATGGTGTACTGCGTTGTTATCGTGGTGTCGTTGCGCTGTAGCGGCACGAGGTCGTCGAGCGGCACTGCCGAGATGACGACTCCCGCCGCGTGCGTGGAGGTGTGACGCGGCATACCCTCGAGCTGCAATGCGAGGTCGATTAGCCGCTTCACCGAGCTGTCGGAGCGGTACAGTGCCGATAGGTCGGGATTCTCACGGAGCGAAAAGCTGAGGTCGCCCTTAGGGTCAATGAGCTTTGCGACCTTGTCTCCGAGCTGGTATGGCAGTCCGAGCACGCGCGCGATATCGCGCACCGCCGCCTTAGCCTTGAGCGTATCGAATGCGATTATCTCCGAGACCTTGTCCGAGCCGTACTTCTGCACGACATAGTCCTTGACGCGCTGTCTGCCCTCGATGCAAAAGTCGATATCGAAGTCGGGCATACTCACGCGCTCGGGGTTGAGGAATCTCTCGAACATGAGGTCGAACTTGATAGGGTCGATGCCCGTGATGCCTATGCAGTACGCGACAAGGCTGCCCGCGCCCGAGCCTCGCCCGGGACCGACGGGAATGCCGTTCTCGCGTGCAAAGCGGATGAAGTCCCACACGATGAGGAAGTAGTCGGTGAAGCACTTCTCGGTGATGACGGAAAGCTCGTAGTCAAGCCGTTTCACGATGCTCCCCGCCACGTTCTGACCGTAGCGCTTATACAGTCCCGCGTAGCTGAGGTCGCGGAGGTAGGCGGCGTTGTCGGTTACGCCCTCGACCTCGAAATGCGGTATCTTCACGGAGCTGTCAAAGTCCATGCTGACGTTGCAGCGCTCCGCTATGAGGGCAGTATTCGTGACCGCCTCCTCATGCCCGCGGAACAGCTCCGCCATTTCGTCCGCGGACTTGACGAAGAACTCGTTCGTCTCGAAGCTGAGCCCTGTCGGCTCGCCGAGCAGCTTGCCCGTCTGTATGCAGAGCAGCACGTTTTGCAGCTCCGCGTCCTCACGTCTGAGGTAGTGGCAGTCGTTGGTTGCCGCGAGCGGTATGCCCGTCTCCGCGGAGAGCCTGTACAGCTGCGGGAGAATGAGCCTCTCCTCGCGTATGCCGTGGTCCTGCACTTCGAGGAAGTAGTTGCCCTCGCCGAATATATCGCGGTATTCGAGCGCCTTAGCCTTTGCGGCGAGGTACTGCCCGTCCGCGAGGAGGCGCGGCACCTCTCCGATGAGGCACGCCGACAGGCATATCAGCCCCTCATGGTACTTTTTCAGCAGCTCCAAGTCCACGCGCGGGCGGTTGTAGAAGCCCTCGATAAAGCCCGCAGATACGAGCTTTACGAGATTGCGGTAGCCGATGTTGTTCTCGCAGAGCAGTATCAGGTGGTACGGTCTCGCGTCGAGCTTGGGCTCGCGGTCGTGTCTCGTCCTCGGCGCGACGTAGACCTCGCAGCCGATAATGGGCTTGACACCCACATTTTTCGCCGTTTTCCAGAACTCCGCCACGCCGTACATATTGCCGTGGTCGGTAATGGCGACGGCGGTCTGTCCGAGCTCCTTCACGCGCTCGACGAGCTTCTTTATGCGGCACGCGCCGTCGAGGAGGCTGTACTCCGTGTGGACGTGGAGGTTTACAAAGCTGTCACTTTTCAAGGCTGCCTCCGTTCCTTATCTCGTCGGCTATCCTCGCGAGCTTTTTCAGGCGGTGGTTGACACCAGAGCGGCTTATCGGCTCGGAGAGGCTCGCGCCCATTTCGCTCAGGCTCATGCCCGAATTCTCGAGGCGCAGCTCCGCGACCTCGCGCAGCTCCTCGGACAGGCTGTCGAGCCCGACAGTTGACGCAATGAGGCGGATATCCTCCTGCTGTTTCATCGCAGCGGCGACTACCTTGTCGATGTTTGCGGTATCGCAGTTGGCGATGCGGTTAGCCTTGTTGCGGACGTCCTTGTATATTTTCACGTTCATCAGCTCAAGCGTGCACTGCTGCGCGCCGATGAAGGTGAGCGTGTCCTCTATGGACTCGCTGCCCTTGATGTACACGACGGTCTGACCGCGTCTCTGCGTGGTGCGTGCGGTGACTCCGATGTCGCCGAGCAGCGTAACGAGCACCTCTGCGAGTGCCTCACACGGCACGCTGAACTCGAGGTGATACTCCTTTTCGGGGTCGTTGACGCTGCCGCACGCGAGGAAGGCTCCTGCCGTGAAAACGCCGAGGCTTGTGGTCGAGACGAGCTCCTCGTCGAAGGAGCGCGCGTCGTCCGAGAGGCGGTACTTCGCGAAGACCTCGCCAATGAGGGCGGGCTCGGTGATGTCGTAGATATAGAGGGTCTTGCCACTCGCGCTCTCCGAGAGTCGGCAGCTGAGCTCCGCGTGGAACACCCTGCGGAAGAGCTCTGCGAACTCGTCCGCGGCGGTGCGGCTCTTGCTCTGGAAGGATATGCGCTCGCTGCCGAGGTGACGGCAGAACAGCAGCATACCGTACAGGCAGGCAAATCGCCTGTCCTTGTCGGTGATATCCGAGCATATCTCTTTTCTGACTTCGTTTGAAAATGACATTGTTTTTCTCCACTCAAAATATGTCCGCACACCGAGGTATGCGGACACTGCTCAAAACTTGCGGTCTTTGGTTATATCGCGGTGGTACTTCTGCACCTTGTAGCCCTTGTTGACGAGGTGCTTTGCCATGTACTCCGCAAATGTGATAGAGCGGTGCTTACCGCCCGTACAGCCGAACGCGATGACAAGGCGGCTCTTGCCCTCCTGCACGTACATCGGGATAAGGTAGTCAATGAGGTCGGTGAGCTTCTCGAACAGCTTCTGCGACTGCTCGAAGCCCATGACGTAATCCTGAACACAGCTCTCGATGCCCGTGTGGCTTTTCAGCTCCTTTACGTAGTACGGATTCGGCAGACATCTCACGTCGAACACGAGGTCTGACTCCGTAGAAACGCCGTACTTGAAGCCGAACGACATCACTTTTATCATGAGGGAATCGGACGTATGCTCGAGGAATATCGTCTTGACCTGCTCCTTGAGCTGAGACGCCGTAAAGCCCGAGGTCTCGATGTAGTAGTCCGCCACCTCGCGGAGCTGAGAGAGCTGATTTCGCTCGTACTGTATCGCCTCGTGGAGGTTGCCGTTGAACTTCTCGTCGAGGGGGTGCTTGCGGCGTGTCTCCTTGTAGCGCTTGACGATGACCTCGTCGTCCGCCTCGATGAAGAGGACTCTCACTGTGACGTCGGGCTCGGTCTTGAGGCTCTGCCACGCGCGGAATATCTCCGCGAACATATCGCCCGTCCTGATGTCGACGGCAACAGCTATCCTGTCGATAGCGGAGTCGGACTTGCGGCACAGGTCGACGAACTGCGGTATCAGCTTTGGAGGGATATTGTCTATGCAGTAATAGCCGATATCCTCCATAACGTCCATAACGCTCGATTTACCCGAGCCTGACATTCCTGTAACTATCAATAGATCCATATATGGTACTCCTGAATGCTTATCTGAGTATCACAGGCTCGAGCTCGAGCCTGAAGCCTGTTTTATCGAAAACTATCTTTTTGATGTCCTCACAGAGCTCGAGAACATCGCTGCACGTCGCGTCGCCCTTGTTGATGACGAAGCCGCTGTGCTTCTCGCTGACCTGAGCGCCTCCGCGGCTCATTCCCTTAAGACCACACTGGTCGATGAGGAGCGAGGCGTAGCTGCCCTCGGGACGCTTGAAGGTGCTTCCCGCACTCGGGTACTCGAGCGGCTGCTTGGAGCTGCGCTTCTGCATACACTCGGTCATAGCCGCCTTTATCGCGGCAGGCTCGCCCTTAGCGAGCTTCATGGTCACGGAGGTGATTATGCAGTTCCTGTCGGAGAATGCGCTGTGTCTGTATGAGAGCGCCATATCCTCGGCGCTGATATTGCAGATATTGCAGTCCTCGTCGATGTACTGAGCCGAGACAACGACGTCCTTCATCTCGCTGCCGTATGCGCCCGCGTTCATGTAGAGCGCGCCGCCGACAGTGCCGGGGATACCGAAGAGGTTCTCCATTCCCGTGAGTCCGCGCTGCTGAGCGTGAACGCACGCCGACGCGAGCAGAGCTCCCGCCTGACATTTTATCTCGTCGCCCTCGACGGTGATGCCAGCGAAATCGCTGCCTATGAGGAGTATCACGCCGTCGAAGCCCTCATCGGAGACGATGATGTTGCTCCCGCGCCCGATAATGCCGTAGCGCATCTCGTTCGCCTTTAAGTATTTCAGCAGCTCCGCCGCCGAATGTGCGGAATTGATGCTGACGAGCGCTCTGCACGGACCGCCTATGCGGAAGGTCGTGAACTCCCTGAGAGAGCACTCGGGGGTAATCTTGCAGCCGAGCTTGTCGCAGAGCGCAGTAAGTTCGCTAATATTAACCATTATATCACCAAGCCATATCAGAATGATTCATAGTTTCTGACAGTTTCCTTCGGGTCTGACTCCATGCCGAGCCTGTGGAGGAGCTCCTGCGCGGCATTGTAGCCCATTTTCTTCTGTCTGTTGTTCATAGCCGCTACCTCGAGGATAACAGCGAGGTTACGTCCGGGCTTTACGGGTATCGTCAGCGAGGGTATCTTTACGCCGAGGAGGCTGACATACTCCGTATCTACGCCCATTCTGTCGTACACCTTTTCGGAGTTCCACTGCTCGAGCTCGACAACGAGGTCGAGCTTCTCGGTCATCTTAACAGCACCGATACCGAAGAGTCGGCGTGCGTTGATGATACCGATACCGCGCAGCTCGAGGAAGTGGCGGATATTGTCGGGAGAACTTCCCACGAGGCTGATATTCGACACCTTGCGTATCTCGACAGCATCGTCTGCGACGAGTCTGTGACCGCGCTTGACGAGCTCGATAGCAGTCTCGCTCTTACCTACGCCGCTCTCGCCCGTGATGAACACGCCCTCGCCGTATATCTCGATGAGAACGCCGTGACGCGTAACTCTCGGAGCGAGGTTGAGGTTGAGGAAGGCGATAAGTCCCGACATGAAGTTGGACGTGCTCTCCTTGCTTCTGAGGAGGGGCACCTCGTACTCCTTCGCGAGCTCCAGCATCTCCGCAAAGTACGGGAGCTCACGCGTGATTATGAGCGCGGGAAGCCTCTGCGCGAAAAGGAGCTGCAAACGCTCGCGGCGTGTTTTCTCGTCGATAGTCGAGAGGTACGCGAACTCCATTTTGCCGATTATCTGTATGCGCTCGGGGTTGAAGTACTCGTAGAAGCCCATGAGCTGCAAGCCCGGACGGTTCACGTCGTTCTCGCTTATGAGTATCTCCTCGGGATTTTTGTGCGTGTGTATCACTTCGAGCTGGTATTCGTCGATTATCTTCTGCAATGATACCGTAAAGTTTTCTGCCATGGTTTTTCTCCGTTCTCCGATGATTCGGTCAATTTACGCGGCAAACGCCGCTCCCCCGTCAGCCTAAAACGAACGATTTATATCCGTATTCGGCTGTCTTCTTTTTTGCTGCGATGAGCTCCTCAGCGGTAGCTCCCGAGCCGCTTATCCTGACTGTTACATTGAAGTCCTTCAGCCTGTCGCCGATGAATTTCAAGCATTTATCCGTTATCTCGGCGGGAGTGCCGTCGAATTCGTACAGCATCTTCCCGTCGGAAACACCGTTTTTGAGCTCGTCGATGTTGACATCGACCACGACCGTATTCGCGGACAGCAGCTGCGGCTGCAAAACGTCGCAGTTGCCTCTGAGCACATCCGCCGCCGACACTCCCACGTACATCGACGCACCGCCTGATACCGCCCTCTCATAGAAGAGGTTGGCAGCGGAGGTCAGCGCGAGGAATCGGTCAGTCCTTCCGTACTGCTCGTCGAGGAGGGCGAGGTCGGACTCCCTGAAAAATGGGTACATTATGTCGGTGACTACCACTCTCTCGAAGCCCGCCGCCGTCACCTCGTCAATGATAGATGAGACATACATCAGCGTCTCGGAGGAGGTCGGAGACGTCCACGGGACGCCGCCGTGCTCGGGGTCATTGTCGACCCACTGCGAGCCGTCATCGACCGTGACATATCCCGCCGAGGGCAGATGCGTCGGGAGCTGATTGTCATAGAATGCGCTTATCTCGGCGGCGGGCTTGAAGCCGCTCTCCTTTACCGCGTCGGCTATGACCGACAGCGGCAGATTGGCGCTTACTGCTCCGCACGCTCTTGCGTCCTGATTCTCGGTCGCGTAGTATATCTTTCCGCCCCTGACCTTGAGAGGCACCTCCACGAACTCGATATCGGCATTCTTGGGCACTGCACTGAGCGCAGTCTTGAGAGCCGCGGCATTCGCGAGGTCGGTCGGCACGAGTCCTGCCGCCTGATACTTCTCGGGAGCCTTTGGCGCGCCCTCGGAGTCGGTCGGGACATCAGCGGAGCTCTCCCCCGTTGTCTCGGAGGCGGAAGTCTCCTGCTCGGGCTTGTCGCCCTTGTGCTGAGTGTAGTTGATGATAGGCTCGGCGACGCTGTAGCCGATGAAGCCTATGCCGCCGATGAGGAGCACGGTCAGCGCGGCGGAGAGTGCCTTTCCAAGCGGGCTTTTGCCGTAATAATTCTTTTCTTTGGTTTTGTAGATTTTCCTTCCCTTGTTCTTACGTTTCATCTTTTGTTCTCCTGAGTTATAGTAGAACGCGCATTTTTTATTTATCTGAGCGCGTAAACAGCCATTGAAATGAGCCCGAGATATACAAGCATCGCGGGGAAGCCCCTGAACGAAGCGGGCACCTTTGCGGAGTTGAGCTTGCGGTAAGCCGCAGTCAGAATGAACGCCGCAAGAATGAAGCCCGTTCCCGCCTCAGCGCCCGACAGCACGAAATTGATGAAGGTGTTGAGCGGCGGATAGGCGTCGGCTCTGTCCGTAATGGTGAAGAGCGTACCCATGACAGCGCAGTTGAAGGCCGAAACATGGACATATTTCCTTGTAGTCTCAAAGCTGTCACTGCCCGCAAAATAAAGAGCAGTGAGAAGAAGTACATATATAGCTCCTATTATTAAGGTGTAGAAAAGCAGAGTGAGGTCCGCGAGACCGTCGGGGAGCAGAGCGTTGACGATGTACGCCGCACCCGAGCCCACGGAAGTGAAAACGGTTATCGTGATAGCCGTCCACAACAGGTTCTTCTTGTTGCCCGCGGCGATGAACAGCGTGCTCGTACCGAGAGCCTGCGTGAGGATGAGGTTAGTCGCGAGAAGCGTAACGAGCTCAGTTACCAGAAACATTTCCGTCACCTCCCGTTTCGCCGCCGCGTCCCGACATAGAGCGCAGCTTCCTGTAGAGACCGCACAGCAGTCCGAGGAAAATGAAGCCGCCGAATGGCAGTCCGAGACCGCTTATCAGCGTGTCGGCGTCGACGAGCCTGCCCGCGATAGTACCGTAGGCAAAGAGCTCCCTGATGAACGCAGTGACTATCATCACCGCGTCGAAGCCGAGGATATAGAACACGAGCGAGGCTGTCATGCTGAGGCGTCTCATGCGGTAGAACCTTGTCTCCGACTGCACGACTATGAGCGAATTCACAGCGAGCAGCGGGAAGTATATCCCGACATTAGTGATGACCTCGGGGAAAAACTCCCTCGCCACCGATTTTACGGGGATATAGACTACCGAAGCTATGACAGCGTTGATGATAATCTTCGCCGCATAGGGCAGCCTCCTCGGCACGAACGAGCCGAGCAGCACCGCGAAGAAGGTTATCGCGGAGAAGGCGTAGATGAGCGCTATCGCGTTCTCGAGGGTATTTCCGCACATTATCACGGGAGATATCACCATGAGCGACGAGAGCACGGTATTGTCGCCGAGCAGACCGTCGAACACGGCAGTTTTCTTCTTATTCATCAGCGGCAGCCTCCTCTCCGTCAGCGGTGAGCTCCGCAGCCTCGGCATCAGCCGCCGCCTCCTGCTCTGCGAGCTGAGTGAGCTCGATGTGCTTCTCGAGGTTCTTGAAGCCGAGTGCAACAGGCGTGAAGAGCAGTGATACGAGGACTATCGCGTTCTCCTTCGCAGTCGTTATCACGAGAATATACGAGAACGCCGCGAGGAAGAATCCGTAGAAAAAGGCGTAGTAATCGCGCTTCGGAGCGATGCGGCGGTCGGCGACGATGTACACCGACGCGAACAGCACCATATTCGTGACGAGGGTATACTTCACGGAAGCCGCTCTTGTCACGGAAGCGGGAACAATGAGTGCAAGGAGCACTGTCGCGGAGACAGAGCCGATGAAGGCTCCCGCGGAGATAGAGCGCCTGAACAGCAGGACTACAGCCGCAACAGCGAGCAGGAGTATGCTCACCGCGCCCGCAGGACCGCTGACATTGCCGAGCAGTATCTCGAAGTCGGTGACGTCCATCTTGCCCGTGATGTTGAAGCTGTGGCTCGCCGAGCTGACGAGGTTAGTCGCTTTCTCAAAGACGCCCGTGCGGACGTGGGGTTCGGGGAACATCAGAAGCTGATTTTTCCACGAAGTATAGAGGAAAACGTAAGCCGCCGCCGCGGGCGAGAATATCATATTGAGCCTGCCGCCGAAGATGTTCTTTGCGGCAACTACGGCGAATACGCACGCAAGCGCCGCAATTTTCAGGTCGAACACTGCGGGCAGCATCAGTGACAGTATCAGCGCGTCGGAGACGCTGGTGAGGTCATCAGCCGTGAATTTTCGGTGCATGAGGCGCAGACATATCATCTCCGCGGCAACAGAAGCCGCAGCGCACACGCTCCCGAGCACAGCCGCACGCACTCCGTAATAGAAATAGTCCATGAGCTCCAGCGTAAGGAGCGTGACCATGATATCTATCCAGATGAAGCGGTCTGATTTTGTCTTTGTCTGCATCAGGCGTCTCCCTTTATCTTCCTTACAGCCTCGGACATATCCTCGGCTCTGAACAGGCAGCTGCCCGATACGAGCACATTCGCGCCAGCCTCCCTGACAACGGGAGCGGTCTCATAGTTTATGCCTCCGTCGACCTGAACATCGCAGTCCAGCCCGAGCTCATTTATCTTATTGCGGATAAGGCGCACCTTCTCGACGGTATCGGGTATGAAGCTCTGACCGCCGAAGCCGGGCTCCACGGTCATGACGAGGAGCATATCCAGCTCGGGCAGGAGCTCATATACGGACTCCGCGGGAGTTTTCGGCTTGATAGCGAGGGCAGCCCTCACACCCGCAGCCTTTATAGCCTTGATAGTCTTGCGGACGTCGCTCACGCTCTCGCTGTGAAAGCTGATGATGTCAGCCCCCGCCTTTGCGAAGTTATCGACGTATTTGAGCGGGTCAGTTATCATGAGGTGGACGTCGAGGGTCATATCGGTCGCCTTGCGGACCTGCTCGAGCACGGGCAGACCGTAGGTGATGTTGTTGACGAAAACGCCGTCCATGACGTCGAAGTGGAGCATATCGACGCCGTTATCCTCGAGCTTTTTTATTTCACTTCTCATATCCAGCAGGTCAGCGCTCAGCACCGATGCAGATACATAATATTTCATTTTATCACTTCCTGAATTTCATACACATCTATTATAGCACACGATGACAAAAAAAGCAACAGGCGCAAAGAAATATTTTCGTCAGTTCGGATAAAGCCGCTATGCCTATATATATTTCCGTTCCGACGGCAATATACTTTTAAATTTATTGTTTTACTTATATTCCCGAATCAAATTTCATCATTATGCCCTAAAAAAGCCTTGACAAGCTCGCTCTCATGTGATATAATTTAATCACCGTGTACTTGGAACAGGGCGTGTCCTCAAAGTTCACCCTCTTCTACGTTAGCGGAATATATTTTAATGAGGTGCTTTTCAATGCTCAGAAAAGAAGAAAAAACAGCCGTTATCGAGGCTAACAGAACCAGCGCAAACGACACAGGTTCACCCGAGGTTCAGGTAGCTATCCTTACAAAGAGGATAAACGACCTCAACGCTCATCTCAAGATCCACAAGAATGACCACCACAGCAGAAGAGGTCTTCTCAAGATGGTTGGTCACAGACGTAACCTTCTTGCTTATCTCAAGAAGAAGGACATCAACAGATACCGTGCTATCGTAGAGAAGCTCGGTCTCCGTAAGTAATCATACGTCCGCGAAGGCAGAGGGGCAATCCCCTTCTGCCTTTAAGTCTTTCTCACAAACAAAAGCAGCAAGGCGTTTAGCATTAAACTGTGGTACATGAACGCTCATTATCTTGGCTTAATGTGAGCCGCGGAACGCCGAGGGCAGCGTTCCCTACAAACGCTCTTTACTTCGTGTATTAGAGTTTATTGCTAAAGCCGCTGCAAAAAATATTTTTACAGGAGGCATATCAATGTTCGAGAATTACAGAACCTTTGAGACCACTTATGCAGGCAGACCGCTCATCGTCGAGACAGGCAAGACCTGCGGACTTTCCAACGGCTCATGCTGGGTACGCTACGGCGAGACAGTCGTTATGGCTAACGTAACAGCAAGCGCAAAGCCCAGAGAGGGCGTAGACTTCTTCCCGCTCTCAGTCGACTACGAGGAGAGACTCTACTCCGTAGGCAAGATACCCGGCAGCTTCACAAAGCGCGAGGGCAAGCCCACAGAAAAGGCTATCCTCACATCACGCTGCGTAGACAGACCTATCCGTCCCCTCTTCCCCAAGGACATGAGAAACGACGTATCCGTAGTTATGACTGTTCTCGCGGTAGAGCCCGACAACTCTCCTGAAATCGCAGGAATGATAGCTACATCTATCGCTATCTCTATTTCCGATATCCCGTGGAACGGACCTATCGCAGGCATCAACGTAGGTCTCGTTGACGGACAGATTGTCCTCAACCCCACTCTCGAGCAGAGAGCAAAGACAGACCTCGTCCTCACAGTAGCAGGTACTGCTGAGAAGATAGTTATGATAGAGGCAGGCGCAAACGAAGTTCCCGAGGACACAATGCTCGAGGCTATCCTCACAGGTCACGAGGAAATCAAGAAGATGGTCGCTTTCATCAGCGATATCCAGAAGCAGATAGGCAAGCCCAAGTTCGCATTCGAGTCAATGGAAGTTGACCACGATATGTTCGACGCTATCGAGGCTTTCGCTGCTGACCGCGTAAAGGTTGCTCTTGATACAAACGACAAGACAGTCCGCGACGCAAGACTCGCTCCTATCGTAGACGATATCCACGCTAACTTCGACGAGAAGTACCCCGAGCAGACAGCTATGATAGACGAGTGCATCTACAAGCTCCAGAAGAAGATAGTCCGCAACTGGCTCTATGAGGGCAAGCGCGTTGACGGCAGAGGCATCGACGAGATTCGTCCTCTTGCTGCCGAGGCAGGCGTGCTCCCGAGAGTACACGGCTCAGGTCTCTTCACAAGAGGTCAGACACAGGTGCTCACTATCGCTACTCTCGGACCTGTAAGCGACGCTCAGCGCATCGACGGTCTCGACGAGGAAGACTCCAAGAGATATATGCACCAGTACAACTTCCCGAGCTACTCCGTTGGCGAGACAAAGCCCAGCCGCGGACCCGGACGCCGCGAGATTGGTCACGGCGCGCTCGCAGAGAGAGCTCTTGCTCCCGTTATCCCCTCTGTTGAGGAATTCCCCTATGCGCTCCGTCTCGTATCCGAGGTACTCTCCTCCAACGGCTCCACATCGCAGGGCTCGATATGCGGCTCCACGCTCGCACTCATGGACGCAGGCGTACCGATAAAGGCTCCCGTAGCAGGCATCTCCTGCGGACTCATCACCAAGCCCGACAGCGACGAGTTCATGACAATGGTCGACATTCAGGGTCTCGAGGACTTCTTCGGCGACATGGACTTCAAGGTAGGCGGTACTCACAAGGGTATCACAGCTATACAGGTCGACATCAAGGTTGACGGACTTACTCCCGCAATCATCAAGGAAGCATTCGAGAAGACCCGCAAGGCTCGTATCTACATCCTCGACGAGATAATGCTCAAGGCTATCCCCGAGCCCAGAAGCGAGGTAAGCAAGTACGCTCCCAAGATGTTCCAGACAAAGGTACCCGTAGAGAAGATACGTGAAGTAATCGGAAGCGGCGGAAAGGTAATCCAGAAGATATCCGCTGACTGCGACGTAAAGATAGACATCAACGACGAGGGCAACGTATTCATCAGCGGTATCAACGGCGAAAACGCACGCAAGGCGCTCCAGATAGTTGACACTATCGCTAACGGACCCGAGGTAGGCGCTATCTACCGCGGCAAGGTTGTCCGCATCATGGAGTTCGGCGCATTCGTTGAGATAGTTCCCGGTATGGACGGACTCGTTCACATCTCCAAGCTCGACAAGCAGCGCGTTGAGAAGGTAGAGGACATCGTATCTATCGGCGACGAGATAGTTGTCAAGGTAACAGAGATAGACCGTCAGGGTCGAATCAATCTCTCCCGCAAGGACGCTCTTGCTGACATCGAGGCAAAGAAAAAGGGCTGATTAAAGCCAATAAGCAAAGCAAAGGACTGCCAATAGGCAGTCCTTTTTTTGTAGGGGTCGGCGTCCCACACAGCAAAATGCAGGGGCGAGTTCCTCTCGCCCGCAAATCTGACGGCAATCAGCGGGCGTACAATGTGTGCCCTACCACAAATCCTATCATATTACAGCAGAATTATCAACTTTTTTTCAAAAAGGGCTTGACAAACGGAAACAAACGTGATATTATAAAGGCGTAACAGATGTACTACCCGATATAGTACACCCCCAACAGAAAGGAGGCAGTATATGTTTTCTATCGACCTTACCAGCAGGACGCCCATTTACGAGCAAATATACGAGAATATCATCGGTCTCATCGTCAAGGGCAGGCTCGCCGAGAACGACCAGCTCCCCAGCGTGAGAGCCTTCGCGAAGGACGCGGGAGTCAATCCCAACACCGTCGCAAAGGCGTATCAGGAGCTCGAACGCACGGGGATAATCTACTCCGTACCAGGGCGCGGAAGCTTCATCGCAAAGCCTGACAGTTCCGTATTTCAGGGCGCAGTCCTCGCCGACTTTGACAGCGCGGCGCTTGCCTGTGCCGACCGAGGGATAGACAAGCAGGTACTCACGGAACATCTCAACACAATATACACTCAACACGGGAAAGGAGAACAGCTATGATCGAACTAAAGAACACAGTCAAGAAGTTCGACAGCTATACCGCTCTCAACGGCGTAGACCTGAAAATTGAAAAGGGTACAGCTTTCGGACTTCTCGGCTCCAACGGCGCGGGCAAATCGACGATACTCCGCCTTCTCTCGGGCATATATCAGCAGGAGAGCGGCGAGGTGCTCATCGACGGACAGCCCGTATACGACAACGTCAGCGCAAAGCAGAAGGTCTTCTTCATCAACGACGAGACCGTACAGTTCGGAAGCTTCACGCTGAAAGGGCTCAAAAACTACTACAAGACCTACTACCCCAACTTCTCAGAGGAGCTCTTTGAGTCACTCCGCAAGCGCATCAACCTGCCGCTCAACAAGAAGATAAACACGTTCTCGAAGGGCATGAAACGTCAGGCTATCGTGATAATCGCGCTCGCGTGCAAGACTGACTACCTGCTCCTCGACGAGGCATTCGATGGTCTCGACCCGACAATGAGGATCATCGTCAAGAAGATGCTCGTTGATGCTATGCTCGACAGACAGCTCACCACGATAATCTCCTCGCACAACTTAAAGGAGATAAACGAGGTCTGCGATACAGCGGCACTGCTCCACAACGGCAAGATAGTATTCTCGCGTGAGATAGACAGCCTCAAGGGCGAGGTACACAAGATACAGGCGGTATTCCCGAAGAATGCAGACGGAACTCCCGCCGCATACCTGAAGGAGGACTTTGCCGCGACAGGTCTTGAGATACTCCACTTCGAGAGAAGCCAGAGCATCTACTACATCATCGCAAAGGGCGACGAGGACACCGTCCGCGCCGCATTCGCTCCCAAGGAGCCGCTTCTTCTCGAGATGATACCGCTTACTCTTGAAGAGATATTTATTTATGAACTGGAGGTGCTTGGCTATGACAGCAACGACATCAGCGGCAAGTAAGAACTTCTTTGGCAAGCGCTTCGTGACCGACCTGCTCGAGAACAAGAAGGTGCTCATCATCAACGCCCTGCTCGAGCTCCTCGGACTCCCCGTGGTATCAATACTGGCGATAGTTGCCTGCTACATCAACAAACTCGAGGAGCAGGACACCAACTTCTACGTTGACCTGTTTGTGATAATCGTACCGTTCATCTGCGTGGCAGTGGGCGCGATAGTCCTGAGCATACTGCTCGGATTCGTTATCGCACTCTTCCACTTCAACTACCTCTACCGAAAATCAATAGTGGATATGCACTACTCGCTCCCGCTCAGCAATACTCAGCGCTTCTTCGCGGACTATCTCTCGGGTCTTGCTATCTACATCGTACCCGTTATCATAGCCGTGATACTCAGCTTCATCATACTCGGCATAGGCGGCGTTTTCGTCGATATGTCCGAGTTCTGGAAGGTAATGCCCTACATCGTCAAGGCGGGAACGGTTGTCATCGTCGGCATGATGATGATATACACGATATCCATTTTCTCTATCGTGTTCTGCGGAAGCACATTCGAGGCGATATTCAGCATACTCGCCGTAAATACGCTCATTCCCGCAACTATCGGCTGTGTATGGCTCGCTATCGTGACCACCTCTTCATACGGCATGGTCGGCGAGAGCATATTCTACAGCCCCGTATTCACCGCGACCTCGCCGTTCGGCGCAACGGTATTCTTCTTCCTGTACCTCTTTGAGGGCGTAGACCAAAGTATGAACGACATCGGAAGCTACTACGATTCGATGTATATCCGCTGGATGATAGTGGCAGTTGTCATGACAGTGCTCTACCTTGTGGCATCATTCCTGCTCTACAAGCTGAGAAAGGCTGAGAGCGTATCCAAGCCCTACGTTTACAAGGCGTTCTTCTATGCAGTCGGCGCAGCGTCGGTATTCTGCATTATGTCGCTCCTCATTGCATCGAGCATCAACATCATCTCCGCCGCAATATCCGGCATCATCATCTGCGGCGTGGGCTGGTTCATCATGGAGGTCATCGCAAGACGCGGCTTCAAGCGCTTCTGGACAGCTCCCCTCGGCTTTGCTGCCGTAGTATGCGGCGTATTCCTCGTATGCGGCATATGCAAGGTGACCGACGGCTTCGGAGCTCCCCGCCATGTACCCGCATCTATCAGCGTCGAGAGCGTCTCCATTAACGTCAACGACAATTCTATCCTCCCCTATGAGGTGAGCGAGGTCTCGTTCAGAGACAAGGACGTCATCAAGGCTGTTACAGCGTTCAACAAGGACGCCGTGAACAGGCACTTCCATTTCGACGATTATGAATACACCAGTATAGGCAGAATAGACAGCGAGTATGACCGCTACGACCACCAGAGCGTGGAGATAACCTATCAGACTATCTACGGCTCGACGGTAAAGAGAGACTACGATGTCATGAGCTTCATGCTCAGCGATGTCGCAGAGGCTATACTCTGCTCCGATGAGTATGCGGAAATGGCTGCCGATGAGATAGCTGTCGCCGCAGTGAATGCCACGAACAGCGGTCAGTATATCGGCAAATATTCCGCTGTAAAGAGCGCAAAGAAGGGCGGCAGACTCGAGATAATCAACAAGCTCGGTCAGTCCGAGGGCTCTGTATCGCTCGGCTACGACAGCCTTGTCAAGCTCCACGACGCCTATATGAAGGACATCAAGTCCATGACTCCCGAGCAGCTCAGAGACGGCAATGTTTGCTGTATGTTCGGACAGTACTGGGTTCTCGACAGCTTCGATAATACTCTCGACTTCCTCGCAGAGCGCGACCTGTCAGTCGGAAGCATAGAAAAGAGCGATATCTACCACGGCGGATATAACTCCGGCGACGATGATATATGGCTCGCAGACAATGTCGACCTGATAAACTCGCCGAGATTCTACTCTCAGCCTAAGTCATTCTTCGGCAAGAGCAATGAAGGTCGCTATAGCAGATATTACTACGATGGCTACACGAATTACAACGACGATGACAGATACTCCGAGATAGACGCTATAACCTCCGCATTCCCCAACGAATCAGGACGCGGCTACTACTCCAGCGATTACGTCAGCTCGGAGGTAAGATTAGACGATACGCTCCTCATTCTCATAAACAAAGCAACTCCCATTATCATCAACGAGAAGCCTATCGCGATAATCCACTACAAGAACACCTCGACATTATATATCCGCGATACGGTTGAAAACAGGGAGCTTCTGGAGAAATATTATCACGATAACTAAGACAAAAGAAATGAAATATATCAAAAAGCTGTTCGGCGGGATAGAGATGACATGGAAGCGTGTGCTGATACTCTCGGTCGTCACAGGCGTGATATCGGGCGCGCTTCTGTGTGTCCCATTCCTTGAGGACACCTCCCTCACCGACAACGGCGCGAGCTATGAGTGGTGGATATTCTTCGCAATATTCATCATCACCAACTGCAAGAAGCCGCTCGAAGCCGCGTGCAAGACATTCATATTCTTCCTCATCAGCCAGCCGCTCATATACCTTGTACAGGTACCGTTCTGCTGGCTGCACTGGGGAATATTCGCCTACTACCCGCCGTGGTTCATACAGACGCTGCTGACCTTCCCGGGAGCATTCCTCGGGTGGTTCGTCACCAAGAAAAAGTGGTACAGTCTGCTGATACTCTCGCCGATGCTGGCTCTGCTCGCAGTGACGGGCATGAGCTACCTCCACGGAGTGCTGTATCAGCCGCCGTGGCACCTGCTGACGGTGATATTCTGCATTGCCGTGATGTACATGCTTGTGCTCGGCATATTCGAGAACAAGAAGCTCATCATTGCGGGCTGCGTGATAAATACGGCTCTGCTTGCGGCATTCTTTTTCACTGACGTTTACGGTCAGCCGTACGCTACTTCCAATATCGCTCCGAGATACGACCCTGACGCAGGGCTTGACCCCAATGTGAGCTATACCGCTGAATCCTCGAACGAGGACATAGTCAGACTGCACTACGAGGAAAAAGACTATCCTCGCGGCTGGCAGGCGGAGTTCTACAAGCGCGGCACGGCTCAGGTGACCTTCACGGGCGACGACGGCAGCAAGCTCGTCTACGATGCGACCTTCGGCGACGACCACTACATAAACTTCGAGCTCATCGAAAAGACGACGGTGTCCGCAGAAGAGGCAAATGAATAATCGCACTATCCCCGATGTGAAAGCGTCGGGGATTTTTGCGCGGTGACATTGTACGCCACGCGGAGACATCTTCCGCATTAAATACGCTATGCCGCGAAACCGAAAGTTTCGCTCAAGCCTTTTCAAAGGCTTGCGGGTCGAGGGCAGAGCCCCGCGGGGTTCGGGGCAGAGCTCCGACGGGTTCCAAGGGCAGAGCCCTTGGTCGCCGTCTATGGCGGCGAAATACTATATCAAATAAAAGCTGACCTTCGCAAACAATCCAGTGAATTGTTTGCGAACACGATATCTACCATTTCTGTTCACGCGGGCGCACGGAATGCGCCCCTACACGGTTCAGCGGCGGCTGTATATAAAAAATCAGTCTGAGAGCACAAAAAGTCATTTACAAATCGTACACATTATGATATAATACAATAAATAGTATGCTCAAAAATAAGATAAATTGTTTGATTTATCCAATCGGGCATATGGAAAAGGAGTATTATTATTATGAACAGCAGAGCAAAAAAGCAGACTCTGACTGTTGTGGCAGTTTTTGCCGCAGTGTGTATGCTGCTCGGACAGCTCCTCGCCTTCCCGACGAGGACTGCCAACGCCGCGGGCACTGACCTGTATGTAGGCTATTCAGGCAAGGCAAACAACTTCTCAACTGTTCAGGACGCCGTAAACAAGGCGGCAAGTCTCAATCCCTCAAACGAGAGCAGCCGCGTCACTATCCACATTGCTCCGGGCACATACCGCCAGCAGGTAGTGGTACAGACACCCTACATCACATTCGTGAACGACGAGCCCCAGAAGGGCGACGCTGTCCTCACATGGTACTACGGCATAGGCTACAAGTACTACAGCGCCAACTCCAAGGGCTACTATGACGCCTCACTTGCGGCTTCGAGGTCTGGCAAGAACGTTGCCAACTACCGCTGGGGCGCTACAGTGCAGCTCTGGCCTAAGGCTACGAACTTCAAGGCGCAGAACATCGTCTTCGAGAACTCCTTCAACCGCTACATCACCAATGAAGAGCTCGCGGACGGCGTGGAGTGCACCAACGAGACGCTCAAGGTTCAGCGCAATCAGGGCGTTGACGTCAAGTCCAAGGCTTATACCGAGCGTGCGGCTGCTCTGTCGGCTGACACCTCCTACTGCGAGTTCCTCAACTGCCAGTTCCTGTCGAGTCAGGATACGCTCTATACGGGCGGAGCTCCGCAGTATTACAAGAACTGCCTCATCGAGGGTCAGACAGACTACATCTTCGGCGGAAGCAACGCCGTATTCGACAGCTGTGAGCTCCGCTGGAAGGGCTACAGCTCGGGAACTACGGGCGGCTACATAACCGCTGCAAGAAGCGGCAATATCAACGGCTACACAGGCTACCTCTTCAAGGACTGCAAGGTAACGGGCAGCTCTCAGCTCGCCGTAACTCCAGGCTACCTCGGCAGACCGTGGGGTCAGGACGCAAAGGTGCTCTTCGTGAACACGACCCTCCAGAACAGCAACATGATACGCGCGGAGGGCTGGTACTCCATGAGCGGCGTTCAGCCCGAGAGCGTTGACGGCTTCAAGGAGAACGGCACGAAGCTCACAAACGGTCAGCGCGTCAACCTCTCGCAGAGAAAGGGTCACACCGTCTCCGACAGCGACGCCGCAAACATTAACATCACAAGCTATATGAACAACTGGACGCCCTCCTACATCAACGGCTCGTCCTCCTCTCAGCAGCCCGATAATCCGAGCAATCCCGATGTTACGGACGCTATCAAGCTCTGCGGCGGCTGGTTCGAGGAGGCATTCGTCGAGTGGGACAGCTCCAAGCTCGGAAATAATGTCAAGGTCAGCTATGCGCTGTCGGGCACGAGCTCATATACTGCCGTTGACTCCCAGCTCATACGCGGAAACCGCGTTGATATCCCCGCTCTGAAGGGCAATACCAAGTACGACGTAAAGGTCGAGGGCTCAAACGGAGCGGCTGTATGTACAGTCACGACTATGGCATTCGACCGCAGCGGCTACGCTCATCAGAATTATCAGGGCGTTGGAGCCTATAACAACGACGGTACACTCAAATCGGGCGCGACTGTCATCTACGTCACCAACTCCAACAAGGACAGTATCTCCTACGGCGGAAAGACTGGTCTTTATGATATCTTTTACAGCGCAAAGCCCTCAAACGTAGTATTCCGATTCATAGGTACTATCGGCGTTCCGTCGGGAGCAAAGGCTAACGACGGCAAGCAGAATGACGGTTCGAGCATGCTCTATCTCCAGAATGCAGAGAACGTTACTATCGAGGGTATCGGATATGATGCGAACCTCGATAAGTGGGGATTCGAGATGAAGCGCAGCAAGAGCTGTGAGGTTCGTAATCTGTGGCTCGGCAAATACCCCGATGACGGTATATCAATGACAGGTTCGTCCGATAACAAGTCCTCACATATGTGGGTGCACAACAACACAATCGAATCGGGCTATAACGCCTACGCAGGCAACGGCACTGTTGACGCGGATAAGGCTGACGGCGACGGCTCGACCGATATCAAGTGGACAGAATATGTTACGATTTCATATAACGTTTACAAGGACTGCCATAAGACCTCGCTTGTCGGCGGCGGTACAACTCATATGCAGGACTGGATAACCTACCACCACAACTGGTTCAACAATACAGAATCACGTAATCCGCGTGCAAGAAACGCACATATCCACAGCTTCAACAACTACTTCACGACAAACAAGCAGTACGGCATCGGAGCTTCGTATAACTCGAAGGTGTTCTCCGAGGCTAACTACTACGAGAAGACCAACCTCCCGCTCGATGCCGTAAATATGGGCAGCGACGCTTACTCGGGAACTATCAAGTCCTACAACGACAAGTTCGACAGCTGCTCAATGGGCAGCGGACTCGCGTACAAGATAGTCTACAGCCGCAACGACGCTCCGCAGATAAACAACCTCAAGTCGGGCGGAGAAGGCTACGACAACTTCGACCTCAATATGTACAGCTACACTCCGCAGACTGCCGACCAGGCAAAGGCTACCGTAAAGGAGCTCGCAGGTCGTATGCAGCAGAAGGCGTACAATGCTGGCAGTGTATCTCATGGTCAGCAGGGACAGGGGCCCGACCAGCCCGAGGAGGGCATCAAGAGCGAGCTCATCAGCAAGCTCGAGCCCAAGGACGCTTCCTACGGCTTCCTCTGGAACATCAAGGAAAACGTGAATGTGGGCGATAAGGCTTTCGCAGACCGCGAGCACACTATCGCTTCGCTTCCGCTCGATATGGCGGGCAGCGAGCAGATACTCACAGCGTGCGACTCCAAGAAGACCGACTCCGACCTCGCTGCTATAACTGCGGCTAAGGATATCATCGTGTACGTTGCGCTCGACCAGCGCGTAGAGAATCCGCCCTCGTGGCTCGGAAGCTTCGAGCGTGTAAATACAGTAGTTGAGGTAAACGACAGCGAGTCTGTAAAGGCTTTCACGCTCTATGCAACAGACCTGAAAGCAGGCAATACGCTTACTCTCGGCACTAACGGCATGAGCGGCGCGTGCATGAACTACCTTGCATTCGTCAGGGAGAAGCCCGCCGAGACTACAACTACAACGACTGAGACCACTACCACAACTACCGAGACAACGACAACTACAACCGAGGAGACAACTACAACCACCGAGGCTACTACTACTGAAGCACCCACAGAGACTACCACTACCACGACTGCCACAGCCGCGGACAAGACGCTCTACGGCGACGCTAACCTCGATGAGAAGGTGTCTATCGCGGACGCTGTTGCTATCCTCCAGCACCTCGGCAACAAGGACAGATACGGTCTCAAGCCGCAGGGTCTCATCAATGCCGACGTATGCGGCGGCGGAGACGGAGTCACGGGCAACGACGCCTTCACTATCCAGAAGATAGACGCGGGTATAATCTCCGCGGACGACCTGCCGATAGCATAAGTCCCTCTATAAGGGGTGCAAAAAAGGCGTTTTTGCAACGGAAAACCGTTGATTATTGAAAAAATATTTTTCAGCTTTGTATGCCTGCACAAAATCATCAGCCATGATTTGTAGGAATATACCAAATTCGGGGAGCAGCTTTTCTGCTCCCCGAATTTTTTGTCATACTCCCCCGCTCTACCGCATATTATTGCCTATGCAAGCATGAAAAAAATATTTTTTGAAAATCCGAAAAAAATGCTTGACAAAAGTTCGGCGGTGTGGTATAATATACAAGTCGTCAGGCGACACATAACGGTCGGGGGTTTAGCTCAGCTGGGAGAGCATCTGCCTTACAAGCAGAGGGTCATAGGTTCGAGCCCTATAGTCCCCACCATTGGCCCGGTAGTTCAGTTGGTTAGAACGCTAGCCTGTCACGCTAGAGGTCGTGAGTTCGAGCCTCATCCGGGTCGCCATGCGGATTTAGCTCATCTGGTAGAGCGCCACCTTGCCAAGGTGGAGGTAGCGAGTTCGAGCCTCGTAATCCGCTCCAGTCGGCGCTATAGCCAAGTGGTAAGGCAAGGGTCTGCAACACCCTGATTCCCCAGTTCAAATCTGGGTGGCGCCTCCAGCGCCAAGCGGGCGCGCGCAAGTTCGCGGTTCAGTTTTACTGAGCCGCGAATTTTTTTCCGCGTTCCATACTCGTATCTATTTTTCTCCAGCTTTTCAGCGCATCTGTGCTAAATCAAAAGCGTTTCGCTCTGCGAAGCGTTTTTTGTTTATAAAGTGATAGTAGGACTCGCGCAGATATACTTCCGCTTGATAAAAAGTATCATCGCGAAATTGGCAGCGCGGACACCGCGCCGCGGTTCAGTTTTACTGAGCCGCGAATTTTTTTCGCGTTCCATACTCGTATCTATATTTCTCCAGCTTTTCAGCGCATCTGCGCTAAATCAAAAGCGTTTCGCTCTGCGAAGCGCTTTTTTTATTGCTGAACCGAGCTGCACGCTCAACGCGCCGCTTTTTATTATCCCTTTATATATTGACAAATCCCGCATTCTATAGTATAATATATAGGTATATTTTAACCTTAATAACTATAAGGAGTTGTTCATTATGGGTAAGCAGATGTCAAGATCAAGCTATGAGAAGCTCGTTCTCGAGCTCGATGACCTCAAGATCAATAAACGTAAGGAAGTCGCTGAGCGCCTTAAGGTCGCACGTTCATACGGAGACCTCTCCGAGAACGCCGAGTACGATGAGGCTAAAAACGAACAGGCTATCCTCGAAGCTAAGATAGCTGAGCTCCAGCACACTATCGACAATGCCGAGGTAATCGAGGAGTCTAACATCTCCGTTGATGAGATAGGCATGGGCTCCGTCATCAAAATAAAGAAGGTCGGCTCAAAGAAAATAGAGACCTTCACTATCGTAGGTACGAACCACGTCGATGTAAGAAATCACATGATATCCGACGAGTCGCCTATCGGCAAGGCTGCAATGAAGAAAAAGGTCGGCGATACCTTCATCGTTGAGGCTCCCGTCGGCGAGCTCCGCTTCGAGGTAGTTGAGATATCAAAGTAAGCTGTCAGAGCTGATTGCAGGGTGCGGTGTCTTTTCGTGTAAGGCACTGGCGGATGTGTGCATCCGCCCCCCTACAAAAAAACACGTTTTTTGAAAGGACTTTTTTAATGAACGAGAATCAGGAAAATCAGATAGAGAATGCTGCTCCCGTCGAGGAGGAGCAGGACATTAACATTTTAAAGAAGGACAGACTCGATAAGCTCGCCGCTCTCCGCGAGGGAGGCTGCGACCCATTCACCGTAACAAAGTACGACGTTACGGGTCACGCTGCCGAGTATAAGGCTCAGTACGAGGCTAAGGAGGCTGAGCTCATCGCCGAGGCTGACGGCGACGAGGAAAAGCTCAACGCTTCGCTTGAGGCGCTTCACGAGAATACAGTCCGCATCGCAGGTCGTATCATGAGCTGGCGCGACATGGGCAAGGCCAACTTCATCGACGTCCGTGACGCTTCCGACCGCATACAGGTGTATATCCGCTCCAACGACATCGGCGCAGACCTGTTCAAGGAGTTCAAGAAGAAGTGGGATATCGGCGATATCATCGGCGTTGAGGGCTTTGTCTTCCGCACGAGAAAGGGCGAGATCTCTATCCACGCCAAGAAGATAGAGCTCCTCTCGAAGTCGCTGCTCCCGCTGCCCGAGAAGTGGCACGGTCTCAAGGACACCGATACACGTTACCGTCAGCGCTACCTCGACCTCATCATCAATCCCGAGGTCAAGGACACCTTCGTTAAGCGCTCAAAGATAATCGCTTCTATCCGCCGCTACCTCGATAATCAGGGCTTCATGGAGGTCGAGACCCCCATGCTCGTATCGAATGCGGGCGGTGCTGCTGCCCGTCCCTTCGAGACGCACTACAATGCGCTCGACGAGGAGGTCAAGCTCCGCATAAGCCTCGAGCTCTACCTCAAGCGCCTCATCGTAGGCGGTCTCGAGAGAGTTTACGAGATCGGCAGAGTTTTCCGCAATGAGGGCGTCGATACCCGTCACAACCCCGAGTTCACCCTCATGGAGCTCTATCAGGCTTACACCGACTACTACGGCATGATGGACCTCACCGAGAATATGTTCAGACACGTAGCTCAGGAGGTCTGCGGCACTACCTGCGTCCCCTACGGCGAGTACATGATTGACCTCGGCAAGCCCTTCGAGCGCCTCACTATGATCGACGCTGTCAAGAAGTATTCGGGCGTTGACTTCAACGAGATAACTACCCTCGAACAGGCTCGCAAAATTGCCGACGAAAAGGGCGTTGAGTACGAGGAACGCCACAAGCGCGGCGATATCCTCAACCTCTTCTTCGAGGCTTTCGTCGAGGAGCACCTCATTCAGCCCACATTCATCATGGACCACCCCATTGAGATATCTCCGCTCACAAAGAAGAAGCCCGACGCTCCCGACTACGTTGAGCGCTTCGAGCTCTTCATCACAGGTCGTGAGATGTGCAACGCGTACTCCGAGCTCAATGACCCCATTGACCAGCGCGAGCGCTTCAAGGCACAGGAAGAGGCTCTCTCTCAGGGCGATGAGGAGGCTAACCGCACAGACGAGGACTTCCTCCGTGCGCTCGAGATAGGTATGCCTCCGACGGGCGGTATCGGATACGGTATCGACCGACTCGTTATGCTCCTCACAAACAGCGCTTCTATCCGTGATGTGCTCCTGTTCCCGACGATGAAGTCCCTGCCCGCAAACGGCGGACGTCAGGCTAAGGACGACGAGGAAGAATAATTTTGAAAAATAAACCGCCGCTTATAAATAGAGTGATTTGTCTGGGCTTGTTTTTAGGCTCCTTCCTTTTGGGGTACGTAATTATCTCCTTTTCCCAGACAATATCTGCTGCAATAGCGGGTCTGATACTGTTCGCAGTCGGGGTCATAGCGAGTCTGATACTTGAATTCTCATTCGTGCGGTGTCCGCACTGTAACAGTCATCTTATGGGCAGAGAGGCTAAGGCGACCTGCTGCCCCTACTGCGGTAAAAAAATGTAATGATTCAAGGGCGGACATTCTGTCCGCCCTTTTACGTCTACGGAGGTACTATGAAAGAAAAGGATAAAAAAAGCGTTCCCGCGAACGAGGAGGACGACAAGCTCCACATCTCAAAGAGCGTGTTCCAGACCTCGCGCGAGATGCAGGAAAAAGCCGACGAGGAGCTCCGCCTCAAGCGCGAGGAGACTCAGCGGAAATATGAGCTGAAAAAGAAAAAAGCCGCGGAGGCTCACGACAAGCGCCTCGAGCAGGAACGACTCGAGCTGCTGAAGCTGAAAACAGGCGTCATCGACGAGAGCGAGAAGCTCAGCGAGAACGATACCGCGGAGGTCAAGCGCTCCTTCCTGCAAAAGGTGAGCAGCTTCTTCTACCTCAACAAGTGGTGGCTCAGTATCGCGACTGTGCTCGTTTTCATCGGCGGTCTGCTCGTATACGACCTCGTAACCAAACCGCGCCCCGATATGATAGTGCTCATGATAGGCATGAATCAGGAGCTCGGCGAGCAGTCGGAGCTGCAGGACTATCTCTCGCAGTTCACTCCCGACAACAACAACAACGGCAAGCAGTTCGCCTCGCTGTACTATATCCCCTACACGGGAATAGAGAAGGAGGACTTCGTCAACAGCGTGCCGCAGAAGCTGACCGCTGAGCTGCAATGCGCCGATTCTGTCGTGATAATCGCGAACAAGGACATCGGTAGCGTGCTGACTCCCGAGGACACCTTCGTCGACCTGACCGAGCTCTACCCCGATAATCCGCACGTCAAAGGGTACAGGTTCATGCTCGCGGACACAGACTTCGCGGAGAAGGTCGGCGTGGACAAATCGTTTGTTTCAGACGACTGGTTCATCGCTATCCGCAAGCCGCAGGACCTCATATACTCCAAGAAGGAGGATATGCAGGAGACCTACGACAAGGACTTCATCGCTTTTGACGCTATCATCAGAGACCTGACCTGAATAAACGGGACGCCGTAAGTCCCGCAAAAAAATATGAGCACCTGCCGAGGAGGGACCTTTTCATGAGGGTCCCTCCTCATTTTGTGCTCATACAAAATGATTCAATGTTTCACAGCTCCGCCCGTGCCGCGATGCGGTATATCTCCGCGATATCCTCCGCGGAGAGTGCTACGAAGCCGCCTGTTCTTTTTCTTCCGATTCCGAACTTGTCAACGAGTGCGGGTATGTCCTCCTCGCGTGCGCCGAGCTCCGCGAAATTGATAGGCATACCAATACTGTGCAGGAAGCTCCTGAACCGCTTTATGCCCTCGAGAGCCGTGACCTCGGGGTGCTCGAAGTCCATCTGACAGCCCCATATCCTCGTCGCAGCCTGTGCGAAGCGGAGCGGGTTGTGCTTGTATACGAATTCCATCCACGCGGGCATTATGACTGCCAGTCCCGCGCCGTGAGCGCAGTCATACAGCGCCGAGAGCTCGTGCTCGATGCCGTGGCTGTTCCAGTCCTGCTCCCTGCCTACGCCGACGATGTTCGTGTGAGCAACAGTTCCCGCCCACATGATGTTGGCGCGGGCGTCGTAGTTGTTGGGGGCGGCGATGACACGCGGAGTCTCCTTCACCATTGTCAGCAGCACAGCCTCGCAGAGACGGTCGGTCACCTCGACCTCGGTCGTGTTGGTGAAGTAGCGCTCGAATACGTGAGCCATGATGTCGGTAGCTCCGCACGCCGTCTGATATGCGGGAAGCGTGCAGGTGAGCTGCGGGTCAAGGATAGAGAAGCGCGGGCGTATGAGGTCGGAACCAGTGCCGCGCTTGAGTCCGCCGTCCTCCTTTGTTATTACGGAGTCGCCCGAGCCCTCGCTGCCTGCGGCTGCAATGGTCAGCACAGTGCCGACGGGAAGCGCCGCCTCGGGACGAGCCGCTCCGCTGTAGAAGTCCCAGAAATCGCCGCTGTACGGCACTCCGAGAGCAATAGCCTTTGAGGAATCAATGGTCGAGCCGCCGCCGACCGAGAGAATGAAGTCGATACCCTCTCTGCGGCAGAGCTCGATGCCCTCGTAAACGAGGGTGTCACGCGGATTGGGCTTAACGCCGCCGAGCTCCACGTAGCTCACGCCTGCCTTGTCGAGCGAGGCGCGCACACGTCCGAGCAGACCGCTCCTCTCAGCCGAGCCGCCGCCGTAGTGTATGAGCACCTTCGAGCCGCCGTGCTTCTTCACGAGCTCGCCTGCCCTGTCCTCTGTATCCCTGCCGAAGACAAATTCGGTCGGGCTGTAAAACTGGAAATTCTGCATAATTATCTCTCCTTTAGTTCGTTTGTGAGCTTGTCGTATGCGGCTATGACCCTGTCGCACCACTCGTCGAATCCGGGGTCAGCCCTTTGGCAGTCCTCATGCGCGAGGACGTACTCCACCGTCCTGCGTATGCCTTGGTCAGCACGGACAGTCGCCGTAAAATCGGGGACTGCGCGCTTCAGCTTGGAGTTGTCGAACACCACCGTGTTAGCCTTGTCGCCTATGAGCGTGCCCTCAAAGTCATACGGACCTATCGCGTTGAGGAAGTCCGACGGGATATGCCGCGCGTTGAGCTCCACGCCGAGGGCGTCCGCGATGATGCTGTATATCTGATTCCACGTTACGCTCTCGTCGGAGGTGATATGGAACGCCTGACCTATCGCGTGGATATTGCCTATCAGCCCGACGTAGCCCTTCGCAAAGTCGCTGTTGTGGGTGATAGTCCACAGGGACGTGCCGTCGCCGTGGATTATGACGGGCTTGCCGTCGCGTATGCGTTTGAGCACCTGCCAGCTTCCGTTGTCGCCGTGAACTCCGAGCGGCACCGAGCGTTCGTCGTAGGTGTGGCTCGGGCGGACTATCGTCACGGGGAAGCCGTTCTCGCGGTACTGCCTCATCAGATACTCCTCGCAGGCTATCTTGTCGCGGGAGTACTGCCAATGTGGGTTCGCGAGGGGAGTGCTCTCCGTTATCCTGTAGTCGGACAGCGGCTTCTGGTACGCCGACGCGGAGCTGATGTAGATGTACTGCTTCGTCCTGCCAGCGAACAGCCGCACGTCGCGCTCAACCTGCTCGGGCACGAAGCCGATGAACTCGCCGATGCAGTCAAAGGTCATATCGCCGAGAGCCTCCGCAGTCCGCTTCTCGTCGCTGATATCGCAGTTTATCAGCTTCACGCCCGCGGGGAGCTCGCTGCTCCTGCTGCCGCGGTTGAGGAGGTACACGTCCTCGCCCTTTTCGGCGAGCAGACGCGTGATAGCCATGCTGATAGTACCCGTGCCGCCTATCAATAATATCTTCATTTTTCGGTTCACCTCTTTGATGCGCCTGAGCGCAGCTTATGAACAGATGATACCATATTTTGCCGCAGATTGCAATACTTTTATGCAAAAGTGTTGATTTGATGTTAAAAATCCGCAAAAAATATCAAGTCTGATAAAATCAGTGACAAATGTAACGGCGGCAGTTACAGATGTTATCTTTACTTCGCGCGGGGAGTGTACTATAATAAAGTCAAAGAAAAGGACAGGGGGAATCGTATGAAAAAGCTCTTATGTGGGATAATACCGCTTGTTCTTGTGCTGGTGCTATGTACGGGGTGCGGGAGTGTGGATATCTGCCGCAGTCATCTCCGCCGCGATGATAGCGTTCAGCGTTGTGAGAATGAAGAAGCTGAAAGGCGGCAGTGATTGACACTGCGCGCGTTTTGAGTTATACTGTATGAGGAAAGGGGTGTTTCCTATGGATATACAGGAGCTCAACTGCCTCACGCCCGAGCTGTACGAGATTCCGAAATACGTGCCGAATCCCGAGCACCGCTTCATCAAGGTCTACTATGCCGAGAAGGAGCAGGAGGTCATAATCGTCGGTGTCGCGGACAACAATTTCATCTACTGGCTGTCGGTCACGAAAATGGACGACGTTGAAACAAACGAGAAGATATTCGACTACATCACTACCACCGAGCCGACTATTTTCGGCAGCGAATCCCACGTCATCGACAAGACGAAGTACAACTACGAGAAGCTCCGCCGTATGTACTGGGCGGAGATAAAGTACGCGGGGAACATCATGTACCACTACAAGGAAATGAAGGAGCTCTGCCGCATACGCGAGGCAAACGGCAAATACCTCGAAATCATGCGGTATTACGCCAATCTGCTCCAGACCCGAACGGGCAGTCTCAGCGCCGACTGCGACCGCAACAGAGGCGTATATCAGCTGCTCAAAAACGAGAGGTATCTGCTCCTCTCCGAGAACGGAAACGTCAGAAAGATGTACAGGCAGCTCGAAAAGATGTGGTCGAAGATGTACAACGCCTATATGACGGAGGCGCGCTGATACAGCAAAAAAGCCATTGCTAATGCAATGGCTTTTTTTGAATGAATTATTGCGTTCCCTGCACGGATGCATCTGAAATATCACAGCAGTCAGATACCGCTGTCTTTATATCAAATATTGCGGATTTGTACCATAAATATTGACAATTTATGAGTTTTGTGTTATGATTTTACTATATAGATAGGGCACTGGGATATAGAAAAACATGAAGGGGAAAGTTACACCTTTATGCCCGCGATGCTTTGGCAGCTTGCAGGCAAACAATGAAAAGGAGGACTTTTTTATGGAAAACCGATTTTTTAAGCGTGCTGCGGCAGGAATAGTCAGCCTGTCGGCGGTCATGGGGCTGATAGGCACAGTACCCGCTGTTCCCGCCAGCGCAGCAGGCACCCTCACTATCAATGAGGTGTGCTCCAAGAACACCAAGAATTCAGCTCCCGACGGAAACTTCTACGACTGGGCAGAGATATATAACAGCTCGGGTTCGTCCGTCGATATCAGCGGCTACGGCTTCTCCGACAAGGAGGCTGAGCCGTTCAGGTACAAATTCCCCGCGGGCACAGTTGTTCCCGCCAAGGGCAGTATCGTAGTCTACTGCGACAGCAACGCCGCTCTCAACGACGCAAAGATCGCTCCGTTCGGTATGTCCGCAAGCGGCGAGACTCTCATACTCAGCGACGCCTCGGGCTCGGCTGTGGACACTCTCACCTTTGACGCTCTTGCGACCGATACCTCGTACGGTCAGTACCCCGACGGCAGCGGCGAGTATTTCGTGCTCAGCTGCACCCCAGGCAAGGCTAATTCAGCTCCCGAGGGCTCGAATGCGGTACATCTGCCCGAATTCTCTCAGGACAGCGGCTTCTTCAGCAGCGGCTTCTCGCTGACGATAAAGGCTCCCGAGGGCACAACGGTATACTACACCACCGACGGCAGCGACCCTACAACAGAATCAACAAAGTACACTGGTCCCATCGACATCAAGGACATGAGCGACACCGAGAACCGCCTCAGCATGAAGACGGATATCACAGCGAGCGGCGCCACCGCTCCGCGTGAGCTCATCGACAAGGCTGCGATAGTACGCGCAGTTGCGGTCGACTCGTCGGGACGCGTAAGTGCTCCCGTTACAAAAACGTATTTCGTGGGCAAGACAGCCTCGGGATACTATAAGGACATGAAGGTCGTATCTCTCGTCACAGACCCCGATAACCTCTTCGGCTACGAGAAGGGCATCTACGTAAGAGGCAAGACCTACGACGACTACCAGCAGGAGCAGCAACAGCAGCAGCCCGGAGGTCCCGGTCAGGGTCCCGGCGGTTGGCAGATACCCGGCTGGGGCGGCTGGGGCGGCGGCGGCTTCAACATGATGAACCCGTGGGAGATCCCCGCTAACTATAACCAGAAGGGCAGAGATTGGGAGCGCGTTGCCAGCTTCGAGATGTTCGACAGCGGCGAGTCCGTTGTCAAGCAGGACGTCGGCATACGTATCAAGGGCGCCGCGAGCCGCAACTCCGTACAGAAGAGCTTCACTATCTATGCCCGTCAGGACTACGGTAAGTCCGACCTCGAGTACGACTTCTTTGACGGCACCGCTACCAAGGCTAAGAACGGCAAGACTATCAAGAAGTTCGACAATATCGTCATCAGAAACGGCGGCAACGACGCGGGCGGATTCTACTTCCGCGACAGTGTCAACCAGCAGCTCGTCTCCGACAGAGCCTTCGCTACTCAGGCGATGAGCGAGTGCATACTCTTCATCGACGGCGAATTCTGGGGCATCTACCAGATAACCGAGAAGGTCGGCGACGACTATATCACGTCCCACTACGGAATAGACAAGGACGACGTCGCTCTCATCAAGAACGGAGACCTCGAGGAGGGCAGAGACCAGGACCTCGAGGAGTGGAACCAGCTCCTTCAGGGCATTGCAAACGGCAGCGTGAGCTATGAGCAGTTCTGCGAGAAGGTCGATATACAGAGCTATATGGACTACTTCGCGGCTGAGATATACATAGCGAACTCCGACTGGCCGCAGAACAACGTCGCAGTATGGCGCTCGAATGCGGTCGACCCCGAGAATCCCTACGCCGACGGCAAATGGCGTATGTTCCTCTTCGATACGGAGCTCGGTCAGGGTATGTACGGCACGCAGCAGAACTCCGCAAGTGCCGACAGCTTCAGCCGCATCAGGCAGAACAACAACGAGCACGACTACATGAGCCCCGCCTTCACGAAGCTCATGAGCAACAAGGACTTCGCTCTCGCGTTCTCGCGCACCTTCATGGATATCGCGAACTACAACTTCGACACTGAGAAGACCACGGCTGAGATAAACAAGTTCACCAAGTACAAGGAACCTGTAACCGATACGTACAAGCGTTTCTCGTTCACAACTCAGGGCGAGTCGAAGTTCCAGCAGGAGGCAAACACAGTAGCTTCATTCTACAACAGCAGATTTGACAACGCAGTAAGAACGCTCAATCGGGCAGCCTCGCTCTCGAACGGGCTCAACAGCGTGACCGTTCAGAACGACAGCTCCAAGGGCAAGATTAAGCTCAATACACTCAATCTCAGCGAGTCGAGCTGGACGGGCAAGTACCACTCCGACTACGATATGACCGCGACTGCTCAGCCTCTCGAGGGCGCGTCCTTCGACCACTGGGAGATAACGGGCGCTGAGCTCACCTCGGGCAGCAAGACCTCCGCAACTATCAGCTTCAAGGCGACAGGCAATGTCACCATAAAGGCTGTATACAGCGGCGAGGCTTCGATGCTCGCGGGCGACTACAACAACGACGGCAAGGTAAGCGTTGCTGACCTCGCGTCTCTCAACAAGTTCGTTCTGGGACAGAAGGTCAATATCGTCAATGCCGACGTTGTCAAGGACGGACGTGCTGATATGTTCGACCTCGCACAGCTCAGAAAAATGATAATCGGCTGAATATAATGCAAAAGGCGACCTTAGTGCTACTCCCCTTAGCGGAAAAAGCGGGCTACCGTGCCGTAAACTAAAGGCATATAATCGGTAACTCGCGAATCCGCCAGAGGGGGCTCCCCTCGGGTCGCCTTTTCTGTTGACAAACAATGCCTGTCGGAGTATAATTGTAAAAGGAAATGATTCGGAGGGATACTATGATACGTAAAATAGAGAGAAACGAGCTGCCCGTCTGCGCAGACGTGGTGCGCAGGAGCTTCATGACCGTCGCCGACGAGTTCGGCTTCACGCCCGAGAATGCCCCTCGCTTCGTGGCATTCTGCACTACGACAGAGCGCCTTGCATATCAGCTCGACGAGCAGCACCGCCTCATGTTCGCCTACCTCGAGGACGGCGAGATACTCGGCTTCTATTCACTGCTCATGGGCGAGGTCGGCGAGTGCGAGCTCGGCAGCCTCTCGGTGCTCCCCGAGTACAGACACAACGGCATAGGCGCGGAGCTCCTCGCACACGCTATGGATACCGCCCGCAGCATAGGGTGCAGTGTGCTCAGGCTGAGCATAGTCGAGGAGAATCAGGTACTGCGCCGCTGGTACGAGAGCAAGGGCGCTGTCCACACGGGCACGGAAAAATTCGACTTTTTCCCGTTCACCTGCGGCTACATGAGGATAGAGCTGTGAGACACCTCGCCGAGATTTCCCGCGAGGGACGCGATATCCTCGCCTCTGACGAGATGCAGAGCACCCGCCGCTTCGTACAGCACGGCAGGGTCAGCGTGTACGAGCACTCGCTGAAGGTCACGGATATGTGCCTGACGCTCGCTGACGTCCTCCGCATACAGACCGACCGCCGCTCCCTCATACGCGGGGCGCTGCTGCATGACTTCTTCCTCTACGACTGGCACGCCGACGAGAAGTGGCACCGCCTCCACGGCTATACTCACGCCTCACGCGCGCTGTTGAATGCAATGGCAAGATTCACGCTGAACAGGCGCGAGCGTGACATGATATACTCGCATATGTTCCCGCTGAATCTTACTCACGTACCGCATTTCCGCGAGAGCGTGCTGCTCTGCACAGCCGACAAGATAGTCAGCACAGCGGAGACGGTCAGAGGCGTCATGGACAAGCATAAACAGGCACCGTAAAAACTGCATTTATACTGAAATATCAGCGCTGAAACAGAAAGAGGCCGCGGGATATGTGCTGTGCTTATACAGAAGTAATACGGGTATTTACTGGGGAAAACCTTTCTGAAGAAAGGTTCTTCCCCAGACCTCTTTCCAAAGACTTTTAGTCCAAATTTTGCCCCTATGGGGTGCTCTCAGTAAAAAAGTAAGGCTTACTTTTTCGTATCAGTTGAGCACCCCATAGGGGCAAAATTTAAATTGAAAGTTTTAGGGGAGGAGTTTGAGGAGGGACCCTTTTTCAAAAGGGTCCTCCTCAACAGATATCCATAATACTTCCGTATAGGTATAGCACCTAATCCGCAGCCTCTTTTTCTGTTATTCGTTATCTTCGTTGTTCTCGTCTGTGATGTCGGGCTCAGCAGCCTCAGGCACCTCCTCGAAGGAGATGTCCTCCGCGGGAGCCTCCGCTGCGGGAGCCTCAGCCTCGGGAGCGCTTACCGCCCTTCCGCCGAGGAAGCCCGAGAGAATGCCTCTGATGTCCACGCCTGTCGCCTCGGAGAGACCGTCGGTGACTCTTGTGGTGGAGCTGATGATGTCGCCAACCATTCTGCTTGAATTGCCGTCGCCGTACATGGTGATGCGGTCAACATTCTCAAGAGGAGCGGCAGCGTTCTTTACTACCTCGGGCAGAGCCTTGAAGTACATCTCAAGCACAGCAGCCTCGCCGTACTTCTTCATAGCCTCAGCCTTGGCATTGATGCCCTCCGCCTCGGCAAGACCCTTTGCGCGGATCGCGTCCGCCTCAGCCTTACCTACGGCAGCGATACCCTCAGCCTCCTGCATACGTGCGAACTTCGCAGCCTCTGCCTCAGCCTTCTGAGCCTCAGCTTCCTGCTCCCTCTGGAAGCGGTCAGCCTCAGCCTCCTTTTTGAGCTGATAGAGCTTTGCGTCAGCCTCCTGCTGAGCCTTGTAGCGGTCAGCCTCAGCCTTCTTCTTAATCTCGGCGTCGAGAGCCTTTTCCTTTACCTCAGCTTCCTTCGCCTTGAGCTCTACGTCCTTCTCGGAAGCAGCGATATTGGCGTTAGCCTTGCTTACCTCAATGGTCTTGCGCTGCTCTTCCTTCTGAATCTCGTAAGCGGCGTCTGCGATAGCGAGCTGAGTATCAGCCTCGCGCTTCAGCTCCGCCTGACGGATAGCGAGCTCGTTATTCTTCTGAGCTATCTCGGTCTCAGCGAGCACCTTCGCGTCGTTGGCTTCCTTCTTTGCCTGAGCCTTTGCAATCTCGATTTCCTTCTCGGATTCAGCCCTTGCAATGGCAGCCTTCTTCTGAATTTTCGTGGTGTTGTCGATACCGAGATTCTCGATGAGGTTCTGGTCGTCGGTGAAGTTCTGAACGTTGAAGGAAACTATTTCAAGTCCCATTCTGTTGAGGTCGGGAGCAGCGTTCTCCTGAACCTTCTCAGCGAAAGCCTTGCGGTCGTTGACCATAGCCTCGAGAGTCATCTGTCCGACTATCTCACGCATATTGCCTTCGAGCACCTCACGCGCTACCTTTGCAACGTATGTGGTGTCCTTGTTGAGGAAGTTCTCAGCGCCGAGCTTGATGAGAGCAGGGTCGCTGCTGACCTTTACGTTTACATTCGCGTCAACGTTGATATTGATGTAATCGGCGGTGGGAACAGCGCTCGACGTCTTTACGTCAACGGCGATGAGCTGTAATTTCAGCTTATCTACGCGCTCAAAGAACGGGATGCGGATGCTTGCCTTGCCGATGATTATCTTGCGTCTCAGACCCGAGATTATGTATGCGGTGTCGGGGGGAGCCTTGATGTATCCCATGGCGAGAATGATAGCGAAGAGTGCGATACCCGCTGCAACAGCTATCGCGATAACGAGTTCGATGGGGAAATCCTTTAACATAGTGTACCTCCCTTTCTGGTCTATGCGGATTTGTTTGTGATGTACACCGTCCGTGTACAATGAGCATTATACACTGTCCGCGAATACTTGTCAATCCCCCTCCAAATGACGATATATGTACAAATACTACGATTCCAGATACAAAAATATATAGCTTTTTCCGCAAAATATAAGTTCGTTTGAACCTATACTAAGTTCACGTGACAAAGCTGAGCCCGCGGCAGATTTTTGCCATATAAAAAAATCTATGTCATTATTCCGACAAAATATGCATTTGTTCTGTGGTATAATAGCTTGTAACTATGATTCGGAGTGTGATAAATATGAACAAGCTATCGGACGCCCTGCGCCTCCCCGCAGTCAGGACTGCCGCCGCCCTCCTGACCTCCTTTGCGGGAGGCTTCATTTTCTCGGGGACTGCCCTCGCGGGGGCAGCCTCATTCGCTGACATCTCCCTCGCGGGAGCACTCGACCTTCCCTACGCAGCGGCAGCTCTCGCAGGAGCCATAGTCCGCGGTGTTTCGACAGATTCCGTGGGGCGCGGCATAGTCAAAACAGCCGCGATAGCATTCATCGTGATAGCAAAGCTGTTCTCGGGCGCACGTAGCTCTCCCCTGCGCTGCGGTATCATCACTGCGGTATGCGTTATGCTCTCGGGGACGTCCGTGTCCGCCCTCATCGGCGAGCTCCCGCAGAAGCTCATTTTCTACGGCTTCTATGCAGCCGTTTCAGGCTTCGCTGCCTACTGCGGAGCGGAGCTGCTAAACAGTCTCAGGCAGGAACACGTCATATCATTATCGGGATTTTCAGGCGGGTGTTATGCAGTGATATATATAGTATACATCGCCTCGCTGTACTCCCTCCGCCTTCCCTCTGTGAATGCGGGAGCCGTCCTCGGCATAGCTGTGACCGCACTCGCCGCCTACTCCTACGGCAGTGCGGGAGGCGCGATATGCGGCGCTATGACGGCTTTTGCGGCGGCTCTCGTCTCCCCGAAGGAGTGCATCGCCTCGGCTGTTTTCCCCGCCGCAGGACTGTTCGCGGGTCATGTCCGCAAGGGCAAGCCCCTCCTAACGGCGCTGATTTTTTCGACTCTGTGCTACTCGCTGAGCGTGCTCACGGGTGCTCCGCGCGACGGCTCCGACATCACGCTCAGCGTCCTCATCGGAGCGGGCATTTTCATCGCCGCAGCGCCCTATTTCTCGGACAAATGGGTCTCCGCCGAGCCTCCCTGCGAGCACGTCAGCGGGAGCTCCGACGCTGTACGCATCGGCTTTCTCTCGGACGTGATAGACGCCGTCCGCACCGACGCTGTGAAGCTCTCCGCGGCGCTCAGTGCAGCCGAATCCTCCGACCGCCGAAGCTCTCCCGAGGTCTGCGGGAGCTGCTCGCGCGGGACGTCCTGCCGCCGCATAGACATGGAAGCCGCAGACGAGTTAGCGCCCGATATACCGCAGTCCTGCGTCCGCAAGCGCGAGCTGACCGAGGAGCTTGAGCAGCTCCGCGAGATGCGCCTCGCCGACCGCCTGCTCCGCCTCCGACGCTCCCGCGACAGGAGCCTCCTCAGCGAGCAGATGAAGCTGACGGGCGAGGTGCTCCGCACAGCCTCAGCCGAGCGCGGGATACGCCCCTCGGGACGCACCGCCGCAAAAATAATCGACCTCCTCTCAGCGCACGGGATTGCCCCGCTCCGTGCGACGGCGGGCTATAATTCGGCAAACAGGCTCGCAGTCGAGCTCTACTACAGCACCGAGACTACGGGGCTGAGCGCCTCCCGCATACGCGACCTCATCGCCGACGGGCTGGGTCTCGACCTCACTGCCGCCGCCCCCGTCAGCTCCGCGGAGGAGCTCCGCCTCTGCTTCTACGAGAAGCCCGAGTACACCGTCGAGGTCTATTCTGCGTCGGTCTGCGCGGAGGGCTCGGAGGTCAGCGGCGACAGCACCGCGGTCTTCACTGACGGCGGCGGCATCTGCTACATCACGCTCTCCGACGGCATGGGCACGGGCAAGAGCGCCGCGGTCGACTCGCACATGGTCATCGCGCTCTTCCGCCGTCTCGTCTGCGGAGGCATGGACTGCGTCACAGCAGTGAAGCTGGTCAACTCGGTCATGGTGGGCAAGTCCCGCGACGAGTCCTTCGCCACGTTTGACGCGCTCCGCTTTGACCCCGACGCGCACACTCTCACAGTGCTGAAGTCGGGAGCGGCGGCAACGCTCATACGCCGCGGGGACGAGGTGATAAAGGTCTCGGCTTCGACCTTCCCCGTCGGGATAAACGAGGCGGCGGAGGTCTATACGGCGGAGCACGAGCTCAGCGAGGGAGACATGGTCGTCGCCTTCTCGGACGGCATAAGCGAGAACGAGTTCCCGTTTATCCGCGAGCTGCTTTTAGGTGACGGCGACATAAAGGAGATAGTCCGCGAAACAGCGCTGAAATCCGCTGCATTCGCGAAGTCCGCGCACACGGACGACGTAACCGTTATAGGAGTAAAAGTTTTAAAAAATAAACAATCTATATAAAATTTTGATAGAGATATACACCTTGTGTGCATATTCACAACGAAACGCCCATAGCAGGCAGATTCGGTGTGGCAAAGTGCACAGAAGAACACCTCTAAATTTATCGTATTAACTGAATTTTTATGCTGATTTACGAAAATGCTTGAATAATTACGCCGATTCTGATAAAATGTATATAGCAAAGGAGGCTGAATTATGTCTGTTATCAATAATAATCCCAACGATTTTCCGCTCTATCTGTTTTACCAGGGCAAGAACTGCGAAGCCTGGAAATTTTTCGGCGTTCACAGCAGAAAAAAGGGCAGAGGCACCTTCTATACTTTCAGAGTTTGGGCTCCTAATGCTGTAAGCGTTTCTGTCGTCGGCGACTTCAACGGCTGGGACAGGAGCAAGAATCCCTGCAAGCTCATTGCGGACGGCATCTGGGAAGCAGAGATATCCAAGCTGAAACAGTTCGATACTTACAAATACAGCATAGAGACCAAGGACGGCAGGACCCTCCTCAAGGCTGACCCCTATGCGGCTCACTTCGAGACCCGCCCGGGTACTGCGTCCAAGATATACGAGAGCAGCTTTGAATGGAACGACGATGACTGGTACGCCAAAAAAGCTGCCGCAAGCATATACAAGAGCCCCGTCAACGTCTACGAGGTGCATCTCAGCTCGTGGAAAAACTACGGCAACGACATCTACATGGACTACAGGACCTTCGCAAAGCAGATAATCCCCTATCTCAGGAAGATGTCCTATACGCATATCGAGTTCATGCCGCTGACCGAGTACCCCTACGACGGCTCGTGGGGATATCAGGTGACGGGCTACTTCGCCCCTACCTCACGCTACGGTACTCCCGATGACTTCCGCGCTATGGTGGAGGCGTTCCACGATGCGGGGATAGGCGTTATCCTCGACTGGGTGCCCGCTCACTTCCCGAAGGACGAGGCTGGTCTGTACGAGTTCGACGGCACCTGCTGCTACGAGTACACCGACGACCGCAAGAAGGAGCACAAGGCATGGGGCACGCGCGTGTTCGACTACGGCAAGGCCGAGGTCTGCTCGTTCCTCATATCGAGCGCAAACTACTGGTTCACCGAGTTCCACATCGACGGTCTGCGCGTTGACGCGGTAGCCTCGATGCTCTACCTCGACTACGACCGCCGCGACGGCGAATGGGCTGCCAACATCAACGGCGGCAACGAGAACCTCGAGGCTGTTGCTTTCCTGAAGCGCCTGAACGAGGCTGTCTTCTCGAAGCACCCCGACGCTCTCATGATTGCCGAGGAATCAACAGCGTGGCCTCTCGTGACCAAGCCCACCGACATCGGCGGTCTCGGCTTCAACTTCAAGTGGAACATGGGCTGGATGAACGATATGCTCAGCTATATGAGCCTCGACCCCATTTACCGCTCATTCAACCACGACAAGCTCACATTCTCTTTCTTCTACGCATTCTCCGAGAACTATATCCTGCCTATCTCGCACGACGAGGTAGTGTACGGCAAGTGCTCGATGATAAACAAGATGCCTGGCGAGTACGAGCAGAAGTTCGCGTCATACCGTGCCTTCCTCGCTTATATGATGGCTCACCCTGGCAAGAAGCTCCTCTTCATGGGACAGGAATTCGGTCAGATGAACGAGTGGAACTACAAGCGGCAGCTCGACTGGGACCTCCTCAATTTCGACGCTCACCGCGACCTGCTCAAATTCAATGAGAAGCTCAACAAATTCTACGCCGAGAACGCTCCCCTGTGGCAGAACGACGACTCGTGGGGCGGCTTCAGCTGGATATCCAACGACGACTACAAACAGAGCGTCATCGCGTTCAGACGTATCGACGACAACGGCGAGGAGATAATTGCTGTATGCAACTTCGTACCCGTTGAGCGCCGTGACTACCGCATAGGCGTCCCCGCAAAGGGCACGTACAAGGTCGTATTCAACTCCGACGCGGCAGAATTCGGCGGCGCGGGACTCGCAGAGAAGTCCTACAAGTCCGAGGCGATAGGTATGCACGGATTCGACGACAGCATATCGCTCACGCTCGCTCCCCTGTCGGTGATGTACCTCAAAGCTGCTCCCGCAAGGAAGCGCGCCGAAAAGTCAGCGGCAACCGCAAAGAAGGCAAAAGCTCCTGCAAAGAGGAAAAAGACCTCCGCAGCAGATAAATAATACAGACACACTGGAGGAATAATATGTACACTAAGAAAAAAGTCGTAGCAATGCTGCTTGCGGGCGGTCAGGGAAGCAGACTGTATGCGCTGACCAAGAACGTTGCAAAGCCCGCAGTACCATACGGCGGCAAGTACCGCCTGATAGACTTTCCGCTCTCGAACTGCACCAATTCGGGAATCGATACAGTCGGCGTGCTCACGCAGTACCAGCCCCTCGTGCTCAACGAGTACATCGGCAACGGTCAGCCGTGGGACCTCGACAAGCTCAACGGCGGCGTTCATGTTCTGCCCCCGTATGAGACGCAGGCAGGCGCTTCGTGGTATGAGGGCACAGCTAACGCTATCTACCAGAATATGCGCTTCATCGAGAGATACGACCCCGAGTACGTAGTTGTGCTCGGCGGCGACCACATCTACAAAATGGACTACTCCAAGATGGTGGACTTCCACATCGCGAACGAGGCTGACTGCACTATCTCCGTCATCGACGTCCCGCTCGCAGAGGCTTCACGCTTCGGCATCATGATTTGCGACGAGCAGAATCAGGTCATCGACTTCGTCGAGAAGCCCAAGGAGCCCAAGTCCACGCTCGCATCAATGGGCATCTACGTGTTCAGCTGGGACAAGCTGAAGAAGTACCTCATCGAGAACGAGGAGGACGCCAACGCCAAGCGCGACCGCGGCGAGGCTTGGTCGAAGGACTTCGGCAAGGACATCATCACCTCCATGCTCCGCGACAAGCAGCGCCTCTTCGCTTACGAGTTCGAGGGCTACTGGAAGGACGTAGGAACTCTCGATTCGCTCTGGGAGGCTAATATGGACCTCCTCAGCCCGAGCGTGCCCCTCGACCTCTACGACAAGAGCTGGAAGATATACTCCCGCAGCAGCTACAGCCCGCCGCAGTACGTCGGCAACAACGCTTCTATCGAGAACTCGATGATAGCAGAGGGCAGCTCCGTGGACGGCTCAGTTGACTTCTCTATCCTCTTCGCAGGCGTTACCGTCGAGGAGGGAGCTACCGTAAACTACAGCATTATCATGCCCGGCACCGTTATCAAGTCGGGCGCGGTGATAGAGTACGCCATAGTCGGAAGCGACTGCGTCATAGAGAGCGGCGCTCATATAGGCAAGAGCCCCGAGCAGGTAGAAAACAGGGACGACTGGGGTATCGCAGTCGTCGGACATAACGTTACGGTGTCTGAGGGCAAGTCTGTCGAGCCCAAGCAGATCATCGGAGAGAATATCTGATCGGAGGAATCATAATGAGCAGTGTAAATTATAACGTTTTAGGTCTTATCTTCGCGAGTATGCACGACTCCTACGTCAGCGAGCTCACGAAGCAGAGGACAATGGGTTCGATACCCTTCGGCGGACGCTATCGCCTGATAGACTTCCCGCTTTCCAACTTTGTAAATTCAGGCGTATCCGAGGTCGGCGTCATCACGAAGTCGAACTACGGCTCGCTCCTCGACCACCTCGGCTCGGGCCGTGACTGGGACCTCTCCCGTAAGAAGGGCGGTCTGCACCTCCTCCCCCCGTACAGCCAGACAGGCGGCATATACAAGGGCAGGCTCGACGCCCTCAGCAATATCTGGGGCTTCGTTGAGCACTCCAAAGCCAAGTACGTCATTCTCTCGAACTGCGACGTAGTTGCGACTATCGACTTCACCCCCGTGCTCAAACAGCACAAGGAGACTGAGGCTGACATCACCCTCATCTACAGCAAGGGCTTCTACGACAGCGAGAAGAACAACTGCGCTACTATACTCGAATTCAACGAGGACAACACCCTCGGCGGCGTACTCGTTGACCCCGTGATATCGGGCGAGTGCAACCAGTGGCTCGATATGATGATAGTCACCAAGGACTTTCTCAAGAAAATAGTATCCGACGCCGCGAGCCGCAATCTCTACAGCTTCACGCGCGAGATACTCCAGAACAGCTCAAACGATTACAAAATTCTCGGCTATGAGCACAAGGACTTCTTCGTGCGCATAGACAGCGTACAGAACTACTACCTCGCGAACAGGATGCTCCTCGAAAAAGAGAAGAGAGATGCGCTGTTCAGGACAGGTCAGCCCGTCTACACCAAGATAGGCGACAATGCTCCCGTAAAGTACGGTCTCGAATCGAGCATAAAGGACTCGCTCATAGCTGACGGCTGCGTCATCGAGGGTACGGTCGAGAACTCTATCCTCTTCCGCGGCGTAAGAGTCGGAAAGGGCGCTGTCATCAGGGATTCAGTCATCATGCAGGCTACCAAGATAGGCAGCAATTGCAGCATATCCTCCGTTATCACCGACAAGAACGTCGAGATAAGCGACAACAAGGTGCTGACGGGCTCTGAGACATATCCGCTGTATATAGGCAAAAACGGTAAGATCTAAGGATCAGGTGGTTCACGTATGAAAATACTATTTGCTGCCAGCGAGGCTGTGCCGTATGCAGCCTCGGGCGGTCTCGCCGATGTAGCAGGCTCGCTCCCGAAGGCGATAAGCGCCAAGGGTCACGAGTGCGCCGTCGTAATACCGCTGTATCAGTCTATCAAGCCCGAGCTTCGCGAGGATATGGAGTTCATCACCAATATCACCGTAGACGTGTCGTGGCGAAAGCAGTACTGCGGTATCTACTGCGCCGAGCGCGACGGAGTGACCTACTACTTCATCGACAACGAATATTACTTCCACAGAGACGGTATGTACGGCTTCTACGACGACTGCGAGCGCTTCGTTTTCTTTGACCGCGCAGTCCTCGAAATGATAAAGCACATCAGATTCAAGCCCGATATAATCAACTGCAACGACTGGCAGACCGCGCTGATACCCGTATATTATCAGATATACTATAAGTATCAGCAGGGCTATGACGGCATAAAGACCGTGTTTACCATACACAACATCGAGTATCAGGGCAAATACGGCAAGGAAGTGCTCAACGAGGTAATGGGCATCCCCTCCTATAATACGGGGCTGCTCGAGTACGACGGGTATATCAATATGCTCAAGGGCGCGCTCGAGACCTCGGACAAGCTCATCACCGTCTCCCCGAGCTATGCGTGGGAGATACTCGACCCGTGGTACGCCCACGGACTCGACCGCATACTCGTCACCAAGCAGTACAAACTCCAAGGCATAATGAACGGCATCGACACCAAGCTCTACGACCCGTCGCACGACCCCTGCATCGCATGGCGCTATACGGCGGACGACCTTTCGGGCAAGGTGAAGTGCAAGAGGGAGCTCCTCAGTGAGCTCGGTATGCACGACAACGGCGAGCCGCTCATCGGCATCGTTACGCGCTTCGTAAGACATAAGGGCATCGACCTTATCCGCTGTGTATTCGAGGAGATAGTCAGAAGCGGCGTGAAGTTCGCAGTCCTCGGAAGCGGCGAGAAAATGTACGAGGACTTCTTCCTCGAAATGGCGCGCCGCTATCCCGAGAGCGTGGCAGTCAACGTCGGATTCATCCCCGAGCTGTCGCATAAGATATACGCGGGCTCGGATATGTTCCTGATGCCGTCACAGAGCGAGCCGTGCGGTCTGGCACAGATGATAGCCATGCGCTACGGCACTATCCCGATAGTACGCGAGACAGGCGGTCTGCGCGACTCCGTCCGCGACAACGGCGGCGAGAACGGCAACGGCTTCACGTTCAAGACCTACAACGCCTTCGATATGCTCGACGCGGTATGGCGTGCAAAGCGCGACTACTACGACTCCGACTGCTGGGAGGCTCTCGTCAAGCGTGCGATGAGCTGTGATTTCAGCTGGTCGTCATCAGCCGATACCTATATCGAGACATTTGAAGACATGATAAAAGAGCAGTAAGTTTAAAACTTGTCTGCACAAAAAGCACTATTTAAGGCTCTCCGCAAGGGGAGCCTTATTTTTTTGTCAGCTTGTACGTACAAATTATCCGATGCCCGAATGGTAAAATAGTGACATCGGGCGCATATTGCTCAAACCATTTATTGCGGTGGAAAAACCGCTTGTTTTACGGTTTTACGTGCTACAACAGTCAGATATTGCGGAGGGTTTGCTAAATAATTCGACTTGTTAAAAACGTGAATTTCACAAAAAAATGCTATAAATATTCAAATCGTACACCAATTCTGCGTTTTTTCGGTTGTCAAACACGATGAAGAAATGTACAATAATATTAATAGAATATTAACATAAGATAAGAAACGATCTTAGGAGGGTTAATCATGAATGTATTTAAACGTATACTGTCGGGCGCAGTTGTATCAGCTGTAGCCGCGACGTGCGTAGGTACCGTTATGCCCCAGATAAAGAACGACGTTGTTTCTCTCGAGGCTTCCGCCGCGGGAACCGTAAACAACCCTATCATCTGGGCTGACGTCCCCGACGACGACATCATCCGCGTCGGCGATACCTACTACATGGTAAGCACTACCATGTTCTTCAGCCCCGGCGCTCCCATCATGAAGTCCAAGGACCTCGCAAACTGGGAGATATGCAACTACGTGTTCGATACATACGCTAACGGCGATGTCCAGAATCTCGCCAACGGCAAGCACGACTATTCTCACGGACAGTGGGCAACCAGCCTCCGCTACAACGAGAAGAAGAAAAAGTTCTACGCCTTCTTCGGAAGCTATGGCTCGGGCAAGTCGTACATCTGCTCCACTGACGATATCGAAAACGGCGATTGGTCACGCGTTGAGCTCAACGGTATGTACCACGACGCTTCCATCCTCTTCGATGACGACGGAAGGAACTACCTCGTTTCGGGTGCAGGCGGTACCTGCAGCATCAAGGAGTTCAACTCCGATATGACAGGCTGGAAGTCGGGCGGACTTGAGAAGCAGCTCTTCAAGACCAACTTCAATAACCTCGCAGGCGAGGGCTGGCATATCCAGAAAATCAACGGCTGGTACTACATCTTCGGTATCGCATGGCCTTCGGGTCACGGACGTCTCGAGTTCGTGTACCGCTCAAAGAGCCTCACAGGCAACTGGGAAAGCAAAACTATCCTTGACTCAGGTCTGGGTACCTACGGAAGCGGATGCGCTCAGGGCGGTATCGTTGATACTCCCGACGGAAAATGGTACGGTCTCCTGTTCCAGGACCACGGCGCTGTCGGACGTATCCCCGTCCTCGTTCCCGTTAATTGGCAGAATGACTGGCCGATGATGGGCGTTAACGGCAAGGCTCCGATAACTCTCGACCTCGGCACGAACAAGGGTACTGATGTCGCAGGTGACGACAGCTTCGATTATACTTCCAATGACCTTGCTCTTGAGTGGTCATGGAACCACAATCCCGATAACACAGCATGGTCTGTTACTGAGCGTCCCGGCTGGCTCCGTCTCAAGAACAAGCACACTGCTACCCATCTGCTCAACGCCCGCAATACTCTGACAATGCGTACAGAGGGCCCTGCTTGCAGCAGCTATATCAAGCTCGACACGAAGAATATGAAGCCCGGCGACTATGCTGGTCTTTCAGCGTTCCAGCTCAAGTACGGCTGTATCGGCGTAAGAGTTGACGACAGCGGAAACAAGAAGATATATATGTCTGTGAATACAGGAAACGATGTTCCGTCATCATCCAACAAGATAGTTGCTGAACAGAACCTCAACGGCGACGAGATTTACGTAAAGGTAGATTTCAAGTTCGCTAACATTAACAGCGACGGAAGCTCCTCCAACAACATAGACAAGGCTAACTTCTACTACTCATACGACGGTCAGAACTGGACCAAGCTCGGTCAGGAACTCTCAATGACCTACGACCTCAAGCTCTTCACAGGCTACCGCAGCGGTATCTACAGCTATGCTACAAAGACCACAGGCGGCTATGCTGATATCGACTTCTTTGAGTACGACCGCCAGATGTATAACGGCTGCGACGGCAGCAAGGTCCTCAGCGGTACTCCCGTTGTTATAGAGCCCGATGAGAACGGCTACTACTTCCACAATACTTTTGAAAACAGCACTGAATCATGGACAGGCAGAGGCTCAGCTTCTGTTGAATCCAGCAGCAAGAGCAAGTACGAGGGAAGCAAGGCTCTCTACTGCTCAAGCAGAGCTTCTTCATGGAACGGCGCTTCACGTACACTCAATAACAAGGCATTCAAGCCCGGCGAGGAGTACAGCTTCAGCGTCGATGTAATGTACGACGAGGGCACCTCCGATTCACAGCTCTTCTACCTCACTCTCCAGTACACAGACGCGAGCGGCGAGGCTGCTTACGATAAGATAGCCAAGGCTACAGTTTCAAAGGGCGAATGGGTACAGCTCGCCAATACGAACTACAAGATGCCCGAGGGCTCAGGCTACCAGTTCTACGTTGAGACAGACGACGGAACAGACAGCTTCTACCTCGACGAGGCTATCGGCGGCGTTGCAGGCACAAAGATTGACGGTCCCGCGCCTGTGACTACCACTACTACAACTACCACAACGACTACCACAACAACTACTACAACCACAGCTACAACAACCGCTGAAACTACAACAGCTAAGCCGTCAGATACACTTTACGGCGACGCTAACAAGGACGGCAAGGTTTCCGTTGCGGACGCAGTTGCTATCCTCCAGTATGTTGCTAACAAGGATAAGTTCAACCTCGATGCACAGGCTCTCGACAACGCTGACGTATACAACAGAGGCGACGGCGTAACAGCAAGAGATGCTCTGTCCATCCAGAGACTTGACGCTGCTATCATCAGCAAGCTCCCCGAGAGCATCATGGAAGGCGGCGATGTAACTACCAAGACTCCCGAGACAACTACAGCGGAAGCTAACACAACTTCCACTACAACAACTACTACCACTACTACATCAACTACAACAGCTCCCGCTCCCACAATAAACACCAAGACAGAGTCCTTCGAGTCTGGCAACGGCAGCTGGGAAGGCAGAGGCGGCGCTTCCGTCTCCTCCGAGAAGAACCACTACTACTCGGGCAATAACTCAGTCAAGGTATCGGGCAGAACAGCTGCTTGGAACGGTATCAGCTACACGCTCGGAAGCGATTTCGAGGCTGGCAATACCTACAGCTTCTCCGCAGCAGTTATGCAGCCCACAGACTCCGCACAGGAGATAAAGCTCCAGCTCCAGTATACAGACGCTTCCGGCGAGACTGCATACGACAACATCGCTAAGGCTGATGCCAAGAGCAAGGAGTGGACAAAGCTCGAGAATTCGGCTTACACTATCCCCGAGGGCGCTACAGACCTCGTATTCTACATCGAATCCACTGACGGCACATTCGCATTCTACGTTGACGATGTACAGTTCGCATCCAAGGGCGTGACCTCCAAGGTAACGACAGGCGGCGGCAAAGTCGGCGAATTCAACACTTTCGACTACGACCCTGCTGTTCAGTATCACGAACCGAACAGACCGAACGAGAACTACCTCGATCCTATTTCTGAGGCAGGTAAGATAACCAAGGAAACATATTCCGGTATCAGAGGAACAAAGAGCCTCAACGTTTATACTCCTTACGGCTACGATCCTTCCAAGAAGTACAACATCTTCTACCTTATGCACGGCGGAAGCGAGCACGAGAATTCAGCTCTCATTGACTCAAAGGTCGGTAATATCCTCGACCATATGATAAAGAACGGCGAACTCGAACCCCTCATCGTTGTTGCACCTACATTCAACGGTTCAGGAAGCTCAGCTGAGAATTTCTATGAAGAATTCCGTGCAAGCGTTGTTCCTTTCGTTGAAGGCAAATACTCCACATATGCCAATTCTACATCTGAAGCTGACCTCAAGGCTTCAAGAATGCACCGTGCATTCGGCGGCTTCTCGATGGGCGGCGGTACAACTTGGAAAGTAGCAAACAACTGCATGGACATCGTAGGCTACTTCATGCCTCTGTCTGGTCACAACTGGGACGGCGTTTCAGGTCTCACAAAGGAGATAGATAAACTCGGCTTCACTCCCAGAGATTACTTCATCTTCGCGTGCACAGGCTCGGAGGATATAGCACACGGAAATATGGTTCCCCAGATGAACGCTATGAAGAGCGATACAAAGCACTTCGTTTACACAAGCGACTTCTCAAAGGGCAACTTCTACTTCCTCGATGCCCCCGGAAAAACACACTGGTGGGGCGTTGTAAGATGGTACGTCTATGACGCACTCCCCTATTTCTTCCACGAGAATCAGTAAATACGATTTAACCTCTCCCAAGGGACGTTCTTCGGAACGTCCCTTATTTTTGTGCTCAATGAAAAGCCCCCTCTATAAGGGGTGCAAAAAAGGCATTTTTGCAATGGAAAACCGTTGATTATTGAAAAAGTTTTTAGAACTTTGTATGAGTGCACAAATCAGGAGGTTAATAATTGGGCCAATCAAACAATAATGTGTAGGGGCTGATGCCCACATCAGCCCAAAACAAAAGAGCGGGGCGATGCAGGCATCGCCCCTACGGCAGTTTAACTGTATGGGCAAACTATTGTCTGCCCGCTCCCAAAACGGACTGCCTGAGCAAAGGAAGCCCTTGCTATTTCACGCCGATTGTGCTATTATTATAGTATCATTTGACATAAGGGGTGGTCATTCATGAAACACAGCATCACACGCACTCTTCTTTCCGCAGCAGCTGCGGCAGCTCTGTGCTGCTCGCTCAGCATAAACACAGTTCAGGCTCTTGCAGAGGAGCTCGCTCCGTCTGCCGTCAGCTATGATGACAGCGAGCTCGGCGACTTCATCGTCAGGCTCGCGGGCGACGCTGTACTCGCTGCGCCCGAGGCAAGCGGACAGGGTGCCGACTACATCGACACTGACGCAGCACAATCCGCCGAGGACAGCCTCCGCTCCGCACAGGACAGGGTCGCGAAGCGTATTCGCAGGCTCTATCCCGAGTTCGAGATAAAACGCCGCTTCACCCTCACTGCCAACGGCTTCTCATGCAGACTGCCCGAGAGCATCATCCCCGATATTAAGGCTGACCCGCTCGTTGAGGAGGTCTCCCCCGTCAGGACGGACTTCATGTCCGAGCCGCAGCTCGCCACAGCGCGTGAGCTCGGCGGTATCACCGACTTCTGCAATAACACCGACTGCACGGGCGAGGGCGAGGTCATCGCCGTGATTGATACGGAATTTGACGTCACGCACGATATGTTCGCCGCTATGGAAGGCAAAGAAGCGCGTATCACCAAGGACGACGTCTTCGCGATAAGCAGAAAGGCGGGCTTCTCGTCCAAGCTGAGCTCCGACAAGGTCTACCTCAGCAACAAGGTGCCCTTTGCATATGACTACAGCGACGACACGCCCTATACCCTCAACGACAACAGCCGCTACCACGGCACACACGTCAGCGGTATCGCTGCGGGCAACCGCTTCACCACCTCCGACGGCAAGGAGATATCGGGAGTTGCTCCCGACGCACAGCTCCTCATGATGAAGGTATACGGCTTCAGCGGCAGTACTTCCGCGATATCCGTCTCCGACGAGGCTATCGCCGCCGCTATCGAGGACGCTGTCAAACTCAAGGCTGACGTGATAAATATGAGCTTCGGACGCGTGTATGAATACTATGACTCCCTCTTCTACGCCGACGCTATCGCTGCCGCAGAAAATGCGGGAGTTACTCTGTGCGCGTCTGCGGGCAACAACGCCAACGACCGCCTCGGACGCGGCAGGCTCATCTCCACCGAGGACATCGACACGGGCAATATCAGCGAGCCCTCAATTTTCCCGCAGGTGCTCTCGGTAGCGTCCGCGGACAATACCGTCTCTGTTACGACTCAGCTCATCGCGGGCGAGCTAACGCTCGGCTACTGCGAGTGCGGAGGCAAATACTGCTACGAGAAGCTCAATAAGATGAATTATCCCCTCGTCTTTATTGACTCCTACGACCTCTTTCAGCTGACTGCTTCAAAGGTCAGCGGCAAGATAGTCGCCTTTTCGGGAAGCTCCGAACAGTACCCCTACCTCGATGAGACGTGCAGCAACTACGGCGCGGCAGGTCTTATCATAGCGGACGACTCCACCGCGGACAAGTTCGAGGACTACCTCTACACGACCGAGCTTCCGCTCGCAGCTGTCACGGAGGCGGACTTCGCAAGACTGCGCGAGAGCGGAGCTGAGACGGCGACCTTCACAAGCGAGACTGCTCCCGACAAGCACAGCGGCACGATAAGCGGATTCAGCTCCTACGGCGTGGGTACGAACCTCGACCTCAAGCCCGAAATAATGGGCATAGGCGGCAACGTGCTCTCCGCTAACTACAATAACACGCTGTCCCGTATGTCGGGCACGTCAATGGCTTCGCCGTATGTCACGGGCTGTGTGGCTCTATGCGACCAGATGCTGAAAAAGCAGGGCGTGGAGCTCACAGGCGCCGAGAGACCGCAGAGGATAAAGAATATCCTCATGAACTCCGCTGTTCCCTACTCCGACGACGGTGTAATAATCAGCCCGAGACGTCAGGGCGCGGGCCTTGCCGCGCTCGACAAGGCTGCGAACGACAAGGTCATCATGACGGGCAGCTCGGGAAAGGCGGATATCGAGCTCCGCGACGGTGTCGACGATTCATTCTCCTTCGAGCTCAATATCTCCAACATCAGCGATGAGGACGTCACCTTCCCCTACTCCGATATCTCGCTCATCACCGACGGCTATTACTGCGACAAGAGCTCCAGAAAGAACTACATATCAGGGCAGACGTTTCTGCCCTCCGAGAACGACCTCGGCAGTGATATCACCGTACCTGCGGGCAAGACCGTAACCAAGACCATCACCGTGGAGCTCGACTCCGAGCAGACTGCGGAGCTCGACAAGGTGTTCACGAACGGCTTCTTCGTCGAGGGCTATGTGACCCTCCACGGAGCCGCGAACTGCTGCGATATCTCAGTGCCGCTCCTCGGCTTCCGCGGCGACTGGTGCAGCGTGCCGGTACTCGACCTTGACAGGTTCCCGCTGCTCCCGAAGGCAACCATAGGCGTCAACGAGCTCCGAACCGATATCAGCTTCGCAAAGGCTGCGGCTATGATAAGAGACATCGTCGCGGACGACCTCTACCTCCTCTCGCTCGACCCCGACTGCCCCGAGGACTTTCCTAAGACTGCCGAGTTCATGTTCAATGCCCAGCAGAAGGAGGAGTTTCTGAACCTGCGCGACGGCGTCAGCTACTTCTCGCCGAACAAAAACGTTTTCGGCGACTACTTCGGCTGCTACTATGTGCCTGTGCGCGAGGCGGTGTTCTCCGACCTCGAGCTCTATGACGCCGAAGGCAAGCTCCTCTATGATTCGCCGAAGGAGCAGCTCAACAGCTTCAAGACGCAGCTCGCTCTCCTGCCGTATGAGACGTATGACCTCCCCGACGGCAGATACACAAGCAAGCTCAACGCGTACATAGAGTACGGCGCGGGCAAGGAAAAGACACAGACCTACCCTCTCGAGCTCGCGATAGACAGGGAAGCTCCCGAAGTTGAATACGAAATTATCGAAAAGGACGGCAGGAAGCTCCTTGAGCTGACTGCGACCGATACTGCGCTCGACGGCGTATTCATCATGGGTCTGAAGGCAGAGGAGGAATCCTCCGAAAGCAAGGCGAGCTTCAACGCGCTCGCTATCGCGCAGAGGACGCTCAGCTATGACCCCTTCCTTGATTCGGCTTACCTCGAGACCGACCAGAGGATTTTCAGCGGCTATCTGCACGCGGATACTGACTCGCTGTCCGATATCCAGACAGTCCTCACGGGTCTCGTCAAGCCCAAGAATTACTACAACTACTGCGATATTATCCCCGCAGTCCCCGATAAAAACGGCGTCTTCTCGCTGATGTACGATGTCACGGACTTCAGCGAGTACAGCGTATGCGTGCTCGACCGCGCGCTCAATGAGTTTGACATCGAGACGGGCAGCAATATCCCCGAAGAATTCAAGACGGGCATATGGAAGCTCACGACTCCGTACAATGAGGAGTATTATGAGTTCAGAGGCGACGGCACCCTCACTTTGAAGGACATTCATGACAGATGCGAATACAACGGTAAATATGTCCTCGACGGCGAGCGCTTCGCCTACTCGGTGAACGAAAACTCTAAGACCGAGACTATCATAAAATGGACTGACTCTGAACACGCTGTCTTGCAGTACAAGGACTCGGCTCTCACAGGAACGCTCACATTCATAAGCAGCAATGAGCTGTCGAACTTTGAATTCTACACCGACCCCGAGCTCATGCAGCTCGCGCGGCTGTACTACTATTTCGAGCACGGTGTCATGCCGACGTGGGTAAATGTCGATTACAGCATCGCCGACAGCTCTGTTTCGCTCTCCGTCATGCTCACCACCGAATCCGAAGGCGAAAAGGTGCTCGACGTGTATACGGTCAGCCGCGAGATCGCCGAAGGTGTCGACATAACGGGCGAGTACGTATGGCTCGTCTCGGCTTCGCGCTTTGAGACAGGCTGCGTGTGGAGCAGCTATACTCCCACGAATGACTACGGTATGGTGCGCGCTTTCGTGTTCAACAACGTCACCGTGGAAGAGGGCAGCGGCGTGTTTGCGTATCAGGCGGACGGTATCGAGCAGGAGTTCGACTGCCAGTTCAAAGGCGATATGGTCATGTTCTCCTTCAACTCCTACGATGATACGTCTGAACCCGTCAGGTCAGCCCGAATAAAGTTCTACAGCCCCGATAATATCACTCTCGAGTGGGACAACGGCTTCGAGGAGATGTTCTACTGCCACCGCGATATCACCTCGATAAGCGAGCTCGGCTATATGACAAATGACAAAATCGCCGAGCTCTCGCGGGAGCTCTATATAAAAACGACGGATATCGTGCCCGATGACGTGCGTGTGAGATACAACGGCGTTGAGGAAATGGTCGCCGTGGATATAATCGTGAAGGACGCGAACGGCATAGAGCAAGTCGTGGATGAATACCTAATCGACGTCGTACATGGCACGGGATTCACTCCCGACGGAAAGCCCGTGAATATCGTGCTCGGCTATTACGGAACGCCGATGTTCGGCGATGTCAACGCTGACAAAAAGGTCGACGCCAAGGACGCCTCGCTGATACTTGTCCACTATGCGCAGATATCAACAGGCTCGGATGGCTGCTTAGACTACAATCAGAGCGAGGCAGCGAACATTAACCTCGATGATATGATAGACGCAAATGACGCCTCGCTGATACTCGAGTATTACTCGTTCGTCTCGTCGGGCGGAGACGTTGACGATATGAACGATTTCCTCCGCATGAAAAATATGAACACTTTTGACAACTATTACGGAAAGGAAGCATACTCTTGCAAAGCGTGATATTCTTCGACATCGACGGCACACTCATCACTGAGGACGCCCGTCACCTTATCCCCGACAGCACCCGCAAAGCACTTGAACTTGTCAGGGCTAACGGGCATCTTACCTTCATCAACACGGGACGAACAACGTTCAACGTCCGACCGCAGGTGCGCGAGCTCGGCTTCGACGGGCTCATCTGCGGCTGCGGTACGTATATCGAGTTCGGCGGAGAGGTGTTGCTGTACAATCAGCTCACGCAGGAGCACTGCCGCAGGACGGCTGCTGCCGTGCGCGAGTGCGGAGTTACTCCCGTATATGAGCACAAGGACGGCTACTTCTTCGACAGGCTCGCTGTCCGCAATGCTGACCTCGAGGACTTCCTCGTCAGCTTCGTCGAGGAGGGCATTCCCGTCGACCGCGATATCTCCGACCCCGAGTTCATCTATGACAAGTTCGTCGTGTGGGAGAATCCACACGCAGATATGGAGCGCTTCCGCCGCGTGATAAGTCGTGACTACGACATGATAGACCGCGGAAACGGCTTCTGGGAGAACGTGCCGCGCGGCTTCTCGAAGGCTACGGCTATGGACTTCATTCTCGATAAGCTCGGTATCCCGCGCGAAAATGCCTACGCTATCGGCGACAGCATGAACGACCTGCCCATGCTCCAAGCCGTAGAGCACAGCATCGCTATGGGCGGCGCGGAGGTCATCTACCCGTATGTTTCATACGTCACGACTCCCATAGAGGAGGACGGCATCTATAACGCACTCGCGCATTTCGGACTTTTGCAGGGCTCTGCTCCGACGTCCCGCTGAGTTGTCAATTTCAGCTTGATATTTTCCCGAGTTTGTGCTATACTGTATTCAGATAATTCCAAGGAGGTCTCAGCTATGAGCTACTCATTCAATGCGGAAAAAACCGCAAACGACGTCATCAACTGGGTGAAAACTTACTTCGAGAAGAACGCTTCCCCCTCTACCTACGCTGTTATCGGCATATCAGGAGGCAAGGACAGCTCCGTCGCCGCCGCAGTCTGCGCTAAGGCGCTCGGCAAGGACCGAGTCATCGGCGTGCTCATGCCACAGGGCGAGCAGGCGGATATCTCATTCAGCCACCTTCTCGTAGATACCCTCGGCATAAAAAGCTACACAGTCAACATCGGCGAGACTGTCAGCACCTTCATGAACGAGCTCGAAAAGCACATCGAGCCCTCTCAGCAGGCAAGGATCAATACTCCCGCGCGTATCAGAATGACTACCCTCTACGCTATCGGTGCGTGTGTGGGAGCGCGCGTGGTCAACACCTGCAACCTCTCCGAGGACTGGGTCGGCTACTCGACCAAGTTCGGCGATGCGGCAGGCGATTTCTCTCCCCTCTCCGACCTCACCGTCACTGAGGTATTGCAGATAGGCGACTACCTCGGACTCCCGAAGGAGCTCGTACACAAAGTTCCGATTGACGGTCTCTGCGGCAAGACGGACGAGGAGAACCTCGGCTTCACATACGCGGAGCTCGACCGCTATATCCGCGGTCTGACCGACCTCTCCGACAAGCCTGAGCTCAAGGCGAAGATAGACCGTATGCACGCGAACAATCTCCACAAGCTACAGCTCATGCCGAAGTTTGAGTACAAAGCTTGACACAATAATAAATCAGGGGCGAACTCATGTGTCCGCCCCTATATTTGTGTACTGCAAAAAAGCAGGCTCCTCTGTGCGCTATCCTTAACGGAAAAAGCGGGTCACCGAGCCTCGAACTTGCGTTCTGAACTCAGTGACCCATGAAACAGGCTGAAGGGACACCCTTCTGTGTTATCCCCTTAACGGAACTTTATAAAATCCTATGTAAACCGAGTGGTTATGAGCCACTCGGTTTTCTTTTAGGCTTGTGATTAAAGCATCACAGGCATTCTGGCTGAAAGGTGTAGCGAATTTTTATGGCACATCCGCTGTTTCTTGATTCCCTTTCACTGACTTCGATACGGGTTACAAACAGGTTGAGCAGTTTTGGAGTGACATCGTTCATTCCTATATTCGTTTTGGCTTTATCCATGAATTCTTTTATGCAGGTCTCCTGTAGATTCATAGTTTCAACTTTCTTGGAGAGCTCAGCGAGTTTTGCTTCAAGCTCTCGCTGTTCTGTCTCATATCTTTGTATATGTTCTGCGCAGTTCCGCATACTTGTTTGTTTCAGCTTTTGTGTTCTTTTCAGCCATTCGATCATACTCCTTTTCATTGTTTTGTTCATATTTCTGATGCGACTTTCGATGTTCATTTTTATCAATCCTTTCATTAATTTCAGAGATATGGCTCTGATAATAAAGTGGGTTCGGGCTTCTGCCCGACCAGCAAGCGTTCGGCGGACTGCCGAATGCGATGCTGGCATTTCATACTTCCGCCGCCTGTACTGCTCCGTCAGCTTGTTTTCTCCCCACGCCGATGCCGCCACACTCGCTCGACGTTGCGCGACAATCGCTTTCAACGCCGCAGGTGGGATATATAAACCCGATTTCTGTGTCGGCGGCAAAAACGGGCGTTTTTGTGCGTGTGTATACCGTCACCCTGTTATTGGCGAAAAGGAAAAGTGGGAGCAGTATTCTTTTTGCAAAGTGAATTTTATTAGCCCTTTCACAGTACCATTCCTTTCATTCCGCCTTGCGTGACGTGAGAGAAGTATTTCACAGTTCGATGCGCTAAGCCCCTCCAAGGAAGGGTGCCCCTTCAGCCAATTTCGCAAGCTACTAAATACGAACCCTTACTTTAAGGCTCGGTAGCCAAACTTGCTGAGGACACTCCGCGGAACTATTGCGGCGCACTTAACTGCTGTGTATCACTCCTGCGCAGGATATTCAATTTTCAAGTTCCTGATTTGCCCCTCAACTTATAGGGAACTGGGAGAGGCATTTTGGCACACTCGTTTCACATAATATTCACATTGATTTGTAGAGTTGCACAATCGTGTGTGTTTGCGGCACTCATATTGAACAAAAAAACAGTGCCTGCAACTGTAATAGTTACAAGCACTGTTCAGCTCATTAATAAACTATATTGTCAACCTTTTATACATGATAATCTAATAGTCGCCTTATTATTAACGATATTTCATCGCTTCCATACCAAATTACCCCTCCGTCAATCCCTGATACATCTTCATCAGTTGAGAAACGATTTCACTTTCGGTCATATCCTTATTGAAACCGTAGAATATGTGCAGATTGTGGTATGATCCACAATATTGAATTGGACTTGTATGAGTCGGTTTATTGGTTCGCCAATGGGCTACGGGCTAATAAAATAGTGCTGCTCGCACGGCTTCTCATAACGATTCCCCAAATTTTCTGATCTTTGCAAGCAGCTCATCAGAAACATCGCCTGCTGATGTAAACACTCCCATATCTTTTAATCCCAGATAACCGAGAAAATCACCATTGTATGAAAACATTGCTCCGTCATACTGGTTTCTGTCGCCGGAGGATAAAAACATTGCTATTTTAGTCAAGCTTTTAGGTGCAGCAGGATAAAGCGCAGAATAAAACCTGTCGATCACGCATTTAAGTTGCCCACTAATACCGTGATAGTAGATCGGGGAAGCAAGAACAAGCATATTAGTGTCTTTAAGCAATGAATATATATCCTGCATATCGTCCTTCTGTATACACTTGCCGTTCCCTTTGCTGTGGCAGTATTCACAGGCAAGACAGCCTTTTACATTCAGCTTACAGACATTTACTGTTTTCACGGTATGATTTGATGATTCAGCCCCTTCACAAAATGCTGTGACCATTTTTGCAGTATTCCCATTTTGACGGGGACTTCCATTTAATACAAGTATATTCATAGCACACCTCACCAATTTTCATACCGCTGTCCTGTATGCAGTTCTGCCATTCTCTGCATCTCTTCATCGGACAGCTCAAAATCAAAGATGCTGTAATTCTCAAGTATATGATCCGGATTCTGTGAACCCGGTATCGTGACATAGCCTGCCTGCAAATGCCATCGGAGTATTATTTGTGCCGATGTCTTGCCGTGTGCCTTTGCTATATCCGTGATCGTTTCATTACCAAACAAGTCCTGCGTATGCCCTCTGCCGCCGAACGGATACCATGATTCTACCACCGTACCGTATTTGGCGATATCCTTTTGGAACTCGGTGTTCTGATAAAACGGATGATTTTCATTCTGAACTACCGCCGGCTTGATCTCACCGCCCGATGTGACACGCTCATATTCGTCGAGGGTATAATAGTTAGAAATACCGATTGACCGCAGCTTGCCGTCCTTGACACCCTGACACAGGGCTTTGTAGACTTCTGTATCATTACTTCCCGATTGGTGTATCAGCATCAGGTCAATGTAATCAAGTCCGAGCCGTTCAAGCGAATCGTCAATAGAACTGTACGCTCTGTCATAGTTGGAAGGCATGACCTTTGTGGTGACAAATACCTCCTCACGGGTGACGATGCCATCGTCTATTGCTTTCTGAATGCCCTTGCCAACACCTGTTTCATTACCGTAATACTGTGCCGTGTCGATAAGCCGATAACCGTCTTTCAGCGCTTCGTAGACAGATTTTTCCGCAGTCTCATCGTCCTGTGTCCATGTACCAAGTCCAAGAATGGGCATTTCATAGCCGCTGTTGAGCAATACGGTCTTGTTTTCAAAATCAAATTCTGTTGTCATATTTCGCTGCTCCATTACTTTTCTTCTCATAAGGCACAGGTCAAAAACGCCCCATACCCCGTCATTGTCGAGATCGTAAGGCTTTCCCCGCAAATCTTCTTCTGTCGGTTTCGCAAGAAGAAAATCATTGAGATTCCGTACATCCTGCACGGTGTATTCGGTATCTTGGCTGCTGTTCATTTCAAACGTTACGGTCACACCGTCTTTACCGAGTGCATCAGCAAGCCCCGAAGTATCTGATATATGACCGATCTTTGTATAGCTGTATGAAGTATCAAAGCTCTCGTAAAACACCACAAGACAGCTATCGCCGTAAAGCATTATATCGCCTTCGCTTATATGCCCGACTTTTTCAGGCGAGGAAGGCAGAGATGTATCAAGGTAATAATACTTCTCATTGCCGTTCAGCTCAGACATATCAAGCGTCAGGGGCAGCATTTCCGTTAAAGCTGTGACGGTATCGCTGCTTTCCAAATTTACAGGGAATTGCTTATCTCCTACAGCTATCTGCATACCATTAGCTTTCTTTTCTTCATGTTGTTCGGCGGTTGTGACCTCTTGTTTGTCAGAGACCACAGATGAAACGCTGCTGTCGCTTTGCATCATAACAGACGAGTTTTCACTTTGCACCGTCACAGCCGAACTATCCTCCGAGTAACTGCCGCACCCGGTCAACATCAGAAAAGAAGAAATAACTGCTAAAAATCTTGCTTTAATCATAAATGCTCCTCACCACCTTTGCAGGAGTGCCGACCGCTATCATATTTTCGGGAATATCCTTTGTAACGACCGAGCCTGCACCGATGACTGCATTATCTCCGATCGTCACGCCTGAAAGGATTGTCGAGTTAGAGCCTATCCACACGTTTTTTCCGATGTGAATGGGCCTGGGTATCAGATCATGGCGTTCTTCGGGGAGAAGCCCGTGATTCAGCGTTGCAAGCACTGTGTTGTGTCCGATCAGTGCCCCGTCACTGATGAAAATACCGCCCTGATCCTGAAATTTACAGCCTGCATTGATGAACACGCCCTTGCCGAGATGAATGTTTTTCCCACAGTCAGTGTAGAACGGAGGAAACAGCCCGACCTCAACAGGTTCACCGATCAGATCCGACATCAGCCCATTTATCTCATCAGGAGTATGATAGCGGCTGTTGATCTCCATTGTGATGCGGATTGCCTCCTGACTCAGCTTATGCATGATCTGATGCACATCGCTCTCAGCCGTGACCTGTTTTCCGCTGTTCATAAATTCAAGAAATTCTGCTGTTGTCATTGCTTTTCCTCCAATCGGGATCATTTCAGATACTTGTTATAAAAGGCTTCGAGCTTGTCGAATGGGATAGCGTTATTCTCTCCGCCGTCGTAGAGATCGGTGTGGGAAGCGCCTTCGATCACAAGAAGCTGTTTATTGTCGGTGTACTTGTTTCCGTTTATCATATTCTCATACGCATCTTTTCCGAAGTAGAAGGAATGAGCCTTGTCGCCGTGCATTATCATAACGGCGGAGCGTATCTCATTGCTGTATTGCAGGATAGGCATATTGATAAACGATATACAGCCGATCTTGTTCCAGCCGCCGTTGGAATTGAGCGAACGAGGGTGATAACCTCTTTCAGTCTTGTAGTATGCGTGGTAGTCTTTTACGAAATACGGAGCGTCTTCGGGCAGAGGGTCAATAACACCGCCGCCAAGCTCATACTCACCGCTTGCATAATCCTTGATACGCTGGGCATTCAGTGCCTGCTTCATCGCATAGCGCTTTTCCTCGCTGTCATCGGCATCAAAGTAGCCCTTTGCGTTCACTCTTGTCATATCGTACATGGTAGATGCAACAGTCGCCTTGATACGGGTATCCAGTGTTGCAGCGTTTAGAGCCATACCGCCCCAGCCGCAGATACCGAGGATACCGATACGCTTGGGATCAACATTTTCCTGAATCGAGAGGAAATCAACCGCTGCCATAAAGTCTTCCGTGTTGATGTCGGGAGAAGCCATGTATCTCGGCTGTCCTCCGCTTTCACCTGTAAAGGACGGATCGAATGCAATGGTCAGAAATCCACGCTCTGCAAGTGTCTGTGCGTAAAGACCGCTGCACTGTTCCTTGACTGCACCGAACGGTCCGCACACGGCGATCGCAGGGAGCTTGCCGCCTGCATTTTTCGGAGTGTACATATCGGCGGCGAGTGTGATGCCGTAGCGGTTGTGAAAAGTGACCTTGTTGTGGTCAACCTTGTCGGACTTGGGGAAGGTCTTGTCCCATTCCTGTGTTAAAGTAAGCATTTCATCTTTCATTTCAGATACCTCCGTTTTTTCTTAATGTGTAGGCGAAATAGTCAAGGCAGTCGATGCGGTCGCTATACTTGTGAACGCTGTCAAGGAGCGTTTGACGATAGCTTTTCAGAAAACAGTCAAGTGCCTGATATTGTCCGCTTTCGACCATTTGCAGGCATTTTGCTACGCTTTCATCGTCCAAGCCCATATCCCTGAGATTTTCGGTCATGACCGCTGTTTTGTCGGCTGCGTTTGCCATTTTCACCACCTCCGTGTTTCTGTGATTTAAGTATATCACATCTTTTATGATATGTAAAATACCTATATGTAATTGCTTGCCATTCTTGACAGGAATAACAAAACAGGTTATAATGATAATAGAAATATTGGAGGTGTGCTATGGAAATACGTGTCTTACGTTACTTTCTCGCTATTGCAAGAGAGGAAAACATGACAAGGGCGGCCGAGCGCCTGCATATCTCGCAGCCCTCGCTCTCTAAGGAGATCAAAAAGCTCGAAGAAGAATTAGGGCATGAGCTCTTTATCCGCACGAATAAGAATATGATACTTAACGATGAAGGTATGCTCCTGCGAAAGCGTGCTGAGGACATTCTCGCTATGGTCGATAAGACCGCCGAGGAGTTCAGCCAGCTTGACAACATCGTTGGCGGAGAGATACGCATAGGCTGCGCCGAGAGCATTCTTATCAAATACCTTGCAAGGAGCATCAAAGCATTCAAGGAGCAGTACCCGAATTTCATCTTCCACATATTCAGCGGAGATACCGAGCCCGTTGCCGAACGGCTTGACAGAGGCATCCTCGACCTCGCCGTGATCGTTGAGCCGCCGAACTTGTCAAAGTACAACTATCTTTCTATACCCGAAAGCGACAAATGGGGGCTGGTTATGCGCCGTGACAGTCCGCTTGCCGAAAAAGAGTATGTAACATTTGATGATCTTTATGGGCTGCCGCTGTTCTGCTCCGAGCAGTCTATCCGTGTAGATTTTCCGCGCTGGTGCGGGGATAATATGGATAAGCTCAACTTTGCGGGAACTGTCAATCTTGCCTACAACGGCTCGGTATTTGTGAAAGAAGGGCTTGGATATATGCTGACCTTTGAGCACCTTGTAGACACAAGCGAAGAAAGCGGACTTTGCTTCCGACCAATCAAGCCGACACTTGAAACGAATATGTATATCATCTGGAAAAAGTATCAGGTGTTCTCGCCGATTGCGGAATTGTTTCTGAAAAGATTAAAGCAGGACTATAGTTAATTGAATAGCATTATATCACCTGACTGGTGCAGCTTTTCTGTAAGATCTTTCCCAAGGGATTTCTGCTCAACGATCATAGTAACATTATCGTGACGGATATATACATCAATGTACTTTTGATTGCCGTCCACAATGACAGGCTTTTCATATTTCACAAGACCAGTGAGTTTCTCAGCACCGAACACGTCAGTCAAGAGCTGATTCCAATAAGTCTGAGTATCACTTTTCTCCGATCCTTTGTCTTTCCAATACGCTGCAACTCTTTTGCAGCCTTTTTCTGTTCCTTATCGGTCATGTTGGTACCTCCAATGCTCGATTCTTTAAGTACATTTCACCATATTCAGATGAATAAATCAACGGATTTATATAAAAATAAGCTGATACCTACATTATTGTAAGTATCAGCTTGCGTCCTATTCAGTTTGGTTTGTCATTTGTTCCGCTAAGAGCAGCGCACATCACGGAGCCTGCTTTTATTTACTTCTTCTTTGCGTATGATACGGGAAGGTCGCTCTGCTTTATCTTCTTAGCATCTATCTGCTGGATAGTCAGCGCGTCATTACCTGTGATACCGTCGCCGTTATCGTATACGTCCGCATTCTTTGCGCCCTGAGGCTTAAGTGCGAACTTGTCCTTGTTTGCAAGGCTCTGGAGGATAGCTACTGCGTCTGCTACGGTCACCTTCTTGTCGAGGTTTGCGTCACCCCAGAGGATATCGCCGTCAGCAGCTGTAGTAGTGCTCTTTGTCGTCGTGGCAATGGGCATCGGGTTGTCCTCGGGAGCAGTTCCGTCGGGCTCAATACCCCATACGAGCACGTCGTCAGCGTAGAGCGTTATCTTATCGGTTATCTCAGCTGCTTCGTTCTCGTCCGCGAAGGATACAAGGTCAGCGTAGCTGTAGTCGTTCTTGGAATCCCACAATACGTCGTCATAGGTCTCCTTGTCCTGATTGTAGCCGAGTGCGAACTGGAATACACGGCTTCCGTAGAAGTCGCAGTCCTTCCACTGCATCTCAACGTAGTATGTTCCCTCGTCGTCGTACTTCTGCGGAGGTGTGAACTTGACCTCGTTCTTGTTGTTCGAGTAGCCCTTCTCCTGGTCGTAGTCGATACGGTAGAAGACGTATTCGTCGGGGTCATAGCCTGCGTCAACGAGCTCCTTGACATTGAAGTAGTATCTTGCCTTGAGGTTGCTCTCGAAGCGAGGCGGGTTGACTGTTCTGTTGTATACAACGACCTTGAGCTGAACGCTGCCCTCCTGCTCCTGATTCTTTCCGCCTGCGGCGTAAATGCCTACAGGAAGCGGATTGCCGTCAGCGTCTACCTGGTCGTAGCCAGCCTTTGCGTTTTTGGACATATCAAAGTCGGGATTGATGTGGTTTTCCTTCTCGAACTCCTTGCCCTTTGCTCCGTAGAAGTGATAGAGACCTGCAAGGTCGCCGCAGAAGCCTGCGTTATAGTCGTCAGTTACCTCGTTGTAGATGTAGTCCTTTGTTTCGTCGTGGTGGAAGTCATCGAGGTCAGGTCCGCCGACGAGTGCGCCCCAGAGAGTGTGTACCTGATGTACGAGGTTCTCCTGGCTCTGCTTGTCGGAGCAATGTGATGCACGGTGGTGAGGCTGTGTAGCGTAGCTGTTGCCGTAGCCTACCTCATATGCGTAGCCCATGGGGTTCTTGCCGAGGATGTACTCCATCTGAGCCTCTGCCCACGGGAGGAATACCTCGTCGCCTGTGGTCTTTGCGTATACGCACGCGCACAGACCTGCCGCAGTGTTGTATCGTGCCGAGCCGTAGCCTGAAACGACTGCCCAGCCCTTGGGAGACTTGGCGATGAAGTCGCCGCTGGTCTCGCTGTCCTTGAGAGAAGGTATCTCGTCGCAGGTCATGGGCGTATTCCAGAGGAAGTCGTCCATGCCGAAGTATTTGTGTCCGTGTACAGGCTCATAGCCCCAGTCGGAGCAGTCGATAGATGCTGCACAGCCCGACCAGTATTCGAGGTTGTAGCGGAAGATGTACCAGTCACGCGCGGTGTTGGTTACAGGTGCGAGCTTTGCGAATACGCCGCCCCATACTGTATCCCAGCAGTGTACCCAGATGTTCTGCCAGCAGTTGCCTGTATCTGTGATGATACGCTTCATATAGCCTGTGTAGGGGTGAGCGCCCTTGTCGTTGGTGGTCTCCTCATCTACCGCGATGATAGCCATGATGTACTTGTCATACGCCTCGTCTGTTGCCTTCTTGATAGAAGCATCGGTCGCATCTGCGGCGTCCTCTGCCTCTGCAACAGCTGCGTAGTAGAGCCATACGGCTGCCCATGAGAGCTCGTCGTAGTCGTAGCTCGAATGATAGAAGCCGCCGTCGTAGCCGAGTACGAGCGAGCTCGGAGTAGTACCCGGAGTCCACTCCTCCTTATGTGTTTTAACAGCAAACTCGTAGAGCGCTCTTGCGTACTTGAGGCTGTCTGCCGCGTACTTGGCGTCGGTGTCCTTGAAGTTGAGGTAGTTTATCGCCAGAGATGCTGCTGCGCCTGCGCACTGGTCAGGAGCGGGCATCTCCTCTGTTGCGAAGTAAGCGGGGCGCTTTACCGCACAGCTCGATGACGCTACAACTGTATCGTCGACCTGAAGCTCGGGTGCGCACCAGTAGTTGTGGTCGTTGTTGCCCTCGCCGACCTGATAGCAGTATGCAACTACGTTGTCGTCGTCGTCGAGGAAGGTGACCTTCATGAAGTAGTCGTTTATCCAGCGGAGCTCATCCTCGATGTGCTTCTGGAGACCCATATCAATGTATGCGTCGCGGAACTCATAGTAGCCCCAGCCGACTGTCGAAGCGGAATAGCTTCCGGGAAGACCGAACTTAACGTGGTCGCCTGCGTCGTGCCAGCCGCCTGCGAGGTCGAGAGTGCCGTTGCCGTCGGGGTCGAGGTACTTGCGGTTCTTCTCGATGAATTCAGGAGTCATCGTGACGCCCTCGTAGAGACCCTTAGCCTCACTGAGTCCGCCGTCGCCCTTGCCTTCGCCGATGGGCTGCTTGTCCTCCTTCTCCTCCTGCTTCTCGCCGTTAGTGGAGCCGTCGTTCTTGGCTTCACCGTAGAGCTCTGGGAAGGGGTCAACGGTCTGGAGCGGTATCTCGGTGTCCTTTACATGGCAGTCCTCACGCCACGAATAGTAGCCGTCCTCGCCGACCTTGTCGCCGCACTTGTTGGCGTCGTAGAAGCAGAGCGCGAGCTGGAGCGCCTCTGCGAAGTTGTGGTAGTTGTTCGGATTATCAGGATCAACAACAGCAGCCTGCGCGGGAATTGCCGCAAAAGCACTGCTTCCGAGAAGAGTTGCCGCAGCAGTGATCACAGCCGCGCTCTTCTTGAGTAAACCCGATCGTTTCATGCAATACTTCCTTTCAATAATGGTTATTCCTGAGATGTCAGGTGATTATTTCAGCAGATGCTTCGCCTTGAGTCGGTCGAAAACGATGTTGTATCCGTCGTTTCCGTCCTTGAGGGAGCGATTGACTCTGCTTATGGTCGCGGTGCTGGCACCCGTCTCGGTAACGATGCTGTTGTAGACGCGGTGCTCGTCGAGGAGCTTTGCTACGTGGAGTCTCTGCGCGAAGGATTTGAGCTCGATGCTCGTGCAGAGGTCGTCGAAGAATTTGTAGCAGTCGTCGACTGATTCAAGGGTCAGGATAGCCTCAAAGAGAAGGTCCATGCTATCTGATTTGATTTTGTCTATCATTGTTCTAACTCCAATCTGCCGCAAGGGGCACTTAATACGGAAAAATTTCTCTACTTTACATTGTAACACAATACATTGCAAAAGTAAAGTATTAGCTTTCGATAAAATATATAAAAATTTCCCGACATTACAGTACACCTTTAGTATATGATACCATATTATAAACTAAAAGTAAAGAGGTAATCGCCAAAAAACACAACTTTGTCAATTCTAAACAATTTGCTGTCGCATAGAATGTACACTCTTCCGATTAATCCTTCAATTATTGCTTTTTCCCGCAAAAAATGCTATAATTTAACCGATTATTGCGATAGGAGGTCTCGCATTATGTTACACATTTACACGGGAAACGGAAAAGGTAAAACAACTGCGTCGGTCGGGCTCGCGGTCAGGGCTGCGGGAGCGGGACTTCGGGTGTACTTTTTGCAGCTGATGAAGGACGGCACCTCCTCCGAGATAGCCATGCTCGAGCAGCTCGGAGTCAGCGTGGGAGCGGCTCGGAGCTGCTGCAAGTTCTCGGTCAGTATGAACGCTGAAGAGAAAGCCGCCGCCTCTGCCGAGCACAGCGCCATTCTGAACGAGGTCGGACGCCTCCTCGCGGACGGTGCCGCCGACCTCATAGTCCTCGACGAGTTCTTCTGCGCGCTGTCGGCGGGACTGCTCGACAGGGAGCTCGCCGAGCGCGTTATCCTCGGCTACAGCGGCGATACGGAGCTCGTCCTCACGGGGCGCGGAGCCTGCTCCCCTTTCACGGACTCCGCCGACTACATCACGGAGATGCTCCCGCATAAGCACCCGTATGACAGGGGCATCCCCGCACGAAAGGGTATCGAATTCTGAGCAATAAAAAGAGGGAGCCGAAGCTCCCTCTTTTTCTGACCAGACCGATAAGCCGGGTTCTGTCGTGCGCGGCAATTTATCTACGCTCATCGTCGCCGATGAGCTCAAGCCGTCATTACTCCGTATCCGCCGAGCCGACGTTGAGATACGCAGTACCAATAGACGTTGCATCGGGTAGGGTTTACATGGCAGTGCGGTCTCCCGCACTCCGGTGAGCTCTTGCCTCGCCTTTCCACCCTTACCACTATACTTGACCCTGCTGCAAGCTATCCACATCTTTCGGCTAAAATTCCGTTTTTCTGCGTTCTCCTTCTTGCCGTGCGAAAGCACGCCTGCGTCGTCCGCCTTGAAAAACAGTATTTTATCTCGAAATCTATTGGACATCTTGCAGCAGAGTCAAGTATTAAAGCGGCGGTATATCTCTGTTGCACTTGCCCTAAGGTCGCCCTCGGCTGACGTTATCAGCTACCCTGCTCTGTGATGCCCGGACTTTCCTCATAAACTAAAACGTTTCCGCTGCCGCGTAGTCTGCTCGAAAACTATTTTACCATTTCCCGCCGATTTTGTCAAGCACCCGCAGCGATTGACAGCCGCGGTCACACGTGGTATAATTATAGCAAATATTGGGTTTTACCAAAGGAGTGAGATTATGAGAAAACTTGCTGCACTTGCCGTCGCAGCGGCTATGCTCTGCGGCTCTTCGGCTGCCGCTATGCCTGTCTGCGCTATCGAAGCGGTGACTGCTCAGGACTACAGCGCGCTTGCCAAGACCATACCCGAGTTCCCCGACCCCGAGGAGAAGTACTCCGAAGTCGTCGACGGCAGCTTCACCTTCCACGTTTACAAGGAGTTTGCAGTGCTCGCGAAGTACATGGACACGACCGTGACCGAGGTCGTCATTCCCGCGGAGGTGTTCGTCCCCGAAACAAAGGAGAATGTCCCCGTGGTAGGCTGCGTCGATAATCCGTTCGGCTTCTGCCGTGACCTCGAGAAGATAACTCTCCCCGACACCTTTGAGCATTTTACGTGGTTCAGCCTCACAAACACTACCGTCACCAAGCTGGAAAGCACTGAGGAACCTATGCCGAAGGTGAAGAAGGTAGTGGTATCGGAGACGAACCCCTATTTTACCACAGTCGACGGCATCTTATACAGCAAGGACATGAAGACGCTCGTCGGCTGTCCGCCCGCTCTCGGGATAAAGGAGCTGAAGCTCCCCGCTGAGACTGAGTCTATCGGCGATTACGCCTTCTATGCGAACCTCACGCTCGAAAAGGCGGTCATTCCCGCGACCGTCAAGCACATACACAATAACGCCTTCGTTGCGGCTTTCGCGCTCAAGTCGGTCGAGCTCCCCGAGACGATAACTGCGATATCAGGCGATATGTTCTTCTACTGCACTTCGCTCACCGATGTGAAGTTCAACGGAAAAGTCGAACAGATAGGCTACGGCGCGTTCAATCACTGCGACTCGCTGACGCAGTTCGACCTCCCCGAGACAGTGACAGTCATCGGCAGGGACGCCTTCAAGGATACCCCGTGTACGGAAAATGTCGGCGGTATCGACTACATCGGCAGCTGGGCTGTCGGCAGCGATGAGGACATCGAGCAGGCGTTCGTACGCAGCGGCACTGTCGGCATCGCGGAGATGACCTTCATGGTCAGGAACAAGTGTACGCTTGTGGATATTCCCGCGTCCGTGAAGTATATCGGCAATATCGCCTATACGGGTCTCAGCACGGGTAAAGCCGCCGTCGTTCACTACAGAGCGGCACAGCTCCCCGAGAAGGTGCTCGCCGCGGCAAAGAATACCACCGACTTCTACTTCTACGACCCTGCCTGCGACATCTTCGACAGCGAGAAAACTATCCCCGCCGAGTACAAATACTCCAACTGCACCGACCGCGACACTACATGGAGCAGTCCCGCTGACGATACGGCTGAGGACAACAGCTACACTATCAACTGGACGGGCGGAGCAAGGATAGCAGACGACGAGCCCGTCGCTCCCCTGCTCGATGACAAGGTCACGGGCGAAGTCACCATACACGGCTATGCGGGCTCTACAGCTCAGAAATACGCCGAAAAGTACAACAGGAAGTTCGAGCTCATCGCAGGCGCGCCGAGATATACTCTCGCCGACGGCTACGACTACGAATACCGGATGAACTCCGACGCCGATTTCTGCTCCTTCGTCCCCGACGGCAAGGGCGGCTTTGCTGCTGAGTGGGACCTCAAGAGCTTCGCTTACTTCGGCAAGGGACTGATAAGCACTCCGCCTGTCTCGAACGACTACAGGCTCAGCTACGACGTCTCGCTCGACATCGACAAGGACTCCTACAAGGACGATTCTGTTGTGTTCGTCGGCGCATATGCGGAGCTGTCAGACCGCATCGGCTGCCTCTACGTGACCGACAGCCATACCGCTTCCTACAGCCTTATCACCGACACCGAACAGATGAAGAAACTCGGCAGCTTTACCGCCTCCAACGGCGATGTGTACGACCTCTGCTTCGAGAAGCAGATACAGCGCAGCATCGGCGGCGAGCAGATAGAGATAGACAACTTCATCAGCGTGCGCAGGGACTCCGCGATAGAGACGGGCAGCTCCAAGCTGGCGGGGACAATAGACTTCGGCGAGCACATTAACGCGTTCGCGGAGCTCGGATACGCTATCAGCACGCCTGCAAGTCTGAGCCTCATTATCGACGCGAACAAGTGCAAGGGCTCCGCAAAGCTGAACAGCTGCGAGATAAAAGAGCTGAAGCCGATTGCGGGCGACCTCAACGGCGACGGCAGGCTCGACTCCTTCGACCTCATACTCTTCCGCAAGGAGCTCGTTGCCCCCGAAAAGCAGGCGAATCACAGCTCCCTCGCCGACATGGACGGCGACGGCAAGACTCAGGTCAATGACCTCGTGCTCATCTCGAACTTCGTGCTCGGAAAAAAAGCGGTAAAAGTCTGAAATACGTGAAAAAACCTTTCTTGCGAAAGGTTTTTTCTTTTTATTCCGTTTTTATTCGCCGCTGCCTCCGAAACGGCTATCGAGGTACTCGTCCAAGGTCATGTCACCGCTCGACGACATGAACGAATAATACGCAAGTATCAGCGAGGCGTCGCTCGCGTCTGACCTGCCGTCGCCGTTGAGGTCACCGCGGGAAAGCTCGCTCTCGGGGATATCCTCGCCCGTCGATACCTTGTTGTAGTTGGAGAGCACCATTGAGGCGTCTATCGAGTTTATAAGTCCGTCGCCGTTGAGGTCGCCAAGCGAGGTCGTTTCAGCGGTACTGTCCGTCGGAGGCGCGGGTTTATCCCCGCCGAGCACTCCAGCCAGCTTGACTGCGCCGAATATGAGCAGTAGCAGCACGACGAGCACGGCTGCGGCAATTATCAGCAGCTTTGGCAGTCTGCTCTTCTCAGGCTCGGGAACAGTGCCGTGGCTCGGCTTTACCGCTATGTAGAGGTCGAACAAGCCGTTCGAGGCGCTGTCGATGCCGTATTTCTTGTTGAACCTTTCGTCATAGAAGCTCTCAGGCAGTTTGCATATCTTCGTGGCACTGCCGTATCTCTGGAAGTCCACAAAGCGCAGCGTGCGCCTGACAAACAGTATTTTTACCGTTTCCTTGTTTCCGCTGTTGTCCAGCCTGATACCGTTGAAAACGTAGATATTGCCGTCCTCGTTTGTCTCGGGCTCGTTCGTTATGCGGTAGGAATAATCGCTCCTCTTTATGATACCGCTCAATTCTCGTCACCTCCGCCCCTGCGCCGAATGAAGCGCAGTCTGTCATCGTATTAAAAGAAAGCTGCATTTTATGCGTAATACATTAAAAATGCAGCCTCATCTTGTGCCTGTCATACAGAAATACCGTCTTATATCATTGTAATTGTAGCACATTTCCATTGATTTGTCAAGCAGTTATTTGGTTTTTGTGTAAAACTTATATCAAATCGCGGTATATACTCCCCCATAACTGCTGCAAAAAGCGAGCTCACATCTTCTGCGGCGGAAAATACCAAAAATCACTTGAAATGCTGTTCTTTATGTGGTAAAATATAGTTGTCGGATCTCGGTTCGGTAATGATTTGAATAATCGGGGGGAACAGTGTGAAAAAAAGGTCATTCTTTGCATTGATGTGCAGCGGTACTCTGATTCTTACGGTCGGCTGCGGAAGCTCTGACGAGCCTCAAGAGAACAGCTCTGAAGCTGCGTCGCAGGTATCTGCGACCACCGTCGTATCCAAGCCCGCTCAAAAGACTGCAAGTGAGCTCGAACAGGCGCAGGAGCTCTGCACGGGATTGCTCCGCAGTCTCGACAATACACGTTTCCCCATCTATTCCGATGACTACGAAGAGGGTATCAGGTTCAACTTCACCGATGTTTCCGAAAACGGCTGCACCGTCTCGTGGGACTCCTACGTCGTGAGAGACTACGGCGTCGGGATAAATCCGAACTGGACAATAAACGACTCCCTTTACGGAAGCAAATACTGCACCTTTGAGCCGCTCTACAACAACGGCGCTCTTTCGTCCTTCCTGCTCGACGGCGTGATGATGACAAAAATCGATGCGTCAACTGACGGCACTCCCGTCGTCGACGTCTACAACTTCCGCATACTCTTCGATTTTGAAAATGAGACCTCTCAGCTACACTTCACAAAGAGCACATCGGGCGCTGATACCAAAGATTACAGCTACAACGGCGATAAGATGCAGGAGCTCTTCGACACGGTCGAGGACGAAGACGACAAATGGGTCGAATTTGCCTCTTACGTCGCTAAATACGGCAGTATCGCTGACCTCGACAAATTTGACAGCCACTATTACAAGGTGCTGGACACTCCGATGACATGGACAGAGGCACGCGATGCCTGCGAGGCGGTCGGCGGTCACCTTGCCGCGATAACCTCCGAGGAGGAGCAGTCCTTTATCTGCGATATCATCAAAAACTCAAATCAGGCAAATATGTGGATAGGCGGCTACTATTCCGAGGACGACGACGAGTGGTACTGGGTCGACGGCTCGGACTGGGACTACACGAACTGGGACGACCCTCAGCCCGATAACTATACTGGCGATGAGTTCTACCTCAGAATGAAGAACCGCACCAAAAAATATTCCAATTGGGAGGCTATCGACGGAAAATGGAACGATACCGCCGATACCGCTGACGGCATCGACTCACGCGCCGATGCTCCGATATCGACATTCGGTTACGTCTGCGAGTGGGACTCCCTGAAGGATATCCAAGAGCATTCACTGAGATAACAGCACGCACAAAGCAGTTCCTGTCCCGAAAAAAACAGGAACTGCTTTTTCGGCTCATAGCGGCTTATCCGATGAGGCGCGGGAGGCTCATATCGTGCAGGCGAAATAATTAAAACATTGAATTGTTGACTTTGCGCCCGTTATATGTTACAATATATCTGATTATAATACGTGTCACAAACCGACTTATCATAAAATTCGTCAGATTCTCCGCAAAGATCTGAAGCATCAAGGAGAAGAAAATATGGGAATGTTAGACTTTTTAAAAATAAGCCATGGTATCGCAAACAGTATCAGCTACACCAGCCCCGTTCTCGGCACAGGTACATACTCGGGCCATGTCGGTCCGTCGAGACTCCCCGAGGGACACGGTGTCTTCATCAATGACCTCGGAATAGAATTTGAAGGCGAATGGCAGAAGGGCAAGCTCTGCGGCTTCGGCAGAAAATACGCAAAGGGTTACTATGACGTCATCCGCGAAAACGGCGAGGACGACAGCAAATCCCTCTTCTATGCGGGCGGCTTCATGGACGACAAATACCACGGAAAGGGCAAGTCCTTCAATCAGAACGGCAGACTTGAATACGACGGCGACTGGGAGGACGGCTGGAAATCTGGCGAGGGTACCGAATTCTATGCCAACGGCTCCCCTAAGTTCGTCGGGACATGGAAGCGCGGAAGATATCACGGCAAAGGCGTTTATACCTTTGAAAACGGCGACGTCATCAAGGGTGAATGGCGCGACGGGCTCCTTGAGGGATATGCCGAGCTCTCCAAACGTGACGGATGTGTGTATACCCGCTTCTATAAGCACGACGAGATACTCATGGAAAAGCTGATAAGCGGCACTCCGCCTCCTGACCCCGATTCCTCAAGAACGCTGAAATTCGATAACGGCGTCTACGAGGGCGAGCTCGACTTCTCGGGCAGAATGCACGGCAAAGGCGTCTTCACCTACTCGAACGGCGACCGCTACGAGGGCGGCTACAAGGAGGGCGCCAAGCACGGCAAGGGCGTCTTCACATACGCCGACGGCAGGTCGTATGAGGGCGACTATGAGGACGATATGAGATGCGGCAAAGGCATTTTCCGTTACACAAACGGCGACGTTTACGACGGCGAATGGAGCGGCAATATCAAAAACGGCTCGGGCGTGTTCACCTACTCCAACGGAGACCGCTATGAGGGCGGCTATTCCGACAGCCTCAAGCAGGGGCACGGTATGTATTACTACCGCAACGGCGACGTCTTCGAGGGCGAATGGCAGAGCGACAAGCGTCACGGCGAGGGCATCCACACCTTCTCGGACGGCAGGAAAAAGCGTCAGCAGTGGGACAACGACATTCTTGTGAACGAGTCCTTCATTGTCAAGGTCAAGCACGATATGAAAAGCAAGAACTGAGCTTTGCTCGGACAAAATGAATAGCAAACCGACTCCCTGTGTAAGACAGATACCTATATAGAAGTTTTGCCCCTGAGTGTTACAAAGCACTCAGGGGCATTGTGCATATTTATGTTGCTAAGCTAAATCAGAATTTGTCAATCCTTTTATATCCTTTTCTTGAAGCAGATTATACGATTTGCTTCATCAAATCCCATTGCCATATGGAATTTGAAACTATCAGCATTGTTCAGCTCACAATCACTGGCGAACTCACTGCACCCCATTTCTTTTGCCCATTTTTCACAAGCATATAGGAGTTCTTTTGCATAACCGCTTTTGCGATATTCTTCTTTTACGAAAATCCCTTCCAAGTAACCCACAGGAGAACTTTCTGTGCCTTCAACATAGTCAGTTCTCAAACCGCAGTGTGCAAATCCTACCGGCAGATCATTTATATACTTGATAAAAAAAGAAGACCGCTTGACATTAAGTGTTTTAACAAACTCCTTTTCTAATTCATCAACAGTATGACTTTCCCACATCCGGACAGCCATTTCCGCCAAAATGCGACATTCACAATTGGTTGCTTTTCTAACCATTGGAGCACCTCCGCAAATTCCGATTTATAACCCCAATCAATAGTCTGCCCCGAGCCAAACGGAGCGACAATTCAGCACGAAGTCGAGGGCGAGGGCGTTGGGTGCAGGGGCACGCCCCTGCAAATTCCGATTTTTGTCAGTAACAATTATAGCACATCATCTCTGTACTGTCAATAGAAACGCCATAGTACTTCTGACCTTACATCAGAAATACTATGGCGTAAAACTTCTTTATGCGTACCCGTCTTATAGCACAGGGAGTTTTTTTTATTTCCCTGCATTTATTGTCAGCACTCACTATGCCATGTAAAAAAGTCATTGAAAAACATCAACTATTGTTTGATAAATATTTTATATAAGCACAGAATATCAGCTATTTTACGATTTATGTTAAAAATTGTTTGACAAGTTCACAAAACTGTGATAAAATAGTATTAACTTATGTTGCAACGTAAATTAATTAACTAACGCAATGTGCTAAGGAGGTCGTATGAATGTATTAAAAAGCATAGTCCCTTTTTGTTTGTCAGCAGCTATGATCGTGCAGCTCGTTCCGTCTTTCAATGCTCACGGCGCAGCCCTCGCTGACGATACGCTCGAAACCAGGATCGGCGATTTCACTTTCCGATATATCCCCGATCTGCCCCGCAAAGGCGAATGTACTCTCACATCAGCATCCGACAGCTCTGATGATTTCACTATCTCAAACCACGATACCCTTGAGATACCCGAGAAGCTCGGAGGCTACACCGTTGCCGCTTTAGGCTCCGATTCAAATTCAATAACAGTGAATTCCGAGGACGCTAAAGTCAGGCTCACTACTATCAAGCTGCCGCATTCGTTACGTGAGATACACGCTTATTCCCTGCACGAAGACTCTATCCCCGCACTTGATACAATATTCATCGACTTCACCAATCTTGAGCAGGTCGAACGTTGCTCATTCGGTTACACACCGCAGCTCAGCGAGGTCTGCGTATATGATGCTGTCGATGAGGCTTACTACTCCACCTCTGACGATATCGACAAGTTCCGTGAGCTTGTAAGTATTGAAGGGGTAAGATTCTCGGCAATGCCCGAAAAGTCGAACTGCTATATGCTCGCGGAAAGCGAATACAGGAGAGACCCCAATCTTAACGGCAGACTTGAATTTCTCAATGAACTGGGTCAGTCAAGATATGAGTATATCGTTGCGCTGATGTATGCGGAAGAAATAACCCAAAAGTACGGCTTCGATGACCCTTCTCTCAGCAAAGTCCAGAAAATGGAGAAGATAACGAACTTTATCCGCGCCAATACAAGATACTCGGTGCTGTATACCTATAATGCCGACCCTGAAAAAGCAACAAGGCTCGAAAATCTGAAGAACTCCCCCACCTCGGCTATCGCCTTCCATTCGGCTGTATGCGGCGGCTTAGCCTATGAGTTCGATATACTCAGCCGCATCAGCATAGGTGACGAAGCAGCGACCAGAGACCGTGACATTCTTTGCGTCTGGCTGCCAGGACACGTTGTAAATGCTGTCAGAGTCGAGCATTCCGACAATAACAAGGGCTACTATGTCGTCGACAATACTCTGACCGTATTCATGCAGTGTGCGGGCGATGCCGCAAGTCATTATGATGAAGTACTGGATACTTACCTGTATGATTACAAGGCTTATTACTCCGATGAACACAACGAGGTCGAGGTCATCACAGACCCTGATATGTTCTGTGACGGGATATCCTTCGTATTCCTTCACGATGAAACAGAAGGCGCTCTCCGCATCGAAATGTGTGAAAATGACTCCGACGGAGCGGAGGATTATATCAACATAATGTCCTACAATGAAGATGAACCCGAAACCTATCTCGAACAGCTCCCGTTGACAAAATGTCCGCGGACAGCAGGACTCCACCTGTATATCGACAAATCAAACAGCTATGATATGATAATCTCCAACTCAAAGGGAAAAGCTGTGTTCAGCGCTGACGGAGTTCACAGGTTCACTCTCGGCGAAACCGAATATCAGTGCTCAGTCTCGTTTGTCAGGTATAATACTACGACCTCGTACGGCATTGTCAACCCGCACACAGCCGAAAGCGGGTACTTCGACATCACGATAAAACAGCTCAGCGATGACCCTTCGCCCGATGTCTACACGGCTGTTACAGTTCCGCACAAAACAACAACGACAACAGCTGTCTCTGCTCCCATACTGTACGGCGACGCCAACTGTGACGGAAGGATAACCGTCTCGGACGCGGTGACTATACTGCTGTATATCGGCAACAAGGATAAATACCCGCTGACTCCTCAGGGCAAGCTCAATGCTGACTGCAATAATGTCGGCGACGGTATCACTGTGAACGATGCTCTTGCAATACAAAAGTATGACGCAAAAGTCATAGACAGTCTGCCTGAGTTCACTGCGGCGTGACGGTGACTTTCTGCCGTTATTGTTATGTATTCCGCCTCCTGCGTGAGGACATGAAAAAGCACCTGCCTGAGCAAGTGCCGACCCGCAGAAAAATCATGAAAAACAAGCCGCAGCATTCCGCGATGTACGAATTTGCTGCGGCTTTTTTCAGCGGTACTGATTTATCAGTAACCGAGCTTTTTGTGGATGTATTCGTTCCTCTTTATCATGAAGTCGACTATCGAGACCTTGTCGCCGCCGTAGGAGTACAGTCCGCCCTGACCTCCCCACATATTGAAGCCCCATATACCCATGCCGCCGCCCTTTATGGTCAGGTCGTCCTTAGCCTCGATGAGAACGTTGTCGAGGTAGTCGCCCGAATAAGCGGTCTCGCCGTCGGAAATGCTGTTCTCTGTGCCGTCCTCGACGGTTATCGAGGTCTTGTCGGCATTCTTTACAAATATCGCAGGAGCGCTCTTTCCGCTGATATCCACGCCCTTGAAAACGAGCTTTACCGTACCTGCATCTGCATTCTCGTCTGGGACTTCTACCCTTATCTGTCCGTCACTGAGCGAGCCCTCGATATACTAGCTTCCCGAGTGGCTGATAGTCACCGCCGAGCCGTTCGCCTGAGCGTACTTTCCGTCCACGTCAATGCTCGTGCCCTTGAGCCTGATATAGGTCTCGACTTCCTCGAGCTCAGCGGGAGGCTCCGTGGTCGGCTCTGTGAGCTCTTCCGTCGCCGCTTCTGTGGGAGGCTCCTCCATCCATGATTCAGGAAGCGACGCGAGCAGTCCCGCGTCGTACATCATGACGGACAGCGCGTCGCGTGCGGTAACGCCGTCGCCTCTCATGTAGACATCAGCTCTGCTCAGAGCCTCGCCGTCAAGCGCGAATTTGTCGCTGTTTCCGACATATTGCAGTATCGCGACCGCGTCCGATACTGTCACCGAGCCGTCCTTGTTTACATCGCCTATGCTTTTAGGATATGTCTCTGCTGCTGAAATAAGAGGTGTTGCTGAAACTAACAGACAAGCTGAGAGCAATCCCGAAAGAAGGTGAGTTTTTCTGATTCTCATAAAACCATACTCCTTTTCAAATCATGCTGTTTTCAGTAACCCTTTTCCCGTAACATAACAGATGCCATACTGCGAACAAATTGTTAATAAGGCAACAATTATGTCTATCTGTATACCATAACTATACAATATTATTACTGATTTGTAAATCCCTTTTCAGAAAAACCGCAACTTTTGAGCAGTAAAACAGAAAAAAGCCGCGGTTTTATCTATGAAACGCCCGTTTTATCGCTCATCACGACTTTTCTGCAATGTAAACAGGGCGAGGAGAATGCACTCCTCGCCCTTGTTATTTTTATTGATATCATGAAAAAGAATGCTTTTTCGTAATCCCACGCTTGTCTCCTCGACAAATGAAGCAGCAGGAGCAATCGGCGCGAGTACAGTCATATGGGTGCAGTGTCTGATACTTCTTTATGAGCTTCTTTGCACGGCTCTCGGGAAGTTCAGGATTCTCAGTAGTGTTCTTGGCAATCTTGAAGCAGGTACTGTACGTCATATAATTGCTGAGAACGTCCAGTATGAAGCCTTCCTCAATAGCCTGACGCATACTGTATATATGGAACGGGTGGAAAGAGCCGTCGGGATAGGGCTCACCGAACATTTCAAGTGTCTGAGCCTTGGGAGTTGCGGTAAATGCAAAGAAGGACAGGTTCTTATGCTTACCGTGGGATATCATCTGCTCCACTATCTTATCGGTGCGGTCGATCTCGTCCTCGGCTTTGCCTTCTATCTCCGCATACTCACGGAGCGCCGCCTCTGTATCTGCAAGGGCTGTTTTCAGTTTTATAGCAGAACTTCCTGTCTGTGAGGAATGAGCCTCGTCAACGATAACAGCAAAGTTTCTGCCCTCGACCTTGTCCACTTCCTGATATATCACAGGGAACTTCTGCAAGGTTGTGACGATGATACGAACTCCGTCGTTGATAAGGCGGACAGATCTGATATGAACTAAGGGACGGACCACAGGCTGCTTTCACGATGAAAGCTGCTTCGGGCACGTCCCTGTTTTCTTTATTTGACGGATCTGTCCGCAAACTCTGCGCGGCTTTTCACCTTATTTCCCGAGATATCCCCTCAGCTCGGCAAGTCTGCTTTTCATGTCACTGAAGCCGAGCAGATACAGCGCTCCGAGCTTATCCATGTCGCCGTCAAATCTTGTGACTGTGACAGGTCTTGACGGAGCTATCAGGAATATTTCACCCGCCAACGCCTTTTCTTCCAGCATCCCGACCATTGAGTTGAAGTTCCCGTTGGTCTTTTCCATTGAGCTGAGAAGTTCGGGGTATCTGCGGTACATGAACCTTGCGGCTCGTGAAAGTCCCGGCTCACGGCGGTATGAGAGCTCTCTCGTCCGCACAACGACGATCTTCTTCTCGCCGCTGCTTTCCGCCCACGGAAACGGTATCTTCTCCGCACAGCCTCCGTCAAGGTAAGGCACTCCGTTTATCTTCACCGGCATTGATACATACGGTACGGTTGCCGATGCCTGTACTGCTCTTGAAAGGTTGCATCTGCCCTTTTCAAAGTATTCTACCTTGCCTGTAAGCATATTTGTTGCGGATACAGCCAGTCTGCGCGAAGGATCGGAAAGGCGCTTTCTGTCGAGCGGAAGTTCCTTGATTATCTGCTTGAACAGATATGAGAACCCTGTGATGCCGTGATCGCGGAGAAGTGCTCCTATCCCGCAGTAATTCCAGTCATGGCGGTATGTTAGGTCGATCCTCGCTCCCCAGCCTATCTGTCCCGAGACGTATCCGATAGCTGACAGTGCTCCTGCCGAGCACCCCACGACCGAGGTGAAATTTATATCGTTCATCATCAGGCAGTCGAGCACGCCGAGGGTATACAGTCCCTTCCAGCCGCCGCCCTCAAGCACGATGCAGCCGTTTGTAAGAGTATCTCCCGCTCTGCCCGAGGGGAGCTTGTCAAGATGTCGGTAAACCTTTCTTTCCATTATATCATCACTTTCTGTTTGGTATTATTCTTTGCAACCGTTCAGATCGTTGTGATGAACGGTGTGAGCAGTATGATTATCATGCATACAGGGCATACATATTTGATCATCACTCGGAACAGCAGCTTTGCCTTGAACTTTTTCTCGCCGTGCAGCACCTCTTCCTCGACGTAAGTCGTTTTTGCCGCATAGCCGATAAGGATGCAGGTCAGGAAGGCGAGAACAGGCATCATAACGTTGTTTGTGATGAAATCAAAGAAATCAAGGAACTGCATACCTGCGATCTTGACGCCCGACCATGTGCTGTATCCCAGTACAGACAGCATTCCGAGAGCCAGCGTTACCGCGATAACGATAAGGCAGCTCACCACTCTGCCAAGCTTGAATTTTTCCATCACAACGGCAGTAACGGTCTCCATGAGCGATATAGACGATGTGAGAGCCGCAAGTGTGACGAGTATGAAGAAAGCTCCTCCGATGATCTCACCGGCAGGCATATTGTCAAATACAGCCGGCAGTGTCTTGAACATCAGGCTCGGACCCGCATTCAGCTTTTCGGTGCTCCCGCCCGAGAAAACAAATACAGCAGGTACGATTATGAGCCCTGCGAGGAATGCTACGAGTGTATCGAAGATCTCAACCTGTCTGACCGAATGCTCAAGCGAATCCTCTTTCCGCATATATGAGCCGTATGTTATCATAATGCCCATAGCCAGCGACATTGAGTAGAAAAGCTGTCCCATGGCTCCGACGATGGTCTTCAGAAGCTGATCGAAGGTGAAGCCCTTGAAGTTCGGGAGCACATAATATTTCAGTCCCTCAACTGCGCCGTCGAGCGTGAGAGTGTATATCGAGATACCGATGATGATGATAAGTAGCACGGGCATCAGGAACTTGCTGAGTATCTCGATGCCTTTCTGAACTCCGAGCATTACCACGGATGCATTCAGCACGACATATATAACGAAGAATATCGTCGGTTGCATCGGGTGCGAGATGAAGTTATCGAAGAATGTGACCGAGCCGTCGCCGTAGGTCTCGGTCGCGACCGTATGTCCGTGTACGGTAATGAATTCGACCATGTATTTGGTGACCCAGCCGCCGATAACGCAGTAGTACGGAAGTATCAGCGTGGGAACAGCCGCCGCAAGAAGTCCAAGAGCCAAAAAGCGCTTGTCAACAGCTTTATATGCGCCGATAACGCTCTTGCCTGTCCTTCTTCCGATAGCTATCTCGGTTATCATGAGCGTGAAGCCGAACGTCACCGCGAAGATGATGTACACCAGCAGAAAAATTCCTCCGCCGTATTTTGCAGCGAGATAAGGGAATCTCCAGATGTTTCCGAGTCCGACAGCAGAGCCTGCTGCGGCAAGTACGAAGCCTATCTTAGAGCCGAATCCGACTTTGTTCACTGATGAGTTTGTTTTCGTTTTTTCCGCCATTTTTCAATGTCCTTTCATTAATGTCAGTAATTTTTGACAGTCTATCTATCATTATATCATATATTGTTTCAAATAGCAAGGGGCGGTGCGGCGGGAAACTGACGCTGCGGAAAGCTTGACACGAAACAGACTCCGCGGACACCGCGACGGCGGAGTGCCGAAATACTGACCTCGCACCTCATCGAGAAGCACGGCTTCACTGACATCGACTTCCTCACCGGACTCAGGAAAATCGAGGCTTCACACGTCCGCACAGAAGGCTATATCAGGGCACTTGAATCGCACGGGATCACTCCCGACCGAAACCGTATCTTCTTCGGCGACTTCTGGCTCACCTCCGGAGAGCAGCTCGCACAGCGCTACATCAGCGGCGAGCTGCGTATGCCCGTCGCGTGGTCGAATATGATGGAGCACGACGGTACATACACTATCAACCCTGATTATGACGCTCGTGTTCATGAGGTCGTTGACTGGACTATCGAGAGCGGTATGTACGCTATCATCAATATCCACTGGGACGGCGGCTGGGTGAACAAGTTCCCCGATGACAAGGACGAGAGTATGAAGCGCTATACCCGTATGTGGGAACAGATAGCCGACAGCTTCAAGGATTACAGTGACTACCTTATGTTTGAATCCCAGAATGAGGAGCTCGGCTGGGAGAGCATTTGGAACCCGTGGGCGGTACGGACGGCAAGGCTGAATCATATGCGCTCTGCAACGAGATAAATCAGAAATTTGTGGACGTAGTAAGAGGCTCAGGCGGAAACAACTCCAAGCGTCATCTGCTCATATCGGGCTATAATACAGCTATCGACCGCACCTGTGATGATATGTTCAAAATGCCGTCTGACCCCGCGAACCGTATGGCGGTGTCCGTCCACTACTATTCGCCTGCCGGATTCGCTATCCTCGAGGAGGACGCGGACTGGGGCAAGTCTACTCCCACTTGGGGAAGCGAGCAGGACTATGCCTCGCTCAGAAGCGATATGGCAACACTCAAGTCGCACTTCACCGATAAGGGGATCCCCGTTATCATCGGCGAATACGGCTGTCCCACAAAGAATAAAGAGCCCGAATCGGTGCGCCGCTTCCTCTCATCTGTGTGCGAGGAGGCTTACAAAAACGGTCACTGCCCCATTATGTGGGCTACTCCCGGCGGACACTACAACCGCGAGACCTTCAAAATGGATGATCAGGAGCTCCGTAAGAAGCTCTTCGAGATAGGCGGCAAGGAGTTTTCTCCGAAGCAGGCTGTCCCCGCTCCCGTTATGGGCGACGTGAACAGCAGCGGCACATTCAAGGTAGCCGACCTCGTCACAACTCAGAAATGGCTGCTCGGAAGCCCTGACGCAGCTCTCGCCGAATGGAAGAACGCCGATTATGACGGCGACGGCAGACTCGATACCTTCGACCTCTGCCTTATGAGAAAAGATCTCCTCAATAAACAGTAATATTTCCCTTTTTTCAGAAAAAGTCCGCACAGGTGCTGTGGCTAAGCCGCTCACAGCCCGTGCGGATTTTTCATTTTATATTATTCTTCAGCTGCTATTCTTCTACCTTGCCTGCCTTGAGCCTTGCAAGGTAGTCCTTTGTCTCGGAGGAGACAACTCCGGAGAGCAGTATTATCGCGACTACGTTCGGGATAGCCATTAGTCCGTTGAATATATCCGCAAGGTTCCATACAGCCTCTACTGCAAGATAGGGACCGATGAATACCGCAGCGATGTATACCCATCTGTAAATGCCGGCAACATACTTGTTCACGCCTGTAAGATAGGAAAGGCAGCGCTCGGAATAGTAATTCCAGCCGAGAATAGTCGTGAATGCGAATACCGCAAGGCAGGACATAAGTATGAACGACGAGACCCTCTCGCTGAACGGCAGACCATAATCAAATGCGTCCATCGTTATCATTACGCCCTTGAGCTCGGCTGTGTTGTGACTGCCGGACATTATTATCGCAAGTCCTGTCATCGTACATACGATGATAGTGTCTATGAATGTGCCGGTCATTGTGACGAGTCCCTGACGGACAGGCTCGTTCGTCTTTGCGGCAGCTGCTGCGATAGGCGCAGAGCCGAGACCCGCTTCATTTGAGAATATCCCTCTCGCAACTCCGCTCTTCATCGCGTACATCATAACTGTTCCCGCAGTACCGCCTGCAACAGCCTTCGTGCTGAATGCACCCTCGATTATCGCCGAGAGCGCTGACGGTATCTCTGTGATGTGACAGAATATGATCGTCAGACAGCAGCCTGCATATGCAACTATCATCACCGGGACGATGACCTCGGAAACTGTCGCGATACGCTTGATGCCGCCGATGACGATGAGCGCGGTGAGCAGCGTTATCAGTGCGCCGGCTATGACCGTCGTCCACGTATAATCCATACCGAACAGCGTTACCGTATGCTTCATTTCAGGGTCAAAAAAGGTATTCGCCGCAGATGTGATACCGTTTATCTGCGTTATCGTACCGATGCCCATTATTCCCGCAAGAAGTCCGAATACCGCAAATATCTTGCCGAGCCATTTCCATTTTTTGCCGAGACCGTTCTCGATATAATAGAAAGGTCCGCCGAGATAATTGCCGTTTTCGTCCTTTACACGGTACTTTACTGCAAGAAGTCCCTCTGCGTATTTCGTAGCCATTCCGAGAAATGCCGCAAGCTCCATCCAGAAAAGAGCTCCCGGACCTCCTGCCGCTATCGCTGTTGCTACACCGACGATATTTCCTGTTCCGACCGTCGCCGAAAGAGCCGTACACAGTGCCGCAAAGCTCGATACTTCGCCGCTTCCGTTCTCCTCGTTCTTAACCATATACTTCAGCGCAGTTCCGAGCCTTCGTACCTGAAGGAGCTTCAGTCTCGCCGTGAGCAGCACACCGCATACCATTATAAGGATTATGAGAGAAAGTCCCCATACATAGCTGTCTGCTACGCTTATAAAATCATTGATCTTATCCAAAGATGCACCTCCGGATGTCAAACTTCGTTAAAATTATATCACAAATCTCACGTATTGTCAATGTCTATCCGAGCAATTATTGCTCAGCGTCCTTGAAATCAAACTGCCGCTTTGCAGCGCTTCGTACTCGGAGGCGGTCTCTGCAATGACGGCAGGAACGACTCATTCGTCCTTCTCCTGCTCCGCAAGCTCATTCTCAAAAGCTGGATCTGTTCGGTATACTTCAGAGCATGGCCGCATATGATTTACAAAAAAATCAGGAGGCTCACAATGAATAATAAAAACAGAATAAAGCTCATAGATTCGGGAATAACTCTGTGCTGCTGCGCCGCGGCGGTCGGAGCGGTATCGGTGATAAGCAGCATGAACAGCGGTGGGGCGGCTCCGGCAGCGCTGATGCAGGACGATGAGCTGCCAGTCATTATCCTCGATGCAGGACACGGCGCATCAACTTAAACGAGTTCATAACAAGCATAAAAATATCCGCCCGTTTGGGCGGATATTTCGCTGTATGTCGTTATTCGTATAGTTATGAAGTCTTGCCTGTCATATACTCCTTTAGTGATGGTACATCACCCGAAGCAGTTGAAGCCATAGCATAGTACGCGAGTATCGAGGATGTATCCTTTGCGTCGACCTTGACGTCGTTGTCCACATCAGAGACTGACCTCTGCTGCTCAGTAAGTCCGTCCTCGCTTCCGGTAGAAGCCTTAGCATAAGCAACAAGAATCGTTGAAGCGTCCTTTGCATCGACCACGCCGTCTTCATTGACATCGCCAAGATCATAATCAATCGGAGTTGTTTCAGTCGTCGTAACCGGTTCAGTCGATGCCGAAGCTGCAGTTGTTACTGTTGCAGACGTTGTAGTGAGCGGGATAGGAGATTCACCGAGCGACTCAAAGGTTATGCCGTTAGCCTCAGCATACGCCTGAGCTCTCAAGCCATTATAGCCTTTAATTTTTCCGGTATATACACTATTGGCCCTGCTGTTCTCCTGAATATAACTATTTAGGATAACAGAACTGCCTATCTCACACATAGGATTATAAAAAGTGATCTCTTTTATATTTGCCTTGAACATATAACTACCAAATGTTCCGGCAGCAAATGCTCTGTATCCGACCGTTGATACACTACTTGGCAAAACAACAGAAGAAAGGCTCTGTGCAGCAACAAAAGTATTGTTTTCTATTGTTTCAAGAGTATCAGGAAAAGATATTTCATCAATATCCGAGCATTTAAACGCAGATGCTACTATCGTCCTGACACCTGAAGGAACGCTATACGCTCCGTTCTTTCTTGGAGGAACTCGAATAAGAGTTGACATATCCTTTGTGAACAGCACACCATCGACGCTTTTGTAATATGGATTATCCTCATCAACTGTGATATTATTCAAAAGCGAAAAACTAATGCTCATATAATACCAATCCAAATCAGGCATACTTGAAGCTGTTAATGCTTCAGAGCCAATGCTGTTAACAGTAGCCGGAATATCAAATGTTGTTATTTCACTGCGAGTTGAGAATGCACCTGCCGCTATCTCAGTAACCGGCAAGCTGTCAATGTACTCAGGTATCTTCACATCACCAGAGATACTGCTGTCAGATCCGATGATTACAATGTGGTCGCTGTACTCGCGATACTTTATCAACTCATACACGCCATCAGTGTATTCATCATATAGTCACATTATATATTGACAAGTGTTTAGACTTCTGATATTATAAGAATAACGACATGATTCCAAATACGTCACACGTTGAGTGCGTAGTTTTGATGTCACGGCAGAAATCCTAAAGCGCCGATTTATCGCGGATAATTGGCATTTTGCAGTTCAGTAAACAACCAAAATAAGCACTCATTTTCTGTATGCGGGAACACGTAATATCACCTAAAGAGATACAGACAGCATTTCGGCGCACTCGCGATATAAACAGTCTTTTTAAGCGCTCGATTTTTTGTGCTTAAAACTGCTGTTTGTAACTTTTAAGTGTGTAGAAATGCTGTCACTCGTTATGAAGTCCGAAAAATAGAGAAAAAATCGCGCTAATCAAAAATTGCGATTGAGGGATAGGGTTGAGTGCTTAGAAATGTTTTAATACTCAAAACAGCTTGAATTGTGCTTCACCCCCCAAGCAGGGAATGGAGGAAATGACATTATGGAAGAATATGGAATGAACAATAACAACAACTCAGACGGCCATGAAATGAAACAGCATTTTCAGCGTTTTGCTAAACAGCTTTCCGACTGGTACTGCAATGGCGCTATACCTGAGCTTGCCAGTCAGGACACTCGCTTTACACTGGAACTGCAAAAACAGAAACTCCAGTCACTTGGACTGGATATGCAGATTCAGATCGGGAAACCGAAAGAGAGCAGTCACGAGATCGGGGCGCTTTCCTACGGCGATAGCGTCTTTGTGAATTCCATCATCGGCGGAAGCAAGCATCTCTCCACAAATATCCGCAATTCCCAAAAGGAGATATACAGCAGTGACTCTGAGGGCGGTCTGACCGTTGTAATGCAGAATCCAAAAAAGGGCGGCGTTCCTTCTCCCGATACTGCAATGTGCTGTCCGAACTGCGGCGCATCGTCTACTCTTGGTAAGCTCGAATCAGGATGCGAATTCTGTAATACGAAATTCCTCATGGATGAACTCTATCCGAAGGTGATGCATTTCTTCATCCAGGAAGACGGCAAAAAGCTCTTCGATACGAGGGAGATCGTAAAATATGTACTGATCTGTATCTGTCTTTTTACGATAATATCCGTCGTGTCGACGCTGTTCAAAGCCTTCACAGGTGCATTGGCGGGCGCCGAGCTTTTGATGAGCGCCGCATCCGCTATATTTGCAAGCGTGATACTCGGTGTGATGTTTGGCGTCGGTGCGTGGTTCATCGTCAACAGTTTCGCTTCGGTAAAACTGATGGGTAAGAATGCGCGCGGCGGCAGTAAAACTGTAAAGTCACTGATATTCTGCAATAAGATGCGTACGCTTGACCCCGCTTTTTCAACAGAATACTTCCGTGACAAGTCCATGTCTCTCCTGAAATTCATGCTCTTCAGCCCGAATCCGCAGGAATTGACCATTTGCCGCTGCGATAGTCCGATCCCCGATAAACTTCGTGAGATCGTGGATATTACCTACTTTAATTCCGGCGTGGACAAATACAGCATCAGAGACGGTGTTTGCGATGTTTCGCTTACGTTTTATACCGACAGCCTCCACTACCGCAGCGGAAAAGTCCTCCGCGAGTCCGACAAGATACGCCTGAGCCTGCGGAAAGTTATCAAAAAGCCAACCGATCTCGGCTTTTCTGTCATGGCTGTGACCTGCCCGTCATGCGGCGCAAGCTTCGATGCGGCTAAGGTCAAAGACTGCCCGTTCTGCGGCAGCGACTATCCCCTTGAGGAAAACGAATGGGTCGTGACAGATATCTCTGTTTGAATAGCTTGGTATCATTGATTTTACAAGAGGAAAAAGTCTGACGGTATCGTGTGAACAGCATCACACGATATGAGCAGACTCTATTTGCTGTTCACATCAAGACAATACCGCACAATGATCGTGCTGAAAGGAATATAATAATGAAAAAAACAGTCACACTTCTTTTGATCCTTGCAATGACCTTATCTTTTACTGCCTGCGCAGGCAAGCAGGAAAGCTCTTCGCAGACTGAAAACAGTCTCGGTTCAGAAACGACCGAAAGCAGCTCTGCCATACCGATACAGACGCAGACATCATCGCCCGCAAAGCTCACTAATAAAATGACGGAAAACGAGCTGGAATGGGTCAGCAAGCGTGAACTCACCCTGCTGGACGAATTTGAAAAGCCCAATACTGATCCGAACGCCGAGCACAATGTGAGCATTGAGTTTGTAAAAGGTGACACGGAGACTACACGTAAATATCTGGATGAAAACCGTGATATGTTTACCGATGAAGAATATGACCATGAACTGCGGAAACTCAAAATGAGAGCAGAAAAAGGCGACGATGACCTTTTGCCGTCAACTATTATTGTAGACGGGTTTGTCCTGCCGTATTTTATACCCGCTGAAGATGATTTTTATGACGGCGGTTCGTACTGGTTCATTACTTCTCAGCCTGATGAAAACGGCGAGCCTGAACTTGTTAAAGAGTCATTCAAGTCTTTTGAGGAATACCTTGAATATGTCCGTGACAGAGACACTGAATGGGGCTATTCAAAAGAACTCGTCGATACAGAGATAATGTATTTGCAGATAGCATATGATGCACTGAAAAGCGGCGATTATGAGACACTTCCCGAAGGAACTGCTGATCACAGAGATGATCATATGAATCTTTGGTTCGCTTTCAATGACCACAGAGACGACTGGGAATTCGACCGTGATGCCGTTGAAGCAATAAAGGATTCCGTTGACGAGATAAGCATTTACGACGAAGAAATGGGCAAGGAATTCACTGTACACGTAACGCTCCCGCCTGATTACGACAAGGACAGTACCTATCCCGTTTTCTTCCTGACAGACGGTATATGGCGCTTCGGTAACTGTCCCGAGCTGAGAAAATGCATGGAGAACGGCGAGGCTGCACCTGTGATACTTGTCAGCCTTTATTACAGCTACGATGTCACCGACCCCGACCAGGAAATGCGCTATGAGGATCTAGTGATCAACCGTGAACTGCTCCTGAATTTTATCACTGACAACCTTATGCCGTATCTGTGCGAGAATTATAATATCGACTGCGGTAATTCTACTCTGTACGGTCATTCGGACGGCGGTGTGTTCACGCACCATGCACTGTTCAATTCGGATAAGTACGAGAATCAGCCCTTCGGTCACTATATAATCGGCAGTCCTGCGTTATGGGGACTGAAGCATTATAATGAATATGAAGGCATCAGCAATGACATTTATATGAACGATTACGGTTATTTTGACAGGAACGATACTCTGGACAAGACCGTATTCCTCTGTGCAGGTTCGCTCGAGGATCCCGATTATGCCGAGAATTACCGTGAGGGGGATGATACTACTCTGGAAGGCGTCGCAAAGCTGAAAGAGCGTCTGGAGGCACATAACGCAGAACTGACCTACAAGCTGTATGAATCCCATCACTATCAGTATATCCCCGAGATGCTGATCGAATTTCTGAAAGAAACTTATCCGTGTTGAGCTATGATACGTATTCTGATCTGCTCTGCTTTATGAAGTGAACGCGGAAAAGCTGCTCGACGCGCTTTTTTGTGAACTGTCCATAGGTGCCGTATTGATCTTTGAAAAATGCCCCAATGAGGATAGATAGACCGCGCCTCAGCTTTCATATCAAGCTCTGCTTTGTATATTAAAAGGGCGATATAACGTCTGTCTATGCTAATAGATATACTCTATTGACATATCCCGCGTCAGATGTTATAATTGTGATGTTTTGATATTTCTGACAGGAGGACTACTATGGAAAAAACAGTTAAGAAAAAAGGCAGAATACGCAGGGTGATACTCGCACTATTGCTCATCATCGTACTTCTCGTCGGTGCGATCGCAGGCTTTACTGCGGTGAATGCATCGAAAAATATGAAGGTGATGAACAGCACTCTCGATGCGGGTATGGAGACTCTCTCGGGAGCTACAGAGGTCACTCCTGTCGATGCCGGCGAATACAGCGAGATAAAAATGTACGGTATTATGAAATTCGACGTTTCACAGTACGACATAAAGGACCTCGGCAATCTCTCGGTGATGAAAGTGAATATGGGAATGATGCAGATGGTATCCTATATCATCACTCCGTATGAGAAGGATATGCCGATGCTCTCAATGGACTTTATGTACATCTACGGCAAACGCAAGGCTTACGCGGAATTCTATGACCTTACAGAGGATTCCTCCGCTCCGCAGTACGTTCAGGCAATGGACAAGATCCGCGGATTCGAGGACAGATATTCAGACCTCGAAAACATCTCGACCGAGCCTGCGTGGTATGATGACCTCCTCACGGTGGCGCTCCACAAGGCCGGCAGGAGAGAGGACGATGAAAAGATAAAGGAGATGTTCTCGGACGCGATAAGCACATATATGACATCGGCTTCCGAACTTGACACTCTCTCCGATGAGGCAGCTTCAAAAAAGCACGATATTACACAGGGTTACTGTGATGAACTCGTCGAGAAAGGCGGAGTTTCCACAGATGTGTTCAAGAAGAACCTCGGCGAGGAGAAAACAAAGGACTTCTTCGACAAGGTCCTCTTCGGGACTGAGCGCTACAAATAACCGATAATCAGAGGAGCTTAGTGCTCCTCTTTTTTTGAGTCAGACCTCTTTATGTGTTCAGAAACTGCACATCGCTCCCGAGCACCGTCGGATCGACGGGAAAGTGTGCTTTTGAGAACTGCTCCGCAATGAAAAGATCACTATCCCCATTGAGAAGTGCTTCATATCCGCTCCTACCGAGACTAAGGCGGTCAGATACGGATGATTACTCTTGTAAATATCTCGTTTGTGATGATGCCTCCGTTACAGTTTATACTGCATGAAATTATTGTTGTGCGTAAATCCGAATGCCGTGTACAGTTTCACTCCCATATCCGATGCCGTGATCTGAACTGTTCCGCAGCCATAGTTACTTGCTTCATCTACCACTCGCTTCAGAAGCTCGCTTGCAATGCCTTTGCGCCGATATTCCTTGTCCGTGAACATACTTGACAGCAGTCCTATCCTGCCGCTGGGACAGCCGAAATACGGCGGCTTTTCTACGAATGACATTCCGCTTGTGCCGATGATCTTATCGCCGTCAAGTTCGAGCCAAGCTACAAAAGTGCCGTCAGCCATGTGCCGTGTGTAATAGCCTTTCAGTGCAGGATAGAGGTCGGTATCCTCCTTTGCACCTTCCTCCCGCAGCTGGTTTATCCTCATTTTTATAAAAGTGTCAAGCTCTTTTTCTGTATTCTGTTTTCATAAAAACCTCCACTCTCCTTAATATTATACACATTATACCATAGCAAACTCGGCTTTTCAAGAAATTCATCTACTATTTTACAAGGCAATAGTCAAGCTCTCCAAGTATTCGCTGAGCCTGTTCATAGTCGTCGATACAGAGCCTTTCTGTTAGAGATAGCTGATGTATAGGCAATTCTTCGGACAAAACACCAGCGTTATCTATGATAAGCTCCATATCCGGTTGCAAGTCACGAACTTCGTCTTCATCACGCAGAACGAACAGTATATCGCGGTCTTTATATGCTGCGAGAGGGATAGTTCCGAGAGCTTCAATCATCATGTCCGTTATCTCAATATGCTCCAGTCTATAAGCCGGAAACTCCATTCTTATCATCTCATCGCTCTTTTGAACGGTAAACTCACCAATCTGACCGTATATATTGAGAGTATCAGCATCCTGAGCATAGTAGTTGAAGAGCACGAACGCAGTAGCCAGAGTAGCGTGACCGCAGAAATCAATCTCCTTCTTTGGAGTGAACCAGCGGATATGATAACGGTTGTTCTCATTTACAACAAAAGCAGTCTCCGACAGATTATTCTCAGCTGCGATACTTTGCATGATGTCTTCACTTGGAAATGAGTCCAGAACGCATACAGCAGCAGGATTTCCTGAGAATATTTTGTCAGTGAAAGCGTCAACGATGTATTGTTTCATTTGTTTCTCCTGTTATATAGAAATGCGATAATAGACTATCATTATGATTCTTCAAATAACATATCTGCCGCATCAAGGTCAAGAAGATAATACTTCCTGCCTTTCTGACGGTTTTCAATAAGCAGTTCTTCCGGTATAAGCCTTAACCTGCTCCGTACAGTATTCTCGGACAGTTTGAGCTCGTTAAGAATCTCTTCGCGTGATATACCGATATTGGAGAATAACGCTGCCTGTATCAGAAGTTCATACAAGTAAGAGATATCAGTCTTCTCAGAATTCGGTAGGTTGGCGATACGCTGACGATAGTATTTCCATTTGTATTTCTTTTCTTCAAGAGTTTCCAAAAGCTGCTGTAACGATATCTCAACTATGTTAAAAAACATCTCCACAAACGGCGTAAGCTCGGCTTTGTTATGTGGATCGTTACACACATCAAACGCCTTATAATACTTGGAGATATTCTCCTTGACAGTATATGACAGTCTGAATCCTATCAACGGATTGAGCTGTCTTGAGAGAAGATAACTGCTGATGAATCGGCTTGTTCTGCCGTTACCGTCATAGAATGGATGAATGTATCCAAACAAGTAATGGAACACCGCAATCCTGATGAAAATATCAATGCTGTCATCATTCAGCACATCAAGGCTCTGGTTCATGGTATCGATTATCTTGCTCTCCGGTGATATTCCTTTGTGGATGACCTTCTGAGTTGCCGACTGAACTTCTACTCCGGAATGACGGAACATTTCTCCATCAGGGAGATTCTCAGGATCAGTTGCCTTTATCTCCTCATAGAAGATATCATCATAGACCTTGCGTATATCCTGACAAGTTTTAAACGACATTGTGTTATCGTTTTCAAGAGCTGCATATTTTGCAACAAGTCCAACGAACCTGTTGCGTCTATCATGAGTGGACAGGTCCTGTAGTATCTCACCTATCTCTTTTCTTGTACTGTGAACTCCCTCAATGTTGTTTGTAAGGAGTATTTCATCTATAAGGCACTTGGAAGCAAACTGAGATATCGCAAGCTGAGGAAGCGTGTTCGCAACAGCGTTAACAGCCTTATCCAAACGCTCTATCGAAATTATCTGCTTGTATATTTCGGGAGTCTGACAGATAAACGCAGCATTCCCCCCGATATTCACAGACAGATGAATAGTATCGTCATCGTTATACCTGCTTTCGTATTCTGTCTTATACTCTTTTGCTCCCATATGGAACAAGGCTTTTAAAGTTTTTCTTGACATATATCTCATCTCCTTTGCCTGTTGTAAATACTATTTAACGCTCATTATAAGTTGTGAATTGAGTATATCTCTAAGCGATTGGTTGTATAAAACGCAAAAATACACGATTTTTGAGTTTTTGCATCTTGATTATATCATATACATACGCAAAAGTCAATAGGGAAAAGAAGCTCTCCACATTATAGTGTTTCCCTACTGCTATCCGAGTTTCTCACGAATTACGGGGAGACACAATGTATATGTGAAAACAAAAGCACCTGCCGGAGCAGGTACTTTGTGGGTATTCAGTTGATCTGGAAAATCAAAGGATAGGTTATTAATGTTTTTTGCGCTGTCTACTTGACAGGGGGCGGGTCAGACAGCGGGTGTTTTTTTATTTGGATCAACGAACATACTTAGCGTAATATGCAGCCTTGTCTGCATCACAGTTCTTCTTTGCTTCGATGAAAGTATGACGGTAATCTCCGAGCTTATCCTTGTCAAATTCAGCAAAGCCCTTTGCAACGGAAAGCTTCGCTTCCTTACCCTTCTGATGATTGTACTCTGCAATCTTTTCATCAAAGGCGGAGAATGTCTCCTCAACCTCAAAACGTGATTTATCGGTCACGATAACGATGAATTCGTCGCCTAAAATATGAAAAACATTGCTCTTTCCGTAAACAGCCTTTAGTATATCCGCACATTCAAACAGAATCTGATCGCCTATCTCATAGCCGGAATTTGTATATACTTTATCGAAGCCGTTGATATCGAAGAATGCAACGGAGAATACAGCATTTCCGGCAGCTATTCTTTCTTCGAGCTCCTTTAGCTTCAGCTTGTAGGCAGCCTTGTTGCTTACGCCTGTGGTACTGTCATTATACAGCTCGGAATCAAGATATTTCATATACTTCTGGAGCTTCTTGTTTACAGCATCAATGCTTGTATTGAGCTCGTCATACTCGTTGAGCGTTACCTCCTTTTTCTCCTCGCCTGTTGCCAGAGTTTTCAGAAGAGCACTCTTGTTTTCCGGAAGCATACTGAGTTTTTTGATAGAGTTCTCCATAATATGATTATCGAGTTTCTGGGTCTCTTTTTCGAGTTCAGCCATTTTACGCAGCATCGCGGAAAAACGCTTCCTGTTCTGAGACATTATTATGAATCCAAGGGCGATACCTATTGTCAGTGTGACCGCTATGAGTATTATCGCAACAGAAAGGTGTGAACTGAGCTTTCCGTCATACCAATCCGCATTAAAGTCAACTCCGACGATACCGGCAATATTGCCTTCGGAATCGAAAACAGGACTGTATGCCGAATAAAACTTTCCCCAGGCATCGCTGTAAGCCTCCTTATCGACACTCGGCTTACCCTTTGCAGCCTGCTTTAGCGCATCAGTGGTCTTGATGGGCGAACCGAACTCGCCCGGATCCTCAACCGCAGGGTCTATCGTGAAGGTGAACGTCCCGTCATCCTCAGCTCTTATACCGTAGATATAATCGAGTTCAATGTTTTCTTGGAAGGAACGCAGTGTTTCAAGCGCGGCATTATAGCCTTCTGTACCCTCATCATCAGCCGTAAGGTTTTTCAGCATATCTCCGTCAAGCTGATACGCCGCAGTATTAGCAATGTCGAGCATTCTCTGGTCTATCTGTTCACGAAGTGTCTTTTTTTCCATAGCCATCAGGGTAATACCCATAAGTACATTCGTAAGGAGCAGAAGAGCCATAGCTATAATGAAATTCCGCTTGCTTGTTTTAACTTTTCTGTCTGTAACTTCCATAACGCACCTCTTTATTGTATTTCTTGTGAAAACCGGCATTATTATTTCTCTTGATCCGGATGATTTATTTGCACTAATTTTACCATATTAGCAAAAAAATGTCAATAATTTGTCCTTAAAAAAGCTGCACAAAAACCCGCAATATATACAAACGGTATATTGAGTCGAGCTATCAACTAGTCATATATTTAATAATTCGCAAATTCTTAATTATATCACGACCAGTTAGTTGGAGTAGCGCCTTAGACACGAATATTGGAGATTATGATCAATACAAGGCCCGACATAGATTATATCGCCATCATGAGGAGACTACTGCGTTTTTGAAGCAACATACTGTCCTGATGAACGTAATGACGGGGATTTTTCGTTTATAATTGCCTCCGCATTATAATAATATATGTACAGATAATAAGAATAATAGTTAGAGAACAGCTACCCGGCCCAAAGGCCGGGTAAGAAGTATTATCTTTGTAGCTGTTCTCATTTTCTGTTTTGTTGGGGGATATTCAGTTCATGCAGCGGTATGCTCAATCATTGGAAGTGTTATGTGGGTAGAAGATTCGCGTGAAATCGTCATTTTTCTTTTTCCCGCCACTCTGTCCGTTGCTATTCTCAGATTGAGCGTTATTCTGCTCAGTTGGAGTATCGTTCGTTTCAAGATCTTTTTTCTTGTTCTTCTTTTCGATTACGAGTCTGACCGGCTTTCCTATTACATCAGCACAGTTCTGAGCCATAGAGAAGTTGAGTTTGTTGTTGGGATGGAGCAATCTGCCGGTTTTCATATTCGTTGTACCAACAAAATCATGAGCATGATAATCGGAATCTCCCCTTTGTTTTTTGTGAATCCCGATATAAATCTGGTGTTCATCCTTAAGCGGTTCCACCACTTTATCAGCAATACTCATAGCCGTTTCAGCATCAGGAGCTGTATCCTTCAGAAATGACATCATGAATTGGATATACTGGTTCTTGCCTTCGTTACCGTGATATTTAGCCATTGTATCAAACTGCTTCTGAGCATTTTCCGGATCATTTGCATCTACGCCATATCCTCTTACTGCAACACTATCCTCGTTTGAGGGATATTCAGATACGTTTTTGGAGTATTCCTCACCTCCGTCAGCGTGGGTGATGATTTTTATTATATCATAGTTCTTGTCCATAGCTTATTCTCCTCCTCCTGAGCTTTCTGGATCAGTGCTTTATTTCCCGTATTCACACCCTCCCAGCATAAGTTGATGATGGTTTGTGTCTTGGCCATAAACATCGGATAGTTCGTATTGTCTTTGCCCTTTAATCTGCGATTAGCTTCTTTCGAGAATGACGTTTTCTTAGCCTTAGCCGTTTCCTCGATATCAGCAATCGTATCGTTCGGTATTCTCAGTGTCTTTGGACTTGTACCAGTTTTCATGGTTTATAACCTCCAGTTAATCTGAATTCAGAACGTGACTCATGTGTGAATGTTCCGGACCATTCCAACCTAACAATACAACAGGATTTGTTCATTTCCCCCTTCACATGTATATCATGAATGGGATGATGATGTATCTGTCTTTATGTATGTTTATATACACGCGTATGTCTACGTTTATTACTTGTATTATTATATATAATATATTTAACATAAATAATATAATATATTATAATATTATTTATATCAAGAATATAATCTAGATAATACTAGAAATAATAATATTTGCAGGTATAAAAGCACATTTGTCATACGTCCTTACTACATAGTACATTCGTCACACAAAAAAATATCCTCCCGAATCATCGAGAGGATATTATCATATTCAGAAAAACGACAACTGGTTATTAATCCAGCTTACCTGCTCCGCTTGATGAATTACTTCGCCTTCTTGCAAATCACCGACAAGGAATGGAGAAGTCGGATCGTGTAAGCTAATGTTGCGTTTAACGTTGCTGCTGTTTGAGTTTGCATAACAGTAGCGGCAGAGGTGAGCGCAGGTATCGTAAACACCGATATCCGTACCAAGAATGCAGCTGCATTCTGAACGCAGGGATTTCTTCTTGGGTATATCCAGGGAGCAACCAATTGAAGCTTCAAATGTCTCCTGCGTCATGCAGCCATTACAATCCACGCCGTATGGTGCCAGGTCATTTCCCTCAGCACAGGCTTTTATCGTTATGCCGTAATGTCTACCGATATCTGCAAAAGCCTTTCCGATAGCTGCACGCTCCTGCGGAGATACTGTTCTGACCTGCGGAAAGTTGCGAAGGACCTTCTCATACAGGTCGATGAAGCTGATAACGCAAACTTTTGTATAACCTGAGAGGGTTCTGCACATCTCCTCGAAGTCGGATATGTGACGCTTGACTGAATAAGTGCTGTCAACAAATATCGGATCATACCTCCAGCCGATACAGTTGACTCCTACAGCTTTCGACAGCGTAATAAAATCCTGCATAACCTTTTCTTTCGGAGGAACGTTTGGCTCGATGTCCTTGCCGTATGGAGTTATAGTCACGAACCAGTATTGGTTGAAGCGACTGAGCTCGTCCAAGTGTTTCAGCATCGGAGCAGGATCCTTAGTGCAGAAGGATATACAGTCCACAACTTCCGGAGACAGCTCATAGCGGGTTATCCAGTCTTGACGATATGGATTACGCACAAGCACATATCCTGCTCTGATCCTGTTCATGAACCATTCAGAGTAAAATGCAGGGATATCTGTCCTCATTCCTGTGTTTAAAATCATAATTCTCCCTATTTTTTTCGGCAGTGGGGTTTCCCTATCACTGCCAGAATCTATATATTTCACAGCTTAGCCCCCCGTAATGGGCGGTGATGCTGTGGCAGTAATGCTCTGTGTCTTTCTTGACAGTGCGATCCGATGCTGGAACGATACAGGCGACAGTATTTATGACAGTAGGGATATGCTTGTTTTGTAGAGCTACAAATCAGAATTCAGCTGTCTAATCCATCAATAAATGACTTTATGACCTCGCCGCATTCTTCCGGTTTCTGCACATAAATCAAATGTGCGCCGCCGAGAAGAACGACCTCGCAGTTTCCCATTTTTTCCGTATACGGATACAGGATATCTTCTCTGCGCCGTGCTTCCCTGTCCAGTTCTTCCTGTATTCTTTCATCATCCGCGTTCTTGTCAATGCCGAGATAATCATCTCCGAATACCTGTCTGTTCCAATCCAGAAACGCTCTGAATTCCTCCTTCGTTTGGAAACCGGAGCTCGAACAGATATACAGCTTTGGTATATCATTGGTGACAATACTCTTGAAAGCTTCCTGCAAACTCTCTGCAGTCATCGAGCTTTCAGATTCAGGTGCAATGGAGTCCCATGTCATCAGCTGCAGTGCATTGGTGAGGCGCTGTTCTTCCTCCGAATAGCTGTCAGGAAGACGATAAGTCCATCCCAGCAAGTATCTGCCGAATCCGAGCTTTGCAAGAAATTCCAGTACTTTTTCATCCAAGCCAACGGGATCCTGATTCGGCAGGTCATAGACACCGCTGCCGCTGAGCTCAGCGCCGTCCAGAAAAACAACCGCCTTGATCTCTTCAGGATATTTGCTCTCCCAATATGTCGCATAGGCACCGCCCATAGAATGTCCCATCAGCAGATACGGTGCTTCGATTCCTGCATTCTGCAAAGCAGTCCTGTAATCCGCAACGATGTGTTCGGCGGTCATATCCTGCCAGGTATCATCGCTCAGACCATAGCCTGCGCGGTCAATAAATACGACCAGATTGTCCCTTTCCAGTGCGGCGGTCATTTTTCTTTCAGTTACGGAATATTCTCCCGAAACAATCCCTGAAAGAGAAACTATCGTGTGGCTGCCGTTTTCATTTCCGAATTTCGAAACATTCAGGCAATAATCTCCGACCGGAACGGGATTGACATAGCCTTTTTCTGTGAGCAGTTCAATCTCCTGTTTCGTCTTGACACGGTGAATCACGAATGTCACCAGCGTAAACAGCAGAAGAAGAATCAGTAATATCAGCAATATTCGCCCTGTCATCTTTATTGCTTTCTTCATTAGAGTACCCCTTTATAAGTTCCGATTTGAAGCGGAACCCCCGCTTTTCCATATTATAACATAAGCCCATAGAAAAAGTCAACCGAAAGGAGTGATACACATGGGTATTTTCAGCAGCGACATCTGAAAATAAGGCAGTCCTTCCGGACGGAGGGGCTGCTGTCACTGAAACCTTATTCTTCAACGACTGAGGTATTCAGCAATTCAATAAACGCTTCGATGCTTTCAGAAATATGTACTTGTTCATCAACATTTTCACTATCGAGATAATAAACCTGATGTGTTTTGTCACTCCAATAATAATAATTGCCGCCATTATCATATGCAAGCGGATACCAGTCAGAGGGGACAAAATTGCACATCGGTTCGTCTCGAGCATCATCAGTTGCATATTCAAAATCAATATCCCCATCTTCCAGCGCAACAAGACTGGCAACAACATAGGAGCGTTCATTGATTTTGATTTCACACATCTTTATACCATTGCAGTCTGTTCTGGCATAAAGCAGTTTAAGAATATCGGGAAAGGTGATGTTGTACTTCTTCTCAAGGTAGGCAATTCATTCCAAGAAGCACAAGCGAGAGCTATGGACAGCGTTGCAAGCTGTATTCTCGGAAAAAACAGGGTATAAAATCTGTTAGTACCGTCTAAAGGACATGTAAAGGACAAAACCATTTTTGGTATAAAAAATGAAAGAGGAAACGACGGTATTTCGGCGTTTCCTCTTCTTAGGACTGTAAGTCCATGACTAAAAAGATGACACAAGACAAATCGCAATTCTTCGAACAATATCGAATTATCATCATATCTCACGCAAATAATTACCTATTGAGTACTTGTTTATTATAACACAACCCGCTTATTTTGTCAAGAAAAAACTGAAAATTTTAAGCGAATATGTATTCATGTTAATCTTCCAACTAATCTCTTCGGCAGCATAAATGATTACCTATCTTATGTAAGTGCATTTATAAGCCCATTTATACTCCCCATCTTGTCAACCTACAAACAATACAGTTTCAGCTGGTTTTTTTGAACTCACATTTCATTAATGTCAAATTCAAGCATTTTACCATCTAAGAAGTATTCACATTCCTCGTAATTAGGATATTCATGCTCCAGTCTTCTGAAGTCAGCATTATGTTTCGGATTGTCCCGATGCAGCATTTCATGGTATATTACGAATTTAACTGCCTCTCTCGGAACATCCTTGCTGTTTAGTATTGAATTAATAAGTATTGAATGATCATGCTTGTAGTGAAGACCGTAGTATGTTTTATATGGCTTGTCAGTCCAATCGATTGATGATATTCCATCAAACACTCCATTAGTGATCTCTGCCGTTTCGCCTTGCGTGATGCTGAAGACCGGCGTGGAGATATTCATGGGCAAGAACAAATTTCCATTCTTCAATTGTAAGCCCCGCCGCTGGGTTGACATAGATTTCTCCATTAACAACATCGACAGCAGCAATCTCAACATCATTCAAGTCATTTCTATTGAAAGTTTCGACTATCCTAAAGCCTGTTGCGATACCTCCCAGCAGAGGATAATGGTTGACAAACCACTCCGCTGCCTTCTCCATTGTGCTCTTTCGTTTTCCGGTTATTCCCTTACTGGCACCTGCCTTATTAATAACCGAACGCACTGAACTTGCAAGAGCATAGGCAAATCGGCTTATGTATTCATTCTTGCCGTAACGGTATTCGAGCGGAGATTCTGTTCCTATCATATCAGGGAACTCGCCGGCTGTCCCGAAAAAATTTCTGTCAGGGCTGATATTTAGCTCAACAAGCTGATCGTATATCTTCATTTCACTTGATGCTGAACTGAAATTTGCAAGCTGTGTCGTATCAATACAAGCGGAACCGAATTTAATATCGGCAAGAAACCGCGATACATAGATATCACAAGCCATATTCCACAGCTCAGCGTCATATTTATTGACCCATTTTTGCTGCTTTTCAGTTATTTGCTGCCAGTAACCAGGCATACGCTCCGCATCAAAGTGTCCGAAACACAAGTGGAGCATACAATGAGCAATTATATACGCCCATTCCTTCGGCGTTCTGTCACAGTCCTTGTTAAGATAGATTCGTCCTAATGATGATACTTTAGCAGGCACATTCTTTCCCAATCGGCTTTTTGGAACCATTTCAGTATTTATCCGAAGGTAACCAAACAGTGGGTGCTCCTGTGTAATAGCAATACCGTCAAGGAGCTGTTGCTCGTTAGGGGTTATTTTTTCCTCTTTTTTCTTTTTCATGATTATTTATCGTTCTTTATAAGTCTCGGCAGATCGCGGACAATTTCGACCATACAGCAAATGGATATCAGAGCTTAAAGTTTTGAGCAACTCTCTTGAATCCAAATATTCGTATATTTCCAAAAAGAATATAACCAGATGTGAGGAATCATGTAAGAGAATGTATAAAGGAATCGAATTGTTGAAGACGGATTCTAAAATATGGAATGCTTTTGCTCTGGCAAACAGGGCAATGTTTATGCAGCGAGTTCATTTGAAGATACAACAATCTGATAATGATATATACCCCGGTGACGAAAAGCTATCAACTATTCTTGATACAATTGATTATAATACCGCAGAAAAATTATTTGAAGATAAATATTCTTGGCGCCCATTCCAGTTGGCTTTTCTCTTAATGAGCGTTGAATCTGTTACAGATGATAAATCTCTGGAACGCGAATTAACAGATTTGATTTGGTTCCCTACAGGTGGCGGTAAAACCGAAGCTTATCTGGGACTTACTGCTATGACTATTTTTTACAGACGACTTGCATATCCAAATAATTCTGACGGTACCACTGTTATAATGCGTTATACCCTGCGACTTTTAGCTGCGCAGCAGTTTACACGAGCTTCAACGCTGATATGTGCTTGTGAGTACATTCGTGACGACTCCATGTCAAGAAAACCTCGATATAAATCATATCCGTTGGGAGATACAAGTATAACAATAGGTTTATGGATTGGTGGAGAACATACTCCAAACAGAAATGATGATGCCAAAAAACTATTGGACGAACTAATAAAAGCTAAAGCCAGTGATTTAAACTATCGTCTTGATAAGAATAATAAGTTTCAAGTATTAAAATGCCCTTGGTGTGGAACAAAAATGATCAAAGGACTTTTTAATAACAAATTAAAAGGGTCATTTGGATATGTGATGCGACAGAAAAAGCATTTTGAACTCCATTGCACGCAACAAGCGTGTCCGTTTTCAAGTGATATTTTCGGAAAACTACCAATTCAAATTGTTGATGAGGAAATATATTCCAATCCGCCGACATTATTGTTTGGCACTGTGGACAAGTTTGCTATGATGACATGGAAAAAAGAAGTGGGAGCATTTTTCGGTGTTGATACTGATAATCGTCCTCCCGAACTTATTATTCAGGACGAGTTACATTTAATTTCTGGACCTTTGGGAACGATGGTTGGTCTATATGAAGCTGCAATAGAAAAGATATGTAGTAGTAGAGGGTCAAAACCAAAAATAGTTGCATCAACCGCAACTATAAGACGTTGCAAGATTAAATGTAATGCTTATGGTAGGACAACCTAAACTAACAAGCGAATACATTCAAGCAACCAGTCGTGTTGGAAGATCTTACCCTGGAGTAGCATTCATTTTGTATGATGGAGCCAAAAGTCGTGATCGTTCGCATTATGAACAATACAAAGCATATCACGAATCATTTTATAAGCATGTTGAACCAACAGGTGTTACTCCTTTTTCACAGCCAGCAAGAGAACGTGCAATGCATTCGGTAGTTATTGCAATATTGAGAAATACAGTGCCGGATCTTTCGGAAGAAAATAATGCTTTTAATTATTCAAAAGAGCTTTATCGTAACGAAGTTAAAGAAGTAGAGGAGTATATTATAAACAGATGCGACTCTATAAATAAAATGGTAAATCCGAAATTAACCTCTGAAGCCGAAAACATTACCGAAGAACTTACACATTTCTTTGAAAGATGGGAAGACTTGTCCGATCAATATGATAAAGATCATTTTGGATACGGCGAAAAATTCATGGTTAAGAATCCTACCGAGGCTGACGGATGCCTTTTGAAAGCGTACAATACACGTCCCTATGATCAGGCAATAGATACAATGACCTCTTTAAGAAACGTGGATAAGACTATAGCAAGCAATATCCTGATTTGGGAGGAATAAAATAATGGATTTTAAAAGAGAATATTTGGATAGAATAACACATACGGTAAGAGCATCTCAGGCTGTATTACAATACGGAGTAGGAGCAATGGTAGATTTTCCAAGCCAAGCCTTGTGTATCAGCTTACCGTTCATGTAGAATTTGTTCATTTACTTTTCCTCCTGTTACAGTTTCATTCATAGACAGCAGGCGTGATCTGCTCTCTATGTATCGGCTGACAGGCACACAAATCGCTCACAGCGGCTTTAAATGCACTCGGTGGTGTCGTTTCTCGTTCTGCATCTGCTGCCGTCGAAAACGGCTCACAAATCGCTGATAGGCTTTCTATCACTTTTCTTATAGAAACAAAAAAGGACTCGATTCAGCGTTTTCACAATTCGTGAAAAGCACCAAAACCGAGTCCGAAACTTTGTATACTATTTTTTACTGTCAAAATCAATATTTGCCTGTATTTCGACCTTTGGAAGGGACTGAATCTGCTCTTTTGAGAGTTCAAGTCCTTACATATGGCTAAAATAGCCCAATGTCATCTATGAAAATCGAAGAAATTTTTCTGAGATTTAAGCAGCAAAAAAGCCCGATATTTCGGGCTTTTTTGACCATGTCATCTATTTAGTCATGGCAATATGGCAATAGTCTACAGAATAGATGACATATAATATGTGTATTCAGATCAAGCTTTTTCGGATGATCTGCCAGTGCTTATTTTATAGTCTTACGCTCACCCAGTTCAGTATTTTTAACCGTTGTACGCTCGGTTTCTTTCTTGGCATTTTCCTCAGTCTTTACCGTGGAAGTGGTTTTCTGGTAGTTACCAAAAAGGTTCTGTCCTTTGTCGGCTGTTGCCTGCGATGCAAGAACACTTGGCTCTGTACGGTCAAGCATTGCCTTGAAACTCGGGTCCTTAAAGGTGCCTGCTTCATCTATCTTGTTGAACTGGTCCTCGGTAATGTGGTTGAACGTTCCCTTATTCTGAAGCATCTGTATCTTAGTGCAGGTTATTATCTGTGAAAGAGGCTTTGCCATATTCTCAACAGTCGCCTTGTCGCCGAGTGCGCTTATCTCATCCTGAGCCTTCTTGAGCTGTCCCTGAATGGTGAAGGGTTCTTCCTTCTTTTCCTCGGGAACGGGTTGCTCCTGCTTCGGAGCATCAATGTCAGCATACATATTCTTGTAGATTTTGTTGAAACTCTGCGGATCATTTACGGTCTTCGCAATAAACAATACCCCTGTTAAAGGGAAATAGGTGCATGATTTATAAATACCTCACAGTATTTTTTTGTCTTCCACTGTAAAAACCACTAAATAAATACCGATATGGAAATCTTCCTATATTTCTATTATACGATTATTCGCTCAAAAAGTCATTATTCAATGAAAAACCTACCCGAACGTGCATACTCGGGTAGGTTTGTTTGTATCATCAGGAAAAGCTTCTTCTATTCATAGGAAATACATTCATTGCTGCCGTCATATTTCCACTTATCACAAGCGAATGAAGCTAATGGTTTGCCGCTGCTGTCGGTAAGCTCATAGAACCGATAACCGATATTATGGCTGTTCTTGATGCTGCCATCGGAGTCTGTGCGGTATGTGCCGTTGGAGAGCTCGAGAAGCCATGAGCCGTCGCTTTCCTCAGTTGCATTGACTACTGTGTATTCCGCTATAGACCAATCATTCACTCCAAGTCCGAATTTGTTCTGAACATAGCTGTCGGTGATGGAAGATTTACCATCAGTAACCGACGAATTAGCAGGCTCTATGTGCTGAGTCGCGCCGTACCATATAAGCGCCAGTCCCACAATAACGAAAACCAAGGGAAAGAGAATGCCAATTATTGTCGGAGCCTTTCTTCTGTTCTCGTTCTGCTCAAATATCGCATAGGGATCCTTCGGGTCAACGTTAATGATCCTGTGCTCGCCTACTGCTATGGGCGGCGTGCCGATGTAGTTCTCATTTCCGATCGCCTGAAGGCGCTGACCTTCATAGTAATATTCGTATACAGGAGATGTCACCAGTGTAGTGTGGTGATTTTCATTAGTGGTGTGGAAGCAGCGCACATAGCCTATACATTCGCCCTCAGTTTCATCTCCGAAACCCTTTGATGACTTGACCAGCCCCGCTATTTCAGAAATCACGAAAAAGCCTCCCGCAAGAGCAAAGCAGCCTCCTACCAATAAAACGATAATATTTCCTGTACTCAGCGAGGAATCATTTCTGCTGACGTAATAGATGAGCAGCGGAGCTGACATTATCAGTACACCAAACAGCAGGACAAACAAAGCATTCTGCTTCGGTCTTAGGTTGTTCCTGTCAGCAGTGTATGTATCCTGCGTACCGGAAATCAGCATAACCACTCCCCCGATGAAGAACATCAGTCCGAAGATGAATGCAGCGATCCAGACATGACCTGTCGAGGCTGCTGCAATGATTGCAACAAGGAAGACTGTGAAAATAGCAGCGGCTGTAATGCTCTTCATCAGCGATGATCTATCACCGGCGATAGGCTTGAATGCGTTTGCCAGCAGCTGCTGCCGAAGCTGCAACTTCTCTTCCGCGGTAATTTCCTGCTCAGTGCTGAAAACATAATTCATTGCATTAGGGTCATATTTCATATAATCCTCCGTTATTCAGCGGTATCCGCCCTTATTTCAGGAATATTATAACACAAGTACAGAAAAACAAATAATATCCTCCAAGGTGAAGCCGCTCCTCTTGTTGATCATAATGTCAAGCTCTGCGGTGTTCCTTCACATAATCTCGTATGCGTACAATCATCATCTGTAGTAATCTGAGCCAGATCAGCCCGTAAAAAAGCATGAGAACAAGAAGACCCAGACGCCCAAACACTCCTTGACTAAAACTCCAAGCAAATTGTCCCCATATCATAAAACCAATTAGGACCCCATTGGTGATCTCAATGAGTCCGAACATAAGAATTGCGATCAGTTTCATAGCTTTTCTCCATTGTCAATCATTTATATGGAGCGCAGCGTTATAGCTGTGGCTTCGTCTCTGGTTACGCTGCATCCATGTTTTTTCTTCTATTATCGGAAGCAAAACATCAGTATTCTTCTTTATGTTTGTTAATTCTCCATAACAAGCTTGAATATTAAAGCCATAGTAATTCAATATCTTTATATACCCGCCTCCATCAGCTTAATCAGAGCCTTTTCAAAGTCCTTATCCTGCTGAGCAGTACGTTTAGGCATTCCTTTTGTTCGTCCGCCACTTCTGCGTATTCTTGCAGATACTGCACGAAATCTGAGCAGGTCCAATATATTTCCCTCGATGTATTGCTTGCCGTCCTGATTGAGAACTACTGCACGCTTGCTAAGACACATAGCCGCAAGTCCGTTATCCTGAGTAATGGCGATATCTCCTGAACTTACAAGATTGACAAGCCGAAAATCTGCACTGTCCGCTCCTTTATCAACGATTATTGTTTAAGCACCGTCATGCTGTATAGAATATGCTGTATCGCATATTATTGTACTTTCAAGTCCATATCGCTTTGCTGTACTAACTGCTATGTCAACTACGGGACAGCCATCTGCATCTATTAATATTTTCAATTCTTTCACCTGCACTCAGAACGCTTTTTCAACTATGTTCTGCGCTGCGAACAAAGCTGATATTCCAACTGTGATACTCAAAATGATATACGAGGCAGCAGTAATATATGAGCCTTTTTCCATCAGCCCGCTTGTTTCAAGAGCAAAGGACGAAAACGTTGTAAAGCCTCCGCAGATGCCGACTTTAAGGAAAAGCACGAGCTTAGGAGACGCTGAAAACTGTTTCAATGCGAGTGCAGCCACAAGACCAATCAGGAAACAGCCAAATACATTCACTATAAACGTTTTCATCGGAAATCCGTCACTGCTGTCTATAGGGAGCTTACCTATCAAGAATCGGCATACAGCGCCTATCGCTCCACCTGCTGCAACTATCAGACAATCCGTCATACCAACACCTACTCATCAAATCTGATGTTATCATTATACCACATTACAAAAGCATTTACAACACCTCTGAAAAATGTTATAATACCGCGAATGGAAGGATGGTTCCGGACTTTCTTATAGTGAAAACCTCAAAAAATAACATATATCATCAAACGGCACTGCGCTGAAATGGCGTAGTGCCGTTCTTTTTTGCCCTTGCACCCAAGCTGGTAACACTTGCACCCAGCTTGGGTGCATTTTCGTGTATCCGTTAAATTGTATCAAAATAAACTACAGCGAAAAACACATTAATGTGCTTTTCTATGTAAAAACCAAACAGCTCTTGTCAGTTAAGACAGGAGCTGTTTATTTGCTCAATGTTCAGTAATGATTGTATCAAAGTGAGCAATAACTTCAATGCTTTACACATTCTTGGAATAGACTCAAACGAACTACTCTACCTTTTTGTTTTATTTTGATACTTATCTATACTAAGTGGTTGATATTATATTAATCGGCTTGCTAGAGTTGCCTTGAAATACAAAGATATAGTCTCCATAGTCTTCAAATAGATACTGACCACCAGGCTGTATTTCATCAGCACTTTCTTTTTTTATTATTTTCCAGTCATCAACAGAATATGAAATGTATTCGCCATCATAAAACGTAATAGCTTTGTCAGTATCGACATATAGAATCCGTTCCTGTTTACGCATTGCATAATCCTGTTCTATTGTCATAGAATTCGAATCAATAAACGCCAATGTATCAGAGATGTGATTTTTTAAGTTATTACGTTCCGACTCATCATCATGTGGATTATGTCTGGAATTAGATAAGATTCCAATTAGTTTATTATTATCCCATGAAAAGTCAACAAGTGACGCTTTGTACCCTGTTAAGTCTAGTTCTTCAATCTTATCATATTCTCTGAAGGAATACTTATCCAGATATGCGCCTGCGAAAGTCTTCTGGGTAATTATCACAAAATCCTCATTAAAAAATGCAATTGAATGTGCATACATATTTCGGCAGTTGAATATGCACTTCCCGTTTTCAAATACAAATTCACCGTATGAATTATCATGCTCTATTATGCTTTCAATAATATACATATCATCGATTTTTTTAAAAGAAAGACTTCCGTCGTCCAGAATTCTACAATCAGTAGGAATATCATATTCAATCATACTGCTCATATTATAAATATGGAGCTTTTTGCCCGTATCAAAAGTAATTATCTTATTATTTTCAACCGAAAAATTTATTAGATTGCCAACAGATTTATACTCTTGAATCTTTTTTAATTCTATGTCATAAGCAGTTATTGATTCATTTGAATACACATAAAGAATATCGTTATTAGCATAAATAATAGGTTCTTTTATCTTCTGCACAACATCTTTGTTTCCATACCTATAAACACCGTCAGGCATTGTGTAATAAAAGTCATTTCCAACTCGGCATATATGATTCTGATTATAGTTTTTTGTAACACTTAAATAAGTATTGTCCCATTTATGTGCATTTTCATATTTTGTCTTATTCGAAAGAAATAATAGAATAATCAGAACACAGAAAATAGATGCCAGAATAATTTCTATTGCACTTTTCTTCATTGTCCCCCCCCTAATAAATCACATATTGAATTGCAAGAGCATCTCTAGCTGTGACACCATCCCCACGATCAACAATATCTGCATTGATTTTTCCCTGTGGTTTGAATTCAAACTTGTCCTTGTTGGCAACGTTCTGAAGAATTGCAGTTGCAGCCGATTTCGTTACTTTTCAATCAACGTTAGCGTCACCATAAGTAGGAAGAGTTTGAAACTCCCTACCAACTTCAGCAGCGTACTAAACACCTGAAACAATTGATTGCTCGCAAGCATTGCTACTGTAGCTAAAGCCGTTATCAGTTTTTGATTTTCATTCCTTTTACCATCCAGTACATTCAAATATAATATAACACTTTTTTGCTATTGTGTCAATCAATTATTTTATAATTTTTTGTTTATTTTTTTAGGAGACAACTATTATTCGTTTCATTATATAATAACTCCATTGATATAATCAGCATATTCATACGAAACATGTGTTTTCTTGAAGTATTCATAAATAGAATCAGCTCCCGTAAAGGGAGCTGGATTCTTTCATAAGCATTGTACCACCGTAAATGTCGTGTGATTTTCGTGTGATTTTGTGTGATTTTTGACTGTAAAACAGTCACACAGAACTGCTAAAATGCAGTTCAAACTGTTTTTGATATGTAAGAGAAAAGCCTGTATTTCGGTGTTTTCCTCGAAATACAGGCTTTATCGTTCTGGCAGGGGCAGAAGGACTGTAAACATATTGCGAGATACTCCGAGTGCAGCAACAGCGAATTCAATCGCGTATTGGATTATGCGGTGAAATTTGCTGCATATAAAAATGAAAATCTTTCATTTGAGGAAATTGATAAACTCACAGCTCGTATGGGGACGTCACCATTAGAATACTTATCCCCGAAGTTCAGGGGGCTTAAAAGTTGTTTTTAATTCGGGGGCGCTCCCTTCAGGGAGCCACCTATACATATTATATTAAATTAGTCGAATCTGGTCAAGCGGTACAAGCGCTGCCGCATACAATTTAACGAAAGGAGCTGTTAATATGGCTAAGAAGAAGGAACTCCCCTCACTGTGGGAGCGCTCAGAGTATGACGTTATAAGTGAGACCGAGACAGATACCGAGCTTATCGCTGTCCTGAAAACAAGATATAGCGGTGCCACGGTCATATGTCACATTCCTAAACACACGAAGGAAGAAGAGGAGAAGATTGCAGAGGACGTTACATACGCCCTTATGCAAATCGCGTTCACGGGTCAGGACATCTCGCACATGAAGAACATGGAGATACTCGTTGATTAACACTACATACGAAGCAAGCCCCGAATAACCTCGGGGCTGTTTTGTTATACTATTTCTTTTTTTGAGTCATTCAACAACACGCCCTCATCCTTATATGTACAACATGGATATGATAGTTTGATTATATATCTCGAAAACGCTATGTGATCTAACGAAATGCCTCCCGTATGTATACGTGATATAATCCCCTTAGAGTAGACACACGAAAAAACAAAAAGTGTGAAAACTCTAAGGGGGTATTTTATGTCACGAAGGAAATTAACAGATGAAGAACGCATTGCAGCTGTACAAGATGTTCTTAATGGAAATGGAGGCTGTAAGCAAATAGCTCCTAAATACGGAATAAACCATGCAACTTTAAGAGAATATGTAAGGTTGGCATAAACTGAAGGAATAGATGCAGTTAAGGGAACAAAATCCAAAAGAAGATATTCAGTTGAAACTAAACTTCAGGCTGTGAAAGAATACCTTTCTCTGAAATTAAGTCAAAGTGAAATATGTTCTAAATATGGAATTAGGTCAAAAAGCGTTTTACAACGATGGATTTCATGGTATAATAGTGGTAAAGACTTTAAGGAGCACACAGTCTCGGAAAGAAGAATTACCATGAATAAAGGCAGAAAAACCACTAAGGAAGAACGCATAGAAATAGTAGCATTCTGTATTGAGAATGGCAAGAATTACAGGCTTACTATGGAGAAGTATGGAGTATCCTATCAGCAGATATATTCCTGGATGCGTAAGTATGAAGAGAAAGGCGTAGATGGTCTTAATGATCGAAGGGGCAAGGCGAAGCCTGAAGATAAGCTTACTGAAGCAGATAAGCTGCGCATGGAGAATAAGATACTTCAGGCCAAACTCAAAGAAATGGAAATGGAGAATAAGTTGCTAAAAAAACTCAGGGAGCTGAGAGGAGGCAATCACTGAGCGGAGTACATAATGAAGATATATACCTTGCCATCAAATTCATGAATGAAGCAGATAACTATCCTATTCAGAAGCTCTGTGCAGCAATACATATTGCACGCTCGTCATATTACAAATGGCTGAAGAGAACGCCGAGCCACAATCAGCAGGTCAATGAGCAGCTTGCAGAATGGATCAAGCAGCACTATGAAGAACGAAAGGGAATCTTAGGCTACAGGAGCAGCTCGACAAGGCTGAAAGGGAACTCACCGAATTCTTTCTTGTGAGCGAATAGAAAGGTGACCTATTGCTCGTACATCTTATCAGCCAAACCGTGATCCGGTATTAACGTTAAATACGCAGTTTGAACTGCAAGAATAAGCAAAAAGCCTGTATTCAGCATTTTCGCTAAATACAGGCTTATCTATTAGGTATAATCAATGCGAGACCGGTGCGGTCATAGCATATTTCCTTTAATGCTTCCTTTGCTTTTTCCTTTCACGCTTGTTCTCATACATAAGCTGATCCGCACGCTGCATCACGTCTGTCACGGCACTGTCCTCCGACGGGGCGAAAACAGCAAAGCCCTTGGAGATATGTACCTCTTCCCACGGTTCAGCGGCAGCTTCATTGACCGTCTCCGCAGTCTTGTCGAACTGTTCCAGAAGCGCGTCACGGTCCATATAGTCCTCATTTTCAAGGATCACGGCAAATTCATCTCCGCCCATTCGGAACACAGGACTGTGCTTGAACACCTCACAGATGATATGCGCGGCTTTTTTCAGGTAAATGTCACCTTTATCATGCCCGTAACGGTCATTTATCAGCTTCAGCTGATCGCAGTCGAATACACCGATAGCAAATGCCTGTTCCTGCGCTCCGCTGTCGATAGCTTCCTGCATTTCGTCGAGGCGGTTTGAAAGGGCACCCTTGTTTTTCACCTTTGTCAGCGCGTCGAGGAATACCTGCCCGTGCAGATCGGTGATATTCGCTTTCACTGTACCGGACAGATCCTTGAACGACCTCGTCAGTCTGCCGAGCTCGTTGTCCTCGTCATAGATAAGGTCAAGATCGTAGTTTCCGCGTTCTATCTGTTCCGCTGCGGCGGTAAGCTGCTCGAGCGGTTTTGTGATGCGCCTTGTATAATACATCAGGAACAGACTTGCCGCGATGAGCACGACGACTGCTCCCAGCGAGATATTCAGGATAAGCCCCTTCCATTCGCCCTGCGTTTCAGAAACGGGCACGGTGACGCTCAGGCGAAGACCGTTGCTCAAAGTACACCAGACTGCCTCTTTTTTCTCTCCGCGATAAGCATACCGGATCACTTTGTTCTCGTCACCCTCACGGTAGGGGAACTCAAATTCGGATCCCGAGCTCAGATCCGCCACATCAATATGAGGATGATAGAACAGATTACCGTCAGCATCGCAAAGAAATGCAAATCCGTTGTCGTAGAGGCGGATACTGTTGATCTCCTCTGCCATTGTAGAGTAGTCCACCTCAATGCCGATAACTCCGATAAACTGTCCCTTCCAGTAAACAGGTGCGTCGTAGGAGATGACGCGGACATCGAGATTATCCGTGATATACGGCGGCAGCCAGATAGGCTTCCCCTCATGCTTCGGGACGGTGAACCATACCAGCTTTGAGGTATCTTCCACGTCATACTGTGTGATGTCGGTCACTTCATGCTCCTCGAAGCCCTGCCCGTTCAGGTCTATATACCAGAAGCCCTTTATCTCAGACGAGACCGACGGATCTATGCGGTAGTAATAGGTCAGGACGCCCTTGGTCTTGGAAGCCGTCATACAGAAGTATTCCCGGATCCTCTCTATATGCGCAGCAAGCTCTTCCTCGCTGTTTACGCTGTCAAGGTCTTCCTCGGCAAAGGTCGTCACCTTTGTTACCGAGTTCTGGACGCTGTCGAAATAATAATCAAGGCTGCGCTGTCCCGATGCACACAGCATTTGCAGCAGCCGGTCTGATTTATGGCTCTCGATCGTGCGGATAAAGACTGCACTGAGCAGCGTAGTGACTACAAGAGAAGCCAGGATCACACAAAGCATCGTAAATGTGATCTCGGTCCTTAATGAATGTGAAAATAATCTTTGTCTTGGCTTCATGGCAGCCTCCTTTTTATCTGACCGAGCAACGTATCGGTCAGAAGTACGGCAAATGCTCCGAAATATACGAAAAAGCTGTATTGCTATCCGAATATCATGGGTCACCCGAATGTCAAACAAGTAAGCTGTGTCAAAGCGGACTGCTGTTCAAGCCGCTTCTGTTGCAGCATTCTGTTATCATTATACCATAAGCAGGGAGGAAAAGTCAATCAGGAGGAGCCAAAGCTGAACTGCCGGATCCTTATGCAAAAAAACAGGCACCTTCGATTACTCGAAAGTGCCTGTATCACAATGGCAGTAGTCTACAGAATAGATGACATTGATTTTTATGCTATTTTTGGTGATTTTCATATTCACTGCCTTCAAAGCTCATTGAAAGCAGTTGTTTTCTCAATGGATTGTATCATATTCTAATTCATTTGTCAAGTGAAAAACGTTAGAGTTTTTTATAATGTGTAGGATATAAACTCATTCATCCTCGTGCCTCAGTCATATAAGCATTATAAAGATTTGCGCAGCATTTGTCGAGTTGTTCATACAAATCCCTGATCTCAGGTTTGTCAGAACAGTATAGATACTTCATCGCTTCCAGTCGTGTAATCTGTGATTTATGCTTTCGATAAAAAGCTGCAGGAGAAGCAGCTTCGTATGACAATACTTTCAGATAGTGTCGAAGCTGTTGAAAAATCTTTCCATTTGTTTCGATACTTTTGCAGCGCTCTTTGGCTTCTTGCAAATGCAGTATTATATCATCTGCCTGCTTCACAGGCGCAGAATAGAACGATCTGAGCTGTTCAAACGTATATGCCGTTTTCTCTAAGACATCAGATTCATGCCCCAAAAGAGTCGGTTCCATTTTTAAAACGCAGTCAACGATCTGACGATTTATTGCATCAGCATCCAGCTTCGTAACCGAAAGCCAATAGATATAACATGGATCAGCTACGCCTATCAGGATCACATCATTATTGAGAGCATAATATGCCTGAATGCAACGATGTCTGGGATTCGGTGTATAATTGGGTACACAAGCAGTATCCGCTGTAAGACAATTATATTCCTCAACTTTCATAACAAGCTCCAATCATAGGTGATTTCTAACTTTCCTGTCTTCAAAACCATATAGATTCTTAATTGCTTTATTTCATATATTCCTCTAAAGAGATTATGTCATTTTCCGTCGTTGAAGCATACGCATAGTACGCAAGAATGTACGACGCATCAACGGCATCTATCCTGCTGTTCCCGTCTATATTGGCAGCCGAGATCTGCTCAGGGCTGAAGATGTCCTCTTTTCCCGTTGATGTCTCCGAATAATATGCAAGCACCATGGAAGCGTCTATGGCGTTCACATTCCCGTCGAAGTTCACATCTCCGAGAGGGATAACGGGAAGGTCGATCCCTTCACCGTAATCTATGATAAGCCCCGTCCCCGAATCGATCGGCACAAAGGTGCGGTCGAATTTATTGGCGTAATCCTCGGCAGTGGAACCTTTATATCCCTTGATAACGCCTGAAAACTCCTCGCCATTATTGGAAATAGTCGTAGCCCAGTGTTCACATATATCACATTCCGGATTAAGTATACATATCTCTTCAAGTGAGTCACACTGATAAAAAGCCTGTTGCTTTATTACCTCTACTGATGCGGGTACAGTTACCGATTTCAGCGAGGCACAGTGTATAAAGGCATTAAACTCTATTGTCTTTACAGTATCAGGAATTATAAGCTCTGTCATTTCCCCGTATTCACAGGATTGACTGGCTATACATACCACTCCGTCAGGTATGACTGCTTTTTCCATATCTCGTTTTATAGCCAGAAGAGTACCGTTTACGACAGAATAATTATACTTTTCGATCTGCTCATCCTCCCATGGAGTACCATTGAATGCCCAGCCTTTTACAGTTGTGACTGATGTGGGTATCGTTACATCCGCCAGTTTGTCACAGCCGTTAAAAGCTGATCCTTCGATAGACGTTAAAGAATTCGGCAATACGACCGAAGTAAGATCGCTGCAGAAGGCAAAAGAACCAACACCTATGCTTTTTAGCGTATTGGGGAATTTTACAGAAACAAGATTCCTGCAATAACTGAAGTTCTGTTCGCCTACTCTTGTTACCCCGTCGCCGATAATTATCTTTTTTATCAGATCCTTTTCTTCCTTCCATGGTATAGGAAAAGTATTATCTCTGAGATCATACATATCTCCTGTACCACTGACAGTAAAAACACCGTCACTGTCCAGCTGCCATGTGACATTCTTTCCGCAGGTTCCACTATCGACTACTGTTGCCGCCTCCGCAGAAATGCTTATCGGCACTTGACTCGGAAGAATTACTGTTCCAAATGGCATCACAGCACACAGCAGTGCTGCTATTATTCTTTTACAATTCATGATATCCACCCCTTACTCAACATCTAAGAATTTCTCTATAATGGACATTATCTCTTCAAGTCGTTTTCCACCAATACCCTTGATCTTGCTTAGCTCCGCCTCAAGAGCCGGAAGACCTATGGTCTATCACTGATTTCCTGCCTATTATGCGTATATATTGGCTTTTTTGCCTGCCAATGAAGACGGACTGCAAACTGCGATCTCTCAGCCTAAATACCGTTTTCTTATCGTATTCAAGAACAAATTGATAGTTTCTTCATCATACTTGTTAATGGCTCTGCAATTATTCTTTATCATATTATTATTCAACCATATCTTGCCGGAAATTTCAAGTAATTCAATGAACTTCGTGTAGCTAAGACAACAGCTATGTATATGACCTCCACAATCCTCCCAAACTTCAATACAGTCCTTTACATCATCTTCTTCATCAGCTTCTTCAGGAAGATTGTACCCCACAGAATCACAGAGCATACATCCTTGTCCGTCTGCCATACGACGTAAGATACCAAGAAAATCTCTTATAATCATGTTATTGAAAAATACAATTATTGTATATTCCTCATCATTTTGAGGTTGAAAATAGTTTTCAAATCTTAAAACACTGTAGACTGCCATATCGTATCGCTCTCAAACAAAGCGTTTATAGGTTAATTATACCGCACCGGAACGGAATGGTCAATAAATGAAAGGCATACTGCTGCCGTGAATAAAACAGTAGTTATCTTTTTAATCATCTGCTTTTTATCTCCCATAGTTACGAATGCAACAATTATTTATTGGCTTTCTCTGAGCCATTAGGCTTCTTGGGACGATTTACACGCGGCATTGGAATTACTCCTTTACGCTTCGGCTCCCTATTCGGAGGCTCAGGTATAAGAAGGTCGAACAGGTTCTCGAGTTCCAGAGCCTTGAGCAGCTTTATGAGATTGAGCAGACCGATATCGTTCCCGTTCTCGAAACGAGTAATAGTCCCGACCGAGACAGTCGATTTATCCGCGAGCTCCGCAGCTGTTATACCATAGCGTATACGGTACTGCTTGAACCGTGAGGAGAGCTCCTCTGATATGACTCTTTCCTGCATACCTCTGTTTATTCTCATAGATTGCCGACCTCCAAAAATCATTAACCTAATTATACTACATCAGCTTGTAAAATGCAAGCTCTCAATCGCAATCAATTCAGAATATAGGTTCGTTTTGTTTTTTGAGATAACTTAAATTTGTTAATTTTTCGTATTTATTTTATAACCTTTTTATTAACTACAACCGTATTTCATCGTAATATAGCCTAATAACGAGTCTTTTCAAAGCTGTGCGCGCCGCTTGACATTCACACATTAAAGTGATAAAATATTGTTAGTGAGATATTCAGGCGTCAATTCCGAAAAGTGGATAGTCCTGTTTCTTGCTCAACCCAAAACTAAAACGCACGCGAAAGGAGTGTCAATTATGGAGAAAAACAATAAGGAAGTCTATATCGGACAGTACGGTCGAATGAGGGAGCTGTTCCTCAAATACAACGCTCCCAAGACCTACAGGGAGATGAAAAAAAGCAAGGAGCTTATCCCCTACCTTCAGCACATCGACAAAATCGCCGCAGAAATGGAGGAAGACCTCGCGCAGAGAATGGCAAGAGCCGAGGGGCTGACCGATGAGGTCAAGGAGACCGACCCACAGGAATGGATAGGTCTGATGAACAACTACCGAATGTGCGCACGGGAGATAGTTATCAAAGATATAATCGAAGTTTAGCCATTAACTCGAAAATGGAGGTTTATTATGAAGGAACATGAAGTTTGGTTAGCTATCGCTGGGAGAGCATATTTAGTAATTAACGACCTTGAATATGATTGCCTTGGTGGTAGGGATGATGATGGATATCGCTTTGCAGAGGACAGATATGATAGTTGGACAATACTTACATTTGATCAAATGCTCAACAGCAACTATACTATCAGAGTAAAAGATGAGTTCAAGTTACAGAATTTAGGAGCAATAACTGCTAACGAATACTACATAAATTCGCGCGGATATTACTTTTATTGCGTTATAGGTTCCTATTTCATGGGAGGTTTCATCTCAATTATTAACTACGGAGTAACAGCAAATTTTGAGCCTAACTCGACTTTTTTTAACCGTCTCAGTCTTGCAAAAGCATTTTATAAAAACAAAGCAATAGTTAAAAAGTTTTCAAAGGAAGAGATTTATTATATCACTAAAGAAATTGCGGAAACTTTAACCCCCTATTGTTATATGATAATCAATAAAGATATCAAATAGATAGTTTTCCCTTTATATCTGAACCTGTGTGTTTACGCTTTTGAAAGATCAATACCATTTTTGATTTCAATGGCACGCTCCTCGCTGATTCCGCACTTTTCAGCGTAATTTAGCCAATCAGAGGCGACGGCTTGTGTTTTGGATATAGCCTTACGGCAAAACTCCGAAGTCAGTCCCATAGACTTGCCGCTGGCAATAAGGTCATTGGCTGTTATGCCCGAAGTTTTGCCGCTTATGGACATCTGATGCTTTGAGATCCATCTGTTATCAGGGTTATACGCAAAGGTCAGGTCATATGCAGGAGAGAGTTTCCACTCCCCTTTTCGGTTCATCAGGAACGAAAAGTTCTTGACATGATCGTCGCAGTTGCCTCCAAGCACTGCGAACGCCATACGCCTGAATATCTGCTCTACGCCGCTTTTGCCTATTCCAAGCCGTTTGGCGTAATCAACGTATAATTCATAACTGCAAACATTCGGGGTATTATAGTCGAAATGTCCGAGTGCTGCCAGAGTCTGCATATGTACCTTATCGCCGTTTACACGGTCAAATCGCTTAGTCATGAAATGATGAAGTCCGTCTTTATCGTAAATTCGGCACTCGTTCATTTCAATCCTGAGATCTATAGCCATAAGGTAATAGGCGTATTCAATAAGCGAATACTGCTTTTTATCGGCTAGGTTGTGGTCGCCGTTGCCTGATACTCCATCAAATTTTATGAGCCAGTAATCAAAGCCTTTACCTGCATCAACCTGTCCCGACTTGACTTCACCGGTTCTCTCGTTCCAGGCGACGATTGCTTTAGCTCTTGCGCCGCCTGCCGAAGAACCTATCTCCAGCAGCTGCATTATGCTTGCTTCCTTATCGGACAGCACAGCCACTTCTTTGCCTGATAATACCTCAGATGCAAGTCTTGTCATTCTTGTCTTCGTACATAAGGTCTCTGGCAGCAGTTATCGCTTCATGCTCCTGATATGGGTTTGCTTTCAGCCTTTCAAAGTCTGAGTGAGGCAGGAATACCCATTTCTCAACCTCACAGCGTTTGGTGTTGTGGTCGGAAGCCTTATGCATCAGCTTACCGCTCATAGTGTATTTGTCCATATTTTTTCCTCCTGAAAGAATTATTCCATAGACAGCAGGCGTGATCTGCTTTCTATGTATCTGCCACAGGAGGCTCACAAATCGTTCACAGTGCCTTTTACTGTCATCGGTGGTGAGTTTCTCGACCTGCTGCCGATGCCGTCGAAAAAGGCTCAAAATCGCTGATAGGGTTTCTATCACTTGGCTTTTGGGAAAACAAAAAAGAACTCGATTCCAGCGTTTTCACATTTCGTGAAAACCACTAAAACCGAGTCCGAAACTTTGTGTACTATTTTTAGCTGAAAAATCTGAGATTAGCCGGTATATCGACCTTTGAAGAGCTCCAAAACTACCTTTGTGGGGGTTCAACTCCCTAAAAAGCCTTAAAACACCCCAATGTCATCCCTCATTTTTTCAACAACTTTTCTGAAATTCGGGTAGCAAAAAAGCCCGATATTTCGGGCTTTTTCTGCATTGTCATACATTTAGTCATGACGATATGGCAGGGGCAGAAGGACTTGAACCCTCGGCACGCGGTTTTGGAGCCATGCCGGACGTTTTTCAGGACGTGTCAGCACATTCCAATTGATGTCGGAACGTATCAGCCTATCAGGCGATAAATGGCTGTGTTTAGCCAAGTGTGAAAATCTAAGCTCCGCAAATGCCTATATTAACGTATTTGACTGATAGCAACATCTGAGCAAAAATCGTGAAAAAAAGTCTCAAAAGTGTTAGAAAAGTGTTAGATGCGATTGTGAACGGTTTTTGTGTACACCGTTAACGAAATATGTATAATTCCGCTTCAGCAACAAAATAAATCTGAGGAATGAGGAAGTATAATGAAAGACATAAGTTACACCGATTGGGAGCTAACTTCGGCACAGATCAGGACGGTCGTAAAGCTCCGAAAGCTGTATTCAAATTACCCTGACGCTCTCGGTACAAAGGACGTAATGAAGATGCTGGGAATCGGCAGAGCTACTGTATTGAACCTGAAAAACTGCGGTATGCTGCGCCACTATAACTTAGGCAATCGCCTGATATACCCGAAAGAATGGGTGCTTGAGTATCTTGCGGTCTACGCTTTCAGTGACAAGCCAAATGTCCGTGACTATCAGCGAGAAGTGCTCCGCTACTGCCGCACTCGCAGGACGATAACCGAGATAGCACAGCATCTCAATCTCGGTGCAGGATTTTGCCGGGACTACCTGCTGAAACCGCTGTGCGAGCATGGTGAACTGATTTGCGAGCCCGATAAACGAGAAGTGAAACGTCATTGCTATAAGGCAGTCAGATAAACAGAAAAGCAAGCAGCTGTTTTTATAATTGGCTGCTTGCTTATTTTTATTGTCGGAAGTCAGTGGCTTAAATTTCTCTAAATATAGCCGTAATACGCAACTTATCAATTATTGCGGAGGACTGATTCTTTAAAAGTTCTCATGAGTTCAACTCTTACGTTTAGTGCCGGTAGTATTCACAAATGATATATCATATTGTTACTCTTCTTCAAGTTTATGAAACTCATCGATTCGCAGCTCACGTTTCAATTCTTCCTCAGTCGGCAGATAGGTAAAATACTTTGAAGCGAATATCTGGTTGTTGCCTTCAGGCAGAGTGTATTTCACGACAGCATCGTTCTTTTCTGCACACAGCACAATGCCGATAGGCGGATTATCGCCTTCGTTCATAAGTTCTCTTGTGTAGTAGTTGACATACATCTGCATCTGTCCCAAATCCTGATGTGTCAGCTTATCAGTTTTCAAATCAAACAACACAAAGCATTTGAGGATATAGTTGTAAAAAACAAGGTCAATGAAAAAGTCCTGACCGTCAAGTGTAAAGCGCTTTTGCCGTGATACAAAGGAAAATCCACGTCCAAGCTCTAAAAGGAACTGCTGTAAGTGGTCTATCAGAGCTTGTTCAATGTCGCTCTCATACACATGAGTATCGGGCTTTATCTGCAGAAACTCCATGATATAGGGGTCTTTGATAGCTTTTTCATATTCGGGCTTCGGCGTGCTGGTCTGTATCTCCGCCGCCACCGAGGACTTGTCCTTGCTTGCAAGCAGCCGCTGATAGTACATTGTATTGATCTGTCTTTCAAGCTGGCGGACGCTCCACGCTGATTTTGCACATTCTTCTGTATAAAAATCACGGGCAGACTTATCGGCAATCTTCATAAGTATGCGATAATGCGACCAGCTTAATTCGGCACACAGTGTGTGCCGATTCGGGAAACAGCTATAAAACTGGCGCATTGCCCGCAGATTTCGCTCTGTAAAGCCTTTTCCGAATTCGGCGGTAAGTTTGTCAGATAGGTACTTCAAAAGATTATTGCCATACTCAGCTCTGTCATTTTCTCCGCAAGCCTTGTATATCTGCTCGCCAATCTCCCAGTAAGCAATTACCATTGCAGTATTGACAGCGGCATACACTTTATTTTGCGCTGTTATAACAAAAGAACGTATGGAAGTATATATATCCTCTGAATTGCTCTCAGATTTTATGATTTCATTATCCATAGGGTTCGCCCTCATTTCCTGATGATACACCTATTATACCATACTTAGCCCTATTTTTCAAGAGATTTCTCGGCAAACATTCCATAAACAAAGTGTATTATTCGACAATATAATATTGCCGAAAGCTATAGCAATTGTATGTTCTCTTGTGATATTGTAGTATACGAGTATAAAAATAACGATTCAGAGAATCTTGTTTCGGAACAACTCTCAGTTAATGATAAAACACTGATTTATTATTACTATGAATATTTGATTTTACATCACAGTCTTTTACTAACACATTAATAAGGAAAACTCGCTTGCAGCTATTCTGCAAGCGAGTTTTTTGGGTAGGAGACCTATTATTATGAAAACTGCTTTTTGATATTGAATGCGCCCATCTGCGGATAGCAGGCGGAAACTCCGAGCTGCTCCTCAATGCGGAGAAGCTGGTTGTACTTCGCAACACGCTCCGAGCGTGAGGGAGCGCCTGTCTTTATCTGGCAGGTGTTGAGCGCAACTGCGAGGTCTGCGATAGTTGTATCGGCAGTCTCACCCGAGCGGTGTGACGAAATAGCGGTATATCCAGCCTTGTGAGCCATCTTGATAGCCTCGAGAGTCTCAGATACAGAGCCTATCTGATTGAGCTTGATGAGGATAGAATTTCCTGCACCGAGTGAGATTCCCTTTGCGAGGCGCTCTGTATTTGTAACGAAGAGGTCATCGCCGACGAGCTGAACCTTGTGACCGATTTTAGCAGTCATCTTCTGCCAGCCTTCCCAGTCCTCCTCATCGAGACCGTCCTCGATAGAGATTATGGGGTACTTGTCCACGAGAGCTTCCCAGTGAGCGATAAGCTCGTCGGAGGTGAACTCCTTGCCGGACTTAGGCTGCTTGTAGAAGCCCTTGCCTTTTTCGCTCTTCCACTCAGAGGAAGCGGCGTCCATAGCAATCATGAAGTCCTTGCCGGGCTCAAATCCTGCAGCCTTGACAGCCTCGAGTATCTTCTCGATAGCTTCCTCATCAGATGTGAGCTTGTTAGGAGCAAAGCCGCCTTCATCGCCGACAGCTGTAACATCGCCCATGTCTTTGATGAGTTTTTTCAGTGTGTGGAACACCTCTGCACACCAGCGGAGAGCTTCGCTGAACGAAGGCGCTCCCACTGGCATTATCATAAACTCCTGTGTGTCAACGGCGCTGTCAGCGTGTGCTCCGCCGTTGAGGATGTTCATCATCGGCACGGGGAGCTTTGTGCCCTGAATGCCGCCGAGGAAGCGATAGAGCGGGATATCCAGCGATGTCGCAGCCGCTCTCGCACAAGCGATAGATACCGCGAGGATAGCATTTGCGCCGAGCTTTGACTTGTCCTTTGTGCCGTCAGCCTTTATCATAGCCGCGTCAACAGCGTAGATGTCGGAGGCGTCCATGCCCGTGATAGTCTCTGCGATGACGGTGTTGATGTTCTCAACTGCCTTAGTAACTCCCTTTCCGAGATAGCGCTTGCCGCCGTCACGGAGCTCGAGAGCCTCGAATTCACCGGTAGAAGCACCGCTCGGAGCAGTACCTCTTGCAACAGTGCCGTCAGCGAGAGTGATTTCAGCTTCAACAGTCGGATTTCCGCGGGAGTCGAGAATTTCGCGTCCAACGACCTTTTCAATTTCTAAATAGTCCATATTATTCTCCTGTTATGATTTATTTAATGTGAGTATTCACATTATTGACGGTGCAGGCTCGTTGTATTCAGGATATCGCACTTATCCTGCTTCTGAAAGGAGCCTGCTTATAATGATCTTATTGTTAGATTTCTCTAACAGATATTATTATATCATTTTGAAACCATCTTGTCAATTTGAATTACATTATTTGTATATACTAACGAATTTGCAAGAGTAATATTCCAAAGTAATGTACAACTCATAAAAAGACTATGATCTGAAACAATACAGTTCGTCTTGTTGGATGCAGTATTACCAAAGAATATAATCTTCCGAATCTCTATCTGCTTTTAAGATCTCATTATTCGTAGGCGGTGATCTCATTTCATGGTGATATGCACATCATACCATACTTATCCCAATTCTTTATTGGTTTTTATAGCTTCCAGCTTGCCGCCTTCTGTCTGTCCGTTACAAATGTGCGATAGATGCCTTCATGCTGCATGAGTTCACTGTGTTTGCCCTGCTGCACGATTTTTCCGCCATCAATAACGATGATTTGATCAGCGTGTTCGACCGTTTTCAGTCTGTGCGCTATCATGATTATCGTCTTTTCCTTTGTAAGTTCCTCGATTGCCTTTGTCAGCTCTGCTTCATTTTCAGGGTCAACATTCGCAGTAGCCTCGTCAAGAATTATAACGGGAGAATCCTTCATTATCGCTCGCGCAATGGAAATACGCTGCTTTTCGCCGCCGGAGAGACTTGCTCCACCCTCGCCGATAACCGTATCATAGCCGTCCGGCAGGGACATTATAAAGTCGTGGCATCGAGCCTTTTTCGCAGCTTCGATGACCTTTTCCATAGGTGCGTCAGGCTCGCCGAAGCGAATATTGTTCGCGATCGTGTCCTCAAACAGGTACACCCGCTGGAACACAAAGCTGAAATTCCGCATCAGACTGTCAAAGCTGTAGTCCTTGACATTTTTGCCGCCGAGGAGAACTTCGCCGCCCTGTACATCCCAGAAACGAGCCATGAGACTGGTCAGCGTGGTCTTGCCGCCGCCTGATGGTCCGACAATCGCAGTTGTAGTGCGTTCAGGGATTTTAAGGTCAACGCCATTGATGATAGTTCTGTTTTCGTATGCGAAAGTGACGTTTTTCATTTCGATATCACGGCTTGCAGGCGTAATATCTGCGCCCTCGATATCCATTTCGGGAATAGAGAGTATCTCGCTCGCCTGCTCTACACAAATCGAAACGCTTCGTATCAATGCGGAGAATCCCGCCATGATATCCAGGCTCTCATAGATCATAAACGAGCTTATCGTCATCATTATGCAGTAAAGAAGCGACATACTGCCATTGATGTAAAAAAACACGGATGCGGCACACATCAAAACGCCTGTCAGCTTCGTAACGATCTCCTGCAAGGTAATGAACGGGATAACACCAAATTCCATGTGCGTGTCGCCGTTCTGTTTCGCCTTGATCGCAGCTTCGAGCTTCTTAGCACGTTTGCTGACAAGGTTATAGTTCTTTACCTCGGCAATACCCTGAATAAACTCAATGACCGCGGCTACAAGTTCTCTGTTCGCTTTCTGTTGAGCAGGTGCGACCTTCCGTGTTGCGTTCTGCATTGTTCCGTTGATAAGCGTATAGATTGCAACACCAACGATCAGAAGCAGCCCGATACGCCAGTCAAATATAAAGACGAAGGCCGTAATTACAAATGTTGTCAGAATTCCCTGAGTTGTCAGCATGACAACTCTTGTTGCTATATCAGAAAGAGCCTCCATTGTGTTCGTGGTTACGCTGGTGATATGCCCGAGACTGTTGTCATTGAAATAGCCCATAGGCAGGTAGCGCAGGTGCTCCGCAATCTCAATGCGCTTGTTAGAGCAGGAATGATAGCCTGCTTCGGTTTGCAGCATGGTAGTTTTAAGATTGATGAGCAATTGTCCAAGTACCGAAGTTGCAAGTATCGCCACAGCTATCCAGATGTTTTTATTCGTCATATTCTCGTCAAGAATGCCCATAACGATCACACCAATTGCCGAAATGCGAAGAGCCGCGAATATCGCCCTGATAACGCCGAGACCTATCGCAAGATAGAGCTTTTTCCTGTCCTCGGCGTTGCAGAAATCGAAGAATTTTTTGAGTGTCGTAAACATTATGCTCCCTCCTTTACTGCCATGTGTGCGTTCCACATCTGAGTATACATCGGCGATCTTTCGAGAAGTTCCCGCTGAGTTCCAACAGCTTCTACCTTGCCGTCGTTTATCAGTATTATCTGGTCGGCAGAGGCGATCGTGGACAGTCTGTGCGCGATAACGAGCAGAGTTTTGCCCTGCACGAGCTTTGCAACGGAGGACTGCACAAGAGCCTCATTTTCAGGGTCTGTATAAGCTGTCGCCTCGTCCAGGATAACGACAGGAGCGTTTTTAAGCATGGCTCTTGCAATGGAAATTCGCTGTCTTTCGCCGCCCGAAAGGTGTCCGCCTGCACCTCCGACAACGGTCTGATAGCCGTGTTCGAGCTGCATGATGAAGTCGTGGCAGCCGCAGGCTTTTGCCGCGTTCATCACATCTTCGTCGCTTGCATTCGGGGAGCCCATGCGGATATTGTCCATTATCGTTTCATCAAACAGGTAGTTATCCTGCGAAACATAGGCGATATTGCGGTTGTACTCGGTAAGCGGGATCTTGCGGATATCCACTCCGCCAAATGAAATGCTTCCGCTGTCAACGTCCCAGAATGAAGCTATCAGCTTTGCAATAGTGGACTTGCCCGAGCCCGAAGGACCTACGAGCGCATTGACTGTTCCCTGCTTGATATTCAAGTTGATACCGTGCAGGATCTCCTCGTCCTTATATCCGAAATGTACATCATTGAGAACGATATCAGTACCGCTGGGCTTTTCGGTCAGCGTATCGGGACGTATAAGCTCCTCGCGTTCAAGGATCTCCGTAGCCTCGCCGATGATCGTTCCCATTTTCGCTATGCCGTCCCAATAAGATGCAATGGTCATGAACGGCGAAACAAGGCCGAGAGACAGTATAATAAGCATTAGAAAATCAGGACCAGAAACTGAACCGTTTCGGTAGAATAATGCACCGAACGGCAGCAATCCCAGCAGGAAATACGGCATTATCAACAGGGATATATTCTGCCATAGATTGCAGCGGCGCATCCAGTCGATGAAGCAATCAGCGCCCTCTTTTGCCGCGATAACGAACTTTTCGTAGGACGTCTTTGACTTGCCGAACGCCTTGATGACCTCGATGCCGTTGATATACTCGACAGCGGTATCGTTCAGCTTTTTCGTTTTGACAACAGTGTTTTCGTAGCTCTCCTGACTGCCGACCATCATCAGCATGAAAAATGCCGCTCCAACGGGCACGCATACGAGGGATATGAGCGTCAGCTTCCAGTTTATGGTCATCATATATGCGATAAGTGCGACGGGCACAAAAGCGTTGGACAGCACCTCGGGAATAATGTGCGCGAGGGTAGTCTCGATAGAGTCAACTCGCTCACATATTATGTTCTTATACGTTCCACTGGACTGTGACAGCACCGAGCCGAGCGGAAGCCTTGACAGCTTTTCGGTGAGCTGGCGGCGGATATTTGCGAGCACTTCAAATGTTGCCGCGTGGGAAAGCGTCGTGGAAACGGCATGGCAGACACGGCACAACAGCCAGAACACCGCCATTTTGACGATGCTCGCGGTCAGCAGCGACATATCCTTATCCAGCGTACCTGCGTGCATTTCGAGCAGCTTCTTCACGATGTCCGCCATATAAAGATACGGCATAAGCCCGAACACGACCTTGCACATTGCCAGCAGAACGCTGAAAATGTAATTCGGTTTCTTCTGCCCTGCAAATTCGATCACCCAACTGATTGCAGAGCGCTTCTTGTTTTTTTTCATAAAAGCATCTCCTTATATATTAGTATATACTAACCTTATATCAAAAGAAATTCGGCATTAAATGCCGAGTATCCTTTTCCAGCCTGCCGAAAAGAAAGCGTCCAAAGTCTCCGCATAATGCATCGCTTCCTTGCGGCTGAAATCGTGTATCACAGCCTCAAACAGCGCCGAGACATTCGCCGTCACCAGCATATGGAATTCCTGCTTTGAAAGCTCGTTTACGGTCATATCATACTGCTTCATGCGTTCGAAATAATCAAGCGTGGAGCGCTCCTCAAGCTGTGCCATATCGTGAACGAAGCTCTCGAATCTCGTCCCCTGCGAGCGGCAGACAAGCAGCTTGAACACCTCGAAATGGTCGTAGATAAAGCTCATCAGCCACTTGGTCTCGCTTTCGCTCTCGTTCCATAGCTGCTGCACGTCTCCGCACTTCATGACTTCGTAGCCCTGCTCGCAGAACTCCTGATACTTCGCCATAAGCTCGCTTATCGTCGGCTCCACAAGCGCCGCAAACATCTCCTCCTTGTTTGGGAAATGCCTGTAAAGTGCACCGACTGTCAGCCCGACCTCGGCGGCTATTCTTCGCATTGAAGCATTTTCAAAGCCGTGTTCCATGAATTCCCTGACTGCCGCTGTGATGATCTTCTCATGTGCTTCGGTTTTATCTCTTGGCACTCGAAAACCTCCCTTCATCATAAATGAACACTGTTCACATACATAGAATATCACAGAATCAGCCGCTTGTCAAGATACGTGAACAATGTTCACTGTTAAACACAAAATTCTTTTGAATCAGATTGCGAGTATTGACACATATGACAAAAAGCACCATCTACCGAGTTGATATCAGAAAGCAGCACATCAGTGTTATAGCCAAATCAGCTGTTAATTGCTTTTGATTACAAGCAGCTCGTTGATGCCCATGATTATAAAGAACCCATGAATCACCTTTTTAATGAGTCATCTTTTGATTCACATTCTAACAAAATCGTACAGAAATATTAGTTAGAAACCGTTCAGTATTGGACGGCTTTTTATGTATAAACACCTTGAAATTATTGTTAGTATATGCTATAATGATTTATAGTTTGCAACTGCTAACTGTATTACGGGAGGTTATTAAACTATGGAATTAGAATTAGGTGACGTACAGACTACCGCTCTCATACCGCTTGCTGTCAAGGCGAATGAAACTATGCGCAAGAACGCAAGGATCAAAGATCAAAAGGCAGTCGAGATCATTAAAGCGCTGAATATCGATACCACTCAGTATGATAAGTTCATGTCGCACGAGGGCGTTATCGCTCGGACTATCATGCTCGACAGGCAACTGAAAAAAATCATTCAGAATGCGCCGGATACTGTGATTGTGAATGTAGGCGCAGGATTTGATGATCGTTTCTCAAGAATGGATAATGGAAGAATACTATGGTTTGACCTTGACTTACCTGATGCGATCGCGGCAAGAAAAAAGGCTTTTTCTGAACGGGAACGTGTAACAATGCTTGCAGGGAATGCGCTGGTGGACGATTGGTGCAGTACGGTACAGGAAGCGCTTTCCAACAGGAAATCAAAGCCCGTGTTTATCGCTGAGGGCTTATTTATGTACCTCACGCTCGATCAGATTAAAACTTTTCTGGAAGTACTGAAGAATAATTTCCCTGACGGAGGTATTCTTATAGCAGAACAGAATTGCAAGGCGATGCAAAAGAATGAAAAGCACCATGATACGGTAAAAAATACCAATGCACATTTCCTGTCAGGTACTGATTCGGGTCAGGAGATCGCTGACCTGACAGCGGGCTTTCGACTTGTGGAAGAGCACAGCTTCAATGAGGAAATGAAAAAATATAGCATTCGAGCAAAACTCTTTGCGCTGTTGCTACCCAAAATGAACGACCGCTGGGCGACATTTAATTGGTGACTAAACTTGTATAGCTTATGCTTAAGTATTGAAGAACAGGTATTAAAGTGTAGCGCGCAGAGGGAGAAGAGATGAAGGATAAAGCAAAGAAATACGCCAAAATGTTCTCTAAGGCAATGAAAAAGTTTGGCAGAAGCGATTATAAGAAGCTTGAGAACGTTTTCTACAAGCGATACAATGAGCACCTGAACTCCGAGATGTATCAAAAATATCGCAAAACCTATCCTTCCATTGGTACGGATAAGGTTTACATTGGCATTACATTTGCCCAGATAATGCTGAAGCTCGGCTATTCAATAGACGAAGCGATAGAAGCATGGGAAACGTATATAATGGCGGATAAATTGCGTATGGTTGAGGGAATTATAAAGCTTGCCGACTTCTTCGGGAAAGGATACAGCCTTTGCGGCAACTGGCTGGACAAGGATAAGAAGACACGAGATCAGGACGGCTCGGTTCTCTATGAATCCTATCATTATAATGACCGTGAGCTGGAATATAAAATACACACCTGCGCGTATGTCACGCTGTTCGAGCATTATCATATCCGGAAATTCTGCAAGGCGTTCTGCAATAATGACCTTTGTATGTGTGTGCTGCACAGGAGTGCAAAATTCATTCGGTATTCCGACAGGGTTGACGGCGATTACTGCCATGACAAGTTGATCAATTTGTCACGTTAGGGGGCTATTATATGAAATTCGATAAACAGGATAAGGTATTTAGAGCGCCTGATGCGCTGAACAATCCGTTATATCAACTGACAAAGGCAGTTGTGAAAGCGGCAAAGATAAAGAACAGCCTTATTGGCACAAAGGAAGAAGTTCTTGCAAAAGCAGCAAAAATGAATGCGAAGAATCGTCATTTTGTTATGCCGAATGACAGCAAGGCACATTACACTGATCATCTGATACATGGGCAGTATCACTGCCTTGAAATTGATATGGAAAAGAAACGGCGGAAGAATGCTGTACTGTTCGTGTTCGGCGGAGGAATGATACTCGGCTCTGATAATGGAGATGTGGGGCTTTCAAGAAAAATTGCAAAAAACACAAATTCTGATGTGTGGTTCCCGTATTATCCGCTATGTCACGAACACGATATGCTTGAAAATGTGCAGATGATATATGAGTGCTATGCGAAAATGCTCACATTCTACAAGCCTGAAAATATCGTATTTCTTGGATTTTCGTCTGGTGGTGCGCTGATACTTGATCTTATCACATATATCAATGAGCTTAATGACAGCGGCAATAGTATTCCAATGCCTGGGATGCTGATACCTGTTTCGCCCGGAAGCGTTCCCGTTACAGAAGCGGAGAAAGCAGCAATAAAAGCGCTTGATAAAAGGGATATAATGATACCCGCTGAGTATATGTATACCGCCCATGATATAATGTGTCACGGCAGAGATATTCCTGAAATATACCTTGCAACGGCGCACGGAGATTTTCGCAACGCTCCCTTGACGCATTTCTATTACGGCAGCGCTGAAACACTGTACGCCTTTGCTCCGAGTTATGCGGAGAGTTACCGAAAAGCAGGTGCGAAATGTGTCATTCATGTCGGAAAAGGGATGCATCACTGCTATGCACTGCAATATTTCATTCCCGGCTGCAAACCTGCCTTTGATGAAGTGATGAGGCTAATTCAATACTATTTCAAAAAGGAGAAAAGAGTATGATAACAGAAAACAAATGGAATGCGAAAAACGCTTTGTGGATTCTGATTTATGTAGTACTGTACGTTGTTATGTCAGTGATAGTCTGCGTGTTGGGTTCGATACATCCGTTTTTCTTTGTATGCTATCAGATCACAGCCGGATTGATTGTAACAAGCGTTGCAGCAAAAGCCTTTGATAAGATCAGAGCGTTTGGAGTTGCCTGCTGTCTGTCGCTCGGAATGCTTGTTGCTTTCTTTGCGATGCAGGATGCAAATCTGTGGCATTGCTTGCCGGTTATCATCATCGCAGTGCTTGCCGAAATCGTCCGCTTGGCGTTTAAGTATAACTCAACGGGCGATTTGATAGCTTCTGTAATCATGTCGTTTTCAACATTTGGATACTACGGACAGATATGGTTCAACCGTGATTACACCTATGAGTGTGCTGTTGAGGAAATGCCTGCCGGATATGCGGACACTCTTATGAACTGCAGCCCTGCATGGGCATTGCCTGTTGTCATTATCATTGGAATAGCGGTTGCTGTGGTGAATTACAATATCACGAAAAAACTGTTCAAATTCGATCAATAATAGAAAGGTACTGCCTCGTAAAATGTAAAAACGAAAGGACTGAAAAGCTATGTATAAGATAACAGTAAAAATTGACGGCATGATGTGCGGAATGTGCGAATCCCATATCAACGATGCCATTCGGAACAAGATGCCCGTAAAGAAAGTATCTTCTTCTCATAAAAAAGGAGAAACAGTCATTATCAGCGAAAATGAACTGACTTCAGAAACAGTAACCGCCGCACTGGACGGTTCGGGTTATACTGTAATGAGTGTAACTTGCGAACCGTATGAGAAGAAAGGCTTTTTCAGCAAAAAGTAAAGGAGAATCATCATGAGTGCAAATTATAAGAACTGGGTACCCAACGGAATGATTACGGCATTGACCGCAGGAACGGCGGTTCTCGGTGTCGGAACAGCAGCACTGATGTGTGTGAATATGGATCCGAAGCTAAAAAAGGCGGTTGTTGGAACAGTTGGTGCAGGCGCACTTGTCTGCGGTGCAATGACAGCGTGGAGCATTTACGCACACGACAAGTTTTCTTATGATGGCAAGAGGCAGCTTTCAAAAGATATCGTCGAGGGTACTGCCAAATATGTTACACTGCCTGAAGGCGGTATCGGGCTTGACGTCGGCTGTGGAAGCGGTGCGCTGACTATTGCTTGTGCAAAGCGAAATCCTCAGGGCAGAATGATAGGAATTGACCGCTGGGGAATGGAATATGCTTCGTTCAGTCAGCAGCTTTGTGAAAACAATTCCAATGAAGAAGGCGTTCAGAATACAGAATTTCATAAAGGAGACGCCTGCAAGCTGGACTATCCCGATGAATACTTTGACGCAGTTACAAGTAATTATGTCTACCATAACATAACAGGTGCGGATAAGCAGGAGCTTCTCCGTGAAACGCTGCGTGTGCTGAAAAAAGGTGGAACTTTCGCTATTCATGACATTATGTCAAAGGCTCGTTACGGCGATATGCAGCAGTTTATCAATGAACTATATAATGATGGCTATGAAGTTGTTGAGCTTATCGATACGACAGACGGCATGTTCATGACTAAGGGAGAAGCAAAAGTACTCGGATTGAGCGGCTCGTCACTGTTGATAGGAAAGAAGTGAGTATAATGCTTCAGGCGCTTATATTCGGTCTGATATGGTCAGTCATGTGGAGTGTTTATGTATTTTTGATACTGAAATTCTATCCGTTTTCTATGCTGCACGACTATCCGAAAGACATTCAGGCTGCGGCGACTATTGAGGAACTGACAAAAGCACAGGAAAAAGCCGCAAAACGATTCGGCGCAATTGGCGGGCTGGTCATTTTCGGTGTGCTCCTTGCATTTGGATTACTTAGATTTCACAGCGAGCAGGCTTCGTTTTTGCAGGTATTGAAGTATATCTTCATCATTGCTATGACATGGAATGTGGTTGATCTGCTGGTTATGGACTGGCTTATCGTATGCACGATAACGCCGAAATGGATCGTATTAAGAGGAACAGAGGGCTGCAAAGGATACAAAGACTACTTTTACCATTTCAAAGGCTTTCTTATCGGCTGTGGGTATACAACAATTATGGCGTTGCTGTTTTCGGGAATAGATTATGAAGTACTTCACCTATTTATATGGCATTGAATTTTTATGTAAGGAAACCAAAGGGGGTGTATCATGCCAAAAGAAGTCATTAGTGGTCTGCTGATACCTTTTCTCGGCACATCACTTGGTGCTGGCTGTGTTTTTTTCATGAAGCATGACCTGAAACGAGGCGTTCAGCGAGCTTTGACAGGCTTTGCCGCAGGCGTGATGACAGCAGCCTCAATATGGAGCCTTATCATTCCTGCGATGGATATGTCAGAGAATATGGGAAAACTTGCATTTCTGCCTGCGGTGATTGGCTTTTGGTGTGGTATCCTGTTCCTTTTGCTGCTTGACAGCCTGATACCGCATTTGCACATGAACTCTGAGAAAGCCGAGGGACTGCCCTCAAAGCTGGCTCGGACAACAATGATGGTGCTTGCGGTCACACTGCATAATATTCCCGAAGGAATGGCTGTAGGAATCGTATACGCAGGATTTCTGACGGGTTCGGCAGATATGACAGCAGGTGGCGCACTGGCACTGGCTCTCGGCATAGCTATACAGAATTTTCCCGAAGGAGCAATCATATCTATGCCGCTTCATGTAGAGGGAAAAAGCAAAGGCAGGGCATTTGCAGGCGGTGTATTGTCTGGAACAGTCGAACCGGTCGGTGCACTTCTCACGATACTGTTTGCAAGACGATTGCTTCCAGTCATGCCGTATCTGTTGAGCTTCGCCGCCGGTGCAATGATATATGTCGTAGTGGAAGAACTGATACCAGAAATGTCGGAGGGCGAACATTCCAACATCGGCGTTGTCCTGTTTTCTATCGGCTTTACGCTGATGATGATATTGGATGTTGCGCTTGGATAGAAAGGAGAAAAATATGACAAGCAAAGAATACAAAGAACTATCTATGAAAGAGTTTACAAAGGCTGCCGAGATCTATGAATCGGACAATGCAGGCGTGTACAATATGTGCAAGAAGGATTATCCGGATGTACTCGCGGAGCTCGAAAAAGAGCCGTTTAACGACCTGCTGGACTGCGGCTGTGGAACAGGTCCTATGCTGACGCTGCTTCATAATAAGTATCCCGACAAGCATTATACAGGAATTGACCTGACACCGAAAATGATCGAAGTCGCAAAAAAGAAAAATATGAAGGGCGTGGAGCTTGTGGTCGGAGACTGCGAGAATCTGCCATTTGCAGAGAATTCCTTTGATGTGGTTATATGCTGCGAGAGCTTTCATCACTATCCAAATCCGCAGGATTTCTTCAGCAGCGTGTATCGTGTCCTCCGTCCGAACGGCAGACTTGTACTGCGCGATGTGACTATGGGTACCTCTTTCGGACGTTGGTTCTGCAATAAAATTGAGATACCGCTGATAAATCTGAAAGGTAAAGGCGATGTTCATATGTACAACAGGAATGAGGTGCAAGAGCTCTGCAAAAATGCAGGATTGCACATGGAATCCTTTGAAAAGCGTGGATTCTGCCGTCTGCATTGTGTTGCAAGAAAAAATGGATAAGCGCGAAAGGATAGGGATATGTATTTAGTATTCTCAATATTAGGATTAATCGGAGGACTGCTTTGCTGCATAGGAGATATTCTCTTTGATTTAAAAGGCAAAGGAAATGAAAAGCTCGGAACTTCTAAGAATATTGACAGCAACTGGCTCAAAATGGCTGACTGGAGATTCGGTCTGTCCATTGCACTTGCAATGATAGGCGATGCAATGGTGGGACTCGGCTTTTATTCTATCGGTATGCAAATCGCTGAAACACACTCTCTGCTTGGCTATTTGACAATCGGTTTCGGATATTTCGGTGCAATGGCAGGTATTTTCATTCACTCATTTCTATGTGTTCAGGCACTTATCTACAAAGGTTCAATGATACATGGAAATCTTCAAGTTGCCGACGATATTCTCGAAAAAATATACAAGCAGATCATGCCGACATTTCTTTTAGGCTATGCAACACTTTTAGTACCGACAGTACTTGTGATAATTGCTATTATCAATGGAGCTCTTGATGTACCGAAGATATGCATACTGCTGAATCCAATCGTATTTCTGATATTTGGAACGACTTGTCGAAAAATTGACCCTGTTAGATTTCAGGATCTGCCCGGAATCATCATGCCGAGCTTTGGGCTTTCTATGTTCGGGCTTATAGGAATACTAAACCTTATATAAAAAAAGCAAAATACTATAAACACAATATGGCGAATAGATTATTTAGCTAAGAAACATTAAAGCGATATATAAGCTGTGGGTGAGTTCTGGTGCTGTCGGAATTAGACTTGAAATCACCTCAATACTCTATAACTCTTAGTAGCTGTTTTTTATATGAGCCGAACATATACATAATATGTGCGGCTTTTTGTGTGCCGCGTGGGACGATCTGTAATTATATCCTCCGCGTAAAACGTAGCAATGCCAAAACAGAGCAGAGCTTCTTCTGCTGATCGAAAAGACTTATAATGAAGGTGTACATATATATAGTGCAGTAGGAAAAGAGCACATAATTAGATACTTTAACATTTAAACTTGTTGACAAGATGAGTGTAATTGTATATAATTGTTGTTAGAGCTTTCTAACAAATAAAAATAAAAGGAGCATTCAAATGAAGCTTTCGGATAAATTATCAAAATGGAATATTTCCTTATCGCCCGGGTTTACCGCAAGGGATAAGGAGATCATCGAAAAGATCAACGGTGTATCAAGCAGCGAAAGCATCCTCCCATATCATCATTATATCAGTGAAAACATCGTGAAATACAGCTCTAATATCGCTGTACACGGTGAAAAGCGCGACTATACCTACAAGGAGTTTTTTGATAAGGCAAGAGCAGTCTCGTATCATATCTCCATTCGTTATAAGCAGGGCTCAAGAGTAGCCGTGCTTATGGGAAAAGGGAGTGAGCTTATTGTATCAGCTCTCGGTATTGCCCTTGCAGGCTGCGTATACGCTCCCCTCGACAGCGATTTTTCAAAGGACAGTGTTATGTACTGTCTTAAAAATATGTCTCCTGCGTGTATAATGGCAGACAAGAGATGGCGCGAGCTTCTGCGAGACAGCGGATATGATGTTGTTTGCATGGACGATATTGATTTTAACGGCGGAAGAGATTTCGATTTCAGATCTGTCGGATTGGACGATCCGTTCTGTATCATACACACATCAGGCTCGACAGGATTTCCGAAGGGAGTAGAGATCAATCAGCGCGGACTTATAAGCTGTCTGCTATACACCAACAGGCTCTTCGGAGCCGATTATTCTGATTGCGTGTTATCGCTAACTAACCATTGTCATGATATGTCATTGTACGATATTTTTGGTATGTTTCTCTGCGGCGGTGCTGTCGCAGTGATCGAGCATAGTCACTGGAAGGATCCCTTCATATGGAGCATCATCATCGAGCGCGCTGGTGTCACGATATGGAACTCCGTTCCCTCATTCCTTGAGCTATACATCGAAACAATGCCGGAGGAAGCCGAGGCTTCCATAAAGCAGCTAAAAGTGATAATTCACGGCGGTGATTACTTCAAGCCTTCCCATGCGGAGAGGATACTCACAATTAATCCCGGCTGCCGCGTGTTCAATTCGGGAGGACCTACAGAAACGACACTGTGGAATATATATCATCAGGTTACCAGAGAAGATGCCGCAAGCGGACTTATTCCATACGGCGTGCCGTTCCCCGATACGGAGTACTACATACTCGGTGATAATAATGAGCTTCTTCCGACAGAACAGGTCGGAGTTATGTATGTATGCGGAGTCGGAACAGCTAAGGGATATATCGGCGGAAGGGATCACGACAGGTTTATTACCGCAGAGGACGGCAGCACGCTTTACAATACGGGAGACACAGGGTATTACTCCGGGAACGGCTACATCGTTTTCAAGGGCAGGACGGACTCCCAGATAAAAAGGTATGGCAAGCGGATAGAGCTGGACGGAATAAAGAAATGTGCTCTTGGCTTCCGTGATATAACAGATGCTGCTGTTGCCGCATACGGCGATAATAACAGGACTATCTGTCTGTTCTACAGCTCGTCGGAAGCCATTGGGGAGACTGTGCTTCGCTCGTATCTGTCGGTGACCTTACCGGATTATATGCTCCCCAACAGATATGTCCGCGTAAACGGGATTCCGTATACAAACAACGGAAAGCCCGATATCAAGCGGCTTCTCAAAGAATACTGTGAACAGTGAGCAGACGGAGAATAATATGAAAAACGATCATTACTTTGATAAAAAAACTGTTTCCCAAGAAGGATATAAGCTGATTTGCCTGCCGTATGCCGGCGGAGGCGCATCGTACTTCAACGGACTTCAAAAGGCTATGTACGGAGGTATTGACGTAATAGCCGCACAGCTTCCCGGCAGAGAGAGCAGAATGGCAGAAAAGCCGCTGCACAGTTGCAGGGAGCTTGCCGCAGCAATAGCGGATGAGCTGTCGCCGTATCTGAAAAGCGGAAATTTTTCGGTGTTCGGTCACAGTATGGGCGGGATAATCGGCTATGAGCTTTCGTGTCAGCTTACGGAGAAGGGTCTGTGTCCCGATGTCTGCTTCATTTCCTCGACTGCGATAGAGGAACAGGTGACCCAGCCACCATCTCTTGAGCTTGACGATGACGCATTCCTTGAGAGAGTGGCTTTTTTCGGCGGCATCGACAAGGACAGTGAGATACTGAAATATCCCGAATTCAAGTCTGTCTATCTTAATATTCTCAGAGCGGATTTTACCGTCGTTGAAAGCTATGTCTGCGGAGGGAAATGTCTCCCTTGCCCTATAGCGGCGCTTTGCGGCGACAGCGACCCGAGTGAAACGCTGGATAATATGAGAAAATGGGAAGGATACACTTCTTCGCAGGTGATATACCGGCAGTTTTGCGGCGATCACTTCTACATTGAGCACTCTCTCGATGAGCTTTGCGGATTTTTGACCAAAACGATCCGCAGCGCAAGGCAAAAACGATCTTAAACAGTGCTTATATAATTTCGGAGGATAATAATGGAAAAAGGACATACGATAACAGACATTCAGCTTGCGTACCTCGTGGGCAGAGACAAGGATATGTATCTCGGAGGCAATTCCACACATTGCTATCTCGAATACGAGGGCAGTGCCGGACCGGAAGCGGTCGAGGAAGCCTTCAACAAGGTCATCAGAAGCCATACAGCTCTCAGATTGACCGTTCACAGGAACGGAACGCAGGAGGTGATAAACGACCCTCCGCGCTACAGGATCGTATGCGACGATCTGTCAATGCTTGATGATGTCGAAAAAACAGCGCATATAGAGGGATACAGAGCGTCTTATTCTCACAGGATACATGAGCTGGGGACATATCCTATGTTCAGCCTTCATGCCTTCTGCACGGCTAAGGATACATATGTTTATGCTTTTGAAGCCGACCTTATGATAATGGACAGATCGTCCTTTGAAATCGTTTTCAGCGAGCTTGAAAAGTGTATGGATGACCCATCATATGTTCCGGAACACAGAGGAAAAAGCTTCATAGATTACGCGGAAAGACGCGCGGCATTCAAAGAGGAACGTTGCGAGGAAGACAGAAAGTACTGGGAGAACTACTTCTCACAGAACGGGATACCGCAGCCTTGCGATATCCCTCTCCACAGCAGCATCGGGACTGCCTCCGGGCATCGTTTCGTAAGCACTGAGTTATCCGTACCCGCAGCCGAGTGGGAAGGTGTAAAGGAGAAGCTGTACGACAGGCACATAGTTCCCTCGGTATTTCTGCTTGTTTGCTATGCAAGGGCACTGTCAAGGTGGCAGAATGTACCGCATACCGCCGTGAATATGACCACTGCGCTGAGAAATGTCTGCGGAGAGATATACAGCGGAAATGTCGGCGACTTTACTGAGCTGATGATCATCGACATCGACTTTGAAAGGTACAGCGATATCTATGCGGCTGCAAAGGCTGTTCAGCGAACGATAGCTGAGCATTCCGAGCATCTTGGGTTCGGTGGGATCAGCGTGATAAAATACATCGCCGAAAAGCTCGAAAAGAACAGCACAGCTCTTTTTCCGTATGCCTTTACCTCGTCGATAGGCGGTGCCGAAAGCTGTATAGGCAGGAACGTCCTCGGAAAGAATGTTTATCGGATAACTCAGACTCCGCAGGTAATAACGGATTGTCAGGTGTCGGAAAGCGGCGGGGAGCTTCACATTTGCATAGACCACCCCGAGGGCGTTGCCATAGAGAGCGCCGTGAAAGGCATCGCGGAATATATGAGCCGCCTTCTGCTCGACGATGATACTTCCGCTTACTGCGAAAAGCAGATAAGGTATAACGAGACCGCAATACCGCTCACAGAAAAGACCATACAGCAGGCTTTCAAGGAGACTGCCGCAAGGCTCCCTGAAAAGAATGCGGTGATATGCGGAGGCGAGAGCGTCACATTCTCTGAACTTGACCGTCTGTCGGACAGATACGCAGCTTATATAGCTGATTCGGTCGGCTGCGGAAGGAGAGTCGCTGTCGAGGCTTCAAGGACTATTGATACAGTAGCTGCGATACTGGGTGTGCTCAAAACAGGCGGATGCTATATCCCTGTTGAACCGAAGTGGCCTTCGGAAAGGAAAAAGTACGTCCTTGAAGCAGGTGAAAGCTGCCTTTTTATTGACGGGAACACATCGCTCGAAGAATACCCGTATGCCCCTTTTGAGATCGCAGGCAGCTTTGAGGACGAAGCTTATATCATCTTCACCTCGGGAAGTACAGGGAAGCCGAAGGGAGTTGTCATTACTCAGCGCGGTGCGTGTAATACGGTATACGATATAAACCGTCGTTTCTCTGTGAGCGATAAAGACGTCCTTGCCGGTATATCCTCTTTCTGCTTTGATCTTTCTGTCTATGATCTTTTCGGGTGCTTCTCGACCGGCGGTACGCTCCTGCTTTGCGGTGATATGCAGAAAATGCCAGAGGAAGTCATAAGGTACAAGGCTACGATATGGAACACAGTGCCAGCGATAATGGGCATATTCCTCGGCAGGGCAGATAAGAGATGCTCCCTCAGAACGATACTCCTAAGCGGCGACTGGATACCGCTCGATATGAAGGAAAAAATAACCGAAATGCTCCCAAATGCTGATATGATAAGTCTCGGAGGAGCTACAGAAGGCTCAGTATGGTCGATATACTACCCCGTTAAGGAAGTGCGCCCCGAGTGGAAAAGCATTCCCTACGGCTATCCGCTGTCCAATCAGACTATGTGGATACTCGGGTACGACGATGAGATATGCCCCATAGGAGTCGAAGGAGAGATATGCATTGGCGGAATGGGCGTTGCTGTAGAGTATGCAGGCGCTCCCGAAAAGACTAAGGAGCAGTTTTTTATTCACGACAAGCTCGGTAAGCTGTATCGAACGGGTGACTACGGTGTGTTCACGGACGACGGTTACATCGTATTTCTCGGACGCCGCGACCAGCAGATAAAGCTGCACGGATACCGGATAGAGCTTGGCGAGATAGAGTCCGTTATAACTGCGAGCGAAAAAGTGGCAAAGGCAGCTGTGAGAGTTGTAAATTCGGGAAACGGAACATCACATCTCCTTGCATATGCCGTCCCCGAAATGTCAGGCGAGATCACCGTCTCCGACAAGCTGTATGGCAGTGCGGCAGAAGCGGCATCGCAGGCGGCAGAAGCGATCCCCGTGAACTTCGATGCTGCGCGGTTCACAGAGGTGATGAAGCTGTATGAGGATACAGCAGCAGCGCTTATTGCAAATGAATTTGCATGTCTCGGCGTGCTCTCGTGCGAAGGTACCGATGTATCTGCGGATAAGCTGATCGGGGAGGGACATATAGCCGAGAAGTACCGGAAGCTCATAGAACAGTGGATATCGGTCATGCTGCGGAAAGGCTATATGTATACCGATGCCGCAGGAAATGTAAGAAGCGCGAAAAAATGCAGATATACTGCTCCCGAGGATATCCTTGCACCGGTATACGCTCTTGACAGCCGCAGCGATATGAGGAATTACAAAGAGTTCTTCATCGGTACGGGACTTCGCATAAGTGAGCTTCTTACCGACAAGGTAAACGCACTTGAAGTGATGTTCTCCGACGGCAGCCCTGCCTTTATGGAGAATATGTACCAAAACAGCATCTCGGCGAGGTATATGAACAATATCCTTGCGGAAGCCGTGTGCCGATATGCCAAGGCGAAAAAAACGGGCACAATAAGAATACTTGAAGCAGGCGCAGGTGTCGGAGGAACTACCTATGACACGCTGAGAAAGCTGTCCGCGCTTGAAGGTGTTGATATCGAATACCACTATACCGACCTTTCTGACTTCTTCTTCGGGATCTGCAAGGATAAATTCGGCGGATACGACTGTATGAGATACAGTATTTACGATCTTGATGTCCACCCCGAAATACAGGGATTTACTGCTGGAAGCTTTGACATCGTCATATGCGCCAACTGCCTGCATGACGCCGCTTTCATCGACAGGGCTGTAGGTGACCTGAGGACACTTCTTAAAAACGACGGTATGCTTGCCGTGCTGGAGCTTACCTCAAATCTCGTGCAGTACAAGACTACCATAGGATTTGTGGGAGGCTTCCTCGGTTACAAGGACGATCGTCTCGGCGTGAACGAGATACTTCTCTCGGAGACACAGTGGAAGGAGGCTGCGCTGAGAAACGGCTTCTCGCCCTTCTTTATAAGATAGGCTTCCTCAACCTTTCTGATGGTATCAAGCTCGAACTTGTCCTTGATCTCATTGAATCGTGTCTCTGCCTTCTCGTTTGCGAGTTCTTCCGCTCTCTTCTCAACGTTCTTGTCGTTGAACGCTTCAATACGTTCGATTTCATCGAGATCGCAGGTTCCGTATTCCTTCAGGTTATCCCTGTCCTTCTGATAAGCCCAAGGGGCGTTGAAGTAACTAGATACTGTTCCCATTTTTATAACCTCCCCAAAAAAAAATCTTGTGAGTTTTTTCCTCACAAGATCATTGTATCAAATATCGAAAATCGAATAAATTGTAAATCCCCTTATTTTTTATAGGATCAATTTTTTTAGTCCCAACCTATTTATGCGCTCCTTTTCTTCATCTGAGTATATCAAACCGAACTTTTTGTAGAAAAACTTTTTCTCTGCTTTGTCATATTTAAAACTTAAATAACACGTCCGATAACTGTCGTCACGATTATACATTATAAATGTATGCGTGACAGTTTCGTATGTACTATTCTTTGCGATAGCATTTGCAACCTGTTCTGCAAGCTCGTTAATGTAAGCATTGACCACTTCACCATAGGTTGATTTTAATTCTCTGAACATATCGTATATATTCTGAGGATCATCAGGCAGCACAAATCGTTCAATAGCAAAACCATAACTATCAAGATGATGAGCAAGCCATAATCGAAAGAAAAAATCCCCCTCGGCAGCAATTTTGGTATTAGTATGAGCAACGCCAATCATATGAGCGATATATGCGTTGGCTTGTTTTAGTTCATTCAGATTACGATACCCATACAAATACTCTTTGATCTTAAATGTCAGGAGTTCGGCCTTATTCTTTTCAACTATGAGTTCGTGAGCTTCGTAATTGATACTGAATCTCGTTTCAACTCTCCTGATCCAGATATGCACAAGTATGGAGTCAACCTCATCTTCTTGCTTTTTGAGTGCTGACATCAAGGTAGTTCCTTTAGCATTGTATCCGTAGTAGTCATTGCGTACCAATAACTTATCATTATTCTTTTTAATATATACTATCTCTTGGATAACTGACACAAATAATGCTACATAAACCTCTTCTGAAAAATCTTTTCCTTTTTCTTTCGATATCATATTCAATACAGTCTGAACGTGGTCAAAGGCGTACTTATAATGGCGATAGTCCTCCGGGGGTATTTCTTTACAATAAGAGATCAGATCAAACACATTTTTTATTTCCTCTGGCTTATTTTTACAATCAATATATTTTTTTAGTATACTAACATTCGGAGTTTTCAACGTTTTAAATTCAAATTTTCTGAATAGATCGGTATATTCAGCGTTCGGACATATATCTATATCAACAAATTCAGCAGACTTGATACGATCGGTTTCGTTGCACAGCTTTTTGTGAGTAAGTAAGATATTAAAAAATGTTTTCATAACGCCTTCCGTAGACATTTTTAGATTCCGCTCGTTGACGTCAAGCTTATTTAAAACCCTTTCAAGTACCCCGTTTATTCTTTGAAGCTCCTTTAATGAACTCTCCATATCCGCTAACGCCATATTTGAAAAAACATAGTCAAACTGTCTCGACGAAAGATACTGCCAGTACGAATCAATATCTTCAATTATTCTTATGCGTTCATCTGCATCAGGAACGATAGACTTTATGTCATCAAAGAGCTGCTCAAATACGTCTCCGTATTTGCTGCCGTCTGCATAGTAAGTCTTGATATTAGCCAACCTCGGCTTTGCAATAATATCTATAATGTGTACTCTGGTATTAGCCTCAGGATAATAATTGTTAACATATTTAGGCAAACCGTCTTTTTCAATATGGAAAAGCTCCTTTAGTAATTTCAGCGCATCAAATCTTTCTGAAGCCGATACTTCCGCCATACCCTCAATATCAAAACCCAAATGCTTTTTCAGCTTATTTATCAAACCTGAACCCTGTTTATTTTTTAACTTAAATGATATATCAGCGTATGAAAATGGAGTATCGCTCTCATCATATATTTCTTTGGAAAGATCATTTAACGTTAACTTGGACTCGTTTATCAGTTGAGCGTCAATATCATATTTTCCCATAACTCTCACCTCAGAACCAATAATAATTTAAGTCATAACTTAATCGGATAGTTATTTAAGAAAAATAACTATCATATCCGATTACGCATTTTCACAAAGCTAAAAATCAAAAAGTATCAAAAATGCTTTGTTTTTGATACTTTTCATTTTTCAAGCATCTGTTTTTCCGTAATCGATACTAATGATTATTGATTTTTACTATAAAATTATAATTCACTCATTAGAATTATTTCTTTTCCTTAACTTAAATTATCCAGTCGCTGCTTCCATAATCACATCAGTCAACGCTCTCTCAGTGATGCCGCTGGGGCTTGCGTCAGGACGTACCCATTCACGAACATCTTCTTGTTTCAACATCAGTGGCATCCGGTCGTGGATGCTCCTGACAGGTTCCACAGACTCTCGGGTAATCACTGAGAACATAGGAATCTGCTTTCCGTTATGTTCCTCAAACCGGTACAATCCTGCGAGAAAAGTGATCTCAGCTCCTGTCGGTTGAATTATAAAGCGGGTCTTTTTTATATCACGCTGCTGGCGACTGTTGTATCCCTCGTCAGTAGGGAGAACGCCCCACTCATAGTACCAGGAAGCAGGTATCACACATCGGCGAGTATGCCATGACTCTCGCCATAGGCTCTTTTGGTCGGCTGTCTCGATACGACAGTTGATGATATGCTTGGAGGAAGCTTCGCTAGTGAATCCCCAAACCATCGGAAAGACACCCATGTTACCGCTTCGGCCTGAAGCTATTACAGCAGCAACATCGGTCGGCCTGATGTCGACGGTCATAGCTACGCTGCGGGACATCGTCAACATGATCTCATTCGCCAGAGGTGACTTCTGTGCTCTGGTGATATAGTTTTCGAGCGACTTATAATCTGCATAGAACCAGGTACACACGGCAGACACCTCCAACTGTAGTTGCCATTATTATAGCACAGCTACTAGGAAAAGTAAAGCATATATGTAACGAAATGCCTCCCGTATGGGAGGCATCTCATTATTAACGTTATGATTCTTTAGGTTTTGCAAATTCCTTGAGAGTTGGAACTTCTCCCGTCGCCGTAGAGATGAGTGCGTAGTATGCAAGAACTGTTGAAGCATCCTTTGCATCGACCTTGCCGTCGCCGTTGACGTCAGCGACCGACTTCTCAGTGTCGGAAAGACCGCTTCCGCCTTCTGTTGAAGCCGCCGCGTATGCAACAAGAATTTTTGAAGCGTCTTTCGCATCGACCTTGCCGTCGGCGTTTACGTCGCCGAGATTGCCGTTCGGTGTTGTCGTAGTCGCGGGAGTATCAGTTGTTGTTGCGGTTGTGGTTGTAGCGGAAGTTGTAGTCGTTGTAGGCTGAGTTGTAGTGGTAGTAGTTGCAGAAGTCGTAGT
>KL370840.1:896708-1273027 GCA_000701945.1 Anaerotruncus sp. MC2020
CAGTTGTTGCAGTAGTTGTTGCCGCTGTTGTTGTAGTTGTTGAGGTTGTGGTCTTTTCAGGGTCTGAGGTCGTCGTCACAGTTGTGGTTGTGGACGATGAAGTCGTTCCCGTCGGAGCATTTGTGCTCGAAGATGTTGACTGCGTTGTGTTCGTGGAAGCGGACGTTGTAGTCACTGCCGAGCTTGCCGTAGTTGTTGCTTCTGAAGCCGTAGTTGTCGGCTGAGCAGTAGTTGTAGTGGTGGGCTGAGCCGTTGTTGTGGTCGTTGTAGTGGTGGACTGAGCTATTGTAGTGGTCGTTGTAGTAGTAGGCTGAGCTGTGGTGGTAGTAGTTGTAGGCTGAGCTGTTGTTGTATCCGTTGTCGTAGTAGTGGGCTGAGCTGTGGTGGTTGTCGTTGTTGTGGTTGTAGGCTTAGCTGTAGTGGTAGTAGTTGTTGTGGTTGTGGTAGAAGTTGAAGAAGTTGTTATCGTGGGGAATGCTCCGCTGTAGGGGAGCTCGCTGATAATACCGTTTATGTAATAATTGATTGCCGTTGCATCGTTTTCGTCGATACCGTCTCCCGTATTATATGCATCTGCGTTCAGTATGCCGTGAGGTGAGAGCATATACAATGCTCTGTCGTTGAGGAAGTTGTTGAGAGCCGTTAAGTCCCTTGTATCGACCTTTCCGTCAGCGTTCACGTCGCCGTAAAGGGGAGTATATACTACAGAAGTAGTAGTTGTTGCGGTAGTAGTTGTTGCCTTTGATGCTGTAGTGGAAGCGGTTGTGCTCTTTGAAGTTGAAGTTGACGATGAGCTACTTACCGCTGTAGTAGTTGTGGTAGAAGTCGAAGCTGTGGTAGTTGCTGATGAAGTTGTAGTAGTTGTAAGGTACTGTGCGGGCTCGGTCATGGGCGCATAGAAATATACCATTTCTTTATCCCATTCACAGATAAAGCCGAGGTTCTCCTTGCCGTATGACGCGCAGGTGTTGTCAGCCGAGCTCCACGAATAGGGAGGTCTGTTCGCCGACCTTGTTCTGTGGAGGAGCACATACTCGCCGAATTCCGCCTTATCGGGGTTGCCCGGAGCCCAGTGCTCCCAGTCGTCAGCAAGATAGTCATCGGAGAGCCACTCTACCTCGTCGTCATCGTTGAGCTTGCCGCCGAGCCAGTAGACGTCCTTTGTAGCGCTGCTGAGGAGCTTCTTTATATCCTTCTCGTCGAGCTCGTTGTCGATGGTCGCGAGGTGACCGCCGAGGTTCTCGCAGTATTTCTCGGCGAGCTCCCATGACATACCGATATCGAAATACTGGATATCGTGATTGCTCCATGAGAGCTTGTCGCCGACGCCCTTATCCCACTCGCAGATGAAGCATGATCTGCCATACTGCCACTTGGGGTCGATAAGCTCCCATTCGCCGTTTTCGTCGTTTATAGCAAGCGGTACCTGATCTACGGAATAGCTTCCCGCGAGTATATCGCTCCAGTTGGAGTATTCAAACGGCTCGCCGTTTATCCACTCAAAGCCTGTTATGTTGTCACGGAATCCGCCTATCCAGCATATATCGCAATCTGCGTTTTTCTTGAAGAGCTCGTATACGAATTCCTGTTCCTCTGCACTTGTGATGGTAACGAGGTGACCGCCGAGGTCCTCACAGTATGAAACAGCATGCTTCCATGTTGTGTCATCGTTTATAATGGCGTATCTGCTGCCGTTGAACTCAGCCTTTGCTGTTTTTTCCCATTCGCAGACGAAGCCGTAATTCTTCTTGTATTTGTTGTAGGTCTCGTCACTGTGCTTATCCCATTTCTCATAATGCTGCTGCATAGCGATGTGGTCGGTATTGACAGTCTCTTCTTCTGTGACGAACTGGCTCCAGTTGGTATATTGGGGCTTTTCGTGTGTTACCCACGAGAAATTGTTCTTGGAGTCTATCGAGCCGCCGAGCCAGTAGTGATAGGTCTTACCGTTATTGATAAGCGATGCTATGAATTGATTCTCCTCATCGCTCGTTATGACAGCAAGGTGACCGCCGATGCTCTCGCAGTATTCCTCTGCTTCCTTCCATGAAAGGTTCTTGTCGAATGCCTGATAGGTGTGACCGCTGAAATCTGTCTTTTTGTTATAGCCTTCAAGGTTGTCCCATTCGCACACGAAGCATGAGTCCGCATCAAGGGAGACTTGCTTTTTCGGGTCGATAAGAGACCAGAAACCGCTTTCGGTTCTGAGAGCAAACGGTACGTTATCAACAGAGTAACTGCTGGCAAGTATGCTGTCCCAGTTGTCATATGTGAACTCTTCGCCTGTTATCCATGTCTCTCCCTCGATTTGGCTTCTGTAGCCGCCAATCCAGCATATTTCCTTCTTGGCGGGCTTGACAAGGTCGAGCACGTATTTCTGCTCTGCCTCGTCGGTTATGGTAACGAGGTGTCCGCCGAGGTCTTCGCAGTAATTCTTTGCTTTTTCCCAGCTCATACCCGTGTTGATTACACGGTAGTAGGAGTCGTTAGCCTCGTTGTGGACGGTGCTGCCCGACTTGACAGCGTGCATATATATCTTGTCCACGGGAGTATCAAGCTTATTACCCTTGCTGTCCCTGCATACTGCGCCGTCGTTGAGGTCGGTGCCGCTGACGGCGTCTGCCGAATTGTCATCGAACACGATATCGGACATCGCATACGCTGAATCGCCCTCCTTGGTGTAGAAGAGGTGGGCGTCGATACCGCCTGCGCCGCTGTTGAGGCTGCCGCTGACGTCCCCGAAGCTAAGGTCGCCGTCGAACGGACAGAGCGAATACTCTACGCCGTTTTCGGTCACTTTCTCCGAGATATCGGTGATGAACTTGTCAACGATGATGACGTCTTTTATCGCCTCTTTCGGGTCTGTCGTGGTCTTGTAGCCGAGATAGATGCGGTCGCTGTAGGCGCCGCAACCGCCGTTGAGGTCGGTGTCCACGACTTTGTAGCCATTGCTTATCAGCCTGTTCTTTGCGTCCATAGCCGCGCCCGCATTGTTTATCGAGTTGTAGCCCGCGAGCAGTATGTCACTGATGTAGGTCGCTTGCTTTGGGGCTTCCGCTCCCGCACTCAGCTGAGCGGGTATAAGCGCAGTCATCATTGCTGCCGAGCAAGCCGCGCTTATGAGCTTTTTGACTTCCATAGATGTTCCTCCTGTTGCCTGATTTGTACTGTCAATCCGACGCCTATATTTCGCCGGATAGTAACATTATAATTATACCACGCCTGACTTGTACAGTCAATTCAATATTTGCGGATATGACAAGTCAGAATCCACAAACTATTTGTGCTCTCAGTGCGATTTTTATTGATTTTTCGACGGCTTTTTGGTATAATTGTTTTGATAAATATTGCGCTGACAGCAATACAGAGGTGATACAAATGGAAGAAATGAGCAAGACTTTTATGGAAAAGATGCAGGCAGCAGCCGCTAAAGGACCGTCCTTGGAGGAGGTGAAAGCCGTCCTGACGCCTCACGGAAAGCTCGTGAGCTGCTCTTATTTTGCTTCTTCCTGCGGAATGGCGTTCAACAGCAATACGCTGCTGGATATTTCAGTTGTTCTCGCAGACGGCGTGCAGAAGATATCATACACGGAAAAGAAAGCTTTTCATCCGACAGTTGCGACTGTATATATACCAAAACAGGACGTTCTTGCGGAAGTACAGGCTTTAGTCGAGCGTGAAAACCTTGCGGCATGGTCGGCACTGGAATATCACGACCCGTTTCAATGTACCGATTATTCGAGCAGCGCTTCAATTTCCTTGAACTTCGATGACAGCCCGATAGGCGGGCGGAAAAGCGTGCGTGCAGTTGTTAACGTTAGTGCAGCCTGTCAGCACGGTGGCGGCGAAGTGATACAGCAGTTTCGGGATATTCTTTCTTGACAAATTCACGCAATTCATCAAGTTTTCCGCTTCCGATATTTCCAATTCCTATTTTTCCGTTATGATAGAAATGTAATTCATCTCCCATAATATTACAGTTATCATCAATACCAAGTTGGAGTGAATGATGAGATGTTTTTTCATTATCAATTGCAACGATAATAATCGTTCTTTCGTCACTATATGCACTTACACCAATAGATACAATTTCTGTGCTGTTTTTGTAATCAATAAGTAAAGCCCGATATAATCCTGTATATCCTCCACCACTTGCATTTCCATATGTAATATATCTAACTCCCAAATCGTCAATAACCTTGAATAGTTTGTATTCCTGTTTTGGGAAGCTATAATCATCATCTAAAAGACATTCGATGAGATTAACCATGCATATTTTTAAGTCCTTTCGTGTGAACTCAGCTAATTCATATGTATACCCTTGAATACCTTCTTCAAGTTTATCAAATTCAATTCTCGGGGGCATTTCTCCCAAATCCATAACACAGTAAGTGTTTGATAACAAGTCAAAATATAAAGGGATATCTGTTATTCTTTCATATTTATCATCTTTCTGATTGTAATGATAGCAAAGGCTATGATTGCCGTTTGTGACCACAACAAAGTCAGCTCCGAGGAGGTCTGCATAATCAAACACTTGGTTACAAGCTCTGTTATCAAGTTGAACATTCGGTGCTTTACATTCGATTACCATTACAGGAACGAGTTCGTTGCTGTCTTTTATAAATGCGTGAATAACAATATCTGCGCGTCTCTTGCTATCTATTCCATAATGAGACAAATGCTCCTCAACCTCTATCATATTGCTCGGCGTGCCTGTCTCTAATAGAAACTGTATAGCTCTTTGCCTGACTGTCTCCTCGGGCGTAACATAAATCAGCTTATTTCTTATAGGGTCGAGATAACACTCCTTGCCCGCACGTTTATAAATCTTGGGAAGCTTTGTATAGTTCTCATCAAATGTCATATTATTTCCCTCCTGTGTGTCTTAATAATTATGTCGGGGCATAATGCCCCGATATGAATCATCAAGCTACAATATTCATAGCATTATTCTTAATGCTCTCAATGGTCTGCAATAGTGCATTTCTTATCTGAGGATCAAACATTTTGATGAAGCTGTATGGCTTATCAAACGGCGGCTTCATCAGGATCTTGACATCCTCGATATAGCCGTTATTCTCGATATGGTTTATTATCTTCAGTATGAACTCTATCTGCTTCTGATTAAGTGACTCGTCATTGATGAACGCTGAAAAAGCAGACATTGCACTATCATGGTCCAGTTTGGCTATTTTACGTACCAACAGTCCAAATGGCGTATCTCCATACTCGCGCTTATAGTCGTCGCTATTGCCGAGCTCCTGAGTGAGGATCCTTTCAAGCTCTTCATAATCAGCCTTCATAAGAGGTTCATTGTGATTGAGTTTGTATATAACAGGATCTTCCTTATGCTCTTCGATATAACGATTGACCTTTTTGCGATAATCGGCGAAATCATAAGCAGCTCCAAGTGCTTGTCCTTCCATAGAGCTGATAACAGGATCTTCAAGCTTTGTGAATATCTTTGGCTTAGGATGATCTCCACCTTGAAGGAACTGCATAAGGTCACGAAGCTCCTTGCGGACCATCTCCATAGTAAGGATGCTCATATTATCCCAGAAGTCGTCAGTCTGAATGTCTTGTATGAGTGCCATCTTCTGCTGTACCTGCGGTATAGCGGCTTTCTTCTCAAGGAGTTCAGCTGTTAATACCAGTTGTCCTTTCATATACTTCATCGTTGGCAGCTGCTCGATGTTCGCAAGCATAAAGCCATACATGAAGTTATCGAAACGCTTCGCATACTCATCGGTAGCGGTTGATGTTATAAGCGGAGCTATGAACTTTGTAAGCTCGTACTTATCCATTTCAGACAATGAATTGAAGCTGTCTTTATGTCTGAACTTTTCCACGTACTGCTTCTGAAGGCGTACTGATACAAGGTCATCAGAAAGACTGCAAATACCAATATAGCAGGTGTTTACCAATTCTGCACGGAAGTCCTGATAATCCTGTGCTGAAAAAGCGCTCTCCTGAAGACTGAATATGAGCCTTACCTGCTTGCAGAAGATATTCTCTGTAAGAGACTTTGTCTCGCCTGTATCATAATCGTTGGTATGCTCGCGGAAATACTCAAAATTGCCGCAGTAATCGAATATAAGGAAGCGGCGCTTATCAGTATATTCGTTGTCGATTCCGTCAATGCACGATAATCCTTTACAGAGGCGAGTGCCTCTTCCTATCATCTGCCAGAACTTAGTCTTCGAGCGCACCTTCTTGAAGAATACTAGGTTGACGCACTCCGGCACATCAATACCGGTGTCCATCATATCAACAGATACAGCTATGACGGGCATATCCTTATGCTTGAAATCCTCAATAACGGTCTGAGCATAAGTATCATCACAGGTCACACGATATGCAAATCTGCCGTTATACTTGGGATACAGCTTGTTGAAGCGCTGTACGATATACTCAGCGTGATCTTTATTCTGAGCGAAAATAATAGACTTACCCAGCCTGTCTCCGCCTTCAACTTTGATACCGCGCTCCATAAGGTCTTGCAGTACGGTATCTACTGTTTTCTCATTGAATACGAACTTGTTTAGCTGTGCAGACGGTATAAAGTCGGGAACATATCCGTCTTCGGCGAAATCGTCCTCGTAACGTTCCTTATCCTCTTCGGAAAGGTCGTCATATGTTATGCCTTCCTCAAGGAACTTTGTCTTGACTTCATAGTTATAGTATGGGACAAGCACATGGTCCTTGTTCACAGCTGTTTCATAGTCGTAAGCGTAGGTAGGCACGCCGTTCTCGACCTCGAAGAAATCATATGTGTTCCTGTCAACGTCCGTTTTAGGCGTTGCAGTAAGACCTACCATGATAGCGTCGAAATAGTCGAATATGGCGCGGTATTTCTTGAATATGCTTCTGTGGCTCTCATCGGTGATGATGAGGTCGAAGTGTGCAGGAGAAAACAGTGGTATACCATCCTTGGTCTTGGTATTGTCTATCGCATTGAGAATAGTCGGATAGGTCGAAAAGACGATACGTGCGCTCCTGTCGTCCTTGTTGCTGCACAGGTTACAGAGAGACATATCGGGCAGGTAGTTCTTGAAGTCGTCCTTTGCCTGCGAGACGAGAGCTGTTCTGTCTGCAAGGAACAGTATATTTGTGATATGACCGCCACGGCTCAGAACGTCCGTCAGGCTTGAAGCAGTTCTCGTTTTGCCAGTACCCGTAGCCATGACGAGCAGAGCCTTGCGGAAGCCCTCCTCGATATGCTCGCATACAGCACGGATAGCTTCCTTCTGATAATAGCGGTCGGTTATTTTGTCGTCGATAGGTATAGTCGAGAGCTTCTTCCGCGTCTCGCGGCGGTTCATCAGCTTTTCGAGATCGGACTTGGTAAAGAACCCGCTGACCTTGCGCTGAGGCGAGGACATATCGTCCCAGAAATAAGTCTCGAAGCCGTTGGACGTGAACATCATCGGTCTGCGTCCGAACTTGCGCTCCAGACAGTCCGCATAGAGCACAGCCTGCTTTCTGCCGATATTCGGATCCTTGCTTGAACGCTTGGCTTCGATGACTGCAAGAGGCAGACCGTCCCTGCCGAAGAGAACATAGTCGGCGTAGCCCTTCTGACCGAAAACGCCGTTCATATCGTTGACTTCATACTCTTCCCAGACGTCAGCGTCAGTACCGCCGAACTTCCAGCCCATAAATTTGAGGTCAACGTCAATATATATCTTGCGTGTCTTGAACTCCGAGAGATCGGCAGGTTTGAACGTGCGCTGCTGCTGTTTGGCTTCCTTGCCGGCAGTCAGAGCCGCCGACATAGCGGCAATCTTGTCCTGCAAAGCCTTTATCTCGCTGTCCTTCTGCTCGATTAGGGACTCCTGCTCCTTTATCTTCTTTTCGTCCACGGCGACTTTCTCCGCAGGGATAAGGGCAGGGTCAAAGTGCCGCTCCACATAGTCAGAGCCGTAGCAGTAGTCCACCCACTCGATGAACTCGAACAGGCTTTCAAGGGAGAGCAGAGCGTCCGCCTTGTTGACCGATTTTTCGGTGTGTACGGCAAGATTGCCAAGACGTATCACGAAGGGCAGCTTTCCCCATGTCTGCGAATCGAGGGCAAAGCGGAAAGAGGGCTCGTGAATGAGCGCCTGCAGATTGTCCTTATAGGGCATATCTATGGAATCATCGGCGGAATAGACCCATTTTACGGCGAGCTCCAGCGCCTTGCGGCAGCCGACCGCGCACATGGCAGGAGAAGAAGCCCAGACCTTTTCGGCTTCTATGGCAGCCGCCGAGAACACAGTGTATTCAGTTATTTCTGCTAAGAAACCAAAGTTGGTCATATAATCAACTCCTTCTATTTTTTACTTTTTCCCTTCCTTACTCCTTGTGATATTTGTTTTTGTATCTCGGGATTTTCCATTGCTTTTGAAATAATAGTACTCATTATTTCGCCGCCCATTTTGTTTTCTGCTTCTTTTTGCTGTAATTCAATCTGATATTTATACTCCAATTCAAGCTTCTCTTTTTCCATAGCGAATTTTTCACGTTCTTTTTCAATATCAAGTTCGTGCTGCTTTTCAAGTTTCTTTATATCTTCTTTAAACGCTCTTTTGGATACAGCAAAGCTGGTAATTCCAGATATTATAGCACAAACTATTGATACTATGTATGGAAGAAAGTCTTTCATATTTCACTCCTTATCCAAAATACTCCTGCATCAGTGCTCTTTTCAGTGTTTCAGCCTTTTCAAGCACCTGTTTTACGGCTGATTTCGATTTGTCGGTCTGCTCTATAAATGCTGCGAATTGCTGTTGGAGTTCGAGGGGCGGAAGCGGAATAGATAGATTCTGTATGGATTTGGTATACAGACCGCCTTGTGCCGATGAATGAATACTATTCTTTATTTGTACTTGAACATTTTGACTTTGCATAGAAGCCATTAAAAATATACTATTTAAGCAAGTCTTATTAGGTTTTATTAAAGCTACGCTTCGTGCCATGCTGAATGATTCCATTTGTGGAACTAAAGCCATTTTTCCGATAGTAGCGCCAACACAAACAAGCAGTAAATCACCATATTCAGGATTACATCTCGCATAAATCCTATTATGGTCTTCATCTGAAATATATGACACTTCAGATAAATCAATTTGATTATCAGCTGTAATGTTTCGTGCCATTAAGTATAATCTTCCTGTTTCAAAGCGTTCAACTGTACCGTGTTCACCATCAGTTATTTTAGCACAAACATCTTTAAGCTTATGAAGTTTATGCTCTCCTGTACCAAACATCTCCACAAACCGTGATTTGACAAGCAGGTCGAGCTTTTCAAGGATAGCGTTGCAGAGGTCTATGGTGTGGGTTACTTTGTCGAGGTTGGAGGCGATTTTGCGCTGGGTTTCGAGGGGAGGGAGAGGTATAGATATTTTTGAAAACTCAGTTTTATTTATGATTGGAACTACTGCGGCATTTGCTTTTGTCTGTAATAATTCTTTTTGAAAAGATATTGCATACGCAATATAACGATTGTTATTCCCATTAAAAGGAATAATTGCGTTTATTTGTTGATTGAACGCACATTCTTTTTGAGTAATTTTAGTTTTTCCAATTATCCCTATGCACGTTACAACAATACTTCCAACGGGCAAAACTCTTGCTTTATTTCGTGCCTTTTCAGATATATAGAATTCAGTATCAAATAAATCAATATTATCTGTACTAAAATCACTTGGTTTCAAAAAAGGGATATCATTAGATTCGTAGTTTTCTGTATCGGAAGTCTTAGGTGTGTTTCCTGTTATTATTTCTCCAATTTCAGACAAAGGAATAATTCGATTTTTACTCATTCAACAATCCCCCCAACTCCGACAGCACACCGCCAAGCTCCTTGTAAAGCCCGTCAAGGTCTGCCATTATCTCGCCCGTGGGAGGGTACTCCACAGCCACATATTCCGTCTTCTTGTACTTGTTTATGGACAGGTCGTAGTCGTTTTCAACTATCTCCTGCTTCGGCACGAAAAAGCTCTGCTCCGTGCGCTCCCTGTCCTTTTCACCATCAAGATTATGGAAACGGGAAATAATATCGGGAATATCGTTCTCGGCTATCTCGCTGCGCTTGTCATCGAGGGAGAAGCCGTCCGCCTTCATATCGTAGAACCACACATTATCCGTGCCGCCTGCATCGGTCTTCACGAACACAAGCACTGCCGTGGAAACTCCCGCATAGGGCTTGAATACGCCGCTGGGCATGGAGATAACGGCCTTGAGCTGATGATTCTCGATAAGCTCCTGACGGATAGCCTTGTGAGCCTTACTTGAACCGAACAGAACACCGTCAGGAACGATACACGCACAGCGTCCGCCCTTCTGCATAAGACGCAGGAACAGGGCAAGGAAGAGAAGCTCTGTCTTTTTGGTGTTAGTAACTGCCTTGAGGTTGTCGTTGATGCTCTCAGCGTCAACAGTGCCCTTGAAAGGCGGATTTGCCAGACATACGGTATACTTGCCGCTGACATTGTTCTGCTTGGAAACGCTGTCCTTGTAGTCGATGTCGGGGTTGGTGATAGAGTGCAGCATGAGGTTCATGGCAGAGATACGGAGCATGGTGTGGTCAGTATCGTAGCCTGTGAAAGTCCTGTTGGAGAAGTTCTCCCACTGCTCGTCGGTCATAGTGTCCTCGTAGTGCCTGCGGATATACTCAGCCGCGGATACAAGGAATCCGGCAGTACCGCAGGCAGGATCGCATATAAGGTCATCGGGAGTAGGAGCGACAAGCTCCACCATCATCTCACGGATATGCTTAGGTGTGCGGAACTGGCCGTTCTGACCTGCCGTGCTGAGCTTGCCCAGCATATACTCATAGAGGTCGCCCTGCATATCGAGGTCGGCGATATCGTGCTCATAAAGGTCGTCCAGACCTGTGATTATCTTCTGGAGGACCTGCGGATTGGGTATAACGAACACAGCGCTGTCCATATAGCGGGAGAAAGCAGTCTGAACCTGCTCCTCGTCAGCGCGGTCTGGTATCTCAATAAGCTCGCCCCTGTCATCGAAGTCGGGGAGCCTGCCGTATTTCATCTTCTTCACCGCAGGGAAAACACGCTGCGAAATGAGGTCGAATATCTCACGGGAGTCTCTGTCCTTGAACTTGCTCCATCGCATAGCCTGACCTATCTCCGACTGCGGGAATATAATGTCGGCAGTTTCGCCGGTCATATTGGCAAATTCCTCGTTTTCCAGCTCCTTCTCGTCAAGGGAGCGAATGAACATGAGGTATGTCAGCTGCTCAATTACAGTGAGCGGATTGGTGATACCGCCCGCCCATATATCGGTCCATATCTTATCTATTTTATTCTTAATAACGCCTGTTATCATTTCAAACCTCCGGCACAATGTATTGCTAAAAGTGTATAGTTATATATAATATATTTTACCACAAATAGTGCAATTTGTCAATGCGATTATTTTTAATACGTGATGTTTATAATAGACTAACAAACAGCCGGCCTCCCCATAACGGGGAGACACAATATACATGTGAAAATAAAAGCACCTGCCGTAGCAAGTGCTTTGTAGGTATTCATCTAATATGATAAATCAGAATTTAAATTACACCCACGCTTTAATCGCATATGGACACATATCTTCATAAGCAAACATAACATCAAAGAATATACTTCCTGCGTCAATAGTGAGTAAGAAGCCATCTGTGTCCTTTTTCGGTTTATGTCCCCAACATAATGGTTTGTATAAAGTATAGTGTGGATGATCTGTATTGGCGTTGATGATTCCAAATTCGATTCCGCTCAGTGTAAACACACGCTCAGGTTCATCCGATAACAACTTCTTATCATTATCATCAAAATGTTCATCGTTTTCCAGATTCAGCTTTAAGAGCCGGTCATATGCCTTTTTAAGGTATTCTTGCAGATTCTCCAGTACATCCAGCATCCGCCTGACTGTTTCTTCAGGGATCTCATGATGCGATACACCGTGGACATAGATCTCTTCCGTTTCGTTTGTATTGATTGATGCGTTGGGGTTGCAGTAGAAACGTGAAAAGTTTCTGTTTTTCAGAAACGCTATGACCTCGGCTAAAGAATAGTAATGAAAAATTTTATTCACATCATCCACAGCACTCACTCCTCCAAAATCCGATTTAACAGAGAAAGCCCCATGCTTTCCGCATACCTGAATTATATCACAGCAGGGAGGAAAAGTCAATTAGAAGGAATCATAATGCGTTTACACAGTGGCATTTAATCGGGGCGGTAATACCTTGATTCTGTTTGTCATGCGGTTTCACTTCCTCAGTGTAGGCATGAAAATAGCAGCCCCGAAGGACTGCTCAGTGTATAACATATTCTGCATTCTCTTCGACTGTGCCATTCAGTCCATGCAGACCTGACAGCCGAATAAACTAATATATGCATGATGCTTTTCACAAAGAGGAAAGCCGCATTTCGGCGGCTGATCCGGTTCACATTCATTGAGCCATTGGGTCATGTATTCATCTTTGATATCGGCTTCTGTCATGCGTTCAATCAGCTTCTGGAAATCATCCAGATAAGACATCGCAAATTCCTCGTTCGGAGTATAATCCAGTGTTTCCCAGCCAAACTTCTGCCGTGCGCCTTCGATTACACGCAGCATGAACGCCTTGTCCTCTGCAAAATGCGCCCTGTCCCACGGGAGGCGGTCAATATCCAGAACAATATTTCCAAGTCCGCGTTCATTCTGATTCTGTTCCGCAATATATACCATCATCCGCTTCTGGCTTTCGGTTTCTGCAAGCCGTCCGCCGCTCAGACACAAAATATTGACGAGAACTGCCGCACCGCCGTTTGGCATATGCAGCGAATCACGCATATGCTCATCCCAATAGGCATGGTCTGAAAGCGGATGATTGGTTCCTCCTCCGAATGAAAAACATATCGTAACTCCCATCGTTATAATCCACCTTTCTTCGAAAAATCAGCAGAGAAAGCTACGTGCCTTCTCATACCCGAATTATAGCACAGCAGGGAGAAAAAGTCAATCAGAACGCATCAAAGTCCGCCTGTCCAGCGACCTCATCACGAATCAAATAAATACATCATACTTTTATATCACAGAGAATCATGAAAGTAAAGTATCCATAATAATAATTGTATTGACAAACAGCCGAGTTTCAGTAGTCCAACACAAACAGCGGAGCAATGCCCCGCCGTTCGTGTTTTCATTACTGAGAGCCAGAGTAGCAGAATTCACTGTTGATGAACGTGCAGTTTATCCAGTCTGTATGTACGGCATATGTCTTGTTATACTTTTATACAAAGTCAATACAGCAATCCAGTATATCCCGATGACGAACATATCTGAAGCCGCTGTATTTCTGAAGAGTTTTAAGAAGACTTTTCCTGTTAAAATCCGCAAGTCCTGCCCAATAAGAACCTGCACATTGTTTGGCTACGAATAAAGCGTCAATTGTAAAGAAATATCTTGAGTGCATAATAGTATAAAACCATCCGCGTTCATATTCAGCATATTCGGAAATATCATATACGGGAAAATCACATATGGATTTATTGACCTTTTGTTTTTTCACGAAAGAAGTAACGCTTTTATCACCTGAAATACGCTCAACAATTGAATATTGAACAGATTGGTCAGGCTTGTGATCCTTGAGAAGCTGCCTTACTCTCTTTGAGCACCCAAGAATAGTAAATGCGTCGATATTACTTATTCCTTTATTGGGATCCGATGATCTTATTTCCACACCTTTGTCAGAGAACACCATCATACCTGATATACCGCTGATCTCAAAATAGCTTACAAAATTTTTCATTTTTACTCCATTTCTGACAGAAAACACTGTCATTCCGTGGGTTTACCGATCCTGTAAATAATTGAGACTTTGTTTTTGATTCACTCCGCTCGGCGTCTGCTGTGCAGACATTGGCTTACAGGTACGCAAGTCCGGGAAGCTCCCGAACCGCAATGCATACTTTCTATAAGCACCGATTTACAGACGGAGATTGGACGAAGCAGTCTCTCGCTCCGTCCTGCGCGCCTCCCGGCGCTCTATACAACGTCTCCCGACGCGGTTTGTCAAGCTGCTGAAAAGCAAAAAAAGGTACTGATTTGGACACACTACACCCGTAGATGCAATGTATTCAAATCAGTACCTTAAATTTTCACTGTAGTCAGTATATCACAGAAGTACACGAATGTCAAGTATTCTGAATAATTATTTTGATTTGACAAACAGCTCCTCCCCATATGGGGAGGAAACGATCAAATACCCTTGCTGTTTGTCAGTTGATTTTTAATAGTAGTCGCTCACTAAATAAATCTCACACATCATCTGAGGTTCGCGGATCCGAAAAATAGTATCTGCAAGGAGTACCAGTGACACGCTCCACATATTTGCAGAAGTCAGTGAGATGTGCGCGCGAGCTGTTGTAGAGCTTTCCGTCAACGAAGCTCACCGTATTCATTATGAAGTGAACGTGGAACAGCGACTCACCACGCTTCTTTTTGTGAACAGCCCATAAGAGCTGGTATTGATTCTTGAAAAATGCTCCTATCAGTACCGCCCACGCCTTAGCTTTCTCGTATGTACGCAGCTCCTCGCCAAAGGAGACGATGAAGTGCATCAGGGGATTGTCCTGAGTTTTATGGTAATAATTTTTAACATATAGCATCTGCTCATAGGTCTTGTTAAGGTCATATGGGTCAACCCCGTATCCGCCTATATGAAGCGCCTTTTCGTTGTCGTAAAGATAGTTTAGCGCGTTCAAAAGGTAATTGCTGTGGAATCCGTCAGTATACTTCTTTGACTTGATTATGACCATATCTCTGCGGCCTCCTTTCTTATTTCATCAACCATCTCGGGGGAGGATTCTTCGACTATCATGCAGGCTCTGTTTACAAGATTCTGTAATTTTGCTCTTTTCTCAGGGTTCATGCTATCTTGCCTGTGAACGCCGCATTCCACCAAATATGGACTGATTTTCAGCCCTCTCTCTTGAGCGTTTTGCTTAATAACAGCAAAGTCCTCTGCCGTCATTGAAACGGACGTATTCTTGTCTTTCTTGTCATTTTCAGCTTTCATATAAAAGCCCTCCTAAGTATATTTAAGGGGCGATATAACGCCTATCTATGCTAATAGATATTCTATTGACATTACATCTTACCAATTATATCAATATAATTATCTATAATTATTCTTGCAGGCGTCGCTTCGCTCCTTATTATACAAATGTGGTATTTTTTTGATATTTATGGTATTTTCTTCTTCTCTTTAATTATATACATATGAAATTCCTGTTTTTTCCTTTCCAGAAACATATATTATTATCGTGATGAAAGCAGTTATCATCGATATTACTGAGAAAGGAGAAACAGCCAATGTTCAATAACAATCGCTATCTGACCTGCGGCGTAGACAGCACTATCCCACTCGAATTACAGCTGTTCCTGTGGGAGTGCGTCGAGCGTATGCCTACTCCAAAAGACTATTTACAGGTCTTTGAACTGAAGCCCGTTGGCAGCTTACAGTCGATAACGCACAGTTCAGAAGAACCGGAGTATCACATGGAGTACCTGCTCTCGCTGGATACTCCAATAAAAGAAAAGCTGTACATCATTGACGACGGCGACCACAGCACAATGCTCTTAGCAAACGAATATTAAACACGAATGCCAGCCCCTTCGAGGGCTGGTTCTTTCAATTTATGGAGGTAAAACAATGGAAGAAAAATTATACTGCTCCCACTGCGGAGCGCTTATCGGTGAAGATGAAGACTATGAGGAAGTCAATGGTGAAATCGTGTGTACCGACTGCTACGAGCGGCATACTACCACATGCGACCGCTGTGGCTCGGTTATCTGGACGGACGATAGCTATGGCGACGAATACACTACTCTCTGCCATCACTGCTATGAATATCATTACACCAGATGCAGCTGTTGTGATGCACTGCTTCATGAAGATGATGCTTATCGCATTGACGGCGATGACTACTGCTCGGAATGCTACCACGATGAAGTTGACAGAAACCGTAGTGTCCACGACTACGCCTTCAAGCCTGAGCCTATTTTCTATGGCGATAGTTCCAGATATTTCGGAGTTGAGCTTGAGATAGACGGAGCAGGTAAGGACAGCGACAATGCTGATGAATTGCTTAGAATAGCCAACTCCGACGGCAACAGTGAGCATATCTATATCAAGGGAGACGGCTCGCTGGATGATGGAATGGAAATTGTCACGCACCCGATGTCCCTGGAATATCACAAGCAGTTCTGCTGGGAGGAACTGATGAAAAAGGCTATATCATTGGGATATCGCAGCCATCAGACATCTACCTGTGGACTTCACATCCATGTCAATCGCAATTCGCTTGGTGATACTCATGATGAGCAGGAACTCATTATAGGGCATATCCTTCTGTTCGTGGAGCTTCACTGGAATGAACTTCTCAAATTCAGCCGCCGCTCAGAATATTCGATGAACAGGTGGGCGGCTCGATACGGATATGAGAAAACAGGTCGAGAAATACTGGATAAGGCTAAGAAAGGCAACAACGGAAGGTATGCAGCTGTAAACCTGATGAACTGGGCAACAATAGAGTTCCGACTTTTCCGCGGTACGCTAAAACACAATACGCTTATCGCAGCAATCGAATTTGTAAACGAGATATGCGACCTTGCTATCAATCTCACCGAAGAAGAGATACAGAAGCTGTCATGGTCAGAATTCGTTGAATCGATCACTGCACCTGAGCTCATCCAGTATCTCAAAGAGAGAAAGCTGTACATAAACGAAGAAACTACGCCTGAAATGGAGGAAATGTAAATGAAAATTACGAAAATAATTAAGGCAATACCAACTGGCAGTCCCGCAACTGAGGCGCTAAAACTTGCCTCCTTCCTTGTAGCGACCCTGCTGGTCGGCAAGCTCGAGAAGGCCCTAAAGGAAACGGCAAAGGAGTACCAACCACCATATATTTACCGTTCAAATGCGATGGACGGCTCAGAGGAGGAGTGATTCTATGTGTAGTTTGTTTGGATGGCTCGATTACCAGGGCATCATGCCCCATAGGATGCTGAGAAAACTTACACAAGCTCTGGCTAATGCTGCCGAAGAGCGTGGCACTGACGCAGCTGGTATCAGCTATGTGCGTGACGGTGAAGTGGTGATATACAAGAGACCTAAGCCTGCTCACAAGCTTCATTTCAACCCGCCTGACGGTACTGCTGCTATTATGGGACATACCAGAATGACCACGCAGGGGAATGAGAAGTTCAACTACAACAATCATCCCTTTTTATGTCACGCAGATATGGACTTCGCATTTGCTCACAACGGCTGCCTCTGGAACGACAAGCAGCTCCGCAAAGACAAGCTTATCCCCGATACATATATTGAGACGGATAGTTACGCAGCTTGTCAGCTTATAGAAACTCAGCAGAAGCTAGACTTTGATAGTCTCAAGTATATGGCAGAAACAGTAGAGGGCAACTTCTGCTTCACCGTACTGGATCAGTACAATTCCCTATACATTATTAAGGGCAGCAATCCGATGTGCCTGCTTCACTTCAAAGATATCGGGCTGTATGTATACGCATCTACCGAGAGTATCATGAAAAACGCTCTCCGCAGGATAGGTTTGCATAAGTTTGCCTCTGAGCGTATCAAAACAGACGAGGGAGATATCATTCGTATTGACAAAAATGGAAATATTACACGCTCGGAGTTTGAGCCTAAGATATATCGCTCCAAGTACGGATCATGGTACGGTCTCGACGACTCGCCCTATTACGATATGCATGAGGAGATACTACTTGCATACTGCGGATGCTATGGAGTGGATAGCGAAGATGTAGAACTCCTCCTTGAGTACGGTTACACCTGCGACGAGATTGAAGAAATGCTTATGGATACCAACCTGCTTCACGAAGCTCTCAGGGCCGTGAAGTATATGTGTGGTGAAAGCCTGTACGAGAGTTGCTACGGAGGAGCGTTTTGACGTCCACAAAAGTACACTATAATGGACACCAAGAAACTGCCCCAAAAAGTGTACAAAAAAGTCCCATTTTGACTTTATGGACGTCCACTAAGTAACAACCACATTTATGGACAAATTGGAGGTAATATGGATAACAGAATCTACGGTTATGCCCGGGTATCTACCCGGGAACAGAATGAAGATCGGCAGATCGAAGCTCTCACCAAGTTCGGAGTGCCTGAGCAGAACATTATCATCGATAAAGCTTCTGGTAAGGATATCGAACGTGATGGCTACCAGTATCTAAAACGTCAGATACTCCGTAAGGGAGATACTCTTGTTATCAAGGAACTGGACAGGCTCAGTCGTAACAAGGCAGACATTAAACGTGAACTGGAACAGTTCAAGGATATGGAGATCCGTGTGAAGATACTGGATATCCCTACCACGCTCACAGACTTTCCGCCAGAGCAGGCTTGGGTGCTTGAGATGATCAATGCTATCCTCATAGAAGTACTCGGTGCTATAGCTGAGAATGAGCGTAACAAGATACGAGCCCGTCAGCGTGAAGGGATAGTTGCTGCTAAAAAGAAAAATGTCCGCTTCGGGCGTCCACCTAAATCTCTTCCAGAAGACTGGCAGCAGATAATGGCAGATGTCCGCAGCGGAAACAAAAAGCCTGTAGAAGCAATACGGGTATTAGGTATATCCCGGTCGTACTTCTACAAGCTGTACAGCGATAACTGATTTATGTAGCCTCCTTCGGGAGGCTACTATTTTATTCCAATATCATTTGTTAATGAAAGAGTCTTTAATACTACTTCTGAGGATTTCAAGCTCATTCTGACAAACTGATATTTTTTGCGTATAATCAATCACGGTATTCAATTCTTTTTTTATACTAAGGAATACGAAGAGTGGCAGAAATACAAAGCGGAGAAAGCGAAGGGCCACATCCTGCTGCCGGATACCGTCCGGTTCATCTGCGAGGCCAACGGCTTTGACGCAGAAAAGATCGGTCAGCACTTCCTTGAGATTCTGCCGAAGATCTGTCCGCCTGAAGAGAGATAACGAAAACGCCTCCGAGCCGATGTGGTTCAGAGGCGTTGCTGCGTCTGTGGGATTATGCTTTGATTTCGGTGCCGTCCTTGAAGGTCACCCGGATGTCGTCCTTGCTGTGAACGGTGATGTAGTCCACCATCGCCAGCCAGTCTGTTTCCCGGAACTCCGTCAGCGGCTCCCGGCTCCGTAGCTCTTTCAGGTAGGATTCGATCTGATGTTTGCGGGCTTTCCGCTCGGCAATCAGATCGGTGACTTCGGTCTGTCTGCCCTTGGCCTTGTCGAACCGGGCGACCAGCGTATCGTAGCGTTTCTGGTATTCCGTCTGGTCGAGGGCGACATGTGCGTTTTCATTGATGGAGTCTTCGATGAGCTCGGCAGCGATGTTGATTTCCGCTTCCAGCTCGGATTCAGAGCCAGTCTGCATACATCGCAGTTTTTCATGATCTCTATGATCTCACTAAAATCAATCACTTCACGGTCTTTTCTTCTCATAAGCCGAATATCCTCATATCATCGTCAACATTCGTAATACCCGCAATGCCGAAACTGTCCACAAGAACCTTTGCCACATTCGGAGACAGGAACGCAGGCAGAGTCGGTCCGAGGTGAATATTCTTCACTCCGAGATACAGCAGAGCAAGAAGAACGATGACTGCTTTCTGCTCATACCATGAGATATTGTAAACGATAGGCAGATCATTCACATCGTTAAGCCCGAATACCTCTTTCAGCTTCAGAGCAATCAACGCCAGAGAATAAGAATCATTGCACTGTCCTGCATCGAGAACTCTCGGAATACCACCGATGTCGCCTAAGTCGAGCTTGTTATACTTGTACTTCGCACAGCCTGCGGTGAGAATAACTGTATCTTTTGGCAGCTTCTCAGCAAATTCCTGATAGTAGCTTCTGGACTTCGCTCTGCCGTCACAGCCTGCCATGACTACGAATTTGCGGATAGCCCCCGATTTTACAGCTTCTACAACTGTATCGGCAAGTGCAAATACCTGTTCATGGGCAAAGCCGCCTATAATAGAGCCGGTTTCGATCTCGGTAGGTGGAGGACATTTCTTAGCCTGTTCGATGATCGGCGAGAAGTCCTTGACTTCGCCGTAAGGTGCGTCAATATGCTTACAGCCTGGATATCCTGCGGCACCTGTTGTCCAAAGTCTGTCCTTGTAGCTGTCCTTCGGCGGAACGATGCAGTTTGTGGTCATCAGCACCGGACCGTTAAAGCTCTCAAATTCCTCTTTCTGCTTCCACCACGCATTGCCGTAGTTTCCTGCGAAATGCGGATACTTCTTGAAGAACGGATAATAATGCGCAGGTAGCATTTCCGAGTGCGTATAAACATCAACTCCCGTATCCTTTGTCTGCTCAAGGAGCATTTCAAGGTCTTTCAGATCGTGACCTGAGATCAGTATTGCAGGATTTTTGCGGACACCAATATCAACTGTCGTGATCTCAGGATTGCCGTATGTAGATGTATTTGCAGCATCAAGGTCAGCCATACCCTGAACGCCGTACTTGCCGACTTCCAGCGTGAGAGCCACAAGGTCATCGACCGACAGACTGTCATCAAGTGTTTTAGCAAGAGCCGACTGTAAGAAAGCATCAAGCTCCTCATCATCATTCAGCAGAGCGTTTGCGTGTTTTGTATATGCCGCAAGTCCTTTCAGACCGTAGGTTATCAGCTCACGCAGAGAGCGTATATCCTCATTCTCTGTTGCAAGTACGCCGACAGTCTTTGCTTTCTCGGCATAGTACGAACCGTTCCAAAGAGCTGCTTCGGGGAGTGATTCTTTATTCTGCACCTGTCCGAGCAATTCTTCTTTGACTGCAAGTGTTTCAGTAACCTTAGTGGTAATGCTGTCGAGATCGAAATTTGCATTGGTGATCGTGATAAACAGGTTCACGCTGATAAGATGATTAACAGTCTTATCGACAGTCTTTCCCTCTGCACGGAGCTGAGTTGTCACCGCAGACAGCCCCTTTGTAACGTACACAAGCAAGTCCTGCATTACTGCGACTTCGGGCTGTTTACCGCAGACACCGCAAGCGGTACAACCTTTACAGCCCGCTGTTTCCTGACACTGATAGCAAAACATTTTCTGTTCCATGATATATTCCTCCATTATTTTCTTATCTCAACGATACTGCCGTCCGGCGAAATGACTGCAACTTCAAGCGGAATATCCTTACCGCTTGCTTCTATCGCACGTTTTATCGCATACTCCATACCTCCACAGCATGGTACGGTCATTCTTGTGAGAGTGATGCTCTTTATATCGTTATTACGGAATATCTCTGTCAGCTTTTCGGAGTAATCAACAGCATCGAGCTTCGGACAGCCGATGAGCGTGATCTTACCACGGATAAAATCATGGTGGAAGTTCCCATAGGCGTAAGCTGTGCAATCGGCAGCGATAAGCAGATCAGCACCGTTGAAGTATGGTGCATTTGTAGGCAGGAGCTTTATCTGTATCGGGAATTGTCTCAGACAGCTTGGAACACTAACATTGCTGTCAGTTTCTTTCGGTGTGAAGCTCTGCAAAGCCGAGCCCGGACAAGTGAAACCGCTGCAAGCGGACTTCTTCTGTTTGTTTACCTGCACTGCCTTCTCATCATAAGCCGCCGCTTCACGCTCGGTGAAGTGGATAGCGTCCATAGGACAGGCAGGGAGACAGTCACCGAAGCCATCGCAGAAATCGTCACGCATGAGCTTAGCCTTGCCGTTTACGATAGCGATCGCACCCTCATGACAAGCCTTAGCACACAGACCGCAGCCGTTGCATTTTTCTTCGTCTATTTCAATTATTTTCCGTATCATAGCCATACCTCCTTGACTTTCTGTATCCATTATAGTATAATCAGAGAAGAAAGTATGTTGTAATTACAACATTTCGGGAGAAAAATATGGATATTTCAGTTTTGCATAATTCGATACTGTTCAAGGGCTTTGATGATACCGAAATATCTGAGCTTCTGAAAGCCCTTAATGCAGCCGAAAAGAAATACAATAAAGGTGAGATGATATTTTCATCGGGAGAGATCACCGATAAGCTCTGCTTTGTCACGGCAGGCGGCGTTACTATTGAAAGCAATGATATGTGGGGAAACCGCACGATTCTCAACCTTGTAGGTAAGGGACAGTTCTTTGCAGAAAGCTATGCACTCCTGCCCGATGTGCCGATGCTTGTTGATGTATGTGCTGCCGAGGATTGCAGTATCGTGTTTCTGAGCATGAAGTCGCTCGCTAACCTCAACGATACGATAAGTTCAAGACTTCTTGCAAATCTTCTGACTATCACCACAAGAAAAAATCTGCACCTGTCGAGCCGGAGCTTTCATACTGCCCCGAGACAGGTGCGTGGACGTATCATGGCGTATCTGAACACCATATCGGTTCAAAAGCATTCCCGTGAGTTTGATATACCCTTTGACCGTCAGCAGCTTGCGGACTACCTCAATGTGGAACGCTCTGTGCTATCAAATGAACTCAGTAAAATGCAGAGAGACGGACTGATACGGTGCAGAAAGAATCATTTTGAGATCATAACTGTTACCTATCTTCCAGTATGATTTCATCTACTAAAAAACGCCCCGTATCACTAAATCAATCACAGTGCTACGGGGTTGCTCATTTCTATTCACATTTTGATGCTGATCGTCACAGCTGACTTGAACCGTAACACCACGAAGCCTTCGTGGAAACAATATATATTTAAAGGACGAACAGCTCCCTTACGGGAGCTGGCTTCATTAATTATCGTTATACTGCCTTTTAGTCGTGTGCATTCCGTGTGCATTTCGTGTGCATTTCACCTGATTTTTATGCACATGGAACTGCAAAAATGCATTTCAAACTGCTTTCTGTAGGTAACAGAAAAGCCTGTATTTCGGTGTTTTTCTCGAAATACAGGCTTTATCGTTCTGGCAGGGGCAGAAGGACTTGAACCCTCGGCACGCGGTTTTGGAGACCGCTGCTCTACCAACTGAGCTATACCCCTATAGGACGTTGAGCGATTGACAACAATAATATTATATCAGAAAGGGAGAGTGGTGTCAATAGCGGAAAGATATTTTTATTTTTTAACAATATTGCAAATGAATATGGTTGCTTTTTTGAGGAAAAAATGGTATAATATGTGTATAATATGTTCACGGAGGAGATACTATGCTCAGAGCATACGAGCGCAGAGTTTACTACTACGAGACGGACAAAATGGGAATAATGCACCACTCTAACTACATAAGGATATTTGAGGAGACGCGCATACACTTCCTGAACGAGGCAGGGATGCCGTTTGCCGAGATAGAGGCGCAGGGTATACTGATGCCCGTGCTGACTGTGGAGTGCATCTACCTGCGCCCGCTTAGATTCGGGGACATCTTCTGCGTGGAGCTGCGGATAACGGAGTTCAACGGCGTGAAGCTCAAAGTTGCATACGTGGTGCGGAACAAGGAAACGGGAGAGATATGTGCGAAGGGCAAGTCCTCGCACTGCTTCACGGACACCGACCTGAAGCCGCTGCGTATCAAGAGCGGTTATCCCGCGATATACGCAGTATTTGCGGACAACATGGAGCAATGACAGTGCAGATTTGCATTTTTTTCTATAATATGGTATAATGTTAGAATGATATAATTCCACCAAGAAGGAGAGATAACAATGGCGATAACAGAAGCAGTTGAAAACTATCTTGAAACGATACTGATACTATCGAAGGCGCAGCCCGACGTACACGCAATAGACATATGCTCGTACCTCGGCTACTCGCGCCCGACAGTCTCCATAATCCTCAAGAAGATGAAGGAGGAGGGGCTGGTCAACGTCGACGGCGACAATCACATCACGCTGACCGACGCAGGCAGGTCTGTCGCTGAGCGCATATACGACCGTCACACCACTCTTTCGGAGCTTTTCATGCTTCTCGGAGTAAAGAAGGACCAGGCGCTCGAGGACGCGTGCAAGGTCGAGCATGACCTCTCCGACGAGACCTACACTCTCCTGAAGGCTCATTATCTGAAGCTCGTTGGAGGAAAGAATGGAAAGGTTTGAGCGATTCAGAGCAGAAGCGCCCGTATTCGAGTACAAGTCGTACACGATAGCTGAGACGGACGCGACGGTCGAGATAGACTACGTATTCTCCATAGTGGGAGTTGCGGACTTCCACGCAGGCTGGAGCTTTCCGCGCCCCGAGGGCTTCTCGGTGGAGGGCGACCTCGCATTTGAGCGGCTGGCATTCTCGCTGGGCATGGCGGAGGCGGTGAGCTACTGGAAGGCGGCGTGCTCCCCTCTCATGCGCGTGGAGTGCGGCGAGCTGACCGCTGAGCAGATACGCTGGTGGAAGAAGCTTTACTTTCTCGGACTCGGCGAATTCTTCTACGTAAACGGCATAACCACGGATATAGATTCATTCATGAACATCGAGTGCACGGGGAGCTTCACCTGCACCCGTGAGACCGAGCGCACGCCGCTGAGCGGCTGCCTCGTACCGATAGGCGGAGGCAAGGACTCGGCTCTGACGCTTGAGACGCTGACGCAGGCAGGCATGGAATGCCGCTGCTACGCGATAAACAAGCGCAATTCGATAACGGGGACAGTTCTCGCGGCAGGGCTGCCCGAGAGCGCGCTCATCACGACAAAGCGCCGCTTTGACCGCTCGCTCGTCGACCTCAACAGCAAGAGCTACCTCAACGGTCACACGCCGTTCTCATCGGTAGTAGCATTCTCGGCGGAGGTCACAGCCTACCTCAACAGGCTGCAATACATCGTCCTCTCGAACGAGGACAGCGCCAACGAGAGCACAGTTGCGGGACAGAACGTCAACCACCAGTATTCCAAGAGCTTCGAGTTCGAGCAGGACTTCCACAGCTACGAGAAGCGCTTCCTCGGCACGGGGATATACTATTTCAGCTTCCTGCGTCCGCTTTCGGAGTATCAGATAGCGAAGATGTTCGTGAGCCACAGGAAGTACCTACCCGTATTCAGGAGCTGCAACCTCGGAAGCAAGGTCTCGCCCGACATATGGTGCGGCGAGTGTCCGAAGTGCCTGTTCGTGTGCCTGATACTGTCGCCGTTTCTCACTCGCAGCGAGCTCTGCGATATCTTCGGCAGAGATATGCTCGGCGACGAGAAAATGACCGACTACTTCTTCGAGCTCGCGGGACAGTCCGAGCACAAGCCGTTCGAGTGCGTAGGCAGCATCGACGAGGTCAACCTCGCGGTAACGCTTGCGATACGCAGTGCTGAAAGCAAGGGCGAGGAGCTCCCGCTGCTGCTGAAAAAATACAAGGACGCAGGACTGTACCACCCCGAGACGGTCGACGCGATAAACGCGTCGTACTGCGGCAGATACAGCGAGACGAACCTGCTTCCTCCCGAATTCGTGAAAATACTGAAAAGAGAAATGGAGCGACTTCTTTGAACAATTTTGCGGAACATATAAACGCCCTGACATGGGGCAAAAGCGTGTGTATCCTCGGCTTCGGCAGGGAGGGCAGGTCTACCTATGCCATGCTGACGAAATACTGCTCGCCCTCCTGCATCGCGATAGCCGACCTCAACAGCATCGACCGCGAATCTGCGGGCATAGCCGACAGCGTCGAGCTCATATGCGGTGAGGCTTATCAGGAGTGCCTTGACCGCTTTGACATCGTATTCAAGAGCCCGGGAATAGTGCTCGACACCTCCCCTGCCGACCTCAGATGTCAGGTCACATCTGAGACGCAGGTATTCTTCGAGGTCTTCCGCGAGCAGATAATCGGCATCACGGGCACAAAGGGCAAGAGCACGGTCACGTCGATGATATACCACATACTGAAGGAGTCGGGCAAGGACGCCTATATCGCAGGAAATATCGGCATTCCCGTGTTTGACATCGCAGAGAAGCTCTCGGACGAGAGCATAGTAGTATGCGAGCTCTCATGCCACCAGCTCGAGTATATGACCGTTTCCCCCGCGACCGCGATATTCCTCAATCTCTACGAGGAGCACCTCGACCACTACGGCACGATGGAGAAGTACTACGACGCGAAGAAGAACATCTACCTCCACCAGCAGAAGCACGACACTCTGCTGATAAACTCGGAGATAGCCCCCGAGACGAGCGAGGCATACGTCTACACGATATCGAACACCGACCCGAGCGCGGACATATACGTCTCCGACGGCAAGATAACGCGTCCGGGCGAGGAGTACGAGATACCGACGGATAACATTCGTCTGCTCGGCGAGCACAACCACTACAACATCGCAGTGGCTCACTTCATCACGACATTCTACGTCGACGAGAAGCAGTTCACGTCCGCGCTGTGTACATTTGACCCGCTCGCTCACAGACTTGAATACTTCGGCACATATGCTGGCATACGCTGGTACGACGACTCTATCTCGACCGCGTGCGCTACAGCGATAGAAGCGGTAAAGAGCGTGCCCGAGGCGGCGACAGTGCTCATCGGCGGCATGGACAGAGGCATCGACTACACCCCGCTGGTTGAATTTCTCGCGCAGAGCGACATCAACATCATCTGCATGGAGGCATCGGGCAAGCGCGTATTCGATATGCTTCTCTCAGCCAACCTTGAGGACGAGACGCGCATACACTACGTATCGCACCTCCCCGAGGCAGTGGAGCTTGCCGCGAAGATAACGCCCGAGGGCAGGAGCTGCGTGCTCTCTCCCGCAGCTGCAAGCTACGGTATATTCAAGAACTTCGAGGAACGCGGCGACGTTTTCAAGCAGCTTGTAAAGGCATTATAAAAAAAAGGCGGACACTGTCCGCTTTTTTAATGCGCGGGAATCACTTTCGTTCCTAACGAACTACCGCGCGAAACCGAAAGTTTCGCGCAAGCCTTTTCAAAGGCTTGCGGGGGCTGGGGCAGCGTCCCGGCAGGTCAAGGGCAAAGCCCTTGTGGGTTCCAAGGGTAACACCCTTGGTCGCCTCCTATGGAGGCGAAAAACTATATCCTATGACCAAGTGACCCTTTCCAAACAGTCCAGTGGACTGTTTGGAAACAAAAGGTGTTATTACCAAGCGCAACTAAAAAAGCTCTCCTACGCGGAGAGCTTTTTTCATTTACTTGAACAGCATGATAATGAACTGCTCTACGAGCACGACGGATATCAGTGCGACGGGATAAGTCGCAGCGTAGGCGGAAGCAACGTCCTCAGTGCCCGCGGTACTGATGAGAGTACCGAGCGCAGGAGTTGAGGTCATACCGCCCGTTATAGAGCCGAGATTATTGAGCAGATTGAGCTTGAGCACATACTTCGCGAACAGGAATCCGATTATCATAGGAACGATGGTCATTGCCATACCGTAGAGGAAGTATACGGGCTGGAATTTCTCAGCAAACTTCGCGCCGCCGGAAACACCTGCACCAATGAGGAAGAACATGAGTCCGAGCTCTCTGAACACCTTCAGGGTAGTATCCTTAGGCATGATGCTGATACTTCCCACCCGACCGAAATGGCCGAATACGAGAGCTGTAAGGAGACAGCCGCCTGTAGTCGAAAGCGAGAAATTCTTAAACTTGACAGCGCCGATGATGATACCGATCACAGCAGCAAGGGCGAAAGGCATGATACCGAAATCGTCCATATGTATAAGCTTCTTGTCGGACTTCATCTGCTTTGACTTTTTCTCCTTGCCGGCGAGGAGCTCGCGCTCTTTAGCCATATCAGCGCCGACAATTTTCGGAATGATCTGAACGAAGAGGACAACACCGAGAACGCCGAAGATGTACGCGATACCGTAGCCGACGCTTACATCAGGTTCAAGCTCCGCGCCTGCGGCTTCCTTGGCAGCCGAGAATCCGGGAGTGCTTGTGAGAGCACCGGCAAGGAGTCCCGCCATCATTGCGACAAACTCGCCGGGATCGGAGTCGGTGAAGTTCCTGCCTATCATAATGCAACCTGCACAGGTAAGTCCGCCGCTGAGAATGATGATTATAGCGAGGAGAACATAGGACTTGAAATTCTTCTTGAAGTTGGCGAAGAAATTCGGACCCGCGATGAATCCGACCGCAGAAACGAAGAGTATCAGACCGAGGTTATCGACTATCTTGAGTGCCGAATCGACGAAAGAGACATCAGCGATGACAGTGCCTGCTGTGTCCTTCTGGCTGACGACGAGCTGAGTAGTGAGCTGGTCGTGGAATATCATACCGTACACGAGAGCGACGATGAAAACGCCGGCAGTGCCGAGAGAAATGCCCTTGATCGTGATACGTCCGAGGATGTATCCGAGCGCAGCGATGAGCAGCACGGAAAACATCAGGAAACCGACGCTCTTCACGGTCAGTAAACCGTCAAACAATTCCATAGATATTTACACTTTCTTTCATATTTATTCACAGCAACGGGACACGCATGGTGTCCCGTCCGTCATATTCACTTTGATTTTCTTGCGTAGTGAGGCAGGAGCATAGGCGAAGCGGTACCGCTTGCAGCGCCGGCAGCCTCGAGCTCCTTGTTGAAGCGTTCGATGTGCTCGAGCGTGAGCTTAGCGGGAGTCTCGGTGCCCTTAGCCTTAGCCGCCGCGCACATACCCGCATTTCTGCCGAACACGATAACATCGAGGAGGGAGTTGCCCATGAGGCGGTTTCTGCCGTGGATACCGCCCGCGACCTCGCCCGCCGCGTAGAGGTTCTCAACGTCGGTAGCACAGTCAACGGAGATATTGAGACCGCCGTTCTGGTAGTGGAGAGTCGGGTACACGAGGATAGGCTCCTTGCGGATGTCGATGCCGTACTTGCCGAACATACGCATCATCGCGGGGATGCGCTTCTCGATAGTGCCCTCGCCGTTCTTTAACTCAATCATAGGAGTATCGAGCCATACCGCCTTGCCGAGGTTAGTCTCGACGCCCTTGCCGCGCTCTGTACATTCGCGGATAATTGAAGCCGCGGTGACGTCACGGGTCTCGAGGGGATGCATGAAGACATCGCCGTCGATGTTGACGAGCTTAGCTCCGAGCGAGCGCACCTTCTCGGTAACGAGCGCGCCGAAGATCTGCTCGGGGTAGCCCGTACCCGTGGGGTGGTACTGGAGAGTGTCCGCGTAGAGGAGGCTCGCGCCTACTCTGTAGCCGAGGATAAGACCGTCAGCCGTAGCGCCGTAGTGGTTGGAGGTCGGGAAGCCCTGATAGTGCAGACGACCCGCACCGCCAGTCGCGATGATGACAGTCTTAGCGCGTGCCACGAGGAGCTCCTTAGTCTCCATATTCATGAGGACAGCACCAGCCGCCCTGCCGTTTTCGTCGAGGATAATCTCGACAGCCGCCGTGAAGTCGACAACGGGGATACCGCGGTTGAGGACCTCATCGCGGAGAGTACGCATTATCTCAGCGCCCGAGTAGTCCTTAGCCGCGTGCATACGCTTGCGGGAGGTACCGCCGCCGTGAGTTGTTACCATAGTGCCGTCGGCTTCCTTGTCGAACTCAACGCCGAGCTTGTTGAGCCACTGAATAGCCTCGGGAGCCTTTGTTACGAGCTTAGCGACGAGCTCGGGCTTAGCCGCGAAGTGACCGCCGCCGAAAGCGTCGAGGAAGTGGATAGCGGGAGAATCGTTGGGCTTGTCAGCGGCTTGGATTCCGCCCTCAGCCATCATAGTGTTAGCGTCGCCGATACGGAGCTTTGTGACTATCATAGCCTTCACGCCCGCCTCATCAGCCTCTATAGCCGCGGAAGCACCTGCTCCGCCGCCGCCGATGATGAGGACGTCGGTGTCGTAGTCGGGAGCCGTGAGGTCGACGTCAGCCGCGCTGATACGGCTCTTGCCCTGTAAGAGCTCCGCAAGCTGAGTGGGCACCTTATCGCCCTTGTTTACGCCAGCAGAGAGGACAGTGAACTCCTCCTGCTTGTAGTCGGGGTGGAAGTGAGCGAGCAGGTCGTCCTTCTCCTCGGCAGTCATACGTCTGGGCTCGAGCTCTGCATTTGCCGCTCTCTTTTCGGCAACGACCTTAGCGAGCTCGTTGAGCTTATCTATCTTATACATTGTGCGCCCTCCTTACTTCTCGATATCGCGGTGGTTGTACATATCCTTGAGCTCGTCGACGTTAGTGACAGCCTTGGACATGAGCTCCGCCATCTTGTCGTTGAAGATACCCTCATTGACCTCATTCACGCGGTCGCTTAGGTGCTGACATTCGGGAGCGATGTACTTGCCGTTGAGACGTCTCGCGAGCATAGCCACCTGCGGGTGTGAGATGCCTGCGGGACAGCGTGATGAGCAGACTCCGCACATAACGCAGTCGAAGCTCTCCTCGGCGCACTTCTCGTACTCGCCGCGCTGAGCGTATGCTATGTACTGCATAACATTGAGCTCCTGCGTGCAAGCCTTAGTGCAGGCATTACAGCCGATACAGCTGTAAATTTCGGGATATAGCTGCATCATGATCTGCTGGTCGGGCTTTATTTCTTCAATGTTGTAGACTCTCTTTTCGAGGGGGAAGAAGGGCAGAGTAGCTACGTACATACCCTCCTGCACCTCTGTCTGACAGGCGAGACAGCCGTGCAGACCCGACTCGCCCTTAATCCTGTATATGGTAGCGCAGGCGCCGCAGAATCCGTTTCTGCAGCCGCAGCCTCTTACGAGCTCATAGCCCGCGTACTCCATAGCCGTCATAATCGTAAGACCTGCGGGCACCTCGTACTTCTTGCCGAACAGGTAAACATTAAGCATATTTTCCATTAGTAGCTCTCCTTATCAATACTCGTCGGGCAGCTCACCGAGCTGGTCGAAGCGGAAAACGGGTCCGTCCTTGCAGACGTACTTATTGCCGATATTGCAGCGTCCGCACTTGCCCACGCCGCACTTCATGCGCAGCTCCATAGTGGTATAGACCTGCGTCTCTTTGAAGCCGAGCTCCTTGAGACCCGCAAGCGTGAACTTAATCATTATCGGAGGTCCGCAGACGAGAACGGTCTTGCTCGTCGAGGGAGCGAGCTCCTTGACGTAGTTGGGGACGAATCCGACGTGACCGTCCCAGCCCTCCTGCGGGTTGTCAATGGTGAGGTTCACCTCGATATTGGGGTCAGCCATCCACTCGTCGATAATTTCCTGATAGTCGACGAGGTCGTCCTTGGAGCGCGAGCCGTAGATGACCTGAACATCGCCGTAATTCGCGCGGTTGTCGCGGACGTAGTTGATGACGGAGCGGAGCGGCGCGAGACCGATACCGCCCGCGATGAAGAGGAGGTCCTTGCCCTTGAGGTCGCCCTCAACGGGGAAAGCGTTGCCGTAGGGACCGCGGATAGTTATCTGCTGACCTACCTCCATAGCGTGCAGCCACTCAGTGAGGCAGCCGCACTTCTTTATGCTGAACTCCATGAACTCCTTATTCGTGGGAGACGACGTTATTGAGAACATAGCCTCGCCCACACCTGGTATAGAGAGCATCGCGCACTGACCTGGCATATGCTCGAAGACCTTGCCGCCCTCGGGTGCGATGACCCTGAACGTCTTGACGTCGGGTGTATCCTGACGTATATCGGTAACTACGCCAATTTTCGGTATCAATGTATCGTTGTTCATCACTTAGCCTCCAATGCTTTCATTACCTTGACGATATTCATGGATATGGGGCACTTCGCGAGACATCTTCCGCAGCCAACGCAGCCGAATTCGCCGTCGTTGTTGGCGGGGAAGTACACGAGCTTGTGCATAAAGCGCTGACGGAAGCGTTCGAGCTGAGTCAGACGCGGATTTCCGTGCGCCATCTTTGTGAAGTCGGAGTACATACACGAATCCCAGCAGCGGAAGCGCTTGATGCCGTGACCCGTGTTGAAGTCCTTGATATCGTAGCACTGACAGGTGGGACATACGAACGTGCAGGTGCCGCAGCCGAGGCACGCCTCGGAGAGCTCCGCCCACTTGTCGGAGTTGAAGTATTCGTTGAGCTTGTCGCCGCCGAAGTTCTCGGTGGAGAGCTTTGCGAGCGGGAGCCTGCCCATAATTTCTCTTGCCCTTGTCTGAACCTCCATGAGCTTGTCGGTATCGCCGTCCTCGAGGAACGAGGAAATGGACTCGACGAACTTCTCGCCCTTATCGGTGTTGGCGAGGAAGAAGATGCTCTCGCCGTCGTCGAAGCAGGATACATCGCCGCCGGGGACAGTCGGGTCGATGCCGAAGGTCTTGCAGAAGCAGGTCTCGGCGGGACGTTTACACGCCATCGTAACGACAGTACCATGGTCGCGGCGGTTCTTGTAGAAGCTGTCGACGGGCTCGCAGAGGAATACCTTATCGAGGATAGTGAAGCTCTTCGCGTCGCAGGCGCGGACGCCGAATATGACGAAGTCCTCACACTCCTCGCGGATATCCCTGACCTCGATATTCTTGCCGTCAATTTTGAACTCGGCGAGGTTCTCGGTCTGCGGGAAGAAGAAATCCTTAGCACTGCGGACGGTATTGAGCTCCTTTGTGAGCTTCATGCCGCTCTCATACTTCCTGTACTCGGCAGCGCCCGCCTCACGGTCGGTGGGGATATAGAGGGTCTGCTTGGAAGCGATGTCGTCGAACAGCTCATAGAGCTTAGCCTTTGAAATTTTCTGCATTACTCAACACCCCTTTCGTGTACGACGGACGGCTCGCAGTCGTCCTTGGTATAGTCGGTAAGAGGCGCTCTCGAGGTAGTATCGGCGCCCGCCTGATACTCGCCGTAGAGCTCGTTGATGTCCTTGATGAACTTGCGGTTGAGGAGGTGGAGCGGTATATGCTGGGGACATACGCGCGAGCACTCGCCGCAGTCCGTACATCTTCCCGCAACGTGGAACGCGCGGATGATGTGGAACATATTCTCCTCGAAGCTGTCCGCGGGAGCCTTGTTGTCGATGCCCGACTTGGGGTTATCGAACACGCAGTTCTCGCAGGTACACGCGGGACATACATTCCTGCACGCATTGCAGCGTATGCACTTGGAGAGCTGGTCGCGCCAGAAGTCGAAGCGCTCCTGCGAGGTCATATTCTCGAGCTTTTCCACCATTTCAAAGCGGTTGGAGTCGAGCACATCGCCGTCCTCGCCGATGAGCTCGTCGAAAACGACGTGCTTCTTGCTCTTACATGAAGCGCACTTATCGAGCACCGCCTCATAGAAGGGCATAGTCTGAGTGCCGTAGATAGTCTCTATCCTGAGGGTATAGTCCTCGTTTTTCACGCTGAGTATACCTGTAATGCCCTTTGCCTTTATCTTTTCGATGTCGAGCTTGGGACCGCCCTCGATACCGATGACGTACACCTTCTCGCGGTCTATTCTGTGCTCCTTGACGAGCTGATTGAAGCTGTATGTGTCGCAGGGCTTGAGAAAAGCGAGCACCTTGCCCTCCTTCTGGGTCTCCTTGACGAGGTACTTCGACACATTCGCGGCAGTGAAGTCATCACAGACGAAGTCGCTGTCTATCTCCTCCGCGGAGGTGAACACAGCGGGAGTGATATCATAGGTGAACTCTCCTCTCTTCCAGCCGATGACGCGGTCTACGCTGCCGTCCGCGAGGAGCTCCTTAGCTCTTTTAATCATTGCTTCCTGCATCGTAAATCCTCCAATCTGCGGTTAGGTCCGAGAGCCTTTACGTCCTCGGTGAACTGCTGCATAGTAGCCGCGAACTTCGCGCCCTCGGCAGCGGACACCCACTCGAGGCGGGTCCTGTTGCGCTCGATGCCGAGGAAGTCGAGCATACTGTAGAGCAGGGTTATGCGGCGGCGTGTGAAGTAGTTGCCTGATGTGTAGTGGCAGTCGCCTGGGTGACAGCCGCAGATGATAACGCCGTCAGCGCCCTTCTGGAAGGCGCGGAGAATGAACATGGGGTTCACTCTGCACGAGCAGGGAACGCGTATGATCTTGACATTCGTGGGATAATTCAGTCTGTTGGTACCTGAGAGGTCGGCTCCCGCATAGGAACACCAGTTGCAGCAGAAAGCGACTATAACAGGTTCAAAATTTTCTTTTACTTGCATATTGCGTCTACCTCCGCCATAATCTGACTGTTCGAGAAGCCGCTGAGGTCCATAGCACCTGACGGGCAGGCAACAGTACAAGCGCCGCAGCCCTGACAAACTGCGGGATTGACGCTTGCGACTCTGCGGACCTTAGTGGTGCGGTCGGGCATTCTGAACTCCTTGTCGATGTATGTGATAGCTCCGTAAGGGCACACCTTCTCGCATGACGAGCAGCCGTTGCACATGAGCTCGTCTGAGTGGGCAACACAGGGGTTGCAGGTGATGCTGTTCTTGCAGAGCAGACCGATAGCCTTAGCGGCAGCGGCACTTGCCTGCGCGACAGTCTCGGGGATATCCTTGGGACCCTGACACGCTCCCGAGAGGAATATGCCCGCGGTAGCGCTCTCCACGGGGCGGAGCTTGGGGTGCGCCTCGGTGAAGAAGTCGTTGGTATCCATCTGAGTCGTGAGCATCGTCGCGAGCGGACGTGCAGTCTTGTCGGGCTCGATAGCAGCCGCAAGAACTACCATATCGGCGTTGATGTGGAGCTGTTCATTCGCGAGCAGGTCAGACGCCTGAACGTCGATCTTTCCGTCGGACTTGGGCGTTACCTTGCCGACCATTCCCTTGATGTAGTGGACATTGTACTGCTCGACTGCACGGCGGTAGAATTCATCGAAGTTCTTACCGGGGGTGCGGACGTCGATATAGAACACGTAGACTTCTGTATCGGGGTATTTCTCACGTATGAGCATCGCGTGCTTTGCAGTATACATACAGCAAATCTTCGAGCAGTAGGGCTTGCCCTTCTCGTCGTCGCAGCGCGAGCCTACGCACTGCACGAACACGATAGTATGCGGGTGAGTCTTGTCTGACGGGCGCAGGAGCGTGCCGCCGTTCGGACCAGCCGCATTCATGAGTCTCTCGAGCTCGAGCGACGTAACGACATCGGGGCACTGATTGTACGCGAACTCGTCGTACTTGTCGAGGTTGATGGGGTTGAAGCCCGTAGCCACGACGATAGCGCCGTACTGCTGCTCAATGAAGGTATCCTGCTGCTTGTAGTCGATAGCGCCCGCGGAGCAGACCTTCGAGCAAACGCCGCACTTGCCCGTCTTGAGCATCATGCAGTAGTTGGGGTCGATAGTTGCGACCTTGGGTACAGCCTGCGCGAACGGGATATAGATAGCGGAGCGGTTGTCGAGCCCCATGTTGAACTCATTGGGCACCTTTTTCATCGGGCACTTCTCGGTACAGAGACCGCAGCCCGTACACTTTGTCTCGTCGACGAAGCGAGCCTTTTTCTTGATCTTGACTGTGAAGTTTCCGACGAAGCCCTTTACATCGGCTACCTCGCTGAACGAGTGGATAGTGATGCGCTCATTCTGCGAAGCCTCGACCATTTTAGGCGTGAGTATGCACGCCGCGCAGTCGAGCGTCGGGAAGGTCTTGTCTATCTGAGCCATTTTGCCGCCGATAGTGGGCTGCTTCTCGACGATATCAACGTCGAAGCCCGCCTCCGCGATGTCGAGGGCAGTCTGAATGCCCGCGATACCGCCTCCGATGACGAGAGCGCGCTTGACAACGGGGCTCTCCATGGAGTTGAGCGGCGTATTGAGGTGGACTTTGGCGACAGCCGTCCTGCCGAGGATGATAGCCTTCTCGGTAGCTGTAGCTATGTCCTTGTGTATCCACGAGCACTGCTCGCGGATGTTGGCGATTTCAACGAGATACGGGTTCAGACCTGCGGAAGCCGCCGCCTTTCTGAACGTATTCTCATGCATACGGGGCGAGCACGAGCATATGACAACGCCCGTGAGCTTCTGCTCCTTGATGGCGTTCTTTACGAGCTCCTGACCCGATTCAGAGCACATATACTGGTAGTCCTGAGAGATGACTACCCCGGGCTCGTGACCGAGCGCCTCTGCAACAGCCTTTACGTCTACCGTAGCGGCGATATTGGTACCGCAGTGACAGACAAAAACACCTATTCTCTGCATAGCGTAGTCTCCTCCTTACTTAGCGTACTTTCGCATAGCCGTCACGATAGCCTGCTGAGGCAGGTCCTCGTCGAGCAGTGCGGGGATATCTGTGGGCTCGAGGTGATTTCCGCCCTGCTGACGGACAGCCGCGAGGCGCACCGCCTCGACCACCTTAGCGGGCTCTACACCGCGGGGACATCTCTCCACGCAGGCAAAGCAGGTCAGGCACTTGTATATCGACTCCGACTTCATCAGGGTCTCTATATCGCCCTTTTCGACCATATACACGAACTGATGAGGGTGGTATTCCATTTCATCGTAGGAGGGGCAGGTCGCGGAGCACTTACCGCAGCGCATACATTTGAGCACATTTACTCCGCTCGAACGGAGCACCTGTTCCTTTAGGTTCTTATTCATTGCTTGCCTCCTTTAAGCCGAGAGCCTCGGCGAGAAGCTCGGTAAAGTAGTGAACGGGCAGGTCTGAGCCCGAGTTCTTTTTAAGGTTGTACAGGCAGAGCGGACAGGCAGTGATGACCATTTCGGCGCCCATGTCCTTGGCGGAGTCCATAACAGCGCCGCTGCGCTTCTGAGCCTGAGCCTTGTCCTCGAGGGTGATATAGCCGCCGCAGCACTCATTTCTCTGCGAGTATATGACGGGAGTACCGCCTATCGCCCTGATGAAGTCCTCGATAATAGTGGGATTCTCGGGGGCGTCCATAGCGAGAGCCTTTGCGGGACGCAGGAGCAGGCAGCCGTAATACGCGGCTATCTTTCTGCCCGTGAACGGGTTCACGACCTTCTCTTTGAGCTTGTCGAATCCGACCACATCGCGGAGCATTTCGAGGTAGTGATAGACCTTAGTACCGCCGACGTAGGGCTCATTCAGTCCGAGGTAGTTGTTGACCTTAGCCGCCATTTCCTCGTCGCGGGAAATATCGAACTCGGTCTGCTTGATGACGTTGTGGCACGCGGAACAGACCGTGATGAGGGGCTGACCCGCCTCCTTAGCGGAGTTGAGCACTCTCACCGCCGAGAGCTTGGTAGCGATCTCGTCCTTGGCTGTAGTGTAGGCGCCGCCGCAGCACTGCCAGTCGGCGGGCTCCACGAGCTTTATGCCGAGCGCCTCTGCGGAGGCACGGGCATAGGCATCGAGGTCTTTCGCCTTAGTGCGGAGCGTACAGCCTGGGTAATATGTAAATGTTTCCATAGCACATTCCTTTCTAATGCGTAATGCATAATTCATAATTGGGATACGTTATTCCGAAAAGGATTCTGTAGGGGCGCATTCCGTGCGCCCGACAGCCATTGACGGCAATTGCAGGCGAGCGGAACTCGCCCCTACAAATCATTTCAGATTCGTCCGCGCAAGCGGACACCGCAATTATTCACTATTCACTATTCATTATTCACTATCTGATACGTCCTTTGGACGTATCAGACCATTTCCTCGGGGTGGAACACCTCGTCGAACTTCTCCGAAGTGAGGAAGCCGAGCTCGACGCACGCCTCCTTGAGGGAGATATTGTCCTTGAACGCCTTCTTGGCGGTCTTGGCGGCGTTCTCGTAGCCGATATACGGATTGAGCGCCGTCACGAGCATGAGGGAGTTGTGGAGGTTGTGGTGCATCTTCTCCTTGTTTGCCTTTATACCGACCGCGCAGTTCTTGTTGAAGCTGAGTATCGACTCTGCGAGCAGTCTTGCGGACTGGAGGAAGTTATACGCGCACACGGGCATGAACACGTTGAGCTCGAAGTTGCCCTGTGAAGCCGCCATGCCGACCGCAACGTCGTTGCCCATGACCTGTACCGCGACCATAGTGACCTGCTCGCACTGGGTAGGATTGACCTTGCCGGGCATTATGGACGAACCGGGCTCATTCTCGGGGATGAATATCTCGCCGAGACCGTCGCGCGGACCCGAAGCGAGCCAGCGCACATCGTTGGCGATCTTCATCATATCAGCCGCGAGAGCCTTGAGCGCACCGTGCGCGAAGACAATCTCGTCCTTGGAGGTCAGCGAGTGGAACTTATTTGGCGCAGTCACGAACTTCTTGCCCGTGAGCTCGCTGATAGCCTCAGCGGACTTTTCCGCGAAGCCGGCAGGAGCGTTGAGTCCCGTACCAACGGCAGTACCGCCGAGCGCGAGCTCCTTGAGTTCCTCGCATGAGGCGAGAATCATCTTCCTGTCCTTCTCGAGGGATGCTCTCCAGCCGCTTATCTCCTGCGAGAACTTGATAGGAGTAGCGTCCTGCAGGTGAGTGCGTCCGCTCTTGACGATTCCCTCATTCTCAGCCTCGAGGCGCTTGAAGGTCTCGACGAGTGTATCTATCGCGGGGATGACCTTGTCCTCGAGGGCGATGACCGCGGCGATGTGCATAGCGGTCGGGAATGTATCATTTGAGGACTGGCTCATATTGATGTCATCGTTGGGGTGGAGGAGCTTCGCGCCCGCGATCTCATTTCCCCTGTTGGCGATGACCTCATTCGCGTTCATATTGGACTGCGTACCGCTTCCCGTCTGCCATACGACGAGCGGGAAGTGCTCGTTGAGAGCGCCGCTGATGACCTCGTCGCACGCCTGAGAGATAGCGGCGAGCTTCTCGTCGGTCATTTTCTCGGACTTGACGGCGTGATTGGCGATAGCGGCGGCTTTTTTGAGGATGCCGAAGGCGTGAGTTATCTCACGCGGCATAGTCTCGATACCGACGCCGATGAGGAAATTCTCATGGCTTCTCTCGGTCTGAGCCGCCCAGTACTTGTCAGCGGGGACTTTGACCTCGCCCATTGAGTCATGTTCGATACGATAATCCATAGTTGAACTCTCCCTTTTCCGAAGCGAAACGCTCCTATTATTGCTTAATTATAGTATATCAGCGATATCCAGTGATTTCAAGAGCGGATTCAGCATAGAGCCATACGCATATTGATATAATATTAACAATGTCTGCCTGTTCCTTCGACGCGACATATGTTTATATATTTCAGCATATATTCAGCCGCAATTTTGCGGGACAAAAAACTGCATATATTATTTCTCAGCCGACGGCTGACTTCGTGCGTAATGCACATATCATCACGGGAGGCGCGCGCAGAAGTGATAGACAAAGCCTCTCATTTTTGTGCGACTTAGACCTCATCACGCGGCTGTGCGGTCATAACGCCAAGGCATACAAGCATACCTTTTCACATATAACGCAGAGCAAACGCCGCCCTACTGTCAGACATTACAAAACACAGAATGCAGGGATGACCCCTGCACCTGCTGAACGTGCCGCTGGGGCAAATTCGTTATTCTTCCGACGTGTTAATGCAGTACGACAGCGTAGTGAGGCTGTCGCCGAGGTGAACGTTCTCGACCGCGACGTCCTTGTGAGTGACACGGAGGTCATAGTGCGTGAAGTTCCAGAACGCGCGAATGCCGTAGCTGATAAGGCGGTCGACCTCCTTCTCTGCCGCCTCGCGCGGGATACAGAGGATAGCCGCGGCAGGCTTGTGCTCCTTGCAGAAGCCCTCGATATCGGCGGCGCCCATGACGGTGAGCTCGCCTATCCTCTTGCCGACCAGCTCGGGGTTGGCGTCGAAGATTCCGATGAGGTCGAAGCCTCTGTTGCGGAAGTCGATATGGGAGGCAAGAGCCCGTCCGAGGTTGCCTGCTCCGAGGAGTATCATCGGAGTCTGCTTGTCGAGCCCGAGTATCTTGCCAATCTCGGCTTTAAGTCCCGTCACATTGTAGCCGTAGCCCTGCTGACCGAACTCGCCGAAGCAGTTGAAATCCTGACGTATCTGCGAGGCAGTGAGCCCCATTTTCTCCGCGAGCTCGCGCGAGGAGATACGGACATATCCGTTCGCCTCGAGGTCGCCGAGGAAGCGGTAGTACCGCGGCAGACGTCTGATTACTGAGTTTGAAATAGCGCTTTTTGACATTTTAAAAATAGCCTCACAATCTAAGCGGAAAGCCGCCAATTACATTAAGCTGTCAAGTCTGACTTTGATTTCGTCAAGGAATGTCTTGGAATCCACCTTACGCTTGTTTTCGAGCTTGGAGATGAGATAGAGGTCGCCCGTCATGACGCCGTCCTCGATAGTCTGGATAGTAGCCTTCTCGAGCTTGTCCGCGAAGTCGCAGAGCTCGGGAGTGCCGTCGAGCTCTCCCCTCTTGCGGAGCGCGCCGCTCCACGCGAAAATGGTAGCAACGGAGTTGGTGGATGTCTCCTCGCCCTTGAGGTACTTGTAGTAGTGGCGCTGAACAGTGCCGTGAGCCGCCTCATACTCGTATATACCGTCGGGAGAAACGAGCACGGAGGTCATCATAGCGAGCGAGCCGTAAGCAGTCGATACCATATCGGACATAACATCGCCGTCATAGTTCTTGCACGCCCAGATATAGCCGCCGTTGGAGCGGATAACGCGAGCTACTGCATCGTCGATGAGGGTGTAGAAGTACTCGATGCCAGCCGCCTCATACTTCTCCTTGTACTCGTTGTCGTAGATTTCCTGGAAGATGTCCTTGAAGCGGTGGTCATACTTCTTGGAGATAGTGTCCTTGGAGGCAAACCACACGTCCTGCTTGAGGTCGAGACCGTAGTTGAGGCAAGCCCTTGCGAAGCCCGCGATAGAATCGTCGAGGTTATGGAGACCCTGAATGATACCGTCGCACTTGGTGAAGTCGTGGATGAGCTCGCGAGTCTCGTTGCCGTTCTCATCGGTGACAACGAGCTCAGCCTTGGAGCCCTTAGCCACGCGCATCTCAGTGTTCTTGTAGACGTCGCCGTAAGCGTGACGCGCGATAGTGATAGGCTTTGTCCATGTAGGGATATAGGGCTCGATGCCCTTGACGATTATCGGAGTTCTGAACACCGTGCCGTCGAGAGCGGCTCTTATAGTGCCGTTGGGCGACTTCCACATCTGCGTGAGGTTATACTCGGGCATTCTTGCCGCATTGGGAGTGATAGTCGCGCACTTTACAGCAACGCCGTACTTCTTGGTAGCCTCAGCGGAGTCGATAGTTACCTGGTCCTTGGTCTCCTCGCGGTGCTTGAGACCGAGGTCATAGTACTCGGTATTGAGCTCCACGTATGGCTCGAGGAGAGTTTCCTTTATCCACTGCCAGAGGATACGGGTCATCTCGTCGCCGTCCATTTCGACGAGGGGAGTTTTCATAGTAATTTTAGCCATTGGTTCAGACCTCCAGAATTAATATTTGACCGCAAAAGCGGTAATTTTACGTAGCGAACATAAGAGCGAGCATCGCGAGGATAGCCGCTCCGAACGAAATCCTGTCGAGGAGCTTGTCGTCGACATTTTTGATTATTTTGGGCAGAGTCAGCCTCAGCACGACATACAGCACCATAGCCACAGCGACAATCGCGAAGTCCTTAGCCGTCCAGTTTCTATGACGCACACGAAACATTATTGTATCAGGCGAAAGCATTGGTATCTCCTCTCAGTATCACCTATTTTTCTCATAAACCGCCACAACAGCGAAAAACACTGCGAGTACCGCGAACATAGAGCCTATCTCGGTGAAGTCGGCGAGCATCTCCGAATGGTTCGAGGTGAGGTTGAAGCGCTCGTAAAACCGTTGTGTAAGGTCATGCAGCTTCTTCCCGACAAGGCTGAACAGAAAATATACCACTATCACCGCAGCAATCAGAAAAACAGCACTTATGCCGTTGACAAGTTCGGGCAGATATGAACCGAAAAACATCAGTACAAGCAGCCATGCGACCATAGACATTATCGCCGCGTATATGCAGCCCGGCTGATATCTTGTCCATCCTTTAAGAGTAGTTTTCATATCACCTCAGCAGTGGCAGAGCCAGTGCAACGGTCATACCCGCGAGCAGCAGCGCTCCTATAACGTCGACAGCGGCGACGAAGCCCTTCCAGCCACCCGCGCGGATATGCCGATAGATGTTCAGGCACCACGCGAGGAACATAAGTCCCAGCAAAAACGCAAGAAACATGATAGGACCTCTCACACCGCACCTCCGTCACTGAAAAAAACAATACTTGATGAACCCGAGCACAAAGAGGTGCGCGGGGTAGAATACATAAAAGAACCATTTCGACCAATTTCCGTGCTTTCCGCCGCCTCTTTCGCCGTTATATAGCATGATAATGCCCGCAGGCAGCACCAGTCCTATCGTGTACCACTTACTGGTAAACACCGAGAAATCGTTCATTGACGCGAGCAGCAGCGGGAGCAGTCTCCTCACGAAGGCGACCGCGAGGTAAGCGAGCGCCTGAACGCTTCTTTTACCGCGCGCGAACTCAAACGCGAGCGTGAACAGCACCGCGTCCATGCCCCAGTCGCAGAACGACGCCAAGTACAGCACCGTTAGCAGCGCAGGGAGCTTCAGCGCCTTGTCGACCTTGTCGGTATTGACGATATGCACCGCCAGCAGCGAGAGCAGCAGCGTCGCTATGACGCTTTCCGTCCCGATGACGAGCACAGAGCCGTGGCAGGCGTAGGTGAACGCAAAATGCGAAATGAAGGCAAAAATACCGAGCCGCAGGAAATACTTTTTCAGGTCATGCGTGTGGTGATAGCCCTCGCAGATGAAGAAGCACATTGTCGCCGCAGTGATACGCCCGAAAAAGCGTATCGCCCCGTATAAAAGCGAATCATTCGGCAGGAAGAGATAGGCGAAATGGTCGAAGAACATCGCGATGATCGCGATATATTTGACAGCGGAGGCGGACAAGCCGCCCCGCCTTTCAGACGTTACAGCCGTCCCGTCCATTACTTCATAGATTCTCTTGTAAAGTCGAGGAGACCGCCCGCGAGCATGATATCCTTTGTACGACCCGAAAGCTCGCAGAGAACGGGGATCTCAGCGCCGTTGGTCTTGTTGACAACTGTGAGCTCGGACTTACCCTCGGCAACAGCCTTTCTCACGTCCGCGAGCACGAGCTGATCGCCCTGATTTATCTTGTCATAGTCAGCCTCGTTGACGAAGGTGAGCGGGAGAATGCCCGCATTTATGAGGTTCGCGCGGTGTATACGAGCGAACGACTTCACGAGCACAGCCTTAACACCGAGGTAGAGCGGAGCGAGAGCCGCGTGCTCACGCGAGGAGCCCTGACCGTAGTTGGAGCCGCCGACGATGATGCTCTTGCCGAGCGACTTTGCTCTCTCGGGGAAGCTCTCGTCGCAGACAGCGAAGCAGAACTGGCTGATTTTCGGTATATTCGAGCGCAGGGGGAGGATCTTCGCACCTGCGGGCATGATGTGGTCGGTAGTGATATTGTCGCCCACCTTGAGTGAAACGGGCGCGTCAATTGTCTCGAGGAGGGGCGCAGTCTCGGGGTAGGGCTTGATGTTGGGGCCGCGGAGGATCTCCACGCTGTCCATCTCCTCAACGGGAGCGGGCGGAACGACCATATTGTCGTTGATAGTGAACTCCTCGGGGAGCTTGAACTCGGGCATCTCGCCGAGCTCACGCGGGTCGGTGAGGTAGCCGTTTATAGCGGAAGCCGCCGCCATTTCGGGCGAAACGAGGTAGATCTGACCGTCCTTAGTTCCCGAGCGACCCTCGAAGTTTCTGTTGAAGGTACGGAGTGAGATACCCTTGGAGTTAGGCGACTGACCCATGCCGATGCAGGGACCGCAAGCCGACTCGAGGATACGCGCACCTGCGTCGATGAGGGTAGCAAGAGCGCCGTTCTGCGCCATCATATTGAGCACCTGCTTGGAGCCTGGAGCGATAGCGAGGGAAACATCGGGGTGAACGGTCTTGCCCTTGAGTATATGAGCCACCTTGAGCATATCAAGGAGCGAAGAGTTAGTACATGAACCGATACATACCTGGTCGATTTTGAGCTTGCCTATCTCCTCAACGCTCTTAACGTTGTCGGGAGAGTGAGGACAAGCGGCAAGAGGAACGAGCTTGCTGAGGTCGATATCGAGCTCCTCGTCGTAAACAGCGTCGGGGTCAGCCGCGAGCGGAGTCCAGACCTCCTCGCGCTTCTGAGCCTTGAGGAACTGCTTGGTGACCTCGTCGGAGGGGAAGATAGAGGTCGTAGCACCGAGCTCCGCGCCCATGTTTGTGATAGTAGCACGCTCGGGAACTGACAGGGTCTTTACACCCTCGCCAACGTACTCGATCACCTTGCCGACGCCGCCTTTGACGGAGAGACGTCTGAGGACTTCGAGGATAACGTCCTTTGCAGATACCCACGGGCTGAGCTTGCCTGTGAGGTTCACCTTAACGACCTTGGGGCAGGTTATGTAGTAAGCGCCGCCTCCCATAGCCACGGCAACATCGAGACCGCCCGCACCGATAGCGATCATGCCTATACCGCCGCCTGTGGGGGTATGGGAGTCAGAGCCGATGAGGGTCTTGCCGGGGATACCGAACCTCTCGAGGTGTACCTGGTGGCAGATACCGTTGCCGGGACGCGAGAAATAGATGCCGTGCTTCTTGGCAACACTGCCGATGAAGCGGTGGTCGTCAGCATTCTCGAAGCCGTTCTGGAGCGTGTTATGGTCGATGTAAGCGACGGAGCGCTCGGTCTTTACGCGCGGAACGCCGATAGCCTCGAACTCAAGGTAAGCCATAGTACCAGTAGCATCCTGAGTGAGGGTCTGGTCGATACGAATGCCTATTTCCTGTCCTTTTACGTACTCGCCGTCGACGAGATGAGCCTTTAATATCTTTTCGGTAAGAGTTGAACCCATAGATATCAGTCCTTTCAATACATATATATATATATATATTTTACTACTTTTCACAAAGTTTGTCAAGAATTAAACAACCCATAGCATCGTGTTTGTTAGTTATCTATAACTATAACGCAACGTAATAGTTGCGGAAACCAAAAATTGTTCAGATAAAAAACCAGGGCGGACACAAACGTCCGCCTCTGAGAATAATTATTCAACTCGTACATTTTTACTCTGTTGAAACTGTGCACTCCTACAAAGTTCCAAAAAACTTTTTCAATAATCAACGGTTTTCCGTTGCAAAAACGCCTTTTTTGAACCACTTATAGGGAGACATTTCAGAGAACGAGTCTCCGCCTAACAAAGCAAAGGAGCGGATAGACCGCTCCTTAGAATAAGTCAAAAATATTACCGATAGTACCGTTCATACGCAGGACAACGTACACCACAAGCGCAAATATCGCCAAGCCGAAAGCACCGTATTTCCGCATCATCAGGCGATTCCGCCTGTTCTCGTGCTCGCGCGACTCATGCGGGAACACTATCGGCGCGAACTGCCCGTTCTGCCTTACGTCGTCCATGTGCCTGTCGAAGCTGTACACCTTGAACAGCAGGAAGCATACCACCGCGATCATCGCGAAGGCAAGCACTACATCGAGGAACTCAAACATCGTTCCTGATGATATCGTCGAGAGATTCGCGCCTTACGCCCACTCTGCTCACGCCGCCCTTAACGAAAACAACTGCGGGGCGCTGGAGCCTGTTATAGGTCATCGCCATAGAGAAGTTGTACGCGCCTGTAGCAAGAACAGCGATGATATCGCCCGATTCAGCGTGCTGCAAGGGCATATTCTCGCCGATGAGGTCGCCGCTCTCGCAGCAGCGTCCCGCGATAGTGACCTTCTCGTCGCGCGGCTGGTCAGCCTTGTTCGCAACGACAGCCTCGTATTCGGACTGGTAGAGGATATAGCGCGGATTATCTGGCATTCCGCCGTCGATAGAGATGTAGGTGCGGATGTTGGGTATCACCTTGCGCGCGCCTACCTTGTACAGCGTGATGCCTGCCGAGCCGACTATCGAACGACCGGGCTCTATGTACATTCTCGGCTGAGCGATGCCGAGCTCCGCACACTGAGCCTTGACTACGGCTGAAACGCGCTCGATGAACTTCTCAAACGGCTCGGGGTCGTGCTCTGTGAGGTACTTGATACCGAAGCCGCCGCCGAGGTTGAGTCCCTTTATCTCGTAGCCGAGCTCGTTCTTGACCTTTGCGATGAAGCCGAGCATTGTCTTTGCCGCCTCCTCGAATGGGTCGATGTCGAATATCTGCGAGCCGATGTGGCAGTGAACGCCGTAAAACTCGACGTTCTCGCAGGAAACAGCCTCCTTGACAGCCTCGAAAGCCTCGCCTGTCTCGAGCGCGAAGCCGAACTTGCTGTCTATCTGTCCCGTGAGCACCTTCTCGTGCGTGTGAGCCTCAATACCGGGCTTTATGCGGAACATGATGAGCGGCTTTTTGCCCATTTCCTTGGCGATAGCCTCGAGCCTGTGAAGCTCGGGGATATTGTCGACGATGATGTGTCCCACGCCGACCTCGAGGCAGTATCTGAGCTCTTCGTCGGACTTGTTATTTCCGTGGAATCCGACCTTTTCCATGGGGAAGCCCGCCTTTACGGCTGTGTAGAGCTCGCCTATGGAGACAGCGTCGAGTCCGTCGCCCTCGCTCGCAACAATGCGGCACATCTCCATGCAGGAGAAAGCCTTGCTTGCGAAGTGTACCTCTCCCCTGCCATCGTAGTATTTATTCATGCTGTCGTGGAAGCGGCGGAGGTTCTGACGGATGAGGTCCTCGTCCATAACGTAGAGCGGAGTTCCGTATTTTTCCGCGAGTTCTATTGTGTCGACGCCGCCTATTGTCAGGTGACCCTGAGCATTGACGTCAAGATTTTCCGATACGAACATATCTATCATTCCTTTCATAAGCAAGGGACGCGGATGTATCTTCCGCATTGAATAAACTTAAGCGCGAAACCGAAAGTTTCGCTCAAGCCTTTTCAAAGCAAGGGCTCTGCCCTTGACCCGCCAAAGGCTCTGCCTTTGGAATCCGCTGGGGCGCCGCCCCAGACCCTGCAGGGGAACACCGTTCCCCTGACCCCGTATTTCGCGGCATAGCTCGCTCAAATCGGAAGTAATCTCCGCGCGGCATACCTATGCGTATAATACGTTGCCTTTAGTATTGTAGGGGACGGCGTCCTCGTCGTCCCTTTTCAAATTCATCGCCGCAGGCGATACCATAAGCTAACGGCTAATGGCTAACGACTCATTTCTGAGCTCTCATTCCTCGGTCACGTCCTCGACTATCTGCCGAAGCTCGTCCACGCCCTCGAAAGTCATCGACGAGAACGGTATCACGTGGATATCGTCAAAGCACGGTATCTCGCCGCGGAAAGCCTCCATGCGCTTCTCGCGCTCCGTCTTTTTCAGCTTGTCCGCCTTCGTCAGTACTATCACGAACGGCGTCTCCGTGTCGATGAGGTAGTTTATCATGTCAACGTCGTCCTTCGTCGGAGCGTGACGCATATCCACGAGCATGAACACCAGCCGTATATCGCGGTCCGAGCCGAGGTAGCCCTCGATAAGCCCCGACCAGCGCTCCTTCTCCGACTTCGCGACCTTCGCGTAGCCGTAGCCCGGGAGGTCCACAAAGTAGATATCCTCCAGCCCGTAGAAGTTTATCGTTGCCGTTTTTCCCGGGACTGAGCTCACTCTCGCGAGGTTCTTGCGGTTGAACAGCTTGTTTATCAGCGTGGATTTGCCGACGTTGGAGTGTCCCGCAAACGCTATCTCCTTGCGCTCGGGAGCGGGTATCTGGGAGAATTTCCCGTATGCGGCGACAAATTCCGCCTTGTTGTAGTTGAGCTTCACGGTCATCCTCCTTTGCTTGTCAGTTTGCGGGAGCTGCCGCCGACCTGCGTCCTGCGGGTCTGCCGCGCTTGCGCTTGACGGGCTGCTTTATCAGCGCCGTATCAAGCACCGTTGCGAGGTCGTCCGCGTAGACGAACTCTATCGCGTTCTTCACGACGTCGTCGACATCCTCGAGGTCGGGCTTGTTGGCAACGGGGATTATCACCGTGCCTATCTCAGCCTTGTACGCCGCCATGGTCTTCTCGCGCAGTCCGCCTATCGGGAGCACCCTTCCGTGGAGGGTTATCTCGCCTGTCATAGCCACATCGGCGCGTACAGGCGTTCCCGACAGAGCCGATACCAGCGCTGTAGTCATGGTCACGCCCGCGGACGGTCCGTCCTTGGGGACTGCTCCCTCGGGAGCGTGTATGTGAATGTCGTTTTTCTTGTAGAAATCAGGGTCTATGCCGTACTTGGCGGCAACGCTGCGAACGTAGCTCACCGCTATCTTCGCGCTCTCCTTCATGACGTCGCCGAGCGAGCCCGTGACCTCTATCTTGCCCGTGCCCTTCATCACGATGACCTCGAGCGGCATGAGAACTCCGCCGACGCTCGTCCACGCAAGTCCGTTGACTACGCCGACCTGGTCCTTCTGCGAGAGGAGGTCGGGCAGGTACTTCTTCACGCCGAGCCAGTCCTGTAGATCCTTAGCTTTGACTGTCACGCGCTTTGCTTCGCCCGAGGCTATCTTCTTCGCAGCCTTGCGGCACAGCGAGGCGATGTACCTCTCGAGCGTTCGCACGCCTGCTTCCTTGGTGTAGAACTGGATTATCTCGTGTATCGCGGCGTCCTCTATCTTGAGCTGCGTACCCTTCAAGCCATGCTCCTTGAGCTGCTTGGGTACGAGGTGCTCGCGCGCGATGTGGAACTTCTCCTCCGCAGTATAGCTCGGCAGCTCTATCAGCTCCATACGGTCGAGCAGCGGCGCGGGTATCGCGGAGACGTCGTTCGCTGTCGTGATGAACACGCACTTGCTCAGGTCGAACGGCACCTCTATGAAGTGGTCGCGGAAGGCGTTGTTCTGCTCGCTGTCGAGCACCTCGAGCATTGCCGACGACGGGTCGCCCTTGATGTCGCTGCACAGCTTGTCTATCTCGTCGAACAGTATCAGCGGATTTGCTGAGCCTGCCTGCTGGAGAGCAGTCATGATGCGTCCCGGCATCGCGCCTACATAGGTCTTTCTGTGACCTCTTATGTCAGCCTCGTCGCGCACGCCGCCGAGCGAAACTCTCGCGTACTTGCGTCCCATAGCCTTCGCTATCGACTTCGCGATAGAGGTCTTGCCTATTCCGGGAGGTCCCGCGAGGCAGATTATTTGACCCTTTATCTCGGGGTTGAGCATATGTACAGCAAGGAACTCGAGTATGCGCTCCTTGACCTTTTTCAGTCCGTAGTGGTCCTTTTCGAGGATGTCCTCTGCCTTTTCCATCGACAGCTTCGCCTTCGTGTACTTGTTCCACGGCAGGTCGAGCACGGTGTCAAGGTAGTTCTTGATGACGAACGCCTCCTGCGACGACGGCGGCAGCTTGCCCAGCTTATCCGCCTCCTTCAGCAGCTTTTCCGTGTTCTTCTTGTCGAGCTTGAGGCTGTAGATGTCGTTGATGTACTCGAACACCTCGTCGCCCTCGTCCTCGCCGAGCTGCTCCTGTATTATCCTCATCTGCTCGCGGAGATAATACTCCTTCTGTCCCTTGTCTATGCTGTTTTTGGTCTGCTCGTTGATGAGGTTCTCGAGCTCGAGTATCTCTACCTCCGACGACAGGCACGCGAACAGCACCGACAGCTTGTTGAGGATATTCGTCTCTTCAAGCAGCGTCTGCTTGTCGCGGTAGTTGAGGTTGCAGTTGAACGTCACTGTCTCGAACAGCTTGTAGGGGTCGTCCTGCGTCATCACCGACGTCAGCAGCTCCTTCGGCATCTTCGGGAAATACTGCGAGTAGCGCTCGAATATGTCCTTCACGGAGCGCATGAGTGCCTCCGCCTCGACCTCGTCTACCTTTGCGCGCGAGTACGTCGGCATACGCTTGACCTCTGCCTTCAGCGTGTCGCCGTCGTCGATGAGGCGTATCAAGCTCGCCTTGTACACGCCCTCAACAAGCACCTTCATGATGTTGTCGGGCAGCTTCAGTACCTGCTTTATCTCCGCAACTACGCCCACCTTGTACAGGTCGGACGCCTTCGGATTGTCGACGTAGGTCTCGTGCTGTGTCACAAGGAAGAGCTTCCCGCCGTCCTTCAGCGCCTTTTCTATCGAATCTACGGACTTCTGACGCGCTACGTCGAAGTGCATCACCATTTTCGGGAATGCGACGAGTCCGCGCATAGCTACGGCGTAGAATATATTGCCGTTGTCTGTATTTTTATCGCTTTTTCTTGTCTGTTCCATTTTTCACCTAATCCCTCTGGTATCGGTATTTGCCTGTTTTCCGCGGCCTTTACTGCAAAAGCCTACGGTTAAAGTATATTATAACATATATTTTTGAAAAAAGCAAGCCGCGCGTGATAACAATGCCGTTTGTATTTTTGCGGGGCGATGTTGGCATCGCCCCCTACATCACGTTCGGCAAATTATTCTGTGAGGTGCGGACGCCCAAAGGGCGCCCCTACAGAATGTCTCCGCAAACATTCACGGATTTGCGGGCGGCAGACGCCCCCCCCACAAAAGCTCCAAAAAATTCTCCTAAAATATTGCATTCCCATTTTAAATATGGTATAATTGTAATGTTTTGAATATGCATTCTTTCTTGCGAAAGGGGAAAATTATGAAACATTATCTCGAATCCACCGAATCCGTCCTCGCCGAGGTCAAGAGCTCAGCGCAGGGTCTCTCCGCCGACGAAGCCGCAAAAAGACTCGCCGAAAACGGTCAGAACAAGCTCGATGAGCCTCCCAAGCCTACGCTGCTCGCCCGTTTCATCGAACAGTTCAAGAACCCGATGATCCTCGTCCTCATCGCCGCCGCGGCTATCTCCGCTATTACTGGCATAATCTCCGAGGGCAAGCTCGAAGCCGATGTGTTCATTATCCTGTTCGTTGTCATCGCGAACGCCATTCTCGGCGTATATCAGGAGAATAAAGCCGAGTCCGCTATCGAAGCCCTCCAAGCTATGAGCGCCGCTCAGAGCAAGGTCTTCCGCTCGGGTGAGCTCGTCGTTATCCCGAGCTCCGAGCTCGTTGTAGGCGATGTAGTCGCTCTCGAGGCGGGCGACAATGTCCCCGCGGACTGCCGAATCCTCGAAGCAGCCGCTCTCAAAGCCGAGGAATCCGCTCTCACGGGCGAGAGTGTGCCCTGCGACAAGTGCAGCGACGTCCTCACAGGCGAGGAAGTCCCGCTCGGCGACAGAAAAAATATGCTCTACATGGGCAGCAGCGTCGCATACGGACGCGCCGAGGCTGTCGTTGTAGCAACAGGTATGCAGACCGAAATGGGCAAGATCGCGGGCGCTATCGCCAATGCTGACGACGACGAGACTCCCCTCCAGAAGAGCCTCACGCAGCTCAGCAAGATACTCTCCGTTGCCGTTCTGCTCATATGCGTGATAATCCTCATAATCAGCGTCATTCAGATGCTCGTCAAGAACGGCACTATCACCCTCCCCGACTTCCTCAACGCCTTCATGATTGCGGTCAGCCTCGCTGTTGCGGCTATCCCCGAGGGTCTCGCGGCTGTTGTAACTGTCGTGCTCTCCATAGGCGTTACCAATATGTCCAAGCGCGGCGCCGTTATCCGCCGCCTCACCGCTGTTGAGGCGCTCGGCTGCGCTCAGGTAATATGCTCCGATAAGACGGGTACGCTAACTCAGAACAAGATGACCGTTGTTGAGGAGTCCACCAGCGATAAGCTCCTCCTCGCACGCGCTATGGCGCTCTGCTGCGACGCTCAGCTCAACTCCGACGGCACCGTCGCGGGCGAGCCCACCGAGGCTGCTCTCGTCGCCTATGCGAACAAGTGCGGACTCAAGAAGTACGAGCTCGAGGCTGAGACTCCCCGCGAGGCTGAGGCTCCGTTCGATTCGCTCCGCAAGATGATGTCCACTGTCCACAAGACCGCAAACGGCTATATACAGTACACTAAGGGCGCTCCCGACGTTGTGCTCGGCAACTGCACCAAAATTTTCGACGGCGGCGCTGTCCGCGACATCGACGACCACGACCGCGAGCATATCCTCGCTGAAAACAAGGCTATGGCGGACAAGGCGCTCCGCGTGCTCATGGCGTCCTACCGCGAGTACGACAGCCTCCCGCAGGACTGCTCCCCTGCCGCTCTCGAGCATGACCTCATCTACATCGGTATGACGGGCATGATAGACCCCGTCCGTCCCGAGGTAAAGCCCGCTATCGCGCTCTGCCAGTCCGCAGGCATACGCCCTGTTATGATTACGGGCGACCACAGAGACACAGCTGTCGCTATTGCCAAGGAGCTCGGTATCCTCGGCGAGGGTCAGCAGGCTATCACGGGCGCTGAGCTCTCGAAGATTCCCGATGACGAGTTCAACAGCACAGTTCAGAACTACAGCGTTTATGCGCGTGTTCAGCCCGAGCACAAGGTGCGCATCGTCAACGCTTGGCGCAAGAAGAATATGACCACTGCCATGACGGGCGACGGCGTCAACGACGCTCCGTCTATCAAGAGCGCCGACATCGGCGTAGGTATGGGCATCACGGGTACCGACGTTACCAAGAACGTCGCTGATATGGTGCTCACCGACGACAACTTCGCCACCATTGTCGGAGCTGTTGAGGAGGGCAGACGTATCTACGACAATATCCGCAAGGCTATACAGTTCCTGCTCTCGAGCAACCTCGCCGAGGTCATCTGCATCCTCATTGCGACACTCGGTCTCGGTAAGCTCACGGGCGGCTCGTTCGTAATCTTCGGACCTGTTCACCTCCTGTGGATCAACCTCATCTCCGACTGCTTCCCCGCTGTCGCTCTCGGTATGGAGTCCGCTGAGCCCGGCGTCATGGACAGAAAGCCCCGCAGCAGCAATTCCCACATCTTCTCCGACGGTCTTGGAGTCAACCTCCTGTGGCAGGGCTTCATTATCGCGGTGCTCACCCTCGTCTCCTATGTAATCGGCGCGCAGACCTCCCCCGAGGCGGGCACGACTATGGCGTTCATCACGCTCTCGGTCTGCGAGATGCTCCACGCGTGGAATATGCGCAGCCTCAGAAAGTCAATCTTCGCTATGCACAGCCACAACAAGATGCTCATTTTCTCAATCGTGCTCTCGTTCGTGCTCATTATCCCGATACTCTTTATCCCTGCGCTCCGCGGCGTGTTCTCGCTCGCTAAGCTCGACGCTATGGAGTACCTCTACGCCTTCCTCATCGCCGCCGCCATTATCCCGATAGTCGAGATAGTAAAGGCTGTGACAAGAGCTGTAAAGAAGTAAATATCAACTGTGCGGGTACACGTTGTGTGCCCGCAATTTATGCAAAAAAGGAGTTTTATGGTTAAATTCTTCAAGTCCCAGCCCGTGCTCGTCATCGCGTTCATCGCGGCGGTAATCACGATGTTCTTCGTGCCGCCCGACAGTGAATACGTCGGCTACATAAACCGCACCGTCCTCATCGAGCTGTTCGCGCTCATGATTGCCGTTGCGGGCTTCCGAAGCGTCGGCATCTTCGACAAGGCAACCGATATCATGCTCAAAAAGGCGGGAACGGCGCGGCGTATCGCTCTCGTGCTCGTGCTGCTGTGTTTCTTCTCGTCCATGCTCGTCACAAACGATGTCGCGCTCATCACCTTTGTGCCGCTCAGCCTCATGCTCTTTGCCCCCGCGAAGGACGAGAAGCTGCGTATCCGCGTCATCGTCCTCGAGACGGCTGCCGCGAACCTCGGCAGTATGCTCACTCCCGTCGGCAACCCGCAGAACCTCTACATCTACGACGTGTACAAGCTCACGGCTATGGACTTCATCCGCACGATGCTTCCGTCTGGCATTGCCGCTCTCGTGGTGCTGGTGCTGCTCACGCTCATCATCCCCGCGGAGAAGTGCGGTGCTCCCGCCGAGAAAAAGGCGGAGTTCAGGCTCGTACCCACTGCGGCGCACTCCGCGCTGTTCGTGGTCTGCCTCATGACGGTGCTCCGTATCGTCCCCGACTGGGTCTGCCTCATCGCCGCAGTCGCTGTCTCGCTCATTTTCGACCGCGGTCTGCTCCTCAAGGCTGACTATCCCCTGCTCGCGACCTTCGTCTGCTTCTTCGTGTTCGTCGGCAATATCGCGCGTATCAGCGCCGTCAACGACTTCTTCCGCGGTATCCTCGCGGGGAATGAGCTCGTTGTCTCGCTCCTGCTCTCGCAGGTCATCAGCAATGTCCCCGCCGCGGTAATGCTCTCGGGCTTCACCGACAAGGGCACGGAGCTCCTGCTCGGCGTCGACCTCGGCGGTCTCGGCACGATAATCGCCTCCCTCGCAAGCCTTATCTCGTTCCAGTTCTACCGCAAGACCGAGACTGCGCGCACGGGACGCTACCTGCTCACGTTCACGGGCATCAGCATGATTCTGCTCGTGCCGCTCCTCATACTCAATATTTTCATCCTTTGACAAAAAAGCCGCAGAGAGCCTTCGCTTCTCTGCGGCTGATTTGCTTTTTGCGGCGGCTCGCGGACTCAGCCGCGGGACGCCTTGTCCTCCTCGAGAGTCTCCGCCCACTCGCGGCTTATTGCCTCATTCTTGCGCATTGCCGAGATAGGAGCGGCAAGCGCCTGAAATACCATGCTCGTGCCTACGCTGTCGGAAACGTAGTTGGCGGTGCGCTCCTTCGATATGCCGACACGCTCCGCGACCTCCACTGCGTCGATGTTCGCGCCGATGAAGAGGAACTCCCAGCCGAGCTCCTTCTGCTTCCCGATGAGCTTCTTTATCTCCTTGTAGGTGTACCTGCGGCTCGCGTTCTCCATGCCGTCCGTCGTGATGACGAACATCGTGTGCGCGGGGACGTCCTCGGGACGCGCGTACTTGTGGATATTGCTGATGTGCTTAACTGCGTCGCCTATCGCGTCGAGCAGAGCCGTGCAGCCGCGGACATAGTAGTCCTCCTCGGTCATGGGGCGTATCTCCGAGAGCTTCACGCGGTCGTGTATGACCTCGCTCTCGTTGTCAAAGAGGATGGTCGAAACGTATGCCTCGCCCTCCTCCTTCTTCTGCTTCTCTATCATGCCGTTGAAGCCGCCTATCGTGTCAGCTTCAAGCCCGCCCATAGAGCCGCTCCTGTCGAGTATGAATACGAGCTCGGTGATGTTGTTGTTCTTTTTCATAGTTATTACCTCCGTTGGAATGGTCTGTGGTTTCCCTGTGACTATATCATACCATTTCCAGCGGCGGCTGTGGTCGCCTGTCAGGCGACATTTTTTATCCGCCGATGAGCGGCTGGTCAAACTCGAAAAGAGCTTCGTTTATCTCGATGATGTCGTAGCGCCCGTGCGTGATGAAATACTCGATTATGATGTCGAACTTGCTGCTGTGCGAGAGCGCAAAGCCCGCCTTCATCAGCATATCACGCGTCTCGTCGATGGAGAGCTCCAGCGCCGCCGCAAACGCAATGACCGTTATCTTCTTCGGCTTGTAGTCTACGTCGCTGCGTATCTTCGAGAACAGCTTGCGGTCAATGTTCGCCTTTTTGTAGCACTGCGCGTCAGTCAGCCCCTTTTCGTCTATCTTGCGCAGAAGCATCTGCGAGAAGCTCTCATCTATCTGCGCCATTGCCTCCGCGAGACCGTCGGGGACGGCGGATTCCTCGCACACTGCCTCATTCAGCTGCGCCGCCATTGGCATTGCTGCTGCCATAGCCGACGCCCCGCCCATGCTGTCGGACTTCGCGGCTCTGCTGAACAGACGGAAATGCCGTCTGCTGGTGTTGTCAGTGTGCTCGGAGACGTAGTTGTCGTCAACGAAGCGGCGGATATCCGCGTACAGCTTTTCGCTGACAAGGAGCGAGCCGCGGTCAAATACGACAATGTATATCATCATGTCGTGCTCCGTGAGAAAGTCACTGCACGTATCCATTGCCACGCGCAGCGCCTCCGCGCGCGGGTAGCCGTATGCTCCCGCCGATATCAGCGGAAAGGCTACCGTCCCGCAGCCGTGCTCCTCGGCGAGGCGGAGGCTCTCGCGGTAGCACGACGCAAGAAGCTCCCGCTCGCCGCAGCTGCCGCCCTGCCATATCGGTCCGACGGTATGTATCACGTACCTCGCGGGCAGGTCGTAGCCGCCCGTTATCTTGGCTCTGCCCGTGTCACAGCCCCCGAGCGTGCGGCACTCCGCAAGCAGCTTCGGTCCTGCGGCGCGGTGTATCGCTCCGTCAACTCCGCCTCCGCCGAGCAGCGTGCTGTTAGCCGCGTTGACTATAGCGTCACACTCCATTTTTGTTATGTCGTTCCTGACTATCGTTATCGGCATGGTGTTACCTCCCGCGTTTTTTATGGTCTTATTGTAGCATATTTCATAGAAAATAGCAAGCAAGGGCTCTGCCCCAGACCCTGTCGGGCGACATATCCCACCGGACGCCCAAAGGGCGCCCCTACAAAATGCCGCCGCATATATATTCGATAGGCGCGGGCGCACGGATAAGCAGCGCACCAAATCTTTGATTTGGATTGCGATGCTATATGCAGCTTTGCTGTAATGCGCCCCTACGAGTCACAGCAGCTTATGGGTCAGCTAAAAATGTCATTTGCCACTTGCTTTTTTCTCTGCGTTGTGGTATAATTATTACAGTTATTTCCGCAAATTTTAACTCTTTATGACAAAATCTTTAAAGGCGGGTGTATTATGAAGCTCGATGATCTCACTTATGAAAAAATCCTCGGTCTGCTCGGCAGCTCCGTCGACGCTCTGATAGTCGCTGACCAGACTACCGACGAGTACAAGGCTGTCACGCGCAAGGGCGTCTTCCTCGACGTGCTCGATGAGAACGGTACCTATACCGACCTCGTAAAAAAGCTCTGGTTCCACCTCAGCAACTCCGAAAAGGATATCACCGAGGAGTATCAGGTCTTTATCCCCAACCTCGGCAAGTTCGTCGGCAAGTACAGCAAGCGCCTCAAGCTCAACGTACACGATATCACGCACATCGTGCAGATGACTATCCACCCCGTCGAAGGCTCGGGACAGTATGTTTTCGTCCTTGATGAGCTCGACGATACCGCCTGCGATGATGACTCCGAGACGCAGAAAAAGGTCAGCACTATCCAGAATATCTACCTCTTCACCATGTGCTTCGACCTCGTCCGCGACACCACAAGCAGTCTTTCCCTCACCGAGGTCTCCGACGATACAATGAACTATCAGCTCAGCTACACCGCTTGGCGCGATATGATAGTCAACATGATATGGAAAAAAGACCAGGAGAAGTTCATGGAGCGCTCCTCGCCCGAGTACCTCCGCTCGCACTTCGAGCCAGGTCATATGGAGTCCTTCGACTGCCAGATGCAGAACCTCGAGGGCGTGTATATCTGGGTCAAGCTCATCTTCAGCCGCATCGAGACCTCCAACGAAAACGACTTCCGCTTCGTATACATGGTGCAGAATATCCACGAGGCGACCGTCTCGATGAAGGCTACTATCAAGCACTACGAGGAGCTCGCCTCCCTCGACCCGCTCACCAAAATATACAACCACGGACGCATCGAGACCGAATTCTACAACGCTATCGAGAGAAGCCGCAAGGAAAAATTGTCTGCGGCTATGCTGATGATAGATATCGACTACTTCAAAAAAGTCAACGACGATTACGGTCATGCCGTCGGCGACTCTACGCTGACCCACTTCACGCAGATAATCCGCGATGAGCTCACTCGCTTCGATTCAGCCTTCGGACGCTGGGGCGGCGAGGAGTTCGCTGCCGTCGTTTACGGTATAACAGACGAGGAGCTCTACGCTCTCGCCGAGAGTATCCGCCGCTCTGTCGCTGCTGCCGAATTCGACGTCGTCGGCTCTGTTACGTGCAGCGTCGGTGCTGCTATGCTAAGGCGCGACGATGTCCTCGAATCGTGGTTCGAGCGCGCTGACCAAGCCGTCTATGCCGCCAAGTCCGAGGGCAGAGACAAGGTCTGTATGCTGTGAAGCAGCTACTTGCAGTCATATTACCATTTCGGAGGCAAGTTCATAATGAATAAAAGTTCCGCAAAGGGAGCGGTCATCAATAAAAAGTATATAAGGCTCCTGACAGGGATAGCAGCGCTTCTGCTGCTCCTCTCTGTCGGGAGCGTTCTGCTTCTCGGCAGAAGCGCCTCGCTGGTCTTTCATATCAATGACCCCGATAAGGTCTCTGTCGGGTACGACAGCGGCGTGGGCGAGTGCGCATCCAGGTCAGCGAGGACGGCGATCTGACAAAGCTGCTGCAATCACGCACAGACAGAGCTGTCAAGTTCGCGGAGTTGCAGAAAAAACAGACAGGCAGGGATATCGCGGACGAGCTCGGCATCCCCATGGAGGGCATCGGCGCAGGTACAAAGTCCTACTTCTGGATAAATGCCTTCATCAGTGAGTTCATCGCTGCGCTCCACTACTATATTTCATTCAAAAGGGTGACAAAATATGACTGAGATATCACTCGTCCCGCTCGCCGATTCCGACCGCGAGCAGTTCATCAGAGACAATCAGGACGCCTTCAATTTCAGCGCTCTCGAGGAGTTCGGGCTCCGCGATGAGCACTTCGAAGAGGACGGCAAGGTAATCTCCCGCGATACTATAGTGCGCTCCATCGACGAGGGCGCGGCTTACCGCATAATGCAGGACGGCACTGCCGTCGGCGGTCTGGTCATCAGGACCAAGTACGACAGCGGCGACCTCGAGCTGCTGTTCGTCTCCCCCGCTGCTCACAGCAAGGGTATCGGGTATGCAGCATGGTGCGCCGTCGAGGAGATGCACCCCGAGGTCACGGTCTGGGAGACCTTCACGCCGTACTTCGAGAAGCGGAATATCCACTTCTACGTCAACCGCTGCGGGTTCAGCATAGTCGAATTCTACAGCGAGCATCACCGCGCTCCTCACGATGAGGAGGGCGAGATGCACGAAATGTTCCGCTTCGAGAAGCGGCTGCCCTCCACGCCGAATGCGGTGCGGGAGCAGATAAAGCGTATCACGTACTATGAGGAGCTCATGCAGCGGGCTGAGCTGCTGCTGAGCGAGGGGAGCTCCCCCGCCCTGACCAAGCTCGCAGAAGAGCTCGCGAGCTACTACGGCAGCGACGCGTGGAAGCGTGACCTTGCCGCAGATGAGGCGGGACTCCTGCCCGATGAGCTAAGACGCGGCGTCCTCTCCGAGGACGGGCTGTATGACCTGCTCGCGGAAACAGACTCGCTGAATGACTGAATACACAGCACTGACCGCAGGATATCATCCTGCGGTATTTTTTTGCGCTCATTTCACGCCAAAGCTGTTCTTCCTGTTTATGTTGGCGGTGTTGCTGCGCTTTATCTGCTCGCCGCCAAGCTCCTTCACAGGCTCGGGCACGGAATTCCTGTTCTTCGACTTGCTAAGCTGCTGAGCCGCCTGCAAATACTCGTTGAACACCTTGCCGCCCTTGCGGTCGAGTGCCTTCGCCTTGAAGTCGTTCATTATATCCCACTGGTCTGCGCCGCCCATTCTTGCCATGCTGTTCTCTATCATCTTCGTGAACGGGCGTGCCTCGCTGAAGCGTACTGCGTCGGAGGCTATGTCGCGCTGCATCACCTCAAGCTGTGAGAGCTTGCCGTGCTTTACGGCGTTGTCGAGCTCGGTAAGCACGATTATCGCCGATACGCACTTCTCCATTTTTTCTCTGCCCCCTGACTCTTTAATGGCACTTCTATAATAATACCCTGCGCACACGCATTCGGGTGCATAAAAAAACAGCGCGACTTAAAAATCGCGCTGCCTTATCCTTTTTTATGTGTATCATGCCTGCACCGACTGTCTGACGAGCTCCTCTGCCTGGTCGGCGGGAAGAGGACGTCCCCACACGAAGCCCTGTATATAGTCGCAGCCTATCTCCTTGAGAGTGGCTATCTGCGCCTCCTCCTCGACTCCCTCGGATATGACCGAGAAGCCCATGATGTGTCCGATAGCGATTATCGCCGCAACGTACTGCTTCGGCGAATCGCCCGAATTCATCTTGTCGATGAAGGACTTGTCTATCTTGAGCAGGTCAGCAGGGAAGCGGTTGAGATAGCTCAGCGACGAATAGCCCGTGCCGAAGTCGTCAATTGCTATCTTTATGCCCATTGCCTCTATCTCGTTGATGACCTGAAGCGCCTTGTCCACCGAGTCTATCATTATCGACTCGGTTATCTCTATCTCAAGGTTTTTCGGCGAAACTCCGCTCTCCTCGAGGACTCTGCGTATCTCGTCCACGAAGTCCTTCTTCATCAGGTGGCGGACGGAGACGTTGACGCTGAGAGTGATGTCCGCACCGTAGCTCTTCAGTATCTCGCCGAAGAATATCGCAGACTTTCTGAACACAGTGCCGTCGACCTTATCGACAAGGCCGACCTTCTCAGCAACGGGTATGAACTCGCCCGGGCTGACGATATTGCCTTCCTCGTCCTTCATTCGCGCAAGTGCCTCGAAGCCGCGCAGCTTGTGCTGCATATCGAACTGCGGCTGGAGATTGAAGAATATCGTATCGTTTTCAAGCGCAGTCCTGAGCTTGTGCTCTATCATGAGCGTATGCTCGGTCTTGATAAGGTCTGACGAGAACCTCATGACGTGGTCGCTGCTGTGCTCGCGCTTGACCTCCGTCATTGCGGCGGATGCATATGTGAAGAGATTGTCGATATTGTCGGCGTCCGTCGGGAACTCCGCATATCCGAAGCTCGCCGATACGTACAGGTCGTAGCTGTCTATGAATATCCTCTCGCCGAGGACAGCCTCGTACTTCTCCAAGGCTCTGTCGATGTCATCAGGGGTCTTGTAGCCGCGGATGACCAGCGCAAACTCGTCGCCGTTAAGTCTCGCGATGAAGTCGGGAGCGCCCGTAACGGACGAATCCGCTATGTTCTTCCAGCGCGAGCCTATCTCTATAAGGAGCTTGTTGCCGATATCAAAGCCCATTGTATCGTTTATGCCCTTGAAATTGTTGATGTCTATGGATACGAGCGTGAACCTTTCGCCCTGCTTGACAAGCTCGGATAAGACCTCCGCACAGGCAAATCTGTTGGGCAGTCCCGTCAGGCGGTCGGTAACAGCCTGCTCTGCCATATGCTTGCGTATTTTCTCTGTCCTTATGTCGTTTATGCGGAGCGTGAATATCGCGATGATAGTGAACACGTTCGTGAACAGTCCAGGCACGGTGTTCGGGTTGTGCTGTACAAAAAGATTGATGATAAGCATCGGGAACTGCATCGCCAACAGCCCCAGCGACGTGATAAAGCCAAGCCTTTTGTAGTACACGACCAGCATTATGACGCAGATATTGGTTATCGAGGAGAATACTCCCGCAAACTGAGCGTATGTCATGTGGTACTCTCCGATATTTATCTGCCCATTCATGCGAACGACGGTCGTTGTGGCGAAATTGCCCGCGATATAGAGCAGTATCAGTATGACATACCCAAACAAAGGCGCCCTCTGGCCGGAGGACAGCCTGTTCATTGTCCTTTCAAGATTCTTGTTCCGACCGACTATCGGTCTCGGCAGATTGCTCATGCTATCCCCCCTTTATGATCAAGGCTGCATCAGCCGCCCATTTCCCTCTGAGCCCTGTGCATTATAGTCTCTTGCCGTCAAACGGCTGCATAAGCTGTTTGCTTTTTTACATTATAACACTTTATCCTCGCAAAGTCAAGTAAGCCGCAGGAATATGAGTGCCCGTCTATCATATTTTACAATTATTCTGCATTCTGTTCATTATTTGTTAGTATACACTTCGCTCAAACAAAGCAGCGTCACGCCTTCAATTTTAGTTGAATATTGCTGTTTGTTCACAGAGCTCCGCATACCGTATCCGCTCACTGTGCAATGAGCAGCATCAGACTGCGCGGCATGAGCTCCGCTGCTGTCGCGGGAGAGTATCGCCGCAAGGTCGAAGCGGAAGCCGTTGATGTGGTAGTCCGCGACCCAGTAGCGCAGACAGTCGAGTATGAAGCTGCGGACAACGGCGTTGTTGCAGTTCATCGTGTTGCCGCAGCCGCTGAAATTGTAGTAGTATCCCTCGGGCGTTAGGAGATAGTAGGTCTTGTTGTCGATGCCGCGGTAGGAGATGTACGGTCCGTTCTCGTTGCCCTCGGCGGTGTAGTTGAACACGACGTCGAGCATGACCTCTATCCCCGCTTTGTGGAGCTTCTTGACCATGTTCTTGAGCTCCTCAGCCGTAAGTCCGAATGCCGACGCCACATATCACCGCGGAAATATGATGAACGAACTGCAAATTTTTAGCGGTTTTTATTGCTTTATCCTTTATATTATGATATAATATAGTAGTATTAATGCGTAATATGATATACCGTCCGACATGAAAGGAGTAATGGATTTGGAATACAATGTTATCACCACAGGCAGCAAAATGGTGGTCGAGCTCGAGGGACGCCTCGATACCACTACCGCGCCTAAGCTCGATGCCTTCGTCAGAGAGTCCCTCGACGGCATCAGCGAACTCTGCATCGCTATGGAAAAGCTCGAGTACATCTCATCGGCTGGTCTCCGCGTACTGCTCGCCGCTCAGAAAATAATGGATAAGCAGGGCAGAATGGTCATCACGGGCTGCCGCGAGGAAATAATGGAGATATTCGACATCACAGGCTTTACCGACATACTGACCATTGAATAAGGAGCTTGCTATGAAAACCGATGTTATAACTGTATACAGCGACCTCCGCGGTCGTGAGGAGGCTATGGATACTGCCGAGCGCTTCGCTGCCTATAACAGCATCAAGGGCAAGGACGCTATGCACCTCCGACTGCTGACAGAAGAGACCATCTGCATGGTCCACGGCATACTCGACAACTTCCGCGCGGAATTTTGGCTCGAGTCCGAGCAGACTAAGCACGGGCTTCTCTGCAAGATATGCCTCTCTGCCGACAAGCAGGCAAACAGAATTCAGGAGAAGCACATACTCTCCGTCTCAACAAGCGGCAGAAATGAAAACGCACGCGGTATCGGCGGCAGAATACGCGAGCTGCTCCGCCACAGCCTTCAGGCTGAATCTGCCGAGGACGAACAGTTCCTCAGCAGCGTAAACGACGTTTTCCTCGGCGCGGGTACGGGCAGCGCTCCTATCGCTGCCGTAAGCGCAAACTGCTGGTCGCTCAGTGCCTATAAGCAGAACCTCTCCGAGGATAAGGAGTCTAAATCCGAGGAATGGGACGAGCTCGAAAAGTCCATTATATCCAAGCTCGCGGACGAGGTTAAGGTCTGGCTCGAAAGCGACAGGACTCAGGTAGTAATCGAAAGATACTTCAATGTCTGAATCTAAGATTTTATATAAAAACAGGAGGAATGAATAATGCAGATTGAAAAAATAAAGGAAGCAACCAAGCTCACACTCAAAATTGAAGGCAGAATCGATACTAAGACTGCTCCCGAGCTCGACGAGCTCGTAAAAACATCGCTTGACGGCGTTGAATCGCTCGTCATCGACCTCGCAGAGGTAGCCTATATCTCATCGGCAGGTCTCCGCGTACTGCTCATCGCTCAGAAGCAGATGAACAAGCAGGGCGACATGAAGATAATCAATGTCAGCGCCGACATTATGGAGATTTTCGAGGTAACGGGCTTTTCCGACATCCTCACTATCGAATGAAACCAGAGAGGGAAAAACTTATGAAAGAGCTATATATCGAAGCGACTGTCGACAACCTCAGCGAAGTCCTCGGCTTCGTGGACGAACAGCTTGAAGCGGCAGATTGTGCCATGAAGGTGCAGATGCAGATAGACCTCGCGGTAGAGGAAATATTCGTTAATATCGCAAACTATGCATACGACCCCGAAACAGGTCCCGCGACCGTCAGGGTCGACGTAACTCCCGACGGCTCGACCGTCACTATCACCTTTGTCGACAACGGCGTGCCCTATGACCCGCTCGCAAAGGCTGACCCCGATATCACGCTCTCTGCGGACGAGAGGCAGATAGGCGGTCTCGGCATCTTCCTCGTGAAGAAAAACATGGACGACGTAAAGTATGAATACGTGAACGGAAGCAACATCCTCACTCTGAAAAAAGGTCTGAGAGGTGGGAAGCGTTGAAAAAAATCTGGAGGATAACGTTGGGCGGACTGCACAGCAAGATACTGGCTGTCCTGCTCATATTCCTGCTGGCTATCGTCGGATTCAACACCGCCGTTTCAATGTACAAATCATCTACTCTCGCGGATATAGTCAATGAATCGGGCAATGAACAGCGAGAGGCTATCGAAAAGGTCTCGGGAGAGACAATGCATAAGACGATAGAGAATTCGCTCACGCAGATCAACACCCTGCGCGCCGACAAGCTCGACGACGAATTCACTGAGATAGAGAACAACATCCTTTTGCTCCGTAATATGGCAAAGTATTACTTCGAGAACGCTGATAAGCTCGAGCCAGTATCCGTCCCCCTCCCCGACCCGAACAACGTGGACGACCTCGAGGTACACCTCCTCTATGAGGAGGGCGTGGATTATTCCCGCTCGGAATATGTCGGCATTGCAGGTCATCTGGTCGATACGATGACGGCTATGGTTCAGACGAACGACACGATTGGAAGCTGTTATATCGGTCTCGCTGACGGCACTCACATCGGAGTTGCCAACGGCGGAGCTGACAAATACGACGAAAACGGTAAGCAGAAGCCCTATCCCGTCCGCCACAGACCGTGGTACGTCGGCGCTGTCGAAAAGGGTGACATCTTCTTCACAGGCGTTGAGCGCGACGCGTTCAACGGCTCGCTGAGCGTTACCTGCGCCGCTCCCGTCATCGTGAACGGCAAAACTGTCGCTGTTGTCGGCAGTGACATCGTTTTTGACGATATTGACGAGTTCGTCACCGAAGCAAACAGCAACGCTGAATTCATATTCGTGGTCAACAATAACGGTCAGATAGTCGCAGTTCCCGAAAACAACGGCATATTCAAGATCGAGGACTCCGAGACCGCGGAGGACCTCAGGACCTCCGACAACAAACAGCTCGCCGATTTTATTACACGTGCTCTCACGGAGCAGACAGGTCTCGAGACGGCAGAGCTCAACGACAAGGAGTACTACCTCACGAGCGCACCGATGAAAACAATCGGCTGGGCTGTAGTATCGGTCGTCGACAAGGAGATGACAAAGGCTCCGACCAATTACCTGCTCTCGGAGATAAGCAATATAAACACCAATTCGACTGATACATTCAGAAGCGGTATGGGCAAGCTCAGCAGGATATCCGTTATCGGTATCATCCTGATAATCGCTATCGGCTCGCTGACCGCTCTCCTCGTCGCGAACAGGATAGTCAAGCCTATCACCGCTATGACCGACAACCTTTCAGGTAAATCGGGCAATGGCACATTCGAGATGAAGGATATCTACCACACGGGTGACGAGATACAGGTGCTCGCCGAATCCTTCGAAGACCTGTCAAAGAAGACAAAAGAATACATAGACAATATCACCGAGATAACCAAGGAGAAGGAACGTATCGGAACCGAGCTCTCGCTCGCAACGAAAATACAGGTGGGTATGCTCCCGCATATCTTCCCGCCGTTCCCGCACCGCCACGAGATCGACATCTACGCCATGATGGAGCCCGCACGTGAGGTCGGCGGCGACTTCTACGACTTCTTCCTCATCGACGAGGATCACCTCGGACTCGTTATGGCTGACGTATCGGGCAAGGGCGTCCCCGCGGCTCTCTTCATGATGATATCCAAGACACTGCTTAAAAGCCATGCTCTGCTCGGACAGTCGCCTGCCGATGTGCTCAAAGAGGTCAATAACCGTATCTGCGCAAACAATCAGGCAGAGATGTTCGTAACAGTTTGGCTCGGTATCCTCGAGATATCCACAGGTAAGCTCACCGCGGCGAACGCGGGTCATGAATACCCCGTTATCAAGCGCGCGGACGGAAACTTCGAGCTCTTCAAGGACAAGCACGGCTTCGTTCTCGGAGGCATGGAGGATACACGCTACAAGGAGTACACTATCGAGCTCGGCAAGGGCGACAAGATCTTCCTCTATACAGACGGCGTCCCCGAGGCGACCGACTCTCAGGAGCAGATGTTCGGCACCGACCGTATGCTTGCGGCTCTCAACAGCAATGCGGACGTTTCTCCCGAGCAGCTGCTGAAGAATACCCGTTCAGCTGTGAACAGCTTCGTCAAGGAAGCCGAGCAGTTCGACGATTTGACAATGATGTGCGTCGAGTACAAGGGCACCGAGCCCGACGACAAGACCAAGGCCAACAAGAAAAATAATGGATAAGCTGTACGCAGAGATAATCAACAGTATGTCGGAGGGAGTCATCGTTACTCTCTTCGACGGTAAAATAAGCTTCTGCAACGAGGCTGCCGCTGCGGCGCTCTCCTGCCCGCGGGAGAAGCTCATAGGCAGCAGCGTGGCGAAGCTGATGAGCGAGTTCGAGGAAAACGACGCCTTCTTCGAGCTTGTGCTCGACGCGATATATACCAAGGAAAAGGTCAGCAAGACCGTCCCCTTCTTCGTTGACGACGATATGAAGTACCTCCGCGTCACGACCTCGCTGATGTCCGAAAACGGCACGAACAGCGGTCTCGTCATCGTCATCAGCGACGAGACGGACGAGGTGCAGCTCTTCATCAGCAACAAGCGCCTCGCCAAACAGGTCATCGACCTCATGGACTCCTTCGTGGAGGTCATGGTCACCGAGATAGAAGAAAAGTCCACCTATAATGCCAACCATACAAAGAGCATGGTCAGGTACGCGACGAACTACCTCGAATACCTCCGCGAGAAAGGTAAGCTAACCGACTTCACGAGCGAGGACACTCACCCATTCCTCATGAGCATATGGCTGCACGATATCGGCAAGCTGCTCGTCCCGCCCGAGGTGCTCGACAAGCCGACTCGTCTCGGCAGCGGACTCAGCGACGTGCTGCACCGCATCGAGATAGCTAAGCTCATGCTGCGTATCAGTCTCGATGTCGACACCGAAGAAAGGCTGTGCGAACTCGATGCGGCAAAGGAGCTCATTCTCTCCTGCAATGCCGCGGGCTTCCTCGATGAGGACAAGCTCTCTCAGCTCCGCAATGCAGCTAAGATAAGCTGTCTCACCTCCGACGGTATGAGCACTCCCCTGCTCAACGACGATGAGCTCGAGAAGATGACAATAGTCAGAGGCACGCTCACTGCTGATGAGCGAAAAATCGTCGAATCGCACGTCACTTTCACGCGTGCGCTGCTGTCAAAAATGGCGTTCCACGGCGTTTACGAGAACGTTCCGCAGTGGGCTGCGGGACACCATGAGCTGCTCGACGGCTCGGGCTATCCAGACAAGCTGAGCGCTGAATCAATACCGTGGGAGACGCGCCTGCTGACGATAGTCGACGTCTACGACGCCCTCACCGCCGAGGACAGACCCTACAAGCCGCCGCTCCCGCCCGAGAAGGCGTTCGCGATACTGCGCGATATGGCTGCGCAGGGCAAGGTCGACAGCAATATCCTCGAGAGCTTCTTTAATAGCGGCGCGTGGAAAAGAGAATAACAGAAAATCCCGACAGGATTCTTTAGCTCCTGTCGGGATTCTTTATTTCTTGCTTTTTTTATTGCTGCCCTGTGCGGGCTTCCTCCACTTGCGATAACAAAAAAGCCCAAGCCCATGGGCGGTTGATGCAAAAAAGGCTGTTCCGAAAACGGAGCAGCCTTCTGCTTTTATTATTTCAGGTCTGTCATGCTTCTGAGTCCTATAGCCAGAGTTGAGGCATTGTGCAGCAGCGCAGACGCTGCGGGCGGGAGCACTCCGAGCACGCCAAGTCCGATGAGTGCGCCGTTGAAGCCGATGATAGTGCGGTAATTCCAGCCTATGCGCGACATCAGCGCATTGCTCAGCCGTTTCAGCTCAACAAGGGCGTACAGGTCGTCGGCGGATATGGTGATGTCCGCTATCTCGCGGGCAATGGCGGCTCCCGTGCTGATAGCGATGCCCGCGTCAGCCTCGCTGAGTGCAGGCGAATCGTTCACGCCGTCGCCTATCATTATGACCCTGCGCCCCGCTTCGTGCTCGGCACGTATGAACGCCGCCTTGTCCTCGGGGAGAACCTCGGCATGATACTCGTCTACGCCGACCTTTTCCGCAACAGCCCGAGCCGTGCGCTCGTTGTCGCCCGTCATCATGACCACACGCGTTATTCCGTATTCATGGAGCTTCTGTATCACGTCAGCCGCCTCCTCGCGGAGCGGGTCCTCTATGCATATGACTGCCGCGACCTCTCCGCCGATAGCGAGGTAGAGGTGCGAATACTCGGGAGGCAGCTCGCGGTAGCGGTCGTCGTCGGGCTCCAAGCACTGCTCGTCCTCGATGATGAAATGATGACTTCCGATGAGCACGCGCTCGCCGTTGACCGTGCTGGATATGCCGTGCGCGACCACATACTCCACCTTCGAGTGGAATTCCTCATGCTCGAGCCCCTTTTTCGCGGCGTCGGCAACTACCGCATTGGCTATCGAGTGCGGATAATGCTCCTCCAGACAAGCCGCAAGACGGAGCATCTCTGCCTCATCGCGTCCGCCGAAGGCTATCACCTTCGCCACCCTCGGAGAAGAATGCGTGAGCGTGCCTGTCTTGTCAAAGACTATGGTATCTGCCTCGGAAACTGCCTCCATGAAGCGCCCGCCCTTGACGGTTATACCCGCGCGGCTGCACTCCCTCATCGCGGACAGCACCGATATCGGCATCGCGAGCTTGAGTGCGCATGAGAAGTCCACCATGAGTATCGACAGCGCCTTTGTGACACTGCGGGTAATCAGCCATGTCAGCAATGTGCCGCCCAGACTCCACGGGACGAGCTTGTCCGCAAGGTGCGACGCCTTGTCCTCAGCCGCGGATTTCAGCTTCTCGGACTCCTCTATCATCTTGACTATGCGGTCATATCTGCCTCCGCCCGATATGCTCTCCACGCAGACCGTACACTCGCCGTCCTCGACGACCGTGCCCGCGTAGACATACGCGCCCTCGGACTTGTGTACAGGCACTGATTCGCCAGTCATCGACGCCTGATTCACCATAGCGTCGCCCGATACGACCTTGCCGTCGAGCGGTATCATCGAGCCCGTCCTCACTACTATCATGTCGCCCTTTCTGACCTCATTCACGGGCATGAGGACTTCCTGTCCGTCGTCTGTCCTTGTCCATACCTGCTCGACTCCGAGGGACATCGTCCGCGCGAGGTCGTCTATCGACTTCCTGTGCGTCCACTCGTCGAGGATATCGCCGACATTCAGCAGGAACATCACCGAGCCCGCGGTCTTGAAATCACCGCGCAGGAGCGACGCCGCTATCGCCGTAGCATCGAGAACTGCGACCTCAAGTCTGCCCTGGAGAAGGCATTTCAGTCCGCGCCATATGTACTTCGCCGCCTTGACGAAGGCAAGAATATGGCGTATCGGCTTCGGTATGATGAGCTTGTTCACGAAGCGCTTGATTACGACGCCAGCAAGCTTGTTCTCGTAATAGCGGTTGAGCTCCCGCCCCGTATGCTCGGGAACGAGGGCGATGTTGCGCTCGTCCGTGAACGAGAAGCGCGACAATGTCCGTATTATTTCATCTCTGCCGCAGGTGTACGCGATGACGGCGTCGCAGGTGCGGTCAAATACCTGCACCCTCTTCACTCCCGTGACCGCAGACAGCGCGTATTCCGCGATATCAGCCTGTTTCAGCGTCATTCGCTTCATGCAGAAGCGCACTCTCATGCGCCCCTTTGTTTCGTGTAATATCTTACACCTCATATTGTGTCCTCCTAAAGAAACAGGTCGCTTCTGCGACCTGGTTTTCTTATTCCTCGCTTGTGTCGGCAATCTCCTCGACTGCGTCCGCGATAACGGCAGCCTCCTCTTTAAGAGCTCTCTGCTCGTTTATCTCCTTTGCGTCGGCAAGTATGTCGTCGCAGTTCTCGCGGACAGTTGTCACGGTCTGCATAACGTCCGACTTGGCACGCAGTACAGCGGCTGTAGCGTGAGTATAGCACTTCTTGGCGTCCTTGCTCGAAAGAATGCGTATGCCTGCCGTGCCGAAAAGCACTCCGCCTGCGAACAGACCTATCTTCTTCCACGGGATATCCTTCATTTTTACCATAATTATCACCTCGTTCGGATTTGCAAAAGTATCTGTAATTATGATACCATATTAAGAATGCGTCTTCTGCTCCGAAAGGGCGGAGCGGGTATAATATGCTAACTCGCCTTTACTGCGCACTTTGCAGAGCTTGCGGTCAGCTTATGCTCCGTTCGGTAGTCGCGCGGAGCCCTGCCGACAACGTCACGGAACGCGCTCGCGAACTTGCTCGCGTTGCAGTAGCCGACCTCCTCCGCGATGTCGATTATCTTCATGTCCGTGCCTCTCAGCAGCTCTGCCGCGCGGAACATCTTCCGCATTTTAGTGTACGCGTAGACCGAGCTGCCATAATAGCGGCTGAACTCCGCCTTCAGCATGTAGGGAGCGATACCGAAAAGCTCCGCGAGCTGCGGGATAGTGCAGTGCTCGGAGATGTTCTCGCAGATGAAGCTGCCTATTCGTCTTATCGTATTGCCGTGCTCGCACCGCGCCGTTTTGCGCTCTCCGAGCAGCATCAGCAGCTCGACTGACCGTATCCTCAGCATGGCTGTCCGCGAGCTGCCGCGGACAGCTGAAAGCTCCTCGGCAAGCCGCTGTACAGCCTCGTCCGCTCGGAAAATGAGGTGCTCGTCCGCACCGATACAGGTGCAGAGCTCCTGCACGTCGAACAGTCCGCCGAGGCTGCTGCTCTCCCGCGGTGATATCAGCAGCGTTATGCCGCGGTAATTCCGTGAATAGACGGTTCGGCAGTCCCCGCGCCCGATGTGACACGTTCCTGCGGTGAGATAGCGGTATTCGTGCTCTGTGCTGTACTCGCAGCAGCCGCCGATACACACGCTTATCTCCGTTTCGTCTGCGTCTGACCGACAGCCGTCAGCGCCGCAGACAAGCCTTATGTCAGGGAATATCTGATATTCGTTCGTCATGTCATTTCATCGCCTTTTCAAGCGCCTTTCCCGCCGCTTCCATTATACCCTTGGAGCTGTAGGTCGCTCCCGAGCAGGCGTCGACGTCAGCGCTCATGCTCTGCTGTATCTGAGGTATGACGTGCTGCATCGCGTCGCCGAAGTATTCGGGGTCGTCATCGGCAGCAGATGCGGAAAAGCTCGTGATACAGTCGTTTTCAATAGTTATCGAGACTGTGACCTTGCCCGCGTAGCCCTCCGCCGAGCCCTCAAATGTGCCGTTCTTGTAGCGGTAGGTCGGCTCCTCGGGAGCTTCCGTCGTCTCCTCGGCAGGCTCGGTCTCTGCGGCTGTCGTCTCCTCCTCGGGCTCGTCGGCGGCAGTGGTCGTGGTGGAGGTCGTCGCCTCCTCGCTGCCCGACGATGTGCTCTCTGTTGAGCCTGTGACAGACGTGGAGACTGCTGTGGCCGCAGTTGTCGAAGCTGTCCCCGAGACCGCAGTGCTCGCAGATGTGGTCGACGTCGGAGCCTCAAACGTGAAGGTGGCAGCTTTCTCCTTTATCGGCTCTGAGACATCTTTTTTGCTTGTGTTCAGCGAAAGCAAGCCTATCACGCACAGCGGCACTATCATTCCGCATGCGCATACCACATTAGGAGCAGCCTTGCCCGTCGGCTTTTTCTTCGCGATGTATGCCTTGCGGATACGCATCGCCGCATAGCCGAGAAATACCGCATTGTAGACGATAACGCTCAGGAAACAGCCGCCCCTGCCGCTCCTCGCACGCGGTATGTACAGCACCATTACGTGCGCGAATATCAGCCCGTAGAACACATATGCCGCGCGCTGTATGCGCTTCCACGTTTTCGCGTTCATCTTCCTGCGGACTGTCTTGAACGACATCACCGTCAGCGGCAGCATTATCGCGACCATTACGAGGCTGACCGCGCTCGTGATGACGAAGTCCGAGCCCGTCCTGCCCTTGACGAGATTGGAGATGTACTGCACGCCGTAGGTAATGACGTGCGAGAGCATGAGTATCGCCGCAGTTATCGACAGCTCGCCGCGTATCGGCATCAGCTTCTTTATCGGTGCGGAGCCGTTAGGCAGGGCTCCCGCCCACATGACGACTGCCCAGAATCCCGCTCCGAGGGCGCCGCGGGAGAATATCCCGAGGACGTAGTCGCGGACAAAGCGGCTCGATATCGTGATGTCGGACTGCGTCACAGCGACGGCTGCAACGGTCAGTACTGCCGCTGTAATGTAGAACGCCGCAGGACATTTTTTCAGCGGCTTGTCAAGCAAAAATGCAGTCAGGAGCGCTATTGCGAGCGCTGTGAGAAATAGCATAAGTATACCTCGTTTCAGCACATTACCCCCGTGACGTTCGCCGCAGGGGTAATGCATTGTGTATTTTATCTGTCAGGAAAGGAAAAAATCAATCATTCTTTTTGCGTGCCGCAAATGCAGATACGCCTGCAAGTGCGAGTATCGCTGCGGGTATGGCTGCTCCCGCAACGCCTGTCTTGGGGTTCGTCGTAGCCGATGCTGTCGTGGAGGACTTAGTTGACGAAGCAGATGTCGTAGTTGTCGAGCTGCTTGTTGTTGATGAAGCCGTAGTCTCAGCCTCGGGCTTTATCTCGAAGCTGTAGGGCTTGGTGTAGCCTGTAGACGTTATCTCGAGAGTGTAGCTGCCGCTGCCGTCGAATATAGCATTCTCGCCCGATTTAGCAGCTAGGTCGACAGTGCCGTCCTCGCCGACTATCTTTACGGAGCCTCTGCCTGCTGCTGAGTAGGTGTTCTCGCCGACCTTTACGGAAGCGATGTTCTTGATGAAGTTCGCCGCATCGTCGTCGGAGAAGCCGTCAGCCTTGACGAGCTTGCCGTCCGCGTACTTTACGGGGATATCATCGGTCGTGAGCGTGAACTGCGCTGTCATATCAGCGTACTTGCCGCCCTCGTCCTTGACTGTAACTGTGTACTTGCCTGCCTTTGCGTCCTTGTAGCTTATCTCGCTGTCTGTAGCTGTGAAGCCGTCGCCGTCGCCGACGCTGACGCTCTTCTTGTAGTCATCGGGGAAGCCTGTCAGTGTGAGCTTTGTCTTGCCCGTACCTGCCGAGCTGTCCTCAGCCTTGACCTCGCCCGCAAACTTCACGGGGAGGTACTTGTCGCCGACATTTACCGTAGTATAGCCGTCGAGCGTGATGAACGCAACTGATGTTACAGTCTTGCCCATGGAGCTCTTGTAGTCGTCGTACTTCAGCTCGTTGCCGTGAACTTCCTTCGTTGTGATGCCTGCCGACCACGAAATCTGACCTGCACGCCAGATGTTCTCGAGGTGGCGGAGCGCGTACTTGTCGCCCTCCTTGGTGTTGACGATAACGCCGTAGAAGTCGGTCTCCTCGGGATAGCCCTTGACGTTGAGCTGATAGTCGCCGTATCTTGTCGCAGTCGAAACTGTAGCCGAGCCGTCGACCTTCTGCTCGCCGTTGGTGTCAACGAGCTTGGAGACTGTCAGCTTGTCGCCGTCGAGGGAGACCTCCTTGTATGCGGCAGGCTTCTCGTCGAGCTTGGTAAAGCCGTACTTCTCGAGCTTGTCGGCGTCATCGGCGCTGACCTCAACAGGGAATGTCACGCCGAGGATAGTGCCGTTTCCGTCATTGTAGGTGCCTGCAACAAGACCGCCCTCCTGATTCATCTGCCACTTTGCCTTGGACTTTTCGTCCCTCGCCTTTGTCGCAGACGATACTGCGTCTACCTCGTATGCATTGTCAATCTCGGCAGCGTAGAAATCCGCATAGGGGATGTTCATTGTGCCGTATACCTTGCCGTCAGCTGCGGAAGCTGTGAACGGAGCTGCTGCGAGCGCTGCAAGTGCTGCTGCGCCGATAAATGATACTGTTCTTTTCATATTGCCCTCCTTATGCAAGCTCAGCCGCAAGAGCCTTGAGCTTTGCGAGGTCGTCGTCCGAGGGAGCGTCGTTCACGATGAAGCCCTCATCGCCGATAAGCTCTGCACCTGCTGCCTTTGCGCGGTCGTACCAGTTGCGCATCCACTCGCCGTCTCCCCAGCCGTATGAGCCGAAAAGAAGCACCTTCTTGCCGCTGAGCGAGCCCTCGATGTCCGTGAAGAAAGGCTCGAACTCCTCCTCCTCGAGCACCTCTGCTCCCATAGCGGGGCAGCCGAATGCGAATGCGTCGTAGTCAGCGACGTTTCCGCCGAACTCCGATACTGCGAAAAGCTCTGCGTTTGCGCCCTCGGCAGCCGCCTTAGCCATAGCCTCGGTGTTGCCTGTGCCGCTCCAGTAAATAACTGCTGTTTTCATGTGTGTTCCTCCTATTTTACAGCCTGAAACAAGTCCAGACCGCGGTTTAATCTATCGAACAGGATAGCCCTGCAACGATCGTATTCATCGAATGTCCGCTGTGCCTTTTCTGCGTTTTCGTAGACCTTCCAGTAACCGCACAGCAGACAGTTTTTTCCGCTGTTACTGATAAAGCCGCGTATATCTCCCACGGGGTAGCCGAGGAATGCGCCTATCTCATGCGGGAAGCTCCCGCAGTCCATGCGCCCCGCAAGTCTTTGGAGCTTCTCGTCGGTGCTCATATCGTCTGTGTAACCGTACTCCGCGAGGAAGTCCCGCACCTGCGGCATATCCAGCCACGCCTCCAGCATTTTAGAGTTGTATATGTAGACGAGCGTGCGCGCTCTGCACCTGCAAAGCTGAACCGCGCAAAGTCCGCTCGCTGACAGCTTTTCCGCAAGCTCATGCAGGTATTCCGCCATTGTGCGCTCGTTCCTGTCAAATGAGATGAGGTTCGCGCACTTCACGCCCAAAAGAGTCGGAGCGCTGTGAAATGCGAGGACGCTGTCTATGCTCCTGCGTTCAACTTCGGACATACTTCCTCCTCTTGATATCAGTGAGAAGCTGCTTCAGCGCGCTCACGCTGGAGCTGTGTACGTGCTCGACAGGCACTCCCCTCTTCTCGGAGCTCTTCTTTACGGCACCGAGCATCTTATGCGAGCAGGTACCGGTGAAGACTACCATGAGGTCGGGAGTCCCGAGCTTGCTCTCAAAGTCGGCGGGCATTTGAGTAAACACCTTGGACTTGTGGTTGAACGACTTGCAGATATCCTGATAACGTGTTGCCATGCGGTCATTGCCGCCGACGATGACTATACTCATAGATTCCTCCTTTTTAGTGTATTAGTATATACTAACATCTATTATTTTAATCAGGAGCCCCCGCCATGAAGGCTCCTGATATCGTATGCTTATTTGTGGCATTTTCCGTGCATGGTACAGTGCTCGCAGCCGCAGCCGCATGAGCCCTTGCCCTGCTTCTTGTCCTTTATCATCTTGACTATTATCGCCGTCACGATACATATCAGTATCAGCGAAACAACGATATTTCCGAGGTTTGCAGTCAGCCATGCGAGCATATTACCACTCCTTTATGCAGCCTTTGAAGTCTTGACGCTTCCTGTGAGCTTCTGAGCTTCCTTGTACTTCTTGATGAACAGCATATAGATCATGAAGCCGAGTATCGCTGCCGACGCGATAACACCGATGATGTTAGCCTCGCCTGTGAAGAGTCCGCCGAACTGTGTTATCATAAGTGCTACAGCATATGCGAATCCGCACTGGTAAGCGATAGCGAATACCGTCCACTTTGCGTTGTTCATCTCGCGCTTGATAGCTCCAATAGCCGCAAAGCACGGTGCGCAGAGCAGGTTGAACACGAGGAAGGAGAAGCCTGTGATGCTTGTGAACTTGTCAGCAAGTGTCTCCCATACAGTGCTGTCGCCGCCGCCGTAGAGAACGCCCATTGTACCAACGATGTTCTCCTTTGCGACAAGTCCCGTGATAGACGCAACAGCCGCCTGCCAGTTGCCCCAGCCGAGAGGAGTGAATATCCACGAGATGAGCGAGCCCAGACCTGCAAGCAGTGAGCAGTCAAGCTGGTCCTCCTCGAGCATACCGAAGCTGCCGTCAACAGTGCCGAAGCGTGACAGGAACCAGATAACGATAGTGGAAAGAAGTATGATAGAACCAGCCTTCTTGATGAACGACCAGCCGCGCTCCCACATGGAGCGGAGAACGTTGCCGAGTGTAGGCATATGGTATGCGGGGAGCTCCATAACGAAGGGAGCGGGGTCACCCGAGAACATAGCCGTCTTCTTGAGCATGATACCCGATACTATTATCGAGAGCATACCGATGAAATATGCAGAGACTGATATCAGCCATGAGCCATCGAATATCGCACCTGCTATCATAGCGATGAACGGGAGCTTTGCTCCGCAGGGGATAAATGTCGTAGTCATGATAGTCATACGTCTGTCGCGCTCGTTCTCGATAGTTCTCGAAGCCATGATTCCGGGAACGCCGCAGCCTACGCCGACAAGCATAGGAATGAACGACTTGCCCGAAAGACCGAACTTGCGGAACACGCGGTCGAGTACGAATGCAATACGTGCCATATATCCGCACGCTTCAAGGAAGGCAAGCAGGAAGAAGAGCACGAGCATCTGCGGCACGAAACCGAGAACTGCGCCAACACCCGCAACAATACCGTCAAGGATAAGTCCCTTGAGCCAGTCGGACGCGCCGACCTTGTCGAGACCGCTTTCGATTATAGCGGGGATACTCGGGATAAATACGCCGTAGTCAGCGGGGTCGGGCTCGTCGCCTATCCTCTCGACAGTTGCAAGAGCCTCGTTGTAGTCGTCAATGGAAGCTGTTTCCTCAGTGGTCTCGAGCGTCTCCTCGTCCTCAACGGTGTAGGTGAACTCACCCTCGGGAGCACTGCCGTTTTCCTCAACGTAAGCGTCGTAGCCGTCGATAATCTGCTGAGCATCTGCGTATTCCTCGGAAACGTCATTGTAATCGCCCGAAATGCCGAGCAGGTGGAAGCCGTCGCCGAAGAGGTTGTCGTTCGTCCAGTCGGTAGCCCATGCGCCTGGTCCCTTCATAGCGATGAGGTACACGAGAGTCATAATTATCGCGAAGATAGGAAGTCCGAGCCAGCGGTTCGTAACTATCCTGTCTATCTTATCAGACGAGGTAAGACTGCCCGCGTTTTTCTTCTTGTAGCAAGCCTTGATGACGTCAGCTATGTAGATGTAGCGCTCGTTCGTGATGATAGATTCAGCGTCGTCGTCGATCTCCTTCTCCGCCGCGATGATGTCCTCCTCGATGTGAGCCTTCGTCTTCTCGGGGATATTCAGCTTCTCGAGCACCTTCTCGTCGCGCTCGAACACCTTGATAGCGTACCAGCGCTGCTGCTCCTCGGGCATATCGTGGAGAACAGCCTCCTCGATGTGAGCGATAGCGTGCTCAACAGGACCGCTGAATGTGTGCTGAGGGATAGTCTTGTCGTTCTTTGCGGCATTTATGGCAGCCTCCGCCGCAGCGTCGACTCCCGTACCCTTCAGAGCGGATATCTCAACTATTTTGCAGCCGAGCTGCTTTGAGAGCTCGTCAATTTTAATCTTATCGCCGTTTTTCTTGACAACGTCCATCATGTTTATCGCAACTACAACGGGTATTCCGAGCTCAACGAGCTGAGTGGTGAGGTAGAGGTTGCGCTCGAGGTTAGTTCCGTCGATGATGTTGAGTATCGCGTCGGGACGCGTCTCAATGAGGTAATTTCTCGCGACTACCTCCTCCAGTGTGTAAGGCGACAGCGAGTAGATTCCGGGGAGGTCGGTCACGATGACGTCGCTGTGCTTCTTGAGCTTGCCCTCCTTCTTTTCAACTGTAACTCCGGGCCAGTTTCCGACAAACTGGTTAGAGCCTGTTAACGCATTGAAAAGGGTAGTTTTTCCCGAGTTAGGATTACCTGCAAGTGCTATTCGCAGTTCCATATATATCTTCCTTTCAGTTATTTTTAGCTAACATATATGCAAATTACAAGGACTTCAGCAGTCCTTGTTCTTGCTTATTCTACCTCGATGAGCTCGGCGTCTGCCTTGCGGAGCGAGAGCTCATATCCGCGGACTTTTATCTCGACAGGGTCGCCGAGAGGTGCCACCTTGCGGACAAATACCTCCGTACCCTTTGTGAGTCCCATGTCCATGATACGGCGCTTTATCGCACCTTCGCCGTGGAGCTTCTTGATTTTTGCCGTCGAGCCGACTGCTGTATCTCTGAGTGTTTTCATGCGATTTCTCCCCTTATACCATTATTCTGCGCGCCATATCCGCACCTATCGCGACGCGCGATTCCTTTACCTTGACGATGACACTTTCACCGAGAATGTTTATGAGCGTGACTGTCCCGCCTACTGTAAAACCGAGGTTTTCGAGGTGCTGACGTATCTCGGGGCTTCCTCCGAGCTTCTTTATCGTCAGCTCCTTATCCTGTTCTGCTAAACTGAGCGGCATCATTTTCTCACCCTTCCATTGAATTAAAATTAATGCAGCAATAAGAGTTAGAGCCTAATAACATTATTATACTAACACCATATCACGGCTTTGTCAACTTTTTTGAGAGGCTCACAATCAAGTTTGTATACCATAACAAAATATTAGGTTTAACTAACTATATTTTTGTGCTTCATTAAAAACAGCAGCAGGCAGCCGCTCTCATTCTCCGAGAACGACTGCCTGACCATTTTCTATGTGCAGGATATGTGTGCAGCAGCGCTCTATCAGCTCCATATCGTGCGTGACAATCAGCACCGTACTGCCGAGCGAGCGCAGGAGCTCCGCTGTGCGCTCCATGCTGCGGAAGTCGAGCCCGCTCGTCGGCTCATCGAACACAAGGAGCTTCTTCCCCGCGAGCATTGCCGATGCGATAGCGACGCGCTGCTTCTGTCCGCCCGAGAGCGACATGGGATGCCGCTCCTTATACTGCGATATCCCGAGCTTTCCGAGTATCTCGTCCGCCCTTGCCTCCGAGCCCTCCTCCGCACCGAGCAGCACCTCTTCCAGCACGGTTTCCGTAAAGAGCTGATGATTGACGTCCTGCATGACCATGTAAGACAGCCTCATCATGTCCTTGGAGCGCAGCCGCCTCCCGCCGAGCGTGACCGTCCCCCTGAACCGCTTTTGCAGTCCGCACAGGCACCTCACAAACGTCGATTTTCCTGCGCCGTTATGTCCCACGACCGCCGTAACAGAGCCGACGGGCAGCTCCAGCCTGACGATTCCGAGGGCAGCCTGCCTGCCGTAGCTGTAGCTGAATCCCTCGAGCGTGATGACCTCCCCGCCCGAAAACGGCTTTATCGCGTGCAGTCCCGCTTCGCTCCCGAGGAAATTTCTGTCCGTGTGCAGCGCGCGGAGTCCCATGCTGTTGAGCTTTTGTGTGCTGAGCGCGAAGAAGTCCGTGCCCGCAAATTCTGCCGAAACAGCGCCGTTCTCCATGAATATGACCCTGTCGCACAGTCCGTCCAGCCAGCCGAGGCGGTGCTCCGCGATGACCACAGTCCTGCCCTGTGACCTCCACGCGGCGATGACCTCGCGGAGCTCGTCTATCGCGTCGAGGTCGAGGTTCGAGGTCGGCTCGTCGAGGACTATCAGCTCGGGTAGCATCGCTGCGACTCCCGCGCAGGTTATCTTCTGCTTTTCGCCGCCCGAGAGGTTGAAAATGCTCCGTCCGAGCAGTCCCTCTATCCTCATCTCGGAGACCGTCTTATCCATGCGCCGCCATATCTCAGCCTCGGGAAGCCCCATATTCTCGCACCCGAAGGCGAGCTCCGCTGTCGTGTCCACGCAGAAAAACTGACTGCGCGGATTCTGGAAAACGCTGCCGACCGTCCCCGCGAGCTCCTCTATCGCCGTCTCGCGGATATCTCTGCCGAGCACCGTTACCGCGCCGCTGAGCTTGCCCTCGTAATAGTGCGGTATCAAGCCGTTTAGCAGCCTTGTGACCGTGGTCTTGCCGCAGCCCGAGCTCCCGCAGAGCAGCACGCACTCGCCGCGCTTTATTTCGAGGTCGAGGCTGTTCAGCGCCCCCTGCTCCCCGTTTGCGTATCTGAACGTGACACCCCTCAGAACCGCCGCATTTTCGCTCATTTTACCACTCCTGTCAACCCGAGTATCCACAAGATGTACACCGCCGCGCTCGCCGCTATGACTGCGATATCCTGCGCGTGAAAGCCGATTTTGCATATATTCGTGCGGCGGACGCTCGTGCCGAGTCCGCGGGTCAGAGCCGCCGCCGAGAGCTCGCTGCCGATGTTGACCGAGCAGACCATGAGCGGCACAAGGCGGTACTCGATGAGCTTGCCCGCTTTCCTGCCTCCTATGCGGATATCACGCATTTTCATCGCCGTGTTTATCGACGCGAACTCCTCCAGTACCGTCGGGAAGAAGCGGAACATGACTGACATCGGTATCGTTATCTGCTGCGGGATGTGCATACTGTGCATCGCCGCGATGAACTCGCTGACCGTCGTCGACGAGAGCATATACGCGCCCATTATCAGCGAAGGCATGAGGCGAACAAATACCAGACAGCTCAGCCCGACCACGCTCAGCGCCGCTCCCGAGAGATGCGGCACGAGGAGCAGCTCCGCCGACTTCAGCGCCGTGTAGAGCAGCCCGAAAACAGCTGCTTTGCTCCACTGCCGCGCGGTCGCGAGCAGGAGCATCGGCAGTACGCTAAGGGCTATGGTCGCCCACGCGACCGCCTGTATATCGCTGCCTGCGCCTCCGAGCGCGAACACGACCAGCGTTATCATGACCGCGAGCTTTGTCCGCGGGTCTAGAACGAGCCCGCGATTTTCGATGTCAGCCGTGAAAAGACCCGCCATTTCAGAGCCTCCACGAGGCAGCCTCGCGCCTGCTCTCGACAAATGTGCGGTAGATGCCGTCCTGCTGCATGAGCTCATCGTGAGTGCCCTGCTGTGCGATTCTGCCGCAGTCTATGACGAGGATATTGTCCGCATGACGGACAGTTTTCAGCCTGTGAGCTATCATGATTATCGTCTTTTCGCGCGTCAGAGCCTCTATCGCGTTCATCAGCTCCGCCTCGTTTTCGGGGTCGACGTTGGCGGTCGCCTCGTCGAGTACGATTATCGGCGCGTCCTTCATTATCGCGCGGGCAATGGAGATTCGCTGCTTCTCGCCGCCCGACAGGCTCGCTCCGCCCTCGCCGATGACCGTGTCATAGCCGTCGGGGAGCTGCATGATGAAGTCGTGACAGCACGCCTTTTTCGCCGCCTCGATGACCCTCTCCATAGGAGCATCGGGCTGTCCGAAGCGGATATTATTGGCAATGGTGTCCGCAAAGAGGTAAACGCTCTGGAAAACGAAGCTGAAATTCCTCATGAGCGCGTCCATGCTGTAGTCGCGGATATCCCTGCCGTCGAGGGTAACGCGTCCCTCGTCGACGTCCCAGAAGCGCGAGAGCAGCGACGTCAGCGTGGTCTTGCCGCCGCCCGACGGTCCGACGATAGCGGTAGTCGTACGCTCGGGGATATCGAGCGTTATGCCGTCGATTATGCGCCTGTTATCGTAGGCGAAGGAAATGCACTCGGCGCTGATATTGCAGTGCGCGGGGACGATGTCCTCGCCCGAGATGTCCATCTGCGGCGTGTCGAGAATGTCCTGCGCCTGCTTGACGCTGTTGTCGACAACTCGCAGCAGTGCCGAATACGTGCCCGCATTGTCGAGCTGCGCGTAGATGAGGTAGGAGCAGATTATCATGATGATGCAGGTGAGAAGGTCCATGCTGCCCGAAATATGGAGCAGTACGGACGCAATGACAATGACCGTGCCAAGTGCCTTGAGCCAGAAGCTCTGCATAGTCATGAACGGTATCAGCCTGAGCTCCATTGCGGAATTTGCGTGTTCGTTCTCGTCAATGGCGGCGTTGAGCTCACGGCTGCGGCTGCCCGTGAGGCGGAAAGCTCTGACCTCCGCGATGCCCTGTATGTACTCGATGACCTTTGCCACGAGCGCGGAGTCCTTCTCAATCTTCTGCTTTGCCATGTCAGCGCTGACCCTCATCATTCCGCTGTTTATCGCGAAGAAGACAACAAGTCCGACTAGGAGTATCGCTCCTATGCGCCAGTCGAAAACGAGTATCATCACGGTAATGACCGCCGTCGAGAGCAGTCCCGAGCTGACTATCATGACAACTCTCGTCGCCACGTTTTCGAGGTTCTGCATCGTATTCGTTGTCACGGACATTATGCGTCCGAGGCTGTTTTCGTTGTAGTAGCCCATCGGCAAGTAGCGCAGGTGCTCAGCGATGCGCATACGCTTCTCGGCGCAGGTGTTGTAGCCGCCCTCAGTCTGGAGCATTGTCGCCTTTGCCTTGAACGTTCCCGCGCCGATAATGCTGACGAGCATTATCCCGAGGCATATCAGGCACGTTTTTGAGGTGACATTCCCGTCGAGCAGAGCCTTCACCATGCACGCGATAGCGGGAATTTTCAGCGCCTCGAACATCGCCTGCAAAAAGCTCATGACAATCGAGATATAGAACTTTTTCCTGTCCGCAGGACTGCAAAACTCGAAGAATCTTTTCAGTATCTTAAACATCGTCCTCACCGTCCTTTGCCGAGATATGAGCAGCCCACATGGAGCTGTACAAGCCGCCGTTTTTCAGCAGCTCATCGTGCGTGCCCGACTCCGCGATGCTGCCGTCGCTGACAACGTAAATGCAGTCGGCATTTTTCACGGTCGAGAGCCTGTGCGCGATGACTATGAGCGTCTTGCCCTCGACGAGCTGTGCGACACTGCGCTGTATGACCGCCTCGTTTTCGGGGTCGGTGTAGGCGGTCGCCTCGTCGAGAATGACGATGTCCGCATTCTTGAGCATCGCGCGCGCGATAGCGATTCGCTGACGCTCGCCGCCCGAGAGGTGTCCGCCCGATGTGCCGACTACCGTATCATAGCCCTTTTCGAGCCCCATTATGAAGTCGTGGCAGCCGCACCTACGCGCCGCCTCCTCGACCTCGGAATCTGTTGCCGACTGTCTGCCGAGGCGGATATTCTCGCGCACGGACAGGTCAAACAGGAAGTTGTCCTGCGATACGAAGGCAATGCGGTCGTTGCAGTCGTCGAGCGGGATATCCCTGATATCCGTGCCGCCGAGGGAAATACTGCCGCCGCCGCCGTCCCACAGGCTCGCGATAAGACGTGCAATCGTGGATTTGCCGCTGCCCGACGGTCCGACGAGAGCGACGAACTCGCCAGCGTGTATCGTCATGGAGACGCCGTGGAGCACCTCCTTGTCCCCGTAGCCGAAGCGGACGTCACTGAGGACGATATCCCCGCCTGTGGGAGCTTTCGTCAGCTTCTCGGGACGCTTCATCTCGGGAGCGTCGATAATGGCGCGCACCTCCGTGACGATAGTGTCCATCTGCGCGATGTCATCCGAGTAGGACATCACGCGTATCAGCGGCTCGATGAGACCTACCGTGAGAATGATGACGGTGATGAAGTCGGCATTGCTTATCGTGCCGTGCATAGCCATTATTCCGCCTATCGGCAGGACGGATATCATCGTCGCGGGCATGATGCACATCGCGAACGTCATGTAAACGTTGCACTTCCTCATCCAGTCGACGAAGCTCGCGGCGCTCTCCTTTGCGGCAGCAGCGAACTTCTCATAGCTCGACTGCGCCTTTCCGAACACCTTGAGGACCTCGATGCCGCGGATATACTCGGTCGTGACCGCATTCAGCGCCTTTGTCGCGTTGACGGTGCGCTTGTAGTTCTCCTCGTAGCCGAACATCATCAGCATATAGCAGATGAGTCCGAGCGGCAGCGTGATAAGCGCGGCAAGCCCGAGCTTCCAGCTGATGACGAATACGCATATCAGCACGATTATCGGCGCTCCGATGCCCGTCGTGAACTCGGGGAGAATGTGCGCGAGTGTGGTCTCGATACTGTCGATGCGCTCGACTATCGTGCTTTTCAGCGAGCCCGACGGCTGTGATATCACGTCACCGAGCGGCATTTTCGCCAGCTTGTCGAGCGCCTTCTTGCGTATGACTGCGAGCGTGTGGAACGTCGCAAGGTGCGAGTTCGAGGTAGACAGCGCGTGAAAGAGCGAGTGTCCCAGCCACAGCGCGAGAATTATCCCGCAGTTGGCTATATACTGGCTCTTGTCGGTGCTGCTCTCGAGCAGCAGCTTCACTATCCTTGCGACAAAATAATACGGCGCAATGCCGCAAAGAGTGCTCAGCGCCGCAAGTACGACGCTGAGCACGAACATGACCTTCCTCTCCTCCGCCTGACCGAGCAGCCAGCCGAACGAGCCGTTTTTATCCTTTCCCATTGCAATCCCTCCTGTAATTCTGCGGGGAGGCTCCCATGATACCGCGGAACGCCGCCGAAAACTTCGATGCGTTGTCGTAGCCGAGCCGCTGAGCTATCTCCGCGACGGTCACGCCCTCCTCCGATATCAGCATCGAAGCCGCCGCCTTCATCTTGTAGCTCTTGACGTACTGATATATCGGCGCGCCGTACACCGCCCTGAACACCTTTCTCAGCGTCGCGGGCGGCATAGCGAACCTCTCGGACAGCTCGCCCACGGTGTATGACCTGTCGAGCGAGCCCGTTATCAGCGCGTGCATCTGCTTGACCTTGTCCGTCTGCCGCGTGGGAAAATACTGCCTTTGCTCCGCGCTTTCGGAGATGTCGAGCGTCCCGAGCATGAGCAGCAGCTCCGCCGTCTTGACCTTGAAGTAATCGAGCCGCACGCTCTGCGGAGCACGGTACAGCTGCGAAAACAGCAGATTCATCGTCTCATTTGCGCGCAGTACGAACTCCCGACCGCCCGCGCAGAAGCGCTCTGCGAGAGTGCCTATGTCCACAGAGACCAACGGCATCTCGCGCCTGAGTGACTCCTCCGCCGCTCCATGCACGAAGCCGATAGTGATACCGTGATAGTGCGAGAGCGGCAGCTCCACGCGCCCCTCGTGGTGGACGCGCCTGTCTATCCGCAGGTCGCCCGCCTCCATGTAGTAGCGCTCGCCGAGCGAGTTCTCATGCTCGATTCGTCCTTCGCGGCAGTGGTCGATACAGAGGGCGGTCGAGGCGTTCTGATACTCCGAGATACAGCTCTTCATGTGTAAGTCGTTGTACATCAGGTACACGCCGTCGAACACGCGGTACATCGTCATGAAGCCCTCGCCGTCCTCACCGTCTATGCGGAGCACACGGCACTCGCCCTCCGCGGCTATCTCGCGGACATTTCCGCCGAAGCCCGCACTGTCGAGAGCCTCGAAGATGTCCCCGCTCACGCTATGCCCGCCTTCTCGAAGTGCTTCTTCATCAGCGCCTTGCCAAGCAGACCGCCGATGATACCGCATACAAATGCGGCGATGAACGTCACGGGACACATCCACGTCGGCATGAGCTTAGTCACGGTGTCGATGTAGTCCTGACCATAGTTCTGACGTGAAGCCCAGTATTTTTCGGCGTTGAAGAAGAGGGGCAGATAGTTCGCCGCTACCCAAAGGCTGAAAACGCCGTTTGTGATGACAGCCTTAGCCGCGCTCTTATAATTGCCGCTCCTGTAGACGAGCTCCGCAAGGAGTCCGCTGAAGAGAGATACCGCGAGCGGCGGCCAGCTCATGCCCGTGAGGAGCATCATTATGCCCATGATTATGCTCATTATCCAAATCATGCCAAACTTTTTCACCCTCGTCAGGAAGAGCATGAACGGGATACCGCCGAATATCGGCACGAGCACCGACAGAAGCGGCAGGAATATCGGTATCATTCCGAGCATTGCGATGATGAAAACTATGACGAAATATATCGCCGAAAAGATTCCGATGTTGATAAGGTCCTTGCCTTTCATAAATACCTCCATAGTTAGAACAAACTAACTTCTGTGCAATTATTTGGACCTTATTTCTAAGGTCCATGTGATAGTATAGCATAGTTAAAAAGCAATTTCCACTCCGTTTTGCTCGCTGACGCTCCGTTCTGATTTCTTTTTTGCGGCATTTTCAATGATACAAAAAAGCCCCCGACATCAACGTCGGGGACTGTATGCTTATTCAGCTATTGTTTCAAGCGTCACTATCTTGTTGCGGCGATTTGTGAGGATAGGCTCCGCCTTGTCCGTCACACACTCCTTTGTGACTGTGACACGTGCGATACTGCCGTCAGACGGCACGAGGTACATGGTCCTCATCAGCACGCTCTCAAGTATCGAGCGGAGTCCGCGTGCGCCTGTCTTCTGCGCGATAGCCTTCTTTGCTATCTCCACGAGCGCATCGTCGTTTATCTCGAGCTCGATGTCGTCGTAGTCGAACAGCTTCTTATACTGCTTGACGAGCGCATTCTTCGGCTCGGTGAGTATGGAAACGAGCGACTCCTCGTCGAGCTCCTCGAGCACCGTGATAACGGGCAGACGTCCCACAAATTCGGGCACCATGCCGAACTTGATGAGGTCCTTCGGGATGACCTGCTTGAAGATGTTGGTCTTTTCGACCTTATCGGTCTTTATCTCGCCGCCGAAGCCGATAGGAGCCTTGCCGATACGCTTCTGTATCTGACGCTCGAGCCCGTCGAAGGCTCCGCCGCAGATGAAAAGGATATTCCTCGTGTCTATCTGGAGCGTCTCCTGATTCGGGTGCTTTCTGCCGCCCTGCGGAGGCACGTTGGATACAGTGCCCTCGATTATCTTCAGAAGTGCCTGCTGAACGCCCTCGCCGCTAACGTCGCGGGTAATTGAGGTGTTCTCGGACTTTCTCGCTATCTTGTCTATCTCGTCGATGTAGATGATACCGCGCTCTGCCGCCTTTATATCGTAGTCGGCAGCCTGTATAAGTCGGAGCAGCACGTTCTCGACGTCGTCGCCGACGTAGCCCGCCTCCGTGATGGTGGTGGCGTCAGCTATGGCGAACGGCACATTCAGGAGCTTAGCGAGAGTCTGCGCGAGGAAGGTCTTGCCCACGCCCGTAGGTCCGAGCAGGAGCACGTTGCTCTTCTGGAGCTCAACGCCGTCCTTGTCCTGATTGTCCTGACTCATTATGCGCTTGTAGTGGTTATACACAGCGACCGCGAGGGATATCTTAGCCTCGTCCTGTCCGATGACATACTCGTCGAGGAAGGTCTTTATCTCGACGGGCTTGAGGAGCTTCATGGACGCAAGGTCCTTTTTGTCGCCCTTTGCCGCCTTGCGCTGAGCCTTGGATATACCCGGTCCGAAAATCATCTCGTAGCAGTACACCACGCACTCGTCGCATATATTGGCAGAGCCTGCGGAAAACATACTCTGAACGCGGTTTTCGCCCTTTCCGCAGAAGCTGCATGACTTGAATTCAGCCATTTGTCTTACCTCTTTTCGATGACCTTGTCGATAAGTCCGTACTCGAGTGCCTCCTGAGCAGTCATGTAGTTGTCGCGCTCGCAGGCGTCGTGTATCTCCTCAACGGTCTTGCCCGCATTTGCGGCAAGTATGGACTCGAGGCGCTCTCTTGTGCGCTCGAGGTTCTTAGCCTGTATCATGATGTCGGTCTGCTGACCGCCGAGACCACCGCCAATGAGGGGCTGGTGTATCATTATCTCGCTGTTGGGGAGGGCGATACGCTTGCCCTTTGCTCCCGACGAGAGCAGGAAAGCGCCCATTGAAGCAGCCATACCGATGCAAATGGTCGATACGTCGCACTTGATGTAGTTCATAGTGTCGTATATAGCCATACCTGCCGATACCGAGCCTCCGGGGCTGTTGATGTAGAGGGATATATCCTTTTCGGTATCCTGACTCTCAAGGAAGAGGAGCTGTGCCACTACGAGGCTCGCGGTGGTATCATTCACCTGATCCGAAAGCATTATTATCCTGTCATTCAGCAGACGTGAGAAGATATCGTAGGATCTTTCTCCGCGGCTCGTCTGTTCGACAACATACGGTATAAAACTCATTATTTCATCGCCCTTTCTATAAAACCGTTGTCCCACAAAATATATGCGGGACAACTTTAAACTATTCTGTTCTTATATGTGCTTATTCAGCCTTCTCCTCTGCGGGAGCGGAATTGTCAACTACTGCGTTCTCCTTTACGAGGTCAACAGCCTTCTGAACCTTCATGTCAGCTGTGTAATCGCCGAGAGGAATGAATCTCTTTATTGTCTCAACGTCAACGTTGTTAGCAGCAGCGATCTCGGAGAGACCGTTGTTGATCTCCTCCTCGGAAACCTCGAGACCCTCGAGCTCTGCGATCTTCTCGAGTGCAAGACGGAGCTTTACCTCGCTCTCTGCTCTCTCACGGTATGTGTCTCTGAGGGAATCCTCGTCCATACCTGTGTACTGGCAGTACATCTTGAGGTTCATGCCCTGCTGCTGGAGCTGCTGGTCGAAGGAGCGAACAAGAGAATCGATTCTCTGCTCGTACATACAATTCGGGATAGGAGCGTCAACCTTAGCGATGAGCGCATTGAGAACAGCGTTCTCGAATGCTGAGTCAGCCTGTGAAACAGCAGCCTCTTCGAGCTTTGTCTTGATGTCAGCTCTGTACTCGTCAACTGTATCGAACTCTGTAGCATCCTTGATGAGGTCGTCGTTGATCTCGGGGAGCTCCTCATAGCTGATAGCCTTGACCTTAGTCTTGAAGGTAGCCTCCTTGCCTGCGTAGTCAGCCATGTGGTAGTCCTCGGGGAATGTTACGACTACGTCGAACTCGTCGCCTATGTTATGACCAACTATCTGATCCTCGAAGCCGGGGATGAACTGACCGCTGCCGAGCTTGAGCGGGTGATCCTCGCCCTTGCCGCCCTCGAAGGGCTCGTCGCCGAAGAAGCCCTCGAAGTCGATAACGACCTCGTCGTCCATCTGAGCAGGTCTGTCCTCAACGGAAACTATACGAGCGTTCTTCTTTCTGATCATCTCGATCTGCTTGTCGATATCCTCATCGGTTATAGCCTTGACTTCCTTGGGAGCCTTTATTCCCTTGTAGTCAGAAATTTCGATCTCGGGCTTTGTTACGCAAACGACCTTGAGCTCAACGCCGTTCTCCTTGTCGATAGATGTAACCTCAACGTTGGGTCTGTCAACGAGAACGAGGTTAGTCTCGGCAACTGCCGCGTCTATCTCGGGTCCGAGGAGGTTGTTGATAGCGCCCTCGTAGAATGCGCCCTCACCGTACTCCTTCTCAACGAGCTTTCTGGGAGCCTTGCCCTTTCTGAAGCCCTTTATCTGGATATTCTTTCTCTGACGCTGGAACTCCTGCTCAACTGCGTTCTCAAAGGTAGCAGCGTCAACTGTGATTACCAGCTCGGTAGTGTTTACATCTGTCTTGTTTGATGATTTTAACATATTAGTCCTCCATGATATGATTTAAACTGATGACCAGTGGGTACATCTATAACAATACTGGAATATTATACCACATTCAAGAATAATTTTCCACTGTATTTTTCAGCTTCTACGAATCGGACAATCCTACATCACTTTCTCGGGCATAAACTGTATATAATCCCCTGCTATCAGGTGAAAATCTATGTCGTCGTAGGTGTTCGTCACGCAGAGAGCGTGTGCCGAGCGCCCGTGGATGTGTCCGTAGTAGCACGCCTTTATCTTGTAGCGGTAGAGCACCTCGAGTATGTCATAGTTGAAATTCGAGGCGAATATCGGCGGGTAGTGCATGAAGACGATAGGCTCGAGCCCCACCTTGACCGCGGACTGTATCGACGTCTCGAGGCGCTGTACCTCGCGCTTCAGGACTTTTTCGTCCTGCTCGTCCTTGCCGCCGTCCGTGCCGTTGACCCAGCCGCGCGTGCCGCATATCCCGTAGCCGTTGTATTCATAGTGGTTGTTATGGAGGATATTCAGCGTATCGAAGCCGTTCTCCGCGAAGAAGCCCTCCATTTTCTTCATCGTCACCCACCAGTAGTCGTGGTTGCCTTTCAGGATTATCTTGCGCCCCGGGAGCCCGTTGATGAAGCGGAAATCGGGTTCTGCCTGCTGGAGGCTCATGCCCCACGATATATCTCCCGCGAGCACGACCGTATCCTCGGGCTTTACCGTCTCGCGCCAGTTCTTCTCTATGCGCTCCTGATAGTTGTCCCAACCCGCAAATACCGCCATGGTCTTGGACGGGTCACTGAAGCAGAGGTGGAGGTCGCCGATGACGTAAAGGCTCATTATATGCCGAGTTTGCCGAGCACGTACTGCTTCTGCTCAGCCTTGTCAATGACGTCGGAGAAGCGCTCCGGCTTGTTCTTGAGGTCAGCAAGAGCCGCGGGCACGGGGATGTCGGAGAGCTCCGCGATGCGGTCTACCTTGGCATACTCGTCTATGTCGGACGCCTTGCCCTCGAGTGCTTCGAGCACTGCCGCGCTGAACTTGTAGGGGCTCGCTGTGGAGGCGATGACTGTCTTTGTCGCGTCGCCCGTAGCCGCCTTGTAGTCGTTGTAAACCTTCACTGCAACAGCCGTGTGAGTGTCGCAGGTGTAGGAGTATTTCTCGTAAATCTCGTGGATAGTAGCCTTTGTCTGCTCGTCGTCGCAGAAGCCGCCGTAGAACTCGTCCGCGAGCTGAGCCTTGACAGCGTCGTTTACCTCATACTTGCCCTCGGAGGCGAGCTTACCGAACCACTCGCTGATGAGCTTGTCGTCCCTGCCCGTCATGAGGTAGAGCAGACGCTCGAGGTTGCTCGAGATGAGGATATCCATTGAGGGCGATACAGTCGCGTAGAACTTGCGGTTTCTGTCGTAAACGCCCGTGTTGATGAAGTCGGTGAGGACGTTGTTGATGTTCGACGCGCATATGAGCTTGTTTACGGGTATGCCCATGTGCTTTGCGTAGTACGCCGCGAGGATATTGCCGAAGTTGCCCGTGGGAACTACAATGTTTATCTTGTCGCCGAGCTCTATCTCGCCGTCCTTGACGAGCTCCGCGTACGCTGATACGTAGTATACGACCTGAGGAACGAGCCGTCCCCAGTTGATGGAGTTGGCGGAGGAGAACATCTTGCCGTTTTCCTCAAGCTTTGCCTTGACTTCGTCGTCCGTGAATATTGCCTTGACGCCGTTCTGGCAGTCGTCGAAGTTGCCCTTTATCGCGCATACGCCGACGTTAGAGCCCTCCTGCGTCTTCATCTGACGCTTCTGCATGGGGCTGACGCCGTCCTCGGGGTAGAATACGAGGATAGATGTGCCCTCGACGTCCTTGAAGCCTTCAAGTGCCGCCTTGCCCGTGTCGCCCGAGGTCGCAACGAGTATGACTATCTTCTTGTCGAGCTTTATCTTCTTTGCAGAAGTTGTCAGGAAGTAGGGCAGTATCTGGAGTGCCATGTCCTTGAACGCGCACGTCGGACCGTGCCACAGCTCGAGCATATATGTGCCGTCGAAGAGATGCGCCATTTCAGCGATGCTCTCGGTCTCGAAGTTCTTGGTGCTGTAGGCGTTGTCGGTGCAGTAGCGTATCTCAGCCTCTGTGAAGTCGGTGAGGTACTTTGCGAAGACATAAGCGGCTCTGTCGGCGTAATTCATCTCGCCGAGAGCCTTTATCTCGTCGTTTGTGAGCGCAGGAATGCTCTCGGGGACGAAGAGTCCGCCCTCCGCAGATATACCCTGCGTGATAGCCTCCGCGCTGCTGACCTTTACGCTGCTGTTTCTTGTGCTGTTGTAAAACATAGGATCACCCTTTTATTATATTTTGCCGTGTAAAATCGGCGTTTTTTAACAATTTGATTTTGTAGGGGCGCATTCCTTGCGCCCGTGCCGCCTTGACTTAAATTCTGATATGCGGGCGCTCGGAAAGCGCCCCTGCAACTAGATATCAGAAAAACACATCATACCCCGTCGTATCATAGGCGTTTTCGAGGTAGTCGACCTCCGACGCGCCGCCGTCCTCGAGCGTGACCTGTGCCGTGTCGAAGCGCGGCTGCAATATGCTCGGATTCCGCCGCAGATACTCCGCCGCCGCGCGTATCACAAGCCCCTGCTTGCGCCTGTTCACAGCCTCAAAGCCGCTCACCATGCTGCCGCGTCTGCGAGCCTTGACCTCCACGAACACTATGTAGTCGCCGTTTTCGGCGATGATGTCTATCTCTCCGCCTTTTATGCGGAAATTCCGCGATATGACGCTGTATCCGCGCTCCGTGAGGTATGCGCACACGCGCTCCTCGCCGAGCCGTCCCGCCTCGGTCTTAGTCATTGCTCTCACCGAGTATCTTTTTCAGGAACGTCCTGCGGTGCACCTCGCTCGGACCGTATTTCCGCAGCATTTCGCAGTGCAGAGCCGTTCCGTAGCCCTTGTGCTGCTCAAAGCAGTATTCGGGGTACTTCTCCGCTATCTCGCGCATATAGCGGTCACGCGAGACCTTCGCGAGCACCGACGCCGCCGCTATCGAAGCGGAGGTCGCGTCGCCCTTTATCACGCACCGCGCGGGACAACCGAGCGCGGGCAGCCTGTTGCCGTCCACAAGCGCTAAATCGGGCTTTATGCCCAGTCCCTCGACCGCGCGCTTCATCGCAAGCATGGTCGCGTTCAGTATGTTCAGCCTGTCTATCTCCTCGACTGAGGCGGTCGCCACGCAATACGCCCGCGCCCTCGCGATGACCTCGTCGTAGAGCTTCTCGCGGCGTGATTCCGATATCTTCTTGCTGTCGTTGAGGTAGTCGATGAGCGTCTCGTCGTCGAGCACTGCCGCCGCCGCGTACACATCTCCCGCGAGAGGTCCGCGCCCTGCCTCGTCGACACCGCATATTATCGGGAACTCCCTGCGGAGCTCGCTGTCGTAGTCGAAGAGCTCCTTGTGGAGGATTATCCTTGCCATAGTTACTCCTTTGTCGGCGGGAGCTCGAGCGTTATGCGTCCGAGCTTGCCGCTCCTGAACTCGTCGAGCACCGTTATTGCGGCTCTCTCGGTGTTTATCTCGCCGCCCGAGACGACCATTCCGCGCTTTCTGCCGACCTTTTCGAGCAGTGCAAGTCCGTCATCCTCAGCGCTGAGCTCTATCTTATAGCGCTCGGTCAGCGACTGCGGGTAGGTCTCCGCGAGGTAGCTCAGGAGCTTCATCGCGAGCGTTTCGATGTCGAGTATGTCGTCGCTGATAGCACCCGTGAATGCGAGCCTTATCGCCGCGGACTGGTCCTCGAACTTAGGCCACAGTACGCCGGGCATATCGAGGAGCTCGGTGTTGTCCTGAAGCTTCACCCACTGCTTTGTGCGGGTCACGCCCGGTCTGTCCTCGACCTTTGCGCGCTTGCCTCCAGCGAGCCTGTTTATCAGCGAGCTCTTGCCGACATTCGGGATACCGAGTATCATCATGCGTATCGGAGCTCCGCCCATGCCGCTTCTCTCGCGCTTCTCCATGAGCTCGCGCAGAACGGTCGCTTTCAGCGTAGGCATGAGCTTGTTCAGACCCTTGCCCGACTTGCAGTCCACCGCAAGAGCCGTCACGTTTTCACTTTTTAAGTAATTGACCCACGCAGACGTCGCGTCGGCGTCGGCGAGGTCGCATTTATTCAGCAGTACGATACGCGGCTTCTTCCCCGTGAGACCGTCTATCTCGGGATTGCGGCTGCTCAGCGGCGCGCGCGCGTCTATGAGCTCCGCGACCGCGTCCACGAGCTTGAGGTTGGCGCTGATAGCCCTCCTCGTCTTCGCCATATGCCCCGGGAACCACTGTATCGTTTTTATATCGTTGTTTTCCACTGTTATCTCCTTTTGCTGTCAGACCGTGCCGAAGCTCGAAAACGGGTAGAATCTCAGCACCACCCTGCCTATCACGCTTTTTTCGGACACAAATCCTATCTCCGACGAGCGGCTGTCCTTCGAGACTGAGCGGTGGTCGCCCATGACGAAGTAATAGCCCTCGGGCACGGTTATCGGGTACTGTCCCGTGAAGGCTCCGCCGTCGGCGTGTGTGAGTCCGAGGCGGACGTAGTCCTCGCGGAGCTTCTCGCCGTCCACATAAACTATGCCCTTGGTGAAGTCAATATCGACGGTCTGACCGCCGTGCGCTATGACGCGCTTGACGATGATGTCGCCGACTCCCTCGCCCCTCGTGACAGAGCCGTCCTCAGCAAGGGTATAGCTGCTGTCAGCACTGATTAGGACGATATCGCCGTTTTCGGGCGACTTGTCGAGCAGGCTCACTATAACCTTATCGTTCGGCATGAGGGTATTCTCCATAGAGCCGCCCTTTACGGAGGCTATGCGGAAGATGTAGGTGAACACGAGCGTCACTACGAATAAAGTTATGACAAGGGTCTCTGCGATGTCGGCAATGCCGCTGCGCGGAGACCTTTTGCTGCTGTCAGAGACCTCAGCCATTCTCGGGTCCCTTCCATGAATCTGTCAGTATGTCGAAATCCTTCAGCGGCGAGTATCTCACGAGAGCCTTGCCGTATATCTGGTCCTTCTTTACGAGACCGACGCTTCTTGCGCGGCTGTCGGTCGAGTGGTTGCGGTTGTCGCCCATTACGAAGAAATAGCCCTCGGGAACGGTTATCGGGTACTGGTCGCTGAACGCGCCGTAGCCGAGGTCAGCCGTAGTAGCATCGGTATTGATGTAGGGCTCGTTGAGCACCTTATCGTCCACGATGACCTTGCCGTCCCTGATGTCAATGGTCTGACCGCCCGTAGCGATAACACGCTTGATTATGCACTCGCCTATCGCGTTCGAGCCCGCGCCCTCGGGGATATAGGGATTGCCGTTATCGTCGAGGAGGTAGTTGACGTCCTTGTTTATGACGAGGATATCGCCGTAGTCAACGTCGAAGAACACGGTCGACATGAATATCTTGTCGGTGTTTCCGAGCGACGGGTCGTAGTCCTTGTTTAGGGTGGGCACCATTGAATGTCCCACTATATTTACAGGGTGGAGGACATACGTGAAGACGAGCACTATGATGAACACCGTCACGAGCGTAGACTCGATTATCTCGACGATATCCGTGAGTATATTCGTCTTCTTTGCAGCCTCTCCCTGCTGATTCTCTATCTTTTCGTTATTGTTTTCCATAACGTGACCTCGCAGAAAAAAGAAATATGTAGCAAAAAAGGGACTTCACGTCCCCTGTGTCCCCCGCGTTCCACTGGGGATAAGTCCAAACCTGCCGACGGATGCCGCCGGCAGATCTGGTCTGCACCGCTCTTAGCGGATCTGCTCCTTGACCTTTGCAGCCTTACCAACTCTGTCTCTGAGGTAGTAGAGCTTAGCTCTGCGGACCTTACCGCTTCTTACGATCTCAACCTTGTTTACAACAGGTGAGTGGAGAGGGAAAACTCTCTCGATACCGCAGCCGTGAGCAACACGTCTAACAGTGAAGGTCTCGCTGATGCCGCCGTGCTTCTTGGCGATAACAGTACCCTCAAAAACCTGTATACGGCTCTTGTCGCCTTCCTTGATCATTACGTGAACCTTTACGGTGTCACCGATGTTGAAGGCAGGAACATTTTCCTTCTTCATGCTTGATTCGCTGATAAGTTTGAGTGCATCCATTTTAAAATCCTCCTAAAATTTCCGAACATTCATACCCGTTCCGCGCAATGAGTTCAGCATACAACACTGCACGGGAATAATCAATAATAAGGTGTGGAAAGCCACACAGGTCACTGACGTGACCCTCTGCATAAGCAGGTATCGGGCAGCGGACTATCCGATTTAATGTCTTTCGGCATTAACCCTCGACCGTATGTGAGATATACGGACGGAATTTCAAATGCTTTTATATCATACCACACTTTGGCATAAAATGCAAGCGATTTTTCAAAAAAACATATTTAATTTATTGTTCTCCCGCTGTAGGGGCGAGTTCCGCTCGCCCGCATCTTGCGGTCAAACACAGTCGGGCGCACGGAATGCGCCCCTACAGGCTATTTTTCCGCAGCACAGCCATTGCCGCGTGGTGGAGGATATCGAACTCCACGGAAGCCGATTTTTCCAGCATTTCCATGTGCTCGCGCTCCCAAGCGGCTATCTCGTCGGGAGCAAGTGAGGCTCCCACACCGCGGCAAGCCTTCATTCTGCCGTTCCAGCTCTCGCGCGTGAACCGCACGGGGAGGTCGTAGTCCTCGGCCGCCTCGATATCGAAGAATTTCTTCGCAATTTCGGGGATAAAGACGGGCGAGCGCTTATATCCTCCTCCCGTCCACTTGGGGTTGAATCTCAGCACGAGCTCCTCGCTCGCGCGGGCGAGGGCATCGTCCTCGGGCACCCATGCCATAAACAGGATAACGAGCCTGCCGCCGTCCTTGAGCAGGCGCGCGAGCTTCGGTATCACGACGTCGTAGTCGAAGTAGAAGAAGCACTGGCAAGCTGTGATGACGTCGAAGCTGCCGTCGGGGAAGTCGAGCTCCTCCGCCGAGGATACGACGAATTCGATGTTCATTCCCGCGTCCCTCGCGAGAATGCGCGCCTGCTCTATCTGGTTCGCGGAGATGTCGGAGCCGACCCAATCCGCGCCGTAGCGGTACATATTGCGCGGCACTACGCCTGTACCCGTGCCGAGGTCGAGCACGCGCTGTCCGCGGACGCAAAGTCCGTGCTCTGCGACTTTATCAAAGAAAACAGTCGGGTAAATATCGCGGTATTTAGCGTAGTCGGACGAGGTGCGTCCCCAGTCGAAGCCCTTTCCGCCGTCGATGTCTTTGCTGAATATGTCCATTTATACCTGCTCCTTTCAACGTTAAACTGTAGGGGCGAGTTCCGCTCGCCCGAAAGCTAAATCCTTGTCAAGACGGGCGCACGGAATGCGCCCCTACAATAACTTCGTACCGCACGGGCGGATAATATCCGCCCCTACTCGAAAACGGTGTTGTCCGCGCAGAGTATAGCCGTGCGGCGGATATTTGCGGGCTCGAACACGATGTCCGTAGAGTTTTTCAGTGCCTCGATGAACAGCGTGGGATTGTAGTTCGTCTGCGTGCCCGCGGGCAGATACATCGTGATATCGACCGATTTGCCCGTATCCGTGCAGCTCAGCAACTCCGTGTCGGGCTTGATATCCACGGTCTTTATGCCCTTTTTCGTCTTTTTCTCGATGAGTATCTCGGGAGCGGCGATAAGGCTCTGCACCGCCTCATACAGCGCCGCAGAGTCCTCCGTCACGAGCGAGAATGCGTACTCCGCCTTGGCTATCGCGGTTATCTTCTGCTTCTGCTCCGCGACCTTCACTATCCGCATACCCTCGGGCATTACGGCATTTAACGCGTCGCGTATCGCCTCCATGGACATCTCGTCGTCGGTGATGTTGAAGTCCAGTATCTCGCAGCTGCTCTCGAATCCGAGTGACAGCGCCAGCGCGAAGCTGTAGTACGGGTGCGGGTTGAAGCCCTCCGTGTACCATATCGGTATGCGCGAACGCCTGAAAGTACGCAGCATACAACGGTTCAGGTCGAGGTGGGAGATGTACTTCGCACGCCCTTTTTTCTCAAACGTTGCTCTTACCCGAAGCAAAGCATTCCCTCCCCACTTTTTTGTTCACTCCGCAGCCCGAGCATCTCTGTCGGCAGTTGGGAGTGGTCTTTGATTCATGCGCAGTCTTGTTCTCGCGGACGAGGAACGCCTTGTCCACGAGGTAGTCGAGGTGGTCCCACGGGAGTATCTCGTCGTAGGTGAAGCGGCGGTTCGCGTAGAATGACGGGTCAATGCCGCAGTCAGCGAACGCCTCCAGCCACAGCTCGGGCTTGAAGTATTCCTCCCAGCTGTCGAACTTGCAGCCCTTCTTCCACGCCGCGTATATCGCGGGACAGAGCCTCCTGTCGCCCTTTGCGAGTATGACCTCGAGCATACTCACGTTCGGGTCGTGATAGCTTATCTTTATCTTCTTGCTCTTGGTCGAGCCGAGCAGCAGCTTCTGCTTGTGGTCAATCATCTCGCGGGTGTCCTGCGGCTCGAACTCGAACGGCGTGAACGGCTTGGGCACGAATGTCGCACAGCTCACAGAGACCTGTACGCCGCCCTTTCCGCGGGGTCTGTCCTCGATGCTGTAGAAGAGGTCGACGATACGCTGCGCGAGCTCCGCAATGCCGACGATATCCTCGTCCGTCTCGGTCGGGAGTCCCATCATGAAGTAGAGCTTGACGCTGCTGTAGCCGCCCTCAAAGGCGATGCGACAGGTGTTCATTATCTCCTCCTCGGAGACGTTCTTGTTGATGACGTCGCGGAGGCGCTGAGTGCCGCCCTCTGCCGCGAAGGTGAGACCGCTCTTGCGCACCTTCTTTATCTTGTTGAGCAGCGACTCCGAGAAGTTGTCCACTCGCAGCGACGGCAGGGACAGATTTATCTTCTCGCCCGCCGTGTAGTCGATGAGCTTTGTCAGCATATTGTCGATGTCGTAGTGGTCGCTCGTGGAGAGCGACGCGAGCGAGACCTCGTCGTAGCCCGTGTTCTCGCAGAGGCACTTGGTCTGCTCGTATATGGTATCCGCCGATTTTTCGCGGAAAGGTCGGTATATGAAGCCCGCCTGACAGAAGCGGCAGCCGCGTATGCAGCCGCGGAGCACCTCCACGGACACGCGGTCGTGGACTATCTCCGTGAACGGGACAACGAAATTTTTCGGGTAGTAGACCTTGTCATAGTCGCGGATAATGCGCTTCTGCACGGTCGCGGGTATGCCCTCGTCGACGTCGAGGCGGTCTATCGTGCCGTCCTCCTTGTAGACGAAATGATAGAACTGCGGCACGTAAACTCCGCCTATCTGAGCGGCAGCACGCAGGAATTCGAGCCTTGTCGCGCCCTTCTGCTTCATCTCGTGGTAGAGGTCCATGAGCTCGAGGTTGACCTCCTCGCCCTCGCCGAGCACGAACAGGTCAAAGAAGTCTGCGAGCGGCTCGGGGTTACAGACGCAGGGACCTCCCGCAATGACTATCTGACCGAGCTCCTGCGACCTGTCGCTGGCAAATATCGGTATCCCCGCGAGGTCGAGCATATTCAGTATGTTCGCGTAGGAGAGCTCGTATTGCAGCGTGAAGCCGATGAAGTCAAAATCGCGTATGGGGTCGAGGCTCTCGAGTGCGTAGAGCGGTATGCCGTTCTCGCGCATTACAGTCTCAAAGTCCTCGGACGGCGCGAAGCAGCGCTCGCACCAGTAGTTCTCGCGCTCATTCGTCAGCGAGTACAGTATCTTCATTCCGAGATGCGACATTCCGATGTCGTATGTGTCGGGGAAGCAGAACGCGAAGCGGACATCCACCTTCGACTTGTCCTTTATCACGCTCCCGACCTCGCCGCCTATGTAGCGCGAGGGCTTCTGCACCTCGAGAAGGTGCTTCTCAATTTTTGCTTTTAAGTCCATATATCCACCTTTGGGTATCATCAAATATGTGTAGGGGACGGCGTCCTCGACGTCCCGCAAATCAATTGCCTGTAGGGGCGGATATCATCCGCCCTGTCTGTTCATTTTACAGCGTGAATCGCATCGGCAGGAAGTCCGACAGCTTGAACCACCCGTTCGACAGTATCACCACGAGGTCGTCGCCGCAGAACTCGCTCAGCACCTGCAAACACGCTCCGCACGGCGGACACGGCTTGGTGAAATCACGCGTGGAGCTGCCTGCTATCGCGATAGCCTTGAACTTCGTCACGCCCTCCGATACTGCCTTGAACACAGCCGTGCGCTCGGCACAGTTCGTCAGCGAATATGACGCGTTTTCGATATTGCAGCCCGTGAATATGCGTCCGTCAGCCGACATCAGCGCCGCTCCCACGCGAAAGTGCGAGTACGGGCTGTACGACTTCTCCGCAGCCTTGACTGCCGCGGCAAAGAGCTCCTTGTCCGTCATTTTTTGCCGCCTCCGACCTTGTGCTTCTTTCCGTCGGGAGTCATGATGTAGGTGTGCTCGAGCTGCTGCATGAGATTGCCCGTCACGGAGGCGCGGTACTCGTTGCGGAGCTCGGTCTGCTCGGCTTTTTCGGCTTCGGTGAGTCCCTCCGCCTTTGATTTGCGCGCGAGCTCGTTTATGCGGTCTATTTTTTTCTGTTCCATGATAACCTCGCTGACCTTCCGCATTCTGCGGAAAATGTAGTTATTGTAATTATAACCCGACATGGCACAAATGTCAAGGCGCGGCAATGATGCCCTCCTAATTGTAGGGAACGCCGCCCTCGGCGTTCCGCAAATACGCGTACGGCATACACGGGTGAGCTCGTCCAAATAAAAACGTCAGATTTCTCGTTCGCAAACAATCCGGTGAATTGTTTGCGAACATGATAGCTGACTTTTCAATGCGGGCGCACGGAATGCGCCCCTACAGCGGAACGCCGAGGGCGGCGTTCCCTACAACGATACGCATAATTACACATTACAAAAAATGCGAATTTTTTTCGTAAAATTATTGTAAAAGCTGTCGGTATATGATATAATAAATAATGTATATGATTTTTTCAGCCACATTTGGCAGAACGGAGCTTGATATGGACAACATCATTACCTTCGGCGGAAGCATGACCAAACAGATAAATTTTGCCATGCAGCAGAATTATGTGCCTGTTTTCCGCAATATCACTCTCACCAACAACACCGACGAGGTCATTCCCGCAGTTAAGCTCAGGATAAGCTTTGAGCCTGAATTCGCCAAGCCGTTCGAGTCGCTGCCGACCGACCTCCTCCCCTCCCGTCCCGCGGAGATAGCTCCCGTCAATATAGTCCTCAACGCTGACTACCTGTTCAGTCTCACTGAAAAAATGGTCGGCAGCGTGACCGTCGAAGCCGTAAAAGGTGACGAGGTCATCGCCTCGCAGGTGAACACTATCGAGCTCCTCGCCTACGACCAGTGGACAGGCGTGCTCTTCATGCCCGAGATGATAGGCGCGTTCATCACTCCCAACCACCCGAAGGTGAAGGAGATTGTCGCCGAGGCGGGCAAATATATGCAGAAATGGAGCGGTTCGCCCTCCTTCACGGGCTATCAGGACCGCAACCCCAACATCGTGAAAATGCAGATGGGCGCAATATACGCCGCTTTGCAGGAACAGAACATCGCCTACAGTGCTCCGCCCGCAAGCTATGAGACGGCTCAGCGCGTGCGCCTGCCCGAGGACGTTCTCACGGGCAAGAGCGGCACCTGCATAGACCTCGCTGTGCTGTACTGCGCCTGCCTCGAGGCGATAGAGCTCAACCCGCTTCTCTACATCGTCAAGGGTCACGCATTCGCGGGCTGCTGGCTGATAAACGAGACCTTCTCCGACTGCCTGCAATACGACGTTTCCGCCATTTCCAAGCGCATCGCCAAGGGCGTGAACGCGATGAGCGTGGTGGAGTGTACCGACTTCACCGCAGGCAAGAGCGTTGACTTCGACACCGCCGAGGCTCACGCCGCAAAGCACCTCGAAGCATTCGACGACTTCTACTTTGCGATAGACGTCACACGCACAAGAGCGGGCGGCATTCGTCCCATGCCCGCGCGTGTTTTCGAGGGCGGCGCGTTCAAAGCCGTCGACTACGGCGAGCGCAAGCGCAGTGAGATAACCTCCGCGCCCTCGGAAATGGACATAATCGGCGATATACAGCTCGACGGCGAGCCGCGCGAGGTCACGAAGCAGGTCATCTGGGAGCGCAAGCTCCTCGACCTCAGCCTCCGCAACAGCCTCCTCAACTTCCGCCCCTCCACGATGAACGTGCAGGTCATGGTCACCGACCTCGGCGAGCTCGAGGACGTGATATCACAGAATGAGGAGTTCAAGGTATGCCCCGTCCCGAACGATATGTCGTTCCAGATGGCGGACAGCAAGATTTTCGAGACCGAAAACGACAAGGCGCACATCGACGCCGTTGCCGATTCCGAGTTCAAGAGCCGCCGCCTACGCACCTTCATCAGCGAGGCAGAGCTCGAAAAGATAATGAAGAAGCTCCACAGACAGGCTAAGGTCAGCATAGAGGAAAACGGCGCTAATACGATATATCTCGCGCTCGGCTTCCTGCGCTGGTATGAGACCGACAAGAGCGAGAAGGCACGTTATGCTCCGCTCGTGCTGATTCCCGTCGACATCAACCGCAAGGTGCAGGACAAGTCCTACACGATAAAGGTACGCGACGAGGAGACGCAGGTCAACATCACCGTGCTCGAGATGCTGAGGCAGTTCTTCGGCATTGACATAAAGGGGCTCGACCCTGTCCCCATGGACGAGAACGGCGTCGACCTCCCGCTCATTTTCAGCACTATACGTCAGGGCATCATGGCGCGCACACGCTGGGATATCGAGGAGTACGCCTTCATCGGTCAGTTCTCCTTCAACCGCTTCATCATGTGGAACGATATCCGCAACCGCGCCGACGAGCTCGCCGCGAACAAGGTCGTAGCGAGCCTTATCTCGGGCAAGACAGAGTGGGACGGCGGCGATATCTCGATGACTCCGCTCGACCTCGACAACAAGGTCGCTCCCGCTGACCTCGCAGTCCCTGTAGCTGCCGATTCCTCGCAGCTCGCGGCTGTTTACGCTGCCAACGCGGACAAGAGCTTCGTCCTGCACGGACCTCCCGGAACAGGCAAATCCCAGACGATAACCAACATGATAGCGAACGCCCTCCACCACGGTAAGACCGTCCTCTTTGTCGCCGAGAAAATGGCGGCTCTCGAGGTCGTGGAGAAGCGTCTGAACAAGATAGGGCTCGGTCCGTTCTGCCTCGAGCTCCACTCCAATAAAGCGCAGAAGCGCGCTGTTCTCAAGCAGCTCGAGGACACGCTCAACGTCGGCAGGGTCAAGACTCCCGCCGAGTTCGAGGCTGAAGCTGCGAAGATAGCCTCCCTGCGCGCCGAGCTCAACGACACGATGTCGGAGATACACAAGGTGCGCCCCTACGGTATGTCGCTGTACGACGCGGCGGTGAAGTACGAGCAGTTCAAGCCCTACGGCGGCAAGTTCAGCTTCTCGCAGTCGCAGATAGACGCGATGAACGCCGAGACCTACTCCAACTGGCGCGGCGAGCTCGAACGCCTCGCTGCGGCGGGCAGGGAGTTCGGCGACGTGACCGCTACTCCCCTCACCTGCTGCCGCCTGACGGAGTGTACTCCCGATACGCGCGGCAGGCTCGAAAGCAGGCTGAATTCGTACAAGTCGGCACTCGCGGCGGCGGGTGCTCACAGCGGCGAGCTCTGCACAGCGGCGGGCTCCGCGGGCATGAGCTATGCCCAGTGCAAGGCTGTCGCCGACGTCATCGCTGAGGCGACTGCGGACGGCTATATCCTCCCGCAGATACTCACGGGCAGCGACTGGGAGCTCCGAAAGGCGGCGGCTGAGCAGCTCGTTGCCTCGGGACGTCAGCAGCGCGCGCTCAAGGCAGAGGTGCTCGGACAGTTCGAGCCGTCCGTACTCGCATACGACGCGAGCGGCGCCCTCGTCAACTGGAAGACCGCGCAGAGCAAGTGGTTCCTGCCCAAGCTGTTCGGCACGAACAAGCTCGTGAAGGAGCTTGCGGCACACGCAAAATCGCCCGCAACGGTCACAAAGCAGAACATAGTCCAGCACTACGAAAAGCTCAATCAGCTCGGAGCACTCAGCGGCGCCATAGTCAACGCTCAGCCCGACTTAACGGCGGTGTTCGGCGCTCTGTGGCAGGGCGAGAGCTCCGACTGGGACACGATAGAAAGGTCGGTCGCGCTGTCGGATAAGCTCCGCGGCGGACTTGCGGCGGCTCCCCTCAGTGCGGCGGAGAAGTCGCACCTCGCGCAGTCGCTCGTCAGCGGATACGGCGACCCGACAGCAAAGCAGTCCTCAAAGGCAGGCACAGACAAGCTCACGGCAGACTTTGCCGCTCTCAATAACGAGGTCTCCGCTCTCGGCAGCGAGTTCGCGCTGACTCCCGACGCTCTCGGCAGCGAGGGTGACTGGTCTGCGGCGGCTTCGGCTCAGGCTGACAGCATCATCGGCGCGCTCCCGCAGCTCAAGGAATGGACGGGCATCGTCACGATATGCAACAAGCTCACGGAGCTCGGCATCGGCAACGTCGCCGACAACTTCCTCGCGGGCAAGGTGCGCTCAAACGAGCTGCTCGGCGGCTTCGACTGCGACCTCTGCCGCGCTATGGTCACCTCGACTATCTCCGCGAGCCCGATTCTCTCGAAGTTCCAGGGCACGCTGTTCGAGGAGACTATCCGCAAGTACGGCGAGGTGCTCGACAAGTTCTCGAAGCTCACGATAAACGAGCTCGTCGCGGAGCTGTCCGCGAAGATACCCGCGGCAGGCGCGTCGGCGGCAAGCTCCGAGATAGGCATACTCCAGAAGGCGATAAAGAGCAACGGACGCATGATGTCCATACGCAAGCTCTTCGACAGCATACCCAACCTCCTGCGCAGAATGTGCCCCGTAATGCTCATGAGCCCGATATCGGTCGCTCAGTACATCGACCCCTCGTACCCGAAATTCGACCTTGTCATCTTCGACGAGGCTTCACAGCTCCCGACCTGCGAGGCTGTCGGAGCTATCGCGCGCGGCGAGAACGTCATCGTCGTCGGCGACCCCAAACAGCTCCCGCCTACCAGCTTCTTCTCGTCAAATCAGGTCGACGAGGAGAACTACGAGAAGGAAGACCTCGAGAGCGTGCTCGACGACTGCCTCGCGCTCTCCATGCCGCAGGAGCACCTGCTCTGGCACTACCGCTCACAGCATGAGAGCCTCATCGCGTACAGCAACGCCAAGTATTACGACAACAAGCTGTTCACCTTCCCGTCGCCCGACGACCAGATATCAGAGGTCAGCTGGGTACACGTTGACGGCTTCTACGACAAGAGCTCCACACGAACCAACAAAGCTGAGGCAAAGGCTATCGTGGACGAGATATCCCGCCGACTGGAGGACCCCAAGCTCCGCAAGCTCAGTATCGGCGTAGTTACGTTCAGCCAGCCCCAGCAGAACCTCATAGACGATATGCTCATGGACGCATTCAGAGCGCGCCCCGAGCTCGAGCAGTGGGCTAACGAGCAGTACGAGCCCATCATAATCAAGAACCTCGAGAACGTGCAGGGCGACGAGCGCGACGTTATCATGTTCTCTATCGGCTACGGTCCCGACAAGGATGGCAAGGTCAGCATGAACTTCGGTCCTCTCAACCGCGACGGCGGCTGGAGACGTCTGAACGTCGCTATCTCGCGCTCGAAGTGTCAGATGATAGTGTTCTCGGTCATCACTCCCGAGATGATAGACCTCTCGCGCACACGCTCCGACGGCGTCGAGGGACTCAAGGGCTTCCTCGAATTTGCGGCTAAGGGCAGGAGCGCTCTCGCCGTAAGAGGCAACACCTCTGCAAAGACTGCCGACTTCAGCAACGTGCTCGCGGAGGAGCTCCGCAAGCGCGGATATACCGCTAACTGCGCGGTCGGCTGCTCCGACTTCAAGATAGACGTGGCAGTCGCTGACCCCGAGAATACCTCGCGGTACATACTCGGCATAAACTGCGGCACGAAGTCCAACTACGTCAACGGCACCGCCAAGGACAGACACCTCTCGCAGGCGTCGGTACTGCGCGGTCTCGGCTGGAATACGATGAACGTCTATATCCTCGACTGGCTCGACAACAAGGACAAGGTCATCAAGAAGATAGAGGACGAGATAGCCGCGATAATCGAGCGCAGAAATGCGCCTCCCGAGCCCGAAAAGGAGGAGCCCAAGCAGCCTAAGCAGGAGCTCGTCTTCGAGACCGAGGAGGTCAGCCCGCTCGCCGAGAGATGTGAAGCCTACAAGCCGTTCAAGGTCAAGGAATACGGCAAGAGCGAGAGCTTCAACGAGACGGGCGAGGTCAAGATAGTCAAGTGCGTCAAGGACATCCTCGCGGCTGAGGCTCCCGTAAGCAAGGCGGCTCTGACAAAGAAGCTGTTCGCGTGCTTCGGCGTGGCGAGGACAACTCCCAATACAAAGGCGACCGCTGACACCGCTATCGAGAAGTGTGGCGCGGTCGTGACCAAGGCGGGCGAGAACGACTTCCTGTGGCTCCCCGACCAGACTCCCGACAGCTACGACATCTGCCGCGCTAAGTGTTCCGACGAGGACAGGCGCGGTATGGACGAGATAGCTCCCGAGGAGATAGCGGCGGGCATCAAGCTCATTATGGCTGAGCAGATAGCCATGCTCCGCGAGGACCTCATCCGCGAGACGGCTCACCTCTTCGGCTTCACGAGGGTGACTCCCACTATAGAGACTGCCGTTTCACTCGGCATTCGCGAGGCTAAAAAACGCGGATTTGTCGAGTTCTCCGAGGACGGACGCATTAGTTATACGGAATAATGTAGGGGCGGATATCATCCGCCCGCACCTAACAAAACACTTCGCCAATACACGATGTAGGGAACGCCGCCCTCGGCGTTCCGCCCCTTACGCAATCGCTGACAAATAAAGCTTTGTAGGGGGCGGCGTCCTCGACGCCCCGCAAAAAACCGTGGTTCTTGTGTTCGCAAACAATTCACTGGATTGTTTGCGAAGAGTGGATTATGAATAAATGCGAATATTTCGCCGCCATAGACGGCGACCAAGGACTTTGCCCTTGGAACCCACAAGGGCTCTGCCCTTGACCCGCAAGCCTTTGAAAAGGCTTGAGCGAAACTTTCGGTTTCGCGTTCAACTTCATTAATGGCTCAAGCAATCTCCGCGCGGCAACAATACGATTATCATCGCGCGGCCCACAAGTACAAAACAAAGAAAGAAGCGATAAATTGAACAGACTTCTGATACTCATCGGCAAAATAATAGTCGGCGTTCTGCGCCTCCTCGGGCGCAACGCGGGCAACCTCCCGGGCATTATCCTGTGGCACCTCACAAACGGAAAATGCTGCAAAATGTTCAAGGTCGACTGCCCCATTATCGCCGTGACAGGCACCAACGGCAAGACCTCCGTCACCAACTGCGTCGCCCAGCTCTTTGAGCAGAGCGGCAAGAAAATCATAATCAACCGCGAGGGCAACAACCTCGACACGGGCATATGCTCCCTCCTGCTCCGCCACTGCGACGGCGCGGGCAGAGTCGATGCGGACTACCTCATTCTCGAGACGGACGAGAGCCACGTCCCCGTGGTGTACTCTCAGCTCAAGCTCGAGACGCTCGTCGTGCTCGACTTCTTCCGTGACCAGCTCGACCGCAACGGCGAAATGGAGACCCTCATACAGAAGATAAACGGCTTCTGCAAGACCTTCAGCGGCAACCTCATCCTCAACGGCGACGACCCCAACACCGCCCGTCTCGGCAGGGCTAATCCCGACAACAAGAACGTCAGGTATTTCCGCGCGGAGAAGTACGCCTTCGCGACCGAGAAGATATTCGAGGCGTCCGAGGGACGCTTCTGCCCGTTCTGCGGAGAGCCGCTCGGATACGAGTTCTACCAGTACTCGCACATCGGCAGATTTGCCTGTCCCAAGTGCGGCTTCGGCAATTATGAAACGTACATCTCCGCGAGCGGCATAGACCTCGAAAAGCCTGTATTTACGGCTGACGGGCACGAATACTCGCCCAAGCTCAACAGCATCTACAACGTCTACAATATGACGGCGGTAGCGGCAGTCGCGAAGCTCTACGGCATCGCGCAGGACGTCACCGAGAACGTCATCAACAACTACACCGTCAACAACGGACGCATGGAGACATTCACGCTCGGCGACAGGCTCACCACGCTCAATCTCGCGAAAAATCCCGTCGGAGCGAACATGACCCTCCGCGTGATGAACGAGATGAAGGGCGAGAAGGAGCTCCTTTTCGTGCTCAACGACAACATCGCGGACGGTCTCGACGTGTCGTGGATATGGGACATCAATTTCAGCATCTTCGAGCGCGTGACCCGCGTAGTTACGTCGGGGACGCGCGCCTACGACATCGCCGTGCGAATCAAGTGCGCGGGCTTTGACCCTGCGAACATCGTAGTCCGCCCCGACCTCGACGAGGCTGTCGAGGAACTCGCACGCACCGAGGGACGCAAGTTCGTCATCGCGAACTACACCGCCGTCCAGCCGACGCGTGCCGCGCTGAAGCGCTATATTTTGAGCCACGGAGGTAAGTGCGATGAGTGAGATAAGGATACTCCATATGTACGCGGATATGCTCGACCTCTACGGCGACGGCGGCAACATGGAGATAATCAAGTACCGCTGCGAAAAGCGCGGGATAGGCTGCGTTATCGACAAGTATTCCATTGACTCGGATATGCCCGATTTCAGCAGCTATGACGTCATATACATCGGCGGAGGCGCTGACCTCGAGCAGCAGCACATCTCCGCAGACCTGCTCAGATGCAGGGAGCAGATAAAGGCTGCATATGAGGGCGGAACGTTCCTTTTCCTCATCTGCGGAGGCTACCAGCTCATGGGAAAATACTACCGCGACGCCGACGGCAACGAGATAGCAGGACTGGGTCTTTTCGACTACTTCACCGTAGCTCCCGCAAGCCGCAAAAAGCGCTGTATCGGCAATGTCGTGATACGCACCACCTTCACGGGCGCGACCGTAGACGTCGTCGGCTTCGAGAACCACGGCGGTCAGACTCAGGAAGTGAAAACTCCGCTCGGAGAGGTGCTCTGCGGCAACGGCAACTGCTCGAAAAGTCAGTACGAGGGCTACTTCGAGAAGAACGTCATCGCAACGTATATGCACGGTCCGTGCCTGTCTAAGAACCCCGAGCTCTCGGACTATATCATCGGCTACTGCCTCGACAGGCGAAGCGGCTCGCACGTTGAGCTTGCAAAGCTCGACGACACGCTCGAGCACGACTGCCGCCGCGTCATGACCGAGAGATTACTGAAGGAATAAACCAATGGAGATAATATGAAACGCTACAGAATCGCAACTATTTCACTCGCGGCACTGCTGCTTACGGGCTGCGGCAAGAGCGTGGGAGCCGAGAACTCCGCGCCCGAGACTACGACCGCCGCGACCACTACGGCTACTGCTCAGACGACTGCCGCAACCACTACAGCGACCACCGTCACCACCACAAAGACGGTCAGCACAGATATCCCTGACGATGTCGTGCTCGAAACCGAGGCGGAGATAGAGGTCTACTCGAATACGACTATCGCGGAGCTCGTCAACGACAACAACGTCAAGCTCACCGCTCCCGCCGACCTCATCGACACCGAAGGGCTTGGCGAGAAAAAGGCTAAGGTGCTCTTCGAGTACGAAGGCAATGAATATGAAAAAGAGGTCAGCTACACCGTGGTCGACACCACTCCTCCGCTGATACTCAACTCGGGCTGGAATCCCTATGCAAAGGTCGGCGAGCCCTTCGACATCGACAAAATAATCGGCTACGTCGACAACTATGACCGCGCTCCTACGGTGACATACGAGGGCGAGGTCGACACCTCCGAGGTCGGCAGAAGCACGCTCGATGTGACCGTCACCGACAGCTCGGGCAACTCCACGCGCTTTGACGTGACGGTGCTCGTACTCAACGAGATACCGCGTCCCGAGGACAACAACCCGCGCGTCGCCTACTCCGACTTCATCGACACCTACAGCTATCTCGGCGACGTCAGCTTCGGCATCGACGTCTCCGCGTGGCAGACCGACGTCGACTACGACGCCGTAAAGGACGCGGGCTGTGAGTTCGTGCTCATGCGAATGGGCTACTACTACCGCGGCGAGCCCGAAATGGACGACTACTACGAGCAGAATATGAAGAACGCCACTGCGGCGGGGCTCGATGTGGGAGTGTACTTCTACTCCGCGGACAACACCGAGGAGGGCGCCCGCGAGCACGCGCGCTGGGTCATAGACCAGCTCGACGGCAGGGAACTCGACTACCCTATCGCCTTCGACTGGGAGGAATGGGCTACGTTCCAGGAATATGGCATGAATATCCACGACCTCAACAACGTGTTCGAGGCGTTCTGCGACGAGTGCGAGAAGCACGGCTATTCGGCGATGCTCTACAGCAGTAAGAACTTCCTCAACAACTTCTGGGAGAACAGCGGCGACCACCCCGTCTGGCTCGCGCACTACGTCGACGAGACCGACTACGAAGGCGCATATGCGCTCTGGCAGGCGAGCGCCTACGGACGTATCCCAGGCATCGCGGGCGACGTCGATATGAACATCCGCTTCAACTCGGAACCGCTGGAATAATGACCTGTCTGCACAAGATATACAATACATGATAAGGGTGAAATATATGAAACGAAACAAAACCATTCTTGCCGCCGTTTCTGCGGCTGTGCTCCTCGCTCCGATGACCTCATGCGGCACCGTAGTCGAGCGCGCAGGAGGTCCCGACTCCGTCATCGCCATGGCAACGGGAACTGCCGCCGCCACAGTCGCCTCCGACGGCGTGACTGAGACAACTACCGCGACGGCTGACGCTCCAAAGAGCACCGATATCATGCGCGGTGACCTCATCGACGCAAGCGGCAAGGTGCTGATGTACAGCACCAAGGACGATGCGGGCAAGGAGGTCCGCATGACGAACGACGCTAACAAGGTCGCGTTCGCGAATGTGCTCAATGAGATGTCCGAAGGGCTCGACCTTACATATGACAAGCTCCTTCGCACCCAGAACCCCTCATCACATATCGGCGACAAGATCGGGCAGTCGATACAGCTCACCTTCGACTCAGCCAAGCAGGTAGCGATATACGACTACATGGCAAGCCAGAACCTCGTCGGCTCGGTAGTCGTGATGAGAACGGACGGCTCGCTCATGGCGCAGGTCAACTACCCGTCCTACGACCCCGACCTCTACTACGGCACCGACACCGATGAGGACCTCGCGTGGGGCAATTACGGCAACAAGGCTTTCCAGAACGCCGAGCCGGGTTCGTGCTTCAAGATAATGTCCGAGGTCATCGCCGACAAGCACGGCATTACAAGTCTGTATGACGAGGGAACATGGGAATTCGACGGTGTTGCGATAGTCAACTGGGACCACGACAAAACGTGGCAGTACCCCGTGTATGAGCGCACGCTCTACTCCGCATTCGTCAACTCCAGCAACATCTTCTTCGCCAAGGCTTTCGACCAGATAGGCAAGGACGACGTCCTCGCCGACCTCGAGAACATCTTCCACTTCTGCTCCGATATCGACTGCGACTTCGGCAAGCTCCACAACAACGTCGAGATATACTGCGACGACGACCTCAGACGTACAGCCTTCGGGCAGTCCTACGTGCTGACCTGTCCGCTGTATCTCGCGGCTCTCGGACGTGAAGCCGTCTTCGGCGATATGGTAACTCCGTTCACTATCGGGAAAATAGTCGATACGAACGATTTATCAAAGACAGTGAAATCGGGCACAACTCCGAACAGCAAGATTTGCAGTATCCCCGAGGAGTGCCGTCAGAACCTGCTCTCGGGTATGTCGGGAGTTGCGGGGAATATCGGCTTGTCCGTACCCGCAGGCTACGAGCTCTACGCCAAGACAGGCACCGCCGAGACGTGGAAGGGCGACTTCCTGTACATAACGGGCGTGCTGAAAAACCCGAGCGATAACGGCTCGGGAACGTGGTCGGACTACGGAAGCTATGACGGCTCCTACGTCGTAGTGATGCAGGTGCAGAATCCCGACTACTTCGGCTACAGCTTCGCGAGCGACTCAGTATCGCTGTATCAGAACATAATCAATATCGTAGCTGAATAATTCGGCTCAAACCGCAGATAATACCTGCGGAAGGAGCTGATAAAAATGCGGCGAAAGAAGTCCATCCCACTCCCACTCCCCGCCCCCGATAAGCAGGGATTCGAGTACTCCTGTCCGTCAGCCTCGTGGGGCGATATGACAGGTCTTATCCCGACAGGCGAGGGCGACAATAAAGTTGACGAGGTCCGCGGGGACATCTATCCCTACCTCCACGGGCATCACGGGAGCGATAAAACGACTTAAATCATTTAAAAAGGCACTCGGAGCTTCGAGTGCCTTTTTTGTGGATATTATGCACAATCGGCACTGAAAAATTTGACTGTTCCGACGAAATCGCTCCGAGGTACTTTATTTTTTACTTAAAATATGGTATAATGTGGGAAGTTAATTAAACCTTGATAAGGCGGAGAAATATGAAAAACGGCATAAAAATGCTCGATATCGCAACAAAGCTCGGCGTAAGCGTAGTTACGGTGTCAAACGCCCTCGCGGGACGCGACGGCGTAAGCGAGCAGATGAGAAAAAAAATCTGCGATACCGCAGAAGAAATGGGCTATAAGCCCTCGAATACAAAGTCGGGCAAGAAGAAGCCCGCCGTGCCTAAACTCGGCAAGAGCGTCGGGATAATCACCTCCGAGCGCTTCGTCGGCGCACGCGGCACCTTCTACTGGGAGCTCACCGCAAACATCTCAAACAAGCTGTCGGCGATGAACGTGCTGACGGTATACGAGTGCATCACCTCCGAGAGCGAGAAAAGCGGTGTCCTCCCGAATATGATAACCGAGAAGAAGGTCGACGGCATAATCGTCATCGGGCAGATATGCAGGGACTATATCCACAGGCTCAGCCAGATAGACCTCCCGCTCATTTTCGTCGACTTCTACGACAACCGCTACGAGATAGACTCCGTCAACTCCGACAGCTACCACGGCGGCTACATACTCACCGATTACCTCGTCCGCTGCGGACACAAGAATATCGGCTTTTTTGGCTTGCTCAACGCCACAAGCAGCATAAACGACCGCTTCCTCGGCTATGTGAAGTGCCTCATGGAGAACGGGCTCGAGTACCGTCAGGACTGGACTATCCCCGACAGGACGGAGCGCAGCCTCCTCCTCGACAAGATAGACTTCCCCGACGAGATGCCGACCGCCTTCGTCTGCAACAGCGACGAGACTGCATTCCGCGTGATATCGGCGCTGAAATCGAAGGGCGTGCGCGTCCCCGAGGATATATCCGTCGTCGGCTACGACAACTACACCGTCTCGAGCATATGCATCCCAACCATAACCACTATCGAGGTCGACCTCGAGAAAATGGCGTCCGAGGCGGTAAAGATAATGGCAAAGAAGCTCTCCGACCCGTCCTATACCGCGGGCAGAAGGATAATCAGCGGCAGGCTCATAATCAAGAACAGCGTGCTCGACATCAGCGAAAATTGAGGTGACACCATGCTTTTACACAACTTCTTCGGACACCTCAGCACCGTCACACGCCACCGCCATATGGTCATGGTACACTGCTTCAAGGCGGGTATCATCAAGCGCGGTCTGCTGCACGACCTGTCCAAATTCTCGCCGACCGAGTTCATACCGGGCGTGCTGTACTATCAGGGCAGCCGCTCTCCGAATGAGAAGGAGCGGGAGGTCACGGGATATTCCCGCGCGTGGATGCACCACAAGGGCAGGAATACCCACCACTTTGAATACTGGACGGACTACAGCACCGTCACGGGCACCCTCGACCCGATGAAAATGCCCGATATATACATTTTTGAGATGTTCTGCGACAGAGTCGCCGCATCAAAGATATACAACAAGGAAAAATATACGGACAGCTGCCCGCTCGAATACTTCCTCAGAATGCGTCCCAAGCGCGCTATCGAGCAGTCCACGGCGGACAAGCTGGAGTTTCTGCTCCGCCTCCTTGCCGATAAGGGCGAGGACGCCGCATTCAGATATATCCGTAAGAGAGTCAGGAAACTGAAAAATGAAAAACACAAGACCAAATAAGCTCATCGCCCTCGCACTGGCGATGACCTCGCTCCTCGCGGGCTGCGGAAGAGATATCCCCAACGCCGAGGACACCATAGCTACCGTCGGGACGACGGAGCAGACGCAGGTGAGCTCCACCAGCAGGACAACTTCCGCAAAGACAACATCAGCAGGCAGGACGACCTCCGCTTCCACTACCTCGGAGGCGACCACAGCTTCAACTACTGACAAGGAGGAAGAGCCCGTGCTGACCAACGCTCCAGCTTCGGGCAATGAGCCCTACTCCCCCGGTATCGAGAATCCGCCTGACAGCGGCGGTTATTCTCCCACGCCGAACTATACAAGACCTGCCGTAACGACTGCTAAGCGCACGACTTCGGCTCAGACCACCACAACAAAGGCTCCCGTGAAACCGTCCCGTCCGACCGACGCAGACGAGCTCCTCGCGGATATGAGCCTGCACGAAAAGGTCTGTCAGATGTTCATGACCCACCCCGAGGGACTGACTGGCTACGGCTGCTTCAACTACGCCGACCAGCATACCTACGACTGCTACGACAATTACCCGATAGGCGGCTATATATTCTTCGCGAACAATCTTGTCAGCTCGGAGCAGACCCGCAATATGCTCTCGAATCTGCAAAATTACGCCAAGTCCAAGGGCGCGGGAGTCTTCCTCGCGACCGATGAGGAGGGCGGATACATAACCCGCGTCAGCTACAAGCTCGGAGCTCCCGCTGTGTACAATATGTCCTACTACGGCGGGCTCAACGACTACGACGAGGCTTTCGGCGTGGGTACTACGATAGGCACCTACCTCGCGGACTACGGCTTCAACGTTGACTTCGCGCCCGTCGCGGACGTCAACATCAATCCCAACAACGAGCTCGGCAACCGCATTTTCAGCTCCGACCCGAACGTCGTGGCGGATATGTCTGCGGCTGTGGTCGAGGGACTGCAAAGCAAGGGCGTCAGCGGCACGCTCAAGCACTTCCCGGGTCTCGGCGCGGGCGGAAGCAACACCCACTACGGCACTGTCATCATGGACAGGAGCTACGAACAGCTCCACGATAATGAATTTGTCGCATTTCAGGGCGGTATCGACGCGGGCTGCGACTTCGTCATGGTAGGTCATCAGGTAGTCACGGGCGCGGGAGACAATATGCCCGCCGACCTCTCAAAGGTCATCGTGACGGACTGGCTGAGGGACGAACTCGGCTTTGACGGCATCGCTATCACGGACGCTCAGGCTATGGGAGCTATCGTCAACACGTACGGCAGCTCCGAGGCGGCTGTGCTCTCTGTGGAGGCGGGTATCGACATAATACTCATGCCCGCAGACCTCGCTGCGGCAGTCAGCGGCATAGAGCAGGCGGTAAGCTCGGGACGCATCAGCGAGGAGCGCATCGACGAGAGCGTGCTCCGCATACTGAAGCAGAAGGAGAAGCTCGGGCTTCTCGGATAAAATGCAACAGTCAAAGGCTCTGCTTTAACTGAAAAAAGCTCTGAAAAAGCTAACGCTTTTTCAGAGCTTTTTGATTATGAGCCCGTTCCGTTGTACTTCATCGCGCCGAACATCCATATCTTATAGCTGATAAAGAAGAATACGACTGCAATGAGCGGCGAAAGCCACGACAGCAGCTCCACCTCGTCGGGACGCAGTATAATAAGACTCGGATAGTACGCGATGAACGCGATTGGCATAATGAATGTGAACACAAAGCGGAATGCCTTGCTGAAAATGGTCACGGGGTATTTCGCGTAGTCCTTGAACTTCGTCACAAGGTCGAGGATATAGAACGAATTCTGTATCCAGAAGCACGTCGCCGCAGCTGCATTTTGCAGCGCCACCATTACCAGCGACGCCGTGAGCAGGAATATTACCATTTTCACGAGCATGAGCGGCGTGAAGCCCAGTCCGAGCTTTATCCACGAGTAGATGAGAGTGCCGAGTCCGAATGCGAGCTGTCCCAGTCCCTTGATGTCGAAGACCTCCGACTGATAGTAGAAGAACAGGTTTATCGGGCGGAAGCAGTATTTGATGAAGTCGCCCGTGTAGACATACTGTCTCAGACTCCAGTTGTTGTCGAAGAGGCACTGCACAGGCGTCAGCGCGACCAGCGAGAAGCCGTACAGGAACAGCATCTCATAGTAGCCCCAGCCGTTTATCGTGGAGAAGTTGCGGAAGAGTATCCAGAAGCTCACAAATCCCGCAATATTGGTGAATATCATGCCTATTGTGGATATGATGAAATCGGCGCGGTAGCTCATCTTGCTCTTCAGGTCTTGAGCGAGTATCTTGAAATACAGCCGCGTGTAGAATAAAAGTCCTTTTCTTTTCATGTCATCAGCCTCCGTTCACCGTTATCTGCGGAAGCGATATCTTCCAGAACAGCTTGCTTATCGCATATGTGACCGCCAGCCATATGAGCTGAGTGCCGATAGTGACCGCGACGTCCTTGATGTCAGCCGACTTGCCGAGCAGAAGCGTCAGCGGAGCGTTGTATATCGACTGGAACGGCAGCCAGTTCACGATATTGCGTATGGTCTCGGGGAAGAATGCGAGCGGTATCGTAGCTCCCGAGAGCAGCAGCACGATGACCTGCTTCATTATGTTTATGCCCCATATCGACTCCGTGTAAAGGCATATCGTGCCGACGAAGAAGTCGATGTTGTAGTTTATCATCACCGCTATCACCACCGCGATAACGAAGTAGAGCAGGTTCATTCCGAGCGGCACAGCTCCGCGCGTGACGACGTTCACAACGATGAATGTCGGGAGCAGCGTAGCGCAGAAGTTCACGACGAAGTTGCCCGAATACTCCCAGAACATATATCGCCTTATCTCCATGGGCTTGAGCAGGTACAGTACTATTGAGCCCGACTGTATCGCCCTGCCCATCTGCCATACCGTGTACATCTCCATGAAGTTGAACAGCGCAGTCGCAAGTACGAGGTATATCAGCGTATCATGGAAGGTCATGCCGTTGACGACCTCCTCGCCCGACGAAGCGTATATCGCCTTCCACAGGAAGTACACGACCACGAGATAGAGCAGGTTGCCTGCGAATATCACAAGCATGGAAAGCCTGAACTGCAGCGACTCCATAACACCCATACGCGTGAGGGTGAGGTACTTTTTCAGGTTCATTCCACTCCCTCCTCGTATATCTTCTTGATGACGTCCTCAGTGGATATCTCCTCGAGCTGCATATCGCGGACGCGGCGCTCCTTCTGGAGCTTCGTGAGCACCTCCATGACCGTTATTTTCGCCTCATCTACGAGTATTGATATCCACTCGTCGTCCGCGCTGACCTTACAGACAGGGAACTCCTTCGCTATCTGCTCCGACTCCTTCTTGAGGTCGCCGTCCACGCGTATTTTCAGCGTGCGGTACGAGCCGAAGAAGCCCTTGAGGTGCGATATATCGTTGTCGTAGAGCATCTTGCCCTTGTCGATGATGACTATGCGGCGGCAGAGCGCGTCAACGTCGCCCATATCGTGAGTGGTAAGTATGACGGTGGTGTTCTTCTCCTTGTTGAGAGCCTGTATCAGAGTACGTATCTTCGCCTTCATCGAGACGTCGAGACCTATCGTCGGCTCGTCGAGGAAGACTATCTTCGGGTCGTGCAGGAACGCCGCAAGTATATCGCTGAGCGTGCGCTGTCCGAGCGACATCTGACGCACGGGCTTGTGCAGTAGGGGCTCGATGTCCACGAGCGACTGGTAGAGCTTCATCATGCCGTCGTACTGCTCGTCGCTTATCTGGTAGATATCCTTCAGCAGCTTGAACGACTCCACGAGGGGCAGAGCCCACCACAGCTGTGAGCGCTGACCGAATACGACGCCGATATTCTGCGCATTCTTTGACCTGTTCTTATAGGGCAGCCTGCCGTTGACGAGTATCTCTCCCGAGGTGGGCTCGAGAACGCCCGTCATCATTTTGATAGTGGTGGATTTGCCCGCGCCGTTTGGACCGAGATAGCCTACTATCTCGCCCTGCTCAATGCTCATAGTGACGTTGTCGACCGCCTTGACTATCTTGTAGTCGCGCGAGAACAAGTCCTTGATGCTTCCCGCGAGACCCTCGCGGCGGTTGAGGACCTTGAATTCTTTGGTTATGTTTTTGATGTCGATTACAGGTGCCATTTTTTCATCTCCTATTTTAAAAGTATTTTTCTATTATATCACAACAATTATTAAAAAACAATTAAATGCAAGTGATTTTAAAGTTACAATATTATTACAGCAGAGCCGCTCCGAGGCGGAACGTCAAGAAATTATCACACTCGCCATTTGTGTAAATGATATCCCCCGATATGCCGCAATTTCAAGCTAATTCATTTTCGCAGAGGTCATGATTTTACCATTTTTGTCACAATAATAATATACAAAACATTCTATGTACTGTATAATAAATTTGTCTAATGCATACGTTGTTAATATTATGTATGCAGAAAATCGAGTATATTATTATAAGGAGAGGGGTCTTATATATGAAGAACCACAGCCTGAAGCGCTGTATCGCAGCTCTGTCCGCAGCTGCAATGATGGCTACAGCAGCGCCTTTCGTGTCATCTGCAAGCTATGAGAACAGCAGTCTCTCATTCGCTGATGTCACAGCATACATCAATGCCGAAAGCACGCTCATCGGCGACGCTAACCTCGACGGAGCAGTAACAGTTTCGGACGCTGTTGCTATCCTCCAGTTCATCGCTAACAAGGACAAGTACCAACTCACAGAGCAGGGCAAGAAGAACGCTGACGTTTTCTACCGCGGCGACGGTATCACAGCTGCTGACGCGCTCACTATCCAGAAGTACGACGCAGGCAAGATACACGAGCTGCCCGAGTCAGTAAGTCCCGAATACCGTGAGGACGAGACGACAACTACCACAACTACAACGACTCAGCCCACAACAACTACTACAACTACAACTCAGCCTACAACTACTACAACAACTACTACAGAACCCACTACTACGATAACTACTACCACTACAACCGAGCCCACAACTACTACGACCACAACGACAACCACAACTACCACGACCACTACAACTACTACCACCACAACTACAACGACTGAGCCCACTACTACCACAACAACTACAACTCAGCCTCATCAGAACGGTATCCCCGACCTCGGAACTCCCATGAACGCTAACGCGACCATGGTATCCAACTTCAAGGCGGGTCAGGCAGGCGACTTCTTCGCTTCCGACGGCTGGACAAACGGCAAGCCGTTCGACTGCTACTGGTACAAGAAGAACGCTGAGATAAAGGGCGACCACCTCGAGCTCCTCATCGACCAGAAGTGGAACGCTTCCGACGGAAATCCCAACTGGATGCCTTCTTACTCGGGCGGCGAGTTCCGTACAAACGAGTTCTACCACTACGGCTACTACGAGACCTCGATGCAGGCTATCAAGAACGACGGCGTTGTTTCTTCATTCTTCACCTACACAGGACCCTCCGACGTAGTAAACGGACAGAAGAATCCGTGGGACGAGATCGACATCGAGATACTCGGCAAGGACACAACAAAGGTCCAGCTCAACTACTACCGCAACGGACAGGGCGGTCACGAGAAGATGATCGACCTCGGCTTCGACGCTTCCGAAGCATACCACACCTACGGCTTTGACTGGCAGCCCGGCAAGATAACATGGTACATCGACGGCAGAGAAGTATGGTCGATGTCAGGCGATATCCCGGTAACTCCCAGCAAGATAATGATGAACGCATGGCCCGGCAAGACCGTTGACGACTGGCTCAGGGCTTACAACGGCAGAACTCCGCTCATCGCACGTTATCAGTGGGTGACATACGACAAGAACGGCAAGAACGGTCAGGGTCAGCAGCAGAATCCCTGGCAGAACCCCAATCAGGGACAGCAGCAGGATCCTAATCAGGGTCAGCAGCAGAACCCAAATCAGGGGCAGGGTCAGACTCAGACAGGCATGAACAGAAATGCCACAATGGTATCTGACTTCACAACAGGCAATGCAGGCGACTTCTTCGCTTCCGACGGCTGGACGAACGGCAAGCCCTTCGACTGCTGGTGGTATAAGCAGAACGCTCAGATAAAAAATGGTCTCCTCGAACTAAAGGTAGACCGCAAGTGGACCAACGACTCCAATCCCGACTGGAACCCCAAGTATTCGGGCGGTGAGTTCCGCACAAACAAGTTCTATCACTACGGTTACTACGAGACAGAAATGAAGGCTATCAAGTGCGACGGCGTAGTATCCTCGTTCTTCACCTACACAGGTCCCTCCGACGTAGTCAACGGACAGAAGAATCCGTGGGACGAGATAGACATCGAGATTCTCGGCAAGGATACCACAAAGGTACAGCTCAACTACTACCGCAACGGACAGGGCGGTCACGAGAAGATGATAGACCTCGGCTTCGACGCTTCGCAGGGATTCCACAGATACGGCTTCAACTGGCAGCCCGGCAAGATAACCTGGTACATTGACGGCAAGGAAGTTTGGTCGATGTCAGGTGATATCCCCGTAACTCCCAGCAAGATAATGATGAACGCATGGCCCGGCCTCACAGTTGACGACTGGCTCAAGGCATACCCCGGCACAACGCCTCTCACTGCATATTATAAGTGGGTAACTTATAACAAGCAGTAAATAATATACCCGAAAAAGCGAGGACGAAAGTCCTCGCTTTTCTCGTGGAGTATAGCGTGTTCTTGGTGTGAAGTCAAGGACGCCGCCCCCCTACAGATTCTTGCCGCTCATCATAGCTGAGCTCTCTCAAACGCAATAATTAAAATGGTAATTTAATTCCGCGGGTATTGCAATTATGGTAAAAATATGATATAATGATTCTATCATCAACGTTGGAGGTACATCATGAACAGCTACTCCCAGCAATACCTTGCTTCCCACCTCTTCTCGCGCCGCGAGGAGGACTTTGAATATGCCTCGTTCGACCGCGAGATAGCCTTCTACGAGAGCATCTGCGCGGGCAATATCGAGCTCGTGCGCGTGTACGCCACTCCCCTGTGCAGCGAGGGCTATGGCGTCCTCAGCAAGGACCCGCTGCAAAACCTCAAATACCACTTCACAGTCTCCGCGGCACTCATCGCGCGCTTCTGCATAAAAAGCGGCATGACTCCCGAGGAGGCGTACAGCCTCAGCGACATCTACATCATGAAGGCTGACGAGTGCAGGACTCCCGAGGACGTCCACGCCGCGCATACCGAAATGATAGAGGAATACTCCCGCCGTATGCGCCTTGTCCGCAACAGCAACATCTACTCCAAGCAGATACTGCGCGTGCTCGACTACATCAGCGAGCACCTCCACAGCCGAATCATGATAAACGAAGCCGCAAAGCACCTCAATATCAGCTCAGCTTACCTGTCGAGGCTGTTCAAGGCTGAGACGGGCATGGCGTTCAGCGACTACGTCAACCGCAAGAAGATAGAGGAGGCGTCGAGTCTGCTGCGCTTCTCGGAGTACACCGACCTCGAGATAAGTACGCTGCTCTGCTTCAGCTCGCAGAGCTACTTCATCAAGATATTCAAGAAGTACGTTGGAATGACTCCGCGCGAGTACAAGAAGCGCTACCGTCTGCCCGAATTTCTCACCGACGGCGACGCAGAGGAGTCACAGGAATAACAAAAAAGGACGTCCTTAGTATGCTTCCCTTAGCGGAATTTGTGGGCTACCGAGCCGTAAGGTTACGGCACCATATTCGGTATCCTGCGAAACCGCCAAAGGGGGCTCCCCTTCGGACGTCCTTGATTTTTTATTGCATCTCCGCGAGCAGCTTCTCCGCGCTTGCGAGCTTTACGCTGATAACGAAGAGCTCGAGAGCCTTGCCGAGGTCCTCTATCGAGGGATACGTCGGAGCTATGCGGATATTCTTGTCGTCGGGGTCAACTCCGTAGGGGAAGGTAGCGCCTGCACCTGTGAGCGTAACGCCCGCCTCCTTGCAGAGCTGAACTATCCTCTTTGCGCAGCCGTTGAGCGCGTTGAACGACACGAAGTAGCCGCCCTTGGGCTCAGTCCACTCGCCTATTCCGAGCGGAGCTATCTCCCTCTCGAGAGTGCTGCACACGAGCTCGAACTTGGGAGCGATTATCGCCATGTGCTTCTTCATGTGCTCCTGCATATTCGCAAATGTGCCGAAGAACTTGACATGACGGAGCTGATTCATCTTGTCGTAGCTGATGATGCTGATACCGAGGTACTTTTTGAGCTCCTCGACATTCTCCCTGCTCGCGCCCATTACTGCGACGCCTGCACCGGGGAACGTTATCTTTGATGTCGAGCCGTATATGTAGACGATGTTCTCGTTGCCGACCTTCTTAGCCTCCTCGAGTATGTTGAGTACGGGCTTGGGGTCGTCTGTGAGGTGGTGTATGCAGTAGGCGTTGTCCCAGAAGATACGGAAGTCCTTAGCCGCGGGCTTGAGGTTGGCGAAGCGTCTTACAGTCTCGTCGCTGTAGCTGATGCCGTCGGGGTTGGAGTACTGCGGAACGCACCATATACCCTTGACGGACTCGTCCTCGCTGACGAGCTTCTCGACCATGTCCATATCGGGACCCGAAGCCGTCATCGGGATATTTATCATCTCAACGCCGAAGAACTCAGTCACCTTGAAGTGTCTGTCGTAGCCGGGAACAGGACACAGGAACTTCACCTTGTCGAGCTTGGACCACGGTGTACTGCCGAGAATGCCCTTATTGAAGGCACACTGAACAGTCCAGTACATAGCGTTGAGGCTGGAGTTGCCGAAAATGATTATCTCATCGTCATGAACGCCTATCATATCCGAGAAAAACTCCTTAGCCTCGGGGATACCGTCGAGCATACCGTAATTTCTTACGTCAACGCCGTTCTCGCTGAGGAAATCGCCGTCATCGAACACGTCAAGCATACCCACGCTGAGCTCGAGCTGCTCCTTGCAGGGGTTGCCTCTCGCCATATTGAGAGACAGACACTGAGCCTTGAAGCCGTTGTAGAGTGCCTCAGTCTCGTTCTTAAAGCTGATGAGCTGTTCCTTGTTCATTTCCGATAGATTCATTTCGGGACCTCACCTTTCAAATCAAACAAAATATGAGGCAGTTCAGCGCACTGACTGCCAAATAAAAGTATACCATACCGCACATTTTTTTGCAAGAGACAAGATAACAAATAATACGGCTTTATTTCGCATTTTTTTAGCGTTTTCAGCATATTATTTCGGGCATACGTCTATATACGGCGGCAATGTGTGCGCCATGCGCGGACAGGCTTTGTGGAAATTTAATGAATTTTTCTCGATATCATTGACTTATCTTTTCTATTCTGTTATACTATAGTATAGATAGATATCGGAATTGGGAAGATACTGAAGGAGGTCATGATTATGAAAAAAATATTCTCATCAGCATTTTCTCTCTTAACTTCCGCCGTCCTGCTCGCAGGAGCAGCTCCGCTCGCTTCCTTTGCCGAGGACGGCACAACGCAGTTCGTTGACATCGACGAGTCCGAGACTCTCTCAGTTGCCGAGCTCGGCGCACAGACTCTCACTGCGGACGGCGGAGCTCGGATAGCCTCGAATTACGACTACGACAACGGCGCGTACAATCTCGGCTACTACCTTGACGCCAACAACGCCGAGGTGTATATGCAGATGATGACGCTCATCAACCCGAGCCTCGATACCGTCGTGGTCACTCTGCCCGAGCCGCTTGTCATAGAGAGCTCATCATGGTATTTTGACATAAACACCGATGCCGCTACCGAGGCGGTATTCAAAGCCTGCCGAAGCGGCATAGAATGCGCTTCATTCGACATTCCCGAGATATACTGGCTCGACGTGAACCAGATACAGATAGGCGTCAAGTCGGTACAGCAGAAGCGTCTCGGCTCGCGAAAGTACCAGTACACCGTATATCAGCTAACTATCGCCCCTGCCGCCTACAGCGGCTTCACCTCGTGGGACGAACTCCTCTCGTACAAGGACAAGCTCGAGGAGGCAGTCGCAAATTTCGAGGTCAAGGGCAATACCCGCTATGAAAAGATAAAGTCGATACACGATAAAATATCCAAGTTCACGTACTATGACCTCGAGGGACAGTTCTCGGGCTCGTGTCTCGGCGGACTCGTAGTCCCGGGAGTGGTCTGCGAGGGCTACTCAAAGGCGTTCAAGCTCATATGTGACCGCGAGGGCATACCCTGCGTGTGCATATTCGGCAACTATGACCCCGACGAAAAGACCGCACATATGTGGAATTACGTGCAGATGGAGGACGGCGAGTGGTACGGTCTCGACGTCACATGGGACGACTACGACGGCAAATACGGCTACCAAATAGTCTACGATTTCTTCCTCAAGGGCTCCGACCACTTCTTCAGCAACCACACTGAAGGCGAGGAGTATGCACTCGCATATTTCACCTATCCCACTATCTCCAAGGACGACTTCGACCCGACAAAGCCTATAGTTACGACTACGACGTCCACTGTCACAACAACTACGACCACCACCACGACAACTATCACTACTGCTGAACCCACCACAACTACGACCGAGCCAACGACTGCTCCTCCCACGACCACCACAACAACAGAGCCCACTACCACTACCACTACTACCACTACCACGACAACTACCGCACCTCCCCCTACTACTACGACTACAACAACTGCCACAACAGTTCCCGTCCCCGAATATGAATACGGCGACGTCAACCACGACGGCACAGTCAGCGTCGCGGACCTCGTCTGCTGTGCTGACCACGCGCTCGGCAAGTCACCGTCCAAGTGCTACGAGGACCTCACGGACGACGGCAGGATAGATATGTTCGACGTCATCGTGCTGAGAAAGCTCCTGACAACAACTATCATAGTCACCGTTGACGAGATGAACTAAAGCAAAAAGCCATTAAGAATCTGACGCTTCTTAATGGCTTTTTTAAGTGAATAATTTTTGTATCGCCTTGCGGTGATATTTTTTGATTTGTCCACGCAGTGGACACCTTAACTATTCACTATTCATTGAGAGGGCGTGACAAAGTCACGCCCTCGCTTCTCATTCTCCGTTCTCGCCGAATATCTTGTCGGGCGAGGTAAGGGTCAGGTTCTGGATATGACCGCACTTCGGGCACGCCTCGCAGTGGATAGTGCTGCGCTGAGGGTCGGTCTTGTACTCCTGACCAAAGGGATAGAACAGAACATCGTGCGGAGTAGCTGTGAACAGCTTGCCGCTGATGAGCTTAGTTCCGCATAATTCACAAATCTTCTTATTCATATGTAGCTCCTTAAAGTTTACGAAAATCCCTCCGACACACAGTCGGAGGGACACGTTTTTACTTGTAAGACGCGGTCATCAGACCTCGTTTACCTTTCTCTTTACGTAAGAGGTGTGGAGAACCTCGTGAGCCTTGTGGCTGCCGGGCTTCTCAAAGAACTCCTCGTAAACCTTCTTGATAGCGGGATTCTCGTGTGACTGACGGAGAGGCATCTCCTTGTCGAGGTTGTAGAGGACCTTAGCTCTCTCAGCTCTGATGTCAACGAAGTTTCTGATACCCATGGGTACCTGAGGCTGACCGCCGCCGTTTACACAGCCGCCGGGGCAAGCCATTATCTCGATGAACTGAGCCTTGCAGCTGCCGTCTCTGATGCTGTCGAGAACCTTGCGTGCGTTGGAGAGACCGCTTGCAACTATAACGTTAACATCGAGGTCTGCAACCTTGTAGGTAGCCTCCTTGATGCCCTCGGTTCCGCGAACCTCGGGGATATCAATGAGAGTATCGCCAGTGAGAGTATTGTAAGCTGTTCTGAGAGCAGCCTCCATAACACCGCCTGTAGCGCCGAAGATAACGCCTGCACCTGTCGAGATACCGAGCGGGTCGTCGAACTTCTCATCGGGGAGACCGAGGAAGTTGATGCCTGCGCGCTCAATCATTCTGCCGAGCTCACGAGTTGTGAGAGCGAAGTCAACGTCGGGAACGCCAGCCGCATTCTGGTCGGGTCTGCCGATCTCGAACTTCTTAGCTGTACAAGGCATGATAGAAACCATTACGATGTTCTTGGGGTCGATGCCCATCTTCTGAGCCCAGTATGTCTTAGCTGTAGCGCCGAACATCTGCTGGGGCGACTTGCAGGTCGAGAGGTGGTCGAGAAGGTCGGGATAGTAGTGCTCGCAGAACTTGACCCATCCGGGTGAGCACGAAGTTATCATAGGAAGTGTGCCGCCTGTAGTAACGCGCTCGATGAACTCGTTAGCCTCCTCCATGATAGTGAGGTCAGCAGCGAAGTCGGTATCGAATACCTTATCGAAGCCGAGTCTGCGGAGAGCAGCAGCCATCTTGCCCTCTACGTTCGTGCCTATCGGGAGACCGAATGCCTCGCCGAGACCTGCACGTACTGCGGGAGCAGTCTGAACGATAACTGTCTTCTCGGGGTCTGCAATAGCAGCCATTACCTGCTTTGTGAAGTCCTTCTCTGCGATAGCTCCGACGGGGCAGACAGCGATACACTGACCGCAGGATACGCAGCTTGTCTCGCCGAGACCCATATCGAATGCAGAGCCGATGTATGTCTTGAATCCGCGCTCGTTAGCACCGATAACGCCGATACCCTGTGTCTTTGAGCAGACAGCCACGCAGCGGCGGCAGAGTATGCACTTGTTGTTATCGCGGTACATATGTGCAGCGGAATCGTCTATCTCGTAGTGCTCGTTGACGCCGTCGTACTTGGTAGCGTCGTCGATGCCGTAGTCCTTGCAGAGCTTCTGGAGCTCGCAGTTGCCGCTTCTTACGCAGGAGAGGCACTTTCTGTCGTGAGTCGAGAGAATGAGCTCGAGAGTCTTCTTGCGGGACTCGATCACCTTAGGAGAATTGGTAACTATCTCCATATTGGGCGAGCAGGGATAAACGCAGCCTGCAACGAGGCGGAAGCCTCTGCCCTCGTTTACCTCAGTAACGCAGATACGGCAGGCGCCAATCTCGTTTATCTCCTTCATGTAGCAAAGTGTGGGGATCTCAAAGCCTGCGATGTGGGCAGCCTCAAGAACAGTAGTACCCTTGGGGACGGAGATCTCAACACCATTAACTTTAACTGTGATATTTTCCATTGATAATTCCTCCGCTTACTTCTTGATGATTGCCTTGAACTTACAGGTTGCGATACAAGCGCCGCACTTAACGCACTTGCTCTTGTCTATCTCCATAGCTGCGAGCTTCTTGCCGGGAGCGATGTAATCGGTCCTTGTGATAGCGGAAGCAGGACACTGCTTAGCACACATACCGCAGCCGATACACTTGTCCTTCTCTATCTCGAAGCTGAGGAGGTCCTTACATACGCCCGCGGGACACTTCTTGTCCACAACGTGAGCGATGTACTCATCCCTGAAGCACTTGAGGGTCGAAAGAACGGGGTTGGGAGCTGTCTGACCGAGACCGCAGAGAGAGTTGCTCTTTACGTGGAGAGCGAGCTCCTCGAGGGTATCGAGGTCCTCGAGAGTACCCTTGCCCTTTGTGATCTTGTCGAGTATCTCCCACATTCTCTTTGTGCCGATACGGCAGGGAGTACACTTACCGCAGGACTCGTCAACAGTGAACTCGAGGAAGAACTTGGCGATATCGACCATACAGTTGTCCTCGTCCATAACGATGAGTCCGCCCGAGCCCATCATCGAGCCGATGCTGATGAGGTTATCGTAGTCAATCGGGATATCGAAGTGCTCTGCGGGGATACATCCGCCGGAAGGTCCGCCTGTCTGAGCAGCCTTGAACTTCTTGCCGTTCGGGATACCGCCGCCTATCTCCTCGATTACCTCGCGGAGCGTAGTACCCATAGGGATCTCAACGAGACCTGTGTTCTTTATCTTACCGCCGAGAGCGAATACCTTGGTACCCTTTGACTTCTCGGTACCCATAGACGCGAACCACTGTGGGCCGTTGAGGATGATCTGCGGGATATTAGCGTATGTCTCAACGTTGTTGAGGATAGTGGGCTTCTGGAAGAGACCTTTTTCAGCAGGGAAAGGAGGTCTGGGTCTGGGCTCGCCGCGGTTGCCCTCGATAGAGGTCATGAGCGCGGTCTCCTCGCCGCATACGAACGCGCCTGCGCCGAGACGGAGGTCGATGTCGAACTTGAAGCCTGTGCCGAAGATGTCCTCGCCGAGCATACCTGCCTCGCGAGCCTGCTTGATAGCGATGTTGAGACGCTCAACAGCGATGGGGTACTCAGCACGAACGTAGATGTAGCCCTGTGTAGCACCGATAGCGTAGCCTGCGATAGTCATAGCCTCGAGTACAACGTGGGGGTCGCCCTCGAGAACGGAACGGTCCATGAATGCACCCGGGTCGCCCTCGTCAGCGTTACAGCAGACATACTTCTGGTCAGCGTTTGGAACGATATTTCTTGCGAGCTTCCACTTCATGCCTGTGGGGAAGCCGCCGCCGCCTCTTCCGCGGAGACCCGAATCAAGGATAGTCTGGATAACGTCCTCGGGAGTCATCTCTGTGAGGACCTTGCCGAGAGCCTTGTAGCCGTCACGACCTATGTACTCGTTGATGTTCTCGGGATTGATAACGCCGCAGTTTCTGAGAGCAACACGGTGCTGCTTCTTGTAGAAAGCGGTATCGTCGAGGGACTTGATGTTGTCGCCGTCAACAGTCTCCTCATAGAGGAACTCCTTTACGGGGTTGCCGTCAACGAGGTGCTCCTTGACGATGCGGGGGATCTCGTCTACCTTAACGCGCGAGTAGAACGAACCCTCGGGGTATACGATCATGATAGGACCTCTTTCGCAGAGACCGAAGCAGCCTGTCTTTACTATCTGCACCTTCTCTGTGAGTCCGTTGGAAGCGAGCTCCTTCTCGAGGCACTCGATTATCTTGGGAGAGCCCGAAGAAGTACAGCCTGTACCGCCGCAGACAAGTACGTGTCTTTCATATTTTGAAGAAGCGTTGCCATGAGTTCTAAGAGCGACCTCGCCCTTCATTGATTCTCTGACAGCCTTGAGTTCTTCAAGAGTCTTCATATGTTTTCCTCCTATATATTAATGTTTATGCTGTGTACTTAGCGAGTATCTTATCAACGTCATCAACAGTGAGACGTCCGTAAACGTCCTCGTTGACCGTGAGAACGGGAGCAAGTCCGCAAGCGCCTATGCAGCGGCAGGCGTCGAGGGAGAACTTGCCGTCGGGGGTACATTCGCCGCCCGCGATTCCGAGCTTCTCCTGGAGCTTGTTGTATATATCTCCCGAGCCCTTAACGTAGCAGGCAGTACCGAGACATACCGAGATCGTGTACTCGCCCTTGGGATAGAGTGAGAACTGAGCATAGAAGGTAACAACGCCGTAGATCTTCTCGAGGGGGATACCTGTCTTATCGGAAATAATAGTCTGGACCTCAATGGGAAGATAGCCGTATATCTCCTGAGCCTTCTGAAGGATAGGCATCAGAGCGCCCTGAGTGTCCTTTTTCTCTTCAATGACAGCGAGAAGCTGTGCCTCCTGTTCGGGAGTGCCCTTGAAGGGAACAGTGGATTTAGCTGAATTCATTTTAGATGAACCTCCTTAATAAATTCTGTGAAATAAATAACAAACCGTGCTGCGACGGAAATATTATGCCTCACATATCATAATGTATTATAACATATAATAAGAAAAAATTCTATCGCCAAATTAGCCTAATTAGCCTGAAATTACTTGTGCGTTTTTAACAAATATGCACTGTATCAACCTGTTAGTATTGCATAACATTTACAAGTGTCAAGGTTTTATATTTACCAATATTTCGTTAAATTCAGTCCTTTAAAGCGAATGTGTAAATTTTGGGCAAAAACGGGAAAATTTTTATCTGATTTAACAGTAAGACGAGCTGACAGCTCATATCATCGCAATCACTTGACACTTTAAATATAAAATGCTATAATCAAACCAATGAAAATTCATATGTTTAGGAGGGCTCGAAATGCCTTACTTCACTGACAAAGAGACGCTCGCTGAGTACACACGCAACAAAATGCTTTTAAAACGCGTCAAAAGAATAAACTCCGCCGCTTTTTTCACATATCTGATAGCAGGTCTCCTCATCATCCCCTACGCCTTCACAAGCATGGTCGGAACGAGCTGGGACTGGCTGATGAACTACCTCGGCGAGACGCTGTTCGCGCACGTATCGTTCATACTGATACTCGACACCATCATCATCGCTCCCCTGTCGTTCTATCTGACATACCGTGTCAGTCTGCTCCACCACTCGCTGTCGGGACTGATAGTCATAGGTATGCAGGTCGCGAACTATATGTTTATCATTTTCCTCAACAACAAGGAATTCTTCGGACGAATACACATGGCGTTCTACGCGATGTCGGCGTATTCGGTGCTGTGCATACTCATGGGCGCGGCAAATATGTGGGCGGTCATCAAGTACCACCACCTCGAGGATCAGGAGGGCTTCCCGCAGTTCGACGCCAACTTCGAGGAATACAAGGCAAAGAAGCAGGAGCGCGAGATAATGGACCCATACAAGCGCCAGATGCAGGAGATACAGCGCCGTTCGAGCGGCGAGATGACAGAGCTCGGCACTACGCAGGACGAGCTTGAGAAGTACGAAAAGATCCATGTACAAAGTGATATGGACAGTATATGAATACAGACGCGGTACAGGCAGAAGCTTGTACCGCGTTTTATTTTACAAATTAATATAAAGTTCAAAAATAATGTTCCACTAATTTCATTGACAAAAGTATACAGCTATTGTATATTTATCTTGTAAGAATATGCGATCCTTGCTGCCTCCTGTCTGTTTTGCACTGCGGACGGGAGACGCTGTATCGAAAAAGGGAGGGTAAGATATGAACGTTCCGAATGATCCCGTGATCCTTCTGAGCTACATCAACACAAAGCTGAGAGACGAATACCCGAGCTTTGACGAGCTCTGCAAGAGCCTTGACCTATCAGCAGACGATATCGCAGCCAAGCTGGCAGGGATAGGATATTCCTACAATAAAGAAAGAAACTGTTTCGCCTGACGCTTTGCGTCGGACAGGAGGAAAAAATGAAAAAATCACATCGCAGACCAATTGCCGTTCTGCTGGCGGCAGCTGTCTCTCTGAGCGCATTCGGAGGCTTATCCCCTGCCTCTGCTGCCGACTCTGAAGGTAAAAAGGAAGTCAAGCTCATCTACAAGATAGACGAGGACGCGACCGCGGGCAAGACCACCGACCTCTCGCTGTTCGAGCCGTCGACCACCTCCGACGGTCACACCAATATCCCCGCGGGCAATTTCACAAAAAAAGGCTACATATTCTCAGGCTGGACGTATGACGACGTTGTCGGCTATTCGTCGGGACAGTTCGTCAGCCTCCCCGAGGACAAGGACGAGGTCGAGTTCCACATCTGCTGGATAGACCCGTCAGCGGAAAAGCACACCGTAAAATACGTGCTTGAGCGCGACGGCATCACCTTCGAGAACCCCGAGTGGCTCGAGGAGGAGTCCTACTATCCGAACGAGGTCTTCAATCCCAACGACACAACGGTATTTGTTGAAAAGGAGACCGAGCAAGGCACGCTCAAATACATCAGCAAATGGCTCACAGACGGAGAAAGGGTATACAGCTTCGGCACTCAGCTCGTAATGCCCGACCACGACATCACCCTCTATCCGATACTCTACAAGAAGATACAGCTCAAATACTTTGCAGGCGACGTTGACCGCCTCAACGGCAACAGCGAGTTCTCATTCGAGAAAATGGAGGGCTCATCGGACGAGCTCGCGGGCAGAGACCGCTTCTCGCGCAGCGGCTTCGACCTCGTCGGCTGGAAGTCCAGCATCGACGGAACAGTCTACAAGCCCACCGAGACTATCGTTATGCCCGGCGATGACGTTGTATTCACAGCCGTATGGCAGCCTATCGAGTACAAGATAGTGTTCAACCCCGGCAACGGCGGCTCAAGCATCAAGATACCTGCAAAGACCGATGATACTATTACCCTCCCCGACCCCGGCATCACAGTCGAAGGCAAGCACTTCGCAGGCTGGAAAATCAACGGCGGCACTGAGGTGCTCCCCGCAGGCGAGGAGTACAAGGTGCTCGGCGCTATATCGGGCATGGGCATCAGCTTCAAGGGCGTATGGGAGGACGGCGACGCTCCCGCGACGACTACAGCTCCCGTCTCCACGACCTCTACAGCAACTACAACTTCAACGACTGCGACCACCACAGTGACTACTGCTGCCACAACAACAGAGCCTATCGCAACAGGAACGAGCATTGCTGAGGATTGCTTCTGGGGCACATGGGCGCTCTCAAAGATACTCAACGAGGACGGCAGCGAGGCTGACTCCTCCGACTTTACAAAGGATATCTTCGTTTTCGACTCGAATCATACATTTACAGGCACCAACAGCTGCATATACAAGGGCGAAACATACAATTCCACGCTCAAATGGAAAGTCCGTGGAGACTTTATCTACATTACAGCTGAGGAAGATGTGATAGGTATGCCCAACAAGTCCGAGTTCAGTATGCACTACGACACAAAAGCCAACCACGTCCTGACGCTCACAAGCGAAAATGGCAAGAAGTACATCTACGAGGAAGTCATCTTCGGCGACGCCAACAACGATAAGAAGGTTTCGGCAGCGGACTCCGTAGCGATACTCCAGAGCATAGCCAACCGCGACAAATTCGCGCTCTCGCTCTACGGAAAGGCTGCAGCCGACGTCGACGGCGAGGCAGGAGTTACAGCAAACGACGCACTCGTTATACAGAAATACGATGCAAAAGCAGTAACGGAATTACCCGTCAAATAACAAAGAAAATCCCCGCCTCAAGTGCTGTACTTATATAGAAGTAATACGGGTATTTACTGGGGAAACCCTTTCTGAAGAAAGGTTCTTCCCCAGACCTCTTTCCAAAGACTTTTAGTCCAAATTTTGCCCCTATGGGGTGCTCTCAGAAAAGAGAAAGACTCACTCTTTTCGTATCAGGAGAGTACCCCATAGGGGCAAAATTTAAATTGAAAGTTTTAGGGGAGGAGTTTGAGGAGGGACCCTTTTTCAAAAGGGTCCTCCTCAATAGATATCCATAATACTTCCGTATAGGTATAACACTTACGGCAGGGATATTTTTATGCGCTGTTATTTTGCTTCCATCGCAGCGCGCGAATTCTTCTTTGCTTTCTTGACCTCATACATCAGCGCGTCAGCCTGCTTGATTATGCCGTAGAGGGTCTCGTCCTCCTCGGGCACCTTGATTATGCTGCCGACGCTTGCAGAGAGCGTATACGGCTTGCAGATAATGGTGTTGATGTTCTTGAGCTTGGCATTGAGACGCCTCTCAAACGCCGCCTCGTCGCCCTCGGACGCTTTCTGGTGGAACACGACGAACTCATCGCCGCCGAAGCGGGCGCATATGCTGTCGCTCCTCAGGCACTCCTTGATAACGTCCGCGAGGCGCTGTATCGCGAAGTCGCCCTCGTTGTGACCGTAGTTGTCGTTGATGAACTTCAGACCGTCCATATCGATGAACGTGAGCATTATCCTGCGTTTTTTCGTGACGCTTGTCCTGAACATATCATCAGCCAGCTTGATGAAGCCGTTTCTGTTGTACACATTGCAGAGCGGGTCGATGACGTAGAGCCTGTTGAGCTCGTCCATAGCCTTGTTGATATGCGACAGCTTACGCAGGTTCTCGAGCGAGTTGCTGATATCCATAGCGAAGGTGTGGCAGAGCAGGTTCGTTATCGGGAAATCGCCGTTAGTGATTATGAAGTAGCCGAGCACCTTCTCGTTGAAGTGTATCGGCAGGAAGTAGCTGATATTGCCGCCTGTCTCGAGGGGCTCGGGGTAGACGTTGCTGCCGTCGAAATACTCGACGCAGGTAGTCTCGCCCTTTTCCCATATCAGCGGAGCAGTCATCGCGCAGTTGAAATCGGTGCTTGAATTGGTGGAGTTGAACGCCTCCTGCCAGTCCTCCTTGAGACAGAGCGCAAATCGCTCACAGCCTATCTCGGAGACGAAGTCCCTGATGACAGCGAAGGTATCGTCTGTATTCTGAGTCTCGGCGAGTCTTGCCGAGAGGATATTGAGCTTGTGGATATTATCGTTGCTGTCCTCAATCTTGTTGTAGGTGCGCTTGCGGTACTCGCTGAACTCGCTCACGCCGCCGATACTGCCGTTTGAGCAGCCGCAGCTCTCGGTGAATACGCATTCAGCCTCCATGTGCTCTATCTCGGGCTCCTTGCCGTTGATGATATTGAGGATAGCACTGCAAGCCACGCTTCCCGCGCGTGCGAGCGGACGTCCCACAGACGTCAGCGCAGGACAGTAGTTTCTCGCGCTGTAGGTATTATCGAAGCCTGTCACTATGACGTCGAGCGGCACGCAGAAGCCGTACTTTTCGAGGGTGCTGACAGCCGTAAGAGCCATAGCGTCGTTCGCGCAGATGAACGCGTCGGGCAGAGCGAGCCCCGACTCCATATACTGCTCGATAGCGGCTTTACCGTCATACGGGCGGAATTCGCCGTAGAATATGCGTCCCTCCTCGACGGGCAGATTATTCTCAGCCATGACCTCGCGGAAGGCGTTGAGACGGTCTACCGCCTCGGGGTTGTTCATAGGACCTGATATGTAGTTGAGCACCTTAGCGCCGTGCTCCTGAATGACATGGCGCACCATATGACGCATGGCGGCGGTGTTGTCGATACTGATATTGATGAATTCGGGATAGTCGGCGCAGTCAAATACGACAGCGGGGAGCTTAGCCTCCTTGACGCTGTTGATGATGCGCTCTCTGACCGTCATATCATTGATACAGTTGGTCATAAGGATAACACCGTCGAAGAGCTCGAGGTTGGCGAGATTGTACATACTGTACTCGCCTATATCAAATATCTTACTGTCGAGCATACCCCCATATGCCGCGAAGTAAGTCACATTCACCTTATTGCGCCGAGCAAAGTCGTTGATACCCGTGATGATATTATTCTGATATTCCTCATCGAGACCCGCAACAAATACGGCAATATTAACTGTTTTTCCCATAGTTTTCTCCTTTTCACAGAAAAGTATGATACTTATATGTAAATTATAGCACTTTTTACTCAATAAAGAAAGAGAAAAATATGAAATAAAACAATTTCGTGATACTGCACAGAGAGCGGCACCTATTTTTGTTGGATTCGCATATCTGCACGCTCTTTACTTTTGGGCTTTTTTGTGTTAAAATGATTATATATGATTTACGGCTTTACAGCTTTATTGCTTTGAATTACATCACAAGGCTGAGAAAGGACAGAATACTATGCCTATTACAGAATTGCTCGAAAGAAACGCTGAATTATACGGCAGTGACGTCGCTCTCGTCGAGGTCAACCCCGAGATAACCGAAGTCCGCCGCAAGACATGGAAGGAGTACGAGCTCATCGAGCCGAACCCAGAGTGCTGCTACCGCCGCGAGATAACATGGAAGGTCTTCGATGAAAAGGCTAACCGCTTTGCGAATATGCTCCTCGAGAGAGGCGTGCAGAAGGGCGACAAGGTCGGCATACTGCTGATGAACTGCCTCGAGTGGCTTCCTATCTACTTCGGCATACTCAAGACAGGCGCACTCGCAGTACCGCTCAACTTCCGCTACACCGCGGACGAGATAAAATACTGCCTCGACCTCGCCGAGGTAGACATACTCATGTTCGGACCCGAGTTCATCGGACGCGTAGAGGAAATCGCCGAGGACATCAGCAGGAACCGCCTCCTCTTCTACGTCGGCGAGGGCTGTCCCTCGTTCGCCGAGCACTACGACAGCAACGTTGCGAACTCGTCCAGTGAGTCGCCGAATATCAAGCTCACCGACGACGACGACGCGGCGATATACTTCTCCTCGGGAACCACAGGCTTCCCGAAGGCTATACTCCACAAGCACCGCAGTCTCGTACACTCCGCGAAGGTCGAGCAGAACCACCACGGACAGACCCGCGACGACGTCTTCCTCTGCATACCCCCGCTCTACCACACGGGCGCGAAGATGCACTGGTTCGGCAGCCTCCAGTCGGGCAGCAAGGCTGTACTGCTCAAGGGCGTGAAGCCGAAGTCGATAATCGAGACTGTATCGAACGAGCTCTGCACGATAGTATGGCTCCTCGTACCGTGGGCGCAGGATATCCTCGACGCTATCGACCGCGGCGAGATAGACCCGTCACAGTATGAGCTCTCGCAGTGGAGACTCATGCACATCGGCGCACAGCCTGTTCCTCCGTCGCTCATCGCGCGCTGGAAGGAGCACTTCCCGAATCATCAGTACGACACTAACTACGGCCTCAGCGAGTCCATAGGACCTGGCTGCGTACACCTCGGCGTGGAGAATATCCACAAGGTCGGCGCTATCGGCAAGGCTGGCTACGGCTGGGAGGTCAAGATAGCCGACGAGAACGGCAATGCAGTCGAGCGCGGACAGGTCGGCGAGCTCTACGTCAAGGGACCGGGCGTCATGACCTGCTACTACCGCGACGAGAAGGCTACAGCCGAGACTCTCAAGGACGGCTGGCTCCTCACGGGCGATATGGCTCAGGAGGACGAGGACGGCTTCATCTACCTCGTTGACCGCAAGAAGGACGTCATCATCAGCGGCGGCGAGAACCTCTACCCCGTACAGATAGAGGACTTCCTCCGCGCGCACCCCGCAGTCAAGGACGTGGCTGTTATCGGTCTGCCCGACAAGAGACTGGGCGAGATAGCGGCGGCTATAATCTCGATAAAGGACGGCATGGACTGCTCCGAGGACGAGATAAACACGTTCTGCCAGAAGATGCCGCGCTACAAGAGACCGCACAAGATAATCTTCGCCGACGTGCCGAGAAATCCCACGGGCAAGATAGAAAAGCCGAAGCTCCGCCAGATATACTGCGGCGAGAGCCTCGTGGCAAAGCAGATAAAGAACTGACAGAATGGTGCAGATGTATTTCATCTGCACCATTTCAAATAAGCAGCGGGGCGATGTAGGCATCGCCCCCTACACGAGACGCTATTAATACACGGTTTGTAGGGGCGGATACTATCCGCCCGCAATACAGAAAGGAATCATTATGAACACCATAGAAGAAGTAAGAGAGTATTTCAAGAATGACACCTTTGCTACCGACGCGGGCATGGTCATAGACGAGATAGGCGACCACAGCTCCGTGTGCAGCGTGGTGCTCGACGAGCGTCACTGCAACGCCATGGGCAATGTAATGGGCGGCGTACACTACACGCTCGCGGACTTCGCATTTGCCGTAGCCTCCAACTGGCAGCAGATAGGCGTAGTCGGCATAAATAACAGCATCGCGTACCTCTCCCCTATCAAGGGAAAGAAGCTCATCGCAAAGGCGACAATGATAAAGGACGGCAGGAGCACGTGCGTGTACAGCGTCGACATAACGGACGAGCTCGGCACAAAGGTAGCAAACGTGCAGTGCATGGGATTTCACGTGAAATGAGACGTAGGGGCGCCCTTCGGGCGTCCGCATATTCATAATGACGACGGACTGCCAAAGGCAGCCCCTACACCATAACAATGCATAGCACCATTCTCTGCGTTCCGCAAACAAAAATCCCGCCAATTCCGACAAATATCGCAAAAACCATTGACATTTTCCGACAAAGGGTATATAATTACAGTCGCGTGAATATTTGAAGGAGTGCTTTTTATGGAACAGTTAGAAATATACCTCAGCAAGCTCGCCTCGCATGACGAGCTCTACGCCGAGACAGCCAAGAAGCTCGGTGCAGAGCATATCTCTGACGGCGACGAGCTCCGCGGGATACTCAACTCCGTGAGCGACGACATAAAGTTTCTGATATACGAATCGAACGAGGACATGATAAATGACTCTGTGCGTGACATCATCGGCATATTCTCAGATGCTGAGAAAAACAACTCCCACATCTCTATGGAGGTCATCGAGGACGAGTTCCTCAACATAATCGACTCCGAGGCGCACATAACCTCGGAATCCAAGCCCCGCAGCCTCGTACACCGAGACGGTGAGCTCCACCCCGCAGTGCATATATGGATAATCAAACGCAAGGATATGGGCATTTACGTGCTGCTCCAGAAGCGCTCGCACGAGAAGCGCATAGCTCCCGACTGCTACGACGTCTCCGCGGCGGGTCATGTAGGACAGGGCGAGGAGTTCCGCAGCACGGCAGTCCGCGAGACAGCCGAGGAGCTCGGATTGAAGATACACGGCAGCCGTCTCGAGCTGATAGGGCTGATGAAGAACTGCTACACCGCCGAGGGTATCAACGACAACGAACTGCGCGCGGTGTATCTCTGCCGCGAGGAGGTCGACGTGGACAGGCTGGTGCTCCAGTCGTCGGAGGTCTCCGACGTGTGCTGGGCGGAGATAGACGAGCTGCTCGCCGTCATGGACGAAGGCGAATTCAAGCACTGCATCTCCCTCGAGGAGCTTGCGCTCATCAAGAAGGCGGTTTTCTGAAAAAACAGCGGAAGGGATTTGGAACGTTCCACTTATCCCTTCCGCTTTTTATTTTTACAGCACTCCCAGTCCGTCGAGCAGGAGCTTCACACCGATGAGCACGAGCACAACTCCGCCCGCAAACTCGGCTTTTTTCTCGTATTTACTGCCGAATCGGTTGCCTATGCCGACTCCGATGAGGCTCGTGACAAATGTGATGACTGCGATGACGGTCACGGAACTGATAACAGGCGTTTTCTGCGCCGCGAACACGACTCCGACCGCGAGCGCGTCAATGCTCGTAGCTATCGCGAGCACGAAGAGCTCGCCGATATTGAGCTTATACTCGGTCTGAGCCTCCTCGTCGTCTCTGCCGTGAAAGACCTCGAATATCATCTTGCCGCCGATGAAGCCAAGCAGAATGAACGCTACCCAATGGCTGTAGCGGCTGATGAACTCCTCGAAGCGGCTTCCGAGGAAGTAGCCGATGAGCGGCATGCCTCCCTGAAATACGCCGAAAAACAGGGCAGTCAGGAAGACTCCCTTATAGTCTATCTTCTTCATGCTCAGTCCCTTACAGACCGAGACGGAGAAGGCGTCCATAGCAAGTCCGAGCGAAAGAAGTACAAGTTCAGTCCAAGTCATAAAATTACCTCACAAAACAAAAAATCGGGCACTCGCGTACCCGAACCAGATAAACTCAGGTACAGCAAAAAAGCCATACATGAGTCTCATTATTTAAGACAAAACCGGACCGTTAAAGCGGTCAGTGTGTCGGCTTGTCACGCGTTGCCGCGCTAACTACTCCCTCATATCACAACACTTATTATACAATTTATTCGGCTTCAAGTCAATAAATTACAGTTTGTACAATATAACTCAAAGCACATATGTGAAGATGTAGTCGTCCATGACGTAGCCGCCGCCGATATCGGTGACAACGGAATCGGTCACGGTGAAGCCCGTCCGCTTGTAGACGGCTATAGCTCGGTCGTTGTGCTTGTTGACCGTGAGATAGACGGAGCTCTTTCCGTGCTTTCTTGCCTCCTCGAAGACGCGTTCAAGCATGAGCCGAGCTATCCCCTGCCCGCGCTTGTCGACACGGAGGTACAGCTTGCTGAGGAAGAAGCGGTCGTCCTGCTCGGGCTTGACGGCGATATAGCCGCAGAGGTCGCCGCCGTCGTAAACGGAGAGGTAGGTGTAGGACTGCTCCTCAATCTGACGTATCATGGCGTCGAGGTACTGGAATCTCTCCACCATATAGTCTATCTGACCGAGGCTGATGATGTCGGTGAAGCACTCATGCCATATCTCGTCGGCGAGCTCGGCAACGCGGCGAAGCTCGGGCAGATACTTGACTTTTTTGATAGTGATGTCCATATTGACCTCCTGTCAGCGAATGGAATGCCGTTCCCTACAATGCGCTGATTCAACATTGTGTAGGGGGCGATGCCCACATCGCCCCGCATAATACAACGCAGGGGCACACAAGGGGAGCCCCCTCTGGCGGATTCGCAGGTTACCAAATATGAGCCGTTACTTTACGGCTTGGTAGCCCACTTTTTTCCGCTAAGGAGAGCAGCCTAATGTGCGCCCCTGCACAAAAGATTCTGACAGCTGAATTATTCCTCGTCGGGCATATCCCAGTTGTGGTATACGTTCTGAACGTCGTCGTTGTCCTCGAGGTGCTCGAGCAGGAGGTTCATCTTCTTGATGTGGTCCTCGTCAGTGAGCGTTGTATATGTTGCGGGCACCATCTCAGCCTCCGCAGAGAGCACATTGTATCCCTTAGCCGCAAGAGCCTCTCTTACAGCCGACACATTCTCGGGAGCGCACTCTATCTCAACGCTCTCCTCGGAGATATCGAAGTCGTCGCCGCCGCACTCGAAAACGTCCTCCATGACAGCATCCTCGTCGAGACCAGTGTTCTCGAGGACAATGATGCCCTTCTCGGTGAACATGAACGATACACAGCCCGTAGTACCGAGGTTGCCGCCGAACTTGTCGAAGTAGTGGCGGATATCGCCTGCTGTACGGTTCTTGTTGTCGGTGAGGCACTCAACGATTACAGCTACGCCGTTGGGACCGTATCCCTCGTATGTGAGGTTCTCGTAGTTGTTCTTGTCCTCGCCGCCCGCAGCCTTCTTGATTACGCGGTCGATGTTGTCGTTGGGCACGTTGTTAGCCTTAGCCTTAGCGATGAGGTCGCGGAGCTTCGCATTGTTGGCAGGGTCGGGACCGCCCTCGCGTACAACGACGGTTATCTCTCTGCCTATCTTGGTGAATATCTTGCCCTTAGCGGCATCTGTCGCTTCCTTCTTGCGCTTGATGTTGTTCCATTTTGAATGACCTGACATAGCCTTTTCTCCTTTACTCTGAATAGATGTAGTTCTCGTCGGTATCGCGGCGGAGCTTGTATAAGCGTGCTATTTTCTCGTCGCGGTAGTCGAGTATCGCGACAATTCCCGCTCCTGCGATGAAGCCGAAAACGAAGCCTCCTACAACTCCGAGGATAATTCCTCCGAGCTTGAGACCCTTCAGCAGTCCCAGTAAACCCTTGATAAAGCTCATGACCAATACCTCCGTTTCATATCTCGGCGGACACGTCCGCGTCCGCGATTATCGTATCGAACAGCTCATAGATACGCTCCGTCCTGCCGAGCAGGAAGAGGTAGCCGAAAAGGCACTCCACAGCTGTTGCACGTCTGTATTCGACAGCGTCCGCGTGCTTGGGGACGGTGTTTCCCGTGGCATTCCTGCCGCGCTTTAGCACCGCGAGCTCCTTCTCATCGAGGACATCCTCGAGCCTGCTGTACGCCTCCGACTGGAACTCCGCGCAGACGAGCTTCACCTTTGCGGAGTGGAGCTTGGCTACGGGCATATTGGCGATACGCAGGAGGTACTCCCGCACGAGCGTGTCATATACGCTGTCTCCGAGGAACGCAAGGCTGAGCGGACTGTAGGTGTTCGCCTCGCGCTCCGTAAGCATTTCTTTTCCCATATTACTCAACAAAATCGAACTCGAAGCCCTCTATGCTGACGGTGTCGCCCTCCTTGGCGCCCATCTCCTCGAGCTTGGCAATGATGCCGCTGTTGATGAGCACGCGCTGGAAGTACTGGAGCGACGACCAGTCGTCGGGGTCTACGGTACGCATTATAGGCTGGATCCACGGCGCGTCCACGAAGAATACGCCGTCCTCCTCTTCAATCTCGAACTTCTTGTCCACGCCGAGCATCTCGTCGAGCTCTGCCTGCGGTATGGGCTCAGCCTCATACTCCTTGATAGGCGGGAGCGTGTCGAGCACCTCCGACACCTTCTTGATGAGCTCCTTTGTGCCCTGAGTTGTAGCCGCAGATATGCAGAAGAAGGGTATGCCCTTTGCCTCGATGAAGCTTCGGAAGTCCGCTATCTGCTCCTCTGTAGCCATATCGCACTTGTTCGCGGCAACTATCTGCGGACGCTGTGCGAGCTCCTCGTTGAACTTAGCGAGCTCAGCGTTGATGATGTCGAAATCCTCCTTGGGGTCGCGACCTTCGATGCCCGAGACGTCCACGACATGGACGATGAGACGGCATCTCTCGACGTGGCGCAGGAACTCGTGACCGAGTCCGACTCCGTCACCCGCACCCTCGATAAGTCCTGGGATATCCGCCATAACAAAGGACTTCTCGTCCTCGCCCTTGACCACACCGAGCACTGGCGTGAGGGTAGTGAAGTGGTAATTTGCGATTTTGGGCTTGGCGGCGCTGACTACCGATATCAGCGTTGACTTGCCCACATTCGGGAAGCCTACAAGTCCGACGTCCGCAAGGAGCTTGAGCTCGAGCGTGACCTCGAATTCCTCTCCGGGGTAGCCGGGCTTTGCGAACTTGGGAATCTGGCGGGTAGACGTCGCAAAATGGACGTTGCCCTTGCCGCCGTTGCCTCCCCTCGCGAGCACCTTCGGCTCGTCCGAGGACATATCCGCCATAATTCTGCCCGTATTGGCGTCCCTGACAACGGTGCCCCTCGGCACCTTGACTATGAGCGGCGGAGCGCTCTTGCCCGTGCAGTTCCTGCCCGAGCCGTTCTCGCCTCTCTCAGCGACGTACTTGCGCTTATAGCGGAAATCTATCAGCGTCGAGAAATTGTCGTCGACCTGAAAGATAACGTCGCCGCCTCTGCCGCCGTCGCCGCCGTCGGGACCTCCCGCAGCCACATATTTTTCCCTGTGGAAGGAAACGGCACCGTCGCCGCCGTCGCCCGCTTTGATCTTTATCCTTGCCTGATCAACGAACATTCTACGACCTCCTGTTGTTTTGAGCCTTCAGCCATTAGCCTTTAGCCATTAGCTTGCGGTGTCCGCTTACGCGGACAAATCGAATAATTGAGCCGCCAACATCTTTCAGATACATCGGCGCAGCCGATACCATCAGCTAACGGCTAACGGCTTAAACCTAACGGCTCATTTTTTAAAAGAAAATCCCAAGCAAACGCTCGGGATTTATGACGCAATAGATTGTTACTGCTCTGTATAAACAGAAACCTTCTTACGGTCACGACCGTAACGCTCAAACTTTACTCTTCCGCTTACTGTAGCGAATAATGTATCATCAGAACCGATACCTACGCCCTCACCGGGATGAATGTGTGTACCTCTCTGACGAACGAGGATGTTGCCAGCCTGAACGAACTGACCGTCAGCTCTCTTGACGCCGAGTCTCTTAGCCTCGGAATCACGACCGTTCTTTGTAGAACCAACACCCTTCTTATGAGCGAAGAACTGAATGCTAACCTTGATCATTACTTTACACCTCCGAAAATGAGATCTTGATAGTATGCGGATACTCACCGCGTATCATTTCGAGCTGCTGCGCGAGCATATCCATGACAGCGTGAACTCTCTCATCGGGCTTGTCTGCGATACAGAGCATAACGTTATCCTCTGCACCCGCCTCAGCCTTTATGTGAAAGCCGTCCGTTATGATATTTGCCGCGAGCATACACGCCGACGTCACCGCAGCGCAGACAATATCCTGTCCGCTCTCTGCAAAGCCCGCGTGCCCCGTTACACGGAAGCCGCAATATTGTTTTTCTGACTGATAGAACTCAGCTTTGATCATGCGTTGATAGCTTCGATCTTTACCTGAGTGTAGGGCTGTCTGTGACCCTGCTTCTTCTTCTCACCCTTCTTGGGCTTGTAAGTGAAAACAGTGATCTTCTTAGCCTTGCCGTTCTTGATAACGGTAGCCTTTACTGATGCGCCGTCAACATAGGGAGTACCTACCTTGATGCCGTCGTCAGCGCCGAGAGCAACGACCTTGTCGAAGGTAACAGTCTCATCAGCCTCAGCTGCGAGCTTCTCGATGAAGATTGTATCTCCCTCGTTTACCTGATACTGCTTTCCGCCTGTCTCAATAACTGCGTACATTCATTGGCACCTGCCTTTTCATAAAAACTCGCTGTCACAGGCGCATAGACATGACTTGAAAAGCCTGTTTACAAGCGGCAATAATATTTTATCACAACGCCCCGAACTTGTCAAGTATTTTTTTGCAAAAAACGGCAAAAAATCGTTTTCCGCAGTCTCACCCGAAGCTGTGGGAGATATGAGACGGCGTTATTACCGTTTTCAACAATTTCAGAAGTTCGTTTTTGTACGATTTAACAAAAATGTGCAGTGATAATCTATATATACGTCACTTGCGGCTGACCTCCAAATATGATATAATTATAAAGGTATATTGTGTATGCCAATCTTTAATTGTGAGGAAAACTATGAACAGTAAGATACAAACGCTCGCCGATTCCATAGGCAAGGTCATCGTCGGCAAGAACGACACCGTCATCAGACTCATCGCCGCTCTGCTCTGCGAGGGTCACGTGCTCCTCGAGGACGTCCCAGGAGTGGGCAAGACGCAAATGATAACCGCGCTTTCGCGGTCTATAGGCGGCAAGTTCAACCGCATACAGCTCACCCCCGACGTCATGCCCTCGGATATCGCGGGCTTCACCATGCTCGACGGCAAATCGGGCGAGTTCATATACCGCGACGGCGCAGTAATGTGCAACTTCCTGCTCGCGGACGAGATAAACCGTGCCTCGCCGAAGGTACAGTCCGCCCTGCTCGAGGCAATGGAGGAGAGGCAGATATCCCTCGACGGCGAGACCCACAAGCTGCCTCAGCCCTTCCTCGTAATGGCTACGCAGAACCCCGTCGAGACCTACGGCACGTTCCACCTCCCCGAGGCACAGATGGACCGCTTCTTCATGAAGCTGTCAATGGGCTACCCCGTCCCCGAGGAGGAGATGAAGATCCTCGACCGCACCGAGAAGCACAACCCTATCAACAACATCACCGAGCCCGCCATGCACGTCGACGACGTCATCGCTATGCAGGAGGACGTCCGCAATGTGCGCGTGTCGGACTCGGTCAAGAAATACATCGTGGATATCGTCGGCTCGACCCGTGACGACAGAAACGCCACCCTCGGCATCAGCCCGCGCGGAAGCATCGCGCTGTACAAGGCGGCAAAGGCGTTCGCGTATATCTACGAGAGGGAGTACGTCACCCCCGACGACGTCAAGACTGCCGCAGTTTCAGTGCTCGCTCACCGCATAATCCTCTCGCCGCAGGGCAAGAGCGAATTCGGCACAGGCGAGAACTATATAAAGCACGTCATCGAGAACACTCCCGTCCCCGCAATGTAAGACTGTATGAGTAAGGACAAAAAGAAAAAGCGCAGCTTTGTGCTGCTCGGCCCGACCGCGTTCGACAGCTTCAAGACCATAATCGCCATACTCGCAGTAGCCTTTCTGCTGTACATCTTCACCTTCTACATCGACGGCGAAATGGGCATGATACTCGTGGCATTCACGGTGTTCTCACCGCTTGTATCGCTGTTCTTCGCGGTATTCGCGAGAAAGCGCGTCAAGGTCAGCATGAACTGCGACGGCTACGTGCAGAAGGGCAGCAAGCTGACCGTTAGCGTTACCGTCGAGAAGACAGGACGCTTCCCGCTCGGCATCATCGAGATAACCCCGCGTGCGAGCGAGGTATTCGCGCAGAACAACAAGGTCTACCGCGTATCGCTCGTGCGCGACGACAAAAAGACCTTCACCTACACTGTTGACGCCGTAACGGGCGGAAACGGCGAGATAGCGCTTGATACGGTCTATTCGTGCGGCTTCCTCGGATTCATGCGCTTCACGCTCACGCAGGAGATACCCTCCCCCGTCAGCGTCGGAGTTATCCCCGAGATACCGCAGATAAAGGCTTCATCACAGCTCTTCCGCAGCATCGCGGACGTCGTCCTCACCAGTGACGACGAGGAGGAAAACGATACAGCTCTGCTGTACTCGGCGAACACCTCCCCCGGCTACGAGCACCGCGAATACGTCCACGGCGACCCGCTGAAGCGCGTGAACTGGAAGCTCTCCTCGAAGAAGAACAAGCTCATGGTAAGGCTCGACGAGGCTGTTGCCTCCGTACAGCCGATGATAGTGCTCGACCTCTACAGGAGCGGCTCTGCCAAGCCCGAGGATGCTATCCTCGGCGAGGAGCAGATAATCCGCTCGGTATTCGGTCTGCTCTCACTGCTCGTGAAGCAAGGCATCGCCTCCACGCTGATATACTTCGGCGCTGACGGAGAGGTCACAGCCGAGAGCGTCGACAACCCCGAGTACCCCGAACAGCTCCTGCTGAAGGTGCTCGCGCTGAAGGTAGTGCCCGACAGGCGCGTCGACCTCAACACATACAACGGCTCGGTGTGCGCGTGCGTTATCGCCTCCACCGACTGCGGCGCCGAGATAGACACCATCGCCGAAGCCGTCAAGGACGACGACAACGTCAGCCTCATCGGCGTATCGCCCGACAGCCGCAACCTCACGGCTTTCCCGATGTGGTACCTCGACGGCGACAATAACTTTAAGTTGGTATAAAACATGACTGATACTGCAAAAAAGAGCAGCGGGCTCAGGGAGTTCCTGATAAGGACGCTCGCCGACCCCGTACTGCTGTACACGGTGCTGCTGATAATGTCGATAATGTACCACTACCGAAGCAGCCTCGCCTTCGCATACGGCGCTCTCGCCTATGTCGCAGGCTGGTTCGTCTTCCGCGTTTTCGACTTCGTCTGCAAGCACCATATAATCGGCTTTTTTGCCTGTGTGATACTGTATGTCACAGGCTTCAGCGCTGCGCTGAGGTGCATGGACATCGGTGCGGAGAACTACCCCATTACATGGAGCCTATGGTTCTTCACTCCGCAGGACTCGCTGAAATACAACAAATGGTATACCCTCGCGATATTCATACTGTTCCTGTTCTTCATGCTCTCCGTCGTGTACTACTTCACGCGGGTGCAGTACAGGATATTCATGAATTTCCTGATATTCATCATTCCCTTCACCATATACGGCAAGGAATATGAGAAAATGCCTATCGGCTATATCATCGCCCTCGCGGTGGGATATGTGCTGATGATGGCGGCATTCAGACAGCTCCGCGAATCCGAGAAGGAGATACTGGTCAACAAGGGCGAGGCGTGGAAGTCGGTGGCAGTGTTCGCGATGCTGTTCGCGATGCTCTCGACGCTTTTTCCGAAGCCCGTCGTCCATGAAGACCGTACCATACTCGAATCGCTCATCAACGCTGACGCGTTCACCGACCGTCTGAACCAGATGCTCGACGTATTCCGTGATACCTCCACGGGCGAACAGTTCCGCGGAAAGCAGAGCAACATTATACACTACGTCGTAGAAGCCGATATGCCCATGAGGCTGAAAACTGCAACGTTCAGCAATTACAGCTTTGAACGCGACGAGTGGAAAACAAGCGATATCGACACCTACTACCGCACCTTCACCGAGCCGACCTTCGATATCGACTTCAACGGCGAGGTCGCGGACGCAGTCCTGTTCGCAGCCGCGAAGGACAGCGGCTTCGCAGCGAAGTACGGGCTGACGTCCTATGCGGGCAAAAAGCTCGAATATCCCGAAAAGAAAAAGGCAGCCATCACCGCACGCTACGGCGTCGTAAACGGAGCAGATACAGTTCCTGTTCCGCAGGGAGCAACAGCTCTTACGGATACAAACTTCAACGGCAAGATCGTGCTCAGCCGGGCGGGAACAGTATTCACCACAGATACAAAATACTACATAGATGATTCGTTCTCCTTCAACTATATCCCGTCGGGAGCTCTCGAAAACAAGGAGAACAAGGCTCTCGTGCAGTTGCTCGCTGACAGGGAAGACTACGCCGCTATGCTCAGTGATGCTTATGACGTCCTCGATGTGTGGCGTCCTGACGAGGAGACAGCGCATTACCTCGCCGTCCTTAACGTGAACGATGAGTTCTATGATTCCTACACCGAAAATCTGCTTGACTACGGCAGCGACAAGGACATCTATGACCTCGCTCAGACGATAACCGAGGGCTGCGATACCGAGTACGACAAAGCCAAGGAGATCGAGTGGTACTTCGTCACCAACGGCTTCAAATACGACCTTGACTACCAGAAGGCACAGGGCGAGAATGTCCACGACTTCCTCTTCCGCACCAAGACGGGCGTGTGCGTCGAGTACGCGACCGCTATGGTCATGCTCTCGCGTGCAGCAGGCATACCCGCGCGCTACTGCGAGGGCTACCTCATGCAGAATGAGATAGCGGGCGCCAAGGAGCCTTCCTACAGCGTATCGGCTAACGACGGTCACGCCTTCCCCGAGCTCTATATCAAGGGCTACGGCTGGATGACCTTCGAGCCCACTATGTCGAATCTCTCGAACACCGACGCCCAAAAAGAGAAGAAGTCCACAACGACCGATATGCTGAAAAAAGCGGGCTTTGTCATGCTGGCGATAGCAACAGCGATGCTGCTCCTGCTCGTGGTGATGCCCTACCTTACCCACAAGCTGTTCATCTTCATCAACAGGAGACGCGAGCCCGATAAGGCTGTGGCAGCGATAATGCACCGTCTGTGCAGGCTCTACGGCATCCCCGCGACCAACACCGCAGGCGAGGCTTCCGAGCTGATAGCGGCTGAGTCGGGAGCGGATATATCGGCTGCCGAGGAACTGTTCAGCAAGATGTCCTACGGCGGTATCCCCATGACGGAAGCCGACAGGGACAGAGCTATGGCTGACTACATCACAGCATATGACGCTCTGAAGGAGAGCAGGAAGAAAAAACGAAAGCTGAAAAAAGCTCCGCAGGGAGGTAATTGAAAAATGCATGGAAAAATAGCTAAAAGGCTCATAGGGACAGCGGCTGCCGCGGTCATGGCAGTGAGCACGCTCACTGCTGCGCTGCCGTCGCAGGCTGCCTACAAGCAGGAGGAATACCTCACCTGGAGCCAGCTCGACGAGCGCTGGAGCTCTACACCTATGGACTCCACGACGATAAGGAGCTCGGGCTGTCTGATAACGGCTCTGTCGATAATGATAATGGATTCGGGCTCGCTCGACGATGCCGCAATGAAGAATCTCGGCATCAGCAAGCCCGAGGAATTCAACCCAGGCGTGCTCGCAAAGGGCTATACGAGCATCGGCGGCTTCGGCTCGGGCGGCTACATCAAGAGCTGGCTCGACATACAGAAGCTCGTCCCCAAGGTCAAATGGGGCTATGACACCAACCTCAAAAGCGTCGAGTCCAAGATAGAGACCACCGAGCTCAACGATGAAGGCGAGGAGGTCAAAAAGCTCGTTCCCGACAAGGCAAAGGTAGCTGCGGAGGTACAGGCTCTGCTCGCGCAGGGCTGGTACATAATCGCCCGCGTCAACACCGCATACGGCGGCTGGCACTGGGTATACATACGCGGAGTGGACGGCGAGGAAATATATATGTCCGACCCCGCAAACACCAATCCCCTGCTCTATGAGGTCTACCCCGACGGCTTGCAGGGTGAATACTGGGCGCTGAAGGGCGCAAACTCACCCGAGACCGACTACATTCCGCCCGAGCAGTTCGAGCCCTATGTCAACATCGAGGTAGTTACGCCTCCCAAGACGATGTACGCCTTCGGTGAGGAACTCGACCTCAGCGGCTGCACGATAAAGCGCAGCGGCAAGGATATGCTCGGCAACGAGTGGGAGGAGGAGCCCGTACTGCTGACGGAGGCTGAGGATGTCAGCTTCTCGTCCTACATCTTCGACCCGAACTACGCGGGCGACTATGAGCTCGATATCTACACCAATACGCCCTACGCCTACGGCAATACATCGCTCACGCTGACAGTATCGCAGCCCGTCGGCGAGTACTACCTGCGGAGCAGCGGGAAGACAGCGGTCTACAGCTCCGAGGACGGCAGCGAGCAGATAATGTCCCTGTGCAGCGGCGAGTCCGTCAGCGTGACCGAATGCCGCGGAAAGCTCGGACGTATCGAGTCTGACAGCTTCACGGGCTGGGCTGACGTCTCGAAGATGACGAAGGTCAGCGACGATGCGGCTGTCCGCGAAAAGGGCGACATCAACGGCGACGGCAGCGCTGACAAGTACGACCTCGCGGCACTGAGCGCATTCCTCAGAAGGAAGAAAGAGCTTCCCGAGGGAATATCCGTGCTCACCTCCGCCGAGCGCACGGCTGCCGATATGAACTCAGACGGAACAGTCGACGACGCAGACCTCATCGCTCTGCTCGCGGCTATACAGTATTAAGGAGGAATTTCCACGAATGGAATGGACAGAAGTCAACATATACACCACCGCTGACGGTATCGAGCTCCTGTGCTCGAAGCTCACAGATATCGGTATCAAGGGCTTCGTCATCAAGGACTCCGAGGATTTCAAGGAGTTCCTCGAGAACAAGAACGGTCAGTGGGACTACATCGACGACGACCTCATGGGGCTCGCCGACTGCGAGACCTGCATCACGGTATATCTCCCCTGCAACGACCAGGGAGCGGATATGCTCAACTCGGTGAGGGCGATGCTCGCGGAGATGAAAAGCTCCGATACCGAGGGAGCCTACGGACGCCTCGAGGCTGAGCTCGCGAGTATCCACGAGGAGGACTGGGCGAACAACTGGAAGCAGTACTTCAAGCCGCTCAAGGTCGGCGATACGCTCGTCATCAAGCCCTCGTGGGAGGAGTACGACGACGCGGGCGAGCGCATTATCCTTGAGATAGACCCCGCTTCGAGCTTCGGAACGGGTCAGCACCACACAACGCGCCTCTGCCTCGAGATACTCGAGGGCTGCGTCAAGGAGGGCGACAGGATACTCGACCTCGGCTGCGGAAGCGGCATACTCTCAATAGCGGCGATACTCCTCGGAGCGGAAAACGCTGTAGCAGTCGACATCGACGAGAACGCCGCCGCGACCGCCAAAGAGAACGCGATAAAGAACCATATCCCCGCCGAGGACTACAAGACCTACTTCGGCAATATCCTCTCGGACGAGAAGCTCGCCGCCGAGATAGACGGTCAGTACGACATAATCACCGCGAATATAGTCGCGGACGTGCTCATCGCGATGAAGGACTACTTCAAGCGCTATCTCAGGGACGGCGGATACCTCATCGTTTCGGGCATCATCGAGGAGCGAATGGAGGAGGTGCTTTCCGCTATAGAAGAGTGCGGCTTCACGCGCCTCGGAGTGAACGTCAAGGAGGGCTGGGCTGCGGCTCAGTTCGCCAAGTAAACCCCAAAGCATATTTCAGACCGTCGGTCTGTGAGAATATGAAAACATCAACCATAATATAAGGAGAATGATAACAGTGGCTTTATTCAAGAAGAAAAACAAGGAAAACGAGGAGGCGGCAGCAGCCTCCGCAACACAGGGCTTCGACTACCAGACAGCAGCCCTCGAGGCACTCAATGCCAAGCTCAACGGCACTCTCTATGACGGCTGTATCATCATGCCGAGAGGTATGACTATCGACGTCAAGATAGGCAGGATAGAGGAGCGCGAGAACGTCAAGAGCGTACAGTTCCTCTTCCTCGTATCGAACGACAGCTTCGACGAGCCTATCATCGACCCCATCGACGCTCACGGTCCCACAGAGCAGGACGTTGTCAACATGGCTGCGGAGATATTCTACGGCGGACTCTGGCACCCCATTGACCAGTCCATGACCAAGAAGAACCCCATTCATATCCCCGTGACCTTCCTCGGTCAGCACTACGACTTCGATATGTACGCGCACTCTATCGTGCGTATCGGCGCAGAACAGCAGAAGGAGCCCACAATGCTCGTGGGTATCATCGGCAACGAGGTGCCCAAGTACCTCGGCTCCAAGAAGTATTACTGGATAAGGATATTCCTTGCAAAGCAGGGCGACAGACAGATAATTGAGGCTCGCGTGAACGGCTCCGTATGCAATGAGCTCGCAAAGCCGCTCAAGGAGTATGTTGACTCGTGGGAGAAGACCGACTCGTTCAGATGTGAGAAGCAGTTTGCAATCTTCGTAAACCGCGCAGACGACGAGTGCCCCTTCAAGAAGGAGGATGTCGTAAATGCGGCTAACTTCGCGCTTGAGAAAATGGTAAAGATAAGCAATCCCGAGGAGTATCAGGCGTTCTGCAAGGAGCTCGACGAGTTCACGGGCAACAAGGATATGGCTACTGAGATAAGGATATTCATTCCCGAGATATTCGCAAAGCTCACACTCGGCTATGAGGAGGGCGACAGCCTCTTCCTTCTCACGGGCGACCCCAACAGCGACGAGGGCGGCAACCGCCTCGAGTTCCGCAAGACACAGCTCCGCTCGTACTTCTACATACAGCAGACTATCCTCGAGTACCTCAACACCCGCCCGCCGCAGGAAGACGTTCAGCGCATCGTATTCAACAGCGTTGCGTTCCGCGAGCTCCGCAAGGCTAAGGAAGCAGGACACGAGCCGAAGGACCTTTACGTACCAGGTACGGCATACAAGGTCGGCAATCCCGATTACAAGGTTTGGTAATAATACGAAAAGGCGGACACTGTCCGCCTTTTTCATTGAGAGTGAATGCAGGGGACGGCGTCCTCGACGTCCCGCAAATATACGAATGGCATACGCGGGCGACGGAACGTCTCCCCTACAAAAAACGGCTCCCGAAACGGGAGCCGTAATCATTATGAATCAGAAATTACTTCTTTATCATGTTAGCAACTTCGTCAGCAAGGTTATCTTCCTTCTTCTCGATACCCTCGCCGCGCTCATAGCGGATAACGTCAGTAACCTTGATAGAGCCGCCGAGCTTCTTAGCCTCTGCGTCAACATATCCCTTTACGGAGAGCTTGTCGTCCTTTACGAAAGCCTGCTCGAGGAGGCAGTTCTCAGTGTAGTACTTGCCTATCTTACCCTCAACGATCTTAGCGCGAACCTGCTCGGGCTTGGAAGCCATCTTGGGATCCTCAGCCATCTGAGCCATCATGATCTCCTTCTCCTTCTCGAGAACCTCAGCAGGAACCTGCTCGCGGTTGAGGTAGGGAGCGTTGAGAGCTGCAGACTGCATAGCTACGTCCTTACCGATAGGAGCTACAGCGTCAGCAGCGAGGTCAGTGTCCATTCTTACGAGAACGCCGATGCTGCCGCCGTTGTGGATATAGGAAGCAAGCTTGCCCTCGAGTCTAACGAAGCGGCGGATAACGATGTTCTCACGGATCTTCATGCCAGCGAGCTCTGTGAGAGCCTCGCCTACAGTGCCGTTGCCGCCGCTGATGGGCATTTCCTTGAGAGCCTCAACGTCAGCGGGGTTCTTCTCGATGATAGTATTTGCAACGTTAGCAACGAAGTTTCTGATATCGTCGGTGTTAGCAGCGAAGTCTGTCTCAGTGTTTACCTCGAGGAGCACGCCTGTCTCGCCCTTGACTACGGCAGCAACAACGCCCTCTGCAGCAGCTCTGCCGCTCTTCTTAGCCTGTGTAGCAAGACCTTTCTCTCTGAGGAACTCGATAGCCTTGTCCATATCGCCGTCGTTCTCTTCGAGAGCCTTCTTGCAGTCCATCATGCCGACGCCTGTGGACTTCATAAGTTCTTTGATCTCTGCAACGGATACCTTACCCATTGTGAATACCTCCTGTTATATTTAAAATTCGTTTATTCAAGTAGGGGCGGATATTATCCGCCCTAATCAATGCTTGCTTTAATGTGCGGGCGGATGATATCCGCCCCTACACATAATTATTTTTTATTCTGCGTCCTCAGCAGCAGCTTCCTCAGCGGGAGCCTCAGCCTCAGCAGCGTCGCCGCCCTGTCTGCCCTCGATGATAGCGTTAGCGATAGTGCCGGCGATGAGCTTTACTGCACGGATAGCGTCATCATTGCCGGGGATAACGTAGTCGACCTCATCGGGGTCGCAGTTTGTATCAACGATAGCAACTATCGGGATACCGAGCTTCTTAGCCTCAGCAACAGCTATCTTCTCCTTGCGGGGGTCAACGATGAAGAGTGCTGCGGGGAGCTTCTTCATTGTCTTGATACCGCCGAGGAACTTCTCGAGCTTCTCTATCTCAAGGTTGAGCTTAACAACTTCCTTCTTGGGGAGGAGGTTGAAAGTGCCGTCCTCTTCCATAGTGTGGAGCTGCTCAAGTCTCTTTATACGTGTCTGGATTGTCTTGAAGTTTGTGAGCATACCGCCGAGCCAACGAGCATTTACGAAGTGTGCGCCTGCACGTGTAGCCTCTTCCTTAACGGAATCTCCAGCCTGCTTCTTAGTACCTACGAAGAGCACCTCGCCGCCCTCTGCGGAAAGGTCGCGAACGAAGAGGTAAGCCTCCTCGAGCTTCTTGACTGTCTTCTGAAGGTCGATGATGTAGATACCGTTTCTCTCTGTGAAGATGTACGGTGCCATTTTGGGGTTCCAGCGTCTTGTCTGGTGTCCGAAGTGAACGCCAGCCTCAAGGAGCTGCTTCATTGAAACTACTGACATTGTGTAGTCCTCCTTAAAAATTGGTTATTATTAATCCTCCGCATGGCTTGACTTACGGGCAACGGCAGAACTGCCGCACCAACCCGCAAAAGCGCGTGCGTGCGAATTGCTTTAATATTATACCACATTCCTTATTTTTCCGCAAGGGCTCGGCGAAAATTAATCAAACAAACTTTTAAGCCTGTTTCTGCGGATATTTGTATGATATGTCAAATCCGTACATCTCACGAGTATGGTCTCGGTGCCGACGACCTCAATCGCCGAGCAAGGTATCTCAAGGTCCTCGCCGCTCGGGAGCAGTCCGAACAGCCTGCTTCTGCCGTATATGACCAGTGCCGCGACCTCCGACGTGTCCGTATCGAAGCGGATATCGTCGATATAGCCGAGCCGCTCGCCCGTGCCGAGGTCGATGACCTCCTTCGAGCGCAGCTCCTCCAGACTGCAAAGCATAGAAAAACACCTCCGCAACATCATATGCGGAGGCGCAAGTCCATTATTTTCAATTACGAATTATTCCTCGTCGTCATCATCTTTTTTTCTGAACATCGCCGCAACAACGGTCACAGCCGCTATCGCCAACGCGATACCGCCCACGATGAGCAGCTTCTGCGCGGGGAAGTTGTCACCTGTTGCGGGGACAGCGAGTAAAAGCTCCGATACTATTTCCATTTTGTTTTCCTCCTGTTTTTCTCAGTCAGCCGACAGGCTGCACGATTCAAGTTAATTTTATCACACACGGTTTGAAATGTCAACTGCTGCAAAATGTGAACTTTTACAGCAAAACTATTATGTTTTAGCGATACCAGCGACCGCAAGAGCCGCCAATCCGACCGCAAGAGCCGCTCTCACGACCGTGAGACAGGTTCTCAGCTGCCGCTCGCAGGGTCTGCCCTCCGCGAGCATATCGAGCAGAGTCCCGCCGTCAAGTCCGCTGAACGGCAGGAGGTTGAACACGCCCGCCGCAAGGCTCAGCCGAGCCGTTATCCCGCCGCAGCCCAGCGCCGTCAGCACCGCATACAGCAGCAGATTCGCTGTGGGACCGCTCAACAGGACGACCGCTCCCCTGCCGATATCAGCCGCGGGAGCAGCGACCATTCTGATACCGAAGAAGCTGAGCTCGGCGCGGCGGAGCTCCCCTCCCGTCAGACGGAGCGCGGCGAGGTGTCCGAGCTCGTGCAGCAGACAGACCGAGTAGAATGAGAATATCATCTTCCCGCCGCAGAAGAGGAAGAGCAGCCCGTTGAACAGCAGGAAGGAGAAGCCTACCCTGACCCTGCTCATTTGTCAAACAGCCGTATCAGGAGCTCAAGCGGGTTCGGGAAGAGCTCGCGCGAGCTCTCCGTGAGTTCGCGCAGCCGCGAGAACAGCTCGCCCGATATGTCGGGACGGAATATATTCGTGATGATGAGTGCGGCGGCTATCATCATACACACCGCCGCCTGCATAGCGAGAATGTCGTCAGCTCCGCCCTCGCGCCGCCTGCGGGAGCTCTCCTCCGCAAGCTGCGCGGTATCGTCCTCCGCGGGGACGGCGGGACGGTCGTCGGTGACCGTCGGGATTATATACGTCTCGTTCATTATCACAGCCTCCTTTGTATAATTCTACGGGGAAATGGGTAAAATCAGAACAAAAAAGCGGCTCGGCGTGCGAATAATTTCGTCAGTCGATGAGCCGCCGCGAACGCCCGAACGATTGACACTCACATACGAATATGCTACAATATAATATTATGGAGCTTTACGCTCGAACAGACATACAGAACAAAAATCGGAGGTCTTAACGTTGAAAACACTGAAAGCATTATTACTCGCAGCCGTATTCACCGCATCTGCGGCAGCTGTCGGCTGCTCCGATACAAAGACGTCATCGTCCCAGTCGGACTCCGACTCGGTCGAGCAGGTCATCTCGCCCGAGAGCATCTCCTTCGAGTGGCAGAAGTCATTTGAGAGCAAGCTCGCGGAGTTCAAGAGCTCGGACAAATTCACGCCCGACTCCGCCTTCGACCTCTTCGACATCACAGGCGACGGCAACCCCGAGCTCATCATCTCGGAGAGCACCGACAAGCAGGCTGTCTGCGAGATATTCACCTACTCGGGCGGCACGCTCTCGGAGCTCGGAACTGCTGGATTTGACGGCACATTTGACTATCTCCCCGAGTTCGGGCTCACGCGCGAGGAGTACCACGGCGACGGCTTCCTCCTCGGCAAGTTCCGCCAGTATGCGGAGGGCGAGCTCACCGACTTCCTCGTATACAGCGACAACTCCGAGTCCGCATCCTCGGGCGTGACCATAAAGCATGAGATAAACGGCGCAGACGTGCTGCTGACCGAGTACGAGGCGGAGCTCGCTCCCTACGTCGACACGCTGACCATGCACCTCGGCAGGAAGTACACCTTCGGCGACGATTCGCAGAACTACGCTATACGCCGCGCCGAGAGCTGGGGGGCTGTGCTCGGCTCGAAGCGCAAGGCGGTATGCAGGAAGAAGCTTCTCGAGATAGCCGACGCTATGGGCGAGGACAACAGGGACGCGGCGTTCGAGCTCTGCGACCTCAACGGCGACGACGTGCCCGAGATAATCGTATCATCGGGCTCCGCGACAGACTCCGCCTGCACGATATACTACTTCAGCGGCAATGACATCGAGCAGCTCGAGGGCGAGTACGGCAGACACGGCAGGCTCCTCTTCGACATCGGCAGCCTCGTATTCTACTGCGAGACCGAGACGGGCATGACCTACTGGAGCCTCGCAGACAGCCAGTTCACCGCTGACAAGTACAAGAGCTCGGGCAGCATTATGGAGACAGGCAGGCGCTTTGCTCTCACAAGCACTGGCATCGACGCCTCACTGGTATGAGCTATGGCTAAGTCGAAATACGTTTACACCTGCAATCAGTGCGGGTACGAGAGCTCGAAGTGGAACGGCAAATGCCCGTCCTGCGGCGCATGGAACAGCTTCGAGGAGGAGATAGCGGACGCCTCTCCCGCTGGCGGAGGCACGTCCCTCGCGAACGTCCACGACCTGTACGACGATATCCTCGAGCTCGCAGACATAGGCGCGGACAGCGACGTCCGCTATGATACTGGCATTGGCGAGCTCAACCGCGTGCTCGGCGGCGGACTTGTCAAGGGCTCTCTGGTACTGCTCGGCGGAGAGCCGGGCATCGGCAAGAGCACGCTGCTGCTGCAAATATGCCAGTTTCTCGGCGAGGAGCACTCCGTCCTGTACGTATCGGGCGAGGAGTCGGCGCGGCAGATAAAGCTGCGTGCAAAGCGGCTCGGGGTCGACACCGAGAACCTCTACCTCCTCACCGCAAACGACGCGGAGGCGATAGCAGCAACGATAGCGGGCAGCAACATCGACATCGTCATCATCGACTCGATACAGACCATGAGCATCAGCCGCATCTCGTCCAGTCCCGGCAGCCTCACGCAGGTGCGCGAGTGCACCAACCTCTTCATGCGGACGGCGAAATCGCAGGAGATACCCGTCATCATCGTCGGACACATCAACAAGGACGGCGCTATCGCAGGTCCTAAGGTCATGGAGCACATCGTCGACGCCGTCCTCTACTTCGAGGGCGAGCGGCATCAAAGCTACCGCCTGCTGCGTGCCGTGAAGAACCGCTTCGGCTCGACGAACGAGATAGGCGTGTTCGAGATGCTCGACAAGGGGCTCGCGGAGGTGGCTAACCCGTCGCAGATGCTGCTCTCAGGCAGACCGCTCAATGTCTCGGGCACGTGCGTATCCTGCGTCATGGAGGGCAGCCGCCCCATTCTCGCGGAGGTACAGGCTCTCGCCGCAAAGACGAGCTATTCCGCTCCGAGGCGAATGGCAACGGGCTTCGACTTCAACAGGCTGAGCATAATCATCGCGGTGCTGGAGAAGCGCCTCGGCATATTCATGGGAAGCCTCGACGTATACCTCAACATCGTCGGCGGCTTCCGTCTCGACGAGCCCGCAGCCGACCTGTCAGTGGCAATGGCGCTGTACTCGGGCATAATGGACAAGCTCATCGACGAGGAGCTCGTCGCATTCGGCGAGATAGGTCTCGGCGGGGAGATACGCTCCGTGCCGCACGCCTCGCAGCGTATCCGCGAAGCCGAGCGAATGGGCTTCAAGCGGGTCGTGATACCGAAGCAGTGTATGTCCGCGCTGGACAAGGACAGCTACGACATCGAGCTGATACCCGTATCGAACCTGAAACAAGCGTTTTCAATCATAAAATAGGGGCAGATAAAGGGCTGCAATAACGGCAGCCGTTCACGCGCCGTCATACAAGAAAAGAAGGACTCCGAGGAGTCCTTCTTTCCTTATCATTATATTCCTTGGGGAATGTTGCTGGCTAAGAAGTTTTTCCGACATCAGCAGTACTGAACCGCTTTTATGCCTCGGGCAGTGACGTTATAACGCCTGCGTCGAGCTTCTGGATAGAGAGCGCGTCCCTCGCGGTTACGCCGTCGCCGCGTGCATATACGTCAGCGTTGTCGACAGCCTCGGCTGTGAGCGGGAACTTATCCTTGTTCGCCAAGAACTGGAGTATCGCTACCGCGTCCGCTACGGACACCTTCTTGTCGAGGTTAGCGTCGCCGAGGAGCCTCTCAGCAGCAACCGTTGTGGTATCGGCAGCCGTAGTCGTCGTCTCGGTGACTGTAGTAGTCTCGCTCGAAGTCGTTGTCGTCTCGGTGACTGTTGTTGTGGTGGTTGTAGTTGTAGTGGTAGTAGTCGTAGTCTCCGTCGTGGTCGTTGTCTCCACAGCAGGTGCGCTGTCCGAATATACCACGGGAGCGGAAGTCTGCGCAACACCCGAAGCCATATGGTAGCCGAGCGCCTTGTATGTGCCGTTTGTCTCGGCAAAGCCTGCGGGCTTGGGAGAGCCGTCAGCGTTTCTCCACGCGGTATGGAAGTCCGTACCCATAGCTGGAACGTTCAGCGTGATGAAGTCGTTATCGGTGGGAGTTACCACGTTGCCGACCTTGGGCTGACTGCCGTCCGCATTGAAAGCGCCTGCGCTGTAGTAATACTTGGAGTTATAGTAGAGCGCGTTCTTGACAACACCTTTGAACTTGTCATTCGTGAGCTTGATGCCCGCGGCATTGGTCTTGGAGACCTTTCCCGTATTGTAGTAGGTGACGATGTTCTGTATATTTGCGTCTGCGGCGTTTCTGTAGACCATGTAGTTAGCCTTGCCCTTGCCGCCTACGCCGTTGTTATATGCAGTACAGCCCGTCATCTCGCCGAAGAGCGGGTTATTGTTGTCGGTGAAGCCGCAGTTAAGGTTCTCGAAGGCGAGACAGTTCTCGACCTTGTGGCGCGTGCCGACTCCGCCGCCGCCGAGCTTGAAGCCGTTGCCGTCGCAGTCGCCGTAGCCCTTGCCGTCCTCGGTGAAGCCGTTGCGGAAGGCAATGCAGTTCTTGATAGTCACCACGCCGATAGGACCTGTAGCCTCCTTGGCGTAGAGGTCCCAGCCGTCGTCGGAGTTATTGTACGCGATACAGCCGTCGAACACGTTGCCCTCTCCGCAGGTGAGCTTCGCCGCGAAGCCGTCGGCGTTCTCCATAGTTGCGGTGTCGCAGTTGTTGCGCGAGGTGCAGTTCTTGACGAGGTTATTTGTAGGCCACTGGGCAATGCTGTTATATGAGCCGTTGAGGCGCGATATCTGCAAGCCTGTGTCCTGATTGTTCTCGAACACCATATTCTCGATGATGTTGTTGTCTCCCGAGAGGAGCATACCGTTATCGCCCGCATTCGCAATTGTGAAGCCGTAGAAGTGCCAGTAGCTTCCGTCGAGGACGAATCCGCGTGCGGAGGCGTCCACAGCCTGCCCCGTGAAGTCGAACCTTACCTTTGCGCCGGGATAAGCGGCAACGGTCTTGTACTGACCCTGCGCGCCCGCATTAGCCTCCTCGATGAGGATAGTGCTCGTGTATTTATACGTGCCCTCGAGGAGGTAGATGAAACCTCCTGCCGGCACATTCTTTATCGCAGTGAGTATGTCTGTAGGCGAGCTGTAGGACTTGCCGTCTCCGCCGCCGTTAGGCGAAGCGTAGATGACGTTCGCGCCCGAGAACGGGTACTTTCCGTTGCTCGCGGGAGGGGTGACCGTCCCCTGCGACGCAGTTGTCGCAGCGGTGGTCTGTATATCGGTAACAACCGTCGTCTGGGTGGTGGTGACAGGCGGCTGATACTGAGTCGTAGTAACAGCGGGAGCGGGAGTGTTATCCTCCTTGAAACCGCTTCCGATAGCGGTTATCTTGTCCTTGTAGCTGACGAGTGCGCTCTTGAGGGCAGTATTCACAGCATAGCTCTCGTCGTCTGCAGAGTTGTCGAACTTCCACTTGAAGTCGCCGCCGTCCACACGTCCCGCGCCCGCCGTAACGATAGCGGGAACGCTGTCAGCGCTGTCGGGAGTGTAGGCGTACATTATGTTAGAGTCGGTATCGAAGTTGTTGTAGGTGGTGCCGCCCTGCTTGGTCTTTACGCCCGAGGGCACCTTCTCATTGCGTGAGAACGCCTGATACGCGTCGAAGTCAGAGCCGTTCTGCTGATATGTGACATAGGACTTCTGACCGCTGATGACGTTGCCGAAAGCCTTGATGATACCGCCGTCCTCACTCGAGAACGTGCCGCCCGTAGCCACGTCGGAGCCCTGCATAGAGCTGAGCATGGGGTACTTGCAGTTACGGAAGTAGTTGTTCTCGACGAAGCATGACGCCGTCATCGTGACGCCGACGCCGTACTTGGCGTTGCCGTCGAAGTAGTTGTTGTAGCAGTGTACCGAGCAAGTTCTGATACGCGGGTGGCGCGAATCGGAGTGGTCGTACCAGTTGTGGTGGTAGGTGATGTAGTTGCTCGTAGTCTCGTCCTTCATACCCTGTAAGTTGCACTTGCCGTTGTCCCAGAAGTGGTTGAAGGAGTGGGTAACGTAGGTCGACTTCTTGGTATCGAGAGCGCCGTCGCCCTTTACCTGGTCGGCATCGGAGCCCGCATCGCCGTAGAAGAAGTCGCAGTTATGCACCCAGATATGGTCGTTGCCCTGCTGGAGACCGCAGTCGTCACCCTCCGAGCTGTTGCAGTTCATGAAGCCGAGGTTGCGCACCTCGCAGTTGGAGGTGTTCTTGAGCACGAGACCGAAGCCGTTGAAGGTAGCGTCACTGCCGATGCCCTCAATAGTCAGACCGCAGGTCGCGGTGTCGACGTAGAGGTCGCCCTTGTTGAGGGTGGCAGGGTCGGTGATATTGCCGATGAATCGGATGCAAACAGGACCGACCTTGGTATTGCTCTTGAGCCCTGTTATTATGTTCTGAACGCCAGTAAGCGTGGTATTTGCGCCCTTCTTGTCGGGGAGAGTGACCGAAACGCTGTCCTTGTTTGCGTTGGTCACGTATACGACAGTCGCATTGCTTTTGAGCGTGCCATCGTCGTTGTACGCACCCGAGGACGTGCCGTTCTTGAAGCCGAAGCCCTCGCGCTTGTGAGCTGTTGCATTGGCAGTGGTCTGACCCGCCTTGGAGCCGTCCTCATTGCCGTTTATCACGGGGACTATCTTCATAGTGTGACTGCCCGCCTTCAGACCTACAGCGTCGGCTCTCATGTAGCCCGCATACTGTCTGATTAGCATGGAGTCAATCTTCTTGCCGTCAACGTAAACGTTGTAGCCCGAAGCTCCCGAAACTGATGACCACGTCGCATACATACCCTCGCCATATCCCACAGCTGAAAGCACCTTGACGCTGCTTTCAGCTGCAACGGCTGTCATTGCCGTATCAGAGAGGTTTGTTATGAACGTGGATGTAAGTGTGCCTGTAGCTGCGGAAGCAGCCACCACCGCGGAGAAAACCGCCGCGGCTGTTCTCTTTGCGAAAGAGTTTTTCATTATCATACCCTCCATGACAGACCGTTTTCCCGAACGGTCACATGATAGCGGGGAGAATGTGCCCAATGCACATTTCTGCTCCCCAAATTTCCCATGATTCCATTATAAACCAAAAGTTTACAGGATTCAATGATAAATAGTACTGATTAACTGATATATAATGCTGTAAGTTAAAATATGTTACGCACGATAAATCATAGCTGCGCTGCGATGAACAAAAAAAGCCATAGATGAGCGGCATCTATGGCTTCTTATCATATATGTCTGCGTTTCGCGAGCTTTTCCGCGTACATATCGGCGTCGGTCTCCTTAACAAGGAACTCGAAGTCGGTATTCTGCGTAGAATCCGTACGGTAAATACCCATGCTTGCCGCGATGAGGTAGGGCTTGCCCTCCTTTGCGTTGTAGCGGTTCAGCTTGCGGTTGAGGTCGTACTTTATCTGCTCGGGGACGCAGTCGCCTGTGATGACCGCGAGCATCTCGTCACCGCCGAAGCGCACACAGATAGCATTCTCGGGCACGGAATCCCTCAGCGCCTCTGCCACCACGCGGATAGCATTGTCTCCCGCGCCGTGACCGTAGTTGTCGTTTATGTACTTGAGCCCGTCGAGGTCGACGAGAATGACGGTTATCGGCACCTGCTCGCCCATCATTTCGCGCTTGCGCTGCTCGAACTCATTATTGAAGCTGAGGCGGTTATACAGACCCGTCAGCGAGTCGTACTTGTACATTCTCTCGATGCGGGCGGTGAGGTAGAGCTGATATTTGAGGTTGACATAGCCGCCGAGTCCGCTGCCGATAGTGTTGACTATCTGCGGTATCTTGCAGAAATCTACGATATCGTAGCCGTCAAAGTGGAAGCAGACATAGCCGAGCGGCACGTTCATATACGAAAAGACATTGAAGATAAGCGGGTCGCCGCTCTCCATTATCTTATCCAGATTGGGGATAATATCTCTGCGGCTGAAGGGGCGCTGCCTGAAGGTAGCAAGGTCGCTGTCGAAGAAGACGAACATCTCGTCCGCGAAATCCATTCGGCTGCTTCCCGAGAAGTAATTGCGCGAGGAGTCGATGCAGTCCTTGTTGATGATACAGGTCATATCCCTGATAGTATCGGTGAACAGCTTGCAGGCGCAGTCGACGATATCGGTGCAGCTCTGCATACTCTCGGCGATAGCCGCGAGCACCATCTGGTCGTCCTGATAGCGGTAGAATCGGTCGTTGAAGCTCCTCATCATACCGTTGCGGGACTCCTCGTCGACGTGGTCGCATCCGCAGGAGTTGTTTATCACGAGCTCAGGCTCTACGTAGTATTTGCCTTTTTTTATGCCTTTCTCATACAGCTTGCGAATGACTTTGACTATCATCGGAACACTCGCCGCACAGCCGCAGTAGCTCGAGGTCATGCGCGGGATACAGAGGTTTATCTCGTCTATTCCGTCAAAGCCCGTAACAATGATGTCCTCGGGGACCTTGATGCCGTGCTCGAACAGCACCGCGCAGACGTTTATCGCCATGATATCGTTCGCGCATATAATAGCGTCGGGCAGCTCATCGCGCTTGAGTATCTCCTCTGTCGCGTCACGTGCGGGCTTAGCCCAGAAGTTGCCGTAGCTGACCATATCCTTGGTGAATTTGATACCGTTTTCCTCGACGACCTTCCCGAAGACCTCCATGCGCTCGTCCGAGAAGATATTGTCCTTGAATCCGCCCATAAAATGGGGCTTTTTAGCTCCATGAAACTCGACTACGTGGCGGACTATCTCCTCGAAGCCTTTTTTGTAGTCAAAGCAGATGCTTATGCAGTCGTCGCGCACTCCGTCGACCATTATCACGGGGACGCTGTGACGCTTGGCGGCTTCGATGACCTTGTCGGTGATAGTTTTGTTCTTGATACGCTCATACATAACGATGACAACGTCGGTTATGCTGTAGTCAACGAGACCGAACACCGCAGATTCGGCGCGGATATTGTCATCGCTCCAATAGAGGTCTGTATTGACACTATAAATAAACAGCGTCGAATCGAGCTTCTGGAGCTCCTTGTTGAGCTGCATGATAAACCTGATATTATCTATGTCGTTCAGCCTTGATGTACATAGGGAGACGACTTTGCGTCCGTTGAGCATTCACTCACCTACTTTAATGTAAAAATGCGTTCCGCAGACAAAAGACGTACACTGCGGGAACTGTCCATTATTATTATAGCACTATCACTCACCAAATTCAACCTACAATTCAGTTACAAGTTGACAAAAATAGTAAATTTTCTGTGAACTTATGCATTTTTCTCCCAAAAATTTCTGATTTTGCAGTGGAATGATGCCCCAAAGGCGCTCCTGATGCACTCCTAAAGCAAAAACGGACGTCAAGGGGGGGAGCACCCTAAAGACGTCCGTTTAATTTTACTGTAATGCCGCTTTGAGAGCATCAACTCTGTCGGTCTTTTCCCATGCTACGCCGAGGTCCTCGCGTCCCATGTGACCGTATGCCGCAAGCTGTCTGTACTGCGGCTTCTTGAGGTCGAGCATCTTGATGATAGCCGCGGGTCTGAGGTCGAACACCTTTGCAACAGCCTCGGAGAGCTTCTCCTCGTCGACCATGCCAGTGCCGAAGGTGTCAACGAGAATTGATATCGGCTTAGCTACGCCGATAGCGTAGGAAAGCTGTACCTCGCACTTGTCCGCGAGTCCTGCCGCTACGATGTTCTTGGCGATATAGCGAGCCGCGTAAGCCGCACTGCGGTCGACCTTTGTCGGGTCCTTGCCGCTGAAGGCTCCGCCGCCGTGGCGAGAGTAGCCGCCATATGTATCAACGATAATCTTGCGTCCCGTGAGACCGCTGTCGCCCTGAGGACCGCCGACAACGAATCTGCCTGTAGGATTGATGAAAATCTTGGTATTCTCGTCCATGAGATCCGCGGGGATGACCTCGCGGATAACGAGCTCCTCGATATCGCTTCTTACCTGCTCGAGGGAGACGTCAGCGCTGTGCTGAGAGGAAACTACAACAGCGTCCACGCGGACGGGCTTGCCGTTGTCGTACTCGATAGTCACCTGCGACTTGCCGTCGGGGCGGAGATAGCGCAGTGTGCCGTCCTTTCTCACCTCAGTGAGACGGAGAGCGAGCTTGTGAGCGAGTGAAATCGGGAGCGGCATAAGCTCGGGAGTCTCATTGCACGCGAAGCCGAACATGATACCCTGGTCGCCCGCGCCGTTGGAGAGACCGTCATTGTCGCTGTTCTGCTCGCGGTACTCGAAAGCCTCATTTACGCCCATAGCGATGTCGGGCGACTGCTCGTCGATAGATGTGAGCACCGAGCAGGTGTGCGCGTCGAAGCCGTACTTAGCGCGGTCGTAGCCTATCTCGGTGATGACCTGACGCGCTATCTTGGGGATATCGACCCTTGCCTTAGTGGAAATCTCGCCCATGCAGAGCACCATACCCGTAGTTACGATAGTCTCGCACGCAACGCGGGAGTTCTCGTCCTGCTCGAGCATAGCGTCGAGGACAGCGTCAGAGATCTGGTCGCATATCTTATCGGGGTGACCCTCGGTAACGGACTCAGAAGTGAAGAAAAACTTACTCATTGATTTGAACCTCCAGTGAAAAATGTGCCTTACCAAAAAGAAAGCGCGTCCAAAAAGACGCGCGTACTGAACCTTGTTCATTGCTCCTCATCTTTCGGTATATACCGCAGGATTTAGCACCTTGAATGTCAGGTTGCCGGGCTTCACAGGACCTGTTTCCTCCGCCGCTCTTGATAAGGTATGAACTAATTATACTACACTGATAGGGATTTGTCAATACCTATCGAAAAATGTTATAGCTGGTTAACAATGGCTCTGCCAGAGACGCCGTCCCATTGCATCAGCTCTTTTTCCTGTACCCCGTCGGAGTCACGCCTACTATCTTCTTGAATTGCCGCATGAAGTGCTCCTCGTTGTCGTAGCCGCACATCGCCGCCACCTGCGACACGGTACAGCTCGTCTCGCTGAGTATCTCCTTCGCCTTTTCGATTTTGCCGTTGATGACGTCGGTCATGCACGAGACACCGAATATCTCGCGGTAAACGTGCTGGAAGTAAGACCTCGACATACTGACGTCCGCCGCCATGAGGTCGACATTCCACTTTTTCTGCGGGTTGCGGTATATCTTCTCGCGGAGCTCCACGAGGAGGTTGTAGTGCGGCTCCACCGCCGACGACTGGCTTATCTCGCGCGGACGGCACTGCTCGTCCACCTTTAGCAGCAGCGTTTTCAGCATAACGTCGGTCATTTTCAGCCTGTGGCTGTTCATGGAATAGAACTCGGAAGTGATATTGCGCATGAGCGAGTCGATGAAGTCGGTGTCCGTGAAGCGGAGCGGGAGGTTGAATACGAGCTCAAGCGGCTCGAAGAACTCGCTGTCGCCCTCGGCGTCGAAAACGACCCAGTTGCAGACGAGGAAGTCGTCCTCTGCGGCGTATTCGACCTCGCGGGTGCCGTCGTATATGATGAGGGTGTCCTCGGGGAGGACGGCTTTTCTGCCGCCGAAGCGGAAGCTGATACGTGTCTTCGCGTGAACGAGCAGGAAAACGCCCGCCTCAGTCCCGCGGCGGAAACTGTAGCCGCTCTCATAGACCGAGCCGTAGCCTGTAGCGCGGATATTCACGGGTCACTCCTCCTTTTCTGCGATAAACCGCCATTCTATGCTTTTCCAGTGGTCTCCCGCATAGTCTATCCCCACGCGCGGAGCCGTCCTTATCCTCGGACGGAAGCCGTCATCCTCGAACCAAATCCTCTCGTTCCCGCCGACAGGCTCGCCGTTGAAGCTCCCGTCAACCTTCAGGTACTTCGTCAGCTTTGCGGGACCGTCGTGCACCTCTCCCGCGCGCAGGAGCACGCCCTGCGGCTGACCGTCATCGCCCGTTATCACGTTCATCAGCCAGTGCATACCGTAGCAGAGGTAGACATATATCCTGCCGCTCTCGCCGAAGAGCAGTTCCGTCCGCGGAGTGCGCCCCTTTGCGGCATGACAGCCCTTGTCCTCCTCGCCGCGGTAAGCCTCGGTCTCGGCGATGCGCTCGCGGAGCTCCGTACCGTCGGGCAGTCTGCGCACGAGCACCTTCCCAACGAGGTCGGGCGCGACGTCGAGCACGTCCCGCGCGAAAAACTCAGCCCCGAGCCTCATACGCGCAGGCTCTGCTCGAGCTCGGTATCGGGCTTGACGAAGGCGGTCTTGTAGTTGGTGAAGATGACCTTGCCCGGCTTCGCGCCCGAGGGCTTCTTGACGTACCGCGCAAGGCAGTAGTCCACAGGCACGAGCGTGGAATTGCGTCCCTTGCTGTTGACTGCGGCGATAACCGCCGCCTCCTCAATGGTCTTGTCGGGCGGAGTCTCGCCCTCGGTCACGATTATGACGTGCGAGCCCGTGATAGTCTGCGTATGGAGCCATATATCGGTCTTTTCCGCGAATTTGAGCGTGAGCTGGTCATTCTGGCAGTTGTTGCGCCCGACGAGTATCGTGTACCCGTCCGACGACCTGTACTCTATCGGCGGGAGCGCCTTCGGAGGCTTCGCCTTACTGCCTCCCGAGCGGATATAGCCCTGCTGAACGAGCTCGAGGCGGAGCTGAATGATGTCGTTCTCGGACTCCGCACGCGTCAGCGCGTCGAATACGCTGTCGAGGTAGGCGAGCTCCTCCTCGCCCTTTTCTATCTGTCCCGCGAGCTTCTCCTCGGCGGTCACGCACTTCTTGTACTCGGAGTAGTATCTCTGCGCGTTCTGCGCGGGCGTCCTGCGGATATCGAGCTCTATGCTCACGGTCGGACAGCCCTCCTCGTAGAAGTTCTCTACCTCCGCGGAGCTGTCGCCCTTCTGTATGCGGTAGATGTTGGCGGAGATGAGGTCACCCCACAGCTTGAACCTGTCCTTTTCGGCGCACGCGGCGAGCTCCTGCTGCTGGGCGGAGATACGGCGCGAGGTGCGCTCGGTGAGGTTGACGAGGAGCTTGAACAGGTCGTTTGCGCGCTGTTTTGTACGGGCGGCGCGGTCGCGCTCGTAGTAGAAGTAGTCGAGCAGCTCCGACGCCGAGCCGAGCTCCTTTGTCAGCATGAGAGTGCCATACTGGTTGAGGCGAATGAACGAGAAATCCTTGAGCATACCGTCCTTGTCCGAGGCGACGCAGAAGCAGCACTCTCCCTGCGTGAGCTGCTCGCGGGTGCGCTTTATCGCGAATTGCAGGCGGTCGAGCTGGTCGCCGTCGACGGTATCGCTGCGGAGCTCCGCTCCCCTGCCCGCAAAGAACGTCCACTCACGGGCGAGCACGGGCGAAATGCCCTCGAACACGCGGATAAGCGCCTTCGAGAGCTCCGCGGGCTGGACTTCGCGCAGACGGGCGGCAATCTCGTCGGGCTCTGCGGTCAGGAAGTTGAGCCTGTCGTCGCGCGGCGGGAGGGTATACCTCATCCCGGGGAGCACCATTCGCTCGCGGGACATCTCCTCGTCGACGCGCTTGATACTGTCGATGACCCTGCCCTCGTGGTCGATGACGATGAGGTTTGAGCATCTGCCCATTATCTCGCAGGCGAGCGTGACCGTCACTACGTCGCCGAGCTCGTTCACGCACTCGAAGTCGAGGAAGAGTATGCGCTCGAGCCCGTCCTGCCGCACCGCGATGAGCTTGCCGCTGCCGAGGCGCTTGCGCAGGAGCATACAGAACATGGGCGGTGTCTGCGGGTTGTCGACCGACTTCTCGGTGACGTGTACGCGCGCGCTGCCAGCATTTGCCGATATATAGAGCTTCTTGCTGCCCGAGCGGGTGCGTATGGAGATGACAGCCTCCTCGCGCGAGGGCTGGTGTATCTTCTCGATACGACCGCCGACAAGCGGCTGTAATTCGTTCTTTACTGCGTACAGAAATGCTCCGTCCAGAGCCATAGTATCAATCCTTTACCTTTTTATCCCCCAGAGTCCGTAGGGGTCAGTTTTCAGCGCGTTCTCGTACAGCGACACGACCGACCGGATATCGAAGAACATCGCCCTGCAATCGCCAATCATAGCCTCCCTGATGAGCCCTCGCTCATACGCCATAGCCTGAATGGTGTACCACGCCTTCACGGGAGGGTGTCCCGCCTCGATGAACCACTCGTCGGGCGGATAGATGCGGTCTATCGCCTCATTTGTCGCGGATATCGCGCAGATGTCCGCGGGAGTTATCGGCTCGACGTAGTGCATGGCGGTCAGCTTGTAGATGTCCACGCCGAGCAGCAGCGCCTTCCCGCCGTGATGTATCGCGTAGTCGAGCCCGCCCGTCAGTGCCTCCCGCGCGTGCTTTCCCCAGCCCGCGGTGCTTATGGTATCGCGCCCGCAGACGGTGTCGGGGAGCAGCCTGAACGTGTCCGCAATGACGCCCATTGCCGTCGTCGGAGCGTCGGGGTCGAGCACTTTTATCTTGACCGTTATGCCGAGCTCCCTGTCGCGGTCGGTCAGCGGGAGCTCCCTGCTGAGCCTGAGCGCGGGCATGAAGATGCTGCCCTCGTCTGTGACGAGCTCCTTTAGCGTGTCGATGACCGTCATCGCTCCGCCCTCGAGCTGCCCGAAGCTGCTGAGGGAACTGTGCACCTCGAGTATCATTTCTTTTTCCACGCCGAGCTCGGTCAGAGCGCGTTTCAGCTCCTGCCTCGTGACCATTTCGTTCCCTCAGCGTTTTCGAGGTTGTCCGCGATGAAGCCGAGCAGCGGCTTGTGCACGATGAGGCCGCGGTTCTCGCGCCACCACAGATACGACTCGCGCAGAGCTCCCGCAAGCGGCGCAGTTTCTGACATTATCGCCAGCTGACGCGACACGTCGAGGACGTACTCGTAGTCGTAGAACGGGAAATAGCTCCGCTGCGGCACGTCCGCGCTCACGTAGCGGAGCTCGGGCTCTTTGCCGAGAACGGCGTAGCACAGGCGCACCCACTCCTCTACGGTGACAGTCTCGGGGCTGCCGACGTTGAAAATGCGCTGCACAGGCTGCCGCTCGAGGAGGAGCTCCATGAGGCGGCACATATCGCCAATGTGGCAGAATTGCAGGCGCATCTGCCCGTTTTTCGGCACATAGAACGGCTTGCCCGCCTCCGCGCACTCGAAGACGAATGCCTCGCGATAGAGGTTGTTCATCGCGCCGCAGAGGTACGGCGGGCGCAGTATATAGGCGTTCGGGACGTTTTCGCGCAGCCAGTTTTCGGCGGCGAGCTTGTCCGTGCCGTATTCGCCCCAAATCGAGTTCGCGCCGCACTCCATGTCCTCGCGGAAGGGCTGCGGCAGGGTCTCGGGGTAGACCGCGCTCGAGCTGATGAAGATGTAGCTGCCAACCTCACCGAGTGCCTCATTCAGCGTTCGGACGTCGTCCTCGTTGTAGGAGGTCACGTCGAGCACGGCGTCGAAGCTGTACTGCTTCAGCACGTCGCCGAGGGAGTGCCTGTCCGCGCGTATATGGCATACATTCGCAGACTGCGGCTTGCTGCCGCGGTTGAGGACGTATACCTCGTGACCCTTTGCCGCGAAATATTCGGCAGTGTATCGGCTCGCGAAAACAGTGCCGCCAGTGACCAGTATCTTCATATTTTTCTCCTCATTTCTTGCGGTAGGTCAGAACTTCAAAATCCGCCTGCGTTGTCAGCTCCGTGAGAGCCTCAAGCCGCTCCTGCTCAGTCTTTCCCGTCTTGTAGTAGTACGGAGTCATCGAGAAAAGGCTGCGGATATCCGTGCTGTCGCGAAGCTCCATAGTGAAGCCCACGCGGCGGGCTGATACGTGCTCGAAGCCGTCGAGCTCGTAGGGCTTGACCTCATTTTTGTACGGAGTGTCGTAGATAGCCTGTTTCAGTTCCCAGAGGTGATTCTCGGCAGGAATCGCCATTATCATCACGCCGCCGCTTTTCAGCACGCGGACATACTCCTCGCCGCAGTACGGAGCGAACATCGTGACGAGCATATCGCAGCTCCCGCTCGCGACAGGCAGATGAAACACGCTCGCAGCGGCAAATCTCACCGATTTATCGCGCTTGGCAGCATACTCCGCCGCCACCTTTGAGATATCCACGCCGTACATCTTCGCCGCAATACCCGACCCGTCAAAATTTGCTCTGAGATTGGAGGTGTAATAGCCCTCGCCGCAGCCCGCGTCGAGCACGACGCTGCCGTTTTTCGCGTATTTCAGGGCTTCCTCGCAGACCGCCTCACTCAGCGGCGCGTACCAGCCCTTGTCGAGGAAGTCCCGCCGTGCCTGCACCATGAGCTTGTTGTCGCCGTGGACAGCCTTGCCCGCGTGCTTCGAGAGCAGCAGGTTCACGTAGCCGCTCCGCGCGATGTCGAAGCTGTGGCGCTTCGGGCAGATGTAGCTTTTCCCCGTATTTTCGAGCATTCCGCCGCATACGGGACATATCAGCACGCTCATAGCCGCCACCTCAGACGTACTTGCACGGGTCAACAGACCTCTCCGCTATCTCGACGTCAATCTGCGGGAATTTCTCCTCGAGAACGCGGCGAAGCTCCGTCAGCACAAGATTTTCCGTGTGGAAGTGACCGCAGTCAAACAGCGCCAAACGCCTATTATTCGCCTCTATCCAGACATCATGCTTCACATCCCCCGTGACGAGAGCGTCGCAGCCCTTCTCGACCGCAAGCTCCAGCATAGAACCGCCAGAGCCCGAGCAAACGGCTATTCTACGGACTTTCCGCAGCTTTTCGCCTGACATTCTGATATACTCGCAGCCGAAAATTTCCTTTAGTCCGGCGGCAAACTCCTCCGCCGCAATCTTCTCCGAAAGCTCAACGATATATCCGAGCGCCCGACCGCCGCCGAGCTCCTCAAAAGGCTCTGATTCGGCAGTTATGGCGAATTTCTCCCTGAGCTTTTTCAGTATCACGCCGTTCGTGCCGCCGTCAGCAATGTCGAGGTTCGTGTGGGCGCAAATCGCCGCAATATCGCACTCAACAAGCCCGTAAACAGGACTGTGCCGCTCGATTCTCCGCAGCGGGTCGAAAATCACAGGGTGATGCGAGATTATCAGGTCAGCCCACTTGCAGGCAGCCTCATCGACCACGCGGTTGTCAATGTCGAGCGACAGCACGACCGTATCAGCCTCGCCTGACTGATTCTCGACGAGCAGCCCCGAATTGTCCCACTTCTCCTGAGCCGCGAACGGGTAGAGGCTGTCCAGATAGTCATAAATATCGCTGATTTTCACCAAATCTACGCCATTTTTCATCTTATACGCAAGGGCAGCATAGTGAGTTGAATCCTCAATTTTACCTGCATTTTTCAGGCTCTCGGCAATTTTTGCAAGCCGTTCCGCCTCATGCACACGGTACTTTTTACCCAGCTCATCATCATCGTCAAAGAATCCGTACAGCGCATCAAACTCCGTGAGAGAGCGGAAATTCGGGTCGTACTCCGCGACCATTACCACATAGAGCTTGTCGCCGTCCTCGACTGCGCGCTCCTCCGTGATATGCAGCCTATACTCGTGCAGCTTTTTGCGGAGGTGCTCCGCCTTTGTCATCGGCTGGAGTATCCAGCGGATATTATCGGAATCGCTGCAATTGCAGTCGCCGATGATGTCCGCGATAGTCTCGCCGCCCATTCCCGCGATGACAACGTCGCTCACGTCCTCAAGCGGCACATTCGCCAGACCGTCGGACAGCACGAGTTCCACCTTGTCCGCGATGCCGTACTTTTCAACGGTTTTGCGGGCAGAATCGAGCGGTCCCTCCTTGATATCCGAGGCGATGACGCGTCCGCACTTTCCCGCGCGTATGAGCTCTGCCGCGAGCAGGGCATGGTCGGTGCCGACGTCGCACACTGTCCCCTCGCCTCCGACGAGGTCGAAGCAGGTCTGCAATCTGGTATCAAGCATAGAAAAACCTCCGCAAATCAAAAATTTCGGCGTGCCGAAGCCCGACACGCCGCGCTTGTACTATTCGATTAGTCCTCGGAATTGAGCTTAGCGAAACAGTCGCTGCAATAAACAGGTCTGCCGTCCTTGGGCTCGAAGGGCACCTTAGCCTCGCCGCCGCAGGTAGCACAGACACCTGTGTACATCACGCGCTCAGCTCTGCCCGCATTTTTTCTTGCGTCACGGCAAGCCTTGCAGCGCTGGGGCTCGTGTGTGAGACCTTTCTCTGCGTAAAATTCCTGTTCGCCTGCTGTGAATACGAACTCGTTTCCACAATCCTTGCAGACTAATGTCTTGTCTTCGTACATTTTTTCAATACCTCGCTTATAATATTTGGACCACGAGTCGGGCTCACACCGACACCTTTGATAAACAACGCTCTTGATTTAAGCTACCCGGCCATATTCTGAGCTGCCGCCGCAGCAGGCAGTTCTCTTTTTTTATTTCAGATACGCACGTATCTTCCGCCTTGCTCTCTGCATGGCGTTATCGACGGATTTCTCGGATATACCGAGCTTTTCCGCTGTTTCTCTGTAGCTTGCTCCGCGAATCACCATACCGAAGACTCCGCGCTCCGTACCCGACAGCTCCGTCTCGGCTGCACGCCGCAGCTCTGAGAAGAACTCCTTGTTGAGGTAGATGCTCTCGGGGGTCTCGCTCTCGGACAGCACATCCTCGCCGAATTCGTCGATGCTCTCGCACACCGCGGGAGCCTTTGCAGCTCTCGCACTTAGCGTGCGCATACGGTTGACGATACATACCTCCGCATATGTAGAGAACTTTGCCTCTCTGTCCTCGTCGTAGGTCGATATAGCTCTCAGCAGAGCCATAAGCCCCTCCTGACAGAGGTCGTCGCGGTCTGACTCCGAAGCGGAACACATTGCCGCCTTGATAAAGATGAGCTTTGCATAGCGCAGCAGCAAAGCCTCGCACGCGAGCTTATCGGCTGCGGCACAGCGGACGAGCTCCTCGTCTGTCATGCGGTCATACACATTTTTATCATTATCCAGCAATTCTTCCACCCGATGTTCTCCTGCGGTGATATACGCAAATCAGCATAACAATGCTCGGCGGGTCGGACAGACATCTGACCCGCCGAAGTATTGCGATTATTCAGTTTCCTTTGCAGCCTCTTCCTCGGCAGCCTTGAGAAGCTCAGACATATCAAAGCTGAAGTTGTTCTTCTTCTGAGCAGCCTTCTGTTCGGGTGCATGGTTGTTATTCTGGTTATTGTTCTGAGCGGGCTTGTTATTACCGCCGTTATTCACGCCGTTGTTGTACGAGCCGCCCGATACTCTTGCGAAAGCCTCGTCAGCTACAGAGCCCTTTGAATCCTTAGCGGGACCGTCATATGTCGGTGCAGCGCCTGAGGGAGCCTTTGCAGCCTCGAATGCAGCCTGCGGAGCCTCAGCTCTCTCAACGGAAGCCTTATCCTCGGGCTCTATGGAGTTGCGAGCCTCGCCGATAATGGACTGAGCCTCGTTCATTCTGTCGTTAGCCTGACTTGTCAGCTTATTCATAGAAGCCTTGATGTCAGCGAACTTGGTATTTACGCTCTCTATCTCGTTGATGAGCATGAGACGTACAGTAGAAGACATGGCGTTTATCTTGTCAGCCTTGCTGTTAGCGTCCTCAACAGTGGACTTAGCCTGAGCGTTAGCGTCATTGATAGTCTTCTCGGCAGCAGCGTTAGCCTTAGCAACAGTCATCTCGGCAGTCTCATTAGCGTCCTTGATAGTCTTTGCAGCCGTATCTGTAGCCTCTCTGAGGGTCTTGTCAGCCTTATCGTTAGCCTCCTTGACGGTCTTGTCAGCGTTAGCCTGAGCCTCGCTAACGACCTTGTCAGCCTTCTCCTTGGCTTCCTTGGTGACTGTGTTAGCTTCCTCCTCAGCCTGCTTCTTCAGTGAATCAACAGTCTTCTGAGCCTCAGCGAAGAGGGTACCCATCATAGCAGCGGGATTGCTTGCATTAGCCTTGAGCTCAGCGATTTCCTTGTTGAGGTCAGCGATCTGCTCTTCCTTCTTGGCAACAGCCTCAGCAACAGCGCTCTCCTTAGCCTTGTTGAGCTCTGCGATCTTGCCGTCTGCCTCGGATGCTTCCTTTATCTTAGCCTCGAGCTGTGAAGTCTTGGACTCGAGGTCTGCTGTGAGCTTGGTTATCTCCTGCTTAGCCTTGATGAGCTCAGCCTCAGCAGCAGGATTGCCTGCGGGAGCAGACTTGCTGTCAGCAGGTGCAGCTGCGGCAGCCTTCTCGGCAGCAGCGAGCTTGTCGTTTGCAGTCTTGAGCTGACCTCTGAGGGAGTCGATCTCCTTCTTTGCAGCCTCAAGAGCAGCGGTTATCTGAGCGTTTGCGGGAGCAACACCGCCAACGGGAGCAGCGGCAGCTCTGTCGTTTGCAGCCTTGACCTCGGCTCTGAGCTTATCTATCTCGCGCTTTGCAGCCTCGAGAGCAGCCTGAGTCTGAGCGTTAGCCTGAGCACCGCCTGCATGAGCAGCAGCGGGAGCAGCACCGCCAGCCTTGAGCTGAGTGATGATCTTCTCGCTGTCGGCTACCTTTTTCTGGAGCTCTTCGTTCTCCTTCTTGGCAGCTCTGAGAGCATTGTTCGAAGCGTTGAGCTTCTCCTGCAGGTTATCCACCTGATTCTTGTACTTGAGAAGCTCCTGCGGGTCGGCAGGACCTGATTCCTTGGCTTCCTTGAGCTCTGTTTCAAGACCTGATATCTTGGAATTCAGCTCATCGAGGTAGGTGAGTACATCTTCTTTTACAAAGCCGCCACCTATTTTGGTGGTTCGTAATACGGTTGGTTCGTCCATGGTTCACTCCGTTCCCCGCAGCAAGTGCGGAATAAAATTAAGGGATAATACGCCTTGTAATAATTATAACACATTCGCAATTTCAATTCAACCATTAAAATGTAGAAAATTTTAGTTGATTTTAGTGCAATTTACTATATTCACACTTTTGTAATCAAAAAAAAGCGGCTGCATATCAGTGCAGCCGCATAGTCTCTTAGTTGCCGAGAATCTTGAGGATATCGTCGAGGTCGTAATCCGTGTTGGAGGAAACGGGCTTGGGGTCGTTGCCGCCGAGTCCGAGACCGTCGATGAGCGGATTGTCTATCTGGATGATATTGTCGAGGTCACTGCCCTCCTCAGCGGGAGCAGTCTCGTCAGCAGGCATATCGCTGTCGTCGAAGCCGGCTGCGATAACAGTGATAGTCATCTCGTCCTGCATATCCTCCTTGAAAGCAGTACCGAAGATGAACTCTACGCCGTCTGCCGCTGTATCTGTGATCATCTTTGTTGCCTCATCAACGTCAGCCGAAAGAACGTCCTCGGACATAGCGATATTGATAAGGAGTCTCTTAGCGCCGGAGATAGAGGTCTCAAGCAGCGGGCTGGAGATAACTGCGTTTGCAGCTTCCTTTGCCTTTTCCTTGCCCGAACCGTGACCGATAGCCATATGAGCGTAGCCTGCGCCTCTCATGATGGTCGAAACGTCAGCGAAGTCGAGGTTGATGTAGCCTTCCTCAACGATGAGGTCGGAGATGCTCTTGACACCTGTCTTGAGGACGTCATCCGAGAGCGAGAAGGACTGCTTCATGGTGAGCTGCTGCTTACCGTCGAGGAGCTTCTCGTTAGGGATAACGATGAGGGAATCGACATATTTTCTGAGCTCTGCGATACCTTTTTCAGCCTGAGCCATTTTCTGCTCTCTCTCAAAGAGGAAGGGCTTTGTAACGACAGCGACTGTGAGGATATCCATTTCCTTAGCTATCTTAGCAACTACGGGAGCCGCACCGGTACCAGTTCCGCCGCCCATACCTGCTGTGATGAAGATCATATCTGCGCCCTTGAGGTGTGCTTCGATCTCGTCTCTGTTCTCCTCAGCGCTTCTCTGACCGATCTCGGGCTTGTTGCCTGCACCTCTGCCCTTTGTGAGCTTAGTGCCGATCGGTATCCTTGTAGTCGCCTTGGATTTATTGAGAGCCTTAGCGTCAGTATTGATAGCGATGTACTCGATGTCGTTCACACCGGAGTCGACCATGCAGTTAACAGCATTTCCGCCGCCGCCGCCGACGCCTATGACCTTTATGTTTACATCGGGTTCCATTGCCTCTTCATAATTAAAATCTGACATTTTCGAAACTCCTCCTACTTTTATTTATCTGTATCTTTTAAGTAAATTTCACCCTATAAATACACATATCATTTTAGCATATTATTCTGATTATTGCAAGTAATACCGAAATTTTTTAAAATTTCGTCAGCTTGCACAACGCAGTTACTATCATTTAGGCTATATTTGCACGTTTTCGTCACTGATTACCGTAGATATCATTGTTTTCATAGCCGCCGTAGCCGAAATCGTCACCGTACCAGCCCTCGCCGCCGTCATCCTGCCAGTCATTGCCTGCGCCGCCTTCCTGCCAGTTTCCGCCGCCGTCATCGACCCAGTTATTGCCGCCGTTGTCCTGCCAGCCGAGGTCGGGCTCGGGAACAGCCGTAGTAGTCGTGGTGGTAGTCACGGGCAGACCGTTCTCGTCGGTGACTATCGCCGCCGTAGTCTCGTCCACGAGCTCGCCGTTCGGGCGGAAGCTGCACTGATTCGAGCCTATCATCGTGAGGTAGCCCTTCTTGCCCTTGACGCTGTCGTCGTTCATGGCTTCGCGTGCGAGGTCGAGCTTGTACTCCACATCGCTCCAGTTGCCCATTTTGAATATCATGCCGTTCCTGTAGTTGACGGTTATCGCGTACTCGTTCGTCAGGTCTATCGTGGCGATACCCGCGTTGTCGTCCCTGTCGAATCGGCTTATCAGCTGAGTAAACGCGTCGTACTTGTTCTCATTCTTCGAGCGGAGAGGCTTGCCCGCCTCGGTGTCGGCAGGGTCGAAGCCGTAGATTATCGGGAGATTCTCCGTATCGGTGTAGAAGTTATTGTCCGCGAGTATCTTTCCCTTGCGGCTGACGAGGAGCACGCCCTTGTCGTACTGCACGTTATACGCGGGAATACAGCGCGTTACGGTTATCCTCAGCGTGGAGGGGAAGTCCCTGTCGACCTTTGCCGTCTCGACGTAGAGAAGCTGGTCGAGGATACGCTGCTCCGCCTTCTTGTAGTCGAGCCTGAGCAGATTGTCGCCCGCGTGGATGCCCGAAGCCTCCACTATCTCCATGTAGGTATAGGTCTCGGACTCGCCCGAGATGACTATCTCGTCAATGTTGAAAAGGAAGGTGAAGCACATCGTCACGCCGACAGTCAGCACGAGCAGTATCACCACTACGGTATACACGCTCATCATTCGCCTTCTGCGGCGCATACGCTTGCCGCTGTTTTTCCTTTCTATATTGGTCTTTTCAACGTCGTTCATCTTATCACCGATCCCTGCCGCTCACACTCTGCGTATCCTTCCGCCGAGCGAGCTGACAGCCTCCTCAAATTTTTCATATCCCCTGTCTATGTGCGATATACCGCTGAGACAGGTAGTGCCCTCCGCAGCGAGTGCCGCCGCAGCCATTGCCGCTCCGCCCCGAAGGTCAGTAGCCTCGACGTCCGCGCCGTGGAGCCTTGCGACTCCGCGCACGACCGCGACCTTGCCCAGCACCTCGATATCCGCGCCCATTTTATTGAGCGCAGCCGTGTGACGGTATCGGCAGTCAAAGATATTCTCCTCAAAAACGCTGGCTCCGTCGGCAGTCGCAAGCGCCGCCATGAGGACAGCCTGCGCGTCCGTGGGAAATCCGGGGTGCGGCATGGTGCGTATCCTGTCGCGGACAGCCTTGAGCCGCGCGCCGCTTCTGAGGTATATCCTGTTCTCCGCGGGAAATATGCGGCAGCCCGTCTGCTCCAGCACGGAGAGAAAGGGCTCCATTTCCGCGGTACAGGTATTTTTCAGTATTATCTCTCCGCCCGCCGCAGCGACCATGGAGAGGTAAGTGGCTCCCGCGATACGGTCGGGCATAATGGTATGCTCGCAGCCGCAGAGCTTATCCGCCCCGCGTATCACGACCGTGCTTCCGCCGTCGCCATGTATATCAGCGCCGCGCTTCCGCAGGAAAGAGCAGAGGTCGCATATCTCCGGCTCGCGGGCGGCGTTGTTGACGATAGTTTCGCCCTCCGCGCAGACCGCGCAGAGGATAATGTTCTCGGTCGCACCGACCGAGGGAAAGGGCAGGTTTATCTTGGCTCCGTGAGCCCTCCCGCCCGCAATGCGGCAGTGGATGCGACCGCCGCTGTCGGAAATATCCGCGCCGAGCCTTCTCAGCGCCGCAAGGTGCATATCTATCGGACGCGGACCGAGCTCACAGCCTCCCGGGATGCTGAACGTGCATTCGCCCGTCCTGCCGAGGATAGCGCCCATGAACATAATGGACGAGCGCATCTCGCGCATGAGCTCCTCGGGTATCTCGGAGCCCGACGCGCCGCTCGGGTCTATGACAGCAGTCCCGTCGGAAACAGTGCATTTGCAGCCGAGACAGCTCAGTATCCGCGACGCGGAGTAGACGTCCGTCAGCGTCGGACAGCTCCGCAGCACCGACTCGCCCTCTCCGAGCAGAGCCGCCGCCATAATGGGAAGAGCGCTGTTTTTGCTGCCCTGCAGGGTCAGCTCGCCGCTGAGACGGCTTCCTCCCGTGATGATGAATTTCTGCATAATACCACCTCGCAGCTTTTTGTGTATATTATGCATCGAGGTGCGTTTATGTCACAGGTTTGCCTGTAGGAATTTATCGAATGTCTCCGACATCTCATCGGGAATGAGCGCGTACATCATATGCCCCTTATCGGAGAGATGTACCTCTCCGCCGCATTTCTCGGCGAAGTCCTGCCCGAATTTCCGCCAGCTGAGGTTCTTGCTGAGCGTTTTCATATCGCTGATGAAGAAGCAGCTCGGACATTTCAGCGCTCCCGTATCGGCAGCCTTCCGCGCGTTCTCCGTCATAAGGCGGGATTCCTCGTAATATTCGCGGTTAGCGATGTTCTTGTAGAAAAGTCTGCGATAGACCTGCTTTTCCTCGTCGGTGAGCTCATTGCCCGTCATCAGCCCCGAGACGTTCTCGGTCTTGCTTTTTATCAGCTTCGCGAACAAGCCGTCCTTTGCTATCTTTTGCAGGAGCTTGTATGACTTGTCAAGCTGTGCGAGACGCTTCTCCTCGCCTATCTCCTTTGACTGCTCGACTGCGAGCGCGGGGACACCCATATCCATGCTCAGCACTGCGCTGACCTCGTCGGGATAGGTATTCGCCCAGTATACAGCCTCAAAACCCGAGTATGAATGCGCCGCGAGCACATAGGGCGGCTCGAGACCTGCCCTGCGGAGAGCTTCGCGGTCTGCGGCAACAAGGTTCTCGATAGTGCGCGGCTCGCTCGTGCCGTCACTGAAGCCGTAGCCCGCCTTTTCGACGACAGCAATGCGGTACTTCTTGGACATACGCCTGTAAACAGGCTTGTATTCGAGCACGGGACAGGTCACGCCGCTGCCCGCCATGAAAACTATGGTCACAGCACCCTCGCCCTCGGTGTAGACGTTGAGCTTGGTGCCGTTCACATCGACCTTGTTTTCGTAGTTCATTTCTGCTTTCCTTTCGCTATCAGCTTGTCGATGACCGCGAGAATGCGCTCATTCGTGTCGCTGAGGTGGAGGTCAGCCGCGCTCTGCGACATGACCTCGACACGGTCGCGGTCGTTGTACAGAGCCTCAATCTCGGAAATAATCTTCTCGTTGGTGACGTCCTTCTGCTCGATGACGACAGCCGCGCCCGCCTTGCCGAGCACCATAGCATTGTGGTACTGGTGGTTGCCCGCGACAATCGGGGACGGTATCAGTATCGAAGCCTTGCCCGCCGCCTCGAGCTCCGCGAGAGTGGAAGCTCCCGAGCGGCAGATAACGAGGTCAGCCGCCGCGAGGCAGACGTCCATGTCGTTTATGTATTCGGTTATGCGCAGACGGTCGCTTTTGAGCGGTATGCCTGCCGCTTCCATAGCCTGCGGGAAGGTATCCTTGCCCATGCCGCCGTAGCCGTGGATGTGGTTGATACTGAGTTTTTTGCCGACGTGCCACTTAATGGTCTCGGTCATGGTCTCGTTGATACAGCCCGCACCGAGGCTTCCGCCGAAGGAAAGTATCGTGAAATCGTCATTGAAGCCGAGCTTTTTCCTTGCCTCGGACTTCGACAGCGTGTTGATATTGCTCCTTACGGGCAGTCCCGTGACACTGTACTCGAACTTGCTCTTATCCATGAAGTCGAGTGCTTCCTTGACGGTCAGCATCACGTAGTCGACCTCTTTCGAGAGGAGCCTGTTCGTGACACCGGGATAGGCGTTCTGCTCGTGGATAGCGGTAGGGATGCCCATTCTTGCCGCCTTGCGTATGACGGGACCGGCCGCATAGCCGCCAGTACCTATGGCGATATCGGGCTTGAAGCCCTCGATTATCGCCTTAGCCCTCCTGCCCGAAGCGGCAAGATAGGCGACCGCCTTGGCGTTCCTGCCGATATTCTCGATAGAGATACGGCGCTGGAAGCCCGCGACCTTGATAGTCTCCATTTTATAGCCCGCCTGCGGGACGAGCTTTGCCTCCATGCCCTTGGGAGTACCCGCAAAGAGGAACTCCGTATCGGGGTACTTCGACTTTATGATATCTGCGATAGCGAGACCGGGGTTTATGTGACCGCCCGTGCCTCCGCATGAGATGAGAACTCTCATATGACCGCTCCTTTATGCGTTTTTGGGTTCATTGTAGTCTCCGCCGCCGTCGTCGGTGTCGGGGATGGGTACGACCTCCTCCTTTTCGGGCGGGTAGTACCTGTGCTGTGAGATATTCAGCATTATGCCCATTTCCACGAGCTGCATGACGAGCGCCGTACCTCCGTAGCTGAAGAACGGGAGCGAGATACCCGTATTAGGTATGAGGTTGCTGACAACGGCGAGGTTGAGGACGGTCTGTATGCCTATCTGCGTGGTTATGCCGACCGCGATGAGCATACCGAAGCGGTCCTTACAGCGCACCGCTATGGAATAACCCTCGATTATGAGGAGGAAAAACACGATTATTATCGCGAGAGCACCGACAAAGCCTATCTCCTCGCAGACTATCGGGAAAACGAAGTCGTTCTTGGTCTCGGGGAGGTAGAGGTATTTCTGGCGGGAGTTTCCGAGTCCGAGACCGAAGAGTCCGCCCGAGCCTATCGCGATTATGGAGTTTGCTGTCTGCCAGCCTACGTCGAGGACGTCCGAGAAGGGGTCCTTCCACGAGGCGATACGCTTCTCAACGTAGCTTCCTGGAATCTTTGACTGCCACGTGATATAGCCGAATGCGCCGAGCAGTGCCGCCGTTCCGAGCGCCGCATACTGCTTCCAGTTAGCGCCGCCGCAGAGTATCATAGCTATCGCAATCGAGCCGATGAGCATGATGCCCGAGATGTGCTTCTCGAGCGCGATAAGTCCGACATATATGCCGAGGAGCACCGCATATTTGACGATACCCGTCTTGAAGTCGTTCATTTTTTTGCCGTCGCGCTCCATGCTGTAGGCGAAGTAGATTATCATCGCCAGCTTTGCGACCTCCGACGGCTGGAGGTTGATAGGACCGATATCTATCCAGCGCTTTGCTCCCATGGAGCCGCCCTCGTCGTTGCCCATGAGCAGTACCAGCACGAGCAGTGCCGCCACTGCGACGTAGAAAATTCCCGCGATGTTGAAGTTCTTGAGCAGCGGAAGCTTTATCGTCTTGAGGTTGTGGTAGTCCATCTTCATGAAGAAAATCATTGCCACGAAGCCGATTCCCGCGAACATCGCCTGCTTCTTGGCGTAGTAGAGACCGTCGCCGTAGTCGCTGTACGCCCACGCATAGCTTGCTGAAGCCATCATGACGAGTCCGACCACGAGCAGTATCATAACATATGCGAAGAACGCGACGCTGATATCGCCCGTCCTGCCGTCTCCGATGAAGAACCGCAGGATACCGCCCCGTTTTTTCTTTTTGGTTCTTGCCTTTGCCTGTGCCATTGCGACCTCCCGAAGTCCTTGATATCAATTGAATCCCGAATTATGTCCTTATCGGAGTTATCCCCAGACGAGCAGGGTAACAATGCCGAGCACTCCGAAGATAATGCCTGCGAGCGAGAATGTGATGACGATCTTGTACTCGCTGTAGCCGCTCATCTCGAAGTGGTGGTGAATAGGGGTCATTTTGAAGATGCGCTGACCCTGATGGTCGGAGCGCAGTTTCTTTGTGAGCTTGAAGTAGCTCACCTGTATCATTACCGACAGCGCCTCGATTATGTATACGAGCGCAACGAGCAGGAGGAGAAGATGCTTGTGGAGCACCAGTCCCACGCCCGTGACAGCGGCTCCGAGGAACATCGAGCCCGTGTCGCCCATGAAGCACTTAGCGGGGTTGAGGTTCCAGATAAGGAAGCCGAGACAGCCGCCCGCGAGCGCCATAGTGAAGCACGACATCTCATTCTCGCGGAGGAACGCGCAGCAAATCGTAAAAATCAGCATAGCCACGAACGTCACCGAGCCGCAGAGCCCGTCAACGCCGTCCGTGAGGTTGACCGCATTCGTGAGGTAGATGATGACGGGTATCATCAGCACGTAGTAGAAAATGCCGAGCTGAGGCGATACCCAGAAGCCGAGGTCGATAGCGGTGCTGCCGTCCCCGAACTTGTAAATCATAAAAAGGAAGCCGAGCCCGAACAGTGTCTGCATGGCTATCTTCTGCCACGGAGTCAGACCGTCGTTGTTCTTGCGGGCGACCTTGGTGTAGTCGTCGATGAAGCCTATCAGACCGAACAGGAGCGAGAAAACGATGACGCTCAGGAGTCGGAAGAAGGCGTGATGAGTCTCGGGAGCTGTGGTATCAAGCGCATATCTGATGCGGAACGCCCAGTAGCCGCCTATAGCGGTGAGCACCGTCGATATGATGAACATAAAGCCGCCCATTGTGGGAGTTCCCTGCTTTTTGGCGTGCCACTGGGGACCGTCCTCGGTCTTGATAGGCTGACCGAACTTGATCCTGTGCAGGAACGGCACCAGCCATTTGCCCGATATTCCCGCTATCGCGAACGACAGCAGAGCAGTGAACAGGTTTATTATCCATAAAGACATAGATATAACAACTCCAGTTTTTTTAATGTAGGGAACGCCGCCTCAGCGTTCCGTTTATAATATTACCGATAATATTAAAGCAGCTTCAGTCCGTCCGCGACTACCTCGCGCTCGTCGAAGTGGATGTGCTCCATTCCCGCGAGGATCTGATAGTCCTCGTGACCTTTTCCCGCAAGGACGATGATGTCGCCCTTCTGAGCTATTTTCAGCGCATGGTAGATAGCCTCGCGGCGGTCGACGACCACATCATAGGGGACGTCCGTGCCCTCGAGCCCGACCAGAATGTCCTTGATAATAGCCTCGGGGTCCTCATTGCGGGGATTATCGGAGGTGACTACCAGTCTGTCCGCGTACAGAGCCGCCGCCTTAGCCATTTTCGGACGCTTAGCGGCGTCGCGGTTGCCTCCGCAGCCGAACAGGCAGATTAGCCTGCCCTCGGTGTATTCCTTAACGCTTCGGAGAATATTCTCGATAGCGTCGGGAGTATGAGCGTAATCGCAGATGACCGTGAAATCGCGCCCCGTGGGTATGACCTCGCATCTACCTTTAACGCCGTTGTAGTTCTCGATAGCGGATATGACCGTCTCGGCGGGGATACCCTCGCGCAGACATACCGCAATTGCGGCTGTGAGGTTCGAGACGTTGAAAAGCCCTGGGATACGTGTTTTCACGAGGTGAGACTTGTCGCCGCAGCAGTACCAGAAGCTGCTGCCCGTGGACTTTATCTTTATGCCGTCGGCGTAGATGTCGGCGTTTCCGCGGACGCTGAACGACTTCCGCTCGCACGATACCTCGCCGTAGAGGCGTCTGCCGTAGTCGTCATCGGTGTTGATTATGGCGGCGTCGCAGATGCCGAAGAGGAGCTTTTTCGCCTGATAGTAGTCCTCCATGTCCTTGTGGTAGTCGAGGTGGTCCTGCGTGAGGTTGGTGAAGACCGCAGTCCTGAAATGTGACGGACCTATGCGCTTCTGACAGAGTCCGAACGAGCTGACCTCCATGACCACGTACTTGCAGCCCGCGTCAGCCATTTTCGCGAGCACCTCCATGAACTCGTAGGTGAGCGGGGTGGTGTTCTCGGTATGGAGGACCTCGTCGCCTATCTCGTTCTGTATCGTGCCGATGAGCCCCGTCTTGTAGCCCGCCGACATGAGGATGTGCTTGATGACGCTTGTCGTGGTAGTCTTGCCGTTGGTGCCCGTCACGCCGAGGAGGGTCATTTTACGCTCGGGGTGTCCGAACCACGCCGCGCAGATATTTCCCCACATCTCGCGGGTATCGCCGACGAGGATCTGCCTGTCGCCGAGCCCGAGGTCGCGCTCGCACACGACAGCCGCCGCGCCCTTTTCGAGCATATCCCTTGCGGCGTCGTGACCGTCGAACTTCGCGCCCTTTATGCAGACAAAGAGGCTGCCGTCCGCGACCTTTCGCGTATCGTCGGTAATTGAGGTTATCTCCGCGTCACCGACAGCGGTCACCGCGTTATCTTCAATGATGTCTCTGAGTTTCATATTACAGCCTCCGTTTCTTTTGTTTTATATATCTATTCTAAGCATTAATCGCCACCACTATAGACCATAAATTCAAGCTCTATGGTCGTTCCGACGGGCACCTTTTTGCCCGCAGGAGGGTCCTGCTTGCTGACCGCAACGTCCGCGTGGTTGACCGAAGCACCGCGTGCGACGTAGTTGAGCTGGCAGTACATGACGGAATCATTCGCCATGCTCGGGGTGAGTCCCACGAGGTCGGGGACTTCTGTATAGTCGACGGTGTGACTGCTTTCGGTGTAGAGGTATACCATACCGCCCTTTGCCACAACAGAGCCCGTAACAGGCGACTGAGCGACTACCGACGAGCCCTCGCCGATGACCTTGTACTGTATGTCGTAGCCCGAGAGAGTGTTTATCGCGTCGTCGAGCGGTCCCTCAAGGAGGGGTATCTTGACGTCGAGGTTAGCGAGCTCCTCGGTCGAATATTCGGGGCTTATGCCCATATACGGGAGCACCTTTGTGAGGATGTTTCTCGCTGTAGGAACAGCGACCTTGCTTCCATAGTAGCCTATCTCCTTGTTCGGCATATCCGCGAGGACGAGGAGGATAATCTCGGGGTCGTCCGCGGGAGTGAAGCAGCAGTACGACGAGCCGTACTCCTGGTCAGACTCTCTTTCACGGTCGCCCTGCTGGTCCATATCGTTCTTAGCGGTATACATGAGACGCTGTGACGTACCCGACTTACCGCCGATAGAATAGCCCTTTATGGTAACGTTTCCGCCGCCGTTGCCCGAAACCACCTTCTCGAGGCAGTCGCGCATACGAGCGGAGGTCTCCTCGGAGATGACCTGTCTCTTGACCGTGCGGTCGTTCTTGAGAACGACGTTGCCGTCCTCGTCGAGTATCCTGTCGACCACATAGGGCTGGAGCAGATATCCGCCGTTTATAGCCGCGCAGTAGGAGGTTATCATCTCTATGGGAGTGATAGTCTCGCCCTGTCCGAACGAGCAGACCGCGAGGTCGACGTTCGACATGGTCTTGGGGTCGAATCCGATACCCGATACCTCCCACGGGAGGTCGATGCCTGTCTTGCTGTCAAGACCGAAGGCGTCGAAGTAGTAGCAGAACTTCTCTGTTCCGAGGCGTCTGCCTATCTCCATGAAGGCGGGGTTACAGGAGTTTGTGAGTGCCGTCTGGAAATCCTGCGGACCGTGACCGCTCTCCTGATGGCACCATATAGGTCTGAGAGCTCCGGCGAGCTCTACGTAGCCGTTGCACATGAAGGAGTCCTTGTCATAGTCGATGAGGTTCTCCTCGAATGCGGAGGCACTGGTTATTACCTTGAAGACCGAGCCTGGCTCGTATATTTCCGAGATGCACTTATTGCGCCACTGACGCTCGAGCATCGCGCTCTCGGTCTCCTCGGGAGTGAGCTTCTCGTTGGTGATTATCGGCGAGTGGTCGACTATCTCGCGCGGCTCATTGAGGTCGAAGCTCGGATACGTTGCCATTCCGTAGATAGCGCCCGTCTTGGCGTCCATGAGAATAGCACAGGCGCGGTTCTTAATCTCGAACTCGTTCACCATTTCCTGAAGATTGTCCTCGAGGATATACTGTATGTTCATATCCAGCGTCAGGTACACATCGTTGCCGTTTTTGGCGGGATAGGTCTTGGAGTACCTGTACGGGAGCTCGTTGCCGTGTGAATCCTTGGCGGAGATAGTCCTGCCGTCCGTACCCGAGAGGTAATCGTCGTAGTAGGACTCGATGCCGTAGAGTCCGTAGCCGTCCGCGGCTGTGAAGCCGATAACAGAAGCGGCGAGCTCATTCTGCGGGTAGTATCTCTTGGTGTCCTCCTCGACGTTTAGGCAGGTCATGCCGAGGTCGTTGAAGTATTTGAGGAGCTCGTCAGCGACGGGCTTCTCCACCTGGTCCTGCAGGACGTGATACTGCGTGTTCTCCTCCATAGCGGCGGAGACCTTCTCGGGCTGAATGCCGAGCTTTGACGCGAGGAGGTTCACAGCCTCCGCGCGGAATGCCTCAGCCGACTCAGGCAGAGCATTCGTTACGACCACCTGAGTCTCCTCGCCGTTTTCGTTGGTAGTGGTCTCTATCTTGGGCTGATAATTGCCGCTTGCGATATCCTCCTTCTGCTTGTCGATACGCTTCTGGAGGCTCTTCATATCCTCGCGGAATCGCTTGGGGTCGAGGAACACCTTGTACACGGACGCGCTCTTAGCGAGAGGTGTACCCTTCGAGTCGTAGATAGAGCCGCGGTGAGCGGGAATGATTATCGAGCCGAAGTGCTGGTCATTTGCCATAGCCTGATACTTCTTGTTATTCAGCACCGAGATGTTGAAGAAGTTGCCTGCTACCACAGCAAAGAGTCCGAAGAAAACCGAGGTCATGATGAACCGTGTTCTGAGCTTCATCGACCTCGAAGGAAGGTTCTTGTTTGCCATAAAGTCCACACTTTCTATGCTTATCGTTGCAGTCCCTCCACATATGTGCCGAGAAACTGTACGTTTTACTTGATTTCGCTATAAAATAGAATAAGGCAGGGTGTTGTCGTGCCCCGCCTTTGAACATCTTCTTTTTTTATGATGTCCGTTTCTATGATACTGCTGTACCGAAAAAACGCTTGTCAGGCGTGGGAGCGTCCGTCCCTGTCCGTATTTTCCGCTCCCGGACAGGGCAGGCGTTCCCGAGTATTCCGATCACTCGCTGTATCTCCTTGGTTCTACTATCACTACGGCATATATATTTTTTAGAGCCGTTAGCATTTAAAAATAATTACGGGCAGTCCTGTTTCTATATTATATTGGCTTACCCTCTGAAATATTCGACGCAGTGATTGAAGAAGCTCTTTACTCTTCCGAGAATGCTCTCGTCCTGCTGAGGAATACTTACTACGTCATCTGTCTGTATCTCTATATATTTTATCTGAGACGAATCGATCTTCTTCATGCCGAGGATATTTTCGGCATAGTCCTCGATGTTCTTGGCAGACATCTGACTTTCAAGCTCAGACTGCAGTCTTACGTTCTCTGCTTCGGCGAGATTCAGCTCACTGTTCAGAGCCGAAACCTTGCTGTACATCGTATTGCGCCTGTTGAAGGTGTAGATGACAGAGCCGAGCAGCGCGGCTGCAAGGGCAGATACCAAAATAATAGTGAATACAGACCCGCTTTTAGCTTCTGTTCTGGTCATAGTTATTTGCGGTCTTTTCGCAGGTGTTCCCTGACTCGGCAGCGATCCGGGCTTTTCAGCAGGCACACTGCTGTAAACGTCCGCACTGTAGCGATAAACCGAATCACGTTCAGCCATCGACATCTGCGCTCCTTTCTATTATTCTGAGCTTGGCACTTCTGCTTCTGTTGTTGGATTCAAGTTCCTTTTCGTCAGCCTCAATGGGCTTCCTGTTCACAAGAATTCCCTGCGGCTTGCGTCCGCATACACACTGGGGAAAATCGGGCGGACAGATACAGCCTTTGCACCAGCCTGCGAACCTCTGCTTGACGAGCCTGTCCTCAAGAGAGTGGAAGGTGATAACGGCGAGTCTGCCCTGTGGCTTCAGGCTTGCGAAGGCTTTGTCGAGCCCTTCGGAGAGGTGGTCGAACTCGCAGTTGACCGCTATCCTTATTGCCTGAAAGGTTTTTTTGCAGGGATTCTTCTCACGTCTCGCCTTCTGCGGGACGCTTTCCCTGACGATATCTGCAAGCTGTAGTGTTGTTTCGATAGGAGCTGACTCTCTTGCGCGAACGATATTCGAGGCGATGCGGCGCGAGAACTTCTCCTCGCCGTACTCAAATATTATTTTCGCAAGCTGCTGCTCATCGAAGGTATTCACTATATCCGCAGCGCTCATTCCGTCCTGACTCATTCTCATATCGAGCGGTGCGTCGGAATGATAGGAAAAACCTCTGCTCTCTTCATCGAGCTGATACGACGAAACTCCCAAGTCCATGAGAATGCCGTCGACTGCCTCGATACCGAGCTCCTCGAGCACCTTATCCATCTCGGAATAGTTGCGGTGTATCACCGTAGCATTCGGGAACTTCGCCAGCCGTTCACTCGCAGCCTTTACGGCATCGGGGTCGCGGTCGAGCGAGATAAGTCTGCCCTTATCGCTCAGCCTTTCGGCTATTGCAGAGGAATGACCTCCGCCGCCTGCCGTGCAGTCCACATAGACGCCGTCGGGGCGGATGTTCAGCCCGTCAATAGTCTGAGCGAGCAGAACAGGGGTATGCTTGAATTCCATGACTAACTCCTTTGATATGCCTGACAAGTACGCCCCCTAACAGGCATACGGTGCGGGCATATAAGAATCAGAGTGAGATAGTAGCAAGAAGGGCTTTTATCTCAGCCTCATCGACCTCAGTCTTTGAAGCCTCGAGCCTGTCGCTCGCCCATATCTCCGCTCTGTTGTAGTTGCCGATAACGGTGACATCGCCTGTGATACCCGCCTTATCTCTCAGCTTCTGTGAGATAAAGATTCTTCCCTGGGCATCGGGAGTCTGCTTTTCGGCACCTGCAAGAACGTCTCTTCTAATCTGTTCACCGGCAGCACCGGGCAGGTCGAAGAGCTTTTTGCTGTATTCATCGAAATCTTCAATGGAAAAAGCGGCAATATAGCGCTTGTCATGACTCAGGCAGAGATAGAACTCTCCTCCGAGGATATCACGGAGCTTACTCGGGAAGCTCATACGTCCCTTGGCATCAATACTGGGATTGAACGTACCACATAATGGCTGACGCATGACCTTCACCTCACTTCCTTGCTTCTCGGTGGGAACATTTCACCTCAAAGTGGGTCAAATTTGCACCTCTTTACCGTTTTTCACCCCTAAACCTATTATATATTATATAGGCGGAGTTTTCAAGGTGGAATAACTTACAAATCTGAAATATAAAAATGGGGTAAATTTGGTTATTTTGTTCAAAAATTAATCAAACAAGGTTAAAAGCGAAACATATGTTTTTAAAATTTTCACCTCTTTCACCCCCAAAGGGTAAAAAGAGGGTAATTTTTTGGAATTTTATACCTCCTTTTTTACCTGTCCTCATAAATCGCAAATAAGTCTCTGAGCGACGGAGCTTTTCCGCCGCTCAAAGACTTACTTATTATAGTATCGTAGCTTTTACTGCAATGCTGATGAAGTGATATCTGAATCCCGTGGTGTATCTGTAATCTCGCTGACAGGAGGGTCGCTCGCTGTCTCGGTGGGTATTTCTGTTGATGTCGGGAGCTCAGGTGTCGGCTCGGACGTGTCCTCGCTCGGCTCCTCAGTTGGCTCCTCTGTGGTGCCCGTAGTATCCTCGGGGTCTTCCTCGGGAGTCTTCGGGTCGCCGATGCTTGTCGGGTGGTTATTCGGATAAACAACGCCTGGAGTGTACTCGTAATCCGCGTCGACTACCTCTATCTCGGAGGAGCCGTGCGGTATAGCCTCGCCCTCGGGTCTGGGAGTGTAGAACACGTTGAACTTCGAGGACTTGAGGTTGAGCGCGAGCTTGAACTCATAGCCCTTGACCGTGAGCTGGTCGTCGATATTGACGTATGTAACGTAGCCTGTCTCGTCCGAATATTCGGGCTGTATCCATCTTGCGGGCTCATCGGAGAGCTTGATGTTGTACGCCTTCTCTATCATATTCCTGAGCTGGAAGTCGTCCACATATGTAACTGTACCGTAGTGCGGGTCGTAGCAGGCGTCATAGTCGCTGGATACCGACCTCAGGTACGGGAGGTCAGCCCAGAAGACCTCATCGCAGTTAGCGGTGATGCCGCCGCTCGAAGCCGAGAACATCGTGAGCGCGTAGTCATCGTTGTAGAACAGCGCCTGTCCGAGCACGTCGCTTACCGCGTCGACAACGACCTGCGGGGGATGCGGCTTGCATCGGAGGTCTGCACCGTTGCCGTTGTGGTACATACAATACGTGTAGACAGCGACCGCCTGAGCCTTGATAGCCTCGTAGCTCATAGTGCCGCCGACCTCATTGAAGACTATCTGCGAGACCATAGAGAGAACGTCGCCCTTGACGCCGTTTACGGTCAGCTCGTCCTCATCGTCGACGCAGGTGTCCATGAGGTAAGTGCCCGGGTAGTAGTGGAACAGGATATCCTGATAAGTCCAGTCGGAGTAGGTCGCGTAGAAGTTAGCGCCGTTCTGGCTCATACCAACGCCGTGTCCCCAGCCGTAGGTCACAATCGCGAACTTGCCGGGAGTGGACTCTATCTCGGGCTCGCTCTCAAAGAACGGGATATCGCCGACATAGCCGCCCGTAACGTTGAGCTCCACAGGCGAAGGCTTCTTGCTCTTGGTCTTCTTTGTGCCTGCGCTTCCCGACTCGGGAGACGCCTCATAGCTGATGAGTGAAAGGCTGTCGTCGTAGTCATCGAGAGTAGCCTTGAACCACTCAATCTCCTGCTCCTCCTGCTCAGCCGCCTCGGTAGTAGTCTCCGCCGCGGTGGTATCGGTATCCGATGAGCTTGAAGCAGTGCCGGTAGTGGTCGAAGCTGTTGTAGTTGTGGTATCTGCGGCGCTTGCGGTATAGCCTGAGCCCGTGAACGCTATCACAGCTCCTGCCACAGCAGCGACCGCCCTCTTAAAAGGTGTTTCTGTCTTCATTGCTATCACCTCTTTCAAAGTCTTTACAGCAGTACCGCGCAAGCAGCGCCGCACCGCCGGATATGTAATGCTTACTGAGCCGCCTCGGTGGTCTCCTCCGTGGAGGGCTCAGTAGGCGCGTGTGCCTTTTTGTACTCCTCTGTTCTCTCAATAGTATCGAGAGAGCCGCTCTTTTCGCCGTCGCGGAGACGTCTCGCGATGATGATGAAGCGCGAGTTGTCCTCGTCGGCATAGCAGGTCGACAGAGTGAGCAGCTTATCGCCGTACTTGACGTCAACGCCCGTATCAAAGAGCTGGCGTCCGCGGGCAAGGCTGATGTACTTGTTGAAGGTCTCCTCGTCGTCGAGCTCCTCCATATCCCAGTAGCCGAAGTCGGTGTAGGTATGACCGCTGGTTATGGCGCAGCAGCAGATGACGTAATCATAGTCCCTGTAGTTCGAGCTTAGCTCTATGAAGGGAGCCGCCTTGAAGAACTCATAGTCCTGGCGGTATCTTCTGATAGAGCCGAGCATCGTATTGTTAGCCATATTATGTCCGTAGATGACGATATTCTCGGACTGCTCGTCCTCGACGCTTCCGAAGTTGTCGCGGAAGTCCATGAACATCGCGCCCTCGCGGTGGAGCTGACGGTCGACGCCGTGCTCGAGGTAGTAGGAGTTGACCTCATACTCCTCGCCGCCGTAGTACGCCACTCCCTCGGGTATCTCACCGGGGTCCTTGACAATGGGGTAATCGACCTTTGTCTGGTCTATTTTTATCCAGCCGACGATGTCCTTGTTCTGTTTCAGGAGCATTTTTGCCTTCTCGGTCATGCCCTTCTCGGAGGGGGCGTAGTCATAGGTCGGGAGCGTGGTTGGCTCGGTAGACGCGACGGTCACGGGCTCAGCCTTACCGACGACGTGCTCCTCCATTTTCTCGTTGCAGCCGAATACAGCCGCAGTAACGAGACCTGCCGCAGCAGCGAGAGCTCCGCAGGCTGTGATAAATTTTGCTTTGCTTTTCAATTATATCATTCCTCGATATTTGCCTTGGTTTCTGTCGTGCTCGGTCCGTACGGAACGAACTGTGCAGGGTCATATTTCTCATTTGGTCTCGACTCGTAGTACACGTTCGGCCACTTGATATTGGGATTAGCCTTGCTGCCCTTCGTGCCGGAGTAGAGGTCCTCGCCTGCACGGACGCGGCGCGCCATGAGAATGAGCCTTCCGCGGTCGTTGCCGATGACATCGGTATTGCAGGTGGAAATCGTAAGTATCTGGTCGCCGTACTTTACGTCGACGTCATTAGTGCGGAGCGTCCTTCTCTTAGCCTCGTTGACGAAGTCGTAGAACTCCTCCTCGTCGTCGAAGTTGAGGGTGTTCCAGCAGTCATACTCGGTATCGGAGTCATCCTCCGCGTCGAGCAGGAAGAACGAGAATATCTTATATGTATACTGCTCGTAGTTGGAGTTGAACTCGATGATCGGGTGACTCTCATAGTAGTTCTCGTTGCGGCGGTAGTATTTCAGCGCGCCGAACATACTCTCATCAGCCATATTGTGACCGTAAACGATGAGGTTATCGGAGTTTTTCTCGACGAGGCGGTGGTCCTCGACCTTGTCGAAGCTGTTGCGCCAGTCAAGGAAGAGAGCGCCCGCACGCGAGTTCTCGCCCTTGAAGTTGATGTCGAGGTACTTGTTGTTGTCCTCCGCCTGTACCACGGGCAGAGCCACTATCGGGTCGCCGTCAATGGTAGGTATCGTCATATAGCCGACGACCTCGGGATTGATGTCGAGGAGCTTCTTCGCGCCCGGCAGGAGGTCGTAATACTTGTCGTCCGCGGGCTTGTCGTCCTCAACGGAGGTGATTATCGGCGTATATGTACGGTAGATGTCGTCGATGTTGCTGTACTCCATGCGGCTGCGCCATAGGTCGAGGTAGTAGTCGCCGACCATGTAGCCGCACACGACTATCGCCACGAGCGAGCCGAGGAAGACGAACTTTCTGACTATCTCGAGCGGCTTGTCTCCCTTTTCGGGGAAGAGACCGCGGAGCTTCTGTCCCAGTGTCTTGGGCTTTTTCTTCTTTTTCTTCTTCTTTTTGGGGTCTGTATGCATACGAGGCTCGGTGTGGGGAGTATTCGCCCACGCCTCGCGCGGCTTTCTCATGGGATTCAGCGTCGGACGCGCGGGAGGCGGCGACTGAACTGCTGTCTGAGGCTCTGCGGGAGCATTCTGAGGCGGCATCTCCGCGGCAGGAGCTTCCTCTGCGGGAGCCTGCTCCTGTACGGGTGCAGCCACTTCAGCGGGAGCCTCAGCCGCCTTATTCTGCGCAGCGAGCTTGCTCTGCTTCACGCGTTTGAACTTCTCGGCGAAGCTCTCCTCCTCAGCGGACGGAGCCTGTACGGGAGGTGTCACCTGCGGTGCAGCAGCCTCCTGCTCCTCCTCGCGGTGGAGGGAAGCCCTGATAGCCTTTATCCTCTCGGCTTTTCTCAAAGCCTCTGCGTCGGCTTGTTCTTCATTCAGTTTATCCAAGTAGTTATCGCTCATAAGTTGATTTCAGCCTCCGCGTGTGGTTTACGGACAGCCGCGTAAGCGCGCAGCTATCCCCTTATCCATATAATTTTACACTATACCCCGCCCCTTTGTCAAGGTCTGGGCAGAAAGTTTCACAGTATCACCTTGAACTGTTCCGACTTAGTTCACAATTACGTCGTTTATCACAAAAATCCTGTGTTGAAATTGTGCAAAACTTAAAATATGTGACCGTGTATCCAATAATGCGGGCGGATATTCTCCTCCCCAGCAATTGTATTGTCAACATTTATCCATGTAGGGGCGCCCTTTAGGTTGCTTCCCTTAGCGGAAAATGCGGGCTACCGTGCCGTAAACTAACGGCACATAATCGGTAACCTGCGAATCCGCCAAAGGGGGCTCCCCTTGGGCGTCCGCATATTATCGACGGACTGCCAAAGGCAGCTCCTGCAAAGCGAACAGATACCTTCGGGCGAGCGGAACTCGCCCCTACAAGCAATTTTGCATCACTTGGAATAATTGAACGTTTTCATCTCCGTACCCTCGACCGCCTTCTGTATCAGCGGCTCGAAATCGAAGCTGTTCTGCGCCTTTTCGATGTCCTCGAGGCGCGGACGCACCTTGGGGTGGCGGGGAGTGAACACGGTACAGCAGTCCTCATACGGGAGGGTCGAGGTCTCGAACGTGTCTATTTTACGCGATATCTCGATTATCTCGGTCTTATCCATGCCGACGAGGGGACGCAGTACGGGTATGCGGCAGACAGCGTCCGTGCAGCCGATAGCCGCCATGGTCTGACTTGCCACCTGTCCGACGCTCTCGCCCGTGATGAGCGCGAGGCAGTTGTCCTTTTCGGCTATTCTCTGGGCAATTTCCATCATCAGGCGGCGCATGATGATAGTGAAGAACTCCTCGGGGCAGTTGTCCTTGATAGCCTCCTGGATCTCGGTGAACGGCACGCAGTAGAACGCAATGCCGCCGCACCAGTCGGTGAGCTTCTCGCAGAGCTGCTCTACCTTGAGCTGTGCGCGGTCGGAGGTATAGGGCGGGCTCACGTAGTGAATCGCCGCGATGTGGACGCCGCGCTTTGCCATCATCCAGCCCGCGACGGGGCTGTCGATGCCTCCCGACAGCAGGAGCAGAGCCTTGCCGCTGCTTCCCACGGGGAGACCGCCCGCGCCCTTGATATTCTCGGCGTGGACGTAGGCGTTGGTGTCGCGAATCTCGACAGTGACCGTAACCTCGGGCTCTTTGACGTCAACGGTGAGGTTCGGGAACTTGTCGAGGAGCACGCCGCCGAGCTCCGCGCAAATCTCTGGCGACTTCATGGGGAACGCCTTATCCGAGCGCTTTGACGTCACCTTGAACGTCTTGGCAGAGCTCAGCACGTTGCCGCAGTAGTTGATAGCCTTTTCGGTGATATCCGCGAAATCCTTCTCGCAGACGCACGCGCGGCAGAGCGCCGCAATGCCGAAGACCTTGCTCACGCGGTCTACTACCTCATCGAGGTCGACGTCCTCGTCGAGTGGGGTGATGTAGGTCGTAGACTGCGCGCTCGTGAGCTGAAAATGTCCGAGGCGCTTCAGTCTGCGCTTGATATTTTTGATGAGCATATCCTCGAAGGACTTCTTGTTCAGACCCTTGAGCACCATTTCGCCGTATTTTACCAGTACTATCTCTTTCATATTCTTCTCCTATACTATTATAATATTACTTATTCTTCCAGTCTATATTCTCGAAGCTCGTATACCCGATGACATCTCTCGCGCCCTTAAATTTGCCGAACATCTCACGCTGTTCCTCTCTGCTCTCAATCTCATCCATGATAACGCCTCCTTTGCGGCGGTAAATCGGCATTTTGTAGGGGCGAGTTCCGCTCGCCCGCGCCTTACCGAATCGCCCGCATTGAAACGTCACATATTCCGTTCGCAAACAATTCACTGGATTGTTTGCGAAGGGCGGATTATTGAATTCGTTTTTATGCCGTCCATAGGACGGCACCAAGGGCTCTGCCCTTGGAACCCGTCGGAGCTCTGCCCCGAGCCCCGCAAGGGCGCTGCCCTTGACCCGCAAGCCTTTGAAAAGGCTTGAGCGAAACTTTCGGTTTCGCGCCGCAGTTTATTCAAATCGTAAACAATCTCCGCGCGGCACACTTTTTCAAATTCATCGGCGAAGCCGATACCACAAGCTAACGGCTAACAGCTTTTCTGAGCTCTCATCACCCGCGCACTGAGGCTATCCCCTCCGCGAGAGCCTGTGCAAACGCCTCTATTTCGGCTTCTGTGGTGTCGGCGGTCATACTGATGCGGAGCGCCGAATCCGCGCGCTTGCCCGTGATGCCGAACTGCCCGAGCACGCCGCTCTGCTGTCCCTTCGAGCACGCCGAGCCGCTCGAAACGTATATATCGCGCCCCTCGAGGTAGTGGAGCATTATCTCCGAGCGCTTGCCTGCCGCGGAGATATTCACCACGTAGGGCGAGCCGTCCGCGGGCGAGTTGACCTCCACGCCCTCTATCTCGGCGAGGAGCTCCGTGAGCCGCGTTTTCAGCGATGTTACGTGCTCCCAGCGCTCGCTTATCGTCGTGGAGAGCTTCTCAACAGCCGCCCCGAACGCGCATATCAGCGGGACGCTCTCCGTTCCCGAGCGAATGCCCTTTTCCTGTTTCCCGCCCGTAACTACGGGAAGAACGCGCACTCCTTTGCGAATGTACAGGGCTCCCACGCCCTTGACGCCGTGAATTTTGTGACCGCTCAGCGAGATGAGGTCAGCGCCGAGCTGATTTGCTTTCACGGGGAGCTTCATATACGCCTGCACGCAGTCGGTATGCGTGATAATGTCCTTGAATCGGCGTTTTGCGGCAGTGAACGTCTCCTTGACGGGCAGGATATAGCCCGTTTCGTTGTTGACGTACATCATCGTCAGCAGGACGGTCTCCTCATTACACGCGGCGAGGAAGTCCTCGGGATAGAATCTGCCGTCCTCACGCGGGGACACGCGGACTACCTCAAAGCCCTTGCTTTCGAGGTCTGCGAGGGTCTCCTCCACGGAGGCGTGCTCCACTGCGGAGGCGACTATCCTGCGGCGTTTGCGCCCATATGCAGCGGAAATTCCGCGGAGAGCGAGGTTGTTGCTCTCGGTCGCACCCGAGGTGAAAATTATGTTGTCGGGAGTCGCTCCAAGCGAGTCCGCAATCGCCTTTCTTGCCCTGTCTACGGCGAGCTGAGCGTTCAGTCCTGCCCTGTGCAGAGACGAGGGATTGCCGAAATTATCGGTCATAGCCTCCAGCGCAGCATGCACCGCTTCGGGACAGGGCTTTGTCGTGGCGGCATTATCAAGATATATCATCGTTTCACTACCTTTTATATACAGTAACTTTTATTATAACACATCTGAAGGAAAATGTCAAAAGTGAATGTTGAAGCCCCCCCTGACGTAACGTCATAGTGATAGCTTTGTCTATCATTGTAGAGTTTGCTTTACATCATTGTAATGTTCACTTTACATCATTGTAAAGCGAACATTACATTGTAGAACGTCAAAAGCTCCGCACCCAAAGCAGTCAATATGTCCAAATGGAGCGATGATTTTTTGTGGCATTGTCCAAATCCGTATTTTTTCGCAACCTCTCGCCGTTTTCAAGGGTATTACGTATGAAAGAGCCCGAAAGGAGTTTACAGACTATTCACAAATAGTCAACAAAATAATTCTCGTTTGATGATATAATATGTATATAATCACGATATGAGGAGGTTGTCCGCTATGACCGATAACATCAACAAAACTCCCGACAATGAAAATCTTGACCTTGAGCAGCTCAAAAATGTGAGCGGAGGCAATTTTGTGATAGTCGGAGGAAACAATAAAAAAGAAATAACCCCAAATGGCCCTTTGGAAGATGCTCTCCAATATGCACAGGAACAAGGTATAAGCACAGACAAAAAACTGAAAACTCTTCCCTGAGATACATCTGTATCCTACTATTTTAATAAAGAACTATATGTGCTATGCAGATCACTGCGGAAAACCGCTTTCCGAAAGCGAGGTCGTCTGGCGATAATCCCTGCAGAGCCGTAAACAAATCATATAATTGATATCAAGGAGGTATTATTATGACTGATAACATCAACAAGAACATCGAAAACGAAGAGCTCGACCTTGAACAGCTCGAAAATGTGAGCGGCGGTCTCAATTATGACAAGCTCGCTTTAGCCGACAGTAAACTGATGATGGGCGACATGAAATTAGGCATGGCTTCAGGTTTGGCTTCAGGCATGGCTTCAGGTTTGGCTTCAGGCTTGGCAGCAGATCAGGCAATGGGGCTCGCTGATAACGCCGCGATCCTTAAAAGCGGCAAAAAAATGGAGTAAGGAGGAGTCTCTATGACCGATAACATCAATAACCCCCCTGAAAACGAAGCGCTCGACCTTGAAAAGTTAGACGGCGTTTCGGGCGGAGTTATCACAAATCCTACCTCCGGTAACAAAACCGAAGATTATGAGGTGTGGGACGACAGCAAGGGCGAAGTCATCGGGACATTCCCGAGCCTCGAAGAAGCCAGAGAAGCCGCGAAAAAAGCGAAGCTGATGGATAAGCTCGCAAGGATAGATAAAAAGCTGGGCGGCGGCAGAATGGGATAAGCCTTGACCCTGTCTTATCCGATATCTCATCAGAACATCACATCCCGAGGCTGTACAACCTCGGGATGTTTCTCTGTCTGCGGCATTCTGCAAAAAAATGGCAAAAACCCCTTGACAAGTGCGTTTTTATGTGTTATAATGATTTTACCTCGTTTGGGGTTATTTTTTATGCCCCGCAGAGGGAGGCAAACGACCTACCTCCGCTCGCGGAGGAAATATTTTTTCAGGAGGTGCCGTTATGAGAGTGAAGATTACATTGGCTTGCACTGAGTGCAAACAGCGTAATTACGTTTCCAAGAAGAACAAGAAGAACGATCCGGACAGAATTGAAATGATGAAACACTGCAAATTCTGCCGCAAGCACACTCTTCACAAGGAAACAAAGTGATCGGAGGGTATTTTAATGGCTAAGGACAAGGAAAATACTTCCGAAAAGAAGGATAAGAAGGAAAAGAAGTCCAAAAAAGAACCCAACAAAATCGTTAAGTGGTTCAAGGACCTGAGGATCGAATTCAAGAAAGTCGTTTGGCCCACCAAGCAGACCGTCATCAACAACACCGCTGTTGTTCTTGCTGTTGTTGCCGGCTCCGCTATCATCGTCGGCGCGCTTGACTTCGGATTCCTCCACTTGCTCAGCTTCATCTATACGCTCGGCAAGTAAACAGCTCTGAGGAGGATAGCTATGTCAGAAGCAGCTAAGTGGTACGTTATCCACACTTATTCGGGCTACGAAAATAAGGTGGCTCAGAATATTGAAAAGGTTGTAGAAAACCGCAGGCTTCATGACCTTATCCAAGAGGTCAGAGTTCCTACCGAAAAGGTGACTGAGATCACCGACGGTAAAAGCAAAGAGATAGAGCGTAAGACCTTCCCGGGTTACGTTCTTGTCAAGATGGTTGTTACCGAGGACACATGGTATGTCGTTAGAAATACCAGAGGCTGTACAGGCTTCGTCGGTCCCGCATCCGAGCCCACTCCCCTCTCCGAGGAAGAGGTCAAGAAGACCTTCGGCATCGACGTTTCTACCGTCGAGGTCAACTTCAAGGAGGGCGACCGCGTTCAGATATCGGGTACCGCTATGGACGGCTTCATCGGCGTTGTTCAGGGTATCAACATCGAAGAACGGACAGTTGATCTTCTTGTATCAATGTTCGGCAGAGAAACCCCCACCACCCTGCCTATCAGTCAGGTCATCTCGGTGGAGGACTAATTAGGTCAAAAAAGAAGCCGCTCAGGCTTCAGTGGGAGAGGTAAAATCAAGCTTGCCTCGCCATTTACCACATTTATGGAGGTGCGAATTCAATGGCACAGAAAGTAGTTGGCTACATTAAGCTTCAGATCGCAGCAGGAAAGGCTACTCCTGCACCGCCTGTTGGACCTGCTCTTGGTCAGCACGGCGTTAACATTATGGCATTCACAAAGGAATTCAACGAGAGGACTAAGAACGACATCGGTATGATAATCCCTGTTGTTATCACAGTTTACGCTGACCGCTCGTTCTCCTTCATCACTAAGACTCCCCCCGCAGCCGTTCTCATCAAGAAGGCTTGCAAGATCGACAAGGCATCGGGAGTTCCGAACAAGACTAAGGTCGCTAACATCTCTAAGGCAGACGTTCAGAAGATCGCTGAGATAAAGATGCCCGACCTCAACGCAGGCTCACTCGAGGCTGCTATGAGCATGATCGCTGGTACTGCTCGCTCAATGGGCGTTGTAGTTGTTGACTAATCATTAAAACTGAATGACGATAGGGGCTTTCCCCTGTTCCGACTTCTCAATGGTGGGAGGAAAATTCCGCTAATCGGGTAAAATCCCGATATTACCACTTTTATAGGAGGAAATATAATGAAACACGGCAAGAAATATGTTGACAGCGCAAAGGCTGTTGATTCTGCAAAATTTTATGAGTCCGCTGAGGCTCTCGAGCTCGTTTGCCAGAACGCTAAGGCAAAGTTCGACGAGACTGTTGAGGCTCACATCCGTCTCGGCGTTGACTCTCGTCACGCTGACCAGCAGGTAAGAGGCGCAGTTGTACTTCCCAACGGTACTGGTAAGACCGTTCGTACTCTCGTTTTCTGCAAGGAGGACAAGTACGAGGCTGCTCAGGCTGCTGGCGCTGACTTCGTTGGCGGTATGGATCTCGTTGACAAGATCATGAAGGAAAACTGGATGGACTTCGATGTTGTTATCGCTTCTCCCGACATGATGGGCGTTGTTGGTCGTCTTGGTAAGGTTCTCGGACCGAGAGGTCTTATGCCTAACCCGAAGGCCGGTACTGTAACTCCCGATGTTGCAAAGGCTGTTACTGAGGCTAAGGCTGGTAAGATCGAGTACCGTCTCGACAAGACCAATATCATCCACTGCCCTATCGGCAAGGCTTCCTTCGGTGCTGCTAAGCTCGAGGAGAACTTCTCCACTCTCATGGAGGCTATCGTAAAGGCTAAGCCTGCTGCTGCTAAGGGTACTTACCTCAAGAGCTGCACAGTTACTTCTACAATGGGTCCCGGCGTTCCCGTTGCTACAGCTAAGTACGGTGTCTGATTAACACAACAAATATTAAAGGGCGTTCTTCGGAACGCCCTTATTTTTTATATCTGTGTGTTTTCCGTAACCGCCGATTGCTCCTCTCCGAGCACCTGCGGGAGACTCCTGTAGTATCTGAATACAGGGAGCGCAAGCGCTACGCTGACTGCAAAGAATAATATCTCGAACAGCCACAGCGGGGTTTCCAGCACCCTCGGGAGTATGACTGTGCAGTCTGCCGCGAAATGCAGGAATATAGCCAACGGGTACAGCCAGAGCCTGTCTTTTTGTCTCGCTGCCGAGAATACGAGCACTGACAGCGATATGTGCAGGATTATCGCGGAGATGCGCTCGAAAAAGCCAAACATATACACGCTGAAGCCGTTCGATGTCATTGTACCAAGATTTTCAAGCAGCATCGTTTTCAGGCTCTCGTCATAGGCTGACATCATTGTATTAAGCATTCCCGAATTAGTCAGAATTGCAACGAAAACCGTCAGAGCTGCTGAGCCTCCGATAAGCAGCACGCTCTCAATGCCTCCGTGACCAATACCGTATGTGACTCCGTCGCGGCGGTCTTTGTACTTGCGCATGAACACCTTCATGCCGAAAAAGCGCCCCGTCTCCTCGAATATGCCTGCCATTGCCGCCGAGAATAAATAGAGCGGAAGCGGCTTTTCAAGCAGGTGCAGCGTCTTTCGGTCGATGAGGGTTATAACCGTTGCTGCTATCGCTTCGAGCACCAGCGCGAACAGCGGAAATATCGCGCAGCCAACCCAGAACGGCACAAGCTTCGCCTTTGTTTTGAGCTTCCACACAACGATGAGCACAACTGGCAGCAGCACCGCGAGGCAGCCCTCCAACAGAGCTCCGACTATCGTGGCAGCTGAAAAATGTATATTATCCATATAAACCTCCGATAAAAATTATACTTAATTATATCATACATTTCCGTTAATAGCAAGTAGAATTTTTCGTTGGTATAACAAAAAGGGCGCTCTATTGAGCGCCCTTTCATTGTTCTTATCTGTCAGCTATTAGCCCTTGAGGGACTCGAGCTTTGCAGATGTTATCGGGAGGTCAGCCTGCTTGATGAGCTTAGCGTCTATCATCTGGATAGCGAGAGCGTCCTTAGCTGTGATACCGTCACCGTTATCAACAACGTCAGCATTTACCTTGCCCTTAGCCTTGAGCTCGAACTTATCCTTGTTAGCTACTGCCTGAAGGATAGCTGTAGCGTCAGCAACTGTTACCTTACCGTCGCAGTTAGCGTCACCCCAGAGAGTTTCGCCGTCTGTTGATGTAGAACCGCCTGCTGCTGTGGTTGTGGTAGTTGTTGTTGAACCGCCGCCAGCTGTTGTAGAACCAACAGATGTACCAGTACCGTCGTCAACTACGCCGGGAGCTACGTCCTCGAGGTAGGATGTGATCCATGCAAGAGGAGCGTTCCAGTTGATCGTGATCTCGTTTACAGACCATGCCTCAGCAGAGTCAACATAGCACTTCTGGCTTGCGAGAGTTCCTCTCTTGAAGCCCAGACCGCCTACGTAAGGATCCTGCATACCTGCACCAGGACCACCTGACATAACGCCAGCAGGAGCCTTCGGGAAGGAAGGATCTACGCCGTTAGCCCAGAGTCTGTGGTGAGGCCACTGGAGTGTAGAACCGCTCTTAACGTCGCCGTAGCCGGATACGTAAGAGAAGTCATTGCCGTTACGTCCGAAGATGTAGTCCATAGCAGTAGTAGCACCGCTGAGGTACTTCGGAATCTCAGTTGCATCGTAAGCGTAAGCCATAACGATAGCGTTGTTAGCTACGAATGAGTTTGAACCCCACTCATAACCGGAAACTTCGATCGGCTTGCCGTTGTCATCAAGACCGATATTGATCTCATCAGTGAAGGTTGAGCCGTAGTAGGGGATACCCATACCTGACTTGTCTTCCTGCTCGATGTACATATCAGCAGCCTTTACGATAGAATCCTTGATAGTCTTGTTATCCTCATCGCTGAGCTTGTCAGGGTTGAGGTAGAGTGAGAGGGTACCCATACTTGATGTACAGCCCCAGTTGAATGAGCTGAATGAACCCTTGTTCTCACCGCCGCCGAGGTTGTAAGTAACGCTGAGAGCCTTATCGCAATCCTCGGTATCGTTGATGTTATCATACTTAACGAGCTTGTCGTAATACTCCTTATCGCCTGTTGTAGCGTAGAGCTCACAGAGTGCCCAGTAGTAGTCATCAGTTACGTATGTATCGCCGTAAGGACCACCGCCGATAGCCTGATCGAGAGGAGCGAAGTAAACGTCGCCCTTCTTAGCGTTTGTGCCCTTAACGTCGTCCTGCTGCTCGGATGTACCGTTCTTGTCGTACCATTTGTCCTTGTTCTTCTCAGCAGCTGCGAGACCGATCTTAGCGTTCTCTAAGCACTTCTTAGCGAAGGTATCATCGATGCCTTCCCAGAGACGTGCAGCCTGAGCAGCACAAGCTACCATGTTGAATGTAGCAGCGTACGTAGGCGGCTTAACGATACGTGTCATATCCTCGAAGCCCTCGTACTTCCAAGCGTGGATAGCAAGACCTGTCCACTTGTGGTCGTGGAGCTTGTGGTAAACCATGCCTGCGTCCTTGCCGAAGTAAGGATCCTTAGAGTCAACCATCATGTCGAAGAACCACTCGAGCTCAACTCTTGCCTCATCGAGAGCATCGGGAGCGCCCTTAGCAGAACCGTCCTGAGGAATGAGCATCGACTTGCCGTCAGCCCACTTGTCCTCCTTGCCGATCTTCTTGGACATTTCGTACATATTCTGGAGAGTCCAGATAGATACACCGCCGTTAACAACGTACTTACCGTGGTCACCGGCATCGTACCAACCGCCTGTTGCAGTGATCTGATACTTCTCATCACCGTCGAACTTACCTGAGTAAGCCTTTATCCACTTAGGCTGTACATAAGCTGTATCAGGGCTGTGACCGTACTCAGAGTGAGAGAGTGATGCAGCGTCGCCGTTCTTGATGTACTCAGCCTCTATCGGAACGCCTGAACGGTTCTGATAGAAGTAGGACATAGAGTCACGGAGGAGGCCGTCATAAAGTGTATCGGAGATGTTGAAGGGGTGAGACTTGTTCATCTGGTATTCCTTGCCGGTCTTCCAGTTAGTCCACATTACCTTGTCGCCCGAAACCTTTGTATCATAAGCGTTCTTTTTGATACCGGACTGTGTGCCGGAAACGCCTGTGCTGTCCTTAACAACGATATAGTAGCCTGTACCGCCTGTCTGGAGCTCTGTAAAGTCAAGGATATGAACGAACTCACCGCTGTCCTTGTACTTTGTTGTCATCTTGCCGCCATCGGTCTTAGCTTCCATTGTCTTGGGAGTACCAGAATCATAGTCATCCTTGATTATTGTGGAAGTACCGTGGTAAACAGATGTGCCCGAAGAATTGTATACGTCGAACTCAAGAGGCTCGGAAGCATCCGTAGTATAGGAAGCTCTCTTTCTGAGGCCCTGATAGTAACCTACCTGATTGAGACGAACGTTTGTCTTAGGCCTGATAACGCCGAACTCGTTCGAGGGATCGAAGTCACCGTCGCTGCCCGAGAGATCCTCGAGAGACATATTATCGAATGTAAGAGTAGAGTCGTTAGGCATACCCTTATCAGTACCGCCGTAGAGAGCAGCGCCGTCTGTGCCTGCGTGGCAAGCATAGTGGAACGCCCACTCAGCAGGGCCGTCCTGAATAGGCTTAGGACCTGAACCAGCTGTGAAGTCGGTATCAATGATGAATGTAGTACCCTTTGTGACCTTGCTGACTGCCCAGTTACCGCTACCGGAGTCGTTCCAGTACTCGTTCTCACCGCTGTAGTCACCGATCTTTGTGTAGATCTCACCGTCAGCGGAAGGAGTGATCTCAGCATGGACATGGTACTTATGACCGCTTATGATCTGGAGTCCTCTGTGACGGAGCTGAAGATCCCATCTGCCGTTGCCGCCCATGTTGTTCTTGATTGTAACAACGTATGTACCGTCAACGATGTCGAACTTCTGCTTTGCAGGGTTCGTTTCACAGGTGTGCCAAGGAAGACCAACGCCGTCCTCGAAGTCGGTCGCACCAAGCAGCTCGCCTGCGTTTGCGCTCATAGGAGCAAGAACGCCAGCTACGGATGTTGCTGCCATAGCGGCTGCCATAATGCTGCCTGTGAGAGCCTTTGCAAATTTCTTGTGCATTTTTTATACCCTCCCTGATAAAATAAAAAATATAAAGTTTATAACGCAATACCAGTGCACGCATTGCGGTTATACCGTGTGAAAAATGCGACAGATCCAATCCCTATGCGGATAAATTGCTGCACTGATCCATCATTCATATTATAATATACCCGCCTAAAAAAGTAAATAGCTTTCCGTAATTTCGTGTATTTCCATAATGCATCGTTCAAAAATTTGTACATTTTGCCAGTAGACATAAAAAACACAAAGGGAGACGAATCTCCCTTTGTGAATGAAATATGAATTTGTTTCCAAAAGCCTCGCTTATTGCTTATCTGCTGTTATTTTCCCGCATAATGAGGTAACTTATCTATTACCTTTGCATCATACTTGAGAATAATAAGCGCGTCGTTCGCTGTGATGCCCTCAACGCCGTCAACGTCGCCGTTCACCTTGCCTCTTTCCTTGAGCGCGAACTTGTCCTTGTTCGCAACGGACTGGAGGATTGCTACAGCGTCGGCTGTGGACACCTTGCCGTCGAGGTTGGCGTCTCCGGGAAGAGCGTCGCTCTCATAGTTCCAGCTTACCTGTGTAGTATCTGTATTACCGCCAGCGGAAGTGGAAACAGTAGTCGCAGAAGAAGTGGATGAACTGACGGTCGGCTGTGCCTCCGATGCGGTAGTCGTCGCGGAAGCTGTAGCTGTGGTCGTCGTTGTAGTTGTTGTTGCCTTTGCGGTGGAAGTAGTGGTCGTCGGAGTAGGCGACGTTTTACCCGTCAAGCCCTCCCTCGTGGGAACGTAGTCGGACTTTGTGGGAACGGTGCCGTCGGGCTCCTCGCCCCATACGAGCACGCCGTCAACGTACATCGCGATGTGCTTATTCAGCGAATCAGCCTTCTTGAGGTCTGTAGCCTTGTCAAGTCCGCCCTTGTATGACCAGTCATTGGTTGCGTCCCATGCGTCTGCTGTGGACTTGCCGTCAACAGCGTCGGGGATAGAGATGCGGAACTGCACCTCGTCGCGGTGCTCGGACTGACCTGTAGGCTGGATAGCGCGTCCGTCCTCGAACTTTATCTTTGCGTAGTAGGTGTTGCCTGTAGCGTCGCCCTCGTACTTGTAGGGTCCCGATACAGTAGCGTAGCCCTGCTCGCCCTCGCCGTACTGCTGGGACTTGCCCTCTACCTTGATATCGTCAACGGAGAGACCGCCGTCGATTATCTCGGAAACGTCGAAGAAGTAGTGGTACTCTATGTCCTTTGCAACTCTTGCGGGCCATGCTGTGTGGTTCATCGCCCATGCCTTTACCTCTGTGTAGGTCTTGCCCTCTGTACCGTTGATGACAGCGGCTACCTCCCACTCATCCCACTTGGGTGTCTCTGCAACGGGGAAGTCAGCAAGCGGCTTTCCGCCGTAATCGTCTATCATCGCGCAGAGGCAAGCTGTGTAGCCTGCGTTGTAGTCGATAGCTACCTCGGTGTACTGGTAGTCGGAAACCTTGTAGTTGCCGTAGTCGCCCTTGCTGTCAGGTCCGCCGATGAGCGCGCCGTAGAGAGTGTGCGCGTACTCGGTCTGCCAGCCCTCCTCGGAGGTCTTCTCCTGTCCGAGGTCGTTCCAGTGGTCGTCGTGGATACCCGATGTCGTTCTGTGGTGGATAGCCGTCGGGCTCTTCTCGCCCATGCCGAGAACGTAGCTGAGTCCCATCTCGTTGTCGCCGAAGCAGTAGTTCATCTGTGAGTCGCCCCACTTGTCGTACTTGCTCTCAACGTCCGAGCCCTTGAATATCGTATCAGAACCGAGCTTTGCAAGGAAAGCGGTCGTCGTAGCGTGACGGAGACAGCCCCACTGGAACAGCCATGAAAGTCCCTTGGGAGTTATCGCCTGAAGCTTCTTCTCGTCCTCACCCATCCAGTACTTGATGTGGCGCTTGCAGTGTGCTATCCACTCCTCGTCCTTTGTTATCTGTGCATAGAGGAATGCGGCGCCCTGCGAGGTGTCGTCCCAGCAGAGGCCCCATGTGTACTTGCGCGCGGTGGACTGCTCCTCGAGCGGGAAGTTCGGGATATAGTCCTTCTCTACCTTGTCGAGGTAGGTCTTGTCGCCCGTAGCCTTGTAGAGCCACAGAGCCGCAAACATACAGTCATCTATCCATGACGCCGTGTTGTACATTCCCGACATTCCGCCTACATCCTTGTTTGCACGTATCTTATCAGCACCCGCGAAGAGGTCCTTAGCGTGCTTGAGGTACTCGGCTGCCTTATCGGGCTGGTCGTCCTTGAACACGATGTAGCCCTCAGCGAGAGCTGCTGCTGCAAGTCCTGCAACAGAGGCGTTCTCGATAACGTCGTAAGGACGCTCCCAGTCGCCGTTATTGAGGTGATGCTTACGGAGGTATACCTCGGCGCTGCACCAGATGTTATGGTCGGTCGAGCCGCCTGTGAAGTCGCCTATCGTGCCGACTACCTTGCCGCCGCCCTGGTCGCAGCCCATAACGTAGTCAAGTCCCCACTGGAGGTTGTTCCTGTAGAGCTCGCCGAGACCTGCATTGTCAACGGCGTCCTTGTACTCGATGTAGCCCCATGCGAGCATTGATGCCGAGTATGCGTTCGTAAGGCAGAACTTGAAATGGTCGCCTGCGTCGAACCAGCCGCCCTTTACGAAGTCGGTCTCCTTGCCGTCCTCGTCTACCATGGAGTCTTCTCTCCACGGTACGTTGTTCCACTCGGGCAGCTCGCCCGACTGCTGTACCTCGTAGAAGAACATCGACTTCTGGAGTGCTTCGGCATAGTTGTACTTGCCGCCGTCAGCCGCGTCAACTGTCGGTACAGATGTCAGCATTGAAGCTGACATAGCCATGGCTGATACCGCAGCCATCAACTTTTTCATCTTCATTTTAGATTACCCCTCTCTATTTTTTGGCGTGGTTCACTCCACACCTATACATCTTAACTATACAATATAAATCCTCATTTGTCAAGAAAAAAATACATCGGACAGGTCCCGCCCGTCCGATATATCGCTTTACTTTTTCAGTCTGCACCACTCAAGCTGGATATACTGACCGTCGCTGAGGGTGACCTTCTCGTCCTTTTCGATGCCGTAGTTATGGCTGTCGAAGCCTCTGTCTGCCATGACGTCGTCGATGCTGTCGTAGACCGCGTAGCTCTCGTAGCCCTGGTCCGTCAGTACGTCAAAGCTGTACGTGCCCGCCTTGACGTCCTTGCCGACAAGGAACATCCCCGGATGCTCGAACGGGTCGTTTTCGCCCGTGTAGCTGTCCGCGGGGTAAGCCTTCGCCCATGAGAAATGGAGGTGCTGTCCCTTTTCGAGCTTCAGGTACGTCGAGCCCTGAAACCAGCCAAAGCGGATGTCGTCGTTTTCGTCTTCGGAGCTCGAAACGCCCGCATAGAAGCTCTCATATGAAGGGTCGTAATCGTCATCTCCGAGGTAGCTCTTCTCCTCCGCGATGAAGATGTACTCGCCCGCATCAATGCTGCTGCCTACCGTGTAATTGCCGCTCTCGATGTACTCGGCAGCCTTGCCGTTAACGCCGCTGTACTCGTTCCGACCGCTGCTCCCGGAAGAGCTGCTCTTGTCCTTGCTCTTGGACGTTGCGGGAGGCTCTGTCGGCTTGACTATGCTTATGCTCGACGACGGCCTTTCCTTGTTCCGGTGCGTCATGCTGAGCTTGTTCGTCGCAAATATCGCCCACACAAGCAGTGCCGCCGCGAACAGCACGCAGCCTATCAGCAGGATATATCCCGGGTGGAGCCCGCCCTGTGGCTTTGGCTCGGGGATACCCTCGACCTGCGGCTCCTGAGGCTCGCCGCTGTTGAGGTAGCTCTGTATATCGGGAACTGCTCTCGGCTCGGGCTTGGGAGCTTCGGGAACAGGTGCCGGCTGCACGGTCTGCTCTGCTGCCTTTGCCGCCTCCTCGGTCTGCTCAGCGATGACCTCGGCTGCCTTCTCCTCGGCTGCCTCGACCTTCTCCTCAACTGCTTCGACCGCCTGCTCTGTGACCTCCTGAGCCTTCGGCTCAACAGGTGCAGGCTGCGCCGCCGTCGGAACAGCGGGAGCTCCCGCAAAATCGGTCGGCATCTTTACCTGTGGCTGCGGTCTGCCGCACGCACGGCAGAATCTCGCGTCAATACTTATCCTCGCGCCGCACTCGACGCAGAATTTTCCGTCCATATTATCACTTCCTTATATACAATAGGAGGGCGTGAATCATCACGCCCTCCTGAATCGTTCAGCTAAATTATTCAGCGTCCTCGGCAGGAGCTTCCTCAGCGGGAGCCTCCTCGTCGGCTGCGTCCTCAGCGTCCTCAAGGAGAGCGCGGATAGAAATGCTTATTCTCTTGGACTCCTCGTCGATGTCGATGATCTTAACGTTAACCTCATCGCCTACTGTGAGGATATCCTTTACATTGTCGACCTTCTTGTCAGCTATCTGAGAGATGTGGATAAGTCCGTCAACTCCGTCGATTATCTGAGCAAATGCGCCGAAGCTTGTGATAGATACGATAGTAGCCTTAACTACATCGCCTACGTGGTACTTCGAGAGGAATACCTCCCAAGGATTGTCCTCTGCCTTCTTGAAGCCGAGGGAGATGCGGTTCTCCTCGCGGTTGAGGTCCTTGATGTATACCTCGATAGTGTCGCCTACGTTTACGACCTCGCTCGGGTGCTTGATACGCTTCCATGAGAGCTCGGAGATGTGTACCATACCGTCGATGCCGCCGAGGTCAACGAATGCACCGAAGCTTGTGAGAGACTTTACCTTGCCTGTGAATGTCTGGCCTACCTCGGCAGACTCCCAGAACTTAGCTCTTGCCTCTTCCTTCTTAGCACTGTCAACGTCCTTGATGGAGCCGACTGCTCTCTTCTTGCCGCCCTCTTCAACTTCCTTGATCTTGAACTGTACCTTCTGCTTGTTGAGCTGCTCGAGGTCTGTACCTCTTGCAAGGCCTGTCTGTGAAGCGGGGATGAATACTCTTACACCGAGATAGTTTACGATAACGCCCTTGTTTACGATGCGTGTTACTGTGCCCTCGAGGACTGTGCCCTCTTCCTTAGCCTTGACGATAGTGTCATAGCCTGCCTGCTCGTCTACCTTTCTCTTGGAAAGAGCAGCTGTGCCGTCAGCGTCGTTTACCTTGACTACGATGAGGTCTATCTCATCGCCTACGGATACGATATCCTCGGGCTTCTTGGAAGGATCGTCTGTGAGATCCTCGAGCTTTACGTAGCCTGTATGCTTAGTGCCGAGGTCTACAGTGATCTCTGCATTGTCGATACCTACAACGATACCCTTAACTTTCTCTCCTGTATGTATTTTTTTGAATGATTCGTCGAGCGCCTGAGCGAAATCGATCTCCTCATCCGAGTTTGCTGTGAGATTTACATTCTCTGTCATAGTGGTTTGTACCTCCTTGATTATATATGCGGGAGTAGATGCACCTGCTGTGATGCCTATCCTGCCCGCACAGGGCAGCTTCAAAGATGAAAGCTCGTCCGAATTTTCTATGTGATACGTCTTGCAGTACCTGCTGCACACCTCATACAGCTTGACTGTATTCGAGCTGTGTCTGCCTCCTACAACTATCATGATGTCAGAACTCTTTGCGAGCTCAGCCGCGTCTGACTGTCTTGTATCAGTCGCATTGCAGATTGTATCGAATATAACAATATCGGGATCGTCTTTGGGGATCACCTTTAAACACTCTTCCCATACTACTATATTATACGTTGTTTGCGCGACAAATGCAAGCCTTTTTCCCAAAAAATTATCATTTTTTTCAAAAAGGTGTTTTAGCTCAAAGTTATCCTTGAACACATAATAATTTTGGTCACAATGTCCAATGATACCCTGTATCTCGGGGTGGTTCACGTCCCCCGCGATGAGGATAAGGAAGCCCTCCTTCGTTTTTTCGGCTACGATGCGGTGTATCTTCGACACGAAAGGACAGGTCGCATCAAGCATACGGTTGCCCTTCGCCTCTATCTGCTCGTAGACGTCCCTGCCGACTCCGTGCGAACGGATAACGACCGTCTCGTCGGGCTGGAGCTCGTCTACCGAGTCGATGACCCTCGCTCCCCTCGACTTCATGTCGTCCACGACGTCCTGATTGTGGATTATCGGTCCCAGCGTCGCGACCTTCGAGTTCTTCTCGAGCTCGTTGTATACCATTTTCACGGCTCTGTCAACGCCGAAGCAGAAGCCTGCCGACTTCGCTACAGTGACTTCACGCATTGTCTGTTTCCTCCTTGTTTTCGGGCTTTGGTGCTTCCTCAACGAGCTCCTTGATGTCCGCCATATAGCGGTTCTTCAGCTTCACGAGCTGACGCGGGTTCGGCTCGTCGGCGGGCTCGACATAGTCCTTCGGGTCTATCGGCTTGCCGAACTTGACCGTCACCCTCGTGCGGAATTTCAGCTTGTCACCAAATACGATGCCAACGGGCACTATCCTGCGGTCTGCCTTCGCGGCGATGAGTGCCGCGCCCGAGTGTCCGCGTCCGACCTTGCCGTCCTTGGAACGCGTGCCCTCGGGGAATATCATGAGGCTCCTGCCGCTGTGGAGCCTGTCTATCGCCGTCTCGATGACCGCCATATCACCCTTGCCGCGCGATACGGGGAAGGCTCCGAGCGTGCGTATCAGCCACGCGAACAACTTGTTCTGAAAGAGCTCCTCCTTCGCCATGAAGGCGTACTTGCCGACAGCTCCGCAGCCGAGAAGCGGCGGGTCTGCGTTGGAGCGGTGGTTCGAGGCGTAGATGACCTCCTCGCCGCGCGGGATATTTTCCCTGCCCTCGTAGTGCAGGTTGTATATTATGCGGAAAAACAGCCGCACAAAGAATTTCGCGATATAATACATCTGCTCAGTCCTTCCTGATGTGTTTTGCCATCCTGAAGCGGTTCTCCTCCTCATCGGTGACGGCATAGCCGAACCGCTGATACAGATACCTCGCCGCTGTGTTCGAGCGTTCAACGTGCAGTACCGCTTCGGGCACATTGCTGTCCGCCGCGTACCGCTCCGCAAACTTTATCAGCTTCGTCCCGATGCCCATGCCGCGGTATTTCTCCGTCACGGACAGGTCGTCGAGATAGACGAAGTCATGGTGAAGCTCGACAGAAACATAGCCGACAACGTTCTCCTTTGCCACCGCAACGTATATCACGTCTCCGCCGCCGAAGAATTTGTCGAGGTAGCCGTTCTCATAGCCCTCGGTCTCGTCGTCGCCGACGCTCGCGAGCATCTCCTCGAACAGCCGCTCTATCGCGGGCTTGTCGTTCGGGACGGCTCTTCTGTACGTAACGTTGTACATCAGCCTATCTTGCTCTCGATGACCTTGACGATAGCCTCCGCCGACTCCTCAAGGTTCAGCGTTGTCGTGTCGACGAGGACGGCGTCCTCAGCCTGCCTGAGCGGCGATATCTCGCGGTGCATATCGGCGTAGTCGCGCTTGATGATGTCCTGTAATATCTCCTCATACGGCGGGCAGTCGGGCTTCTCCGCAAGCTCCTTGTAGCGGCGGTTAGCGCGCTCCTCTGCGGAGGCTGTGAGGAATATCTTCACGTCAGCATTCGGCAGGACTACCGTGCCGATGTCGCGTCCGTCCATGATAATGTTGTTCTCGCGGGCTATCTTCTGCTGTGTCTCGAAGAGGTAGGCTCTTACCGCGGGTATCGCCGACGTCCTCGAAGCCGCCATCGAGATAGCGGGAGTGCGTATCAGGTCGGAAACGTCCCTGTCTCCGAGGAATACGCGCTGAGCGCCGTCCACGAAGCGGAGCGATACGTCTGCCTTTGCGAGGGACTTCTCGATGTCCTCGTCAGCGATGTTGTTCTCGGTGATATAGAGAGCTACCGTGCGGTAGAGCGCGCCCGTGTCCACGTAGATGTAGCCGAGCTTTGCCGATACCATTTTTGCAATTGTGCTCTTGCCTGCGCCCGCAGGTCCGTCGATAGCGATGTTGATTGTCTTCATGATGTTTTCCTCCGATTTTGTTGTTTATTATGTAGGGGACGGCGTCCTCGACGTCCCGCATATTCATTTTTTGACGGGCGAGCGGAACTCGCCCCTACGCTCACTGCTTTGCTTCAAGCAGTCCCTTCACGGAAACTGCAAGGTCGGCGAGTATCGCTCCCGACGCGAACACCGAAAAGCCGATACATACGGCTTTCGGGAGCTTGTCGCAGAGCTTCCCCGACAGCGGGTGAAGCCAGAAGAAATACCCGACCGCCAGTATGCCGAATATCGCGCTCGAGATAAGGCTCGAGCGGTCCTGTATCGAGCCCCACCAGCCCTCGTACGTCCAGAACTGCCTGTGGAAGATGAACTCCAGCAGGTACGAGGCTCCGAGCTCGAATGCAGTAGTCACCACCGCCGAGAATATGAATACGAACAGCGGGTGCCTGTCACGCTCGCCGAGCATGGCGAGCAGTATGAACGCTCCCACGGCGTATATCGGTACTATCGGCAGGTGAAGTATGCCGCGGTTGACGAAATGGTGATAGAGTATCCAAACACAGGTGACCTCATAGACCCAACCGAAAAGTCCGGCGACTATAAATTCAAATACATAGCGGAATATCCGCTGCCATAGCTCTCTTTTCATACGCGCCTCACAGATAAAGCGCCGCCGCATATGCGGTCGAGAACGCTATTTGCAGATTGAAGCCGCCCGTGTAGGCGTCGACGTCTATGACCTCTCCCGCGAAGAAAAGTCCGCGGCAGAGCTTCGATTCCATTGTCTTCGGGTCTATCTCCTTCACGGAGACGCCGCCGCTCGTGACGATAGCCTCGTCTATCGGTCGGAAGCCCGATATCCTCACGGGGAACGCCTTTATCAGCTCCCCGAGGCGCCGCCTCTGCTCCTTCGTTATGCCGTTGACCTTCTGCTCGGGCGCTATCCCCGACAGCCTCACGACTACGGGTATCAGCTTCGCGGGCAGCAGCTTGCGTATGCCGTTGATGAAGTCGCGGTTGAGGTTCTCGGCGAAGTCACGCTGTATCCGCGCGTCGAGCTGCTCGGGTGTGAGCGCGGGCTTGAGGTCGATGACGAGCCTGTACCGATTCGGCTGCATATCGCGGATATGGCTGCTCGCGCTCAGCACGAGCGGACCGCTCACGCCGAAATGGGTGAACAGCATCTCGCCGAGCTCCGAGAATATGCGCTTGTCGCCGTCATACAGCGAGAGCGTGACGTTTCTCAGTGAGAGCCCCATCATCTCTGCGCAGTATTTGTCAGGCGAGACGAGCGGCACAAGGCTCGGCTTCAGCTCCGTGACGGTGTGCCCCGCACTCTCCGCGAGGGTGTAGCCGTCGCCTGTCGAGCCCGTATTCGGGTAGGACTTGCCTCCGCACGCGATGAGCACGCTCCCGCTGCGGTATTCCTCGCCGCCTGCCCTGACTCCGACGCACGCGCCGTCCTCGATGATGAGGGAGCTCACGCGCCTGTGTATTATCTTCACGCCGAGCTGTTTCAGCTCGTGTCCGAACGCCGCAACGATGTCCTCGGCGTTGTCGCTGACAGGGAAAACGCGGTTGCCGCGCTCCGTTTTCAACGGTACGCCGAGCTCCTCGAAAAAGCTCTTGGTCTCGTCCGCGCCGAACATCGAAAACGCACTGTACATGAACCGCGGATTTGTCGGTATATTGCGGAGATGCTCCTCGGTCGGGGAGTCGTTGGTGACGTTGCACCTGCCCTTGCCCGTGATGCGGAGCTTCCGCCCGATGTTGTCGTTTTTCTCGAAAAGCAGAACGGTCTTGCCGTATCGCGCCGCGCAGACTGCCGCCATGCAGCCCGCAGCTCCGCCGCCTATTATAATAGTATCAGTCATCTTCGCCCGTCAGCAGCTTGTGCAGCCTGTCGCGCACCTCCGTGCGCAGGTCGTCGGTCGCGGCACGGTCGACGGAATAGCCGCCGTTGCTGTAGGTCACGGCGTCGCCCTCGCGAGCCGAGCTCGGGAGATGTGCGCGGTGTATACTGACCATGCCCTCGTCAGTCTCGAGCACGGCGTAGTCGCCCTCAAACCTGTCGATTATCATCTGCTTCTCCTTTCCGCCGTGACGTTCAGCGAGCTGCCGTCCGACGTGATAACTATGCTTCCGCACAGGTCGGTGCGGTAGATATTGTCAGTGTATGCCGAGAGCCGCCTTATCACGGAGTCGGTCGGGTGTCCGTAGGCGTTGCCCGCTCCGCACGATATGACCGCCGTATCGGGACGTATCACATTGAGAAAAGCCGCCGTGCTCGACGAGCTGCTCCCGTGGTGACCGACCTTGTACACGTTCATTTTGCCGAGCCGTCCGCCGCCGAGCATTTCCTGCTCCGCGACGCCCTCGGCGTCTCCCGTGAAGATGAAGCTCTCGCTTCCGTGCCGCAGGACTATGCCCACGGAGTAGTTGTTGATATCCTCGTACTTCTTGCTGTTCGGGGCGACTATCTCGCAGTGAGCGTCGCCGACCGTGAACTCGCTCCCCGTGACAGCCTCCGTCAGCTTCACGCCGTGCCTCTCGGCAGCGTCGAGAAAGCGCAGGAAGTATGAGGTCGTGGGGATATCCTCGTCGTCGAGGTGCGGGATAATGAACTCCCCTATCCCGAACTCTTCGATTATCCTGTCCATTCCGCCCATGTGGTCGGAGTGCGGATGCGTGCCGACGACGTAGTCGAGCTGCCGTATGCCCATATCCTGTAGATACGCGACCGCCCTCGCGGACTCGTCAGCCTCGCCGCAGTCGATGAGCATATTCTGCCCGCCCGCGGCTATGTATATGCAGTCGCCCTGCCCGACGTCGATGAAGTGTACCTGTAATTCGCCCTCTGCGGGGTATACAGGCTGCTTCGGGATGAACGTCAGCGCGAGGCATACCGCGATAATAACTATGAAAAACAGGCTCAGTGCTTTTTGCCGCCTGTTCCTTTCCTTCCGCCTTGCTTTGACCTCGCGGCGGAGCTCCTTGAAGAGCCGTTCCCTGTCCTGTGTGATGTCCTTCGGTCGGGAGCGTCTTTTTTCTGCCAACGCCTGTCACCGCCCTTCACGTCCTCGACGAGGCACTTCGGCGACGAGCCGATGAGGTCGTACCGCCCCGCCTTTTTCAGCGCCTCAAGCACTATCTCCCTGTTCTGCGGTCGGAAGTATTGCAGCAAAGCACGCTGCATAGCCTTCTCCTTCGGAGTCTTCGGCACGTATACCTTTTCCATTGTATACGGGTCGAGCTCGGTATAGAACATCGCCGTCGATATCGTACCAGGTGTGGGATAGAAGTCCTGCACCTGCTCGGGGCGGATGTGGTTGTCGCGCAGGAAGAGCGCGAGCTCTATCGCCTCGCTCAGCGTACTGCCCGGGTGCGAGGACATAAGGTACGGCACGAGGTACTGCTCCTTGCCCATGCCCTTGGTTATCTCGTAGAATCGCTTCTGGAACGCCTTGTACGCCTCAATGTGGGGCTTGCCCATTTTGTCGAGCACCACCGCTGAGCAGTGCTCGGGCGCGACCTTCAGCTGTCCGCTTACGTGGTGCTTTATCAGCTCGCGCATGAACTCGTCGTTCTTGTCCTCCATGAGGTAGTCGTAGCGTATGCCCGAGCGTATGAACACGCGCTTCACGCCCTTGACCTGCCTTATCTTGCGGAGCATAGCGAGATACTCGCTGTGGTCGACCTGCAATGCGGGACACGGAGTCGGCGCGAGGCACTTCTTGCCCATGCACAAGCCCTTGCTGAGCTGTTTCTCGCAGGAAGTGTGACGGAAGTTCGCCGTCGGGCCTCCGACGTCATGGATATAGCCCTTGAAATCTGGCATTTTCGTGATGCGCTCCGCCTCCGCGAGGACGGATTCCTCACTGCGGACGGTCACTCTCCGCCCCTGATGAAGCGCAATGGAACAGAAGTTGCAGTAGCCGAAACAGCCGCGGTTGTGGGTGATAGAGAAGCGCACCTCCTCTATGCCCGGGACACCGCCCTGCGCCTCGTAGGACGGGTGTATCTGCCGCGTGTAGGGCAGGCTGTATATGTAGTCGAGCTCCTCGGTCGTGAGGCTGAGGGCTGGCGGATTCTGCACCAGCATGAGCTTGCCGTGACGCTGGATTATCGTCTTGCCGTAGACCTCGTCCTGCCAGTCATACTGTATCTTTACCGCCTTTGCGTATTCGGTCTTGCTGTCGCGCACCTGCTCGAAGGACGGGCACTGTGCCGCTCCGAGGGGAGTGTTCACAGGCTCGGTGAGGTAGCACGTGCCGCGGATATCGTGCATATCGTGTATGCTCTCCCCTGCCGCAAAGCGCTCGCACATCTCGCGTATCTGGTGCTCGCCCATACCGTACATGAGGAGGTCAGCGCCGCTGTCCACGAGTACGGACGGGCGCACCGCGTCGTCCCAGTAGTCGTAGTGGGCAAAGCGGCGGAGGGAAGCCTCCAGTCCGCCGATGACTATCGGCACGTCACCGAAGTATTCGCGGAGCTTCTGACAGTAGACGATTGCCGCTCTGTCAGGGCGCTTGCCTGCAACTCCGCCCGCGGAGTACGCGTCGTCGGAGCGCTTCCTCTTGGCGGCGGTGTAGTGCGCCACCATGGAGTCGATATTGCCCGCCGTCACAAGGAAGGCATACCTCGGAGCGCCGAATCGGCGGAAGTCCCTGTCGGTATGCCAGTCGGGCTGAGCGATGATACCGACCGTGAATCCGAGTGCCTCGACAAGGCGCGTGATTATAGCCGCGCCAAAGCTCGGGTGGTCAACGTAGGCGTCGCCCGTTATGTATATGAAGTCGAACTGCTCAATGCCGAGCTCGTCCATCTCCTTTTTAGTCGTCGGTAAGAAGCCCTCGTACAAGGTATCACCGCCTTTCACTTACAATTTGATTGCTTGGCGCCGCTTATAGTTGATAGTTGTTTTCCACTACCATAGTAATGAGTATCACAACATTGAACATCATGAACACCGCCGAAATAGCAACATTTCGCCAGAATGCGAGCGAGGACACGCACTCCTGACAGAGTATCACGCGCTTCTCCTCGGGGACTGCCATACTGCCCATTCTGCTCGTCACCTCGGCAAGCTCGCGCAGGAGCGCCAGCGTCTCCGCCTCGTCGGGACGGAGCATACCCATTGCCTCCTTGTTCTGGAGGTCCTCCATGATGATGTCGCCTGTATCGGGCTCAGCCTTGTCGGGCACCAGTATGTCCACGCTCTTGCCAGCAACCAGCTTCTTCGCCGCGTGGCAGGTCGTGGTTATCTTGTATGTGAAGCAATTCTCGGCAAGCACAATGAGCTCGTATGCCCTGTCGCCCATGAGCGTGACCGTCCTGTGAGACGTCACCTTCGCCGACATCTTCTGTGTGTGCTCACGGTAGAACTTGCGCTTCCTGTACGCGCCGAACGCCGCCAGCGCCGCAAAAAGCGCCGCTATACCGCAGAATATGACCAACAGCATATTATCAATCCTCCTGCATTCTGAGCTTCCAATCGTCGAACTGCATCTTCGACATCAATACCTTTCTCGGCTTCGAGCCCTCGCTCGGTCCGATTATCCCACGCTCCTCGAGCTCGTCGATTATGCGCGATGCTCTTGCGTAGCCAAGCTTCAGCTTCTTCTGTAGCATGGTCGTCGAGAGCTGTCCGTTGTTTACGGCGACCTCCGCCGCCCTGATTATGTAGTCCTCGTCGCTTCCGACCTCGAATCCGCTGTCGGACGAGCCGCTCTTGTCGCCCTTGCCCGTCTGAGGAACGTAGTTCTCGACAGCCTCGATGATGTTGCTGTCGTACTCCTCCGACATCTGCGAGCGGATAAAGGTCAGCGTCTCGTTGATGTCCCTGCTCGACGCGAAACAGCCCTGTACACGTATGGGCTTGCCGCTTCCTATCGGCATATAGAGCATATCGCCGTTTCCGAGGAGCTTGTCCGCGCCCGCCATGTCGATAATGGTTCGCGAGTCGACCTGCGACATTACCGAGAGCGCGATACGGCTCGGGATATTGGCTTTGATAAGACCCGTGATGACGTCCGTGGTAGGACGCTGAGTAGCTACTACGAGGTGCATACCCGCCGCACGTCCCATCTGTGCGAGGCGGCAGATGTAGTCCTCGACCTCCTTGCCCGCAACGAGCATGAGGTCGGCGAGCTCGTCGATGAATATGACTATCTGAGGCATGAAGGCGAGCTCCTCGTCCTCCTCGGAGAGCTCGTTGTACGACTTGAGGTCGTTCGCGCCCACCTCGGCGAAGATGTTGTAGCGGCGCATCATCTCGAGCACTGCCCAGTTGAGCGCGCCCGCCGCCTTTTCAGCCTGTGTGATTATGGGTATCAGCAGATGAGGTATGCCCTCAAATACCTTGAATTCGACCATTTTCGGGTCGATGAGTATGAGCTTTACCTCGTCGGGCTTTGCGTTGTAGAGTATGCTCATGATTATCGAGCGCGTGCAGACCGACTTGCCCGAACCCGTCGTGCCCGCAATGATAACGTGCGGCATCTTCGTGATGTCGCCGACTACGGCGTTGCCCGTGATGTCCTTGCCGACCGCAAAAGCAAGCTTGCTCTGCGAACTGCGGAACTCGGACGAGGAGAGTATCTCACGGAGCGTTACCGTGTCCTTGTTGATGTTCGGCACCTCGATTCCCACGGCAGCCTTGCCCGGGATAGGCGCCTCGATACGCACGCCCTGCGCCGCAAGGCTCAGGCAGATGTCGTCCTCGAGTCCCTTTATCTTCGAGACCCTCACGCCCGCGCCCGGCTGTATCTCGTAGCGGGTTATGGACGGTCCGCGGTAGATGTTGCGTATCTTTACGTCTATGCCAAAGCTCTTGAGCGTGTTCACGATGTTGTCAGCCTTCTCGCGCATCTCTGCGGCAGCCTCCGCCGTGTTCGAGCGCACCTCGGGCGGCGTGAGCAGGTCTATCCCCGGGAGTATGTAGAGCTGCTGCTGAACGGGCGGCTGCTCGTCCTCGACGTCCTCCTCCGCGGCAGCGCCGTCGCGCTTCGCCTTATCCTCGGCAGCCTTGTTGATGAGGTTCTCGAGGTCGATGTCTATGTCGATGTCGCTTCCGTCCTCGGCAGGCTTTGCAGGCAGTCCGAAATCCGCCGCAGGTACAGCCGTAGGAGCAGCCTCCGCAGGCGCGGCAGGCTCCCTGTTATCCTCGGGGAGCGGTATATCGAAGAACATACTGAATTCGTCGTCGCCGACCTTGCCTGTATCAGCGGCAGGAGCGGCTTTTTCCTCTGCGGGAGCCTTCGTGTTGACCATAGCCGCGGCTTCGAGGTCCTCTGCGGAGCTCACAGCGCCGCGCTCGATAGTCTTGCGGAAGCGGGCGGGCTTTTCAGGCTCGTCAGCGGGAGCCTCCTCCTCGGCGATGTCGTCGTCCTCGCCCGTGAACAGCTTGTACACGTAGATTATCGGCGAGGCAAGCATTTCAAGGAATTCTATCAGGCTCTTTCCCGTGAGGAGCAGAGCCAGCACAAAGAACAGTATCACCGTGAGGATACGCGCTCCGAGCTTTCCCATGACCGACAGGAGCAGTCCCGATATGGGAAGTCCCGCGAGTCCGCCGCCCCTGAGCTGAGTGCCGTCGCGGTAGACCTTCGAGATGTGCTCGCCGAGCGAGTGCCCCGGTATCTCTCCGACCATGAAAACCTGTATCGCAGAGCATATCAGCAGGGTCATCACGATGCCGAGTATCGCCTTGCCTGTGACGTTGTCGCGGCTCTTTTCAAGTCCTATCAGTACCGAGGTGTATATCAGCACCACGGGTACAAGGAACGCCGAGATGCCGAATAATCCCAGCATGAATGTATGTATCCCGTGCCACCCTGCGGTGCCGGGAATGAATGTCATCAGCGCAATGAGTATGCCGAGCGCGAACAGTATGACCGACCAGATGCGGTTAGTCTCCTTGTCGTCCTCCTGCACAGGTATTTCTTCGTTTGCCTTTTTCTTTTTCGGCTTGCCCTTGGGCGTGAGGTCTTCGTCGCGGAAATCCGCGCCCAAAGGTGCTTTTTTCTTCTTTGCGGGCATTGCTTTGTTCTCCTTCGTTTGTTCTCTCTATCTGTATCGCTCTTCCGAACTCTCTATCATCTCGTAGAGGCTGTCCATGGCGTCGCCGAGACTGCCGAGGCAGTCTATCAGCCCGATATCCACAGCCTTCGCTCCGTCGACCACCGAGCCCACGTCGAGCACCAGCTCCTCCGTGTTCATCATCAGCCGCCTCAGCTCGCCCTCGGGGACGCGGCTGTTGCGCGTGATGAAGTCGACTATCCTGTCCTGCATCTTGTCAAAATAGGCGAGAGTCTGCGGCACTCCGAGCACTGTCCCGTTCATGCGGACAGGGTGTATCGTCATCGACGCCGACGGCACGATGAACGACTTCTTCGCACTGACTGCGAGCGGCACGCCTATCGAGTGACCGCCGCCCACCACGAGCGAGACCGTCGGGGTCTTCATTCCTGCGATGAGCTCCGCGATAGCGAGCCCCGCCTCGACGTCTCCGCCGACCGTGTTGAGGATTATCATCAGCCCCTCGACGCTCCTGTCCTGCTCTACGGCAACGAGCGCGGGGATGATGTGCTCATAGCGGGTGGTCTTGTTCTGCTCCGCGAGGACGTAGTGACCCTCTATCTGCCCGATGACCGTCAGGCAGTGGATAAGATGCTTGGTGTTCTGACCGCTGTTTTCCTCAGCGGACGGGGTAACAGTTTCTTTTTCCATACTTCACGCTCCGAAATAAAGATACAAACATAGTATCTCCGATAAGCGCCAAAGTATACATTATTATTATATAACATTTTGGTCACAAAGTCAATACATATTCAAACAGAAAACCGCTGTCGGAGCACCCGACAGCGGTCTGCATTTCATCAGTGAGTTTTTACCCACTCTTCCATTATGTCACTGCCGCCTGTTGAGAGGTAGCTGTAGTAGGAGAGTATCCTCGAAGCGTCCTTGGAGTCTATCTTGCCGTCGAAGTTTACATCGCCGTTCTTCTTCTGCTGAGCTGTGAATGTCTCGGGCTTGTCAGTCGAGAGCAGAGCGTACTCAACGAGCACGAGGGAAGCGTCCTTCGCGTCAACAACACCGTCAAGGTTGGCGTCGCCGAGTTTGCCGCCCGCAGGAGTGTCCTTGCCTACAGAAAGCTTGAGCGATGTGGAGGTCACGGGAGTAGAAATCGTACCGTTCTCATCGGAGATGTATGCCTCGTTGACACTGTAGCTGTAGTCGCCCTCCGCAAAGTTATCGGGCACCTTGAACTTGACCGTAGCAACGACCTCGTTCTCCTTCAAGCCGATAGGAGCGCCCTTCTGCTGAGCTGTGGCTAATTCAAGCGTATCCTTGTTGAAGACGAGGTCTGCGCCCTCATCTGTGGTATTCTTCGCGAGTCCGAGGCACTCGATGCCCTCGGGCATTTTTATCTTGAACTGGAAGCCCGAAACAGCATTCAGGTCAGCACCGTGCGAAGTGATATCAACGCTGAATTCCTGTCCCGGCTCTGCAACGATAGTTGCGGGAGAAGCCGCGAAAGCAACGTCCTTCTGTCCCTTATCGTCAACGGTTATATACGTCTCAGAGCCCAGACCGCTGAGAGCTACCTCGTTGCCGTCAGGGTCGCAGGCAAAAGTGAAGGCGTCGTTCAACCTGAACGCATAGCTCGTGCCGACAGCGGCATTGTCGGGTATCTTATACTGGTACTCTACGACGTAATCGGAATCATTCTCATTGAAAATGACAGCCGCCTCGCCTGTATCGGCATTTCCCGTCAAATCGTTGTATGAAGCGACAGCGTTGAGCGTGAGCTTATCGCCGGTGGTCTGGTCTACCTTTACCTGCATTCCGCCGAACCCGTTATCGCTGTAGTTGCTGACTTTGACCTTGATAACGATGATATCTCCTGCCTTGACGTAGTGGGACATAGGCTCGAGGGAGACGTAGTGGTCAGCAGGGTCAGCCGCCATAGCCGCGGGAGCGGACGGAAGTATGCCTGCGCCTAACACGCATACAGCCGACATCGCGGAAGCAAGTGCTTTTTTCATGTTCATTTGTAATTCCTCCTTAAAGGTTTCTTATCTGACCGCCGAAGCGGTTAAATGCTTATAATTCATTATATCACATATTTACTCAAAAAGCAATACTCGCATATGTAAACTTTTGTTTAATACCTGTATCGTGCGATGTGTCGGGGAAAGCCGCCCCTACAAAATGTCGTAACAACACAATAACCGTGCAGGGGCGTCCTTCGGGCGTCCGATAATTGCAGACGAATCCACGGGCGAGCGGAACTCGCCCCTACAAAGCCCGCACGCGTGCAGGCTCCCGCGCATATAATGAAATGTACCGCAATACCGACAGCGCTGCCTCCCGTCAGGGGTGATAATATGAACAAGTGTATACTGGAGATGCCCTCCTACACCTACGCGCAGAAGGCTGAACGCCTGCTGAGGACAAAGGGGATACCAAGCGAGATAAAGCGGCGCAGTACAGGCTGCGGGTACGTCCTGCACGTCGGGGCGGAATGCCGAACGGCGGCTCATATGCTTGACAGGTACGGCATACCGTATGTCCTGAGGGAGAACGGCAGTTCGCCATGATGATAAACTTCGACAACGCGGCTACCACCTACCCTAAGCCCGACTGCGTGAAAGCCGCAGTATGGGAGGCTATGGACAAATACGGCGGCAATGCGGGCAGAGGCGGGCACGCGCTCGCGGCGGCGACCTCCGAGGCGGTGTACTCCGCACGCGAGGAGATAGCCTCCTTCTTCGGGGCAGAGCCCGAAAATACCGTCTTTGCCATGAACTGCACCCACGCGCTGAATATGGCGATACAGGGCGTCATGGCTGACGGCGGACACCTCATCATCAGCGGCATGGAGCATAACTCTGCGGCACGTCCCGCGGCAAAGCTCGCCGCAGACGGCAGGATAACGCTCTCGGTCGCTGAGGTCTTCCCCGAAGCCGAAAAGACCGTTTCGAGTTTCCGCAGGCTCATACGTCCCGACACAAAGGCGATAGTCTGCACCCTCGCAAGCAACGTCACGGGACAGATACTCCCATTCCGTGAGATAGGACGGCTCTGCCGCGAGCTCGGTATCTGCTTCATCGCGGACGGCGCGCAGGCTTGCGGTGTCATCGACGTGAAGCTGTCCGACGGGATAAACATCCTCTGCACGGCGGGTCACAAGGGGCTCTACGGCATCACGGGGACGGGTCTGCTCGTCACGGACGGGCGCTTCCCTATCGCTCCGATAATGCAGGGCGGCACGGGTACGGACTCCATGAGCCTCCGCCAGCCGCCCCTCCCGCCCGAGAGCCTCGAGAGCGGCACTGTCGGCGTCATCGGCATAATGTCGCTGAAAGCGGGAGTCGGCTTCGTGAAGCGGACGGGTATCGCGAATATCCGCCGCCATGAGGAGACTGTCTGCCGCCGCTTCCTGCGCGGTATCAGCGGGGACAGCCGTATCACGGTCTACCGCTCCCCTGCCGCGCGGTACGTCCCGATAGTGTCGTTCAACATCGACGGCATGACATCGGGAGACGCCGCGGCACGCCTCGCCGAGGAGGGCTACTGCCTGCGGGCGGGATACCAGTGCTCGGCGCTCGCGCACGCTCAGCTCGGCACGGAAAATGGCACTGTACGGTTCTCGCCGTCATATTTCAGCCGCGAAGAGGACGCCGCAGAGCTTGCGGCGCTGATAAAAAAATTGTGATGATTGAGTGATAATCGCAGAAAACCTATTGAAAAATTCTCGATTTGTGGTACAATATATATGATAGGCAGCGTATGCCGCTGCGGACGCGAGAGATATGTCCGCAGGAGAGTCCCTCGCACAGTCGGGGGACATACATAATAAAAGTAGAATATAGGGGCTTGTCTTCATAAGCAAAACAAACTGATTTTTGAACAGATTTTGGCGAGGACAAGAAAGGAAAACGCAGCAATACTTTGTGTATTGCAAGTTTTTCTGACGCAGTCATCGGCAAAATATGCCAAAAAGCAGGCGTTTTGTCTTGTGAAGCCAAGCCCCCAAAAGAAAGGAGTGGGAAAGAAAGATGCCCTCGTTCAACGATATACAGCACGCGTTCTTCAGCCTCATCAGCACGATAGAGCTGAAAGACATCGTAGACCTCGCTGCTCTCGCATACATAGTCTACCTGCTGATGAAGCTCATCCGCGAGACCCGCGCAGGACAGCTCGTAAAGGGTATCCTCCTGCTTGTTGCAGCATATTTCGCCAGCAGCTTCTTTGAGCTGAAGGTGATGAAATATATACTCGGTCACGCGCTCGACATCGGTCTCATTGCCATGATAATACTCTTCCAGCCCGAGCTCAGACGCGCACTCGAAAAGTTCGGACGCACCCGATTCGGAGTCACACTCCTCGGCATAGGCACGCTCTCGGGCGACGTCAGGCAGAGGTGGGAGACGGCGATAGACGCCATTTGCGATTCCTGCGTCGAGCTCTCCGCGAGCTGCACGGGCGCGCTCATAGTCTGCGAGCGGCAGACCCGCCTCGGCGAGCAGATAGAAACCGGCACTATCCTCAACGCCACCCCCAGCAAGGAGGTCTTCGGCAATATCTTCTACCCTAAGACTCCCCTGCATGACGGTGCCGTCATAATGCGCGACGGCATGATACTCGCGGCAGCGTGCTTCCTCCCGAAGCCGCAGAATGACGCCGCTATCAACAAGAAGCTCGGCTCGCGCCACCGCGCTGCGATAGGCATGAGCGAGAACTCCGACGCCGTGGTCATCGTGGTATCGGAGGAGACAGGACAGATATCAGTCGCTATGAACGGCGTCCTCACGCGCGATTTCACCCGCGAGAAGCTCAAGGCTCTGCTCGAAAAGGAGATATTCGCTGTCACCGAGGACGGAACAGAGCGCAAGAATAAGATATCCTCCTTGCTCGAAAGGAGGAAAAAGAAATGAGATTTCTGAAGGAATTCCGCGAGAAGCATATGCAGAGCAACTTCGCCCTCGCGATACTATCGGTAATAATCGCCGTATTCGTATGGCTGATAATCTCGCTGACCCAGTACCCCGACTCGCAGAAAACTATTGAGCATATCCCATTCTCACGCGATATCTCGGGCTCGGTCGCTGAGAGCAGCGGGCTCAGCATCATGTCCTCGGACGTCGAGGAGGTCACGGTCGAGCTGCTCGGCAGCAAGCTGCAGGTCGGCAACCTCAACAACGAGAACCTCGTCGCCTACATCGACGCAGACTCCGTAACGACGGCAGGTACGCGAAACCTCACGATAAAAATAAAGGGCTCGAGCGGCATCAACTACGAGATAAAGTCGATAAAGCCCGCAACCGCAAACGTCGTCTTCGATAAGACCGACACGCGCGAGTTCACCGTCTATCCCAAGATTCCGAAGGCGTCCGTCGTCGACGGCAAGGCTATAGACGAGAACGATATGACCTGCGACCCCTCCGTTGTACGTATAACGGGTCCGTCCTCGCAGCTCGACAAGATAGCCAAGTGCTATGCCGTCTTCAACAAGGAGCTCAGCCTCGACAGGACTACTATGGTCTCGGCTGACGAGCTCCAGCTCTACACCGAGGACAACACCATTATCGACCAGTCAGCGCTCCGATTCAGTGAGACGCACTTCGACCTCACCGTACCAGTCCTGACACAGAAGGAGGTACAGCTCTTCGTCTCGATAATCGACGCTCCCGAAAACTTCGACACGAGCATCATCAACTTTGACCTCTCAAACGATACGGTAGTGCTCGCCTGCAACAACAGCCTCACCGAGATTCCCGACAAGCTCGATATCGGCAAGGTATCGCTCAGCGAGCTCAAGAAGGGCTTCACCAAGACCTTCCAGCTCAGCAGCAGGCTCGAGGGAACAGACTATGAGAACATTTCCAACATCGAGGCGGTAACTGCCACCTTCAACGATTCCGACTTCACCGAGAAGCCGCTCATACTCGACAAGAGCCGCATAAATCTGAGCAATGCTCCCGACACGGCGAACTACAAGTACGAGATACAGAGCCAGCGCCTCGAGATAACACTCATGGGACCCGAGGACGTGCTCGCGGAGATAACCCCCGAGGATATCGCGGCGGATATCGACCTCCTGAACGCCAACATCACTTCCGATTCGTTCAGCTGGAACGCGAAATTCTCGTGCAAATACGATAACGTATGGGTTGTCACAAACTCAAAGGTATCGATAAAACGTACAAAAAGCTCATAAGCCTGACAAAAAAGCACCTGCGATGCAGGTGCTTTTTTTGTGCGATTCACCGAAATTGGCAATACTATACGTAAAATCTATTGATTTTTTTACAATTCAGATGTATAATTTTTCCTGTACGTTTTACGAAAATATGCCATGTTTAGAGGGAATCGACCATGAAAAGAAAAAATCTTACGGCAGTCCTGCTCGCAATAGCGATGGCTGCTGCAAATCTCACGACGGGCACAGGGCTCGTCACCTCCGCCAACGACGGCGGTGTAACGTTCGCGCTCGGAGATACGAGCGGCGACCAGATGGTGGACGCGAAGGACGCCTCGGAAATACTCGCCGAGTATTCGCGCCTCTCCACTAACAAGGAGGCTTACTTCTCGGGCTCGCGCGCAGAAGCAGCCGACGTCAACAAGGACGGCAGGATTGATTCCTCCGACGCCTCGGACGTGCTGATGTACTACTCATACGTCTCCACGGGCGGAACGGCGGATATCGCCTCCTACCTCGACACGCTCAAGCACACATACGGACGCGGTACGACTGCGTCCTCCACCGCCGAGACGACCTCAGCAGATACGACGACCACCTCAGCTGAGACTTCGACCGTCACATCAGCTCCCGCGACAACGGCTCCCGCAGTATCGACCACGGGAACAGCTCCCGCGACAACGGCTACCGCGGTATCGACCACGGGTACAGCTCACGAGACTACGGTCTCCACTGCCTCGGCAACCGAGACAGCGACCACCACATCAGCTACAGCTCCCGCCGCCCCTGACAAGGTGTCGGAGATACAACTTAGCAATACCAAGTGCACCGTTGAGGTCGGAGAGGGCGCTCTTTCGGCAAATGTTACGATGTTACCGCCCACAGCCGAGGATAAGCGCGAGATATGGATAAGCAGTGACGAAAGCATCGCGACCGTTGACGGTCAGGGCTGGGTAACGGGAAAAAGCGAGGGAAGCTGCACAATTACCGTAATCAGTGCGAATAACCCCGATGTAAAGGCTAATATCGAGCTGACAGTCACCAATACGAAAAAGGTCAGGGAGATAAGCCTCGACCGCAATGCACTCACGCTTGAGGTTGGAGAGGGCGCTCTTTCGGCAAATGTTACGATGTTGCCGCCCACAGCCGAGGATAAGCGCGAAATATGGATAAGCAGTGACGAAAGCATTGCGACCGTTGACGGTCAGGGCTGGGTAACGGGAAAGAGTGCGGGAAACTGCACCATCACCGTTGTCAGCGCGAATAATCCCGAGGTCAAGGCTACCGTTGAGGTAACGGTCACGGGCGGCACGACTACCGCCTCCTCCACGGTCACAACGCTCGCTTCATCAACGACTTCCGCCGATTCAGCGACTACAGCCGTCTCCACAGCGACCGAAACCGCTACTGCTACAGCCTCCGAGACGACCACCCAGACCGCAACTACTACTGCAACTGCAACTGCAACAACAACTGCAACAACAACCGTAACTACAATCGCAACTACAACTGAGTCAGCAACGACCACCGTCTCCACGACCCTTGACGCAAGCCGCGTTTCAGCAATAGAGCTCAGCGTGACCTCGATAGAGCTGAGCGTGGGCGAAATGGGCATCTCCTACGTGACGATGCTCCCCAAGACTGCCGTGAACAAGGACGAGATATGGTCGTCGAGTGACCCGAAGGTCGCAACGGTCGACATCTACGGCAACATCACCGCCGTAAGCGAGGGCTCCTGCGTCATAACGGTCAGAAGCGCCGATAATAAAAACGTCACGGCAGATGTCAGCGTAAAGGTATTCCCCAAGGACAAGGTCCGCAGGATAGACCTCTCCGCGACTGAACTTGAAATAGAGGTCGGCGAGCTGGGCATCTCATGGGTGACTATGCTTCCCAAGAGCGCAAAGAACAAGAACGAGATATGGACCTGCTCCGACGTGAATATCGCCACTGTTGACCAGAATGGCTGGATACGCGGCAGAAATGCCGGCGAGTGCATCGTTACGGTATACAGTGCCGAGAATCCCGAGGTCAAGGCAGATATCAAGGTCACCGTTATCGCGAAAGCTCCCTTGTACAGCTACATAGTCGAGGAGGAAACGAACTCCGAGCACACAGCTTTCTGCACTCTCTTCCCCAAAAAGGCTAAGGGAAGCTTCACCATAGAGTACGTGATAATGAGCACGAACGGCAGTGTCCAGACAATAAAGACCTCTGCTCTGTCTGTTCCGCCTCTCAGCTCATATACAGCCTATCTCAAGGGCGAGACCGACGATTTTGAAGTCTCCAGCTACCTTATCAACAACAATACGGGCGCAAGAGCAAGAATAGGCGTTTACCGCTTCTTCGACTGCGGTAAAGGCTGTGAGAGCCAGATAGAGGATATCAACTACGCATTCTACCTCGTGGACGGACTAAAGGATTAAAAAATAAGACGTCAAGGGAAGGTTTTTCTCCTTCTCATGACGTCTTTTTTATTACTTGATATTCCAGATGTTCTCCGCGTAGTCCGCAATAGTCCTGTCAGAGCTGAACTTGCCCGCATTGCACATATTCAGCCACTGCCTGCGCGCGAATGCAGTCCTGTCGTTCGCGTAGTCATAGATACAGCGCAGCTTTGTCTCCACGTAGCTCCTGATGTCGCCGAGGAGGTAGTAGTGGTCGGGAGCGTGCCAGCTCGCACCGTCGAGCAGCGACATATACAGCTCGCGGAAGCCGCCGCTTCCGCCGTCGGAGACTGTGCCGTCTATGAGGGACGATACCACGCGCTTTATCATCTTGTCCTCCGCAAAAGCTCTGCGGCTGTCGTACTCGGGGACGATGCGCTCGAGGTCTTCAACTCGTGCGCCGAAGATGTAGTTGTTCTCCTCGCCCGCCTCCTGCACTATCTCGATGTTGGCGCCGTCGTAGGTGCCGAGGGTTACGGCTCCGTTGAGCATGAGCTTCATATTGCCCGTGCCCGATGCCTCCGTGCCCGCGGTCGATATCTGCTCGGAGACGTCAGCCGCCGCAACGAGCTTCTCCGCGTAGGAGACGTTGTAATTCTGCACGAATACGACCTTGATGAGGTCGCGGGTGTCGGGGTCGGAGGACACGATGCGCCCTATCTCGTTGATATACTTGATGATAGCCTTTGCACGCCTGTAGCCCGGAGCCGACTTCGCACCGAAAATGAACGTCGTGGGCTTGAAATCGGTGATGCTGCCGTCCTTGATGCCGTAGTAAATCCACAAAATCGAGAACGCATTGAGCAGCTGGCGCTTGTACTCGTGGAGGCGCTTTATCTGAATGTCGAACACGGAGCTCGGGTCGATGCTGACGCCCTCGCGCTCCTTGATGAAGTCGGCAAGCTGCTGCTTTTTCGCCTGCTTGATGCCGATGAAGCTGTCAAGCACTGCGCTGTCGTCCGCGTACTTGCTCAGCTCGCGGAGCTGCGAGAGGTCGGTCAGCCAGCCGTCGCCTATCTTATCAGTGATGAGCTGCGAGAGCTCGGTGTTGCAGAGCGCGAGCCAGCGGCGCTGAGTGATGCCGTTCGTCTCGTTGCGGAAGCGCTCGGGATAGAGGCTGTACCAGTCCGCGAGGACGGAATCGCGCAGTATCTGCGTGTGTATCTCCGCGACGCCGTTGATGTGGCTCGAGGCGTAGCACGCCATGTCCGCCATGTGTATGAGCTCGCCCTTGATTATCTTTATGCGGTCAGTCTTGTCCTTCTGTACGCCAGCCGCGTACATCTCCGCGATGAGCTCCTCGTTTATCTGTATGATTATCTCGTATATGCGCGGGAGCACCTCCTCGACAAGCCCTGTCCACCACTTCTCGAGAGCCTCCTGCATAACGGTGTGGTTGGTGTAGTTGAACACCTTTTTCGCTGTAGCAAGCGCTTTCTCGAACGTCCAGCCCTCGTTGTCGACGAGCTGGCGTATCAGCTCGGGGATAGAAATGACGGGGTGGGTGTCGTTGAGCTGCACGGAGATGTAGTCCGCGAGGTTGTCGAGAGTGCCGAAGCGTGCCTTGTGCTTGCGGAGAATGTCCGTCAGTGACGCACAGCTGAAGAAATACTGCTGCTTCAGTCGGAGCTTCTTGCCCTCGTTTGTGTCGTCGTTGGGGTAGAGCACGCGCGAGATGTCCTCGGCGTATACCTTCTCCTTCGAGGCTTCGAGGTAGTCCTGCTTGTTGAAGGTGTCGAAGTCGAACTCCTTGACGGGCTCAGCCTGCCACAGACGCAGCGTCCCCACATTCTCGGTGCGGCAGCCGAAAATCGGCATATCATAGGGCACTGCCTTGACGGTCTGACCGTTGTACTCGATGAGGACGGTGTCCTCGTCACAGCGCCGCGACCACGGGTCGCCGTAGCGTGTCCAGTCGTCGATGTCCTCGCGCTGGAAGCCGTCAACTATCGACTGCTTGAAAAGTCCGTACTTGTAGCGTATGCCGTAGCCGTCGAGCGGCAGACCGAGAGTAGCCGCCGAATCGAGAAAGCACGCCGCAAGACGTCCGAGACCGCCGTTTCCGAGGGCGGCGTCCTCGATGACCTCGAGGTCTGCAAGGTCGAGCCCGAGCTCCCTGAACGCGTCATTGACCTCGCCGTAAATGCCGAGGCAGAGCAGATTGTTGAACACCGCGCGTCCCACAAGGAACTCCATAGAGAGGTAGGCGGCGCGGCGCTTGGAGAGGTGCTCCGCGCGGGCGCTGTCCCACTGCTGTGCGTAGAGCTCCATGACCGTCTCGCCGAGCGCGTTGTGGAGCTGCTGGGGCGTCGCGGACTTGATATCCTTGGGCAGTCTGCCCGTGAATTTCTCGATAAATACCTTCTTATCCATCATTTTCCTCCATTATTCATTTACTTCTCACGGAAGTCAGTTTTTCTGATCAAGATACTCTTATCTCTACGTTTGCGCCTTTCAGATGATCACGGTCGATGCCTATATCGCCGTATGTCACATCTTCAAGGCTGTCATAATCACTCTGCGGCAGATAGTATACTCCGAGATTGACAGGGCATCCGAAGCCATCAAGATATATGCTGTTCAGACCGTCAAAGGACGTCAGCTCCTCAGGCAGCTCCGTTCCCTCGGGAAGGAGTATGTCTGCAAAGATCTTGCCCTCCTGCTGGCAGAAGTAAGAAAAGAACTCCTCATACGTCATTTCGGCAGGTGCCTCAAAGGACAGCCAGGTCTTATACGGAGTCAGTATCCACAGCTTGCCAGCCTGAGTATAGCTGCGGATATAGTCCCTCGTATGATCGAAAAGATCATCCTTGTACAAGGGGAAAGTATAGTTATCGCTGGTTATCTCATCGCTGTCCTCTGTTCCGAAAGCTAAAAAACGTCTGCCCTCATCATCCTCAAGCGTATAGGTCGTGGGTTTCTTTTCGGGTATCGGCACGCCGATGAACTCCCACTGAACATCTCTGCATATGAAAGTGAAATCTTTGCCGTACTTTGTACGAAGCTTGTCAAGAGCTGCCTGCTCCTCAATCGGTACGTTCTCTATGTGAGAGGTATGCAGTTCGTCCTCATATTCTTCTTCGCTGACCGCTGATGTCTCAGTGACAGCTTCGGTAACTGTCTCAGCGTGAGTTGTATTTTCGGCAGCAGTTATTATCAATGCTTCTTTATTTGCAGTTGTTTCGGTTTCGGCATTGACCGTAACTGCTGTTGGCTCTGATTTTTCCGGTGTTTCAGTATTTTTAGCAGTACAGCCTGTAAGCATGACTGCCGCTGTAAGTGTTAGAATTATTTTTTTCACCTGTTATACATCCTATTCAGTTTCAGTATCTTCTTAGCGAGTTCGGGCGTAAAGTCGGCTTCCTTCGTGCGGAACTGCCAGTTGTCGCCGAGCGTCGAGGGCGTGTTCATGCGGTCGCCGCGCGGACTGTCGAGAAAGTCCTGCATCTGCGCGCACGCCACCATTGCGACGCTCCCCCATGCGGCACGTATCACCGCCATTGGTATCTCGCTCTTTTTCCTGACGCTCAGGTACTTTTTCGCGAATTTCAGCGATTTCTTGTCCATTGACTCCACCCAGCCGTTGAGCGTCTCGTTGTCGTGAGTGCCCGTGTACGCGAAGCAGTTAGTGGTCGTGAAATTGTGCGGGAGGTAGTCGTTCTCGCCGTCCGAGAAGCCGAACTGCAAGACCTTCATACCAGGATAGCCGCATTTTGCGAGCATCTCGTGCACCTCGGGCGTGAGGAAGCCGAGGTCCTCTGCGATGATGTTCAGCCTGCCGAGCTCCTTCTCCGCGAGCTGGAAAAGCTCGTAGTTCGGACCTTTTTTCCACTCCCCGACGGTCGCGTCCTCGTTGCCGAAGGGAATGGTATAGTAGCTCTCGAAGCCGCGGAAGTGGTCGATGCGGACAATGTCGTACAGCTTCGTCGCCGAGCGTATGCGCCCTATCCACCACTTGTAGCCCGTCTTTTTGTGGTAGTCCCAGTCGTAGAGCGGATTGCCCCAGAGCTGTCCCGTCGGCGAGAAGTCGTCGGGCGGACAGCCTGCCACGCATACGGGGCGGCGCTTGCGGTCGAACCAGAAGAGCTTGTGGTCAGCCCACGCCTCGACGCTGTCGAGAGCACAGTATATCGGTATATCGCCGACTATCTCTATCCCGCAGTCGTTCGCGTACTTTTTGAGCTCCGCCCACTGCCGCGCGAACTCGAACTGCGTGAACTTGTAGAAGCCGATGTCCTTTTTCAGCTCCTTTTTCGCGGCAGCGACTGCCTTGCCCTTGTGCATGGCGATGTCGCCCTCCCACTCGTACCACGCCTTGCCGCCGTTCTTGAACTTCAGCGCCATAAAGAGCGCGTACTCGTCGAGCCAGTCCTTGTTCTCGTCGCAGAAGCGCTTGTAATCGGGGAATTTCGACGGCTTGAAGCGCGAATAGGCTATCCTCAGCACGTCGAAGCAGTGGTCGTAGATGAGGCTGTAGTCGACCTTGTCAGGCTCGCTCTCCCACGTAAAGCTCGAATATTCGTGCTTTTCAAGCAGTCCGTCGCCCTCGAGCACCTCGAAGTCGATGAAGTAGGGGTTGCCCGCGTTGACAGAGAACGACTGGTAGGGCGAGTCGCCGTAGCTCGTGGGCGAGAGCGGCAGTATCTGCCAGCACTTCACTCCCGCGCTTTTGAGGAAGTCGACGAATGCAAACGCGTGACGCCCCATTTTGCCTATGCCGTACTCGGACGGCAGGCTTGATATATGCATTATTATGCAGCTTTTTCTCATATATTCACTCCTCAATGTATAATTGTATAATCAGACCGTAAAAGCTCATACTATCTGTAAAGAGGTGTGATATGAGGCTTTCACGATATGTTTTCGTATTCCTGATGGGATTTTTCCTCTACGCATTTGTGGAGGTCACGGGCAGAGGCTATACTCACTGGACAATGTGCATAACGGGCGGTATAGTTCTGCTGGTGATATATACGCTGAGCAATCGCCCCGCGACGTCGCTGATACGGACGTGCCTGTTCGGGACGGCGGCAATTACGCTGATAGAGTTTGCGGTCGGGGTGTTCGACAATATCATCATGGGCTGGGAGGTCTGGGATTATTCGGACATCCCGCTGAACATTCTCGGGCAGGTCTGTCCGCTGTTCAGTCTGCTGTGGTTCGTGCTGTGCATACCCGCGTATTACCTGTGCAGACACATTGCCAAACAATTAATGTAGGGGCGGCGTCCCGCCGCCCGCAAATTCGCGAAACGGTTACGGAATTATTTGTAGGGGCGTATATCATCCGCCCGCGCCGTACAGAACAATTCACTGATATGTGATGTAGGGGGCGGCGCAGCCAACGGCTGCCCGTACCCTCTGTCAGCTTTGCTGACATCTCCCTACACTGTAGGGAGTCACCCGACGCCCCTTTTCAAATTCATCGGCGAAGCCGATACCAAAAGCTAATGGCTAAAGGCTAATGGCTAAAGGCTTAATTTCGAATTAAATCAATACCCCTCGCTTTTCAGCTCCGCGACGAGCCCTGTATAAAACTCCCGCACGTCGTAATCCTCGATATTCTCGCGCATCAGGTCGATGACGTCGCCGTGGCTCACGCCGCGGATATGTCCCGTATCCACAAGGCGGAAACGCCCGTGCTTGGCGCTTTCCTCCCACACAAGCCCGTCGTTGCGTCCGTTGAGCTTCTTGATGATGAGGTAGCTGATGCACAGCGGGAAGCCTGCCGACAGGAAGCACTTCATCACCGACATACAGCTCCTGTACGAAACACTCGCAGAATCGGGCATTTCCTCGTTCAGCTCACGCATACGCACGGCGCTGAGGTCGCGCACGCCCGCCATAAAATCGGGGCGGCTGTCTCCGAGCCTGCCGAAAATCTTGTCATACTTGTGCGCGATGCCGTTCGATATCTTCTCGGGCACCTTCCCGAGCAGGAAGTCCACCATGTCGCAGCCCATATGCGGCGTATTCACGGTCGTCAGCGTCGCGACGTACTTATCCATTCCGAGGCAGCTTATCGCGTAGCGCGAGTCAAGCCCGCCCTTCGAATGCGCGATGATGTTGACCTTCTCCGCGCCTGTCTCCTCGATGACCTGCATTATCGTAGCTTTGAGCTCCACCGCGCTGTCATGCACCGAGCGCGCCGACTGCTGCTTGCCGTAGTAGACCACGGCGCCGTTGCGTTTCAGCTCCGCGGGGACTCTGCCCCAGTAGTTGAAGAGCTGCCAGTCGCGGAAGAAAATGCCGTGTACCATGACTATCGGGTACTTTGTCCTGCATATCTCGTTCTCGGCACGGGAGTTGTCGAGCTCCGCCTTGTCCGCCTCGAACCAGTACTCGCGCCGCGCCTTTTTGAAGAAGTGCGCAAGGAGAACGAGGTTCAGCGGGAACATCCACCAGAATATGAACAGCAGCACATAGTCGAGCAGCTTCATCTGCTTCGAGCCTATCGCCGTGCGGACTATCGCGACGGTGAACGTCAGCAGCACCGCAAGCACGGGCATCACGACCGAGAACGTCTTTGCGACGGCTCCCCTCGGTGAGAACACGATATACAGCGCGATGATGACCCACTCGCACAGAATGGAGGCGCCCGTCAGCCATGTGAGGCTGAGTCCGCGCTTGAGCGACCGCATACGGAAGCTCTTCAGCGGTACCCTCTCGCTTCGGAAGAGTACCACGAGGTAGGCAGCGCTGATGACGACGGTGAGCATTACTCTCACGCCGACAGGCACACCCGTGAATGTCGTCCACAGCGGGACGAGGTTATAAAATATCAATAAAAGAAAAAGGTCTAATAATCTCATATATAAAAAAGAAGGGACCGCTGCACCTGTGTGCAGCAGTCCCGCAGTACGTAAGTATTAATAGTTCTGATTGGAATCCGCGTTAAAGAACTGGTTGCTGCTTTCTGTATAATAATCGTTGGGCTCGAGCGACATGAAATCGTCGTCCTCCATGTCAGGGAGTCTCGCTCCGCAGCGTCCGCAGAACTGGAAGCGCTCATTTACCTCAGCGTCGCACTTGGGGCATATCTTATAGCCTCTTATGCCGTTGAGCTCGAATCTCATCTTCTTTATTCTTCTGCGTCTGGTGTCGATATCGTCACAGAGCACCTTGAGGTTAGCGGGGTCCTCGTTGGGGTTTTTATAGTATTTCTTACCGATATCGGTAAATATCTCAACGATTCGCTCCTCCTCGTACAGTATCTTTCTCTTCAGGTTGTTAGCCTCAGAGATACTTTTGGTCTTATCAGTCAAGCCCTTGCTCGCGTCACCGATCTTATCGAGAAGACCCATTGTACATCACTCCTATAGTATTATATGCCGAACGTACAGCAGCGAGCCAAAGCTCCCGCTGCCTCTGCATATCTATTATACAATTTCTATAAAAAAAAGTCAAGGGGTTTCATATTTTTTCTGTTTTTGTCTATTATTTTACAAATTAACGTATTGCTTTAATTTGCAGGAGGCGGCGCTGACTTCTCCCCCGCACCATGACAACAAAAAGCGGCAAGCAAGGGAAGCCCCCTTCGACGGATTCGCAGGTCACCAATTATGTGCCATAAGTTTATGGCACGGTAACCCGCTTTTTCCGTTAAAAGGAGCAGCCTTATGCCTGCCGCTTTGATAAATATTCGTCACATCTCCGAGATATCGTTGGCGGTTAGCCTGATGATACCTGCGTTCTCAAGCGCCGCATATGCGTTCTCGTTGTCGTCGACGCGGATAACGAAGGATACCGACCTGTCCGACTTTCCGAGGAAAGCGTAGAGGTACTCGATATTGACGTTCTGCTCGCCGAGGATATCAAGCACACGGCTGAGCTGTCCCGGCGTATCGGGTATGGTGATAGCAACTATCTCGGTATCGGCAACGGCGTAGGACGCCTCTCTCAGCACATCGACAGCCTTGTCGGTATCGTCGGCTATCATCCTGAGAATGCCGAAATCCTTTGTATCTGCTATGCTGAGGGCTCTGATGTTGATCTTGTGGTTCTTGAGCAGCTTCATTACGCCTGTAAGCTGATTCGGTTTATTGTCTAAGAATACTGAGATCTGTTTTACGTATGCCATTGAAGTTCCTCCTTGCAGATATTTTGCCCGAATTTACGGGAAATTACTTCTCCTCGTACATTACGAGAGCAGAGAAGTCCTCAACGAACTCGTTTACATGAGTCTGAGCGTCGTGGCAGAGACCTGCCGCTGTGCTGAACTTGATGTCGATAACCTTAACGGTCGCGATGAACTCGTTGATATCGTTCTCGAAGTTTGCAAACTTCTCGTATTTCTCCTGAGCGGGCTGGAAGCTGGTTGAAAAGATCTTTGTTTTCATGGTAATTTCTCCTTTAAAATAAGATTGTTGTATAATTCGTGGCAGTATGTTCCTGCCTGAATCACTTGGCTGATGAAGAAGCCCTCACTTCTTTGCGGGTACGTCGTGGAGCTTGCGCTTGTCTATGACGCGGACTGCCTTGCCCTCGCTTCTTGCAATGGACTTCGGCGATACAAGGTGTACCTTCGGGTTGATTCCGAGCATGGTCTTGATAGCGAGTGCAAGAGAGCGCTCCTGGTCCTGCATATCCTTGACCTTGTCCGAGAACTGCTCGGGCTTCATCTCGACGCTGATATCGAGGGTATCGCTGTTGTTCACGCGGTCTACCTCGATGATGTAGTTGGGAGCATAGCCCTCGGCGATGAGGACGGTCTCTATCTGCGACGGGAACACGTTCACGCCGCGGATTATCATCATGTCGTCGCTTCTGCCCATGGGCTTGGTCATCTTGACGAGTGTGCGTCCGCATGAGCACTTGCCCCTGCTGAGCACGCAGAGGTCGCGGGTACGGTACCTCAGAAGCGGGAACGCCTCCTTGGTGATGCTTGTGAATACGAGCTCGCCGACCTCGCCGTCGGGGAGCACCTCGCCCGTCTCGGGGTCGATTATCTCGGGTATGAAGTTGTCCTCGTTGATGTGCATACCCGTCTGCTCACAGCACTCGAATGCCACGCCGGGACCGCTCGTCTCGGTGAGTCCGTAGATGTCGTAAGCCTTGATGCCGAGCGACTTCTCTATGGTCTGACGCATCTCCTCAGTCCACGGCTCGGCGCCGAATATGCCCGCCCTGAGCTTGAGGTCGTCGGGAGATATGCCCATTTCCTGTATGGTCTCGCCGATATACGCCGCATAGGACGGTGTACAGCAGAGAATCGTAGCTCCGAGGTCCTGCATGAACTGTATCTGCCTCTCGGTGTTGCCCGACGACATCGGCAGTGTCAGACAGCCGACCTTGTGCGAGCCGTCGTGCAGACCCGAACCGCCTGTGAAGAGTCCGTAGCCGTAGGCTATCTGAACAACGTCCTCGTTCGTGCCTCCTGCGGCTGTGATAGCTCTCGCAACGCAGTTTGCCCACATATCAAGGTCGTTCTGCGTATAGAACGCAACAACGCGCTTGCCCGTGGTACCGCTCGTGGAGTGGATACGCACGCAGTCCTTCAGCGGTACTGCGAGCAGACCGTAGGGGTAGCCGTCGCGGAGGTCTGCCTTGCTGATGAAGGGCAGCTTGTGCAGGTCGTCAATGCTCTTGATGTCCTCGGGCTTGACGCCTTTTTTGTCCATGAGGTCGCGGTAGTACTTCACGTTGTCATATACGTGCTTTACCTGCTTTACGAGGCGCTCGCTCTGGAGAGCCTTCATATCCTCGCGGGACATCGTTTCGATGTCCTTGTCCCAATACTTTTCCATTGGACTTCATACTCCTTGTAAATAAGATATTATGCATATCCTGAGATGTTTGGTTATATACAGGGTATCAGTTGCCTGTTCCCTCATATTCAATTATGTTGCTGACGCGAATATACGCGCCGTTTATGTAGGCGACGAGGTATATCGTGTGCTTTCCCTCACTGCCGCGTATCCACTGATACTGCGTTTCGAGCGTCAGCTCGGGCTCGCCTGTACGCGGGGCTGTAGCACTGCGTTCAAGCACCTGCGCTCCGTCGAGCTCAATGTGCCAGCAGAGATTCTGGAAGCCGCTGTGGTCGTCGCGGGTGATAGTGCCGTCGGCGTTGCGTGTAAGGTGGAAGGTCTCCACGACCTCGACCTCGTCAATGCGCTTCTGCCTGTAGGACAGGTACTCAAACGGCTCGCCCTCGACAGTAACATCTGCGGCGCAGTTCTTGAAGGTGATAGCCGCCTCACGCCCGATTATTGCGCCGTAGTCGTCGCTTCCGCCCTTGACACAGCCCTGCGCGCGGACGTTCGTCCATGTAGTCGTGAAGTATATCTCTCCGCCCGCGATGCCCGTACACGCAGTACCGAGAACATCGGCGTTCGTGAAGCTGATATCGTGCATGACCACGTTCAGACCGTAGCCGATGAAGCCGCAGTCCTCATAGCCGCACTTTATCTTCATGCCGTTTATTGTATGTCCCTTGCCGTCGACCTCGCCCGAGAAATAGTGGTCTGACGCGTTATACCAGCCTATCGGCTTCCAGTTGTAGCCCGTGAGGTCGATATTGTCCTCGAGGGTTATCGTCACGGGAGCGCCGTCCTTGTTTATTCCGTTGACGTAATAGACCACGGATGCAAGCTCCTCCGCCGTAGATACGCGGAAATCAGGAGCTTTTTCCTTCGCCCACTGCTTGTCGGCGAGCTTCATGATGTCGCCCGTGTCGCATTCGCGCTCCCAGTCCGTCTTGTAGGCGGTCGGGTCGGCGTCGTAGGCGTACTTGGAGGTGTCCTCTCCCCATGCGTCGAACCACTGATAGGCGTCGACGAGGAGATAGGTGCCCTGCTCCTTTATATACGCGGAAACAAGGTCGTTTTCCGTGTCAAGCTCGGCTTTTTTCACCGTGTCAAAGGAACCGTTATCCGCGTTGATGTGGAGCATGATGAGGTTATCCTCGGGGACTCCGCGGAGCTCTTTTTCTGCGTACATGAACGCTATCTCAGGCTCCTTCACGCAGTCTTCAAAGGTCACCTCTATCGGTGAGCCAACAAGTCCGACTGTTCCGCTGGAGATGTAATCCACGCCGTAGAGGTCTCTGACGGTCGCGTGCTTCTTGAGGTTGTCGTCGCACAAGCCCGAAAAGCGTATCTTGTACACCTCGGGCTTCTCGCTGTTGCCGAGGGTCTTGTAGCAGACCTGCCGCGAATCGTAGCGCCCCGTGGTCTGCTCAGCCTCAGTCTCCTCCTCGGAGACGGGCTCAGCCGTGGTCTCAGGCTCGTAGTCCTCCATCATGTCGGACTGGAACGGTCCGCAGGCTGTCAGCGAGGCTGTAAATGCAAGTGCCGTAAGAAGTGCGCCCAAGCGTCTCATACTATCCCTCCTGAACGGCTGATTTACGTTGTTATACTGATTTTGCGTTAAGTCCGAGCTCGAATGCCTTCTTGTTGAGCTCGAGGAACTTTGCGGGTACGCACTGCTCTATCGCCTTCTGCCACAGCTCCATGGGATAGTCCATGCGAGCCGCGAGAACGCCCATGAGCACGACGTTTGAAGCCTTTGCAGTGCCCGCCTGCTCCGCGAGTGAGAGAGCGTCTACCGCTACGAGCTCCGCGCCCGCAGCTCTGAGCTTCTCAACGAGGTTCTCGGGGTACTCAGCCGCGCCCGTGATGACGGGCATGGGGTCTATCTGCTGTGTGGAGGTGATGAGGTGTCCGCCCTTCTTCAGATAGGGCAGGCATCTTGCCGCCTCGAGCAGCTCGAAGGAGATGACCGCGTCAGCCTCGCCCTTCTCGATTACGGGCGAGTAGACCTTCTCGCCGTACTTTACGTATGTAACTACCGAGCCGCCGCGCTGGCTCATTCCGTGTACCTCGCTGACCTTTACGTCAAAGCCCTGTGCGAGAAGCACGTTGCCGAGCAGCCTCGAAGCGAGCAGTGAGCCCTGTCCGCCTACGCCGACTATCATGATAGATTTCGTTTCCATTTATATTACTCCTTTGATGTTATTTCGTATAAAGCATTTGCAGCTCTCCGTCCACGAAGCCCGCCGCAACGCCCTTGCTGTCCTTGAGGATATGTCCGTATTTGCCGCTGCTGAGGTACTCCTCTATCATCTCGCAGAAGAGCTCCTGCGCGTGGGCGCTGCCGACGTCGTCCTCGTCGGAGGTATCGACGGTGAAGATGTTCTCCTCGCAGCTCCACACCTCCTCGCACGCCCATTCGCCCTCCTCGTCGTCGGGGTCGAACTGGTCGGAGGCTATGAGCTGAGCCGCGTAGAGGTGCTCCTCGTCGGACTCCTCATAGAGGTTGAAGCAGAAAGCTGCGGTGTTTTCGGGCATATCGCTGTTCTCGAGGATATCGTCCAGCCAGCGGGCGAATTCCTCATATATCGGTAACTGTAGCATTTTCTTACCTCATTTTTTATATCTGAAAAATTCGAGCTTACGGCACTTGGGGCACTCGTATATGCTCACCGTGAGCGAGCCCGAGAGCAGGTTGTCCCAGTCGCCGATTATCCAGCCCGTGCGTCCGAGCTGTATCCTTTTCGTGCCCTTGTATTCCATGAGGACATTGCAGTAAGGACAGCCGATTTTTCTTATTTTCATGTTTACTCCTTATATGCGGAACGCCGAGGGCGGCATTCCATACATTTGTTTGACGTGCGGGAAGATATCCGCCCCTACAGGTCGTGTATTTACGGAACGCCGAGGACGGTGTCCCCCTACATTTGTTTGACATGCGGGCGGATGATATCCGCCCCTACAGGTCGTGTATTTACTCTATAGCGCCTATCTTGCACTGCTCCTTGCAGATGCCGCATCCTACGCACTGAGTATGGTCGATGACTGCCTTGCCGTCTCTCATCGAGATTGCGGGACATCCGAGCTTCATGCACTGCTTGCAGCCTACGCACTTCTCGGTGTTTACCTTGAAGGGCGGATTGTGCTTCACGTATTTCAGCAGCGCGCACGGTCTGCGCGAGATGATAACGGAAGCCTCGTCTGCTGCGAGTTCCTCCTTTATCGCTGCCTCGGTCTCCGCGAGCTTGTACGGGTCAGTCACGCGGACGCGCTTGATGCCGATAGCCTTGCAGAGCTCCTCGAGGTTGACTGCCGCCGCAGGGTCGCCCTTGAGGTTCTTGCCTGTTGTCGGGTTCTGCTGGTGACCTGTCATGCCCGTGATGGAGTTGTCGAGTATGATAACAGTGGAATTCGAGTTGTTGTATGCGATGTTGACGAGACCTGTCATGCCGCTGTGCATGAACGTGGAATCGCCGATAACTGCGACTGTCTTGTGCTCGGACTCAGCTCCGCGAGCCTTGTTGAAGCCGTGGAGTCCCGAGATAGAAGCTCCCATGCAGATTGTGGTGTCGATAGCGTTGAGCGGCGCGGCAGCTCCGAGAGTGTAGCAGCCGATATCGCCCGATACCGTAACGCCGAGCTTCTTCAGGCAGTAGAACAGTCCGCGGTGAGGACATCCGGGGCACATTACAGGCGGTCTTATCGGGATATTCTCGTCGAGAGCCGCAAAGTCCTTCTTCTCGCCGAGGAGCTTCTCCGCGATGACGGACTGCGGGAGCTCGCCTATGTAGCCGAATATCTCCTTGCCCTTGACGTTGTTCACGCCGATGTTGCGGCAGTGCGCCTCGATTATGCCGTCGAGCTCCTCGATGACGTATACCTGCTCGTACTTGGCGGCGAAGTCCTGTATCAGCTTCTCGGGGAGCGGGTTCACCATGCCGAGCTTCAGCACGGAAGCCTTCTCGCCGAGCGCCTCCTTGACGTACTGGTAAGCGGCGCCGTTGGTGATAACGCCGAATTCAGCCTTGTCGGATATCTCGACCCTGTTGAAGGGAGTTGTCTCTGCGTACTCGATGAGCTTCTTTGTGCGCTCCTCGACGAATACGTGTCTGCCCTTTGCATATGCGGGCATCATTACGAATTTCTGAGGTGTTTTCTCGTAGGGCTTGAGGTCGAGCTCCTGTCTGTCCTCCATTTCAACTATGCTCTGCGAATGTGCAACGCGTGTGGACATTCTCACGATGAAGGGAGCGTCGTACTGCTCGGAAAGCTCGAATGCGAGCTTGACGAATTCCTTGCACTCGGTCGAATCCGAGGGCTCGAGCATGGGCACCTTCGACGCGATAGCGTGGTGGCGGCTGTCCTGCTCATTCTGTGAGGAGTGCATACCCTGGTCGTCGGCAACTGCGATGACCATACCCGCGTTTACGCCTGTATATCCTGCTGTATAGAGCGGGTCAGCGGCTACGTTGAGTCCAACGTGCTTCATTCCGCAGAAGCTCCTTGCGCCCGCGATAGAAGCTCCGAGAGCGGTCTCCATAGCGACCTTCTCGTTGGGAGCCCACTCCGCGTAGACCTCGTCGTACTTAGCGACCTCCTCGGTTATCTCGGTGGAGGGAGTGCCCGGATAGCTCGATACTACCTTACATCCCGCCTCGTATAAGCCTCTTGCGAAGGCTTCGTTTCCAAGCATGAGTTTCTTCATTTTATGTATTTCCTTTCGTGTTGAAAATATATGATATGCGGCTGACAGCAATTGTTGTCAGCCATTAGCTTTTAGCCGTTAGCCATTAGCTTGCGGTGTCTGCTGACGCGGACGATTTTTTAAATCATATCGCCGCAAGGCGATACCATAAGCTAAAGGCTAAGGGCTAAGGGCTAACGGCTTTAATATTCACTGTCAGCCATTTAATTACGCATTATGAATTATTTCTGAGCCACTCCGCGACGCCGTCCTCGGAGTTGGTGCCTATCACGATATCCGCCGCGTCCTTGAGCTCCTCCTTGGCGTTGCCGACCGCAATCTTCACGTCAGCCGCCTCGAACATACTCAGGTCGTTGAGGTTGTCGCCGAAAGCCACCACCTCGTCAAAGCCGTACCTCTCGCGCAGGAATCGGATACCGTTCGCCTTTGACGCCCTGTCCGAGAACACCTCGAGGTACCACTCGCCGTTGTAAACGTCGAGGTAGAACGCGTGACTGACGCCCTTGATATGCTCTATCTCGCATTTCAGCGGATACAGGTCGTCGTGCGGACCCGTCGTCGTGAAGTATACCGTGTCCGCGTTTGCGTAGTCTGCAAGCCGCGGCACCTGTACGAACGGCTTCTTGTACTCGTGCTTTCTGACCTCCGCGAAGCTCCGCATGACCTTCGTGGTCAGCTCGGAGTAGTAGCAGGTCAGCCATTCGCCGTCTATCCTGTACATGAAGCACCGTATGTTATGGCGCTCGAACGCGGCGAGCACCTCCGCAGAAGCCTCAGTCGGTATGAACTCGCTCTTTATGTAGCCTCCCGCCGCGATGTCGTATATGCTGACGCCGTTCATCAGCAGGCACGGCACATTCACATTCAGCGCCGAGGTTATCGGTATCGCCGAATATATGCTCCTCGCTGTGGCAAAGGTGAAATGCATACCCTTAGCGGTTAGGGAGTTGATGACAGCCGCAGTGTGCTCCGTTATCGCAGGAGCGGGACTCAGGAGAGTTCCGTCAAGGTCGGAAACATACAGCGTTTTCTTCATCATTTTACCTCCGCGCGCATAGATATTCATAATAAGATTATATCACACTTTTATTAAAAAATAAAGAATTAAATGCTCCCGCATCCGAGATTCGTTATTATTCACGAATATTCCTGTCCATACATATATATACTGCACAAAGACAGCGAAGTCGTCCGCCTTGCACTGTTTACAAAATTGCCGCCGCAGATTCGTGCAAATCGTACAAAATAACAAATTTATCCCCGACTATTGACTTGTATCACGGCATATCGTATAATAGTATCGGTGAAGTGATTCACCGCAAGCTGAAGAGTAAAAGCGAGTTCGTTAAGTGCCTGTCGGACGGGGAGTTGCCGATAGGACGAAGGCGCAGTGCGCCGCGGTTCGCGCTTTGCATCCCGCTTCATAGGACAACCTGTAAGAGGTACGCCTCCTTTTCTTGTCGTATGATGTGGAAAAGGAGGTTTTTTATGTATACTACAAAGCAAAACAACACAGCTGTCGGAAACATCAGACTTTTCGGCAATGTCCGCGTGCTCATCATCGCGGCTCTGCTCACGGCGCTCAGCGGCGCGGTCGGCAAGGTATTCTCCATCGACGTCATGCCCTTCGCACGCATCGGCATCGAGAACCTGCCTATCGTTATGGCAGGCATATGGTTCGGTCCCTTCGTCGGCGGAGCGGTAGGTCTCGGCGCTGACCTGTTCGGCTGTCTGCTCAAGGGCTATCCGCCCAATCCCATGACCACGCTCGGATTTGTCAGCATAGGCGTGGTTTCGGGACTTGTGTCGATGTACCTGTTCAAGAGCAACAAGACCCTTGCTGTCGTTCTCGCTGACCTCGCAGGACATATCGTCGGCTCAATGGTCATCAAGACTATCGGTCTGTATTTCCTGTTCGGCGGAGCATACCCCATCGCGGTCATGTTCATGTGGCGTATACCTCTGTATATCGGCATTGTTGCCGTTGAATCGGCTGTGATTATCCTGCTGATGAAGAACAAGGCGTTCTCGGAGCAGATAGACAGGATGTGCAATTATGGCAAACAGCGAAGAAGCAATTGAATACCTGAAGGTCGCCGCGCAGAGAGGCAGTAAGCTCGGGCTCGAACGCATAACCGAGCTCTGCCGCCTGCTCGGCGACCCGCAGAATGAGACAAAGATAATACACGTCGCGGGAACTAACGGCAAGGGCTCGTTTTCAGCTATGCTCAGCCATATACTCCGCGCGGCAGGCTACATTGTCGGGACGTTCTCGTCCCCTGCCCTCACGGGCGTGACCGACAGCTTCCGCATAAACTGCCGCGAGATTTCGGAAAATGTGCTCGCGTGGGTGATGTGCGACGTTATCCCCGCGGCTGAGTCCATGGACGACAAGCCCACCGAGTTTGAGGTGCTCACCGCCGCGGCATATGAGCTCTTCCGCCGCGTTGACTGCAATGTCGCGATAGTCGAGTGCGGCATGGGCGGAGATACCGATTCCACGAACGTTGTGGAGTCTCCCCTGCTGTCCGTCATCACAAACGTCGCCCTCGACCACACCGCCTTCCTCGGCGAGACGATACGCGACATAGCCCGCCACAAGGCTGGCATAATCAAGGAGGGGCGCCCCGTCCTCTACGGCGGCACCGACCTCGACGCGTTCGAGGTCATCACGGCGGCGGCTTTCGAGAAAAACGCTCCGCTCAGCGTCACCGACCAGATGCGCACGCTCGGCACGTCCACGGGCATAAACGGCACCGAGGTCGAGTTCGACGGCTTCGGCAAGGCACGCGTGCCGCTCATCGGCACGTACCAGATATACAACATCGCGAATGTCCTCACCGCGGTGGAGCTCCTCCGCCGCGAGGGACTGGAAATATCCGACGACGCCGTGAGAAAGGGGCTCTCCGAGACCCGCTGGCACGGCAGATTCGAGCTCCTGCGCGAGGAGCCCGCCGTCATATTCGACGGCGCCCACAACCCCGACGGCATACGTCAGGCGGCGGCAAGCATACGCCACTGCTTCGGCGGCGGCAAGGTCGCGCTCCTGTGCGGAGTCATGGCGGACAAGGAGTACGGGCTCTACCCGTCCATTCTCGGACAGTACGTCAGCCGCGCTTTCACAGTCAAGCCCGACAATCCGCGCGCGCTGGACAGCTCTGTGCTCGCGTATGAGTTCACACGCGCGGGGATAGACGCGTTCAGCTTCGACGACCTCGGCAAGGGCGTGAAGGCGGCATACAAGTACGCCAAGGAGAGCGGTCAGCCGCTCGTGGCGCTTGGCTCGCTGTATATGTATAAGGAGTTCTGCGAGGCACTCGCCGAAATCGCGGAGTAAATGCAAAATAATTGCAAATTATCGGCTGTTTTGTTTACAAATGCCGAATTATATGGTATCATATAATAAAAAAAGACTTGGAGGACAAAATGGCTTCGGCAAACAGAAAAATTTCGCTTTTCAAGGTCGCGGCGCTCCTTGAGGCGATGATAATACTCCTGATGGCGATGGTTTTCGTCGGCTTCATATTCATTCACGGCAGAAAGGACGCAGTTCAGGCTGCCGAACAGGACCCCGAGGTCCGCACGCGCCCAATAATCGAAAAAGAGGAGACCTTCTACCAGCTCGACGGCAAGAAGATACTCATGCACGACGCCACTCTCGGCGAAGTCTTCGTGCCAGTATACAGCGACGTTCCCGTGTCCGACATCGACACGGACAAGATAGTCACACGCAACGGTTACTCCTTCTATATGGACGGCGAGGAGGTAAGGTCGACCACTGGCATCGACATCTCCGAGCATCAGGGCGAGATTGACTGGGGACAGGTCAAAGGCGCGGGCATCGACTTCGCGATAATACGCGCGGGCTACCGTACCTACGGCGGCGGAGTCGTCACCATGGACGAGAGCTTCACCGACAACCTCGAAAAAGCTCACGCCGCGGGTATCGAAACAGGCGTGTACTTCTTCTCGCAGGCGACCACCACCGACGAGGCTATCGAGGAGGCAGATGCCGTTCTCGACGCTATATCGGGCTATGACATCACCTACCCCGTCGTATACGACTGGGAGCTCATCTTCGACGACCACGCCCGCACCGACGGCGTCAGCGTGGAGGCTCTCGCGGACTGCTGTGTCGCCTTCTGCGAGCGCGTCAAGTCGGCGGGCTATACTCCGATGATATATCAGAACAAGTCCACCGCCATGCACAAGCTCGACCTCCCGCGGCTCAAGGACTACGGCTTCTGGCTCGCGGAGTACGGCGACAAGCCTACATATTACTACAAGTACGACATATGGCAGTACTCGAGCGACGGCACTGTCCCAGGAATAAACGGCAGGGTCGACCTCAATATCTGCTTCCGCGACTACTCGCAGAAGAACGCTTCTGCTCCGATTGATGAACTGACATGAAACAAGGGCGTGATAAAACAATTTATCACGCCCTCTTATTATTGTATCGCCTTGTCCTTGCCTGTACTGAGCATCAGCGCCGATGTCAGGAAGAGCATCCCTTCGATAAAGCTGTACATCGCCGCCATTCTTACGTGACTGTCCGAGATGAGCATACACACTCCCGCAAACAGCATATTCACGAGCAGTCCTCCGAACAGGAACAGACAGCTCGTCAGGAGCCCCTTCCTGCGTCCTGCTGTCATAAACAGCGCGAGCAGAGCAATGTCCGCCGCCTGCAATGCGAGCACCAGCACCGAGAATACCGCGTCAAAGCCGAAGGTGATGAGCGGTACCGTGTCATTGCCGCGCTCACGGGTCAGCAGCGAGACTATCAGCGAAGCTCCCGCGGGCAGCAGTGCGAGGAACATAAGCGCTCCGAGAGCCGCCCCCGCGTATCCGAGAAATCTGTTTTTCATCGTATCATCCCCTTTGTTTGTATTATACCCCCTTTTCACACAGTTTTAAAGATTGAAAATGTCACTATGAGAGTGACATTTGTCACTGAAACTCAGCGGGGACGTGTGCTCCCCACTTGATATCAGCGCCGAAATATGCTATCATATTAGTGAACGGAGGGATAATATGTTTGCTAATTACCACACTCACACTTTCCGCTGTCACCACGCAAAGGGCGAGGACAGGGAATTCGTCGAGGCTGCTATTGCAAGCGGCTTCAAGGTGCTCGGCTTTGCCGACCACTGTCCTTGGGTATACCCCTATGCCTATGTCTCGGACTGCCGCATGGAGCCGCGTGAGGTCGAGGGCTATTTCCGCTCACTGACCGCCCTCAGAAAAGAATATGCGGATGATATAAAAATATACATCGGCTTTGAAGCCGAATATATACCCGAGCTCATCGACGCGCAGGACAAGCTCCTTTCGGGCTATCCCACCGACTATATGATACTCGGTCAGCACTCCGTCGGCGCGGAGCCCTACCACCCGTATACGGGCGTCCCCGACGACAGCGAGGCTGCTCTCGCAGCGTATGTGGACTCGTGCATCGCGGGCATGGAGACCGGCAGGTATGCCTACCTCGCCCACCCCGACCTCTTCAATTTCACGGGCAGCCGCAAGGTCTATGACAGGGAGTTCACCCGCCTGTGCAGATACCTGAAGGAGCACGGTCAGCCCGTCGAGATAAACCTGCTTGGCGTGCGCGACGGCAGGAATTACACCTCCGAGCACTTTCTCGGAATCGCGCGCAAGGTCGGCTGCTCGGCTATAATCGGCTGCGACGCGCATACGCCGTCCATGCTCACGGACAGGGAGCCTATCGAAAAATGTATCGCCCTCGCGGAGAAATTCGGACTCCCGCTCGTGGAAAGGCTCGAAGGACTGGATTGATGATTTGCAGTGGCGGATATTATCTGCCCGTCAAGAAACGGCGTTGTTATCATGCGCGGAATAATTCCGCGGGCATACCAACTGTGGACTTACACAAGGGGACGCCCTCTCTTACAGGGCGTCCCCAGCAACAGAGTTGCATATAGCTGCGAAAGCCAAATCAAAGATTTGGTACGCAGCTTATCTCAGAAAACAGCCCACTGGGCTGTTTTCTGATTCACCCCTTGCGGAGCGCAATTCGTTCCCAAGGGCTCTGCCCTTGGAACCCGCCAAGGACGCTGTCCTTGGAACCTGCGGGGCTCTGCCCTCGACCCGCAAGCCTTTGAAAAGGCTTGGGCGAAACTTTCGGTTTCGCGCCACAGTTTATTCAAAACGTAAGGTATCTCCGCGCGGCTTCAAAGCCTCAGGCAGCTCCGCACTTGACAACCGCAACGTTTTATGATATGATATTAAAAATCAGCCTTGGAGGTGAGAATCTTAATGGACAGTACCCCTGATGGGTGTAATTACCGACATTTCTTCGTTATATATGATATTTCAAGGCATGGTCTGTTCCCGTTCAGGTTATAGGCTATGCCTTTTGCGGCTTCACGACAAATACACCATTCAATATAACGGAGGATATTTATGATAGGGCAGATAATTCTGCAATTAATGCTCATTGCTCTCAACGCGGCGTTTGCCTGCGCTGAGATAGCGGTGATATCAATAAACGACACGCGGCTCGACAAGCTCGCCGCAAGCGGCAACAAAAAAGCCGTTAAGCTCAAAAAGCTGACAAGTCAGCCCGCGCGCTTCCTCGCGACGATACAGGTCGCGATAACGCTGTCGGGCTTCATCGGAGCGGCTTTCGCCGCCGACAACTTCTCCGAGCGCCTCACCGCGCTCATCATGAAAACGGGAGTTGACCTCCACGAGAAGGCGCTCCGCGCGGTATCGGTCGTAACAATAACTCTCCTGCTCGCGTACATAACCCTCGTTTTCAGCGAGCTCGTGCCCAAGCGCCTCGCGATGAAATACTCCGAGAAGCTCGCGCTCGGCATGGCGGGACTGATACGCTTCACTCAGGTCATCTTCGCGCCGCTCGTGTGGGTGCTCAACATCTCCACTAACCTCGTGCTCCGCATTTTCGGCATCGACCCCAACAAGGAGGAGGACACCGTCACCGAGGAGGAGATAATGATGATGTCCGATGCGGGCGCCGAAAAAGGCACTATCGACGAGGACGAGAACCGCATAATCAAGAACGTTTTCGCCTTCGACGACACCACCGCCGAGCAGGTCTGCACACACCGCACAGACGTTGATGTGCTGTGGAGCAGTGACCCCGTCGAGACGTGGGAGGAGACCATACACCGCACCCGACATTCGAGCTTCCCGATATGCGGCGAGAGCGTGGACAACGTCATCGGCATACTCAATGCCAAGGACTATTTCCGCCTCGACGACAAGAGCCGCGACAATATCATGGCTAACGCCGTCCGCGAGCCTTACTTCGTCCACGAGACGATGAAGGCGGACGCTCTCTTCGCGCAGATGAAGAAAAAGGGCGCCGACCATTTCGCGGTCGTAGTCGATGAATACGGCGGTATGACGGGTATCGTCACCGTCACCGACCTCGTTGAGCAGCTCGTCGGCGAGTTCGACGACGACGAGGGCGAGGAAAACGAGGCTGAGTTCGAGAGGATAGCCGACGACCAGTGGCTTATCCCCGGTATCATGCCGCTCAGCGAGGTCTGCGAGGAGCTCGGTATCGTGCTGCCCGCGGACAAGTTCGACACCTTCGGCGGCTACGTCATAGCGGGGCTCGGAGAAATACCCAAGGACGGCTCCAAGACATACCTCGAGTGCGACGGACTGCGTATCGACGTCCTCGAGATACACCACCACCGCGTGGAGCTCTGCCGCGTCAAGAAGCTCCATACAGAGCCCAAGGAAGACGAGGAAGAATAAAGCACCGAGAACTTCCGCATTGTACCTATACGGAAATATTATGGATATCTATTGAGGAGGACCCTTTTGAACAGCCACCTCTCCCTGCAAAAAAGACCGCAGACATAAGGCAGATACCCATATAGAAGTTTTGCCCCGAAGCGTTCAAAAGCGTTTCGGGGCATTCGCGTTTTATACAGTTGCTAAGCTAATCAGAATTTGCGGCCATAACAAAAAGCGATAGAAATTCCAATTTGTGTTAACGTTTAATCTTTCACAGGGCAGATCATCTGAAGGTCAAATGGTTCCTCTTCAGCAATCTCTTTTATAGGATCACTTGCCAGGTCACTCCCCATTGCTCTGTAAAATGCGATCGTCTCCTCTGAAGAACAAGCAGATATGTACAAAGCTTCCGCACCGTTTTTTCTTGCTTCATCTTTCCCTGCTTCAAATAATCGTCTGCCAATGCCCTGTCCTCTGTATTCAGAAGACACCTGCATCATATCAAGAATCATGTACGGACCATTTAGTTGCTTTAACAGACTTATAAAACCAACAACCTTATCATTTTCTAATGCTATGTATGTAATATGATCATCGCTGCTTATTTGCTTTGCTACAGATTGCTTTTTGTTCAGATCCCAATCCTCGGTATATTTGCATTCAACCAATGAATAGTTTCCGTCTATTCTGCGATATACCTTATTTACATCCTGTTTTCTGTTATATAAATCCAATGATTCTATACAGAAATTTGCTTCTGATAATAATTCAATTTTAATCAAATGATAAACCTCCTTATGTTATATGCTTTACTTTTTGATTTGTTTGCATTATTATCGTTTTCATACGCAACACCTCTTTCAAGGTCAGAGCCCGATGTATGTTAGTGATGATTATAGCACAGTAACGCTGCGCTGTCAATAAAAACACCATAGTATTTCTGACTTGAGATCAGAAATACTATGGCTTAATGCTTCTATATCAGCGCCGCATATAAGTCTGCGGTCTTATTCATTATATATTGTTGTTCTCGGAGAGCACCTTCATCGACTTTATCTGATAGCCCTCGCTCGTCTGGTGGAGCTTGAACTCTACCGACTTCGACGACGTCTTGGGCAGCCACTCGGGCAGCTCGTCGATATAGTCTACGGTCAGCGTATACTCGCTGCCGCTCTTCGTCACGGACTTTATCTCGGGCGAATATGTGAACGTAACGGGTGTGAGCGGTACATTGTACGACTCCTTCTCCTCGTTGTAGTAGAACCTCGACTCTGCGGGTCCGACTGTCGTATGCGTGAGCTCGGGGAGGTCGTCGCCGAACAGCTTCACCGCGTATGACTCGACGTCTACAGCGGGCACGCGGACAACGTCGAAGGTCTTCTCGTACTGGTCGAGAGTGCCGTCAGACATTATCATCGACCATATCGCCGCTGTGATGACCTGGTCGGAGGTGAGCTGCGAAGGCTCGTCGAAGGACTCGATATCCATGATGACTGCGGGGTATACCACATCTGCAAAGCCCGACTTCTTGGAGTCGCCCGACGTGAATGTGCCGAACAGCTTTGCTCCCGTAGCGATGACAGTGATGAGTCCCACACACGCGAGCACTGCAAATACTATGCCGAATATCGTGTAGAGGCGCTTTTTGAGGCTTCCGCCGCTCTGCTCAGCCGCTTCGCCGTCCTCGACCTTTTCGCTTCTCTCAGCGATTATCTCGTTCGGGTCCTCGTCCATTATTTTTTCGAGTGCGGAGGTTATCTTGCCCTTGGGCTTGTCGTCCTCGTCGTCAGCCGCCTCATCGCCTGCATTTTTCTTCTCGAAGAAGCGCTTCTTGCGCTCTGCCGCCTTGTCCTCGGGAGTTTCCTCGGAGCTTTCCTGCTCTTCTTCCTCGGACTGTTCCTCGGTGGGCTCCTCCTCAGCGGTAGCCTCCTCGGGCTCGGCGGGCTTGTCGAGGTCGGAGAGCTTCTTCTCCGCATCCTCACGTATAGTCTCTATCATATTGCCGACAGGGTCGGACTCGGGCTCCTCGGGACTTTCCTCCTCGGGAGCTTCCGCGGTCTCTGCCGTATCCTCGGGCTCAGCCTCGTTCTCGGCTGCAACAGCCGCAAACGCCGCAGCCATGAGCTCGTCAACGGTGGGCTCGCCGCCGAGACTGTCCTCTGTCTGCGATGAGGTCACTACGTTTATCTCCTCCTCGAAGGAGTATGAGGGAGTCTCCTCTGCGGGAGCTGCGGGCTTCTGTCCGAATTCGGCGCGGGCTCTTGCAGCCTCCTCGGCTGCTGCCTTTGCCGCTTCAAGGCGCTGTCTGTCGGCTTCTTCGGCAGCTCTTCTCTGAGCTTCAAGGCGCTGTCTCTCAGCCTCTTCGGCAGCCCTTCTCTGAGCCTCAAGGCGCTGTCTCTCAGCCTCCTCGGCAGCCCTTCTCTGAGCCTCAAGGCGCTGTCTCTCAGCCTCCTCGGCAGCCCTTCTCTGAGCTTCAAGGCGCTGTATCTCAGCCTCCTCGGCAGCCCTTCTCTGAGCTTCAAGGCGCTGTATCTCAGCCTCCTCGGCAGCCCTTCTCTGAGCTTCAAGGCGCTGTCTCTCAGCTTCCTCGGCAGCCCTCCTCTCAGCCTCAGCGCGGTCCTTTTCAAGCTCCGCTCTTCTGAGAGCCTCATAGTCGGGCAGGTCGCCTGTAATGACTATCCTTTTCTGCTTTGGCGGCTCGGGCACGGGAGCAGTCAGCGTCGGCGCAGCCTGCGCAGGCTCCTCGTTAGTGTGCGAGAGCGTGCTGAGCAGGTCGTCGACCGACATATGGTCGATCTTCTCCTCGGACTTGCTCGGCTTGTGGACGGGAGCAACGGGTGCGGGGGCCTTATTGACGGGCGCGCCCGGCTCTGTACCGATTTTAAGGTTATTCAGCATATCGTCAAGGTCTTTTCTGATAGCCATGATTCCCTCCTGGATTTGTTTTGGCAGAAGCTCTGCCGAAAATGTCGGTGCCTATATAATAGGTACTTATCTTATCTGACCGTTTCCGTCGATCAGGTACTTGACTGTCGTGAGCTCGGTGAGTCCCATGGGACCTCTTGCGTGGAGCTTCTGCGTGGAAATGCCTATCTCTGCGCCGAAGCCGAACTCTCCGCCGTCTGTGAAGCGGGTCGAGGCGTTGACGTAGACAGCTGCCGCGTCGACCTCGCTGCGGAACTTAGCCGCAGAGGCAAGGTCGCTCGTGACGATGCACTCGGAGTGGCGTGTGCCGTACTTCCTTATATGAGCGATAGCCTCGTCGATAGTGTCCACGACTTTCACCGCGATGATGTAGTCGTTGAACTCGGTCGCGTACTCGGTCTCGGTAGCCTTCTCGACGCTCTCGCCGAGGATAGCTCTCGTCCTGTCGCAGCCGTATATCTTCACATTGTGAGCCTTGAAGCGCTCGGCGATGACGGGCAGGAAGTCCGCCGCGATATCCTTGTGTACGAGCAGGCTCTCTATCGCGTTGCACACCGACGGACGCTGAGTTTTCGCGTTGTCGGTGATATTTGCAGCCATTTCTATATCAGCGGAGGCGTCAACGTAAACGTGGCAGTTGCCCGCGCCTGTCTCTATGACGGGAACGGTCGCCGTGGTGACTACCGCCTGAATCAGCCTTGCGCTGCCTCTCGGGATGAGCACGTCAACATAGCCGTTGAGCTTCATCAGCTCATTCGTGGTCTCGCGGGAGGTGTTGTCGACTACCTGTATCACGTCAGCGGGAAGTCCCACGCTCTCGATAGCCTCGCGCATGATGCGTCCGAGGCATATGTTGGAGTTGATAGCCTCCTTGCCGCCCTTCAGTATGACAGCGTTGCCCGCCTTCAGGCAGAGCGCCGCCGCGTCGACTGTGACATTCGGGCGCGACTCGTAGATTATGCCGATAACTCCGAGCGGAACGCGCGTCTTGGTGATGTGCAGTCCGTTCGGACGTATGCCGCCGCCTATCACCTCGCCGATAGGGTCGTTCAGAGCAATGAGCTCGTCAACGCCCTTTGCGATGCCTGCGATGCGGCTCTCGTCGAGCTTTAGTCTGTCCTGCATGGCAACGGATATGCCGTTGTCCTTTGCGGCGGCGAGGTCCTTCGCATTTTCGGCGATTATCTCAGCCGCGTTTGCGATAAGAGCCTTCGATATAGCCGCAAGTGCCTCGTTCTTCTTGGCAGTGCCTGCGCCCGCGATGACAGGCTCAGCCGCCTTTGCCTTTATGCCTAAATCCTGTGTATAACTCATATTTTACACCTCAGTTCCAATCATTTCTTAGCCTTGAACAGCGTGCCTATCTCCGCGTCCTCGAAGAGGTCGTAGAGCTTTTCGGGGTCTCTGCCGTTCATGATGACCATGTCGATACCCGCCTCGGTCGCAATCTTGGCGGCGTTTATCTTCGTGGACATTCCGCCCGTGCCGAGACTCGTGCCTGCTCCGCCTGCCATTGCCTCTATCTCGGGAGTTATCGCCTCTACGACGTGTATCGGCTCCGCGTCGGGATTGCTTCGCGGGTCGTCGGTGTACAAGCCGTCGATGTCCGAGAGAATGAGCAGGAGGTCAGCTCCCGAGAGCTCCGCAACGAGGGCGGAGAGGGAGTCGTTCTCGCCTATTTCAAGCTCCAGCTCGTCGATGGCGATGGTGTCGTTCTCGTTGACTATCGGGATAACGCCCATGCCGACGAGAGTCTCGACCGCCGTCTTGAAGTTCGAGCAGTGGCTCGGGTTGTCGATTATTGCCTTTGTGAGCAGTATCTGCGCCACAGTAACGCTGTATTTCGCGAACATATCGTCGTATACGTGCATCAGCTCGCACTGTCCGATAGCGGCGACTGCCTGCTTGATATTGGTCTGCTTCGGCTTCTCGGGGAGCCCGAGCTTGCCTGCGCCGAGTCCTACCGCTCCCGACGAGACCATGATTATCTCACGTCCTGCGTTGTGGAGGTCGGATATGACCCTGACGAGGTTCGTCATGCGGCGGATATTGAGCTTGCCCGTCTTGTGGGCGAGCGTGGAGGTGCCGAGCTTTATCACGACCCTCTTCTTTTCGGATATATTTCTCATAGAAATGCTTCCTTCAGTTGACTTTATTCTTCGGCGAGCCGCTCTGCCATGCACGGATATTGTCGCAGACGATATCCACGAGACGGCGCCTCGTCTCGTATGCCGCCCATGCGGTATGCGGCGTAATTGTGAGGTTTTTCGCGTTTTTCATCGGTGTGTCGGGCGACATCGGCTCCTTTTCGAGCACGTCCACATATGCGGCGGCTATCCTGCCGCTGTTGAGTGCCTCCGCGAGGTCAGCCTCGTTGACTACGGGTCCGCGGGAGGTGTTGATAAGCGTCGCAGTCGGCTTCATCACGCAGAGAAGCCCGCTGTTGACGAGTCCCTTCGTCTGCTCGGTGAGCGGGCAGTGGAAGGTGATAACGTCCGCCTTCTTTGCGGCAGTCAGCACGTCTGTGACCTCATACGGGCAGTCCTGCGGCTTTGTCCTCGTGCTTACCACGATGTTCATGCCGAACGCCGCGCCTATTTCAGCGACGCGCCTGCCTATCGAGCCGTAGCCCACTATCGCGAGAGTCTGTCCCGCAAGCTCGGCAGTCGGTATCGGGAAGTACGAGAACGCGGGAGAGCGCTCCCATTCGCCGTTTTTCACGGCGATATCGTAGTCGCGTATGCGGCTGTAGCGGTCGAGTATGTACGCGAAGACCTGCTGAGCCACGGCATTGGTGGAATACTGTCCCGCATTGCAGACCGTTATCCCCTTCTCCGCGGCGTATGCGACATCAACGTTGTTGTAGCCCGTCGCGAACAGACCTACGTATTTCAGGTTCGGACAAGCGTCCATTACCTCTTTTGTTATGAGCACCTTATTGCAGAGGACGACGTCCGCATCGCCGATATTGGCGGCGGTCTCCTCGGGCTTGGTCAGCGATATCACCTTTACCTCGCCGAACTCCTCAAGAGCCGCGGTGGTGATGTCTCCGCTGACGCTGACGGTGTACCAGTCGAGAACAGCTATCTTCATAGATTATTCCTCGTCGTCGTCATCGTCGTCGTCGGCAGTCTCCTTGCTGTCAGCGGGAGCCGCCTCAGCCTTTGCGGGGACAGCGGACTGCTCCTCGGGCTTATCCTTGAAGATGAAAGTCGTGATGAACGCACATATCACGAGAACTGCCTCGACAGCTCCGAGCGTATAGAACCACGCCCTGCTCTCGGAGAGCCATATCGTCAGCGAAAACGGTATCGCGAACGCGAAAATGAGCTGGTATGGCTTCTTGTCAGTGATGAAGCGGTAGAGGAAGAAGATGAGTCCGACTATCGCGAATCCGACGTGCATACTGAGCGGGAACGGGAAAAGGTTGGGATTCTCTATCTCCGCCTCGGAAAGAGTTGTGAGCATATTCATATCTATCATATGTATCTCCGATCTCCGCGAAAACGCGGAAAAATATCATGTATTCTTTCGCAAAATCTTTTTACCGAAAAAGATACGCTTTTTATAGTATAACATATATATAAAGAAATTTCAACTGTTTTTTTAAATTTGAGAGCTTGAAAATGCGCCTCGGCTCACGGGTAAATCGTTTGCACATTTAATTTTATCCGTTCCGTAATAAATCACGGAAAATCTATTGACAGAAATGCAAAAAAAGTGTATAATAACTATGTTGTATTTATTTGCAAAAATATTACTTTTGGCAGTAATTGCAGCTTTGTTTTAAATCATTCCGCAGACGGCGATAAATATATATGCCCGCGGCGGATAAGATATATGAACAAAATGACGGGCAGTATGCCCAATTTTTTCAAGCGGTGCCGCGAGGGGGCGGTATCCTTTCAATATATTTTAACAAATGAATAAAATGAGCGGCATTTACCGCCTTAGGTAATAGAGGTTTTATGATACAAACATATATTACGAAAAGGAGGTAATGCACTGTATGGATCTTTGGATTGCAATCATACTCATCGTTGCAGCTCTCGTCGCAGGTGCAGCCGTAGGCGCACTCATCGCCTACAAGAAGGGCGTGTCCGCAGGCGTTGAGCAGCGCAAGCACGAGGCTGAAACTATGGTCGGCTCTGCCGAGCAGCAGGCTGCACGCATAGTCGAGGACGCCGAGAAGGACGCCGATAACAAGAAGAAGAGCGCCCTCATCGAGGCAAAGGATGAGATACATAAGCTCCGCACTGAGGCGGATAAGGAGATCAAGGATCGCAGGGCTGAGCTGTCACGTCAGGAAAGACGTATGCAGCAGAAAGAGGAGAATCTCGATAAGAAGACCGATAACCTTGAAAAGAAGGAGGACACTCTCAACCAGAAGATAAAGAGTGCCGACGAAAAGCTCAAGGAGGCTGAGTCGATAAAGAAGTCTCAGATGGATATTCTCGAGAGGATCTCGGAATTCACAAAGGATCAGGCAAAGGAATACATTCTCTCTACTCTTGAGGACGACCTCGTTCACGAAAAGGCTGTCAAGGTACAGGCTTACGAGCAGCTCCTCAAGGACGAGTGCAACGAAAAGGCAAGAAGCTATATCTCGCTCGCTATCGCTAAGGTGGCTGCGGATCAGGTATCGGAGGCGGCTGTCTCTGTTGTTCCGCTCCCCAATGACGAGATGAAGGGCAGGATCATCGGACGCGAGGGACGCAACATCCGTACCCTCGAGACCCTCACGGGCGTCGACCTCATCATCGACGATACCCCCGAGGCTATCACACTTTCATGTTTTGACCAGATACGCCGCGAGGTCGCTCGAATAGCACTCGAGAAGCTCATCGCTGACGGTCGTATCCACCCCACACGCATCGAGGAAATGGTCGACAAGGCTCGCCGTGAGGTTGAGCACCGCATCAAGCAGGAGGGCGAAAGAGCTGTCATCGAGACCAATGTTCACGGTCTCAACCACGAGCTCATCAAGCTGCTCGGTCGTCTGAAGTACCGCACCAGCTATCGTCAGAACGTACTCGACCACTCGATAGAGGTCGCACAGCTCTGCGGCGTTCTCGCCTCTGAGCTCGGCGTTGACGCCAATATGGCAAGACGCGCAGGTCTCCTCCACGATATCGGTAAGGCGCTGACCTCCGAGATAGAGGGCTCGCACGTTCAGATAGGCGTTGACGTATGTAAAAAATACAACGAGAATCCCGTTGTTATACACGCTGTCGAGGCTCACCACAACGACGTTGAGCCCAGAACAGTCATCGCCTGCATCGTTCAGGCTGCCGACGCTATTTCCGCTGCAAGACCTGCCGCAAGAAGCGAGAACTATGAGAGCTACATCAAGCGTCTCCAGAAGCTCGAGGAGATATGCACCTCCTATGAGGGCGTTGATAAGTGCTTTGCAGTTCAGGCAGGCCGCGAGGTCAGGATCATGGTCGTTCCCGAGGTCATCAACGACGAGAAGATGGTACTCGTTGCGAGACAGATCGCTCAGCAGATCGAGACCGAAATGGATTACCCGGGTCAGATCAAGGTCAACCTCATTCGCGAGAGCAGAGTTTCCGACTACGCAAAGTAAGCGTTCAGCTGCGGACGGTATTCGTCCGCAGCTTTTTTTATCAATTCGTAAATTGTGCATTTAACAGCCGTAAAGGAGCTGATTCTATGAAACGTCTGATAAAGAGAGCCGCAGCTGCTCTCCTCGCCGCGGGAGCTGCCGCCTCGTTCATGCTGCCCGCGTCGCTTTCGGCGTCCGCAAAGTGGCAGAGGGTGGGCTATGTCGGCGACCTCAACAGCGACGACAAGTTCAGCGTCGCCGACCTCGTCATACTCACGAAGTATGTGCTCGGCGCCGAAGGTATGCCCGAGACGGGAATATACGATATGCAGGGCGCGTACTACCTCACGGGTGTGCGCGACGAGATATCCTCTCTCGGTCAGGACGCCATAAAGAACGGCGTTAAGCAGTTCCAGCTCGCGGATATGGACGAAGACGGCGTGATAGACACCTTCGACCTCGCCGCACTGCGGAAGGTCGTCGTCGACCCGAACAACGCAAAGCTCCTCTACCGCTGGTATGCGGACGAGGTCGAGCCGCCCGACTACATCGACGCTCCGATATACGACCTCTACGGCTCGATGCCGTCACAGGGCGACGCGAAGGTCGTCGCGTTCAGCGTTGAGTTCCCCGACCTGAAATTCGGCTATAAGGCGTCGACCGACGAGGTCGAGCAGGCGCTGTTTGCTCCCGCTGATGAGAACAGCAAGCTGTTCCCGCTCGAGAGCATATCCGCCTTCTATGAGCGCTCCTCGAAGGGGGCGATGCACCTCAGCGGCAAGGCTTACGATTATACGGCAAAGTACCCGATATCAAATTATGAGGGCGACAAGTTCCACCTCGCGATAATAAACGAGGTGCTCGAGGCATTCGACGAGCAGATAGACTTCAGCGAATACGACGCCGACGGGGACAGCATGATAGATACCGTGATGATAATCGTCCCGAGCACGGCGGACGATGGCAGCTGGTGGCCTACCTCAGGCGGCTACGGCGGAAGCAGCAAGCTGAAGTTCGACGGCTGTAAGATAGGGCACGTCATCGTCGGCAATCGCAACATCGAAGCCAAGAACAACTATGCCGCCTTCTGCCAGACCTACTCCCACGAAATGGGACACTGCATGGGTCTGCCCGACTACTACCTCTATAATGCCGACGATTTTCAGGGTATGCACGGCTCGGCAGGCTTCGAGCTCATGGACGACGCGTTCGGCGACTTCGGCGCCGCCTCGAAACTCATGCTCGGCTGGTACAGAGAGGACCAGATAAGCGTGTTCGACCGCTCGGCAGGCGAGCAGACCTTCACGCTGTACAACAGCGAGACCGACCTCGGCAACTGCGTGATAATACCGCGCGGCACGCTCGGCGACAAGTACCGCTCGGAGTTCTTCATCATCGAGTACACGACACTCGACAACAACAACCTCCGCATACGCGACAAGTGGTGGAAGAAGGTCGGAGAAGGCGTGAGGGTGTACCACGTACAGGCGTCGCAGAATGGCGACCGCACCTTCCCGAGCTGGAAGTACGCGAGCGGCAACGACGAGGCTACCAACTATAACAACGGTATCCGCTTCATACGCCTCGTGAACGAGGGCGACGACAATACCGACAACTTTTTCTGCGGCGGAAGCGTCGTCAACAGCAGTGTGAGCGGCTTCATGTGGTACGATGACAGCGGCAGGCTGACCGTCAGTCCCGAGACCGCCATATACGTCACAGAGGGCGAAAACGGCACCTACAATGTCAGGATAGCGGCAGAATAAAACGAAAGAAAGGTCCAACCTATGGCTAAGGAAATATTCCATACAAGTGAAAAATCAAATTTCATACTCAATCTGACCGAGGAAAAGTACGCGAAGCTCGCCTCCTACGGACTGCTTGCGGCGCTTTTCACGACCTCGCTCGCGACCGCGATACCCGTTATCACAAGCGAGTCGCTCTTTGAGCTGACCTCCGCGGGACTCGCTGTATCGGGCGTTATCTGCATGATACTTGCGCTGATAGCGCTCATCAAGAAGTATGTCAGCGGAAAGCTCGTTTTCCCGATATGCGCCTTTGCGGCAATGCTGCTGTGGGGCGTAGTATCGCTCATAAACTCGTATGACATCGGCATAGCCTTCTATGGCTACAACGGCAGAGGCGAGGGACTCCTTGCGCTGATATTCTACCTCTGCTTCTTCATCGCAGCCGCCTCGATAAAGCGCGAGCAGGCTCTGAAAACCGTCGTTTACGGACTTGCGGGGCTCGGTCTGCTCAACTCGGCATTCGGACTTATACAGGTATTCACGGGCAAAATGAGCAGCTACCGCATGGTCTCCATGGTGATACAGCCTAACGCGGCCTCGGGTCTCTCGCAGTCGCCGCTCTTCCTCGCGATGGTGCTGACGCTCGTCATCACCTCCTCGCTCATAGCGTTCATCTCCGTCAAGGGAACGGGCAGCAAGGTCTTCTTCATCGCTACGGCAGCAATATGCTCCTTCACGATGATGTTCACCTATTCCTTCATCGGTATCTGCGGAGCTGTATTCGCAGTCCTCGCAGCAGCAGTCAGCGTATTCAGGCTCAGGGCAAACAAGGCGGGACTTGCCTCCGTGCTCGCGGTCATAGTGCCCGCAGCGGCAGCGATAGGACTTGTTCAGGCAGGACTTATCGGCAATATCTCGAGCTATCGCCTCTATGACGGACGCATTCTCTGGTTCGCGGATTCCTACTACCGCATCTCCGCGAGCGGCGAGCCCGACTTATCTAACATCGACATCGACGACACCTACGATGTTTACTACACGCTCAACAGCAAGACCATGAACATCATCAGTGTTCACGGCTTAACGGGTACAGGTCCCGAGCAGCTCGTGTTCCCGCAGCTCTATACCTTCGGCAGCACGAACGGCGATGAGGACACACTCATCAGCGACATAGTAGCCGAGAACAAGGGCACCTTCGACAAGGTGTACAATGAGTACCTCTATACCGCAGCAACACGCGGCATTCCGTCGCTCATCGCGCTCATAGCGGTGCTTGTGCCGACTCTCTTCGTCGGAGCTAAGAAATCGAAGAAGGGAACATGGACTCAGACTTGTATGTTCGTCCTCACGCTCGGCGGAGTGCTGATATTCTTCATCGGATGCAGCAATACCGCGTTTTCTCCGATATTCTGGACAGTGGCGGGCTGCTCGATAGCACAGCTTGCAGCTCCCGCAAAGGAAGCGGTCCCCGCGGTAGAGGCTCCCAAGGAAAAAGCTCAGACAAAGGCGAGTGCTCCCGAAAATAAGCCTCAGCCGAAGAAAAACAACGGCAAGAAAAAGAAGAAGTAACAAGAATCCAATAGCTTAATTATACGAAATATGAGCACTTGTTGAGGAGGAACCTTCTGAAAAAGGTCCTCCTCAAACTTTTCCTCCGAAGCATTCAGGACATCCGAAAGAATAATACGCATAAAAGCACGTATTGTCAAAGCCAGACCTGCTCATTTTTTCATTTCCGAAAAAAATTTCAAAAAACGCTTGACAAGCGTTCTGATTTCTGCTATAATATTATAGCAGTCAACTAATACTGTATGCGAGTGTGCTGGAATAGGCAGACAGGCACGTTTGAGGGGCGTGTGTCGACAGACGTATGGGTTCAAGTCCCATTACTCGCACCAGCGCCGAGCGGGCGCGCGCAGTTTCGCGGTTCAGTTTTCTGAGCCGCGAATTTTTTTCCGCGTTCCATAGCGGATCTAAATCATTCCACATACACAGCGCGGATACGAAAGTATCCGCGCTTTTTTTGAAAAAATTCAAAAAAGTGCTTGACAATCCCGAAATGATATGATATAATAATTAAGCTGTTTGAAAAAGCAGTACATATCGTATTCTAAAGACAGCTGGCAGGTTCATCCGTAAGTCCCGCCGAGGAATTGCAAGTGATATAAGCTATCATTGTCCTTTTCCGAGCTGTCGGCAAAGGACTTTTTTATTGCACTCTGAATACGATACCATAAATTATTCGGAGGTGAATACACTATGCCAAGCAATGCAGTTCTCGAAGCTAAGAAGGCTAAGGTAGACCAGCTCACAGACGTCCTCAAGAATGCTGTATCAGGCGTTCTCGTTGACTACAAGGGTATCACCGTTGAGGAGGATACCAAGCTCAGAAAGGAGCTCCGTGAGGCAGGCGTCAACTACTTCGTAGAAAAGAACACAATGCTTCTCCGTGCATTCAAGAATGTCGGAATCGAAGGTCTCGAGGAGTCGCTCAACGGTACGACCGCTATCGCTCTCTCAAACGAGGACCAGACTGCTCCCGCTCGTATCCTCGGCAAGTTCGCTGAGAAGGCAGGCGACGAGAAGTTCAACCTCAAGGCAGGCTTCGTTGAAGGTGAGGTTTACGATCAGGCTGGAGTTATCGCTCTTTCCAAGATCCCCTCAAAGGACGTTCTGCTCGCACAGCTCGTTGGCTCTCTCCAGGGTCCCATGCAGAAGCTCGCAGCTACCCTCAAGGCAGTTGCAGACAAGAAGTCAGAGGAAGCTGCCTGATTTCTGTATCATTCATACCGCAGCTTGAATCAATGACCGTATATCGGTAAAATTAATTAAAAGGAGATTATTATCATGGCTTCAGAGAAGGTTACAAAATTTGTTGAAGATATCAAGACTCTTTCTGTTCTCGAGCTTGCTGAGCTCGTAGACGCTATCCAGGAAGAATTCGGCGTAACAGCAATGGTTGCTGCTGCTCCTGCTGCTGGCGGTGCTGCTGGCGGTGCAGAGGCTGCTAAGACAGAGTTCGACGTAGTTCTCACATCCTTTGGTGACGCTAAGATGGCTGTTATCAAGGTTGCTAAGGAAGTTCTCGGTCTCGGTCTTAAGGAGGCTAAGGAGATCGTTGAGGCTGCTCCTAAGGCTCTCAAGGAGGGCGTTTCTGAGGCAGAGGCTAACGAGCTCAAGGCTAAGTTCGAGGAAGCTGGCGCTACAATCGAGCTCAAGTAATCGTATTACTTACGCTTACAAGAGGGACTGTACATTGTACAGTCCCTTTTTTATTGCTTTTTTAAGCTGATACTTTCGTTTTGCTAAATTAAGCCTTTCCCTTTGTGACAAATGTATATGCGCGGAAGCGTTTATTGTGTATTTCTACAATTTTTCCTGTGCTCGTTGACAAGTTATCGGTGAATGTGGTATTATAATCTTGATTAGTAGTGCGGGAGGTGACTTTGCAATGAAAAAAATAGTCAGCTTTGTTATGGCTGCGGTCATTGCGGCTGTCAGCGTACCGTGTATCACTGCGGAAGCAGCAAGCATGAGCGCCGTTCCCGCTGCGGAGCAGACCGTCTCCGCCTCCGATTCCGAGCTCGCCGACTATGCCAATGAAGTGGCTGTGATAGTCAACAAGGAGCGCAGCGCAAAGGGCTTGAAGCCGCTGAGAGTGCTGCCGAAGCTCCAAAGTGCGGCTCAGGTGCGTGCGAACGAGATAACTCGTGTCTTTGACCACCATCGTCCCAACGGCACAACGTGCTTCTCCGTCATCGAGGAATTCGGGCTCGACTACTACTACATCGGCGAGAATATCGCCGCAGGTCAGACCTCGCCCGAGCGCGTAATGACCGCGTGGATGAACTCCGAAGGTCACAAGAGCAATATCCTCGACCCCGATTTCATGTACATCGGCGTGGGAGTGGTGCAGAAGGGCAGCACCCTGTACTGGACTCAGATATTCCTCAAGTACGAGGAATTCTCGGACGCCTATATCCCCAAGGAGAAGGAGAAGCCCAAGTATACGGGCGACCTCAACTCCGACGGCAAGGTCGACGGCAGAGACGCCTCGGCTATCCTCATCGAGTACGCCGCCGTTTCGTCGGGCGGCTCGTCAAAGCTGAATTCCGAGCAGAAAAAGCTCGCGGATATCGACTCCAGCGGCATGATAGACAGCAAGGACGCTTCGTATGTCCTCGGCTTTTATTCGTATCTCTCGTCGGGAGGCAAAACAACCGACATCAAGCAATGGCTCAGACAATAACGAAAAACGGGACAAGTCCTCGGACTTGTCCCGCATTTTTATTCCTTTTTCTCAAACTGCTCCGATATGCCCTCGTCGGTATAGAAGGTGACGTTATCGCCGTCGAGGACGAAGGTGCTGTCGCCGAGCCCGTCGATGAGGCTGCCGTCGCCGCTGCCCTCGAGCGCAAGGCTGAACTCGTCGCCATTCTGCGTATAATCGCAGAATTCAGGCAGGCACACGATGAACTTGCCATAGCGTATCCTCAGCTTAACGTCGAAATCAGCGGTGTCGTCGCCGACGATGATTCCCGCGAGCTTCTGCTTGAACTCCTCAGTCGCGATGTCGTACAAGCCGTCGAAGCTGTCGGGGTCAGGGTCGCCAATCCTCGAAAGCTTGAGGAATTCGACCGCTTCTCCGCCGTCCTCGGCATTTGCGAATACCGTCATCGTGCTGCCGTCGTACTGCACGGGCGGATTAGTCTCGCCGCTGAGCATGAACGAGCCGTCCTTGCTCAGCATCATTACCTCGGAGATGTCGAACTCCGCCGATACCTTGCCGTTTTCCTGCAAAACGATGTCCGCCTCGTCGCCCGACCAGCGTCCCACGAGAACGCCGTCCTCGTAGTCATGGCGCTCGTGGAAGGTGGCAGGCTGAGTTTCAGCCTCGCCCGCTGCATTGGTCGGAGCCTGTGTCGTCACAGCAGCAGCTGTCCCCTTCTCGATATTTATCGGACGCGCCGATGACTCTTCCTTCTCTCCGCACGCAGCGAGCGACAGCATAGCTGCTGCGCCGATGAGCAGAGCTGTTATCTTCCTGTTCATTCCGCTTCTCCTCTCACTTCACCTTTTTCAGCACCTCCTGCGCTCCGTCCTCGTAGGTGAGCGTAAGGGTGTCGCCGTCTATTTTGTATGTGTATTTCACGGAATCGTCCGTATGCTTGACGTAGTTCATGTTCTCGCTGAACAGCTCGAGCGTGCCGTCGTTCGTCTCGAAGGAGCAGTAGTCGTTGACCGTGAATTTCAGTTTCTCGCCGTCGACAGCGGCTGTGACGCTTATCTTCTCCGTGCTGATAGCGAGGTTATACGCGAGCATATCGCGGTATGAGCCGTCGAGGAGGTCGTACTCGCCGTCATAGCTGCTGCTGTCCGCTTCTCCGCGGCGCTTCATATCGAGCAGGAGTATGTCCTGCTCGCCGCCCTCATCGACCTCCGATGCGTCGTAGTGGTGGGAGACCGTGAGTTGCGTGCCGTCGAACTTTATCTCCTCCTTGCCGACCTTTGTCGACTCCATAGAGAACGAGCCGTCGCTGTTGAAGTGAGCGGACGAGGTGAAGTCAATCGGCAGTGAGACCGTCCTGTCCTCGCTGAAGATGTAGCCGCTCGCTCCGTTGCTCCATTCGCCGAGAATGGCGGTGTCTATCTCGGTGGTGCTGACGCGCACCTCCCTCGAGCTCTCCTTATCCTTCTTGTCCGAGCAGCCGACAAGGGCTGTTCCCGCCACAGCGGCGGCTAAAATCAATGCTGTTATCCTTTTCATATTATCCTCCGTATCATATCTCGTCCATCGAGAGCGTAGCTATAGCGTTGAGGCTCTCGTCGGCGGTAATGCCCGCCATGAGGTTGTAGCTTCCCTGACAGCCTATCATCGCGCCGTTGTCGCCGCAGAGGCTCTTCTCGGGCATATAGAAGCTGTAACCGCGCTTCGCGCACGCCTCCGACATCGCCGCGCGAACGCCCGAATTTGCGGAAACTCCGCCCGCGAGCGCTATCTTCTTATAGCCGAGAGCCTCCGCCGCGAGCATAGTCTTGCCCGTGAGTATCTCCGCTATTGTGGCTTGCAGACTCGCAGATAGGTCGTTCCTGTCGATGTCCTCGCCCTTCTGCTCGGCGTGGTGGAGCATATTTATCACTGCCGTTTTCAGTCCCGAGAAGCTGAGGTCGAACTCGTTGCCCGCGACCGCGGGGTGCGGCAGTTTGAACGCCTTCGCGTCGCCCGACTGCGCCGCCTTGTCGACGTGAACGCCTCCCGGGTACGGGAAGCCCATTGCACGCGCGCACTTGTCGAAGCACTCGCCTGCCGCGTCGTCGCGGGTGCGTCCGACTACGCGGAATTTCGTGTAGCTCAGCACCTCGATGATGTGGCTGTGACCGCCGCTCGCTACGAGGCAGAGGTACGGCGGCTCGAGGTCAGGGTGGCTGAGGTAGTTCGTGGCGATGTGTCCCGCGATGTGGTGGACGGGTATCAGCGGCTTGCCCGAGGCAAGGGCGAGCCCCTTTGCGAAGTTGACGCCGACGAGCAGGGCTCCGATGAGACCCGGGGCATAGGTCACGGCTATGCCGTCGAGGTCGGCGAGCTCGATATCAGCGTCCGCGAGCGCCTTGCGCGTCACACCGAGAATGTTCTCGCAGTGGCGGCGCGAGGCTATCTCAGGCACAACTCCGCCGTATTTTCTGTGCTCCTCTATCTGCGTGGAGATGACCGACGAGCGTATCGTGCGGCAGTCCTCAATCACGCTCGCGGCGGTCTCGTCGCAGGAGCTCTCTATTCCTAAAATAAGCATATCATACACTTTCCTTCATGTTTTTGACCATTATATCGGCGTCCTCGACGGGGTCGCGGTAGAAGCGCCTCCGCGCGCCCTCCTTCCTGAAGCCGAAGCTCTCGTACAGCGCGATAGCAGGGGCATTCGACTGCCGCACCTCCAGCGCGATAGTCTCGACCTTATCGGGCACGCCCGCGAGGAACTCTCCGAGGAGCGCCCTCGCCACGCCCATTCTTCGGTAGTCGGGAGCAGTCGCTATCGTGAGCACCTCGCCCGTATCCGAGGCAGTAAAGCCCGCAAACAAGCCCGCAAGCTCGTCCCCGCAGTACGCCGCGAGGACAACTCCGCCGTCACGGTCTGCCGCGTCCGCGAACGCCTTTGCAGACCAGCCGTAGCCTCCGAAGCAAGCCTTGTCCAGCGCGGACATCGCCTCAAAAGCTCCGCTCGGGAATTGAGAATTGAGAATTGAGAATTGAGAATTATTCGCCATTTCGGACTTCACTCCCCTCTCTGTAATCACGCATTGATATCAGCCCTTTGCCTCGTACCAGCTCTCGCCCTGATGAACGTCGACTGCGAGCGGCACCTTCATCTCGTACACGCCCTGCATCTCCTCCTTGAGAATCTCCGCGGCGCGGTCGGCGCAGGATAGGTCGGACTCGATGATGAGCTCGTCGTGTACCTGCAATATCAGCTCCGCCGCGAGCCCCTCGGCTTTGAGGCGGCGGTACACGTTTATCATCGCTATCTTGATGAGGTCGGCGGCAGTGCCCTGCACGGGAGTGTTCATCGCGATTCGCTTGCCCGCCGCCTGCAACATCTTGTTCGACGAGAGAAGCTCGGGAATACGGCGCTTTCTGCCGAACATCGTCGCAACAACGCCCGTTTTCATCGCATCGTCGACCGTATTCTCCATGAACGCGTTTACCTTCGGGTACTTCGCGAGGTAGTCAGCGATGTACTTCTTCGCCTGCGCGACCGAGGTGCCGATATCCTTCGAGAGCGAGAACGCTCCGATGCCGTAGATTATGCCGAAATTTACGGCTTTTGCGGCGCTTCTCATCTCGGGAGTTACCATAACGGGCGGCATATCGAACACCTGCGCGGCGGTCGAGGTGTGTATATCCTCGCCCGAGTTGAACGCGGCTATCATGTTCTCGTCGCCGCAGAGGTGCGCCATTACGCGCAGTTCTATCTGGCTGTAGTCGGCGTCAACGAGCGTTCTGCCGCTCGAAGCCGTGAAGAATTTTCTCATCTGCGAGCCGAGCTCCGTGCGGACGGGTATGTTCTGCACATTCGGCTCCGTGGATGAGATGCGTCCCGTCCTCGTCTCGGTCTGGCGGAAGCAGGTGTGGATGCGTCCGTCCTCCGCGACCTTATCGAGCAGAGCGTCGACGTAGGTGGAGTTCAGCTTCGTGTACTGGCGGTATTTCAGCACATTGTCCACTATCGGTGAATAATTGCGGAGCTCCTCGAGCACGTCCGCGTTCGTGGAGTAGCCGCTCTTGGTCTTTTTCTTCGCGGGCAGCCCGAGCTCCTCAAAGAGCACGGTTCCGAGCTGCTTCGGCGACGAAATGTTGAACTCGTGCCCCGCGTCGTCGTATATCATCTGCTTGGTCTCCTCTATCATCTCGGAGAGCTCCGCACCGAACGATTTTACGCCGTCCCTGTCTATGCTCACGCCGAAATGCTCCATCGAAGCGAGCACCTCAGTCAGCGGCATTTCGATGTTTTCGAGGAGGTCGGTCATGCCCTCGCGGTCTATCTCGGCACGCAGTCTCTCCGCAAGTCCGCGCAGGGAGACGAGGTCGGCAAATTCGCCGTTCTCGGTGCAATAGTGGACACCGTACTCCGCGCAGAGCTTGTCCGCGGCGTAGTCTGTGGCGGAGGTGTTCAGCAGATAGCCGCATATCGGGATATCCGTCCGCACATTGCGGAGCTCCCCGCCGCGAGCCATAGCATAGCGGTAGTGCGGCTTTGCGTCGAAGGTTATCTTTTCGCAGTCCGAGGCGAAAAACGCGCATATCAGCTTCTCGTCCGCGGTGGTGTAGACGGTATTGCCGCTGAGGACGGTAAGCCTCTCGTCCGCGAACAGGTAGCACACGTCCGCAAATCCCGAAATATCAGCGGCTGAGAGCTCCTGCTCAGTCACCTCTATCGGTGTGTGCTCCGCCTGCTTCACCTCGGGAGCAGCCTCGCCCGCAGAAGCGGAAATGCCGAGCTTGTCGAGCAGCTTGTACATCTCGAGCTCGGTCAGCAGGCGGCTCACGCCCGCATTATCGGGCTCGCCGAGGCTGTAGCTGCTGAGGTCTGTCTCTATCGGAGCGTCGCGCACTATCGTCGCGAGCCACTTGCTCTCCTTCGCGGAGTCCTCCCCTGCCGCGAGCTTCGCCTTGACGCCCTTTGTCAGTCCCGACTCCTCGTAGCCCGCGTACACGCCCTCGAGCGTGCCGAACTCCTGAATCAGCGATTTTGCGGTCTTTTCGCCTATTCCCGCAACTCCCTTGATGTTGTCGGAGCTGTCGCCCATGAGGGCTTTCAGGTCGATGAGGCGTATCGGCTCGAAGCCGTAGTCCTCGCGGAAGCGGTCGGGCGTGTAGTGTATCGTCTCCTTGTTCGTGGCGAGCAGAACCGTCACCTTGTCGTCGATGAGCTGAAGGCTGTCCCTGTCGCCCGTGAGGACATAGCACTCGTTCCCGCTGTCCGAGCAGAGCTTCGAGAGCGTGCCGAGGACATCGTCAGCCTCGTAGCCCTCGCACTCGACCACCGTGATGCCGAGCAGTCCGAGAAGCTCCTTTATCAGCGGGAGCTGCTGTGCGAGCTCGTCGGGCATACCCTTGCGGTTTGCCTTGTAGTAGTCGACAGCCTTGTGTCGGAATGTCGGCGCTTTGAGGTCGAACGCGACTGCGACCGCGTCGGGACGGACGTCGTCGAAGTTCTTCATATATATGTTCATAAAGCCGAAAATGGCGTTCGTGAAGACGCCCTTTTTGTTCGAGAGCAGCTTTATGCCGTAGAATGCGCGGTTGAGAATGCTGTTGCCGTCTATTGCAAGAAGTTTCATAGCCCGCTTCCTTTCCTGTAAGAATACATACATTATTAGTATAACACATCTGAGGGAAAATAGCAAGCATTTGAGACAGCTCAAAAAATCAGTAATGCCAACCCTGACGTTACGTCATAGTGATAGGCGGACTATCATTATAAAACGCCGTCCCCTGCACATGAAAAAGCCTCCCTTGCGGGAGGCTCTTGTTGTATCGTATATCAGTCCTTGCTTTCTTCCTCGGGTCCCTCGACGAGCTTCGCCTTGTGGAGAGCCGAGCCTACCGCCGTCGTGATGACCGTGGATACGACCATCTCAAACAGCGCATTTATTCCGACAAATACTACCACGAACAGCAGCACGTTGCCGTTGCCCTTGGAGTCGATGAGATTCTTTACGTATTCGTCTCTGCCGAAGAGCAGAACGAGTGCCGACATGAAGAACAATGTGTTCAGGAATGCCGAGCAGAAGCCTGTTACAGCGCATGATACCTGCATACGCGTGAGCTTGTGTCCGCTGACGAGCAGATATCCTATGCAGAACAGCAGCAGAGCTACCGTGATGCAGATGTACCAGATAAGTCCGCCAGATGACATCAGGTCGTCCATGACCTTGTCACGCACCCATACCTTCTTGCCGTCGTCGCCGATGACCGAGTGCGAGAACGCGAACTGCATTATCGACAGGAACAGTGCGAGTCCGAAGAACGAGGTGACAAGTCCCGCAACTGCGTAGTACGCGCGCTTTGCCTTCAGCTTGGTCATGCCATTATAGATGAAGCCGACGAGAAGTCCGTCGAGAGCACGCGGGATAACACGCTGGATAAACGCCATGACAGGGTTTATCTCGACGAGCGTCGCACCCATAGCGCTGAGCGGTCCGATGCCGAAGCACTGCAAAAAGCTGAAAAGGCCGAAGAATGTGCCGACGATGAGTCCGCCGACAGGTCCGAGCGCGATGCCTGCAATGGCAATGGGGATGATGTTCAGCGTGATAGACAGCGGTCCTATGGGGATAGTTCCGATCGGCGTCAGTGAAAATAAGAGTACGATCGCCATCAGAAGTCCCAACAGTACCATTGATCTGGTGTTGAACTTTGTTTTCATATTTGATTTTCCTCCTTGTTATTATTCCTCCGAAGAGGATACAATACAACGGAATCATAATACCATATCTTTCACGTATTGTCAAGTCTTCCCGAAAATTCGGGGATATATTTTATTTATGGCGTGATGTTGTGCAGGGGCATACCAAGTTCAAATTTTCGCTTGCTATTTCCCAAAAAATATGCTATAATCAGCGTATAATGACATAAAATAACATGATCAGGGGGCTTTATATGAAAAAAACTAAAATTGCGGCTTGTGCAGGCGTTTCAGCTCTGTGCCTCCTCATCGCGGCAACCGCCTTCGGCAGTCACTTGATCGGCGACGAGCATGACAGCTCCGAGCCCGCGACCGCCGACAGCAGCGCTCAGACAAGCACACAGAGCACAAAATCCGCGTCCGAAACCAAGACCGAGCCAGCGACCGAGTCTGCCACACAGCATATCAGTCCCGTGGAGACCGTCTCCGCTGAATGCGCTACCCAGCAGACAGTCAGCAAGACCATATCCCGCGAAAACGGCAGCAATACGCTAAAACTCCCGCTTGCAGACTTCATCGAGGAGGGCGACAAGATAACCTCCTTCACCTTCGTCGTATACTCGGGAGACGGCAGCAATATCGGCGAATTCAAGGGCGGCTGCGGTATCTCCGTATCGGAGGACTGCCCCTCCGCCACCGACAAGGGCTGGTATCAGTCGGGAGACTTCACCGCTCCCACGCAGGGCACCTACGGCGAGATAAAGTGGGACGTCCCCGCTGACATACGCGACTGCATCACTCCCGCGGGAGAGGTGCTCTTCGGCTACTGGTGGGGAGGCGCGGGCAGCGTTCGCATAGAAGAGGTCGTCTGCACCTATACGAGAACAAGAGCTATCCCCGTTGACGGCACTGTCTCTCAGCAGGTCGGCAAAAGCGTCAGCTACAGCAGCGCCGATAATACAATAAAAATCCCTACAGCAGGCTTTCTCCCCGAGGGAGCTGTCCCGCAGGCGGTGACCTTCAATGTCAGCGCGGCTGGCAGCTTCCGCAAGTACACGGGAGGCTTCGGCTACAGCTCCTCCGCGGGAAGCTGTATGTCGCCCGATACGGCGTTCTTCACGGACAGCTCATCGCTCTCGCTGACGTGGTTCGTGCCCGAGGAAGCCAAAAACTACATCGCAGAGGACGGTGAGCTTGTGCTTGGATACTGGTGGAGCGAACAGCCCTCGGTCACTCTCGGCGACGTTACCGTGAAATACAGCAGCGACGGCAGCGCTCCCGCACCTGTGAATACCGCGCCCGCTGCAACTACCGACAGCAAGCCCGCTGCTCCCGCAAATACGGGCTTCCGCAGCTCGGCGGAGATAGTCGGAGATATAAAGGTCGGCTGGAACCTCGGAAACACCCTCGACAGCTATAATACGGGCAAGAAGGGTCTCTCGACCGAGACCGGCTGGGGCAACCTCAAAACTACCGAGAAAATGATAGTCGGCGTCAAGGACGCGGGCTTCAACGCGATACGCATCCCTGTTACGTGGGACGAACACATGGACGGTGACACCATTCAGCGTGAGTGGCTCGACCGCGTAAAGGAAGTCGTCGACTACGCGTACAACAACGATATGTACGTCATCCTCAATATGCACCACGACGACTACATCTGGTTCGACCCGAACGACTCCGAGTACGCGGGCGACAGCGCTAAGCTCATCAGGATATGGGAACAGATTTCCGACGAATTCAAGGACTACGGCGACCGCCTCCTCTTCGAGGGCATGAACGAGCCGCGTACAGTCGGCAGCTCCGCCGAGTGGACGGGCGGCACTCCCGCAGAGCGCAAGATAGTCAACAAGTATGAGCAGGATTTCGTGGATACCGTCAGAAAATCAGGCGGCAACAACTCCGAGAGGACGCTTGTTGTCACGAGCTATGCCGCCTCCGCAGAGGACGCCGCGATGAATGACGTTGTCGTACCGAACGACAGCCACGTTATCGTGTCGATACACTACTACGCTCCGTGGCGCTTCGCGGACGGTCAGACTACGACCTTCGGCGATTCCGAGAAGTCGGAGCTCGACGCGAAGTTCGCAAAGATGAAGAACAAGTTCGGCAGCACTCCCGTGATAATCGGCGAGTTCGGCTGCGTGGCAGTCGCCGACGACGCGACGCGCGCGGACTACTACAAGTATTACATCTCCGCCGCAAAGGCGCAGGGCATCAAGTGCTTCATATGGGACAACGGCGTGCGCTCGGGCAAGGACGGCTTCGGCATCTACAACCGCGGCGCGCAGACCTGGAACGACACTATCCTCGCGGGGATAATGGACGGCGCTAAATAACAGCAAGGGGACATCTTACGATGTCCCCTTTTTGATGCGCGAAATAATTCCGCGGGCATACCAATCGCAGAACGCCACAAAGGGACGCCCTATCTTGCAGGGCGTCCCCTCTCCGAAAACGATTCACTGAATCGTTTTCGGATTCACCCCTTGCGGAGCGCACTTCGTACCCAAGGGCTCTGCCCTTGGAACCCGCCAAGGACGCTGTCCTTGGAACCTGCGGGGCTCCGCCCTCGACCCGCAAGCCTTTGTAAAGGCTTGAGCGAAACTTTCGGTTTCGCGCGGTAGTCTGTTCGGAGCGTTAGATACCTCCGCGCGGTCAAAAAACTAACAGCTCATTTCCAAAATCCGAATTCTGCACACTCTCCACCTTAATATTACAAAGCGGAAAAATATTTCCGCTCCCTGTTGCTTTTTTATAAATAGTATGATATAATATTTTTATATCATACTGCCGGGCTGTAAGCACTGCGGCTCTGCGGTAAAAAACGTGTTAGGAGTTAAACTATATGAAGTACGGACATTTCGACCTTGAAAACAAGGAATACGTCATCACTAACCCCGCTACTCCCGCGCCTTGGGCTAATTACCTCGGCGACCCCGAGTACGGCGCTATGATATCCAATAACGCAGCCGGCTACAGCTTCGTCAAGTCGGGCGCTAACGGTCGTATCTCGCGCTTCCGCTTCAATTCCGATATGGCGCTCCCCGGACGCTACATCTATATCCGCGACAACGAGGCTAACGACTACTGGTCGGCTTCCTGGCAGCCCGTTGGCAAGCCCCTCGACAAGTACAAGAGCGAGTGCCGCCACGGTACTGCATATACAATTATTTCCGCTGAATATACAGGCATCAAGTCAGAGGTGACATACTACGTCCCCTACGGCAAGACATATGAGGTCTGGCGCGCTAAGGTGACAAACGCATCCGACAAGGAGAGAAAGCTCTCCGTTTACGGTATGGTAGAGTTCACCAACGAGCCCAACTATGAGCAGGACCAGGTAAACCTCCAGTACACGCTGTTCATCACGCGTACAAGCTTCGAGGAGAACCGCATAATCCAGCATATGAACGAGAACACGGGCTTCGACGAGACAGGCTCCAACCACAAGGAGCGCTTCTTCGGCATGGTAGGTCAGCCCGTAACAGGCTATAACGGCTCGCTCAGCAACTTCATCGGTCCCTACAGGACCTTCTCCAATCCTATCGCTGTTGAATCAGGCAAGTGCGACGGCGTTATGAACTACAACTCCAATTCCTGCGGCGCGCTCCAGAGCGATATCACCCTTGCTGCGGGCGAGACAAAGGAGTTCATCTTCATCATGGGTCAGCGCAACAGCGCTGAGGCTGCCGCTATACTCGACGAGTACAAGGCTGCGGGCAAGGTAGATGCCGAAATAAAGCAGCTCAAGGACTACTGGCACGGTCAGCTCGCTAACTTCCAGGTAGAGACTCCCTCGGACGAGTTCAACAATATGATAAACGTATGGAACGCTTACCAGTGCTTCATCACTTTCATCTGGTCAAGAGCTGCTTCCTTCGTATACTGCGGTCTCCGCAACGGCTACGGCTACCGCGACACAGTTCAGGACATTCAGGGCATCATCCACCTCGACCCCGAGCTTGCCGCTGAGAAGATACGCTTCATGCTCTCCGCTCAGGTAAGCAACGGCGGCGGTCTCCCGCTCGTTAAGTTCACCCACAATGCCGGTCACGAGACCTGCCCCGACGAGAACGACGAGCACAGCGTTTACGCTAAGGAGACAGGTCACCCCTCGTACCGCGCAGATGACGCTCTCTGGCTCTTCCCGACTATAGTCAAGTACCTCGGTGAGAGCGGCAACAAGGGCTTTCTCGACGAGGTCATCACCTACGCTGAGGAGGGCGGCGGAGAGGCTACCGTATACGAGCACCTCAAGAACGCTATCCGCTTCTCGCTCGAGAGACTCGGAAGCCACGATATGCCCGCAGGTCTCCACGCTGACTGGAACGACTGCCTCCGCCTCGGCGCGCAGGGCGAGTCCACATTCGTTGCGTTCCAGCTCTACTACGCTATGAACGTTATGACTGAGTTCGCTCAGAGCCGCGGCGACAATGACTACGTCGCTTTCATCACTGACGCTAAGGCTAAGCTCGCCTCCGCACTCGAGAAGTGCTGGGACGAGGACCGCTTCATCCGCGGTATCCGCGACAACGGCGTTATAGTCGGCGCTAAGAAGGACCCCGAGGCTAATATGTGGCTCAACCCGCAGAGCTGGTCCGTTATCTCGCGCTTTGCCTCCGCAGAGCAGGCTGACAAGGCTATGGACAGCGTTCACGATATCCTCAACACACCCTACGGCGCTAAGCTCCTCGAGCCGCCCTACAAATACCACCACTTCGAGGGCGCGCTCATGCAGGTGTTCAACCTCGATACAAAGGAAAACGGCGGTATCTTCTCGCAGTCTCAGGGCTGGCTGATACTCGCTGAGGCTCTCCTCGGTCACGGCGACCGTGCATTCGAGTACTTCCTCGAGAGCTCGCCTGCCGCTATGAACGACAAGGCTGAGATTCGCGTTATGGAGCCCTATGTTCACGGTCAGTTCACCGAGTCCAAGGCTTCTCCCTATGAGGGTCGCTCGCACGTTCACTGGCTCACAGGTACGGCTTCGACTGTTATGGTCGGCTGTGTCGAGGGTATCTGCGGTATGCGTCCAGACCTCGGCGGTCTCGCGATAGCTCCGTCTATCCCCGCTTCTTGGGACGGCTTCAAGATTTTCAAGAACTTCCGCGGCAAGAAGCTCAACATCACTGTTGACAACTCCGCGCACGTTCAGTCGGGCGTCAAGGAGCTCTACCTTAACGGTACGAAGCTCGACGGCAACTATGTTCCCGCGGACAAGCTCGCTGACACCAACGAGATAAAGGTCGTTCTCGGCTGAAAATAGTATAGAAAGGGCGCTCGCATGAGCGCCTTTTTCAATTTGTAATGCGTAATCGCTTCCCACCGAAAGCAGATTATGCCGTTTGTGCAGACTGAGCGAGCTTGCGAGCGGCAACGAAATATGGGGGCAGGGGTGACTCCCCACAGTGTGGGGAGATGTCAGCGAAGCTGACAGAGGGGACGGGCTGTTCAGCTGTGTACCCCGGCAGGGTCTGGGGCGGCGCCCCAGCGGATTGTCAAGGCAGAGCCTTGACCAGAGTCCAGAGACGGAGTCTCTGGTTGACTTTTTTGCATATTTATGATAGAATAATACATAATGTCATGCAGTTCTGTATGAGTTTCACAGTGGAACGGAGGTGGGCGCATGGAGCTTATCATCGCTTTGATAGTCATTATCGTCTTCTGCAAGATTCTCGGCGTGAGCAACGAAATGCTCGTTCTTGGCGGGCTCGTTCTCATCGAGCTGACTATCGTGCTGATGATGTTCATGTTCGCGTTCTTCTGCGTGTGTATGCTCTTCACCAAGCGAAAAGAAGCTAAATTCACACGCGTGGACAAGGCTCCGAAGGGTAACTTCAAGGTCGCCTACTATGAGGTCGACGGCAATGAGTGCCCCTGCATTTTCCCCAGTGAGATGATTCTAAACGACAAAATGTACCGAACCGACCGCACCTACCACGTCCTATACAGCAAGCGGAGCGGCAAGGTCTACGATATATGGACGATACTGACCTGCATCCTCGGCTTCATTTCAAGCGCCTTCGCGGTCTTCCTGACCATGCAGATAGTGTCGATAATACCGATGTTTTAAGGAGTGAGTTTATGGGAGAGCATATTTGCGGCGATAATACCGTCCATCAGGATATAGTCGACAGAGTGTCGGGCGAGATGCCTGATGAATCCGCACTCTACGACGCGGCTGAACTGCTCAAGGTCTTCGGCGACCCGACAAGGCTGAGGATTATCTCGGCTCTGTGCAGGAGCGAGCTCTGCGTCTGCGACATCGCAAGACTGCTCGGCATGACTCAGTCCGCGATATCGCATCAGCTCCGCGTCCTCAAGCAGGCAAGGCTCGTCAACACCCGCCGCGACGGCAAGACGATATTCTACTCGCTCTGCGACGAGCACGTACAGCGTATCTTCTACTGCGCGCTCGACCACGTCATGGAGTAAAATATGTCGAATTAACAATTTGTTCATATACTAAATGTAAAAAAATAACATTAACTCTATATAAATATGATATAATGATAGGCGGAACAAAATCGGCAGATGTGCCGTCAAGGAGGTGGTCGGATGAGCGATGACAATAAAAACAGCATAGTAAACGTTATCGACGAGTTCGACTACTCTACGCAGAACGACGCCTATAACGAAAAATTCAAGAAATGGCGCCGAAATAAGGACAACCACTGCGCCTTCAACTACTCCGCAAACAAGAACGAGAAGGTCTACATCGAGAGTAAGGGCTTCGTCGCGCACTCCGTTGAGGAGGCGGAAAAAGACTCCCTGACCCATATCTTCTACATCATCGGCATCGCCGCTCTGATATGGGCTGTCACCGAGGACGCCGTCAGCAAGCTCGGCATCTCACTGCTCTCCCTGCTCGGACTGAATATACATACCAACTTCTTCAACTCCTCCGTCTACGGCGGGAGCATTGAGATAGTCACCGCACTGATAGCGGTGTCCGTGCTGAAGATAGTTGTCCCCTCCATATATGCGCATATACGCTTCAAGCTCCCGCGGAAGGTCGAATTCATGGGGCGCATGAATAACAGCCTCGCCCTCGTCGGAGCAATTTCCATGACGCTCATCGTCTGTACGGCTATGAGCCTCCCGACTGCGTACTCCAGTGAATCAAAGGAGATATACGACTACTTCCGAAGCATAGACGCCGACCTCTACGTCTGGGACCAGAAGGAATTCCTGATGTATACGATTTTCGACGTCATCATCATGTCAGTGCTGTCGGAGATGTTCTTCCGCGGCGCTATGTTCGCGGCTCTGCGGCAGTTCGGCGACCCCTTCGCCATTGTCATGACCGCTCTGACCGCGGGTCTGCTCACGCAGGACTTCCGCGCAATGCCCATAACAATACTGGTATCCCTCGTCGCGGGCTATGGTATGGTCAGCAGCGGTACGATGTTCACGGCGATTTCGGTCAGCATAGTCTACAAGATGTACAGCCTCGCACTGCTCATACTCGAGACCGACCGAACAGAAAAAATGCCGCTCACACGCAATATCTTCATGATGATTGCGCTCGCGGTCGGGATAGTCGGCTTTATCGTGTTCTGGTTAGGCTTCGTCCGCAGAAAAAAGGGCGGGATAGCCCGCTACAGCTCAGAATACTCCAAGTGGAAGCGCCTCGGCTTCTCGCTCAAGACCTTCCCCTATTCGGCTGTACTGCTGATATGCCTCGCATACGCGGCAATGAGGCTGACACAATGACGGACAAGTATATGGAGCGCGCCCTCGAACTCGCACGCGACGCCTTCAAGGCGGGTGAGGTACCCGTCGGAGCGGTGGTCGTGAGAAAATCCACGGGCGAGATAGTCGGCGAGGGACGAAATATGCGCGAGGGAGCCAAAAACGCTCTCGCACACGCTGAAATAATGGCGATAGATGAGGCTTGCAGGAGGCTCGGCGGCTGGAGGCTGCCCGACTGCACGCTGTATGTCACGCTCGAGCCGTGCCCGATGTGCTGCGGCGCGATAATCAACTCCCGCATAGATACGGTCTGCTTCGGCGCGTATGACCTCAAAAGCGGGTCGGCGGTGTCGGTGCAGAGGATGTTCGAGTACCCCTACAACTACAAGCCCGAGGTCATCGGCGGCATCATGGAGGACGAGTGCGCGGAGCTTCTGTCGCAGTTTTTCGCGGAGCTCAGGCTGAAACGGAAAAATAAGAATAAAAGCTGAGGGCGGATTTTTATCCGCCCTTTTTTGCTGCGCGCGGAGGTATCTGACGATTTGAATAAACTGCCGCGCGAACATCGGGATTCCAAAGGGGCTGTGTCCCTTTGGCAGAGACCAGAGGCGGCGCCTCTGGTCGCCGCTTATAGTTTTAAAAGCGGCGAAATAAAAACCGAAGGGCGCTCTGCAAGGGGATGAATTTCAAAACAGCCCAGTGGGCTGTTTTGAAAGAGGGGAGGCTCTGCAAGAGAGAGCCTCCCCTTATAGAAGTCCGCAGTCGGTATGCCCGCGGAATTATTCCGCGCGTGATAACAATGCCTTTTGTTTCAAAACAGTCCACTGGACTGTTTTGAAAGGCTAAAAATACTTATTATTGATTATTTCGCCGCCATAGACGTCGACCAAGGGCTCTGCCCTTGGAACCCGCCAAAGACGCTGTCCTTGGAACCTGCGGGGCTCTGCCCTCGACCCGCAAGCCTTTGAAAAGGCTTGAGCGAAACTTTCGAATTTGTGTCTGCGAGTTATTCATAGCGGAAGCTCCTTCCGCTCAGTTGGCGTGCTGTTATCTGCGAATTGCAGCCTTGCGGCTTTTCTCATACTCCACCAGCACCACCGCTGTCATCACCGCCAGTATCACCGACGGCACAGGCGACGCTGCGCTGCACACCTGCGTCGTCGCGGCGGCGGAGACCGCCTCCCCTGCGATGAACATCGGCAGCATGAGTCTGCACGCGGCATAGCTCACGGCGGCTGCTCCGAGGCGTATACCTGCGGCGGGCATCAGCGACAGCCTCCCGCGGAATATGGCGGCGAGCTGCATGAACACGCAGCCGCCTCCGAATGCGACAAGTGCCGATATCACGGGCAAAAGCGTGAAATCTCCCGCGGGTAGACTGCTCACGGCGGTGACGTCGAGCGCGGAGCATATCAGTCCCGCAGAGGTCGGGAAATCCCTCCCCGTGAGCCGCGATAGCAGCTCAGCGGCGGCGGGTATGGCTCCCGCGCGGACGAGAATCGCCGATATCACGGCAAATCCGAGTATAGCCGCGCATATCTCCGCCATGGCGCGCCCCGCCGAGGATATGCACTCGGGGAGCATCTCCGCGCGGAGTGCCACTCCCGTGCGCGGCTGAGCTCCGTGACCGTGCCGCCGCAGATACAGCGACAGCACTCCCGCACATACGAGGCTGCCTATCGCGGTCGACAGGCTTATCAGGATACCCACCCTCGCCGAGCGGTAGAGCTGTCCCGCGATGCAGCCGTATATGAAGGCGGGACCTGCTCCGAAGCACACACCCGCAAGCAGCTCCGCCTCGCGCCTTGTCAGCCTGCCCGCCTCATAGCAGGAAAGCAGCATCCGCGCTCCGACAGGATAGCCCGCGATGTTCGAGAAGAGGAAAATGAGCAGAATATCGCCGTCCATGCCGAGCAGGAGCCTCCCCGCACGGTGTACGAGCCTGCCTGAGGCGGTGACGGTGCCGCTGCGTATGAGCAGTCCCGAGACCGCTATCATCGCAAACAGCGAGGGTATCACGGCGGTGAGGCAGCGCTGCAATGCCGCGTATACCGCGCCTCCAATCGTATTCGCGGCGAAAATGCACATGGCGGCGGCGCTGACGAGCAGGACTGCCGCCGATATTTCTCTTGCTTTTTTCATAAATATCACCCAGTCAATCATATTATTGGAGGGGTGATATTATGTTTGAAAAGCTGTCGGGCAGGGCAGATGAGCTCCTCTCCCCTGTCTCGGGAATACATATCGAGAGCAACCGCGAGCTCGTCGTCGAGAACTGCCGACGCATAGAGGAATGCGACGAGGTCTTCATGCAGTTCATATCGGGACATCTTCGCGTGCAGGTGTGGGGCAGCGGGCTCCGCGCCTATGACCACTGCACGGGCGGGCTCGTCATCCGCGGGAGGATAGAGCGCGTAGAGCTCGCGGAGAGAGGAGGTCGGCACGATGAGAGACCAGCTTCGGGGAAGCATTAAGATAAACGCGCGCGGACGCGACCTGTACGGCTTCATCAATGCCGTCCATGAGAGCCGCATCAGCTGCTTCAGGCAGTACGTCAGCCGCGGCAGCTTCTGCGCGGAGATATACCGCTCCGACCTCGGGCGGCTCGGGGACATCGCGGCTGAGCACGGCGTCGAGCTGACAAGCTATGAGTACGATACGCTCTCCTCGGAGGTCATACGCCGCCGCAGACGGTTCGGGCTCGTGCTCGGAATCGTGCTCGTGATAGCCGCATCTGTCTATTTTTCGGGGACTGTCGTCACTATCGACATACAGGGCAACGAGACGGTCAGCGACGAGGTCATACTTGCGGCGCTCGATGAGCTCGACGTCCGACGCGGCACTCCGTTCCGCAGGATAAACTATATCAGCTGCGAGAACAACTTGCAGATGATGGTCGAGGGACTGTCGTGGGCGGGTATGCACAGGACAGGACACAGGCTCGTCGTGGAGGTCACGGAGGTCATCGAAAAGCCCGAAATGCGGCGCTCGCGGATACCGTGCAACCTCGTCGCATCCCATGAGGCGGAGATAGTGGGCGTGTCCGTGCTCGACGGGCAGCTCATGCACAAGGTCGGGGACTACGTCATGCGCGGCGATATGCTCGTCAGCGGCGTGACGGGCGACGACACGGGGCATACGACGCTCCACCATGCGCTCGGGACTGTCACGGGGATTTACCGCGAGGAGGCTGTGTTCACCGGCACATTTGAGCAGGAGCGGCTCGTCCCGACGGGCAGGACAGATACGCGGCGCAGACTGCGCCTGTTCAGCCTTGATATCCCGCTGTATCTCGGCAAAAACGGCTATGAGCTCCGCAGGGAGGAGTGCGCGGTCAAGCCGCTGAGGGCGTTCGAGAAAACGCTGCCGATAAGCGTTGCGCGGTACAGATACAGCGAGCTTGAGCGCTCGGCGACGGAGCTCACGCGCGAGGAGCTGACCGACGAGCTCATGCAGAGGGTGTACCTCTATGAGAAGAACTTCCTCGGAGACTGCGAAGTGCTCGGGCGCGATATCACGCCGACCGAGGCTGACGGCACGCTGACGCTGACCGTGACGTACCGACTGAAGGGCGACATCTGCGAGCAGAGGGAGATACTGATAAAATAGCGGTACGGCGTCCCGCTGATGAGGCACAAAAAAGCGCAGGTTCAGGGGCTCCCCTTCCTGCGCTTTTTATTATTATTGTGCAGCTGCCATGCTCGAAGCCTCGTCTATTGCCTCCTGAGCCTTTGCCTCAGCCTCGGCAAGAGCCTGCTCCGCCTTTGCAAGTCCTTCGTCAACTGCCTTGTCTATCGCGTCGCCATTTGCCTGCGCTGCTTCAGTTGCAGGCTGCTCCGCCTCAGCGGGAGCCTCGCCGCTCTCAGCCTTCTCTATCGGGAGCGACTTGCCCTCCTCGTCGAGGAAGACGATGTTGTCGACGTACATATTGCCCTCGTTCTGAGCGCCCCATCTCATGATGAGGAAGACCGCCTCGTCCATTGTCTCGTCCCAGCACTGTCCGCCTGCCGCAAGCACGAACTTGAACTCGGCATGAGCTGCGCCCGACATCTCGAAGTTGTACTCGCCGCCGCTCCATTCGCCGAACTGGTACCACTTGTCGCCTGCGACGTTAGCTCCGCCGCCGCCGCCTATCCAGCCGGGAGCCTTGAGCAGCTCGCCGTCGTCGTTCTTATAGTCCGAAGCAGTAGCGTCCGCATATACGTCAAACTCGATAGAGCGCACCTTAGCCACGTTCTCATGGCTGAGCAGCTTTGCCGCGTCTATCTGTATCTTCTGAACTGTGCCGTTTGCGTGGTTCTTGCCGTCGTCGGTGAAACGGAGCATCTTGTTGCCCTGCACCTCTACGACCTCGAGCGTACCCTGTGCGGAGTCGTCATCGCCTGTCTTGGGTGAAGCAAACGAGAAGTCGCCGTCGTCGAAGGTGATAGCGTTCGGGTCGGAAGCCTCAACGGGCTTGGGCGGCTCGGGAGCCTCCGTTGTTGCCTCTGTAGCGGCTACTGTTGAGGGCTCGGTCGATGCCGTGGTAGCCTCCGAGCTCTCAGATGACGAGCCCTTGTCTCCGCAGCCCGCGGCAGCTGCCGCAAGCGTGAGTGTCAGAGCACTTGCCAGTATCTTTTTGTATTCCATACTGATTTTCTCCTTTCTATCAGAAATGCCCCCTGCAAGCAGAGGGCATTCTCCTTATAGCTTAGCTTTCAGACTTGATTAGTCCTTCTTTCTTACAGCGAATGCTGTAGCAGCAGCAAGTCCGAGTGCAGCAACAGCAACAGCAGCGCCTGCATCGCCTGTCTTAGCAGAAGCCTCGCCAGCCTTGGAAGCTGTTGTTGTGCCTGTACCTGTGCCAGATGTTGTTGTAGTTGTAGAACCAGATGTAGTTGTGGAGTCACCTGTTGTAGTAGTTGTAGCCTCAGTAGTAGTTGTAGTCTCCTCAACACCGTCGTCTGTCTTTACGCTCTTGATAGTGATCTTAGCGGAAGTGTCCTTGAGGTCTCCACCGTACTCGAAGATCGGGATATTTGTCTGAACGTAGAGGATCTGAACAGTAGCGGAGGGCTCTGCGAGCTTCCACTCAACTGTGTACTCACCGTCGCCGTTGATCTTAACGATCTCGTCAGCGGGGATCTTGCCGTTCTCATATTCGCCCATGTGACGGCTCTTGTCTGCGATACCGCCGCAGAGGAAAGCCTCGAGGTCCTTATCGGTAGCATTGCCCTCAGACTTTACCTTAGAGTCAGTGCCGATGCCTGAAACCTCAAATGTAACCTTTACATAGCCTGTGTAGGGATTCTCAGTGTCCTCGGTAGCGATATCCTTAACGGGAGGCTGAGCCCACTCGTTTACGATATTAGCTCTGAGGAGCTTGCCGTCGTCGGAAGTACCAGCGGAATTGCCTGAATCCGTGTACTTGACGTCTCTCTCTGCTGCGAACGAAGTAACGCTCATTGCGCAGAAAGCAGATGCGGCAACGACTGATGCAGCCATAGCTGCGAGGACCTTGTTCATCTTCATAATAAAAAACTCCTAACTTACGTGCGTATAAGCGGGGATAAATAGAAGAATGCGCACTTATTTTTATAAAAACATTCTAACATAAAAGCAAAACGTTGTAAAGCGGCGATTTGCACAAACTTGATAGCCGTGCAAGGCTCAAAATAGGCGAATATCAACAGTTTTTCTCTGCCGCCGAGCCGATTATCCCTACAACGTCCTTCATCATATCGAAGGGGCGCTTCTTCGGGTCTATTTTTACCGATACATAGGACTTGCCCGAGCCGTTGAAGGTTATCCTGCCCTTGTATGCCGCGGACATCGCCTGTATCTGCTCTATCGTGAGATATTCCGTGTAGAAGTACATCTGCGCGTTCTTCTGCGATATCTCCGTTATGCCGAGGTGAGCCGCCTTGTTGCGGAGCAGCGACACCTCTATCAGTCCCACCACCGACTTAGGCGGCTCGCCGTAGCGGTCGATGAGCTCGTCGATGAGGTCGAGCTTGTCCTCGTCGCGTGTGACGTGCATTATCTTCTTGTAGAGGTCGATTCGCTGGTTGAGGCTGGAGATGTAGTCCTCGGGGATATGGGCGTCTATCTGTATGTCCACGAGGCACTCGGGCACCTTCTCGGGCTGCTCGCCCTTCTCCTCGGCGATAGCCTCCGAGAGGAGCTGCAAGTACATATCGTAGCCGACAGCTTCCATGTGTCCGTGCTGACTGCCGCCGAGTATGCTTCCCGCGCCGCGTATCTCGAGGTCGCGCAGGGCTATGCGGAAGCCGCTGCCGAACTGCGTGAACTCGCGCATGGCATTGAGGCGCTTTGCCGCTATCTCGGTCAGCACCTTGTCGCGGCGGTAGGTGAAATATGCGTAGCCGCGGCGGTTGGAGCGTCCCACGCGCCCGCGGAGCTGATACAGCTGAGAGAGTCCGAAGCGGTCGGAGTCCTCGATGATGAGGGTGTTGACGTTGGGGACGTCCACGCCCGTCTCGATGATAGTCGTGCAGACGAGTATGTCTATCTCGTGCTCGACAAGCTGCTCCCATATGTCGGACATCTCGTCCTCGCTCATCTGACCGTGTGCCACGGCGATTCGAGCCTCGGGGAGAAGCTGCTGCAATCTGTCCGCGCAGGAGAGTATGCTCTCGACGCGGTTGTGTATGTAGTAGACCTGTCCGCCTCTGCGGAGCTCGCGCACTATCGCCTGCACGACCGTGCCGACGTTGTACTCGATGACGTAGGTCTGCACGGGGTATCTGTCCTGCGGAGGCTCCTCGAGCACCGACATATCGCGTATGCCGCTCATCGCCATATTGAGCGTGCGCGGGATAGGAGTCGCGGACAGCATGAGGACGTCCACGCCCGTGAAGCTCTCCTTGAACTTCTCCTTGTGAGCCACGCCGAAGCGCTGCTCCTCGTCGATTATGGCGAGTCCGAGGTCCTTGAACTTCACGCTTTTCTGTATTATCTTGTGCGTGCCGATGAGGAGGTCTATGCGTCCCTGTGCGAGCTTCTTGACTATCTCCGCCTGCTGCTTCGGCGAGCGGTAGCGGCTGAGCAGCTCCACATTGACAGGGAAGTGCTCAAAGCGGCGCAGTGCCGTCTGATAGTGCTGATACGCGAGGACCGTCGTCGGCGCGAGGATAGCGCACTGCTTGCCCGAGAGTATGCACTTCATCGCCGCGCGGAATGCGACCTCGGTCTTGCCGAAGCCGACGTCTCCGCAGAGCAGTCGCTCCATCGGACGTATGCGCTCCATATCAGCCTTTATCTCGGCGATAGCGGTAAGCTGGTCGTCCGTCTCGACGTAGGGGAAGCGCTCCTCGAAGTCGTGCTGTATCTCGTCGTCGGGATAGAATGCGAAGCCCTCGCTTTTCTCGCGCTTCGCGTAGAGGGCGATGAGCTCGTGAGCCATGTCCTTGACAGCGCGCTTGACGTTGCTGCGGGTCTTCTGCCACTCGCCCGAGCTGAGCTTGTTCAGCTTCACGCCGCTGTCGTCGCGCGGACCGATGTACTTCGACACCATATCGAGCTGAGTTACGGGTATGTAGAGCTTGTCCGTGCCCGCGTACTGAATGGTGATGTAGTCCTTGACAACGCCGTCGAATTCGAGCTTGCGAATGCCGATGAATCGCCCGATTCCGTGTGCGCTGTGTACGACGAGGTCGCCCTCGGAGATGTCCGCGAGGCTGCGTATCTCCTCCGCCTTGTTCTTCTTGCGGGACTTGCGCTTGCGGACGGAGTCCATAGCGCGTCCCTGCGTGATGAGCACAGTCCTGTTTTCAGGGTACTCGAAGCCGCTGCTGAGGCTGCCCGACATCAGCGCCACACGTCCCGCGCGGAGCTCGAGACCGTCCGTCGCGATATCGCACGGAATGCCCGCGTCCTCCAAGTCCTGACGGATTATCGGGAGGGTCTTCTCACTGCCCGCGCAGAGCAGTATGCGGTACTTCCGCACCTTGTAGTCGGTGATGTCCTCGATGAGCTGTTTGAGCTCGCCGCCCCAGAATGCGGTCTGCATAGCCTCGAAGCTGACGAGGCGGCGGAAGTCGATGCGCTCGCCGCCCTGCACGAAGTTGCTCATGTAGAGGCAGGGCTTCTTTTCCGCGATATGCTGTATCTTCGCGAGCTCGAGGCAGTAGCCGTCCAGCCCCTTGCAGAGCTGACCGTCCTCCATGAGCACCTTGATATCCTCGTTATAGCGCGTAGTTATGCCCGCCGCGCTGTCCATCACGTTCGAGTAGTCGCTGAAGAGCACCGCTCCGTCGACGTAGTCGAAAACCGTCGAGGGCTCGCCGTAGACGAGGGGGTAATACTTCATTCCGTGCGCGAGTATCTCCCCTGCCCTCAGTCTGCGGACGTCCGCGCCGAGGTGCTCGCGAATGAGCCCCATGCGCTTGCCGCGAGCCTTCTTGCAGAGCTCCTCTATCTTGTCCGCGAGCTCTGCGCCGTCGTAGAGCATCTCGCCCGCGGGAGATATCTCCGCCTTGTCGAGCTTCACGTCCGAGCGGCGCTGAGTGTCCGTCTCGAACTCGGAAATGCTCTCTACCTCGTCGCCCCACAGCTCGATACGCAGGGGCTTGTCCGCCTGCACGGGGAAGATGTCGATGATGTCGCCGCGGACGGAGAACTGCGAGGCTCCCTCGACCTTCTCCGCGCGCTGATAGCCGCTCCGCGTGAGGGAGAGGCAGAGCGCGTCGCGGTCTATCTCCTGCCCTGCGGTCAGCTCGATGCCCGCCGCGATGAGGACTCCGACGGGGATAACGGGCTGCATTACGGCTTCTATGCTCGCGCAGATGACGCGGCATTCGCCGTGCACCGCCCTCGCGAGCGCCGACACGCGCATATACTCGTACTCACGATTCGCGCTGTCTACGGGCGTGAAAACGAGCTCCTTCGACGGGAACAGCACCGCTGTCTCGCTGCCCGACATCATGTTGATGTCGTCGCAGAGCTTCTTCGCCTCAGCCTCGCTGCCCGCGATGACAAGGTCGATTTTTCCCGTATCAAGGGCGTTTATGAGCTGCGCCCTGTGTATATGCGAAAGACCCGTCACGGAGACGGGTGAGATGTTCTTTTCGATTGCCTCGCGAACGCTCTTATACCCCGAGAGCTCGCGGAAAATGTCCCTGAATAATTCCATACTTTCACCGTTTTCGTATCATGCCGTCAGCTCAAAGCTAAGGGCTCTCACGAATTGTACTTGTTCATCGCCTCGTCGGTCTTGCCCTGCACCATGAGCTTTATGCACTCGCAGGCGTTGTCAGCGGCTTCCTTCAGCTTCGCCGCGTCCTCCTTGCCGAACTTCCCGAGCACCCACTTCGCGAGGTCGTAGTCGGGGTGAGGCTTCTTGCCGACGCCCATTTTCACGCGCGGGAAGTCGTCCCTGCCCGTGAGCTCGATTATGCTCCTCATGCCGTTGTGACCGCCGTGACTGCCCTTGCGGCGTATGCGGAGCTTGCCCGGCTCGAGGGAGATGTCGTCGTATATGACGATGAGGTTCGCGGCGTCTATCTTGTAGAACTCCAGCGCCTGCACGACGGACTCGCCGCTGTTGTTCATGTAGGTCGTGGGCTTGAGCAGCAGACAGCGCTTGTCCCCGATAGTGACCTCGGCGGTCTTGCCCTTGAAGCGGAGGCGGTCTATCTTCTCGCCGAGCTGCTCCGCGAGCGTATCTATCGTGAAAAAGCCCGCGTTATGGCGGCTGCCCTCGTACTCAAGCCCCGGATTGCCGAGTCCTGCTATCACATACTCTATTTTACCTCTTGCCGCAGTCGAATTTGCGGAAATGCGGTCGAAAACGTCAAAAATGCTCATCAAATCTCTCCTTAATGGTAGTGCGTGCTTATTATAACACATTATCGCGCAGATTTCAAGCAGTGGTAAGAATTCAGAAAAGCCGTTAGCTTACGGTATCGTCTCCCCCCTGAATCTGAAAAGGGACGTCGCGGGCGGCGTCCCTGTAAATCCGTACAAAATGAAAAGACGCTCTTCACCGACACCCTCTCAAAAGTCAGTGAAGAACGTCTCTCAGCGTCAGAATTGCGCACCCTCTATACGCATTTCCGACTACGGCAGATACAATCCGAAGTATCCATACATCCATCTGCTGTGGCGGGATGAGTTCACGATGTGTAAACCGTTTGTGAGCTGAGTTTAGGCGATCAAACATATTATAGGCATTTATGTTCAATAAACAGCTCGCTTGCCCGATTGTCTGCAAAGTCTTGGTAGTGCGAACAAAATACGGCGGAGTTTAAACCGTAAAGCAGTATGAAATGTATTTGCCGTTGATCACAGGACACAATAATCATCTTATTGTGTGTCGAACGAAAGCCTGTTTTTAGCATTTTTCCGTTTCCGACACTTGTATTATAAAATAAACTGCCAAGATAATCAACCTATAATATTGCTCATTTTTAGAACTATCTTGCGATTAAAAATCAAAACATAGTTATTGCTAAATAGTTAATATAGAATATATTTTATCCGAAAAATATTTCATTCATATATGCAAAAGTTTACTTATTGTGTACTGGTTAAATATAAATCCTATAGTTCCAATTCCTCAATATACAGCCATTAGCACTATCAATCACAAGCTCATTTTTATGGCGGTATTCATTATCACACGCTTTATCACGGTGCAGTCCCGACGTTACGGGCACACAAGTTATTATTTATAATCATCTCGCTATGTAGAAATTTTTTTGATTTCTCCGCCCTCTCCGCCAAAAAAATAAAAGCAGGAGCACACAGGCTCCTGCAATATTATTCTAAGTCATATGATTCCCTGAGCGGCATCCTCTATCTGCTTCTCGTAGTAATCCTTCAGCCACGGATGCTCAAACTCGGTGAACAGCTTCATCGCGCTGCGTGCGTTCTCCACGGCGTTGTCGATGCTCTCCCTGTCGCCCGTCTTAGAGCATATATATATGCCCGTGATAAGTATTTCAAGCAGCTTCACGTCGTTCTTGCCCTGCGGCTTATAGCCGAAATTCATGAGGAGCTTGAATGCAGGCATATATTTCTTCGCTGCGCAGTCAACGAGTGCGAGCGCTATATACAGGTCGGCACGCTGCTGCATATCCACCTTCTCGGAGTGGTTCTGCATGAAGTTGATGTTCTCCGTGCGGAAGTCGACAGCGGGACGCCAGTGCCCCTGCTTGCTGAGGTTCTTGAGCGACTCGATACAGTACGCAAACTTGTCTTCGTTGCTGAGCTTCTTGTCCTTGAGCATATCAAGGTAGAACTCTGCACTGCCGAGGTCGCGTATCCTGTCGAAGAGGCGCACGGTCTGGATTATATCCTCCGCGAGCGGCTTCTTACGGTCATTGACGAAAGCGTCGGCATAGTCGTTGGCGAGATTCTTGGTATAGCCGAGCTGACTGAAATCAGCGTAGAGCTCCATATATCGCTTCGTATCTTCATTCCCTCCCGAGCGGAGCGCCTTTGCGAACACGCCCTTTTTACGTTCACGTTCCTGTGGTGACAGCATTATCAACACCCCTTATCACAAGCGGCAAGTGCTCAGCCGCCGTAGTAGTTCTATAGGCTGTGCCGTTTCCCTGTTCGGCTGCCTGTCTTTACTCAATAATATTAGCATAAATCTTAAACTTAGTCAACAATTGTTTATCTATTTCAGCCAAAACTGGTGATTTGCACAAAAAACGCCTTTTATTTTTTCCAAATCAAACTATTTAACTTTATTTCTTTTAAGCTTATTTAAAGGATTTGTGGTATAATAGTATGAAGGGATGACATCGCTATCCGAAAAGGAGGAATAATCATGAAACTGCTCGTTGTTGAGGACGAGATACAGCTCGCTGACGCACTCAGCGAGATACTAAAGCGCAATATGTACTCCGTGGACACGGTATACGACGGGATAGAAGGGCTCGACAACGCCATGACAGACGTTTACGACTGCATTATCCTCGATATCATGCTCCCAGGTATGAACGGCATCGACGTGCTGAAGAACCTGCGCGCCGAGAAGATAAGCACGCCAGTGCTCCTGCTGACCGCAAGGAGCGAGATAGACGACAAGATAAACGGTCTCGACTGCGGCGCGGACGACTACCTCACAAAGCCGTTCGTGACAGGCGAGCTCCTCGCACGCGTGCGCGCACTAACCCGCAGAAGGGGCGAGATACACGACGACAACCGCCTCGATTTTAACGGGGTTCAGCTCCATAAGAACACCTGCTCGATAAGCTGCGGTGCAAACGACGTCAAGCTCAGCCTCAAGGAGTACCAGATAATGGAGCTCCTCCTCGCAAACCCCAAGCAGATACTCACCAAGGAGCGCATCATCGAGAAGATATGGGGCTATGAGAGCGATGTCGACTACAACAACATTGAGGTCTACATATCCTTCCTCAGAAAAAAACTGGGCGTAATATCCGCTCCCGTGCAGATAAAGACCGCCCGCAGTATCGGATACTCCATCGAGAGCGCCGAGAAATAACGACATATCGACATTTTACGGAGGTGAAAGCCTTTGTTCAGGAAGGTTCAGCTTAAATTCTTCGGAATAATTACCTCTATACTCCTCGCCATTTTCATCGCCGTGCTCGGCTCTGTCAACATCATCATGGACACCGTCATGGAGCACCAGACCAAGATAGTCCTCGAGCAGGTGGCGGCAGGCGTAGAGTACGACAAAACAGCTCATAAATTCTTCATAGAGCGTCCCGATGACGAAAACTGGCGCAAATTCGAGGACTATCAGCGCGTCGAGCCGCCCCCGAAGCCCGATGAAAAGCCGTCCGACTCCCCTACCACGCAGACAGAGGGTAACACGTCAGAGGCTCAGACCTCCGAGGAGATAACGACGACAACACATGCAGCACCGACTTCGGCAGCACCGACTCAGTCTCCGCAGACGACCGCTCCGACCGAGGCTCAGACTACGAGGGTGCAGACCACACACGCCGCTGAGACACAGCCCACATGGGAGAGAACTACCCGCGCGACTGCTTTCAAGCCGCAGACTACTACCGAGCCGAGACGCACCGAGCCTCCGCAGACTCAACCGATACAGACTCAGCCTATACAGACTCAGCCTCCGCAGACTCAGCCGCCGCAGACCCAGCCGTCCGAGACTGCGCCTCAGCATGGCGGTCAGGGCGAGCAGCCCGTATGGGGTCCGTGGGGGCCGTGTGGTCCGTGGGGTCCGTGGAATCCGTGGATGTGGAACAGAGGCGGCGGAAGCAGCATCAATGGCGATTACAACTCAAACAACAGCCAGAATACGGATTTCAGCTATCGTGACCACGGCGAGTTCACCGGTGACCGCGACCACGGCGAGCATTACAACAACGACTATCAGCCTCCGCAGGGCGAGGTCTCGGGCATGGCGAACACGGGAGGTTCTCCGGTGCTCGACGGCTATACTATAATTTATAACAGTGACTCCGCGCAGACAGTGACTTCCTCCGCGGCGACGGCTGACGGAACAGCTCCCGAAGTGCCTCCGCGCGAGCCCGACAGACGCAGGGACAACGGCAATTACGACTACAGCGCCGTTCCGCGAACGCTCGGCTCTATCGACTTCTTCATCATCATGGCTGACAACGACGGCAAGCTCCTCGGCATACAGAACAACGACGAGATGTCCGACGAGGTGGCTCAGGAGTACATAAATCAGATACTCAGCAAGAAGGTCAGCTCGGGAATGGCGAACAACTACCAGTTCTGCACCGAGAAGAAGGACAACGGCACGCTCTTGGTCTTCACCGACAAGAGCGCCGAGATAGACATGATGAACAAGCTCAAGCGCACTACCGTTATCGTCGGTCTAATCAGCATCGTCATACTGTCAGTAGCCGCGTACTTCCTCAGCGGTCTCATCGTCCGCCCGATAAAGGTAGCCTTCGACAAGCAGAAGCAGTTCGTCTCGGACGCGAGCCACGAGCTCAAAACGCCGCTGACAGTCATCTCCGCGAACGCCGACGTCCTCGAGGGCGAGATAGGCGAGAACAAGTGGCTCAACTATATCCAGGACCAAGCCGAGCGCATGAACGTCCTCGTCAATGACCTGCTCAACCTCACAAGGCTCGAGAACAACTCAAACTTCGTGTTGACCGAGTTCGACCTGAGCAAAGCTATCGAAAATACAGCTCTTCCGTTCGAGTGCCGTGCATTCGACGCAGGCAAGCGCTTCGACCTCAGGATAGAGCATGGCATACGCATAACAGGCAGCGAGCAGCATATCAAGCAAATGGCTGCAATATTCATCGACAACGCACTGAAATATTCCAAGGAAAACGGTACAGTACGCGTAAGGCTCTCAAACGACAACGGCAAGATTCGCTTCTCGGTATACAACACGGGAACGGGTCTGAAAGAGTCGGAGAAGGAAAAGGTGTTCGAGCGCTTCTACCGCAGCGACGCCTCCCGAAACAGGGCGACGGGCGGCTACGGTCTCGGACTCGCTATCGCAAAATCTATCATCGACAAGCATAAGTTCAAGCTCTTCGTCGACAACGCCGAGGGCAAGAGCGTTTGCTTCATAGTCACTATGACATGACAAAACGGCGCAGGGATTTACCCTGCGCCGTTTGATATTATCCGCCATTTTGCTTTTGCCCATTGCAGGCACTCCTACAGTTTAGCTCTTATTCCGTATCAAGCAGGCTCGGTGTGTCGTCTCCTCCGCTCGGGAGCTCCACCTTGCTGAGACTGCGGTTTATCTGACGTGTACGTGTGCCGATGAGCTTCTCGAGGTCGTCGTCCACCTGTCTGATGTGCTTCTGCGTCTTTTCGAGAGCGTCGGAGAAGTTGCCGAACTCCTTCTTCACCGAGCCGAGTATCTCCCACACCTCGTTGCTGCGCTTCTGTATCGCGAGCGTGCGGAAGCCCATTTGCAGCGAATTCAGCATCGCCGCCATTGTCGACGGTCCCGTTATGCTCACGCTGTACTCGCGCTGTAATGTCTCCACAAGCCCGAGGTTGACCGCCTCGGCGTACAGTCCCTCGAACGGCAGGAACATGATACCGAAATTGGTCGTATGCGGCGGTGATACGTACTTTGAGCGGATATCTCCCGCGCACTTCTTTATCACGGCGACAAGAGTCTTCTTCGCGGCGTCAACGCGCTCCTTGTCGCCCGATTCGTACGCCTCCTGCAATGCGGCGTAGGTATCGCCCGGGAACTTCGAGTCTATCGGGAGGTAAATGCTCGTGCCGTCTGCCGCTCCCGGCAGCTTTACCGCGTATTCTACGTGCTCGCGGCTGTTCGGGACTGTAGCGACCTCAGTATCGTAGAGCTCGGGAGCGAGTATCTCCTCGAGTATGCTCCCGAGCTGTATCTCGCCCAGTATACCGCGGGTCTTGACGTTCGAGAGCACCTTTTTCAGGTCACCGACGCCCGAGGCTATGCTCTGCATCTCGCCGAGGCTCTCGTACACCTTCTCGAGGCGCTCGCTGACCAGCTTGAACGACTTCTGGAGCTGTGTTTCGAGCTTTTCGTTGACTGTGTTCTGTATCACGTCGAGCTTTTTCTGGTTCTCCTCCTGAATGGAGGTGAGCTGGCGCATCATCGTGAGGCGCATACTCTCGAGCTTCTCGTTGTTCGTGGATTCGAGCGTCTTGAAGCGGTTCTCGAGGTTCGTCAGCTGGCGGAGCTGAGCCTCCGACGCCTGATTCTGGTTATCGGTGAGCAGGCGGCTGAACGTCTGCATTCCGCCGTTGAGCTCGGTAGTCATCTCGCGGCGGGACTCCGAAAGTCCGTCACGAAGCGATTTTTCAAGGGCGGCGCTTTTGTCCTCCCCTGCCGAGGCGGACTGCCTCAGCAGTATCACGATGAGCAGGACGATGATGACTGCACATAATATTATAAGTATGATATCGGGCATAGCTTGTATCTCCTTTCAATTTACAATGATTATAGCATAAATGCAAAAAAATAGCAAGCCAACCGCAAGGTTGCCCATACAAGGCAATCACGCAGGGAACGCCGCTCTCGGCGTTACACATACATATTGTTATACGGCGGGCGAGCGGAACTCGCCCCTACAAAGCGTTTCCGCGGTCGTTTTCGTGAATTTACGGGCGGCATCCTGCCGCCCCTATGGCATTGCCGTGATTTTTTGTGCAATGTGTAACAAATTCAACCAAGAATTTTTACCTTATTCTATATGGCTTTTTCTTACATTTTATGGTATAATATATCTAAGTCGGAAAGGGCTCGCTTCGGTGTGCCCTGCTCCGCAAAGTTAAAAATGGAGGTATATTCCCATGGCACACAAGTATTGCTACCTTTTCTCAGAAGGTAATGCTAACATGAGAGAGCTTCTCGGCGGTAAGGGCGCTAACCTCGCTGAGATGACAAACATCGGTCTCCCCGTTCCCCAGGGCTTCACGATCACTACTGAGGCTTGCACACAGTACTACGAGGACGGCGGTATCTCTGACGAGATCATGGCAGAGATCAACGAGTACATCGTTAAGATGGAAGGTATCACAGGCAAGAAGTTCGGCGATAAGGAGAATCCGCTCCTCGTTTCCGTTCGTTCAGGCGCTCGCGCTTCAATGCCCGGTATGATGGACACTATCCTCAACCTCGGTCTCAACGAGACTGTTGTAAATACAATCGCTGAAAAGTCCAACAACCCCAGATGGGCTTGGGACTGCTACAGAAGATTCATCCAGATGTACTCCGACGTCGTTATGGAAGTCGGCAAGAAGTACTTCGAGGAGCTCATCGACGAGATGAAGGCTAAGAAGGGCGTTACACAGGACGTTGAGCTCAATGCTGACGACCTCAAGGAGCTCGCTGGCCAGTTCAAGGCTGAGTACAAGGCTAAGATCGGTACAGACTTCCCCGACGACCCCAAGGAGCAGCTCATCGGAGCTATCAAGGCTGTATTCCGTTCATGGGACAACCCCCGTGCTAACGTATACAGACGTGACAACGATATCCCGTTCTCATGGGGTACTGCTGTAAACGTACAGTCAATGGCATTCGGTAACATGGGCGATGACTGCGGTACCGGCGTTGCGTTCACTCGTGACCCCGCTACTGGCGAGAAGAAGCTCATGGGCGAGTTCCTTACAAACGCACAGGGCGAGGACGTTGTTGCAGGCGTTCGTACTCCTATGCCTATCCAGCAGATGGCTGAGACCTTCCCTGAGGCTTTCGCTCAGTTCAAGGAGGTTTGCCAGACTCTCGAGAATCACTACCACGATATGCAGGATATGGAGTTCACTGTTGAGAACAAGAAGCTCTATATGCTCCAGACAAGAAACGGTAAGAGAACTGCACAGGCTGCTCTCAAGATCGCTTGCGACCTCGTTGACGAGGGCATGAAGACTGAGGCTGAGGCTGTTGCAATGATCGACCCCAGAAACCTCGATACTCTTCTCCACCCCCAGTTCGATACTAAGGCTCTCAAGGCTGCTACTCCTATCGGCAAGGGTCTCGGTGCTTCACCCGGTGCTGCTTGCGGTAAGGTAGTATTCACTGCTGACGACGCTGTTGAGTGGGCTGCTAAGGGCGAGAAGGTAGTTCTCGTTCGTCTCGAGACATCTCCTGAGGATATCACAGGTATGAAGGCTGCTCAGGGTATCCTGACTGTTCGCGGCGGTATGACTTCTCACGCTGCTGTTGTTGCCCGTGGTATGGGTGAGTGCTGCGTTTCCGGATGCGGCGACATCAAGATGGACGAGGCTAACAAGAAGTTCGAGCTCGGCGGCAAGACCTTCAAGGAAGGTGACGCTATCTCGATTGACGGTACTACAGGTAATATCTACGACGGTATCATCCCCACTGTTGACGCTCAGATCGCTGGCGAGTTCGGCAGAATCATGGCTTGGGCTGATAAGTACAGAACTCTCAAGGTTCGTACAAACGCTGATACTCCCGCTGACGCTAAGAAGGCTCGTGAGCTCGGCGCTGAGGGCATCGGTCTCTGCCGTACAGAGCACATGTTCTTCGAGGCTGACAGAATCGCTGCTTTCCGTGAGATGATCTGCTCCGATACTGTTGAGGGTCGTGAGGCTGCACTCGCTAAGATCGAGCCCATGCAGCAGGGCGACTTTGAGGCTCTCTATGAGGCTCTCGAGGGTAATCCGGTTACTATCCGCTTCCTCGATCCTCCGCTCCACGAGTTCGTTCCTACTGAGGAGGCTGATATCAAGGCTCTCGCTCAGGCACAGGGCAAGTCCGTTGAGGATATCAAGAACATCATCGCTTCTCTCCACGAGTTCAACCCCATGATGGGTCACCGTGGATGCCGTCTTGCTGTAACATATCCCGAGATTGCTGCTATGCAGACAAAGGCTGTTATCAAGGCTGCTATCAATGTTAAGAAGAATCACCCCGACTGGAACGTTAAGCCCGAGATCATGATCCCGCTCGTTGGCGACGTTAAGGAGCTCAAGTACGTTAAGAAGGTCGTTGTTGAGACTGCTGACGCTGTTATCGCTGAGGCTGGCGCTGACCTCAAGTACGAGGTTGGTACAATGATCGAGATCCCGAGAGCTGCTCTCACTGCTGACGAGATTGCTAAGAACGCTGACTTCTTCTGCTTCGGTACTAACGACCTCACTCAGATGACTTACGGCTTCTCTCGTGACGACGCCGGCAAGTTCCTCGGCGCTTACTACGACAAGAAGATCTTCGAGAACGATCCCTTCGCTAAGCTCGACCAGGCCGGCGTTGGCAAGCTCATGGAAATGGCTATCAAGCTCGGTAAGCCTGCGAATCCCAAGCTCCACTGCGGTATCTGTGGCGAGCACGGCGGCGATCCTACTTCTGTAGAGTTCTGCCACAAGATCGGTCTTGACTACGTTTCTTGCTCACCTTTCCGCGTTCCGATCGCTCGTCTGGCTGCTGCTCAGGCTGCTATCGCAGATAAGAAGTAAGTTCGACTCGTTAGAGTTAATGTGCACATTCGATTTAACATTGGAAGAAGCAAAGGCTTTCAGAGCCGCGAACGGACAAACGATAAAGTCCAAAATATGGGAAGATATCAATGTTGAAGTTCGTATATGCGGATAACTGATGTTAATAACAGTCCCCCTGAACTACTATGGTTCAGGGGGATTTTTTTGTATGGAATTGGTCATTTTACTGGTCTGATAGCAGTATAGCTGCAATCAGTCCGAGTTAGGAATGATTAAGCCAAGATACAAAAACTCCCTACAAGGTTATTTAACTTGTAGGGAGTATCAGCTTAGTCTAATTCTTGTTCGAGCAAATCAGTTAGGATCGAATAGTCAAGGTACTGTATACCGAATTCGCCTTTATGGATACGCTCTGCTAAACGGCTGTTATAGAATAGCTTCATAGCAGCATCTGTGGTGATATTCCGTCTCTCGCTCAAGCAAAAGATAATATCTTCCTCGAGATGCTCCCTATAGAAGTTTTCAAGGTCCTTTTCACTCATAGTACCACCTCTATGGATTTCTGAAACTTTAACGAAGAGTCGATTGTCTTCTGTGAAATAAACGCTATCTGGTCGTATGTCTTGTACACACGAATCTCCTGTATTGCCCTTACTTTGTCCCAGATTCCGCGTTTATACATATCCACAACACGAAACACCTTGTCATTTGCAACTTTCCCCTTGATTATATCATATTCTTGCTCCTTTCGATTGAATAAACTCCATAACGTCGCTAACTATACTTTCCGAACTCATAGTATGGAGCACATCATAAAAAGGAACAAGGTAGTTGCTAATACAACCAGTGCTCTCTAATATACGGTAAACATCGGAAGTTGAACATCCATTGGCGTTGGCAATTTCGTTTATAATGTATATCACAAACTCAGTTACTTCTCTGGTCATATTAGTACCTCCTTTTATATTTAAGCTACATGAGAGCGATTTTGCCAGCTGCTCTCTCTATGATTATTATATCATAAAAGTAATCGGATTTCAACAAATATATTACTAACTGATATCGGAATGAAGAAATGTCAATTGAAGGCGGTATATGAATTGACTTTTCTCTGTTCCTATGATATGATAAATGAGTCATATTTTGAAGTCGAGGTGATAAAATGCACGATATATGGAATCCGTGGCACGGCTGTATCAAAAAAAGTGAGGGCTGTGACAACTGCTATATGTATTTTCTCGATAAAATGAGAGACCAGGACGGCTCACACATATATCGTACAAAAGCTGGCTTCAACTATCCCATACAAAAGGACAGGGGTGGCAATTACAAGATAAAAAGCGGTGAGATGATACGAGTATGCATGACATCCGACTTCTTTCTCGCTGAAGCAGACGAGTGGCGTGATGAAGCATGGGAGCTTATGCGTATTCGCAGCGATGTGATATTCTTCCTGCTGACCAAACGCCCCGAGCGAGTCGCGGATCATCTGCCCAAAGACTGGGGCGACGGTTGGGACAACATCTTCTTCAACGTCACTGCTGAAAATCAGCTCCGCGCAGACGAGCGGATTCCTATACTTCTCGAATTGCCGTTCAAGCATAAAGGCGTGATGTGTGCTCCGTTCATTGGTCCCGTGAGTATGCGCAGATACCTTGAAACAGGACAGATAGAGCAAGTCCTCTGTGACGGTGAGAACTACGACGGAGCCCGTCCCTGTCACTTCGACTGGGTGCGCTCACTTCGGCAGGAATGTGTTGACAACAACATCACCTTTGTTTTCTGCGGGACAGGCAGACGCTTTGTAAAAGACGGAAGGCTGTACAAGATAGAAGGCAACGGTCTGCAAAGTCAGCAGGCGTACAAGTCAGGTATGAGCTTCAAGGGTAAGCCGATACACTTTAACCTGTACAACGACATGGGATATCCTCTCTCCGACGAGGATAGGTACAAGCCTACTTTCAGAGAGCGCTGCGAGACCTGTGGTATGCGTCTCTCCTGCAACGGCTGCAGCAATTGTGGAAAGTGCGAAAAATGATATCTGAAAGGAATGAAGAAAAATGCCCGAATTACCAGAAGTTGAAACGATACGCCGAATAATCGGACCTCAGATCAGCGGCAGGAGTATTACTTCACTGGGGATACACAATCCGCAAATAATCGCATTTCCTGATGCGGATACGTTTTCGAGTTCTCTCGTTGGCTGTTCATTCACAGGAATGAGCCGCAGGGGTAAGTTCTTGATATTTCACCTTGATAACGGAAGTAGGCTGGTGCTCCATCTGCGAATGACGGGACAGCTGCTTGTAACACCTACTGATCATCAGGAAGAAAAGCACACTCATCTCAAAGCCGAACTGTCTGACGGAAAACAGATACGCTATATTGATATACGCCGATTTGGACGTTTCTGGCTCCTCGGCAAGGACGAAGCCGATATCGTTACAGGAATAGACAACCTCGGTATCGAGCCTGATGACAAGCTGCTGACTGCCAATTTCCTGATAGAAAAGCTGAACAAGCGAAAAAAAGCAATAAAGGAAATGCTTCACGACCAGACTATCATTGCAGGTATCGGCAACATTTACTCGGACGAGATACTTCACGCAGCAAGAATCTATCCTGAAAAGTCCTGCAATGCTCTCACAAATGCCGAATGGAAACGTCTGGCAGAACAGATACCTAAGGTTATAGCATGGGCGATTGAGGCGAATGAGATAACTCCCGAGGACTATCTTGCAGGCAAAGGAAAGGAGTACCGCAACACACCGTTTCTGAAAGCATACGGTCATAACGGCAAGCCATGCGAAATCTGCGGAACTCTGTTTGAAAAGTTAACTGTCGGCGGTCGGAGCAGCTGCTACTGCCCGAAATGTCAGAAGAAATAAACTTTGCATATCTCAATTCCTGTGTTGATTGCAGTTTATCAGAACACTGCCAGTCCAGAGCGGACACGCGTCTATATTACGCGCTTTTATACCAGATAGGTATATTTATTTCCTGTCAGGCTGCAATAAACGAAAAGAAGTAATTCGGAAATATACTCAGATTGGCTATTTTACGCTGAATCTGGACGATGCTAAAGAATACCTTTACGCGAAGTCCACTAAGCGTAGGATACTAAGCTGGCGTGATATTCACGTTAATGTGTTTATCTGAATAAAACAACAGAGTCCTCACAGCCGAAACTGTGAGGACTTTTTTGTCTAATAAGCGCATAAATCTCATGAAATTATATGCACTTCGCTAAGTTGTAATAATATAGTTGACAACTTGCAGTTCTTGTGATATACTAATGTCAGAAAGTTGAAACAACAACGTTTACAACTTTACAGAAGTCAATTTTTATGCTATACTTTAGGAGGTACTTATTATGAAAATCGCAGTTGTAGCAGCAAACGGAAGAGTTGCACAGAAGGTTGTTAAGGAAGCACAGGACAGAGGCTTCGAGGTAGTGGGCTTCGGTCGTGGCGAAAACAAAAGCGGTGCAGCGACCTACACAAGCAAGGACATCATGGAACTGACAAAGGACGATCTCGCAGGATTCGACGCAGTCGTTGACGGATTTGGTGCTTGGACGGACGAGGAGCAGCCGATGCACATCAAGACTTCTCAGCACCTCTGTGACCTGCTCTCCGGAACGGATACCAGGCTTCTGATCGTGGGCGGTGCAGGCAGTCTGTATGTGAACGCAGAGCATACCGCCTGCGTTTCTGACGGTGCAGATTTCCCCGAAGTTTTCAAGCCGCTGGCTTCTGCTATGGCAAAGGCTCTGGGAGAACTACGTCAGAGAAATGACGTAAAATGGACATACATCAGCCCTGCCGGAGATTTTCAGGCTGACGGTGAGCGCAGCGGCAAGTACATTCTCGCAGGAGAGGAGCTCACCCTCAACGCTAAGGGCGAGAGTATTATCAGCTATGCAGATTATGCTATTGCTATGGTTGACGAGATCGAAAAAGGCGATCACATCGGTCAGCGTATCAGCGTGGTAAGAGAGTAAGAAAGAGATGAACATCTATGCAGATAACAAGTAAATTCACCGTGGCAGTGCATATTCTCACCTGCATCGACATTTTTGGCGGTCAGATGAGAGTGACCAGCGACTTCCTGTCGGGCAGTACGGGTGTAAATGCGGTGATAGTCCGCAATGTCCTCGGACAGCTTCGCAATGCAGGGATAGTTGAAACTCGTCAGGGCAGCGGCGGCGCACACCTTGCTAAGGCTCTCGATGAAATAACGCTGTACGATATTTACAAGGCGGTTGACTGCGTAGATGACGAGGGACTGTTCCACTTCCATGAAAATCCAAATGCGGAATGTCCCGTGGGTCGCAATATCCACAAGGCTATGGACGACAGACTGCAAACGGCTCAGGCGGCTTTGGAAAATGAGCTGAAAAGCACTACACTTGCGCAAGTTGTTGCTGATACACGCAAGATAATAGACGGAGAATAAAAAAGGAGTGTGCTGAAATGATCGGCACACTCTTTCCATAGGGAGTGAAAGAAATGACAGTGGGAGAATTTGCAAAAGTTTTTGATAAAACGACAGGATTTATTGCAGTCATCGACTCTGCTAAAAACTGGTCAACTGACGCAGTAGTGATGCGAGATGTTTCCTCTGCCATTGAATCAGAAATGATAATAGACCGCATTGCCTATTTCAACGCACCTGTTTTTATGATACAGCTTGAAAAATACGTGCAGTGCAGTCAGGAGGTTTCTGATGTTGTTGTGGTTTTCGCTCACAAAAAAGGAAAAACTCCTGTGAACACCAGACTGAAAATGGAGATCTGCGACGTATTTGAGGAAGCAGGAAGACTAACTGTTATGTCGGAGGGATATCTATGACAGCAAATGATTATCTGAATTTTATCGTGGACGAGATACACTCCACCGTTGTGGCAACAGTGGACGGTGACGGTCTGCCAGTGACCTGTGTGATCGACATGATGTATGCAGACGAGAACGGACTGTACTTTCTCACTGCAAAGGGAAAGAATTTCTATCAGCGATTAAAGGATAAGGAATATCTTGCTCTTTCGGGAAAAAAGGGAGAGGATACCATGAGCTGCACTGCTGTTTCTGTCCGTGGCAAGGTGAGGGAGCTGGGTTCTGCTATGCTTCCGCTGCTGTTTGAGAAGAATCCCTATATGCTTGAAATTTATCCCACCGAGGAAAGCAGAAAGGCACTCACCGTTTTTCAACTATATGAGGGCAGCGGAGAATGGTTCGACCTGTCGAAGAAGCCTATCGAGCGTGACAGCTTCACATTCGGCGGTGCAGAGATCACGGAAAGCGGATATTTCGTGACCGATAGCTGTATCGCCTGCGGTTCATGTCTGACGGATTGTCCGCAAAGCTGTATCGACCTGAAAGAAAAAGCTGTTATCCGTCAGGAAAACTGTCTGCACTGCGGAAACTGTGCGGCGGTCTGTCCTGTGGGGGCAGTCATAAGGAGATGATCGTATGGAGAAATTAGACTTTCTGATAAACTATCTGCTGTCAGAAAGAAACGATGTTGACGGAATTGAGATACCAAACAATGATACAGATAAATTCCGCCTTTACAGAAGCCTTGTGAATATCCGCCCTGCTGTCAAGGCAGACGAGGATTTTTTGCAGGCAGAGGACGAATATCTCACAGCCTTGACCGAGAACAAGGGCATCACGGATATTTCCGACCTAACGCCCATTGAGGACGGCATTTACCTCTGGAAAGGCGACATCTCTACACTCAGATGCGGTGCTATCGTCAACGCCGCAAATTCGGGAATGACGGGTTGCTGGCAGCCGTGTCACTCTTGTATCGACAACTGCATACACACCTTTGCAGGGGTACGGCTTCGTTACAAGTGCGGTCAGATCATGCAGGCGCAAGGTCATGAAGAACCCACAGGCAAGGCGAAGATCACGCCTGCCTACAACCTGCCCTGCAACTATGTGATACATACGGTCGGACCGATCGTTCAAGGGCAGCTCACGGACGAGCATTGCAGACTGCTGGAAAGTTCTTACAAAAGCTGCCTTGAAATTGCTGTGCAAAACAATGTGAAGTCGATAGCGTTTTGCTGTATTTCAACGGGTGTGTTCGGCTTTCCGCAGGATAAAGCGGCAGAGATAGCAGTCCGCACCGTCAGGGAGTTTCGCAAAAGTCACGATATACAGGTGATATTCAACGTTTTCAAGGAGGACGATCATGAGATTTACAAGAGATTACTCGGCAGAAATTGACCGTCTGAAAAATGAGATCGAAACGGCGGACGCTATCGTCATCGGTGCAGGGGCAGGTCTTTCCACCGCCGCAGGCTTTACCTATTCGGGAGAGCGTTTGCAGAAATACTTCGGGGATTTCGTGGAGAAATACGGCTTTCGGGATATGTATTCGGGCGGTTTTTATCCGTTCCCGACACCGGAAGAACAGTGGGCGTACTGGTCACGCTATATTTACATCAACCGCTACATGGACGTAGACAACGGTACATACAAGCGCTTGTTTGAGCTTGTGAAGGACAAGGACTATTTTGTCATCACCACCAATGTCGATCACCAGTTCCAAAAGGCAGGGTTTGACAAGCACCGCCTGTTTTACACGCAGGGCGACTATGGGCTTTGGCAATGCAGTGAACCTTGCCACCAAAAGACCTATGACAACGAGAAAACGGTCAGGAAGATGTTTGAGCAGCAAAAAAATATGCGTGTTCCGTCGGAGCTTGTACCGAAGTGTCCTGTCTGCGGAAAGCCCATGAGCATGAATCTTCGCGCTGATGATACTTTCGTAGAGGACGATGGCTGGCACAGAGCAGCCGAGCGATATGATGAATTCCTGCGCCGCCATGATGGACTGCATATCCTGTTCTTAGAGCTTGGCGTAGGCATGAATTCGCCTGTCATCATCAAGTATCCGTTTTGGAAGATGACCTATGCAAACCCGAAGGCGGTCTATGCCTGCCTGAATTTCGGTGAAGCGTATGCGCCCGATGAGATAGCCGGGCAGAGCATTTGTATCAATGGGGATATTCGTGAGGTGCTGAATGTCTTAGCTTAAATCAATTCAAGCCTTGCACTCAAAAACAGAGTGCAAGGCTCATTTTATGCCAATAGGGTTTGCTTTAATTGTGGTGTGCGCCAAAATAATATATTGGACTTGTACGGAACGGTTTGCAGGTGTTCCAATAGACTACGGGCTAATGAAATAGTGCTGCTCGCACGGCTTCTCATAACGATTCCCCAAATTTTCTAATCTTTGCAAGCAGCTCATCAGAAACATCGCCTGCTGATGTAAACACTCCCATATCCCTTAATCCCAGATAACCGAGGAAATCCCTCTTGTATGAAAACATTGCACCATCATACTGGTTTCTGTCGCCAGAGGATAAAAACATTGCTATTTTATGCGGATAACTGATGTTAATAACAGTCCCCCTGAACTACTATGGTTCAGGGGGATTTTTTATGTCTGGAATTGGTCATTTTACTGGTCTGATAGCGGTATAGGTGTAATCAGTACAGAGAAATGTAACCTGTACATCAACAAAAAGCCCTTACAGTTTTGAACTGTAAGAGCTTTTTTATTATAGTATTTCTTCTCCGCTGTGCAGAGCAATGAGCTTATCTCCCATTATATCTTTCATCATCTCGAATGCAGGAATGCCCGTGCAATGTCCGCTGTAAAATACGGTAGCAAGCTGTGAAAGCTCCTGCGATGTCTGAATGATGACTGCTTTTTCTTCCTCGGTGTGCTCGCCCTCACGCTTCATCATGTGGAATCCTGTGATAACATAATCGGGATAGCTGTCAAACAGTTCCTTGTATCGGTCAAAGATATTGAGTATGCCGTTATGAGCGCAGCCCGACAGAAGCCAGCGCTTACCGTTTTGTGTGATAACAAGACATTGCTCGTGGCAGAAATCGTCCTCGACTTTTTTGCCGTTTTTTATACAAGACAGCTTTTTGTTCCCCTGTGGATAACAACGCCTGCCGGTGATACCACTGAACAGGAATAATTCATCGTCAAGCTGAATATCGCCGTCTGCAAACTTAACATTCGGCAGTTTGAGTATATCCGTATCAATGCCGATGTAGCGATCGCCGTTGAAGTGGGGCTCGGCAGCCGACTTCTGCATGATTATCTGTGCGGTATGGTTTATCTGCGAGAATGGCAGAATACCTCCCGAGTGGTCGTAGTGACCATGACTGAGTACCACCGTATCTACTGTGGACAGGTCTATGCCGAGAACTTCGGCGTTCTTCACGATTGCATCCGTCTGTCCCGTGTCAAGCAGGAGTTTATGCTTTTCTGTTTCGATATAGATGCTGAGTCCATGCTCTGCGATACAGTTTTCAGTACCGCAGGAGTTTTCTACAAGTGTGACGATTTTCATCAGTGATTACCGCAGCTGTGACTGCCACAGCCGTGATCTCCGCAGGAATGACCTTCGCCGTGTTCATGGTGGTGGTCGCATGTAGGGTTCTCATTTTGAACAAGTGTCTGTGCAAGGAAAGCCTGTACAGCTTCATCAGCACTGCCCATATTTCCTCCGTAGAGTGCGATGCCTGCCTCCTTCATAGCCATCTGCGCACCGCCGCCGATACCTCCGCAGATAAGAACGTCAGCCTGAGCGTTTTTCAGGAATCCTGCAAGCGCACCATGTCCTGCGCCCATTGTTCCAACTACCTGCTCGTTGATGATCTTTCCGTCAGCAACGTCATAGAGCTTGAACTGCTCTGTTCTGCCGAAATGCTGGAATATCTGTCCGTTTTCATAAGTTACTGCGATTCTCATGATACTGTTTCCTTTCTGAGTTATCTCATCTGAGATAGTGTTGTCAAGTGTGTAATTACCGCCCGAAATGATGATGCGTCTGCCCTCGACCAAAGCCTGTGCAAGCTTTTTTCTTGCCGTGTCATAAATCGCCGTGACAGTCGTTCTCGCCACGTTCATCTCCTGAGCACACTGTTCCTGCGTCTTTGACTGATAATCTATCAGACGTATCGTTTCAAACTCATCAAGCGACATAACGACAGTATCGTTTGCTGTATCCTGATCGGGCGCAAAGCTCCAGTAATCGGGATAACAGCAGATACGGCGTGATTTCTGAGGTCTTGGCATATCAGCATCCCCTTTCTGACTTATGTCGATTATAACACATTTATCGACTTATGTCAAGTATATTCTTGGCGTTTTCGGATATTGACTGATATTGCTTCATTTGGTATAATTCTTCTGTAGGAGTGATATTGTGAATAAGAATCTTGAATTGTTCCTGACCTTTATGAAGATCGGAGCATTTACATTTGGCGGCGGTTATGCGATGATACCGCTGATACAGCGCGAGGTCTGTGATAATAAGCATTGGCTGAATGAGGATGATATACTTGAAGTTGTTGCGATAGCAGAATCAACACCGGGTCCGGTTGCGATCAACGCTGCTACCTTTGTCGGCAGCCGTACCGCCGGAACGCTCGGTGCTGTCTGCGCAACGCTGGGTGTTGTTCTTCCGTCGTTTCTGATAATATCCATGATCTCCTCTGTTCTGAAAGCCTTTCAGGAGTCAAGAGCCGTGCAGTATGCCTTTATGGGTATCCGTGCAGGTGTTCTTGCATTGATACTCAAAGCGGTATATACCATGTACATGGCGACTAAAAAACACGCTGTTTCCTATGTTATCATGGCAGCGGCATTGGTGCTGACAGCTTTTCTGAAAATAGATGCGGTGTTCGTGATCATTGGCTGTGCAATATTCGGGCTTATATGGTCGCTGATATTCAGAAAGGAGCAGAGCGATGATATGGATTGAGCTGTTTCTGACCTTCCTGAAGATCGGTGCGTTTACGTTCGGCGGCGGATATGCAATGCTTCCTCTGATACAGAGCGAAGTCGAGCGTCACGGCTGGCTTACGCAGGCAGAGGTCGTGGATTTCATTGCTGTAAGTGAAAGCACACCGGGGCCGCTGGCGATCAATATGGCTACATTCATCGGCATCCGCACCGGCGGAGTGCTTGGTGCTGTTTGTGCAACACTCGGAGTAGTTCTGCCGTCCTTTGTGATTATCCTGATCGTAGCGAAGTTTTATGAAAAGTTCCGCAAGAGCCGTGCTGTTGATGGTGTGATGTACGGTCTGCGTCCTGCTGTGATAGGGCTTATCGGTGCAGCATTCCTGTCTGTGGGAATGACGGTTTTCTTTCCAAACGGTTTACAGACCACTGTTTTTTCAGGTGCTGGCTTTTGGTTATCACTTGCAATATTCGTTATTGGTGCAGTGCTTGCTTTCAAGAAACTGCACCCGATAGCGATCATAGGCATTTCTGCTGTTATCGGCATAGTGGCAGGATATGGACTTGGATTATAATAGAATTTAGAAAAACATATTGACATTTTTCTATGTATATGATATAATATAGAAAATTTTCAATGTGAGGTGACAACGTGGAATTATCAAATAAGCAGATCACGGTAATATTCAAAGCCCTGTGTGATGAAAACAGAGTTCAGATATTCAGAATCCTGCAAAACGGCGAACTATGCGCCTGTCATCTTCTTGAGGAGCTTCACCTGAGTCAACCGACACTCTCTCACCATATGAAGGTGCTCTGCGACAGCGGACTTGTGGTCGGTAGAAAAGATGGCAAGTGGATGCACTACTCTATTTCGCAGAAAGGTGCTAAGATAGCTATGGACTGCCTGAAAGAGATAACAGCAGTAACTGAAAATGATTGTGAATGCTGCAATAAATAAGCCGTATGACCATACGGCTTTAAACAGCGGAAACAAATCGATACATCTAAATATAACAATTGGAGGATAAGAAAATGGATAATGTTTCAAAAGCAGTACAGTATTATGAAAATGGCTATATGTGTTCGCAGGCGGTATTTGCTGCGTTTGCGGAGGAGTTCGGCATTACCGAAAAACAGGCATTCCAGATAGGTGCTTGTTTCGGCGGAGGAATGTGCAAGGGAGAAGTCTGCGGCGCTTGACTCCGCGATTTTTCAGCTCATTCAGAACGCCGAGCCAGTATTTGGCGCTCTCGTTTTCACCGATATGTATTGAAAGGACTTCCTTGTGACCAGTCATGCTGACAGCCAGGATCACATACGCGGCAAGCTTTCTGATTTGTCCGTTATCGCGTACTGAGAAGTGTACTGCATCGATAAATACTATCGGATATACTTCGTCCAATGGGCGTTTCTGCCAGTCCTCTATCTGTGGTAAAAGGCGGTCTGTGATATCTGATACCATACCGTCGCTGACTTCAAAGCCGTAGATATCTTCGATAGTTTCGCTTATCTGGCGTGTGGTCATTCCTTTAGCATACAGAGCAATTATCTTCTGCTCAATGCCTGAGATATCCTTTTGACGCTTCTTTACGACTTTTGGCTCAAAACTGCCGTCACGATCCTGCGGTACTTCTATTTAAGTTTCTCCGAAGTTTCCGCGAATCTTCCTGGTTTTCTTACCATTACGAGAGTCGGGATTGTCGGAACGCTCATATTCCTGATATCCAAGATGCTCGTCCATTTCGGATTCAAGCATTTCCTGTATAGTCCCTCCGAGAAGGTCTTTTAAGGCATCCTCAATATCCTTAGCCGACTTAATGTCGTATTCCTCAAGCAGCATTCCTATGATGTTCTTCTTGCCCTCGCTCATTGGTTCTCTTTTTCTTCTTGCCATAAAAAATCAGCCTCCTGTGATATTAATTCTATTTTATCACAGTTGACTGATTTTTTACAGTCTTTTTTTCAGAGGCTCAAATGTTATTCAGGTATCCTGTCACCGTAGTAGATCACAAGCTGAGCGTAGATGCTGCTCCAGTCCTGACGGCGGCCAGTCCATTTTTTCGTGATGTCCTTCATAGCCGGATACAGCATCTTGAAAAGGCTGTCATCTGTCGGAAATACGTACTTGGCTTTCGTGACCTTCTTCAGCTGGCGATTGAAGCCTTCTATGGTATTGGTCGTATAGATCAGCTTTCTCAGTTCCTGAGGGAACTTGAAATATGTGCTGAGATTAGGCCAGTTTTCGTACCAGGACTTTGATATTTTGGGATATTTGCTGTCCCAGGCCGCAGCAAAAGCCTCAAGAGCATCCAGAGCAGCTTCCTCGTCTACTGCGGTATAGACTTTTTCAGGTCAGCCATAAGAGCTTTTAGATCTTTGTAAGAGACGTATTTGCTGGAATTTCTGAGCTGATGGATTATGCAGTTCTGGATATCAGTTTTCGGAAATACAGCTTCTATAGCCTGAGAGAAGCCTGCCAGATTATCTGTGCAGGCGATAAGGATATCCTCAACACCTCTGTTGCGCAGACTGTTCAGAACGCCTGCCCAGAACTTGGCACTTTCATTTTCACCAACCCACATACCGAGAACATCCTTCCTGCCGTCCATATTAACGCCTATCGCTATATATACAGCCTTTTTGATGATCTGTCCTTCACTGCGTACATGGTAGTGGATAGCGTCGAGAAACACGACTGCATAGACGCTTTCAAGCGGTCTCTGCTGCCATTCCTTTGCAACAGGGAGGACCTTGTCTGTGATACGGCTGACGGTAGTATCAGATATCTCCAGACCGTAAATATCACGGATATGGTCCTCAATATCGGACGTAGACATTCCCTTGGCGTACATAGAGATGATCTTGTTCTCCATATCCTGAGAGATGCTTGTCTGATTCTTAGGCAGTATCTTTGGTTCAAATTCGCCGTTTCTGTCACGAGGCACTTCGATATCCACCTTGCCCATACTGGTGCGAAGAGTCTTCTTGCTGTGACCATTACGGCTATTATCAGTTTTCTTGTTCTTAACGTCATATGGCTCGTATCCAAGCTCAGAATCAAGCTCTGATTCAAGGCTCCCTTCCATAAATCCGGCAAGCGCTTCCTTGAATAGTTCATGGATATCGTCCATGCTCTGGATATTCGCTGCCGACAGAAAATCGCTTATAAGCTCTCTTCTTGCACGCTGTTCATCTGTTTCATTTCTTCGCCTTCTGCTCATAATTAAAACCTCCAAAGTAGTGTCTCTTCTATTATACACTACTTCAGAGGTTTACACAAATTTTAGGATAGACTCTACTCTATTATAGCAAATCCGTCTTTTGGCAAATACTGTGGTAATTTGCAGCCCCTGAAAGAATACTTTCCTTTCTTTGCAAGTTTCAGCAATCCGAAAAAACTTTTGAATGAACCGTCTACTTCTTTCAGAATCTGCTGTGCCATATTGGAATTGAGAGTTTTATAATTAGGGCTGTCTTTCAGCAGTGCATAATTCTTTTCATATTTCAGATATTCACCTTCTGTGAAGTAATACTGACGGACATTGTAGATTGCTTCATTGGCAAGATTTTTCGCTGTATGACACAATTCTCTCAAAATGCTGTATTCTTCCTTTGACAGATGCTTTACTTTTTGCTTTATCGTAAGATACATAGCTTTTCTCCTTTCTTTCAGATTTAGGATATTTCCTATGCATCTATTATAGCTATATTTTACTGATTATCAATGGTTTTAGTAAGAAATACGGCATTCATCCCCCACTTTCGCTTCACTTAGAAGTGGGGGTATTCTGACGTGATATGGATAAATGAAGGCGAATAAGCAGAATCAGGATTATGTTCCATCATCTGAACATAATCCTGATTCTTTTCATTATTCTGTTATCTTGATATCAATACCCCCGAAGGCAGCAAGTCAGTTTTATCAGCCATCAACAAGTATAATGCTCAGCTTTGAAAGGTCAGTCATATCAACCTTGTCGTCGCCGTTGATGTCAGCGTTCTTCTCGTTGTACTCGACATCCTGCTTGCCGACGATCTGCTTGAGAGTTGCAAGATCAGCAAGGTTAACGTCACCGTCATCATTTACATCTCCCTTGACATTCTTGCTTAGAGTCAGTTCGCAGAAGAGCACATAGTCAGTAAGATCAACCTTGCCGTTCTTATCAAGGTCTGCAGTCTTCTCAACTATATGTTTCTCACCGCTGCCATAGATGTAATTTTCATATATTTGCTTGTCAGTAGAATCAACTTCACCGTCACCGTTTGCGTCGCCGTCCTTTCTGCAGTCAATAAGCTTGAGACTGAGTGTTGAAAGGTCAGTAACATCGATAAAACCATCGCTGTTCATATCAGCATTCTCTTTTATTATCTCAGTTTTAACACCGTGTGAAATAAACTGACGAAGAGTTGCAAGGTCAGTCAGCTCAACGAATCCATCTCCGTTTACATCGCCCTTAATTGAAGAACCAAAGCTGAAGTGCTCACAAAGTGTAGCCTGACCTCCTGTTGATGTGAATGAATAGAATTCAAGAACTGCAGATGCATCCTTAGCGTTGACTGTTCCGTCTCCGTTTATATCAATTATAGACTTCTTATCTCCGTCAAACTCTGCCTTTTCACCAGTTGAAAGTCTTGCATATTCCTTAAGGATCAGAGAAGCATCTGAAGAATCAATCTTATTGTTTCCATCTGTATCGCCCTTTAAAACAGCAACGATTATCTTTGAACCTTCAGGAACATTAGGAAGTGTTATAACAACAGTGTCCGACTTGATTCCTGTAGTTACAGCGGGCGTAGTTGTTGTGCTTACTGTTGTAGTTACAGGCGCAGCGGTTGTAACTGGAGTTGTTACCTGTGCCGGTTCAAGAGCTACAAATGTCTGATTGTACTTTTTCGCATAAGCCTCTGCTGTACTGCCTGAATAACCGTAGATGACTGCCTGGCTGCAGATAGTGGCAGATGAATCATAGATGAAGCAGTTCGGGTTGCTGATTGTAATCTTCTTCAGAGCAGGACAGTTATAAAATGCATCCTTACCTATTGTTGAAATAGACTCGGGGAACGATATCTCAGTCAGAGAAACACAGTTTCTGAATGCATAGCTTCCGATCTCTGATATTGTTGAACTTGTGAATTTGAATGTCTTAAGACTGCGGCATTCTTCAAACGCATGATCCTGGATCTCAGTTACAGGAGCGCAAACCTCAAAAGATTCAAGGTTATTGCAAGCACAGAATGCGGAATCACCTACGATCTTAAGCTCGCCGCAAAGCTGCATCGTTTTATAATCATTGTGCTCAGCATATGCGTGATTGCTGAGTTTCTCGCTAAGGATCAAAATGTCATCAGCAGCTTCATCACTTGAATTAGGCATGTTTCCGCCTTTTACTATCATACCGTTGATTGCAAGCTCACCCAGATTTGTTTTGGTCTTTGCTTCCCATGGTGTTCCCTTGAATGATGTTGCTCCGATCGATGTTACACTTTTGGGGATAGTAACGTTTTCAAGCTTGTCACAGTCTGCAAACGCATAGTCGCTGATAGCAACTGTTCCATCAGGAATAATTGCGGTTGTAGTACAGTTACTTCCGTCAATTACAATTTTATTCACACTAACAATCGGAGACTTGCTGCGCTGGTCAAAAAGCCATTCTGTATTGTTGAATGCAAGTCCGCCGATCTCTGTAACACTTTCAGGAATGTTGATTGTCTTAAGGTGCTTGCACATTGAAAATGCACCCTCACCTATTTTTGTAACAGACTTAGGAAGCTCAACTGTCTTCAGTGATGCGTTTCCTAAGAAAGCATATTCGCTGATCTCTGTAACAGGAAGACCTTTGAAATTATCTGATATGGATATTTCTTCAGCAGTATTGATCCCACACTTTACAAGTACAGCATGATCTTTATATACCCCAAATACAAGCCCGTCTTCTTCGACTGCTGATGCAATCAGAGCATTGCTATTTGCCATTCCATTATTATATATCGGTGCTCCGCTTCCAAGAATAAGTGCTGCCGATAAAGCTAAACTTAGTATTTTCTTTCTATTATTCATTTAATATGCTCCTTCTTTCTTCAGCCTATGATTGAGGGATAATTCACATAACAGTAATCTGTATCAACAAGTTCTACAGTTCCTGGTACTTCGTCACCATGTGTATACTGCCACATTCCCAAAGGCTCATCCCAGATCAACTCTCGCTCATTATTAACGACACTTACCCACATTGCGTATTTTTCTCGAACAGATTCATCAATATAATCCAACAATCCATACTTATATGAATAAATTCCAGGAGTATATCCTGCTGCTTTTATTTCTTCACAAAAAGCGACCGCCATAGCAGAACAAGCTTCTTTTCCCTTTGATGTGGAGTCGGAATGTTCAATATCAAAGTATACAGGAAAATCAAGATGCTTTCCATTTAAATATTCAAGGCAAATCCTTGCTTCTTCCTTTGCCTCTTCAACTGACTTAGCACGTGAATACCAATAAGCACCGACCTTTATCCCAGCATTTGAAGCATCACTATAATACTGTTCAAAGTTATAATCTTTTCTTACTGATCCTTTATTATCTGTTACAAGACCTATTCTGAGAATTGCAAAATCGACTCCGGAATTCTTAACAGTCTTCCAATCTATTTTTGTCTGATTGTCAGAAACATCGATACCTTTCATAAGCACCTTGCGGCTTGTAGTATTAAGCAGTGATGAATCAGGGACTGTACTTGAGGATGCTTGTTTTTTTACTGCTGAATTCTGGGATGTTACTACAACCTTTTTGAATGTTAGATCAGCACTTCCTGTTGCGGTAACTCTGAATTCGATCTTGCTTTCAGCATATTCTGCTGGAAGGTCAAACAGTACATGATAATTACCATCGGATACGAGCTCACTTCTTTTGAGTTCCTTTTTAGCAAGAATAGTGTCATTGTCACTTGTGAATACATCGAATATAGCAACTACATCGTCCGGAGAACCTGATTCTGATATATCCACATTGAATATCGCTCTGTTTTTTCCAAGTGAGATATTATCAGTATACGGACCATATACTCTGTCACCGCTGTTCTTGAGATTTATTCCCAAATCAGACTTACTGCATCCTTCAGTCATCTTCATATCATCTGCAGTAAACTTATTTGCAAGAGGCTTGTCCAGACGAACAACATTAACTTTGTCAATAATTGTTTCGCTGTTTCCTAAATAGTATGTTCTGAACTCATATACATCATTGAGCTGAGTATTGTTGAAATACAATGAGAACACCTGTGTGAAATTCGCTTGCTTGAAATCTGTACACTTGATTGTCTTCTGAGCTACAATCTGATTCTTGGTCGTGTTATATACATCGATCCTGAGAACATCCGCATTGATCGTATTGTTATCTACCTTGAGTGAGTAATCAGCTCTAAATGAACCCAAAGCAAGCTTGTCTACATAAGGACCATATGCAAGACAACCAGGCTTATCAGTTGCATATGCCTCTATTCCATCTCTGCCATACTTTCCGTCTTCACCCTTGGTACGCATCTGACTGCTCAGATCCGATTCTGCTTCAAATTTCATTTCTGTCTTTACAGAAACATCTCTGACAGTTACACTGTCAACGGAAATAAGTGCTTTCTGGAAATAATAAACTCTGTATTCTATTCTGTTTGATGCAGATCCGTTTTCATATTCAAGGTGGAAATCCTGATATGCATCAGGTGTGAGGAAGTCTTTTCTTCTGATTTCCTTTGAAGCGATTATTCCACCGAGATCAACATCATTGACTTCTATTCTTGCAACAACTTCATTATCAGCAGTATTGTTATCAGTCTTCATCCTGAAGGTAACTTCCTTGTCACCATATGATAAGCCACTGATATATGGGCCATATACCATGTAGCCCTTATCGTCTGATGTTGTAGCAGTTACGCAATCAGATTCCTTCTTTCCTACCTTGCTGCTCTGGTCCGTCTCAGCTTCAAAAATAAGCTGCTTTGAGAGCTTTTTCTGAAGGTCAGAATAATCCATCTTGTTTATGTATCCGTTCTTGTTAACATCAGCGCAGAGCTTCTGGTATACTGAATAATCCGTCTTACCTGATGCAATAAAATCCATGATCTTTGTTACATCACTTACATCAACGCGTCCGTCATATGTAACGTCTCCGAGATCATCATATTCATAATATGGAACACAGAATCCAAGTATTGTATCCTGACATAATTCAGAATCACAAACTCTGTCGGTTGAAGGATCATATTTTATAACATATATTTCCTTCTTGCCTGCTACATAGTTTACTCCGCTTATGATCGCAAGCTGATCAGCACCATCTTCTGTATTGCCATTGTTTTCTATAACAGCAACATCACCGACACGGCATATATATGAAGATGCATCAAAATATGCGCCGTTCTTCTTATAGTCTTCGACAAAATCCTTTATATGCGGCTCTTTCGGATAATTATAGAATGTCTTGGCACCTGAAGCCTTCAGTACTTCGTCAACAAATGTGATTGAGAACTTATCATACCCTGCAGGTCTCTTGCTCTTATCCTTTCTCATCTGCGCCTGTTCAAGTGCTCTCTGACGTGAACCAGGGCTCGAAGTGACAGGAGATTCAACTAGTTCACCTGTTGAAGGATTAGACGGTGTACTTGATGCATTTGGATAAATAGGAGTTGCAAAGCCTATAATTTTTGTATCCTTATCAACATGAAGAAATCCATCATCATCTCTAGGAATAGGCTCCCTATACTGATATTGTACTCTTGTAACATCATCATTAATATTACCTTCACAAGTTGTTATGATAGCCGACTGACCGGTACCATTAACGTCTACAACTATTCCAGTATGATCAGGTCCAGGACCTGATTCCCCAATATCAGGATTTTTAGAATTATTATCAAAGAATACTAGGTCTCCGACTTGAGGTGTGTAATTTGTCTCCGCATTGCCAGCTTGTGGATTTTCTCTTAAATCCTCTTCTTTACCAGTAGGATTATAACTCCAATACTCAGTTTCCCATGAATGATAACATGAAGGATCAATTGTGACAATGCAATTAGTTGTTGAATTCTCTCCTATTCTTACGCCAGGGAGCTCTCCTCCGGCTTTTCTGACACAATGAATTGCAAATAGCACACACCAGTCAGTACTCGTATCTGTGAATGTTGAATTACCACGATAGTAATCCAAAGCGATCTCAGCCGCTCTTTCAGGTGTTCCGTCTTCCGCTGCATACGATGTTGCAGGTACTGCTGCTGCGATACTGCAAATTGCTGCCGCTGTTAATACGATTGGTAGTTTTCTCATAACTTCCTCCATTTTCTAATATATTATTTACAATAACATTATATAATAAATCAATATACAAAGCAAGGTTTTTGAATACGATTCGTAACATACGCACAATTTTCTCCACGCAGTATAAGAATGTATTGTCAAACAATTATTTGTATTAACTACATCTGCCTAATCATTTACACACATGCGTTATTTTTTTGTTTCATTTTAAGCGAAATATAATTGCATTTAATGATTCAATATGATATAATGTGTTCAGCAATATCATTTCTCCGCACAAAAAGTCAATATGATTGGAGTGGTAATATGCTCTTCAGAAAAAAGCTCATATCATTGCTTGCATGTTCAGCTTTATTGAGCTCACAGCTCTCTTATTTCGGACCGATTCAGTCCACAGCCGCAGAAGATACATACCTGATAAAGGACAAATGGAACTACTGCTCAACTGCCAACTATGTCGAAGCTGAGCATTTTGTTATATTCTATCCTATTTTAAACCGGAACATCAGAACACAGTTCAGAATACTACCTACAAGACTATGCTGCACAGGCTGCTATCAGCGAAAAGAAGTAATTCGAAAATACACTCAGATTGGCTATTTTACGCTGAATCTGGACGATGCTAAGAAGTACATCTATGCAAAGTCTACTAAACGCAGAATACTCAATTGGCATGATATTCACGTTAATGTGTTTATCTGAATAAAACAACAGAGTCCTCATAGCTCGGCTGTGAGGACTTTTTTTCATAATTCAATACCATAAAACAATTTCACGTCTCTTTCACATATTGGAAGTAAAGATTCCATATTTCAAAGTGATAATTCCACTTTCGTTCCATTTTTCTTTCAAATACCTGCGATATAATACAATCATAGAAACAAACACAACTCTCCAAACGAAAGGAAGTATCATTATGAAAAAAACATATATAACCTCAGCTTTATTAATGGCAGTAATGGCAGTTTCGATGACGGGCTGCGGAAAGAATAGTTCAGTATCTGAAAACACATCGACAAGTAACGACACTATCTCCATTTATGATGGAATATTCAATGTCACCACCAACAAAGATGGCTTCCACTGTGAGAATGACGAAGCAGAGGGTACTATCACTATTTCTGGCGGTACATTCACTATCAACGGAACAAGTGACGGTATACAAGCTTGTGCAGTTCTTCAGATAGACGGCGGCGACTTCGATATTACAGCCGCAGAAGGTCTTGAAGCTACATACATAGTTATCAATGACGGCAATATCACTATAGATGCCAGCGATGACGGAATAAACGCTGTAACAAATACAAATGCTTACGAAACAGCTATTATATTCAACGGCGGTACTATCATAGTCAATGGACAGGAAGTTTCTGAAATACCGCAGAGCATGATGGGCGGCGGTATGAGAGGCGGTATGAACAGCGGCTTCGGCGGAGGTCGCGGCGGCAGATTCTGATAGCGTGAGGTGATAATATGATCGGTACTGTTCAGACTCAGAAGATATTCTTCGCAATGGGTACAGTCAATACCATAACTGTATTTGAAGAAGCTGATGAAACATTGTCAGCCTCACTCTTGTGGGCGATAATTCTGAAGAACTTGACGCACTTGCGACTGCTGCTTTCATTATGGGAGCAGAGAAGAGCATGGAGCTCCTGAAACAGCTCAATATTGAAGCGCTGTTTATTACATACGACAAAAAGCTCTACGTCACTGAGAATCTCAGAGAAAGAATAAGGATGTGATCCTATGAAGAAAAAAATATCACCCGTACAAATAGTCAGGGCGGTCATTCAGCTTATAGCCTTTATTACCGTACCGGCTCTGTTTATCACCTTATTCTCGTCAACAGGCGGACTCATAACCTCAATTGCAGACGGCAGCTTTGTCCTGCTTGATAATTTAGGCAGGTTAGTTCTGATACTTGGAGTATTCCTAATAACGCTTGTCTGGGGAAGATTCTTCTGCGGATTCATATGCTCTTTCGGAGCAATGCAAGATCTGCTGAATTTCATTGGAAAGCTGATACCATTCAAGGTAAAGATTCCCGAAAAGGCGGATAAATGGCTCAAACTTCTGAAATACGCAGTCCTTGCATTTGTTGCAGTCGGAGTATGGGGCTTTTCTGTCACAGGCGATACTGTATGGAGCCCGTGGACGGTATTCGGCATATACACCTCTCTCAGCGGCTGGAGCAGTCTGAAATATTTTCTAACCCTCGGCGGAGCACTTCTGCTTCTTATCATCATAGGTTCGCTGTTCATTGAACGCTTCTTTTGCAGGTATGGAAGAGGACAAACTTCATGATGCAGAGTTGGCACTTCAGTTCAAAAGCTGAATTGTCATAGGGGCTGTGTCATGATGTCATAGGCTTATATATTAAGTATACAATAGAATATATATTATATAGCAAAGAAGAAGGTTATATATTACTTGATAGTTATAATAAAACAAGTGCTTTCTTTTCTTTGCAATAATAACTATGACAGGAAACGTGTAAGGAGCAATTATCCGAAACACGCGCAAAAGTCCCTTTTTAGCCGTCTTCAAAACCAAAATGGTATAGTTACCCCACCGTTCCCGTTGAATGCGGTTGTTGCGCAACGTGGAGCGAGTTGGGGGATATATCAGAGGGAGAAAAATCGGACAAACCTGCGGTGCGGAAGTCGGTCCGCAAGACCGGCAAGCATAGCAAACGGCGTTCCGTTTGCCGCTGAAACGGGAGAACCCGTGCCCCTTTTTGGTTTGCAGGAAAAAGGCTGGCGTCATTTGCGCCCGCCATTCCACATCGGACGGGCAGTGCCCGCCGAAAAATTGGAGAATGTAGAATTTGCAAATTGGGGTCAAAAATCTCTTTCATCCAAAAGTATGGAGTCAAAATATTAAAAAGCGCTCACCAAAGGCTGTACTTAGGGAAGTATGGCTGGCGTCAGAGGGCAAAAAAACAATGTCAATACTGCACACAGACGTGAGAAAAAATCTGGTGGTATTGGTGATTACATTTTGAATTGAATAGTGGTACAATGTTGCGTACGGAGGGCAGAGTATGACAAAAATCGATACGGACTTTGCAGTGAAATGTCTCATCGAAGCGCTGTTCGAGAAAGGAGTTATTAACAGCGCCACATACTTCAACATCATCAAAAATGAATTCAAGAACAAGGCTGAAAATGATACGAAAGGAATGGTGGCTTGATGTACAATAACATAATGCTCGATAGGGATCGTCCGAGAAAGGTGGTTTTCTATGGCAGAGTATCAACAGATCACGAGGCGCAGTTGTCTGCACTCGAAAATCAGATCCAGTGGTATGAGGAGTGGACACACTCTCCTTCACAAGAGAGCTCCGCAACATAGGAGTTGAAGTATTCTTCGTCGAGGACAACATCTGGACGATGGACGGTGACGGAGAGCTTCGGCTCTCACTTATGGCTACGCTGGCGCAGGACGAGAGCCGAAAGGTCTCGGAGAGAGTTCGTGCAGGTCAGATGGTAAGCCGTGAAAAAGGAATACTGTACGGCAACGGAAATATTCTCGGCTACAACAAAGTCGGTGAGACCTATGTCGTTGATCCCGAACAGGCGGAAACGGTCCGAATGATATTCGACCTGTACCTGCAGGGGCTTGGTGGCAAGAAGATAGGTGATGAGCTGACACGGCTCCATTACAAAAACGCTTCTGGAGCTGTGAAGTGGGACTCAGGAAATATACTTCGCATCATCCGCAATGCAACCTACATGGGGCGAGTGGTATACAATAAGTCCCACAACAATAATTATCTTGACCAGCGGCGTATAGTAAATCAGGATGAGGACACATACATCATCGGTGAGAAAAAGTTTGAAGCTATCATCGATGAGGACAAATGGTACAAGGCAAATGCAATGCGCAGATCAAAGAAAAAGCCGACGCTGGTCGTGGGCGGAACGGTGCTGAGGTCGAGGTGCAATCCCTCAACAAATATGTGGACCAACAAGCTGATATGCTCCTGCGGTTCGGGTTTCAGACGTGACCTGTGGGGCAAGAACAAGTCGGGAGTTCCGAGCTGGGGATAAGCTGGCGTGATATTCACGTTAATGTGTTTATCTGATTAAAAACAATGAGTCCTCACAGTTTTGGCTGTGAGGACTTTTTTGTCTGAAGTTAAATATCAAAAATAAAGCAAGGGTACTTGACAAACAGGCTTATATTTGATACAATATAATTGCAAACAACATAAATTGAGGAGGCAGAACAATGGAATACAACTACAAGGAAGCTATGAAGATTGAAAATCAGCTCTGTTTTCCACTGTATGCGGCAGCAAGAGCTGTAACGAGCTTATATACGCCGTATCTGAAGGAGATGAATCTGACCTACACGCAGTATATAGTGATGCTTGTTCTGTGGGAGAAGGACGGCGTTACTGTCGGAGAAATATGCAAAAAACTCATGCTTGACAACGGCACGGTTTCTCCCCTTCTTAAAAAGATGAGCACACTCGGCTATCTCGAAAGAAATCACAGCAAAGATGACGAACGTTCAGTCCTCATTTATCTGACCGAACAGGGCAGAGCCTTGCAGGAACAGGCAAAGGATATCCCTGTGAAGGTTGGAAAGTGCGTAAAACTCAGTCCCGAAAAGGCAAAGCAGCTCTATTCGCTGCTGTATGAATTATTGGAAGAACATGATATCTGAAAGGAGCATGAAGTATGAAAACAGTGTACGATTTTATCGTGAAAGACCGTGCAGGCAACGACGTAAGTCTCAGTGATTATAATGGTAAGGTGCTGCTTATAGTGAATACCGCAACAGGCTGCGGTTTTACTCCGCATTATGAGCCGCTTGAAACTATGTACAAGGAATTACGAGACAAAGGCTTCGAGATACTCGATTTTCCTTGCAATCAGTTCGCAAATCAGGCTCCCGGCAGCGAGGACGAGATACATCAGTTCTGCGCGCTCAAATTCGGTACGGAGTTCCCTCAGTTCGCAAAGATAGATGTTAACGGCGACAGCGCTGATCCGCTTTTTGCCTATCTTGCTACGGAAAAGCCATTTGCTGGCTTTGGCAAGGGGATAAAGAATGCGATGCTAAACAAGTTTGCGGATATGAATAACAAGAAGTTCGGAGATAAGGCATATATCAAGTGGAACTTTACAAAATTCCTCGTTGACAGAACAGGTAAGGTTATCGCACGCTTTGAGCCTACAACTGATATGGCAGAGGTGCGAAAGGCTGTTGAAGAATTGCTTGGGTGAGGCTATGAACGAAAAATTTGAACTTCAGGAATATCTGACAAAGGGCGTTGAGCGGATAGTTGGCGAAGCTGTCAGGGCAACGCTGAAAAATCCAAGAGAAAGTGCCTTTATGCTGAAATTTGCAGCAGAGAGCCGAATCGCCTCAATACGTCGCAGGAAAGCCGAGGATAACGGCGAGCATATCCCCCCGTTCCTCATTGCAAGTATCACAAGCAAGTGCAATCTTCATTGTGCAGGCTGTTATTCACGGTGCAATCATGCCACTGTTGATTCCGAGCCTGTGAAGCAGCTGACTGAAACAGAATGGCTAAGGATATTTGATGAAGCGGACGAAATGGGCATCAGCTTTATCCTTCTCGCAGGCGGTGAACCTATGCTCCGGCGGGATATCATCGAAGCTGCAGGTCAGAAGCAGAATATACTCTTTCCGATCTTTACTAACGGCACTTTCATGGACGAACGCTATTTAGAGCTTTTCGATAAATGCCGCAACCTTATCCCTGTCATGAGCATTGAAGGCAACCGTGAGCAGACCGATTCACGGCGCGGTGAAGGTATCTACGATAAACTTATCTCCAATATGGACGAGTTCAGAAAACACGGACTTGTTTTCGGAGCATCTGTTACTGTTACAACGCATAACTATAAAGAAGTGACTTCTGATGCTTTTTTAGCCAGTCTTTCTGAAAAAGGCTGCAAAGCGGTCATATTTGTGGAGTATGTTCCTGTAACCGATGAAAGCCGCAAGCTTGCTCCCGGCGACATACAGAGAGAGTACCTGATGAACAAGATACAGCATCTGCGTGAGAAACGTCCCGAAATGGTTTATATCTCATTCCCGGGAGATGAAAAAAGTTCGGGAGGCTGTGTTGCAGCCGGCCGAGGCTTCTTCCACATCAATTCTCACGGCGGAGCTGAGCCCTATCCGTTCTCGCCGTATTCTGATATCAATGTGAAGGATACATCACTTCGTGAGGCTTTGCATTCTCCGCTGTTTACAGCTCTCAGGAGTAGCGATATCCTGCTTGACAATCACGACGGAGGCTGTGTTCTTTACCAAAAGAAAGCACAGGTCGAGTCACTTTTAAAGCTCTGAAGGAAGTGAAACTATGAATACGTTTAGCGATAACAACATCATCACGCACATCTTCAAGCGCCTTTCCGACAATCAGCTCATTATGCCAGATTCCCGAAAGATTTGGGCTGTAGACCTCTGCCGTATCAAAAAAGGTACAGCCGTGGCGGTAAGCGTTTTGTATTGCTTCAATGCTGTATTCCTCGGACGGTATTTTACCGTAACAGCCTTCTCCATGTCCTTCCAGGCACCGAGATAATCGCCGAACTGCTGATGCAGCAGGAGAAGGTCGATATAGTCGGTACCGAGCCTGTCAAGCATCTTGTCGATAGCTGCAGCGGTCTTGCCCGCGCCGTATTCGTGCGGCCAGAGCTTTGTGGTGATCCACACTTCTTCACGGGGAACGCCGCTGTTCCTGACTGCCTTGCCGACGCTTCGCTCGTTCTGATAAGCGTGAGCCGTGTCGATGTGGCGGACGCCAATTTTCAGCGTGTCAATCACCGCATTGTAAGTAGCTTCTCCCTCCGGAATCTGATAAACGCCAAGTCCGAACTGCGGGATTTTCGTACCGTCATTCAAGATAATGTAAGCCTGCATAATTATACCTCCTCAGAAAAGTTTGTTGTTTTTAAGCCACTTTTCAATAGTGGACTTTGCGCCTTTTACGCCACTGCCCGTGAGAGAAAGTCCCTCGCCGACATTTGCGTATTTCTTTATGTCCGAAACGCTTTTGCCAAGTCCGCTGCCCTCGTTGGTGCAGAGCGGGTAGACCGTCTTGCCGTTCAGATCAGCGTTATCGAGGAACGTGAACACCGCCATCGGCATCGTTCCCCAGTAGTTGGGATAAGCGAGAATGATCGTGTCATAGCTGGAAACATCGGGCATCTCTTTCAGCTCGGGACGAGCTTTTTCTCTCAGATGAGCCTTTGCTTCTTCGATACAGGTCATATAGTCAGCGGAGTAAGGCTGCACCATTTCGAGCTTGAAGCTGTCATAGCCTGTCAGCTCGGTGATGTGCTGTACTGCGATCTCAGTGTTGCCAACCTCCACATACTTCATCGAACCTCCGAAATAGTTTTCATCTGCTCTTGAAAAATAAATAACGATAGCGTTCATATTAGTTCCTCCTTTGCGATTTAGGTAACTCCTGTTCCTTATGTGCCCATTGTAGCATATTTATTCTGATAATTCAACGGGCAGTTTCATTTAAACGGTTACATAAGTAACGGTTAGCGTGAAAAGGTTACTTATCTATTTGAGAAATTAAAGCATGCTGTTTTCTGATATTCACGTCAATGTGTTTATCTGAATATAACAATAAGAGTAAGGCAGCCATTACGGCTGCCTTTACATATACTATTTCAGTTTATTGTAATCCTGTTCGGAAACTGTCTCGCACCATTCCGTACTGCAATCCTCGCCCTGAATCTCAACCGCAAGATGTGCAAACCAACTGTCCTTAGCCGCACCATGCCAGTGCTTGACCTCGGCAGGGATATTCACAATATCTCCCAGATTTAATTCTCTCGCTTCCTTGCCATACTCTTGATACCAGCCACGACCGCCGACACAGATCAGCATCTGACCGCCGCCGCTTTTTGCGTGGTGGATATGCCAATTATTGCGGCAGGCAGGCTCAAAGGTCACGTTGTAGATCGGTATTTGTTCCGTGGAAACAGGCGCAAGATAGCTTTGTCCCACAAAGTAATCGCCGTAAGGATTCGGTTCGCCTATGGGAAATATTATCTCGTTTTGGAACTTGTTCTTATCGGAAACGGCAGGAGCGTTCTCAGCATAAACTTCCTTAGCGATATTGAACACCGCCCATGCGTGAGGCCAGCCAGCATAAAAAGCAGTGTGAGTAATGACTGCTGCCATTTCTCTCTGCGATACGCCGTGATTCTTAGCGTTCTGGATATGATAGCGGATAGAATTATCCGTCACGCCCTGAGACATGAGGGCTACCACTGTGATAATAGACCGCGTCTTCAGGTCAATATCGGTATTGTTCCAATTCTCACCAAACAGGATATCATCGTTGAAATGTGCAAAGTCGGGAGCGAACTCACCGAGAGCCTCTCTTCCTGCTGTCTGTACTATCTTTTCAGTCATTGTGACACCTACTTTCTTATGAATTCCTCGTCCTTGTCAGGTATGCCGCCCTCATCACTGACATATCGCTCCACCGTCATGTGAAGATCGTATTTGTCCCGAAGCTCTGTTATCTTCTGCATCATGGGCGATGCGTGGTGACGGTCGATAGCCGCCTGATCTGTCCATTCATCTATCAGCAGAACAGTTTCCGGATCATCAAATGAAAGATAATATTCATACCGCAAATTGCCGTTCTCATTTCTGATCACATCAACTGTTCCGCTTGAAGTCATCTCCTCTGCAAAGGCTCTCGCAGAGCCGCTTTTGCCAGTGTATCTGAGATTCACGATAATACTCATTGTATGCTCCTTTTATCAGATACCAAACGAATTGACCCATTCTTTCAGTTCGCTTACAGAAGCATTTGCGCTGAAACGCTTGCCGTCATTGATGACTGCACTGTCGGACACACTGGGGCGAAGCTCCTTTGCAGAGTTACCCATTCCGCTTCCGCCGGATGTTGCAAATAAAATGATCGTCTTGCCAGAAAAATCATAGGCTTCAAGGAATGTGTTGATAATAGTAGGCGCAACATACCACCATATCGGGAAACCAACGAAGATAGTATCGTAGTCAGCGATATTTGCATCTGTATCAGCGATAGCAGGACGGAATGTCTTGTCGTTCATCTCGACAGAGCTTCTGCTGTTCTTGTCTTGCCAGTTGAGGTCTGCGTTTGTATATGGTACTTCAGGGCGTATCTCATAAAGGTCTGCCGCTGCTGCTTCTGCAAGTTTTTTTGCCAGTTTAGCGGTCATGCCGCTTGCTGAGAAATATGCTACTAATGTTTTGCTCATAATGATTTCCTCCTGTTCTCAGCCCATACTTGCTTTCAGTATCTGAATCACTTCGTCACGGTCAAGCACCTTGTAGCCGCCTTCGAGAATGAAAGTTGCATCCGCTATGCCCTCAATCATCTCTTCTGTTGCACCGAGTTCTTTCAGATTCATAACAAGTCCGATTTCCTTCATCCAGCTTTCCATTGCGGAAAGTCCTTCGTTTGCAAGCTGTTCATCAGTCTTACCGACACGGGAGATTCCCCAGACCTCAGTTGCAAAACGTGCGAATTTCTTCATACCGTAAGGCATGATATATCTGTAATACGGCAAAGATACCGCAGCCAAAGTCATACCGTGCGTAGCGTCTGTATAAGCACCAACTGCCTGACCGAGCATATGCACCATCCAGTCCTCAGACTTTCCCTTGCCGACAAGCGTATTCAGCGCCCATGTAGCTGTCCACATAATGTTGGAACGTGCTTCGTAGTCCTGTGGATTCTCCACAGCGATACGGCTCGCATGGATAAGACCTCTCATAAGTCCCTCGCTGATATAGTCAGAGGTGTTGTCGTCCTCTCCTGAGAAATACTGCTCGCAAATGTGATTGAAAATATCATAAATGCCTGCGACCATCTGATATTTCGGAAGTGTCATGGTGTATTTAGGATTGAGAATAGAAAACTTCGGCATTACATCATCACCGAACACATGACCTATCTTCTGCTTGGTGTGGTGGTTTGTGATTACTGAGCCGCCGTTCATCTCTGAGCCTGTACCTGTCATAGTCAGTACACAACCTACAGGAATGATGTCACAGTCGGGTTCTTCAAAGCGTATAAAGTATTTCTCCCACGGATCATCTTTGCAGTTGACAGAAACGGAAACTGCCTTTGAATAGTCGCATACAGAACCACCACCGACAGCAAGGATAAAGTCTGTCTTGTTCTCACGGGCAATAGCTACGCCCTCGTTCAGCTTGTCGGAAGTCGGGTTCGGCATAACGCCCGATACCTCTGCAACATTCTTGCCGCCCTCTTTCAGAATTGCTATTATCTCGTCATACAGACCGTTCTTTTTGATAGAACCGCCGCCGTAAACGAACAGGACATTCTGTCCGTAGTTTTTCATCTCATCTTTGAGATAATTGAGAGATTCTTCTCCGAAATAGAGCTTTGTGGGATTGTGATAACTGAAATTTCCTAACATGATGAATATCTCCGTTTTATGTTTTATTTATTCAAATTAAGTGTATCGTACCACTCTTTTACTTCATCTTCTGACGCTCCCGCAGGAAAACGTCTGCCTTCAAGCTGAGTTCCGATAGTTACAAGTTCCGAGATGTTTTTCTCACTTGTACTGATACCGCTGCTGCCAGACGTGCAGAACGGGATAACTGTTTTCTCTGAGAAATCATAGCTTTCAAGGAAGGTGTCTATAATGCGTGGTTCCTGTCCCCACCATATTGGGAAGCCGAGGAATATTGTATCATAGCTGTCAATGGAAGAAATAGGATCAACTATCTCAGGACGTACTGATTTATCATTCTGCTCCTGATTAGCACGGCAGGAAGCGTTATTGTATTCAATGTCCTCGTCCGTGTAAGGTACAGCCGCTTCGATAACATAGCTGTCAGCATTTGTAATGTTTATCAGATACTCTGCTATCTTTTCAGTGTTTCCTGTGCGTGAGAAGTAAACTACAAGAGTATTGCTCTCTGTGCTATCGGTTGCTTCTGCTGTTGCGTTGTTTTCCACTGTAACTTCGGGAGTAGTTTTATCTTCTTTCGTCGTAGCTGTTGTAGTTGTATCCGTTGTCTGTTCCTGCTGTGTGGTTGTTACCTGCTGTGATGATTGGTTGTTGCTATCTGAACTTCCACAAGCTGTAAACGATACTAAGCAAGTACCTGTAATAATAGAAAGCAGTATTTTACTTGTGATATTCATTAACGAGTTCTCCTTTTATGATATTGAAAGTGAAACCGTGACATCTCCGTCACCGAGCAAGGTTTTCAGTTCTTCCTGTGTGATATTATTGATGTGACCAAGCTTTGTGAAATCCCATGTATTCTCGGCGTAATATATTGTGATCTTGTTACCCTGATACAGAATAATGTCACCCGGTACTGTTGTGATCTTTTCATCATTTTTCGGTAAACTTTGAGGAAGATTGCCGACCTTTTCAAAATTGCCGTAATCGCTCATATCTACGGTAATATTGCCTTGCTTCAAAAGTTCTGTCAAAGCCTGAGCCGAGCTGTTATCTTCAAGAGTTGCTGTAAGCTCCGTACCATTTACTGATATTTTCAGCTTATTGTCAGTTTTTTCATCGTTTAGCGGTAGTGTATCATACCATGCTTTCACATCTTCCTTTGTGGCAATCGCAGGGAAACGCCTGCCTTCAAGCTGATTTCCGATTGGCACAAGAGCCTTGATATTCTTCTCACTTGTGGCAATTCCACTGCTTGCAGATGTACAGAACGGAATAACGGTCTTATCCGAGAAATCATAACTTTCAAGGAATGTATCAATAATGCGAGGCTCCTGTCCCCACCAAATTGGATAACCGAGGAAAATAGTATCATAGCTGTCGATAGAAGCTATCGGGTTTGCTATCTCAGGACGAACCGACTTGTCGTTCTGTTCTTTGTTGGCGCGGCAGTTATCGTCCTGATATTTTATGTCCGCATCGCTGTAAGGCACAGCCGCCTCGATAACATAGCTGTCTGCATTTGTAATGTCTATCAGGTATTCAGCGATTTTCTCAGTGTTTCCGGTACGCGAGAAGTAGATAACAAGTGTATCATTGTCATAAGCGGTATTCGGATTTTTCAAAACTTCACGCCTCATCAGGCAGAGGTCATATACGTCCCAGCGGTCATCACCGTTCAAATCATAAGGCTTTCCTGTCAGATCTTCTTCCACAGGCTCAGCAAGAATGAAGCCCTGCAAATTTCGTACATCCTGAATCGTATATGTTGTCTTTTCTGTCGCAGCTGAAAAAGCGTCGGCATCTGCTGATGTTTTTATCGTACCACTTGTTGTCATCATAGCTGATACAGCGATAACTGTTGATGCAAGTATAGAAATCAGCTTATTCATAAAGCACCTCCGTGTTCTATGTTCCATATGAGGTTATCGAGCTTATCAAGCACAGCCTGTTCCTTGTGTATCGTATCGAGCAGAGCTTTCCGTGTTTTACGCAGGATACGAACCTTTTCGGCACAGCAACAGTTGTTCTCACAGCGTTTGAGGAATGACTCAACCTCTTCATCTGTCATACCTGAGCTTTTCAGTAAGTCGGCAAGCTCCTTATTGGTTATTTCGGGTATTGTCACCTTCATTCGATCACCTCCGCAAAAAACAAAAGAGTACAGGTTTATGTCCTGTACTCAGTATAACATATATTTCTCAATATGTAAAATGCTTATATTTCATACTTTGGTATGCTCGGAATGTATACTTTTGATGTATTCAAGGAATTTGCCTGTCGCACCTGCATATGGGCTCAGCTTCTTCCAAGCAAGTACCGATGTCATGGAAAGCTCTGGCTTCAGCGGACGGAACGCGAAACGTGCAGGATCAAACATATCCACAGCACCTTCTACACACATAACACAGGCTATACCACGTTCTGCAAGAGGTGCGGCATTGTCGATAAGATTCATGGTCGCAACTACGTCAAGCTCTGAAACGGGGTATTTCAACCATTCTTCTATCTCTCCGCGCAGAGCATTACGGCTCGTCACCACAAGAGGGAGCTCTCTGAGTTGTTGCCGTGTGATAGCCTTCTCGGACGAAAGTCGATGATTCGCAGGAAGAAGAACGCCCCATACTTCCTTAGTCGGAAGACGCAAATAATCGAACTTCTCTATATCTATCGGCTCCAACAGGAACCCGAAGTCAAGCAGACCGTGTTCAAGCCTTTCCTTAATAAGGTCGGCTGTTCCTGTAATTATCTCAAAACTCACAAGCGGATAGCGTTCACGGAAATGCTCTATCAGTTCAGGAAGTATACTTGCGGCTTTCAGTCCGCCGCTACCTACGGAGATAACTCCGCTGATTTCCTCCTGTTCACGGAACTCACTGTCTATCTTGTTCATCAGCGACACAACTTCCTCTGCACGTCTGCGGAGCATAACGCCCGAATCGGTCAGCGTGAGTCGCTTGCCTCTGATGAATAACGTTGTGTGAAGCTCGTCCTCAAGCTCCTTCATCTGACGGCTGAGTGTTGGTTGTGTCACATGAAGTACCTCGGCGGCTCTTGATATGTTCTCCTCACGGACTACCGTCAGGAAATATTCCAGTAATCGCAGTTCCATTGGTTCGCCCCCCTTGTAAGCGGTATATAGGCTAATTATACCATACAACAAGCAAAAGGTCAATCGAATCATCTGCACTTCTCAGGCGATGACAAAACTCCGAAGACGCGCAATGTGGAGGGCGACAAAAAAGCCCATAAAATCGAGCTTTTCGGGATATCCTATGCGCCTGCGTTGGTGGAAGGCTGCTCAGGCTGCTATCGCTGACAAGAAGTAATTCTTTCGGAAAAGGTAACATAAAACAGACAAAAGTTCTCACTGCTTCAGCTGTGGGAACTATTTTGCTTTGCTTTTTATTCATTTCGTGATAAAATTATAAAAAGTTAAGGCGGTTTTGTGCAATGACCATGCTGTATTCGCAGTTTCACAATCCCGTCACATAATACTCCACCAAATTCCACAGTAAAAGGCTGAGATTCCACTTTCGTTCCATTTTATCTTCAAATACCTGCGATATAATACAACCATAGAAACAAAACACTCCCACAACGAAAGGAAGAATCACTATGAAAAATACATATTTACTCGCATTTGCACTTACAGCAGCTGCAGCGGCGGCTATGACGAGCTGCGGAAGCAATATCGCAGTCAATGAGAATACATCGGCGGACGCAGTGACCTCCGTGTCGGAGAGTGCTGAGGCTGTAGAAAAGTCAGATAAAACATCTCCCGAGAGCACCGACTCCACTGAGATAAATCAGCTTTCAAACGAGGCTCAGGGAACCACATACACCAAGCGCGACCTCGAGCAGACTGCGGATACAAGCGAAGCACAGCGCATAACAGCTTCCGACAACAAGACCGTCAGCATCACCGAGGAAGGCGTGTACGTGATAAGCGGCAACGCTGAAAACTTCACTGTAAAAGTTGATGCGGACGAGCAGGCAAAGGTTCAGCTCGTGCTCGACGGCGTTGACATCGAAAACGAGGACTTCCCCGCGATATACGTGCTCTCGGCGGACAAGGTGTTCGTGACCACCACAGACAGCGACAACAGCCTCACAGTCAGCGGAGAGTTCACATCTGACGGCGAGAACAACACGGACGCAGTTATCTACTCCAAGGACGACCTCGTGCTCAACGGCACAGGCACGCTCAATGTGACCTCGAATTACGGCAACGGTATCACCTGCAAGGACGATATGAAGATAACAGGCGGTACATACAACGTAAAATCGGCGCTCGACGCATTCGAGGCAAACGATTCCATCTCGATAAGCGACGGAACGTTCAATATCGCCACAAACAAGGACGGCTTCCACTGCGAGAACGACGAGACTGAGGGAACTATCACCATCTCAGGCGGCACGTTTACCATAAACGGCATGAGCGACGGCATACAGGCTTGCGCAGTTCTTCAGATAGACGGCGGCGACTTCGATATCACAGCGTCCGAGGGACTCGAGGCTACATACGTCCTCATCAACGACGGAAATATCAGCATCTCCGCGAGCGACGACGGCATAAACGGCTCGAATAAGAGTTCGGCGGCAGGAACTCCCGCTGTAGAGATAAACGGCGGCAGTGTGACTATCACAATGAGCGGCGGCGATGTTGACGCGATAGACGTCAACGGAAACATAACCGTTTCGGGCGGCACGATAGATATCTCCTACCCTCAGCAGGGACCCTCCGAGGCATTCGACTATGACGGCACCGCGACCTATAACGGCGGCACGATAATCATCAACGGCTCGCAGGTCGACTCTATCCCGCAGTCCTCCATGATGGGCGGCGGATTCGGAGGAGGCTTCGGCGGCGGCGGACGCGGCGGCAGATTCTGATGAAAAAGCGCTCTTTACAAAAGGGCGCTTTTCAGGTATAATAATTATAATAATTTCGCGGAGGTGTACCATGCCGAAGATTCTTATAGTTGACGATGAACCGAATATAGTCACCCTCATAAGCCGCTATGTTCAGCGAGAGGGATATGATATCGTCACCGCTTCCAACGGACGCGAAGCCATAGACAAGTGCAAAAACGAGGATTTCGACGTCATCGTCATGGACGTGATGATGCCCGATACAGACGGCTTTACAGCCTGCAAAAAGATAAAGGAGTTCAAGGATATCCCCGTGATAATGCTGTCCGCAAGGGGCACGGAGTTCGACAAGCTATTCGGCTTTGAGGTCGGCGTGGACGACTACGTAACGAAGCCATTCTCGCCTATGGAGCTTATAGCGCGCATCAAGGTAAAACTGAGCTATGGCAGGGCGGCAGAGCAGAAGTCCGACAGCGGACGGCTCACGGCGGGCGGTATCGAGATAGACACGCTCGGACTGACGGTCACTGTCGACGGCAAAAAGGCTGACCTGACCGCTAAGGAATATGCGCTGCTGCTCCTGCTCGTGAAAAACAAGGGCATCGTGCTCTCGCGCGACCGCATACTCAACGAGGTGTGGGGCTACGACAGCTTCGGAGTCGACCGCACAGTCGACTGGCAGATAAAGCTGCTCCGCGGAAAGCTCGGAGCATACCGCGACAGCATAAAGACCGTGCGAGGGGTGGGATACAAATTTGAAGCGTAAAACAAATTCATTCCGCAAAAAGCTGCTCGGATACTTCATGTTTTTCACTGTTGTCATATTCACTGTTCTGTGGCTATTGCAGACGGTCTTCCTGCAAAGCTTCTACAACGGAATGATAATCAGGAACACCGTAAAGGTCGCCGATAAAATATCCGCAGAGAGTCAGAACAGCGGTATCACGTCGTATATCGACGACATATCGCGGAGCAATTCGATACTCGTTTTCGTCACCGACACCGACGGCAATATCATTTACAGCTCCGACGAGTACAAGAAGGGGCACAAATTCATGGACGACCGCGATGAGCCGCCATTTGACGGTGGCGATAAGGTCATGCACTTCCGCTACAGGGAGCTCCCCGACAACTACGCCGAATTCCTCAGTGCTGTCAACGCCTCCGAGAGCGACGAGGCGGAGCTGCAAAGCGATGATATCTACGTTTACGGCAGGCTCATTGATTATTACGGCAGCGACGAAAAGGCTGTCCTTTACGTCGGGACTACGCTCAACGCGGTGGGCTCGACTGCGCGGATAATCCGCATACAGCTCATATGGGTAACGCTGCTGTCGATAATCATAGCCTTTGTGCTCGCGCTGTTTATGTCAAAGAGCTTTTCAAAGCCCGTTTCGCAGCTCAACGAGAAAGCCCATAAGCTCGGCGAAAACGGCAGTGACACGGCTTTCGACGAGGGCTTCTGCACGGAGCTCGACGAGCTGAACAGCACCCTCGATTCGACCTCGGAGAAGCTGAAAAAGAACAGGGAGTTCCAGAATGAGCTACTCGCGAATGTCTCGCACGACCTGCGCACTCCCCTGACCATGATAAAGGGCTACGCCGAGATGATACGCGATATCTCCCGCGAGGACGAGAAGCAGTGCGCGGAGGACGTTGCCGTCATCGTCGAGGAGGCGGACAGGCTCACCGCCCTCGTCAACGAGATACTCGAATACTCGGAGCTTCAGATGACCGACAGCGAGGCTGTGCAGAATGACGTTGACCTCAGCGAGGTCGTATCGTCCGTGACTGCCAGCTTTGAGAAGCTGTACTCAAAGGACGGCTATGTCTTTGAGCGCAGTATCGCGGAAAGCGTCCATGTCAGGGGCAATGTCTCGCGGCTGCAAAGGGCGGTATACAATCTGCTGGACAACGCCGTCCGCCACGCAGGCGAGGACAAATGGGTCGGCGTTTCGCTCAGTGACGGCAGCGCAAAGGCTGTCATCGCGATATCCGACCACGGCAGCGGTATAGCTTCCGACGAGCTTGAACACATATGGGACAGATACTACACCAAGCGTCAGCGCAGCGGCAAAGGCGTCTCGGGACTGGGACTTGCTATCGTCAAGCAGATAGTCAGCCAGCATAGCGGCACCTGCAAAGCTGAATCCGAGGTCGGAAAGGGAAGCACGTTCCGCATCGAACTGAATAAGGAGACGTGAGCGCAGGATATCCATGCGGAACACTCACGACAATGTATTTATCCCCCAAATCCAAAGAATAAGGAGCACGGACATGGGCTACATCTTAGACCTACGCAAAACTCTCGGCAGCCGACCGCTCATCATGGCGGGCGCGGGAGTGATACTCATAAACGAAAAGAACGAGATACTGCTGCAAAAGCGCCGCGATAACCTGTACTGGGACTATCCCGCGGGCTCAATGGAGCTCGGCGAGAGCTTCGAGGAATGCGCGCGCAGGGAGGTGCTCGAGGAGACGGGACTGACATGCGGCAAGCTCGAATACTTCATGGACTTATCAGGCGAGGACTCCTTCTACGAGTACCCCAACGGCGACAAGGTATATCTTGCGGGGATACTGTACATCTGCCGCGATTTCACGGGAGAGCTGCGCTCTCAGGAGGACGAGGTGATAACTCAGCGCTTCTTCCGCGTTGACGCTCTGCCCGAGAATACGCCTCCGCTGAAAATAAAGGCAAGGATATTTGACAAGGTCAGAGAATACCTGATGAACGAATGATACGAAAGACCTCACAGCTTATGTGCTGTGCTTATACAGAAGTAATACGGGTATTTACTGGGGAAAACCTTTCTGAAGAAAGGTTCTTCCCCAGACCTCTTTCCAAAGACTTTTAGTCCAAATTTTGCCCCTATGGGGTGCTCTCCTGATACGAAAAAGTAAGCCTTACTTTTTTACTGAGAGCACCCCATAGGGGCAAAATTTAAATTGAAAGTTTTAGGGGAGGAGTTTGAGGAGGGACCCTTTTTCAAAAGGGTCCTCCTCAACAGATATCCATAATACTTCCGTATAGGTATAACACATATGCTGTGAGGTTTTTTATCGGATAAGGGCGTGTTCGGAGTAAAAAACTCTTGACAAATACCCCGAGGGGGTATATAATAGTATCAAAGAGATACCCCGTGGGGGTATGCAAGGAGGGCTATCCGTGAACGACAAGAAATGCTGCTGCACATCCGAGCAGGACTCGGTAGCAGCTTGCTGCGAACGCAAAAAGAAACGCAGCGAAGAGGAATTCAAATCGCTGATGAACAGGCTGAAAAGGATAGAGGGACAAGTCCGCGGAGTTGAAAAAATGCTTGAAAACGACGCATACTGCCCTGATATACTGACGCAGGTATCGGCTATAAACAGCGCACTGAACAGCTTCAACAAGGAGCTTCTCGCCTCGCATATGAAAAGCTGTGTAATAAATGATATCCGTGCGGGGAAAGATGAAGCTATAGACGAGCTTGTGGCAACATTGCAGAAGATAATGAAATAGAAAGGAGCGTCAATGGAGCAGTATAACGTGACAGGAATGAGCTGTGCCGCTTGCAGTTCAAGGGTCGAGAAGGCAGTTTCGGCAGTTTCGGGAGTAACAAGCTGTTCGGTGAGCCTTCTCACAAATACAATGGGAGTTGAGGGCACTGCATCAGAGGCGGACATAATCCGTGCCGTGGAAAATGCAGGCTACGGAGCTTCAAAAAAGGGAGCATCAGCTAAATCGGCGGGAGCTGACGATGATATGCTCAAAGACACCGAAACGCCAAAGCTGAGAAAACGGCTGATAAAGTCGGTGATAGTTCTCTTGATGCTGATGTACTTCTCAATGGGACACATGATGTGGGGCTTCCCTGCACCTGCGGCGTTTGATAATCACGTATTTCTCGGCGTATTCGAGATGCTTCTCGCTATCGTCATCATGATGATAAACGCGAAATTCTTCACCAACGGCTTCAGAGCCCTGTTCAGCGGACACCCTAATATGGACACTCTCGTTGCGCTGGGTTCAAGCGCGTCATTCGGCTACTCGCTTGCAGAGCTGTTCATAATGATACTTGCACAGGGCAGAGGCGAGCACGATGTCGTGATGAAGTACGGAATGAACCTGTATTTTGAGTCCGCGGCGATGATACCCACGCTCATCACGGTAGGCAAGATGCTTGAAGCAATGTCAAAGGGGCGGACTACCGACGCGCTGAAAGGTCTGATGAAGCTCGCTCCGAAAACGGCTGTCCTCTACCGTGACGGCGAGGAGCATGAGGTCGGCATAGAAGAGGTCAAGGAAGGCGATATTTTCGCAGTCAAGGCTGGCGCGAGCATTCCCGTGGACGGAGTTGTGGTGTACGGCTCATCATCTGTAGACGAGTCGGCTCTCACGGGCGAGAGCATACCTGTCGACAAGGAGGAAGGCTCTGCCGTATCAGCGGCGACTATAAGCAAATCGGGATATATCCGCTGCCGTGCAACAAGAGTCGGCGAAGATACCACGCTCTCGCAGATAATCAGGACAGTTTCCGACGCAGCAGCCACAAAAGCTCCTATCGCGCGCATAGCCGATAAGGTGTCGGGGATATTTGTTCCCGCAGTCATGGCGATAGCGGTGCTGACGCTCATCGGCTGGCTTATCGTCGGCAAGGACTTCGGCTTTTCATTTGCAAGAGCCATATCGGTGCTGGTCATAAGCTGTCCCTGCGCGCTCGGACTTGCTACGCCCGTAGCGATAATGGTCGGGAGCGGCGTTGGAGCTAAAAACGGCATTCTCTACAAAACCGCCGCTTCACTTGAAGCAGTCGGCAGAGCAAACATAGTCGCGCTCGACAAAACGGGCACAATAACCGAGGGCAAGCCCGCCGTCACCGACATGATACCCTTCGGCATCACCGAAAACGAGCTTCTCGCCTATGCCGCGGCTCTCGAGGCAAAAAGCGAGCATCCGCTTGCAAAAGCAGTCACGGACAGAAGCGCGGGCATGACCATTCCCGAAGCTGACGAGTTCAGAGTGCTGGCGGGAAACGGACTTTCGGCTGTGCTCGGAGGCGAGGTTCTCGAGGGCGGAAGCTGTAAGTATATCTCGCAGAAGTACAACATTCCCGCGGACTTCACCGCAAAAGCCGCCGAACTTTCCGACGAGGGAAAAACGCCTCTGCTGTTTGCGAAGGGCGGCAGATTCATCGGTATCATCGCCGTTGCCGACACGATAAAAAGCGACTCGGCAGCTGCAATAAAAGAGCTCAAAGGCATGGGCATAAACGTATTCATGCTCACGGGCGACAACGAGCGCACGGCAAATGCGATAGGCAGACAGGCAGGCGTCGGCGAGGTCATCGCGGGAGTCCTCCCCGACGGCAAATCGAAAAAAATATCGGAGCTGAAAACGCATGGCAAGGTCATCATGGTCGGCGACGGCATAAACGACGCCCCCGCGCTGACTGCGGCTGACACAGGCATCGCGATAGGCGCAGGCGCAGACGTGGCGATAGACGCTGCCGACATAGTTATCATGAAAAACAGGCTGACGGACGTTTCCGCAGCGATACGTCTCAGCCGAGCGACCATAAGGAATATCCGCGAAAACCTGTTCTGGGCGTTCATCTACAACGCCGTATGCATACCGCTCGCGATAGGACTGTACGGCATCGAGATGAAGCCTGCATACGGTGCTGCGGCAATGGCGATGTCGAGCTTCTGCGTGTGCATGAACGCTCTCAGGCTGAACTTAGTGAAGATACATGACGCAGGTCATGATAAAAAAATAAGGACAAAAACAATAAAAACGGAGGAAAAAGCTATGACAAGGACAGTAAAAATCGAAGGCATGATGTGCGGACACTGCGAGGCAAGAGTGAAGAAAACGCTCGAGGCTATCGACGGTATCGAAAGCGCCGCTCCCGACCACACCGCAGATACGGCAGTTATCACGCTCAGCAAGGACGTCCCCGAGAGTGTCATCAGGGCAGCCATTGAAGCTCAGGACTACACCTTTGTCGGGATAGAATAAACAGAAAAGCCTTGTCCTCGGAGAATGAGGGCAAGGCTTTTTTTCACGCACATCGCGCCGCGGCGGATACGCTGCACAGATAAGAAGGAGCCTCATCAGCGAAGGCTCCCTCCTTGTCATTTATTCTTCAGCGAGTCGGCAACAAGCCTCTCTGCATCCTCGGGAGGCATAGGCTTGCCCCAGATGAAGCCCTGTATGTAGTCACAGCCGATACTGCGCAGGGTCTCAATCTGCTCCTGCTCCTCAACGCCCTCGGACACGACCTCGAAGCCCATGATATGTCCCATTGAGATTATCGCGGCGACATACTGCTCCGACGATTCGCTGAGGTTGAGCGTGTCGATGAAGGACTTGTCGACCTTCAGGACGTCCGCAGGGAAGGTATTGAGGTAGCTCAGCGAGGAATAGCCCGTGCCGAAGTCGTCGATAGCTATCCTTATGCCCATGTCGTGTATCTCCCCGATACAGCGCAGAGCCTTTTCTGCCGAATCTATCATTATTGATTCCGTTATCTCGATTTCGAGATTCTCGGCGGGTATGCCGCTCTCCCCGAGGATATCTCGCACCTCCAGAAGGAAGTCGTTCTTCATCAGGTGTCGGACGGAAACGTTCACGCTGAGCCTGATATCCGCGCCTGTATTTCTGATAATCTCGCCTATGAACAAAGCCGCCTTCCTGAACACTGTTCCGTCGACCTTGTCCACGAGCCCGACCTTCTCCGCGACGGGTATGAACTCCGCGGGCGAGATGATGTTCCCGTCGGTGTCCCTCATACGCGCGAGAGCCTCGAAGCCGCAAAGCCTGTGCTCCATGTCATACTGCGGCTGAAGGAGGTAATACACTGTATCGTTCTTGAGAGCGGCTCTCAGCTTGCGCTCGACCTCGTGTTCGCGCTCAGCCCTCAGCAGCTCGGGAGCGAAACGCATGATATGGCTGCTGCTGTTGAGACGCTTCAGCTCGAGCATTGCCTCGTCCGCATATGAGAAGAGCTTGCTGTGGGACTGTGCGTCATCGGGATACACGGCATAGCCGAAGCTCGCCGTGAAGTAGAAGTCGCAGTCATTGACGGTGAGCCGAGTTTCGAGCGAAGCCGAATACATCCTTATCGTATTGACTATATCCTCATCTGATTCTGCGCCGCGTATGACGAGTGCGAACTCGTCACCGCCGAGGCGCGCGATATAGTCACGCGTCCCCGTGAGCATGGAATCCGCGATAGCCTTCCAGCGCGCGGATATCTCCGTCAGGACGGCATTTCCCGCCTCAAAGCCCATTATGTCGTTGACGCACTTGAAGCCGTTGATATCAATGGAGACCACAACGAAACGCTCCTCCTGCCTGATGAGTCCCTGTATGAGCTCATCGCACGCAAAGCGGTTGGGTATGCCCGTGAGGCGGTCGGTATAGCTTATTCGCCTGAGATTCTCGAGCATCCTGTAGCTTGAGAGCTTGGAGGAGATGAAAAAAGTCGTCAGCTCGAGGGTCTCTTTGATGCGCATGGTGTTGGTGACGTCGAAGTTCGTCGCCCAAATGAAGCCGAGTATCTCGTTATCGAAGCGGAGCGGGAAGAATACGAGGCTGTTCACGCCCGCCGCCATGAGGTTATCATACCACATGGGATTGACGGCGCGTATGTACTCCATATCCTTTATATCCTTGGCGATGATGCAGTCGTTGTCGGCTATCGTATCGAGCCACGAGGAGGTTATCTCACTGAACTCCTCGAACTCCGACACGCGTCTGACTTTGCAGTTCTCTTCAAAGCTCGAAGCGAGTATCGAGGGAGCGGCTGTCTCCTGGTCTATCGTGAGTATGGTACAGACGTCCGCCCTGCAAATATGGCGGATATCCTTGATGACCTCGTTTATGGTCTGCCTGAAGTCCTCTGCGCTGTGGAGCTTGATACAGGTCTTGATGACGTCCTCGGAGGCAGTGCCCGACTGTCCCGAGCTTGCGCTTATCTCCTCGGGACGGCTCGGCTGTGCGGTATAGGCGCAGTAGCAGATATCACCGTCCTCGCGGTCTATCGGGAGGGCATATATATCGAACCACAGGTTGAGGTCGTTCATATGCACGTATGTATGTATGGGCAGCTTCTTGACTGCGGCGCGGTAGCACAGCTCCTCAAAGCCGATATCCTTCGGGAGATACTCGTCATACAGCGAATTCGGGACGAATCTGCGCGAAGCACGGAATATCTCGGGTATGCCAGGCATATCGGGCATCTCGGGGAAAACGGGGTGTTCTATTGGCTCGAGATACTTCGCGTTTCCCGCGACGATGCGTATCTCGTCATATCCGCCGTAGGCAGTCCTGCGGACTGACAGCACGCAGGTCGGCGCGCTGAAGCTGTCAACGAGTTCCTGAAAAGTCATAGCGGCTCCTTTCCACAGCCGTGCAAGCTGTTGATAGTGTATTTTCAGCTCCGTTCGGAGCGATATTGTCACTGCTTTATTATATCATATTATTTAGTTGATTTCAATACTTTTTAGAGAAAAAACGAGTAAAAACTATAAATCAAGAATAAAAAACGCTCGGAAGCAGAAAAATCCCGCAGACATTGCTGAATATCTGCGGGATATCATCATGAATATTCTATTATCACATCGCGCTCGATATTAACGCCGTTCACCGTGAATCTGTGTCTGCCGTTCCTTATGCAGATGTTCTCGTCGGGAGCAAGCGTATCCTTGCCGAGCGCCGACCTGACGGATATATTCGTATCGGTATCGGCTATCGTGATGCGCGTATCCCCGCTCCTGCCGCCGAGTGCGAGCGCCTCCTGTCCGACCGCCTCTATCTTGATGTGCGAGTCGGTGAAGTCGATATCGGTATGCCCGTTCAGAGCGCCGAAGCAGGTCGAGTTGTCGGCGAGCACGTTCATCACTATGCTCACCTGCTCCGTCGATATCGACGCCGAGGAGCCGTTGAGAGTACCTATCGCCGTCAGATACTTGCCGTGTGTGCTGAAGTTGACCGAGCTCTTCTCCACGGAGATGCACGCATCGTTCTCTACCGAGCCGATGAAGACTCCCGAGCTTGCCGAGAACTCCGCCTCGATATGGCAGGTCGTTATCGTTAGGTCGACCTCCCCCTCTATGGAGCCGATACCCACGCAGGTCTCGGTGTCCGCGCTGAGGTTGAACTCGCCGCGCGTGATGTGGATAGCTCCGCCGAGTCCCGAGCCTATGCCTATGCTGCTCTTGCCGCGGCAGCTTATGTTGACGGGTCCGTCCTGCTCGAAGACTATCTCGCCGTGGCGCGCGTTATGCGGAGCACCTATGCCGTAGGACTCGGCAGCGTTGAGCTCGATGCTCAGTGCTCCGTCGCCCTCGATGACGAGCTTTGAGGACTCAGGCACGAGTATGCCCGACTCGAACAGCTTGTTCGTACCCAACAGCGCGAGCGTGACGATGGTATTCTCGCCGAGCTCTATCGCAGGACGTCCCCTCACGTTGGAGAAGTACACGTCCTCGAGGGTGACGCGCCCCCTGTATTCGGGCTCTATGCGGACGTGTATATCGGTCTTCATCTGCGGAGTTCCGATAATTGAGATGTCCTTGTATACCATTTCGTCGCAGCCGATGACGATGTCGGTGACGCCGTCCTTGACCAGCTTCGCGAGCGATACGCGGTTAGTCTTGCCCGCGTTGTAGATGTGCTTGGTATTGCCGTCGGTGCGCTCCTGATGATACTGACGTATCTCGCTGCGGCACTTCTCGTCTATCTGAGTGATTATATCCGCGGAGGGTCTCGCCGTATAGAAGCCCTGTATCAGGTCTGCGCCGAGGTGTATCACAGTGCGGAGCTCCTCCGCCGTCTCGACGCCCTCAGCGAGCGCCTTGATGCCGTTATCGTGGCAGAAGTCGATTATCTCGCGGACGAAATGCTGCTTCTGCGGATACTCGTGGATATCGCTGAGCAGCGAGCGGTCTATCTTGACGAAGTCGGGCATATAGCGCAGCAGGTTGCTGACGTTGGAATATCCCGTGCCGTAGTCGTCGACCGCGATATTGATATGCATTCTCCCGAAGTAATCCTTGAGGCGCTCGAGCTCGGAATCCTTGAGCTCCGCCTCCTCGGTGAGCTCGACCACGACCCTCTCCGCGTGGGAGGCAAGAAAGCTGTCCAGCTCGGATATCGCAGCCTCGCCGACGCTGACGCCGGGGATACTGTTGATGAAAACTCTTGCTCCGCCGAAGCTCGCCTCGTTATCGTCGATGAAGTGGAGGACGTTGAGGAAGGTAGCGCGCTCGACATCGGAGAGGCGCTCCTGCATAGCGGCGTACTTGATGATGGACAGCGGCGATATCTTCGTCTCGGTGCGCGAGCGCATGAGCGCCTCATACGCATAGACGCTGCCGTCCACAGCGCTGACTATCGGCTGGAAATGGTATTCGAGCAAGTTCTCGTCAAGTATGCGCGAAACGAGCTTATACTGCGTTTTCTCGTCGTTTCCGAGGCTCTCGAAGGCACGGCTCGAAACATCGAATTTGCTGCTGCGGAAGTGCTCGAGCTGCTCCTGAAGCTGCTGCACGAGGAGGTTGCGCCTGAGCGACTCGAAGCCGCGGCACACCGAGCCTATCCAGCGGCGGTAGAGGTCGTCGTAGCTGCACAGCTTGTCGCCGTAGCTGACAGCCGCATAGCCGTAGCACTCCTTATCGAAGAATACGGGCGTGAAGAAATAGGCAGTCGGACGTTCGCGCTCCTCATAGAGCTCGGGGAGCATCTCCGACGTGTCGAATCTCTCGTCAGTGCCCGCGATATTGTTTCTGCGTGCGCTGCAATAGCGTATCGCGTGTATCATTTTTTGGGGGTAGCCTTTGTGCCTGCTGTGGACATTCGGGCTGACGTTCTTCATATCGCTCGACAGGCAGAGGTGGAATTCCTCAGCGCCCTGTATCTGATATACATAGGAATAGACCGCATCGAGGTAATCCTGAAGCGAGGACTGCGTGATGAGGCTCTCCTCCATAGTATTGAAGACGGAATCGTAGCGCTCCTCGGAGATATCCGTCCCCCATTCGCCGCGCTTTATCTCAAATGTGGGCATATTGCCGCAGGTACAGCCGCAGCTCGCGCCGATGAGGAGCTCGGGTCTGAGCTTGAAGGACTCGGGTATCCTGCCCTCCATTCGGTCAATGAGGAAGTTGAACGCGTACTCGCCGAACTCCTCGGCGGGTATGAGCGCAGAGGTTATCGGGCGCGGGCTCGTCTGACCCTCAAAGTTCGAATCGAAGCCTACAACGGCGATATCCTCGGGCACGCGTATGCCGCGCTCGGTGAACGCCTTGCACAGACCTATCGCCATCTGGTCGTTCGCACAGGCGACAGCATCGGGAAGCCCGCCCTCCGACTCGATAAGCTCCTCGGCGCATATCTCGCCGCTCTGATACCAGAAATCGCCGTAGAATATGCGCTCCTCGGATACGGGCAGTCCTGCCCTCTCCATTGCGTCGCGGTAGCCCTGAAGGCGCTCCTTGGAGTGCTTATGCCACCTCTTGCCCGAGAGGTAGGCGATATCACTGCACCCGTGTACCTCGATGAGGTGGGTCACGAGCTCAAACATCGCGGTATAGCAGTCGGTGCATATGCTCGGGAAGAGGTCGCTCTCCTTTTCTATTACGACAATGGGCTTGTCGAAGATGTCCTTGAGGTGGAGCTCGAGCTTTTCAGCCGCATTCTCGGTCTGTATGCTGTCCTTGAGTATAACTGCTCCGTCGAACTTGTCGGGAGCCATGAGGGAGAAGATGTTCGACTCTCCCCACTCGCGCTCCTGCGTATCCTGATACTTGCGGTACATCGAGAAAACGCAGACGTCATATCCGCCCGCGAAGGCGTTCTTGAGGAAGCCGCTGATAAAACGGCTCTGATAGGATTCGTCGGACTGTCCTGCGAAAAGCGCGATACGCTTTCTTTTTTTCATTATGAACATCACTTCCTTTGTAGGGAGTTCGCATTGATATTTCACAGAGCGAAATTCGCTCACAATTAATCACTTTACATTATATCATAAACCTTCACGGATTTCAAGTAAAAAAATATAAACAGCCGCAGTCATTTCCGCTGAATATTTCCGTGCTGATTTGTGCTGTTTGACAGCTATGACTCTCCCCGTAATATCGGGGCGTATGCTTCATGCGGAGCGTGCAGTGGTCACAATGCCGAAAAAGCTCAGACAGTTTTGGTGATGATGTACAGGCGTAGTCAAACTACACAATAAGCAGGCTGAAATTTTGTTGATATATTTGGGGAGAATAGCGCTATTTATTGTTTCAATACGATAAAAAATATGCTATAATGTATATATACTTTCAGACTGCGTGACAAGCACAGTCCGCAATAAAAGCATCGGATATGCTTCTGAACAAGCCCTACAACACCATCAAGGAGGAATCAATGATGAAAAAGCACAACGCATGGAAAAGAATAGCAGGAGCCGCACTATCGCTCGCTATCGCAGAAGGTATGCTCTCTGCGGGAGGCGCTGTCTCCGCATTCGCGGAGGAGGAGTCCGAACCCGCCGTCATTGCCTCCGAGCAGGTCTTCTCAAAGTACATCACAATGCTGAAAATACGCCTTGCAAACGGATTTTCGAGCTACAGCGAGAAGGACAAGGTCGTTTACGGAGCCTTCAACAGTCCGCAGTACGACTATAACTCGTTCAGCGCTATGTGGTACCTCCCCTACTCCGACATCACCGCCGATAATGCGGGCTATGCCATCACTGACCTCGACGGCAACGGCTGGGACGAGCTCGTTCTCGGAAAAATAGAAGAGGACGGCACGTGCGAGATATACGACATCTACACTCGCTACGAGGACAGCGCATGGCACATCGCAGCTGCGAGCGAGCGCGACCACTTCTATGTCACCAACCGCAACACCATAGTTGAGGAGGGCTCGGTCAGCGCATTCTGCTCCACAAGGGTGTTCTACGACATCTCCAAGTGGCAACTCACAGTCATAGACGCATACAAGAGCGAGAACGGCAAAAACTACAAAATGACGGACTATACCGCCGACGAGGAGTCGGGATTCGGTTACACCTTCACATGGAAGGAGTCTGAGGAAAAGGGCGAGGATTTCTCATACCAGCCTATACAGTTCAAGCCGATTTCCGAATTCAAGGACGCGGAGCCGGTACTGCTGAAGGCAAATATCATAGGCTACGGTCATGGAGAGATAGCAGGTACAGATGACGGCACAAAGCCTGAATTCGACCCCGAGCGCCCCATGCAGTCCGCCGTATATAATATGCCGAAGGGCACTGTCATCAACCTCTCGGCAAAGGCTGACGATGGCAGCAAATTCATGTTCTGGATGGACGAGGAAACAAACGAGGTATACTCGGAGCAGCCCGACATCATCGTCACGCTCGGCGAGACCCTCTCGCTCGAGGCTGTATTCGACCTCGACATCGAAAGGGTACCGATAAGGGCAAACACCTATGGCGGCGGACGCATTGCGGGTACCGATGACGGCAGCGAGCCCGAGATAGACCCGGATTTTCCCTACCAGTCTATTGTCCTTAGCGTATATAAGGGCTATTCAGCGTCATTCCTCGCAGAGCCTGAGGACGGCTGGGAGTTCGTGAAGTGGCACGATAAGAACTCCCATACCACATATTCGACCGATAAGCTGATATCTGTCGAGCCGACCGAGCCGTTCGACCTCGTCGCCGTATTCAAAGCCAAGGACGACGACTCCGACGCAGAAAACATCACCTCCGATTTCGACCTCGCAGACTGGGCAGAAAAGGACTACGAGGACAAGACGAACACCAACATCAGAGCTGAGATACGCGAGGAGACCGAGGAAGGGTACACAATAGTCATCAGCGACGAAGAACTCAACACCCTCGATACATATTCTATCGACCCGAAAACAGGTACAGGCACCAACTCCGCGGGCGAGGCGATAAACCTCCCGCAGACAGGTATGTCAGGCGCACACCGCGCTGTTGCGGCAGCGGCAGCCCTTCTGATGCTCGCAGGCGCAGGTCTCGTCATCAGAAACAGGAAGGACGAGGAATAATATCGTTGAAATAACCAAAAACAGTCCCCCGATTTAAGCAAAACGCCAATTTTTCTCCTGCCTTGAACCCCGCGGTCCAAGGCAAGGGTATTTTTATAGGAAAGCTGAAGGATGTGAACGCTTTCCATTCAGAACTCAAAGGAGGTCATAACAATGGAAGAAATAAACAAAAACGTGAATACAGAGCTTGATATAGACGCTCTTGACGAAGTTTCGGGCGGAGTCAACATCATCGACGAGGTAAAAAATCTGATAAACAACAGGATAACTCCCGAAGAAACCAACGCCTACTGCAAGCACTGCGGACAGAAAGTCAGCTTCGTTCGCAACGAGAGAAAAATGGGCGCAAACGTGAGCATATTCGTGTGCAGAAACCACAACTGCATCGTTTTCGGCAGAGAGCGCGACAATTTGCAGGTGGAGTGGAAGAAATAGATAAAGGAGGAATAAGCATGGCTGAAAAAAAATTATCTCCCGAGCAGAAGCAGGAGCTCATCGAAAAGCTGAAGGCTTCAGCCAAGTCCATGAGCACGCTCGCAAATGAAGACCGTGAGCTCTCCCTCGACGAGCTTGACGCCGTTTCGGGCGGTACGAACGTAGATGATGAATTAAACAGATTCTTTGAGGGCTGTCAGGGCTTTACGGACTTTTGCGCATATTTGAGCCAGATAGTAAAAACAGGCATATGTCCCGAGTGCAAGGCACAGATAGGTGTTCCGCCCGTGCCCGTTGAACAGGTAGCCGAACACCTTATCACTCACCAAAAGTGAAAAGCGGCACACCTCCATATTACATAATACATGATGATAACTGAAAAATCCGGTCTTGACGAGACCGAATCTACCGAGCTTAAAGAATACATCGCGAACCGCTTCTCGGGAGCTAAAGTTCCCGAGGGCGGCGATGTCGATTTTCTGAGAGGCTGGCGCGGACTTGCCTCCCTCGCCGAGGACATCGGTGCGGCGGAGGTCATAAACCAAAAGCTCTGCCCGAAGCTGCCCGTGAGCTTCAACGCACCCGAGGGCGTCCGCTTCGAAATATTCGCCTCATTCGCGGGCGGGATACCAATAATCTATGCCGACGACCCGAGTGACTTCGAGAGCCTCGTGACCAATATCGTCTACAAGGGCACTCGTCCCGCAAATATCGAAAAAACGGGAGCCTCGTTCGTCTCGGGCAGGACGGCGCGGTTCATTATACTTTCAGCAAAGCCCTACAGCAACGTCCCCGCAGAAGAGCTCGGGCTCAGCACCGAAGCATGGGCGGAGAAGTCGATGCTGATACGCCGCAGTCACGAGTGTACGCACTTCTACACCAAGCAGACCTACGGCATTTCAAACAATATCCTGCACGATGAGCTCATGGCAGACTTCATCGGGCTTTACGACTCATTCGGCTTTTATAAAGCTGAGTGGTTTTTGCGCTTTATGGGCATTATCAGCGGCAGCGGAAGCAGGCTCGCAGTCTATACCGCCGACCTCTCCCCGAGAGTGAGCGCGGCTGTCGCGGAGCTTGCAGAGCAGGCTGCATACGGACTCGAAAAATGGTCGCAGAACGAGGGCTTCAAGGAGCTCACGAACGCTCAGCGTATTGATAGAATGTGCCGTGCGGGCATCGTAGGCATGACAACACTATAACACGGAGGAATACACAATGACAGTAACACTCAACAGAAACGGCGAAGGGCTCACCGTGGCTATCGAAGGCAGACTTGACACCCTCACCTCCCCCGAGCTTGAGGAGAAGCTAGAGCCTGAGCTCGAGGAAACAGACAAGCTCGTACTCGACCTCAGCGCGCTTGAATACATCTCGAGCGCGGGACTTCGCGTGCTGCTCTCTGCGGCAAAGGCTATGGACGACCACGGAGAAATGGTGGTCACGAACGTCAGACCCGAGGTCATGGACGTATTTGAAGTTACAGGCTTCACCGACTTTCTCAACATCGAGTGAAACGGAGTGATAGACAATGGCTGACGAGAAAAAAAGCATATTCAGGCAAAAATCGCTTGAACGCATATCCTCGCCCGAGCAGCTCACGGACTACCTGAAGGTCACGAATCCGGGCATATGGGCACTGCTCGCGGCAGTGATAATACTGCTCGGCGGACTCTTCGTGTGGAGCATGGTCGGGAACCTCGAAACAGTCGCGGGCGGAGTAGCCGTCGTCGAGGACGGGCAAGCGCAGGTCATGCTGACCGACATCTCCTACAACAGCGATATAGCGTCGGGTATGCCTGTGCGCATAGGCAGCGACGAGTACATCATCTCTTCCGTCGAGAAGGACGAATACGGCAGGTCTGTAGCCCTCGTCCCCATCGACAAGGCTGACGGCAAATACGACGTCAGTATAGTTACCGAGAGCATTCATCCCATCACATTCCTGTTCAACTGACGAGGCATGATATGAGTAACAGTAAAGTCAAGATAAAGCAGCCCGTTGTCAAGGGAGCGGCGAAGGTGCCCGTGATAATGCAGCTTGAAGCCCTCGAATGCGGAGCTGCGAGCCTTGCGATGATAATGGCATACTACAGCAAGTGGGTGCCGCTCGAGCAGGTGCGCGCCGACTGCGGAGTCTCGCGCGACGGCTCGAATGCGAAGAACATCTGCAAGGCTGCCAAGGCATACGGCTTCAAGGTGCAGGCGTTCAGCCGCACTCCCGAGACCATACGCGAAAAGGGCAAATTCCCGTGCATAATACACTGGAACTTCAACCATTTCGTCGTGCTCGACGGCTTCAAGGGCAAATACGCCTGTATCAATGACCCCGCGAGGGGCTTTGTCAAGGTCAGCCCCGAGGAGTTCGACAAGTCCTTCACGGGCATAACTATCAACATCTCTCCCGACGAGGACTTTGTCCCGAGCGGCAAACGCAAGAGCACGCTCGACTTCGCAAGGAAGCGTCTCATCGGTGCGGGAGCGGCTGTGGCGTTCGTAATGCTCACCACTGTAATAACCTCGCTGTTTGGCATTATCAACCCGATAATGTCCAAAATATTTATGGACAGACTTCTCACGGGACAGAACCGCGACTGGCTGACGCCGTTCATCGTCTTCATGTCGGCACTGGCGGCGATACAGATAATCGTCGCGTGGGCGCAGACGATATACAGCCTGAAGATAAACGGCAAAATGGCGGTCATCGGCAGCACGTCGTATATGTGGAAGGTGCTGCATATGCCCATGGAGTTCTTCTCGCAGCGAATGGCAGGCGATATACAGTCGCGTGAAGTCACGAATGCGAGCATAGCAGGCACGCTCGTCAACACCTTCGCTCCCCTGCTGCTGAACACGATAATGATGATATTCTACCTCGTGCTGATGCTGAAGCACAGCCTTGTGCTGACCGCGATAGGCATAAGCACGATAGTCATCAACATCTTCATGTCGCGCATCATCTCGGAGAAGCGCATCAATATCACCCGCGTCATGCAGCGCGACAGCGCAAAGCTCGCTGCTACGACCGTTGCAGGCATCGAGATGATAGAGACGATAAAGGCGAGCGGTGCGGAGAGCGGCTTCTTCCAGAAGTGGTCGGGCTATCAGGCGTCCGTCAATTCACAGGAGGTCAAGTCCGCGAAGATGAACAGCTACCTCGGCATTATACCCGCATTTCTGGCTCAGGCGGCGAACTACGCCGTGATGATAGTCGGCGTATGGTTCATCATGAACGGCAGGTTCACGCTCGGCGGTCTCCAGATGTTTCAGGGCTTCCTCGGAGCATTCATGGCTCCCGCGATGACACTCATCAGTGCGGGACAGACGATACAGGAGATGCGCACTCAGATGGAGCGCGTCGAGGACGTCATGCAGTATCCCTCCGACCCCAACGCGGCAGAAAAGCCCCAGACAGCTGAGGGACTGAAAAAGCTGCGCGGCGAGGTCGAGCTGAAAAGCATCAGCTTCGGCTATTCCAAGCTCGCAGAGCCGCTGATAAACGACTTCACCATGACGATAAAGCCGGGCGGAAGGGTCGCCTTTGTAGGCACCTCGGGCTGCGGCAAATCCACGCTCTCGAAGCTCATATCGGGACTGTACGAGCCGTGGAGCGGCGAGATACTCTTCGACGGCAAACCCCGCTCAGAGCACGACCGCTCGGTCATGACGGGCTCTGTTGCGGTCGTGGACCAGGATATCACGCTGTTTGAGGGCACTATCGCCGACAACATCAAGATGTGGGACGAGTCCATAAAGGACTTCGAGATGATACTTGCCGCACGCGACGCACAGCTCCACGAGGACATAATGGCGCGTCAGGGCGGCTATAATTCCAAGCTCACCTCGGGCGGACGCGACCTCTCGGGAGGTCAGCGCCAGAGGCTCGAGATAGCGCGTGTGCTCGCGCAGGACCCCTCGATAATCATACTTGACGAGGCGACCTCCGCCCTCGACGCCAAGACGGAATACGAGGTCGTCAAGTCGATAAAGGACAGGGGCATAACCTGCATCGTCATCGCGCACAGGCTCTCTACCATACGCGACTGCGACGAGATAATCGTACTCGACCGCGGCACAGTGGTCGAGCGCGGCACTCACGAGGAGCTCATGGCACTCGGCGGAGCGTACACAGAGCTCGTCACCAACGAATAAAGGAGGGAGAAGGCTTTGGGTTGGTTTGAAAAACAGATAAAGCAGAGAAACGACCTCGACCAGCAGCTGTTTGAAGAGTCCTTCTTCCGTGTTGCGGGCGTAGTGCTCGGAGAGAGGACAGCTTCAAAGATAAGCGACGACCGCATTATAACCAAGCAGGCTATCGACGACCTGCTGAAATACTACCATTTCAAGCCCGTCGAGATACCGCGCAGCATCAAGGAGCACGAGGAGCAGCTCAACTTCTGCCTGCGTCCTCACGGCATAATGAGGCGTCAGATAGTGCTCGGGGAGAACTGGTGGAAGGACGCGTACGGTCCGATACTCGCCTACGCGAAGGAAAGCGGCGACCCTGTCGCGCTGCTCCCCGCAAAACTCAGCGGCTACTGTTATCTTGACAGGAGCAGCGGAAAAAAGGTAAGGCTGACAAAGAAGACCGCGGAGCTATTCCAGAGCGAGGCGTACTGCTTCTACAGACCGTTCCCGCAGAAAAAGCTCGGGATACCTGACCTGCTGATATACATGAAAAACTGCCTCACGATGAGCGATTCCGTCGTGATAGTGCTGTCCGCACTCGCGGCGACGGGCATAGGTATGCTCATGCCGAGGCTGACAAAGGCGCTGACAGGTCCAGTCATATCGAGCGGCAGCATGAGGATACTCATCGGTGTCGCGATATGCATGATATGCACGGCGATATCGACACAGCTCATCAACTCGATAAGCTCGATGCTGAACACACGGCTCCAGACCAAGACGAGCCTCGGCGTACAGTCCGCGATGATGATGAGGGTGATGAGCCTTCCCGCCAACTTTTTCAGGCAGTACAGCGCGGGCGAGCTGACGAGCCGCTCACAGTCGGTGAGCAGCCTGTGTACGCTCATACTCGGTATGTTCGTCGAGACGGGACTTACGTCGCTGACCTCACTGCTGTACATCACGCAGATATTCAGCTTCGCCCCCGCACTCGTTATACCGTCACTGCTGATAATACTGACAACGGTAGTCTTCAGCATCGCATCGTCGGCAGTACAGATACGCATAAGCAAGAAGGAAATGGAGCACGCCGCCAGGGAATCAGGCATATCCTACGCGATGATAAGCGGAGTGCAGAAGATAAAGCTCGCGGGAGCGGAAAAGCGCTTCTTCTCGCGGTGGCTGAACCTCTACTCCGAGGGCGCGGAGCTCATCTACGCTCCCCCGCTCTTCATCAAGGTTAACGCAGTCATCACAACGGCGATAGGACTGATATCCAACATCGTGCTGTACTATCTCGCGGTGAGGAGCAGTATCGACCAGTCGAACTACTTCGCATTCACAGCCGCATACGGCGCAGTAATGGGAGCGTTCAGCTCGCTCGCGGGCATAGCGCTCTCGGTCGGCAGGATACGTCCTATCCTCGAAATGGCTGAGCCCTTCCTCAAGACGGAGCCCGAGGCGGCGGACAACAAGGAGATAGTCACCAAGCTGAGCGGCGGCATAGAGCTCAACAACGTGTATTTCCGCTATAGCGAGAGCTCGCCCTACATCGTGAACAATATGTCGCTGAAGATAAAGGCGGGCGAATACGTAGCCATTGTCGGCAAGACGGGCTGCGGCAAGAGCACGCTCATGAGGCTTCTGCTCGGCTTCGAGAAGCCCGAGAAGGGCGCCGTTTACTACGACGGCAAGGACCTCAGCAGCCTCGACCTCTGCTCGCTCAGACGCAACATCGGCTCGGTCATTCAGAGCGGAGGACTGTTTCAGGGCGACATTTTCTCGAATATAGTCATCTCAGCCCCGCACCTCACGCTCGACGACGCGTGGGAAGCAGCTGAGATAGCGGGCATAGCCGACGACATCCGCGCGATGCCGATGGGTATGCAGACGATAATATCCGAGGGTCAGGGCGGCATATCGGGAGGTCAGAAGCAGCGCCTGATGATAGCGCGTGCGGTAGCTCCCAAGCCGAAGATACTGATGTTTGACGAGGCGACGAGCGCTCTCGACAACAAGACGCAGAGGCAGGTCAGCGAGGCGCTCGAAAAGATGGGCTGTACGAGGATAGTGATAGCTCACAGGCTCTCGACGATACGCCACTGCGACCGCATACTCGTGCTCGACAGCGGCGAGGTCATAGAGGAGGGCAGCTACGAGCAGCTCATCGGAAAGGGCGGCTATTTTGCCGAGCTCGTGAAGCGTCAGAGGCTCGATACATAAGGGCACAGCATTCCTTGGCATGATAAAAACGGAAGTATGAACGAAACGGAATGCTTTTTGAGGGATAAAAAATTGATTTACAAAAACAGAATAGCCCGAAACGTCACATGAGCATAATATGGCTGATGATAGTCCTGCTTATCGCGGCATTTGCCGCAAGCATCATTATCAGCGGTATCATGTTCAGCAGAGCGACGCGGGAAAACCGACGGCAACGAAACGCTCTATGCCGCAATAACAGGCGATCAGGTAGCAATTACGAATATAAGGCTCAGCAAGCCGACCGCGTAAAAGAACATCAAAAAAAGCGCCTCTCAGGCTCAATGCTTGAGAGGCGCTATTCGTTTTTTCATATTTTAAGCGTTAACGATTTTCTTCTCGGACTTCACTAATACCTCCTGAATTATAATTACTCAGAGAAGTGATACGCTCCTCAGGCATTAAGGATAAGAATTATGCCAGCAACAAGTCCCAACACCGCCGATGCAGCCATTATTACTATCATGTACAACGGAACGGACTGTTTATCCTTTCGTTTTTTTCTCATTAAAGCCGACATAATAATAAGTCCTGCAATTACAATGATATTGATAACAACTTTAACGACAGCAGGTATAGGCGGACTCATATCAATAGAAAAAAATACCATTGCAGCAAGATATACGATCAGCTCAACTATACTGAACCTGTCAAGTTTCATAATAATACCTCCCCAAAACAAGCGGGCGTTGTCAGCCAGGCGTTCTTATTCTTCCTACTGTAAATGATAAAGAACAGAACTGCAAGTGATGCGGAAATCAGCGAGAATGCCTGCCCGTGCGGCAGACCGAACCGCTCCCTCGGAGTATCACGCAGGAATCCGCGAAAATCTAAGAAAAGTATAACACGGAGGAAGATATTTGTCAATAAAGATGTCATATGTTTTACTCTAAAAGGTTAATATTGATACTAATTATACAACGCGAAGACTTTTGCCATATACTTCTTTTATACAAGATGTACGTACTTATTCTGCTTTCCAACAGCCGCGCAGAGCCCTGCGGCTTCTGTTTATCGGCATACTCGCGGACTGCTGAAAATAAAACGTTCCTGCAAATAAAATTGCTCCCGTTTTATCCTTTATCATTGACGGAACTGCCATAATATGATAAAATAAATATATATTTAAACGAATCGGGTGATGTAATGGCGGATAACTACATTTACAGCGGTACAAAAAAGCTCCGCTGCGGCTATACTACGGGAACTTGTGCTGCTGCGGCTGCCAAGGCTGCCGCGGAGGCACTGCTCACAGGCAGGGAAACAGCTTTTGCCGAGATACTTACTCCCAAGGGGGTAAGGCTGAAGATACCGACAGTTATCACCGCCATCGGAGCCGATCACTCGGAAGCCTATGTCGTGAAGGACAGCGGCGACGACCCCGACATTACCAACGGAGCCGAGATACACGCAATAGTATCACTTGCCGAAAAAGGCATCGAGATACAAGGAGGCAAGGGCGTCGGCACGGTAACAAAGGCGGGGCTTGATCAGCCTGTCGGTGCGGCTGCGATAAACTCTGTCCCGCGGCAGATGATAGCTCAGGCGGTGAAGGATACAGCCGAGCTTCATGAGTATCACGGAGGCTTCCGCGTAGTCATCTCCGTCCCCGCAGGCGAGGAGCTCGCAAAAAAGACCTTCAATCCGCGGATAGGCATAGTCGGCGGTATTTCGATAATCGGGACGACAGGGATAGTTGAGCCGATGAGCGATTCCGCCCTTATCGGGACTATCCGCACAGAGGCAAATATACGTAAAGCCGAGGGCAGGAAGGTCCTGCTGCTGACGGTCGGAAATTACAGCGAACGCTTTATCGCCGAAAACCTTCCGCAGCTCAACGAACAGTGTGTAATGTGCAGCAACTTCATCGGCGACGCGATTGATATCGGAGTGACGCTCGGGTTTGAGGATATCCTCATATACGGACATATCGGAAAAATGGTCAAGCTCGGCTCGGGCATAATGAATACTCATTCATCTTACGCAGACGGCAGAATGGAAACTCTCATCGCCTGCGGAGCTCTTGCGGGAGTTGAAAACGCAGTCCTGTGCAGCCTGAACGAGTGTATATCTACTGATGCGGCGCTTGATATCCTCAATGAGAAAGGCTCGATGCAGGCTGTGCTCGAAGTCCTGACCAAGCGTATCCACAGCTATTTGCAGGCGAGAGCGAAGGGCTCGGCGAGAGTCGGAGCGGTCATTTTCTCATACAAGAACGACCTGCTTCTGAAGACCGAATACGCGGACGAAATACTGAAAAAAGCTCTGGAGGGATAGAATGGTACATTTTGTAGGGGCAGGCAGCGGAGCGGCTGACCTCATAACTCTGAGAGGAAAGGCGCTCATTGAAGCTGCCGATGTCATCATATATGCGGGCTCGCTTGTGAATCCCGAGCTTCTCGGATATGCACGTTCGGATTGCGAGATACATAACAGCGCAGCGATGACGCTCGACGAGGTCATAGATGTCATGGAAATGGCAGAAAACAGCGGCAGAACGACTGTGAGGCTGCATACGGGCGACCCCTGTGTTTTCGGAGCGATACGCGAGCAGATGGACAGGCTTGACAAGCTCGGCATCGAATACGATGTGTGTCCGGGAGTGAGCTCCTTCTGCGGAGCTGCCGCTGCTCTGAAAGCGGAATACACCCTGCCCGACGTATCACAGACTGTCATTCTCACCCGTATGGCGGGGCGAACCCCCGTCCCCGAAAAAGAGAGCATCGAGAGCCTTGCCGCACATCATGCTACTATGGTCATATTTCTCAGTGCGGGTATGCTCGGGGAGCTCTCGGAGCGCCTAATCAGCGGCGGTTACAGTGCTGACACTCCGGCGGCAATAGTTTACAAGGCAACGTGGTCGGACGAAAAGGTGTGCCGCTGTACGGTCGGCACTCTTGCTGAAACCGCGAAAAATAACGGCATAGCAAAGACTGCGCTCATCACGGTGGGAGATTTCCTCGGCGATATTCGGTCGCTTTCAAGGCTTTACTCCGCAGACTTTGAGACAGGCTACAGAAAGGCGACAAAATGAAAGCTGCTATCATTTCACTGACCGAAAAAGGCAGAGAGCTCTCAGCAGAGGTCGCGCTGAACGCAAAGGCTTTCAGCTCCGAACGCTTCTGCTTTCAGAAGCATTCGGACTCCGGCTCACGTTGCTTCGTAAGCCTCGCCGGACTTGTTTCCGATATTTTTGACGAGTACGACGCGCTGATTTTTGTATGCGCCTGCGGGATAGCTGTGCGGGCTGCTGCTCCTCACCTGAAATCGAAAACGAGCGACCCTGCTGTGATAGTCATCGACGACTGCGGGAGGTTTGTTATCCCGATCCTTTCGGGACACATCGGCGGAGCGAATGCGCTCGCAGAGCACATTGCCGCAGCTATCGGCGCTCAGGCGGTCGTGACAACAGCGACTGACATAGGCGGACATTTTTCTCCCGACAGCTTTGCTGCTGCAAACGAACTGATAATTACAGATATGGACGCCGCAAAGGCAGTCGCGGCAGCTGTACTCGACGGCGAAAAAGTCGGGTTCATCAGCGAGCATGAATACGTTGACCTCCCTGACGATGTATCCGAGGACAACGACTGCCGCACAGGATTATACGTCGGGACGCGCGATATCAAGCCATTTCCTGTAACTCTTCGGCTTCTCCCGAAAAATATAGTTATAGGTATCGGCTGCAAGCGCGGCACGGACTGTCAGGCGATAGAAAATGCGGTCTCGTATGCACTCGGGAACGCGGGAACAGACCTTGAACGCGTGTGTGCCGTCGCAACGATAGACCTGAAATCGGACGAAGAAGGGCTTCTTGGATTCTGCGAAAAGCACGGCTTGAAGCTGTACACATACACGCCCGATGAGCTTTCGGACACTGAGGGCGATTTCACTGCTTCAGACTTTGTCAAAAGCGTCACGGGAGTTGACAATGTCTGCGAGAGAAGTGCCGTAAAATGCAGCGGCGGAAGACTCGTCCTCACAAAAAAAGCTGCTGACGGAGTAACCGTTGCGGCAGCGGAAAAGCCGCTGTTGCTTGATTTTGAAAGGAAGCAAATATAATGCTATACGTAGTCGGGATAGGGGCAGGCAGCCGCGAAGGAATGACGATAGCCGCTCAGAACACAATTGAACGCAGCGAACTGATAGTCGGATACACGAAATATGTCGAGCTTGTAAAAAGGATCTTTCCACATAAGGAGTATGCCGCGACGGGTATGACGCAGGAGCGCGAACGCGTCGAATATGCGCTTAACGCAGCTTCTGACAAAAACGTATCGCTCGTTTGCAGCGGAGACCCTCAGCTTTACGGCATGGCAGGACTCGCCTATGAGCTGTCGGAAAAATACCCCGAAACGGAAATAGAGGTCGTCGCAGGAGTAACAGCAGCTTTCAGCGGCGGAGCCGTGCTTGGGTCTCCCCTCACCCATGACTTTGCAGTGATAAGCCTTTCCGATCTGCTCACTCCTGCCGATAAGATAAGGAAAAGACTTGAATGTGCAGCTGAATGCGATATGGTGATAGTCCTGTACAATCCGTCCTCAAAAAAGCGTGCCGATCATCTGCAAAAAGCCTGTGACATCATACTTGAACACCGCTCCGCCGAGACGGTCTGCGGATATGTCAGGAACATCGGACGCGACGGTCAGGAGAGCCGTATCCTCACTCTTGCGGAGCTCCGCGATACGCCTGTCGATATGTTCACGACCGTCTACATCGGAAACTCGGAAACGAAGATAACAGGCGGCAAAATGGTCACTCCGAGGGGATACAGAGATGTTTAAGCTGCTTATTTTCGGAGGCACTACCGAGGGGCGAAGGCTCGCTGAATACTGCGCTGAAAACGGGCTCGATGCCGATGTTTCGGTCGCGACTGAGTACGGAGCTTCGCTCCTGCCCGAGGGTATCAGCGTGCTCTGCGGGAGGCTCGGCGCCGAGCAGATGACGGAGCTTATCCGAGGCGGATATTCGGCTGTCATCGACGCCACACATCCCTATGCGGTTGAAGCAACAAAGAATATCCGCGATGCGTGTACTAACGCGGACACCAAATATCTCAGGCTGAAAAGAACGAGCTCAGAGACCGTCGGTAAAACAGTGTCGGACATGGCAGAGCTTGTTGATGAACTCAATCTGAGCGATGATGCTGTACTCAGCACTCTCGGCAGCAAATCCCTCGGGGCGCTGACGAAAGTCAGAGATTTTGCAGACAGACTGTGGATAAGAGTTCTCCCGTCCGATGAAATAACGGAGCTCTGCCGCACGCTTGGTTATGATATGTCGAAGGTCATACAGGACAAGGGACCTTTCACCGCAGAACAGAATGCTGCACATCTGAAAAAAAGCAAGGCGACTATACTTATAACAAAGGAATGCGGTGAAACAGGCGGATATCTCGAGAAGGTCAAAGCTGCGCGAGCTTGCGGAGCCGAGCTCGTCACTCTCGTCAGACCGTCAGAAGACGGCTTCAGCTTTGATGAAATACTTGAAATAATTGAAAAGGAACGGAGAAAATGAAGGTCTATATCGTCGGAACAGGCATGAACGGCAAAAATACGCTCACGAAGAAGGCTGAAAAAGCCATTGACGAGGCGGAGCTGCTGATAGGTGCGGAGCGTATGCTGCTGCCCTTCCAAAGTATGGGGAAAGAACTGTTCACAAGCTATATACCACAGGATATAGCTGATAAACTCGGCTCATGCAGCTATGGGACCGCGGCAGTTCTGATGTCGGGAGACTGCGGCTTTTTCAGCGGAGCGAGGAAGCTGCTCCCTCTGCTCGGTGCACACGATGTGCGCGTAATATCGGGCATTTCCTCGGTTTCTTACTTTTGCAGCAGACTCGGCATCACATATGAGGATATGAAGTTTGTCAGCCTTCACGGGAAAAAATCGAATATCGCGGTGAATGTCAGACTGAATGAACGCTGCTTTTTTCTGCTCGGCGGAGACGTGACTGCTGCTGATGTCTGCCGCGCGCTTTGCAGCTTCGGGCTGTCCGACGTGACCGTACACATCGGCGCTGAGCTCGGCTACGATACCGAAGCCATCACAAGCGAAAAAGCCCGTGAATTCGTTGATTCGACGCCTGTCGGGCTCGCTGTGATGATAACCGAAAACACAAGCGCATTAAAGCACATACCGTCAGCGATGAGCGATGACAGCTTTCACCGCGGGAACGTACCTATGACAAAGGCTGAAGTGCGCTGTATAGCCGTTTCAAGGCTTGGTATACATACCGATTCCGTAGTATGGGATGTCGGCTGCGGAACGGGCTCATTATCTGTCGAGGCAGCTTTCCGCTGCCCTGACGGTACTGTTTTCGCTTTTGACAAAAACCCTAAAGCAGTCGGACTCACCGCTGAAAATGCGCGTTTGCACGGCTGCGACAACATCATCGTCAGGGAGGGAAGCTGCCCCGAGGTCCTCGAGGATGCGGCTGCTCCCGATGCAGTTTTTATCGGCGGGAGCAGCGGTGAGCTGAACAGGATATTCGACGCTATATACGCCAAAAATCCTGCTGCGGACATCGTCGTAACAGCCGTGTCGCTCGAAACTCTGAATGATGCAGTAAGCAGCTTTGAGCGGTTCGGAGCAGCCGCTGAGATATCTCAGATATCCGTCGCGCGCACAAAAAAGCTCGGTACGCACACTATGCTGCAAGCTCAGAATCCTGTTTTCATTATCAGCGGGAGGCTCTCATGAGACGTATACTTATCGGCGGGACTCACAGCGGCTGCGGGAAAACAACAGTGACCCTCGCAGTTCTTTCCGCACTGAAAAGGCGCGGCTTAAACGTTGCTGCATTCAAGTGCGGTCCCGACTACATTGACCCCATGTTCCACAGGAAGGCGATAGGCGTCGCCTCACACAATCTTGATAGCTTTTTCTGCGATGATGATACACTGCTGAGCTTGCTCGGCGAGTACGGCAGCGTTGCTGATATCGCTGTCATCGAGGGAGTCATGGGCTTTTATGACGGCGGTCGCGGAAGTGCGGATTCTGTTTCGGAGATAACTGAAACTCCAGCGGTCATAATTATCGACTGCAAGGGCATGAGCGACTCGATAGGCGCGGTGATGAGCGGATTCCTGCACTATCAAAAGAACAACATCATTGGCTTCATTTTCAATCGCCTGCCTGAAAAGATGATACCGTTCGTTCAGGAGCTGTGCAGACGGCTCGGGACGAGATACTGCGGCTGTCTGCCCAAAAGCGATATAACGATAGACAGCCGTCACCTCGGACTTGTGACCGCCGACGAGATAGCCGATATCCATACAAAGCTCGGCAGACTCGGAGAGCTTGCCGAGAAGTACATCTGCATAGACGAGCTCATCGAGAGCGGCGAGCGCCCTCTTCCCGAGCACAAGCATACAGATATACCGTGCTTTTCAGATGCGCCAATCATAGCGGTCGCAAGGGACAGAGCGTTCTGCTTCATCTATCAGGAGAATATCGACCTGCTTGAAAAAATGGGCTGTCGGATAGAGTATTTCTCGCCGCTCACTGATAAGGCTGTCCCCGAATCTGACGGACTTATCCTGTGCGGAGGCTATCCCGAGTTGTACGCAGAGGAATTGTCCACTAACAAGTCCATGCTTGCTGACATAAAGCGGCGTATCTCAGCAGGTTTGCCGACCATTGCCGAGTGCGGCGGATTCATGTACCTGCACGACGAGCTTGCTGACGGGAACGGCGCTTCGTACCCGATGGCAGGAGTGATAGACGGACGAGCTTTCCCGACCGAAAGGCTGCAAAGATTCGGCTATCTCACGCTGAAAACAGCTTCTGACGCTCTTCTTTGCAACGCAGGCTCGAGCATACTCGCACATGAGTTCCACTACTGGGAAAGCACGAGCTGCGGGGAGGATCTCACCGCTGAAAAAGCTGACGGCAGAACGTGGAAATGCTGCCATTCGAACGAAACACTATATGCAGGATTTCCGCATATTTACTTCTATTCTGATGTTAAGGCAGCCGCACGTTTTGTAGAAAAATGCATATATCACGGAGTCAAAAATGGATAGGATAAAAAAGATATCAGCTCCCGAAAGATCCGCATATATCGCGGCAAAGGAGCGGTGGGACAGCATTGCCAAGCCGCTCGGCAGCTTTGGACTGCTCGAGGAAATGGTACAGAAAATAGCCGCTGTTCAGGGAACTCCCGCCGTCGATATCTCCAAGCGGACGGTTGTCGTTATGTGCGGAGACCACGGCGTTGTCCGCGAGGGCGTTACTCAGTGCGGACAGGAGGTCACAGCGGAATGCGCAAGGGCTATCGCGGAGGGGCGCTCAAATATCAACGCTGTTGCGGCTGCCTGCAATGCTGATGTTATCGCGGCAGATGTGGGTATCGCGGCAGATGTCAGGTGCGAAAGGCTGGTAAAGCGAAAGGCAGTTTACGGCACGAAGAATATCGCTGCCGAAGCTGCAATGACTGCCGCTCAGACAAGCCGCGCGATATGTACGGGCATGGACATGGCAGGCGACCTTTGCAGAAGCGGTGTAAAGCTCATAGTTACGGGAGAAATGGGCATAGGGAATACTACCCCGACTGCCGCGATAGCATCAGTGCTGCTCGGACTTCCGCCTGAGGCTGTCACAGGCAGAGGTGCGGGACTTTCAAGCGACGGACTGCGCAAAAAAACAGCAGCCGTTGAACGTGCTGTTGCAGTAAACAAGCCCGACAAGGACAGACCGCTGGAGCTTCTGCAAAAAATCGGCGGAGCTGAGATAGCAGCGATGACCGGACTTTTTCTCGGCGGCGCATATTACCACGTACCTGTGGTAGTAGACGGCGTTATATCGGCAGCAGCGGCAGCTGTTGCCTGCGCAGTGCAGCCATTGTGCAGAGAGTATATGCTTGCGAGCCATTGCTCTGGCGAGCCTGCCGGCGAGGGACTCCTTGCATACTGCGGACTGAAGGCTCCCATAGATGCAGGTCTGCGGCTTGGCGAAGGCACGGGCGGAGCGCTGCTTCTCCCGCTTCTTGACGCGGCACTTGCGCTTTATAACAATTCTCACAGATTTGATGAAACGAATATAGAAAGGTATGCCGAACTGAAATGACAACTCTTGTAACAGGCGGTTCAAAGTGCGGTAAATCGAGCTTTGCGGAGCGCATACTCGACAGCTTCCGCGGCAGGAAGATATACATAGCGACCATGCAGCCCTTTGGCACCGACGCACTTGAAGCCATTGAACGTCATCGGAAAATGCGTGAGGGAAAAGGCTTTGAGACAGTCGAGAAATATACTGATATAGGCGATATCGAGCTGCCTGGCGGCTGTGCCGTTCTGCTTGAATGCATGGGGAATCTCTGCGCGAACGAGATGTTCGCGGGCGAAGGGATCGCCTCGCCGACTGATAAGATAGTCAGCGGTATACGCTCTCTTGCGGACAGCGCTTCCGAGTTAGTCATCGTTACGAATCAGGTCGGCAGCGACGGTGCTGCCTATCCCGATGGAACCGCCGCATACATCCGCACGCTTGGCGGAATAAACCGACAGATAGCCGAATTTGCCGACAATGTAATCGAGTGTGTCTACGGAATACCGCTCGTGCTGAAAGGAGAAATGCCATGCTGAGGTCACTGTTTTCGGCGTTTCTGATGTACTCGCGGATACCTGCTCCGAAGGTGGAATGGAAGGAGGAGAACCGCCGCTATGCTCTGGGATTCTTCCCCCTTGTCGGAGCCGTTATCGGCGCGCTGCTCATTCTCTGGCGCTTTGCGTGCAATGCGCTTGATACAGGACAATTCCTGTTTGCGGCGGGAGCTGTTTTCATTCCCGTCCTCGTAACGGGAGGGATACATCTTGATGGCTTCTGCGATGTATGCGACGCAAGAGCCTCGTGTGCTGACAAAGCAAAGCGCCTTGAGATAATGTCCGACCCTCACATCGGCTCGTTCGCAGTGATAAAGCTCTGCCTTTACTTCATCATTCAGACAGCGCTTTTTTCGCAGGTCGATTCTTTGCGGACGACTGCTTTGATATCCGTCGGATACGTGTTATCCCGCGCTCTCAGCGGACTCAGCGCCGTGACGTTCAAAACTGCAAAGAAAAGCGGCACATTGCAGAGCTTTGTACATCCCGCACACAGGGGCATAACCATTGCAATGGAAGTATTTTTCATTATTGCAAGCGTCTCGGCAATGGCAGCGATACTGCCTGTCCAAGGCGTCACAGCAGGACTTGCCGCGTTGTTCGTCTTCATCTGTCACAGATTCACATCATACCGCGATTTTGGCGGAGTTACAGGCGACCTGTGCGGCTGGTTCCTGCAAATGTGCGAGATATTCATACTGGCGGCAATAGTTTTTTCAGGGAGGATAATGCAGCTATGGTTATGATAACAGGCGGAGCATATCAGGGCAAAACTGCCTATGCTATGCAGAATTGCGGCATTCATGAAAACGAGATCACAGACGGAAAAAGCTGCACTCCCGAGGACGCACTGAAAGCCCGCTGCATCACGGATTATCACGAATTTGTTCGCCGTCTCGGTGAGGACTGCATCAGCTTTACCGAGGAGCTCTGCCGCCGCAACAGCTCCGCTGTCATAATAATGAACGAGGTAGGCAGCGGCATAATCCCCATGGAAAAAAGCGAGCGCACATGGCGCGAGAATGTCGGACGCTGCGGCTGCATCATCGCCTCACGCTCGGAAAAGGTGATACGCATAGTCTGCGGTATACCGACGTTTATCAAGGGTGAGCAAAAATGAGGATAGTGTTCATTCGTCACGGACTCACCGCAGGAAATCTCGAAAAGCGATACATTGGCTCGACTGATGAGCCGCTCTGCCTCGAGGGTATCGTTCAGCTGAAAAATCTGGCTATACCTCGGTGCGAAACGCTTGTATGCAGTCCCATGAAGCGCTGTACCGAGACTGCCGAAATGCTTTTTCCTCAGCAGAGTATAGTCCTCGAAGGAGCTTTTCGCGAATGCGATTTTGGCGATTTCGAGGGAAAAAACTATATCGAGCTCACGGGAGGCCTCGATTATCAGAAGTGGATAGACAGCGGAGGCACACTGCCTTTCCCGAACGGTGAATCCCCGCAGGATTTCCGCGAGCGATGCACTGCCGCATTTGATATGCTCGTCAGCCGATACAGCGATTCGCAGTCGCTCGCGCTTGTCATCCACGGAGGAACGATAATGTCAATACTTGAAAAATATGCCGTTCCGCACAGGGATTATTTTGACTGGCACTGCGACAACGGACGCGGATATGTCTGCAATTGGAACGGCTCCGAGCTTCACATTTTGGAGAGAATATGAAACATCTGATACCCGCAATTCCAATAGTCCTTGGCTTCCTTTTTGACTGCATTATCGGCGACCCGTACAATATCCCCCACCCGATAAAGCTCATAGGAAGGCTGATTGCCGCATATGAAAAGGCGGTTCGGAAGCATTTTAAAAACCTGCGGCTTGGCGGTACGCTTCTTGCGCTGTCTGTTATCGCCGTTTCGACGGCTCTGCCGCTCGCCCTGCTGCTCGTATGCTACCGTATACACATTTTGCTCGGCGCGGCGGCTGAGTCAGTGCTCTGCTGCTATATGCTCGCGGCGCGTTGTCTATGCAAGGAGAGCATGAAGGTGTGCAAAGCCGCCAAAGCAGGAGACACCGAAGAAGCGCGCAAAGCTGTTTCGATGATAGTCGGACGCGATACGGCTGTCCTTGACCGCGACGGGATAATCCGAGCGGCTGTGGAAACGGTAGCCGAGAACACCTCCGACGGCGTAACGGCTCCCCTTTTCTATATGGGACTTGGCGGCGCAGTTGGAGCTTTCTTCTACAAATCCGTGAACACAATGGATTCGATGATAGGCTACATAGACGAGAAATACGCCGATATAGGCAGATTTGCGGCTAAGCTGGACGATGTTCTGAACTACATTCCGTCAAGGCTGACCGCGCTTCTCATGTCTGCGGCTGCTCCTGTAGTCGGACTTGACGGCAGAAACGCTCTCCGCATATGGAGACGCGACCGCAGGAAACACGCCAGCCCCAACTCCGCGCAGACAGAATCCGCGTGTGCGGGAGCGCTGCACGTGAGACTCGCAGGTGACGCATGGTACTTCGGAAAGCTCCACAAAAAGCCGTATATCGGCGATGATGACAGACCTATTGAAGCTGAGGATATCAGGCGTGCGAACCGACTGATGTATGCTGCATCGGTGCTGATGCTCGTAATCTCAGCCGCCGCAAGGTGTGTGATAATCGGAGGTATTCTATGACGCATGAGCATGGCGGAAACATTTCACAGATTGAAAATATCCTTGATTTTTCGGCGAATATCAATCCTCTCGGAGTGCCTGAGAGCGTGAAGGTCGCTGTCAGGGACAATCTTGGCAGCATTGAAAAATATCCCGACCCGTACTGCGCGGAACTCCGCAGCAGGCTTGCAATACACGAAAAAATGCCTGCTGAGAATATCGTATGCGGCAGCGGAGCAGATGACCTTATATTCCGCATCGTACACGCTCTGAGACCGCGCAGAGCTCTTATATGCGCCCCAACATTCAGCGAATACAGGAAAGCGCTCGAAGAGGTCGGCTGCGAAATACGCGAGCACATACTCACCAAGAGCAGCGGCTTCACAATGACGGACAGCTTCATTGAAGAGCTTGACGAAAACTATGACATCTGCTTTGTTTGCACGCCGAACAATCCCACCGGAAAGCTCATAACGGCAGATATCCTGAAAAAGCTTGCTGACAAGTGCCGCGAAAGGAACACTATACTTGTTTGCGACGAGTGCTTTCTCGGCTTCGTTCAGGACGGCGCAGCTTTCAGTCTGAGGCGTTGCATGAATGAAAGCAGCATTATTCTCAAAGCCTTCACCAAGCTCTATGCAATGGCAGGAATACGGCTTGGATACGTTGTTTGCGGGAGCTCTGCCGCTGCGGAGCGAATTCAAAACAGCGGTCAGTTCTGGAGCGTTTCCGCACTCGCACAAGCAGCAGGTATCGCCGCGCTTGCCGAGGACGACTATGTCCGCCGAACGATTTCACTCATTGCGGCAGAGAGGGAGTTTCTCACGGCGGAGCTGAGCTCACTCGGAGTGGTTATCTGTCCGTCGGCTGCCAACTTTCTGCTTTTCAAGAGTACCGCAGGACTTGCGGAAAAAATGCTTTCGGAGGGTATCCTTATCCGCGATTGCAGCAATTTCAACGGTTTGTCGGACGGATACTACCGTATATCAGTCCGCACACACGATGAAAACGTAAGGCTTCTTGACTCACTCGGGAGGTGTATAAATGGCTAAAAGCATAATGCTTCAAGGCACGATGTCGAACGTCGGAAAGAGCTTTCTTACAGCAGCCCTGTGCCGCATTTTCAGACAGGACGGGTACTCTGTTGCGCCGTTCAAATCCCAGAATATGGCGCTTAATTCGTTCATCACCCCCGACGGACTTGAAATAGGCAGGGCGCAGGCTTTACAGGCGGAAGCAGCAGGACTTGAGCCATCAGCGCTGATGAACCCCATACTATTGAAGCCGACCACGGACGTTGGCTCGCAGGTCATCGTCAACGGCAAGGCGCGCGGGAATATGCGTGCGGCTGAATATTTCCGCCGCAAAAAGGAGCTTGTCCCCGACATTCTTTCAGCATATGAACAACTTGCGTCAGAGCACGATATCATCGTTATCGAGGGCGCAGGAAGCCCCGTGGAGCTGAATCTCAAAGCTGACGACATCGTGAACATGGGGCTCGCGGAGCTCGTAAAATCGCCCGTTCTGCTTGTCGGAGACATCGACCGCGGGGGCATTTTTGCACAGCTCATCGGGACTCTCAGCCTGCTCGAAAGCAGTGAGCGCGACAAGGTCAAGGGGCTTGTAGTGAACAAGTTCCGCGGCGATATATCGCTGTTTCGAGACGGCATAGAAATACTCGAAAAGCGCTCGCAGAAAATCGTAGCGGGAGTTGTCCCCTGCCTCGACTGCGACCTTGAGGACGAGGACAGCCTTTCCGATAAGCTGACATCAAGGACTTCACGCTGCATTATCGACATCGCCGTTATACGTCTGCCGAAGATATCGAATTTCACAGATTTTGATGTTTTCTCGCAGTATGACGGAGTTTCGGTGCGGTACGTAACAAGAGAAAGCGAGCTTGGTCAGCCTGATTTGATACTGATTCCTGGCACGAAAAGTACCATTTCAGATATGAAATGGCTCAGAGAAACAGGACTTGCAGAAGCCGTAAAGCGCTGCAATAAGGCCGATATCCCGATATTCGGCATATGCGGCGGCTATCAGATAATGGGCAGTACTATCTCCGACCCTGACTGCTGCGAATGCGGCGGAAGTATCGAGGGACTCGGACTGCTTCCGTGCGGCACTATTTTCGGAGCTGAGAAGCGTCAGACACAAACAAGCGGCAAATTTCGCGATATACAGGGAGCTTTCGACTTTTTGTCAGGCGCGGGATTCTACGGCTACGAAGTCCACATGGGCGTGACCGAAAACAATGGAGCGGAGCTGACCGACTGCGGAGGCAGCTTCAGCGGGAACGCGGCAGGCTGCTATATACACGGCATTTTTGACAGCGCGGACGTATCGGGCAGGCTCGTCAGGGCACTGTATAAGCGTAAGGGGCTGACCTACAGCGGAAGCGTTGTTGACAGGCGAGAATACAGGGAATCACAGCTCGACCTGCTCGCCGACGGAGTGAGAAAAGCTCTTGACATGGAGCTGATATACCGCATCATTGAGGAGGGCGTATGAAGTTGGAATATGTGCTGCCTGCGGACATCGAAAAGCGCAGCTTTGAAATAATCGAGAGCGAGCTTGAAGCGGAAATACCCGAAAGGATAAAGCCCGTAGTCATTCGCGCGATACATACTACTGCCGATTTCGACTACGCGGAAAGCCTCTATTTTTCGGAGGGTATCATTGAAAAGGCACTTGAGACCCTCGACAGCGGAGCCGTCATAGTCACGGATACGAATATGGCAAAGGCGGGCATAAACAAGGCTGCACTTGCACGTCACGGCTGCGAGTGTATGTGCTTCATGGCTGACGCTGACGTCGCGGAGACCGCCAAGCTCAACGGCACAACGCGTGCGACGGCTTCGGTGGACAAAGCCGCGCTTCTTGGCAGACCTGTCATATATGCCGTAGGAAATGCACCGACGGCTCTTGTGCGGCTTTGCGAGCACATCACCGCGGGAGACTTCGTTCCCGAATTCGTCATAGGCGCACCTGTAGGCTTTGTGAACGTCGTGCAGTCGAAGGAGATGCTCATAGCATCGGGGATACCGTGTATAGTTGCCCGCGGACGCAAGGGCGGGAGCAATGTAGCGGCAGCGATATGCAACGCATTGCTTTATATGCTTGACGAACAAAAAGGGTATAAAAAGTGAAAGATAATTGTATCTAACGTATATTTTTTACCGAATACTTGCATTTTTCGGGACATTCTGATATAATTATTCATGTTCATGAACACAATTTAATAAAGCAAGCGGTGCCTCCTACGCCGATACTTCGGCAGGCAGGAGGGTAAAAGGGAAGCAGGTGAAGCTCCTGCACGATCTCGTCACTGTAATTGCGGAGCTGTATACGATGATGTCACTGAGCGATTGGGAAGGCTGTATACCGCGATGATGCATAAGTCAGGAAACCTGCCGTTTTGTTGGTACATGACCGAAAGGTCAAGGTCACGAGGTATTGATCGTACTGTTTTTCAGGCTCTCAGCGGAGAGTCTGTTTGCAATGCCTTCTGCCTGCGCGGAGGGTTTTTTTGTTATGCGGTCAAGCCTTTCTCAGAAAGGAAGATCATCATGAAAAAAACAATCGCATTACTTATAGGACTCAGCTGCATCACCGCTGCTTTCACAGCCTGCGGAGACAGCACCTCCGAGAGCTCATCGGAGGCAACAACAGCTCCGACGACATCAGCCTCGCTCGAGGTCATCACAACTGAACCGACCTCCACTGAGGCTGCGGAAGAAGAGGACGAGGAGAACTACGATACAGGCGACGCCTCACTCGACAACGTCCGCAATCAGGACGAGATAGGCGACAACGAGCTGCTCGTGCTCAGCTTCGGAACGAGCTTCAACGACAGCCGCCGCCTGACTATCGGAGCTATCGAGGACTCGCTCGAGAAGGCATTTCCCGACTACTCAGTTCGCCGCGGATTCACAGCTAACATCGTCATCGACCACGTTGAGCGCCGCGACGGCATCCACATCGACGACATAGACGAATCCCTCAAGAGAGCCGTTGACAATGGCGTAAAGAACCTCATAGTTCAGCCCACTCACCTGATGAACGGCATTGAGTACGACGAGCTCAGCAGCAAGGTCGCAAGCTACTCCGACGCATTCGACAAGGTAGTTATCGGCGAGCCGCTCCTCACAAGCGACGACGACTTCAAGCGCGTTGAGAACGCTATCGTTGACTGGACTAAGGAGTATGATGACGGCAAGACCGCTGTCTGCTTCATGGGTCACGGCACGGAGCACGCTTCAAATGCGGTATACGCAAAGATGCAGGATATGCTCACAGCGGACGGTCACACGAACTACTTCATCGGCACAGTAGAGGCTGAGCCCTCCCTTGACGACGTTATCGAAAAGGTGAAGGCAGGCGGATACGAGAAGGTAGTTCTCGAGCCTCTCATGGTAGTTGCAGGCGACCACGCAAACAACGACATGGCAGGCGACGACGAGGATTCATGGAAGTCTGCTTTTGCAGCAGAGGGCTTCGAAGTAGAGTGCCTGCTCAGAGGTCTCGGCGAGAACGAAGAGATAAGGAAGATATACGTCGAGCACGCCCAGAAGGCAATCGACTCCTTAAAGTAAGATAAATATATCGGGCAGTTCAGGCTGCCCGATTTTGATATAAGAGGTATAATATGAAAAAGACAATCATCGCACTTTCACTGTTGACCGCAATTGCGCTCGCCTCCTGCGGAGCTGACAGCTCATCGTCCGAACAGAGCACAACTCAGGCTGCGACCACCGCTGCGGCTGCTGAAGCCTCCACGGAAGCTGAAACTGCTGTCACCACAGAGCACGCTACTGCTCCGCAGAACGAGGTCGGCTACGAGGGCATGACCGAGGTAAAGGCTGACGCTCTTAACATCGGAAACTACTACATTTCCGTGGATTCGAGCTCGTCCATGTTCAAGATAGCGAACTGCATACTGCACGTCGGAGAGGACGGCATGACCGCCGATATCATCATCGACAGCAAGTCCTACGACGCTCTCTATATGGGTACTGAGGACGAGGCAAAGTCCGCAGCAGGAACTATAAAGTATACCGAAAACGCGAGCGGACAGTCCGTGTTCAACGTTCCTGTCGAGGCTCTCGACAAGGAGATACAGTGCGCGGCTCTCAGCGCAAAGAAGCAGGAGTGGTACGGACGCACGCTCGTATTCCGCGCAGATTCGCTCCCCGACACGGCATTCAAGGAGCTGAGATACGCGACAGTCTCCTCTCTCGGTCTCGAGGACGGCGAGTACACTGTTGATGTCAAGCTCGACGGCGGCTCGGGAAAAGCGTCGATAGAGTCCCCGACCGCACTCACGATAAAGGGCGGCAAGGCACTTGCAAAGGTAAGATGGAGCAGCGACAAATACGACAAAATGGTCGTACAGGAGCTTGAATTCACGCCGACCGTTACCGACGGTCATTCCGTATTCGAGATACCTGTTATCGGCTTCGACTACAAAATGCCCGTCAGTGCGAACACTACTGCAATGAGCACTCCGCACATGATAGACTACACACTCACTTTCGACTCCACAACGATAAAGAAATGCGAATAAAGCGACTGATACCGCTTGCCGCCGTCGGGCTTCTGCTTGTGACCTCCTGCGGCAGGCAGGAAGAGCGCGCAGAGCTTGATATCATCGGCAGCATGGAGCTTAGATACGCGGAGCAATTCAGCGTTGACTACTGCGAGAACGGCTGCTCGGTGGTGACTATCGGAGACGACCGCTTTCTTGTTGTTCCTGCGGGCACAGAAGTCCCCGCCGATACCACAGGAATGACAGTTATACAGCAGCCTGTTGAGAACATCTACGTTGCGGCGAGCTCCGCTATGGACTTATTTGACGGCATCGGCAGGCTGAATGACGTCACGATGACCTCCACCGCTGCGAACAGCTGGAGCCTGCCGCATATCCATGACGCAGTTGCCTCGGGCGACATAGAATTCATCGGCAAGTACAGTTCGCCCGACTACGAATATCTTCTCACGGAGAACTGCGGACTTGCGGTCGAATCGACGATGATATACCACACCCCCGAGGTCAGGGAGCAGCTCGAATCGCTCGGTATACCCGTTATCGTAGAGCGCTCGAGCTACGAAACTCACCCGCTCGGGCGCATGGAATGGATAAAGCTTTACGGACTGCTGACGGGAGACAGCGCTGCTGCCGAGGCTGTTTTCAGCGAGAAAACGAAGGCGTTCGAGGAGCTAAAAGTTGCGGACATTCCTGAAAGCGAGCGAAAAACCGCAGCCTTCTTCTATATCACGTCGAACGGATACGTGAATATCCGCAAGCCTGCCGACTACGTCTCGAAGATGATAGAGCTCGCGGGCGGACGCTACATTTTCACTGCGGACGCCCTCAGCGTGGACGACAATGCGCTCTCGACGATGAATATTCAGACCGAGACCTTCTACGATATCGCGCGCGACGCGGATATCCTGATATACAACAGCACCATTGACGGCGAGCTCGACAGCATTGAACAGCTTATCGGCAAATGCGGAGTTCTCGCGGACTTCAAAGCCGTTAAGTCGGGCGATGTGTGGTGTACGGGACAGAATATGTTCCAGCAGACCACAGGCGCCGCGGATATGATATACGACCTCAGCGCCGTCCTCACCGACAGCGCTGACGAAACGGAGCTGACCTATCTTCACAAGCTCAAATGAGGTGAAAGTATGAGTAAAAACAGGGCTATACGCTGGACGCTATGCTTTGCCGCACTTGCAGTCCTCGCCGCCGCTTTTTTCGTTCTCGAGCTCATCAGCGGGACAACAGACCTCACAGTTTCCGACGTTCTCAAAGCGCTGACTGAAAGCTCCGACAGCGCCGCAAATACAATTGTCAGGGACATACGTCTCCCGCGTGCTTTTGCCGCGGCACTTCTCGGCGGAGCGCTTGCTGTGTCGGGATTTCTGCTGCAAAGCTTCTTCAACAACCCGATAGCAGGACCTTACGTCCTCGGCATCTCCTCGGGAGCGAAGCTGACGGTCGCGCTGGCGATGATGTTCACCATGCAGCACGGCATAATGATGAGCTCAGCCTCGATGATAGCAGCGGCGTTTGCGGGCTCACTGCTCTCAATGGGCGCGATACTTCTCCTTTCGGGCAAGGTGAAGAACATGGCGCAGCTCATCATCGCGGGAGTGATGATAGGCTACATATGCTCGGCGGTCACAGAACTCGTCGTGACCTTTGCCGACGACGCAAATATCGTGAACCTTCACAACTGGTCGCAAGGCAGCTTTTCAGGTATCAGCAGCGATAACGTCAAGGTCATCGCAGCCGCAGTGCTCACAGCATTTGCGGCAGCTTTCCTGCTGTCAAAGCCCATGAGCGCATATCAGCTCGGAGAGAGCTATGCCAAAAACATGGGTGTGGATATCCGACTTTTCAGGCTGGCGCTCATACTGTTGTCGAGCGTACTTTCCGCCTGTGTTACGGCATTTGCGGGACCTGTTTCATTCGTGGGCATAGCCGTTCCGCATCTTGTTAGGTCGGCATTCGGCACAGCAAAGCCCATAGTAGTGATACCCGCCTCATTCATCGGAGGAGCAGCGTTCTGTCTGGTCTGCGACCTTATCGCAAGAATGCTTTTTGCTCCTGTAGAGCTGAGCATCAGCACTATCACAGCCGTTTTCGGAGCGCCTGTAGTCATTGCTGCAATGCTTGGAAAAAGGAATCAGAAAGGGAGTGTCTGAATGGGCGGAGCGATAGTCAGCGCAGCGGAGCTTTCCGTTGGATACGGCAAAAAGGTGGTCGTGAGCGGACTTGGATTTGAAGTCAGCAGAGGCGAGATACTGACCATTATCGGACCTAACGGCGCAGGAAAATCCACTATTCTGAAAACCATAGCAGCGCAGCTTCCTTACATATCGGGAGGCGCGAGGATAAACGGTTCTGACATATCAGCGATGAGCGGTCACGACATCGCAAAAGCTCTGTCAGTATGCCTGACAGAGAGGATAACAGCAGTAAAAATGACCTGCGAGGATGTTGTCTCAACAGGTCGTTATCCATACACAGGCAGACTCGGACTGCTTTCGGCGGATGACAGGCGGATAGTCAGGAAGGCCATGGAGCTTACGGGGACAGTCGGACTTGCAGATACGGATATGCGGTGTATCAGCGACGGACAGCGGCAGACGGTCATGCTTGCGCGGGCGATAGCACAGCAGACCGACGTGCTCATACTTGACGAGCCGACCTCCTTTCTTGATATCAACAACAAGCTGCGGCTGCTCGGGATACTGAAGGAGCTTGTCCGCAGCAGGAATATCGCCGTTGTGCAGACTCTGCACGAACTCGACCTTGCGCAGCGGTTCTCCGACAAGATACTCTGCATAAAGGACGGCAAAGCAGACAGGCTTGGAACTCCCGAGGAGATATTCAGCGGAGACTATATAAGCACTCTTTACGGCATCACAAACGGCACATTCGAGCCCATGTTCGGTACAGCAGAGGCATCTCGCATACAAGGCGAGCCGCAGGTATTCGTCATCGGAGGCGGAGGCTCGGGGATACCGATTTACAGGCGCTTGCAGCGTCAGGGCATACCCTTTGCAGCAGGAGTGATACACGAAAACGACGTTGAATACAACGTTGCCAAAAGTCTTGCGTCAGTGCTGATATCCGAAAAAGCTTTTGAACCGATAAGCGAAAAGAATATTGCACTTGCGCTTGAGGTCATGAAAAAATGCAGCGAAGTCATCTGCTGCGTCGAAGGATTCGGAACTATGAACAACGGGAACAAGGTCCTGTTAGATAAATACAAAGCTGCCACATAGCATTTACCATGTGGCAGCTTTTCCTTTGCGTGACACACCAAGCCAAACATAAAACAGGTGTGTTAGTGTGACATCGCCTTCGGGGGGGCAGTCGAGCGAGTACACAGTTTCGTCTGAACTGTACCATTCATCGGAAGGATTCGAGTTCGGTGTGCTTCGAGATCAATGAATAGGTATGAAAACAGCCGCAGGAAGACCTGCGGCTTAGCTTTTTATGATACTTGTACATTACAAATGGATTTCATGCGCGGAAAAACAATTCGCGTCCCAGAAAAACTGAGACGCGAA
>KL370840.1:1273602-1295150 GCA_000701945.1 Anaerotruncus sp. MC2020
AAAAAGGTCAAGGATAATATAACAATGCTTGATTCATCACCGCTTGCATTTCCTGTATATCCTCATATTTCTAAGGTCAGCTATCGTTTTATTCCTGTCGGAAACTACCTGTTTTTTTATCACGTTGACGAGAGCAAGGCGATTGTGTACATCGACCGCTTCCTATATTCGGCACGTAATATCGAAGCCGTATTATGATTTCAATTGTTTATAAATATGAAAAGAAGGTCCCCGGATCATTCGGGGACCTATCCTGTGTGTTGTCTCGCTATCCGACGCCGATGAGTATGTTGGTACGCCAAGAGCTGCCACAGCAGCAGGTCAGTCGATAATGCTCAGGTCGTAAGATGACGGATCGCTGACAGGAGCGCATCCGGCGATCCTGTTTCTGATGTATTCGCCGTTCTCGGGGAGCTCAGCGTCATCGTCAAACAGAAGCTCATTCACCTCAAATTCCTCATAGTATTCTTCGTCGATAATGAGCTTCGCCTTGAGGATAATGCCTGTCTCATTGTCGACAGTAAGGTAGAGTTCCTGATCCGAGTATTTATCGAATGTGGTCTCCGACCCTTCTTCCGGTGCCATTCTCGGCACTATCGGTAATCCGACAGCAGCATCGCTGACAGTTTTCTCACCGCTGACATAAGTCATAAATACGTCGGTGCAGTCTCTGCCGAGGAATGTGGTGTTTTCATTGATCTCCTGTATATCAAAGTGGTCGATACGATCTCTGATAAGGCACTCGGAATACGTATCTGAGAATGCAGTGGGCTGGTCGAGAAGCCATGTGCTTCGGTCTGCGATCTCATACAGAGCCTGACTCTCACCGTCTGAATTGTCATACACACAAATGAACATATCCTTTACAAAGAACATTTCGTTATGTGTGGAAGATTCTGCAAGCTTCTCAGGAGTTGTATTGTCTCTTGCAAGCGTCTCCTCATCCATATCCCTGAAATATTCGGGAGTATGTGTCCATGTCTTCATCTCGGACTCGTTTCCGGTCAGACCGTCTCTCTTGATAACACCGTCCATGAATGACACGCCGTTCATGGTCTCACGGTATTTCATATTGATACGGTCATACGCTTCATAGTTCCTGCTGTGTATCTTTTCAAGCAGCTCTTCTTTTGTGATAGCTCCCGAAGCCGTTGCTGCTTCGGCTGCTGAGCCTTCTTCTGTCTGAGCCTGTACCATATCTGAACCGATACTGCTCTCCGTCGGTCTGCTTACGCTGCTGAGCAGCTGATAGCCCACTCCTCCTGCTCCTGCAACGACTGCCACCGCTGCTGCGGCAGAAGCTATTTTCATTGCTATTCTCGGGCGGTATGCATCTACACCTCTTACCTCATCACCTGCTGTGAAGCCGCTGCTGACACGGCTTTCTACTTTTCTGAATAGTCGATCGCGCTGCTTTTTGTCGCCCGTAGGATATTCTGCTGCTATCCTTGCTGCATCTTCATCGTTTATGTGCTTGAAAATATCATTCTTTTTCATATTATCACTCCTTAATCAAGGTCGCCGAGAAGGCTTCTGAGCTTTTTCATCGCTCTTGTACAGCGCATTCGCACCGCGGCAGGTTTCATGCCTATCAGTCTGCCTATCTCCTTTGCATTTCGTTCATAGTAGAACTTTTGTATGATGATAATGGAATCAGGCTCGCCAAGCTCTTTTATTCTCTGCAATACGAGCGTCGTTCTTTCGGAATCCTCAATATTCTGCTCCAGACGTTCAGATGACGGAAGTTCAATGAATTCATCACTGTCAATAGAGATTTTTCTTCCGAGATGTCCTGCAAGAGCTCTCCTCATATTGAGGGCCTTGTTTCTTGTGACGGTCCCGATAAACGGCTTCAGAGCTTCGCCGTTGAGATTGTTTATGACGGAAGCGAAAGTATCAACGACACATTCCTCTACGTCCTCAGCGGAGCCGTATCCTCTGAGTATGTTTACAGCTATTGAATATACATAGCTGTAATATTCCTCGAACAGTGCTCTGTGACCCTGCTGAGGCGAGCTATCCATCAATGAAAGTATTTCCGGATCGGTCATTGAACACCACCTCCTTGTTTAGCAGATCTGCTTTCATTATACATATACACAATGATAATTGCAAGTGCAACACGGTGTCACTTTTTTGCACTTGTGCTCCTGAGAAAACAAAAATTATAGCCGCAGGGAGACCCGCGGCTATTTTCATACTTATTCATTAATCTCAAAGCAAGCAGTACTCGGGTCCTTGAAGTCACCGTTGAATTCAAGAGTTACAACAAGGCTGCCGTCATCTTTTTCGCGATTGTTTATCCTTCGTGAAAGAAGAACGGCAGGCAGTTATAGATGTACTGACGCACATAGAACCAGTCATGCTCGCCACCGTTTACGAGGATATACCATAGGTTGCCCTTGGAGAAATCTGAGGTATACTCAAACTGACTTAGCTTCTTCATTTCCTCTATCTGCGGACTGAGGTTGCCGACTGCAAAATCCGATGTTCCTGTTGCGGACATGATGAAGTACTCGTTCTTTTTCAGTCCCGCTTTGTCAATTGCACGAGCCAAAGCAGCAGGGTCCGCATTGCCCGAACCCCAGTGATGAGCACCGCTGAGAGGCATGAAATAACCGATTATATCCACGCTATTCTCAAATGTCGCCCATGTAGAAACGCTTCCCATTGAGAAACCGCCGTAAGCTCTGTGCATTCTTGAAGCTTTGAGGTCAGCCTCTGACGTAGAATTTGCATAGGTCGAATACTTTCCCTCAACGAACGGGATAACGCTTTGGCGGATCTCCTTCCACACATTTTCGGGATCAGTCTTGTTGAATGTGGGAGTTACTACTATCATTGGTTCGATGTCGCCATTCTGTATCATGTTGTCAAGAACTCGCTGCATTTCACCGTTGTCCTTATATAAGAGAGAACTTTCATCATCCCACATACCATGCATGAAGTAGAAAATGTTATACCGCTTGTTCTTGTCATACCCGTAGGGCAGGTACACATTCAGCGTATTATTACCGTTTATGCCATTGTAGTTCTCCTTGACGACCTTACCCTTCTGCTGGATATTGTTCTTGTAGCTGTCAGGATATTGTGCGTATTTTTTTGCCGGGTCATAGCTATACGTCTGCTTCGGAGTATCATCCTGCTGCTGAGTTCCTTCTTCGGCAATAAGCTCCTGTCTCATAAGAACGATGTCAAACACATCTATCCTGCCGTCTGCGCAGAGGTCACCTGCTTCCCAGTCAGCAAGCTCTGCGGACTTGTCTCCGAGCAGATACTTCTGCATAAGCACAAGGTCAGCAACTGTGACACTGCCGTCTGCGTTGACATCGCCTTCGACCTCCTTTGCCTCCTCGAGAATAAACTGTTGTCCGCTGCCGTTCCAGTATTCCCACTGACAGATGTTTGCGCCGTCGTCAGTGCTTATCTCGTATACGTCAAGGCAGCGCAGACCGTTTGAAGACAGAGTCAGGAAGGAATATGAGCCGTCGTGGTTGTCCTTCAGCCGGAACTTCTGTGACTTATCCCCGGTATAGTCAGCGAGAAGCACATTTGCACCATCTTCTGCAGAGGCGTTCTCAACAGTGAGAGACCTTCCGTTTTTATCGGAAATGGTGTATTCGCCATTTCCAACGCCTTTGATATTCCACGTTTGCTTTTCAGACTGTACGATGTTTCCGTTCTTATCTGCGATATAGCGTCCGCTGTTGACATTCTTCAGCGTGTATCTGCCATCCGGTATCACAACAGGCTTTACGATGTCCTCAGCCGCGTTGTATGCGGAGCGCTTGCTGCCCCATATGCAGGTATTGTTTCCTGTAGCCGTGAAGGTCATACGCTTAGTTTGAGCAGCAGATTCGTCCGCCTGCACGAGAAAAGCCCCCTTGTATGTGACTCCGCCAAAGCTGACAGTCATATTCGGCGTGCCGTCCTTCATCAGCCAAGTTCCTGTAACGTGTCCTGTGATAGTACCGTCAGAGTTGAGGGTGATAGTGTGCGGCTTTTCGACATCTGCACTCTTTTCGTTCTCGAATCTTTGGTCGAGGGTGTGGAAGATGAAGTCGTAGTCGCCTGTAACTGCCGACATCGCGTGTCCGTCCTCCGAAAGGGTCTCGCCGGAGTATTCGTAGGGAGCGGCGGTTATCCAGCCGTCTTCGTTCATAATGAGCTGGTGGACGCGGACTTCGTGCGCACCCCAGTTATCGTCAAATTTGGTGTGATATATGACATAGAGCTTGCCGTCCGCGTCCATGAGGGCGGAGTTATGGCCCTGCGCCTTGAACGGCTTGGGATTGCAGCTCCACTGATAGTTGCTCATGAGGCGTTCGCCTGTTTTGCCGCGGATGTTGTCGCCTCCAAATGGATAGACCGCACTGTTGCCATTCTGGTCAACGAACGGACCGTCCGGCTTATCGCTGCGGAAAATACGCATATTGTAACCGCCGTTCGAGTTGAAGAAGCCATACGATACAAACAGGTAATAATAGCCCTTGTCGCTGTTCGGAGCCTTCATATACTCGATGTACGGACCTTCTCCCGAGACATAATTTCCGCCTGCCGCCTTCTTGCCCATGTATGCGTCAGAGACGTTGGGTATCGTTTCATATTTCACGTTATAATCGCGCAGACCTGTTTTTTCGTCAAGCTCAAGCATATATATGCCGCCGAACCATGAGCCGTATACCATTCGCAGATTGCCGTCCTCGTCATAGAATACAGCCGGATCAATGGCGTTGGTACCGTAGGAAGCATTCCATGAACCGTTACTGAGATAGCGGCTGATATTAGGATTGTTTCCGAGCACTTTCGGCACATCTGTGTCCCTGACATTGTTTACGGCATTGTTTGTGAAGCCCGAATACACTATCGTCCCCTGATAGGTATACGGTCCCTCGACCTTGTCTGATGTACACAGCACGATAGAGGAATTCCATACCTGTCCGTTCACGCTGAGGTACATACAGTATTTACCCATGTCCTTATTGTAGATTATGTCCGGAGCCCACATATTGCCCGCGAGGTTATATCCGTTCGTGGTATTCGACCACTTCTCGGGGATAGCAAGGTCAGTGTAGATGTTCCTGAAGAATGTGGTACGTGTCGAGCCGAGGTGGGAGTTGGCAGCAGACTGCCAGTTCTTCATATCGTTTGATCTCGCAGCGCCTAAATGCGAGCCGATAATGAAGTATCCGCCCTCCTCGAGCTTAACTATTGACGGATCGTGGACTGAAACTCTTGAATAGTCGGCATACGTATCCGAAAGGGTGTATGAGAGGGAGTTCCCTGCAATTACAAATGCCGACAGAAGAGCCGAAATAAGTTTTTTTACCTTCATAATGATACCTCCGTGCCATCAGTCTGACAGTTTGTTATGATTCCGGAAGCTCTGTAAGGATCCCTGCATCGAGCTTCTGTATCGAAAGAGCGTCGCCTGCGGTTATACCGTCGCCGCGGTTATACACATCAGCATTATCAGCAGCTTCGGCAGAAAGCGGGAATTTGTCTTTGTTTGCGATGTACTGGAGTATTGCTACTGCATCGGATATAGAAATATGACCGTCGAGATTGACATCGCCGAGCAGCGCCGGCAGAACAGCTTCCGTTGTCGTCTGGGTCGTATCGCTCGCTGTTGTGATACCTTCAGCAGTCGTGGTAACTGTTGCTGTGGTAGTAGTAACAGTATCAGCAGTTGTTGTGGAAGTAACAGGCTCACGGTATTCGGTAACAGCGACTACATAGTTGACCGCAGTCGTCATGTTGACAGCTCCGAGAGTTACCTTCTGACCGCTCTTTGCGTCCTTTTGGTAGACATTGTATGTGATGTTCGGATTGCCGTCATCGTTCATCGTCATCTCCGTCTTATTCCAGTCCGAGAGCCAGCCTGCATTAGATTCGGCGCGGGTATCTACTCCGATGAATACCGTGATATCCTTAGCGGCAGTGAAAGCTGCCTCATCGGAGGTATACTTCTTGGAATCGCACGCCGTTCTTATCCATTCAGCCCCCCTGAGTTCCTCGGGGATGGAAGTGAATCTGAACTGCCTGTCACCGAACACTTCATTGCCAACGTCAAGTCCCTGCTCGATTGCCCAATTGTACTGTGACGCTGTATCGTAGACCTTGAGCGACTTCACGAGCTTTCCGTCGGGTATCTCAAAGGGCTTTATTTCTATCTCCGAGCCGCCGAGCACTGTTACTGCAGGACGCTCAGGTAGAGAATATCCGGTTCCGAGGAAAAAGCTGACATGAGGCGGCTGATTGTAGGAGGACTGCTGACAGCAGTTCTGTGCGCGATACTGAACATCGTGCATGAGTGTGGTCAGGCGGATGTCAGTGGGAGAGGTCGTGCACCATATCCGCAGCTTATTGTTATCTGAAGTCCGCATTACAAGCTCCTCGCGCCAGTCACCGAAAAGGTCAACAGTCATGCAGGGAACAGCCTTTGTGCTGTTGTTAGAGTCGCAGCCGTCTGCATTGAGGAGGTAGTCTATCTTACTTGTGGAAGTCATCTTGCTAATGGTAGTTCCACTGAACAGCTCACGTTCAAGGTCGCCGTCCCAGTAAATAAGGAAGTTCATCGAAAGGCTGAGACCGGATATTTTGTTTCCGTTCTGGTCAAGGACCGACTTTGCAGGTCTTGCGCCCCAGAATTCCGCGCCTTTATTTCCCGCAAATACGTTGTCTGCACAGCAGCGTCCGGTGTCCTTGTCACCGTCCTTGTGGAAGATGACCTTGCCGTCCTTAGCGTCAAAGAGGGTCACGCCATAAGTCGGACCGTGCTCGTGACACTGCCAGAGTTCCAGTCCTGCGCGCTCGGGAATGAAGTCGCCGAGATGCATCGCGTCGCCGTGTCCCTTGCCTGACGACCACAGGAGCTTGCCGTTATCGTCGATAACACAGTCGCCCATGCATATCTCCTGTTTACCGTCAGCATCAACGTCTCCTACCATGAGGTTGTGGTTGCCCTGACCTGCTGCTGCCTTTGAGTCGCTGTTGTTGGAGTCGAATATCCAGCGCACGGACAGCTTCTTGTCTACAACATCTATTGCAGATATTGTCATTCGCGTGTAGTAGCCGCGGTTGTATATCGCTGACGGATGAACGCCGTCGAGGTATGCGATACCACTGTTGAAGCGGTCGACACGGTTGCCGTAGTTGTCTCCCCACGAGCCGACATTTCCGCGTGGTACAGGGAAGTTTATCGTATCAAGAGCAGCGCCTGTCCGGCCGTCGAACAGCGTCATATATTCATTGCCCGAGAGAATATAGCCGCCTCCGTTGCGGTAGTCCTTTGAGCCGTCGCCAATGACCTTGCCCTTGCCGTCCTTTGTACCGTCGGCTGTCTTGGTAATGAGTTCAGCCTTTCCATCGCAGTCGAAATCTGCTACGCACATCTGCGTGTAGTGCTGACCTGCACGGATATTTTTTCCCATATCCACGCGCCATAGCCGACGTCCGTCGAGTGTTATACAGTCGATGTAGACGTTATCTGTCACGCCCGACTGCGAGTTATCGAGTGCCTTGCCCTCCCACTTGAGGAATATCTCGTACTGACCGTCGCCGTCAACATCTCCCGCACAGCAATCGTTTGGAGTATACTGCGAGCCCGGCTTACTGAGCGGAATATCGAAATAATTCGTACCGGACTTGAATTTACATTCCTCCGATGCTACCACCTCACCGTTCACAACGGTGTCAACACGGTACTTTGAATTTGCACTTCCGCCGTTATCCTGATAGCTTGTCGCGCCTTTTCCTGCGGCACTAGTGTATACAAGACTTCCGTCGCGGTACAGGCGAAACTCCGCGTTGTCTGCGTCATCGGCATTCCAGCGCCAGCTGACGAACATACCGCCGCCTGACTTGACCGCATAGATGCCGCGGTCAAGATGCTCTACGATGTTCTTGCCTGTGCCGTACTTCGCAGCTGCCGGCGATACTCTGAGTCCTGCAGGAACAATGCTTGCAGCTATCAAAGCAGAAGCTGCGAATGAACCGATTTTCCTGATTTGCATATACATTCTCCTCTCTGAAAATGTGTTTCCCTATGCTCTTATTTTAAAACAAACCATGAACAAACTCAATGATAAAACGGACCTAAAAACACACCTTTTGTCTCATAAAAAAGCTGAAAAAAAAGGAAGCGTACCAGTATTTCCGATACGCTTTCTTTTTCTGATTTGTCCCTTACAAATACTTTCGGATAAAAGGAATCTATCTTGGCTGATATCCGATGTTCAGCCATTTATTACTTCGGTATCCGGGCAGTTGTGCAGATACCCGGATACTCTGTAACCACTTGATAATTGGCTGCACTTACTTCTTATACCACGGCAGCTCGTCAAGAGTTATAACATACTCGCTGTTGTAGGTCTTGCTCATGACGTTTTTTTCGGTGTAGGCTTCGTTGTATCTGCCGTTTCTGACTACGAAGTCTCCGCACCATGTTCCAAACCACGACCAGCGCGAATTTGCCGCAACTATGTTGTCGATATCGAAAACAGTACCGTTCTCGGTCAGGGCAATGAGCTTATTTGTATCCGGATATTCGAGCAGCTCCGAGAACTTCGCGTTCTGAGCGCCGTAGCTGTGTTCGCCTGCGTAGATATCCTCGCCGATGACGTCAACGTACTCGTCGCCGGGATACCAGTTTGGATCCTGTCCGTTCCACACCCAGATGAGGTTGGAGCAGCCATACTTGTTGGTGAGTTCGTCATAGAGATAATACCAGAGCTTCTTGTATGCGTCAGAGCCCTTGGCTCCCCACCAGAACCAGCCGCCTGATGCCTCGTGCAGAGGTCTCCACAGCACGGGGACTCCTGCGTCGCGCATACGGTTGAGCTGCTTTGCTATCTCGGCGATGTCAGCATCGATGAGAGCCTTGCCCTCAGGGTCACGTCCGTCCATAACAGCGGCAATATCGAAATTGGTATTCGAGGTGTTGAAGCCGCCCCACCAGCGCGGAGTACCCTGCTCGGTGTCGCCCGGCTTCATGTACTTATCAGGTGCGTTCCAGTGCCAGCAGAATGTTGCGATACCGCCGTGCTTGTGGAAGTCGATAGCTGTTTCGACCGCATTTGACCTTGCTCCCTTAGCCTGACGCGAAGGGCAGTAGTCCATCATATCAAGTCCAACGATAGCAGGATACTTTCCTGTTGCCTCGTATATAGCCTTGAATTCTTCTCCGTTCAGACCGTCATTGCAGACCTGACCTGCAAGGGTGTACTTGCCGTATGAATCGCAGAGGTAGCTGAAAAGCTCCTTCGCGTTATCGTCAGCCTTTGGGTTTATGAGCTTTTTATCTACCTTGTAGACGTTCGCAGAGATAGCCTCGTCCTCGGTGACAGTCAGCTTATCCATAGTTATCCACCCCCATGACTTCTTCACAGAGACCGTATGTTTACCTGCCTTGAGCATTACGCGGCGAAGTGCTGTATCTGTGAACTTGTCTCCGACGCTGTCGAATCCGCCGACGTTCTCGTTATCTACAAGTATCTCATTGTATTTGTTTCCGCCAAGTCCCTTTGATGTGAATGTCAGGCAGTAGCTTCCTGCTGTAGGTACTTCTATGGTAAATGTGAGGTTATCGCTGTTGTCGGCAAAGTTTCCAACCGCCTTGCCGCCCGAAGCTCCCTGATCCGCGATTATAGTGTTTGCGCCTGAGAGCTTTGCGTTCTCGGCTTCGTATACAGCCTTGAACTCGGTGTGCGGAGTATCCGGAGTCTGAGGCTCGTCCTTGGAGATGATAAGCTTTCTCATTGCGACGAGGTCAAAGGTATCTATCCTTCCGTCCTCGCAGAGGTCGCCGGCCTGCCAGTTTCTAAGCTCTGCATTCTTGTAGCCGAGCAGATACTTCTGCAAAGTTACGAGGTCTGCCGCGGAGAACTCTCCGTCGCCGTTAACGTCGCCTTTCACGGTCTCGGGCGTCTGAGGCTGAGTGCCTATTTTCTTGTACACATTCTCGTACATAGTTTCCGCCCAGAGTTTCTTCATCGCCTCGTAGCCCTCGGAATTTGGGTGGACTCCGTCTGCACTGAGTCCCCAGGAATTCTTTTTGAAGAAATCATCGAAGTCGGGACCGTGGACGAGTTTGTCTCCGTACTCATCATAGAGCTTGTCCACCATTGCGTTATAGTAGCCGACGTTGTTACCAACGTCATTGTTCGTTGAAGAAGGTATCTTCGGCAGTACGGGAACTTTGTCCGCCTTGAGTATCGTGTCTATCATATACTTTGTGTTGCTGTAATAGCTCTGCACATTGTTGGGATTGCCCCAGCAGTCGTTTGTACCATAGGCTATGCTCACAAAATGAACAGGACTGCCGCTGAGCCACTGGTCGATGTGCTCTTTGCCGTCTTTACTGGTAATTCCGCCTATACCGCCATTTTCCTGTACAGGGAAGAATCGGCTGTCTATCTGATTGACATAGCTTGCATAGCTCGTGCCGTAGGCGTTTACCATGCCGCCTGCCGTTATGGAATCACCGAAGAATATCCAGCTGTCAAACACGCCTTGTGAAGCGTCGTGAATGTCAAGATTGAGCGTTATCTTGTCGCCGTAAGACTTGGTGACGTTCATGCGTATCCAGTTGTAGCCGTCCATATCAACGACGTGCTGACGTGAACTCAAACCGTTTCCCTTGACAGTCTCGACAACTTCCCAGCCCGATGAGGGATAGCTTCCGCCCTGAGCTTTGTTGACTTCTATCGTATAGTCGATCGGCTCAGCATTTCTGCTCGCGTATGCACCGAGATTGTCATAGCTGCTGAGATTATACCATGCCGCGAGCACCTTTTTGCGCTGTGACTGCGGTACTCCCGACAGGTCATACGCAAGGTAGTCTCCCGCGGATGCGTTCCAGGACGTGAAGTAGTGCTCATCATTACCCGAAGATGCACTGTCAGACTTTCCTGAGTATGCGGGAACTCCCCTGCTAATCACGGGATTGGCTCCCCCGAAGAATGAATCTGCGGCATAAGCCTCGTTATACGAGCTTCCCTGTCTGAACATACCGGGGCTTACTGTCGCAAAACTGCTGAAAGTTATCGCTGCCGCGAGAACTGATGAAATTAATTTTTTCATATATCCCGACCTCCTGTAAAAAAATCGTTCTGTTCTGATTATACCCCACCGTGACATGAATTAAAATGACATTTCGTGTATAATTTCTGACATTTTGAATTCTGATATCACATTTTCGCTAAGCGTTTTTCGCGCCTGAACTGTGCTGCCGTCCAGCCACTCTTCTCCTTGAACTGCCGCATGAAGTGGTTCTCGTTGTTATAGCCGCACTGCTCCGCTATCTCGGCGATCCGCATATCCGTGTGTTCAAGCAGCTGCATTGCGCGCTTTATCCTCGAATTTATCACATCGTCCTTGATGCTGGTGGAGAAAAGCAGCTTGTACAGCCTTTGCAGGTGACTTTTGCTTATCCCTATGTCATGGGAGATGTTCTCGATCTCCCAGTCTCTCTGCGGCTGTGAGACAATGTTCCGCCTGAGACGGTAGATAAGTTCTCTGTAATCAATGTAATTGCTCTCTGCGGCTTTTTTTCTGTCTGTAAGGGACTGCACAGTCTCATCGACCATCCGCTCTATCTCCGAGCTTTCCGAAGAACCAAAAACTGCGGTGCAGGTGACGAACTCCGGCAGTTTTACATCTCCGAATCTGTCAAGCAGAGCTGATTCAACTGCCGCTATAAGATTTTCGGAGGTGTTGGCTATCCCTTCCGCGTCCTCAGACGGAATCATCACGGCATAGGTGTTCTCGCCTATTCTCGCACACAGCCGGTTTACACAAAGCTCAGTGAGGATACCGTCCATAGCAGATCTCGGGTCTACCGCGCCGATTTTTTCGGGGTAGTATGTGATAAGAAGCAAGTAGCTTTTTCTGCCCTCGTTGTTGTACTGATTAAGCATTTCGGGAATGTGAAGAATAAATCCCCGCCTGTTGAATATGCCGGTGACCGGATCGGTCTCAGAAAGCTTCTCGAGCTGCTTGCTGAAGTACCGCTCAAACAGCCTCTTTTGCAGGCTCTTGACTCCGTTTGCCACGGAATCGCACCAGCTCACGAAGTATTCGTCTGCGGCAAGGAAAGCAAGGTCAGTGTAAGCTGTAGCTGTGTATCCAAATATCTGACCACTGCAATGCAGTGAGGTCAGCATCACAAGATGAGGCTCATGTTCCTCGTTGAGTGCCGGGAGGATATCTGATGTGCGGAAACTGTAGAACGCGCGTTCATTAGCGCCGTCTCTCTTTGAGAGCAGGAGATACATTTCATCCGAGCAACCGTACTGACGATAATCGTCAGGATTTGTCATATCGCCCTGCCAGTCGCTGCAGAGACAAATATCGAGCCATTTCACATCCTTGAAGATATGACCGACCTCATCGATGTGTTTCGAGAGTTCCTCTGCCGTCAGGGCTTCTGACATACGGTGGATAAAATCGGTTGCGATGAAAGTTCGCTTCTCACGGTTCATCATTATCATTTCGATGAGATGCGGCTCCAGCGTCGATTCCTTGCAGCAGCCGCAGCTTCTTCCGAAGTGTATGCTCTGTCCGAAAAGTTCCTGCTTGGGCATGATGCCTGCCGTCATTGCGTAAAGACGGCATACTGCATCTGCGCCGAACTGTTTGTCACGTCCCGCTATCGTTGTCACGGAAGGCTGGCATATCAGGCTGTCCCAGCCGCCGTCAAATCCCGTGACCTTCACGTCCTCGGGCACTCTTATCCCGTTTTGTTTCAGGCTATCTATCAGTGCGGCAGCCATTACGTCATTGCAGCAGACTACAGCATCCGGACAGTCGACAGTTCCGTCAGCGATGTCACGACCGAGCTGCGCGGGAATATCCTTCCAGAACCAGCCATAGCGGATATCACTGTCAGCGACGATTATACCACAGTCTTTGCAGGCGTCCACAAATCCGCGGACGCGCTCCTCGGAAGACTTATGGTTCGGGACCCCTGCAAGACAATACAGCTTTTTACAGCCGTGCTCGTCAGTCATGTGCCGAGTTATACGATACATACTACCGTACTCGTCAGCGTTCATGTTGTTTGCAATCTCAGAACTGCTGCCAAGCACGAGGTACGGAGTGTCAGTCTGCATGAGATAACCGTTTATCTTGTCGATGACATCCTGCGTGTGAAAGCGTTCTTCGGCGAAGATAATACCGTCAAGTCTGTGCACACATATGAGCGTGTATATATTCTCAAGGCCCGAAATATACGAATCATAGCGATATTCACGCAGGCAGTTGTATAGGCCTGTATAAACTATGATGTCATAACCGAGCGCCTTTGCCTGAGCATAGACTCCCTCGACGAAATCACGGTCGAGAGGACTGTTTATTTCGGGTATAACAAGCCCGAATCTGCCTTTAGCTGTCATATTCCGCACCTCCTTCTGGGAAAACGTCTTTCTCTTACTATTATTCTATCGCAGACTGTTGAAAAAGTAAATGCGTATTTGTGCTACGATAATAGCACAAATGAAATATTTTCGTTGACTTTTCTACCATAATTATGATAAAATCAATATAGAGGTGATGAAAATGAAATGTCTGTGCGTAGGATATCATCATATACATGACGGCCGATTCGAAGTAGACCGTCCGGACGGTTCAGGCGACTGGCTGCTGCTCATAGTGAAAACTCCTGCTGTTTTCTGTATTGACGGCGAGGAGATACACACAAAAGCAGGCTCGTATATCATTTTTCCGCTCCATGCGCCGCTGAAATACTCCGCTGACGGCGACATATACATCGACGACTGGCTCCACTTTTTCCCGGACGAGGAGGACATGAGGCTCTTCAAGGAGCTTGATATACCTCTGAACAAACCTGTCCATATCGGAGATGTGAACGCTGCTTCCGCTATCATGCGGAATATATGCTTCGAATTCTACTCCGCACATCAAAAACGCAATGAGATAGTCTCGTTGTATATGCGCATGATGCTATACAAATTCAACGACCAGATGATATTCCATTACAGTGATTCATTTCTTACGGAGACCAAGTATATGCACAGCCTTTTGTGGATACGTGAATCCATATTTCGCTGGCCTGAACAGGAATGGAACGCCGACTTCTTCGCTGACGAGCTTGGTATCAGCCGTTCTCGCTTCCAGCACCTTTACATCACGGCATTCGGCTCGACCATGATGCAGGACATCATCGACAGCCGCATTCAGCGCAGCTGCGAACTCCTGACCATGACAGACTCCAGGATAGAGGACATAGCCGAGACCTGCGGATATGGCAGCGTGTCACACTTTGTGAAGCTTTTCCGTGAAAAAACCGGTCTTACGCCTGCCGTATTCAGAAAGAATAAAACCAAACATAATAAAACCTGATTAGTCAGATATCCTGCAATCAGAATCAGTGCGTTGACTTCAAATTTGCCGTTTTGCAGATGTTCGATTACCATATTTGTTTTCATCTTGCTGTGAAACTGCTCACTGGCAGCACGATTATGGTAAACTATCATTTTATCCCTGTCGGAAACTACCTGATTTTTTATCACGTTGATGAGAGCAAGAAAATTGTTTGCATCGACCGCTTACTATATTCGGCACGTAATATCGAAGCCGTATTATGATTTAGATTGTCAAAGAATATGAAAATAAGCTCCCCGAATCACCCGGGGAGCTTCGCTTTATTCTACCAGCATTCTTCTCATCAGGCAGAGGTCAAATACATCGAGCCTGCCGTCTGCGCACAGGTCACCTGCCTGCCAGTCAGCGAGCTCTGCGTCAGGAGCAGCGAGCAGCCACCTCCGCCGCCGAGCGCGGCGAATACCTCGACGTCGTTTCCGTGCGCCTTAGAAATGATACTTTTCAGCTTCTGTTCGGGAATGTTGCAGTACAGCCTGCCGTTTTTGTCGGGATTGCAGAATGCGATATTTATATGCGTGAGCTGTCCGAGATCGAACTCGCTGAACGGCTGATAGTTCCAATCGGGAAGGTACCCGACTATCCTGTGCGGAGCTTCGCTCTCAGCTGCTGATGAATATGAAGGTAATGTACTCAGATCTCTTTCTTTTTGTATTCAGTGGGAGACAGTCCTGTCTTTTCCTTGAATTGCCGCATAAAATGTGTTGCGTTCTGATATCCGCAAGAGGCGGCAACTTCGTTGACGCGCAGGTCAGTTGTTGTCAGGAGCTGTTTTGCCATCCTGATACGCGCTTCAAGCAGGTCGTCGATATAACTGATGCCAAAGTGTTCCTTATAGAGCTTCTGTACATAGCTTTTGCTTATATTCAGCCGCTTTGCCAGCTCTGCCAGGCTCCAGTCGAGTTCGGGAGCTTTGTGTATTTCGCGGCGGAGCATTTTAAGCTGACTGATACCGATAAAGCCTTTGCCCTTTGGCTTGCTGTCGTTAAGTTTATCCCACAGTGCAGAGATGCACGTTTCGGGCGGAGCAGTCACATATCCGCATACATAGTAGGGTTCAGGCAGAAATCCTACAGCCGAGCCCTCCTGCATTTTCCTTATCAGCACCTCAAGCTGTATCATAAGCTCTTCGGTATATTGTTCGGGAGCGGTTCCCTCTGCAAGCGGAAAAACGACAGCGAATGTGCGCTTGTCGAGGCGTGCAGCCTGCATTTTCCGTCCTGATATCAGGCGTATAGCGTTGGCAAGCAGCAGCTCCGACTGCATTACTGTGTCGGAAAGCTGTCCCTTTTGCTGAGAAGTCGGTGTGGCTGCGAGCTTTGCAGTCGTTACGAGCATAATACCGTTTTTCTCCGGCACCTGCTTCTCAAGAAACAGCAGCAGCCCTTTCTTACTCAGCATGTCGGTCATTTTATCGTAGAGTGAAGCTTCTTCGATTCTCTTTTGCAGATATTCCGCATAGAGCTTGTGGCGCAGTATACGCAGACCGTTAGCAACTGAGCTCATCATGTCGAACAGCATTACCGAGACCGTAAAGTCTGCAGCATTTTCATAAGCCAATCCGCAGTAACCGAAAACCTGTGACGAAGCATGGAGCGGCAATACGAACAGCAGCATCGGCTCATGAGGGGCGGCGAGTACAGGTACTATATCCTTTGCATGGAACAAGCCGACGTTCCTGCCGTCCTTCCATGCATCTTTAGCTATGGGGCACAGCATCTGCTTGGGGAACGGCTTTGTCTTGCATATTTCGGGCTGTTCGGGACTGCTGTCCCAGTCGGGAAGGATGCACCAGTACATGGACTTATAGCCTTTCAGACTATGCGCAGTCTCGTCGATAGTTGCTGTCAGGTCTGACAGGTCCTGAACACTGCAGGTTTTTGTTATGTAATCCGAGTGAATACGCATTTCAAGCAGCTCGCTTGCCTCAGCTTCATTACTGATATTTTTTTCCACAAGCAGCGCTGCCTCTTTATAGCTTTGGAAACGCTCCACACAGCCGCAGCTTGAACCGAAAATAATATGAAGTCCACTGCCTTCATTATGAATCGGTGAAATACCCAGCATCGACAGGAGCTTTTCTGTACCTCTGATGCCAAGCTCTTTTGTCCCACCGCAGACAGTGGTTATCGCAGGGAAGTGGGATAAAGCTGAAAGATGTCCGTCGTACCCCGTGATAATAATGTCCTCTGGAACTGAAATTCCTCCGTTTCGGAGGGTATCGCACAGCGAGACCGCCATTATGTCACTTGCGCATATCACTGCGTCGGGAAGCTCTTTTCTGCGTTGTATCAGCTCTTCTCCGAGCTCAGCTGCCCGTGTTCTCCAGAAGTCGCCGTATACTATCTCATACGTGCAGCCATGCTTGTCAGCGGAGCGCAGAAAGCCCTGCATACGCTGTTCCGAATCGTGATTGTCCTTGTGTCCGGCGAGAAAGATGAGCCTGCGGCAGTCATGCTTCGTGATGATATGCTCTGTCAGTTCGTATACAGCCTTATCCTGCGGTATCGAAACTGTTTCAAAGCCGAGCTCCGAGCCGCCGAGGTCAACGCACGGGAGCGCAGCTCTACGTATCTTTTCCGATATTGTACGGCGGACGTTTTCTTTAACGAAATACTGCGAGGCAAGCAGCACACCGTCCAGCTCTGCCCGTTCTAAAAGGCAGTATACGCTTTCCTCGCCGTTCATTATCTCAGTCTGAATGTGAAAATCCAAAGCGTTCGTCATAGTAGTCAGGACTATAACGTCGCAACCCGCAGCAGAGGCAGTTTTGAAAACACCGTCAAGCAGCTCCGTCTGAAGATTGTCGGTTATCGCAGGAATGATCACTCCTATTCTTTTCATATCATCACCACCTTATCAAAAGTATAATCCATATCTTGCGAGTTGTCAAGAAAAATTCCGTATTATGTAAGTAATAATACGCAAGACTTTATTGAATCCATACCGACACTGTGCTATTATCTAAGAAAAAGCTTCCCGAGGCATTAAGGAGGAAATGTATGACGAAAAGACTTATTTCAGCCGCACTTTCAGCTGCAGTCTGCCTGTCAGCTTTCGCTTTGCCGCAGTTGGTTACAAGCACGGAGCAGCTCAGCGCATCGGCGGTCAGCATTACTGATATGCCCTCTGATTTTCAGTACGCTGCCGACTGGATATGGACGAACCGTATCGAACGTGAACAGTCCACAGCGAGGCGCAATACTATCTTCGACCAGATAGATGCAGGTAAGGGTACTATCAATTATGTTGTGAAGTGGCAGTCCTACCGTACAGTGACCTACGAACAGAGACAGCAGTTCGAGAAGCTGCTCTCAGACAGCATCAATGCGTGGAACGACTGGCTCGCTGGCTATGACGGCTGGAAATACAATCATATCGACGTAAAGGTGGTCAGCTGGGCAGTCATCGACAAAAGCTGTCTGCTTGACCTTCACGATGATGAGACAGTCTATACCGATACAAATTATTATGACGCGCAGTATGACACATCAAACGGTAGGGACACCATTCCCGATAAAGAACCGTATGCACCGCTTGAACTCTCACGATTTGATCACTTCACAGACTCAAACTACGAATATCCCGGCGGACTTGACAAGCGCTTTGATATGTATATGTGGGCAACTCAGGGCTTTCCCGATGTCGGCGGATGCGGCGGAGACTGGGGACAGCGTCTCTCGGATACGGCATATCTCAGTATGATACAAAGCGGCAGTCACCATGTCCTTGAGCATGAGATAGGTCATGGCTTCGGTATGACTGACTTCTACGGCGGTGAAGGCGAAATTGACGGTTTCCCTCCCGGAGGCTTTCCAGGCGGTGAGAACTCTATTATGATGGCGGGCTCGTCAGCGAAGATAACTGCGTTTGACGGCTGGATGCTAAGGTATATGTGGTCAAAGATAAAGAACGATGAGGGCAGATTCGATCTCTCGGCCCCAGACGTTTCCACAAGGATAAAGGGCGATGTGAACGCAGACGGCTCATTCAGTATTGCAGATGTTGTGCTGCTCCAGAACTGGCTTCTCGCAAGACGTGACACTCTGCTTACGGACTGGAAAGCAGGTGACCTCTGTGAAGATGACAGGCTCGATATTTTTGATTTTGTACTGATGAAAAGGCTTCTGCTTGCTGATGAACAGCCTGTACAGGAAGAAATACCAGTGCAGGAAGAACAGCAAAGCAACTTCATTACGGCAAATATGGCAAAACACGGTGCTTCGCTGCCCACACAGGGCAATGCCAAAATGGTCGTATTCTATGTGGACTTTCCCGATTGCAGATATGACTACGCTCCGACCACAGATGAGCTGAACAGTATTTCTTTCGGTGCGGCAGATGAAACAGATCCATGCTATCCGTTCGAGAGCTTCTCTGCATTCTACGGCAGAGCCTCCAAAGGTGCCATGAAGCTTGACGGTCAGGTCTTCCGCTATACGACTAAAGAAAACCAGTCTGTATATGACGACAATAAGGTCAAGATAGCTGAGGAGTGCTACGAGGCTTTCAAGGATAAAGTCGACTTTTCTCAGTTTGACGGCAATGGCGACGGCAGGATAGACGCTACGCTTTTCACAGTTCCCGAGAAGGCTGGCACTGACCACTGGTGGCCGTGTGCCGGAGCATTCGGCGACCCGAATTACCGTGTAGACGGCGTTGGTATCGGTCACATAATCACCGGCAATGCCCAGATAGGTTCAACTGCCGATCATATCAATTACACAAGCTCCTATTGCCACGAACTGGGACACTGCACCGGTCTGCCTGACTATTACCTTTTTACGAATCCGAATGACAGCGAGGGTATGCACGGCACGGCTGGTATCGAGCTTATGGACACTGATGCAGGCTCGGACTTCGGCGCATTCTCAAAGCTTATGGAAGGCTGGTATACAAACGAGCAGGTACAAATATATGATGCTTCAAATGGTGCTCAGACGTTTATGCTCAGCAACGCCCAGACCGACAGCGGTAACTGTATCATTATCCCGAACGGAAAACTTGCCGATGATTATTTCTCGGAGTATTTCATTATCGAGTACGCAACTAAAGATGGAAACAACAGTGCTGTCGGCACAAAAACAGCCTGGTGGGCAAAGAGCGGCGAAGGTGTTCGTATCTATCATATTGACGCGACTACAGAGTATGGCTGGAATACATATTTCCGTTATGCAAGCGGCAGCGAGTTCACAAATCAGGACAAAGGCAGACGCCTTATCCGTGTGCTTGATGATGTGGAAAAGGATAACTTATACCATACAGGCGATGTGATAAACGGAAGTGTATCAGGATTCCACTGGTATGATGCAAATGGCGGTCAGACTGTTGAGACAGGTCTTACAATAACGATCGGAGAATTGAAAGATGGTAAGTATGCTGTTACAGTCGAATGAGATATTTCTTGTAAGTTATGGCACAAAAGTGCAATTATTTGAGATAAAACAGCATTGTTTTGTTGTTCCCGAGATTCTATAATAATATCAAGTCATCTACCTCTCCTAATCTTTTCATTTTTATCAGGAGCTCCGCGGTACAAACGCCGCGGAGCTTTTGGTATATTGCTAAGGGGCACTGACGTAAAAAGCGCATTCCATTTTGTTTGGAATGCGCTTTTTTCGGTGTATGATAACAGCTTCACTGCTTGTCCTTCCTGAATTTTGCACGTGAGACACAGGCGTATTTCGCGAATACGCGCGAAAAGTGAGCGTAGTCGGAGAATCCGCAATATTCGGAGATCTCGCTTATGGTATTAGGAAAGCAGATCCATTTTGTCCTCATTTGACTTTACAGATTTGCACGTTTATACAGTGTGACATCTGAGAAAGTGATACTGCCGGTCTGCTCTCCAATCATAAATACGATTTCTGCATCTTCCGTCGGTTCGTTCAGATCAAAAGTTTCCAGAGTTGTTTCAGAATCTGTCGTGCCGCTTGCATAGACCGTTTTCGGATCTTTCATACTGCGGACTTCATACGGCATTTCGCCTTTCAGTCCCTCTGCCTTGAAACTCAGTTCATATTTGCCGGTCGGGAGAACCAAATTCGGTACATATACTGTAATTGATTCCGGTGAATTGCCTGCCGCCGAGATATTGACGTTCATGGAGCGGTTCCACTCAGCATAATAAGGCCATGCATTTGTGCCGCTTTCAGTAATAATATCAGATTCCAGTTTGCTGTCCGCTGCAAGGTCAATACCGATCTTATCCGACGGTCTGCCGAGGACGGTCGAGATCTTGTCAGCCAGCAGGTAAGCATTTTTCTCATGTGTCGTTGTTCAAGCTGTGGCAGGATCATTGTGTTTCCATTGGCGGAACAAAGGCTGATGCGATGTACATAGACAATGTTCACCCCAACCGCTCGGGCGCAGAAAAGCTTGCAGAGCTGTTTGCTTCGCAGTTTGATGAAGTGCCCTATGGCGAGATCACAACTGCTGCAGTAACGGCTGCCGAAACGACAACATATACAACAACCACTGCTTCAACTGCTGCTCAAATGACAGCTGCTCTCTACGGTGATGCAAACTGTGACGGAAAAGTAACTATCTCTGATGCGGTAACCATACTTCAGTATATCGCCAACAAGGATAAGTTCCCGCTCACACCCGAGGGTATGAACAATGCAGATGTAGCCGCACGCGGTGACGGTATCACCGCAAACGACGCGCTCGCGATACAGAAGCTCGACGCAGGTATTATTACCGTGCTTCCCGAATCATAACAATTTCATTAGAATTATTTCTCTATAAAAAAGCAGAGGCTGATGCGTGCTGCTCTTAGCGGAGCTGACGCAGAAGATAGAGGATTGCAGGAAGTTCGACGAGCTTAGCAAGAAACGCCGCGACGAGCTGATGTCTACCGCGGAGCTGCTTGATGAGGTGCTCCTCGAACCGTACATCTCGGATGCGAATATGTGCCTGCTCGTCCGCAAGATAAACGTCCACGAAAACGAGGACGGCAGCCTCGATGTGTCGCTGGAGTTCAACGGCGACTTCCACGATTCGAGCACGGTGTGCTTTGAGATAAACGATTAAATAACGAAAGCCGCAGGGAGACCTGCGGCTTAGCTTTTTATGATACTTGTACATTACAAATGGATTTCATGCGCGGAAAAACAATTCGCGTCCCAGAAAAACTGAGACGCGAA
>KL370840.1:1295665-1334063 GCA_000701945.1 Anaerotruncus sp. MC2020
AAAAAGGTCAAGGATAATATAACAATGCTTGATTCATCACCGCTTGCATTTCCTGTATATCCTCATATTTCTAAGGTCAGCTATCGTTTTATTCCGGTCGGAAACTACCTGATCTTTTATCATGTTGACGAGGAGAAGAAAATCGTGTACATCGACCGTTTCCTCTATTCAGCACGTAATATTGAAACGATACTATAATGCATATTCATAATGAATGAGAAAGAAGCTCCCCAATCAGTTGGGGAGCTTCTGCCATTTCCCTAAATCATAAATTAGTTTCATGAATTAGAGTTTTTTACAGTTTCGATGCTTTTTGTAGCCTAAGCTACAACTCTTGGAAATGCCGTAGTTTTGGCTACATTTCGAGGAATTATTGAATATTGAATCTCTCGCGGAATCGTGGTATTATAAAATCACGGAAGGGAAAAAGCCCCTCAGAAAATGAAAATCTTAAATGATAATAAAAGGAGAAATCAATCATGAAAACCAGAAAGATCACAGTATTCGCAATCGCTTCTATCCTCGGTGCAATCGCACTTGCAAGCTGCGGACGTGCAGTTGAGACATCGATGAACACAGGTAAGGCTCAGCCTACAACAGAGGCAGTACAGACCACTGAGGCAGCTACATCTGCTGCTGCACAGCCTGCCGCTGAGCAGAGCACAAACGCCGCTTCCAGCAACACAGAGAGCGTTCCTGTAGCACAGAACACTTCCTACGACGCAGATCAAAACACTTTCTCATATACACAGCAGGCTGCAGCTCAGGCTCCCATTCAGAAGGAAGCAGTTCCCGCATACAAGGCAGCAACTCCCGCAGAGCAGGCAGCTGCTAACAATGCGCTCGCATACGCTGGCGGAAACGGTAAGATAGTCAGCTCCGAGGCTGTTCAGACAAACGACGGCTCCGCAGCATACCGCTTCGGTATCCTCCCTCTTGATAACACAAATGCTTCTGCATGGTACTACATCGCAGGCGAGAACTTCGCAATGACTGAGGGCGAGTGGATAAGCAAACAGGACACACTTACCAAGGAAGAATGGGAGCATTACTATGATTCCGCCGAGCACAGATTCGCATTTGCGAGCCAGCAGGCAGGTCAGAATGCAATCGCTGCTTCGGGTATCGCTGACGGCATGATAGTAAGCTGCGACTTCGTGAACTATGACTACGACAAGCTCCAGTATGCTTTCAAGGTTGGCGTACGCTCCATGAGCGATGCGAACGCTCCTGTCTCGTACTTCATGGCTGGCACTGACTACGCTGAAAAGTGCTGATAACAAATCTCCTTAAATATCTACACGCAAAAAGCTCCCCGAATTCGGGGAGCTTTCGCGCTATCCAACGAGCATTTTTCTCATCATACACAGGTCAAACACATCGAGCCTGCCGTCTTCGCACAGGTCGCCTGTCTGCCAGTCAGCGAGTTCCGAATCAGGAGCCGCAAGCAGCCACCTCTGCAACAGCACAAGGTCGGACACATTGAAGCTGCCGTCAGAGTTCACATCTCCTGCGACGGAAGTCTCGCCGCGGAGCGTATCGTTTATCACCTTCAACAGGGACTGCTCGCCCTTTGCGTCCTGCGTGAGCTCCCATATCATAATGCCGCCGTAGTCCTTGGCAAGCTCCGCTTTTTTCGCCATTGTGACAGCTCCGTTGTAGGCGATGCCTTCGCAAATATCCGCGCTGTAATACTTGTCACCCTTGCTGACCACGTCGGCGAAGGACATATAGGAATTCCAGTCCAGCTCGCCGTCAGCGGTGTATCCTCTGCCGTAGAAGGGCACTCCGAGAACGAGCTTCTCCTTTGGAATTTTCTTTTTCTCTGCGAAGTAGTCAAGGCACTCTACAGAGTATTCATACGAGGCGTGAGAATACTTGTCCAGATCATTGTCGTAAGCCATAACGTTGACGAAATCGAACAGCGCGAACGTCTCGGAAGTGACCTTTCGCGCCACCCACTGAGCCGTAGCAGTGGACATCTCCATATCCCTCTCATCGCAGAGAGCGCGCAGCTCCGTACACCAGTCACCGTAATAGTTCCATATCTGATGATTCGAGCTGAGCTCGATATCGAGGTCGATACCGTCTAAGTCGTAGGTTTCGCAGTAGTCCATAATGTTAGCGTTGAACTCGGCACGCTCCTCGGGAGTGTCAATGTGTTGGAGGTAGCCGTCACAGCCTCCTCCGCCTCCGAGAGCGGCGAATACCTCGACATCGTGGCTGTGCGCTTCGGAGACAATGCTTTTCAGCTTATCATCGGGTATGTAGCAGAACAGCCTGCCGTTTTCATCGGGATTGCAGAACGCGATGTTGATATGCGTTAGCTCGTCGAGGTCGAGCTCGCTGAACGGCTGATAATTCCAGTCGGGCAGATAGCCAACTATCCTGTGCGGAGTTTTGCTCTCCGTCGCCGATGAATAAGTTGGTACGGCAAGAACCGCCACGGCAGCAATGGCAATTATCCTGTGTGCTTTCATGCGATTTTCCTCCTTGCGGTTTCTTTATTTCTATTATAAGGCAGGGGTGATACAATTGTCAATACACGGATATATTTGGCAGCTGATTCGGTGAATAATATAGTTTCTGTTTTCCTGTATGTATAATATATGCAGAGTCTTACTATATGTAAATGTTCGACAAATTTACTTGACATATATTGCTGACAATGGTATAATATTTATAATGTATTTGCTACATCAGGGAAATTTTTTATCCTTAATATATTGATTTTTTTATTGCGGGGAGGATAATCATGGCAGTTTATAAATGTAAAATGTGCGGCGGTACGCTTGAGATCGCCGAGGGAATGACCGTTTCTGAGTGCGAATACTGCGGAACTAAACAGACTTTGCCAAAAGCTCAGGACGATGCAACAGCAAATCTTTTCAATCGAGCAAACAATCTGCGATACAAATCTGAATTTGATAAAGCACAGGCTCTGTATGAGAAGCTTGTGACGAATTATCCGGATGATTCAGAAAGCTACTGGGGTCTTGTTCTTTGTAAATATGGTATTGAATACGTGGAAGATCCTGCTACGCTTAAAAAGATTCCAACCTGTCACAGAACTCAGCTCGAACCCGTACAGACCGATCCTGACTATCTCGCTGCACTTGAACACGCTGACTTTATGCAGCGTGCGGTCTATGAACAAGAAGCAGCTGAGATTGACCGCATACAGAAGGATATCCTTGCTATTGCACAGAACGAAGCTCCTTTCGATGTTTTCATCTGCTACAAGGAGACCGATGCTGACGGAAAACGTACGCAAGATTCAGTTATTGCCAACGATATTTACTATCAGCTCACACAGGAAGGCTTCAAGGTCTTTTATGCAGCTATAACGCTGGAGGATAAACTTGGACAGGCTTATGAACCGTATATTTATGCGGCTCTTCACTCCGCAAAGGTAATGCTCGTACTCGGAACTAAACCCGAATATTTCGATGCTGTATGGGTGCAGAATGAGTGGAGCAGGTATCTAAAGATAGTTCGTGAGGACAGGAGCAAACTGATCATCCCGTGTTACAGGGATATGGATGCATATGAGCTTCCTGAGGAATTCGCTCATTTGCAGGCTCAGGATATGTCAAAGATAGGTTTTATCAATGATGTTATCCGAGGTATCAAGAAGGTCCTGACGGTTGACAAGTCTGAAAAAGAAAAAAATACTTCTTCGTTTCAAGGGGCGATTCAGGGTCAATCGCATTTAGAAGTTGCTCCTCTCTTAAAAAGAGTGGAACTCTTCTTGGAAGATGGTGAATTTGACCGTGCTGACGATTTTTGTGAGCAGGTATTAAATATTGAACCAACCAACGCAGATGCCTATCTTTTCAAGTTGATGATAGAGTTTAAATGCGCATCCAAAGATTCATTATCAAATCTAAATCAGCCGATACATGATAGTAAAAATTATGCTAAAGTCTTACGTTTTGGTAATGATGAACAAAAGAACACCGTACAGAATGCTGACTCTGCTATTCAAGACCGATTAAAAAAGGCTGAAGAAACAGCAAAACAAGAAAAAGAAGCGGCGGCTATTTTGAACGACGAAAATATTGATGAATACATTGACGTAGTTTGTCCATATTGTGGCGGCGAATTATCATTTATGAAATGGCAAATATATGAGAAAACTCTATCATGTCCAATGTGCTACAGAGAATTCATTTGTAATAAGGAGATATAAAAACAATGGCAGTTTATAAATGTAAAATGTGCGGCGGTACACTTGAGATCGCCGAGGGAATGACCGTTTGCGAGTGCGATTACTGTGGTACCAAGCAGACGCTCCCTAAAACCGACAACGAACAGAACCTTAATATGTTCAACCGCGCTAACCACTTCCGCCAGCAGTGCGAATTCGACAAGGCGGCAGAAATATACGAGAAAATGGCGAACCGCTCTGAGGACGACGCCGAGCTTTACTGGTCGATAGTGCTGTGCAGATACGGTATCGAATACGTCGATGACCCGCTCACGAAAAAGAAGATACCCACCTGCCACCGTACACAGTTCCGCTCGATCCTCGATGACCCTGACTATCAGACAGCTCTTGAACATGCGGATATGCTCCAGCGAGGCGTCTATGAGAGCGAAGCCGCTTACATCGACAAGGTGCAGAAGGGGATACTTGAAATATCCAACAAGGAACAGCCATTCGACGTTTTCATCTGTTACAAGGAGACCGACGAAAACGGCAGACGTACTCCCGATTCCGTACTCGCACAGGAATTGTATTACGGGCTCACGCAGGAGGGCTTTAAGGTCTTTTTCTCGCGTATCACACTCGAATCCAAGCTCGGAACTGAGTATGAGCCATACATATTCGCGGCACTGAACAGCTCTAAGGTCATGGTAGTAGTGGGCACAAAGCCGGAGTATTTCAATGCTGTATGGGTCCGTAACGAGTGGTCACGCTATCTCATGCTCATGCAGGAGGACCGCAGCCGCACCATTATCCCTGCGTATAAGGATATGGACCCCTATGACCTGCCGGACGCCCTTTCAATGTTTCAGGCACAGGATATGTCAAAGCTGGGCTTTATGCAGGACCTGATACGCGGCATTCGCAAGCTTGCGGCTGCTGAAGCTCCTGTAAAAGAAGTCCAAAAGGTCGAGGTCGCTGTTCCTGCAAATGCAAACGTTGAGAACCTCATAAAGCGCGGCAAGCTCGCGTTAGAGGATAAGGAATGGGAAAAGGCAGACGATTTCTTCGAGCAGGTGCTCAATGAAAACGTCGAGGAACCTCGTGCATACGTTGGCAAGCTAATGGCTCAGCTCAACATCTGCACGGAGGAGGATTTCTGTTCCCTCGAAGTTGATTTCAGTGAATACGATAACTACAAAAAAGCTTACAGATTTGCTGATGATAATTACAGGGAGAAAATATCATCGTATCTTAACACTGCTCTCTCTAACAAAAACAGAGCTTTGTACGAACAAGGTCTCGGGCTTTTAGGCAATGCTAAGAGCTTTGACGATTTTTTGAATTGCCGTGCAGTATTTGAAAGCCTTGATCCCATTGACGGAAAGGACGCATCGATCCAAGAGTGTAATGAAAAGATGTATGGCATTATAATTGACAGACTGGAAAATGCATATAGTGATATAGATGTTAAATGGGCTAAATCGGCAAGCGATAATCTTTCAGGCTACTATGACCTTTCAGATTTTGAGATAAAATACAACTCCAAACTTGAAGAGGTAACTAAAAATGAAGGACTTTATCAGCAGGCTGCATCATTACTTAAAAATGGTAATACAGAAGAATTTGGAAAAGCAATCGATATACTTGAAAGCATTATTTCGTACAGGGATAGTTCTGAGATCGTTAGGATCAATAAACAACGCTACATAAAAAAAGTGCGCACAGAAGAGTATGAGAAAAAACTGGATACCATAAATGAAGAACGTAAGAGACTGTATGAGGAGAACAGTTCATTAGGATTGTTTGCAGGAAAGCGTAAAAAGGAAATTGAATTAAGATTGCGTGAGCTTTATAATATGGAAGAAGAACTGAACAGCGAATACTCAGATGTCGCTCATGCGTAAAAAGGAGTGCATTATTATGAGCAAGCATACAATAAAATGCCCGACCTGCGGCAGAATGACTGAGCTTTCAGACGGGCTTTTCAAGTCGATGCCCGATACATATACCTGTCCCATGTGCAGCACCGTCATCGACGTTGCTAAGGCTGCCGCGATGAGTGCGGAAAGCAAAAAGGGAGTTATCTCCGTCATCAAGTATGAGGGCGACAATAATACATTCATCTGGAAACACCCTCTTGAGGACTTCAACATCGGCTCGCAGCTCATCGTCCACGAGTCGCAGGAGGCGGTTTTCTTCCGCAACGGTCAGATGCTTGACCGGTTTTCAGCCGGAAATCATACCCTTATCACTGAAAATATACCTCTGCTGAGAAAGGCTCTTTCCCTCGTTCTGAACACTGATACACCCTTCCACTGTGAGGTCTATTTCATAAATAAGACTGTTCAGATGGGTGTGAAATGGGGAACTCCCGACAAGGTGCGCTTCATCGACCCGCTAACGGGCGTTCCGCTTGAAATAGGCGCTTGCGGCGAGATGAACCTTGCTGTCAGCGATCCGGAAAAGCTGCTTCTGAAAGTCGTGGGAACTATGTCCGGCATATCATGGAATGCCGACAGCAGCGGATTTACAAAGTCGCTGCAGCTTGCGTTCCGTCCGCTTATTTCCAACGCTGTCAAGACTAATCTCCCTGCTGTTATCAGGCAGAACGATATCGACCTCCTCGAGATAGATGAGAGACTTGATCTTGTATCGGCATCTCTCAGGGATAAGATACTTCCCGGTTTTGAGGAGTATGGTCTGACGATACCGCAATTCTACGTTACAAGCATTCTTCTTCCCGAGGACGACCCTAATTTCAAACGTATCCGTGAGCTGCATACCGTAACATTGCAGCAGAGAATGCTTCAGGCTCAGGCAAGCGTGAAAATAGCCGAAGCCCAGAATGAGACTCTCTACCGCACCGAGCAGGAAAAGAGCAAGGCAGCGATCGAGGCTGCACGCCGCGAAGCAGAATTGCAGCGTCAGCTCACTGAGACTGAGATAGCCAAACGCGAAGCTGAGCGTCGTATCATTGAGGCTCAGGCGGAAGCTACTTCACAGCGTGTACAGGGTCTTACCGAGGCGGAGATAATGCGCGCCAAGGGCTACGATCAGAAAGACGTATTGCAGGCAGAAGTTCAGAAGGCATATGCCGAGGGACTCGGTAATATGACTATAAACGGCGGAGCAGGCGGTGTTATGGGCGATATGCTCGGCATGGGCATAGGTCTTGCAGCGGCTAAGAATATAGCTCCGCAGTTTGGCAATATGTTCGGAGGCACGGAGACAGCGCCATTTTCCGGAAGTGTTCCTGCTGTTCAGCCGGCAGCAGACCAGTGGCAGTGCAGCTGCGGCAATGCGGCTACGGGAATGTTCTGCAATAACTGCGGAAGTCCCAAACCCGCTCCGCCCGCAACGTGGGACTGTCCATGCGGCAACAGGGGCGTTATCGGCAACTTCTGTAATATCTGTGGAGCGAAGCGCCCCGAAGCTCCTTCGGCGTGGGACTGCTCATGCGGAAATAAAGGTATAGTAGGCAACTTCTGCAATAACTGCGGTGCGAAGAAGCCGTGATTTCAGGCTTGAAATGATTTGTTAAGCCTTGACAAACACACAATATCATGTTATAATGCTGGCAGTGAGTAATATGAACGCAAGCAAGTGAGATTACAAGGAAGACGTATGGAACATCTATTAGTAAGCCACTGGCATAAGAATACGAGATACGAAATACAGAGCATAAACGACACTGAGTACATCGTTCCCTGCGAATACGGCGCGGTGTATGATCCGATAAAGAGCGAAAATGAAATGATGACTGACGCTCTTAATCTCGGCAAGTACCTGACTGAAAACGACCTCGGACAGAACGAAATGGTGCTGGACTTCGTTCACAAATACGGTCTGCTTGGTATCATGCCCGACATTGCAGGCTCAGATATAGGTAAAAATGAGCGTGTCATCGTACACGATAATATCTTCACCGAGAGCGGTATAGTTGATGTGAACGAATTTGCAAAGACGTTCTTTCCTCTCGATAACATCGACATAATGTCTAAATCCAACCAAAAAGGCAAACTGAGACTGTACTACCGCAGTCCGATATATTCCACTATGTTCCTGCGGAAGTACAGATACTGCGAACCTCTTGAATGGGTAAAGAAATACTTTAAGTACCTATACAGCTTCATGATATGTAAGGAATCAAAGTTGACAGAGTTCATACCTCCTCGCTTGACCTACAAGATAGACGATAGAAATGGTCTGAACTTGCTGTGCGAGTACGATTCGCTCAAGGCAATGATCGACCTCGCCTTCGCAAAAGCAGTAACCGATGATAAGAAGCCGCTCCGCACCTGCAAGCACTGCGGAAAGCTGTTCTATGCAGCCGACATACGCAGCGAGTTCTGCTCTGCGAGATGCAGAAACCAATATAACGTATATAAATCAAGAGCAAAGCATTAACGCTTTGCTCTTTTTGTTTCAAAAAATTTTTGAGGAGACCTTGACAAATAAAAATAGTGTGCTATAATATAATCGGGAACAAGTAATAGCATATATGATATATAATATTACAAATTAATTTGAATCAGAGCAGAGTTAAATTAGTAACGCTGCTCATTCTTCTCTAAATTGTGTAATATGATATGTGATATAACATATTACAAGTGGATGATACAAAGAGGTGACCTGAAATGAACAAATAAAAACCAAAAAGTAACTTGAAAATTGAATATGGGATCAGGAGTTACGTTGTTTCCGATGGTGGGGCGGTGAGCCGTACCAGCCCAGAGATGCGCGATGACCTCGAAAGAGCGAGCGATAACATCTCTGGTTTCACATAGCGCAGATGTGAAGTAAGCGATGAAAGTCGGGAACGGATACTTACACTCAGCCACAGTCCGAGCGTGATAAAACCGTCGCAGGCAATGGGAGTGTGCCGGGGCAGCCGAGCATTTAGGTTGTCTATGAGTCCGATGTGCAGTCGGGCGACTCCTGATTCGTCAGGCATAGTGCGGCGGATACTGCTGTTCAAAACAGTGTGTCTGCTATGCTGGGACGTACTATGTCCTGATGCGTTCGTGATCTGCAGCCTTAAATAATAGTCAAAAACATACCAAAATGCAATTAGGATACTGCTCCCACATTTTTATTCCGAAACGCTTATTTTTACCCTAAAAACATTCAAAACTGTCATAGTAACAGTTTTGAGTTGAAATGTCTGCAAATCTCTATTCTATGGGCAGTGCAGCTGTTTTTATAGATTGTTGAGAAAAGGTCAGTTCTCATAAAAATCAATTTGTGTTTCGGAAAACGTTTCAGAGCGGTCAAAAACTTATGCAAAAACAGGTCGATTTGCAAAAAGGATACTGCTCCCACATTTTTCACTTGTGTAGAGCAGAAATCCTCCTGACACAGCACACACAAATAGTTCGTGCGAGCAGTTGCCCGTAACGAAAAAAGCTGTCGGCTGTGTTCCGATAAAAAAGAAGGAGATGATTTTATAGGAAACGAATTAACGATCTACAACAGCGAGTACATAATGACAACTCCGCTGGAAAAACAGGAGTACATCATCTACAAAATGCTGTACCCGGGACTGTATATCCTTGCAGGCGCTCCGAAGATAGGCAAGTCATGGTTAGCGCTTGACTTGTGTATGTCAGTTGCTAATGGCGATCAGTTTCTCAAGCATGATACGAATACAGGTCAGGTATTATATCTCAGTCTTGAGGACAACCTCCTGCGCTTGCAGAACAGGATATACGAGCTCACAGATGAACCCTGTGAGAATCTTAACTTCGCAATCGAAGCAAAATCAATCGGCAACGGTCTCGAGGAAGAACTCGAAAAGAGTAAGCAAGAGCTTCCGAATCTGAAAGTAATTGTTATCGACACGTTGCAAAAGGTTCGCTGCAGCACTGATGTGAATTACGGCTCCGACTACAAGGAGCTCTCCGTGCTGAAATCTCTTGCGGACAAGCTGAGAGTTGCGATACTTGTCGTACACCATACGCGCAAGTGTTATGACAGCGATCCGTTCAATATGGTGTCGGGCTCGACTGGAATCATCGGCAGCGTTGACGGTATCATGGTTATGATCGAAGAGCGTCGCGGCAGCGGTAAAGCAAAGCTGCATTGCGCTGGTCGTGACATTGAACACATGGAGTTGTGCTTGGAGTTCAGCGGTCACAAGTGGAATGTAGTTGACGATGTGCCTGAGCGTCAGCCAGATCTTTTCTCTTTCGCCATACATGACTTGATGGTAGATGAGAAACGCTTCACAGGTTCAGCAACTGAACTCTGCAAGCTGATGTACACACACTTCGGTCGTGAGTACGCTCCGAACTGGATGACGAGAAATCTTGTTCAGCACACCGAAGAATTAAAAGTGTACGGTGTGCAATTCAGTATGCGCAGAAGTCATGGCTCGCGAATACTTGAACTCGTTTATGACGAATCGGGTGACAGTAAAAACGGAAGCCTGCTGTGGGTAGAAATTGCTGACCATGCCGGCACCCGAAGTTCAGAAAACGTCTATTTACCTTTGTTTGAGGCGGGTGACGGTAAAAATGAGGGTGACGGCATAGGTATCTCAGGGTGACGGTATAACGCTCTCGGGTGACGGTAAAACAGCGCACAAAACGCGCCGTTTCTGTCGCCGATGCCAAATTCGGGTAGTTATCCCACCAGTGGCGGTGAAAGCGGTTGTCGCGCAACGTGGAGCGAGTGTGGCGATACCGCACAGATACTATCGACAGAGGAGAAAAGTGGCAGTACCCGAGAAAAATCTTCCCTTCTGGGAAGGCAAGCATAGCAGCTGGCATTCCGCCTGCCGCCTTGCTTGTCGGGGCTAACCCCGAACCCCCTTTAAATCACAGGCATACACAAACAAAAGTCAGGAGGTAGATAACATGAGAAAGAAAAACACAACAATAGCGATACGCTGCACAGAGGAAGAAAGCAGACGTATCCACGAACTGGCTGAGAGACACGGACTGAAGCTGAATGATTTCGTAATCCGTTGCGCTCTCGGCAAGAAAATCGTTGTCGCCAACGGCATCGATGAGATAGTCAGGCAGCAGAAAGCTATCGGACGCAACCTGAATCAGATAGCTACACTGGCTAACATGGACAGGCTGACCGCCGTGAACTTCCAGCCGCTTCTTGATGAGCACAGGAAGGTCACGGAGCTGATAGGTCAGCTCCTTCGGGAGGTGAAGTGATGGCGACGGTCACTGCGATAAGCACAAAAGGCGGTGGCGGCGGAAAGAAAAGTCTCGACTATATCTGTCGGGATGACAAGACTGAGGGCAAGAAATATGTGATGGCTCTCAATTGTTCGCTGCCCACAGCCTATCAGGAGTTCAAAAACACAAGGGAGATGTACGGCAAGACTGACGGCATACGCTACTATCACTTCGTTCAGTCCCATCCCAGCGGTTACAAGATAGAGCCGGCACTTGCTCATAAGATAGCAGTCGAGTTCGCGGAGAGAGCCTTCCCAGGTCACGAAGTTGTAGTCGCAACTCACACCGACGCCGATCATATACACTCGCACTTCATACTCAACGCAGTCAATGCTGACACAGGTCTGAAGTACCACTCAAACAAGTTCACACTGCAAGATTTGCGGCAATTATCAGATGAGATATGTCAGAAGTACGGAGTGACAACGCTCAGCAACCCCGAGATTCACAAGCAGAGCAACGGTATCACTAACGGTGAGTACAGGAGTGCAATGCGAGGTGAGAGCTGGAAAATGGACCTCATCAACACAATAGATGCAGTCATGAAAAGAGCCAAGAGCAAGAAACAATTCCGCTTCTACATGAAGCAGTGTGGCTACGATGTCAAGTGGGAGGACAGCCGAAAGTACATCACATACACCTGCCCAAATGGCAGAAGATGCCGCGACAATAAATTGCACGAAGCGAAATATAGGAAGGAGAATATGGAATATGAATTCGAAATACGAAGAAGCGAAAGAAGCCTCCAAGCAGAATATGCAGGAGACACAGGACATACCAACTATGGTCTGCGTACAGGAACACAACTGGCTGGCGCTGATATCACAGCTGAAACTTCTGACGGATACGCTGTTCGATGTCAAGGCTCAGACAGACGAGACAATGACATATGCACAGATGAAACAGTACCTGCAAAATCAGCGGACGATATACAATCAGCTGCTGGAACAGGGAAAGGAGATTCAGGAGCAGACGTCACAAAACGTGACGGCAGAGGTGTCGAAGCTGGATCAGGCGGCGGAGGACCTCGTCTCACAGGCTGGGAGTCTGAACGAGCAGACCTTATCGCAGCTGCAATGCTCCGAAGAGCAGAGCAGAAGTCACGGCTTCAGACTGCTCCGACTGGTGGTGCTGATAGAAGTGCTGCACCTGATATCGTCGTTGGCATTGCTGCTCTGGCTTCGATAATCGAGGACGAGCCTGCTGATGATACCGTGTACGCTCGGGAGTACGTTGACAGCAAAGCACTTGCCGAGGAACGGGAGCGCAAGGAAGCTCACGGAATACACATGGGCTGATGCTCAAATTTAAATCGAAAGGAATCTTTAAAATGAACAATTTACATCACATAGGAAACATGAACGAGAGATATAAAAGGAGAGTTTTATATTGGGAAGAACTATTAAAGAACCGCAAATCAGAAACATCAATGTCAGATTTAATGGAGACACGCAGGGCTTCGAATTGTTCATAAAATCGCTGCTCAGCGATTATCTCCATTCGGGTGATGTAGACAAATGTCCACTGACAGATGTTGTTGATAAGGTCGAAATTTCAGAAACAAATGAGAAATCAGTAGACTTCTGAGGAAGTCTGTGGTATGGTGTGTCGTAGCACCAACCGAGGTGCTGCGACTGCCAATACGAATGGAGGTATAAAAATGAAAGCATCAGCATTAAACAAAATTGGATCCTATGACTGCGAAGAGTACAGCATCGTACAGGTTTCACAGAAGATACGTCTGGACTATGCCGAGCAGTACGACGATGACACAGGAGGCATAACGCTTGGAGAAGAAGTGTCATACTGCAGAATAAAGGAGCCGAAGATCAGAAATATCATCGCCAAATTCAACGGCGACCGCGAGAGCTTCGAGCTGTTCATCAAGTCGCTTCTGAGCGATTATCTTCACGCCGCCGAGGTTGAAAAAGGCTCGGCAGAAAAGGAGGCAGATGAATGAAAGCATGGTTATATTACAGACTGTCACGCGACGAAGACGCTGAGATGAACAGCCTTCAGAATCAGCGGCAGATACTTGTTGACTACGCCGAGCAGCACGGCTACGAAATATCAGGCGAGAGCTTCGACGACAATGTATCGGGCATGACGTTTGAGCGAAAAGGACTTCATCAGATAGAGCTCGCGGTGGAGGACGGAAAGATTGATATACTGTTGGTCAAGGACCTGTCCCGACTTGGCAGACACCGAACTCGCACGGCACTGTTCATTGACTACCTGCGCGAGAACAACGTCAAGGTGTACTCTGTGACCGAGGGTATCGACTCATCGAATGAAAACGATGATATGATAATCGGTTTCAAGCAGCTCGTCAATGATTTCTACGCTAAGGATATCGGCAAGAAGGTGCGAACAGGCATACGTCAGAAGCAGAAAACAGGCATGACTGTGAACCTGCCTATGGGCTATTACAAGGACAGGAATACAGGTGAGGTGCTTGTCGATGAAACGGCAGCGGCAATAGTCAGGGAGATATTTGAAAAGTTCTTCGCAGGCTACGGACTCAGTACAATAGCGAAAGACTTCAACCGCCGCGGCATAAAGTCGCCGGAATACTTCTCACACAGAAAGGTCGGAGCACAAAGAACACAGATGTGCAAGAAATTCTTGTGGGTGCAAACAACGGTAAAGCGTATAATCCAGAACGAGGCGTACACAGGAACACTTGTCAACCACAAGACTGTGACATCAAAAATCTATAAGACCGTGGACGTCATTCCGCCCGAGGAACAGTACCGCCACGAAAACTTCATGCCTGCGATTATCGACCGCGAGACATTCGATCAGGCACAGGTGCTTCTCGAGAGCAGACTCAGGAGCGGTGTCCGTGCTAAGTTCGGAAACACTATCCACAGATACTGCGGTATGATAAAATGTGCCGAGTGCGGAGCGAACTTTATCGCCAAGAAGCGGACAGTCGCAGGTAAGTCGTGGGTGGAGTACACCTGCAACAGCAACCACCGTTACGGCAATGAATACTGCACCGCTCACACTATCCGCGAGACTCAGCTTGACGAGATTATCCACACGGAGCTTGTAATGCTCCGTCAGGAGATACTGGATTCCAGTCAGAAGTACGACGAGATAGTCAAGGAGTGGAACAAGAAGAAGCCCAAATATGATAAAATGATAAAGGAGTACACGGAGAAGATAGCCATTCTGAAAACGCAGATAGAGGGCATTCTCATGGAGCGCATCAACGACCGCGAGCACGCTCCGATGTACAACAGCATGGTCGAAAAGCGTGAAGCTGAGATAGCGGAGCTGACGCAGAAGATAGAGGATTGCAGGAAGTTCGACGAACTCAGCAAGAAGCGCCGTGACGAGCTGATGTCCACAGCAGAGCTGCTTGACGAGGTGCTCCTCGAGCCGTACATCTCGGATGCGAATTTGCGCCTGCTCGTCCGCAAGATAAACGTACACGAAAACGAGGACGGCAGCCTTGATGTAACACTTGAATTCAACGGTGACTTCAAGGATACGAGTACGGTGTGCTTTGAGATCAATGAATAGGTATGAAAATAGCCGCAGGGATAACCCTACGGCTTAATTTTTGGTGCACCTGACAGGAATCGAACCTGCACTCCTTTCAGAAATAGAACCTAAATCTATCGTGTCTGCCAATTTCACCACAGGTGCAATACTAATTTTTGTTAATTTTGTATAAACGAACGAGTTGCTTTATAAATCAATGGCGTAGCGTGAACGAAATCTGACGTGTCTGCCAATTTCACCACACCCGCATATTAAATTTTGCTGCCGATTTGGACTGCCGACAGTGGACGGTTTTATAAATCCAATGACGTAGCGTGAACGAAATCTGACGTGTCTGCCAATTTCACCACACCCGCGTAGCAATATTAATTATACCTGTTTTAGGAAAATTTGTCAAGGGAGAAAAAAGCTGCGGGCACAGGAGTGACCGCAGCAGTAAAAACCATCGGAGCCTATCACTCAGCGCTGCCGTTGTCCTCAACGGGAGCCTCAGCGACCTCGGGAGTCTCAGCGGGAGCCTCATTCACAGGCTCGGGAGCCTCCGCAGCGGGAGCATCCTCCGCCTTCACCTCGGGAGCGTCGTCGGGCTTGACTTCAGGCTGTTCAGCGGGCTTATCCTCCGCCTTTACCTCAGCCTTTTTAGCGGCAGCCTTCTTCTCCTCGGCCTCATTCTTCTTGAGCTCCTCCTCCTTCTCAGCGCGGTCGCCTGCTGACTCGATATAGAGGTCCTCATCGGCGAGGCTTCCCACGAAGTTGAGCTGCTTCACGGGGATACGCTTCAGCGGGGAGTAGAGGAACTTACCGCAGGAATAGTTAGCGTCAACGAGGCCTCTTTTTTCGCAGAGGACCTTATTGCCGTCCTTAGCGCGCTTACCGAAACGGCAGTAATCGCACTTAGGCTCAATATGTTTATCGAAGTATTTACCGCTTTTAAAAATGGAGAAAATATCCATGATATCACCTCAAAAAATAAGTTTACAGTTTATTATAACATAAATGCGAGGATTTGTCCAGTGTTTTTTTAAAATTCACACAAAAAATTAATACAGAGCGCAAATCGAGAGGAGCGAGACTGTTTATTGTTTTAAGTTTTAACGTCGAAGTGTGTCGGGAGCCGTATGCGGGAGGGAAAAAGTTTTGCAGAGGCACTTGCAATCTGCGTGGAGGTGTGGTATAATGTGGGTATGCAGATATAGTATAGCGGTTATTACTTCAGTTTCCCAAACTGAGGAGGCGGGTTCGACCCCCGTTATCTGCTCCATATAGCCCCCGATTTTTCGGGGGCTTTTCTTTTTCCGTGTCCGTTTTCGTGTCCAGTAGTTCAATGAAATAATCGTCAACCTTTCTATCTACCGCCTTTCTTTCAGCGGTAAATGTATGCTGATAGACTGTTTTCATAACTTTATCAGTGCTCCAACCTCCGCGCTCCATAGCGTATTTATCGGGGATATTGAGTGCAAGCATAACGGAGGCGTTCAAGTGTCGTAAATCGTGAAAAGTCATTTCGGGAAGGTTGTTGACCTCTACAAGCCGCTTGAATTTCTTGTAAATAGCTTGTCCTTTAAGAGTAACAAGGTATTCTTGTTCGGGCGGGAGCAGGGATATAAGCTCTATTATGTGTTCGGGGAGAGCTATACGGCGTGTACTTGCTACGGTTTTTGTCATATCTTTTTCAACTTGCTTCCCTCCAACAGTCACAATTGTATTGTGAATATGCAATATACCGCCTTTTATATCCGTTTTTTTCGCCCCGAGGATTTCCGAAAGTCGCATACCAAGCCATAGCCCCATTAAACAGGGAAGCTCTATTTCTGAGCCTAAAACCGCTTTCATTAAATCCTCCGCCGTTGGTAGCTCTTTTATGCGCTTTGGAATACGCGGTAAGGTTGTTCGTAAACGGAAGTCGGGTAAATACACACTCAGAACGGAAGATAGCAAATTGTGAGCGTTGTGGACTGTTTTAGGCGACTTTGTAAGGGCAAGAGTATTTACAAGTATTTGAATCCGCTGTTGTGTTAGCTCATTAATGGGAATATCCTCGATTTCTTTCAATGAGCTGTCGCGTATTGTCCGATAACTATAAATAGTTTTTGGTGATAGTATATTCTCTTTTGATTTTATGTACTCATTTACACATTCTCCGACTGTAGGAAAAGATTTTTGCTTTTGTATGCGCTTTGTTTTGAGCGCCATAGCCTCATATATGGCTTCATCGGCTGTTTGAGCTGTTACCGATATTCGTTTACCGTCAATGCTAACACGAACGCGATACGCGCCCGAGGGGAGCTTTTGAGCTTTCATTGTATCACCTCATTTACATTAGCTTTGAGGGCGTTTTTTTGTCTCTTGTGAAATGCAATTGAAATTTTCAAGTATATCAATCGCCGCTTCTTGTCTCATTTTATACTGTTCTTGTGTCCACTTTGACCGCTCTTCTTGTACTGCTCGCTCTTGAAAATCGTTTTCGGGCTCGCATAACCCGAGTTTAATCAGTATTTCTATAATTCTTTCGATAGTTTCTTCCCTTTTCCTGTTTTTTTCCATAATAAGACCGCCTTTCTTGACATTTTACGCGGCTTGTGCTATTATAGAAGCATAGAACGCCGCTTTTGGTGGTTGTTCGCGTGGTGATGTCGCTCTCTTACTTGACGGTGTACGGAGCGACATTATCATTAAACTACTTTTTTCGGGAATCACGTTGCATTTTCTCAGCCGCCGCGACTGACAGAAAGCTCGATATACTTACACCGAGTTCCTCAGCCGCTTCTTTGATTTTTTCGTGTTGCTTCTGAGTGAGCGTGATTGAAAGCCGCACATTTTCGGCTTTTGTTTTCTTCTCCATTGTGTTCACCCTCTTTCTATTTGCACCGTTGCGGTGCTTCGTTACACCGTCATTATAACACTTATTTCCCTATATGTCAAGCCTAATTTTCGCAAGTTTTGATTGATAAAACTGTACACGATACGCGGACAATTCACCGCAATTTCTTGCGAAACTTTTTTGAAAAATGTGCAACTCTGCAATCGCCTATTTCAAGCCGTTTTCGTAATTTTATCGCGGTGCATATGCGCACCAAGCTATTATTTGGTGCAACTTTAACGCTTTTTTGCGTGTTTTTTGCCTTTTTCGCTATTCAGTTTTTGCGAAACAGGCTTTTTTAATTCTTATCAATTATTGCGTTCTTATTAGAGAAAAAGCGGTTGTATTTTTGACAATACAACCGCTTTTCTTTTGGCGTTTCAAAAGAAGTGACACTTTGAGATTTTGAACACGAAAAAGGAAAAATCTTGGAAGCTGACCGCTTCCGCTTTTATTATAGCGCCTCTCTGTGTACGTGTCAAGCGTTTTTTGCCCTTGTAGCCGCTTTGTAGTGCTCTGATACCTTCTTGCGTATAAGCCTCTTAAAACGCATTGTGGAGCGTGTGAAAGCGTTGTATTATTAATCGGAGTTTATAGCTTCGCCCATTTCACTGTATTTAGCATACATTTCCGCGTGAAGCTGTGTGTGATATCCTTCTGACATACTACGAGCGCCCTCAATATCGCCTGTATCTTCGCCGCTACGTATACCTTTCGTACAGAATTCCGCGAAATTGTCGTAAATATCCGTGTGCGGCTGTTTTATGCTCTCTCTGAGCAGAGCCGCGCCGTGAGCTCTTAGCTTAGTGTTTCCTGTTTCATTTCCGCGCTTTTCTATTGCCTGCCCTACAAATCTTAACATGGTTGCATTATCACTATATTTTAGCGCTAACCTTTCAAGCTCGCTATCTGTAAGTAAACCGCTTTGAAGTAGAACAAGCCCGTTTGAATCGACTTTTTCGGGCGTCGCTGAGTATTTGTCCGAAAAATCCTTTACAAGCTCATTCCTAATCATTCGTATATCGGTGTCAAATGCTCTCGGGACTTCAAATATCGCTTCTTTTGCTGTTCTAATCTTCTCACGAATAGCATTATCACGCTTGTTATATCCTTCGGGAGAGAATTCGTTGCGGTGTTTCCGCATTTCCAAGAGTTCGCTGTTGAGCTTATCCAATTCTTTCCAAGCTTTTTCATCGTGTAATAATTCAAATACCATTGTTTCCACCTCCGATTTGTAAAGTTAATCCGCAAAAGTCAGAAACAGAAACTTTTGCGTTTCGGCATAGTCTCTCAATTTCGAATAATGTAAATGATTCGGGGCGTTTACGTTTACGACTATATGTTGTTGGACTTGTTCCAACTATCTGAGCCATAGCACGACAACCGCGCCCGTTTTCAATTAGCTTAAGATTGTTTTTTAATCTTGCATTGTCCTTGTCACGTTCAGAAAGATAACCGCGCATTTGTTTCCCTCGCTTTCATTGACAGCCGCGAGCATATAAGTTATAATAAAGTCAGCGGCTTTTGATTTGTGATTAGGATTGAATGTTCGCTAACGTCCGTTGTAGCACCAACGGGCGTTTTTTAGTTCCTGTTTGAAATTTTGTCAACGATACGACGAAATGAGGCTTTTTCCTTTTCGGAAAGCTCTTCGCGGAGCAGGCGCGTCATAGTCGGTTCGCTTATTCCTTTTTCTTTAGCTATCTGCCAAAGTTTCACGCCATTTCGTCTTGCATAGTCCCTTAAATCGCTATTTGCCATTTTTTCACCTACTTTCATATCATATTGACTAATCATCATAATTCTGTTATAATAGAATTGTGATGATGATGTCTGTAATCACATTATAACACTATAAAGCGGTATATACTGTATATCCCGAATGCAGTAATATTAAAACTAAACACATACAAATTCTGTAATAGCAGATTTTGGAGGCGTGTTATGTACCTAACAATTGGTGAGCGTTTGAAGGACGAAAGAACAAAACACGAGTTAACAACTAAAGAGTTATGTGAGCAAATAGGAAAAAAGTATGGATATTACCTTTCTATATCAGTATATAACGAAATGGAACGCGACATCGATAAAGGCTTTAGCTATAAATCGTTCTATTATTTATCAAAATTCTATAATGTATCAGTGGATTATCTAATGGGACTGTGTGAAGATAGGAAGATATTAGATAATAAACATAATTTTAAAGAACAGCAACCTTTTGATTGGTATCCGACTATACTCAAAAGCGTTATTTCGTCGGAAGAGTTTGAGATTATCTTATATTTTATTACAGAGTTAGCTCAAAAAGATATATCTGAAAAAAATATCGAAGGGATTTGTTATCCAATTAATCATAAAGAAATAATCAATTTGAATTTAGAGAAGTATTTTAGAAAACTTGTAAATCAAACAGTAAAAAAGTTTGAAAAATATCGAAACGAGGATTTCAGAATTGCTACATCGATACTTTACAAGCTATATAAAGAAAATAAAATCACTGGCGAAGAGTATAGAAAAACGCTTATTGAGTATAAAAAAGGACACTATGATTACGACCCACGAGAACATAAATAAATCGTTGTGTCCAATTCGTGTCCAGTATGTGTTTCAAAAAGGCTATTCACCGTTTCAATAATTAATCATTCTGTTTCACTATAATGACGGAGTGTGAATAAAAGAAAAGCCGATATATGGTGCTTTGTCCATATATCGGCTTTTTTAATTGTTGTATAGCTAACGTGTTCGACCCCCGTTATCTGCTCCAGCGGGGAGCCCCCGCAGGCGGTTTCGCGGCTTAGTTTTACTGAGCCGCGAATTTTTTCCGCGCTCCATACTATATTGACCACATCAAATAAACAGTGCAAGCGGGCGCGCGCGGTTCGCGTTGCCGCTTGCAAGCTCGCTCACCAATCACGGAACTGTCGGTCTGCTTTCGCGCACGGCAGTCTTTTTCATTCTCACTAAACCTAACCAACCGACCATGTAGGGGCGCATTACAGCAAAGCTGCATATAGCATCGCAATCCAAATCAAAGATTTGGTGCGCTGCTTATCCGTGCGCCCGCCGCTCATGCAAGCATTGTAGGGGACGGCGTCCCCGACGTCCCGCAGGAAAAAGCAAAGCCGCAGGTTCAGACCCTGCGGCTGTTTTTGAGTTCATGCTTACGTTCATACATCAGCTTATCGGCGCGGACGAAGACGTCGTTGAAGGAGGCGTCACTGCCGCTGATAAAATCGGTCATACCCATTGCGATGATGATAGGCTGTTCGGAGCTATCGGGAGAATCCATATTCTGATTGAAGCTGTCGGCGAGGGCAGCTCTGTTGTCGAAGTCATCGCGCTCGAGGAGGACGACGAACTCGTCGCCGCCGATGCGGAAGACGGGGCTATGCTTGAAGTGTCTGCAAATAATCATGCAGGCGTCGATGATGAACTGGTCGCCTCTTTCGTGACCGAGGGTATCGTTCACTTCTTTGAGCCCGTTAATATCGAAGACCGCGACAGAGAAGTCGAGATTGCGTCCGTTCTGGATATCCGAATTCTTTTTTGACTCGAATTCCGCATAAGCCAGCTTGCTTTTTACACCTGTAAGAGAGTCCTTATAGGCGAGGACGCGTGCGTCGAGGAGTTCCTTGTAATGCTTCTTTTCTCGCGCCAGAGCATTTTTGAGTTCCTCCGTGACAGCCTCTTTTTCGCCGTTGATAACGAAGGTATGGAGCATACAGATGCCGAGCATATACGCAATGGTATAGAGCGGCAGATACGGGAACCAAAGCTGTATCGTGAGGAAAGCAGCCACGATAAAACCCGAAAAAGCGATAGTACGGTATCTCTGCTTGATGCTGCCGCTGCCTTTCAGCATATTGACGAGGGCGTGCAGGGACACGAGAGCGAACAGCAGAATTTGCAGTACCAGCATGACGTGTCTGAGCGGTTTAGCGATATAGGCGCTGTTTTTGTCGATAGAAAACAGGAGCGGATAAAACGGGTTCACGATGACCTCGAGCAGGAAGACGGCGAAGAATGCGCGTCCGATATTGACCAGAACGCGTCCGGGCTTAGACTGCGAGTTTATGTAGGTGACCGCGAACTGCGTCCAGAACAGGAGGCTGCCCGCGAGCGCGACGAAGTAGAAGAGCGTGTCGATGTAGAGGAGGGTCGGGAGCTTGAGGTATTCGATAACCCCCCATAGGATGTCGGAGGTATAGTATACGAGGACAGCCAGCAGGAATCTCCTGTACATTTTCAGCAGCGTACTATTTGAGGAATCGCCGCGTTTGAGCAATATATCGTTATTCTCAATAAAGAGGATCATTATCGCCAGAAGGACGATTATAGAGTAATACATAGATGTCTCCCCCAAGTGACATAAAGACGGGATACGAATTATCCCCCTGATAATTCATTATATCACATTTTCCATTATTTTTCAAGGGGAAAAGCGTCTGCTTTTTCTGCTGTTACAGATATCGCCGCAGGCGACACCGAAATCATTCATTTTTCTTTCTTCTTTATTATTTATTATTTTAAAAACAGCCATAAAGAAGCGAACTTCTTTATGGCTGTTTTGCTGTTATATCAGTCCACGCTTCGTATCTGGTCGATGAGGGAAGTTTTCTGCATAATTTTGAGCGGGATCACCGCCGCGATTATGGAGACGAGGAACGCCGCGCCTGATGCCGCGAGGACTCGCCAGACTGGCTCGCTGTACCTGATATACTTGCCCATCTCGTCGTGCCTGATAGCCTCCGTCAGAATGAGGAACTGCTCGGTGAGGAACATACCAGCGACGCTGAGCAGTATTGCTCCTATGGTCGCGAAAATGGTATACTGCAAGCCCTCGACTATCGCCATTTTATAGAGCTGACCCTGAGTCATGCCGACGCACTGCATGGAGGCAAGCTCGCTGCGGCGGTTGACTATGCCCGTGGAGACGATGTTTATCATGTTGACTATCGCAATGAGAGCGATAAGCCCCGTGATAAAGCGACCCGCGATAGCGAACGCCGCCATAGTTGTGCGGAGCTGCTGCATCATCTCGAACACATCGAGCCATACCTTCATATCCTTGTTATCATCGATGTATCTGACAGCCTTGTCGTGAACGTCGGGGCTCTTGATATCGCAGCTTATATCCACGTTAAAGTGGAAGTTGCCGTACAGCTTGTAGTCTCCCGCCTCGTACTTCTCTATAGGGGCGATAAGGTAAAGTGATTCGTTCTCGTCGTCACCGTAATCCCATATCGCAGCAAACGGGCTGGCATCGTTGTCTCTCTTGGGCTGCTTGCAGGAGGCGGCGATGTCAAAGGTATGCTTCGTTTTCTTGATATTGTCCTTTGAAGCCTTCACGACCTTTGAATACAGTTTATATTTGTTCTCTGGATCATCGTCAATTTCCTCTGCATCAGTATCGTCGGGAGTATTCATCCTTGAAGCCTTATACGCCTTGAAAGACTCCTCGTAGGTCTTTCTCATCTCGTCGGAGGCGTTCAGCTCCGTAACTTCGAGTTCGAGTGACTTGATAGACTTGTCAGGCTCGGTCATAGTCGACACATAGAGGAAACCGCCCGATTTTTTCAGCTCATCATAGCTTATCGGAGCCTTATTGCACATCATATTGTTGTACTGGGGCTCACTCATATAGTGGATATAGTATGATCTTTCAGTGTCCACATCACGGGCGTAATTCATCACAGAGACGTAATATCTGCTGAAATATCCGCTCTTTTCGAGCTCCTCAATGCCCTTTTTATAGCCGAGGAGGTCAAATACGCTGTAATCGTAATCGATGCTGATATCGCGGTCTACGGGCTTATCCATGATGTCGGTCACTATATACATAACGCTTCCCACGCCCGCAAAGAGTCCGAGCGAGAGGGTGAGCGAGAGGATAGTGACGATGTATCTCTTGGGGTGACGGCGGGCATTGCGCGAGGTGAGCTTGCCTATCCAGCCGAAGATAAGACCCATGAGAGTGCGCCTGCGCACCTTCCTGACGTTATTGCTTCTCGCGGAGATAGCCTCCACGGGCGACTTCTTGACAACGCGCAGACCCGTGCCGTAAGCGGAGAAGAGCACCCACGCGAGGCTGGTCACAGCCGCGATGAGGAGCATGAGCGGGCTGATGTGGAAGCGCACGATCTGCTCCGCCTTATCGGAGGAGAAGAACGCATCGGCGATACCGCTCTGAAGAATGCGCTTGAAGGCGATATACGCGCAGAGAATGCCGCAGGCAAGGCCAATCGGGATACCTACGCCCGAGAGGATAAGACCCTCCGCGGTCATTATGCGGACAATCTGCTTGGGGGTAGCTCCCACCGACTGCAAAACGCCGAACTGCCTTTCGCGCTCGCGGGAGGATATCTCGAATGCGGTGTCGATGATGAGACGGAGCGCCAGCGCGATGATGACGATGAACACGTAGAACAGGCACAAAAGCTGTACGAATTCAGCTCTTGCGTTATCGTCGACGAGGTCGTCGTTCATCAGCGAGGTGTTGGCTTCGATGTGGTCGAGCCTCCAATATGGAAAGTCCTCATAGCTTATGCCGAGCTTGTCAACAGAGAGCGTCTGCAGGAACTCACCGACATCCTTCATACTGTTCTTTTTGAACATCACATCTATCTGATAGGTGCCGTCCTCGAGCTTGCTCTTGTCGTATGACTTCAGCTCGGGGAGCTTTTCTATCTCGTCCATCTGCGCCGATGTCATACCCGAAAAGCGCATATGGTAGGGCATAAAGTCGTAGTGAGCGGCACGCATACAGCCTCTTAGCGTCGCGAAGCCCGTAAACAGCATACTCATCAGCGTTACCGCGACGACTATACTGCAAATCGTAAGAGCGGAGTGACGCTTCTGCGTCTTGATGTACCTCCGCGCGAGCAGGAATTCAAACATAGCATTGCCCCCTTACTTTCTGTCGTTGAGCTTGTCGCTGACAATTTTTCCGTCGGAGAGCGTGAGGATACGGTCACACTGGAGCGCGATATTCTCGTCATGGGTAATGATTATCATGGTCTGCTCGTAGTCGTGGTTGGACTTTTGCAGCAGCTTCATAATTTCGGCACTGTTTTTGCTGTCGAGGTTGCCCGTAGGCTCGTCCGCGAGAATTACCCCTGGAGACGTGAACAGCGCGCGCCCGATAGATACTCTCTGCTGCTGACCGCCCGATAGCTGCGACGGCAGGTGGTGGCGGCGCTCCTTTATCTGTAGGAGCTCGAGCAGGTCATCGAGGTGTTTTTTGTCGGGCTTTCTGCCGTCCATGATGAGCGGGAGGGTGATGTTCTCCTCAGCGTCGAGGACGGGGATAAGGTTGTAGAACTGGTATATCAGTCCGACCTGTCTGCGGCGGAAGATAGCGAGGTTCTTGTTATCCTGCGCAAAGACGTCCTGCTCGTCGAGGAAGACCTTGCCCGAGGTGGGACGGTCGACGCCGCCGAGGATGTGGAGGAGAGTTGACTTGCCCGAGCCCGAGGGGCCGATTACAGCGAGCATCTGTCCCTTGGGGACGGTGAAAGAGACGTTATCGAGGGCTTTTACCTCATTCTCGCCCTTGCCGTAGGTCTTGCAAAGGTTTTCGATCCGCATAAGTTCCATAAGAATACCTCCTGAACGGTTATTATTTCACTGTAATCATTATAGCAGGCTAAAATTACTATGCCGTGACTATTTCATTACAATTATGTCACTTTCGGGAGCCGAGCCCGCGGCGCGGGGAGTTTTGGGCGTTTCTGATAAACTGCCGCGCGAAACCGAAAGTTTCGCTCAAGCCTTTTCAAACAAGGACGCTGCCCTTGACCTGCCAGAGACTCTGTCTCTGGACTCTGCTGGGGCGGCTGAACAGCCCGTCCCCTCTGTCGCTTCGCGACATCTCCCCACACTGTGGGGAGTCACCCCAGACCCTGTCGGGGGACATAGTCCCCCGCCCCCCAACTTCGTTGCCGCTCGCAAGCTCGCTCAGTCTGTTCAAACGGCATAGTCTGCTTTCGGCGAGAAGCAATTATGTAGGGGCGCCCTTTTAAGCAGCACACCAAATCTATGATTTGGATTGTGATGCTATATGCAACTTGTTGTAGGGCGTCCGCACAATAAAACATGGACTGCCAAGGGGAGCCCCCTTTGGCGGAATCGCAGGTTACCAAAAATGTGCCGAAAATTTATAGCACGGTAGCCCGCTTTTTCCGTTAAAGGTAGCAGCCCAAAGCCGCCCCATTCGAGTATTATTTCAATTCAACGCCGAGCAGGCAGATATCCCCCGACATCGCGACTGTGAGGCGACCGCACTCGGGGAGCCCCTCGGGGAGCCCGACCGTATACTCCTTGAAGTCGTCATAGCCGTCGGAGGGCTCGAGCTGTACCTCGGCATACTTGTCCGCGAGGTGGAGATGCAGGGTGCCCTTGCCCATGAAGGCGGCGGCAGACAGCGTTATCTGGCGCTTCCCGGCGAACGGGCAGTCATCGTAGACAGCTCTGCCGTTCCAGCTGTTTGTGCGGACGTAGAACCTGCGCAGGCGCTTTGACCACACGGTCTCGATGCCGAAGTAGTCGTCGAAAGCCTCAGCCGCGAAGGAATCGCGGCGCGGAGGGATATCGGCTCCGCTGACCTCTGCCTCACCCGCGAGCGGCAGATTATCGGAGCACCCGCCCGCCATGAAGCGGTAAACGCCCTGTTCCACGAGCATTTCGCCGCTGTGAGTGTCGTATATTTCGAGGATATGCCGCGGCACAGCGAGCCGCACCTCGGCGGTCTCCCCTGCCCCGATATGCACCCTCGCGAACGCGCAGAGCTTTTTCGCGGGACGTCTCAGCTTCGAGTGCGGGACAGTGAAATACAGCTGTACGACGTCATCGCCGTCTATTTCGGAGACGTTTTTCACGCGCACCACAGCCGCGGGCTTATCGCCGCCCGACAGTTCCATATCCACGTACTCGAACCGCGCGTAGGACAGTCCGTACCCGAACGGATAGAGCGGCTTGCCCTTGAAGTACATATATGTAGTGCAGCCCTTTTCGATGTCATACTGCATTATATCGGGCAGGTCGAGCTCGGAGCGGTACCACGTCATCGCGAGCCTGCCCGCGGGAACGTTCCTGCCGCTTATCGTCTCAGCGACAGCGGTGCCGAGGTGAGGACCCGCGTGTGTGGTATATATGAGATTTTCCGCGCCGCTTATCGCATAGGGATAGCTCGATATGAGCACGGTGACGAGCCTGTCCTGCGCCTCCGCGAGGACGTCCCTGACCTCTCTCTGCAAGCCGAGCGAGAGCGTATCGCGGTCATAGCACTCCTTTGCAACCTGTACGGGGTGATTGCCCGTGCAGTACACGACGAGGTCGCACTCATCGCGCAGTTTTGCCGCTCGGACTGCGGCGCTGTCGACGACCTCTATATGCATCGTCTGCCCGTTCATACACGGGTCGGAGGTCACCCTGCCCGAGCTGTCGGCAGTCATACGCCCGCCGAGCATGATATCGCGCAGGAACTCCTGCCCTGTCGCGCCGTCGCAGACGTACTCGAAGGACTCGCGCGTGAACCAGTCATAGACCGTTCGCTTGTTCAGTTTCAGCGCATCATCGAGCTGTATAAAGCGCCTGAACTTCACGGAGAAGAAGTTCGTCCACCGGCAGACGCGCCGCCTGCCGAGGTCCTCGGAGCGCTCGTCCCAAATCTGCATCTCAAAGAGCTCATTTTCGCCTATATTATCGGCGTCCGCGCAAATCGAGCCGTCCTCGTGGGCGGAGAGGTACTTGCCGTTGTCAGCTTTGACCGCGACGATATCCCACAGGCTGTCCTGCACGACCTCTGCGCCCGAAAATTCGCGGCGTATGCCCTCCACAGGCGACACATTATCGCGTGAATAGCCCGTATACCAGTCCATGAGCCCCTCATCGCAGAGCGCGCCTACCACCGCTATCCTGCGCGGCTTGTTCCTGACGGGGAGCAGTCCGCCGTTCTCGAGGAGTACGACCTGCTCGCGAGCGGCACGGAGGTTGACCTCACGGTGCGCGGGACAGTCTATCACATCGCTTCCGATGCTGTCATAGGGGCAGTCATCGGCGAGCTGTCCGAGCCTCAGCCTCGCATAGAGGGCGTTCCCGACGGCTCTGTCGATGTCTTCTTCGGTGAGAGCGCCTGATTTCAGCGCCTCACGGGCGGCATTCACGGTTAGCTCCGCGCCTTCCAGCATAGTATCGCAGCCCGCCCTGAGCGCCTCCGCGAGCGTTTCGGAGTGCCTGTCGAAGAAGCCGTGAGCTGTGAGGTTCTGCGAGAAGTCGCCGCCGTCAGTGACCGTGAACCACAGTCCCCACTTGTCCTTGAGGACAGACTGCACCTCGGGGTTGCAGAGCGCGGGGAGGTGATTTATCTCGTTGTAGGCAGTCATAACGCTCCGCGCGCCGCCGAACTCGATAGCATTGCGGAAGGCGGCGTAGTAGTATTCATATTTGAGGCGGGGCGGGAGGAAGGCATTGCACCTGTCGCGCTCGTGCTCGTTATTATTCGCGCAGAAGTGCTTGAGCGTAGGGACAGTTTTGACGTATTTACTGTCGCCGCCCGCAAGACCGCGCGTATAGGCGGCAGTCATCTCGCCCGCGAGGCAGACGTCCTCGCCGTAAGCCTCCTCGGTGCGGCCCCAGCGCGGGTCGCGCTCCATATCGACGGTCGGACCCCAAACGCAGAGGTCGGTTTTCGAGCCGCTGTTGTAGTAGGCACGGCACTCATCGCCCGCGAGGCTGCCGAGAGCGAACATGAGCTCGGTGTCGAAGGTCCCCGCGAGGCCGACGGGCTGCGGGAGGACAGTCGAGTGCTTGTCCTCGCTTCTGCCGACGAAGCCGCGGGCGATTTCGGTGCCTATGCCGAACTCCGCGAGCCCGAGGCGTTCGACGGGCGGGTGCTGATTAGTGAGAAAGCTGATTTTTTCGTCGAGAGTGAGCTCACGGACGAGGAGGTCAGCCTTAACGCGGAGAGGGCCGCGCTTATCCATAGATATCAACTCCGTTTTTTATAATTGAGAATTGAAAATTGAGAATGAAGGTATCACCTGCGGCGATATATTCTGAATTCGTCCGCGTCAGCGGAAACCATAATTCTCCATTCTCCATTCTCAATTCTCAATTTATTTCTCGTACTGCTCGATAATGTGCTCGGCGACCTCACGCCGCGTCTGACGGTTATTCATCGCCTGCTTCTCGATATAGCGGTGCGCCTGCGGCTCAGTGAATTTGAGGTACTTCATCAGCGCCGATTTTGCGCGGTTTATCACACGTATCTCCTCTATCCTGCCGAGGACCTCGGGGCTCTCTTTAAGACCCGACATACGGCTGAGGTTCGCGCTGAGGAGGCGGATATCGCGGCTGAGGGCCTCCCTGCTCACGGGACGTCCCAGCACTGCGATACCGTAGTCCGAGAGCCTGTCCGCGAGCTCGTCGGCGATTTCGCCGTGACAGACGAGGATTATCCCCGCGGGAGTCTCCTCCGCGGCAGTCTCAGCGAGCTCCTGTCCGAATTCGTCCTGCAAAGGGGTACAGATAATGATGAGGTCGGGAGCCGATTCGCCGCTGATGAGGCGCCGCGCCTCGCTGCCTCCCGATATGACCGCGACCGAGCCGAAGCCCTCTATCTGCGCGGTCTGCTCGATGAGCGCAGCCTCCTGCGGGTCGGCAGAAACAATCAAAGCTCTGTTCATATCCTGCTCCGTTTAGAGGTACATGAAGTACGCCTTTTCCTCGAATTCGTCCTTGTCCTTGGCGAGGCTGTACTCCTGTATCTGTGTGTGGAGGCGCGAGAGTATGCTGCTGCGTATCTCCTCGGGGAGAGTACGCTTGACGAAATCGCTGTTTTCCGCGACCTCTACAGCCTCCGCGAGCGACATCGGCAGGCGCTCGAAGCCCGCGGGGGTATCGCCCTTCAATGTGCAGTCCATGAGCGAGCAGTCGCCCGAGCGGATGCCCTCCATGCCAGCGGCGAGGATGAGCTTGAAGGCGATATATGGGTTGCAGGCGGCGTCTGCGGAGCGGAGCTCAATGCGCGGGGACACTCCGACCGCGCGCGGCACACGAATCAGCTGAGAGCGGTTCTCGGGAGACCAGTCCACGTATTTCGGCGCATAGCCCATACCGAAGCGCTTGTATGAGTTGGTGGTAGAGTTGAGGAAGGCGGTTATCTCGCGGATACGGCTGAGCACACCCGAAATGAAGCACTTACCGTCGCGGGACATCTCCTCGGGGTCGCCGCCGAAGATGTACTCGCCGTTTTTGCGGAGGCTGATGGAGATACTGAGCGCGGAGCCATGCTCGTTGCTGAGGGGCTTGGGCATGAACGAGGCAAAGAGACCGTTCTGCGCGGCAATAGACTTAACTACGGTCTTGTAGTGCGCCATATCGTCCGCAGCGGTGACGGGCTCATTCTCGCGGAACTCAATCTCATTCTGCGCGGGACCGTACTTATGGCAGGAGCTCTTGGGACTGAGCCCCATTTCCTCGAGCGACAGGCATATCTCGCGCCTTGCGTTCTCGCACTTGTCGAGCGGTGCAACGTCGAGGTAGCCGCCGTTGTCATGGGGAATCTTGGTAGGCTCGCCCTTGGCGTCGAGCTCGAAGAGGTAGAATTCGCACTTGGTGCCCATTTCGCAGGAGTAGCCGTCGAGGCGGAGCTCATTCATCGTGCTGATGAGGTCGGAGCGGATATCGCCGACATAGTCGGAGCCGTCGATAGTTTTGAGACTGCAAAAGAAGCGGACGACGCGTCCCGACTTAGGGCGCCACGGGAGCACGGAGAGTGTGGAGATATCGGGGACGAGCAGCAGGTCGGAGCAGTGCTCGGCGAAGCCCGAGGCGTCGAAGGGGATACCGCACGAAAAAGCGCGTTCGAGCTCATTGGGCATAATGGCGACGTTTTTGAGGTTGCCGAAGATATCGCAGAAAGTGAGTCTGATAAATTTGACATCATTTTCTTCAACGAATTTCAGGATTTCCTTTGGAGAAAAGCTCATATGCAAGACCTCCTATTGTGGTTGACATAATATTATAGCATTTTTCGGAAAAAATAGCAAGTATAGCTGACGGCTCAGCTATAGGCGCGGAAACATCTTCCGTTCTGAACGAACTGCAACGCGAAACCGAAAGTTTCGCTCAAGCCTTTACAAAGGCTTGCGGGTCGAGGGCGGCTGAACAGCCCGTCCCCTCTGTCGCTTCGCGACATCTCCCCACACTGTGGGGAGTCACCCCGCAGGTTCCAAGGACAGCATCCTTGGCGGGTTCCAAGGGCAGAGCCCTTGGGTACGAAGTGCGCTCCGCAAGGGGTGAATCCGAAAACGATTCAGTGAATCGTTTTCGGAGAGGGGACGCCCTGCAAGATAAGCAGCGCACCAAATCTTTGATTTGGATTGCGATGCTATATGCAACTTGTTGTAGAGGGCGTCTCCTTGTTCCGTTGCACGTTTGCATGCCCGCGGAATTATTCCGCGCGTGATTGGTTGCCGTTACATTTTGTAGGGGCGAGTTCCGCTCGCCCGTCAGTATCTTGGTTTTGCCGTTATTGTCGGGCGCACGGATAAGCAGCGCACCAAATCTTTGATTTGGATTGCGATGCTATATGCAACTCTGTTGTAGAGGGCGTCCCTTTGTGGCGTTCTGCGATTGGTATGCCCGCGGAATTATTCCGCGCGTAGTAACAATGCCGTTTTTGTTCGTGACTCCGAGGACGTCGTCCCCTGCAAAATGTTGAATACACAATCAAATTCATCGGCGGAACCGATACCGCAATTACAAATTATGCATTACGAAATAAATCAAACCGCCGTATTATAGACGCGCAGGTCGAAGCAGGCGCCGCCGCTCGGGGAGTTATACGCCTGTAGACTGCCGTTCTGCGAGGTAACTATCCTGCGTGCGAAGGCGAGCCCGATACCGTAGCCGCTTTTGGAGGGCTCACCCGAGCGGAAGAAGCGCTCGAATACGTGGTCGAGGTCGTTGTCGGAGAAGCCGCTGCCGCTGTCGGTGACGGTTATCCCTGCGTATATCGGGGTCTCGGAGGCAGAAATGGAGATATTACCGCCCTCGGGAGTATGCTCCATGCAATTTTTGAGGATATTGAGCAGAGCCTCGGTGAAGTACTGCATATCGCCGATGAAGCGCGGTTCGCCGCTGATATCTACGTCGACAGAAATGTCCTTGAGCTCAAGGGATATCGAGATAGGTTCAAGGGCGCAGCTGATGAGTTCACGGCAGCTTATCTGCTGTTCGCGGAACTTCACAGCGCCCGCGTCGATGCGCGAGAGCCCGAGCATAGTATCTATGAGCCAGTTCATGCGCGAGAGGAGGGAATACAGCTCCTGCACATACTCAGCCCTCTGCTGCGGAGCGAGCTTCGGGGCGCGGAGCAGCTCCACGAGCAGGATCATCGAGGTCAGCGGCGTGCGGAGCTGATGCGCGATGTCCTCCATAGACTCCTTCATGAACTGTTTATCTGCGCTGAGAGCGGAGTTCTGCTCGCGGAGCATAATGGTCATCTTGTGTATCTCGGCGGTGAGGATGCTCAGCGAGCCCTCCTTGTAGTCGGCGAAGGTCACGGAATCGCAGCCCTTCAGTATGCGGTCGATATCGTCGCAGAGCCGAAATATCACCTTTTTGCGCTTATGCTGCAAGACCTCGTCGACAGCGAACACGGCAGCGGAGGTCACGGCGAGCACTATCGCCGCGGGGATACTGAAAAGCGCGCAGACAGCTGTTCCGATGACGGTCAGCGCGATATGCAGGACGCGGCGGAGCTTTTCGGGACTCATTTATCCACCGCCTTATAGCCCATACCGCGGACGGTCAGGATAATGGAGGGAGACTGCGGGTCGTCCTCGATTTTTTCGCGGAGGCGCTTCATATAGACGTTGAGGGTATTATCGGAGACATACTCGCCCGAGACCGACCACAGCTCCTCGGCGAGGCGGTCGCGCGTGAGGAGCTTGCCCTTATTGCTGAAAAATACGAGCAGGAGGCGATATTCGAGCGCGGAGAGATAAACCTCGCTGCCGTTCTTGAAGACCGTACCGCGTGCGGGGTCAATGGTGACATTTCCGCAGGACAGCGCAGCGGAGGCGCGTGAATTCTTGCGCATGGCATTTTTCATGCGTGCGACGAGCTCACGCGGGCGGAAGGGCTTGCTGATGTAGTCATCGGCGCCGACCTCGAATCCTGCGACAGTACAGGCTTCGTCGGCGGAGGCGGTGAGGAAGATGACGGGGACATCGGAAGCAGCCTTTATCGCAGCACAGACAGAGAAGCCGCTTCCGTCCCCGAGCGAGAGGTCGAGGAGGACGCAGTCGAAGGAGCCGCCCTCGAAGGCGTCGATTCCCGACGCCTGACCTGTAGCGTGAACGACGGTGAAGCCTTCTGAGTTCAGGAAGAGCGAGAGATTTTTAGCGAGCTGTATATCGTCCTCGACGAGTAATATTTTTGGCATAGTATCACCTCTTTATTTCATTATTATAACATATCAGCAAGAATTAAGCAAGGCAAAGATTGTGCGGTGCGATAATATCTAACGTCCTTAATTGCTTGCGGAGACAAATCCGAAAGTTTCGCTCAAGCCTTTTCAAAGGCTTGCGGGTCGAGGGCAGCGCCCCGCAGGTTCAAAGGACAGAGTCCTTTGTGGGTTCCAAGGGCAAAGCCCTTGGTCGCCGTCTATGGCGGCGAAATACTTTCATTCCAAACAAAAGCTGCACTTCGCAAACAATCCAGTGAATTGTTTGCGAGCAGAGTATCTTTCGTTTTTAATACAAAAGGTATTGTTATCACGCGCGGCTGAATGGTGAGTCCTGTACTTCTCCCCTCTCCAAATTGACAATCCCCGTCAAATATATTATAATTGTTCTGTATCAAGGAAAGGGGGGACGGCTATGAAGAACAAGCGCAAAGCATATCTCGCAATGGCGGCGGGATTTTTTGCGGCGGTGTGCGCGGTGACGCTCGTGCTGGACAGCAACTACGAGTCCGCGCACGATGTCGCTCCACTGGCGGCGGACTCCGTAAGCTGTCCTGTCTCTGCGGACAAGCTGATGATAGTCGCCCACCCCGACGACGAGACATTGTGGGGCGGAGCGCACCTCCTCGACGGCGGCTGGCTGGTAGTCAGCCTTACGCACGGCTCAGACCCTGTTCGCTCGGCGGAGTTCAGCGCGGCAGTGACCGCAAGCGGCAACACACCGCTGATGCTTGACTATCCTGACAAGGTCAACCTGCGGCGCGACAGCTGGACTGAGGTCAGCGGCGGCATAGAAGCCGATATATCCACGCTTCTGGAGCTCCGCGAGTGGCAGACCGTCGCCACGCACAACCCCGCGGGCGAGTACGGACACATACACCACAAGCTGACGAACGCGCTTGTTTCGGAGGCATACGCCACCCACGGGAGCGGGACGCTTTACTGGTTCGGCGACTACCACTCGGCGAAGCGCCTGCCCGAATACGAGGGGGGCATGACGCCTGTCAGCGAGGACAGCCTCGCCCGCAAGCGCGAGCTATGCGGGTTCTACGGCTCGCAGTCGCGCACGGTGGAGAAGCTGTCGCATATGCTCCCATACGAGGAGTGGGAGGAGGCTGAGCTGCCGTGAAAAACCTCCGAAAAGCCGACTGGCTGGCGCTTGGCGGGATAATACTGCTGACGCTCGCGATTATGGCGAGCTGTCTTACGGGAGACACGGTCTACGGCTCGCAGGACGACTGGGCGTCCCAGCACTACGCCATTCCCGAGTATTTCCGCACGCTGTTCTACTCCACGCACGAGCTGTTCCCGTCGTACGCGCCGAACATCGGCGGCGGCGAGAGCATCTACGCGCTGTCGTACTACGGGCTCTACTCGCCTGTTATCATGGTGTCGTACCTGCTGCCGTTCGTACCGATGAGCTATTACATCATGGCAGCGAGCGTGCTTTCGGCGCTCGCGTCGGAGGGACTGCTGTACGTCTTTTTCCGCCGCAGGCACAGCACAGCCGTTACCGCCTGTATCACGCTGTTTTTCGCACTTTCCGTTCCGCTCATAGTCAACACGCACAGGCAGGTGATGTTCACGGGCTATATGCCGTTCCTGCTGATGTCGATGCTTGCTGCGGACGGCTTTTTCCGCACGGGCAGGCGCGCGCCGCTGATAGTATCGGCGTTCCTGATGATAATGTGCAACTACTTTTTCGCAGTGTCGGCGCTCACGGCACTCGCGTGCTACGGAGCGTACATCGTACTCTCCGAGGACGGCGCGAAGCTCCGTGATATGGCGAAGCGCTATATACCGTTCGCCGCATCACTCGGAGCAAGTGTTCTCATGGCGGGAGTTCTTCTTCTGCCGACAGCACACGTCCTCGCGAGCGGTCGCAGCGGAGACGCCGCAGTCAGCCTCCGCGAGCTTCTGCCGACGGTGCGCTTCGACCACCTGACCTACTTCGGCTACACTATGGGACTGTCGGCATTCGGCGTATTTGCCGCGATATACAGCCTTTTCCGCGGCAGGCGCGGCAGCCGCTTCATCGCAGTCACCGTGCTGCTGACGGCGACCTGTCCCCTGCTGCTCTACCTGCTCAACGGCACGCTCTACGCCGCCCCGAAGGTGCTGTTCGCATTCCTGCCGCTCGCACTGATACCCTCGGCGGAGCTTCTCGAGCGGCTCCTCTGCGCAGACAGGGGGAGCTTCCCATGGCGAATCATCGCCGTATTCGCGGCAAGCTCGGCAGTGTCGGCGGTGTGCTGCAAGCTCAGCCCGTTCATACTCGCCTACCTCGCCGACGCGGCGCTGTTCACGCTCGGAGCGTACCTGCTGCACAGGTCGCGCAGGAATGGCTTTATCTGCCTGTTTTTCGCAGTTCCGCTCGCAGCGTGCGTGCTCGGCAACAGATACGACAAGCTCCAGACCCGCGAGAGCTTCCGCAATGTCAACTCACCCACGGTCGCGGAGCTCGTATCCGAGGTCTCGGACGGCAGACTTGTCCGCACGGCAGTCGATACCACGCGGCTTTTCACGGTCAACAAGGTCTACTCGCCGCGTCACTGTACCGACACGCTCTACTCGTCCGTCCACTCGCAGGACTACAGCCGCTTCTATTTTTCGGAGATGTACAACGAGAACGAGTACCGCAACTCCGCGCTGACGACGCGCTCGCGCAACATCCTGTTCAGCTCGCGCATGGGCAACAGGTACTTCGTCACGCGCGACGACGTGCGATTCTACGGGCTTGAGCTCCTCCGCGAGACGCCCGACGGCTACCGCCTCTACGAGAACAAAAACGCCTTTCCGCTGATATGGACGGGCTCGTCCGCGATGAGTCAGCGGCAGTACGAGAGCCTCGATTATCCGCAGAATATCGAGGCTCTGATGAGATATGAGATAGTGCCCGCGGAGCTTCCCGACGCCGATTTTTCGCCGACTATGGCGCAGACCGACCTCGGCGGCATCTTCGACCTCACCGCCTGCGAGGACGTCAGCGGCGGGTACGAGACAGAGCTCGCGGACGGGAAACGCGTCATACGTCCCGAGGGCGGGGCGCTGTCATACACGTACAAGCTGCCCGAAAGCGCGCGCGGCAAGGTACTGCTGCTGCGCTTCCGCGTGGACGACGCAAAGCCGCAAAACGGCTTCAGCTGGGAGCGCGGCGGAGACGTCCGCATACGGATAAACGGCGTAAAGAACACGCTGACGAACCCCGAGTGGAAGTACCGCAACGGCAACAACCTGTTCGAGTACGTCATCTCCGACCTATCGGACGAGCTGAAAATAGAGCTCACGGGCAGGGAGCTCACACTCTCGGAGCTGACCGCCTATACGCTTGAGCCGCAGTTCCTTGACGGGCTGACGGACGGGCTGACCGCGTTCGAGCCCGATATATCGCGGACTGGCGGCGACCTTATATGCGGCAGGCTATACGCCGCGCAGGACGGCTATGCGGGCACGAGCTTCGTATGGCAGGACGGCTTCACCGTTCTTGTCGACGGCGAGGAGGTCGAGCCGATAAAGACGGACACAGCATTTCTCGGCTTCCCGATAGGCGCAGGCGAGCACGAGGCAGAGATACGCTTCACAGCGCCGCTTCTCGGACTTGGCAAGCTGGTCTCGGCGTTGGGACTGGCACTGCTTGCAGTGACCGTCCTCACGGACATCAGAAAGCGAAAAATCAGCAGATAAGGGACGCGGAGCAAAAAAAGCATGAACAGCCGCGGCATGGAATAATCCCCGAAAAACCGCACATACTACCGTCAAGGAGATGATAGTATGAACATTACCCCGCAGGTATACGGCGAGATGAGCAGGAGCGCGTCGCCTCGCTCGAATGCGCGGCTGAACACGGCAGTAGCCTTTCTCACGGGCGGAGCTATCTGCGCCGTCGGACAAATCATAAGAATGTTTATGGAGGCGGCGGGCGCAGACGCCGAGACAGCCTCGCTGTGGACATCGGTCACGCTTATTCTCGCGAGCTCGGTCATGACGGGGCTTGGCTGGTATCAGCGCCTCGCAAAGCACGCAGGAGCGGGCACGCTCGTGCCTATCACAGGCTTCTCGAACGCGATAAGCTCCTCGGCGATAGAGGCGCGCTCGGAGGGACTAATCCTCGGCGTGGGCACGAAAATTTTCACCATAGCGGGACCCGTTATCCTCTACGGCTCGGCGGCGGCGTTCGTGTACGGACTGCTGTACTACGTCGTCACGCGATAGCCTCGCAGACGGAAACGACGAATTTTCCGCCGCGCAGGACATACTGACGGAAGCGCCAGCCCTGCTCGGAGCAGACGATACAGCCGTCCGCGAAGCTGAAGCCGACGGTATTCATCGGGTAGGACAGCCCCCTGCCCACAGCCTTGACGAAGGCTTCTTTGAGCGTCCACAGGCGGAAAAAGAGGAGGTCGCGCTCGCTCTCGGGAGCGGATTCAAACACAGCCAGCTCCTCAGGAGTGAAGACTCTCCGCGCGACATTCGGACGGTACTCACGCACGCGCTCGCAGTCGATACCGCACTCATGCTCGGACACGATACAAGCGGCGATACCGTCGGCGTGTGAGAGGTTGAAGCGGATATCGGGGTACTTGCGGAGGGCGGGCTTGCCGTGCTCACCGCGGACGAGCATATCCTCGCGATAGGCTATATTATAGGGTCTCAGGCACTCTCCGAGCAGTTTATGCGCGTGGGAGTGCTGATTTTTTTTGTCGAGCTGAAACAATGATATCATGAGCATAAAAATCACCGTTAATATTATAGCACGAATGAGCGGAGTTAGCAATGCTATTTTGCCGCGCGGAGATTGCTTCCGCCGCAAATAAACTACGACGCGAAACCAAAAGTTTCGCTCAAGCCTTTACAAAGCCAGAGGCTCTGCCCTTGACCCGCCAGAGACTCTGTCTCTGGACTCTGCAAGGGCTCTGCCCTTGACCCGCTGGGACTCTGTCCCAGACCCTGCAAAGGGACGCAGTCCCTTTGAACCCGAATTTCGTTGCCGCTCGCAAGCTCGCTCACTCTGTACAGACGGCACAGTCTGCTTTCGGTGGGTAGAAAAATCAAAAACTATGCCGTTTTTATTTCAAAGTCAGCCGTCGAAGGACGGCGAAGAAGGGGCAAAAATCGACAATGAGGAGGAGAAAAAGGGAGAGGGAAAAGAGATTCAAAGGGGAAAACCGTAGGGAAAAGGAGGGGGAGAAATGTCGATTTTTGTTCCA
>KL370841.1:0-84975 GCA_000701945.1 Anaerotruncus sp. MC2020
TCTCCGTTCGACTTGCATGTGTTAAGCGTGCCGCCAGCGTTCGTCCTGAGCCAGGATCAAACTCTTTATTAAATAGTATATATTAATCCTTTCGGACTAAAATATCTTAATCCTGTTCAATAACGCTTGCGTTATTACTGCGCATTTTTTAGTCTTTACTTGACCTTTCTTTGCTCTCGCAAAGGAATCTCAAGGGTCGTTACTTTTTCTTAGCATTGTTCAATTTTCAAGATGCTGTGTGCGCCGCTCTCTTGTGGCGACTTATTTATTATAGCACGGTTGCCGCCAATTGTCAACTAAAAGAATCCCCTCATTTTTTCTTACTTTTTGGCAATTTTTACCACTCCCCCAACAAAAAATACGCAGCCCAAAGGCTGCGTATCACATTCTTATTATTCTGCTTAGAACTCAGATGTATCAAGATCAAAGTTAGTCATCAGAGCACCATCCACATGGGCCATTCTTATTGCATCGATATCAGCACCAAGATCGTCGAGCATATCTGTATTCGTCGGATATGCACCAAGATATCTATCGGTTGCAAATCTTGCAGAAACGACAGACTTGACCTTATAATCCTTAACATATATCTTGTACACGATATCATCATCGACTATCTTGTCAATGTATTTGCCTATCTTTTCATTCCACTCATCTATTTGAAGCGAATTGAATTGTCCGTTGGTATAGCCAGCATTGTCAGCCGTCAGCCTGTTACCGGAAGCATCACAGCGATATCCGGAGGTTCCATCCCAGTAATAATACCATTCACGAGTAGTATCAACAGAAGGGACCTGGCTGTAAAGGTGCTTCAGTGCTTCACCTTTTTCCGCATCCGTAGCTCCAGCCTTATTATAAGCAATCACATACCTTCTCTCTGCAAAGTCCAAATCAGTTATAATAGTCTGAGCAGCATTGAAGACACTCTTTGCTTTATTGTTCTGTGATTTCACTTTGCCGCGCTCAAGGAAATATCCCCACGAAGGAATTAGCACGCCCAAAAGAATGCCTATAATAGCGACAATAATAACAAGCTCAATAAGGGTAAAACCCTTTTGCCTTCTCATAATTACACCCTCCCTTATTATCAAGTCTAAAGCTATACTTATTATAGCAAAATATTCACAATTTGTCAATAAAATAGCGGCGTAAAATCTGCCCAATTTTTATAGAGTATTATTGTGCATTTCATTCAAGAAGGGCTATCGCTTTCTTCAGCTGGATATCGTTATCCGTTCCAATAAGCTCCTTATCCATAGGGACTTCAACATCGGGAGCGATTCCTACTCCGTCCCAGTTGTCCCAGCCCTCGACCTCAAACGTTCCTGCGGTGAAGTGAAGATGTCCACCGTTGCTAAGCAGCATTTCGCGTTGAAAAACACCTTTTCCATAAGTATTTGTTCCAACAAGAGTCGCATCGGCGTTTTTTTTCAGTACGGCAGTGAATATTTCAGAAGCACTGGCCGTACCATCGTTTATCAATATTACAATATCGCGATTATTCTCAACATCAGAAAAATCTTGTTCAAATATCTCAACATCTCCATCAAATTCAGTAGCAACACATTTTGCATGTCCGCAGCACTGTGCTGCCATATACACACCTGCAACAGTTTCTCCGCCGCCATTATCTCGAAGATCAATTATCATTTTTTTCTGATCTTTCGCCGCTTCAAGTGCCGTATTTAGATTTCCTTGTGCAAGCTGACCGAATTCCTTAATATGTATGTACGCAATATCGCCAATGCTCTTGTATTCCACACTTGTACTCATTTCAGACGCTCGCACAAAATCCAAATCGAACTCCGCGCCTTCCCTGAGCACAGTAAAAGTCACGTTTGTCCCATCCTTGCCAAGCATCTTATTTGCTATATTCTCAAATCCTGTCTCTGAAACAGAAGTACCATTGATAGCTGCGATCTCATCATTAGTTCTGAGTCCTTGCTTATACGCAGGCATTCCTTCAGTAACTTCAGTGAGCAAAATATTTCCGTCATCAGCAGGCGCGACCTGAAATCCGCTCAACTTCGCAGTGCCAGAACTATTAACGTAAGCCACCATTGATGTTTGCTCGTCCTCGTCCTCATAATAAAAAGTAAACGGGTCAGTAGCAATGCTCTCAACGTAGGCCCCTATCGCGCTTCTGACAGGCTTTCCGTCTGCGACACCGCCGTTTTGTTCAAGAACGTCACGGCATTCCTTTGTCACGATAAAGTCTTTTCCGACAGAATTAACGTCACGCTGAGTATAGCTCATAGTATACCAGCAAACTCCGCCTGCAATACCAGCACCTATCAAAAAAGCCGCGATATAGCCCGAAAAGTTGTCGGCACGTGATGCTCCACTTTTAGCATTTTCCTTTGCTACTTCTTTGATTTCTTTCTCATTTTTTTTCTTTTCTTCCATAGTTACCTCAAAAGAAAACCTCTCTCCGAAGAGAGAGGTTTATTCTTATTCAGTTGTTATTAAGGTTAACCCTTAAATCACACACCAGACTTCTCGAAGCCAGAATTACCTACTTTGTAATCAGCCTTTTCAAGTGCTGCTCCGTAAGCAACTTCAAAATTACCATCACCCTTGTAAGTCTCGAATGTATCTGATGTTACAACACCAGCAGGATATGTTCCGTTGTAAGTAGAATCCTGACGAGAAGCGAGAGCGATGCAAGAACCGCCAGAAACAGCAGCCTTAACCTTCTTCATCTTAACGATGTCTGAGAAGAAGTTGGAAACCTTCTGCGCAAACTTATCTTTACCACCAACTGTAAAACCACTGGGCTTTCCGCCGATGTCTGACCAAGAGCCAGCCGCTCCGTTAGTACCAGCTGTGTAAGTAAGGATGTAGTCACCGCCAACGTCGATGCCCTCTTCATCAAGCTCTGTCAGGGCAGAGTTGATTGCCTTGTAAACAGAAGAAGCAGCAGAGTTAGCAGAAGAAATCTTGGACTTTCTTACATAACCGAGCATTGTGGGTACGAGGATAGCTGCGAGAACACCGATGATAGCGATAACAACGATGAGCTCAATAAGGGTAAAACCTTTCTTTGTAGTTTTCATAATAGAAAACCTCCTTTATAAATTTTTTGTGCTTTCGCACGATTCATTTTGGGAGTGGGTCTTTTTTTGTCCCCTTCCCTTTCCTGTGATTATAGTATAGCATTTCATTCATAAAAAGTCAATAGAATCCCAAAAATTAATTCATGAAAATCGTATTTTTTACACTGAAACGGTAAATCGGCACGTTTTTTTTCGCTTTTTCGTCATAGTGCACAGTATTCTGTGAATTAATTAATTAGGATAGCTTTATTTTGTCCGTACAGTATAGATTTCGACTTAAATTACAGTCGATTTCTTCTGCTGATTTTTACCGTTTTGTCATATTTGCAGTTATTTTTGCCGCTGTCAGTGTCGTAAAACTCTACAGATAGTTATTTTTAGTGTTCGATTTACACTTTGATAAACCACGTGTTTCTTAATCGTTTGTTCACATTTTGTTACACTTTCTTTAATATTGTGCCGCTTTCTTCACTTGGAGTGGAGTTATCAGATTTTTCTTCCTTCAAAAAGAAGCTTTTCCCGACCTCTGCGTAAGTCAATCCGAGGAAAATATAGAAGAAGGGCGTTGTGTAAAATATTGCTACGCCGAACATTGCGCTGATAATGTACGAAAACGTACAGCAGAAGCACAAAAGCGTCATTTTTGACAGCTTTTTCTTTTTGATAAAAGTCTCAACCATTACTACGGCGATAGCTGCCGCATGGAGCACTGTTACAGGTATTCCGAAGTTGACCGCATACTGTAACGGCTCACAGTGAGCAGTTCCTCCGACCTCGTATCCCTCGATTCCCCAGCCGAGCAAAGGTTTGCGGGAGATATCGCTTACTGCCTGCTTCCACAGCTCCCAGCGTCCCGAGCCTGCATCATCACTTCCTGACGGATCCGAGATGATATTTCCGAGATCGAATACCGTTCTTATCATACTTGACACCAACGACTCGACAAGCATAGACATCATCAAGTTGATAGCAATGATGATACCCAGAGCAATAATTACCCACTTTAACCTTTTCCTTTCGCATTTGAAACAATAAACGGCAAAAGATATCAGCGTAAATATTACCGCTACATATGGTCCGAGCGAACCGTTCGATATCATGGCCGCCATTCCAAGAGCCATATTTGCCGCATGAAACGTCTTGAACACCGCCCTGTCCTCATATATGAACAGCAGCGCCGCACAAACGACCACTATCGCAAGGTAATATCCATAGTGATTGGGGTTATTGAAAATCGCACTGTCCTTCAGTCCCGTGAAGCAGCTGTTTGATACGACCCACTTGTCTATCATTGATGCCACGTTCATTATCATTGCGGACAGTTCAAAGATGATGATAAGTACTTTCCGCCACTTGCCCTTGAGTACAAGCATACCGCAGAAGAAATACGTAAACGGATGCCTCATGAACTCGTATATCGTGTCACCCATGTAATAATTGGGCATAGCGTCAAATTCAGTAAAGCCTCTTATATTCGTTACAAGATATATTCCCGCTGCATAAGCTGCAAAAACAATAAGCGGAGCAGCCGCCTTCAGATAATTCTTCCATTCCTCTCTGAGCTTAGGCAGAGAAAGCAGCCCGTATATCAGTGCAGCTCCCGCAATTATCTTTGCAAGGAGCGAAACAACGCTTTGCAGCGTCCTCATCATTTCCTGATAGACTTCAATGGAATCACCCATCTCATTGTAAACATATTCGGTAAAGAGCACTCCCTGTCCTGTCTTCAGGAGGTATATCCTCTCTCCCCACTGTATAAGCGGTGACAATATCAGCAGCAGCACGCCCATAAACGCCGCTACCTGAATCACCTTTTCGAGCTTTGGCTTTAAAACCTCATATTTCTCTGTCAATATTTTCACCCATTCTAAAAACTTATCCCCTGCAACTTGTACAGGGGATAGGCTGCAATATATATTTGATTATTCCGCAGAATTCTGCTGCATAACGGACATACCGCCTGTAGGAGAACCGCCCATCTGTGTGAGGAAGCGGTAGAATTCCTGCTTGTCCTGGCACTTGTCGAGAGCGTCGACCTCGTTGATGACGTTCTTGTATACGAGACGAGCGAGCTCCTGGTCGAGGGACATCATGCCCTGCTGCTTACCTGTCTGGATAGCAGACTGGATGAGGTGGATCTTGTTATCACGTATCATAGCGGAGATAGCGTCTGTAACGTTGAGGATCTCCATTACAGCGATACGGCCCGTACCGTCTCTCTTGGGGATAAGGGTCTGTGAGATGATACCTACGAGGTTGTTAGCGAGCTGAGTTCTGATCTGCTGCTGCTGGTGCTCGGGGTAAACGTCGATGATACGGTTGATAGTATCAGCTGCGGAAGTTGTATGAAGTGTAGACATAACGAGATGTCCGGTCTCGGCAGCGGTTACGGCAGCCTGGATAGTCTCGAAGTCACGCATTTCTCCTACGAGGATAACATCAGGGTCCTCACGAAGGGCAGCTCTGAGGGCGAGGGCGAAGTTCGGAACGTCGTCGCCTATCTCACGCTGGTTTACCATACATCTCTTGTGGTCGTGAACGTACTCGATAGGGTCCTCGACTGTGATAACGTGAGCACTTCTGTTGAGGTTTACGAAGTCTATCATACCTGCGAGGGTAGTTGACTTACCTGAACCGGTAGGACCAGTTACGAGAACGAGTCCACGGGGACGCATAGCGAAGTCCGCAAGAATGGGAGGAAGCATGAGGTCCTCGAGAGTAGGAATATCGTTGCGGAGGAGACGGATAGCGATAGCGGGCTTGCCCTTCTGGAAGTAAACGTTTACACGGTGACGGTAACCGCTCTTTGTCTGGAAGGAGAAGTCAGTATCGTGGTGGTTGTTGATAGAGGTCTGCTGAGCCTCGTTTGTCATCTGGTTAACTATATCGAGTATCTCCTCCTCGTCCATCTCGGGGTACTGAGAACGCATAGTTCTGAGAGTACCGTTGAGACGAACAACAGGAGCGATAGCGTTTGTAAAATGTAAGTCCGAGCAGCCGAGGAGACGAACCTCGTCCAGGATCTTGTGAATATTGATAATGCCCATTGTGTATTCCTCCTAATATATATATGTATAGATCAAACAGAGAATGTGGATCTTACGAGCTCGTCGATAGAAGTCTCGCCTGCCTGTACAAGCTCGGAAGCGTTGTCACGGAGCAGCTTTGTGCCGTTTGCCTTAGCAGCAGCCTCTATCTCTTCCTTGCCGCCGCCTGCCGCGATGATAGCGGAAACCTTAGCAGTACAGTGGATGATCTCGTGGATAGCGGTTCTTCCGCGATAACCTGTGTTGTTGCAGTTCGGGCAGCCAACAGGCTCATATATCTGGATAGATGAAGGAATACCCATCAGCTCGTTCTCCTCGTCAGTGGACATTCTTGCCCTCTTGCAGTTCGGGCAGAGAACCTTAACGAGACGCTGAGCGATAACACCGATAAGTGAAGTAGCAACCATGTACGGAGCAACGCCCATATCAACGAGACGTACAACAGTCGAAGCAGCGTCGTTGGTATGGAGGGTAGAAAGTACAAGGTGTCCGGTGATAGCGGCACGGATACCGATATCGGCAGTTTCGGTATCACGCATCTCACCGATCATTACGATATCAGGGTCCTGACGGAGGATAGAACGGAGGGCAGCCGCGAAGGTCATACCAGCCTTCTGGTTAACCTGGCACTGGTTGATTCCGTCGATAGCCTTCTCGACAGGGTCCTCAACAGTAACGACGTTTACGTTGGGCTTAGCTATCTCGCCGAGCGCAGCGTAAAGAGTGGTTGTTTTACCTGAACCGGTAGGTCCTGTAACGAGGATAACGCCGTGAGGAACGCGGAGCATCGACTCGAACAGCTGATAGTTGTAATCGGACATACCGAGGTCTGTTATCTTACGGAGAGCTATCTGACCTGTTGAAAGGATTCGGATAACTATCTTTTCGCCGTGTACCATAGGAAGTGACGAAACACGGACGTCGAGGGTGGTGCCGTCAACGACCTGAGTGAAACGACCGTCCTGAGGGATACGCTTCTCGGCGATGTTCATGCCGCTTATGAGCTTGAAACGTGTGGTGAGGGCGCTGTGAACAGCAGCCGAAATATTCATGAGCTCAACAAGGTCGCCGTTTACACGGATACGAATTCTTGTATACTTGTCGAACGGCTCGATATGGATATCGGTAGCGTCCGCTCTGAAGGAGTTCTCAACGATAGTGGTAGCGAGCTTAACGATAGGAGCGCTCTCAACACGCTCGTTAGCGTCCTCATCCATAGTGCCGCCGAGGTCGGAAGCCATAGCAGTAACGCCCTCGAGCACGCTGTCGACGTTCTGCATCGAGTAGCACTTACCGATAGCCTTGTTGATAGCGGAAGTGGTAGCGAGAACAGGAACAGTATCCATACCTGTCGATACCTTGATATCTTCCAGAACGATGAAGTTTACAGGATCATTTGTCGCAACAGTGAGACGCTTACCTGTAATAGCGATAGCGATTACCGTGTGCTTTCTTGCGAGAGCCTCGGGAACCTTCTGAACAGCGTCCGTGTTGATGTCCGTATTGTCGAGATCAACGTACTGAACTCTCAGCTTGCCAGCAAGAGCCTTAGTGAAGTTTATCTCGGTCATAAATCCAAGCTCAACAACAACGTCGCCGAACTTCTTGGCTCCATTTGACTCCTTCTGGGTCGCAAGAACCTTCTGGAGCTGCTCTTCGGTGATCAGCCCCTGACTAACTAAGTAGTCGCCAATTCTCTCGTTTCTCATATACAAACCTCCGCTTATTTTTTAGAATCCGCTCCATAGGAACAAACTCTTAATTTACACTTGCATTTTATCCTGAATATGATATAATAGTATTACGTCAATATTCTGAATGAAAAGGAGTGTGGAAAAACCATGTTTGGATTTGAAGATATGCTTCACAGTGAATTCACTGATACAACCTTCAAAGTCATGTTTTTATCCATCGTATTTATCTTTGGCATCTGTATCGGCAGCTTTCTGAACGTCGTTATACTCAGGCTGCCGCGTCACGAATCACTCATCAAGCGCTCGTCCCACTGTATGACCTGCGGAACAAAGATAAGACCGATAGACCTTATCCCCGTTCTGAGCTGGATACTTCTGAGAGGCAAGTGCCATGCCTGCGGCGAGAAGATATCTGTCCGATATCCCATCGTCGAGTCGCTCAACGGCTTGCTTTATATATTGACATTCATAGTGCTGGATATAAATGCTAAAGCCATAATAACCTGCGTTCTTATGTCGCTTCTCATCGTCATCGCCTTCATGGACTGGGATACACAGGAGATAGACCTCATAATCGTAGGACTCATTCTTCTGCTCGCAGTTCCCGCGGCGATATTCACAGATGACGTAGAGCTCAAGCACCGTATCATCGGCGCCCTTGCGATCAGCGTCCCGTTCTTCATCATCGGAGAGGTAAGCCGTCCGATAATCAGGAAGAAGTTTGAGGAAGATTTCCGTGCGATAGAGCTTGGCGATACGCTGCTCATGTTCGCATCAGGAGCACTCCTCGGAACAAAGGCTATTATCGTTTCAGCATTGATCGGAATACTCACAGCCGCAGTAGGCGGAGTGATATCCAAGATAGCTACAAAGGATTCAAAGTTTGCTTTCGGACCTTTTCTTTCGATAGGCATTGCAGCCGGAATGCTTTGGGGCAGCAGGATAGCGGACTGGTACGTCAACCTCCTTACATATAAGCCCGAATAAAGGTCAAAAAGCGCAAAAATAAATTACAGGCAGCAGCAATTATTACTGCTGCCTGCTTTTTATTATCAGTTATTTATTTCGCTCGGAACAACATATATGAAGAAGATGTTGCTCGTGTTCTGCGCGGTATTGGGTATTGAAGCCTCATAGTGCGAGAACGAGTCGTCGTAGGTAACGACCGTCGTGAGCGGTGAATTCGCCTTAGGATTACCGCTTTCATCCTGATCCTGCATAACACAGGTCGTGTTATATTGGAGAGAAGGATTGATGTTGGCAAACGCCATACTTGAAGTTGCTATATAACAAGGAGACTTGAAGATAGCGGTACGCTCAGTCACAGAATCGTCATCCGCATATGTCTTCTCACAGTAGACCTTGTGATCACCCTTGGCGTCATTCGGATAAGCAACAGTAGTAACGGCGAAACTGTACTTGTTAATCACCATAGGGTTACCGAAGTTATCACGCATGGGGATGAGCTCTTTGTAGTAGAAATCAGACTCATTTGAGCTCTTTATCGGGATAGCACCGCTTGTGGGAACATACAGGTTAGCGGTTCCGTCCGACTTGGTTATCAGCGAGGCATCATATGAACCCGATGCAGTCTTAGGATTATTTGTTGTTACCGTGCGGTCGCTTACAGGAATGAACTCCTTGAATCCAAGCCTGTAGTAGTAAGAATAGTGCTGGAAGTGCTCTGGGTTTACTGCAAGCTGATTTGAAACAGGCGTAGCAGAGATAACAGCATTTCTGCCTTCCAGATCTCTCGTGACTTTACCATCGGACTCGGTCTTGGGCTTACTGTCACCAGCTGTGAAGTTGTAAACGACATCAACAAGAACACCGTCCTTGAGATCTTTTCCCGCAACTCCGTCGTATGTGCTGGCAGCAGTGAGATTATCCCTGTCAGGCTCATTAAGGAGCTTCAGAACGTGAACACGTCCTGTAACCGGACTTCCGTCACTTACGACAGCCCCGTCAAAGAAATCATCGATGAACTCCTGAACAGCTTTATCCTCAGCAATAGGTTTCGAATCTTTCTTTGAGCAGAAATCGCTCTCGAATATTCTAACGAACGAAGCATATCTTAGTGACTTATCAACGTACTCATTGATATTGTCAACGTACGCCGCCGTCTTCTCACGTGTAGAGGTTTTATTCATGAGCTTGGACGCAGGGTCAATAAAGCTCATTACAAGAACCATTATCACGCTGAACAACGCCAGCACGATAATGAGCTCCATGAGGGTAAAACCCTTTTTGGTAGTTTTGAACTTTCTCATAGGGCATACCTCCTTACGGTCCTGCAACATACTGAGGATCAGCCACGAACTTAAGTCCGAGGTTGCCGCCGAGCTCGTTCTCGTCCACGGGGGCGGTGGGGTCTATTGTAACGTAGCCCTCGCCCTCGAAATTGACGTTATTGTTGATAGTTATCTTGATCTTGTTATCAGTACCCGAAGGGTCAATCTTGTACGCCTTTTCAATGTATCCCGCCTCAGCGACAGGCGTCTGCTGAGCCACCTTGGCATTGACCTTGTTTGCGGAACGTGTGTAGTTATCAATGAGGTTAGCTGTTCCGACGACAAGGGTGGTCAATACAGCGAGCACGGCGAGAGAAATGATTATCTCGGCAAGCGTCATGCCCTTGAGCTTTCTTTTTTTAGAAGAAATTTTCATGCCTCTCCCTCCTTAATACTCGTCATAGTAAAGAATATCCCAATCATTTCTTATATCGGTAAGATTTAATCCACCAGGAGGCGGCGGGGAATCAGGAATATAGATCATGTTGATCTGGTTACTGAATTCTGTCTCCATCGAGTTACAAGATCCAAGGATATACTTGAACTTATTGCCGAACGAATCAAACGGCTGACCGTTTCCGGGGAAGTTGTTACAAAGATCACCATCATAGTATATTCTTGAATTGCTGATGATATCATTTGTTCCGTTTACGGACTTAACCGTCAGCTTAACATGAGGCGAAAGGATATTAACTGTAGCCGAAGCAAAGTTCGCCCATTCAAGCTCTGAGCCTTCACCGCCATAAATGTTTGCGTTAGGTGAGTACTTCTTCTTCGATAAAGGTATCGAAAGACCAAGCGAAGGATCGGAGTACGGGATAGGATTCGTATTATTATCTGCATTATAGGGCAATACCCAGCCTGATTCTTTATATACTTGGAACGAATTCTGTGTACCTGCGATAGATGGATCGAGATCAATTCCATTATTGATCTTCATGAAAAGATTCATATACTTTGTTGTAAGGAATGAATTCTCAAAATGTGTTTTCGAGTTCTTTTCAAGATAGAAGTAAACAGAACCTCCCTGTGAATCATCAACGATGATGTTTACAGGATTATCAAATTGGACATTATCCAAAACAACAAGCATATCACTTGCGCCGGGATCAAAAACCACAGCTCTCATCTTTGATGAGCTTATACCTACAGCAGGATCATACTCTGCTATATCGCCGTTGCTAAATTTGATATTTCTGAGGATACAGCTTTCCTTGATAACAGGCCAACCCTTTTCAGCAGCAGGATCAAGCTGGAGGTCAACCTTTTTCGTTGTGTCATTCCACCAGCTCTTGCAGCGCGTATTGGGAGCTTTTCTTGTATCCTCAATATTCGTGTAGATCTTTGTGGAATCAGCCTTCAAACTATTGTACTTTGTCTTCAAAGACTCGGGAAGCTCACTGTACTTATAAGGATCGGCAGCATTCTCAAGAACCTGATCCATTCGCATTATTATCTGCGATTCTTCTGCGGATATAGTTCCGCCCGAGCCATCTGAAAGCTCTGTAAGACCAAGAATAACTGATCTTTCAGCATAATCAGGATATATCTTTGCAGTGTAATCCGACTTCTTCTTGATAGTCTTGCTCTTATACTCAGTCACAACTGAGCCCTTGGATATAACGTTATCACAATAAATGTTTCCGCTTATATCCAGCTTATCATTCTCAATTGTAAGTGTACCGCCGCAAACGAGGTCGCCTGTTATATCAAGTGCTCTTGATACCTTGATATCCTTTTCGCCGTAAACACCTGTTGCCTTGATACCGCCGCCATTGTTTGCACCTATCTCAAGATTGCCCTTACTGTATATCTTGCCCTGAACCATACTTGTTGCACTTGAACCTTTTTTGGTTATAACTGAAGTTGTCCATGTGTAAAGTGTGGCATCATTTACAGTAATAACATTATCCTTGTCGGGATTCATCAGGTAAAGGTCACCGCCGATGGAGATACCGTTTCCTGTTGAATTGATGTTGCCTGCAAAAGTATTGAACGGGAACTGATATGTTCCGACTGTTGACTGCGGTCCGGTTTTTACAGGTCCTGACAGTTCACAGTCAACATAGAAATAAGGTATTTCATTAAACTTGAGATTTGGATCGGTTGTAGTATTGAGGAATGTAGAGCTTATCTCCTTGATATTTCCAAATGAAGAATCGCTGAATGTACAATTTCCCCAAATCGTAATGCCAACACCCGCTCCGGGATAGCGGATCTTAGAAATGTTGCCGGGATCAAAGTTGCCATTGATAACCGTATCTGCTTCCGTAAGTGAAAGCGAGTTATCGAATTTAAATGCCTGCTTCGACAGGTAGTTTCCGTTGTATGTGGAATATCCTGTAAGATAATCATAGCCTTTAGCCGTATCCTTTTCAGGAAGTCCAAGATACGAACCACCATAGAGGTTAGACTGTGATGTAAATCCTGCACCACCTGTTGTAACGAATCCTCCATTACGGGGGGTGTCGTCCTTGGGCGGCTCAGGAGGGTCTTTTACGATATAAGCACTTGACGTGTTGACAATACCGTTCATAGATACTTCAGCCGTCAATCTTATGATAGTACAGTCTTCCCACTTGCTTTTCTTTTGATTGTAAAATTTGCGCGTACCTGCGTACTCAGCCTTCAACGATTCGATATGACCAAGCGTATTTACATTGGTGCTGTTGCTGCTTATACTAACAGGTATATCCAGCGACTTATTTGTAAGGCTGAGCGCATTTATAGTTTTCGCGAAGTCCGTGTCCGCCTTCATTGCATTATATGCAGTATTGACAACAGTTCTCGCTGTAATATTCGTCTGCGCGGTAGAATAATTCACATGCGCTCGGTTATTAGCCGCCGTCGCAAGAACCAACGTACCGCTCAGGAAGATTATCAGCAGTGCCATTACTGATACGACCGTCAAAAGAACGGATCCTTTTAATTTTCTATTCTTAATAGTTTTCATTTCTTAACCGCCTTTCAAGTTATATTTCTCTAATAACTGTTAGCGAAGGGTCTGGTCGTTAGTCTGCTTCAACGTTAGGTTCAGAAAGTTCATATACTGAGTAAACTGATATATTGAATTTTGCTTCGATCTCTGCATCGTCCTCGAGCATCTCCTTCTGTTCGTCAGAGAGCTCATTGCCAAGACCGTCTGCCGTCTTCTCAAAAGCCTCAGGATTGATGATCATATCGCCGAGATCAACAGTATTGATGATGATGGTCTTATCCTGATCCTCAATAGACTGGAGGTACTTATAGATATTCTCCTTTGTTCCTAAAACAGTGATATCGTAATTACCTGCAAGGACGCTCTCCTGAGTCCTTCCCTGAAGAGCATCGCTCTCAGCCTTGTCCTCAGCGATAGCAGCCTGTCTGTCACCATTGAGATCTGCAGCTTCAAGCATAGACTCACCTACATACGAAGGAGTGAAGTAGTAGTACGAAAGTGTAGACTCACCAAGATCGGAAGCAACAAGTGTAGTAACCTTTACTTCACAGTCCTCAGCAAAGTGCTGCATGTACTGGTCGAGCTTGCGAGCATTGTAGATATCGTTGTAAGCAACGAAATCATTTGTCAGCTTTGTTGTTGCTTCGTATGTAGCCTTGATCTCATCCTGAAGGGGCTTGATCTCAGCAATCTTATTATCGACATCTTCCTTATCAGCCTGAGCTTTCTTCAGCGCCTCGGAATCATTCTTGATAGCGTTATACTTGGGCTTGACAGCAAGGAAGAAGCCTCCAAGGAGTATAACGAAGGCGAGAAGCGCGCCTAATATGATCTTATCTCTGTAATTGAGTTTCATTTCTATCTACCTCCCCATTAATTATCGGATTTCTCAGGCTTGTAGGCGCTTTCGCGGCCATTCATAGCCATTGTGACTGAGAACGATACAGATTCCTTATCCTCATCGATGTCGCCGTTATCGTTTCTTACGATATTAACGACATAACCTGAATATGAAGCATTGGAATAGTAATCATTGTTATCACTGAAGTCCTCATCAAGGAGATTGTCAATATAAAGCGAGGGGAGCTTCTGCACTTCCTCCTTGCTTCCCTGAGCAATTACCTCAAATCCGAGCACACCGCTTGAATAGGACGGAGTAGAAATCGACGCAAAATCGAGATCAAGATCCTCAACCGTCTTGTCAAGGACAAGCTGAATTGTCTCATACTTATCCTGATCAATAACAGGCTGCGAGTAGAATGCATCATGAGCATTCACGATCTTGGTATTGTATGCATTTACCGTATCTCTGAGCCCAATGAGCTTATCACGGTGAGCAAGCTTCTTCTTAGTCTCGGGAGAATCGATATACTCTCTGATCTCCTTTGTCTCATGCTTGATACCGAGATCTATCACTGTAAGAACGCCCCATGTACCGCCTACAAGAGCACCTGCCGCAAGGATCATCGCGAGCATCGGGATAGTACCGCCGCTGCCGTTTCCGCCGCCGCTTGCTCTCTTGATAGCAGCGCCGAGCTCAGTATCAAGGAGGTTGATCTTCTCAGCATCCTTGTTACGCTTGAACATAGCGCCGATAGCGTTAGCATAGAGGGAGAACTCAAGGTTCTCGTGACCGTGTATCTGCGGAGGAACATTGATAAGGCTCGTATTGAGGTCGAGCTTCTCAAGTTCATCGGTAAGTCTTACGTAATCATGTGTATCGCCGTAGAAAACAACGTTCTCGATAGTCTCACCGGTGTTACGGCTTCTGTGGAACTGTAACATACGGAAGATGTTCTCGTTGACAGCCTCGAAAACGTAGTCAGCAGATCCGCCGTAGTCATCGGGATCGATGGTGGCGAAACGTGAGAATGAAAGCTGACCCGACTCATAGAGGTTGAGCGAGATGAAGTTGTTGTCGATCTGAACAGCGAGGAGGGGCATCTTCGACTTGATCCTTGTATCAGCAAGAAGAACCTTTGTGATACAGTTGCATCCTACCATTACGGAGCGGAGCGAGATACCGAGGAGCTTGAACACTTCTCTGTAGCTGTTAACGATCTCGTAAGGACAAGCTGTAGCGAGGATGCGGAGCATGGGCTCGCCGGAATCGCTTCTCTCGTGAGCCTCACCTACGATAACATATGTAACGCTGTAGGAATCGTCGAGGTTGAGCTCAGCCTGGACCTGCTGCTTAACAGTCTTCTGGAGGTCCTGACCCTTAACGCGGGCAACGGTCATTTCCTTGAATATTGTGAGGTTAGACGAGATGCTGACGATAGCTTCCTTGTCGGGCATCTTGTTTCTCTTGAGCACACCGTTGATAAGTGTTGCAACGTTGGGCACGTCTCTAACGTGACCGTTAACGATGAGTCCCTCTTCGAGATTGAGTGTAGCAGCGGAGCTGATCTTGATCTTACCGTTGCTTTCAACGCCCTTAACAACACGGACGTTTCTGTCAGTTATATCAAATGAAAGCATTTTCCTTTTTCCACCTTTCCGTTATTCTTCGTTTTCGAGACCTGCGAGCGATCCGTAGAGCGCGGGGTAAATACCGATAACGACCATACCTATGATAACGCCCATGAAGATGAGGAGCACAGGCTCAACAAGACTTACAAGGCGCTGTACAGCTGAGTCAGATTCTTCCTCGTAGTAGTCAGAAGTTTTTTCGAGGATGGAATCGAGGGCACCCGACTCCTCACCAACGTAGATTACCGAGCAGAACATAGGCTCGAAAAGCTCCGTTCTTGTGATGGCAGCCGAAAGTGTTTCACCCTGTTTAACCTCATCAACAACATCGATGAACTTCTCATCAACGTATCTGTTGCCGAGGATAGCGGACGATTTCTGCAGGCACTCTACCATAGGGATACCGCTGGAATAAAGTGAAGAAAGAGTTCTTGCGAAACGGCCAGTGTATATCTTTGTTACGAGGGGACCCCACATTGGTCCCTTGAGGATAAGTCTGTCGACCTTGTAGCGGAAGTTGGGGACCTTCATTGCGTATCTGAAGCCGAAGTAACCGCCGAGTACAAGGATGATAACTATATACCACTTTGTTCTGAGGAAGTCGGAGATAGCCGCCATGATCTTTGTCAGAGCGGGCATCTGATCGGGGTCCTCATACATTGCCAGGAAGTTAGGCATGATAACGATGAAGAGGAACATAACGATAACTACGCAGAGTACCGCAAGTATCGTGGGGTAGACCATAGCACCCTTGATAGTGTTCTTGAGCTTGTTCTCCTTAGCGTAGTGCTCCGCCATTCGCGTCATGATAACGTCGAGCGAACCACTCGATTCACCGGCGTTCGCCATCGAGATAAGGAACTCGGGGAAAGAACCCGAATGCATCTCAAGAGTGGACGAGAAGGATTCACCCTTCTGAACGTTCTCATAGATGTCCTGCCAGATAGCTCTCGCCTTTTCATTTTCCTGTTCCTTGACGAGAATGTCGATCGCTTTAACAAGGGTCAGACCGGAAGTAAGCATAGCGCTGAGCTGTCGGCAGCAGAACGCGAGCTCCTTGGTGCTGAACTTGTAGATTGATCTTGTGTTACTTGAATCGTCTTCCTTGTAATCCTTGATGAACACTCCTCGTTCTTTCATCTTTTCGAGGAATTCCTGTTCATTCTCGGCATTAGCCTTGCCCTTGACCTGCTTGCCTCTTGCGTCCTGAGCAATGTAGGAATAACTCTTCATACAACCACCTCCATAGTTTTTGATTAAGCCGGAACAATCCATACTGCCCTAATAATAACAATTATACCATTTTAACAGTTACTTTTCAATCGTTTTTTTGCCATAAATAATCAGCGGGTTTTTATTAATATTTACCAACAATTATACCATTTGTAATATTTGTCAGGGCATAGTTCGATTATTCTACAAAAAACAATCTCAAGGCAGAACAAAACGCAGCATTGATGTACCCATGCTGCACATTGTTTAACTTACACAAATATTATATCACAGCGCAACTTAAATTGCAACACAAAATCTCATATTTTCAGATTTTTTTATATAATTGTAAACTGCAACAAAACGATTAACTTGTAATTCGTCATTTTGCACTGATAAAGTGCATAAAACGCCACTCAAGGAGCACTAAATGGTAAATATAATTCCCTTATATATCAATACTATTATAATATAGAGCGAGCCGCCGAAGCCTCGGCGGCTCTGCTCCGTTCAGACGAGCTTTATCCCGTACCGCTTCAGCCAGTAGTCGAGCTGTACGAAAAAGGCAATGGTCTGCGGCAGATTCATGAGCTGCCCGTACCACTGCACACTGTCCTCGTGCCGCAGCAGCCGCTCGATCTCCTTGCGGCGGACGAGCTCCGTGAGCGGCGTATCCTCGGCGAGTATTGCCCTCAGCCGCTCGGTCACCGCCGTCAGGAAGGCAGGATTGTGCGTTTTCGGATAGGGGCTCTTTTTCCGCCAGAGCACGCGCTCGGGCAGCCATTCGCACATCGCCTCGCGGAGCAGTCCCTTCTCGCGCCCCTTGTAGTCCTTATACTCCCATTTCACGTTGTACATATACTCCGCGATTCTGTGGTCGCAGAACGGCACGCGCACCTCCAGACCGCTGTACATCGACATTCTATCCTTGCGGTCGAGGAGATTCTGCATGAACCATCGGAAGTTGAGCTCGGTCATTTCGCGCATACGCTGCTCGAGGGGGCTGTCATCGGGGAGGCGCTCGGCGCTGTCGGCAGTGCGGCGGTAGGCGGAGTAGACGTACTCGTCCGCGTCGATGAGCCGCGCGTACCTCTCGCAGAGGAAGCGGCTGCGATAGGCGGTGCTCTGCGCCCACGGGAAGCCGTCCGTCTCGCGGATATCCTTGTCGCGGTACCACGGATAGCCGCCGAAGAGCTCGTCGGCACACTCCCCCGAGAGCGCGACAGTCCCCGCCTTTTTTATCTCGCGGCAGAGCAGGAGCATCGACGCGTCCACGTCCGCCATAGCAGGCAGACCGCGGGCATCGACCGCCGATTCGAGCGCTCCGACGAGCTCGGGCGTATCGACCACGACCCAATGGTGCTCCGAGCCGAGATAATCCGCCATGATGTTGATGTATTCATTGTCGCTGTTTGGCTGAAAATGGCTCTTTTTGAAATATTTGTCGTTGTCGCGGTAGTCGACGGAGAAGGTGTCGAGCCGCTTGCCCTGCTTTTTCAGCTCCGACGCCGCGACTGACGAGATTAGGCTCGAATCCAGCCCTCCCGAGAGGAACGTACACACGGGCACATCGGAGACGAGCTGCCGCCTTATCGCGTCGAGGACGAGCTCGCGGGTGTGCTCGGCGGTCTGCTCGAAGGTCTCGTGCAGTTCATACGCGCGGAGCCGCCAGTAGGTGCGGAGCTCGAGCCCATTTGCCGAATAATAGCCGCATTCGCCGCTTTTCAGCTCCCGCACGCCGCGTATCACGCCGCAGCCCTGCGTCCGCGAGGGCGCCATGAGCAGGAGCTCCGCCACGCCGTATTCGTCTATCTCATGCGGGATATCGGGATTCTCGAGGAGAGCGGCGAGCTCCGAGGCGAAGATGAGTTTGTCGGAAGTCTCGTAGAAAAACAGCGGCTTCACGCCTATCCTGTCGCGCGCGAGGAAGACGCGGTGCTCGGCGGGCTCATAGACCGCGAAGGCGAAAATGCCGTTGAATCGGTCAACGCAGTGCTCTCCCCACGCGATATAGCTCCGCAGGACGACCTCGGTATCGGAGCGGGTCGTGAACTCGCAGTCCAGATCGCGGCGAAGGTCGTCGGTGTTGTAGAGCTCGCCGTTGTAGACAATGGTGAACTCGCGCCCGTCGGCGGTGACGGTCATAGGCTGACGACCGCCCGAGATGTCGATGACGGCGAGGCGCGTGTGGACGAGAGCCGCCTCCTGCGAGAGGTAGACGCCGCGCTGGTCGGGACCTCGGCGCAGGAGGGCGGTCTGCATTTTTCTGCACGCGTCGAGCTCGGCGCGCATATCTTCCTTGAAGCTGATAACTCCAGCGATTCCGCACATAATGGTACTCCACCGCTTCACGGCATACGGCACGCCGTAGTGATACGGTACATTATATGCGCGGGGGTGCAGAATGTTGCCGCGCTCACGCCGTCCGCGCGGAGACATCTGCCGCTTTGAACAAACTGCCGCGCGAAACCGAAAGTTTCGCTCAAGCCTTTTCAAAGCCAGAGGCTCTGCCTCTGGACTCTGCAAGGGCTCTGCCCTTGACCCGCTGGGACTCTGTCCCAGACCCTGCAGGGGTACACAGCTGAACAGCCCGTCCCCTCTGTCAGCTTCGCTGACATCTCCCCACACTGTGGGGAGTCACCCCTGACCCCATAGCCGACCGACTTTGTATAAAAGGCAAGTCTGCTATCGACGACGGCACAAATCGTGGGGAAAGAGTGACGCCGCTCTTCTCTACAGCGTGAAACTTTCGGATTTGTGTCCGCAAGAAAAAAACGTCAGATACCTCCGCGCGGCAAAATCGCACTAAAACCACGCTTATCCGCCCTTGACAAGCTCCGTCCGCGGGTGATATAATAAATCAAACCAAAAGAACGGAGCGAACGAACTTGAAGAACCTCTTATTTATCGGCGACGTAGTCGGCAGGGCAGGCACGGACTTCCTCGCCTCGAAGCTGAGCCTAATAAAGCGGCATTACGCTGTTGATGTGACGATAGTGAACGGCGAGAATTCCGCCGCAGGCGACGGAATAACGCCCGAATCCGCAGATATGCTCGTCCGAGCGGGAGCCGACGTAATAACCACGGGCAACCACGCCTTCACGCGCAGGGAGGCGGCGGACCTCTTTGACCGCGACTACATCATCCGTCCCGCCAACTATCCCGAGGGCGGCGCCGCGGGCAAGGGCGTATGCGTGCTCGACATGGGAGCGTACTCGATAGCGGTGATAAACCTCATGGGCACGGTATTCATGGACCCTCTCGACAACCCCTTCACGAAGGCGGACGAGCTTCTCGCGGACATAGACACGCCCAACATCTTCGTTGACTTCCACGCGGAGGCTACCTCCGAGAAAAAGGCTATGGGGCACTATCTCACGGGCAGGGTGAGCGGCGTATTCGGCACGCACACCCACGTCCAGACCGCGGACGAGATGATACTCGGCGGACACACGGCGTACATCACCGACGCAGGCATGACAGGCGTCGAGATATCGAGCCTCGGAGCGGCGATAGAGCCCGCACTCAGGCGCTTCCGCTTCCGCACTCCCGTGCGCTTTCATGAAGCGGAGGGGGACTGCTTTTTGTGTGCGGTTTGTGTCGAATTTGACGAGAAATGCGGCAAATCGCACAAAATTGAACGCCTGATTATAAGATAATCTACAAAGTTTCTTCCAAAGTATTGCAATTTGGGGAAAACTATGCTATGATGTATGTATGTACTAAAACTATTGCAGATTTTGCAAATTTTTTGTATTCATTTTTAGCAAAAGCAGTAACAACAGTGCAAATAATGATTATTGGAGGGCATATCTATGGAAGTCTTAAAAGTTTCATCACATTCAACACCAAACTCCGTCGCAGGCGCTATCGCAGGAGTCATCAGAGAGCAGAAAGCTGTTGAGGTACAGGCGGTCGGCGCAGGCGCATCCAACCAGGCGATCAAGGCGATAGCCATAGCAAGAGGCTACCTTGCTCCTATAGGTATCGACCTCATCTGCATACCCGCATTTGCAAACATTACGATAGACGGTGAGGAAAGAACGGCTATCAAGCTGATCTGTGAACAGAGATGACACAACGGGCGGGCTGAATGACCCGCCCTGTTTTATTTTCACACAAGGAGACGTAGCATGAATATAGAAGTGACCAGAATAAACAACAGTCTGACTGCCGACCCGAAGGGATACGTGCAGGCAGTCAACGAAGAATATCAGTATCAGCTGGAGCGGATAACCGAAAACATCATCAGCTCGCGCAATGACCGCCCCGTCATACTCCTCTCGGGACCGTCGGGCTCGGGCAAGACGACGACAGCCTTCATGATAGAGAAGCTTCTCGACGAGGCGGGCTGTGAGACACACACCATATCCATGGACAACTACTTCTGCCCGCTGACACACGAGGAGAAGGAGCTTGCCTCACTCGGCAAAATGGACCTCGAATCTCCCGACCGCATAGACACCGACCTGCTTAACACACAGATAGAGGCGATAGACCGCGGCGAGGAGATAGAGATACCGAAGTACAACTTTGCGGACTCCACCCGCGAGCACAGCGGACTCTTCCTCAAGCGCGGCAAGGGCGAGCTCGTCATATTCGAGGGCATACACGCGCTGAATCCCGCGGTTATAACCGTCCCCGACAGCAAGCTCATCAAGCTGTACGTCAGCGTGCGCACGCGAGTGACCTGCGGAGACATCATACTCCACCCGTCGAAGGTTCGCCTGATGAGGCGAATGATACGCGACAAGAACTTCCGCAAGAGAACTCTGCGCGAGACAATGAATATGTTCCACAGCGTAGAATCGGGCGAAAACAAGTACATAATGCCGTACAAGCACCGCTCGGACTACGATATCGACACCTTCATGGCTTATGAGCTGAACGCCTACCGTGATTCGCTGATAGACCAGCTCCGCGAGCTGAGCGACTTCCCCGAGCTTGCGGACGTGACGGCGGTGCTCGAACAACTCGTGCCGCTCGACAAGAAGGATATTTCCCGCGATTCGCTGATATGCGAGTTCATTGGACAGGGACAGTTCAAATACTGATAAAAAAGGGACGCTTCGGCGTCCCTTTTGCTTATTCTTCCTCTTCCGACTCTTCCGCGGGAAGTATCTCGATGATGACCTTTTCCACGCTCTGCTCGCTGACCTCTGCGGCGGTGAGCCTGAACACGCCTGCTTCGGCGCTTTCTCCCGCCTCGGGGATATGCTCGAGTATCTCGGTTATCCAGCCTCCGACGGTGGAATATTCGGTAATTATCATATCCTCGTCGAGCCCGAGCGTCTCGAGCAGGTCGCCGATGTTGACGTCACCCGCGCACTCGTACTTATTCTCGCCGAGCTTGACAATGTTCGTGATTATCTCGTCGTCCTCGTCGTAAATCTCGCCGACGAGCTCCTCGATGATGTCCTCGAGGGTTATCATGCCCTTGGTGCCGCCGTACTGGTCGGTGACGATAGCGAGGTGTACCTTCGAGCGCTGCATAGAGCGCATAGCCTCGCTGATGAGCTTGGTATCGGCGATATGCGGGACTTCCTGAATGATGCTGCGGATATCGCTTCCGCCCTCGATGAGCATTTTGAAGAACGCCTTGTTGGTGATTATACCGAGGATATTGTCGAGGCTCTTCTCATAGACGGGCAGACGCGAGTACATCTCGCGTGTGAAGGTCGCCTTTATCTCGTCGATAGTGTCGGTCACGTCCACGCCTATCATCTTCACGCGGGGGATGAGTATCTCCTCGACGGATATCTCGTCGAATTCGAGCGCACTCTTGACGAGCTCGCTCTCCTGCTCCTCGATGACGCCCTCCTCCTCAATCTCGTCTATCATGTACTTGAGCTCGTCCTCGGTGACGGTCGGAGCCTCGTCGCCCTTGGAGAACAGCGACGAGAGCTTGTTTAGGAGCCAAACGAAGGGCTTGAGCAGTATCACCAGCGCCCACAGCGGCGACGCGAACGCGAGAGATATCTTCTCGGCGTTCTTCTTGGCGTAGGACTTGGGAAGCACCTCGCAGAATACGAGCACCAGCACGGTAATGACGGCGGTGGATATGCCAGCGCCCTTGCTGCCGAAGATGCTGACGAAGAGCAGCGTGCTGACGGACGAGGCAGCGATGTTGACGATATTGTTGCCGATGAGGACGGCGGTGAGCACCTCGTCGAAGCGGTTGGCGAGCTTCAGCGCCTTGGCGGCTTTTTTATTTCCCTGCGACTCGTAGTTTTTGAGGCGTAGCTTGTTCACGCTGGAGTAGGCGGTCTCAGTGCCCGAAAACAGGGCAGAGAACACCATCATCGCGACTACGAGGGCTATTTTCCATATATCAGATTTTTCCATAATCATCCTTTCTGTCATACAGACAGGATTATTTTAACATATAATCGAGAAAATAGCAAGGGGCGCGGGGAGATATTTCAGTTTTATTCATCTTTGCCGCGAAACAGCCAGCGGAGGCTCTCCGCTTTTAACATATAATTGAGGAAATAGCAAGGGACGCGGGGAGGTATTTCAGTTTTATTCATCTTTGCCGCGAAACCGCCAGCGTGTCCGTCCCGCACATTTTTCACATAAACGCCCGCATGATAAGGGATATTTCGGGCAAAATTCAGATTGACACAAAGCGTTAAAAGTGGTATAATATAAGTTGTCAGTTTTTTGACGAAGTTTTAACAATTTAGAAGAAGGAGAAAACTATGGAAAATATCGCAATGCTGTCCGCAGTGACCGCGGGCATCAAAATGGCATACCTCGACCCGAGCTCCACGACGCTCATCATACAGATAGTAGCGGGCGTAGTCATCACAGTCGGCACCGTGCTCGGTATCTACTGGAGAAAGATGAAGAACGCCGTTAAAAAGAAGAAGCCCGAGGACGAAGCTCCCGCAGCGGAGATGAAGGGCGCAGAGGACGGCAAGGACGTTATCACGGCAGACGACCTCCTCGACGACGAAGACGACGAATAATACGGGAGCACGCTGATGATAGTAATTAGCTTTTTAGGCAATATCCTCGGCAAGGCGATGACGTTCATATTCAACATAGTCGGCGACTACGGACTCAGTATCATCATCTTCACGTTCCTGACGAAGATACTGCTGTTCCCGCTGAATATGGTGACGCAGAAGAACTCGATAAATATGGTACGCCTCATGCCCGAGGAGAACGCACTCAAGATAAAATACATCGACGACAAGGACAAGCTCGGCGAAGAGCAGCTGAAGCTGTACAAGAAGTACCACTACCACCCGCTGCTGAGCTCCGTGCCGCTGCTGATACAGATACCGCTGGTACTGGGACTGGTATACGTAATGTACCACCCGCTGACGTTCATACTCCAGTTTGACGCAGGAGTGATAAGCAGCTTCAAGGACTGGCTGGGCACCTTTGCCGACCCCGACAAGCTCGCTGAGAACACCTACCAGCTTGAGATAGTGAGCCTGATAAAGAGCGCACTTATCCCCGAGGGACACGCTCTCCCCGATATGCTCCTTGCGCCCGCAGAGCAGATAAAGGAACTCAACATGATGTTCCTCGGCATCGACCTGAGCAAGACACCCTCGTTCAAGCATGACTATGTACTGCTGCTGATACCGCTCATCTCGGGACTGAGCGCATGGCTGATGTGCGTGATACAGAACAAGATAAACGTTCTTCAGGTATCGCAGGGCAGCCTCAACAAGATACTGACGACGCTGTTCATGATAGCGTTCTCGACATACTTCGCATTCCTTGTACCCGCAGGCGTAGGTCTGTACTGGATATTCGGCAACCTGTTCGCTATCCCGTTCATGTACCTGTACAACATCTGTATGCCGCCGAAGAAGTACATCGACTACGAGTACCTCAAGAAGATGAACGAGCAGCGCATAGAGAAGGAAAAGCTCCACAAGAAGTACAACGCCCGCGAGAAGGAGGACTACAAGAAGTTCTTCGCAGTGCAGGATATGAAGCTGATGTTCTACTCCGAGTCGAACGGCTTCTACAAGTACTTCAAGGGCACTATCGACTACATCTGCGAGCACTCCGACCTCGACATCCACTACGTGACGAGCGACCCTAACGACAAGATATTCGAGGACCCCCGTCCGCAGATACACCCCTACTACATCGGCTCCGACAGACGTCTCGTGCCGCTGTTCATGAAGCTCGAATGCACAATGGTCGTGATGACTATGCCCGACCTCGAGAAGTACCACATCAAGCGTTCACGCGTGAAGAAGGACATCGAGTACGTGTATATGTATCACGGCATAGGAAGCAACTGCACACTGAGAAAGGGCGCGCTCGACTGGTTCGATACGATACTCGTCCCCAACGTTGACCACACTCAGGAGATACGCGCAGAGGAGGAGCTGTACAACCTCCCGAAGAAGCGCCTTGTCGAGACAGGCTACACGCTCATCGACGATATGTGCAGGACGTACAACTCCACCGAGCACAAGCCGAACGAGATACCGAAGATACTGATAGCGCCGTCGTGGCAGGTCGACAACATCATCGACCTCTGCGTGGACGACCTCCTTGCAGAGCTCGGCAAGACGGACTATGAGATAATCCTCCGTCCTCACCCTCAGCACGTAAAGCACGAGCCCGAGAAGTTCGAGACGCTGAAGGAAAAGTTCAAGGACAAGAAGAACATCACAGTTCAGACGGACTTCTCCTCGAACAATCCTGTAATGGAGGCAGACGTCCTCATCACCGACTGGAGCGACATCTGCTGGGAGTACGCATTCGTAACGAAGCGTCCCGTGCTGTTCATCGACACACCGATGAAGATGATGAATCAGGAGTATTACAAGCTCGGAATAGAGCCGATAAACGACAAGCTGAGAACGGAGATAGGCGCTATAGTGAAGCCTACCGAGCTCGGCAAGACGAACGAAATCATCGCGGATATGCTTGCAAAGCGCGAGGAATACGCGGAGAAGATACAGAAGGTCTACGAAGAGCACGTATACAACATCGGCAAGAGCGACAAGCTCAGCGGACGCTATATCATCAAACGACTTACAGGAAAATAATATACACTCTGACAGCAAAAAGCCGCCGTTTCGGAAAACGGCGGCTTTTTGTATGCAATTCCGCAGGGGACGCCGCCCCTGAAAAATGAATCGGTCACATTATGCCTTGTAGGGGCTGATGCCCACATCAGCCCGCGAAAAATATGGAGTTGTAGGGGCGCATTACAGCAAAGCTGCATATAGCATCACAATCCAAATCAAAGATTTGGTGTGCTGCTTATCCGTGCGCCCGCACATTACGCAATCGCTGACAAATAACATTTGTAGGGGCGCATTACAGCAAAGCTGCATATAGCATCACAATCCAAATCAAAGATTTGGTGTGCTGCTTATCCGTGCGCCCGATAAACTCCAACATATCCGCTAAGCACTGTTCGCTCCTACACCTTATCCCTCTGCCTGAACACGAGGGAGGCGGCAAGTCCCGCGAGGAGCGCCGCCGCGATGCCTCCCGCCGCGGCGGTGAGCTCGCCCGTGAACACACCCGCAAAGCCGTTCTCGTCGACGGCTTTTCTCATGCCCTCGGCGAGCGCGTGTCCGAAGCCCGTGAGCGGCACGGAAGCTCCCGCGCCCGCGAAGTCGGCGAGCGGACTGTAGAGTCCGAGCGCCGAGAGCACGACTCCCGCGACGACATAGCCCGTGAGAATGCGCGCGGGGGTGAGCTTGGTGAAGTCGATGAAAAGCTGTCCTACGGCGCAGATAGCACCGCCGACGAGGAAAGCCCTGATAATTTCGGTCATAGTTACTCCTTTACTCGCTGGATGTGGATGAGGTGAGCGATAGCGGGGATGCTCTCGCCCTGCTGGAGCGACATCGTAGACATCAGCGCGCCTGTCGCGGCAAAGAGCATATTCCCGATGCGCCCCTCCTCGAGCATGGGCAGGAAGAGCCCGCAGAGCACGCTCGCACTGCACCCGCACCCCGACCCGCCGCAGTGCGTATCCTGCCTGTCGCTGTCGAAGATGAGCTCGCCGCAGTCGCGGTGCTGCTTGGAGATATCGACGCCCTGCTTGTGCAGCAGCTCGCGGACGAGCTTGCTGCCGACCGTGCCGAGGTCGCCCGTGACGATGTAGTCATAGTCCTCGGGAGCCGTCGCAGTCGCCTCAAGATAGCGCTTTATCGTGGTGGCGGCGGCGGGAGCCATAGCGCTGCCCATATTGGTGATGTCACTGATACCCATGTCAGCGATGCGCCCGATACAGCCTCCGACGACCGCCGCCCTGCCCTTGTCACGGGAGAGTATGACTGCTCCCGAGGCGGTACACGTCCACTGCGAGGTTGGAGTGCGCTGTCCGCCGTAGGATAGCGGCGCGCGGAACTGCCTCTCCGCGGTGGAGAAGTGGGAGGAGGTCACAGCGGCGGCGCGGCGCGAGACTCCGCTGTCCACAAGGACGGACGATATGAGCATACCCTCCGCCATAGTGGAGCACGCGCCGTAGATGCCGAGGAAGGGTATACCGAGCTCCCGCAGTCCGTAGGACGAGCCCGTACACTGGTTGATGAGGTCGCCCGAGCAAATGGAGTCGATATCTTCCTTGACGAGCCCCGCCTTTTTCACGGCGAGACTTACCGCCTCAAGCTGAAAGCGGCTCTCAGCCTGCTCCCACGTACTGCGTCCGAAGTGGCTGTCGCTGATTATCTCGTCGAAGCACTTCCCGAGCGGACCGCGCCCCTCCTTGTCGCCGACGACGGCGGCATGGCTCTCGATGCGCACGGGTGCGCCGAGCCGAAACGCTCCCCGCGAAAGAAATTCTGACATAAAAAACGCCTCCGTTCGGGATTAGTATTTCCCGAGCGGAGGGTATTATACATATCTGAGCCATTAGCCGTTCAGATAAGAGTTAAAGTCTAAAGGCTGTTCATCAAGCTCCTTGAATGCGGTCAGCGAGAGCAGAACGTGTATCAGCACAAAAGCAAGAATGGATATGCAGGTGAAAATCCAGCCGTAGTGCTTTGCGGGCTTGTTGTTCTCGCGGATATAGGAGACTGCGGTCTTTCTCTTGATGATGAACACGGCAACTCCCGCGATGAACATGACGATGAGCACTCCCCAGTCGAGGATTTCCGCCGCAGTTTCGGGCAGCCTGTTCGAGATGAACACCATGAAGTCGCCGAAGAGGAAGTTGTTGATGATGTGGAGGGCGATAGACCAGCCGAGCCCGAACTCCATAGCCGCATAGCCGAACACGACTCCGACATATACCGCGAAAACGGACTGAGTGGGGTTAGCGTGCATGATGCCGAAGAGTATTGCTGATGAGAGTATCGAGCAGAATTTGCCGCAGCCTGCTCTCTCGAAGGTGTGCATGACGAATCCGCGGTAGACTATCTCCTCGATTATCGGACCGATAATGCTCGCATAGATGAACATTGATATCGTCTGACTTCCCGCCTGAGAGGTCTCTATCGCCTGCTGCAGCGAGAGCCCGACCTGATTGAGCAGCCACTCTACGCCCTCGTCCATGAAGGTGACAACGAGCTGACAGCACATGAGTATGCACACGAGCATGAGCAGCTTGGAGGGAGACATTTTCCTGTGCGGAGCAAATATCTTCTTTACGGGCAGAGCCTTGATGAAGAAGAGCATGAGGAAGATGACTCCGATGATGACACCCGCTATCAGTCCGCCTGCGCGCTCTGTCAGGCTATCACTGTATTCCTGTATGAGTCTGTCGTATTCCGCTTTGTCGCCCATTGTTTTTACCGCGTAGTATGTAAAATGCGCGAACATATCGGCTATGTAGGTGCCGTAGAATATGCAGACGTATATCAGCAGACCCGCGCCCATGTACTCGACCTTGCCCTTGAACTCCTTGCGCTCGGCGACCTCGGGGGAGAGAGCTCTCGGCGGAGGAGCTGATGTGCTTGTATTGACTTGTGTATTGTTATCCATAGTGCTATCCTTTCAAAAATATAATAATATCATAGCATACCCGCACGGATTTGTCAATACAAATGACAATGTGCAGAGGGGGGCTCCCCTTAGACTGCTCCCCTTAGCGGAAAAAGCGGGCTACCGAGCCGTAAAGTAACGGCTCATATTTGGTAACCTGCGATTCCGCCAAAGGGGGCTCCCCTTGGGCGCCCCCTTTGCATTCACAGCTCCAGTCCGAAGCTGATAGACAGGGCGGTATTGACCTTGTCCATGGAGCGGAGGTCGAGCTCGCCCATTTTATCCTTGAGTCGTTTCTTATCAATGGTGCGTATCTGCTCGAGCAGGACAATGCTGTCCTTGGCGAGCCCGCACTTATCCGCCTGCACCTCTATGTGGGTAGGAAGGCGGTTCTTGTCGCGCTGACTGGTTATAGCCGCGGCGATGACTGTTGGACTGTGACGGTTCCCGACGTCGTTCTGAACGATAAGTACGGGTCGGACGCCGCCCTGCTCCGAGCCGACGACGGGACTGAGGTCGGCGTAATATATTTCTCCTCTTTTAACTGACATAGCATTTATCTCCTGTGAAAAGATTTGGTTTCTGCCTATATTATCCCTCTCTGCGGCAGCTTTATACAGCCGCTGTATATTATATGCCGCCGCTCGGGGAAATGTTTGGGCACATTATATCATTCTGCCCTTGCAAACGTGTTTAATTTTTACAAATTAACAAGATAGCCCTTGTAAAATAATACAGGATGTGATATCATATTATCATGGGAATTATTTTTTGTTCCGTGTACGGCAGAGAAAAAATAAGCCGCACATTTATTTCAGGGAGCACTGTATTCGGGGAAAATGCAGGCTCTAAGCATATAAGGATGTGTTATTGATGAGAATGAAAACGAAAAAACTTATCGCACTTGCGCTGTCGGGTATCATAGGGCTATGCTCGCTGACCCTTGAACTGCAATACGCAGAGAACAGCGCGGGCACAGCATACGCTGCGGACGACTACACAACAGGTACGAGCGGCAGCTTCAACTACCGCAAATACGCGGAATTCACGGTCATCAGCGGTACCTCGGGCACTCTCAGCGGAGCAGTTGCCGTCCCCGAGACTATCGAGGGGCTACCCGTAGTGACCATTTTCTCCGACGCCTTCAAGGGACAGAACAAGATGACGTCTCTTTCGCTTCCGTCGAAGCTGAAAAACCTCGGTGAAACGGCGCTCAACACCGTTGACTACAAGGACGGCGCATACATGGAGGGCGACATCTTCTCGTCTCTCGCGAGCATAACGGTATCGCCCGACAACCCCTATTATACGAGCTCTGACGGCGTCCTCTACAACAAGGACCGCACGAAGCTCATAGCCTATCCTCCCGCGAAGAGCGGCGCATTCAGCGTTCCGTCGGGAGTAACCGAATCAGCTCCCCACGCGTTTGACTACTGCGCGGTCACTTCTGTGACGCTGCCCGACGGCTTCAAGACGATACCCGATTACGGCTTCTACCGCTGCATATACATGAAGAGCATAAAGCTGCCCGAGTCACTGACCTCGATAGGCGAGCGCGCATTCCAGAATGACGGGCTCGAGTCGATAGTGATACCCAAGAATGTCCAGAAGATAGGCAATTTCTGCTTCTTCTACACGACAAAAATGACGTCGATAACCTTCGAGAATCCGAAGTGCAGCATCGCGGGCGAAAACTACACCATATGCAACGCCTACAAGGACGACTATACGTACAACGGTACGATAAGGGGATATTCGGGCTCTATAGCGGAGGTATACGCAAATCGGTACAGCTACAAGTTCGAGTCTATCGGCGAGCCTCCCGCAACTACGACAGCTCCCGCCACGACTACAACTACAACGACGACCACTACCACCACCACTACGACAACTACTACCACGACCACTACTACCGCTGCTCCCGAGACAACCACAACAACGACAAAGGCGGACAGCTACACTATCCTCGACTATGACAACTCGCCGCTCGAGGTCAATGCTCAGAGGGCGGTATACGTGTACAACTCCGACTCATATGAGTGCTCGGGCGTGTCTGTCACGAACGCATCGGACAATATATCCTACAGATTCAGCGCCTCGCGCGGCATCGTGTACATCACCGCGCTCTCTGCGGGCGAGGCTCACCTCACTATCCGCGAGAAGGACTGCGTGAAGGGCGAGGAGGTAAGGCTGACGATAGTCCCCGAGACGACGACTCAGACGACCACCGCTCCCGTCACCACTACCACCACTACCACGACTACGACCGTCCCCGCAACAAAGGTTCCCGACAGGAAGGTCGGCATCAGGATAGCCAGCTATCCTACCAAGACCGCCTACAACATCGGCGAGGAGCTCGACCTTGAAGGACTTGCAGTCAAGACATGGGTCATCGACGGAAACGGCGACGAGGTAAGCGACAACTACGGCAACTCCTACGACGTCAAGGACTACAGCTCACGCTTCGATATTTCGGAGTTTGACAGCAGTACTCCCGGCGAGCACACGATAACGATAACCTACAAGAAGTACAATTCCGAGAACAAGCTCCTCACAGCTAGCGCAGACTTCACGGTATTCGTGCTTGAGCCCGCGACCACAACTACCACTACGACCACCACGACAACAACTACGACCACTACCACGGTCACGACGACCTCACAGCCCGTCACCGACGAGCCTACCACTACCTCCACTACTACCACAACAACTACGACTACCACGACAACAACGACAACTACTACGACTACGACCACTCAGCCCACGACAACGCGCGAGTGCAGTGTGCGCCTGCAAATAATCAGCTACCCGACCAAGACCGTTTATGAGTACGGCGAACAGCTCGACATCACAGGCTTCAGGATACAGGTCTATACGACCGACAAATACGGCAATGAGACCGCCGAGAACAACGGCGTGCCGTATGAGGTCAAGGACAGACCCGACCTGTTCAGGGTAGAGGGCTACAACAGCAGTTCAGTCGGCGCGAGCGAGCTCAACGTGGTATTCGGCTTCTATTACCCGCAGTACCAGAAATGGCTCTCGGCGACCGAAAAGATAAAGGTCTACGTGAACGAGAGGGTCACCACCACAGCGGCGACTACCACCGCTCCCGAGACGACCACCACCGTCACGACGGGTCCCAAGCCCGCAGACTACGACCTCGGAGACGTAAACCGCGATAAATCGGTCAACTCCAAGGACGCAACGGAGATACTCAAGGCATATGCGGCGTTCTCGACGGGCAATACCCCGCGCCTCACAGAGTCGCAGAAGCTCGCCGCAGACGTCAATAAAGACGGCTCGGTCAACGCCAAGGACGCTTCGATAGTCCTCGCGTACTATTCGTACCTCTCCACAGGCGGCAAGAAGTCGCTCACGGACTATATGACATCGTAGCATTACGCTTTTCAGCAGGCAGCTCCTAAAGGGACTGCCTGTTTTTTTGCGGGCGATAATAATTATATCGGACCGCCAAAGGCGGCCCCTACAAAATGTAGATGCAACACCTTTCTGTAGGGGCGCATTCCGTGCGCCCGTTTAATCGTCGGTATCATTTCGGGCGGGCGAGCGGAACTCGCCCCTACAAATGAGCTCCGAACAAGAATTTATCCTCAGATATTGCAATTTCTTTAAACTTGTGATATAATGTGTATATCTATGTTATTTCAGAAAAGAGGACATTTCTATGGCAAAGGATAAAAAGCTGGTTACCGCGATAACCTCCATGGACGAGGACTTCGCACAGTGGTACACCGACATATGCAAAAAGGCTGAGCTCATCGAGTACACCAGCGTCAAGGGCTGTATGGTCATCCGTCCCTACGGCTACGCTATCTGGGAGAATATCCAGCGTATACTCGACTCCACATTCAAGGCTACAGGTCACGAAAACGTGTGTATGCCCATGTTCATTCCCGAGAGCCTCCTCCAGAAGGAGAAAGACCACGTTGAGGGCTTCGCTCCCGAGGTTGCTTGGGTAACTTACGGCGGAAGCGAAAAGCTCGAGGACAGGCTCTGCGTGCGCCCGACCTCCGAGACGCTCTTCTGCGAGCACTATGCCAACATCGTTCACTCCTACCGCGACCTCCCCAAGCTCTACAACCAGTGGGTAAGCGTTGTTCGCTGGGAGAAGACCACCCGCCCCTTCCTCCGCTCGAGAGAGTTCCTGTGGCAGGAGGGTCACACTATCCACGCTACCGCTGAGGAGGCTATCGAGGAGACCGAGCGTATGCTCAACGTATACGCCGACTTCTGCGAGCAGTCCCTCGCTATGCCCGTAGTTAAGGGCAAAAAGACCGAGAGCGACAAGTTCGCGGGAGCTGTCTCCACCTACGCTATCGAGGCTCTCATGCACGACGGCAAGGCGCTTCAGGCAGGTACATCCCACTACTTCGGCGACGGCTTCGCTAAGGCTTTCGACATCGAATTCACCGACAAGGAGAACAAGCGCGTGTTCCCGCACCAGACAAGCTGGGGCGTTACGACTCGTCTCATCGGCGCTGTCATCATGACTCACGGCGACGATAACGGTCTCGTGCTCCCGCCCGCTGTAGCTCCGATACAGGTCGTTATCATACCCGTTGCCCAGCACAAGGAGGGCGTTCTCGAGAAGGCAAACGAGCTCAAGGACAGACTCGCAAAGCTCGGTCTGCGCGTCAAGCTCGACGACAGCGAGAACTCACCCGGCTGGAAGTTCGCAGAGTACGAGATGAAGGGCGTTCCGCTCCGTGTGGAGATAGGTCCGCGCGACATCGAGGAGGGCAACTGCGTCATCGCTTCACGCTGGAACGGTGAGAAGGCGACTGTAGCTCTCACAGACCTCGAGACTACCGTTCAGCAGAAGCTCACAGAGGCTCACGACGGCATGTTCAACAAGGCGCTCGAAAATCAGAAGAGACGCACCTACGCCTGCACGACTATCGACGAGATAAACAAGGCTCTCGAGCAGGGCGACGGCTTCATCAAGGCTATGTGGTGCGGCGAGGAAGCCTGCGAGGACGAGGTCAAGGACAAGACGGGCGTTGGCTCGAGATGTATCCCCTTCGAGCAGGAGCACCTCTCCGACGTGTGCGTTTGCTGCGGCAAGCCCGCCAAGCACATGGTATACTGGGGCAAGGCATATTAATGAGCAAGGGCGTGATAAAGAGGACTTTATCACGCCCTCTTAGTGAATAGATATGGTGTCCGCTTTGCGGACATATCAGATGCTTCACTATGTAGCCGCACTTTATGTGCGGCTTTTCTGCACTTACTGAACGCTGTCCCTGATATACCATACACCGTTGGTTATATAGGGCGCGCCGTCAATGAGGACGGAGTTGAGCGCCTCAGCACTGAGCTGTGTGGTTATCGCGGCATATGCGTCGGGCAGTCTGAGCGTATTGTCTATGCCATGAGCCGTTATCTGTGCGAGCGCAGTCATGCTCGCGCCGTAATACGGGCGGCAGTTGCGGCGCGCAGTCGTTGTCGACTGTGCCGTGCAGGTGTCCCACACCGATATCTCGGTGGTCGACTCGGGGATAGTGTTCGTGACGGTCAATGCAGCAAGCTGACCGTTGCTGTCAACAGTAATGCATACACCGTAGTTGTTTCGCGAGGTCGCCGAGTCATAGCCCGCATAATATTGCAGCATGAGACCGTTATCGCAGAGCAGTGCTCCCACAATATAGGCGGTAACACCCGTTCCGTTCGTCGTCTTGAGCACCTTTGTGAAGTCGTCGGACGAGTAGCGGAACGATTCCTTGTTGCTTCCCGACTGTACAGTGAACTTTATCGTTACGTCGTCGTCCTCAATGGACAGCGTATCGTTCGTGTTCACCGTCGTTGTGTTCGTAATGGTGAGGTCCTCAAGAAAGGTGCCCTCCTTGTGCTCGTTCAGCCACTCGAAGAAGTTCGCGAGGCTCGTAGAGCCGCTTGGCTGCTGAAATCTTACTATTGCCATATCATTCATCCTCCTGTACTGTGAGATTGCCGACGATAGGTGCTCCCGCAGATGTGCCCATTATCAGCATAGATGTCGGTGTTCCGAGCGGGCTCGCAGAGCTCTGCTTCTTCCATATGCCCGAGCTGTTGAGACAGTAGGTGTCGCCCGTGTTGATGTCGAGCGCAACAGAGCCCTTGGCGATTATCTTGCCCGTGATGTCGTTCACATCGGGAAGGTCTCCCGCCGAATCTGCCATTATCTCCGCGAGCACGACCGCCTTGCCGTCGCTGAAGCTGACGAATCTTTCATTGCGTATCCAGTTCATGATTACTCCTTTCCGAGTGTATCCGCTTCGAGAAGCAAGCAACTTATCCGCAAGCCCCTCTATAAGGGGTGCAAAAAAAGCATTTTTGCAATGGAAAACCGTTGATTATTGAAAAAATAATTTTCAGCTTTGTATACCTGCACAAAACAGCCCGTGATAATGCTGCCCAAAACGACAAAAAAGCCAAAGAGAACGGCTCTTTGGCTTTTTGATTTAATTATTCACTCTGAGGTGTAGACGCCTTCAAATAATTCTGCGACTTTGCCGCGTTTAAGTCAGGCACTTGACAAGGCGGGACGTATGGGGTAAAATTGAGATATACCAAATCAAGGAGGCTTACCATGCCCGAGCTGAGACCGAAAATGTTCAAAGAATCGGAAAAATCGTCTGTTTCCGAAAACCTCATCGTCAATATATTCTCATTCGTACTGATACTTGCGCTGATACTTGTCGCGGAGTCGATAATCCCGTGGCTCATGGCGCGCGACGCGATATATGCCCGTCTCGAGGAGCTGAAAGCCTCGGGTGCGGAGATGACCTTTTCCGTTATACGTGACGCGAGCGTTTCCGTCTCAATGGAGAACAAGGTCTTCATCGCCATGCTGTTCTGCACGGTGTTCGGCACGCTGATAGCGATGTTCTACTGCCGTTTCGGCGAGGCGAGACCGCTCCGCTCAATGGGCATAGTCAAGCAAAAAGCGGGACTGCACTACCTACAGGGCGTACTCGTCGGAACAGTGCTGATGTCCGCGATAGCGCTGGGCTCGGTGGTCTGCCGCGCGAACAACATCTCCGTCTGCAAGAACGTGAACTTCGGCATAATACTGCTGACCCTGCTCGGCTTCCTGATACAGGGCATGAGCGAGGAATTCATTTTCCGCGGCTTCATGATGAACACTCTCGGCGGACGCCACCACCCGTTCGTGGCGATAGGCGTGAGTGCGGCGGCGTTCAGCCTCGCACACGTCCTCAACCCCGGCTTCAATCTGCTCGTATTCGTCAATCTCGCGATGTTCGGCGTGTTTGCGGGACTGTACATGATACTCTTCGACGACATATGGGGAGCGTGCGCGATACATTCAATATGGAACTTTTTGCAGGGCAGCTTCTACGGCATAAGCGTGAGCGGCTCGGGAATGAACGAGTCGGTATTCCGCACGACGGCGAACAGCAGCTCGGCGCTGCTGACGGGCGGAAAATTCGGCATAGAAGGCAGCATATTCACGACCGCAGTTCTTGCGGCGGGGATAGCGGTGCTGTGGTGGAGGCTGGCGAAAGCTCCAAAGAACGAGCCTACAAACCAATAAAATGCAGGGCTGCCTATGGCAGTCCGAGCTTTGTTGTGCGGACGCTCAAAGGGCGCCCCTGCAAAATGTTTTCATTCAAGCTCAGAAATGAGGTTTTTTATGGCTGATAAACTATATATGATAGTCCCCTGCTACAACGAGGAGGAGGTGCTCCCCGAGACTGCAAAGCGTCTCCGCGAGAAATATGCCTCCCTCATCGGCGCGGGACTCATCTCCCCCGACAGCAGAGTCGTCTTCGTCAATGACGGCTCCCGAGACAGGACGTGGGACATCATCCGCGAGCTGCACGCCTCCGATGAGATGTTCTCGGGCGTCGACCTCGCGCACAACAGCGGTCATCAGAACGCCGTGCTCGCGGGACTGATGACCGTCAGGGACATATGCGACGTCTCGATAACCATGGACGCCGACCTACAGGACGATATCAACGCGATAGACGAGATGCTCGCCAAGTATTACGAGGGCAATCAGGTCGTGTACGGTGTCCGCAGTACACGCAAGACCGACTCCTTTTTCAAGCGCTTCACCGCGCGGAGCTTCTACCGTTTCATGAAGGCTATGGGCGCGGATATCGTCTACGACCACGCCGATTTCCGCCTCATGAGCGCCCGCGTCTTGCAGGAGCTCGCGGGCTTCCGCGAGGTCAACCTCTTCCTGCGCGGACTCGTCCCGCTCATCGGCTTCAAGAGCTGTAAGGTCTACTACGAGCGCCATGAGCGGTTCGCAGGAAAAAGCAAGTACCCGCTCGGAAAAATGCTGCATTTCGCGGTAAACGGCATAACCTCGTTCAGCACAAGACCGCTCAAGCTCATCACCGCTATAGGCTTCATCATGTCCGCGATAAGCGCCGCCGCCATTATATGGGCGTTCGTCGTGAAGATTCTCGGGCACTCCGAGCTCGGCTGGTCGAGTACGATGTGCTCGATATGGCTCATCGGCGGCATCCAGATACTCGCACTCGGCATAATCGGCGAGTATATCGGCAAAATTTACGCCGAGGTCAAGCAGCGCCCGCGCTACATCGTCGCGGAGTTCATCAACAACGGAGGCAAGGAAAATGCTGAAAAAGATACTCAGTCCCGAGAGCTGCGCTAAATGCCGCCTCTGCTGCGTTTTCGACAGATATGACGCGTGGGAGACCCCCGTCTTCACCGAGGAGCTCTGCGAGCGTATCCGCGCCGCAAAGCCCGATACCCCCTTCGTCAGCAAGGACGGCGGCTTCATTCTCAGAGTCACCGAATTCGACGAGAACGGACTGTTCACCTGTCCCGCACTCACCGAGACAGGCTGTATGCTCGGCGACGAAAAGCCCTTCGACTGCCGTATATGGCCGTACAGGATAATGGAGGTCGGCGGTCGGCGTGCCATAGTCATCGCATCAAACTGCGAGGAGATGTTCTCGCGTCCTATCGCGGAGCTCGTGGGCTTCCTGCGCGACGGGCTCGCGGACGATATCTTCTCCTACGCCGACAAGCACCCCGAGATTGTCAAGCCCTATTACGAGGGCTTCCCTGTGCTGATGTTCGAGAAGAAGCATGGCTGAGACTGTAGGGGCTGCCTTTGGCAGTCCGAGCTGTATGTGCGGGCGCCCAAAGGGCGCCCCTACAAAACGTTGATTCAGCATTGTGTAGGGGACGGCGTCCCCCTACAATTGGTTACGGTAATGCTTTTGTAGGGGCGAGTTCCGCTCGCCCGCGATTTGTCGGCGATTATCGGGCGCACGGATAAGCAGCGCACCAAATCTTTGATTTGGATTGCGATGCTATATGCAGCTTTGCTGTAATGCGCCCCTACACAAAATCCGACTTGCCATACGGCGCAAAATCTGCTATAATACTCATAACAATTTGCAAGGAGGCGTTAGCCATAAAAACAGTGGAAATGTTCTCGGACGGCGCGTGCAGCGGTAACCCCGGTCCGGGCGGATACGGCGTGATACTGCGGTTCGCAGGCAGAGAAAAGGAGCTCTCGGGCGGAGAGGCTATGACTACCAACAACCGCATGGAGCTCCTCGGCGTGATAGAGGGACTGTCTGCACTGAAAGAGCCGTGCAGGGTCGTGCTCACGACCGACAGCCGATATGTAGTCGACAGCGTGACAAAGGGCTGGGTCTACGGCTGGAAGAAAAAAGGCTGGATAAAGTCCGACAAGAAGCCCGCGCTGAACGTCGACCTGTGGGAAAGGCTGCTGCCGCTCCTTGAAAAGCACGATGTCACGTTCAACTGGGTCAAGGGGCACGCGGGTCACCCCGAAAACGAGCGCTGCGACCGCCTCGCAGTCGAACAGCGTGACTTGCACGCAAAATAAAACTGGCAATAAAAAACAGCCGTAAAGAAGCATTAGCTTCTTTACGGCTGTTTCACTTTTTATTTGTCGTCCTTGTCGCCGCCTGTGAGCTTATCGAGGATGCCGCTTATCTTGCCGCCGATGCCGTCAGCAGCTATCTTAGCCTTTACACCGTCAACTATCTTGTTTATCTGGTCGTCGGGAAGGTCAACTCCGAGCACGCCCTCTACTGCCTTTACAGGGTCAGCCTTGAACTTTGCCGCGAAGTCCTTGTCGTTCTTTACCTTGTTTACGAGTTCTTCAATTTTTGCTTTGATATCCATAGCGGAATACCTTCTTTCTTTAAATTATATCTCCATTGTAGCACCTTTTTCAGAAAAAATCAACAGTTCGGGATGATTTTTTTCAGGTTTGTCACCCTCAGCCGCCGACCTCCTCAATATTGCAGTTGGGGTAGTAGTGGGCGAGTATCTCCCGCCATGTGCTCCCCGCGGACGCCATCGCATTCGCGCCGTACTGGCTCATGCCCACGCCGTGACCGAATCCGCGCGTCGTTATCACTGCCTGCTCGTCGTCGAAGGCGATGTCAAAATCGGCGGAGCGCAGTCCCAGCGCCGCGCGTATGTCATTCCCAGTGACTGTGCGGTCGCCCGCGCGGACGGTCAGGACAGTCCCCGAGTCCGATATTTCGGCTACTGTCAGCCACTTCGTCATATCCTCCCCGAGAGCTATCCCCTCAAATGCCGCCTCCAGCTCGTCGCGGAGCTCGTCTCTGCTGATGCGCACCGTCTCCTCGTATTTCGGGGCTTTTGTGTCCGAGAGGCTGTCCACGGGGACGAGATAGTCCACGGGAGCTCCCCACGCATTCTCGGCGCTCTCCGTCCTGCCCGATGACATCGAGTGGAATGCCGCGATTATCGGCTCGTCCTCGTAGGTTATCACGTAGGGGAGCACCTCGTCTGCCGCCGAGCTTATCCTGCGGTAGTATTCATCGTAGTTTTCGCCGAAATACTGCCGTATTTTCTCGTCGGTGAAGTAGCCCTGATACTTCGAGGTGTCGTTGGAGAAGTCCGCGCCGCAGAGCTCCGCGCGGGGCTCCTCGCGGGCGAGGGAGCGCTGACGCTCGGCGTAGGTGTGAGCCGCGACTGCCTGCGCTTTGAGCGCCTCCGTGCCGAAATTGGCGGGCATCTCCGCGCAGACCGCCCCTATCACGTACTCGCGGACGGGCACGATGAGCACCTTGCCCGTGCTGACGTCGAGCACCCTGTACGGCTCGGACGAGAGCGGCGTGCTGTCCGATACTTCGGCTTCGGGGACGTATGCGGAGGTCTCGGGAGCGGCGGCGGCTCGTCCGTGCAGACAGGTCGGCAGAGCAGGCACGGCGGTTATCACGAGACTGAGAAAAACAGCGGAAAACAGGATTTTTTTCATATTTTTGGCTCCTTTTGCGAAAAATGTCGCCTGAAAAGCCTTTAGCCGTCAGCTAACGGCTTGCGCAAAGCAAAAATGATTTGACATCGCGCTCCAAATGTAGTATAATTAATAATGAATATATTTAGGAGAGTGATTCTTATGCCGTCCTTCCTTTCAGGCGCTAATATTACAGGTTTATGCAGAGAATTAAAGGATAATTCCGTTATAGAACCAAATCTTTACGAAAAATATCACGTCAAGCGCGGTCTCCGCAACAGCGACGGTACAGGCGTTGTCGCGGGTGTTACCAAGATATGCAACGTTCACGGCTACCTCATGAACGAGGGTGAGCGCGAGCCTATCCCCGGTCAGCTCATATACCGCGGCTACAACATCAACGACCTCGTCGCAAATGTTGAGGCTGAGGACCGCTTCGGCTACGAGGAGACTGTATTCCTCCTCCTCTTCGGTCACCTGCCCACTCCCAAGGAGCTCCAGAACTTCTCTACGTATCTGTCGCTCAAGCGCGACCTTCCCACGGGCTTCGTGGAGGATATGATACTCAAGGCTCCGTCCAAGAACATCATGAACAAGCTCGCGCGCTCCGTACTGGCGCTGTACTCCTACGACGACGAGTGCGAGAACAAGGGCATTGAGAGCGAAATGAGAACAGCTATCAGCCTCATCTCAAAGCTCCCCGTCATCATGGCGAACGCTTATCAGGTCAAGCGCCGCGTCTTCGACAACGCAAGCATGATAATGCACCCCATAAACTATGAGGAAAATACCGCGCAGTGCATTCTCTCGCTCCTGCGCCCCGACAGACAGTACTCCAAGGTAGAGGCTCAGATGCTCGACACCCTGCTCATGCTTCAGGCTGAGCACGGCGGCGGCAACAACTCCACCTTTACCTGCCGCGTGCTGACCTCCTCGGGCACCGACCCCTACTCGGCTTACTCGTCGGCGATATGCTCCCTCAAGGGTCCCCGTCACGGCGGCGCCAATATCAAGGTCATCAATATGCTCGACAACTTCAAGGCTAATATCAAGCACTGGGACAACGAAGGCGAGGTCGCGGACTATATGCGCCGTACCCTCCGCAAGGAAACAAACGACGGCTCGGGCCTCATCTACGGTATGGGTCACGCAGTTTACACCATATCCGACCCGCGTGCCGTTATCCTCAAAAAGAAGGCTTTTGAGCTCGCAAAGGGCAAGGAAATAGAGGCGGAATTCAAGCTCCTCGAGACTATCGAGCGCCTCACCCCCGAGATATTCCTCGAGGTCAAGGGCTCCACAAAGACGATGTGCGCGAACGTGGATATGTACTCGGGTCTCGTGTACCGTATGCTCGGTATCCCCGACGAGCTCTTCACTCCGCTGTTTGCCGTTGCAAGAATGGCCGGCTGGGCGGCTCACCGCATGGAGGAGATGCTCACGGGCAACAGGCTCATACGTCCCGCATACAAGGCTATCGCCAAGGAGCGCGAGTACGTTAAGCTCGAAGAGCGCGAATAAGGTGAAGCTCTTACGTATCCTACCGCTGACTGCGGCGGCGGTGCTGCTCACGGGCTGTACCTTCGGTACGAGCATCGACAACCTCCTCGCTCCGCCAAAGCAGAGCATAGAGCAGGAACAGATATACAGCGCCCTCACCGACGCTACGGGCTCGGGCATAAGGCTGAAATATCCGCGCTCGGGCAAGTACCTCTCCGCATTCATCATCGAGGACATCGACGGCGACGGCAACAGCGAGGCTGTCGTGTTCTACGAGAGAAACGGTCTCGGAGTCGACGAGAGGACGCTCCGCATAAACGTACTCGACCAGGACGACGGAAAGTGGCGGTCGGTATGCGATACCGCCGCGGCAGGCTCGGAGATAGAAAAGGTCATGATATCACAGCTCGGCAGCAACGAGCGCATCAACCTCATCGTCGGCAGCAGCCTCATCAACCGCTCGGAGAAAAATGTCACGATATACAGCTACGACAGCGAGACGGAGAGCATCGTCCCCGATTTCTCGGAGTCGTATTCATTCATAGACGTCACCGACCTCGACGGCGACGGCACAAACGATTTCCTTGTGCTGTCGGGAGCGGTCAACAACGCCAAGGCGGCGACCGCGGAAGCATACAAGCTCGACGAGGAAGGCAAGTACCATCAGCACCTCTGCGACCTCAGCGGGTCGTTCACGGAGTTCGAGAGCCTCAGCTACGGCAGGCTCGCGGACGGCAGGACAGGGCTATACATCGACGCTGTGTCGGGCACAGGCTCGATACAGACCGACGTCATCTGCATGGACGCGCGCGGACTCAGACGCGTGTTCAGCGCCTCCGAGATATCGTATTCCACGATACGCCCGTCGGGGTGCACCTCGCATGACATCGACCGCGACGGAGAGCTCGAGATTCCCGTGCAGACCATTGCCGCGGGCTATGAGGACGTTTCCGAGAGCGAGCAGATAAGGCTCACCGAGTGGATGAGCATAAATTCAAGCGGAAGCCTCGAACGCAAGTATTCCTCGTATTTCAGTATCGGCGAGGGCTATGTGTTCGTTTTCCCCGATAAGTGGCGCGACAGAGTCACAGTCAAGCGCGACGCCATTAACGACGAGATAGTCTTCTGCACGTACTCCAACGGAGAAACAGGGCGGGAGCTCCTGCGCATATACTACGCCGAAGACCCCGTTTCGCGCGAGGACCGCATCTCCGCAGACTATATGCTCCTGCATACCAAGGGCGATTCTGCCTACCTCGCGTCGATACCGCAGTCGGGCGACGACAGCGACGGGCTGTCCCTCACCGCGGGAGATGTGGCGATAGGATTCAGATATATGGAATGACCATGCACTTGCACGAAGGAGGATAGTTTATGGATAAACGACCCGTTGAAACAGATGTTCCTGCTAAAAAGAAAACATTTCTATTCATCGAAATAGCCATTATCCTTGTGCTGACTGCCGCTTTTGCAGTTCTGTTCATATTCACAGGCTTCGGTTTTTTACGATTGGGAGGTCTGATATTGACGCTCGGATTTCTCATTCTTTTTGCCGTGGTCGCAGACAAAAAAACAAGTATCGTACTGGGTACGATCGTAACGGCTGCTGCAATATGCTGCCTGGCATTTATGAGCCTTATACCGTGCGGAATAACATCTCATTCCCCGTGGAGATATAAGTATCAGAAGGCATACATCAATATTTACCGCAACGCCACAGAGTGCTTTCCCGATTCTCTCCCCGAAGAGCTGAACGATTATCATTTCTCCCACACGCCGTCGATGCTCCAGGGTGCAGGCGATACAACTCTCCTCTTCACCGCATCGCCCGACGTCATCAAGGCTTACGAGGAGAAATATGCTCCGAAGGCGATCAGTTCTGAGCCTCTGTCCGACGGCGAAAAGTATTACCTCATTCCGAACGGCGATTTCTGGGACGATACGGAAGCTACAGTCTACCTTCTGAGCAATACAGGAAACTTTAACCATCCGCATAACAGCAGGATGATAATCAGCAAAGACCACACTAAAATAGGATTCTACCGAATTGTCTGATAGGAAGTGATACTTATGAAAAGAATACTCATCTGTGAGGACGAGGATACGATACGCGAATTCGTCGTCATCAACCTCAAGCGCGCAGGCTATGACGTCGTTGACGTGAACTGCGGCGAGGCGGCTCTCAAGACCTTCGAGGCTGAGCACGGCAACTTCGACATCGTCCTCCTCGACATCATGATGCCCGGTATCGACGGCTTTACCGTCTGCAAGAAGATACGCGAGAAAAGCTCGACTATCGGTATCATCATGCTCACCGCGAGAACTCAGGAAATGGACAAGGTCAGCGGTCTTATGATAGGCGCCGACGACTACATCACCAAGCCCTTCTCGCCCTCCGAGCTCACCGCGCGCGTCGACGCTATCTACCGCCGCGTATGCATGAGCTTCATCAAGAACGAGAAGCAGTCCGTAATCGAGAGCGGTCCCTTCGTGCTCAATCTCAAGAGCCGCACCGTCACCAAAAACGGCGAGCCCATAGAGCTCACGCAGGTGGAGTACCAAATTCTCGAATACTTCATGAACAACAAGAACACCGCGCTCGACCGTACAAGCATCCTCAGCCATATATGGGGCGAGAGCTACTACGGCGACGATAAGATAGTCGACGTTAACATCAGACGTATCCGCATGAAAATAGAGGAGGAGCCCTCCAGTCCCAAGTACATCATCACCATATGGGGCTACGGATACAAGTGGAATGACGAGCAGTAATGGCTAAAAAAAGTATCACCAAGCGCTGGATATTCAATAACCTCGGCGTTATCGTGCTCGCTCTCGTCGTAATAGAAATGGTCGTTATCTACGCGATACAGAGCTATTTCTACAACTCCGCAAAGCAGTACCTCGTGTCCAAGCTCAACGCCGTCACGAGCGTGCTGAGCATACACTCGCAGGACAGCTCAGCAAACTTCTCCGCGGAAATGAGAAATATGCTCGAGACCTTCAACGAAAAGGACAAGATAGAGCTCATGGCTGTCAACGCTAACGGCAGAGTCGTGCTCACGTCCTCGGGCTTCTCGCCCGACGACGACGCGGTCATGCCCGACTACGAGGAAGCCATGGAAACAGGCGAGGGGAGCTATACAGGCAGGCTCGCGGGCGGCGAGAAGATACTCGCGGTGTCTGCGCCGATATCCTCCTTCAACAGCGAGTACAGCGCCGTCAGAATGGTCACATCGCTGACCGAGATAGACAATACCATTCGCGGATATATCCTGCTCGTGACGGTCGTCGTGTCCGTCATAATCCTCATCATCGTCGTAACGGGTCTGTACTTCGCGGGCTCTATCGTCCGACCGATACGCCAGATAAGCGGTATCACCAGCAAGTTCGCTATGGGCGACTTCTCCGTGCGTATCGACAACAGCAGCGATGACGAGATAGGCGAGCTGTGTACCTCGATAAACCATATGGCTGACGAGCTCTCGTCCGCAGAGGCAATGAAGAACGAGTTCATCTCGTCGGTGTCGCACGAGCTGCGAACGCCGCTCACCGCTATCAAGGGCTGGGCAGAGACCCTCATGGTCGACGGCGGTGAAGACCCCGATACCATGAAAAAAGGCGTCGGCGTCATAGTCACCGAGACCGAACGTCTCTCGCAGATGGTAGAGGAGCTTCTCGACTTCTCGCGTATGCAGAACGGTCACTTCACGCTCATGAACGCGAATATGGACATCCTCGCCGAGCTCGGCGACGCCGTCCTCATATACAGCGACAAGGCGCGCCGCGAGCAGATCGAGATAATCTACGACGAGCCCGAGATGCTGCCCTTCGTATACGGCGACAAGAACCGCATACGTCAGGTCTTCATCAATATCATCGACAATGCCGTGAAGTACTCCTCCCCAGGAGATACGGTCACGATAAAGGCGTGCGAGAAGGACGGCAGGGTCATCGTTTCCGTCGCGGACACGGGCTGCGGCATAAAGGAGTCCGACCTCGCAAAGGTCAAGACCAAATTCTACAAGGCTAACCACACGCGGCGCGGCTCGGGTATCGGGCTCGCGGTCGCGGACGAGATAATCGCCATGCACGGCGGTACTATGGACATCGCCAGTGAGGGCGAGGGCAAGGGTACTACCGTGACGATTTCCCTCCCCGCAAAGGCGGGCAATAACTGATAACAGGAGTGCGGGAATCCCCCGCGATGCATTATGGCTAAAAACGGCTCACAGGAAAAATTCAAGTCAAAGATAGGCGGTCAGGCGCTCGTCGAGGGCATCATGATGCTCGGTCCGAACAAGGGGGCGATGGCGTGCAGACTGCCCGACGGCACTATAGACCTCGAGACATGGGACGAGAACAACGGCAAAAATGCTCCGTGGTACAAGAAGGTACCGCTCGTCAGAGGCTGCTTCAGCTTCGTAAGCTCGCTCATCAAGGGCTACAAGTACACGATGAAGTCCGCCGAGAAGCAAATGGTCGACGAGGAGGACGATAAAAAGTCCGACGGCGCGGAGAGTTCCGCGGAGGCTCCCAAAAAGGAGGAGAAGTCGGGCGGCATCACAGACGTGATAATGACGCTCGGCGGCATATTCGGCGTTGTCCTCGCGGTAGTGCTGTTCGTGGCTCTGCCGAAGTTCCTCGTCGGGCTTATCCCCGACATCGAACAGCATCACATCGTGCAGTCGGTGCTCGAGGGCATAGTGAAGATACTCATTTTCATCGCCTATATGGTCATCATCGGGCTGATGAAGGACATAAAGCGCCAGTATATGTACCACGGCGCCGAGCACAAAACTATCGCCTGCCATGAGGCGGAGCTCCCGCTGACAGTCGAGAATATCCGCAAACAGTCGCGCTTCCACAAGCGCTGCGGTACGAGCTTCATATTCATCGTGCTGCTCGTCGGCATATTCGTGATGTGCTTCGTGCCGAAGGGTCTGCTATGGTGGCAGAGAACGCTCATCAGCTTCGGAGCCCTCCCCTTCGTTGTCGGCATATCGTATGAGTTCATACGCTTCGCAGGCACTCACGACAACATCATCACACGCATTCTTTCCGCGCCGGGTCTCGCGATGCAGCGTATCACCACGCGCGAGCCCGACGACGATATGATAGAAATCGCTGTCGCGGCTATGACGCCGTGCATTCCCGAGGATAAATCGGAGGACAAATGGTAAGCAGAAGCGAGCTTTTCAGAGAGTGTCAGGCGGCGCTCGAGGCGGCGGGGAATCCCGACGCGCGCTTCGATACGATGTGCATTTTTCAGGACTGCCTCGGCGACAGGAATCCCCTGTTCTCGCCGCTCGAGGCTGTGCCGTCGAGCGCTGAGGCGCAGATACGCGCCATGACGGAGCGCCGCAGAAACGGCGAGCCGCTCCAGTACATACTCGGTGAATGGGAGTTCTACGGCTACCCGTTCAGGGTCGGCGCGGGAGTGCTCATCCCACGTCCCGACACCGAGACCCTCGTCGACAACGTGATACAGCTCTGCCGCGGGAACGGTATGACGTCCCCGAAGATAGCAGACCTGTGCGCGGGAAGCGGCTGTATAGCAGTCACGCTCAAAAAGGAGCTCCCGCTCGCGGAGGTGTACGCTGTCGAGCTCTCGCAGGAGGCTCTGCCCTATCTGCGGCAGAATATCGCGCTCAATGAGGCGGCGGTGACCGTCATCGAGGGCGATGTGCTTGCGGAGACAACTGCCGCGCGGCTCACGGGGCTCGATATCGTAGTCAGCAACCCGCCATACCTCACCGCGGAGGAGATGAACGACCTCCAAGCCGAGGTGCAGCGCGAGCCCGCTATGGCTCTCGACGGAGGCGGCGACGGGCTCGGCTTCTACAGGAGGCTGACTCCGCTGTGGAAAAGGGCGCTGAATGTCGGCGGCTTTATCTGCTACGAATTTGGCATGGGTCAGCACGAACAGGTCGGAAATATTCTCGCCGAAAACGGCTTTGAAAATATCAAATTCACGCGCGACCTCGGAGGCATCGTCCGCACGGTGACAGCGCAAAAAACGGAGGAAAACAATGGCTAAAAAGGAAATCGCAAAGAAGGCTGCCGTAGTCAAGGCAAATACGTCGGAGGACAAGAAGACTGCCCTCGACGGCGCTATCAAGCAGATAGAAAAGAAGTACGGTGCGGGCGCTGTCATGCGCCTCGGTCAGACCAAGACCCTCAACGTTGCCGCTATACCTACGGGCTCGATGATGCTCGATATGGCGCTCGGTATCGGCGGTGTCCCGCGCGGACGTATCGTCGAGATATACGGTCCCGAGAGCTCGGGTAAGACGACCGTGGCGCTGTCCGTCATCGCGCAGGCTCAGAAGGCAGGCGGCGAGGCGGCGTTCATCGACGTAGAGCACGCCCTCGACCCCGTATACGCGCAGGCTCTCGGCGTAAATATCGACAACCTCCTCGTGTCGCAGCCCGACAGCGGCGAGCAGGCTCTCGAGATAGCGGAGGCTCTTATCCGCTCGGGTGCTATCGACGTCATCGTCCTCGACTCCATCGCGGCTATGACTACACGCGCTGAGATAGACGGCGATATGGGCGACCTCCACGTAGGTCAGCTCGCGAGACTTATGTCTCAGGCGATGAGAAAGCTCACCGCGGCTATCTCGAAGTCGAACTGCGTCGCTATCTTCATCAATCAGATCCGCGAGAAGATAGGCGTTATGTACGGCAACCCCGAGACTACCCCCGGCGGACGCGCTCTCAAGTTCTACTCCTCGGTGCGCATCGAGGTCAGAAAGGGCGAGGTCATCAAGGACGGCAGTCAGATAATCGGCGCGAGAACACGCTGCAAGGTGGTCAAGAACAAGGTCGCTCCCCCCTTCAAGGAGGCGGAGTTCGATATGATGTACGGCACGGGCATATCCCGCACGGGCGAGGTGCTCGACCTCGCGACAGAGCTCGACATCATCAAGAAGGGCGGCTCGTGGTTCAGCTATAACGACAACAAGCTCGGTCAGGGACGCGACAACGTCAAGGAGCTCCTCAAGAACGACCCCGACCTCATGAAGGAGATAGAGGAGAAGATTCTCGCCCGCAAGGACGAGCTCACGGCGGCGGCTGCAAAGCCCGAGAAGAAGCCTGCGGTCAAGCCCGCGGGAACCTCCGAGGGGGCGGCTGAGGACAACAGCGATATCCTCGCCAACATCGACGAGGACTTCGAGGAGTTCACTCCCGCTGAGGAATAATGGAAATAACCTCGATAAGCCGATACAAGGGCTCGACGTATGAGGTCGAGCTCGACGGCGAGCGGAAACTGTATCTCCATATCGACATAATCGCGGACAACGGGCTGAAAAAAGGTTCGCAGCTCGACAAGACCGAGCTGCGGAAGATAATCTATGACTCGAACTTCCGCAGGGCGTATCAGTACGCGCTGTACTGCCTCGACTACCGCGACTACTCGGAGAGGGATATGCTCCGCAAGCTCATCGGCACATATAAGAATGAATCGCTCTGCCGCGCCGTAGTCGCAAAGCTCACGGGGGCAGGGGTCATAGACGACGCGCGCTATGCGGAAAAGCTGGCGCGAAGGCTCGTCGAGGGGCGCAAATACGGCTTCCGACGGGCAAAAAGAGAGCTGCTCGCAAAGGGGCTCGGCGAGGATACCGCCGCGGAAGCCCTCGGGCAGTACAGGGATACTTTCGGGGAGAACCTCGCTGAGCTGCTGCGGACGAAGCATTATCGGCTGCTCACGGACAGCAGCGACAGGAAAAATATTGAAAAAGTAAAAAGCGCTCTCGTGCGATACGGCTACGGCTTCGATGAGATAAATGCTGCCGTGCGCGAATACTTCGAGGACGCTGAACAGGCGGAGGAATAGCAAATGCCTATCAAAGTTGGAATGGTGTCTCTCGGGTGCTCGAAAAACCTCGTGGACTCGGAGAGAATGTTATACAAGCTCAGAAAGAGCGGCTATGAGCTCGTCACCGAGGCGGGGCTCGCGGACGTCGCGGTGGTCAACACCTGCGGCTTCATCCAGCCCGCCAAGGAGGAGGCTATCGAGACTATCCTCGAGCTCGCACAGCTCAAAAAAGAGGGCACTATCAAGAAGATAATCGTCACGGGCTGCCTCGTCGAGCGCTACAAGGACGAGATAGCCGAGCAGTTCCCCGAGGCGGACGCTGTCATCGGCATCGGCGATACCAAGGACATCGTGGACGTCCTCGAGAGCGTCATGAAGGACGAGCGCGTGCTGCGCTTCTCGCCCAAGCTCGACGCCGAGCTCACAGGCGACAGGATTATTTCAACTCTGCCCTTCTTCTCGTATCTGAAGGTCGCGGAGGGCTGCTCCAACTGCTGCACGTACTGCGCGATACCGCAGATACGCGGAAAGTTCCGCAGCGTCCCCATGGAGGACGTGCTGAAGGAGGCTGAATGGCTCGCGGACAACGGCGTCACGGAGCTGACCGTCATCGCTCAGGATACCTCCCGCTACGGCGAGGATATCTACGGCGAATCGAAGCTCCCCGAGCTCCTGCGCGAGCTCTGCAAGATAGACAAGATAAAGTGGATTCGCACGCTGTACTGCTACCCCGAGCGCATCACCGACGAGCTCCTCGACACTATCGCGAGCGAGCCCAAGCTGGTGAAGTACCTCGAGATACCGATACAGCACTGCGACGGCGATATCCTCAGCCGCATGAACCGCTGGGGCGACGAGCAGCAGCTCGAGGCGCTGTTCGCGCACATCAGGGAGAAAGTCCCGAACGTGATACTGCGTACCACTCTCATCACGGGCTTCCCCGGCGAGACCGACGAGCAGTTCAACTCCCTCGCGGAGTTCGTGCAGCGTGTTCGCTTCGACAGGCTCGGCTGCTTCGCGTACTCGCGCGAGGAGGGCACGAAGTCCTATGACTTCCCCGACCAGATAGAGCCCGAGGTCGCCGCTCACCGCGCCGACATCATCATGGAGCAGCAAATGCTCATCAGCGCCGAGAACAACGAGAAAATGCTCGGAGCAGAATTTGAAGCCGTCGTCGAGGGCTTCGACCGCTTCGGCGAGTGCTTCTTCGGACGCACGCAGAACGACGCTCCCGACATCGACGGAAAGGTGTTCTTCACGTCGGAGAGAAAGCTCGCTGTCGGCGAATATGTGAAGATACGCATTACCGACACGCTCGACTATGACCTTATCGGAGAGGTGATATCAGAATGAATCTGCCAAATAAGCTGACGCTTTTAAGGGTATTCCTGATACCCTTCTTCCTCGTTTGTATGTATGTGAGATTCCCCTTCCACTACCTCGCCGCCCTCGCTATTTTCAGCGCCGCGTCCATTACCGACGCCCTCGACGGCAAGATAGCAAGAAGCCGCAACCTCGTCACCAACTTCGGCAAGTTCCTTGACCCGCTCGCGGACAAGGTGCTCGTGCTCGCGGCTCTGGCTGTGTTCGTGGAGATTCCCGATATCCGCATCGGCGCGATACCGCTCATCATCATCAGCGCGAGAGAGTTCATGGTCTCGGGACTCAGGCTCCTCGCCGCAAACAGCGGAGTTGTCGTTGCCGCAGGAATATGGGGCAAGCTCAAGACAGCGTTCACTATGGTCGCCATAATCACGGCTCTGGTATGGCTCAGTGCGTGCCACGATTTCAGCTTCGACTTCCCGCAGGCGTTCGTCGATATCGTGGATATATGGCTCATTCCCGCGCTTATGTGGATTTCCACCGTGCTCACCGTCATCTCGGGAGCTATCTACCTCAAGGGCTACTGGAACCTCATCGACACCGATAAATAATGTGTCATCAATAACCGCCTTAAGGCGGTTATTGCCCCGAACTCTGTTCGGGGAGCGCAAATTCCCTATTTCATATTGAATTTGCGCGTCACATTTCTTGATGTCAATTTCATTTTGCCCTAAAGGGCAAAAAAGTGCAAGGAAAAATACAATTTTTCCTTGCACTTCAACAACTCAGATTAGGCTTTAAAAGCTATATATAGCCTATTCTGAGTTGTTGAGCAGACATTAAATAAAGGAGCAGGCTATGAAACACTGTGCAGGTCAGATAAAATATCTCGTCGCAATTAAGGAGCTCTCGGAGCTCGACGACTACGTGAAGTGCGTCAGTATCGCGCGCAGGCTCGGCGTGTCGCGTGCGAGCGTCAGCAAGATGCTGCGCTGTCTCGCGAACTCGGGGCTCGTGTACGAGGACTTCTGCAACAGCGTGGTGCTCACTCCCGAGGGCGAGGCAACCGTTTCCGCGATATTCGCGAGCTTCGACGAGGTGTACACCTTCTTCCACAAGTTTTTGAAGCTCCCACACGAGCAGGCTCACGACCAAGCACTCCTCTTCATCACCGACTTCCCGCAGGACACCTGCCAGCGCCTCAAGCATATCGTCAAGCGCACTATCAAGAAAAAGGCGGAATAACGCAGAAAAGCCGTACTCGTTGAGTACGGCTTTGTTGTTTGGGCGGGACGTCGAGGACGCCGTCCCCTACAAACTGTTGCGGTTACGTTTATAATTGTAGGGGCTGCCTTTGGCAGTCCGCATTATTATACGACGTCGAATTTTGTGCGGTCGCCCAAAGGGCGCCCCTACACGGATTTCCGTATGAGGCGTTCAATAACGCAAAAAAGAGGACTCACGCGAGTCCTCTTTATTATTTGTTCCGTTTCCTGATGATAGCTCCGAGAGCACGTGCTACCGCGTACGACAGCCCCAATATCGCCGCGTACCAGAACACCGACATGAACCACGGCTGCTCATACACAAGCAGGAACGGGTACGGTCCCTCCAGCAGGCGCAGTATGTTCAGCAGCATCGTCACCGTGCCGTACAGAAACGTCGGAGCCGCCGCGATGAGCGCGTGGATAGGCTTCATTTCGCGGTTGTCCTCGAGGAAAGCGAACGAGATGAACGATATTATCGGGCAGAGTATGTGGTGGTATATCTGCGGACCCTTGTAGAGCACGTCCCCGACCATGCCGTATGGAATCGCCCACGGAGTGAGCACCAGCACCACCACAAGGAACGTCACCGCGAGGCACACCGCCGCGCAGTACCGTAGGAGCTTCACCCACCGCGGCACGCTCCCGCCGATGAGATACGCCGCGAGCAGGCATACGCTCGCGATAAGGGCGAGGACGTTGCTCTCGACCGTGTACCACACGAGCACTCCCACGCCGTTGCGGAAGCTGATAGCCGTGCCGATAATCTCGAGCAGGACTATCACCGCATTTGCGATAACAAAGGGCTTTTTCAGCTTTTCCATAATTTCACCTCTTAACAGAAAAGGGCAGTATCGGGTCGCCGACCCTCAACTGCCCCTTTTTACATTGTATCAGCGCGTGCTGTATGTAAAGGTCTTATTCAAAGCTGCGGCGCGAACCGCCTGCGGAGGCTCCCCGCTTAGCCGAGAACTACCTCTACCTCGTGAACGCCGCCGTCGCATACGGGAACTACGCAGCCCTCGATAGCCTTGCCGTCGAGTGTCATGGACTTAACGCCCTTGCATACGTGGTTCGGGTTCTTGACAGTGATGTTGTAGGTAGCGCCGCGGAACTTACGAACAGCTGTGAAGCCGTCCCACTCATGAGGAATGGAAGGATCAACGCGCAGACCGTCGAAATCGGGCTTTACACCGAGGATATACTGGGAAATAGCCACCATATTCCATGCAGCGGTACCTGTCAGCCATGAGTTCTTGCCCTGACCGAAGTTCTTGGCGTCCTTGCCGCCTATCATCTGACCGTATACATAAGGCTCTGTCTTGTGTATATCGGAGGTCTCCTCTGTGAATGCGGGAGCTATCTTGCTGTAGTACTCGAACGCCTTGTCGCCTCTGCCTACGTATGCCTCGGCACAGATTATCCATGCGTTGTTGTGAGTGAAGATACCTGCGTTCTCCTTGTAGCCGCCGGGATATGTGGAAATCTCGCCGTACTGGATGTAGTACTTTGTGAATGCGGGGTTGTTGAGAACGAGACCGAACTCGCAGTTGAGGTACTTGTCGATGGAGTTGAGGGTCTTGATGTCTGCTCCGACATCCTTGCCTATCTCGGACATTACAGCGAAGCCCTGAGGCTCGATGAATATCTTGCCCTCCTCGCACTCGTGAGAGCCCATCTTCTCGCCATTTGCGTCGTAAGCTCTGAGGAACCACTCGCCGTCGAATGCGGACTCCATAACGTTCTTCTTCATCTTGTCTATCTCAGCCTGAGCCTTTGCAGCCTCATCGTCCTTGCCGAGGTGCTTGAGGATACCTACGTAAGCAGGACCTGTGTAGGTGAAGAGAGTAGCAACGAATGCGGACTCAGCTATCTTGGAGTATCCGCCCTCTGCCTTGAACTTGGGGTTAGTATAGGTCTGGAAGCTCTCGCCGGGTGTGTCAGAGAAGCATGAGAGGTTGATGCAGTCGTTCCAGTCAGCTCTCATAGCGAGCGGGAGACCGTGAGGTCCGAGGTTGTTAACGATGTGGTAGAACGAAACTGTGAGGTGCTCGAGCATTGTGTGCTTGCCGTTCGGGTCGTCGTCGAAGGGAACGTTAGCGTCGAGGATGCCCCAGTCGCCGGACTCCTTGATGTAGGAAGCAACGGAGAGTATCATCCAGAGCGGGTCGTCCGAGAAGTCGCCGCCGATATCAGCGTTGCCCTTCTTTGTGAGGGGCTGGTACTGGTGGTAGCATCCGCCGTCGGAGAGCTGAGTCGAAGCGATGTCGATGAGACGCTCTCTTGCACGCTCGGGAATCTGATGAACAAAGCCGAGGATATCCTGATTGGAGTCACGGAAGCCCATGCCTCTGCCGATACCGCTCTCGAAGTATGAAGCGGAGCGTGAGAGGTTGAAGGTTACCATGCACTGGTACTGGTTCCAGATGTTGACCATTCTGTCGACCTTGTCGTTGGGAGTATGTACATTGAAGATAGAGAGGAGGCTGTCCCAAGTATTGCGGAGTTCCTCAAGACCTGCCGCTACCTTCTCGGGAGTGTTGTACTTCTCTATCATCGCATATGCCTTCTCCTTGTTGAGCACCCATGTCTCTCTTGTGAGGAGGTTTGCAGGCTTCTCGGAAGCGAACTTCTTGTCCTGCGGGTTCTCAGCATAGCCGAGGATATAGATGAGGGTCTTGGACTCGCCGGGAGCAAGTGTGACCTTCTTGTAGTGCGAAGCTACGGGCGACCAGCCGTCAGCAAAGGAGTTGGAGGGCTTGTCAGCCTCAACTGTAGCAGGGTTGTTCCAGCCGTTGTAGATGCTTCCGAGGAAGGCGTCACGGTCTGTATCGTAGCCGTCGATAGTGTCGTTTACTGTATAGAACGCGTAGTGATTGCGTCTGTCTCTGTACTCTGTTACGTGGTAGATAGTGGAGCCCTCTATCTCAACGCGTCCTGTGGAGAAGTTTCTCTGGAAGTTCGTGCAGTCGTCCTGAGCGTCCCAAAGGCACCACTCGGCAATGGAGAAGATTGAGAAGCTCTTTGTCTCACTGCTCTCGTTGGTAAGTACGACCTGCTGTACCTCGCCGTCGTAGTTCTGGGGAACGAAGAATGTCACCTCAGCCTTGAGCCCGTTCTTCTTGCCTGTGATTATGGTATAGCCCATACCGTGGCGGCACTGGTACTCGTCCAGCTCTGTCTTGACAGGTGACCAGCCGGGGTTCCATACTGTGCCGTTGTCGTTTATGTAGAAGTAACGTCCGCCCATATCTATCGGGACGTTGTTATAGCGGTAGCGTGTGATACGGCGGAGGCGTGCGTCCTTATAGAAGCAGTAGCCGCCTGCTGTGTTTGAAATGAGTGAGAAGAATCCCTGATTGCCGAGGTAGTTTATCCACGGATAGGGAGTCTTGGGGGAATTGATAACATATTCCTTCCTGACGTCGTCAAATGATCCGAACTTCATAAATTTTTCTCCTTTGTTTTACTATGCTTATGCGGGAATATACTCCGCGATATTACTATTATAACAGATTAGCCGCACTATTACAATAGCTTTTTCAGAAATTGCGGTGTACTATTTTTTATAACAAATTTGTGCATTTTTACCTATGAACGGAAATAATCGGACTTCTGCCGATTGCCTCTGACGTGCGGAATATTCAAATATTGCGAAAATATGTAGGGGCGCATTCCGTGCGCCCATCCACCAACAGACGAATTCGCGGGTGGATAATAGCCCCTACAGTTCAGCCACAAATATGAACAAATTGTAAACTTTCAGAATCTTAAAGAATTCTTTATGTTTACCATTTATGATAGAATTACAGACAAAAAGCACCCAAAAGGAGGATTCGCTATGTCAGATATCGTTATCGAAGCCAAAGAGCTTACCAAACAGTACAAGAAACAAAAAGCAGTCGACAGCGCTACCTTTCAGATAAGAAAGGGCATGATATGCGGTCTCGTCGGACCTAACGGCGCGGGCAAGACCACTATCATGAAAATGCTCGGAGGGCTCGTGCTCCCGACCGACGGCAGCTTCTCCATTTTCGGCGGCTCATCGGAGGCAGAGCTCGCACACGCCCGCTCGCGCATGAGCTTCATGATAGAGACTCCCTACGCAAAGGGCGAGATGTCCGCGCGTGAGAATCTCGAGAAGCTACGCCTGCAAAAGGGCATACCCAACGCAAAGCGCGTGGACGAGGTGCTCGAAATGGTCGGCTTGCAGGACGCAGGACGCAAGCACGTCGCGAAGTTCTCGCTCGGTATGCGTCAGCGCCTCGGCATCGCGGGAGCTCTGCTCTCAAAGCCCGAGATAATGGTGCTCGACGAGCCTGTCAACGGTCTCGACCCCGAGGGCATAATCGAGATACGCAATATGCTCAAAAAATTCAACGAGGAGCTCGACGTCACTATCCTCATCTCATCGCACATCCTCGCGGAGCTCTCGCAGCTCTGCACCGACTACATATTTATAAGAAAAGGCAAGCTGCTCGAGATGACCTCGGCGGAGGAGCTCCACAAGCTCTGCGGCGAGTATTACCACATCCACACCGACAACGACCCGCTCGCGCTCGTCACCTTGCAGAACAAGCTCGGCATACAGAACTGCGACGTCCTCAAGGACGGCACGCTCCGCCTGTTCGAGCGGCTCGACGAGCTCCCGCTGATATCGAAAACGCTCTACGAGAACGGGCTCACGCCTGTGGAGCTCCACGTACACGAGGCTGACCTCGAATCATATTATATGAAACTGGTAGGTGATGACAATGCTGAACATAATCAGGTCGATACTAAGGCAGATAAGAAAGGATAAGCTGCTGTGGTTTTTCGGGGTCTATCTCCTGCTCATGGTGGTCATTACCTTCGTCGGCGAGGAAATAGACTGGAACGTCAGCGGAAGTGATTTTTCGTGCAATGTTGCCATGTTCCTCCAGTTCGGACTGCCTCTGACGGTCGGCTTTCTTACGACAAGAGCCTGTGGAGCTGACCTCCGCGACAAGACCGCGAATTATGAAGTTCTTTTCGGCAAAAAACGCTGGGAGGTCTACCTCGGCAGGTTCATTCCCTCGCTGTTGGTCTCTCTCGCATTGACAGCCGTTATCGCAGCCGTGCCCGTGCTCTTTTTCACGGTCAAGAACGGCTGGGGAGGCAGTCTCCCCGCAAAGCAGGCACTTCAGATATTCGGCGTGCTGTTCACGCTGACCTTCCGCATGGTCTGCTTTTACACGGCGTTCACGTTCCTCTGCGGAAACGACGTAGTTGCATTGATAGCAGCGCTCGTGGGAGCAGTAGTGCTCCTGATAGCATCAGCCCTCATGAAAGAGGTAGGCTATGAGCTGACATGGCACACCGCTCTGACCGACCTAACGCGGCTTCTCGACTTCACAAACACGACAAGCGGCTTCTTCAACGGCAAGGACATCACTGTTTACAAGCTCGACCTGCCCGCAAGTCTGCTCGGTCGCATGGTCTGCACATCATTCGGTATAGGCTTCGCGTGGCTGCTCGGCGGATATGCCGTATTCCGCAAGCGCGATATTCCGTAAGGGGGGACTGCTATGTTAGATATAATGAGATACCAGTTCCGCACCATGCTGCGGAAATCCGTGGTGCATATACTCAACATCTGCCTGCTCGGAACAGGCACACTGATGATGTTCTTCGACAGCTTAGGGAACAGCGAGAAGATCCTAAAAGCGACGGAGTATATGCCTAAGACGCTGCCGATACTTATGGCGCTCGCCATGTTCGGAGCGACCTGCCTCGCGACTATGGTCGCAGGCGACGACTTTTTAGACAAGACCATAAATCACGAGCTCTCCGCTGGCAGGAGGCGCTATATCTCCTACTTCGGGCGCGCGATACCCTCGCTGATAGCGGCTCCGCTCTGCGCGACGGCGCTGTATGTGCTCCCCTACGTCATATACGGCATCGCCTTCGGCTGGGGAGACACCCTCCCCACGGGCGACCTCGTCCTGCGCGTGGTGCTGGGACTGTTCCCGCTGATAAGAGTGACGGCGTTCTGCGTGATGATCCTTTTCCTGTTCAAGAACCCTATGGTGGCTTGCATGACCACAATGGGCGTGCCTATGCTCGGCATGGCAGTGCAAATGGGAGCGACGTCGTTGCCGTTCCTGAAAATAGCAGCGGAGAGCAAGCACTGGCTGCTCTCGCCCATCGACTTCACACACCTCGGCGAATTCAGCAGCTGGTACACGTACAACCTCAATATGGAGCAGTTCTACACCTACGACACCTCGCTCGACCCGACAGGCGCGGCGCTGACCGTTATCGTCTCCGTAATGATGACGGCGGTATATCTGCTCATCGGCTACCACTTCTTCCACGTCGACGACATGAACTAAAGGAGGCGGAACAATATGAAAACTTGGGATATTATCGCTGTTCTCGTATGTATCGCCTACTGCGGCGTGCTCATATGGCTGACCTTCCACTCGGAAAAGGTCAAGAGCGTGAAGTGGAAGCTGTTCTGGCTGCCGCTTCCCGTGGCGGCTCTCGTGATAACGAAGCAGGGGCCCGACTGGGCGCTGCTGCCGCTGTACATCGGAGCGGCAGTCGCTATGTGCGGCTTCTTCACCGAGAAAAACAGGCTCAAGCGCATACTCGCGCTCGCGGGAGCCGCCTGTATGGCGCTGAGCTTCCCGACGTGCATGCTCAGTCCGCGCTACCGCGCAAAGCCCTACTACCGCGACTTCAAGGAGCTGTTCGGCTGTATGCGCGAGCACTACGTCCTCACCGAGCACAAGGGTATCGACTGGGACGCGCTCTATGACAAGTACGAGCCGCAGTTTAAGGAGATTGACCGCAGTCAGGACGCGGGTGCGAATGCTCTCGCGTGGGGAGCTCTCTGCGGGGAGTTCCGCGACGGACACGTCAGCTACACCTGCGATTACAGCGACGTTGACGCCCAGAACAAGGCGATAAGCGACGCTCTCGGCAACGACTACGGGCTCGCTGTGATGCGCTGCTCGGACGGCAGCTTCGCGGCTGTGGACGTGGACGATTCGCTCGGAAAATACGGCATTCACAACGGCACGATAATCAAGGCGTGGGACGGCAAATCGCCCGACGAGGTCAGCAAAACATCGCCCGTGTACGGCAGCTGCCTCCTCACCTATGACAAGGACGAAAAGGAGCTCATGCTGCACCTCGAGTCCTTCCCCGACATCGACAACGAGGTCTTCTACAGCGGACTGCTCTGCGCGGGCATAGGCGGCGACACGGTCGAGGTCACATTCATCGCGGACGACGGCTCGGAGCAGGTCGCAGCTCTCCCGAAAACAGGCGGGTATCACGTCCGACTGCGCGAGACTATGGATATCCTGCATCAGGGCGTGAACGTGGGCAATCTGCAATGGAAAAAGCTCAGCGATACCGTGGCTTGCCTGCGAATCAAGGGCATGAGCTACGACTCGAAGTCGTATTCCTCCGCCGACGACAGCGCCTATGACGAGATGAAGGACGAGATTCGCGAGACGATACTGCGCTATCAGTCCGAGGGTGTCACGGACGTCATCATCGACCTCCGCGACAACAGCGGCGGCTCGCCGCATATGGTAAACGGCATAGTTTCGATGTTTGCGCCTAAGGGCGAGCACTACTGCCTCACCAACTGCGAGTGGGACGACGAGAACAAGTGCTGGGCTCGCAACGAGGACGGCAGCTACGTCCGCGGCAACGATATCACCTTCAACGGCGAGCAGCTCCTCGGCGACGGCAGAGTCATCGTCATCGTCAACGCCAACAGCGTCAGCGCGGCAGACCTGATGACGAAGGAAATGGAGTCTCTCGACAATGCCGAAGTTATCGGCTTCACGGGACCTAACGGCTCCTGTCAGGCTATCGGCATGGAGGACGCCGAGACGGGCAGTCTCTGCTTCTCGAACTGCGTTGTCCTCGACAAGGACGGCTCGGTAATGATAGATTCGGGCTCCGACAGACAGAGCTCCGACGGCGACGGAGTGAAGCTGATACCATTCGATTCTGCGGCGATTCGCGCCCTCTTCGACGACGGCGAGGACTACCTCCTTGATACCGCACTGGATATGCTGAAATAGGAAAAGCGAGGGCTCGGCACAGCTGAGCCCTCTTAAATATTTGCGTTGTCCGGTGCACGTACTTTTAGACTTGACAAATCCGCGCGTTTGTGGTAATATATATCGTATACAGCAAAGCTATGACGAGGAAGGCTTATCCACCACGCCGCTCTCAGAGAGCTGCCGCTCGGTGCGAGGCAGCAGCAGCACGGATAACGCATACCCCCTCCGAGTTCGTCCAATAAACGACGGGCGCTCCCGTTACAGAGCCAATGAGATGCGGAAAACTCCGCGTGAATCAGGGTGGAACCACGGTATTCTATCGTCCCTTGTGCCTATTACAGGCGTAAGGGGCTTTTTTGTCACCTTGCGCGCGGGAGGTGAGAAATTGAGCAATATCAGGTACAACGAGCAGGAGGAGGCTTTCGAGCTCCCCTATAAGCTGTGGGGTAAGACTTTGACCGTCCGCTTCTATGTCGACGAGGAAGCCGACATAATGAACAACCTCAAAGCCGTAGCCGAAAAGCTCGCCAAGCTCGACGGCAGCCGCCGACAGATTGCCGAGCTCCTCATCGACGAGGGCTACTACGAGGGCGGCGACCCCGACGCTCTCGCGAAGATACTCACACTCGAAAATCCGTATGTCGACCTCGACGAAGAGGATATCGTCCTCTGCTTCGACGTCTCCACCGACGACGGCTATATGCGCGCTCCCGCCCACGCCGAGCTATTCGGCGAGATGTTCGAGATAACAGGCTGGGTCGAGTGATATGGACAGACCTACAAGGAAAGAGCATCGTCTGAAAAGCTACGACTATAGCCAAAATGGGGCGTATTTCGTAACGATTTGCACACGAAACCGCCAATACCTGTTTTGGAATAATTACGATTTTGGTCGTGTAGGGGCCGCCTTTGGCGGTCCGCAAAGTAAGATAACACTGTCGGAATACGGAAAGATAGTCAAGGAAGAATTGAAGATTATTCCTTCAATTTATCCAGATATTGTTTTTATTCCAAAATCAGTAATTATGCCTAATCACATACATCTGATAATTGTACTGAACGCATATTCGGAAAGCGGACCGCCAAAGGCGGCCCCTACGATTGGCAGTATAATCAACAAATTCAAAGGGTCGGTTTCAAAAAAATCAGGATTCCATGTATGGCAAAAATCGTTTTACGACCGCATTATCCGAAACGAGCAGGAATACCGCGCGTTTTGGGAATACATCGAAACGAACCCGATGACATGGGAAAACGACGAATTATTCAGCAAAGAATAACATTATAAGGAGAGATAACCATGATAAAATTAACATTGAAGGACGGAAGCGTCCGCGAGATCGAGTCCGCACAGCCCGCGGCTGAGATAGTCAAGGGCATCGGCATGGGTCTGTACAAGGCTGCGTGCTGCGTGAAGGTAAACGGCGAGGTCAAGGACCTCCGCACCGTCATCGACAGCGACTGCGAGTTCGAGGTCTGCACATTCGACGTCCTCGACGGCAAGAAGACCTTCTGGCACACTGCCTCGCACATCCTTGCACAGGCTGTAAAGCGCCTCTATCCCGCGGCAAAGCTCGCTATCGGTCCCGCTATCGAGAACGGCTTCTACTACGACTTCGACCTCGAGAAGCCCTTTACTCCCGAGGAGCTCGAGAAGATAGAGGCTGAGATGAAGAAGATAGTCAAGGAGGGTCTCGCTCTCGAGCAGTTCGAGCTCGCGCCCGCTGACGCTATCGCCAAGCTCAAGGAAATGGACGAGCCCTACAAGGTAGAGCTCTGCGAGGAGCACGCCGACAAGGGCGAGCCTATCTCGTTCTACAAGCAGGGCGAGTTCACCGACCTCTGCGCGGGGCCTCACCTCATGACTACCGAGCCCGTCAAGGCGTTCAAGCTCATCTCATGTACAGGCGCTTACTGGCGCGGCAACGAGAAGAACAAGATGCTCAGCCGTGTTTACGCTATCGCATTCCCCAAGGCTTCTCAGCTTGACGAGTACCTCAAAATGATAGAGGAGGCAAAGCTCCGCGACCACAAGAAGCTCGGCAAGGAGCTCGGACTCTTCATGTTCGACCACACTGCTCCCGGTATGCCCTACTGGCTCCCCAGAGGCTGGAAGCTGTTCAACGCTCTGCTCGAGTACTGGCGCGGCGTTCACGAGGACCACGACTACACCGAGATTTCAGGCCCCGTGCTCTCCAAGAAGGAGCTGTGGGTGACATCGGGTCACTGGGACCACTATCAGGACGGTATGTTCGTTATCCCCGCTGAGGAGGATAACGAGGTGTACTGCGCTAAGCCGATGAACTGCCCGAACGCTATCAAGGTCTACATGAACAGACAGCGCTCGTACAAGGAGCTCCCGCTCAAGTTCAATCAGGTAGACGTTATCCACCGCAAGGAGAAGTCAGGCGAGCTCAACGGTCTGTTCCGCGTTCAGCAGTTCAGACAGGACGACGCTCATATCCTCGTTTCCGAGGAGCAGATAGCCTCCGAGATAAACGATATCATGGACATCGCGACCGAGATGTACAACACCTTCGGTCTCGAGTACAAGGCTGAGCTCTCCACACGTCCCGACGACTACATGGGCGACATCAACGTATGGAACAAGGCTGAGGCTGACCTCAAGGCTATCCTCGAGGAGAAGTACGGTCCCGACGGCTACGAGCTCAACGAGGGCGACGGTGCGTTCTACGGTCCTAAGATAGACCTCAAGATGAAGGACGCTATCGGCCGTGAGTGGCAGATGGGCACTATCCAGCTCGACTTCCAGCTCCCGCTCAACTTCAAGATGAAGTACATCGCATCGGACGGCTCCGAGAAGCAGCCCGTTATGATTCACCGCGCTATATTTGGCTCGTTCGAGCGCTTCATCGGTATCATCACCGAGAACTTCAAGGGCGCGTTCCCGTTCTGGCTCTCGCCCATGCAGGTAGGTATCGTGCCTATCCGCACCGAGCACAACGAGTACGCTAAGAAGGTGGCAGACCTCCTCAAGAAGAACCGCATCAGGGTCGAGGCTGACTACACCGACGACAACATGAAGAACAAGATAAAGAAGTTCAAGGACTTCAAGGACCCGTACGTTGTCATCATCGGCGACAGCGAGGCTGCAAACGAGCAAGTATCTATCAATATCCGCGGAAACAAGCAGCTCAAGAACGTGCCGCTCGACAAGTTCATCGAGATGTGCCGCACTATGAACGAGGAGCATTCGCTCGACGTCATAGATACGCTTTAATCAACGCAAGACAGCCGTAATGAAGCTAATGCTTCTTTACGGCTGTTTCTGAAAGCATAGAGAAAAAATGACCGCCCTGACTCCGACATAAGGGCGGCTATTCTTATTGTACCGTGGTTTCACGAAGTGTCAGGTGCTTTGTCGGGCTGTACGGCACAAAAGAAGAAGCGGGAAAGGTCGCCCCTTCCCGCTTCTTCTTTTTTTATATTGAGGAACTATTATGAATGAAACCTGCTTATTTATTGGTGCCGTCGAATACGTAGATGAACTTCACACTGCCATCCATGTCGTCCGACTTGCCTGAGAATGTGCCGTAATCCTTCGCCGCGTCACGGACTGCCTTGAAGCGCTCGGTGATGTCTGGCAGAGCCTCGTCCATGACTGCGCTCAGCTTGCTGATGCCCTCGTCGTTGAACTTGTTCATGCCGTCGTTGAGCTGCTTTGCACCGTCCTTCAGCTGACCGATACCGCTCGTGAGAGCAGGTACGCTGTCGTGGAGAGTGCCTATGCCTGTGTAGAGAGCACCCGCGCCGCTGTTAAGCTGCTCCGCGCCCGTGCTGAGCCTGAGCATATTCTGATATATCGTATCAGCGCCGCCGCCGAGCTGACCGCTTGCAGTCACGAGCTGACCGAGACCGTTGTCGAGTGCATACGAGCCCGCATACGCCTGACCTATGCCGTCGTTGAGAGCTCCCGCGCCCGTGTAGAGCTGAGCTGTGCCGCTCTTGAGGTCATACGCGCCCGCTGAGAGCTGCGCAAGTCCGCTGTTGAGCGAGGTATTGCCCGCGGAGAGCTGTGCGATGCCCGCGATGAGCTGTTCAAGTCCGCCTGTGAGGCTGCCGCTGCCCGCTGAGAGCGCAGCTATACCGCCGTCGAGCTGTGCCGCACCGTCCGATACCGACTTAGCGCCCGCCGCAAGCTGTGCCGACGAGCCCGAAAGCTTGTCAGCTCCCGCCGCGAGAGCCTTGCCGCCCTCGTCGAGCTGAGCCATGCCCTGCTGTAACTGCGCCGTGCCTGCCTGAGCCGTGCCGAGACCTGCGGAGAGCTTGTCGAGTCCGCCGCCTATCTCCTTAGCGCCCGCTGAGAGCGAGCCTGCGCCTGTATTGAGCTGTCCTGCGCCCGCGGAAACTGCCGCAGCGCCGTCCTTTAACTGTCCGCCGTCCTTCATGGAGGCGGCTATCTGCTTCTGAGCCTCTATGGTCTGCTGGAGAGTGCCTACCGCGACTGCGAGCTCCTGCGAGGGCGAAGCCTGATACAGAGCCTGCAATGCCGCGAGAGCCTGCTCGTTTGCGGCAATTGTGGTGTCGAGACCTGTTCCCGCCGCACCTATTCCTGCTGTGAGCTGGTCTGCGCCCTGTGCTACCTGTGAAGCGCCCGCCGCGAGCTGGTCTGCGCCCGCTGTGAGCTGTGAAGCTCCCGCGCTGAGAGTGTCAGCGCCTGTCTTTGCGGAGGCGATGCCCGCTGTGAGCTGGTCTGCGCCCGTCTTTGCGGAACTGATGCCCGTTGAGAGCTGTCCCGCGGAGCTGCTGAGCGTAGCTGCGCCCTGCGAGAGAGCGTCCGCGCCCGTGGCAACCTGTGCGGAGCCGTCCTTCAGCTTCGCGCTGCCGTCCGTGAGAGTGCCGATACCGCCGCCGAGCTGCGCTGCACCCTCGGAAAGTGCCTCTGAACCCTTATTCACCTCTGCGAAACCTTTTACCAGCTCATCCGAGCCCGTTTTTGCATCGGAGAGACCCTTTCCCAGTGCCTCAGCACCTTTATTCACCTTTTCGGCTCCGATGACGAGCTCGCCCGAACCGTCCTTGACCTGTCCGAGACCGCTTACCAGCTTGCCCGAGCCGTCCTTCGCGGAGCTTACGCCCTCGCCGAACTTAGCCGTCGAATCTGCAAGGGTCTTGGTACCGTCTGCAAGCTGCTTTGCGCCGCTGCTGAGGTCGCCTGTACCGTTTTTGAGCTGCAATGAACCGTCGTAGAGCTTGTCGATACCGCTTGTGAGGTCGCCCGACTTCGCGGAGAGCTCGCTGATACCGTCGTACAGCTTGGCTGTGCCGTCCGTGAGCTGTGCAGCGCCGTCGCTGAGCTCGCGGAGCTTGCCCTCGAGGTCGCTCATATCGAACTTGTCACCGAGGTCGAGCTGAGAGAATATCTCATTCGATACGACCGTGACAGATGTGTTCATCTCGAAATTCTTAACGTCTGCGGAGAGTTCGAAGCTCTCGGGGAGCTGTATGTCCATCGACTTTATCTCGTCGAGTGCGAGGCTGTCGTTCAGTCCGGGGAATGCCGCGCCGACTACGATGAGCCTGTTGCCGTCGGAGATGACCCTGCCGTTTGTGACCTCAACGTTCATGAACTTGCCAGTGTCGAGGACTGCCGCGCTCGCTGCCATGAAGGGCACGTAGAGCTCAGTCTTTTTGCCGTTTATTTCCTTTGTAACTTTCTGTTTGTTCTTGTAGTCCCAGCGGATAGTGACGTGACCGCTCTTGCCGACGAGGTCTGCGGGGGATATCTCCCTGCCGTCGAGGAAGTAGGTTATATTCACGTCCACGGGGAGCTCTTTATCTGTAGTGCCCTTGTAGTAGATGTCGCTGCCGTTTGCGCTCCAGTCGAGGGACTCGCCTGACTGAGTAAACTTCTCGCTGCCCTTGACATTGACGATGTCCTCGAGGTCGGAGATGTCGCTGATGCTGCTCAGTGCGGGAGCGTTCTTCAGCCAGTCGCTGACTACGACATTCTTCACTGACGAGTCGGTGTTGCAGAGAACGTACACTGTCTCGGCCTTGTATGCCTCGCTGTCGGAGGGAGTTCTTGCCGCCGACTGTGCGGGCTTATCGGACTTCTCGGCTGCCTTGTCGGGAGCGTCGGACTTGCTGCCGCTCTTGGCGTAGGCGATAGAGCCTGTACCTGCTGCCGATACTGCGACTGCAAGAGCCGCCGCGATGATTCTCTTGTAATTTTTCATATATATCATCCTTTCAACTGAACTGATGTATCTTTATTGTTTGCTTTCGCCGATATTCGGCGCTCTGCATTTATTATGTTCCAAAACAATTCACTGGATTGTTTTGGAAGGCGAGTTTTACTTAGAATCAAGTGTTTCGCCTCCATAGGAGGCGACCAAAGGCTTTGCCCTTGGAACCCACCAAGGACGCTGTCCTTGGAACCTGCGGGGCTCTGCCCTCGACCCGCAAGCCTTTGAAAAGGCTTGAGCGAAACTTTCGAGTTCGCGCGGTAGTTAGTTCAGGGCGGAAGTTTTACCCGCGATTGTTACCTTAATGACTGAAAACGTGGATAAGGTGCTTGTGAGTATGCTCGTCGTCCTTGGGCAGGAAGCCTGCGCTCGTCTTGCATATCACCTTGTCGAATACCATGAACATCGACGGCAGAACAGCTATTACTATCACCATCGAGATGAGAGCTCCGCGCGAGAGCAGTACACACAGCGACGATATCATTCCTATCTTGGAGTAGACCGCTACGCCTACCGTTGCCGCAAAGAAGCCGAGTGCCGAGGTGATGACCGAGCGTATCGAAGTCGCGAGCGCTATGCCTATAGCTTCCTTTTTGTCCTTGCCGCCTGCGCGCTCGGTGCGGTATCTCGTCGTCATCAGTATCGCGTAGTCGACTGTCGCGCCGAGCTGTATCGTACCGATGACCACAGACGCTATGAACGGGAGCTCGGTGTTCGTGTAGTAGGAGATTCCGAGGTTTATCATTATCGCGAGCTCGATGACTGCTACCAGTATCACGGGGAGCGATACCGACTTGAACGTCAGGGCGATAATTATGATTATCGCCGCTATCGAGAGCACGCTGACTACCTTGAAGTCGCGGTTGGTTATGTCGATGAGGTCCTTTGTCGCGGGAGCCTCGCCGATGAGCATTCCGCTCGCGTCGTACTTCTGCACGATGCTGTTGAGCTCCGCTACCTGAGCGTTCACCTCGTCGGAGGCTACCTCGTACTCGGAGCCTATGAGCATGAGCTGTTTGCTCTCGCTCTTGAGCTTGCTCTTTATGCTGTCGGGGACTATCTCGTCGGGGATAGCGGGTCCGACCAGCGTATTGTAGCCGAGTGTGAACTGCACGCCGTCCACGCTGTCCATTTCATTGAGCATTGCAGTCGCTGTCTTGGCGTCCATATCGCTGTCAACGAGGAGGATATGCGTGCTGTTCATGTGGTACTCCTCCTCGAGCTTCGCATTCGCGGTGATGCTTGCGAGCTCCTTCGGGAGCGTGCTGTCGAGCTTGTAGTACACGCCGTAGTGTGTATAGCCGAAAACTGCGGGTATCATCAGCACTATCGCGAGCACGAGGAATGCTCCCGAGTGCTTTACGATGAATGACGAGGTCTTGGAGAAGCTCGGCATGAAGTCGCGGTGCGAGGTCTTTGCTATCGCCTTGTCGAAAATGAGTACCATTGCGGGGAGTACCGTTATGCAGGCGATAACGCCGCAGATAACGCCCTTTGCCATTACGATTCCGAGGTCAAGTCCGAGCGTGAAGCTCATGAAGCACATCGCAAGGAAGCCTGCGACTGTTGTGAACGAACTGCTGACTACGGAAGTCACCGTAGCGGCTATCGCGTGCGCCATAGCCTCGGTCTTGCTCTCGGGGAAGTATTTCTGCTGTTCCTTGTAGCTGTGCCAGAGGAATATGGAGTAGTCCATAGTTACGCCGAGCTGGAGCACCAGCGCAAGCGCCTGAGTTATGAACGAAATCTCGCCCATTGCGAAGTTTGTGCCGAGGTTCCATACTATCGCGATGCCGATGCTCAGCATGAAGAATATCGGGATAAGGAAGCTGTCCATTGTCAGCACGAGCACTGCGCTCGTGAGGACGACCGCTATTGCCGCATATATCAGCGACTCGCTGTCGGAGAGGTGCTTCATATCGGCTGTAACTGCGCTCATGCCGCTGATGAAGCACTGCTCGGAGGTTATCTCCCTCATCTCGTCAATGGCGTTGAGGGTTCTGTCCGCGGAGGTCGACTCCTCGAAGAAAACCGCCATGAGCGTTGTGTCGTCCTTATTAAAGAAGTCGCGCACCTTCGAGGGGAGTATCTCCTTCGGGACGTTGAGGTCTGTCAGCGTCTCGTAGCAGACCACGTTCGATACGCCGTCCACCTGCGATATCTTATCGGCGGTGTCGGCTATCTCCCGTTCGGTCATTCCGTCGACCATTACGAATGAGAAGCCGCCCTGTCCGAACTCGTCTATCAGTATGTCCTGACCGACCATAGTGTTTATGTCCTTGGGCAGGTACGAGAGAATGTCGTAGTTTACTCTTGTGTTGATGTAGCCGAATACCGACGGTATCATAAGCAGTATGCCGACCGCCAGTATCAGAACTCGGTGCTTTGCGATGAACTCACCAAATCTGAGCATATCAAGTCCCCCTTTATGAATGTATGGAATTGCTTTCTGTAATATAGTATATTCTAAAAATGACCGAAGGTCAATATTAAAATCGAGAAAAATTGACCTTCGGTCACAATTTTGTAGACCTGCACAAATCGAGCTCGTGCAGATTGTGACTGTTGGTCATTTTAGCGCATGATATTATAATGTAGGGGCGCATTACAGCAAAGCTGCATATAGCATCGCAATCCAAATCAAAGATTTGGTGCGCTGCTTATCCGTGCGCCCGCAAATCCCCAACGATTTCGTTTTGTCTGCGGGCGGATAATATCCGCCCCTACAAAAACCTGCGGAAAATTGTTCCCGCGTGGCTTGATATTTGCAAAAATGTGTGATATAATGAATGATACAGTCAAAATCACACGGTTTCGCACACGTGGGAGGAAAAAATGGGAAAAGTTGATGTAAACAAGCAGCAGAAGGAGTCCTCTCTGCTCAAAACAGCCTTCGAGTTCTTCACGACCAAGGGCTTCAGCAAGACCTCTATCTCCGACATCGCAGGCAAGGCAGGCGTCGCAAAGGGCACGTTCTACCTCTACTTCAAGGATAAATACGACATAAGAAACAAGCTCGTGGCGCATAAGTCCAGCCAGCTCTTCATGAACGCCATGAAGGAGCTCCAGCCCGAGCTCAAGAAATACTCCTTCGAGGAGAAGATGATTCGCATCGTCGACAACATCATCAATCAGCTCAACGACAACCAGTCCCTGCTGACGTTCATCTCCAAGAACCTGAGCTGGGGCGTGTTCAAGTCAGCGCTGACCTCGCCGCCCTCCGAGAGCGACGTAGATTTCAGTCAGGTCTACGACCTGATGATAGCGGAGGCGCCGTATAAGCTCCGTGACCCCGAGATAATGCTGTTCATGATAATCGAGCTCGCGTCGTCGACGTGCTACTCGGCGATACTCTACCAAGACCCGTGTTCCCTCGCCGAGCTCAAGCCATACCTTTATAATACGGTCAAGCTCATCATCGCACAGCACAAGGTCGAAGAACCGAAGAAATAAGAAAATCTGACAGGAAGGGCAGTTCCTTTCCTGTCAGATTTTTTTGTCTGCGGACAAAAAAATGCCGCACCTATTAGGCTGCTCCCCTTAACGGAAAAAGTGGGCTACCGAGCCGTAAACTTACGGCTCATATTTAGTAACCTGCGAATCCGCCAGAGGGGGCTCCCCTTGGCACGGCACTTTAAATATGTTAGAGCGTAGGTTTGCAGTTTTTCGCTTATGCAGCCTTCAGAGGAAGATCCTCGGGCTTGAGCGTGCCTGCATCTACCTTCTGGATAACGAGAGCGTCGTTAGCAGTGATGCCTGCGATGCCGTCAACGTCGCCGTTGACCTTGCCCTGCGGCTTGAGCTCGAATCTATCCTTGTTTGCAACGTTCTGGAGGATAGCAACTGCGTCAGCTACCGAGCACTTGCCGTCGAGGTTAGCGTCGCCGATAACTGTTACAGAGAGACCGCTCTCAGAGGATGTAGTTGTCTCTGACTCGGTAACTGTAGTAGTTGTCTCGGAAACTGTAGCTGTTGTAGTCTCAGAGGTCGTAGTGGTTGTCTCTGTTGTAGTTGTTGTAGTCTCGGAAGTTGTAGTTGTTGTGTCGGAGTTCTTAGCGTAGAACTCGTACTTGACCATGTCAACGAGCTCGGGCTGATACCAGATCTGGCACTCAGCAGACTTGAGGTCTGCGGGGAACTTGCTGAGAGGTATCTCAACGAGGAGCTTACCGTCAGCGTCTGTCTTGCCTTCCCACTTTTCTTCCTGCCAGCCGTCGCCGTTGAAGCCAACAGCACCGTTGGTAGTTGTATTTGCCTCACCCTCGAAGTAGAGTGCGAGATATTCGCCCTCCTTCTTGGAGAAGTCAATCTTGTACTTCTTGGTCTTGTCAACGGGAACGTCGATCTGTACCTCGGGAGCGTTGAGGATCACCATCTTCTCGATAGTAGTAACCTTGTCAGTTCTTGCCTGCATATGGTTAACTGTGGAGAGATCCTGCCATGCTGCGGGGAGCTGCTGGCTTACGAGGTAGTAAGCGATGCCGTTCTCCTCGTCAACTGTGTAGGGCTTGAACTCTGTCCAGTTGCCGTACTCCTTGTCGGAGAATGCGAGTACGGGAGTAGTACCTGTGTACTTGATAGCAACTTCCTTGCCCTCGAGCTCGCTCCAAGCGATCTCCTGACCGGGAGTTGTGTTCTCGTAGGTCTTGGACTTGGAAGCATCTATCTCGATAGCCTCGTCTCTGAATACCTTACCTGCGGAGAGGTCCTGATGTGTGTATGTCGGAGCCTTGCCCTCGCTGCCCCAAACGATGCTCTCATCGTTCATTATCTCCATCATCTTGTTGATGATGGGGAGGCTTGCCTCGTGCCATTCACCTGTTGTACGGTTTATGTAGCCGTGGCACTCGCCGGGGTCCTTGGGGTTCTCAACAGTGTTGTTGTCCCAGAGACAGCAGGGGATGCCGTACTTCTTTGTAGCTGTGAAGTAGAGAGTTGTCCAGTCAACACGAGCCTGTGTGTTGCCGAAGTTGGATGTGCCCATCTCGCCGATTACAACGGGGATGTCCTTCTCGATGAAGAGGTCGCGCATACCCTTAAGAGTATCGGAGAGGTTCTGAGCGTAAGCACCTGTGAAAGTTGAGTGGTCCTTAACAGCGGTGTTCATTGTGAAGTCATAAGGAGTATAAGCGTGGATAGAAACTGCGAGATACTTGTCGTTCTCGGGGAGCTTTATCTCCTTGAGGAATGTCTGCTCAGCGGAAGCAACGTAGCCGGGGAGCATGAGGAGACGGGTCTTTGCGTAAGGACCGTCCATGCCTCTGATGAGCTTTACGAAGTCAGCTTCGAGCTTGTTGATGACCTCGCACTCCGGAACAGGCTCAGCAGCCCACCACTCGTGGTCTGTACCTGCTGCACGGGGCTCGTTCATGCACTCGAAGATGAGGTGCTGGTCGTAGTCCTTGAACTCGGTAGCGATCTGAGTCCAGATCTTCATGAGCTTGGGCTGCATCTCGTCGTAAGCGTTGGCGAAATCAGCGCGGTTTATCCAGTTCTCGTGGTGAACGTTGAGGATGATGTACATATCGTTCTTGATGCCGTAGTCAACAACTTCCTTTACACGAGCCATCCACTCGGGGTCGATGTTGTTGTCAGCGTCGAGGTGCTGGAACCATGTGGTAGGAACGCGGACAGTGTTGAAGCCCTTTGCCTTGAGAGCGTCGAACAGCTGCTGGTTAGCCTTGGGGCAGCCCCATGAAGTCTCGGTCTCGAGACCTGCTGTAGCATAGTCTCCGTTCTTGTCGCCAGCCTTGGCGTCAAGGGTGTTTCCGAGATTCCAGCCTATTTTCATGTTCTTTGTGATCTCGAATGCAGTCATAGTATCTGCTGCGACTGCCTTGTCCATAACATTGATGGACGGAATAGATGTGAACACCATAGCAACTGAAGCAACAGCGCTCACTGCTTTTGAAATGAATTTGCTTTTAAGCATAATACCCTCCCATAGATTTGTAAAATTTCCCGTTCGGCGGCACAGTGCAGGAAACCGCCTTTGGCTTATTGCCTGTCTTGATTTTATCATATTGACCTAAAGAAGTCAAGCATATTCTGTGAATTCTGCCGCCTATTATACGTAGAATTATTCCGAAGCCTTTTAGTCAAGATGTACAAAGAAGGGAAGGCGTTTTAGTGGATATCGCATTATAATTATTTCCGATGTATTAACAAATCGCCTCAATTAACTTAAAATCAAGGCAAAAAAATCAGACGCGAGCTGTCCTCTGTCGGTCATTTAGTTACCATTCCGTGCAAGAGGGAGGGACTGCGTCCGCGCGTCCGACAAAGCCCCCGAAGGTACAAGAAAGCCCCGTTCCTCAGGAACGGGGCTGTATTATCAGACTGCCGCCTTTGTATTCTCGGATTTTGCATTCGGCTTGTCGGGAACGCTCACCTTTTCGATGTCTGCTCCCATAGCACGGAGCTTGCCCTCCATGCAGTCATAGCCGCGCTCGATATGGAAGATGTCCTCTATCTCGGTGACGCCGCTTGCCGCGAGTCCCGCGATGATGAGCGCCGCGCCCGCTCTGAGGTCGCACGCCTTGACGGGAGCGCCCATGAGCTTGCCAGTGCCCTCGATGAGAGCGACCTTGCCGTTTACGGTTATGTCCGCGCCCATACGTCTGAGCTCGTCAACGTAGCGGAAGCGCTGTTCCCATATGTTCTCGGTGATGATGCTCGTGCCCTCCGCGAGAGTGAGCAGGGTAGCTATCTGAGACTGCATATCCGTCGGGAATCCTGGGTGCGGAGCGGTCTTGATGTTCGCCTTGACGAGCGGACCGTCGACCCATACCCTGATGCTGTCGTCGTACTGCTCAATGTTGACGCCTATCTTCTCGAGCTTCTTCGTTATGGACTCAAGATGCTTGGGGATGACGTTCTTGACGATAGCGTCGCCCTTTGTAGCGGCGATAGCCACCATGAAGGTGCCTGCCTCTATCTGGTCGGGGATAACGGAATATGTCGTGCCGTGGAGGTGCTCGACGCCTCTTACCTTGATAACGTCCGTACCTGCGCCCATGATGTTGGCGCCCATGGAGTTGAGGAAGTTTGCGAGGTCGACGATATGCGGCTCCTTTGCGGCGTTCTCGATTATGGTGAGTCCCTCAGCCTTTACAGCCGCGAGCATCGCATTCATCGTAGCGCCTACGGTGACAACGTCAAAGAATATCTGAGCTCCTCTGAGCCTGTCAGCTCTGAGGTCTATCATGCCCTGACTGAGCGTATACTCGGCTCCGAGAGCTGAAAACGCCTTGAGGTGCTGGTCTATGGGGCGGTCTCCGAGGGGACATCCGCCCGGCATGGATACGCGTGCCTTGTTGTACTTGCCGAGCAGAGCGCCGAGGAAGTAGTACGAAGCGCGCATCTTCCTTGCGTACTCATACGGCACGCAGACCTTGTTTATGGTCGTAGGGTCTATGCGGTAAGCGTCCTTGCCCACCGATTCTACTCCCGCGCCCATTTCCTCCAGTATCTGGAGGCAGATATTGACGTCGCTTATCGAGGGAACATTCTCGATGACGCAGGGACCGTCGGAAAGTATAACTGCGGGAAGTATCGCAACTGCGGCATTCTTTGCACCGCTTATGGTGACTTCGCCTTCAAGGCGTCTGCCGCCCTTTATCACAAACTTATCCAAATGAATTCTCTCCTTATTTGTCGGGATTCTATCTTTCTCCCCGACCTCTTTCTTTTGTTTTCAACTGATTTATTCAGCCGCTTCTGTGGAGGCTGTCTCTGTAGTCTCCTCAGCGGTCGTCTCCTCCGCGGAGGTCGTCACCTCTGCCTCGGAGCCGTCATAGTCGGACATATGCCAGCGTATCGGCGAGCCGTCGTACTCCTCGACCGTCATGGATTCGATGATGACGTTCTGAAGGGGCTTGTCGCTGCCGTCGGTCTCGACCTGCTGCACCTTGAAGATGACGTCGAGTCCGTCGTATACCTGACCGAATACGGTATAGCCTCCGTCGAGCCACGGTGCGCCGCCGTATGTGGAGTAAGCGTTTGCGGCTGATTCTGTACAGCTGTACTGCTGTGCGATAGTATCGGCGTCATGTACCGTACCTGTTACCACGTAGAACTGACTGCCGTCGGAAGCAGTGCCGCCTGAATTTGCATAGGCAAGAGCGCCTGCCGTATGGATAAGATTGAAGTATTTACCGCCGTCGAACTTCTCGCCCCATATGGACTCTCCGCCCGTACCTGTGCCGAGCGGGTCGCCGCCCTGAATCATGAAGTCCTTGATGACACGGTGGAAGGTGAGACCGTCATAGTAGCCTTCCTTCGCATGGGTAACGAAGTTCTCAACAGCTTCGGGGAGGTACTCGGGGAAGAGCTTGAACTTGACCTCGCCGTAGTCCTTTATCTTCATGCTGACTACCGTCTCGCCCTGCTCGGGAGCGGTGAAATTCGCTATCTCCTTCTTTGCCGGGTCGTCGTAGTCATAATCCTTGAGGTACCATCTTACGGGCTCGCCGTTGTACTCGGTGACCTTCACGGAATCAATGATGACACTGCTTCCGAGAGGCTTATCGTTTGAATCGGTAGCCACATACTGTATATTGAACAGCACGTCAAGTCCGTCAATGACCTGACCGAATACCGTATAATTGCCGTCGAGGAATGGAACTCCGCCGACCTCCTTGTATATTGCCTTCTGCTTTTCCGAGAACGAATAGCCGTTCTGCTCATAGTAGGAGAGGAGGTCGTCTCCGATATCGAGGCTGCCCGTCACGATGTAGAACTGGCTTCCTGCGCCGCCTGTGGGACTTGCTCCCTCGGGCTGCTGAGCGTGAGCATATGCGAGCGCGCCGGGCACGTGTGCGAGGTGGGCATCGCTGCCGCCGTCAAATGTGCCGCCCCATGTGGACTCGCCGCCCATACCTGTTCCGAGCGGGTCGCCGCCCTGTATCATGAAGTCCTTGATAACACGGTGGAAGGTGAGACCGTCGTAGTAGCCGCGCTTTGCGAGCTCAACGAAGTTCTCGCACGCCTTGTCAGCGTACTCGGGGAAGAGGCGGAACTTGATAGTGCCGTAGTCCCTGACGTTCATCTCGATTATGGTATCGCCCTGCTCGGGAGCGGTGAAGTTCATGATATCGACCTCTTCGGGAGCCTTTACCTCGGTGGCTGACGACGAAGAGCCGCTGTCGCTCACCTCGATATCCTTGCCGCAGCCCGCAAAAGCAGAGCCTGCCATTATACCGCAGAGGACGAGCGCCGCTATTTTCCTTTTATCCATTATTTCACTCCTTATATGAATCGCGTGAAACGTTAAAAATCATAATATACATTTTGCAGACATAATTAGTTTACATCTCAACCTATTCATTATACTACATAAAATCTGTTTTGTAAATAGTTTCACAGGATTTTTTGGCAATTTCAGTCAAAACTCTCGCAAATACAAGCTGTTATAGCGCGATGTTCACTTAATATCCGCCTCTTTTTCAGCGGAATAGGTATCAATTTTTACCGACTTTATCATGATATCCTCCTTGGGTATCATGTATTTTCCGTTGTTTTCGGTCTCGAGGGAGGTCAGCGCGTCGATGACCTCGAGCCCCTTGTAGGTCTGCCCTATGACCGTCACCTGCTGAGAGAGGTTCGGCACGCCGCCGAGGTCGAGGAAAGCCTGTCCGAGAGCCTTGTTGTCGGATGCGTCGAGGAGCTCCTGCTTTGCCGCGTCGTCGAGCTCGACCTCGTCCACGAACATGAAGCAGCTGCCGTTGTAGAACTGTCCGCCGCCCATGAGCTTGTTCATGAAGGAGCTGTCCTTGGCTGTGTTGACCATGCACACAGCTCCGCGGAAGGTCCACAGGTCCTGACTGAGCTCGCGCTCCGTCCTCTCGCGGGAGCTGTCAGCCCCGCCCGTGAGCTCGCCGTTTTTCTGCTTGCAGCCCGCGGAGGCGTACACGCCCTCCATTGAGTCATAGACGTAGGTATTATCGTACCAGCCGCTCTCCGCGAGCTCGGTGAAGTTCTTCACGGCATTGGGCGAGCGGTCGGGATAGAGCACGATGCGTATCTCTCCGAGCGTGGTGTCCACAACGGCGATAGGGTCGCCGTCCTTCGGAGCTTCAAGCTGTACGAGCTGAATGGTATCGGGGTCTATGGTTATATAGCGGTCGTTCTGCTGCCTTTTTGCCGAAAAATAGAGCAGTACGACGGTCGTTCCGAGCAGTATCACGGAAGTGATGATAGTGAACAGGAACAGGTTGCGGTATTTCTTCATGTCAGCACCTCATTGAATAATTATACATATTATAACACATATTCTTTGAAATAGCAAGGGCTCTCCCCCTTTGAGCCCAACTTCGCAGCCGCCCGCAAGCTCGCTCAGTCTGTTTTCGGCTGGGAGCAAAGAAAAATCGCGACCGCGAATAAAAAAGACCGAAGCATTGCTTCGGTCTTTGGGATATTACAGCTTGTTCTTCTCGCTCTCTATCATCTTCAGCAGGTCGTCTACCGACATATCCGACGGGTCCTTCGCCCTTGTCTTGGACTCCGTCTTGCTGATGATATCGGAGATATCGGGCGTGCTGCTCTTTCTCGGAGCTGCCGCGGGACGTGCGGGAGCACTGTATGCGGGAGCGTCGTTCTTCGTCATCTGCTCTACAGCCGATGTGGAGAGAACGCCTGTATTGTCGGGAACATTGCCCTTTGTCGGAGCTGCGGACTGTCCCGAGCGCTCTGCCTCAGCGGTCTTTCTGAGCATCTCCTCGCGGAGAGCGTCAGCTGTGGGAGCGGTAGAGGACTGCGCGCCGAGATTTCTCGCCGCGAACGATGACTCTGCCGAGCCGCCCGCTGTCGGGAACGACATTGTATTGGTCAGGCTGCCCTTCTGAGCCTTGAACTGCATGGTGCGCTCTTTTTCCTTCTGGTAGGGAGAGTCGTGGTTGACTTCCTTCTGGCTGAAGTTCTCGGCGATGGACATCTTCTTGCGCTCGAGATCGGAGGCTGCAAAGCTGTCGGGAGCCGCATCATATGCAGACTCGCCGCCGTTGTGCGCGAACTTCTTTCTCGGAGGCTCGTTCTCGTCCTGATACTCATAGAAGTCGAACTCCTCGTCGAAATCGTCCTTGCCGTTGATTGTCTTGGCAATTGCCATGATTATGAATACAACGAGTATTGCGCCTGCCGCAACGAGCATGATGAGTATGCCCTTGATGCCCTGAGCGAATCTGATGAACGCGCCGAGCTCGGGGCTCTCGGGGTAGCCTGTGCATATAGCGACTACCTTTTCCTTTGCGATAGAATCAACGGTATCCTCGTGGATAGCGTCCTTGGTGTAGTATCTCTCGTCCGAGCCCTCCTCAGCCTCAACGATGTAGTTGATGCTTCTGAGGCAGAGCTTGTCGGGAGTGTCAGCGGGGTAACAGAGCACGATATCGCCCACTGCGAGGCTGACGCCCTTTGCCTCCTTCGCGAGCAGGGCAGAGCCCGACGAAACGTCGCTGGGCATGGGGTTGTCGTCGCCGACAACGTAGATGTACCTGCCGAAGAGGTTGGGAGTGTTGTTTCTGGTGAACAGGATATTCACTGTCAGCGAGATTATGACAGACGATATACAGATGATGATGACGAACAGTTTGAGTATGAACAAGCCTTTTTTCTTTTCCATGGGGTATCATATCCTCTCTTTTTTATTATCGTTTTTTGTCTCTACACACATTTTTTGTGCGAAAAATGTAAACACAATATATTATATCACATTATCTGCGGGATTTCAAATGTTTTTTGACTTTTTTACAAGTTTTATTTTTTAAATATGTATCCGTGACATGAAGTCAGTTTTTTCATATGCAATGTGCGCAACCCCGAGCCTTAACACAGCGTTCATATTCTGCATATTGCACAACTGTTTCTGATTTTGTTTTTGCAAAGCGACGATTTTTGCAATGGTTTTTCAGTTATATGTAAATTGCGTTGATAAATATTTGTTGAATTATACAATTGAAAAAAGGTATAAAAAGTGGTAAAATATCATATATACTACTTGTAATCTGCGACGCGGGAATTCAGCAATTATACGTCACTTGCAAAGGATGAAATGTATACAAGCAGTAATAAAGTCGTGTTTTACGACAGAACGGAGATTTTATATGGCAAAGAAAGTAAACCCTCTTGTTGAACAGATAAAGCAGGAGTTTCCCAAGAAGCTCCAGGCACTCTACAGCGTGACGCCCGAGGAGGCTTCCGATAAGCAGGTATATCAGGTGCTTTCCTCTATCATCGTCGAGATACTCGGCGCAAAGAGACAGAGCTTCATCAACCACACTCACTCTGTCGGCGGAAAGCAGGTATACTATCTCTCAATGGAATTCCTCATGGGACGCTCGCTCAAGACGAGCCTCTATAACCTCGAGATTGCGGACGAAGTCCGCGCTATGCTCAAGGAGCACACCATCAACCTCGACAAGGTATACGAGTATGAGCCCGACGCAGGTCTCGGCAACGGCGGTCTCGGACGTCTCGCCGCGTGCTACCTCGACGGTCTCGCAACTACAGGCTTCCCCGCAATGGGCTACTCTATCTGCTACGAGTACGGCATCTTCCAGCAGAAGCTCGAGGACGGCTGGCAGACAGAGCTCCCCGACAACTGGCTACCCGGCGGAAGCGTATGGCTCGTGCCCAAGCCCGAGCTCTCCATTGATATCCACTTTGAGGGCGACTTACAGGAATACTGGGACAACCAGTACCATTATATCTCCCACGTGAACTACAATACAGTCGTTGCTACGCCCTATGATATGTATGTATCGGGCTACGGCGGAGAGGGCGTATCCGTGCTCCGTCTGTGGTCGGCAAAGGCTCCGAGCTTCGACATGAAGATGTTCAACAAGGGCGACTACGCAAGCGCTCTTGCTCAGAACTCTATCGCAAACGCTATCTCTAAGATACTCTACCCCAACGACAACCACCTCGAGGGCAAGAGCCTCCGCCTGAGACAGCAGTACTTCCTCTGCGCGGCTTCTATCGGCGACATCGTAAACAACCACATGATGGTATACGGCACGCTCGAGAACCTCGCTGACAAGGTAGCTATCCACATCAACGACACCCACCCCACACTCGCTATCCCCGAGCTGATGCGCATCCTCCTCGACGACTGCGGCTACGGCTGGGACCAGGCATGGGACATCGTGACCAAGACCTTCGCCTACACCAACCACACTGTCATGGCAGAGGCGCTCGAGAAGTGGGACGTAAACCTCGTAAAGCACATCATTCCGAGAATATTCTCTATCATAGTTGAGATAAACAACCGCTACTGCCAGTCCCTCATGGAGCGCAACGGCGGCGACAGCGCAAAGACGACCCGTATGTCCATAATCAAGGACAACATGATACACATGGCAACTCTCTGCGTTGCGGCTTCACACAGCGTAAACGGCGTATCCAAGCTCCACTCGGAGATAATCAAGGAGTCCGTATTCCACGACGAGTACGAGAACACTCCCGAGAAGTTCAAGAACGTCACAAACGGCATCGCGTACAGACGCTGGCTGTACCAGTCCAATCCCGCGCTCACGAAGCTCCTCAAGGACACTATCGGTCCCAAGTTCATCAAGGACGCGTCCGAGCTCTCCAAGTTCCGCAATTCGCAGAACGACAAGGACGTCCTCGAGAAGCTCCTCGCCGTAAAGAAGCAGGCTAAGGACAGCTTCGCGAAGTATGTCAAGAAGGACAGCGGACTCATCCTCAACACCGACAGCATCTTCGACGTACAGGTAAAGCGTCTCCACGAGTACAAGAGACAGCACCTCAACGTCATGAATATCCTCGCGGACTACGCGTATCTGCTCAACAATCCCGACGCCCCCTTCACGCCCAAGACCTACATCTTCGCGGCAAAGGCGGCTCCCGGCTACTACCTCGCAAAGCAGATAATCAAGCTGATATGGGCTATCTCCGAGGAGATAAGGAAGAACCCGCGCATCTCCGAAAAGCTTCAGGTCGTATTCCTCGAGAACTACTGCGTAACGCTCTCCGAGCGCCTCATGCCTGCCGCTGATATCTCCGAGCAGATATCCCTCGCGGGTACAGAGGCTTCGGGTACGGGCAACATGAAGCTCATGCTCAACGGCGCTATCACCCTCGGAACCCTCGACGGCGCGAACATCGAGATAAAGGAAGCCGCAGGCGACGAGAACATCGTCATCTTCGGCATGACTACTCCCGAGGTCAACGAGCTCAAGGCGCGCGGCTACGACCCGCAGAGCTACTTCAAGAACGACGGCAGGATAAACGAGGCTATCGAGCGTATGTATCACGGCATCAACGGCTGTACGTTCGTGGACGTAGCAGATTCGCTCCGTCTGCGCGACCCGTATATGGTGCTCGCTGACTTCGACAGCTACAGAAGAGCACAGGCATATATCACCGAGTGCTACAACGACAAGATGAAGTGGGCTAAGATGTCACTCAACAACATCGCAGGAGCGGGTATATTCTCCGCAGACCGCGCTGTTACCGAGTACGCCGACAACATCTGGCACCTCAGATAAGACAGATTTTAGGGGACACTCCGCAGTGTCCCCTATTTCCCACTCAACAATTTGTATAATTTTTTAGCCTTTAGCTTATGGTATCGCCTGACGGCGATATATTCAAATACCGTCCGCGTCAGCGGACACCACGAGCTAATGGCTAACGGCTAACGGCTAATTGCTTACAAAAGGAGGAGACCCCGTGAAACCTGTATACGACACATGGGACCTCGGCTGCAAGTCGATATTCGGCGCTATAAGGCAGTTCGAGACCTGCCGCTTCTCTATCAGGCTCCACAAGGATATACACCCCGATTTTCCGCCTGTACTGGTGCTTTTCAGGACAGGCTTCAAGGAGCGCTTCATACATATGAGCCCGACGGGCACCGACGGCGACCTCGTCGTCTACTCCTGCGAGTACGAGGCGCGCTACAGTGACGTCCACTACTATTACTTCTCGTATACGAGCGGCGGCATCAGACACTATATCAAGCGCGTCAACTGCCACGAGGGCGCCGAGCAGGACGGCGAGCTCTTCCAGCTCACGGTCTACGGCAAGGACTACCAGACCCCCGACTTCCTCAAGGGCGGCATCATGTACCAGATATTCCCCGACCGCTTCTGCCGAAGCGGCAAGCCCAAGAAAAATGTCCCCGAAGGGCGCGTGCTCCGTGAGGACTGGGGAGGCACGCCGTGGTACCGTCCCGACGAGCACGGTCACGTCTGGAACAACGACTACTTCGGCGGAGATTTCGCGGGAATACAGTCAAAGCTCCCCTATCTGAAGGAACTCGGCGTGACCTGCATCTACCTCAACCCCATATTTGAGGCTCACGAGAACCACCGCTACAACACGGCGGACTACTCCAAGGCTGACCCCCTCCTCGGCACGAATGAGGAGTTCGCGGAGCTGTGCCGCGAGGCGAAAAAGCTCGGCATTTCCGTCATTCTCGACGGCGTGTTCTCCCACACGGGCGCCGACAGCATCTACTTCAACAAGTACGGCAGATACCCCGAGCCCGGCGCATACCAGTCGCAGGGAAGCAAATACTACAGCTGGTACAGCTTCATCAGCTACCCCGAGCAGTACGAGGCTTGGTGGGGCATAGACACCCTCCCCAACGTCAACGAGAACAACGAGGACTACACCCGCTTCATATGCGGAGACGAGGGCATTCTCCACTACTGGCTCAGCAAGGGCGCGGCGGGCTTCCGCCTCGACGTTGCGGACGAGCTCCCCGACCAGTTCCTCAATAACCTGCGGCGCTCAGTCAAGAAAATGGGCAAAGAAAAGCTCATCATCGGCGAGGTATGGGAGGACGCCTCCAACAAGGAGAGCTACGGCGTGAAGCGGCGCTATCTCCTTGGCGACCAGCTCGATTCCGTGATGAACTACCCCTTCCGCGAGGCTATCCTCAGCTACGTCAGGGGCGGCGACCCGCGCTCGTTCATCTACTCGATAATGACGATACTCGAGCACTACCCCAAGCCCACGATAGATGTACTGATGAACTTCGTATCCACCCACGACATAGAACGCGCGATAAACCGTCTCGGCGGCGAATACTGCGACGACAAGAGCAAGGACTGGATGGCGGAGCGCTATCTCACCGACGAGCAGTACCGACATGGCAAGAACCTCCTGAAATCGGCATTTGCGCTGATGTACTTCCTGCCCGGAGTGCCGTGCGTATACTACGGCGACGAGGCAGGCTTACAGGGCTACAAGGACCCCTTCAACCGCCGCTGTTACCCGTGGGGGAGCGAGGACCACGAGCTCATTGAATACGTCAAGGAGCTCGGACGCGTGAGGAAGTCCATACCCAATCTCAAAGCGGGCAGGACGTACTTCGCCCTCAAGGACGGACAGCTCCCCGACGAGCGTGTCATGGCGTTCACACGTCAGGGCAGTCCCATGGACTACATCTTCTTCATCAACAGGACGGGCGATACTGTCACGCTGAGCAATATGCGCGAATTCTTCACCTTTTTCACGAATATGGAGCAGTTTTACGGCGATTACAGCGACGGAACGCTTGTTATCCCGCCGTACGGCTACAGTATAGTCAAGGCAAAATTCACAGGCTGAGAAAAATTTGTGAATAATTAAGACTGTTTTAAGATTATTTTAAGGTTCATTAAGTATATTATAGGTGGATCAAGTGATCCCCCAATTCCCCTTCTATATTTTATTTCTTTTTTCCTATAGCTGTACCTGACGGCGGGAAACCGATAAGCAAGACGCAAAGGTCTGTTGAGAGCGGCTCTTTGCTTCTTGTTTATTCGGCGCCGCGGGTGCGGCTTTTTTATTTCAAGGGCAGAGCCCTTGGGTACGAAGTGCGACCCCGCAAATGATATATCCTGCCTATAACACAAATATTTTTGTTGACATCGGACGCACAAAGCTTTATAATTATTTCGTAGGACTATGGCGGCGTTTGCCGCATCGTAAAATAAAATGGGAATGATCGGATATCATAATGAAAAAGAACTTCTTTAAGTCTATCGGCGTGTTCGTTCGGGCACTGCCCGATATCCTGATGTATGAGCTCATCTTCAAGCTCCTGCTCCTGTCCGTCGGAGCTCCGCTGCTCACGCTGCTCCTGAAGCTGACAATGAAGATATCGCACGTCCGCTACCTCTCCGACGAGAAGGTGTGGATATATCTCAAAAATCCCGCGACCATTATCGCGCTGCTGCTGATACTGTTTTTCTCGGCGATGTTCTCCTTCATGGAGCTGTCGGGACTCGCGGCGTGCTACTCCTGCTACTACAGGGGCGAGCGGCTGTCCGTGATAGGTATGTTCCGAACGGGCTATCACGCCTTCAAGAAGGCATTCCGCGGCAAGGGACTGCTTTGCTTCATGACCTTCATGGTGTATATGCCTATCGCGCAGTACACTATCTCGTCGGGTATATTCCTCGCGCCGATACTGCCGATACTCCGCGACGCCTTCCGCGCAGTGAATACCCGCGGAGCTCTCGCCGTGTACATCGGCTTGCAGATAGTATTTGCCATACTCATCGTCAGCCGCAGCTACAGCCTGCACTTCCTCGTGCTGACCGACAAGCCGCTCTATGACTGCACCATCGAGAGCCGCAAGCTCATCATCGGACAGAAATTGAAGTATGTGCTCTCGCTCGTCTTGTGGACGCTGTTCATCGTCGCGGCAACTGCCGTCATCACGTTCGCGGCGAGCTTTGCGGTGCTGATAGTGATAAAGGGCTTTTCAAGCCCGAACAAAGCCCTCATATCGTCGCTGAAGGTGCTGAAATACGAGGGCGAGATATTCGCGGCAGTAGCGGCATTCGTGTCTACTCCCGCGATAATGTGCTGGCTGACGGGCAAATTCTTCGCAGACCTCCCCGAGGATACGAAGGTGACCCTCCCCGAGCGCACTACCTACAAGCTGGGCAGAGCGGCGCGCGTGATACTGTACGTCTCGATAATCTCGTCGAGCCTGCTGCTCAACTACTCCTATCTCAGCGCGCTCCACAAGGGCAACATCAACCTCAACGTCGGAATAATCACCCGCACGCAGGTCACCGCTCACCGCGGCTGCTCGAAGGAAGCTCCCGAGAACACTCTCTATGCCTTTGAGAAGGCGCTCGAGAGCAACACGGACTACATCGAGCTCGACGTCCAGCTCACCAAGGACGAACAGCTCGTGGTGTTCCACGACGAGAAGCTCGAGCGCGCTACGGGCGCAAAGGGCAAGCTCAGCGACTACACCTACGACGAACTGCAAAGTCTCACAGTAAAGAGCAAGTACGTCAGCGAGGAGGACTTCCCCGACGCGAGGATACCGCTCCTTACCGATGTATTCGAGCTCGTGGGCGAGGAAAAGCTGTACAATATCGAGATAAAAGACCACGGAAACACGAACCTGACCGTTGAAAAGACGGTCGAGGCGATAAAGGAGCACGACCTCGAGAGCTCATGCTACGTGACGTCGTTCTCCTATTCGGCGGTCAAGAAGGTGAAACAGCTCGACCCGAACATAAAAACGGGACTTATCGCGAACGTGGCAACAACTACGGCGTTCATGCAGATGAAGAACATCGACGCGCTGAGCATGAACCACCTGCTCGTGAATGCGACCGTAGTCAATAACGCGCATCAGAACGGCAAACGCATATTCGTATGGACTGTCGACAACAAGGGCGAAATGGAAAAGATGATGGCTCTCGGCGTGGACAACATCATCACCAACTGTCCAGACCGCGCGTCGGAGGTCGTGTACTCGACCACTGCGGGCAGGAAGGTGCTGAATGTGCTGAAAACCATATTCGGGTCATATTGATGCATAAGACAAAAAAGGCTTCGGCATAGGTGCTATACCTATACGGAAGTATTATGGATATCTGTTGAGGAGGACCCTTTTGAAAAAGGGTCCCTCCTCAAACTCCTCCCCTAAAACTTTCAATTTAAA
>KL370841.1:85050-89069 GCA_000701945.1 Anaerotruncus sp. MC2020
ACCCCATAGGGGCAAAATTTGGACTAAAAGTCTTTGGAAAAGGGTCTGGGGAAGAACCTTTCTTCAGAAAGGTTTTCCCCAGTAAATACCCGTATTGCTTCTGTATGAGTACAGCACCTATGCCGAAGCCTTTTTATTTTACGCTATTCTCAGCTCGCTCTTATCGAGGACGCCTGCGTCGACCTTCTGTATCATCAGCGCATCGTTTCCTGTGATGCCCTGCTGACCGTCGACGTCGCCGTTTATCTTGCCCTGCGGCTTGAGCTCGAACTTATCCTTATTCGCTATGGACTGGAGGATAGCAACTGCGTCCGCAATGGTGACATTTCCGTCGACATTAGCGTCGCCCGCGAGAGCCTTGTCCTGCTGAGCTGTAGTAGTGGTGGTAGTTGTTTCTTCCTCTGTAGTCGTCACAGGAGGCGAAACGTAGTATGTGGTAGTCGTTGTAGTTGTGGTGGACTCTGTGGTCGTCGTTGTAGTAGTAGTGGTGGTAGTTGTCGTCTCGGGCGGAGCGGAAGCCGCTGTGTAGTCATCGACGATGCCTGCCCAGAACTTGCCTATCTTCTCGTAGCCCTTGTCTGTGGGGTGGAGCTTGTCGCTGTCCATATCGTTCATGCCGTCGAGACAGCCGTGAACGTCCGCGAATGTGACGTTCTTGCCCGCGCTCCTGTAGTCCTCAGCCACCTTCTTTACGGTGCTGTTGTAGTTTGCGACTCTCTGAGCGTTGCCGCCGTAAGCTGTAAACTCGGGGATAGACGCGAGAAATACCATGCCGTCTGCGGGCATATCCGCGAGGATGTAGTCGAGGAGGGAGTGGAGGTCAGTCTCGCACTCGCTCATCGAGCGGTTAGCCGTCATATCGTTCGTGCCTATCATGAGGAGGACGATGTCGGGCTGAGCGCTCTTTATCGCGTTCTTTGCCTTGAGCTTTTCGAGCAGACCGTTGTTGCCCCAGCTGGGAACAGGGTACTTCTGCACGATGGTGTAGCCGCTGTAGCCTGCGTGGTTGTCGTCGTACTGGACGTTCTGACCGTTGAAATTGAAGCTTGCGCTGTTTGAGCCCTCGGGACCTACCATATCCACCTTCGTGAAGCCCTTCTGCTTGAGGTAGTAGTCGAGGTACTTTCTGTAGCCGCCCGTATGACCGTAGCCGAATGTGATAGAGTCGCCGATAGGCATGATCTTTATCGGGTCGTTCTTGCCTGCGGAGCTGGTGCTCGGAGTGGTGGAAGCCGCCGAAACAGTGCCGCCTCCCGTAACTACGGACGAAGCCTTGCCCGACTTGGATACCTGTACGGCGTCGATGTAGAAGTCGCAGAGGTCGCCCGATCCCTCGGTGGTCTCGATGTAGAGGACGAGGTCGCTGCCGCCCTGCGGGATAGTGAACTCAACGTTCTCGAGCTTTGTCCACACGCCGCTCTCGGCAGTGCAGTCAGCGATCTTGTTGTATGTAGTCTCGGAGCCGCCGCTCTGCTGGAGCGAGAGCTGCATCGAGGCGCTCTTGCCTGATTTCTGGAGAACTGCGGTGCTGAAGCTGTAGGTATAGCCAGGTACGAAAGCGCTCGAATCGAGGGTTATCGCCGCGCCGTTCCACTCCTTGCTTCTGCCCGATACGAGGAGGGACTTGCTGCCCGCGTAGTAGTTGGAGGAATCGGTAGAAATGGTCGCGCCGCCTCTGGTCTCCCAGTTGTCGGAGCCGCTCTCAAACGAGCAGGTGAAGTAGTCGCCGTTGCCGTCCGGCTGTACCGTCGGGTTGGCGGGAGTTGTCTGCTGAGGCTGGGTGGTGGTGACGGGCGCCTGCGTAACAGGAGCCTGCTTGCCTGCCCAGAGGATAGAATTGTCGTTGATGACTGACATCATCGTGTTGATGACGGGCTCGGAGGCTGAATACCACGAGTTAGCCGACCTGTTGAGGTAGCCGTGCGACTCGCCGCCGTTGCCGCCCTCGACGTTGTTGTCCCAGAGCACGCAGGGGATGCCCGCCTTCTTAGCCTGTGTGATGTAGTCCTTTGCCCACGCCTGACGCGCGGAGAGGTTGTTGAAGTTGGAAGCGCTGAATTCGCCGATAACTACAGGGATATTCTTCTCGTCCTCAAGCTGCTTCAAGCCGCTGAAGAAGCTGTTGATAGCTCCCGTGTAGTCCTCGCCCCAGCCGCTCTTGCCGGGATAGTTGTGGTTAGCCTTGTCGTCCTCTGCCATGGTGAAGTAGTAAGGCAGGTAGGCGTGTACGGAGTAGGCGACATTGCCGCAGCCGTTGGGGAAGGATACAGCTCTGATAGCCTTCATATCGGATGAAGCGCAGTAGCCGGGGAGCATGAGGAGACGCTCCTTGTTTGCGGCAGAGCCCTGTCCGCGGACTGTCTCGACGAACTTGGCATTGAGCTTGTTGATATAATTCCATGTGTAGCCGTTATCGCCCTCGCCGTTGCCCCATTGGCTCACGGAGGGGTTGCCGGTCTGACGGGGCTCGTTCATGCCCTCGAATACGAGGTGCTGGTCGTAGTCCTTGAATGTTGTGGCTACCTGCTTCCAGATAGCAGTGAGCTTGGCTTCTGCGTTGCGGTAGGAGTTGTCGTTGAACTGAGCGACGTTGACCCATTCCTCGTGGTGGACGTTGAGGATAACGTACATATCGTCCTTGATGCAGTAGTCAACGATTTCCTTGACGCGCGCCATCCAAGCGCTGTCGATGTTGTTGCTGCCGTCGAGGTGAGGGTACCATGTGGTGGGGATTCTTACCGTATTGAAGCCCTTTTTCTTGACCGTGTCTATCATCGCCTGAGTGGTCTTGGGCTGTCCCCAGCTCATCTCCGTGTTGACGCCCGAGTAGCCGTTGCCGCCTGTAGCGTCGAGGGTATTGCCGAGATTCCAGCCTATTTTCATCTCGCGCGTGATATCGAACGCACTCATTCCGCTCGCTGCGTTGGCTTCTGTCACTTCAAATATGAGGGGAAAGCGGAAGCTGGTCATAAGACAGGCTGCCGCCGCGGCAGTACTTACTGCCCTTTTGATGAATGACTTCATCGTAAATCTACCTCCTTTTTTGATTTTGGGTGTGTGTTAAAATCTTCCTGTTACAGTGTCTGCACACACTGCTCTGATTATATTCTAACACAATGCCAAAATCAAGTCAATGATATTTGTGCATTTTGTATATGTCGAAACGTAGAATTAATCCCGCGATTTTTAGAGGATTTGACTAATCGCGGGACTTAAATTTTGTTAGTTTAACAAAAAAACGGGCGATAGCGCCCGTTTTTGCTTATTTTGTCTTTGTCTTGTACATCAGCCATATGAACTCCAGCACGCCTATGCCGATGAAAATGAACATCGTCTTCATGCTCGGTTTCTTGACCTTCACGCGCGTGATGAACGCGATAGCGATGAGAAGCATTGCCGCTCCGTACACTGCGGGGAAGCAGTCGCCGATATCCTTGTGGAAGCTGTAGAGCAACGGCAGTATCAGCGAGACGCTCGTCACGGGCAGTCCCTCATATACCTTGCGGACCTCCGCAGTTTTCTTCTGGCGGGATTCCTCGGTGACGTTGAAGTAAGCAAGTCTGATGACCGCACACAGCGGGAACAGTGCCAGCACAGGCATATCCACCCAGTTGCGCAGACCTACAGAGTAGCCGATGACTGCGGGAAGAACGCCGAAGCAAATCGCGTCGCAGAGCGAGTCTATCTGTATGCCGAATTTCTTTTCGTCGTCGGTGCGGTCCTTCTTGGTGCGGGCGATTTTGCCGTCGAACATATCGCAGAGTCCCGATATCATGAGGCAGATTATCGCGTAGGTGGGGCGGGGTTCGCCGCCGCAGAGCCCGCACGCGAGCATTATGCCGATTATCGAGGAAACCAAGCTGAGATACGTAAGAATGACCGTATAGTTATAAAAACCTATCATCGTTTCATCCTCTGGTGGTCAGTTTTATCCGTTCCGTATAAAACGGGGTATCAATATAGATATTATTATAACATATAATTTCCGAAATAGCAAGGGGGCGCGGAGAAAATTTTTC
>KL370841.1:89149-432309 GCA_000701945.1 Anaerotruncus sp. MC2020
CGCTTATAACATATAATTTCCGAAATAGCAAGGGGGCAGACATAGTCTGCCCCCACAGGGTCATTCTTCATTCTTTTTCTTTGTCCGCGAGGTCGTCCTCTTGGCTGCGGGCTTTTTCGCTGCCGCGGACTTCTTCGCTGCGGGCTTCTTCGCCGCCGCCTTCTTCGCGGGAGCCTTTGCCGCTGCCTTTTCCTTTGCGGCAGCCTTCTGCTCGCGGGCATTCTTCATGCGCTTCTGCTTCTCGCTCTTCTCCTCGAGGCGCTTGTACGCCTCCGCATAGAAGTATTCCTGCGAGTTGACAGCCTCCTCGCCGTCCTTTCGCTCGGCATGGACGTAGGAGCCGTCGGGCTGCATAACGCGAGCCTTGACGTTGTCGCTCATCATCACGCGGAACATATCGCGGATACGCTTCTTCAGGCGCTCGTCCTCCACGGGAGCAGCGACCTCCACGCGGCGTATGGTGTTCCTGCTCATCCAGTCGGCGCTGCCGATGAATATCTTCTGGTCCTTGTTCTCGCTGCCGAAGATGAAAATGCGGCTGTGCTCGAGGAAGCGTCCCACAATGCTGCGGACGGTGACATTCTCGGTAAATCCGGGGACTCCCGCCACGATGCAGCATATGCCTCTGACGATGAGCTCTATCCTGACTCCTGCGCGTGAAGCCTCGATGAGCTTCTCGATTATGGCGCTGTCGTTGAGCGAGTTGACCTTTGCGGCTATGTAGCCGTCGCCGCCGCTGCGAGCTATCTCAATCTGCTCGTCCATGAGCGCGAGCACCTGCGGACGGAGCGCGAGCGGGGATACGAGCAGCTTTTTCGGCGCTTCGACGAATGTGCCGCTGCGCAGCGACTCGAACACAGCCTCCGCATCGGCGGCGATGTCCCTGTCAGCGGTGAGCAGCATCATATCAGTGTAGAGAGCGGCAGTCTTTTCGTTGTAGTTGCCCGTGCCGACCTGCGTCACGTAGTCATAGCCGCCGCCCTGCGCCCTGCGCGTGATGAGCAGGAGCTTCGAGTGCGCCTTGACCTCCTTAGGTCCGTAGAACACCTTTATGCCCGCTTTTTGCAGGACCTTCGACCACTCGATGTTGTTCGCCTCGTCAAAGCGTGCGCGGAGCTCTATCATGACCGTGACGTCCTTGCCGTTCTCGGCGGCGGCACACAGCGCACTGATGACCTTGCTGTTGCGGGCGACGCGGTACAGTGTTATCTTTATCGACACGACCTTCGGGTCAGCCGCCGACTCCTCGAGCAGGCGGATAAACGAGGTCGTCATTGCCTCGAAGGGGTAGCTCAGGAGGATATCCTTCGCCTTGACCTGCGAGAACACAGGTCTGTTATCCGCGAGCATAGCCGACTTGCGCGGCGAGAGCTTGCGGTAGTGGAGCTTCGGGTCGTCGTCGAGGTCCTGAAGCTGATACAGGTATGAGAGGTCGAGCGGGATATGCGAGTTGAACACGCGCCCGTTCTTTATTTTGAGCTTTTTGCAGATGTAGTCGAGGGCGTCGCGGCTGAATTCGTCGGTGACCTCGAGACGCACGGGGTTGAGCTTCGTGCGCTTGAATACGAGCTCCTCCATGCGGTCGCGGAAGTCCGCGCCCTTGTTGTCGACCATGATATCGGCGCTTCTCGTCACGCGCATAACGGCTCTGTCCTGAACCTTGTAGCCCTTGAACATGAGGTGCGCGAAGTGGAGGATGACCTCCTCCTCAAGGATGAAGCGTCTGCCGTTGCTGCCGAGCGGTATCATGCGCTCGCGCTCCTTGGTCGTAGCGGGTATCATGCCGATAGTCATGCCCTTTTTCGCATTGAGCAGGACTGCGACGTAGAGCTCCTTGTTGCGGAGGAAGGGGAAGGGCAGTGCGTCATTGATGACAAGTCCCGAAATGAAGGGCTTTATCTCGCGCTTGAAGTAGAGCTCGAGGAAGTCCTGCTCCTCGGGCGAGGCGGTGTCGAAGCTGACGTGCTCAAAGCCGAAGGGAGCGAGCTCCGCCATGTTTTTGCGGTATGCCTCCTCGACGGAGGGCTGAAGCCTGCGGACTGCCGTGAATACGGCGTCGAGCTGCTCCGAGGCGGTCATATCGGAGTTTTTGTCCTTTTTCTTTTTGCCCTTTTTCTCCTTCTCGTCCTTTTCGTCCTCGGAGATAGAGCCTACGCGGACCATGAAGAATTCGTCGAGGTTGCTCTGATATATAGCAGAGAATGATATGCGCTCGAGCGCGGGAGTTTCGGGGCAGACCGCCTCCTCGAGCACACGTTTGTTGAATTTAAGCCAAGAGAGCTCTCTGTTTTCGAGATGTTCCATAATCGTCTCCATTCTGCCAAACGGCAAACTTTATAAAATAACGTCAGATAACGTCAATAATCTATACATATTTATTATATAGCTTTTTATACGTTCTGTCAAGTATCAGAGCTCAGCCGCGCGGCATACTATGCCGTTTTTATTCCAAAGCCAGCCGTCGAAGGACGGCGAAGAAGGGGCAAAAATCGACAATGAGGAGGAGAAAAAGGGAGAGGGAAAAGAGATTCAAAGGGGACAACAAACGAATCCGAAACAAATGGTAAATGAGGCGAAAGCGTTGGTTTAAGCGCGGACGCCCAAAGGGCGCCCCTACAAAATTTCGCCGCTACCGATTCGCGGATTTGCGGACGCCCAAAGGGCGCCCCTACAAAATTTCGCCGCAACCGATTCGCGGATTTGCGGGCGCACGGATAAGCAGCGCACCAAATCTTTGATTTGGATTGCGATGCTATATGCAGCTTTGCTGTAATGCGCCCCTACAAAAGTTTAAATAAGGCGTCAACTATTACGTTACGTCATAGTTGAAATAAAATTTGAAAATAGTGCTTGACAAACGAGGCGGGATAGTGTATAATGTGTAAAGTGATTTTAGATTACACCCTTGTCAAATTCGGAACAAGGAGCTATGATATGGCTAAAGAGCTTAAATTCGTGATGCTGCTCGACTGCTACGGCGACCTGCTCACCGAGCACCAGCGCAGTATTATGGAGCTTTACTACTGCGAGGACCTCTCGCTCGCCGAGATAGGCGCTCCCCTCGGGATAACGCGTCAGGCGGTGCGGAGCCTCATCAAGCGCACCGAGAGCATCCTCCTCGGCTATGAGGAGCGGCTCGGATTCGCCGACCGCCTCGGGAAAATGCGTGAGTGCTTCTCCGCTATCGCAGAGGAAGCGGAGCAGATACCCGATGAAAAGCTCAGAAATGCGATACTTTCTCAGGTGCAGCGCAGCGAGGAGCTGCTCTGACGGCGATATATACAACATCAAAGGAGGCTCGTCCCCATGGCATTTGAAGGACTTTCCGAGAAACTGAATAACGTGTTCAAAAAGCTGAAATCAAGGGGAAAGCTCTCCGAGAGCGACGTCAGCGAGGCTATGCGCGAGGTCAAGCTCGCACTCCTCGAAGCCGACGTAAGCTATAAGGTCGTCAAGGACTTCGTCAAGAAGGTCTCCGAGAGAGCCGTCGGCGAGGAGGTCCTCTCGAGCCTCACCCCTGCTCAGCAGGTAATCAAAATCGTTAACGAGGAGCTCGTTTCCCTCATGGGAAACAGCAATGCAAGGATAAATTTCGCGTCGAAGCCGCCCACGGTCATCATGATGTGCGGACTTCAGGGCTCGGGTAAGACTACCCACGCCGCCAAGCTCGCGAAAATGCTCAAGAAGGAGGGGCACCGCCCCCTGCTCGCAGCCTGCGATATCTACCGTCCTGCGGCTATAAATCAGCTCCAGATAGTAGGTCAGAAGGCTGACGTGAAGGTGTTTGAGATGGGTCAGATAGACCCCGTCATCATCGCCAAGGAAGCCCTCGCACACGCAAAGGACTACGGTCACGACGTGCTCATCATCGACACGGCGGGTCGTCTCCACGTTGACGAGGCACTCATGGACGAGCTCAAAAAGATAAAGGAGCTCACCAATCCCGACGAGATAATGCTCGTTGTCGACGCTATGACAGGTCAGGACGCTGTAAACGTTGCCAAAGCTTTCGATGAAGCCGTAGGCATCACAAGCGTGCTAATGTCAAAGCTCGATTCCGATACAAGAGGCGGTGCGGCGCTGTCCGTACTCGCTGTAACAGGTAAGCCGATAAAGTACGTCGGCATGGGCGAAAAGCTCGACGACTTCGAGCAGTTCCACCCCGAGCGCATGGCTTCGCGTATCCTCGGCATGGGCGACGTCCTCACCCTCATCGAGAAGGCTGAGAATGTCATGTCCCAGAAGGACGCCGAAAAGCTCACCAAGAAATTCAAGGAAAATACCTTCGATATGGACGACCTGCTCGACCAGATGAAGCAGATAAAGAAAATGGGCTCGATGAAGTCCATAATCGGAATGCTCCCGGGAGTAGGCGACAAGCTGAAGGACGTCGACATCGACGACAGCCAGCTCAACCGTATCGAGGCTATGATAACCTCGATGACAAGGGCTGAAAGAGCCAAGCCCTCGATAATCAATCCCTCCCGCAAGAGGCGTATCGCCGCGGGCTCGGGCAACAAGGTCGAGGACGTCAACCGCCTGCTGAAGCAGTTCGCCGAAATGCAGAAGATGATGAAGCATTTCACGGGCAAGAACAGCAAGATGAATATGCGTAAAGCCCGCAAACAGCTCGCCGCTATGAACTTCGACAAAATGACAGGCAAGGGCGGCGGAGACCTGCCGTTCTGATGGGCGCGCAGGGATTAGCCGTAATTTCGGCAAGAAGCAGGATACACCACAAGACGCTCGCGGGAAATCTGCTTTTCTATGTTCCCCTTATCGCGCTGATAATCTGCGGTTTCGCTTTCAAAAACGCAGACAAGCGTATACACACCGCGATCCGTATAGCGGCAGTCGTCATCATACTACTTTCGTATGCCGTTGACCTGCTTCTCTCACACTAAGACTTCAATGCGACGTCTCCCGCCGCTTGAATATATCATTACTTTTACGGAGGTGAATACAAATGGCAGTAAAGATCAGACTCAGAAGAATGGGCGCTAAGAAGGCTCCTTTCTATCGTGTAGTCGTAGCTGATTCCAGATACCCCAGAGACGGCAGATTCGTCGAGGAGATCGGCTACTATGATCCCACCAAGGAGCCCTCAGTTGTTAAGATCGACGCTGATAAGGCTAAGGAGTGGATCGGCAAGGGTGCTCAGCCTACAGACACTGTAAAGGCTATCCTCAAGAAGGAAGGCATTCTTTAATGCAATAGCTGCGGAAGAGGTGGGACGCTTCGTCTCTGCCTCTGTTCCGAGAGCTTTTGGAGGTTACTATGAAGGATTTATTATATGCGATAGCCGCAGGCCTCGTTGAGGACAAGTCGGCTATAAAGATAGTCGAGGACGAGCCCGACGCAGAAGGCGTCATCGTTTTCCACCTTTCCGTTGCTCCCGACGATATGGGACGCGTCATCGGAAAGCAGGGCAGAATTGCCAAGGCTCTCAGAACTATCATGAGAGCAGGCGCTGCAAAGAGCGACCTCAAGGTATCCGTTACTATCGAATAATACAACTTTCCGCCCGCGGCAGGGCGTCTCGCCGAGGCTGACTCGTCAGCGTCGGGGGCTCCTGTCGAAGGCGGATTTTTGCGCTTTGACATGGTTTTTCGTGACATTTTCTACATCGGACAGCCTGTATCACATATCATTCTTGTCATAATTTACAAAATGTTGAAATTAGCTGTGATTTTACTTGAATATAGTTTTTGCATATGATATAATATAAGTCGAATATACCACAAGTGAGGGTAGAAAACATGAAGCTCCAGCAATTGGAATATGTAATAGCTATCGCACAGGAGGGCAGTATCACTGCCGCCGCAAAAAAACTCTATCAGGCTCAGCCTAATATCAGTATCGCGCTCAAGGAGCTCGAATCCGAGATAGGTATGCAGATATTCTGGCGTACCCCGAACGGAATGGTGCTCACTCCCGAGGGTGAGGACTTCCTCCTCAGAGCCAAAGAGATAGTTGAGAGTATGCACAGCCTCGAGGCGGACTACTCCAACAGGTCGGACGATACCGTTTCACTCAGGATAGAATCCACGCTCTCAACATATGTTGCTCCCGCTGTCGGAATATGGATAAATTCCTTTGCCGATACCGACAAGATAGGGATACACCTTACCGAGACCGTGACCAATAAAATAATCGAGGACGTCAGCGGCGGACGTGCCGATATCGGCGTTATCCGCATCCCCTCGAGCCAGCTCGGCGTGTACGCGGAACAGCTCAAGAGCCGTAAGCTCAGCTGCCGTACAGTTACGGAGTACACAATGAAGCTGCTCATGCGCTCCGACCACCCGCTCGCCAAGTACGATGACGTGCCGTTTGAGGAGCTCAAGAACTATGTTCAGATACTCCACGGCGACGACGAGCTCAGCGTATTCGGCAAGAACTGCGTGAACCCCGAATACTCCGAGGAAACGCAGAACCGCCTCCTCTACGTCTACGACCGAGGAAGCAAGATGAGCCTCATGAATACGGTCAAGAACGCGTATATGTGGGTCTCGCCCGTACCGAAGCAGGCTTTCCCCGACGGCGGCGTCGTAATGAAAAAGTGCTCGTATGCGAATATACGTATGCGCGACCTCGTTGTCTGTAAGAAAACCAACGAGAATAACCGCCTGATAAAGGAATTCATCGAATTCATGGCGGGCTTCGTCGAGCAATCCATCGGCACGGAAGAAGAATAACAGCGAGGGCTCGGAATTTCCGAGCCCTCTAAAATATAAAGAATAAATAAGAACGAATAAATAATAATTAAGGTGTCCGCTTACGCGGACATTTTTTGGATATAAAAAAGAACGAGAAACTCTTGGGGGACAGTTTCTCGCTCTTTTTTATAAAGGATGAAATTAGAGAAAAACTTTAAAGAAAGCGTGTGTTATGATGTATCCGCTCTTTCTATGATTTTATTATAGCACAGGATATCGCCGAAATCAAATATATAATTTTTATCAGTATATATAACAGACATATTATTGTTTATATCAATTAATCAAATACCGTGATATATTTATCATATACACCAAAAAACAAAAAACCGCAGGTCCGAGCCTGCGGCTTTGGTTCAAAGAGCTTCCTTTATAGCCGATTTTGCCTTGGTGACTATGGTCTTATCGTTTTCGTATGACAGGATATTCGACGCGTAGGAGATATCGACCCAGCGCACCTCCGCTATCTCGTCCTCCTGTGCGTGGAAGTCGACATTGCGAGCCCTCGCGAGGAAATACACGACCACCTTCATCGTGTCCTTCTTCGGAGAGTAGGTCACGGTCTCGCGGAAGGTGGGGTCGATGATGACGTCGATATCAGTCTCTTCCTTTATCTCGCGCATTGCTGTCTGTACCTCGGTCTCGCCTGCTTCGACGTGTCCCTTCGGGAAGGACCAGTGACCGCTGTTGATATGCTTTATCAGCAGTATCTCGGTATTGCCGTGATATTTACGATAAACAATAGCTCCGCATGATTTTTCGTGAAGCATATTCTGTCCTTTCTTGCCTGCGGGAGGCATATTTTCGGAGCCGTCAGCCGTGCTCCTATTGGTGTTACCTATATTATAACACACAATTGTGAAAAAAGCAACAGGCGCGGAGATTTATTTACGGTTTATTTATCTTTGGCGCGAAACCGGAGGCGGCGACACGCCGCTTATAACACACAATTGTGAAAAAAACAACAGGCGCGGAGATTTATTTACGGTTTATTTATCTTTGGATACCTTCCCACGGCAAAAAAAATACCGAAATTACTCCCAAGCTATTGCAATATTTCTCAAAATGTAGTATAATGTTTAGGATATTATAATCGGGTATTATGGCGTATTTCGCCTCCCGACAAAACAAAGGAGGAACAACATTGGCAAAGACAAAAACTGTCAGCAAGGCTCCCGCAGCCGCACTGAAGTACCCCGTAAAGCCGCCTGCATACGTCAAGTACAGGTGGGCATACTACATCGCGGCATTCCTTATCCCCGCCCTGCTGACCCTTCTCGCTTACGCGCTCTTCGGAGTTTATCCCTTCGGCGAACGCTCCGTGCTGACCCTCGACCTTAACGGTCAGTACGTCTACTACTTTGAAAACATACGCGACGCCTTCTGGAGCGGCAGAAATCCGCTGTACAGCTGGGCGCGAAACCTCTCGGGAGGCTATCAGGGCGTTATCGGCTACTACCTCGCGAGTCCCTTCACCTTCATCGTCATCCTGCTCCCGCGCAAAATGATAATCGAGAGCCTGATGATAATGCAGCTCTGCAAGGTCGGCGCGTGCGGAGTTACCTTCTGCGCTTATGCTCAGAAGTCGAAGAACGTCCCGCCGATACCGTCGCTGCTCTTCTCGACGATGTACGCTCTCATGGCATTCGTTGCCATTCAGCTCATCGACCCCATGTGGGTGGACGGTCCTATCTTCCTGCCCCTCATCATACTCGGTCTCGAGTACCTCGTTGACGACGGCAGAAAGATAAACTTCATAATCCCCACGGCGCTCATGTTCATCGCCAACTTCTACATCGGCTTCATGGTAGCTATATTCGTGGGAATCTACTTCGTTTACTACCTCTTCTTCGGCACAAAGAGGAAGTTCGACCTCAAGGGCTATGCGATGACTATCGGCAGAATGGCTCTTGCTACGGGCGTGGTGCTGCTGTGCAGCTACATCATGATAATGCCCGTATACAACGCGCTCGCACTCGGAAAGTTCGACTTCTCGAAGCCCGATTACAGCCTGCGCACGATGTTCAACCCGCTCGAGCTCCTCGCTACGTTCCTGCCCAACCAGTATTACTCCGTAAACGTTGACGAGGGCACGAGAATGTACGGACGTCCCGAGGTATACTGCGGCGTGCTCAGCTTCGTGCTCATGCCCATGTACTTCTTCAACAAGAACATCAAGACGAACCGCAAGATAGGCTACGGTCTTCTGCTGTTCATCATGTTCTTCAGTATGTGGATAAAGCCCATAAATATGATGTGGCACGGCGGTCAGGACCCGAACTGGCTCCCCTACAGATACTCCTTCCTCGTATCGTTCATCGTCGTTTCCATGGCGGCGGAGACCTTCTCCAAGCTCAAGGGCTACAAGCTCAGCATTGCCCTTCCCGCAGGAGTATTCGGAGCTATCGCGGCGCTCATCTTCATATTCGACGCCGTTATGCCCAACTTCAACTACAATGAGGACCGCTACAAGTACGTGGCGAAGCTCCCCTACAAGACCACGCTCACGATAAACGGTCAGTCCGTCGAGCACCTGTGGCTCGGCACACTCGCCTTCGGAGCGGCTCTCGCGGCGATATACCTTATATTCGCCTACAGCTACAGCCATGCGAAGAACAAGAAGTCACGCACTTACATCGCGTGCGGAATGGCGATATTCGTGCTCTTTGAGGCGGGCTACAACACCTTCGACACTATCCTCAAGATAGACAAGGAGGTTTACTACTCCTCCAAGAAGTCCTACGAAACGATAATGGACGCTCCTGTGGTGGCACAGCAGCTCAAGGAATACGACGGCGGCTTCTACCGCACTGAGAAGACCTTCTTCCGCAACGTCAACGACAATCAGGCTTACGGCTTCAGGGGTCTCTCGCACTCGAGCTCCGTCATGAACACAAAGGCTATCAACTTCATCGAGACTCTCGGCTACACGACCAAGAGCTACGAGACAAGATACGACGGCAATACCCCCGTGGCTGACTCACTGCTCGGCATCAAGTACGTCCTCAATGACCCCGTAAGAAACGACAAGGACGGCAAGTCACTGCTCAGCCCGTACTACAACCTCGTATACACCAGCACATACAGACACGACGGTCACGACGCAGACCTCGAGGTCTATGAGAACCCCGACGCTCTGCCGATAGGCTTCATGGCTGACGACGATATCCTCCGACTCAGCTTCCTCGGCAACGACAACCCCTTCAACAGCATGAACAACTTCCTCAGCTCGCTGACAGGCAATACTCCCGACTATTCGGGCGCTCTCCAGCCGAAGCAGTACTTCTGGCGCATTGCGGAGAATCCCGAGGTAGAGCTCAACGAGTGCTGGGAGTCGAACTACAACGGTCAGCACTGCTATAACGCGAATGCAGGTGCAAGCGACCCGACAGTACGCATACACCTCACGACGCAGAGCGACGACTACCTCTATATGTTCCTCAAGTCGGACAACCCCAAGAAGTGCAATCTCTGGGTATCCGATACCAAGAACGAGGAGACAGGCGAGTTTGAGAACTTCAAAGGCTTCGGTCAGTACTACGACGGCTATGATTACTCCATCGTCAACCTCGGCTCATATCCCGCAGGCACAGACCTCGAGATACGTATGACTATCATACAGGGCGACAAGACGGGCAATAACGAGTATATCATGATAAAGGACTTCCAGTTCTACCACTTCGACTACAACACGTTCCACGAGGATATACTCAATCTCAAGGAGAATCCGTGGAGCCTCGACCTCGAAAAGACAAAGGACGACTACCTCGTGGGCGACGTCGACGTCAAGGAGGGACAGCTCCTCTACACGTCTATCCCCTATGAGCCCGGCTGGACTATCAAGGTCGACGGCAAGAAGCTCAAGCCCCAGTTCGAGGACACTGTCACCGATTCGGGCATGAACCTCACGGTCAACAAAACAAACGGCGAGGTCGGCGAGTACGTAGTGCTCAACGCCCTCATCGGTCTGAGACTGCCCGAGGGTCACCACACCGTGTCAATGAAGTATTCGCCTCCCGGATTCCGCGCAGGCGTGCTGTTCATGATACTCGGCATAGCAGTCATCGTGCTGTTCTTCATCAAGGACAGAAAGAACAACATCATCTATGTACAGGAGCGCGAGTACCGCGAGCTCCGCAAGAAGGGCATCGACCCCGAGACGGCGGCGGCAGAGCCTGTAGAAAAGACAAAGATAATCAAGTCCAAGGGCGCTGTAGCCGAGAAGGTGTACAAGTCCGAGGCTGAGAAGAAAAAGGACGCCGACGAGCGTGCCGCCAAAAAGGCGAAAGCCAAGGCGGCTAAGGAGGCTGCCGAGAAGGCTAAGGCGGAGGCTGAGAAAGCTGCTGCCGAAGCTGAGCGTGCGGCTGCGGAGGCTGAGGAATTCGACGACGACCTCGAGAACATCGGCGACGATGTGACCGAAACAGCCGAGGAGGCTGCCGAGGAGGCGACTGAGGCTGTGGAGGAAGCCGCAGAGGAAGCTGCTAAGGATGATTCCAAGCCGAACGACGGCAAAAACAAAAAGAAAAAGTAACTGATACAGTCCCTGTACATTAAACGTACAGGGACTTTTTTTATGCGCTGCGGAATGAGCTGCCGCACGCTTCCTGTGCAAAAAATGCTATCTTTTGATAATTATATTGACTATGAGTGGAAAATGTGCTATGATTTACGTACCTGATTATGTGTAAGGAGTGATACTATGATAAAACGTGTTATAGCAGGCGTACTCAGCGCGGCGCTCTGTACCTCTGCGGCATCGGGCGGAGCTCTCGCCCTCGACCTCTCGGACGTGCTCCCCGCACCCGAGGCAGGAGTAACTGCCGACGAGCCTGTATCCACAGCCCCTGTGACTACGGCTGCGGCTGCAACAACAACAGCAGCGGCTACCACATCTGCGGCGGCAGCTACGACGGTCACAACTGCGGCAACTACTGCGGCGACCTCCGCGGTGACAACGACCGCGGCGACTACTGCTCCCGAGCCGACAGCAACTGTAGAGCTCGGCGAGAGCATAACTGCGGTAGTCTATGAGGATGGTTCGGTACTCATCAAGGGCGACGGCGCGATGAACGATTACAGAAGCTCGCCGTTTGAGAATCTGAAAATAAAGAGCGTCCTCATCGAAAGCGGCGTCACAAGCATAGGCAATGCCGTGTTCCGCGGCTGCGACGAGCTCGCGGCAGTAGGCTCGTCCGAGCTGACGGACGGCGTTCTCGACCTCCCAGACAGCATAAAGTCGGTCGGCAGCAGCGCATTCGAGGGCTGTACCTCCATAAAGGAGATAAAGCTCGGCAGCGGCACGGAGTCCCTCGGCGGCTTCGCTTTCGCGAACTGCACGGGCATTACGAGCCTGACCGTCCCCGCTAACGTGACCTCTATGGAGAGGGGCGTTTTCAGCGGCTGCACCGAGCTGACGGAGCTCACGCTCCCCTATGCGGCAACGATGGCGGCTTGTACGGCGGCTGACGGTGAAACCAACCCCGACCGCTCAGTTACAGACCTGTTCTACGACGAGCACTGGAACTGGGGGAACAGCTCCTTCGATTCCTCCGCCTACAAGCTCACGAAGATAACGATAACAGGCGGCGATAAGATACCGCAGCACGCGTTCGCGAACCTAAAATGCCTGACCGAGGTCGACCTCAGCGGCACTAAAATAACAAGCATCGACAAGTACGCGTTCAGCAGCTGCACCTCCCTCGCGGACGTGAAGCTACCCGACTCGCTGAAGAATATCGGCGAATATGCCTTCCTCGACTGCGCGGCTGTCAAGGAGTTCGCCCTCCCCGACGGGCTCGAGACTATCGGCTGGGCTGCATTCAGAAACTGCACAGGCATCAGCAAGCTCACTGTCCCCGAATCCGTGACCTCCATGGAAAGGAATATGCTCTGCGGCTGTACCGAGCTCACGGAGCTGACCCTCCCCTATGCGGCAACAGACGCCGTATGCACGGATATGGACGGCAATACCAATCCCGACCACTCCGTCACCGACCTCTTCTACGACGAGCACTGGAACTGGGAGAACATCTCCACCGACTTCACCGACTACAAGATAAGAAAGATAACGATAACAGGCGGCGAGAAAGTACCGCAGTACGCGTTCGCGAACTTCAGCTGCCTGACCGAGATAGACCTCAGCGGCACAAAGACGGTGTTCATCGACGCCTACGCCTTCTATAACTGCTCGGCTCTCACGGACGTGAAGCTCCCCGATACTCTCACGGTGCTCGGCGATTACTCGTTCTCGAAAACGTCCATTGCCGCCCTTCCCGACAACGGACGCATCGCAGCTCTCGGCAACGGCGTCTTCGCGGACTGCCAGAAGCTCGATGTCACGACATTCCCCGAGAGCTACACATCAATAGGTATGTCCACATTCCAGAACTGCAAGGGCATAAAGACATTTACCGTTCCCGAGAGCGTAAAGGCGCTCGGAAAAATGTCGTTCAGCGGCTGCACCGAGATGACGGAGCTCACCCTCACGTATGCCGCTACGGAAGCAAGCTGCACGGAAGCGAACTCCTCCGCCACGCCCGACCACTCCGTCACCGACCTCTTCTACGACCAGCACTGGAACTGGGAGAACAGCGCTTTTGACTCCTCGCTCTACAAGCTCACGAAAATAACGCTGACAGGCGGCGGCAAGATTCCGCAGTACGCGTTCTCGAATTTCGGCTGCCTCACCGAGGTCGACCTCAGCAAGAGCAGCATAACCCAAATAGACCAGTACGCCTTCAACAACTGCACTGCTCTCGAGGAGATAAAGCTCCCCGAAAGCCTGACCTCCATAGGCAAGGCTGCGTTCAACAACTGCTCGGCGGTGAAGGAGTTCGCTCTGCCGCAGGAGCTGAAGGCTATATACGAGTACGCCTTTGCAGGCTGCACGGGATTGAACAGGCTCGTTATCCCCGACAGCGTGACGCTGATGGAGCGCATGATGGTGAACGGCTGCTACGCCCTCGAGACCTTGCAGCTCCCCTATGCTGCAACGAACGCAAAAACCGCTGCTGCCGACGGCGACGTCAACCCCGACAATTCCGTAGCCGACCTCTTCATCGACCAGCACTGGAACTGGGAGAACAACAATATGGACTTCTCGCGCTATAACATCTCCAAGATAATCATCACGGGAGGCGAACGCATACCGAAGTACGCATTCTCGAATATGAGCACGCTCCGCGAGGTGGACATCTGCGGCGCGGATATCAAGTCCATAGAACCGTATGCATTCAACGAATGCACGGGGCTCACCGCGGCGGAAATTCCCGAGACCGTGGCTGAGATAAAGGAGAATGCCTTTGCGGGAACAAATGCAGACATATTCGTTTACGGCAAGGAGACCGCCCTCGCGGATGCCGCTCTGACCGAGGGCTACGCAGGCACGATACACGGCTATAACGAGTCCGCGGCAAAGACCTACGCCGACGCAAACGAGTACAAATTCCAGCCGCTCGACGGCAGTTCGGTCATCAGTCCCTCATTCATCTCAATGGCTGTCGGCGACACCTACAAGATAAAGACAGGTCCGAACGGCGTATCGTTCGTCTCGTCCGACGATAAGACAGCGGCTGTTGACAAGAACGGCGTTATCACTGCGCTCGCAAAGGGCTCGGCTGTCATCGAAGCCACTGCCTCGGACGGTACGAGCTACACTATCGACGTCGAGGTCAGACCTCAGCCCGCGCTGTATACTCTCGGAGACGTCAACGAGGACGGAAAGATAGACGCGAAGGACGCCTCGGCAGTGCTCGTCGCGTACAGCAGGAGCTCCACGGGCGCGGACAACGGACTGTCCGCCGCACAGGCAAAGGCTGCGAACGTGAACGGCGACGCCCTCGTCGACGCAAAGGACGCGTCTGCGATACTCGCGTACTATGCGCTCGCCTCCACATCGGAGGGAAGCGTGCCCTCGCTTGAGGAATTCCTCAAAAAGGATTAATAAAAGCGGAAAAGCCCCGAAGCTCAGACTTTCGGGGCTTTTTGGGCGGCAAATATAAAAAACGCAAACATCTCACTGTACCTATTGCTATTTCTGCGAATGTATGATATAAGCGGCGTGTCGCCGCCTCCGATTTCGCGGCAAAGATAAATAAACCGTAAATAAATTCCCGCGCCTATTGCTATTTCTGCGAATGTATGATATAATATAATGAATATACTGCGAGGTATGCGCAGTATTAAAGCTAAAAATTTTATCAAGGAGTGTCCGATGAAGGATATTGACATCTATTCGGCGATTTATGACATCGTCGATGAGAATATGAACAGCGCGGGACAAAAGCTCCGCATATCCAAGGAGCTCGTCCTGAGCACCACCACCGTCAAGCCTGGAAAGGTCGATATACTCAAGCTCTCGCGTGAGCGCAACAACGAGACCTTCGTCAAGAAGGCTTACATCTTCATGCTCAACCGCCAGATAGACAGCTATGCCGTCAAGGCATGGAAGCCGCAGTACAAGCTCCCGCCCGATGAGTTCCAGCACAACGTCGTCACCACGATAAAGGGCTCGCAGGAGTTCTTCAACAATCAGGTGAGGATGTACAACAACATCTATTCCGAGAACAACTCGTTCGGAGGAAGCCTTGCGGGGATAGGACGTCCCGCGGGGATACCCGTCTCGGAGCGCCTGCTCAAGGTGTACAGAAAAATGCCGCCGTTCATGAAAAACGCCGCCAAGAAGCTCCTCGGCGGAAGGCGATGAAAGGGATACCGATTCAATGAAGATATATATGGACCTCTCCACCATTATGTCGGTGGACTTCATCACGGGCATTCAGCGCGTGGTGAGGGAGATTACTGTCAGAATGATAAAGCACACGGAGCACGAGTTCTACCTCCTGCTCTATTCATGCAAGAACAACTGCTTCCTGCGCCTCAGCAACGAGCGCTTTCTCGATTACTTCCTCGAGGGCAAGGGCGAAAAGGGCAGGATACTCACTCCCGAGAAGATAGGCTACCGCGATATACCGTCGGGAGCTATATTCTTCGAGCTCGACGGCGTGTGGAACTCGCCGCTGAAAAGAAGCTACCTCTTCCCCATTCTCAAACAGAACGGCGTCAAGATAGTGACGCAGGTCTATGACCTCATCCCCTTAACAGAGCCGCAGTTCTGCCACGAGAACACCTGCGCGAACTTCATGGTATATGTCGGCGCGAACCTCAAATACGCCGACCTCATCATTACCTCCGCGCAGACCACGATAGACGTCCTCAACAGCCTCACCGACAGGATAGGGCTCGACAGGAAAAAGGCTACGGTAGTCGGTCTTTCGAGCGACTTCTCGAAAAAGAACGACTCGAACGGCTCGGTCGACCCTGCCGTTGAAAAGATAGCCGAGGGAAGCAAGTACCTCCTCATGCTCGGCACGATAGAGCCCCGCAAGAACCACGCCCTCGTCATAGACGCGCTCGAGAGCGGTCTCGCAAAGGCTGGCGTGAAGGCTATTTTCGCAGGACGCATCGGCTGGAACGTCAAGGAGCTCGAGAAGCGCATCAAGACGCACCCGCTCTACAACAAGAGCCTCTTCTTCGTCGAGAAGCCCGACGACGCTACGGTCGACTACCTCTACAAGCACGCCTTCGCGGTCGCATTCCCGACCTTCAACGAAGGCTTCGGACTGCCTATGATAGAGGCGTTCATGCGCGGGACTCCCGTCATCGCCTCCGATATACCCGTACTGCACGAGGTAGCGGGCGACTACGCCGACTACTTCGACCCGCACAGCAAGGAAGACCTCATACGCTGCGTAAACGAGCTGCTCAGCTCCGAGGAGAAATACGCCGCGAAGAAGGCTCGCCTCAAGGAATACGTCCCCTACACGTGGGACGAGGCTGCCGAGGATATGCTGAAGGCGGTAGAATCCGTGAACAAGGACGTCAAGACCGTCCCCGCGGATATAAAGGTAAAGCAGCTCGTCTGCCTGACCGCCCGAAACGACGATATGCTGGCAACGCTCCCCTTCATCGAGGAGTTCATGCCCTTCATCACGGAAATGGTGCTCTGCTGTCCCGACAAGAACGTCGAGGAGCTCAAAGCACGCTATAAGGGCCGCCTCGAGCTGAAATTCCTCACGGACAGCCAGATACTCGACGGCAAGCCCCTCCCCGAGGACCACTCGACGCGCAATTACTTCCTGCGCTGCCTCGCGATGAGGAACCCGCTCATAGACGACGTATTCATCATGACCGACGACGACTACCGCCCGCTCCGCACGCTGACTGTCAGCGACTTCGTCGAGGACGGCAGATACAAGGCATTCTACTGCTACGACCTCAACGAGTGGCGCGGCACCTACAATAACCCGACCTCGTTCGACAACTGCATGAAAAAGAGCCGCAAGTTCCTCAAGGACAACGGCTACCCGACGATGATGTATTCGTCACACCAGATGCAGATGATAGACAAGCGCATCTTCAACGAGATGACAGCCAAGTTCCCCGCGATAATCAGCAGCGGCTGCTGCGAGTGGTGTACCTACTTCAACTACGGCGTGGGAACATACCCCGATATGTTCAAGCCCGTCCCGTATGTGACAATGGGCTGGCCTGGCGCAAGGAGCGACTGGGACGTTTTCGTCCAGCCGACAGAGTTCCTCTTTGAGAATCACTATTCGTGCCTCTATGAGGAGGGCAGGGTGTTCGAGGGACTGCGCGAGGACTTCCACGAGAATGTGGCTGAGGAGAACCAGCTGAAAATAATGCGCTTCACCGCCGAACTCCAGAAGCAGATGGAGTCGAGGCAGGTATACAAGGCGTATTGCGATTCCTACTGGCTGCAATACAGGGAAATGCCGTCGTTCGCGCTCATCACGGGCGGCACGAACAACGGTATCGCGATGTGCGCTCCTCTGTACTTTCAGGCACGCCACAACGGCTGGACAAGTCTGCCGTTCGTGGTCGACAGGAAGATAATCGACGTCATCGGCTCGAAGAAGATAGAGCTCAGCCACTGGTTCACCGACGACGCGGGACATCCGATAACTCCCACGGGAAGAATGTACATTGACCTCAATGACCTCGACTTCCTCCTCCCCGTGAAGAGCCCCGATGTGCCCGAGAGGTGCAAGTTCAATATGCGAGTGCTGCTCGAAGATAAAAACATGGCAGCAGATGTAAGTATCCCTGCGGATATAACCTGAGCGGGGGAAAAAGGAAAGGACAGACAAAATGCTTCAAGCCGTCAAAAATGGTATCGAAAAGATAAAAAAACAGCGGTTCCTGTTTGAAGAGCTCGTAAAGCGCGACTTCAAGAAGAAGTACAAGCGCACCGTGCTCGGTATGCTGTGGAGCCTCATATCACCGCTCATGCAGCTGCTCGTCATGAGCGTCGTGTTCAAGAGTTTCTTCGGAGCAGGTCAGCCGCACTACACCATATACCTCTTCGCGGGCAACCTCACCTACTCCTTCTTCAAGGACTCCACCTACGGAGGCATGAACGCCCTCATGCAGAATGCGGGCATCATCACCAAGATCAACCTCCCGAAGTATATGTTCCTGCTGTCGAAGAACGTGGCGTCACTGATAAACTTCGGTCTTACGCTCATCGTATTCTTCGCATTCGTCGCAGTGGACGGAGTTCCCTTCCATGTCCGCTTCCTCATGCTGGTGTACCCCATAATCTGCCTCATCATCTTCAACATCGGATGCGGCTTCATACTCTCGGCGCTGTTCGTCATATTCAAGGACGTGCAGTACCTCTACGACATCTTCACGCTCATGCTGATGTACCTCTCCGCCATCTTCTACACCACCACCAACTACAGCGAGAACGTGCAGAAGCTCTTCTACCTCAATCCCATTTACGTGTACATCACCTATATCCGCCATATAGTCCTCGACGGCTATATCCCGGGACTTGCGACGCACGGGCTATGTCTGCTGTATGCACTGCTCGCACTGGGGCTCGGTGCGCTGATATACAAGAAATACAACTACAAGTTCATGTACTATATGTCATAAGGAGAGGGAAATGAAAAAAATAGAGCTAAATAACGTCTCCGTCTCCTATATAGTCGGAGACTTCTCGAACAGGGGACTCAAGGACGTTGTCATACAGAAGCTGAAGGGACAGTCCACGGCAAAGGAGTTCATCGCCGTAAAGAACGTCACCTTCGCCATTGAGGAGGGCGAGCTCCTCGGTATCATAGGCACGAACGGCGCGGGCAAATCAACGCTCTGCAAGGTGATATCGGGCATCATGCGTCCGACTGCGGGAACTATGGCTGTACGCGGCAATATAGCATCACTCCTCGAGCTCGGTACGGGCTTCGACCCCGAGCTCACCGTCAGGGAGAACACCTTCCTCCGCGGCGCTATGCTCGGCTATACGCGCGACTTCATGAACAAAACATACAAAAGCATCATCGACTTCGCCGAGCTTCAGGAGTTCGAGGACAGAAAGTTCTCGCACCTCTCCTCGGGTATGAAGTCAAGGCTCGCATTCTCCATCGCCTGCCTCGTCAACCCCGATATACTGATTCTCGACGAGGTGCTCTCCGTCGGCGACGGAGCCTTCCGTCAGAAGAGCGAGAAGAAAATGCTCGAGATAATCAAGGGCGGCGCGACGACTCTGCTCGTTTCGCATTCGCTCGAACAGATACGCCGTATGTCAACTAAGGTGCTGTGGCTCGACCACGGACAGCAGGTCGCATTCGGCGAAACACAGGAGATCTGCGACAGATATGCAGAGTTCCTGAAAACTAAGTAGGAGTAGGTCATGACTAAATATCAGATTCTTTTGACGCTCTATCACTTCCTCGATGAGGAATTCCGCGAAAACAGCGACCGAAGTGAGGCATTCAGGGAGTATCTCGGCAACGTCAATCCGTACCTGTGGACGGACGGCAAGACCGCTGACCCCTCATATTACGCCGACTTCATGGAGATAGCCGATACCCTCTTCGAGGGCGAGGACTGCACGGTCGACGAGGGCTTCGTCTACGCGCGGCAGTACCTCAACGAGCTCAACCGCCGCGAAATAGAGGAGTACGGCAGTTCTATAGATGAGGTGGTGCAGGTGTTCGCGGAGTGTACCCTCGAGCGCTGGAACGCCATAGCCGATAAGCTCCGCGAGAACAAGACCCGCAAGCGCCGCTGTGCGTGCTGCGGCTGCTATACGCTCGAGGAGCCCGAGGGCGGGTACGAGATATGCCCCGTCTGCTTCTGGGAGGACGACGCTGTGCAGAACAACGACCCCGAATTTTCGGGCGGCGCAAACAAGGTATGTCTCCGCGAGGCTCAGGAGAACTTCGAGGAGCTCGGAGCCTGCACCGAGAGCGCGGTGCCCTTCGTCCGCGAGCCGAGCGCCGAGGAGATAAGCGGAATAGTCCGCGAGCCCGACGACGAGGAAGACGAATAAAGGAGACCTTCTCCTGACTTCTGTTTATATAGAAGTCGAGAGGAGGTCTCCTCTTTTTTCTTTAAGGCTTGGGCATTTTCCTGCGTATATCGCTGAGGCGGTCGAGAGCATTCTCGAGCGTCTCATTCTTTTTCGCATAGTGGAAGCGGATATAGCGGTTCTCGGGCTCCTTGAAGAAGCTCGAACCGGGGACTGCTCCCACGCCGACATACTCAGCGAGCTTCTCGCAGAAGTCGAGGTCGCTGGCATAGCCGAACTCCGATATATCGAGCAGTATGTAGTACGCGCCCTGCGGCACGGTGTGCTGTATGCCGATGTCATCGAGTCCGCGCAGGAAGAGGTCGCGCTTCTCGGTGTACTTGTCCTGAAGCCACTTGTAGTAGTCGTCGCCGAAGCGCAGACCCGTAACGGCAGCCTCCTGCAAGGGCGCGGCGGCTCCGACGGTGAGGAAGTCGTGTACCTTCTTGACTGTGTCGATAATGTGCGGCGGAGCGATAACGTAGCCGAGTCTCCAGCCCGTTATCGAGTAGGTCTTGGACAGCGATGAGCACGAGATAGTGCGCTCCCACATATCGGGCAGACTCGCGAAATAGGTGTGCTTGTACGGAGCGTAGATGATGTGCTCGTAGACCTCGTCGGTGATGACGAAGGTGTCGTACTTCTTTGCGAGGTCGGCAATTATCAGCAGCTCCTCGCGCGTGAACACCTTGCCGCATGGATTCGACGGGTTGCAGAGTATGAGCGCCTTGGGGTGCTGCTTGAAAGCGGCTTCGAGCACGTCCGCGTCGAAGCTGAATTCGGGCGGATTGAGCGGCACGTATATCGGCTCTGCGCCCGAGAGTATCGTATCAGCGCCGTAATTCTCGTAAAACGGCGAGAACACGACGACCTTGTCGCCCGGATTCGTCACGGACATCATCGCCGCCATCATAGCCTCGGTGCTTCCGCAGGTGACGACTATCTCGCCATTGGGGTCGATAGGACGTCCCATGAGGCGGGACTGCTTCTCGGCGAGTGCCTCGCGGAAGTTCTGCGCTCCCCATGTAATGGAATACTGGTGGAAGTCCTCGCGTGTGACCTCGGCAAGGCGGTCGAGTATCTCGCGCGGGGGCTCGAAGTCGGGGAAGCCCTGCGAGAGGTTGACCGCGCCGTATTTATTGGAAATACGCGTCATACGGCGTATGACGGAATCAGTAAAGGTAGCTGTGCGGTTGGAAAGCTGCGGCATATTTTTTCTCCTTACTATCATAATTAAACGAAGCGGGCGGATAATATCCGCCCCTACGCTTTTTAAATTATACCATTTTTAGATATTGTAGTCAATATTTCTCTCGTCGATGACACGTCTGGACTTGTGCTCGGAGCGTGTGTTCAGACCGCCGTCGGGATGAACTATCACCTTTGCGGGCTTAACGCCGATACGAGCCTTGAGAGCTGCGGATACCTCCGCTGCAACTGTCTCGTCGTCCTTGTCAACGCCTGCAGCCTTCTCTATCTCTACCGCATACTTGCTTGTGAAGTCCTTCTCGAAGATGCGGATGAGGTACTCACCTGTGAGGTCGCTCTGCTCGCGGATAACAGCCTCGATATCGCTCGGGAACACGTTGACCGCGGAAACGATGAACATGTCGTCCTTTCTGCCGAGTATGCTTATCCTGCCGTGAGTACGTCCGCATTTGCACTTTGTAGTGTCGATGCGTCCGATATCGCCCGTCTTGAAGCGGATAAGGGGACGCGCGTGCTTGCGGAGAGTCGTGAACACGAGCTCGCCTGTCTGACCTGGCTCGAGAACCTCGCCTGTGTGGATGTCGATAGTCTCGACGAGGATGTGGTTCTCGGCGATATGAAGTCCGTCATGGTATTCGCACTGTGCGGCGCAAGCTCCGAAAATGTCGGAGAGACCGTAGAAGTCGAACACCTCAGCGCCCCATATCTCCTCGATAGCCTTGCGTGTAGCGTCGATAGAGCCGCCGAGCTCGCCCGCAACGATTATCTTCTTGATGTTGAAGTCCTTCTTCGGGTCGTAGCCAGCCTTGAGCGCCTTCTCACCGAGCTGCCATGCGTAGGAGGGCGAAGTCCAGATGATAGTGGGCTTGTAGGTTTTAAGTATGAAGAGAAGTCTCTCACTCGGGAGAGTGCCGCCCCAGATACATAAAGCTCCGAGGTTCTGCGCACCGATTACGTCGGGTCCGCCGACATAGAGCGAGAAGTTGAGAGCGTGTACGTAGCGGTCGTTGGGTCTCATTCCTATCTGCCAGAACCAGCGGCTCTCGGTGTCCTGAAACTCATCGAAGTCCTTCTTTGTGAAGGGGCTCATCGTGGGAACACCTGTCGAGCCTGACGAGGTGGAGATGAACACTACGTCCTCCTCGGGTACTGCGGCGAGCTCACCGAGGAACGAGCCTACGCCCTGAGTGTCACGCTGTGTTTTCTTGTTGATGAAGGGGAACTTCTCGATGTCCTTGAGGGTCTTGATGTCCTCGGGCTTAACGCCTGCCTCGTCGAACGAACGCTTGTAGTAGGGAGCGTTGTCGTATGCGAACTTGACTATTTCCTTCAGGTCCTCAAGCTGTCTCTTTTCGAGTTCCTCGCGGGGGAGCGTTTCGAGCTCCTCGTCCCAGAATTTGTTGTTGATATTTCTGCTCATTGTTTTATCCTCCATAATTCTTATTTAGCATATCTGTTTGGTATGTTTATATTATACATCGCATTTCCGCATTTGTCCAATACCATAGTTCTATGATAGGTTATAGGGAGCGTTTATAACTCGGACGGTTAAAGCCGCGCGGAGATATCTGACGCCTCGAACAAACTACCGCGCGAACCCGAAAGTTTCGCTCAAGCCTTTTCAAACAAGGGCGCTGCCCTTGACCCGCCAGAGACTCTGTCTCTGGACTCTGCTGGGGCGCCGCCCCAGACCCTGCAGGGGTACGCAGTACCCCTGACCCCATATTTCGCGCCATAATCTCCTCAAAACGATAGCAATCTCCGCGCGGCATACTATGCCGTTTTTATTCTAAAGCCAGCTGTCGAAGGACGGCGAAGCTGACAGAGGGTACGTGCAGCCGTTGGCTGCGGCGTTCCCTGCAAAAACAGCGTAAGGGGCGCAATATTGCGCCCTCTGCATCATATCTTAAATGTACTGTTTATCTTCTCCCACTTCTTATCGCGGGAGTCGATTATCACCTGTATATCCTCGTCCGTGAGGTGCTTGAAGCGCCCCTGCTTTTTCAGGTACGCCGCCGCGTCCGTGAACTCCTTGGGCTTGTGATTCAGCGTGAACTCGCCGTTCTCGTACTCGGCGAGGTACCACAGCCCGCAGTCCACGACCTCGCGCGCGATGTCTACAGTCTCATCGGGAGCAACTCCCCAGCCCGTCGGACACGGCGCTATCACGTGTATATACTTGGTACCCTGTATCTGCGACGCCTTCTGCACCTTTGCGATGAAGTCCGCGATATAGCCGACGCTCGCAGTCGCGGCGTAGGGGATATCGTGGGCGGCGGCTATCTCGAACATATTCTTCTTCGGGCGGATATTTCCGTGGATATTCGCGCCCGCGGGAGTAGTCGTCGTCTTGGCTCCGAACGGCGTAAGACCGCTCTTCTGAATGCCCGTGTTCATGTAGGCTTCGTTGTCGTAGCAGATGTAGATGATGTTGTCGTTGCGGTCGATAGCTCCCGAAAGCGCCTGTATACCGATGTCTGCGGTGCCTCCGTCGCCCGCGAAGCCGACTGCCGTGAAGTCCTTGTACCCCTTTGCGCGCAGTCCCGCCTCAACGCCCGTGAGCATCGAAGCCGTACCCGCAAAGGTCGAAATTATCGAGTTATTGGAGAAGCAAAGCTGCGGGAAATTGAAGCCCACCGCTGACATACAGCCTGCGGGGAGAACCGATACCGCGTTCTGTCCGAGGACTTTCAGCGCCGCCCTTACTGCGAGGCTTCCGCCGCAGCCCGCACACGCCTTGTGTCCGTAGAAATATTCCTCGCGCGAAATGCTGTCCGCGACCTTATTAGCCATTGTCCCCGCCTCCTATGCCGATGAATTCGACGCCATGCGCGCCGTTTGCGATGTCAGTGTATATCTTTTCGATGTCAGCGGCGGAGATGTTGCGTCCGCCGAGACCGCCGATGTAGTTGCTGCCCCTGACCTCAACGCCCGCCTTTTTCAGCGCGGAGTTGACGTTCGTGAAGACCGTGCCCTCGTTGCCGAAGCTGACGTCCTTCTCGAGAACTGCGTAAGCCTTCGCATTTCGCAGTATATCGGCGATTTCCTCGTTCGGGAACGGGCGCATATAGCGTATGCGGACAACTCCCGCCTTCACGCCGTTTTTGCGGAGCTTATCCGCTGTCTCGCGGCACAGACCCGCTATACTGCCGAGCGTGACGATGATGTAGTCGGCGTCGTCGGTGAGGTAGCTCTCTGTCAGACCCGTGTACAGCCTGCCGAACGTCTCAGCGAATGCCGCCTCAGTCTCGGCGATGACCTCCCGCGCCGCGAGCACTCCCTCATGCTCCTTGAACTTGAAGATGTAGTTGGTGTCGGGACCCGCCGAGAACGCCATATTTCGCGGATTCTCGAAGTCTATGCGGTTGTCGGTCTCATACGGCGGCAGGAAGCTGTCAGCCTGCTCGCGCGTGGGGATATCGACCGTCTCGTATGTATGCGTCAGGACGAAGCCGTCGAGATTCGCCATAAACGGCGTAGATACGCGCTTATCCTCGGCTATCCTGTAGCTCATCAGCGCGAGGTCGAGAGCCTCCTGCGCGTTCTCGGCATAAGCCTGAATCCAGCCGCTGTCGAGCTGAGAGAGGCTGTCGCGCTGGTCGCCGTAGATATTCCACGGGAGCGCAGTCGAGCGGTCGGCGTTCATCATAACGATGGGGAAACGTCCGCCAGCCGCGTAATAGAGACATTCCGCCATGTAGAGCAGTCCCTGCGACGAGGTCGCCGTGAATGCGCGCGCACCTGCTGCACTTGCTCCGATAGCACATGAGAGCGCGGAATGCTCGGATTCAACGTGTACGTACTCGGCGGTGAGACTGCCGTCCTCGACCATTTCCGAAAGCCGCTCAACAACGATAGTCTGCGGGGTTATCGGGTAGGCGGATATGACCTCGGGACGCGCGAGGCGTATGCCCTCGGCGAAAGCCTCGTTGCCTGACAAAAACTTCTTCATTTGCGCTCCGCCTCCATTCCGATTGCACCGATTCTGCATATTTTCGCGCATATTCCGCAGCCCTTGCAGAAGTCGTAGTCAATGACCGCCTTGCCGTCCTTTATCGCTATGACGCCGTCGGGACAGTAGAGGTAGCACTGCTCGCAGCCCACGCATTTTGCGCTGTTGATGACGGGGCGAATGCTCCGCCAGCCGCTGTTGACGGTGACGAGATAGCCCGCCTCAAACGACGTATTTTCGGGGACTTCCGCAAACGCGAAGTCCTTCTTCTCCCTGATATGCGGTCTCACCTCGACACCTCCTCTGCGGCTCTGAGGAGCGCGGCGATGTTGCGCTCCTGAATTTTCTGCGGCATATAGCCCTTTATAGCTTCAACTGCATTTTCCGCCGTGACAACTCCCGACAGACCGACGAGCAGTCCGAGCATGACGGTGTTGACCGTGGGGAGCCTGTGCTCCGCCGCGATGCCCTCCGCATCGAAGGTGAGCGCTCCGTCTGCCGCGGACTTGGAGTTGACGATGATGCGTCCGCTGTCCTTGAGCAGTCCGCGCAGTGACGGGCTGTAGAGCGTATCGTCGAGCACGACGATGAAGTCCGCGTGCTCGGTCTGGCTCCTGTCGACAACAGGCTTTGTATCGAGCTTTGTGAACGCGCGCACGGGAGCTCCGCGGCGCTCGGGACCGAATGACGGGAACGCGAGCGCGTATCTGCCGCCGTCCGCGGTATATGCCGCTCCGAGGAGCTTTGCGGCGGTGAATGCGCCCTGTCCGCCGCGTCCGAGCCATAATATCTCAGTCATAATGATTCTCCTTATCGCTTGGTATAGGTAAATTATACCCCCGTTACGCGCGGGTGTCCAATACCATAGTTCTATGGTAGGTTATAGGTGCTGACTATATGTTGAGGTAGGCTTTTATCTCCTTGATGTATATCTCAGCCATTTCGCTGAGTATCACGTTTTTCAGCGTGATATAGCCTATCTCCATTATCTCGTCGGAGTCGTCCTCGAAGGGCACGGCGATGTAGTCCGAGCCGTTGAGCTCCTCGCAGATGATGCCCGAGCACAGCGTGTAGCCGTTCAGTCCTATCATGAGGTTGAGCATCGTCGCGCGGTCGTTAGCCTTGATAGTACGCTGATAGTCGGCAGTGCTGAGGAGCTCCTCCGCGAGGTAGAAGGTGCTGTTGTCGCCCTGCTCGAACGAGAGGCAGGGGTAGTCCGCGAGCTGCTCAAAGGTTATCTTCTTCTCATTTGCGAGCGGGTGACCCTTCCACAGGTAGACGTAGGGCTTGCACTTCGTCAGCGTGTGGAACTCCAGTCCGCTCGAGTGCAGGAGCTTCGTTATCGACTTGCGGTTGAAGTCGTTGAGGTAGATTATGCCTATCTCGCTGCGGAGAGTCGCGACGTCGCTGATGACCTCGGCGGTCTTTGTCTCGCGGACTGCGAACTCGTACTCGGCGGTGTCGAACTTCTTGACCATTTCAACGAACGCCTTGACCGCGAAGGAGTAGTGCTGCGTGGAGACGCCGAACTTCTTCTTGACATTGCCCTTGCCGATGTACTTCTCGGCGAGGACGTCGAACTGTCCGACCACCTGCCGCGCGTATTGCAGGAACTCCGCGCCGTCGTTGGTGAGCGTGACGCCACGACCGCTGCGGTTGAAAATCTTAATGCCTATCTCGCGCTCGAGCTCCTGTACCGACGCAGACAGCGACGGCTGCGAGACGTAGAGCTGCTCCGCTGCTTTGTTCATGGAGCTCGTCTCGGAGATAGCGAGTATGTATTTGAGCTGCTGTAGTGTCATAGTTTACCTCACATTCTTTGGTCGGGGTGGGAAAAATGCCGCGCGGAGATTGCTTCCGCTTTGAATAAAGTTGAACGCGAAACCGAAAGTTTCGCTCAAGCCTTTTCAAAGGCTTGCGGGTCGAGGGCAGCTGAACAGCCCGTCCCCTCTGTCGCTTCGCGACATCTCCCCACACTGTGGGGAGTCACCCCGCAGGTTCCAAGGACGGCGTCCTTGGCGGGTTCCAAGGGCAGCGCCCTTGGTCGCCGTCTATGACGGCGAAACATTCACTTATATACAGAATCTGCCCTTCGCAAACAATCCAGTGAATTGTTTGCGAACGAGATAATCACCTTTTTTCGTGTGGGACGTCGAGGACGCCGTCCCCTACAGATTTTTCGTATATTGCGGGCGGATGATATCCGCCCCTACTGGGCGGAACGCCGAGGGCGGCGTTCCCTACAATGCGTCGCTATAGGTTATTTGTTTATTGGCGGGCTGATTTAATCGTAAAGCCCCGTGCTGAAATAGCGGTCGCCGCGGTCGGGGAAGACCGTCACGATGTTGCCCTTTGCGCCGCTCTCGACGAGCTTGAGCACCGCCGCCATAGCCGCTCCCGAGGACGAGCCTGCGATAATGCCCTCGGTCTTCGCGAGAAGCCGCGCTGTGCTGAACGCCTCATCGTCGTTCATCTTGATGACGCCGTCAACGAGCGACATATCCATAGTCTCGGCGATGAAATCGTTGCCGATGCCCTCGATATTGTAGTCGGAGTGCTCGCCGCCGCCCATAGTCGAGCCGACGGGGTCAGCGAGTATGCCCTTCGCAGTCGGCACGCGCTCCTTTATATAGCGGAGAATGCCCGTGTAGGTGCCGCCGCTTCCCGCTCCCGCAACGACATAGTCGATGTGACCGTCGAGAGCCTCGTATATCTCGCGTCCCGTAGTCTCATAGTGGGCGAGCGGATTGCTCTGATTCTTGAACTGCTCCAGCGAGATGGAATCGGGTATCTGCGCCTTTATCTCCTCCGCCTTTGCGACAGCTCCGAGCATTCCCTTCTCGCGTGGAGTGTTGATGACCTCTGCACCGAGAGCACGCAGCAGAGCCTGCTTTTCAGCCGAGAACTTAGTCGGGACAACAAAGATTATGCGGTAACCGCGGTTGAGCGCCGCGAAGGCTATGCCAAGCCCCGTATTGCCCGCAGTCGCCTCTACGATAGTGCCGCCCTTTTTCAGCAAGCCGCGCTTCTCTGCGTCGTTGAGCATATACAGTCCCGTGCGGTCTTTGACGCTTCCCGACGGATTCCACAGCTCCAGCTTCGCGAACACGTTCACGCCTTCATTCTGTACGATATTTCCGAGTCTCACCAGCGGCGTACTGCCGATGAGCGCCTGCATCGAATCATAGTAGTTCATCACTTTACCTCCGCTTTCTCAATAGCCTGCGCGATGTCCGCGAGAATGTCGTCAATGCTCTCAATGCCCACCGACAGGCGGATGAGTCCGTCCGTGATGCCGACCTTTTTGCGGATATCAGCGGGAATAGAGGCGTGAGTCATCGTTGCGGGGTGGCATACGAGGGACTCCACGCCACCGAGGCTCTCCGCGAGCGAAACGAGCTCGAGGCTCTCGAAGAAGCGGCGGATATTGTAATTCTCACGGAGCTCGAACGATATCATTGCACCGCCGTTTTTCGCCTGTCTGCGGTTGACCTCATAGCCCTGACTGCTCTCAAGCCCTGGGTAGTAGACGTTCTTGACCGCCTTGTGCGCGGCGAGGAATTCAGCCGCTTTCTGCGCATTCTCGACGTGTCTGTCCATGCGCACCGCGAGCGTCTTTATGCCGCGTATGAGCAGGAACGAGTCAAACGGTCCGAGGACTCCGCCCGTGGAATTCTGAATGAAGGCAATCTTGTCGGCGAGCTCCTTCGTGCTGACTACGGCAAGTCCCGCGACGACGTCGCTGTGACCGCCGAGGTACTTCGTCGCGCTGTACACGACGATGTCCGCACCGAGCGCGAGGGGCTTCTGCAAATAGGGAGTCATGAAGGTGTTGTCCACGATGACGAGCAGACCGTGCCTGTGCGAGACGTCCGCTATCGCTCTGATATCGGTGACTGTCATCAGCGGATTTGCGGGGCTCTCGATGACGACAGCCTTCACGTCGTCGGTTATCTGGCTCTCGTAGGCGGCGGGGTCAGTCGTATCGGCAATGGTGTATGTGAAGCCGAAGTGGTCGAATACCTTGTCGAGGAGGCGGAATGTGCCGCCGTAGACGTTGCTCGAGATGAGCACGCGGTCGCCGCTGTGGAGGAGGCTGAGCACTGCTGTCAGAGCCGCCATGCCCGAGCCGAATGCGAAGCCCGCGACGCCGCCGTCGAGGTCGTTTATCAGCGCTTCGAGCGCCTCGCGGGTGGGATTGCCTGTGCGCGAATACTCGTAGCCGCGCATCTTGCCGAGACCATCCTGCTTGTAGGTCGAGGTCTGGTATATCGGGATATTGACTGCGCCCGTGCGCTCGTCAATGGAAATTCCGCCGTGTATAAGTGCTGTTTCTGTATTATTATAGCTCATAATTATTCTCCTTTTGTATTGAGACGTTAGCCTTTAGCCCTTAGCCGTTAGCTAATAGTATCGCCTGACGGCGATATTTTCAGATTTGTCCGCGTCTGCGGACACCGCAAGCTAATGGCTGATGGCTGATAGCTAATGGCTTTATTCGTAATCGTAGCCTGCGGTGTAGGATGCCGATATCAGGCTCACATTTTCAAATGCTCTCATGCCGTCTGCTCTGCCGTCGAAGTATTCCTTCTGCACCTTCGCGGGCGGCATATACGTATCTATCTGGAAGCCGAGCGAGTACAGCGCACGCGATACCTCGTTGTAGTCGAAGCCGCCGCGCATCACCTCGCCGAGCTGTGCCGTTATCTCCTCGAGCTGTGTGACTCTCTGCGGGAAATCGCCCGTCTTTATCGGGTAGTCGAATACGACCTCGCTCCCGAGCGATGACAGCTCCGACATCTGCCTCAGCGTATCTGTGAAGACGTCGAGCGTGAGGTAGTATGACACGCCGAGAATGCTGAAAAACGTCTTTTTTGTCGGGTCGAAGCCCGCCGCGATGAGCTTGTCGCACATTCGCTCCTTCTCGAAGTCGACGGGTACAAAGTGGACGTTTTTGCGGATATTCCACTCGAGCTCGCGTATCTTTTCGAGCTTGTAGCGCTGAGTGTCGGGGTGGTCTATCTCGAAGACCTCGATGTTGTCGTTCGCATTGCGAAACGAAAATGTGTCCGAGCCCGCGCCGCATATCACGTACTGTATCTTCCCGTTTTCAGCGGCAAAGTCCGCGAGCCTGACCTCGTTGAAGTGTATCCTCGACAGCGGTATCGGAGCGAAATACTCGTTTATCAGGAGCTCCGTCTCCTCGCGGGAGAGCCGCTCCGAGCCGCCGAGCTCGTTGCTGATGAGCTCGTATATGCTGTCGTACTCCTCCCTGCCCATGAAGTCGTAGGCGAGGTAGTCGTCGAATATCTTCTCGCGTGACCTGTTCGAGTGCCATGCCCTCACGAATGCGCATATCTTAGCCGTTACGCTTTCTCTTTCATTGACCATAGAAACTTATCCCTTCCATAAAAAAATGCGCAGAACGCTTACGCATCCCACGCATAAAGGTATACTCGGTGACGTTCAGGAGAAGTCGCAACATCGCTGAGCACAAGCGCGCAGAACACGTATCTTAGCCATATTACACATACAACACCACATCATATTTGCTCTCATGTTCAGCACTTCCTTTCTATTCATTGTATTCCTATCGGAACTGTATGTATTATAGCATTTCCCTATTGAAATGTCAATAGCCTACAACTATATTCGGCGATAGTTATAGAAATTCCCTATAATTTACATAGACTTTGTAAAAATATGCAAAACCATGCGGGGGCAAGTTCCGCCCGACCGCAATTTTACGCCATTTCACATTTTGGGCGTTCCAAACTATGACGTAACGTCATGGTTGCAGAACGAAAAAATTCTCCGCGGAACGCCGAGGGCGGCGTTCCCTACAAATAATAATGAGAAATACCCGAATTGTAGGGGCTGATGCCCACATCAGCCCGCAGAAAAAAGACTGTGTCATTTTTTAAAGTCAAGCTATGACGTAACGTCAGGGTTATAGACAGTCTATCATTTTTGTTCACGCAAAAATAAAGAAGCCAAAAATCCTTATGCAGATTTTTGGCTTCGCTTACACATTCGTATATACATTCGTATCATCTTTTCCACCTCAGCAGATGTGACTGCAATTTGTTGAACAGGAATGTCACGGCGATTACTACAATGCCGATAACGAGCAGTCCTGTAATGGTTCGTGTGTAGTCTCCGAAATCGGAGTAGTATTTTACGTAGTAGCCCATTCCGTCGCGGGCACCTATCATCTCCGCAGATGTGAGAAGTATGAACGATACGCTCAGTCCCTGATTGCAGCCGAGGAATATCTGCTGTAATGACGCGGGAAGAATAACGCTGAACAGCATCTCGGGCTTGCTGACGTTGAGCACCTTCGCGGAGTCGATTATCCTCTTGTCCACGCCGAGCACGCCGCTCATCGTTCCTGCAAATACAGGCCAGAACGTTGCGAGGAAAATTACGAATACCGACACGGATTTGAACGTCGGGAGAAGTGCGATACCGTAGGGGATATAGACTATCGGAGGTATCGAGCTGAAAAACTTTGTTATGTAGGTCGCGGCACTGCCTATTCTTGCGCTCCAGCCGATGAAAAGTCCGAGCGGGACTGCGACTGCTACCGCGATGAGGAAGCCTGCCAGCGTTGTGCCGAGCGAGCTGCCGATGTTGATGAGTATCTGCTGTTTGTCCTCCGCGAACTGGTGTATCACCTCGCCGGGAGCGGGGAAGAGCAGCGGATTGAGTACGTTGAATTTTGCCGTCGCGAGCGACCATACGCCGAGCAGCACGTAGATAAAGCCCACGATATCGAGCAGCAGAGCAAGTCCCTGCTCCTTCTTTATAAATGTTGAGGCAATAAACGCGATGAGCTCCAAGCCTGCCGCAAAGGCGATGAGTGCGCCTGTGAAAGTAGGATTCGTCGATTTGTCGGGTATGAGCTGTATCAGCAGCAATACAATGAACAGCAGATGCGTCACGCGGAGATATCGCTTTTTCGTCGTCATAGTACCACCTCGTCTCCGCCGATACGCTCGGCTACGTCATTGTTCAGCAGCGAGAGTATGCGGCTGCGGAACTTGCCGTACTCGTCCGTTTTCACGAGGTCTGCGCGGTTTCGCGGACGCTCAAACGGTACGTTCACGACCTCGTTCACCGTTCCCGGGTGAGCTGTCAGAACGACTATCTTGTCCGAGAGGAGGATAGCCTCGTCAATATCATGAGTTACGAATACGACCGTCTTGCGCTCCTCTGTGCCGTCGCCCTCCCACAGCTTGAGCAGGAGCTCCTGAAGGATTATGCGGTTCTTGGGGTCGATAGCGCTGAACGGCTCATCCATGAGGAGTATCTCCGTGTTCATCGCGAGTGCCCGCGCGATAGCCGCACGCTGCTGCATTCCTCCCGAGAGCTGTGAGGGATATTTCCCGCCGAACTCTGCAAGTCCGACCTTCCTCAGGAATTCGTCCGCTATCTTCTCGCGCTCACCGCGCTTTATCCCGCGGCGCGACTGCTTGATACCGAACTCGATGTTCTTCTTTGTCGTCATCCACGGGAAGAGGGAGTAGTGCTGGAACACCACTCCTCTTTCTGTGCCTGTGCCGTGAAGCTCCTTGCCGTCTATCTGCACCGAGCCGCCCGCGGGGGCGTAAAGCCCCTCGAGCACGCTCAGAAGCGTGGACTTGCCGCAGCCGCTCGCTCCGACGACGCTGACGAACTCACCTCTGCCAACTCCGAAGGAGACATCGTGCAGCGCGTTGAAGCTGCGCTTGTTCTCTATGTAGTTGACGGTGAGGTCCTTTATCTCTATCTTATTCGTAGTCATCAAAATGCTCCTTTAGTGATGCGTAGATGTCATCGCTGCCCTCAGCTAAAATGCTGTCGAGCGCCTTCTTGTAGATGTCCGTATTGTAATGGGGCTCTATGTCGAAGTCGTCCGTGTAGCCGAGCTCTACGATAGTCTCCTTGAGCGTTACCGTTCCCTTCTTGTCAGGGTCGGGACTCGATACGCTGTAGCCGCCGTAAACCTCTGTGTCGATGAAATCCTCTTCAATGTTGATGTATTTCTTTACGTCCTTGACCGTCTTTTCGTGGTCGGTCTGTGTGAAGCGATATGCCTTGATGAACGCACGCTCAAGAGCTGTGTATGTGTTGGGATTGCTGCTGAGCGCCGCTGTCTTGGCTACCTGACGGCAGCACGGCTGATTCTCGAGTGCCTTCTCGTGTGCGCAGTAGTAAACTACCTTGTAGCCCTGCGACTTAGCGAGCGAGGTGTACGGCGAGTATGCCGAGGCTGCGTCTATGTTCTTGTTGAGGAGCGCTGCATATGCGTCCTTCTGGCTGTCGAAGTAGACGATGTTGACCTTGTCTGCGCCCTCGCCTATCTCTATGCCCGCGTCGCGGAGAAGTATCTGGAGCTCCGCGTCCTGTACGCTGTTCTTGACTGAAGCGACGTTCCTGCCCTTGAGGACCTCCACGCCTGCCTCGTCCTTGTCAGTGAATTCGGGCTTTATGACGTAGCCGTGACCGTTGGTCATCGCTCCGCCGAAAACGGATATCTCATGTCCCTGACTCGCGAATGTGAGTGTCGGCACCGAGCCGATGAAGGCTACATCGAGTTTGTCGGACTCAAGTCCGTTTACGAGCTCGGAGGCGCTCGAGAACTGAGTGAGCGTTACATTCAGTCCCTCTTCCTTGAAGTAGCCTTCCTCGGCAGCTACGAACGCGAGCAGATGCGCCGTAGAGTTGAGATAGCCAATGTTGATGTCTGTCTTTTCAGGCTTGCCGAGAGCAGCCGCTGCGTCGTCTCCGCAGCAGTCGGCAGGCTCCGTGCAGCAGTCCTTGGTGCTGTCCTTGCAGCAGTCGTCCGCAGCATCGTTTGCGTGGGATACCGCAGCCGTGCTCGGCTCGGAGCTGCTCTCTGTAGCGGTATTGAAGGCGCCGCAGCCTGTGAGCAGCGGAAGCGCTGCGAGTATAGCTATTATTCTTTTCCTGTTATTCATGATTATCACCTTTCGCATTTCATATTAAATAAGTGGGTATTGATTCGTTTCAGCGACATCGCATTCGCTCCGAATTGGTGATTTGTCTGTATGATTTCATTTTCATCACTCCTGTTTTCTTCGATGAACTAATCATACCATACCCATAGGTATTTGTCCAATACGAAAGGATTATCGTTGCATATAAGCAAACCCTATAACAAAAACAGTCCCGAAAGGGGAGCCCCCTTTGGCGGTTTCGCAGGATACCGAATATGTACCGTAGATTTACGGCTCGGTAGCCCACAAATTCCGCTAAGGGAAGCACTCTAAAGCTCACGCTTTCGGGACTGTCTGCAATACTATTAATGAATATGCAATATCTGTACGCTGTTACTGCTTCTCGGAGTTGATGAACATATCATAAATGCGGCGTATCGCCTCGGGAAGGTCGTTCTCGCTGACGCCGATGATGACGTTGAGCTCGCTCGAGCCCTGGTCTATGAGCTTTACGTTTATCCTCGCGTGAGCCATTGCCGCGAATACACGCGCAACCGTACCGCGGGTGTTCTTCATGCGTCTGCCGACTACTGCGAGGATAGCAAGACCGTCCTCGACGTCGATGTGGTCGGGCTCGACCTCGCGGCGGAGCTCCGCAATGACCTTGTCACGGACAGGCTCGAGCTTCGCAGTCTCGAGGGTGATGCTCATGGTGTCGATACCCGAGGGCATATGCTCGAACGAGAGACCGTTGTCGTAGAGCACCTTCAGCACCTTCAGACCAAAGCCCATTTCGTTGTTCATCATCGCCTTTTCGATGTTGATGGAGCTGAAGCCCTTCTTGCCCGCGATGCCCGTGATAGTGTGTCCGAGCGACTCCTTGCTGAAATCGTGGTCGTTGGAGACTATCATCGTGCCCGCATCCTCGGGAGCGTTGGTGTTGCGGATATTTATCGGTATGCCTGCCGAGCGCACGGGGAAAATAGCGTCCTCGTGGAGCACGGAAGCGCCCATATACGCGAGCTCGCGGAGCTCACGGTAGGTTATCGTCTCGATGACGTCGGGCTTGTCGACTATGCGGGGGTCAGCTACGAGGAAGCCCGAAACGTCCGTCCAGTTCTCATAGATGTCAGCTCTTACGGCGTTCGCGATGATCGAGCCCGTTACGTCCGAGCCTCCGCGCGAGAAGGTCTTGATGACGCCCTCCGTTGTCCTGCCGTAGAAGCCCGGGATAACGGCGTTTTCGAGTCCCTTGATGCGCTCGCGGGTAGCCTTTACTGTCTCCTCGAGCAGAAGATTGCCCTTGGTGTTGAACACGATAACGTCAGCGGCGTCAACGAAGTTGAAGCCGAGGTACTTCGCAAGCACCTTGCCGTTGAGGTACTCGCCGCGGCTTGCCGCGTAGTCCTTTGCGGGACGTGCCTTGAGCTCGCGCTCTATCGTTGCGAACTCCTCGTCGAGGGACATATCCATGCCAAGCTCGGAGATTATGCCGTTGTAGCGGTCCTTTATCATCTTTAGGTCGTCGGAGAAGTCGACTCCGCTGCCTGCGAGCTCGCAGCACTTGTAGAGCATATCCGTGACCTTGATATCGTCGGAGAAGCGCTTGCCGGGTGCGGACGGCACAACAAAGCGGCGCTTGTCATCGGACTTGATGATAGCGGCGACCTTTCTGAACTGATTGGCGTCAGCAAGGGAGCTTCCGCCGAATTTTACTACTTTATAAGCCATAGAAAAAACCTCTTTCGGGATTATTGATATTAAAGTGACAATATCAATTATACTCCAAAAAATGGGGAAAATCTATTGACAGACCGCCAAATTTAGCGGTAAGTTCCGTTGTGTTTTTAGTAAATACGCTTGTACGCGAGCCGCGGACAGCTCTGTCTGCGTCCCCGCACCTCGTCCCTTACTCCGTATCGAACCAGTACAGCTTGTCGGGAACGTTCCTGTTTGTCGGGTCGTAGCCGACGTATATACCGCTCGCACGGAACTCGTTCCCGAGGCTTTTCAGGGTCAGGATATACGCGGACTTGTCCGCTGCCGTGCTGAGGTCAGTTTGCAGGTAATCATCGCACTCTCCGAAGCGGTACTCCACTGCGAGGGTGGGAATGATGTAGTAGAGCTTGATAACGTGCTGGCGCGTGGCGTTGCTGTCAGCGCTGCCGCCGTAGTCGTTGGAGCGCACAAACGCCAGCAGGCCGTCGTTTGTCTGCTGGATATCCGCTCCGCCGTAGCCTTCAAACTTCATCTTCAGGCGCTCGCGGTTGGTGATATCGTAGGTGTACATCCAGCTGCCGCTGACGCCCTCAATGCTGATGATGCAGAGCTTGTCCCGCCACGTGAAAATGCTGGTCGCGTAGTTGATATCGGTCGATATCGTGTAATACTGCGTTTTCACGGTAATGGGGGAGTATTTCTCGCCGTCGAAGCCGCCCGCTATCTCCGCGGGGACTCCGTCACACTCCGCGGATAGCACGCCAGGAACGCCCGCCTCGTTGACCTCAGCCGTGCCGAACTCCCCTTTTTCGAGGTCGTACTCCACAACGGTGTTGACGACCTCCTGCGAGAGGTCGTACCCCTCGGTTTCGTCCGCAACAGGCGTCCCCTCGTTTTTGTACAGGAGCAAGCCCTTTTCGCTCGGCTTCATCCACCACACGAACCCGCTCGTCTCGCATATCTCGTGCTCACTGCCGCTGTCGGGGTCAACGGATAAGACAACGGACTTCATGCCGCCGTTCTCTGTGTCTGTTCTGTAGTCGACGTAGGTCGGCTTGCCGCCCGCGTCAATGAGACAGTCGAAGCAGCCATTGTAGTCGAGCCCCGTGTGCGTGACGAGCTCTCTGCACTCGCCCGACGCGATGTCATAGGCGTAGAGCGACGAGTCATGACTGCCGCAGAGGTCGTCGTAATTCATCGCTAAATAGTACGTCCCGCCGATGAGTACGCTGCTGTCCACAAAGCCTTTGCACGGTGTATCGGCGATTTTTTGCAGTGTCTCATCGCGGCTTTTCACCCATTCGGGGTCGGCGTCGTCTATGTAGCTTCTGTTGCCGTAGCTGTCCCTCACCTCGGGAGCCTTGCACGGCGAGAGCCGCTCTCCGAAGTCGATGCCGCTGAGGTCTGCGGAGTGCAGTCCCGCGGGAGGCTCGCCCTCAATGACCTCGTAGCGGATATCTACAGGCTCGAAGTCAGCCTCGGTCAGCTCGAGATATAGCGGCTCAGTTGCCTCCTCGGTGACAGCGGTCGTGACCTCGCCGTCGGTCTCGCTGACATCGGGCTTGTCCTCGCAGGAGCACAATCCCGCGAGCAGTGTTACTGCGGCAAAAAATGCTATTGTCTTTTTCATGATATTTCTCCTTTTCTGTAAGTTACGACGTTCCGCTCGCCCGTCATTATTTAGCCGTTTGCGGGCGCACGGATAAGCAGCACACCAAATCTTTGATTTGGATCGTGATGCTATATGCAGCTTTGCTGTAATGCGCCCCTACGCCTTATTTCCCGATGATGAACAGCTTATCGGGAGTCATACGCTCCGATGTGAAGTACCCGACCATATCTGCCCGGGTTTTGCTGTCGCTGCTCTCCGTATCGAACGAGAGAACATACGTGATATCGCCGTCACAGGAGCTTTCAAGCATATCGCCCTCGGTGATGAGGTACTGTATGCCGAGCTTCGGGAGCACGTAATACACCCTTATCGGGTCGTTCATACCCTCCCGAGTGCCTATCAGGACGCCGTCTCCCGCCTTTTCCACAAAGCTGATATCGAACTTGTTGAACGTCATTTTCAGGCACTCGCGGCTCGCAATATCGTATGTATACATACAGGAGCGGCGGTCGCGGTCGGTGGTGACGACGGAGAAGCAGTCCTCCCATACGTAGATACTGCCGTCCGTCAGCTCGGTCTCGACCGTGTAATACTGCGTTTTCACGGTGATAGGAGTCGAAAAGTCGCCGCCTGTCACCTCAGCGGGAATGCCCTCGCAGGTGCAGTATTCAAGGGGCGGCTCTGTATCGGTTTCGCGGAACTCGCCGCTCGCGCGGTCATACTCTAATAACGAGCATTCACCGTCCTGCCTCTCAAAGCGTATCAGGAAGCCGTTCTCGCTCTCCTTTATCCACGAAATACAGCGCTCTGTAGACAAGAGCTCGGTCAGCCCGCCGCTGTTTATATCCACGGAGTACACTTTATACGTCGGAGAATCGGAGTATCTGTCCTTCCCTTCGAGGAAAATAAGCTCTCCGCCTGCTGCAAAGAAGCGAAAGCTGTCGGCATCACCGCGCGCGAGCCCCTCCCGCGTGAACAGCTCCGAACATTCACCGCTTGCGATTTTATAGCGATATACAGCCGTATCGTAGGTGTCGTTGAAGTTGTCGTATACCATCGCGAAATAGAGGTCGCCGTCGAGGAATGTCACATCGTTGAAGCGCCCTGTGCGCTCGGTATTCAGGACTTTTTCGCACTTCTCGCTCTCGGGGTCATAGCAGAAAAGCTCCATATAGTGCTGACCGCAGAGGTCGTCGTAATTGACCTTGAAAAAGACCTTTCCCGCGTGGAAGTACACGCCCTCGCAGAAGCCCTCACACGGCGAATCTATGAGCTTTTGGAGGGCTTCCTCGTACTTCCTCTGCATTTCCTCGTCGTAATACTCAGGCGTGCGTCTCCTGCCGCGCACCTCGGGAGCCTTGCACGGCGACATCTCCGTGCCGAAGCCGATGCCGCTCAGGTCGAGAGTCTTCAGCGATACGGGCGCATCTCCCGCGGCGTCGCTGTATGCGACCTTCACGGGGGTGAAGTCCGCCTCGGTCAGCTCGACGTATGGCGGCTCTGTCTCAGCCTCGGTGACGGCGGCAATTGTGACGTCGCCGTCGGGCTCGCTGACGTCGGGCTTGTCCTCGCAGGAGCACAGCCCGCAGAGCATTGCCGCGGCGGCAAATAAAGCAATGTATTCTTTCATAAAAAGCCTCCTTTTAGGTAGACATGATTATAGTATCATATATAAGTGATTTTCGGCGAGGAAAAACACGAAAAATTTTGAAACTTTGTATATTCACACAATTGCGTGTACCTGTTTTTGTGCTTTATCAACAAAAATAGTTACAAAAATGCGCTTTTGAAGTGTTTGCACGTGCCGCTTTTTAGTTGAACGCCGCTCGCTTCTTCCAAAATCTCACAAGTTGCTGTACGCGTTGCACGCACATTCGTCTTTGTACCGTATACAGTTGTTTCACGTGGAACAATCGCCAAAAAGAAAAACGGCGGCAATAATGCCGCCAAAAACAGAAATTTGTCAGAGAATAATGAGAACTCATTGCTATATTATATGCTCCTGTAGTACGGATAATTCTTTTTGATTGATAATTAAATGATTTAATCTTTATTTCAAGGCGACGGAGATTGTTATATGATTTAAGCATAAACTGCTTGCCTCTACAAATTGTTCCCCGCCGAAAGCAGACTGAGCCGTTTGTACAGACTGAGCGAGCTTGCGAGCGGCAACGAAATATGGGGTCAGGGGTGACTCCCCACAGTGTGGGGAGATGTCGCGAAGCGACAGAGGGGACGGGCTGTTCAGCCGCCCCAGCAGAATCCAAGGACAGAGTCCTTGGCGGGTCAAGGGCAGCGCCCTTGTTTGGAAAGGCTTGAGCGAAACTTTCGGTTTTGCGCGGCAGTTTGTTCGGAACGGAAGATGTCCCCGCGCAGCCGCTTTTCTGAGTTGTCTCCCACCGTCATTATCCGCTCCGCTCCCACATAGAATAGAGGGAATGGGGTGATAATATGGAAGAAAAAAGCATTCTTGTGGCGCTGGCAGGCAACCCGAACGTCGGAAAATCGACCGTTTTCAACGCTCTGACGGGCGCTAAACAGCACACGGGCAACTGGGCAGGCAAGACCGTCACCTGCGCCGAGGGCAGCTACTCCCACGCGGGAACACGCTACACGCTCGCCGATATCCCAGGTATCTACTCCCTGCGCGCGGGCTCCGCGGAGGAACAGGTCGCCCGCGATTTCATCTGCTTCGGCGGCGCCGAGGCGGCTGTCGTGGTCTGCGACGCGTCCTGCCTCGAGCGCAACCTCAACCTCGCATTGCAGGTGATATCGGTCATCCCGCGGACGGTCGTCTGCGTCAACCTCATCGACGAAGCCTCTCGGAAGGGAATCGCCGTCGACACGGATAAGCTATCGGAGCGGCTCGGGGTCCCCGTGGTGGCGGCGGCAGCCCGCAGCGGCATCGGTCTGGCGGAGCTGCGCGAGGCTGTACACAAGGTCGCAAACGCCGATACTCCGCCTGTTCCGATACGCGTGAAGCTCCCGCAGGAAATAGAGGACGCGGCGGCTGAGCTGGCAGAGCTCATGGACGGGAACTTGCGCAGGGCGGCGGCTCTTCGGCTCATGGAGGGCGACCGCGGATTCGTGACCGAAGCCGAAAAACACGGCGCTATCAGCGTTCAGGACGGCGACAGGCTCGCTGAGCTGATGTCGCGACTCGGGGAGGCGGGCTACTGCGGCGAGCACATCGCAGACACCGTGATATCGGCATTTACGGAGCTTGCCGCCGACATCGCCGCGGAGGTCGTCACCTACTCCTCCGCCGAGCCCTACAGACGCGACCGCCTCCTCGACCGCATATTCCTCAGCCGCACAACTGGCATTCCCGTCATGCTCGGGCTGTTTCTGCTCGTCATGTGGCTGACCGTGGTCGGCGCGAACTATCCCTCGGAGCTGCTCTCCGCGCTCTTCGACAGTGGGGGCGACCTCATGACAGCGGGACTTCACCGCGCGGGAGCTCCCGACTGGCTCGAGGGCGTGCTCGTGCAGGGGATATACCGCACGCTGACGTGGGTGATATCGGTCATGCTGCCGCCTATGGCGATATTTTTCCCGCTGTTCACGCTCATGGAGGACATGGGCTATCTGCCGCGAATCGCGTTCAATCTCGACGGCTGCTTCAGGTGCGCGGGAGCGTGCGGCAAGCAGGCGATAACGATGTCAATGGGGCTGGGGTGCAATGCGTGCGGAGTTACGGGCTGCCGCATCATCGACTCCCCGCGCGAGAGGCTGATAGCTGTCATCACGAACAGCCTCGTCCCCTGCAACGGCAGATTTCCCACTATCATAGCCGTTATCACGATGTTCTTCGCGGCGTCGGGCGGAGCTCTCGCCCCCGTCTTGCAGGGCGGTGCGCTCGGACTTGTCCTGCTCTGCGGTGTGGCGATGACCCTGCTGACATCAAAGCTCCTCTCCGCGACCGTGCTCCGCGGCGCGCCGTCCTCGTACACGCTGGAGCTCCCGCCGTACCGCCGCCCGCAGGTCGGGAAGGTGCTGGTGCGCTCGCTCCTCGACCGCACCGTGTTCGTCCTCGGCAGGGCGTGTACGGCTGCCGCACCGTGCGGACTGCTGATATGGCTCATGGCAAACGTCCGCATATCTGGCGAAACTCTGCTCTCGCTCGCCTCGGGAGCACTCGACCCGCTCGGTCAGCTCATGGGGCTCGACGGCGTGATACTGCTCGCATTCGTGCTCGGCTTCCCCGCGAACGAGATAGTCGTGCCGATAATCCTCATGGCGTACCTCGCGGACGGCAGTCTCGTCGAGCTCGGCGACACGGCTCAGCTCCGCGACCTGCTGACCGCGAACGGCTGGGATATGCGCACTGCCATGTGTATGCTCATCTTCACGATGTTCCACTTCCCGTGCGCGACGACCTGCATGACCATACGCAAGGAGACGGGCAGTCTCAAATGGACGGCACTGAGCTTCGCCCTCCCGACCGCGGCGGGAGCTCTGCTATGCATGGCGGTCAACCTGTGCTTTAAGCTGATTTTATGAAGCCCGCTTATGCCGAAATGTGGCAATACTCACCATTGCAGACCCCAAACTTTGTGAATATAGCACCTTGCTTTTTTTCGGGAAATTGTGTATGATAATAGTGTATGCAGTCCGCGCCACCCTCTGCTTCGGCGCGGAGCTGTAAAAATCCGAATGAAAGAGGTCATCACTATGAAAAAGTTCATCGCTTGTATGCTCCTGTCCGCCATGGTTTGCGGAGCCTTCGCTTCCTGCGGAGACAAGGGCGAAAGCTCCAAGCAGGAGGCTACCACCGCTCCCGCGACCGAGGCGACCACGGAGGCTCCCTCAGCTGAGGCTATCACCGAGCCCTCCGCGATCAGCGCCGAGGACATCGACTTCGAGGACACAGTAGTTGCTCAGTCGGGCGACGCCTACCTCGCTATCGTTGACGGTCAGTGGTGGATACAGTACTGGGGCGGAGACGACCCGACCAAGGACTATCTCACCTACAATGCGGGCGTTCCGACCATAACAGGCAACGGAGACTATACAGTAAGCGTTACCGCCGATACTAAGGGCTTCCGCTACGATACCACAGGCTCGCCCGACGACCAGTACGTGCCCAGCGGACTCCAGTTCATGGCGGTCATGATAAAGGACGGCGAGGACAAGTTCCCCGGAGCTGTCATCACGGTCAACTCCGTTAAGGTCGACGGCAAGGAGCTCACGCTCGATGGCAAGCCCTATACCTCCTCCGACGACGGACACGAGACAAGAGCCAACCTCTACAACCAGTGGGTGTCCAAGGACAGCATACCGAAGGACGCGCGCTCTGCTGACGGCAAGCTCTACGAGGGCGACGGCGACTCCGCAACAGCCGCGAGCTTCATCGGCGACTACTCGCCGCAGGCAGTCAACCCCGACGATTTCGCCGACGGCTGGACAAACGTTGAGGTCAACTTCACGATTTCAGGCATAGCAGAATAAGAAACGAGGGCTTGACAGGTTTTCTGTCAAGCCCTTTCGGTTAATAGTGAACAGCTGTGTCCGATTTAAAAACTATCGCCGCAAGGCGATGCCGCAATCATTCACTCTTCACTGTTCTATGTTCAATTAAAAAAGGCATAAGGAAGCCGTTCTTCCTTATGCCTTTTGCTTTTTAGCCTGCCGCCTCGGTAGTTGTAGCGGTAGTGGTCGTATCTGACGAGGTATCTGTGTCTGTGTCCGTGCCTGTGCCAGATGTGGTAGTAGCGGTGGAGTCGCCAGTGCCTGTCGTATCGGTGGACATACCCTCGGGAGCTTCTCTCGTGAAGGTCCTGAGGAGGTCAACTACCTTCGGATTGCTCGACTCATAGGTAATGACGTGCATAACGGTCTGCTCCTCATTTCCGATGAGCAGCGTATACCTGAGCTTGTTGAGATCATCATACTTGAATTCGATGAACACAGCTTCTCTGCCGTCTACCTCGGGATACTCATAAGCGACCTCGGTCACGCTCTGATCCGACTCAGCCTCACGGAGAATGCTCTCGACTTTTGAATGAGCCATATCGGCGTCACACTTATCCATTATCATCGAGTCCATAGCGTAGTTGCCGTTGAGGATATAGGGCTCGTTCTCGTAGGTGATGATATCGTCGGAGAGCGCCGCAAAATCCTCATCGAGGAACCAGTCCTCGGGTATCTGTATATAGCCGAATTCATCGTTTCCAACGGTCTTTACGGCGAAGGTCTGCTCGTCGTAGTCCCATGTTACAGGGCTGAGCTTGTCAACAACGCGCTCCTCGAGAGACTTCTCCTTCTTCTCGGTGGTGGGCTCGGTAACAGGCTGAGTCGTAGGCGGCTGAGTATAAAGCACGGGAGGCTCGGGCTTTGACAGCTTAGCGTCGTCGAGCTTGGAGCTTCCGCAGCCTGTGGTGATGATTGCGGCAGCCGCGATAACGGCTGTTACAGCAGCAAATTTTTTCATTTCATATTACCCCTTATTTAAAGATTTACATCTCTGCCATAAAACTATAACACAATTTCCTCGATTTGTCAAGTAGAGCGGGATTTTCAGGCAGCTGCAGCAGAGCTGCATATAGCTGCGAACGGCAAATCAATGTAGGGGACGCCGCCCTCGGCGTCCCGCTAAAAACGGAAAATGCCTCCGCGCAGCTATCAACTCAGCTCAAACATTCCCGTGTAGAGCTGGTAATACTTGCCGTGCATCGCTATGAGAGCGTTGTGGTCGCCGCGCTCGATTATCTTGCCGTTTTCGAGTACCATTATCGCCTTCGCGTTCCTTACAGTGGAGAGGCGGTGCGCGATGACGAACACCGTTCTGCCCTCCATGAGCGAATCCATGCCTTTTTCGATGTGAGCCTCGGTGCGCGTATCTATGGAGCTCGTCGCCTCGTCGAGTATCAGCACGGGCGGGTCTGCGACTGCCGCGCGCGCTATCGCGAGAAGCTGACGCTGTCCCTGCGAGAGGTTAGCGCCGTCAGCCGTGAGCATGGTCTGGTAGCCGTTCTCGAGGTGGGTGATGAAGTAGTCCGCATTCGCGAGCTTCGCCGCCGCGTAGACCTCCTCGTCGGTCGCGTCGAGCTTGCCGTAGCGGATATTCTCCATTACAGTGCCAGTGAAGAGGTGGGTGTCCTGCAATACTACCGACTGCGAGCGGCGCAGGTCGCGCTTCTTTATCTTGTTGATGTTGATGCCGTCGTAGCGTATCTTGCCGTCGGGGACGTCGTAGAAGCGGTTTATCAGGTTCGTGATAGTGGTCTTGCCCGCTCCTGTGGAGCCGACAAACGCTATCTTCTGTCCCGCCTTCGCGTAGAGGCTTATGCCGTTGAGGACGGTCTTGTTCGGCTCGTAGCCGAAGTACACGTCGTCGAGCTCGACGTTGCCGCGCACCTCGGTGTAGGTGACTGTGCCGTCAGCCTTGTGCGGGTGCCTCCAAGCCCACTTGCCCGTGCGCTCGGGAGCCTCGGTGATTGAGCCGTCAGCGCCTATCTCTGCGGGGACGAGCGTTACGTAGCCCTCGTCAGCCTCGGGCTTCTCGTCAATGACATTGAATATCCTCTCAGCGCCCGCGAGAGCCGTCAGGACGGCGTTGAGCTGCTGTGATACCTGCGTTATCGGCTGTGCGAACTGGCGCGTGAACTGGAGATACGAAACCAGCTTGCCTATGGTCATGCCGCCGAAGCCGTTGACCGTCATTATACCGCCGACTATAGCCGTTGCGGCGTAGTGGAGGTAGGAGAGGTTGTTCATTATCGGCATGAGGATATTCGCGAAGGTGTGCGCCTTTGTTGAAGCGGCGCAGAGCTCCTCGTTGAGCTTCTCGAACTCCTCATTCGCGGCGTTCTCGTGGCAGAATACCTTGACGACCTTCTGTCCGTCGATGAATTCCTCGATGTAGCCGTTAGCTGTGCCGAGAGCCTTCTGCTGCGCGATGAAGCCCTTGCTGCTGTGCTTGCCGACTATGCCGATGACCATGATTATCAGCACAAGCATGACAACGACGATTATTGTCAGCAGCCAGCTGTACAGTATCATCATCGTGAACACGCCCACGATAGTGATAGCGGAGCTGATACACTGCGCGATGCTGTTGCTGAGCATCTCGCGGAGGGTGTCGGTGTCATTGGTGTAGAGCGACATCAGCTCGCCGTGGGTGTGCTTGTCGAAGTAGCTTATCGGGAGAGACTCCATTTTTGTGAAGAGGTCGTCGCGGATACGCTTCAGCGTGGTCGTGGAAATCTTCAGCATTATGCGCTGATACAGGAACGTAGCGCACGCTCCCGCCGCGTATATCGCTATCATCGCGCCGAGCGTGAGTATGAAGCGGTGCTTATCCCACTCCCCGCCCTTGAGAGCTTCCTTGAGGTTGTCAACTATGGGGCTGAGCAGGGCATTGCCCGCAACTGCTGCCGCAGAGCTGAGCGCTACGCCGAGCACAACTATCGCGAAATGGAGCTTGAATCCGTACATATAGCTGAATATGCGCTTTATCGTCTTGCCCGTATTCGCAGGCTTCTGCGAGGGCTTCATATCCTTTTTGGGCGGCATTATTCATCAGCTCCTTTCTGCTGCGAGTCGTACACCTCGCGGTATACGGGGCTGCTGACAAGCAGCTCCTCGTGCGTGCCGATGTCGGTTATCCTGCCGTCGTCCATGACGATGATGCGGTCGGCGTCCTGCACGGAGGATATCCTCTGCGCAATGATGAAGGTCGTCGTATCGGCGAGCTTCTCGCGAAAAGCCTGCCGTATGCTGCTGTCGGTAGCCGTGTCAACGGCGCTGGTGGAGTCGTCGAGAATGATTATCTTAGGCTTTTTCAGCAGAGCACGCGCGATGCAGAGGCGCTGCTTCTGTCCGCCCGAGACGTTCACGCCGCCCTGTCCGAGGTCGGTGTCGTAGCCGTCGGGGAAACCCATGATGAAGTCGTGCGCGCACGCCGACTTGCACGCGTCCTGTATCTCCTCGTCGGTGGCATTCGGGTCGCCCCATTTGAGGTTGTCCTTTATCGTGCCCGAGAAGAGCACGTTCTTTTGCAGTACCATTGCCACGTTGTCGCGGAGGACGGACACATCATAATCGCGGACGTTCACTCCGCCGACGAGGACGTCGCCCTCAGTGGTGTCGTACAGACGCGGTATGAGCTGGACGAGCGAGGTCTTGGACGAGCCCGTACCGCCGATGATGCCGACGGTCTCGCCCGACTTTATATCGAGGTCGATGTGGTCGAGCGCGAGGTTGTTCATGTCCTTGAAGTAGCTGAAGCTGACGCCGCGGAAGCTGACAGAGCCATCCGCTACCTCGCTGACGGGTTCGGTCGGCGAGACGATGTCGGGCTCCTCGATGAGCACCTCATAGATACGCTGTATCGAGGCGCGCGAGATGACGAACATCATGAACAGGAACGACAGCATGAGCAGTGACATCAGTATCTGGCTGACGTAGGTGATGAAGCTGGTGAGGTCGCCAAGCTCCATAGTTCCGCCGACTATCATGTGACTGCCGAACCACAGTATCGCGACTATGCTCGCGTACATGACCATCTGCATGAGCGGCATCGAGAGGATTATCAGCTTTTCCGCGCGAACCTGAGCCGCACGTACAGCCTCGGTGTTGTCGGTGAACTTCTTCTTCTCGTAGTCCTCGCGCACGAAAGCCTTGACCGTGCGTATGCCGATAAGGTTTTCCTGCACTCTTGCGTTCATGTCGTCGTACTTCGTGAGCATCGCCTTGAAGCGCGGGTGAGCGTTGCTGAGTATGAGCGCCGCTCCGATGATGATGACGGGTATCGCGCAGAAGAACACCGTCGAGAGGCGGAGGTTCATCTTCAGCGCCATAACAAGCGCGAATATCAGCATTATAGGTGCGCGGAACGCCATGCGTATGAACATCATGTAGGCGTTCTGCACGTTTGTGACGTCGGTGGTGAGACGGGTCGTGAGCGACGCGGTCGAGAACTTATCCACGTTCGCGAACGAGAAGGACTGCACCTTCCTGAAAAGCGCGGCGCGGAGGTTCTTCGCGAAGCCGACTGCCGCAACGGCGCTGAAGCGTCCCGCGACGGCTCCGAAAAAGAGCGACACGAGCGCCATGCAGACCATGAGTCCGCCCATTCTCGCGACGTAGCCGATATCGCCGTTATTTATGCCATTGTTGATTATCGCCGCCATGACGTAGGGTATCAGCACCTCCATGGCAACCTCGCCCATTATCGTTATCGGCGAGAGCACCGACTGCACCCAGTATTTCCCGACGTGTGAGAGTATTTTTGTGAGCATCAGGTTCTCCTTTCTGTGTCTCTATGTTAAAGCCATTAGCCTTTAGCCGTTAGCTAATGGTATCGCCTGACGGCGATATATTTCAAATAATGTCCGCGTAAGCGGACACCGCAAGCTAATTGCTAAAGGCTAACAGCTAACGGCTCTAAAATAACTGTCATAACGCATTTTATCATATACATTTTTTAATGTCAAGTACAATATGCATAGTTTTTCACGTTTCAGTTTGTGCATATCAACAAACAATTATCCTCTTCCGACTTGTACTGTTTATACAAATCGTACTCAACAGCTTCACCTGTCCTTGACATTTTTGGTGAAATATATTATAATAATAACATATTTGGTCAACCTATATGTACAGCGAAAGGACGGCGACAAGAAATGGATTACAAATTCTCAGAAATAACCCCAGAAATAACCAAGCTCGCAGAACGCTCTATTGACAGCTACAGGATAGACCCTCAGCTCTACACCCAGTACGACGTCAAGCGCGGGCTCCGTGATATAAACGGCAACGGCGTTGTCGCCGGTCTTACCAATATAAGCACGATAAAGGTGCTCGATATGGGCGACGGTATGCCCAATCACGGCGACGGCAAGCTCTACTACCGCGGCATAGACGTCGAGGACATAGTCGAGGGCTTCATCAAGGAGAAGCGCTTCGGCTACGAGGAGACCGTTTACCTCCTCCTCTTCGGAGCTATGCCCAGCGAGCACGAGCTCACGGAGTTCAGACAGCTCCTCGCGGACTTCCGCACTCTGCCCTCCTCCTTCACACGCGACGTCATCATGAAGGCTCCGAGCGACAATATGATGAATACCCTCGCAAAAAGCGTGCTCGCGCTGTATTCCTACGATGAAAAGGCGAACGATATCTCGATTCCCAACGTGCTCCGCCAGTGCATAGAGCTCATCACGCTCTTCCCCGTGCTCGCGGTGTACGGCTATAACGCATACAAGTACAGCAGTGAGGGCGGCAGTCTCTTCATCCACGACCCCCGCCCCGAGCTCTCCATTGCCGAGAATCTGCTGTATATGCTCCGCCACGACAAGAGCTTCACCGAGCTCGAGGCGCGCATACTCGACCTCGCGCTCGTGCTCCACGCCGAGCACGGCGGCGGCAATAACTCGACATTCACGGTACACGTCGTGTCCTCGTCGGGCACTGACACCTACTCCTCCATTGCGGCAGCGCTCGGCTCGCTCAAGGGGCCTAAGCACGGCGGCGCGAATATCAAGGTCGCGATGATGTTCGACGACATGAAGCAGGCTGTCAGCGACTGGACGGACGAGGACGAGGTGCGCGATTATCTGCGGAAGCTCCTGCATAAGGAGGCATTCGACAGTGCGGGACTCATCTACGGTATGGGTCACGCCGTCTACTCGCAGTCCGACCCGCGCGCAAAGGTGTTCAAGGGCTTCGTCGAGCGCCTCAGCTCCGAGAAGGGCAGGCACGACGAATTCGCGCTGTATTCGCTGGTCGAGCGGCTCGCTCCCGAGGTCATCGCCGAGGAGCGCCGCATATACAAGGGCGTGTGCGCGAACGTGGACTTCTACAGCGGCTTCGTATACCGTATGCTCGGCATACCCGACGAGCTGTTCACGCCTATCTTCGCAGTATCGCGAATCGCGGGCTGGTCGGCTCACCGCATTGAGGAGCTCATCAACTCGAATAAAATAATCCGTCCCGCATACAAGGCTATATCTCCCATGCGCGAGTACACCGATATGGAAAACCGCATGGACTGATTTTCGGTTCGGAACGCAAAAAAGAGGGATTTGTATGATTTGCAAAAAGTGTAACTATGAGATACCCGACGGGGCGAAATTCTGCCCGATATGCGGCGAGAAACAGGACGTTCCCGCGGCATATCCCGCACCCGTTCCGCCTCCGCCGCCTGCATACGGCTATGCTCAGCCGCAGGAGAGCGTGAAGGATTCGCCGAAATATGTCGGCTTCGGAGAGGCGATAAAGCTCTATTTCGTGAACTATGTCAACTTCAAAACGCGCTCGACGAGAAGCGAATACTGGTACGCTTTCCTGTTCGTGACGCTGATAAAGATATGCTGCTGGCTGCTGAATGCTGTTATCCCCGGTCTGTCTTATATTGCAAGCTTGGCATTCTTTCTGCCGACCCTTGCGATAACCTACAGGCGCTTCCACGATACGGGCAGAACAGGCACCTTCCCGCTGATAAAGTCGATAGTGTGCGGCTTATGGAGCATACTGAGTGCGGCTGTGGTCATATGCTTCATCCTGGCGATAGTCGGTGCTATAGACGATGATATCATATCCATCGAGGGCTGGCTGGCAATGCTGTTCATTGCGAGCGGGACAATGTTCATACCGCTCGGATTGAAGATTTACGAGATAGTGATATGCTGTCTCGACGGTCAGCATGAGCCCAATAAGTACGGCAGAGAGCCGCGCTACTGATTCTTACATAATCATAATTTCCAAGGAAAGGAATGATCTATATGGCAAATTCAACACAGCTCATCAACTGGGGGGGCATGACCTGCGTGAAGCTGTCCGCAGGCGGCTATGAGGCGCTGATAGCATACGAGATAGGCTCGAACGTTATCCGACTCCGCGATAACAAGAACGGTCTCGAATTCTTCCGCTACTCCGACGACAACGACGCCGACGTGATAAGGCAGTCTGCAGAGGTATGGGGACTTCCCACGCTCTACCTGCCCAACCGCTTCGCAGACGGCGTGCTCAAGACCTCGGACGCTGTTTATCAGCTCCCTGTCAATGAGAAGGCTCCCTACAACAACCACATCCACGGCTTTATCCACAAGCGCGTGCATGAGGTCGTGGAGCACAACGCCGACGGCAACTGCGCGTGGGTCAAGACCCGCTACGTATACGACGAGAACGACGAGTTCTTCCAGTATCTGCCGATACGCTTCGTCGCGGAGTACACCTTCACGCTCTCCGAGAACGGTCTCGAGCAGAACATCAGCTTCACAAACAATTCCAACGTCGTGATGCCGATATCTATAGCCTCGCACACCGCGATAAACGCTCCCTTCGTTGACGGCGCAAAGGAGGCGGATATCCGCCTGACAGTGCCGATAGGCAAGAAGTGCGAGCTCAACGAGCGCTGTCTCCCGACAGAGCAGCTCAAATCGCTGACGATGTGGGACCTCGAGTACAAGACGGGCAACAAGTGCCCCGTATTGCAGGTAGTCGACAACGATATGTACTTCGGCGAGTACGCGGAGCTCGACCACGAGAAGTTCCACGGCGTAATCGCCGAGGACATCGCGAGCGGCAAGAAGCTCTGCTACGAGGTATCTGACGAGTACAAGTTCTGGATAATCTGGAACGACCGCGGCTTCAACCACTACTTCTGCCCCGAGCCGATGACGGCGATGATAGACGCGCCGAATCTGAGCCTCCCCGCAGATGTGACGGGCTACCGCGAGATAAAGCCTGGCGAGACGTTCAAGTCACACCAGCGCTTCTTCACAAAGCTGTAAAAAGCGAGCGGACGACGAGGGCAGCCCCCTCATCGTCCGCTTTTTTACTTGTCTTGGCTCTTCCCGTTCGGGAACGTGAGCGTAAGCGTGAGCACGTCGCCCTCCGCGGAGGCGCCCACCTGCGCGCCCTGCTTCTCGGCGAGAAGCCGCACAATGAAAAGTCCCAGTCCCGCACTGCCGCCGCTGCGGGAAGCGTCCGCGCGGTAGCTCCGCTCGAACATCAGCGATGTATCGGGCATTTCTCCCTCGCGCACGGGATTCGAGAACATCACCGACGTCCGCTCCGCACCCTGCACGACCTCCAGTCGGAAGCTGTCCTGCGCGTACTTGACGATGTTGTTGAGCACGTTCCCGAGCATACGCACGAGCATCTGCTCGTCTGCCCTGACAAATACCGTCTTTTCGGGGAAAACTATCTGCGGCTCGAGCCCGTGCAGATGTATCGCGGCTTCGCTGTCCGCAAGGAACTGCATGAGCGTCTTTGTCAGGCTGACCTGACGCAGCTCAGCGGCGGTCTCGTCGCTCTCGAGCACCGACAGTTCGAAAAATGCGTCCGCCATTTCCTTGAGCTTGTCCGCCTTTTCGGTACACGTCGCAAGATATTCTCTCCCGCGCGGCGAGAGGTGCTCCTCCTGCGTGAGGAGCTGCAAATTGCCCTTTATCACGGTCATCGGAGTGCGCAGGTCATGCGCGATGTCGGACACCGACTGCTTGAGGTTGTTCTCCGTGCGGACGGCGTCGTGCTTCAGACGGCGCTGGTCGTCGAGAATGTCGTTTATCCCGACAGCGAGCGAGCTGAGGTCAGGGTCGAGCAGCGTGACGGAGAGCTGGCGGTCGTATGACGGGGCAAGATTGCGCGTGAGCTGGCGGCGCAGATTCCGCATCTGCACCTTCATCACGACGATGTACAGGACGAGCAGAGCACATACCACTGCAAGTACGATGAACACATAGCGTTCCATCAGCTCTCCCCCTTCATTCTGTAGCCTATGCCCCACACCGTCTCGATGAGGTCGCTGCCCGACGCCTTTTTCAGCTTCGAGCGGAGGTTGCTGACGTGGACGCTGACGGTGTTGTCCTCGTAGCAGTATTCCTCGCCCCACACGGATTCGTAGAGGTTCGCCTTTGAGTAGACCTTCTGCGGGTGCTCCATGAAAAGGAGCAGAAGCTGGAATTCCTTCGCAGTCAGGGAGAGCGGTGAGCCCTCCCAGCAGGCGCGGTTCTCCGCGGGGTATATCGTAAGTCCGCCGTATGTCAGCGTTTCGGGCAGCTCAGCCCTGCCCGTCCTGCGGAGCACGACCTCCATGCGGACAAGCACCTCGTTGAGGTCGAATGGCTTGAGGATATAGTCGTCCGCGCCGAGGCGGAGCACCTCGAGCCTCGTCTCGAGCATGGAGCGTGCTGAAATGACGATGACGGGCGTATCCGAGCGTGTGCGGAGGTCGGCGATGAGGCGTTCACCGCTTATATTCGGGAGCATCAGGTCCATAAGCACGAGGTCGAACTGCTCCTTCGCGAGGAGCTCCGACGCGGCAAGACCGTCCGCCGCCTCGCTGACCGTACAGCCGTTATTGACGAGGAAATCGCGGAGTATGCGGCGTATATCGGGCTCGTCCTCGATTATTGCTATTTTTGCGTTCATGTTATCACCTGCCTGAAGTAGTTACGGTAATAATTATAACATATCGGGAGCCAAATAGCAACCCGCAAGGAATGCGCCGCCTACATCTCCAGCACATACAGGCACTCGCGGCGCTCCTCGGGGGAGAGCTTGTTGCGTCTGCCGCCGTACTCGTCCGCGAGCCTCATGCCGAGCTTCTCCATGACGCGGCGCGAGGCGGCATTCTCGGCGTCGCAGTGCGCGATGAACCGCCTTATCCCGAGCTCGTCCGCCGCGAATCGCAGCAAAGCTCCTGCCGCCTCGGTCGCATAGCCGTGACCGTGATAGCGCTTGTTGAACGTCCAGCCGAGCTCCGCGGAGGAGCGGTCGTCGGAGAGGTAGAGACTGACCGCTCCGATGTGCGTATCTCCGCGAAAAACCGCCATTTCATAGTAGGACGGCTGCTCCTTTGCAGCCTCAGCCTCGGCATCGCGGAGGTAGCCGAGCGTGTCCGCGAGCGAGTCGTTCGGCAGGAACAGCATATATTTGCAAGTCTCGCGGTCGGAGGCGTACTCGTACGTGCTCGCGAGGTAGTCGCTGCACATCGGCTTCAGCACGAGCCGCGGGGTTGTTATGGTCGGTACCGGCATATGTTCCTCCTCTGAAAAATGTAGGGGGCGCACATCGTGCGCCCGTCGATATATCGCATATTAACGTTAACGAATCATCTTGTAGAGGCGCCCGAAGTGCGCCCGCGCCTTACGAAATCATTGACGAATAACGTTTTGTAGGAAACGCCGCCCTCGGCGTTCCGCCGCGCGGCATAATTCCGAATCACGAATACACCTTCGCCGCAATGTCCACCGACTGCTTCGCGTCCTTGGCGTAGTAATCGGCGTGAATTTGCTCCGCATAGGAAGCCGTCAGCACGGCTCCGCCGACCACCGTCTTGCATTCGGGATACTGCTCGTTCAGCAGGCGTATCGTCTCCGCCATGGAGCCGAGCGTCGTCGTCATCAGCGCGGAAAGTCCCACGAGGCTGACCTTGTGCTCTATCGCCGCGTCGACGATGACCTGCGGGTCTACGTCCTTGCCGAGGTCGATGACCGTGAAGCCGTAGCTGTCAAGCAGCACCTTCACGATGTTCTTGCCGATGTCGTGGATATCGCCCTTCACCGTCGCGAGCACGACCTTGCCCTTCGACACGGTCTCGCCGCTCGTCTGCGCGAGCCTGTCCTTGATGACCTCGAAGCACGCCTGTGCGGCTCCCGCGGTGAGTATGAGCTGAGGCAGGAATATCTTGCCTTTCTCGAACTTCTCGCCCGCAGAATCGAGCGCGGGAATGAGATAGTCGTTGATTATCGCCATTGCGTCGGTCGTTTTCAGCAGCTCCTCCGCCGCCCTGACAGCGTCCGCCTTCAAGCCGTTGCCGACCGCGTAGATGAGGTCGGGCGTGCCCTTGTCCGCAGTCGCGGGAGCAGCGGGCTTCTGCGCGTTATCGTCGCTCGCGTACACGGAGATGAACTCCGCCGAGTCGCGGTCAATGCCCGCAAGCAGCCTGTACGCGCGCACAGCTCCGATTATCGAATCTATGTTGGGGTTGATGATAGGCAGGTCAAGTCCGCTGTGGAGCGCCATTGTCAGGAAAGTGCGCGTGATGAGCTCCCTGTTGGGGAGTCCGAACGAGATGTTCGACACGCCGAGCACAGTATGCAGTCCGAGCTCCGTCTTTACGCGGTGAAGCGCGTTCAGCGTCTCCATGACGCCGTCCTGCTCCGCGGAAGCCGTCAGCGTGAGGCAGTCGATGAAGACGTCCTCCTTGGATATGCCGTAGGACATCGCGCGGTCGAGTATCTTCTTCGCTATGGCAAATCTGCCCTCGGCGGTCTTGGGTATGCCGCCCTTGTCGAGGGTCAGTCCCACCACGGAAGCACCGTATTTCTTCACTATCGGGAGTATCGTGTCGAGCGAGTCGTCCTCGCCGTTGACGGAGTTGACTATCGGCTTGCCGTTGTAGACGCGCAGTCCCGCCTCGAGCACCTCGGGTATCGTGGAATCGAGCTGGAGCGGCGTGTCGCAGACGCTCTGTATCGCCTTGACAGCCGTCACCATCATAGCCTTTTCGTCGATGCCGGGCAGTCCGACGTTGACGTCGAGTATCTCCGCGCCCGCGTGTATCTGCTCGACCGCCTGTCCGAGGATATAGTCGATGTCGTGCGCGAGGAGAGCCTCCTTGAAGCGCTTCTTGCCCGTGGGGTTGATGCGCTCGCCGATGACGCGCGGCTGGTCTATGGTCACGCAGTTGACCGCCGAGCAAGCCCTGCTCACGCTCTCTACCTCGCGGGGAGCGTACTCGCAGTCCTCGAGAGCCGCGATAACGGCTGCGATGTGCGCGGGAGTAGTTCCGCAGCAGCCGCCGAATATCTTCACGCCCGCCTCCGCGAGCCTGACAGCGCTCGCCGCGAAATCCTCGGGCCCTACGCTGAATTTGTTGGTGACAGGGTCGGGCAGTCCCGCATTCGGCTTCATTATGACGGGGAGCACGGTCAACGAGCATATGTGCTTCACTACGGGACGGAGCTCGTCGGGTCCGAGCGAGCAGTTGACGCCTATCGCGTCCGCACCGAGTCCCTCAAGCACCGCGACCATGCACTCCGCAGACACGCCCGTGAACGTGCGCATATTCTCCTCGAAGGTCATCGTCACCATAACGGGCTTGTCGGAGTTCTCCTTTGCCGCGAGCACCGCCGCCTTGACCTCGTACAGGTCGGTCATAGTCTCTATCACGATGAGGTCGGCGTCTTTTCCCGCGAGCACTACCTCGCGGAAGCTGTCATATGCCTCCTCGAAGCTGAGCGTTCCCGCGGGCTCGAGGAGCTGTCCTATCGGTCCCATATCGAGTGCGACGAGAGCTCGTCCTGCCGCCGCTTTCTTAGCATTCGCAACGCCCGCGGACACTACCTCCGCGACCGTGTGTCCGCTCCCCTCGAGCTTGTAGCTGTTCGCGCCGAAGGTGTTGGAATAGATGATATCCGCGCCGCTCTCCACGTACTGCGAGTGTATCGAGGCTATCGCGTCGGGAGCGGTGAGGTTGAGCAGCTCGGGGACGTGGTCTGTGCTGAGCCCCGCGGCTTGCAGCATGGTGCCCATGCCGCCGTCGAGAAAGACGAAGCTGTTGTTTTCAAGCAATTCATTGAATCTATCGGGCATGGCTGTTCCCTCCTGTTATTCGCTCTTGAATGTGCCGAGTAAGCGGAAATATTCGAGGTTTTCCGCGAGGTCGTTCATCAGCGCCTTGACGCTCGGGTCGTCTATCCTGCCGCTGAAATCGAGGTAGAACACGACGTCGAAGCTGCCGTCCTTTATCGGTCGGCTCTCGATGCGCAGCAGGTTCATGCCGTTCACGTAGAACTTCGTCAGCAGGCGGTAGAGGCTTCCCTCTGTGTGCGGTATCTTCAGCATCACCGATATAGCGTCGGATTCGGGGAATACCTGCAAGTCGCGCGATATGCAGACGAAGCGCGTGCGGTTGAGCGCGCAGTCGGTGATGTCGCGGGCGATGATGTGCAGTCCGAGCTTCTCCGCACAGTCAACCGAGCATATCGCCGCGATTTTGTCGGCGGGGTCGCTCTCCGCGACCATTGCCGCAGCCGTCGCAGTATTGCCGTATTCAGCCGTTTTCAGTCCGCGAGCCGTGAGGTAGTCGCAGCACTGCGCGATAGCCTGCGGGTGGGAGTAGACCGTCGTCAGCTCCGACTCGGGGACATCTGCCCTCGCGGCGAGGCAGTGGTTTATCTCCACGCACACCTCGCTGACCGTATATACGCTGTATTTCACCATGAGGTCGTATGTGCTGTTGACGCTTCCCGCCGTCGAGTTGTGGACGGGCAGCACGCCGTAGTCGAGCTCGCCCGCCTGCACGGCTGCAAAAACGTCCTCGAAGGTCTTATAGAATATCGGCTGTATATCGCCGAAAAGGCTGCGTGCGGCGGTCTCGGAGTTGGCGCCCGAGGTGCCCTGACAGCCTATGCGCTTTGCTCCCGCAAAATCGGGGACGGTGAAGCTGTAGTCGGGGCTGTCCGAGAGGAGCTTGCGGTTCTGCAATATCTTGCTGATGTCCATTATCGACGTGAAAAGGGCGGCTGTGCCCGCTTCAAGCTCGGGGTCGCCCGTGAGAGCGCGTATGCGGTCGATGACCTGCTGCTCGCGTCCGCCCTGAAAAACGGGCATACTGTGCTGACGCTTGTACTCCGCAACATCGCGGCATATCGCCATTCTTTTCATAAAGAGGGTGAGTATCTCGCTGTCTATATCATCTATTCCGTCACGAAGCTGCTGTAAGTCCATAGGTAACCTCCGAAAATCATAATTATCCATTTTGATTTTAGCATAATTCCGCGTAGATGTCAACAAGGACGTGGCGGCGGAATGCGTCTCCGCAGGCTGTATTGTTGCACAAATATGTCTGCCTCGGATTGTGTGATTGCTACAAATGCGAGTCGGGAAGACGGCGTTCCTCACAAACATTTCGGGCGTTATTCGGCACATTGACGATAATTTGTCAAAACAAAATAAAATTGTTCAAATTGTTGCAATGTGTAATGGTTTTGTGTTATAATAATAAAGTATATTATGAGACAGTGCGGCTATGTGCGGAAATATCGTCATCCGATACCGCCCTCAGCCTCTGCTCAATATTAGGAAATTACAGGTAGTTATTGTGAAAAAAGTTCGCATTTTAGGCGTTGACCCCGGCTACGCGATAGTCGGCTTCGGCGTGCTCGACTACGACGGGCTCCGGTTCACTCCCGTGGAATACGGCGCTGTCCTCACCGAGGCAGGCACGCCCTTCCCCGAGAGGCTCAAGGCTATACACCACGATATGGAGTTCATCTTCGAGAAGTACAAGCCCGACTGCATGGCAATTGAAAAGCTCTACTTCAACACCAACCATACCACGGGCATAGACGTCGCTCAGGCGCGCGGAGTCACCGTGCTGTCGGCTGCCGAGCGCGGTGTGCCGATGTTCGAGTACACGCCCTTGCAGGTGAAATCTGCCGTGGTTGGCTACGGAAAAGCCGAGAAAAAACAGGTCATGGAGATGACGCGTCAGCTCCTCGGGCTCGCGCAGATACCCAAGCCCGACGACGCTGCGGACGCGCTCGCTATCGCTATCTGTCACGGTCACTCCACCCGCTGGGGCTGACCTTTGGAGGGGATTCACGATGATATACAGTCTGCGCGGCAGGCTCGCGCTGAAGGAGCTTGGTCTGGTCGTTGTCGAATGCGGCGGCGTGGGATACGCGTGCAAAACATCCTACAGCACCGTCTCGCAGCTCGGTGAGACAGGCAGCGAGGTCACGGTATACACCCACCTCTACGTCAGGGAGGACGCCGTGGAGCTCTTCGGCTTCGCGACATTGCAGGAGCTCAGCTGCTTCCGCCTGCTCATATCAGTGTCGGGAGTCGGTCCCAAGGCGGCAACTGCGATACTCTCGGACATGACACCCGAGAAATTCGCCTTCACCGTTGCCTCAGGCGACAGCAAGACCTTCACTAAAACAAAGGGCATAGGCGCTAAAACAGCGCAGAGGATAGTCCTCGAGCTCAAGGACAAGATGTCCGCGGAATCTATCGGCGGCTCGGTCGCGGTCGATGCGGCGAGCTTTGCGGCTGCTCCGAGCGGAGCGGTGTCCTCGGCGGTCACGGAGGCTCTCGAGGCGCTCATGGTGCTCGGCTACACGCAGGGAGAGGTCGCGCCGATACTCGGAAAGCTCGACCAGAGCCTCTCCACGCAGGACATGATAAAGGAAACGCTCAGAATAATGAACGCGAAAAATACGCGGTAAACATAACAAAAATCATACGAAAGGAACGATATTACCATGAATCTTGACGAGTTATTGAAAGCTGCTATAAAGGACCCGTCAAAGCGCTCGCTCTTCCTTCAGACACTCATAAAGAGCGACGTGTACGTAATCTGCAAGAACCCCGTCAAGGAGGACAGAAGCAGAGAGGAGGGCGGCATCCAGCTCGAGCTCATCACCACACAGAACCCCCACGGAGATATCTTTATCCCCTTCTTTACGAGCTATCGCTCGCTCCAGCAGTTCGCGAAGAGATACGTTGACTGCTACAAGATAAACTGCCTCCGCCTCTTCGACCTCATACAGTCGGTATCGGCGGTGCTCAACCCCAACTCCTACGGCAAGGAGTTCTCGTCGCAGGAGATAAAGAGCATTCTCATGATAGCCCGAAACCTCAAGATAAAGGCTATCTCCTACAACGAGGCGGACACCATAAGCTACCGCCCGTGCGAGCACTCCGTCGGTCATATCACAAAGGCGGCTTCAAAGTTCCTGTCGAAGCAGCCCAACGTCGACCGCGCCTTCATCATGGAGATGATAAAGGGCTGCGAGCGTCCGCAGATACTCATAGTCCTCGATATGATGGGAAGTACGAGAAAGCTGTTCGTGCCGCTCTCGAAGTACCTCTCCAAGACCGTAAAGGCGAACGAGCACCTCTGCTTCATCAGCTATGAGCAGGATATGGGCAAGAAGGCGGCTAAGACGGTAGAGCCGTTCTATGTCCGCAAGAAGCGCTATTTCGAGAGATAATCCGTCAGCAGAATGAACATTGAAAGGAGGCGGGGAATTTGATAGAAACTGAAGAGCTTGAATTCGCCCCGAGAGTCATTTCTCCCGAGGTGACGCAGGACGACGGCGACATCGAGATATCTCTCCGCCCGCAGAACCTGCATGAATATATCGGTCAGGACAAGGTCAAGGAAAAGATAGCTATCTACATCGAAGCCGCCAAAAAACGCGGCGAGCCCCTCGACCACGTCCTGCTGTACGGACCTCCCGGTCTCGGAAAGACCACGCTCTCGTCCATTATCGCACACGAGCTCGGGGTCAACCTCCGCGTGACCACAGGTCCCGCTATCGAGAAGCCGGGCGACCTCGTCTCGCTCCTCACAAGCCTCAACGACAACGACGTACTCTTCATCGACGAGATTCACCGCCTTTCGCGCGCCGTCGAGGAGATACTCTACCCCGCCCTCGAGGACAGGGTCATAGACATCATCATCGGCAAGGGTCCGTCCGCGCGCTCGATACGCATGGACCTCAAGCCGTTCACGCTTATAGGTGCGACCACGAGGGCAGGTCAGCTCTCCGCGCCGCTCCGCGACCGCTTCGGCGTCATCGAGCGCCTCGAGCTCTACCCGACGGAACAGCTCACCGATATCGTCCGCAGGAGCGCGATGATACTCTGCATTCCCTGCGATACCGACGGAGCCGCCGAAATCGCGGGCAGAGCACGCGGTACGCCCCGTATCGCGAACCGTCTGCTCAAACGTGTGCGCGACTTCGCGGACGTAATGGGCAACGGTCAGATAACCAAGGAGATAGCCTCGATAGCGCTCAGCCGCCTCGAGATAGACAACCTCGGACTCGACAGCCTCGACAGGCGTATGCTCTCAATGATAATCAAGGGCTACGGCGGCGGTCCCGTCGGACTCGAAACTCTCGCCTCCGCGATAGGCGAGGAATCGGTCACGCTCGAGGACATCTGCGAGCCTTTCCTTATGCAGCTCGGCTTCCTCGGCAGGACTCCGCGCGGACGCGTCGCTACACGCCTCGCATATGAGCACCTCGGTATAGTCCCGCCCGAGCAGAATGCTTCGGGCTCCGACGACGGTCAGCTCTCGTTCTGACCGAATAATGCTATGAAGATACAGACTACACGCAAAGCCAATTACGACCACAACCTCGCGTGCAAGCTCGGCGACCGCATGATAAACGGGCAGGGTATGGGCGACGTTTCAAAGCTGAAATACGGGCTCTGCCATATGAGCTTCAACGGCTGCGAGGTCATATCCGTGTACAATGCCCTGCGCTACGTCGGGAAGCCGCAGCCCTTGCAGGAGGTCGCGTACTTCCTCGAGAAGTACCGTATGCTGCTCGGCTTTTTCGGCTGCAATATGTTCCGTCTCGGAAATGCGCTGGAGAAATTCGGCGCCGAGTACGAGCGTATCAGCGAGGTAGGCGATACGCCTGCCTTTATTATCTCATTCTGGACAGGCAGACCCTTTCTGTCCTCCGCGCATACGGTGTTCTGCGTGCGCGAGGGAAAGCGGATAAAGGTCTATAACAGGTACAATAACTGCGATACCGTGCGCTATGTGGACTCTCCCGAGAAGATATACGGGAAGCATAAGCCGCTCGTGATATACGCGATAAAGAAAAAATAACTGTAGGGGCGAGTTCCGCTCGCCTGACATTATAATGAAACATCAACGAAAACCACTTGTAGGGGCTGCCTTTGGCAGTCCGACGTTTTCTGCATATTCGCGGGCGCACGGATAAGCAGCACACCAAATCTTTGATTTGGATTGTGATGCTATATGCAGCTTTGCTGTAATGCGCCCCTACACAAAGATAATTGGAAATAATCAGGAAATGGGGGAGCAAAAATGGGAAGAATGTTCGGACGTGACGGTATGCGCGGCATCGCCGTCACCGAGCTCACCTGCGAGCTCGCATTGCAGATAGGACGCGCCGCAGCTGTCGTCCTCGCGGCTCACAATACCGAAAAGACGAAAATACTCATCGGCATGGACACGCGGAGCTCCTCCGATTCCATTGCCGCGGCTCTCTGCGCGGGCATATGCTCTGCGGGAGCCGACGCGGAGCTCATCGGCGAGGTGCCTACTCCCGCGCTCGCGTGGCTCACGAAGGAGAGCGGCGCGAACGGCGGCATTATGGTGACCGCCTCTCACATCAACGCCGAGTTCAGCGGCATAAAGCTGTTCTCCGCGAGCGGACACCGCCTCAGCGACGACCGCGAGGAGGAGATAGAACGCCTTATTCTCGACGCTCCGAGCGAGATAGTGCCCATACCGCGCCGCAACTACGGAAAGCTCACGTTCTCCGACAAGGCGAACGTGAAATACACAGCCCACATCAAGGACATCACCGACGCCGACCTCAGCGGCTTGAAGGTCGCGATAGACTGCGCGAACGGCTGTGCCTCGGCGACTGCAAAGGAGATTTTCTCCTCGCTCGGCGCGGAGGTCGTCATCATGGGTGATGCTCCCGACGGAGCTAACATCAACAAGGACTGCGGAAGCACTCACATCGACGCGCTGATGAGGTTCGTCGGCGAGCAGAAGTGCGGCTGCGGAATCGCCTTCGACGGAGCAGCTGAGCGATGCCTTGCCGTCGATGAGAACGGCGCTATCGTGGACGGCGATATGATAGTAGCGATATGTGCCAAGGACATGAAGGAGCGCGGAAAGCTCAGCAATAACTCGATAATCTTCACGCAGGCGAACAACCTCGGACTGCTTCAGTTCGCGCGCACGAACGGGATAGGCACGTCTGCCTCCTCGGCGGGCGAGCGCAGCATGATAAGGCGTATGCTCGAGTGCGGATACAGCCTCGCGGGCGACCCCGCGGGACATATCCTCTTCCCCGATTTAGCGCCGTCTGCGGACGGTCAGCTCACGGGGATAATGCTCCTCGACGCGCTGAAACGCTCGGGGAAGAAGCTCAGCGAGCTCGCCGCCGTAATTGAGAAGTGCCCGCAGGTAATGCTCAACGTGCCCATTGACAAGCGCTGCCGCGAGGTGTGGAAAAACGACCGCGCCGTCACTGGCATCATCGACGAGTTCGAGCAGATACTCGGCGAGGAGGGCAGAGTCGTCGTCCGCGAGGTCGGCGCAGAGCCCGTGATACGCATTATGATAGAGGGCAGGGACTTCACCACGATAAACACTATGGCGCTGCAAATTGCCGATACCATCAAGGACCGGCTTACCCTGCAGCATTAAGGAGTACATGATTTGAGGACTGCAAGCAACTGGAAGGACTACGTTATACTCGATACATCGGACGGCGAAAAGCTCGAAAAATGGGGGAAGGTGTCGCTCGTGCGACCCGACCCGCAGATAATATGGAAGACCGACAAGGCTGACCCGCTATGGCGCGGCGCGGACGGTCACTACCACCGCTCCAACAAGGGCGGCGGCGAGTGGGAGTTCCGCAAGAGACTGCCCGAGAGCTGGAAGATAAGCTACGGGGCGCTGACGTTCAATATCCGTCCCACGGGCTTCAAGCATACGGGACTCTTCCCCGAGCAAGCCGTCAACTGGGACTTTATGGCTGAAAAAATACGCGGCGCAGGACGTGAGATAAACGTCCTGAACCTTTTTGCCTACACGGGCGGCGCGACCCTCGCGTGTGCGGAGGCGGGCGCTAATGTCTGTCACGTCGATGCCTCGAAGGGAATGGTGCAGTGGGCGCGCGACAACGCCGCTGCATCGGGGCTCGCGGACAAGCCCATACGCTGGATTGTGGATGACTGCGAGAAGTTCATCGCGCGTGAGATCCGCCGCGGGCGCAAGTACGACGCCGTTATAATGGACCCGCCGAGCTACGGGCGCGGTCCCGGCGGCGAGGTGTGGAAGCTCGAGGACTGCGTGTACGACCTCGTGAAGCTGTGCTCGGGCGTGCTCTCGGACGAGCCGCTATTTTTCCTGATAAACAGCTATACAACGGGACTTTCGCCGTCGGTAATGGGCTATATTCTCGGAAGCGTGCTCACTGAAAAGTTCGGCGGCGAGGTCAGCTTCGACGAGATAGGACTGCCCGTGCAGTCCACGGGTATGACCCTGCCCTGCGGCTCGACCGCGATATGGCAGGCAGACTAAGGACAGATTTTACGGAGTATCAACAATAAAAGGAATAATAATTATGGCAAAAGGTGAAAGATTCATAAAGGTGTATTCACAGGGAACGTTTTCGGTTTCACAGATATGGGTGGACAAAGAAACAGGTGTAAACTATTTCTATCATGAGGACGGTTATTCGGGCGGACTGACTCCGCTTCTCGACAAAGAGGGAAAGCCTGTAATATCAGATCCTGAGGAGATAGAAAAAATAAGAAATAAGGACTGATATGGAAAACATAATCGAAATAAGCGGTCTGCACTTCAGCTACCCCGCGGACGACGGCAAGGAAGCCGCGGAAGTGCTGAAGGGTATCGACCTCACTATAAAAGAAGGCGAATTCGTCGCCGTGCTCGGACACAACGGCTCGGGCAAGTCCACTCTCGCCAAGCATATCAACGCGATACTGCTCCCCACCGAGGGAAAGGTCGTCGTCGGAGGCATAGACACCGCTGATGAAGCCCGTATCTTCGAGCTTCGCCAGTGCGCGGGCATGGTCTTCCAGAACCCCGACAACCAGATAGTTTCCTCCGTCGTCGAGGAAGACGTGGCGTTCGCGCTCGAGAACCTCGGCGTTCCCTACGAGGAGATGAGGCGGCGCGTGGACGACGCGCTCAAAGCCGTCAATATGTACGACTACCGCCAGCACTCCCCCAGCCAGCTCTCGGGCGGTCAGAAGCAGCGTATCGCTATCGCGGGCATCATCGCCATGCAGCCGAGGTGCATAATCCTCGACGAGCCCACCGCCATGCTCGACCCGCAGGGCAGAAAAGAGGTCATGGCTACTATCCGCAGAATGAACCGCGAGCAGGGCATCACTATCGTGCTCATCACCCACTATATGGACGAGGCGGCGCAGTGCGACCGCGTTGTCGTCATGGACAAGGGCACCATTGCTCTCGATGACACTCCCCGCGAGGTCTTCTCGCACGTCGAGCGCGTCATGGAGATAGGGCTCGACGTCCCGCAGGTGACCGAGCTCGCGTGGGAGCTCCGCAAGGCGGGCTGCGATATCCCGCAGGACATCATCACCGAGCAGGAGTGCGTTGAGGCAATTCAGAAATTATTCGCGCAGAATAAAGCTATTAGCCGTTAGCTAATGGCTAATAGTTCAACATAAAATGCGGGACGTCGAGGACGCCGTCCCCTACAATAGAAAGAGGTATGACAATTGGCAATTCTTGAGACCCAGCAGCTCACATATACCTACAGTATCGGCTCGCCGTTCGAGAAGACAGCGGTCGACCACGTAGACCTCAAAATCGAAGAAGGCGAAATGGTGGGCGTTATGGGTCACACAGGCTCGGGCAAGTCCACGCTGATACAGCATTTCAACGGTCTGCTCCGCCCGACCTCGGGCAAGGTACTGCTCGACGGGCAGGACATCTGGGCGGACAAGAAAAAGATACGCGACGTCCGCTTTCAGGTCGGGCTCGTATTCCAGTACCCCGAGTACCAGATATTCGAGGAGACCGTCTTCAAGGATATAGCGTTCGGACCGCGAAATATGGGGCTCGACGAAAAGGAGATAAAGCGCCGCGTCCTCGAGACTGCGCACGATATCGGCTTGAAGGAGGAGCTCCTCAAGCGCTCGCCGTTCGAGCTCTCGGGCGGACAGAAGCGCCGCGTTGCTATCGCGGGAGTCATGGCTATGGAGCCGAAGGTGCTCATTCTCGACGAGCCTACGGCGGGTCTCGACCCCGCAGGAAGGGACAAGATACTCGCCCACATCAAGGCTTACCACGAACGCAGGAAGAACACTATCCTCATCGTATCGCACAGCATGGAGGACATCGCGGGCTTCGCGGACAAGATACTCGTCATGAACAAGGCAAAGCTCTTCTGCTACGACGACACCGAAAAAGTCTTCGGCAGGGCGGAGGAGATATCCGAGATAGGGCTCGACGTCCCGCAGATAACAAAGGTGTTCGTGGAGCTGAAAAAACAGGGGCTCGACTTCGGCAAGGAGGTCTACACCGTGCCGTATGCGCGCGACCTGCTGCTGAAGCACCTGCACGGAAAGGCAGGTGACGGGCAGTGCTGAGAGACGTTACCATAGGACAGTATTTCCCAGGGAATAGCCTGATACACCGCCTCGACCCGCGCTTCAAGATAGTCATCACACTGATATACATTCTCATGCTCTTTACGGGCAGCAACGTGGTGTGCCTCGCGGTCGGAGCCGTATACACGCTCATCGCGATATATCTCTCGCGGATACCGCTGAAAATGTTCTGGAAGAGCGTTAAGCCGCTGCTGCCGTTCCTGCTGATAACGGCGCTGCTGAATATCCTCCTCGTGGACAGCGGCGATGTGGTCTTCAAGTGGAAATTCCTGAAAATCACCACGGGCGGCATAAACATCAGCGTCTTTATGATAATAAGGATAGTCCTGCTCATCATGGGCAGCTCGCTGCTGACCTATACCACCTCCCCCATTACGCTGACGGACGCGATAGAACGCCTGTTATCGCCGCTCAAGCTGCTGAAATTCCCCGTGCATGAGCTCGCGATGATGATGTCGATAGCTCTGCGCTTCGTGCCGACCCTCATCGAGGAGACCGACAAGATAATGTCCGCGCAGAAGGCGAGAGGCGCCGAGATAGACACGGGCAGCTTCATGACAAGAGCAAAAAATATGATATCCATACTCGTGCCGCTGTTCATATCGTCGTTCAGGCGTGCGGACGAGCTCGCGACGGCTATGGAGTGCCGCTGCTACAACGGCGGCGAGGGGCGCACCCGTCTGCGGCAGCTCAAGGCTGCTCCGCGCGATGTCGTAGCGCTGATAATAACGATAATGTTCTATGCGGCGGCAATCGCCGTGAGCATAGTATACAAGCAGCTGACAAAATGATACCGAATATAAACGTTGTAATAAGAGAGAAACAAAGGGAACTTAAATGAGACGCAATGTAAAAAAGTCTGCCCGCGAGATGTATGAGAGATTCAGAAAAAGCAGAGCGGGCGGCATTCTCTACGACAAGGGCGTGCTCTATTTCGCGCTCGCCTTTATCATCCCGTCGGTGCTCATGCTCATAGGCTTCGGTCAGAAGGGCATACACCCCTTCGGGAACCAGCAGATGCTCGTCGTTGACCTGTGGCACCAGTACTACCCCTTCTTCCGCGTGATGAGCGAGAAGCTCAGAACAGGCGGGTCGTTCCTGTACTCATGGCAGAACGGCATGGGTACAAACTTCCTGTCGCTCATATCCTACTACGAGGCGAGCCCGCTCAACCTGCTCTCAGTATTCACGCCGAACTCCGCCACCCGCGACGCTCTGACGTTCATACTCGTGGCGAAGATAGGCTTCGCGGGAGCGTTCTGCTCCTGCTTCCTGCGCTATACCTACAAGCGCCGCGACTTCTCAATTGTCGTGTTTTCGTCGATGTTCGCGCTGTGCAGCTATATGCTCGGCTACTACTGGAACGTCATGTGGTTCGATACCATAGCGCTGTTCCCGCTCGTGATGACGGGCGTGGTCGCGATATGCCGCGAGAAAAAGTGGAAGCTCTACACCCTCGCGCTCGCTCTGTCGCTGATATCCAACTACTACGTCGGCTACTTCACCTGCGTGTTCACGCTGTTCGCATTCCTCGCGGCGGCAGTCATCGAGTGCAAAGGCGTCAGGGACTTCTTCATCAAGCTCTGGCTCATCATACGCTCCTCAGTCATCGGCATAGCGCTCGGAGCCTTCATGCTCCTGCCCGCATACGAGGGCTTGAAGCTCACCTACAGCATAAACAACAAATTCCCCGATAAGCTCCGCTGGTACGAGAAATGGTACGACATCATCGCCAACCTCATCTCCTACAGCGAGCCCGCAAAAAAAGAGGGTCTCCCCAACTTCGCGTGCGGTATGCTCGCAGTGGTGCTGTTCGGAGTCTTCCTCTTCTCGGCAGGGATAAAGCTCCGCGAGAAGATAGCGCTGACCTCACTGCTCGCGCTCATATTCGTCAGCTGTGACCTCAACGTGCTCAACTTTATCTGGCACGGCTTCCACACGACGAATCAGATACCCTACCGCTTTGCATTCATCTTCTGCTTCGTGCTCATTGCGGCGGCATACCGCGCGTACGACGTCATGACCGCGAAGGGGATACGTATATATCAGCTATTCCTGCTTGTGCCCGCGCCCGCGCTCGTCATCGGACTGAACGTGTGGAAGACGGTCAAGGCGCAGGACGGCTTCCCGAATGAGAAGGCTGTCCGCGCGTCGCTGTTCATCGCGGGAGCTTACCTGCTCATATTCACCGCGGGAAGGCTCTTCCCGTTCAATGGCAGGCTCATGCGCAGGAGCGTGATAAATGCCGCGCTCACGGCCGCCGTTATCGCGGAGCTCACGAGCAATACCATTATCGGCGTAAAGACGGTCGGCTCGTCGAGCTACACCTCCTACCCGTATCTGAACGACAGCGTTCAGAAGCTCCTCGGCGTCATGCGCGAGGACGACGACAACCTCTTCTCGCGCACCGAGATGACCTCGACCTACACCCTCAACGACAGTTCGCTCTACGGCTACTACGGCGTATCGCAGTTCTCGTCGTCCGCAAACGTATCGGTAACGAGGTATTTCCGAAAGCTCGGGCTGTACGCCTCAGAGGCGGGCAACCGCTACTACTACCGCAATTCCACGCCGCTGGTCAACGACCTGCTCGGCATAAACTACATCATTTCCAAGAGCAGTGCGCTCAATAACAGCGAGATGTCCCTCGAGCACATCGCAGAGGACGGCTCGTCGCACCTCTACAGGAGCAAGTACCCGATGTCCATCGGCTTCATGATGGACAGCGACGTGCTCAGGCTCGAGCTCGCCGCCGCTGACAACCCATTCGAGTTCCAGAACGACATAGTCATGCTCGGCACGGGCACAAAGCAGGGCATATTCACGCGCAGACAGCTCAGCGACGTGTCCTATGCCAACGCCGAGGGGGTGAAGAGCGAATTCGGCTCGTACAGCTACAGCGTCATCGACCCGAACGAAAAGGCGTCCGCGACACTTACCTATGACGGCACTGCGGGGGGCTACCTCTACGGCTATACCAAGAGCGGGTCGGCTGAAACGATAGACGTAAAATGCGACGGCGTGACCGCAGACAGCGGCATCTCCGCGGACGACTACCCAATAGCCTTCCCCATGGGCAACGGTCAGGAGGGAAGCACTTTCGAGGCGACCCTCAACTTCGAGGAGAATAAGTCCTCGGGCTCGTTCAGTATGCAGGTCTACTCCCTCGATGAGGAGGCGTTCGACATGGCGTACAGCGAGTTCGCCGACGAACAGCTCGTGCTGACAGAGTTCTCGGATACGAAGCTCAAGGGCAGGATAAACGTCAAGAAGCGCGGTATACTCTACCTCGCGATACCATATGAGCGCGGCTGGAGCGTATTTGTCGACGGCAAGCGCGTCTCGACGACAAAGGTGTTCGACGCCATGCTCGGCGCGGAGATAGGTCCGGGTGAGCACGAGGTCGAGCTGAGATACTTCCCCGACGGGTTCGGCAAGGGCATCGTCATCAGCGTATCGGCGGCGATAGCGTTCCTGCTCCTGCTCTCAGCCGACAACGCAAGAAAAAAACGCAGGAGAGCCCGCCTTGCGGCAGCTCTGCCCGCGGAGAACGATAACGAAACGGAAGATGTGAAAAATGAGGAACCTCAAGGTGATGACCGCCTACCGCGGGACTAAATACCACGGCTTTCAGCGGCAGACAAACGCCGTTACCGTGCAGGAGGTGCTCGAGAGAGCCGTGTCAAAGGTGCTGAATGAGCCCGTGACCATCATCGGCTGCTCGCGCACCGATACGGGAGTACACGCCAATAATTTCTGCTTCAACGTCAAGACCGAAAGCAATATCCGCACGCTCGGCTTCTGTCGGGGCGTCAACGGCGAGCTCCCCGACGATATATCCATTCTCTCCTGCGAGGACGTGCCGCTCGATTTCCACGCGCGGTACGACTGCAAGGGCAAGGAGTATATCTACAGGATGCACTGCCGCGAGTCGAAGGACCCGTTCTCCGCTGACCTCGCATTCCACTACAGGCGGCGCTTCGATATCGAAAGGGCGCGGGCGGCGGCGGCTTGCCTCGTCGGAACTCACGATTTTGCGTCGTTTTGTGCCGATTGTACAAACGTATCAACAACTGTGCGAACAATTTATTCCCTTGAAATAGAAAATAGTGGTGATTCCGTGATAATGCTTGTAAAAGGGAATGGTTTTCTGTATAATATGATTAGGATAATAGCGGGTACTCTGCTCGATATCAACGAGGGCAAGATAGCTCCCGAGGATATGCCTGCGATACTCGCCGCAAGAGACCGCCTCCGCGCGGGCAGGACCGCAATGGCGCACGGACTCTACCTCAACCGCGTGTTCTACTCCGAGGAGGAATTGCTCGGATAAATGCGCTGTTTGTAATTATTTGGAAGAATACCCGTAATTATGCATGGCAAATTACGAATACTACTATATACAGGGAACGGAACAAAATGAGGAGGCAATGTAATGCCAATGTATGACGCCAACGATATCGTTGAGCAGAAAAACAGGGATAAACGAAGAAAACGGCTAACAAAGCTGCTTATCATACTCGCGCTCGTATCAGCCGCTGCTGCGCTCTATTTCACGCAGGAGCTATGGATGCCGAAGCTGCGGGGACTCGGTACCCAATACAAGACCATAGTCAACGACGGCCGCCTCGCCGAGGGAAACTTCCCCATAGAGATAAACGGCGGTGCGCAGTATCAACTGAGCTGCTCGAACGAAAATGTTATCGTTATGAGCGACTCCTACATATACTTCTATAACGAGGAGGGCGGAGAGCTGAAACGCCGTCAGCACGCGCTGACTAATGCTGTAATGGAAGCCGCGAACGGAAGAGCGCTCCTCTTCGAGAGCGGCGGCACGGAGTTCAGCGTAGAGGACAGGTCGGGAGTTCTGTATACGAACAAGCTCGACAAGAATATAATGTTTGCAAGGCTCAGCAAGGAGGGCTATACCGCTGTTGTGACGACCTCCGACAACTACGACTGCGAGATATTCGTCTACGACCGCAGAGGCAAAGAGATATACAAGCGAAAATGCGTCGAGCGCGTGAACGATATCAGCTTCGAGGAGGGCAGCAAGGGCTGCGTTATCAGCTACTTCTACGCCGAGAACGGCGCGCTCGTCACCTCCGTGCAGGAGGCGAGCTTCACCGAGGACAAGGAGAAGTGGAACTCCCCAGGACTCGATACGCTCGGTCTCGACGTCTACAACTTCGACGACGGTGCGTTCGTCTTGGGCATGGACGCGTGCGGATATGTCGACAGCAAGGGTCAGATAAGCTCGTTCTACCGCTATGAGGGCGACTTTGCGGGAGGCGCGAGCGAGGACGGCAAGTCTGCCGTGATAATCAACAGCGACGACAGGCGCCGCTATGAAATGGCACTCTTCAAGGACGGCAGCTCCGAGCCTACCGTGCTCGAGTTCGACAGCCCGCTCATCGACGTCACTGTCGAGGACGGTCTCGCCTTCGTCATGAAAAAGGACGCTGTGCTCGCCTACGACTTCACGGGCAAGCTGCGCTCCACCGCGACCGTAAACGATTCGTACACGGGTTTCGTAAGAAGCGAAAACTACGTATACCTGAAAAGCTACAATAAAATAGACAGGATCAACTACGAAAGCTGATCCAAATCGAAGGGAGGATGTACGGGCTGTGCCTGTACACGTGAAAACATGGGAATTCAATTCTGGTGGTTCTATGACGTTATCGCAGTTGCGATAACCCTTATCTGCGTCTTTTTCTCAAGCAGGAAGGGCACTATGAAAGCCGCCATTACTACAGTAGGCTACGGTCTGGCGCTCGCACTGGCGCTCGGTATAAGCAGCACTACTGCCGAGGGTCTGTATACGAACACCATGAGAAGCAGCTGTATAAACAATATCAACAGCACGCTCAAGGCTGATACGTTCGTGAACAAGTATGCCTCTTATCTCGAATCGCAGGGATATTCGCTGCGTATCAATCAGGAAAGACTCGCTAATATTTTCAGCGGAGACAAGGACATCGACGAGGAGCTCTTAAAATACGTCAACAGCGTAAACGGCAGACGTATCGCAGAGGATGACGTTGTGCTCGACATGATACACGAGGGCTACGCTGTCGTTATCCGCGACATCGCAGCACAGAAGCTGAGCAAATACGCTGCGGAAACTGCCGCGCACGAGATACGCAAAGACAGCTCGGGCATGAAGGAGCTCGCGCCCCTCATCACCGACAGGGAGGACAGACTTCCCGCGGCAAAGTACATCGCCGACCACTACACCGCTCCCGCATTCGTGACGATATTCAAGCTCATCGGCTTCGTCATCCTCTTCGGAGCTGCGGCAATAATGATATACCTGATACTACAGCAGTATATGTCCAAGGACGACACAAAGATAGACATCGGCTCGCATATCAGCGGCGGTATCATCGGCATAATCAAGGGCGGGCTCTTCGTGACGGTAGCTGCGGCGATAATCCGCATATGGGCTATCATGGGCAGCGACGAGATGCTCTTCTTCAACAATACCGTCATCGACGGCTCGATAATCTTCAAATACTTCTACAACTTCGCATCGTCACTCTAAAACGGTGCGGACTCATCAGCACACACTTAACAGGAGGAACACCCTATGATAATGTGCAGTAACTGCAAAAAACGACCCGCTGTCGTATTCATCACCTCTGTGCAGGGAAACGAAAAAAAGAACGAGGGACTCTGCCTCGCCTGCGCACGGGAGAGAAAAATACCGCAGGTCGCTGAATATATGGAAAAGCTCGGCATCACCGACGAGGAGATAGACCAGCTCTCCGACCAGATGATGGGTATGCTCGACGGAGATTCCTTCGAGATGGGCGGTCAGGGCATTATGCCCGAATTCATCGCGGATATGTTCGGCGGTGAGGAATCAAAAGACGGCAAGGACGACGTCCCCGCTCCCGACTCCGACAGCGAGGATAAGCCCCGCAGGAAGGGACTCTTCGGGCGCGACAAGTCCGAGAAAAAGGAAAAGAAGAAGGAGCTCAAGTTCCTCGGGAGCTACTGCACCAACCTCTCGCAGAAAGCCGCTGACGGTCAGCTCGACCGCATAATCGGCAGAGACAAGGAGATAGCGCGCGTGATACAGATACTCTCGCGCCGCACCAAGAACAACCCCTGCCTCATCGGCGAGCCCGGCGTCGGCAAGACCGCTATCGCCGAGGGTATCGCCCAGAGGATAAACGAGGGCGATGTTCCGCTGAATCTCGCGGATAAGAAGCTCTACCTGCTCGACCTCACCGCTCTCGTCGCGGGAACTCAGTTCCGCGGACAGTTCGAGAGCCGCGTAAAGGGTCTCGTTGACGAGGTCAAGAAGGAGGGCAACATAATCCTCTTCATCGACGAGGTACACAATCTCGTCGGCGCAGGCGACTCCGAGGGCTCGATGAACGCCGCAAATATTCTCAAGCCCGCGCTCTCACGCGGAGAGGTGCAGGTCATCGGCGCGACCACCTTCGGCGAGTACAGAAAGTACATCGAGAAGGATTCCGCGCTCGAGCGCCGATTCCAGCCCGTTACAGTCACCGAGCCGACCGTCGAGGACACCGTGAACGTCCTCCTCGGCATAAAGAAATACTACGAGGACTACCACAAGGTGCACATCTCCGACTACCTTATCAGAGTGTGCGCGGTGCTGTCCGAGAGATATATCACCGACCGCTTCCTCCCCGACAAGGCTATCGACCTCATGGACGAGGGCTGTGCGCACGCGAATATCCGCTCGCCCGAGATTGCCGAGTATGCGAAGGTGCAGAAGGAGATAGGCGTGCTCGAGGGCATGGAGACTACCCTGTCAGAGCAGAGCGAGCCCGATTATCAGGCACTCGCCGAGGTCAAGAGCAAGCTCATACACGCCCGCGACAAGGCGGCTCAGCTGAAGGAAAAGGCTGAGGACGTGCAGGTCACGGAGGAGGACATCACAAAGGTAGTCGAGCTGTGGACGGGTATCCCCGCGAGCAAGATCGCCGAGACCGAATTCCTCAAAATATCCAAGCTCGAGGGTGCGCTGAAAAAGCGCGTGCTCGGACAGGACGAGGCTGTGGAGGTGCTGACCCGCGCAATCAAGCGCACGAGGGTACAGCTCAGCAAGCGCCGCAGACCCGCGTCGTTCATATTCGTAGGTCCTACAGGCGTCGGCAAGACCGAGCTCGTAAAAGCACTGTCGGAGGAGCTCTTCGACTCCACCGAGCCGCTGATACGCCTCGATATGACCGAATATATGGAGAAGCACTCCGTCGCGAGGATGATAGGCTCGCCTCCAGGCTACGTCGGCTACGACGAGGCGGGACAGCTCACCGAGAAGGTCCGCCGCAAGCCCTACTCCGTCATCCTCTTTGACGAGATAGAGAAGGCTCACCCCGACGTCATGAACATCCTCATGCAGATTCTCGACGAGGGTCACATCGACGACGCTCAGGGCAGAAATATCAACTTCGAGAACACCATAATCTGCATGACCTCCAACGCGGGCTCGACCGACAAGAGCGTCGGAGTCGGCTTCAACCGCACCGAGAATGAGATTTCCCGCGACAAGGCTATGAAGGGTCTGCGCGAATTCCTGCGCCCCGAGTTCATCAGCCGCATTGACGAGATAGTCGTGTTCAGACAGCTCACAAAGGACGATTTCGCGCACATTGCGGCGCTGATGATAGACGAGATGAAGGAGCCCCTCGCGGAGAAGAACATCTCCGTCAGCTACGACGACGCGGCGCTCGCTCTCATCGCGGAGAAGTCCTTCGGCAAGCCCTACGGCGCGCGCGACATACGCCGCGTGATACGTCAGGACATCGAGGACAAGGTCGCGGAAATGATAATCACGGATTCATCAAGCATAGATGAGATACACATCTCCGCGGACGGCGATACGATAACCGTCACAGGGAAGAAAAAGGAGCAGACCGAGGAATGAACATTAAAAGAATTATTGCCATAGCCGCTGCTGCGGCAATGCTCGCGCTGTCGGCGGCGTGCGGCAGCAATACGGCTTCGTCGTCATCATCGGAGCCGAAGGCTGATACCACCTCCCCCACGGGCTACTACAGCGACGATATCATCGCCGCGGTGGACGGTCCGCAGCTGATGTTCTCGAACGTGGAGGCTGCTGCGGGTGAGACAGCGGAGGTATCCCTCTTCGTCAGCGGTGCCGCCAACAAGTGGACTATGTGCGGTCTGCACATCACCTACGGCAAGGACCTCGAACCCGTAATGTCTGACGCCGCACAGAGCATGGTCGAGTTCGACCTCGGCGACGCGTCGAAGCGCTCGTCAGGCTCGGTATGTATGCTCTGGGAGAGCGGTCTGCCCAAGGAACTGACCGACAACGACCTCGGAAGCATCTTCTTCACGGAGATATTCGACGGCGACAAGGGCGGAGACGGCGAGATAGTAAAGTTCTACTTCAAGGTGCCCGAAAAGGCTAAAAAAGGGACGGTTTACCCCATAGGGATATACTATATGCCGCCTACGGACGAGAGGTCGGATATGTTCATCGGCACGGACGGCGACAAATCACGCGAGAAATACGCCTTCCAGAACTGGACGGGCGGAAGCATAACAGTAAAGTAACAGCAGACAGTCAGCGGGACACGGCTTTTTCCCGCTGACTGTTTCTTGCTTCTTTGCGGGAAATCTATTGACTTTATCATTTTAATGTGGTATTATATACCTATACTTTTTTATATATGGAGGAAAACACCATGGAAGACAATAAGCTCAATCCCACAGGCGTTCCCGATGAGGTAAACAACGCTGCTCAGGAGGGCGCAGATACATTAGCAGAAAAGGTAGCTGACAAGGTCGAGGCTATCGGCGAGACTGCCGAGAACGCAGGCGAAAAGGTCGTTGACACTGTCACAGGCGTAGTAGAGGCAGCAGGCGAAAGCGCTGACGAGTTCGGCGACAAGGTCGTTGACGTCGTAAAGGGCACCGAAAATGCTGCTGAGGCGGCTGCGGATACAGCTGCTGACGCTGCAAAGACAGAGGGCGGCTCCTTCGTTGACAAGGTAGCAGGCGTAGTGAACGCAGCAGGCGAGGCTGCTGACAGCTTCGGCGACAAGGTCGCTGACACTGTGAGCGAGACCTTCGGCGGAGCTAACAACGGCGCTGCTGAGGCTGAGAAGGCTATCCAGCCCAACGCTATCTACACTAACGCAGGCGCTCCCGTAGGACAGCCCGAGGACAGCAAGTTGTTCGCTATCATATCGCTCGTCTGCGGTATAGTTTCTATCGTAAGCTGCTGCTGCTGGGGCATAAATATCATTCCCGCTGCCGCAGCTATCGTTACAGGTATCATTTCCAAGAAGAAGAACGAGTCCGGCAGCGGTATGGCTCTCGCAGGCATCATCATGGGTGCTGTAGCTATCCTGCTCGGTATCATTTCTCTCGTTCTCTCGATAATCAAAGCAGTTGCAGACGCCAACTGAGCGCTGACTGAAAATGAATAAAGCAAAGCGGGTGAAGCTCGCGGTGCTTGTCGGAGTACCGATTCTGCTGCTGCTCGTTTTCATTTTCAGAGAGCAGATAATGCGGCTCGGCAGCCTGATGGGTCCCTGCCTTTTCCATGAGGTCACAGGCTGGCACTGTCCGGGCTGCGGCAATACGCGAGCGGTAAGGGCGCTCCTGCACCTTCACCCGATAATATCGTTCAGGAACAACCCGATAATACTGCTGCTTTCGCTGACAGGGCTGGGCTTCTACATAGAGCTCGCGCTCGACGTCTGCGGCAAAAAGGTCAGCTTCATGCCGAAGAACCAGTTCTTCTGGCTGGCGCTGCTCGTTGTTCTGCTGATATTCTACGTGCTGAGGAACTTTATTCCTGTATTAGCACCAATTTCATAAGCAATAAAGGGTACACACCAAGGCTGCTCCCCTTAGAGGGGCTCCCCTCATCGTGTACCCTTTCTACGAACCATTCGCAAGGAGGAAGCTATGGACTATAACAACGACCCGCAGAACTACTATCAGCAGCCGTATAACAACGGCTATTACGGCGGTTATCCGCCTCAGCAGCAGACAAATCCGCTCGGCATAATCTCGCTGGTGCTCGGCATACTGTCAGTCGTGCTCGCACTGATATTAGGCTGCTGCGCTCCCGGAGTGAATATGCCGTTCGCAATTGCCGCTATCATACTCGGCATATTGCAGATAAAGTCAAAGAAGAATCAGAAAGGACGCGGACTGGGTATCGCGGGTCTTATCTGCGGCATCGTCGCGACCGTGATGTTCATATTCGCACTGCTCTGCTTCCTCGGTATATTCGCGATAGGCATCGCAGACAGTATCGAAGCAAGCAACAGCAATTACTTATATTGATATGGCTCTAAGCAAAAGGACAAAGCTGCTCATCGTGGCAGCAGTCCCGCTGCTCGGCGTGATGCTGTTCCTGCTGCGCGACTACATCATGTCCGTGGGACATTATTTCCCGTGTATGCTCTATAAGTATACGGGGCTGCTGTGTCCGGGATGCGGGAATACCCGCGCGGTCAATCACCTCGTACACGGACGCATATTGCTCTCGCTGCGAAGCAATCCCGACATCCCCTTCCTTGTACTGGTGCCGCTGGGCTTCTATATCGAGCTCATCGCCGATATATGCGGGAAAAAGCTGAGGATAGTCCCTCGCTCGTTTTGGGTGTGGATACCGATATTCGCAGCTTATGCAGTGTTCTATGTGCTTCGTAATTTCTTCCCGATATTGGCGCCGCCGTAAAAAAGTACGGGGAATGTAAAAAAAGATTTTACATTGCTAATCTCTTGACAAATCGGAAATAATATGATAACATATATATGTAATATTTTATATTTTGGAGGATGACTATTATGGACGAAAATCTCAACAATGGTATGCCTGAGGCAACCGATTCCACAGGCTACACTGACACAACTGCTTATTCTTCTGACACAACAACAAGCTACAGCTCTTACTCTTCCGAGCCCGAGCAGAAGGCAACTCTTTCTATCGTTTCTCTCGTTCTCGGTATCGTAGGTCTTGTTTTCAGCTGCTGCTGCTGTTTAGGTGTTCCCTTTGATATCGCAGCTATCGTTGTAGGTGTCATCGCAAAGAAGAAGAACGTTCCCAGTCAGGGCATGGCTCTCGCAGGTATTATCCTCGGTGCAGTTGCTCTCGTGATCTACCTCATCACTGTTATCATCAACGTTGCTACAGGCTCTGGCGAGGCTTTCTCCAACAGCTTCATGGAAGGCTTCAAGGAAGGTCTCAACAGCGGTGCAGTAATGTTCTTCTAAGAACATCACCAACACGAAAACGAAAAGAAGCACACTTCAGGACGCTGTCCTTGTGTGCTTCTTTTTTTGCTTTATTACAGTTTTGCCGCAGTCCCGCAAACAGCAAAAAGCAGCCTCATCAGGCTGCTTTTTGTAGGGTGTGTTTATGCGAAGAAGAGTTCCTTTATCTCGATATTATCCGTGCCCTTGAAGCGGATGGTAACATCGAACCTTTCCTTGTCGGCGGCTGCGGGAACTGATATATCCGTCCATATGTCAGAGGGCGATATCTGCGCTGTCTGACCGTTTATCTCGACGCTGCCCGCGCCCTTTCCGCGGTAGGAGATACCGATGCGCCCCGCATTCCCCGAGAAGTAGCGGAAGCGTATGAGCGTGCCGTCCGCGACCTCGCTGATGAAGCGCTCGGTGTAGTGCTCGATGCCGCGCTCGTCTGCGCTGACCGTGGAGTCCTTGCTGCCGAGGATACGGTGGTTCACGTTCGGGAAGCTCTCGGTGAATATCTTGTTCGAGCCGTGCGGCATATGTCCGTTGGTGATATGACAGGCAATGGTCGCGGGGTAGCGACCCTCAGCCCTGAGCGGGCTTCCGTTGAGCCCACAGCTCGAGATCTCGACCTGCTTGATGCTTCCGTCGGGCGCGATGGTGATAGGCTCCGCGCACGCCTGACGGCTGTAGTCCGACTTATGAGTGAGACGGTGATAAAAGACGTACCATTGACCGTTTATCTCGATGATACTGCCGTGGGTAGTACCTGTCATATTCATTCTCGTGTCGTCGCTGACGCCGTTCACGCCGACGTCGCCGTTCGAGACGATAGTGCCGCCGAATACGAAGTCCCTGTCGGGGCTGTCGCTGACGGCGTAGCAGAGCTCATGGTTCTTCTGCGAGGAGTAGATGAAGTAGTATTTATCGCCGACCTTGCGCATGGAGCTCGCCTCGAAGAACTCGTGTCCGCCGAAATCGGACTCATAGGGGATTATGTGACGCGGCTCGCCCTTTACGGTGAGCATATCGTCCTCGAGGGTCACTACTGCGGGACCGTTGACGTTATCGGGAGTCGAGAGTATCTCGTCGCGTGTCTTGTCGAAGCGCTCCATGACCTCAGCCATTTTCGCGTCGTCCGCGGCGAGCTCGTCGTTGCTCTCGTCCATATACTGAGTGCCGTAATATATGCGGATAGTGCCGTTGTCGTTGAAGGCGCAGGGGTCGAAGCAGACGTACTTCTTCATCGGAGTACCGTCGGGATAGTGAACATAGCCTAAATATTCATATCTTCCCGCGGGCTCGTCACAGACCGCAACGCTTATGGGTCCGTAGTAGCCGCCGTGACCGAAATCGCCCGACATACAGTAATAGAGGTAGTATCTGCCGTCGTTGCCCCTGACCACGTCGGGAGCGTACATATACGGTCTGACGCTGTAGTCGGGGTCCTGCTCCGCCTTGTATATGACACCGTCACAGCGCCAGTCAGAGAGGTCGCCAACGGGTGCGGAATATACGGTGTAATCGCCCATACAAAAGGTTCTTCCGCCCTCGAAGTCGTGGGAGCCGTAGAGGTAGACCCTGTCTCCGAAGATGTGAGGTTCACCGTCGGGGATATAGGCGTCCTGCGGCAGGAATGGGTTAAATACCTGCTTTTTCATGTTATTCTCCTTTATGTTATATTCTATAAAGACGGGCGGAAACAAAGCTCCGCCCAATATTATCATATAGCTGTTTTCAGACCGTGTGACCGTTAGCCTTGATGACGTCCACAACGCTGCTGACGTACTTGCGGCAGGCAGCCTCGTCCTCAGCCTCGACCATAACGCGCACAAGCGGCTCGGTACCGCTCTCGCGGACGAGGATGCGTCCCGTAGAGCCGAGCTCCTCACCGACCTTGGCAACTATCGCCTGTACGTCGGGGTCGTTCTGAGCAGCCTTCTTGTCCTTTACACGGACATTTTCAAGCACCTGCGGATAAACTACGAAGGGAGCCGCAAGCTCGCTGAGCTTCTTCTCGCGCGACATGATGACCTGCATCATCTTGAGGCTGGTGAGTATGCCGTCGCCTGTGGAGGCGTACTTCGAGAAGATGATATGTCCCGACTGCTCGCCGCCGAGGCAGCAGCCGTGCTCCTTCATATATTCATAAACGTACTTGTCGCCGACAGCGGTCTTGGCGTAGTCGATGCCTATCTCGTCAAACGCCTTGAAGAGTCCGAAGTTGGACATGACCGTCGCGACAACGGTATTGTTCACGAGCTTTCCGCGCTCCTTCATATATCTGCCGTAGATATAGAGGATATGGTCGCCCGAAATGAGCCCGCCCTTTTCGTCCACGCAGAGGCATCGGTCGGCGTCGCCGTCGTAGGCAAAGCCCACGTCACAGCCGTTCTCGACTACGTACTTCTGGAGGACTTCTATATGTGTGGAGCCCGCATTGTCGTTGATGTTAGTGCCGTTGGGCGCGGCATTTATGACGTGCGTATCGGCTCCGAGAGCGTCAAATACAGCCTTTGCAATGTTCCACGACGCGCCGTTCGCGCAGTCGAGAGCCACCTTTACGCCTCTGAACGAGTACATTCCGAGGGAGATGAGGTAGCCGATGTAGCGGTTTCTGCCCGCAACGTAGTCAACAGACCTGCCTATCTTGTCGCCTGTAGCGAAGGGAAGCTCCTTCCACTCCTGACCGAAGGCATTGAGATTGCCGTCGAGGTAAGCCTCAACGAGCTCGATGACCTCGTCCTCCATTTTCTCGCCGTTTCCGTTGATGAGCTTCAGACCGTTGTCGTGGTAGGGGTTGTGGCTCGCGGATATCATCACCGCGCAGTCAAAGCCGTCGACGCGGGATATATAGGCGACGGAGGGTGTTGTCGTAACGTGGAGGAGGTATGCGTCAGCGCCCGATGCGGTGAGTCCGCCGACGAGCGAATACTCGAACATATAGCTCGAAAGGCGCGTGTCCTTGCCGATGACTATACGCGCGGGAGTATCGTCGCCTCTGCGGCGTCTGAGCTCTCCGTAGTACCAGCCGATGAAGCGTCCAACCTTGAACGCATGGTCGGCAGTAAGGTTCTCGTTAGCAGTGCCTCTGAATCCGTCTGTACCAAAATACTTACCCATAATTGTCTCCTTGAAAATGATAATTTGGTGACACTGCCGAACTCTTCTGTTGTGATTAGATTATATCACACATAAAAAGCTCAGTCAATATCATATGTTGCTGAAAATCGCGCTGTCTTACTGATAATTGCGGTCTCAGCGTATCTCGAAGCCGTGGTCTCCGTGGAGGGGGAGGCTCTTCACGCTCATATTCTCGATACGAACGTAGGTGCCTTTTTCGATGGCAAGTATCATATCGTCGATAGCCTTTTCCGTGCCCTCGACTTCCATTTCAACCGAGCCGTCATAGCAGTTCCTCACCCAGCCCGAGACGCCGCACGCCTGTGCCGCATAGTAGGCGCGATATCTGAACCCGACGCCCTGCACCGAGCCGTAAAAGACGATATGTCTGCGTATCTTTTCCATAAGTCGACCTGCTTCGATAATAGATTTCACACAATTATTAGTATACCACTATTATATTGGAAAGTCAATGGCAAATGCATAAAAACGGAAATTATTACCGAGGGCGATTGTGCGAAATGACGAAAATGTATAAAAGCCTTGACAACGGTCAACAATAGTGGTAAATTAATATTAGCACTCGGAGACGTAGAGTGCTAAACGAGAGTCGGAGCTATTCCGACAAAGAGAAAGGTTGTGTTTTTCGTGGACGACAGAAAGCTGAAGGTACTCGCTGCTGTAGTTGACGAATATATCAGGACCGGCGAGCCCGTAGGCTCCAAGACAATCTCTCAGCTCGAACACATCAAGGCTTCATCGGCTACTATCCGCAACGATATGGCTGTGCTGGAGCAGCTCGGCTACCTCGAGCAGCCCCATACATCCGCGGGAAGGATACCCACCTACCTCGGATACAGACTCTATATCGACGAGCTTATGACCCTCCCTGAGCTGTCGGACGAGGAAAAGCATATGCTCGACGAGAGGCTCGGCAACGAGGATACTCCCGAGGAGCTGCTCGTGCAGAACGCCGCAGCCGCCCTCACGGAGCTGACGCAGTGCGCGGCAGTGGTAACAAATTCAGCCCCGCGTTTCTCGGTGATATCAAAGGTGGAGGTCATACCCACAGGAAAACGCCTCTACGTTATCCTGCTGATAACCTCGAGCGGCAGTATCAAGAACAAGGCGTGCCGCCTCGAATTCGACCTCAGCCATGAACAGCTCGACTTCTTTACTAAATATATAGACGAGAACCTCAGCGGTATATCCGTTGACGAGCTCTCGGAGGAAATGCTCGACAAGATGATCGCGGCGGTCTCGGCGTATATGGTTACGCTCTCGCCCCTCGTCAAGGGCATATGCGAGCTCTCAGCCGACCTCAAGCAGCAGGAGCTTACCGTCAGCGGCGGAGAAAAGCTCCTCTCCTGCGACGACCTCGACAAAATGGAGGTCGTGCGCTTCATCGAGCACAAGCACGAGCTCACCGACCTGCTGGAGGAATCCTTCAGCGGCATACAGGTCAAGTTCGGCGCGGGCGGAAACTTCGCTATCGGCAATTCGAGCATGATAGTCTCGAAGTACCGCAGGAACGGCGAGGAAGCAGGCTCGCTCGGCATCATCGGACCGATGAGAGTCGACTATAAAAAGATAATCCCATACATCGAATACCTGACGGGAAAGATATCAGACCTGATGTCAGGCGATGAGGACAATACAGTTACGGACGCGGACATAACGCAGACGTAGAAAGGAGCAGACATCAGTGAAGGATAAACAGAAAGAGAACGAGCTTCCCGAGGAGGAAGTGCTCGAGGAGGAAATCGCCGAGGAGCTCGGTGATGAATCCGACGACGCAGAGCTCCTCGACGAAGACGACGCCGCAAGCGAATACAACGACAGCGCCGCTCAGTACGCAGAGCTCGAGGACGCCCTCGCAGAAGCGAACGATAAATATCTCAGGCTTTTCGCGGAGTACGACAACTACCGCAAGCGCACCGCGAGAGAAAAGGCTGACACCTACTCTAACGCGGCGGCAAAGTGCATAGAGAATCTTCTGCCCGTCATCGACAGCTTTGAGCGCTCGCTCGAGGCGGAGTGCGGCGACGATAACTTCAAGAACGGCATGAGCATGATATTCGGACAGATGAAGGACTTCCTCACGAAGATGAACGTCACCGAGATAGAAGCTCTCGGAGCGGAATTCGACCCGAATTTCCACAATGCCATTCAGCAGCTCGACGGCACTGACTACGCGAGCAATCACGTTTGTCAGGTGTTCCAGAAGGGCTATATGCTCGGCGACAAGCTCATACGCCCCGCTATGGTGGCAGTAGCAATTTAGCAGGAAACGCCGCCACGGCATTCCGCAATAATCACAAACAAGTAAATCCGTCCGCAAAGCGGACACCATAGCTAATGGCTAAGAGCTAAAGGCTAATGGCTTATAATACAGGAGGAATCAATTATGGGAAAAATCATTGGTATCGACCTTGGTACAACAAACTCGTGCGTAGCTGTTATGGAGGGCGGTAACGCTGTAGTTATCCCCAACAGCGAGGGCGCAAGAACTACACCTTCCGTTGTCGCTTTCACAAACAACGGCGAGCGTCTCGTAGGTCAGGTGGCTAAGAGACAGGCTATCACTAACCACGACAGAACAGTTTCTTCAATAAAGAGACACATGGGCTCAAACTATAAGGTTTCTATCGACGGCAAGAACTACACTCCTCAGGAGATATCCGCTATGATTCTCCAGAAGCTCAAGGCTGACGCTGAGGCTTATCTCGGCGAGACAGTTACAGAGGCAGTTATCACAGTTCCTGCTTACTTCACAGACTCGCAGAGACAGGCTACAAAGGACGCAGGTCAGATTGCAGGTCTCAATGTTAGACGTATCATCAACGAGCCTACAGCTGCGGCTCTCTCCTACGGTATCGACAAGGAAGAGGAGCAGACCGTTATGGTTTACGACCTCGGCGGCGGTACATTCGATGTTTCTATCATCGAAATGGGCGAGGACGTTCAGCAGGTTCTCGCTACGGCTGGTAACAACCGCCTCGGCGGCGACGACTTTGACCAGCGCATCATCAACTGGATAGTTGAAGAGTTCAAGAAGTCCGACGGAGTTGACCTCTCGCAGGACAAGATGGCTGCTCAGAGACTCAAGGACGCTGCTGAGAAGGCTAAGATAGAGCTCTCCTCTACTACAACTTCAAACATCAACATCCCGTTCATCACTGTTGACGCTACAGGTACTCCCAAGCACCTCGACCTCACTCTTACACAGGCTAAGTTCAACGAGCTCACTGCTGACCTCGTAGAGGCTACAATGGGACCTGTTCGTCAGGCTCTCAGCGACAGCGGTCTTAACATCGGCGAGATAAACAAGGTGCTCATGGTCGGCGGTTCTTCGAGAATCCCCGCTGTTCAGGAGGCTGTTAAGAAGCTCATCGGCAAGGACCCCTTCAAGGGCATCAACCCCGACGAGTGCGTAGCTCTCGGTGCTGCATATCAGGGCGGTGTTCTCGGCGGCGACGTCAAGAACGGTCTGCTCCTCCTCGATGTAACTCCGCTTTCACTCGGTATCGAGACAGCAGGCGGCGTATGCACAAAGATGATAGAGAGAAATACTACTATCCCGACCAAGAAGTCGCAGATATTCTCAACATATTCCGACAACCAGCCCGCCGTTGACATCAACGTGCTCCAGGGCGAGCGTGAGTTCGCACGCGACAACAAGCAGCTCGGTACCTTCCGTCTCGACGGTATCGCTCCTGCTCCGAGAGGAATCCCCCAGATTGAGGTAACCTTCGATATCGACCAGAACGGTATCGTTCACGTTTCCGCTAAGGACCTCGGTACAGGCAAGGAGCAGAACATCACTATCACATCCTCGACGAATATGTCCAAGGACGACATCGACAAGGCTGTCAAGGAAGCTGAGCAGTACGCTGCTGAGGACAAGAAGCGCCGTGAGGCTGTTGATACCAAGAATGAGGCTGAGAACCTCGTATTCCAGTGCGAGAAGGCTCTTGCAGACTTCGGCGACAAGGTATCACCCGACGAGAAGGCTGACATCGAGGCTAAGGCTTCGGCTCTCCGCTCGGCTATCGCTGCTGACAACAACGACGAGATAAAGTCGCTCAAGGAAGACCTCCAGAAGTCCTTCTACGACCTCTCTGCTAAGATATACCAGCAGGCTAACCCCAACGGCGGCGGCATTGACCCCTCGCAGTTCGCTAATATGGGCGGCGAGGCTGATACAAGCAGCAATAACGACGACGGAGTAGTTGACGCTGACTTCACTGAAGTATAAGCGATGAGCGATAGGACGAAAAAGTTCCTGACTACGGTCGCTATCATTGTCGGACTTGTGCTCGCGGCGGTATTCGGACTGAAATGGTTCAACAACGTCGCCAACGATAACGCAGACGATTACGACGGCGGCAAGGGTCGCGCAGAGGAAATCATCAACGACCAGCTCAATGGTTAAATAAAGCTTTTTAGGGCAGCGGAAATCCGCCGCCCTAAAGGCATATCTAAGGGGCGCGGAGAAAAAGTACCGTTTTGCAGCAGCTATGCCGCGAAACTGGCAGCGCGGACACCGCACCGACGCCCTAAAGGCATATCTAATGGGCGCGGAGAAAAAGTGCCGTTTTGCAGCAGCTATGCCGCGAAATCGGCAGTGCGGACACCGCACCGCCCTAAAGGTGTATTTACAGGTAATGAAAATAGCTTGTAGGGGCGGCTATCAGCCGCCCGCAACCTGCCTTCAAATGGCACGGGCGGATAGTATCCGCCCCTACAATATTGTCATTGTGTATACAATGGCAGAATGGAGTTAGCTATGGCTGATAAAAGAGATTATTACGAAGTCCTCGGCATACAGAAGGGCGCTACAGAGGACGAGATAAAAAAAGCCTTCCGTAAAAAGGCAAGAGAGAATCACCCCGACCTCCACCCCGATGACCCCTCATACGTTGAGAAGTTTCAGGAGATAAACGAGGCGAACGAGGTGCTCTCCGACCCCGAGAAGCGCGCCAAGTACGACCAGTTCGGTCATGCGGGCGTTGACCCCAACTACGGCGGAGCCGACGGCTTCGGCGGTATGGGCGGATTCGGAGATATGGGCGATATCCTCGAGAGCATTTTCGGCGGATTCGGCGGCTTCGGCGGCGGCGCTTCGCGCTCAAATGCGAACGCTCCGAGACGAGGCTCCGATATTCAGGAGGGCGTGACTATCAACTTCATGGATGCCTGCAACGGCAAAAAGCAGGAGGTCAAGCTCTTCCGCATGGCTGTATGCGAGTCCTGCCACGGCACGGGCGCGGACGCAGGCACCTCTGCGGAGATATGCCCCGACTGTCAGGGACGCGGCAGTATAAAGACCACTCAGCGCACTCCGTTCGGTGCTATTTCCTCGACCAAGCCATGTCCTCACTGCGGAGGCAAGGGCAAGATAGTCAAGAACCCGTGTGCTAAGTGCCGCGGCGTGGGAAGAGTAAGAGTGCAGAAGACCGTCACGGTCGATATCCCCGCAGGTATAGACGACGGACAGACAATTCGTCTCAGCGGTCAGGGCGACTGCGGTATCAACGGAGGACCCGCAGGCGACCTCCTCCTCAATATCTCGGTGCGCAACCACCCGATATTCAACCGCGAGGGCTACGATATACACTGCGATATCCCTGTTACTTATATGGAGGCTGTTCTCGGCGCTGACATAACCGTCCCGACTATCGACGGCGACGTGCGCTACAGCATCAGCGAGGGCACTCAGAACGGCACCGTGTTCCGCCTGAAGGGCAAGGGCATCAAGAAGGTGAACCGTCCCGAGCGCGGCAACCAGTACGTAAAGATATACGTTGAGGTACCGAAGAACCTCTCCAAGAAGCAGAAGGACCTGCTCCGCGCGTTCGAGGCTTCGCTGACCGACAAGAACTACTCCAAGAGACAGAGCTTCTTCGAGAAGATAAAGGAAAAATTCGACTTCTGACCCGATGCGGGCGTACAAAAGGTGCATCCTGAGGGGAGCCCCCTCGGGCAGTTTCGTGGGTCACTGAGTTCAGAACGCAAGTTCGAGGCTCGGTGACCCTCTTTTTCCGTTAAGGATAACGCACAGATGTACGCCCGCTTTTTATACACTCGCGGCACTGACTGCGCGGCTTGCTATTTTTGACATTTTGTGCTATAATCATAGTCGACTACACAACAGAAAGAATGATACCTATGTTCCTCGATGACCTGCGTTTCAGCCTCAATGCCACCATGCCCGTTTTCCTTATGATGGTGTTCGGCTACATCTGCCGCAGGATAGGTCTGCTCGACGAGCACACCACCGCCAAGCTCAACAAGTTCACCTTCCGCACACTCCTCCCCGCGCTCCTCTTCGCCGACCTCTCAAAGGCGGACTTCCGCACTGTGTGGGACTCCCGCTTCGTCCTCTTCTGCGTCGGAGCCACTCTGCTGAGCATACTCACCGCGGGCGCATACTCCCTCCTCCACAAGGACAAGGCGGAGCGCGGCGAGATAATACAGGCGTCCTACCGCAGCAGCGCGGCTGTGCTCGGTATCGCCTTCGTCCGCAACATCTACGGCGATTCGCTCATGGCGGCGCTCATGGTGCTCGGCACAGTGCCGCTGTACAACATCGCGGCGGTGACGGTGCTGTCGCTGACCTCCCCCGACCGAAAAAAGGACGGCAGCCGCTCCCTCGCGCTCGATACCACGAAGAACATCGCAACGAACCCCATTATCCTCGGCATAGCCGTGGGTATGGCGTGGTCGCTGCTGAGGATACCTCAGCCCGTGGTGCTCGAGCGGTCGGTCTCCTACCTCGCGAACATGGCGACTCCGCTGTCGCTCATCGCGCTCGGAGCTTCGTTCCGCACGAGCGAGGCAAAGGGCAGAGTCCGCGTGACTGTGGGCATTGCCTTCATCAAGCTCGTGCTGTTCTGCGCGGTATTCCTGCCCGCGGCGATATACCTCGGATTCCGCGGCGAGAAGCTCATCGCGATACTGGTCATGCTCGGCAGCGCGACCACGGGAAGCTGCTTCGTCATGGCGAAGAATCTCGGTCACAAGGGCGCTGTTACGGCGTTTGCGGTCATGCTGACCACTCTTTGCAGCGCCTTCACGCTCACGACGTGGCTGTTCCTGCTGAAAACCTTCGACTACATATAAAACGAGGGCGTGACAGAATATCCGTCAAGCCCTCTCAGTGAATAATGAATAAGCCCTAAAGAGGCATATGCTTCTTTAGGGCTTTTTGCTTTTACCATGTTTCGACAGAGCCTGTCGTCGCTGCGGCAGTAGTCGTCGCCGCCGCTGTAGTTGCGGGCGCGGCTGTCGTCGCGGGAGCAGTTGTCGCAGGAGCAGTCGTTGTGGCGGGAGGCGCTGTAGTTGACGCCTTTGTCGTTGCAGGAGCAGCCGTGGCAGTGGTCGTAGTAGTCGTGGCGGCGGCAGTTGTCGCAGCAGACGTTGTTGTCGTCGTTTCGGGAGTCTTCTCCATTCCCTCAACGAGCTTCTTCCTCATAACGATGAGGTCAAAGGTGTCGACCGACTTGTCCTTGTTCATGTCCGCGGAGAGGAACTGGAGCTCCGTGAATTTGGCTCCGCCGAGCAGGTAATTCTGCATGATTACGGCGTCCGCAATACCGACCTTGCTGTCGTTGTTGAGGTCGCCCGCAAGGATATTGCTCTTGCCGACCGAGAACACCGCGTCGATGAGCGTGAACTTCTTGCCGCTCGTGTCCTCAGCCTCTATGCGGTAGATGTATGTACCCTCGGTCAGCTTGTTGAACACGATGTGGCTGTCAAAGTAGCCCGAGAGATTGTATGTCGTCGCGTTGGGAGCAGCCTCCGCCGTCTGGACTGCGGTAGCTCCGTCCTTGCTGTAGACTCCGCCCCATACCTTGGTTATGGGCAGCGCGGAGGTGATAGTTCCTCTGACTCCGAACGCCGAGCCGAGAGCCAGCGTACTGCTTGGCTTTGTGGCGTTGGCTATCGTCATGGAGGATTCGATATCCTTGACCTTCTCGAGGTAGTCCATTGAGCTGTATCCCTTCACGCCGTTGTACTCGACGTGAGCCCACTTGCCGTTGCCCATGGTGACCATCACCTGAGCGCCTGCGGGTATCTGTCCGAGAGCGGCGGAATCAGCACTGTGTCCCGCCCTGATGTACAGGAACGTGACAACGCCCTTTGTCGTATATATGCCCGCATAGTCAGCCTTGCAGTCGCAGGAAGCCCCGCCCGAAGAAGGCGCGGCGTTGGGGTTCGCGACAGCAGTGCCGTCGAACTTGAAGTAGGTCAGCGGGTCGTAGTATGTCCTGTTCGGCCAGCCGCTCAGCAGCTTGTCGCAGATGCCGAAGTGGAGGTGATTGCCGCTCGACTGTCCCGTGCTGCCGACGTGAGCAATCACATCTCCGCCCGATACAGCCTTGCCCGCGGTGATGTCCATAGACGAGCAGTGCGCGTAGAAGGTGTAAACGCCGAGGTCCTCGTGGAAAAGGATGACCATATTGCCGTAGGCGTCCATCCAGCCCGCAGAAATGCAGGTACCGGGATAGGGCGCGAAGATATTCGCGCCTGCGTCAGCCTCGATGTCAATGGCGTTGTGGTAGCCCGAGACATCGTACTCGTTCCTGAGCGGGTTGAAGTAGGTGGTTATCTTCTGGAACGACTTGTCGAGCGGCCATATAGCGCTGACAGGCTGTTCTGCGGCGTATGAGCCGAGCATACAGACACGGCTCGGAACAACGATGATACATATGACAGCGAGCAGGATAGCTGCCGCTTTTTTTATTATTCTGTCCATTATATTAAGCTCCTTAGCGGAATTTTCCCCTTTTTTTCGGGCAGCTGCGGGTCGTGCTCCGACCTGCTCCCATGCTGCCACAAATAGTATGATACCACATTTTGCCTCATATGTCAAACCTTGAACCGCGATAACGTTCCTATGAACGCGAATATCCCGCAATTGCACAAAAATCGAACGCGTGTTTTGGCTAATTTGCGGCTGACGTTTATCCGCGCAGGGAGCCGCGGCGCTTCGCTGTCCGCAGCTTGCAATTCTCGGCGTTATATGCTAAACTATCATTATAACACCAAAGGAGGACACGTATGAAGATACTTATCATAGAGGACGACGCTGCTCTGCGCGGAGAGCTCGACGTGCTGCTGAGAAATGCGGGCTATGAGACCGAGTCAGTCACCGACTTCGCGGGCGCTGCCGAGCAGATGAAGCACTCGTCCGCTGACCTGATACTGCTTGATATCAACCTCCCCAACGTCAACGGCGAGACGCTGCTGCAGGACTACCGCAGGCAGAGCTCCACGCCCATTATCATGCTCACCAGCCGCACCGCCGAACTCGACGAGGTGCTCTCCATGAGCTACGGCGCGGACGACTTCATCACCAAGCCCTACAATCCGACGATACTGCTGCTGCGCATCTCCGCAGTGCTCAAGCGCTCCGCAAGGAGCGGGGCTGCGCAGTCCTACCGCGAGGCGGAGGTCAGCACGGTCAGGGGCAGTCTCACGCGCGGCAGCTCGGAGCAGATACTCACCAAGAATGAGATGATAATCTTTCAGCTCCTGCTCGACCGCATAGGCGAGATAGTCACGCGCGACGAGCTGATGACCGCGCTGTGGGACAACGACGAATTCGTCAACGACAACGCGCTCTCCGTCAACATCAGCCGTCTGCGCGGCAAGCTTGCGGAGCTCGGCTATCCCGACGCGATAGAGACGCGCAAGAAGCAGGGGTACGTGCTGAGATGAAACTGACCGATTTTCTGCGGGACAGGCTCCCCGCATTTCTGATATCCGCGGCAGCATGGATACTCGCGCTCATATTCCTGTTCGCGTTCCACGTCCCCGCGGAGGCTGTCGTGATAGTCAGCGTGATAGTCCTGCTCGGAGCCGCTGCCGCCGAGCTGTGGGCATTTCTCCGCAAGCGCGGCTACTATGACAAGCTCAGCTCCTCCCTCGAACAGCTCGACAAGAAGTACCTGCTCTCGGAGATGCTCGAGGAGCCCGAATTCCTCGACGGGCGCATACTCCACTCGGCGATATGCGAGGCGGACAAGTCCATGTGCGAGCACATCGCGGAGTACCGCCGCGAGAGCGCCGACTTCCGCGAATATATCGAGCTGTGGGTGCATGAGATAAAGCTGCCTGTAGCGGGCTTGCAGCTGATGTGCCACAACGACGGAGCTCAGCGCTACGCCGAGCAGCTCCGCCGCATCGACGAGTACATTGAGAATGTCCTCTACTACGCGCGCAGCGGCAGCGCCGAAAAGGACTACATCATCAAGCCCGTTTCGCTGAAGCGAGCCTTTGCGGATATTGCCGTCAGGAACCGCTGCGAGCTTCAGGAGCGCGGCATATCGCTGCATACCGCCGACCTCGGCGCTGAGGTCATGACCGACGGCAAATGGCTGGAATTCATGCTCGGACAGCTTATGAGCAACAGCATCAAGTACGGCGCGAGCGAGATAACCGTCTCGGCGGAGGAGCTCCCCGACCGCACCGTCCTGCGCTTCCGCGACAACGGCATAGGCATACCCGCGGGCGACCTCCCGTACATCTTCGACAAGACCTTCACGGGCGAGAACGGGCGCACGCATACGAAGTCGACGGGAATGGGGCTCTACATCGTGAAGAAGCTGTGCGACAGGCTCGGGCACTCAGCCGAGGTCAGCTCGGTGCAGGGCGAGTTCACGGAAATAGCGCTGACGTTCGGCAAAAACGAGCTGTACAAGGTCGAATAGCTCCGACATTACAAAAATGTAATGTCCCGTAAGATTAAAACAGCGACGCGGACTTGAAAATGCTGTAGAATAAGAGTCAGAAAGGAGCTGTTGACATGGAATTACTCAGAATACAGCAGATAGAAAAATACTACGGAAGCAAGTCGAGCCTGACTAAGGCTATCGACGATATCTCGTTCTCGGTCGAGAAGGGCGAATTCGTCGCGATAATGGGCGCCTCGGGAAGCGGCAAGACCACTCTCCTCAACTGCATATCCACCATTGACCGCGTCACTGCGGGACATATCTTCCTCGAGAGCACGGACGTGACCGCCCTCAAGGGCAAGGCGCTGAACAGATTCCGCCGCGATAATCTCGGCTTCATCTTTCAGGACTTCAACCTTCTCGACACGCTGACCGCCTACGAGAATATCGCGCTTGCTCTGTCGATACAGAAGAAGTCCGCAAAGGAGATAGACGCGGCAGTCAGGACAGTCGCGGAGCAGCTCGGCATAACCGATGTGCTGGAGAAGTACCCGTATCAGATGTCGGGCGGACAGAAGCAGCGCGTAGCCTCTGCGCGCGCGATAGTGACAGGTCCGAAGCTGGTGCTCGCGGACGAGCCTACGGGCGCGCTCGACTCGAAGTCGGCAAAGCTGCTGCTCGAGCGCTTCCGCTACCTCAATAAGGAGTGCGGAGCGACGATAATGATGGTCACGCACGACAGCTTCACCGCAAGCTACGCGAGCCGCATCATCTTCATCAAGGACGGAAAAATTTTCAATGAGATAAGCCGCGGCGACGACAGCCGCAAGCAGTTCTTCGACAGGATAATCGACGTTGTGACGCTGCTGGGAGGTGACATGAGCGATGCTCTTTAAGCTCTCCCTCAGCAATATCCGCAGGAGCCTGCGGGACTATGCTATCTACTTCTTTACGCTAATCATCGGCGTTTCCGTGTTCTACGTCTTCAACGCGATAGGCGGACAGGCGGCTATGCTCCGTATGTCGGAGGCTCAGTACGAGATGGTGCGCCTCCTCGAGACCGTAATCTCGGGCACGAGCGTATTCGTCGCGGGAGTTCTCGGACTGCTCATCGTCTACGCGAGCCGCTTCCTCATGAAGCGCCGAAACCGCGAATTTGCGCTGTATATGACCCTCGGCATGAGCAAGCGGAGGATATCCGCGATACTGCTGCTCGAGACGCTCATCATCGGCGTAGGCTCGCTGTTCGTGGGACTTCTCATCGGTATCGGTCTGTCGCAGCTCTCGAGCGCTCTCGTCGCGAACCTATTCGAGGCGGATATGACCTCATACAGATTCACGGTCTCGGGCAGCGCCATAGTCAAAACTATCGTTTATTTTGCGGTGATGTACCTCGTTGTCATGGTATTCAACAGCTTCGTCGTCACGCGCATGAAACTGATAAACCTCATGCAGTCGGGGAAGAAGTCCGAGCAGATAAAGCTGAAAAATCCCGTGCTCTGCGTCATCGTATTCCTGCTTTCTGCGGGACTTCTCGGCTTCCTGTACTATCACGTCGGCTGGGAAAGCGTAAAAATAGAGCGCAATGACGCGCTCATCACTATCGCCGCGGGAAGCGTCGCGACCTTTTTCATCTTCTGGTCGGTATCGGGTATGCTGCTGCGCGTGTTCATGCTGATGAAGAACACCTATTTCCGCAGCCTCAACGCATTCACATTCCGTCAGCTCAGCAGCAAGGTCAACACAATGGTGTTCTCGATGACGGTGATATGCCTGATGCTGTTCATCACGATATGCACGCTCTCGGCTGCGTTCTCGATACGCAACTCGATGAACCACAACATCGACGAGCTTTGCCCGACCGATTACGAGTTAGTTTGCATATATGACTCCGACAAGCCGCAGGAATACTCCGGCATCGTGGAGATGTGCTCCGAAAACGGCTATGACATCTCCGAGGATTTCAGCCGTTTCGTCAACTTCACGACCTACGAAGACCCCGAGTTCCTTTTCGAGGACTCGCTCGGCGACCAATTTGAAGAGGTAAAGGCGCAGTACAGCTTCCTCCTCTATGACAGCCACGAGCAGATAGTAAAGCTCAGCGACTACAACGCGCTCATGGAGCTCTACGGCAGAAAGACATACACCCTCGCTGATGACGAGTATATCCTGTTCTGCAACTACACCTCAATGATAAATATCCGCAACAAATCGCTGGCTGACAACACCGAGCGCACTATCTTCGGTCACAAACTGAGGTCGAAGTACGCGACCTGTCAGGACGGCTTCATCGACATCTCCACCGAGCACATCAACTCAGGCTTGTTCGTAGTGCCCGACAGCGTGGTGGACGAAGGAGATGCAGCCAAGGAATACTTCATCGGCGAATACGCCTCAGATGACAAGGAAGCTGCCGAAAAAGGTGTACACGATAGGTTAGACGCAGCGATGCGTTCGGGTGCAATTACCTCGGACGGTGAAAACAATATAATGGAAATGGGCTGGACAACAAAGCTCGAAGTAAAGGAGGCAGCAGTCGGACTCGGCGCTATAGTAGCCTTCCTCGGACTGTACGTCGGGCTCGTATTCCTCATCGCGTGCGGAGCTATACTCGCGCTCAAGGAGCTCTCCGACAGCGTGGACAGCATAGGCAGATACGAGATGCTCCGCAAGATAGGCGCGGAGGAGAGCGATATCTCGCGCTCGCTACTCCGTCAGACGGGACTGTTCTTCCTGCTGCCGCTGGTGCTGGCGTGCATACACTCCGTATTCGGCATGAAGTTCCTGATATTCTTCCTACAGGTATTCGGCACAAAAAATATCGGCAGCTCGGTAGCCTCGACTGCTGCGGTGATACTGCTGATATACGGCGGATACTTCCTCGTGACGTATTTCTCGGGCAGGAGCATAATCAAGGACAGAAAATAAAAAAACCGCCATATCAGGAATTGCCTCCTGATATGGCGGTAGTTTTTTCAGCCGCGCTTTTTGCCGCAGTTGGTGCAATATTTTGTCGTCAGCCCCGTCATGCCGCAGGTACAGTTCCACGGCGTATCGGGCATAGGACGCTTTGTTCCGCAATTCGTACAGAAGCTGCCGCCCGTGCAGCGACATCCGCACTCACATACCCATTCCTCGGGAGCAGCGGCGGCAGGCTGCATCATACCCCCCATGCCGGCGGCAGGGATATTGCTGTCCGTATTCATATAGCTGCCCATAAAGTTGATGGCAGCACCCATAGTCGCCATTTTCTGCATATCCTCGGGAGAGAGGTTCGCGTCGGGAGTTCCGACAAGTCCGAAATACTGCATAACGACACCTCCTTTTACCTTCATTATATAGTCTGCCGCATAAATTGTCAATAGGTTTGTGCAAATACTTGAATCACAGCGAAAAATGTAGTATAATAAGTGTAATATAAGTCTGAGGAGGTACACCTATGTCCAAGATATGCCGCAACTGCAATTCACTGCTTCTCGATACCGCCAGCTTCTGCAACAACTGCGGAGCACGCGTTGCCGACACGGTATTCGACAGCGCGACTATGACCAAATGCGAGCACTGCGGTGCTGTGCTGACCAAGAACGCCCGATTCTGCACGAACTGCGGGCTTCCCGTGGGAGTCCCCGAGGCGCAGGGCTATGCGGGACGATGCGTGAAGTGCGGTACGTGGTTCAAGCCGAATGCCGTATTCTGCACCAACTGCGGCAGACGCACCTCACTGCAGAACTACAACTTCACACATCAGCCCGCCGCTCCCGTACAGGCAGCAGCCGTAGTCCCCGCTGTGACTCAGCCGCCGTCGAACGAGGGAGTTTACGCTCCCATAGCGGAGGAGCCGCCCCAGCCGAAGGTGCTCCCGCCGCTGAACAGCCGTCCGACCCGCAGGAACGACTACACGGACGATATGAAGATAGACATGGATTTCGACCTCCCGCCCGCGGACATGATAGTCAAGCCCGAGCCCGCGGATACGGTCATCGACGGAGTCCCCGCGGACGAGATAGCGGATATGACTCCCGCAGAGGAGGCTACCGCGCCGACAGCGCCCGCTCCCGAGGCTCCCGCCGACGAGACAGAGGTATTGTCGGGCGAGATAATATAAACGAATGAATCGCAGGGGCACCCCTTCAGCATCGCCCCCGTACAGCATAAAAAGAGCACCCAAGGGTGCTCTTTTTTGATGTTATTCTCTTACGGGAAGCGAGCTTATCGTCTTTGCGTCGAGCTGCTGTATCGCGAGCGCGTCCCTTGCTGTGACGCCGTCGCCGGGATTGTAGCAGTCAGCGTTTTCGAGCCCCTTGCCCTCAAGCTTGAATTTGTCCTTATTGGCAACATACTGAAGGATAGCCACCGCGTCCGCAACGGAGACCTTGCCGTCTGCGTTGGCGTCGCCGTACATCACGCTGCCCGGTGTATTCTTGTCCGTACCTGTCGTTCCTCCTGCCGCAACGACAGTTACCTCGAACGAATCCTTTGCCTTGGGGTACGTCTTGGAGGAAACGTATATCTTGTACACGCCCGCCTTGGTGTTGTCGAATTCGGAGGAATCCACGGTGAAATACTGCGAATCGAGCGGCTGGTCGAAGGCATCCCAGTTCCTTCCCTCTGTGGTAACTCCCGAAGCGGAAGCTGTACCGCCCGTGAGGTCGAGCTTTTCGCCGATATTGTAGGTGAGCTTGTTCGGCTTCTTGTTTATGCTGATTCTGCCCGACTCCTCAAACGAAGCAGTGGCAGTAGTTGTCACTGTTGTGGTCGTTGTCTGAGTGGTGGTCTGCGTAGTAGTCTGAGTTGTGGTAGTAGTTTTAGGAGCCGTAGTCGAATCCACGGGAACTGTCTGTCCGCTGCCCTTGGTGCCGCCGTTGATGTTGCTGCCCTCGGAGCCCGCATACTTGCTGTAATACTCGTTCAGCGAGACGCCGTTCGCACCGAGCGCAGTCTGGTGGTCGAGACCTATGTACTTGCCCGATGTGCTTGTCTGCCAGAGCGACTTCTCAAAGAGCTCGTACTTGTTGTTGTCCCACTTCGCGAACTGCGAATCGAGGAGTCCGCCCGTATCACCCGAGTTCGGGTTCAGACACCAGAATGTGTGGTTGATGTGGTTCTTGACCATGTAGTCGCGGAGAAGCTCCATCCACTTCTGGTTCTTGCCCTTGTCCATGTGGCCGCCCCACTCGCCGATGAGCAGCGGTGCGATGTCCTTGTCGTTGATGTAAGCCCAAGTGTCGTACCAGTAGTCGTCGAGCAGGGTCTGCTCTGTGAAGTCCTTGTCGAACCATGTCTGCGCATATACCGACGGACCGTAGTCGTGCGGCGAGTACACTATCTGCGACGTGCCCGACTTGGGAGTTACGGGATAGTCCTTGACTCCGCGGAGGTTGCCGCCCCACCATGCGCCGTACCACGGCGACTTGTCAGCGGGAGCGTCCCATATATCGGGAGTGTCGAACGTGTAGCCCTTGTCGGTCTTGGGGTACTGCTCGATGCCCTCAACGAGGATGAGTGCGTGCGGATTTACCGCGAGAATTGAGTTTGCGCAGGTCTCAGCCGCGTATTTCCAGTTGTTCTTGTCGGAGGAATTGTCCCACTTGGCGATGTCGGTCGGACACTTGTCGCCCGTATAGCCGCGCTTGCCGTGGGGCTCGTTCTTGAGGTCGTATGCGATGAGCGTATCGTCGTTCGCGTACTTCTTCGCGAGCCATGTTATGGAGTCTATCCAGTCGTCGAAGGTGACGGGGTCGCCCGCATTGGGAGCGTACTTCTCCTCCTTTATGGTAGCCATATCCTCGGCGGTCTTGCTGCTGCTCTCATAGTACCAGAGCTCGTAGTTGTGACCCGAGTTGTGCGAGGACGGGCTGTGAACGTCCACGAGCGCCTTTATGCCGTACTTCTTGCACTTCTGCATTATTACGTCAAAGACCTCCATGCTGTTCATCTCGCTGCCGTCGGAGTGGCAGAAGTCGGGATTGAACTTGAAGCCGTCGGTGTTCTTGGGGTTGAGTCCCTCACACTTGTAGGGATAGCCGTTCATCCACGAGAGCAGGAGCTCGGACGAAATGGGGAAGCGAATGATGTTGATGCCGTGGTCGGCTACGGACGACAGGAAGTTGTCGATGTCCGCGCTCCACAGACCGTGCGGGAAGTTCTCGGTGCAGTTCATGCCGAACCAGTTGGCTCCCGTGAGCCATACCTGATTGCCGTTCATGTCATAGAGCTTGCTGCCCTCTGCATGGAGCCAGTCGTCGTTGCAGTCATCGACCGCAACGGAGGTTATTGTCGGTGCTGTTGCCGCAGGCAGAGCCGAACCGACTGCCGATATCATAACGGCGGCGGACGACATAAGAGCCGCGAGCGTCCTTGATACTTTCTTCATGATTATTACCCCTCTCGGAACAGAGCCGAATATTTTTATGTCTCTGTTCATTATGATATTATTCTAACATCTTAAAAGAGAATTGTCAATATTGACAATAGTGAAGTCGTATATACACAAGAGAAGCATCATGCACCTCGTCGGAACTGCCGCGGCACGTCCGTTTTGATGTTCGGAAGCCCGCATCTTTGTCGCTTTTTGACAGTTTTTCGCAATTTCTGCCCCTGCAATTTCGTCAGCGAAAGTCCGAAATGAAACGCGAGAACGCGAGAGAATAAGAGAAAAACAGAGAGAATCAAAGAGAAACAGCATTATAGATTGAAAAAAATCTCCAAAAGCCCTTGACAAGTTCCCCCGTATCAGGTATAATAAGTTTTGCACTGTCGGGGCTATGCGTATTTTTCCCCCGACCAAAATAATTCTAACGGAGGAAAAAATTATGTCAACTACACTGGCTAAACCCGCTGAAGTAAGCCGTACTTGGTATATCCTCGACGCTGAGGGTCAGTCCCTCGGTCGTGTTGCTGCCAAGGCTGCACATATCCTCAGAGGCAAGCACAAGCCCACCTACACTCCCAATGTAGACTGCGGCGACCACGTTATCATCATCAACTGCGACAAGGCTGTCCTCACAGGCAGAAAGCTCGAGCAGAAGAAGTTCTACTGGCACACAGGCTGGATCGGCGGCCTCAAGTCCATCTCCTACAAGGACATGATGGCTGAGCAGGCTGACAGAGCCATGACTATCGCTGTAAACGGTATGCTCCCCAACAACACTCTCGGCAGAGCTCAGCTCAAGAGACTGAGAACCTATAAGGGTGCAGAGCACAAGCAGGCGGCTCAGAAGCCCGTTGCTTACGAATTATAATAAGGAGGCGCTTTGAAATGTACGAATCAAAAGTAAAATACTACTACGGAACAGGCAGAAGAAAGCACTCCGTTGCAAGAGTTAGAATCATCCCCGGTTCGGGCAATGTTACTATCAATGGCAGAGGCATCGACGATTACTTCGGTCTTGAGACCCTCAAGCTCATTGTTCGTCAGCCCCTCGCTCTCACTGACAACCTCGACAAGTTCGACATCGTTTGCACTGTTGCAGGCGGCGGCGTTACAGGTCAGGCTGGCGCTATCAGACACGGCGTTTCACGCGCTCTCCTCGAGTTCGATGCTGAGCTCCGTCCCGTCCTCAAGAAGGCTGGATTCCTCACTCGTGACCCCAGAATGAAGGAGAGAAAGAAGTACGGTCTCAAGGCCGCTCGTCGTGCTCCGCAGTTTAGCAAGAGATAATCAATCCCGAATGGGTTTATTTATCAAAAACAACGAAAAACCTCGTAAACACTGCGTTTGCGAGGTTTCCTTTTTGCCCGAAAAGCAGGCTGAAAACTGCTCAAAAACTAATGGTAGCACCCATATAACACCCATACAGCACCCACTAATATATGAAGCGATATCCCTCATAGGACTGTTCAGAAATCTTATGAGGGATTATTTTAAAGCTGAAATATTCAGTTATGCAATACAAAAGGCTGCGAGTAATCGTTATCCCATTAGCGGAAGTAGGGTAAACCAAACTGAATAGGGAAAAAACAGCGGCACTCATAACGAGTGCCGCTGTTTCGTATATGGAAAGCAGTTTATGTTGTTGAAAGTTTTGAATACTCGGCGAGGATATCAGATGCGTCAATGGCGTTTATTTGACCATCCCCATTCATATCCCCGACGAGGCAGTTTATATCCGCTCTCGATGTCGAGAGTATACTATATATTGCCAGGACTTGTGACGCATCGGAAGCATTTATCTTTCCGTCGCAGTTGATATCGCCTGTTCGTACCGGCGCATCGAAAACTCCGTCGCCGTTGTCATCGATGAAGAATCGGAAGTTCTCATTTTCGTCGATGTTCACAAGAACATCGTTATTTGTCTGGAGATAGGTCGCTATTGTCTTGCTGTCTATGCTCAGATTTTTAAGTGCATATTGACCGTTCTCGTCATACAGCCATTTTGAAGCCAAAAGGGAAATGTTTATATTCCCGTTCGAGCTGAACAGTACTCCGTTATCCTTTATTTCAGCAGAAATATCGTCATCAATATACGAATTGAAGATCCATGCATAATAAGGAGAGAACCCATATGTGCCCTCGTTCATTCTTATTTGGACGGTAGCTTCTACCTTTGTTCCGCTGTTATTCTTTATGCTTACCTTATTGTCTGAGATGTCAAATTCGCCGCTGTACGGGGATTTGCTGCCTAAGTTATCCAGTTCCAAGTCTATCCATCTGTCAACATTGATATACCGCATATTGGGTGCGGAGTTCCATCGCTTTTCAAACTTAACGCGGACAGGTTCTTCAACAGTGACCTCTCCTGTCTGAATTGAACTGCTTGTCATTTTGGGATTCAATAATGTCAGCTTTGGTATGTCGGTCTCAATCGTATCAGAGGGATTTATAATCCCCTTGTAATTGAGAAGCGTATCGTCTGTTATTGCGATGAAGCTGAGAGAACTGCATTTCTCGCTGTAAAGGTCATACGCAGGAACGCATGAGCTGTGGGTCTCGGAATTAATATAAATGCAGTAATTGTAATCGAACCCCTTTGCGTTTGCATCAAGTGTGAGGATACATTTGTCGTAGTCATTGCCGTTCCAGTTCCATTTTCCATCGGCGATACCCATACCGCACACGTTATTGCGTTTTTTATTATTATCGCCTATCATAGATATGAAGAAATACTTGTTGTCAGCCATGCATTTCTTGGCGGAGTTCATAAGAGCAACTATCTGCTCATCATATGTCTGTGAAGTAAAGAGATATGTCTTGTATAAGCTGAATTCAGTAAAGCTCTGCGAAGCTTGATAGCCGCTTATTATAAGGGCTGTTTCACTGTCGAGGGGGATATCGGCAAGGTTTTCAGTTCCGAGCTTGATATCTTTCGGAGCGATAACCCCGTTGTGCGCGAGGACTTCCAGAATTGAAATTCCTGTGTCGGAGCCTTCAAAAAGTGCCGAACTCAAGAATGAATAGGGAGAATATGTCGCTTCAAGCACCGAGCATCTGCGCATATAATCATCTTGAACAGCTTTATCGGGCTCGATATCTTCGAGATAATAATAGCAGAAATTTTCGATGTTGAGACGATCCGTCTCACAGCCGAGAGACCTTGCTAAATCATAGAGCTCGGACTCTCCGTCACTGACAGCGTGGGAATTCATCGGGACTGCCGCTAAAAGAGCGGCTGCTGATAATAATGAAACGATTTTTTTCATAACAATACCTCCTCCGAATTATTGGTCGTATAATGTGTTTTCGTAGATGTGGTATACCTGTGAGCCTTGGAACTTTACCGCAAGTCTGTAGTCGGTGTTTGAGTATTTTATCTCGTACAGCTCAACCGAAGTTTCAACAGGGGAAATGTACGGTCCGAGCTGATTTTCAACGGTCAGTTCCTCTAAAAATGAGCCTATTTTTTCCTCGCTGACACATCGGAAACAGTTTGAATATGTCATTCCGTTCATCAGTTTGAGCTCGTTCAGTGAAGGCGGCAGCGCTTCGTCCTGTACGACCTGCGGCGGCAGCTCGGCAATTGGCGGCAAATCGTACTTTGGAACAGTGGTCGTTGTCGTGAGAGCTTTTTCCGTTGTCGCTGCCGTAGTTGGTGCGGCAGATGTGGTCTTTTGTGTGGTTTGATTTGTGAGAGTTACTCTCGCAGTCGTTACAGCTTCAAATGAATTATTTGTAGTCATTGGCACGGTACGAACCTCGGCGGAAGTGTACTCTGCACCTCCTGTCACAGGAGCGGGTGCAGTGACCGTCTCTCTTGTATGAGCCGTCGTTTCAGCCGATGATGCCGCAGTTGATGTTTCTGTGGTACGAATAGGCTCAGGGGCGGTTTTCACCGTCTGTACGGAAGCCTTTGTGGTCGTTTCCGCAGCTGTCGGAGTTTCCGACGATGTTGTTTCTGCTGTTATTGAAGAGCTGTCAGCAGTCGGTTTCTTGGGAGGCTTGAGAGCATTTGCGCATATACCTACGCCGATAATAACTGCGGCTCCAAGTGTTAATCCCAAAGAACGACGCAGCATGATTTTCTTTTTACGCTTAGACTCATTTATGATTTGCTCAGCCTTTTTATATGCATTGGCTTCAAGTTCTTCATAACTCCTCATACGTCATCCCCTCCTTGTCAAACTCATTTTTGAGCGCCTGCTTCGCTCTGTATAGCAGGTTTTCTATTTGACGTTTCGATTTTTTCATAATATGAGCAGTTTCTTTATTATTAAAGCCCTCGAAGTATATAAGATACAGCACTTGGACATAATCCGGATTTAGCTTCTGCATGATTTTATGAAGTTCACGCTTTTGCTCATTCTTAATATACCTTTTTTCAATATCAGACTGGCTTGATATATTATCAAGCTCTGAAATATCAGCTCTTTGATAATTAGAATTGCGGCTGAGATAATCCATCGTGAGATTACGTGCAATTGTATAAAGCCACGTTTTAAAGCTGCTCCTGCCTGAATAATGAGGCTTTTTGGCAATAAGCTTTGCCAAAACATCTTCTGTTATATCCTCGGCAGTATGAATATCATGGACAAAGCTGTTTACGTAAAAAATCAGTCCGTCAGCATAGGTATGAACGATTTCAGTCAAACCTTCTTTGTCACCATCAAGGAAACGACGGTAGCTGCTTGCACCGTTATCCATAGAGAGTTCTCCTTCTATAGAATTTTGATTCTCTATTAATTAGACTGGTATTTTATGTTGTTTCTCTCACCATATTTATATATTTTATTATTTAACTTTTATTATACGCTATCAAAAAGTTAGTGTCAATAAAAAATCCAAGGGTTTATACAGCGAAACAAATTTTTGATTTTGTGTTGACAGACGGAACAAAGTATGCTAAACAGAGTTATTCAAGCAAGGACGTTCATTCTCATAACAGGAGTACGCCAAAAAGACTTGGTCTTTATCTGGTCTTTAAAGTTACAAAATCGAAGATAAAGAAAAACGAAGTTAATACATTGAAAGTGCCGTAAAACAGGCATTTTCGCAAACAATAGAATAAAGTACAAATGCCGATAGACGTTACTCAAAGAGATAATTATATCCCTACTGGGAGTATCCAAAGGATTTCAAGTGCCTCTGCATTGCAGGGGCACTTTTTTCTTTGATTCCACGCGATTGACACGCGCTCCGCTATGAGGTATAATAAAGGAAGGGCGAGCTGCCCGAGGTAGGCGCGACTGCGGATATACTCATCGACCCCGACAAGCCCGAGAGGATGCTCAGCCAGTACTGTCGGCTGAAATACGGCTTCAAGCTGTTCCTCGGCATAGCGCTCATCGCTGTGGGACTGTTCGTGATAAAGTGACGCATTCTTCGGGCGCTGTCTCCGAGGTACTTGCTATTTTTGCGCTTATATGATATAATTAACTTGACATTCAACTTGTATCCACACCAGACGACAGGCAGGTTATTTTTATGAACGTAAGAGATTCCCTACTTAAAGCCTTTGCGGAAGCAGGCAGGAACTATATTTCGGGCTCGGCGCTCGCGGAGCAGCTCGGCGTCAGCAGGAACGCCGTATGGAAGACTGTGAAGGCACTCGAGAGCGAAGGCTACATCATCGACTCGGTGACGGCAAAGGGCTACAGGCTCTCCGCCGAGAGCAATCACCTCTCCGCGCCGCTCATCTCCGCGAAGGTGAAGGCTTCCGTTATAGGAAGCAGGATAGTCGTGCTCGACGAGACGGACTCCACCAACAACTACGCCAAGGAGATAACCGCAAAGGGGACTCCTAACGGCACGGTCATAGTCGCCGACAGGCAGACTGCGGGCAAGGGCAGAATGGGCAGGAGCTTTGTCTCGCCCGCGGGCAAGGGACTGTACATGAGCGTTATCCTCCACCCCGATTTCAGCATACAGACGGCTCCGATGATAACCTCAGCTGTAGCTGTTGCGACTGCCGAGGCGATAGAGTCGCTCTGCAAGGCGGACGTGAAGATAAAGTGGGTCAACGACCTCTACCTGAACGGCAAGAAGATAGTGGGCATACTCACCGAGGCTTCGGTGGATATGGAAATGCGCGCGCTTGATATCGCGGTCATCGGAATCGGCATCAACGTCCGCAGTGTCGGCGACAGCTTCGACGCGGAGCTCAGCTCGCGTGCGACCTCTATACAAGACGAGACGGGCGCTGTACTCGACCGCAACGAGCTGTGTGCCGCAGTGATAAACCGCCTCGACGCCTGCCTCGACAAGATAGAGAACAGGGAGTATCTGCGCGAATACCGCCGCCGCGAGCTCCTCACGGGCAATATGATAACCGCAAGGGTCGGCAGCGAGACCGTCACGGGCAAGGCTGTCGGCATAGACAGGAATGCCAATCTCATGATAGAAACGGAAAACGGCATCGTCCGCAGCCTGTCCTCGGGCGAGGCGAATCTCTGCCGTATCGTTGAATAAGGACGACTGCAATATCCACTAAATAAGCCCTAAAGGAGCATATGCTTCTTTAGGGCTTTTTTGATAGTATGTTCTTTCTGCGCGCCTTGTCAGCTCATCTCGTAGACCTGTCCGCAGATGATATCCTTGCCGAGCAGAGCCGTCCCCTCGTTCTTGTCGAGGAGCATACGGCATATACTGAGGGTAGCGGCGTACTTCCTCGTATTTCGGGTGTTTATGCACCTGCCGAACTCCGCGGCAGGGTCATGCGGCACGGCAACCTCACCGAGGAAGGACAGCGCCTCCATCAGCAGGTGAGAGCTGTGCGCGTCGGCGGTCAGCTTGCTGAGCATCAGCGCGGCAGACTTGATTATACGGTTCTCCGCGCGGTCGGGAGTAAATACATCATGCCGCACGTACAACCTCTCGCGGTGAACGAGGTTGCGGCGGATATTCTCTGCGAACATGATAGTTCCCTGCACGGTCGTCAGGTTCTCCTCGCGGCTCGTATACGCCGAGAGCACGCCGCTTTTGATTATCTTCATCGTCTCGCCCGCAAAAACGGAGATAAAATACTCCATGAAGTTCCTCTCGGGGACGAAATCCGCCTCTCGGAACTCATAGCCGCATCGCCTGCAAAACTCCGTACACAGCGCCTTTCTCGCCTCGGCAGGAGTTTCCCTGCGCGGGAGTATCTCGAGCAGGGTGCCGTCCGCAAAGCAGACGAATCCGCAGTATGAGCCCGCTGTAAAGAGCTTCCTTCCGCCCTCGTCACGGAGTACGACTGCGTCTCTGCCGTCAGCCCCGCATATCTCGGCAAGTCCGCCGAGAGCCTTCGTCAGCCCGCCGTCCGCGCGGGAGTGCTCCGCTATCCTGTCGCCCGCAGATACGCAAATGTGTCTGGTGTACATGGTATCCTCCGTTCATCAGGAAATATCGCGGTATATGTTGATGAAGTGCTCCTTCTGCCATTTCCTCGGGTCGCCGAGGCGGTAGAGCTTCTGTCCCGAATCGAAGTGCTTGACATACTTCGGAGCAACGCACTCAATGAAGGTGTTCTCGTCATTGAGAATGAGGCGTATCCTCTCGTAGTCGTCGAAGAAGTACTCCTGCAGGAGCGGGATTATCTTCGTGGAGAAGACCTCTCTCAGCTCGGCGAGAGTGCCTATAGAACCGCTCGCGTTCATGAAGTACGCATGACCTATAGCGTGCTCGCGGTCGTAATAGTATTCGATGCGCTCATTCAGCGCGGTGAGCAGTTCGCAGAGGTCGACGCCCTCGCAGTCTCCGAGCAGGGACGGCTGAGGCATCATCTCGATGAAGTGGAATCGGCGTCTCAGCGCGATGTCGAGCATGGCGATAGAGCGGTCGGCAGTATTCATCGTGCCGAGGATATAGAGGTTTGAGGGCACGTGGAACTCGGTCTGCGAGTAGGGCAGAATGACCGACGTGCCGCGCTTTGACTCCTCGATGAGCGTGATGAGCTCGCCGAAGATGCGCGAGATGTTGCCGCGGTTTATCTCGTCGATTATGGCTACGAAGCGCATATTCGGACACTTCGCCGCCTTCTCGCACAGCGACTTGAAAACGCCGTTGTAGGGGCGGTAGATGACCGTAGTTTCGGCATGAGCAATATTGGTATCGTTGCCGTACTTGTCAACGACGACGGGGCGTATGCCCTCGACGAATTCCTCGTAGCTCAGCGACTGGTGGAAGGTCGAGAACCTTATCTGTCCCGTGGAGGCATACTGCTCGAATCTCGTCTTCACCGAGGCGTAGCTGTCGTCCGCGGACAGCTTCTTGCCCTCGACGAGCTCTACCGCATACCTTACGACGTTGTAGGTCTTGCCCGTTCCGGGAGGACCGTAGAGTATCTGATTGAGCGGCGCGTCCGACCTGATGAGCGCCGGTTCAGCCGACGCCTCCTCCGAGGGCTCGGGCACCTCCTGCGCTCCGAGGAGCTCCCACGACATGACGTCGAAAACCCTCATGTTCTTGAACTTGAAGTTGGCGTTGCGGAAATCGAGTATCCTGCGGCAGTTGGGGATATAGTGCATGAGGCTGTCCGTATCCTCGAGCCCTATCCCGAGAGCCCTGAACACGAAGTAATCGGGCACGCTCTCGCCGAGTATCGGGAAGGTGAACGGCTTTAAGCAGTGGAGTATGCGCGAGAACGCGAATACAGGCAATCCCGAGTCCTTGAGCTTAGAATCGAGCATTTCCTGAACACTGTCATAGAGCTTGCTGTCTATCTCGAGCCCCGAGAGGTTTATGCACATCAGGAAGAAGAACTGGACAGCCTCAGAGTTTTCAGCGACTGCCGAGTCCTTGAACGAAAACGGCGAGTTGAGGAATTCCATTTCCTGCTTGGTCGGAGCATGAGCGAACAGCTTCCGCGAGTCCTTGCTCCACACCCTTTCCACAGTCGTACTGAGCAGCTGCTTGTCGTTGTGCAGCAGGTGGCACTTCTGTATATACTTCTTTATTTCGCTGCTGTCCTTGCTCCAGCTTCCGAGCGAGAGGCGGTACAGCAGGTCGAGGTCGTTATAGTCGATGACCGACAGTCTTCTCAGCTTCGCGTAGTATTCTACCGCCTTGCGCAAAGAGCGGTAAGTCCCGTCGAACTCATTGGGCAGCATCTCGTTTTTCCGCTTCAATTCGTCGATTATCATCATTCTGTTCATATAAGCAGCTCCGATCACAAAAATATCCTACGGTAATAGTACCATAACGACAAATATTTGTCAATGGGATTTGCAATTTTTACACATTATTCACAAGCTCCTGACAAATAAAATCGCTCAGCAGTTGCAATCCCGCTTGTAAAGTGGTATAATATAGCTTGTGACTTTACATAGAAAAGGTGAACTGCTTGCAAACATTGAGAAAAACGCTCCCTGTGGTGCTGTCGCTCATGCTGGCGACGGGTATGGTGGCTGCATCGGAGCTTCTGCACGATAAAGAGATAATCTTCCCCGAAATAACGGCTGTTGCGATAGGAGCGCTCGCCGCTCCGAAGCAGTCATGGAACGCATCAAGGCTAAGGCTGCTGACTGCCATAACCGCAGCGGCAATTATCGGCGTAGGACTGGTATTTGTACCGCTCCCGCCCGTCATAAAGATACCGCTTGCAATGCTGTGCGCGGTGGCTTGCGTGACGGCGTCAAAAACGGAGTTCCTGCCTGCGATATCAGCCTGCGTGCTGCCCGTTCTGCTGGGGACAAAAAGCCCCGTCTACATCGGCTCGGTAGTCGTGATGACATCGCTGATACTCATTGCGCAGCTGATACTCGAGAAGTGCGGCTTGCGCGAGAAGAACGCGTTCACGCCCGTACAGCCCGACAAGCAGCTGTTCGCACTGCGGATAAAACAAATAGCGGCGGCAAGCATCATCTGCATACTCCCCGCGCTGACAAGGGAGATATTCTTCATCGCGCCGCCGCTCATCGTGGCATTCTTCGAGATGTCAAAGCCGCACAGCAAGCTGCTGGAGAGTTCGCCGCAGGCTGCTGCGCTTATAGTCCTTGCCTCGGTCGGAGGAGTCCTCTCGCGCTTCCTCCTCACGGAAAAGCTGGGGCTTCCACTCGCAGTGTCGGCTGCCGTATCGTGCGCAGTCATACTCGCCGCCGTTTGCAGCATGAAGCTCTATTTCCCGCCATGCGGAGCGATAGCAACTCTGCCCTTCATCATACCTGAGGGCGCGCTGCTGAGGTTCCCGTTCGAGATAGCGGCAGGCTCGCTCATATTCATCGCCGCAGCCTTTGCGCTTTCAAAGGAGCGCGGCATAGCTCTGAGAGTGAAGAAAATACTAAGACCGCAGAATTAACTGCGGTCTTTTTTATTGAGGACTTTGAGGTACTTCATGACCTTTGTCCCAAGTGTCGGGCATTCCGGATACATCGGAATGCGCAGACGACCATCCTTATCCGGCTGCATCAGCGTACTCTTGCAAAAATATCTGCAATACACTTTTTTGATACCGAGCTCTTTCATAGTCTGATCGGGAACAAATAAGGTCACACCGCTTAGCTCCATATTATCTACCTCAAACATACCGAGCGGCTTGCCTTTTTTATTATTAACATGGACCGACCATACGATAGTATGTGTATCATTGACTTTTGCCACTTTATCCGCTATCAGGCTGAAAGCTGTCGAAAGGTGCATATCATCGTTGGCGAAAACTGTTGTCGTATTCGGCGCGTTAACATCGTCTCCCATGCAGACGCTGTCGCGCTCAACAGTAATTGAATATGGCATATAAGCTCCTCCTGTCGTTATTAAGTTTTTTCAGGCGTACCAACAAGCATTGATACGCTTTTACATTATGATTATACTATATTTTTCGCAATTAATCAATAGAGAATGCTGAATATATAAGTCATCATCAGTCGCCGCTTCATAAAAGCTCCAAGGTCAAAAAAGAATTTGTTTTCGGTTATTGAATTCTTTTTGCGGTATGTTATAATGATGAGAAGTGAACGATAATGAGCCGTGATTTATTAGGTGACTAAATATGAGAAAAATCATCAGTAAGATAGGAGCGGTCATATCATCTGCCGCACTGCTGATATCAAGTGTTCCGACTGTTACGGTAAATGCAGAGGATGAACCGAAACTGCTTGCGCTTGCATTTGATGACGTACCTAATACTACGACCACAAACGCAGTGCTTGATGTTCTGGAGCAGTATAATGCGAAAGCGACCTTCTTTGTTATAGGAACAAATATAAATGACGAAACTGCGAAGTCTGTCAAGCGGGCTTATGACATGGGAATGGAGATAGCCAATCATTCAAAAACGCACAACAGCATGACGGAAATGACACCTGACGAGATAAAGACGGAGATAGACTATGTGGACGAAAAGGTCGAAGCGATAACAGGTGAGAAGACCAAATGCTTCCGTCCGCCTTTGATGAACTCGGAATAGGCTACAGTGACATTGACGGCATTTCAGGTATCAGTTCTTCCACTACGACATATATCATTGCACCTGCGGCAAAAGTCAGCAGATACGGCATGGTCGGCAGCAATCGGCTTGCGAACAGTATCGTGAGAAGTGCGCCTATCGGTTCAACTGCACCTGATAATACACCGCCTGCAAAAGCCCTGCTTTTGCTTTTCCCCTCTGCGTGAAGCGGCATGGAAATTATCGCTCCTTCGGGGAAATACTGTATCGCAATACCGAGAGCCAGAGCCAGTGCGCCGCCTGCTGTCATATCTGCCGAACCAGTCAGAAAGCCAGCATATACGATTCCTACAGCCATTCCTTCAGGAATATTATGGAGAGTTACCGCAAGCACCATCATTGTTGTCCGAGCCAGTTTTGAGGGCAGTCCCTCGGCTTTTTCAGAGTTCATATGCAAATGCGGTATCAGGCTGTCAAGCATCAAAAGGAACAAGATACCGCACCAGAATCCGACCACAGCAGGCAGAAAAGCAAGCTTTCCCATATTCTCCGACATATCCATTGCGGGAATGATAAGGCTCCATATTGAGGCTGCTGTCATCACTCCTGCGGCGAAGCCCGTCAAAGCTCGCTGAACGCCTCGGTTCAGGTCATGCTTCATGAAAAAAACACAGCCTGCACCAAGCGATGTGCCGAGAAAAGGTATCAGCAGACCGCTAATGACTTCTTTTTGCATGATACACCGCCTTTCTTCTCAAACGGTCCACAAGCTGCATTCATATTAGTTCACGTCTTCCTTAATTATGCTGCGCTTCATGCCTTCGCAAAATGCTTTGGCAAAAAGCTTGAAGTCTATTTGAGGCATTTTTCATTGGAGCTGGAAACGTGACGACTTCAAACAACACGAATAATCAGTAAATAATGATGAATTGATATGGGCTATCCTCAATTGTCGCTTTAATTATAATCCAAGGTCAAAACAAAAGGGTGGCAAAATAAAAACCGCTTAGGAGTAATCCTAAGCGGTTCTTTGGAGCTAGTGACCCGGCTCGAACGGGCGACTACAGGTTGTCACATAGAGGAAACAGTCGTTTCCTCTATGCTTATTTTACGCTGCTTTCTTTGTAGTCTGATTCAAATTTCCCACGAATTTATAATATATCTCAACCTGCTGAAAGGTCTTTCCGTCAATGTCTTCTTTATGATGGACAAATATCTTATCAATGAACTCATTTATGATAATATCATCAAGCTCTTTAATGTCAGTGTACTGATCAATGATCTTTGTGAACTTTTCGGTTTCATTGTTCTGGAATGAATACTTATTGAGCTCCTCGTTTATCCTTGACGCCGACTCCATTAATTCATGAAGTTCTTTTTCAAACCTGCTTGACATCTGAACGTAACGGTCATCGGGCAGCTTTCCGAGCGCATTGTCCTCATAGAGCTTGTTGAGCAGATGATTGAGCTCTTCTATTCTGCCCTGTGACTTTTTAAGCTCGGTTTTCAGCTGTACTATCCTTTGGCTGCTGATGCCGCTGCATTTGTTGTTAAGGAAAGCTCTGAACTCATCTTTGTTTTTACGATACGACTTCAGCACTCGCCGCATATCCTTAAGGACAATGTCGTAAATTACATCGTAGTTGATGTAATGCGAGGCACAGTAATCCTTGCCGTGAGTTTTGTACAACCAACATGAATATGCTCCGTGGTATGTACCGTCCTTGCGTTTCTTCTGCGAGTAGGTGAGCGCATGACCGCAGTCCGCACAGTACAGGTGTCCAGCAAATATCTGGAACTCTCCAGTTTTAGTCGCGCGGCGTTTTACGCTCATCATTCTGTGAGCGTCGTCCCACAGCTCCTGAGAGATTATCGGCTCGTGACAGTTCTCAACTATTATCCATTCTTCGCGCGGACAGAACACTTTCTTCTTGCTTTTCATGGATACGTTTTTTCGACGTCCGTAAACAAGCTTGCCGAGATAGACTTCGTTTTCAAGTATTACTCGGATAGAAGTAACGTGCCAGTCGAACTCTCTCCTCCAGTAATCCGACTTGAAGTAGTCAGGATTGTGGAGATTGAAGTAAGCTATCGGTGTGAGAACTTTTTCCTCGCGGAAGATTTTTGTTGTCCTATTGAAGCCGATACCCTGTGCCGCCATTCTGAATATCCTTCGTACTGTCTCCGCAGCAGGCTCATCTATCACAAGATGATGCCTGTCGTTCGGGTCCAGCTTGTAACCGAAGGGCGGCTTTGAACCGATGTACTGTCCGGCTTTTGCTTTAGCTTTCTTGGCTGTTTTGGTTTTAATAGATGCCTCTCGCGCGTAGTAATCATTCAGCACGTTTCGCATAGGGAACATCATATCGTTTTCATTCTTCACCGAGTCATAGTTATCACTGACTGCAATGAAGCGTACTCCAAGCTCATTGAATTTCTCGACGTACATTCCGACTTCAATATACGACCTTCCGAATCGTGACTGGTCCTTGACCAGTACCATATTAATCAAGCCCTTTTTGATGTCTTCATACATTCTCAGGAACCCAGGGCGATTGAAGTTAGTGCCGCTGTATCCATCATCATCGTACACTTCGTAATTATCTATTGCATGATCCTTGCAGTACTGCTCCAGTAATAATTTTTGCGAGCCAATGCTTACGCTTTCGCCCATTCGCCCGTCATCGACCGAGAGTCTGCAATACAGCGCTGCTTTTTGGGGCTGTTTGTTTTTCATTATTACTCCTTTCTCAGCCGTGCAGCAGCTCCTTACACGGACAGTATACCACATATCCGCTTCGGAATCCAGTGCATTCGGCTGATTTCGTAGGACTGAACAAAAAACTCTTTTCGGTTTTTATACCGACTTGCTCTCGGTCTGCTTTGCATCAACGGCAGGAATTTCATACCCCCTCTCGAGCTGTCGGAGCATGAGAGCTCCGAGTGAATCTTCAGCTTTTTTTCTGCCGAGGAAAGCAGACCAAACACGATAGGTGACGCCGTCAACAGTGCAGTCGTGATGCGTTACGGACTGCACCTCGGGATCTTCACTGCAATGAGTTTTTTCAAGGTTTACACTCATAACATCTGCCTCCCTCCAAATATTCAATTAAAAATCGACAAGTACAAAATCATATCGTACTGCGTTTGCTGGGCTCGCGTGTTTCAAACCCAGACTTTTTTGAGCTCCCTTTCGGGGCGGCTCAGTGTATCTATATCACTCCTCCCTCTGGAATCTTACAGCACTCTCAAAATTTATAATTCCGTTTATCCGCCTGACCTCATCGGTAACCATCTCGCGGAGTTTAAAGAGTGTTGTATCTTCAATATCATTTATCGCCGCAAGAATATGAGTTTGTGCTCCTACTTCAACGGCGAGTTTGAATATCGCACGGGACAAATGCTGCTCCGAACCTTTGATATATCCGTCGATTATTGTTGCAAGCTGCGGTGCTAAATATTCTATTGCTGTATGATCCTGTGTGTTAAGATAACCACAGTAGAAACGGATAGCTTTTTCAATAAAAGCAGACCTCGAAGTGCAACAGTCCTTCCTATACGCCGCATCAACCATATCAAGTGTTTCGGGATACAACTTCATCCCGAATCGTATCTTTTCGGACGAATATGCGACTTGATTATTATCGGATTCATCGCTGTTTTTCTGATTATTGTCTGTTATATGCGACCTCATTTTCAAAAACCTCCGTTCTATGCGACTTTCTGGCACAGTTTATTATTGCCGAAACTTCGGCGGGCACTGCCCGTCCGATGTGGAATGGCGGGCGCAAATGACGCCAGCCTTTTTCCTGCAAACCAAAAAGGGGCACGGGTTCTCCCGTTTTCAGCGGCAAACGGAACGCCGTTTGCTATGCTTGCCGGTCTTTCGGACCGACTTTTGTCCCCCTGCACTGTCCGTTTTTCTTCCTCTGATATATCCCCCAACTCGCTCCACGTTGCGCGACAACTGCATTCAACGGGAGCGGTAGGGTAGCTATACCATTTTGGTTTTGAAGGCGGCTAAAAAGGGGCTTTCTGCGCGTGTTCCGGATAATCGTTCCTTACACGTTTCCTGTCATAGTTATTATTGCAAAGAAAAGAAGGCACATAGTTTATATAACTATCAAGTAATATAATATCTTCCTTCTCTGTATTAAGTATATATTCTCTTGTATACTTAATATATAAGCCTATGACATCATGACACAGCCCCTATGACAATTAACTTTTGAACTGAAGTGCAAGCTCTGCATCGCGGAGCTTGTCCTCGTCCATATCATAGTTCAGGAATGCGACCTCATAAGAGTTCTCGACCTGCCGACCGTTGTCGGCGTAGTTATTGTGAATACGAATGATATCCTTCTGCGCAAGAGTTTTCAGTGCGCGCTCAACATTGCTCACCGACATTGCAGTATCTCTTGCGATACCTGTGCGGCTTATGGTCGAGGTTTTCTTTTCGCTGTCGTAATAACAGAGTAAGTCCATCACCACCTTGAACTCGGCAGGCGTAGTGATGTCGAGATACTCCAGCGGTGAATTGACGCCGTTAGAGTATGCTGTGCAGTTGATAACGTTCAAATCTTTCATCTACATCTTCCTTTCGCGTTTCGAGTTTTTACTTGTGATGTCAAGAGTTGTCCGGACGTCTTAACTGCATTCAGTATACACGCTCTCTTGACAAAAGTCAATAGATATAGTATACTATCTCTACCGAGTTCAATCTATAATCTATTTTTATGAACAAATTGTAAATTTTTGATTTTTGGCTATTTATATAGCTGCTTTCAAGACAAATCGCAGTGCTATGCACTCTGACAAAATAGAACACTATTTCTGAAAGGAGTTATTATGTTTGAGATAGAAGCACACTACCATGACAGAAAAATATATCTTTCCGACGGCAGAGTTTATCCGCTCGGAGAGATACTTCTGCGCTATTTTTCAATGAATTTTTATGACTTAGGCGAACTGTTTGACGTATGTGAACGTGCAAAGTCTGAGCTGAACATCAGTTCCTTGTTCTGTCCTGCTGACATAGGCAAGTGCGCGCTGGAAATAGAATTTACATACGACAACATCATGGACATTGCAAAGTCACTTCCACCCTACGACACAAAGCATTTCAGACACGGTCTGCTGAGAAATCTGTTCGCGTACTACAACGACATTTTTGATGAGCCATTTTATGAGGACTCGGAGTTTGAAGTCGATGACTACAACGAACACTTTGTCAATGCAGAGAGCACTCCTGTGTCCTATGAGGAAATGTATATCACGGAAGAGTTGCATGAATTGCGAGCGTTATCTGATTACGAATTTGACAGCAAGAAGGTTTTCAGCAACTATGAGAACCGAAAAGACGCCGCAGACTTCACAACTTGTATCGAACAGATGACAAATGAATTCTCAACTTTTATCGAGGACATTATCCGCGTCAAGAAAATCTTTATGCCGTTTGTTGACGAGCTTTGTGACCACAACAGTTATCCGACAACGCAGAAAGTGATTGACACATTTCAAAAATATATAGGCGTTATTTCAAGCGGAAGTATGCGCATGGGACACACGGTTATCGAAACGAAAAAAGGTCCCATACTCTGCGAAACTTATCGTTTCACATCGCTGGGAGCCTTTCTGTATTTTGAATTGTTCAAGTGTATTGAAGAGAAGTTCATGCCTGTCAAGTGCCGCAACTGCGGTCGGTGGTTCATCATGAAGCATACCACCTTCTCCCACTACTGCAAGCGCCTTGTCAGTAGCAATCCTCCGAAAACTTGTCGTGATAATGCAATGAGTCATAACTTCAAGGAGAAGATAAAGAGTGATTCCGTGTGGGAGATATACAATCGTGCATACAAGCAGCACTATGCTCGCTATATGAAAAAGAAAATGAGCAAGTCACAGTTCGCTGAGTGGGGCGACTATGCAATCGAGCTGCGAACTAAAGCTTCTGACGGCAAGTTGGAGCTTGAGGAGTATCAGAGGTTGATACGAATATAGTACGCATATTGTTTTAACAAAGCTCTTGATTAAATCGCTCTGTTGTGGTATAATAACTACACTAAAAGAAAGGAGGCAGAGCCATGACTTACGAACTGAGACACTTTGATACTCCGCTGATGCGTTTCACAGCAACAGAAGATACAAGCTCACCCGAGATAGAAATACTCTGGGTGAACGAAGAAAAGAAGGCGTTACTGCCTCTCGATATGAATATTGACGGCGACAGCGTTTCGCGTTGGCTGAGGCATAGGACTATACCGAAGAATCGTGCATACGTCCACAGCTTTCTAAGCAAGTGCGGACTCAATCTCAACCGTCCTATGAGCATACTCAGCGTATCAAAGGGACTGTCGCTGAACGACTGCTACTGGGTGGTCGAGGAAGGCTTTGAGGGCGGCTTCTCGCAGTACAATCTGTACGAAAACAGGTTCAGCAGAGTGCTGGGACTTATCGCCTTCACAGGCTATGGCAGCTCTGTGAGAACTTCTCTGGCGTCCTGTCCTGAGTTCACAACTAACGGTATGCTGCCTAAGTGCTGGCGCAGAGAGAACGGAGTTATCAGACTTTACAAAGGCGGAACAAGCGGAGCTTCAAATACAGGCAATGAGCCATATTCGGAATTTTACGCCGCTCAGATAGCAGACGCTCTTGGTATCAACGCCATCTCCTATGGACTGTCAAAATGGCAGGGAGAGCTGTGCTCCACTTGCGAGCTGTTCACAAGCAAGGACTACTCCTTTATGCCGATAGGCAAACTTGTCAGCAAGGGCGGTATGAAAGCTGTCCGTGAGTATTACGAATCACTGGGCGAGGAGTTCATAAATGCGCTTGACGATATGCTTGTGCTTGACGCAATAATATGCAACGTAGACAGACATTTCGGAAACTTCGGATTTCTGGTGGATAACCGTACAAACAAGATAGCTGCTCCTGCACCGCTGTTCGATCACGGTAACTCACTTTTCAATCTTGCAGGCAGGGACGACCTCGCCTCAGGTACAGCACTAAGCGATTACGCAGATACGCTTGTACCGTGCGTTTATGACGACTTCATCGGCACTGCGAAACAGGTGCTAAGCAACAGGCACAGAGACGGACTTCGCAGGCTGCTCGACTTCCGCTTCAAGCGCCATTCAAGGTATAATCTCGATAGTAAGCGACTGAAGCTCATCGAGGAGCAGATACACAAACGAGCACAGGAGTTGCTGAAATAAACAAGCTGTTCAAATTACGCAATATGAAAAAAAGCCGCAGGGATTACCCTGCGGCTTAGTTATTATCAAATATTCAAGAATTATCATACCTTGTACACTGAAAGTGTACAAGCTTGTTATTGTACATTTTTAGTGTACACATTTTTGTGATTGCAATTTCCGAGTCAGCATTGTATAATGATGATAGAAATTCAAAAGGGGGTTACAGCTATGTATGAGCTGAACGATAAGAAAATCGGCGCACATCTTAAAGAACTGATAGATGAAAGGGGCTATAAAACAACCGCCGATTTTTGCAGAAGATATCTTATAGAAAAATATAACACAGTAAACTATACAGAAGATAAACTGAATGAAGATTTAAAAACTGCAAAAAACACTTTTTCAAAAATTCTCAATGGGAAACAACGCATTACACTTGAACAACTGCCAATACTATCAAAGCTTCTCTGCGTTTCCTGTGAGGAGATTCTTTCGGCTGGGAAGCACTATGCTCCCACAATTAATCATGTCACAAACTACGATATAGCTCAGTCTCGCGACAGAAAAGTCTGGGACGAGTATATGAAGCGCGAAGACAGGCTATTCTTAAACTGCGACGAATACCGTAAAACAGTAATAGATTACGCTCTCGAATTCAATAATTATAAGTTCATCAAGTATCTCCTTGATGAAGAATATATTTGGTTTGTTGACAATTCAAAAGAAGGATATGGACCTTATTATGGTGCAGGAACAAGTATAAAACAAAACCTGGGCAGATTTGATAACGATACCGATAGTTTTATTCCACGAGAGTTTCATGAACAAGATAGGCTGAGGACACAAACTGCTGTTCTTGCAATTGAAAACGGAGACTGCGATGTTTTAGAATTGCTTCGGGCAAGGGAAACACCAGAAATTAACTTGGCTTTTTCAACCACACCTAATTATCATGATTTTAAAAACAGCCGAAATGAAAATTTGATAGAAGCAATTGCAATTTCAAATGACAAAAGAATCATTGATTATTTCACGGAAGAATACGTTTTGCCTGATAAGCTCAAAGTAGAAGACAGCTTGTTCGTGTTTCCGTTTCTGGGTGAAGTGATCGAAAAGCTTATTAAAAATAAAAACGCATTTGCTGAAACGGTAATCAGAAGAGCCATTGAACACAATCAAAATGTTTATGAAAAGCTATCTGCCCTCATAGATGTTGAATACAATTACTTGCAGAGCATAGGGACTCGTGGAACAGAAAAAGAAATAAAAAATCAAATAGCCCGTTATTTCAGGCACGATGATAGCAGTGATTGTGTTTCGTTATCAATTATAGCTGTTCCACATAAAGCATTTGTGGGAAACATCATAAAATCTGAAAGCAATAAATTATCTTCCGAGGAAACGAAGTATATAGAAGAGCTTAACCGCTCATATTACAAGGTAATCTCGCTTGGAGGTGAGTGATATGCCTAAATACTGCTATAATTACGATTCAGGCGAATACGAATATATAGACGAAAACGGTTACAGTTGGGACAGTGGCGAATACGTCTACAACTGGGACGACAGCGAATATCGCCGCGAAAAAGAGGAAGAAGAACGCCGCCGCTGGGATGATAATGAAGATGATGATTGGTAAAACATTAGCCGCAGGGATTACCCTGCAGCTTGCTTTTTGTGTTGCAAAAACTGTTTCCGTATAGGGATTACATGGAATTAGTCTGCTATAGATTTACATACATTAAAATTAGTTGGTTTCAAAATTTTCCACCACTTCATCGGTAGCCTTTTCGCATTCTTCACATGAGAGAGAAGTTATTCTTTCATTTTGTCATATTCCTGTTTACGTCATTCGCTTGTGACTACCTCTCCGGTCCAGTCGATAATTCCGCCGAACTCGTAAATATGTGTGTATCCCATATCAGCCAACTTCTGCGAAGCTTCCTTGCTGCGCCGACCGCTTCGGCAGTATATGAGAATTACCTGGTCGAGGTCGGGCAATTCCTTTGGCTGCTCCGTACCGATAGACTCGTTGGGAATAAGAATCGCACCGGGGATATGACCGCTATCGTATTCGTCCTGACGCCGCACATCGACGATAATGTGTCCGTCGTCAGCCTGCATCATTTCCTTAGCCTTTTCCTGTGTTATCTGCTGATAGGCCGCCGCTGCAGAAGCCGTTGTTGTCTGGACTTTCGACTGAGCACTTTCCGACGAACTTGTCCCATTGCCGCAGGCTGACAGCAGCATACAAAATACAGCGAAAACAGCAAGAGTTGCTCTTTGTGCTTTTGAGTTTCCCATAACAGGTGCCTTCTTTCTTATAGTTCTTTAAGCTTTCCGTCCACAAAGTAATAAATATTCTCTTTCTTATACCCATATTTCGAGCCCTTGACGCTGATATGCGGCTCAAAAGTGAAATAGTCCACCGATGACAGCAGTGCAGTGTTGCCATTTTCAATGTAAATACGGTCGTTTTTGTCCTTTACGATCGAGTGACCGAGATTGCCGAGAAAGTCAAGGTTGATAAATCCGCGATTAGTTATTAGCTGATTGATATGGAAATACAGTTCCTCAAATGTGGTCTGCGGAGTCGCAAAGCTGAGCATTTCAGCGTGAAGTTCCTCCTCCATAAGCAGACCGTTCCGCCACTCATCGCTGCGGATACTGCTTATATCGTCAACTACTTTGCCGCCCTCGAGAATTATCGTTCTTGCGTAGTCGCCCCATATATTGTCGTTCTGCGGACTGAGGTCGATAGTTATGATGTCGTCAGCAGCGATAGGTCTGTCGGAGGTCACATACTCCCTGCCCGAGACTGATACTGTGGTCTCGTCACCTGAGAATACAAATGCACCAATGTCCCAGTACCAGAACGAATCTGCTCCCAACGCAAGCATTTTATCCTCGCAGAGGCGACGTACCTCTGTCAGCTTCATACCTGTGTGTATCTCTTTTTTTATGTATTCTATCGTGTATTTCGCTATCTTCTGCACTTCGGAGTATTTCATATGATTGCCCTCTTTCTGTTCCGGATAATCCCTGATAATTACATTCTATCATTTTATCTGCAATAAAGCAATGGTAAGTGCAGAAATAATTGCTGATCCGGTGTTATAAATGAAGAATCCCTGTAATCAGGCACAAATTTGCTCTGGTCACAGGGATACTGTTATTTTATTTCCTGTTCAAGGTCATCAAACTCGGGCGAACTGAAAAACTCGCCTAAAGTCATATCTAATCCGTCACATAGAATTTTTATTGTAGTTATAGAAGCATTTTTACGTTCAGGATTAAGGAGACTGTAAACCGTTGACGGTGTCACACCTGAGAGATTTGCCAGTTCATTAGCAGCTATCCCTCTGTCTTTACATATGCTCTTTAGTCTCTGTACAACAGCTTCCTTTACAACTGACATATTCCTCACCACCATCTATTATTTCTTTTATTATACAAATTAATACGCTTCTGCGTGTACGCACTTGCGTATATAATGAGATAATGGTATAATAAGAAAAATAGAATTGGAAGGTGAACGAATTGACTTGTACGATCATATCAACAGGCGAAGAACTGAAGCTTGTCTGCAAAAATGAAAATGAACCTCCATATCCCGAGATAAAAGCAACGCTCCGTGAGAAGATATGGGAGCTTTACTGCAAGGGATATGACAGGTTCTGGATAAACTGTGAGTATGGAGTGCCGCTGTGGTGCGGAGAGATAATAACAGCATTGGCTATGTACAACGACATCGAGCTGAACATCGCCATGCCATATGAGGAGCAATCTACAAACTGGGTTGAGGAGCACCGTGACCGCTTTTTCAGACTTCACGCCGATTCGGATAATGTTGAGATCATTTCACATCATTACACCGATGACTGCTATGAGCATGCAGACGAGCATATGATAGATGATTCCGACCTGCTGCTTGTAGTCGGAACACACACTGATTGTTACGGAGCTTACTACGCAAAAGAGAATGGTATAAAAGTCGAGCAGTTATTAATTCCTCTAACGTGAGTCATCAAGAATCTCTTTCAAAGGAGGATGTCCCTGCTGTCGAACAGCTCCGCCTCGCTCTGATACACAAGATATTGAAGCTGTGATATCTCCTGCAGGTCGCTGCGTTCAGCATTTATTACTACACACATGCAAATTCTCCTACATTAAAGCTCCCAGCTCATTCGCTTCTTTTAGCGCAGAATTGTTTTCAATGTCGCCGATGTCCTTGACTCCTCGCACAAGCACCGTGCCGATACTTTCAAGCTTGAAGAAGTCCAGCACCATTTGGTACTGCATCAGTATCGGATCAAATAGATTCGGAAGCTCTGCTGCTCCTACAAGTAGAAGTCCGAGCTTTTTGATGTGGAACGTGTTTCTCATTGAAGTGTGAAGCCTGTCCACGATAGCTTTCAGCTGTGCGCTGATACTGTAGAAATACACAGGCGAGGCAATGACGACGATATCCGAATTCCTTAACTTCTCATATATCTGTACCATGTCATCACCTTGAAAGCATTGGTTGCCTTCGCGCGTGAAACAGCTGTTACAGCCTATGCAGGAGTTCACAATGTAGTCCGCAACAGATACTATCTCTACATTATTATTCTGGGCAGCTCCTTCTGCAAAGCTCTGTGCCAGTCGTGCAGTATTGCCGTTTTTCCTCATGCTGCCGACAAGTATTACTATGTTGCTCATTGCTTCGCCCTCCTTCATCTATCAGCTAATTTACGTTCTTCTTTCGGATATTTCTTGTATATCTGCATCCAGTAGTTCTATAATTCTCACATCCAAAGAAGTCTCCGTACTGTCCCTTTTTATGCTTAAGCTTTCCGCCACATAAAGGGCAGATAAATGCTTCCTGTTTCATTTCTTCTGCATACTTATCATGGAGCTCTCTCAAGAAGTCAGATTCTCTATCCTTGAGCGTAACAAGAATCACTTTCTTTTTAGCTCTTGTCATAGCAACATAGAAAAGCCGGCGCTCCTCTGCATCAGGGAATTTTCTCCGCAGGGAAGTCGTGGAACACCGACCACTTGAGCACGCTGCCGTCAACTTCTCTGCCGCCTATGTCGATATTGCCATCGAACATGGACTTATACGGCAGGTCGAGCATGATAGCTTCCTTGCTCTTGGTGTTGTCGATGTCATCGAGGTCGTGTATGAACATGAGGTAGGTTATCTGTTCGATGACGTCCAGCGGATTGGTAAGTCCGCCCGTCCAGAAAGCCTCCCATAGCTTGTCTATCTTATTTTTTATAGTACCTGTGATCATATTGCTCTCCTAAAATGCTTATATTTATTTAATTATACCATATTTCGCACAATTATGCAATAGAAATCGTCGAATAAATGTGGATTTTCATCAACAGTCACTTTATAAACAATCCAAAGTCAAAATGAAAGGGAGACAAAATAAAAACCGCTTAGAAGTCTATTCTAAGCGGTTTTCTTGTGGAGCTGGAAACGTGACTTGAACACGCGACCTGCGCATTACGAATGCGCTGCTCTACCAACTGAGCTATTCCAGCGTTAAATATTTAATTTTATGTAAGGATTTGCACGGCTGTCGCTTTATTTTCAGTCCGAGACCTGCGCATTGTCGGTCAGAAATAAGTCGCACTGCTTCGCTTTCGCTCTCATTGCTCCATATTTCTTCCCTTCGCAGACTCCCTTCCTCTGCCACAGGCAGCGGTCGTCTGCTCAGCAAATGAGCTGCTCTACCAACTGAGCTACACAAGCATATTAAATTTTTGAATTTGTAAGGTGCTGCACTGGCTGTCGCTTTATAATCAGTCTGAGACCTGCGCATATACGGTCAGCAAAAGCGCTGCTCTGCGGACTCAACAGTAATATTATACACCATTGCGCGGGAGTTGTCAAGCATTTTCTTTTGCGCGGGAGCTCAGCGCCGCGAAGGTTGACAAAAACGGCGTAAAATGGTACAATCGGGTAAAAAAGAGGAGGTGCGCAATGCATATTGAAAACAACATTCTACGCTATTATCTGAGGAACGTGTACTTCATCACGGGCACAGCCTACGCGGGAAAATCCACGGCAGTCAGGCTGCTGGCGGAGCGCTACGGGCTCATTTTCTGCGGCGAGAACTACTTCGCGGAGATCTCGGACAAGGTCGCAGAGCCGACATTACAGCCCGACCTCTGTTACATCAGGGGACTCGCCGATTTCAGGGACTTTGTAACACGCACGCCCGAGGAATACGAGCGCTGGATGTACAACACAGGCAGAGAAGCGGCGGGATTCGAGGTCGCGGAACTCATCGCGCGCGCGTCGCAGGGGAGGGTCATCGTCGACACGAACCTGCCGCTTGATGTACTGCGTGAAATATCGGATTATAGCCATGTAGCGGTCATGCTGTCACCAACGAGCATGAGTGTGGAGCGTTTTTTCGACCGCTCCGACCCTGAAAAGCAGTACATACTGAGCGTGATTGAGAGCTGTGAGGACAGCGAGGCTGTAATGGCGAATTATAGGCGCGGACTGGCTCTGATAAACAGCAGGGAGCACTACGACGAGTACGCAAACAGCGGTTTTTTCACCCTTGTCAGGGAGGACGACGGCACGGACACGCGCGACGAGGTCTGCGAGAAATTGGCGCGTCATTTCGGGTTTATCGATTGATTTTTTTGAATTTGAAATGCAACCCTGACGCAACGTCATAGTGATAGTTGAACTATCAAAATTAATGCCGCGGACGACGTCCCTGCGGTTGATTGCGGTTTCATTTTGTAGGGGCGAGTTCCGCTCGCCCGCTAATATGTCAGCGATTATCGGGCGCACGGATAAGCAGCACACCAAATCTTCGATTTGGATTGTGATGCTATATGCAGCTTTGCTGTAATGCGCCCCTTCGATTTTCAGGCGCCGTCTCCCTACAATTCAATACAAAAACGCCGTTTCTTGGAACATTTTTGTAAAAAACTGCCATTTTCCGAAATTTTGATGAAAAATATTATTTTCCACTTTATTTTTCTGCGGGAATGTAGTATAATTACTATGATTACGTATAAGGAAAATGCAAATCTCCCGCGAGCGGAGAAATACTATCACGAGGTAATAAAATGGCGAATATGCTCTCTCTCGGTATCGACGTCGGCTCGACTACCGTAAAGACCGTCATCATCGACTCTGACGGCAATATACTCTACTCCAAATATCAGCGCCACCTTTCGCGCGTCAAGGAGACCGTCACCGACCAGCTCAAGCTGATACAGGCGGACTACCCCGACGCCGAGTTCACCGTCTGCATCACGGGCTCGGCAGGTCTCGGACTCGCCAACTCCGCGGAGATTCCCTTCGTGCAGGAGGTCCACGCCGCATTCCTTGCGGTCAAGAACAAGCAGCCCGACGCTGACGCTGTTATCGAGCTCGGCGGCGAGGACGCGAAGATAATCTTCCTCACAGGCGGCGTAGAACAGCGCATGAACGGCTCCTGTGCGGGAGGTACGGGCGCTTTCATCGACCAGATGGCTACCCTTCTCGGCATCACGGCGGACCAGCTCGACGAGCTGTCCCTGCGCGCGCAGAAGGTCTACCCCATTGCCTCGCGCTGCGGAGTATTCGCAAAGTCAGATATACAGCCGCTTCTCAATCAGGGCGCACGCCGCGAGGACGTCGCCGCAAGCATTTTCCAAGCCGTTGTCGACCAGACCGTGTCGGGTCTCGCGCAGGGACGCACCATTGAGGGCAAGGTGCTCTTCCTCGGCGGACCGCTCCACTTCCTCAAGGGCTTGCAGAACGCCTTCGTCAAGACCCTCGGGCTCGACGAGGAGCACGCCGTCTTCCCCGAGGACGGTCCCGTTTTCGTGGCTTACGGCTGTGCTGTGTATGCCGCTCAGTCGGGCGATTCGTGGCATATCGTCGACATCCTCAACAAGATAAAGAACGCAAAGGCGTCCGACGACATCGTCACTGGCGAGCCGCTCTTCCGCTCGCACGCCGAGTACGACGAGTTCATCGAGCGCCACAAGAAGTGCGACCTCGGATACGCCGATATACGTACATATAAGGGTGACGCATACCTCGGCATAGATGCGGGCTCGACCACTACAAAGCTCGTCCTCATCACCGACGACGGGCGCATACTCTTCCACTACTACAGCTCGAATCAGGGTCAGCCTCTCGACAAGATAGCGGAGCAGCTCCGCAACATCTACGAGGCAATGAACCCCGATATCACGATAAAAGGCTCGGCTGTAACGGGCTACGGCGAGGACCTCATCAAGGCGGGTCTCTCCGTCGACCACGGCATAGTCGAGACGGTCGCCCACTTCAAGGCGGCGGCTTACTTCTGCCCCGACGTCGACTTCATCATCGACATCGGCGGTCAGGACATCAAGTGCTTCCGTATCAAGAACCACAGCATCGACAGCATCATGCTCAACGAGGCGTGCTCGTCGGGCTGCGGCTCGTTCATACAGACCTTTGCAATGGCGCTCGGCTACAATATCGCCGAATTCTCGCAGCTCGGTCTCTTCGCCGAGCACCCCGTCGACCTCGGCTCGCGCTGCACCGTCTTCATGAACAGCTCCGTAAAGCAGGCGCAGAAGGACGGCGCGTCCGTCGAGGACATCTCCGCAGGACTGTCCTCGTCCATAATCAAGAACGCCATTTATAAGGTAATACGCGCGAATTCTCCCGACGAGCTCGGTAAGAACATCGTCGTGCAGGGCGGCACCTTCCTCAATGACGCAGTGCTTCGCTCGTTCGAGAAGGAGCTCGGACGCAACGTTATACGTCCCGCTATTTCGGGACTTATGGGAGCTTTCGGCTGCGCGCTCTACGCCAAGGAGAGAACGACGGGCGAATCCACCCTCATCTCCAAGGACGAACTCGCGACGTTCGCCTATACTTCGCGCTCCGTGCAGTGCGGAGGCTGTACCGCGAACTGTCAGCTCAACGTCATCAGCTTCGGCAAGGGCAGGAACTTCATCTCGGGCAACCGCTGTGAAAAGGGCGGCGGAAAGGCGAAAAAGAACAATGTTCCCAACCTCGTCGAGTACAAATACAGCAGTATCCTCGCACTCGAAAAGACGGGTCAGCCCGTCCGCCCGATAGCAAAGGTCGGACTGCCGCTTGCTCTCAGCTTCTACGAGCAGATGCCCTTCTGGCACGCGCTCTTCACCGAGCTCGGCTTCGAAGTCGTGTTCAGCGGCGAGAGCTCGCGCGAGATGTACTACCTCGGACAGCATACGATAGCCTCCGATACGGTGTGCTACCCCGCGAAGCTCACGCACGGTCACATCGAGGACCTCCTCGACAAGGGCGTCGACTTCATCTTCTACCCCTGCATGAGCTACAACATCGACGAGGGCGACTCGGATAACCATTTCAACTGCCCCGTTGTTGCGTACTACCCCGAGCTCCTGCTCAGGAACAACCCGCGCCTCAGCGAGCAGAACTTCATCCACCCGTATATGGACCTCAATATCCGCAAGAACGTGGTGAGAGTCATGAAGGAGTCGCTCAAGCGCTTCAATATCAAGGGCAAGGTCGCGGCGGCAGTCGACAAGGCGTATGCGGCGCTCGACCGCTACCACAAGGACATCGCTGCTAAGGCTGACGACATCATACGTCAGGCACGCGAGGAAAACCGCAAGATAATCGTGCTCGCGGGACGTCCCTACCACATCGACAAGGAGATAAACCACGGCATACACAAGCTCGTGACAAGCCTCGGAATGGCTGTAGTAACCGAGGACAGCGTCGCACAGCTCGCGCATACGCCCAAGCTCGGCGTGCTCAACCAGTGGACGTATCACGCCCGTCTCTACAAGGCGGCGGAATACGTCACCACCCAGCCCGATATGCAGCTGATACAGCTCGTGTCGTTCGGCTGCGGCATCGACGCCGTCACCAGCGACGAGGTGCGCTCCATACTCGAGAGCAAGGGCAAGCTGTACACGCAGCTCAAAATAGACGAGATAAACAACCTCGGCGCTGCTCGCATAAGACTGCGCAGCCTCGTCGCCGCTATGGAGGGCAGTACCTCCGTAAGCTCCGACCGCCGCGGACAAGGAGAACAGAATGGCTGACTACGTTAGATTCACCGAGGATATGATAAAGACCCACACTATCCTCGTCCCCAATATGCTGCCCGTGCATTTCAGGCTGCTCATGGCTATTTTCGAGCACAAGGGCTACAAGGTCGAGCTGCTCGAGAACGACTCCCGCGCCGTGGTCGACGAGGGACTCAAAAACGTCCACAATGACGCCTGCTATCCCGCTCTGCTGGTAATAGGTCAGTTCATGGACGCGCTCAACAGCGGCAAGTACGACCCTAACACCACCGCTCTCATGATAACACAGACGGGCGGAGGCTGCCGCGCCTCGAACTATATCCACCTGCTGAGAAAGGCTGTTGCCAAGAATTACCCGCAGGTGCCCGTCGTGTCGCTCAACTTCAGCGGACTCGAAAAGGACAGCGCGTTCAGGATAACCGCGCCGATGTTCCTGAGACTGCTGTACGCGGTGCTCTACGGCGACCTGCTCATGACCTGCTACAACAAGTGCCGCACCTACGAGATAAACAAGGGCGAGGCGAAGGCTATGCTCGACAAGTGGCAGGCTCGGCTCGGCGACATCTTCCGCAAGGGAAGCCGCGAATACCTGAAAACAAAGAAGCTCTACCCGCAGATACTGGGCGATTTCGGCTCTATCAAGCTCTCGGACGAGAAAAAGATTCGCGTCGGCATAGTCGGCGAGATATACGTCAAGTACTCGCCGCTCGCGAACAACCACCTCGAGGACTTCCTGCTCTCGGAGGGCTGTGAGCCCGTAGTGCCGTCTCTGCTCGAATTCGTCATGTACTGCGCTTCGGGCACGTTCACCGACGCCGAATTCTACGACAACAAGAGCACCCAGTCGCGCATATACAAGCTCGGCTACAAGCTCATATACTCCAAGCAAAAGGAACTCATAAAGATGATGAAGGAACAGGGCAGCTTCGAGCCGCTCCATGACTTCGAGCACCTCCGTCACCTCGCCGACAAGTACATCAGTCAGGGCGTGGTAATGGGCGAGGGCTGGCTTATCCCCGCGGAAATGGCGGCACTCGCGCAGTCGGGCGTGGACAACATCATCTGCACTCAACCGTTCGGCTGTCTGCCCAACCACATCGTCGCAAAGGGCATGAGCCGCGCGATAAAGCAGGATAATCCCAACGCCAACATCGTCGCTATCGACTACGACCCGGGCGCAACGCGCGTAAATCAGGAGAACCGCATCAAGCTCATGCTTGCGAACGCAAAGAGGGACTAATGATAAAGAAACGAACAGGTGAGATAATCGTCACCAACCATAAGCAGAACGAACTGCTGAAAAAGCTCTATGATACGGCATATGGAAGGTGTCTGCTGAAGGTGCTGACCCTGCCCGCAGTGTCAAAGGCGGCAGGGCTGTATATGGACTCGCCGCTCTCAAAGCCGCTGATAGCACCGTTTATCCGCAAAAACGACATCGACACCTCGCAGTACATCATGCGGGACTTCCGCTCCTATAACCAGTTCTTCACGCGCAGGATAAAACCCGAAAAGCGCCCGATAGACCGCGTCCCGAGCCACCTCATCAGCCCGTGCGACTCGAAGCTGTCCGTCTACAGGATAGACAGCGGGAGCGTGTTCGCGATAAAGGGCTCGCACTACCGCGTCTGCGACCTGCTGAAAAACAGCTTCCTCGCGAGGAGGTTCGAGGGCGGGTACTGCTGTATCTTCCGCCTTGAGGTCGACGACTACCACCGCTACTGCTACATAGACAGCGGCAGGAAGTCCGACAATGTGTTCATCGCGGGCGAGCTCCACACGGTCAACCCCATAGCAACGAAGCGCTACAACATCTACAAGCGCAACTCCCGCGAGTACACCGTCCTGCACACCGATAACTTCGGCGACGTCGCGCAGATAGAGGTCGGAGCGATGCTCGTCGGACGCATCTGCAACCGACACGGCGTTCACGAGTTCGTGCGCGGCGAGGAAAAGGGCAGATTCGAGTTCGGCGGCTCGACAATCGTGCTCCTCTTCGAGCGTGACGCCATAGTCCCCGACCCCGACCTGCTGAAAAACACGGCGGAGGGCTTCGAGACAGTGGTCAAATACGGCGAGAAAATCGGTATCGCCGCTGAATAAAGCAAAAACCGAGCCTGAAAGGGGAGCCACCTTTGGCGGAATCGCAGGTTACCAAATATGAGCCGTTACTTTACGGCTCGGTAGCCCGCTTTTTCCGTTAAGGGGAGCAGCCTAAATCAGGCTCGGTTTTTTTATCATTGGAGCGTCCTGCTCCTTATGCTTCGTGTGCGATAACATCGTCGAGCTTGGCGAAGTACCTCTCGGAGTACACGCGGTACTCGTTGCGGAAAGTCTCGTCGTTCTCCTTGACGTCGTGGAGATACGCGTGGAGGTTGGTCTTCTCGTCTGTCTCGATAAGACAGCCCGCAATATTTGAACAGTGGTCGGAAATACGCTCGAGATTGGTCAGTATATCCTGGAAGATGTAGCCGAGCTCTACCGTACACTCGTCGTTCTGGAGACGGCGGATATGGCGGTTCTTGAGCTCCGTGCTGAGGTTGTCCACGACCTCCTCGAGCGGCTCTACCTTGTGAGCGGCGCCGAGGTCGTCGGTGATATAGGCGTTGAACGCTATCGAGATGTTCTCGGAGATAGCCTCGGATATGACCTTCAGCTCGTTTATGCACTCATCAGAGAACTTTATGCCCTTTTCCTTGCACTCCTGCACGGACTCGATGAGGTTGACCGCGTGGTCGGAGATACGCTCGAAGTTGCCGACGCAGTGCATCATCTTCGATACGCGGCGGCTGTCCTTACCCGTGACACTGCTCTTGGACAGGCGCACGAGATAGCTGTTTATCTTGTCCTCGTAGTGGTCGATGAGGTCTTCCGCCTCTATGACGGACTGGCACTTCTCCTCGTTGTAGTCCGACACGAGGAGGTCAAGCGCGTCGTTTATGGATTCGCTGGTGATATTTGCCATTTCAATAGTTGTACTGCGGCAGGTCTCTACTGCGACTGCGGGAGTCTTGAGGAAGCGCTCGTCGAGTCCTCTGAGGCGGTTCTCCTCGACCTCGGCCTCTCCGCCCTCCTTGTCACGGACAATGATGCGTGACAGCTTGACAAGCATTGGAGTAAATGGCAGAAGGATTATTGTTGTGGCAATATTGAATATTGAATGCATTACAGCGATACCGACAAATCCAACTGTCTGGTCAAAAATGCTGAGCTGTACAACGTGCTGAAGGATAAGCGCCACAGGAAGCAGTATCAGAGTACCGAGGACCTTTATTAGAATGTGTATGCAAGCAACTCTCTTTGCATTTTTGTTTACGCCGATACTTGAAATGAGTGCGGTCACGCAGGTACCTATGTTCAGACCCATGATTATCGGCAGCGCCATACCGTATGTCAGAGCGCCAGTCTGAGAGAAAGCTTGCAATATGCCGACAGAAGCAGCAGAGCTCTGGATTATGCCGGTGAATCCTGCGCCCACGAGCACGCCGAGGATAGGATTGTGGAAGGCTGTCAGTATTTCCTGGAATTTCGGTGAATTTGCAAGTGGCGATACCGAATCCGACATCAGCGACATACCCGTCATTATGATAGCAAAACCGACAAGGATACGGCCTATATCCTTGTGCTTGTTCTTCTTTGCGCCCATTATCAGCATTACACCGATGATAGCGACTATCGGCGCAAACGAAGTAGGCTTGAGCATTTTTACGAACGGGTTCTTTCCGTCAACTCCTGCAAGGCTGAGTATCCAAGCCGTGAGCGTAGTACCGATGTCGGAGCCGAAGCATACGCCGACAGTCTGTTCCAGCGACATAAGTCCAGAGTTTACGAAGCCGACGAGCATTACGGTCATCGCTGACGATGACTGTATCGCTATCGTGACCACCATACCGAGTATGATAGCCATAAATTTGTTTGAAGTCATTTTCTTGAGCGCTACCTCGAGCTTTCCGCCCGTGAGCTTCTCAAGACCTGTGGACATTACGTTCATTCCGTAGAGGAAGAAGGCGAGTCCTCCGAGCATTGTGAAGATGTTGAAAATAGAAAAATCCGTTCCGTTCATACAAAATTACCTCATTTTGCGTTTTTTACAATTCCCTTTATATTTCTCTATCTTATATTATACACCGACGGGACAGGCAGTCAATAGGAAACGGCTTTATTTTACATGGATTTAACATTCATTTTTCATATGAGGGGAAAAGTAAAAAGCGAATAGCTGATATACCGCCTGACCGCGATATATCAAAAATGTCCGCACTGCAGACACCAAGCCACTCGCTCTCCAATACTCAATAAAAGGGCGTGACAGCTGTCCTGCCACGCCCTCGTTTCCGTTATTTTCTTCTTGTGCCGTTTTTTCTGTCGGTACAGCGCTTGAGGTCGCTGATGCGCTCCTCGCTGGACTGCTTGAAGTGCGACATCATATCCTCGAACGTCATCTCCGACTGCGGGACTACCTTCTTCGGCTCCCACACATTCGGCTTGCTCCTGCGCTCCCTCGGAGGCGCGGGACGCTGAGGCTTATCCTGCAGCTCGTCAGTCTCCGCAGCAGCCTTCTTTATTGAGAGGCTGACCTTGCCCGCCTCGTTTATGCCTATGACCTTCACGCGTACCTCCTGCCCTTCGGTGAGGTGGTCGCGTATCTCGCTGACGAATGTATTGGCTATCTCGGAAATATGCACCATGCCGTTGCCGCCGCCGTCGATGTCGACGAAGGCGCCGTACTGTGTGATGCCCTTTACCTTGCCTGTGTATATCTTACCGATCTCAAGCTGCATACTGCTTCAAAACTCCTTGCTCATTAATGCAAAATCCGTGTCAGTCTCTTGATGTGTCGTAGAAACGGCGTTCGTTGGGATAAGCGTAGCCTCTCTCCTCGAGGGCTATCTTTTCCATATATGCGGAGAGGTCATCGCTTTCGAGCGTTCTGCGCATATCCTCGTTCTCGATCTTATAAGCGTCTATCTTAGCCTGTATACGAGCAAGTTCCTTTTCCTTTTCGCTGCAGTCTCTTTCGGTAGTTATTATAAGCGCGGCACAGACTGTTATTACAACTGCTGCTGCAAGATTGAACAGTCCGCGGTTGAACAAGCCTTTCTTTTTGATTTTTGTTCTAATTTTTTTTGGCAACGTTATTCACGTTCTTTCTCTTTTTATTTTCCATTTTATTATAACGCAAGATAATACGATTTGGCAATAGCAATTTTAATATTTTATTAATTTTAGGCAAAATTTTGGAACTTCCCACAAATTTGACCCCTGCTTTTTTACGTAAAAGTACATAGAGCCGCCTCAGCGGAGCTGTCAGAAGTCGGAAAAGGGCGGCGAGAGCTCCGTAGAGCTTGCCGAAGAGGCGGATGATGACGCTCCCGAGGGTGAAATAGTAGAGTATGAAGCCGAGAGCATTGCCGAGGACGTAGTACAGGCGGAGCTCTCCGCGAGCCTCAGCCGCCGCGAATGCCGACAGGAACACCGCATATGCCGCAAGGAAGCCGATATCCTCGAGGGCGGTGAGCCATATCCCGTGGCGGACTGCTATCCGCAGAGCCCTCAGCGCGTCGTAGCACAGCCCTATCGCCGCTCCCGCGAGGCACGACAGCCCGAACAGCGTCAGCTCCTCGCGGACGGAGAAGAACGTCTCGGGCACGTTCATCGGAACAGCCTCCCGAGGGCGGAGAGCGGACCCTTGCGGTCGCGGTCGCCGTAGACGACAGCCCATATGTCGCCTGTTATGGTCATATCGCCCGTCTCGACGCTCATGGCGTCGATGTGGAGCTCGCGCCCCTGCACGGTCAGCTCGCCGAGCTGAGTATACAGGCAGATAGCCTTCTCGTCGAAGCTGTCGACGTCGGTGATGCCCGAAACGCTCATGCTCTTGCGGTTCTCGATGATGATGTTGTGGTCTTTTTTGATGGTCTTGTCCTGCATGATGAGCCTCCTTTGGTTGGTACTGTAAGGATATTCAGCAGGCGGCGATATTATGCCTGTTGTGGAAAATCACCAAAAACGGCGGCGGTTTTTCTCACGCTTTCTTGTTATCAGACACTTGCAAACAGCGGGGCGTTGTGGTATAATAGTAAAGCTAATTGAAATATTCGGCGGAAGTCGTTTCATATCAATAATATTTCGGAGGTCAACAAAATGGAAGTATGGGAAATCGTCGGAGGAGCAGTGCTCCTTCTCATCGCAGTTATAACGATAATCATCTGCCTTGCTCAGGAGCAGAAGTCGCAGGACAGCATGACTGCCGCCCTCACAGGCGCAAGCACGGATTCGTTCTACACCAAGAACGAGGGCAGATCGCGTGAGGCGATACTCGCCAAGATAACAAGAGTGCTCGGTATACTGATATTCATTATCACGCTCGCACTCAACATCGTGCCGATCTTCGTTAAAAAGTGATCGTTCCGCCCTGTGACTGAGGTCACGGGGCGATTTTACTTTATGAAAGAAAAGGAAAGATATGTCAGGAAAATCAAAGAAAAAAACGCCTGAAAAAAAGGGCGCGGCTCTCAGCGTAGAGAGCTACAGGAACAAGATAGTCACCTTCCTGCGGCAGAACAACAAGAAATCGATGCCCGTATCACAGCTCGAGACCAAGTGCCGCACAAAAAAGAACAACAGGGACAATTTCGTGACGGCGTTCGCGGAGCTCCGCGACGAGGGAGTCATCACCGTCAGAAAGGGCGTCAAGGCGGCGCTCTGCGAGGACCTGAACCTCCACGTCGGCGAGGTGACCCGCCTCAGCAGGACGTTCGGCTTCGCGATGACCGACAGCGGCGTCGAATACTTCATCCCCGGCAAGTGTATGCTCGGCGCGATGCCGGGCGACAGAGTGCTCATCGCGGATATAGCCTCGCGCACCGGCGAGCCCGAGGGCGAGATTACGGATATACTCAGCTTCGGCAGCTCCACCCTCACGGGCAGGATAGAGGAAGCCGACGGCGAGCTCTACCTCGTGCCCGATATCGCTCAGCGCAACCACATGATAATCGTGAAGGACGGCTCTGTACCGTTTGCCGAGGGCGACAAGGTGCTCGCGGAGGTCGCTTTCCGCGGAAGGCGTCACGCTGAGCACAAGGTCAGGATAACCTCTGTCTTCGGCAGCAGCGAGCTCGCCGCGTCCTGTGCGCAGGCGATACTGCGTATTCACGGGGCCCCCGAGGAGTTCCCCGCGGAGGCGCTCAAGGAAGCAAAGAAAATCTCCGAGGGCGGCGTGCAGGAGTTCAGCCTCAACAACCGCGAAGACCTGCGCGGACTGCCGATATTCACCATAGACAGCGCCGAATCCAAAGACCTCGACGACGCTGTGTCCGTCTCGCGGACGGAGCGGGGCTACCTGCTCGGAGTCCACATCGCGGACGTGTCGCACTACGTCAGGGGCAACAGCGAGCTCGACAAGGAGGCTCTGCGCCGCGGTACGAGCATATACTACGCGGACAAGGTCATACCAATGCTCCCGAAGGAGCTCTCGAACGGCATCTGCTCGCTCAATCCCGACGAGGACAGGCTCACGCTGACGGCGTTCACGGAGCTCGACAGTGAGGGAAATATCCTCGGCTACCGCTTCTGCAAGAGCGTGATACGCTCGCGCGTGAAAGGCGTGTACTCCGAGATAAACGCTATCCTCGCGGGCACGGCTGACGCCGATATCACCGAGAAATACAGCTCCGTAGCGGACGAGCTCCCGCTGATGAACGAGCTCGCGGACGTGCTCATTGCGAAGAAGCAGAGACGTCATGCGCCCGAGCTCGAGACCACCGAGAGCAAGCTCATCATAGGCGAGGACGGCGTCTGCTGTGACGTACAGCCGCGCGAGCGGGGCAAGTCCGAGCGCATAATAGAGGAATTCATGCTCACCGCGAACGAGTGCGCGGCGAAGCTCGCAAAAGAGAAAAAGGTGCCGTTCGTGTACCGCGTGCACGAGGCTCCGCCCGAGGAGAAGACTGCCGCGCTCTGCGAGGCGCTGACAAAGGCGGGGATAGAGTACCCGCATTTTCAGGAGTTCAAGCCCGCTCACGCCGCCGCTATCCTCGACAATGCACGCGATTCCGACGCGTTCGAGGCGGTCAATATGATGGTGCTCCGCTCGATGGCTAAGGCTAAGTATTCCGAGGAGCCGCTCGGTCACTTCGGACTCGTGCTCGAGGACTACGCGCACTTCACCTCGCCGATACGCCGCTACCCCGACCTCGCGATACACCGCATTATCACGGACATTCTCGCGGGCTATAACGAGGAATGGCTCAGCAAGCGCTACAGCGGCTTCGCAGTCAAGGCGGCGGAGACTTCGACGAATGCGGAGCTCCGCGCGGTAGCGATAGAGCGCGAGTGCGAGGACTGCTACAAGGCGGAATACATGAAGCAGCACCTCGGCGAGAGCTTCACTGCCAAGATATCGGGCGTTATGGAGTACGGCTTTTATGCCGAGCTGCCGAATACGGTCGAGGGACTTGTCCACATACGCACACTCCCCGAGGGCGAGTACGACTACTCCGAGCCCGTCGCACTGACCGAAAAGTTCAGCGGCATGACCTACAGGCTCGGCGATACGGTACAGGTGATATGCGCCGCTGTAAATGTCAGCGACGGCACGATAGATTTCAACCTCGACGAAGAGGAATAGGAAAGGACGAACAATATGAAAAAGTACATTTTTGCGGTCATAGCAGCAGCCATGCTCTGCGGGCTCTGCTCCTGCGGGAACAAGACATCGGATTCCGACAGCACAGCTCCGACCACCAAGGCAGCAACAACATCTGCATCAACGACCGCGGCGACCACTACCGCAGCGGCAACGACCGCGGCAGCTGCTACAACAACTGCGACAGCCGCAGCTTCCGTCGGAGCGCCGATAGAACTCGATTACACTCCCGAGGGCGCAGACCTCTCCGCTTTCCACTATAACGCCGACGGCGCGGTCGTATTTGACGCTCCCATTGAGAAGCAGTCCGACGCGACGCTCATGGCGGCAGCTCAGGCGCTGTTCCAGTCCGCCTACAAGTTCAACACGCCGTTTGCTATGGGCAGCTTCCCCTACGATATCGACACGAGCGGCGAATCAATAAAGAAAACCAACCCTATTGACGGACGCGAGCAGGAATACTTCCTTATCAAGGACGAGAGGATAACCTCCATAGACGATATCATCGCCGACTATCGGAAGGTCTTCAGCCCCAAATACCACTATAACATAATAATAGATACCTGCTTCACGGAAGAGGACGGCAGGGTATATTGTATCCCCGGCGGACGCGGCAGCGATATCGAATACGTGGGCTCGGAAATAACCGGCTACAACGGCACTGACGGCGACGAGATGAAGTTTACCATCTGCAATCACTACGACGGCACACAGTGGGGCGGCAGCACCGCCGACTTTGACCACGATTTCACGATGGTCAATGATGCTGACGGCGTATGGCGCGCGGGAGTATTCATACAGCCCGATTAACACAGAAATTCACAGGAAAGGACGATAAATATGAAAAAGCACATTCTCACTGTAATTGCAGCAGCCATGCTCTGCGGACTCTGCTCCTGCGGGGACAAGGTAACATCGGAGAGCGCGGGTCAGAAGACGACTCAGCCGACCACCGAGGCTGCCGCAGCAACGGAAGCCGCTCCCGAGGCTGAGGTCACAACTGCCGCGGAAGAGGCAACAGTTCCCGCTACCACGACAAATGCAGCCGTACAGCCCGCATCTGCTCCCGAGGGGGCTGACCTCACCGTCTTCCACAACAACGGAAGCGGCGCTATCGTGTTTGACGCTCCCGCGGGCGACCAGTCCGAGGCTACGCTCATCGCGGCAGCTCAGGCACTGTACGAGTCCGCACACGAGACAAGCCTGAAATTCACGGTGGGCTGCCCGTATTCATACGATAAATCGCAGTACGTCGAGGGCAATTACGGTTGGCAGTACTACCTCGTTACGCAGGAGGGTATCAACTCCGTTGCGGACGTCAAGGCTGACTACCACAAGGTGTTCAGCGAGAAGTACCCCGACCACATCGAAGAGACCTACCTCGACAGCAACGGCAGGGTATACTGCCTCTGCGGCGAGCGCGGAACTAACATCGAATATATCAAGTCCGAGGTGATAAGCCTCGACGGCAAGACCGACGATGAGCTGTATTTCACCGTCCGCGACTACTACGACGCTTCGGCGTGGGGCGACGGTCCATACACCGAGGACAGGACATTCTCGGCGGTCATCGGCTCCGACGGCACATGGCGCGCGGGCACGTTCACGCTGCCTAACTGACGGAGCGCACGCGTGTGCCCCTGAACATCACACAACAAAAAAAGGAACGCTGAGGGCAGTCCCGAAGCGTTCCTTTTTTATGTATCTCAGACGCCCATGAGCGCCTTCTCAACAGCCTTGTTCCTCTTGTCGGAATTCTTTATCCCGCGTCTGATACGCTTGAATATGAAGCCGAGCAGGAGCTCTGCCGCACCTATTCCGAGCGCCATAACTCCGAAGGGAAGCAGCAGCGATGCAAGGAGGTAGAATATGAACCAGCCTGTGATTATGTTCGCGATAGCAGTGCCCGCAACAGCCGCAAGTCCGACCGCAAATACGATGCCGCCGCTGCACGAGAATACGCTGCCGTACATACCCACGATGTGCTTGCCGCGTCCGTCGACGATGACAGCTATCCATACCAGCAGCACGAGTACGAGTCCGAGAATGATGCCGAGCGCAACATACGAGAAGATGAAGCTCGTGTTACCGAGGTCGAAATGCGCCTTCTTGCTCCACTTGTCAATGGAGAAATTGTCCGCCGTATCCTTCAGCTCGAGCGTTGTGCGTATCTTGTTGTAGTCGGAGTTTGTGAGTTCGCAGTCCAGAATAGTGCGGGCAACGACGTCGTTATTAACAAAGAAATCAGCCATTTCGTTCGCTGTAACGGACGGGTCTGCGATATCGCCCTCGATGAAGTAGTCCGCATAGTCCTTGACGAAGCTGCCCGCATACTGAAGCAGGTTCGTCTTTGAGAGATATACCCTGAACTCAGCCTTGCTGACCTCGTCATGCGACGCGTCGGCGAAGCCTACCTCGTTGTATATCGCGTCGGACAGCGACCGCTTGCCGAGGTCGGCGTCGAGGACGGTATTGATGTTCATATTCTTGGTGCGGTTCTCGAGCACCTTGCCCGAGCAGCCTATTCTCACGCAGAACAGCAGGCTGACGAGCGTGAGGAAAATTATGGTCAGTATCGCGATGAAGCCCGCAAACGATATGCGGAGCGCGCCTACCTTGGCGGGAGCCTCGGGCTCTGACTGTGCAGGCTGCTGCGGAGCTGCATACTGCTCGTTGTAGGGAGCGTACTGCTGCTGCGCGTACTGCGGAGCTGCGCCGCCTATCTCATTCTGCGTGTAGAGCGGAGCGGCTGTCTCAGCGGCGGGAGCTGCCTCCTCTGCGGGAGCCTCATACTGCGGCTTCTCGCGTTTTTTCAGCGGCTTTATCTCGGGAGCGATAGTCTTCGGAGCCGCCGCCTCCTTGACCTCCTCTGCCTTGTCTTCGAGCTTTTCGACGGTCTCCTCCGCCTTTTCCTTGACCTCGGCAGCTTTTTCCTCTACCTTGTCCTTTATATCCTCAGTTACGGTCTCAGCGGCAGCCTCCGCCTGAGAGTTGAGCGCCTCGAGAGCCTCATCTATAGCGGCAACGGTGGCATTGGTATCGGGGAGCACGGGCTCGGCAACAACCGCCTCTGCAACGTCCTCCTTGAGATCCTCTGCAACTGCCCTGACCTTTTCCTCAGCCTTGTCTGCCGTCTTTTCAACGGCTTCAACGGGCTTTGCAGCCTCTTTGACCTCGGACACAGCATCGGCAGCTTCGCCGACAGTCTCCGTGACAGCCTCTGCGATATCCTGAACGGGAAGCTCTATCTTCTTGCCGCACTGACTGCAAAAAACGGCGTCATCGTCGAGCTCAAAGCCGCATGATAAACATTTCATAGTTTAGACCTCCTTTAATACCGTATCGAATACGGCAATGCTTACCTTAATTATACAGTAGAACAATTAACTTGTCAACAGAAAAAAGCGATATTTCGCAAAAATACTGTCAGAATTTGACGTGTGCCCGAATGTCCGCGGGCGCACGGATAAGCAGCACACCAAATCTTTGATTTGGATTGTGATGCTATATGCAGCTTTGCTGTAATGCGCCCCTGCAAATCAAAAGGCGCGGTGACATCACCGCGCCCTTGTCGTATGTATTTACTTAGCGTTCTTAGCGTTCTGCTCCTTGAGGAGGTCTCTTATCTCAGTGAGAAGCACCTCTTCCTTCGGCGGCTCGGCAGGCTTTTCAGCCTCCTTCTTCTTGCCTATGCTCATGAGCTTGTTAACAGCCTTTACCATGAGGAATATGCAGAATGCCATGATAAGGAAGTTGATGACTGTTGTGATGAAATGACCGTAGTTGAGGCAGAGCGATGTGATGGCCTCGGTATCGAGCCCGTCGTAGTTCACCCACGGGAGCTTTATCTTGCCCGCTATCTCTGCGCCTCCGATAGAAGCGATGAGGGGGTTGATGAAATCGTCCGTGAGAGCGGAAACGATGTTACCGAATGCGGCACCGATGATGACGCCGACTGCCATGTCCATGACATTGCCCTTGAGTGCGAATTCTTTGAATTCCTGGATAAACTTCTTCACCTTTAAAATCTCCTTTATAAATAATGATTAATCTATTCTGACCTGCGGGATCGACGGTATCTCTATCGTCTCCTCACGCACAGTCTTCTTAGCCTGCATATACTCGGGAAGCTCTATCTTGTCGAGCTCGCTCTCGTAGGGGTTCTTCTTCTTCGGAAGAGCCTCTACCGCGCGCAGATCCTCGTCCATGAGCGCTTCCTTGTGCTCGGGCACGTAAGCCTCGAGCGAATCGGCGTTGGCTTCGCCCGCAGTATACATGGTTATGCGGGATTTGCCCGTCAGGTTCTCCGAGAGCTTGTCGGCGTCGACCTGCTGAGTCACGCCCATTTTGTCCTGAACCTTGACGTGTGTATTCTCGGCAAGGTCGTCCGCATTTACGGTATCGGTCTGCCTCATATAGAATCTGTTGAACTTATCCGCATCGTTATGGGCGAGCTTGCCGCCGTCCACGATAGGAGTATCGCTCATATAGCTTGCTTTCTTCTTGTCATTGCGGCTGTGTCCGCCGAGGTCGCCCATGCCGCGCGACTTGCCGAAGAAGTCCTCGGGGTCACTTTCCTTGTGCTTGGTGGCGGCGCCGCCGTCGAAGAACTTCCAGAAGTCCTCGGAAACGTCGACGAGCTCCTCCTGCTCGGACTTAGCGGGAGCCTTGGGCAGTGAGGGCATACCGTACATACTGTTCGCGCCCTGCTGCGGCATTGCAGGCATACCCTGCATCGTCGGCATACCCTGCATCGCCTGCTGCGGCTGCGGAGAAGGCATAGCGGGGATACCCTGCATACCGCCACCTGCCTGCTGAGCCTGCTGCTCGGGAGCGGGCATAGGCGGAGCCTGAGCGTATATCGGCATACCGTTGGGGTCGTAGCCGATTATCTGCGGCTGACCGTACATAACAGGCTGCGGCTGGCTGTATATCGGCATACCGTTGGGGTCATAGCCGATTATCTGCGGCTGACCGTAGATGATAGGCGGAGCCTGAGCATAAACGGGCATACCGTTCTGGTCGTATCCGATTATCTGCGGCTGAGCGTACATCATGGGCTGCGGCTGGCTGTATATCGGCATACCGTTGGGGTCGTAGCCGATTATCTGCGGCTGACCGTACATAACAGGCTGCGGCTGCTGGTTCATATATGGGTTCGCTCCCATAGGAGCGCCCTGCGGCTGAGGTATGCCGCCCATCGCGGGAGCTCCCTGCTGCGGCACGCCGCCCATCATGGGAGTCTGCTGCGGGAAGCCCTGCGGCTGTGTCTGCAGCGGCTCGCTGCCCGCCTGCGGCAGATTGAGCCTTTCGGAATCGAGCCTCGGGATAAACGGCTCGTCGTACATACTGAAATCGAACTCCTCGTCTGTGTCGTTGAGCTCGTCGGCGGTATAAATGTCAGATGAAGATGAAGCAGACGAACGGTCGTTTATCGTGAACGTGCCGTTTCCGACCGTGAATCCGCTGCTTGCGGAATTGAACTCCTCTTCAGTGTGATAGCCGCCCATATCCACCTGTTCATAGTTGACTTCCTGAGGGTTTTCAAGATTACTTCCGCATTTTACGCAGAACTTAAAGCCCTTTTCATTATTTGTTCCGCATGACGGACAGATCATTGAAATCACTCCTTACTTCGTATAAATGGTATGGAGGCGGAGATGCGTCCACCCGACCGCAAAGCGGTTCAGATGAACTTCACATAAGCGCATTCTATACAAGTTTATTATATCATCATAGTGTCATATTTTCAAGCATTTTGCAAAAGATTGTGAATTACAGCATATTACACACCTCTCGTTTGTACAACTTTCCGTAGATGACAATCACAAATAGTATATTTTGTCGAATCTATACAAAATAGTAAAACGAAGCCGCTTTTCAACTCCGCGCAATGTGCAGATTGCACTGTTTGTCAGAGAAAACAGGCGATGTTATTTGTCACTGATACAAAGTTACGTCCAAAACACTATATTTTTCGCGGAATGTGTGATATAATATGACTCGTGTAGTGCGGATATCCGCAAAAAGAAGCCGACAGCCGTATTTTCGGCAGAATGGAGATGACGTTGATGCCAAAGGATATAAACAAAGAAAAAAGTATAAACAGAGCCAAGAATCTGACCCAGCTCGTTATTTGCGCGGTCGTTCTCGGAGCTTTAGGCTATAACGTATACAATGCGTATGACAATATGAAGACCGTTCCGTCCTCGAGCTATGTCAAGGAGCCGCAGGACATCGATACCACCGAGCCCGCGGAGGTCTCCGCCGACCCCGACAAGATTGTTTTCTCGCACACTGAGGTGCCGACCAAGCAGAAGTTCTACGGAGAGCTCATCCTCGTCAACAACGAGAACGAGTACTTCAGCCTCGGCGACGAGGACCTCGTCAATATCGCCGACTCGAACACCGAGAACGGGATAACCTCCTTCACGGTCGCCGAGAATACGTATACTATCCTTCGCCCCGTGTATGAGCCCATGGTAAATATGATAGAGGACTTCTACAAGCTCTATAATAATGATACGCTTCAGATATACGGTTCATACCGCTCCAAGAAGTATCAGCAGGAGATATACGAGAGGTATAACGGCGAGACCGACGAGGACGGCTTCCCGCGTGCCGCGCTTGCAGGTCACAGCGAGCACGAGACGGGCTATGCGTTCGACTTCACCGAGACGACCGACCTCGACTATCAGGGAACAGGCGATTTCGCGTGGATAAACGAGAACTGCTACAAGTACGGCTTTGTAGTGCGCTATACCGAGAGTAAGGAAAAAATAACGCAGATACGCTCGGAGCCATGGCATTTCCGCTATGTGGGCGTAGCTCATGCGACCTATATGACGAAGAATAACCTCTGTCTCGAGGAGTACATCGACCTCCTGCGCGACAAGTACAAGTACGAGGGCGAGCACCTCGAGGTCACCGACGACGACGGCAAGCACTATGAGATATTCTATGTGCCCTCCGACGACGGCTCGGAGACGACAAAGGTGCCTGTGCCGAGCGGATGCAAGTACGATATATCGGGAAATAACTCCGACGGCTTCATAGTAACCGTCCGCAAGGACGAGAAGACGGAGCTCGGACAGGAGACCGCCAATACAGCCGAGTCGGCAGAACCTGCCTCCGAGGACAGCGAAAGCGAAGCTGAATAATAAGCAAAGCCGTAAAGAGAGCTCTTTACGGCTTTTTTGCGGCTTGATGCCCGCACATTCGGCGCGTCTGCACGTCTATGCACGCAAAAAAATCCCCTGTGTTGTGAGATACACAGGGGTGTTTTTATTTATTATTTAAGACTTAGTCAGCAGCGTTGAGCTTCTTAGCGAGCTGAGACTTCTTTCTTGCAGCCTTATTCTTGTGCATAAGACCGTGAGCGCAAGCCTGATCAACCTTCTTGATAGCTACCTTGATAGCCTCTGCCTTGTCAGCAGCACCTGTAGAGCAAGCGATGTCAGCCTTCTTGATAACAGTCTTGAGATTGGACTTTCTTGCCTTGTTTGCAGCAGCCTTGGTCGCATTGACCTTAACTCTCTTCTTTGCAGATTTAATGTTCGGCATTTTGTTACACCTCCTGAGTGTGTCCGCGGATAATCCGCAGTCTATTTCATATAATAAACATACGAAAACGTATGCGCGGGGACTGCAACGCACAGCTCCCCTACTGAGACAGTAAATATTATACCATTTCTGTCAGGAAAATGCAATAGGCAAATTGGAGCAATAAGTGGACAATTCCGACGAGTTTCAGAGCAATATGCACAACTTTTTAGGAGGAAAAGCATGGATTTCAGAACGGACCTTGCCGTCGAGCAGATACAGACGGACGATATCCCCGCGGGAGTGACTGTCACGACCCGCGGACGAGCCTTCGGCATCACGGAGATAGTCATACCCGACGAGAGCTGCCGCGATACCCTCGGCAAGGGACGCGGCACCTATATCACCCTCGAGAGCGGCGACCTGAGCCGATTCTCCGACGAATATGAGGACATGGCGACCGAGCTCGCGGAGGAGCTCCGCCGCCTGATACCCGACGGGGAGGTGCTCGTTGTGGGACTGGGAAACCGCGATATCACGCCCGATGCGATAGGTCCGCGGATAGCTGAGCGGGTGCTCGCGACCCGCCACCTCCGCGACGAGCTCACGGACGAGGAGGCGGGCTTTCTGACGTCGCTGCGGCGCGTGAGCTCGGTAGCGGGAGGAGTCCTCGGGCAGACGGGGATAGAGACCGCAGAGCTTATACGCGCGGTATGCGCCGAGATAAAGCCGTCCGCGGTCATTGCGGCGGACGCGCTCGCGTGCTCGGACATCAGCCGCCTCGGGACGACGATACAGATAACCGACAGCGGCATATCCCCTGGAAGCGGCGTCTCCAACGCGCGGCGGGAGCTCTCGCAGGCACAGCTGGGCGTGCCCGTGATAGCGGTGGGAGTGCCGACAGTGGTCGATATGCACACGATAGTGCGCAGCTACACGGACGCGGACATAGACGCGGAGCTGCCGAATATGCTGGTCACGCCGCGTGATATCGACCGCCTGACGGAGCGCGCGTCTCAGCTGATAGCCTTCGGGATAAATCTCGCGTTACAGCCGACGCTGACCCTCGCGGACGTACAGGGCTTGTTCTGACGCAAAAAAAGGGACGCCCTTGAGCGTCCCTTAGCTGTTTAGTCCTTCTTTTCCTTCTTCTTGCTCTCGTCCTTCTTCCACCATGACCATGTAACAGGTGCAACGAAGAGCGATGAGTAAGTACCCGAGATAAGACCTGCCATAAGCGGTACAGAGAAGCTGAGGAGCGATGTGTAGCCGCTTACGAGAACTACTATCGTAACGACGAGCATTGTGCCGATAGTCGTGATAGAGGTTCTGATAGAACGTGTGAGAGACTGCGAGCAGCCCGTATTGATAAGTTCGTTGAGCGAAGCCTTGGGCATGAGCGTTCTGTTCTCACGTATTCTGTCGTAGATAACGATTGTGTTGTTGATAGAGTAACCGAGTATCGTCAGGATTACCGCAACGATATTGGAGTTGAACTCAAAGCCGCAGATGATAGATACCGCGAGAGCTACAAGGATATCGTGGCAGAGCGCGAATATCGAGCATATACCTGCCGACCAGCCGCCTATCCTGCTGAATCTGATAGCGATGTAGATGATGATGAGCACTGCTGCGAATACCATAGCGAGCAGGCACTTCAGGAGGAACTCACGTCCCGATGAAGGGCTGACGTCGTTCGAGTCGAAGAGCTCGAGCTCGTTGTCGGGGAATGCCGCGCGGAGGTTCTCGGTCAGCTCGTGCTGTCCGTCAGCGTTGAGACCCTCCTTCGATGTGAACGAGATAGTTATCTGATAGCCGTCGGAGTCGAGGCTCTCGCCGCGTCTTACGTTTACGTTTGAATCAACGAGCTTTTCGACTTCTGCGTCAACTGCGTCTATGTCGAGGTCACCCGTGTAGGAGTAGGTCAGCATCGTGCCGCCCTTGAATTCGATAGCGAACTTTACGCCTCTGATGAGAGCGCCCGCGATTAGTGCGACTACTACGCATATCGCGATGATGAGTATCATTTTCTTCTTGGAGCAGAAGTCATATACCTTTCCGTTATAAGCTGCTGCCTGAGAATCTGCCTTTTTCTTTTTACTCATTTTACATCACCTCCGTAAAGTGGTTTTTTGTCCGACCATTTGGAAAGTGATGTTACCATAAGTCTGGAGAAGAATACGCCGAAGATGAAGTTGCAGATAACGCCTGCGAGGAGGGTGAAGCCGAATGAGTAGACAACGCCCTCGGCAGTAGCGCCGAACATGAAGAATATCGTTCTGTTGAGTATCTTCGAGAAGAAGCTCGAGGGAACGCCGAACGCACCCATAAGTATGATAGCGATGATAACGTTTGTGATGTTACCGTCGAGGATAGCGGTGAACGCTCTCTTATAGGCTACGCGGATAGCGGCGTCGAGCGACTTGCCCGAGCGGAGCTCCTCCTTGATGCGCTCGCCTGTGATGATGTTGGCATCAACGCCCATACCAACGGCGAGGATGATACCTGCGATACCGGGGATAGTGAGCGTAGAGCCGGGCTGGAATCCGAACCAGCCTGTTACGGCTGCGATAGAGCCTGCGACCTGTCCGACGAGAGCTATTACAGCTACGAGACCGGGGATGCGGTAGAGGACTATCATATATACAGCGATGAGTGCGAATGCGATAGCTGCTGCAAGAAGGATAGCGTCGAGCGAGCCCTCACCCATAGTAGGCGAAATGGTCTTGAAGCTCTTGGTCTCTATCTTGAAGGGAAGCGCGCCCGAATTTATCTGGTCGGCGAGCTTCTTAGCGCTCTCGCTTGTGAAATTGCCTGTGATGACAGCGTTGCCGTTTGAGATAGCGTTGTTGACAGTGGGAGCGGATATCATTGTGCTGTCCATCCATATCGAGATAGGTGTGGACGAGCCTGCGAGCTCAGATGTTGCGGCAGCGAACTTGCTTGTTCCGTCGCTGTTGAGCTTGAGGGTAACTACCCACTCGTAGTTGCCGTAGGAATCGGGCTGCTGGGTGTAGCCTGCCGATTCGATATCGGAACCGCTTATTACGAGTTCGCCCGAAGGAACAGCGTTGCCGTCCTCATCGGTAGTAGTATCTGTGCCCTTGCGGAAGGTGAGCTCTGCCATTTCGCCTAGCTCCTTAACGGCTGCCTCGGGGTCGAAATTGCTCTCGCCTGCCTGCCAGGGGAAACGAACGATGATTCTGTCGCTTTTGCCGTCGCTGTAGAGCTCGTTATCGTTGATACCGAGCGAAGCGAGACGAGTCTTGATTACCTCGGTAGCAGCGTCGAGCTGCTCGTCGGTAGCGTCGTAATCGCCCGCAGGAGCGAAGGTAACGTCAACGCCGCCCTTGATGTCGATACCGAGACGGATATCGTCAACGCCCTTTATCACCGTTGTCGTGTTATCACCGTAGATGTAATCAAATCCTGTGATAGCCGAAGCGGCAAAGAGCGCGATCAAAGCAACGACGATGAAGAAAGTGGATCTGCCGGTCTTTTTCACGGTCATGTGCCTCCTATTACTTATGAGCGTCCGAGCCCTTTGTACGGAGCTTTGAACGTCCTGAAATTTACACGGAAACGCTGATTCGGGGCAAACGATGACCTCGGTGTGAGTCTCCGCGACAATTACAATTATTGTACTATATTTCAAGCTAAAAGTCAAGTATATTGGAAAAACAATACCCATATTTCTGAAATATGCACAACTTATGCCATACTTAGTGTTGCATTATGCATAATTAAGTAGGGGCGGATATTATCCGCCCCTAAAAGCTGAGCTCTTACTTAAAATGCTTCTGCGATATTTTCAGACGGTTCATGGCGCGGTTTAGCGCCGCCTGCGTCTCGTAATACTCCTGAATGCTCTGCTTCTGGCGGAGCTGCTCCTCGGCACGGAGCCTCGCCTCCTCGGCGCGCTTGATGTCTATCTCCTCGGGGAGCTCGCACGAATCCGCGAGAATTACCGCCTTATCAGGCATTATCTGTATGAAGCCCTCGGATATCGCGGCATATCGCCACTCTCCGTCCACCATGTATTTCAGCTCGCCCGTCGGGAGCGACGTGACAAGCGGCTCATGCCCCGGGAGTATGCCGAGAAGTCCGTCTATCGCGGTTATGACAAGGTGCTCGACATCGCCCTTGAAGAAAACTCTGTCCGTGGCGATTATCTCAAGGTAGAAGGTCTTTGCCATAGGCTCACTCTCCGTCTCCTATCTGCTTGGCTTTCGCAAGCACGTCGTCGATAGTTCCCGCCATGAGGAACGCCGCCTCGGGGTATTTGTCCATTTCGCCCTCGATTATGGCGCGGAAGCCCTCTATCGTGTCCTTGAGCGGGACGTATTTGCCCTTCAGTCCCGTGAAGTTCTCGGCAACGTTGAACGGCTGGGACAGGAACTTCTGTATCTTTCTTGCGCGGTAAACGGTCTGCTTGTCCTCCTCGCTGAGCTCCTCCATGCCGAGGATAGCGATGATATCCTGCAATTCCTTATACTTCTGGAGAAGCTCCTGCGTGCGTCTTGCGACGTAGTAGTGGTCTTCTCCCACGACTTCGGGCTCGAGGATACGCGAGTTCGACTCGAGCGGGTCGACCGCGGGGTATATGCCCTGCTCGACTATCTTACGCGAGAGAACGGTAGTCGCGTCGAGGTGGGCGAAGGTTATCGCGGGAGCGGGGTCTGTGAGGTCGTCCGCGGGGACGTAGACAGCCTGCACCGACGTGATAGAGCCGTTCTTCGTGGAGGTGATGCGCTCCTGAAGCTCGCCGACCTCAGTGGCAAGCGTGGGCTGATAGCCGACAGCTGACGGCATACGTCCGAGCAGAGCCGATACCTCCGAGCCTGCCTGTACGTAGCGGAAGATGTTGTCGATGAAGAGCAGGACGTCCTTGTGCTCGCGGTCGCGGAAGTACTCCGCCATGGTCAGACCCGTCTGAGCGACTCTCATACGCGAGCCCGGAGGCTCGTTCATCTGACCGAAAACAAGCGTAGTCTTGTTGATAACGCCCGATTCCTGCATCTCGTTCCAGAGGTCGTTGCCCTCACGCGAGCGCTCGCCGACGCCCGTGAATATCGAATAGCCGCCGTGCTCGGTGGCGATATTGCGGATAAGCTCCTGTATGAGGACGGTCTTGCCGACGCCTGCGCCGCCGAAAAGTCCTATTTTACCACCCTTAGCGTAGGGCGCGATGAGGTCGATGACCTTGATGCCCGTCTCGAGTATCTCGACAACGGGGCTCTGCTCCTGAAACGACGGAGCCTTGCGGTGTATGCCCCATTTCTCCTCGGTCACGACGTCGCCCTTCTTGTCGATAGGCTCGCCGAGGACGTTGAACATACGTCCGAGGGTCTGCTCGCCGACGGGCACCTGTATGCACGCGCCCGTAGCAGTGACCTCCATATTCTTGCTGAGTCCCTCACTTGTGGCGAGCATGATACAGCGCACGATGTGGTTGCCCATATGCTGAGCGACCTCCATAACGCGGCGTCTGCCGTCGACTTCAACGGTGAGCGCGTCCCTTATCATAGGGAGCTTTCCCGCGGGGAACTCAACGTCTATAACAGGTCCGATGACCTGAGTTATCTTACCTTTTTCCATATTGCGGTATTCCTCCAAGCAGTTATACTGCGCTGTTTCAGAGGAGGCTTACGCCCTCTCCCATAATGGCGATGTCGACCGCCTTTGCGTCCTCGAGATGGAACGCCATGAGCTTGTTGCCCGTAGTCTCGTTGTATATCATCTCGAGGTGAGCCGCCTTTATCATTTCCTCGGCGTAGGAGCCGTCGGTCTCGAACACGGCTTTGCCCGTGTATCTCAGCCAGTGACCGTCCTTCTTGCAGGCGGCTATCTCGCATTTCGGGTTCGCGAGGAGCTGTTTGTACACGTCCTTGAAGTCGCCGACGCCGAAGATGACCTTGCCGTCCTTGTCGAGGAATGCCCCGAGCGGACGGAGCTTCGGCTGGTCGCCGTCATTCGTCGCGAGGAAGAATACTCCTGCCTCTTTCAGGAATTCGCCGATTTTGCTCATATGTGTTCCTCCTTTGAGAAATCTATGCAGGGGCGAGTTCCGCTCGCCCGTCAGTATCTTGGTTTTGCCGTTATTGTCGGGCGCACGGATAAGCAGCGCACCAAATCTTTGATTTGGATTGCGATGCTATATGCAGCTTTGCTGTAATGCGCCCCTACATGGGCTTAAATTTCGGTTTATCAGGAATTTGCGGAACGCCGAGGGCGGCGTTCCCTGCGTGGTCGTTATGTAGGGGCTGCCTTTGGCAGTCCGCAAATTATTATGTGCCGTATATGATTATTTGTTCAGGCTCGCCGCGCCGCCGCAGACCTCAGTAATTTCCTGAGTTATGGCAGCCTGTCTTGCGCGGTTGTACATCAGCGACAGGTCATGTATCATTTCCCTTGCGCTGGTGGTAGCGGCGTCCATAGCGGTCATGCGCGACTGCTGCTCGCAGCAGAACGCCTCGACCATAGCGCCGTATATGATGCCCTTTGCGTAGTTCGGTATCAGGTACTCCATTACCTTTTCAGGCGACGGCAGGAATGCCGCCTTCGGGAGCTTCTTCATCGTGCCGTCGGGAGCCTTGCCGAAATGCCGCCTCTCGAACGGGAGAAGCCGCACGGTGCGGGTCTCCTGCAGGTTGGAGTTGACCATATCGGTGTAGAGCACGTATACCTCATCGAGCTCGCGCTTCTCGAACTTTTCGATGATGCGCTCGGCTATCTCACGCGCACGGTAGAGCGTGGGATTCTGCGTGGTATAGAGGAACTCGCCGTCTACCGCGGCATTTCCGCCCGCATTCCTGCGGCGCTGGAAGTACATACGTCCCACCTGACCGATGACGAAGAGGTAGCAGTTGTCTATGTCGGGAGCCTCCGCGAGGGTCTGCTCCGCGTATTTTAGGATATTGTGGTTATAGCTTCCGCAGAGACCCTTGTCGGCAGTTATGACGATATAGCCTTTTTTGCGCTTCTCGTCGGGGATATCCGAGCGCCTGTCGAAGAAGAGCTGGCGCGTGTGGGGAGTGTGCTCGAGCACGCTCTCGATGGTCTCCTGCAATTTATAGAAGTAGGGCTCGGTGGAATCGAGCGCCGTTCTTGCCTTTTTCAGCTTTGACGAGGATATGAGATACATCGCATTCGTAATTTTGAGAATCTGCTGTATGCTCGCTATCCTCTCGCGAATCTCTCTGATATTGGGCATAGGCTCACCCCTTACTCCTCGAACGCCGTAACGATGCGCTCGATACGCTCGCCGAGCTCGTCGTCGAGCACCTTCTTCTCCTCAATCTCGGAGATTATGTCCTGACCGTAGGACTCGATATACGTCATCAGGTCGTTGACGTAGTCCTTCAGGTCGGGGAGGGCGGTGTACTCGAAGAGCCCGTGCTGAGCCGCATACAGCAGTATTACCTGCTTATAGTGGGGCATGGGGTTGTAGAGGGGCTGTTTGAGAAGCTCCGTGAGCATACGTCCGTGCGCGAGTAGCTCCGCCGTGGACTGGTCGAGCTCGGACGAAAACTGCGTGAATATCTCCATTTCCTTGAACTGCGCAAGGTCGATACGGAGATTTCCCGCCGCCTTCTTCATAGCCTTTGTCTGAGCCGCGCCGCCGACACGCGATACGGAGAGTCCGTAGTTGACGGCGGGGCGCTGTCCCGAGTTGAACAGCTCGCTCTCGAGGAATATCTGACCGTCGGTTATGGATATGACATTGGTCGGGATATAAGCCGAAATATCGCCCGCGAGCGTCTCTATGATAGGGAGCGCGGTCAGCGAGCCGCCGCCGTGTTCGTCGTCGAGGCGGCTCGAACGCTCGAGCAGTCTCGAATGCAGGTAGAATACGTCGCCGGGGTAGGCTTCACGTCCGGGCGGACGGTGGAGCAGAAGCGACATCGCACGGTATGCAACGGCGTGCTTGGAGAGGTCGTCGTACACGATGAGGACGTCCTTGCCCTGCGACATGAAATACTCGGCTATAGCCGTGCCCGAATACGGGGCGATATACTGGAACGGAGCCTGGTCGCTCGCCGACGAGCATACCACAACGGTATACGGCATAGCTCCGAACTTCTTGAGCATATTCACTACCTGCGCGACGGTCGAGGACTTCTGTCCTATGGCGACGTAAACGCAGATAACGTCCTTGCCCTTCTGGTTGATGATAGTATCTATGGCGATAGAGGTCTTGCCCGTCTGGCGGTCGCCGATGATGAGCTCACGCTGACCTCTGCCTATCGGGAACATCGAATCTATGGCGAGTATACCCGTCTGGAGCGGCACGCTTACGGGCTTGCGCTCGATAACTCCGGGAGCCTCGCGCTCTATCGGGAAGTAGTCGTCCGCGCGGATAGGTCCGAGACCGTCGATAGGCGCTCCGAGTGCGTCAACTACGCGTCCGAGGAGCTCATCGCTGACGCCTACGCCTGCGCGCTTGCCTGTGCGGACAACGGTCGAGCCCTCCGAGAGTCCCGAATCGTCGCCGAGGAGGACTATTCCCACGGACTTGTCCTCGAGGTTCTGCACTATGCCGCGCACGCCTGTCTCGAACTCGACGAGCTCGCCGTACATAACGCCGCTCATGCCGTAAACGGTGGCGATACCGTCGCCGAGCCTCGTAACGAAGCCTGTTTCGGTCGCGCCGCTCTTGACCTCGAAGTCCTTGACCTCGGTCTTGAGCACGGATATGATATCGCCCGACGAGAGCTTCTCCTTGCCGCTCTCTGCGACCTCTGCCGCCTTTGTCTGCATCATCTCGCGCATTGCGCGGAGGCTGGTGCGGTAACTGCGGTCGTACTCCACGTCGCCTGCGTTGAGGATAAAGCCGCCGATTATATCGGGGTCGTGCTTGTATTCTATGTCGACATCGTCCTTGACGAATCTCTCCATCAGGAACTTTCTCAAATCAGCCTGCTGAGCCTCGGTAAGCGGCGTAACATAGCGGACTACTGCCTTTATACTGCCCTGCTTCTCGAGGAGCACAGCCTCATATTCCTCGAATATCTCGCCGAGCTCGCCCACAGCGCCGTCACGGACTGCCGCAGACATGAAGCGCTCGAGGCTGTCGGGGAAGAGCTGTCTGATTATATTGTGCTTCTCGTCGTATGTAACGAGGGGGTTCGAGAGCGTATCTCCGACGTCGGGACAGGTCTCGAGCACCGTTTTCGCGGTGATTATGTCCTCGCGGGGGATATCGCGGCGGACGAGCTCCTTTACAAGAGCCTTATCGGAATCTCTCATTGCCTGTTACCCTCCTCGGAAAGGAACGCATCTACGAGCTTCCTGTTCTTTTCGTCGTCGAGGTTCTCGCCCACTATCTTGGACGCGGCTTCGATAGCGAGGTCGGCTATCTGCGACTGTGCCTGCTGGAGCACGCGTCTGCGCTCGTTCTCGATAGTCTCGCTTGCGGCGCTGACTATCTCGTCAGCCTCCTCATGCGACTTCTGTATTATATTGGAACGCTCGGTCTCGGCGTCATCGTGAGCCTTCATAATGATGCGGCTCGCCTCCTCCTTCGCCTCGCTGATAGTGTCGGAGTACTGGCGGCGGAGCTCCTCCGCCTCCTGTCTTGCCTTCTCGGCGTCGTCGATATCCTTCTGAATGGACTCGGTGCGCTCGTTCATCATTTTACTTACAGGCTTGAAAAGGAATATCCTGAGCAGTATCATCAGTATGATGATATTTGCGACTGCCTCGAAAATGCTCCAGAATTCAAATTTAAGCATTATTTGCCCTCCTTATGTAGTTTTTTGCTCCGACTTATTTGCTGCCGAGCATAATTATAATAAGGAGCGCTATAACGAAGCCGTAAACGGCGGTCGCCTCCGCGAGCGCACAGCCGATGATGAGCGAAGTTCTTATATCGCCCTTTGCCTCGGGCTGACGAGCGATGGACTCTGTAGCCTTAGCGGTCGCGATACCGATTCCTATACCTGCGCCTATGCCTGTAAGTACGGCAACAGCGGCGCCCAATGCGATGATTCCCATTTTATTTTACCTCCATTTATGTGCTGTAGGGGACGGCGTCCCGTTCTGTGAACACAATTACTTGCTTCCGAGCATGATGATTATCAGCAGTGCGATAACGAAGCCGTAAACAGCGGTAGCCTCCGCGAGCGCACAGCCGATGATGAGCGAAGTTCTTATATCGCCCTTTGCCTCGGGCTGACGGGCGATGGACTCCGTAGCCTTAGCGGTCGCGATACCTATTCCTATACCTGCGCCAATGCCCGTAAGTACGGCAACAGCGGCGCCTAATGCGATAACTCCCATATTCAATTACCTCCGTGAAGTTTTTTGCGTTTTTTCAGCTTTTTGCCATCGTGACCCTCTTCCTCCTCGATAGCCTCAGCGAGGTACAGCGAGGTGAGGAAGGAGAACACGTAAGCCTGTAGAATACCGTCGAAGATGTCGAAATACGCGCTCGCGATGAGCGGCACGCCTATCGCGGGGACATGGACATACATTCTTATAGCTATCTTGATCAGCTCCATGACGATGTGCGCCGCGAGGACGTTTCCGAAGAGTCGCATACACAGCGACAGCGGGCGCGTGACGAGGTCGAGCACATTCAGCGGATTGAGGAAGCTCTTCAGCCATTTGAGCGGACCCTTTTTGAGTATGAAGGCGACCTGTACGAGTATGATAGCCATGCCCGCAAGTGCAGCCGTGACGTTTACGTCCTTTGTCGGCGGTACGAAGCCGAATATACCCATGATATTCGACACACCTATGTAGAGGATGAATGTCTCGAGAATAGGTACATACCTCTTTCCGCCCTCACCGAGCGCCTCGGTGAACATCTTGTCGAGCATCCCGATGAACGACTCGAGCAGGCACTGCGCACCTGTCGGGACTTTTTTCAGGTTCCTCGTGAATATTATGGACAGCAGTACCAGTACAGCCATGATTATCCATGTCACGACGCAGGAATCGGCGATAGGTATGCCTCCGAATACAGGTATAGTAAAGGCGACCTTATTTTCAAGCTCTTCTATCAGCTCTTCTGCCATTATAGCACCTTCCCTTCATTTGAAGCTCAAATATGAAGAAACGGAGACTGCGATTGTGCATATCTCCGTTGATAAGTCAGCAATAGTGGTATGCATTAAATGTTCCACATACATATATAATATAACAAAACTTTAACAAAGTCAAGACCTTTGTCAGATTTGTTACCAATATTTGGCATTTTTACTATATAGCCGTCAGCCGTCAGCGCTCCGTATCGCCCTGCGCGAGGCTTATCGCCCTGTTGAGGCGCTCGACTGCGCTCGTATTGAGCTTGTCCGAGAGGCGCAGGCGGTCGAGCTCCTTCTTGAAGGCGGCGAGCTCCTCCGCGAGCTTCTTCATGACCTCGGTGTTATGGAGCTGTTTCTCCTCGAGGGCACATACCCTCACGATGAGGTCGTTTATATTTGCCGCGAGCGCTTCATTCGCGGCATTCTGCTTTTCGCCGAAGTCAGTCAGCTTCTCGCCCGACTTGAACACACCGACCTTTTCGTGTCCGTCGAAGGTGTGCATTTTCTCGTTTGTAAGCTTCATATCAGACATTTTGTTCACTCCCTCTTCTGCGGGTGTTTACACGCCCAATGATGTTCCGTAGTTTCCGAGTTTCTGTCTCCACCAGCCGAGCGTATCGGAGATAGTCTGCTCCATAGTTATCTCGGCCTTCCAGCCCGTATCCGCGTATATCTGCGACACATCGGGCTCTATTATCGGTATGTCGGACGCGCGCATACGTGCGGGGTCCTGCGTGACGGTGATGTCCGCCTCCGAGAGGCTCAGCGCCGTGTCGAGGATATACTGTATCTCGACCGCCTTACCGCGCCCGATGTTGTAGACCTTGCCGCTCACGCCCTTTTCCGCGAGCAGACGGTATGCCCTGACCACGTCGCGGACGTCCGTGAAATCGCGCATCGCGGAGAGGTTGCCGACCTTCATCTCGGGCGGACGCATACCCTTTTCAGCCTCCGCTATCTGTCGGCAGAAGTCGGAGATGACGAATATCTCGCTCTGCGCGGGTCCCGAGTGGTTGAATGCGCGCACCATTACGATATCCATTTTGTACGCGCGGACGTAAATGCGGCTTATCATCTCCTGACAAGCCTTTGTCGCGGCGTAGATATTGCCTGGGTTGAGGGGCTCGCTCTCACTGAGGGGGCACGCGCCCTCCCTGATGAAGCCGTATTCCTCGCCCGTGCCTATCATTATCACGCGGATATCCTTTTTTTCGGCGGCACGCACGGCTTCGAGCACGTTTATCGAGCCGACCACGTTTATCTCCGCGGTGAGCTGAGGCTTTCTCCACGACACCGCCACGGAGCTCTGCGCCGCGAGATGGAATACCACGTCGGGGACGACCTCCGCTATCAGCGCGGAGATATCCTCCGCCTTCATTATATCGAGGGTGTGTACCGCACACGCCTCCTTTATGCTCTCAGACGGCAGGCAGGTAGCGTGTACCTCCGCGCCCGCAGAGGCGAGCTCGCGGATGAGGTAGCCTCCAACGAAGCCTGCTCCGCCGATTATCAAAGCCTTCATAGTTTATCCTCACTCATTCGACAGGGACTCATAGAGCCTCCTGATTATATCCTTTTCGTTGAAGTCGCGCTTTACGCGTATCGCGGCATTCCTGCCGAGCTTCTCGCGCAGGAGCTTGTCCTCCGCGAGCTTGTTTATCGCCGCCGCGAGCGCCTTCGGGGACGACGGCGGCACTGTCAGACCCGTAACGCCGTGCAGGCTGACGTGCGGCACTCCCGACGGGAGGCTCGTGTTGATGACGGGCTTGCCGTAGACCATAGCCTCGAGCTGTACTATGCCGAATGCCTCGCTCTTGACCACCGACGGGAGCACGAAGATATCGCAGTCCGCGTATGCCTGTCGGAGCTCGTCATCGGGCAGGAAGCCCAGAAAATGAATCTTGTCCGACAGCCCGTGCGTGTCGGCGTAGCGTCTGAGGCTGTCCTCGAGCTGACCCGTGCCCGCGATGAAGAGCTCACATCCGCGAACGTCGCGGAATGCGCGCAGGAGCACGTCCACGCCCTTGTAGTAGACGAGCCTGCCCGTGAAAAAGACCTTCACGGCGCTCTTGTCGGTGAGCTTGTCCGTCAGGAAGGGACGCCGCTCTATGGCGAGGTAATCCTCGGGTGTGATACCGTAGGGCAGTATGCGGCACTTCTCCCTGAACTGCGGGAGAACGTCGGAGCCGTCGATATGCCCCTGCGTAGCCACGAATATGATGTCCGCACGCCTGAGCAGGTACATCATGAACGGGCGGTAGAACAGCATCAGCTTCTTCTGCTTGACGATGTCGCTGTGCCACGATACGGCGACCTTTCCCCTGTATCCCGACACCAGCAGAGCCGCGTCCGCAAGCGGGAACGGGACGTTGATATGCACCGCGTCCGCACTTTTCGCCATTTTTCGGAACAGCCGCACGAACGACAGCGACAGCGGACACGAAAAATACGTGCCGAGACTGCCCGCGCGTGTCAGCTCCACGCCGTTCACGCGCTCATGTACGGTAGCTCCCCTGCCGTCGCGGCAGACGAGTGTGCGCACCTCCGCACCGAGCGGCGAAAGCTCCTCGGAATACTGGCGGACAAGGCTCTCGATACCGCCGATATGCGGATAATACGCCTTGTTGACCTCCAGCACCCTGAATCGTCTGCCCATCAGCCCGTGAGTCCGTTCTCGCGGCAGTGCTTCATGACGAAGTCCTGCATATCAATGCCTGCCGCCTTGCCGAGCTCCATGAGCTCGCGCGTCCTGTCGATGAAATCCTGGTCTGCCTCGAGCCTGTCGGTAGTGAGGCGCTCGATGAATTCGGGGAGGTAGGACTCCATTTCCATGCGGAACTCGTCCTCTGCCGTCAGGAAGTTGGAAAAGTCGAATTCCTGCGGCTTTTCAGCCTCATTTGTCTCGGGGTTCTTTATTTCTTCGCTCATTTATTTCAGCTCCTTGTAAATATCGTAAAGCATCTCTGCCGATTTGTCCCATGTGAACTGCTTTGCGCGTTCTCTGCCGCGCACGCCGAGCTCTCTGCGGAGCTCCTCCGAGCCGTAGAGCTTCTCCAGCCCGTCGGCGATGCTCTCCTCGGAGTATGCGTCGCATATCACCGCGCAGTCGCCCGTCACCTCGGGGAGTGAAGCCGCGTCCGACGCGAGCACGGGGACTCCGCTCGCCATAGCCTCGAGAGGCGGCATACCGAAGCCCTCGTATATCGACGGGAAGACGAACGCGAGCGCGCCGCACATGAGCGGGTTCATGTCCTCGGCGGGGACGTACTTCGTGAAAACGACCTGCTCGGCAAGCCCGAGCTCCTTGACGCGTGCGAATATGCCGTCGTACAGCCAGCCCTTGCCGCCCGCGAGCACGAGCTTCGGGGCGTCCTTGTGGCGTCCGCAGAAAATGTGGCAGGCGGTGATGAGGCGCTCGAGGTTCTTGCGGGGCTCTATTGTGCCGACGTAGAGGAAGTATTCGCCCTCTATACCGAGCGACGCCTTGACCTGCGGAATGCGCTCGGGCTCGGTGCAGGGGCGGAACTTATCAAGGTCGACTCCGCACGGCACCACGCGTATCTTGCCCTCGTGCTTGGGGAAATACTTGATTATCTCGCTTTTCGAGAACTCGGAATCGGTGACTATCATATCCGCGCGCTTCATCGACTTTTTCAAGCCCATGTTCAGCATGAGCTTTGTGCGTCCGCGGACGGTCTCGGGGAACGCCTTGTAGACCATGTCATGCACGGTCACGACCGTCCTTCCGTGTACTCCTGGGGGGACGATGTAGTTGAAAAAGTGCGATACATCGGCTTCCTTTCCGAAGAAGAAGCTGTACGGGAACGGCACGAACGTCGTCGCGGCACGGTACATATAGCCCGAGAAATGCACGAGCTTTGTGCCGATGTTATCGCCCGCGAACGGGGCGATGCGCTCGAGCTTGATGTGGTCGTCGGTGCGCGAGAAGAAGTTGTAGGTGTACTTGTTCTCGGGGTGCAGGCGCGCCATAGCCATAGTCTGTCCCGCCTCGCACCAGCCTATGCCCGTGATACGGTCGCTGATGAGCGGTATTGCGTCAAATGCGATATTCAACAGGTCTTCCCACCTTTGTAAATGTAAGCGCCGCCGCATCTGCGGCGGCGTCAGTGTGTGTAGTGTATGAATCCGATAATGCAGTAGATGACGACTGCCGCGAGCGCGATGACGAGCAATCTCGCCGACCTCTTCGGACGGCGCACGGCGTACACGGTCAGTCCCGCCGCGAGCAGGACTGCGCACGAAAGCGGCAGTATTATGTCGAAAAACAGCTTCATCTCAGCTTTTCTTCTATCTGAGCCTCGAGCTTGGCGAGGTATGCGTCGGTGTCCTCGACGGAAAAGCCGCGTACTCCGAAGAAGCCGCCCTTTTCGCGTTTCAGCTCCATCGCCGACACCTTTTCGAGCTCGGCGCGTATCTTATCGGGAGCGACATCGCCGCTCTCAGCCATGTACAGGAGCGCATTCAGCGCGTCCGTCTTGGTGAGAACTGACACCTTGTTATAGCCGCCCTTTTCGTCTTTCAGAATGTCCATTCTCATTTTTACCTCTGGCTCAGTCAGCTATGCTCTTGACCTTTATCTCCTTCTCGACGAGTGCGAGGTCATTCTTGACCATGCGCTCAACGAGCTCGGAGAAGCTTATCTCGCGCTTCCAGCCGAGTACCTTCTCAGCCTTTGCGGGGTCGCCGAGGAGAATATCCACCTCTGCGGGGCGGAAGAACTTCTTATTTACCTTGACAATGGTCTTGCCCGTAGCCTTGTCTATGCCGACCTCGTCTACGCCCTCGCCCTGCCACTGAACGTCAATGCCGACGTGCTTGAACGCGGTCTCAACGAACTCGCGGACAGTTCTCGTCTCGTTTGTCGCGATAACGTAGTCATCGGGCTTGTCCTGCTGGAGCATGAGCCACATCGCGCGGACATAGTCCTTGGAGTGTCCCCAGTCGCGCTTGGAGTCCATATTGCCGAGCTCCACGCAGTCCTGCACGCCGAGCTTGATGCGTGCAACGGCGTCGGTTATCTTGCGGGTAACGAACTCTATTCCGCGGCGCTCGGACTCATGGTTGAAGAGGATTCCCGAGCAGGCGAACATACCGTAGCTCTCGCGGTAATTCTTGGTTATCCAGTGACCGTACAGCTTTGCTACACCGTAGGGACTTCTCGGGTAGAAGGGGGTAGTCTCCTTCTGCGGGATCTCCTGCACGAGACCGAACATCTCGGAGGTAGAAGCCTGATAGAAGCGGCACTCGGGCTTTACGGTGCGGATAGCCTCGAGCATATTTGTAACGCCTACAGCGTCGATGTCGGCGGTGCCGAGGGGAGTGTCCCAGCTCGTCGCAACGAAGGACTGTGCGGCGAGGTTGTATACCTCGTCAGCCTGCGATATCCTCATAGCGGAGATAAGGGAGATAGGGTCGGTCATATCGGCGTAGATGAGAGTGACCTTGTCCTTGAGGTGGGCGATATTGCCGTAATCGGCAGTCGCCTTTCTTCTCCATATGCCGTAAACGTTGTACCCTTTTTCGAGGAGGAGCTCCGCAAGATAGGAGCCGTCCTGACCTGTGATGCCTGTGATAAGTGCGTTTTTCATGTTATTACCTCTTACATTATGATTTTATCCGAATTTTCGGGACATTTTTAATATTTACCGCGAGCGGTACCGTAATTGCGCATTACGAATCATATAAGCTCGTTTCTGCCCTGCTCCCTGAGCTGAGCGATCACCTTCTTGACGTCCTGAGTGTTGTTCTTCGAGCACACGAGCAGGACATCGTCCGTATCGACGATGATGATGTCTCTCGTACCGACCGCCGCTATCAGGCGCTTGCCGCCGCAGACAGTCGTGCGCTTGGAGTCAACGGTGATGACGTCGCCGTCGATGAAGTTCTTGTCGTCGTCGGTCTCGTTGATTCGCTCAACAGCGAGCCAGCTCCCGACGTCGTCCCAGCCGAAGCTTCCGGGGATAGTGTAGATGTGCTTCGCCTTCTCCATTATGCCGAAGTCGACGGATTCACTGCGGAATGCGGTGAACTCCTTGACCAGCACCTCCTCAAAATCGGGAGTGCCGAACGCCTCTCCGATACGCACCGCGCCCTCGTATATATCGGGCATGAGCGTTTTCAGATTGAGCATTATCGAGGATATCTTCCACACGAACATACCGCTGTTCCAGAGATATCTGCCCGATGCAAGGTAGTCCTTTGCGGTCGCGAGGTCGGGCTTCTCGACGAAGCGCTCAACTGCGTAAACGTCGCCTTTTTCCTCGCCGAAATTGATGTAGCCGTAGCCCGTCTCGGGATATTCGGGCGTTATGCCTATGGTGACGAGGCGCTTGCCCTTCTCGGCAGCCTTCATCGCCTTTTTCAGCGTGTTGATGTAGATGTTCTCGTAGCCGATGAGGTGGTCGGAGGGGAGCACGAGCATTATCGCGTCCTCGTACTTGCGGCTGATGACCGCCGCCGCAAAGGCAATGCACGGAGCAGTGTTCCTTGCGCAGGGCTCTGCGAGTATGTTCTCCCTCGGCACGTTCGGGAGCTGCTCGTGAACGAGCTCGGTATACGCCGCATTTGTGACGATGTAGATATCCTCCTCCTCGACTATGGGGAGAAGCCTCTTGACCGTCTTCTGTATCATCGTCTCTCCGTCCTTTGTCAGTGAGAGAAACTGCTTGGGAGTTGCGTTACGGCTCTTGGGCCAGAAGCGCTCGCCGCGTCCGCCCGCCATTATCACCGCTGTTGTCTTCATTTATTATCCTCTTCTCTTCTGCTCTCCTGCTCGATGAGCCCTCCGCCTGCTTCGGCGTTGGACTTTGGCGGGAAGAGCATGGTCTTTATAGTCATGAGAATTATCTGCAAGTCCATTCGGAACGAGTAATTCTCTATGTACATCAGGTCCATTTTGAGCTTGTCATAGGGGACGGTGTCATAGACGCCCGTGACCTGTGCATAGCCCGTAAGACCTGCCTTTACCTTTAATCTGAACTCGAACTCTGGCATCTCCTTCCTGTACTCCTCGGAGAGCTCGGGACGCTCGGGGCGCGGTCCTACCACGGACATATCGCCCTTGAGTATGTTCAGCAGCTGCGGGAGCTCGTCGAGCCTTACCTTGCGGAGGAACCTGCCTATCGGAGTGATACGCGGGTCGTCGTCCGAGGCGAGCACGGGACCGCTGAGTTTTTCGGCGTCAACGACCATGCTGCGGAATTTCAGCACGTCAAAGACCTTGCCGTCAATGGTGAGGCGCTTCTGCTTGTAGAGCACGGGACCGCCGTCGTGGAGCTTTATCGCTAACGCCGCGAATATCATGAACGGCGAGACGAGTATCAGCGTAACGAGCGAGAATACGATGTCAAACAGGCGCTTGAGCACCTTCTGCTCGACGTCGAGACCGTAGTTCCTGCACAGGAGGAGCGGGGTATCGAACAGGCGTATGTCGTCGGCGCCTCTTATGATAATATCGGATATTTTCGGCGCGATATACGCTCTCACCGACTTTTCATAGCAGAATTTGAGGTAGTCATTGCGCTGTTCAGCGGGGATATCGCAGATAATGACGCCCTCGTACTTGAGTATGAGCTCGCGTATCTTGTCCTCGGGCTCGGAAATGCTCACGGACTCGCATATCATGTACTTGTCCACGCGCTGACTCATCTTCAGCACGAGAGCCGCCGCCTGATGGCTTCCGTAGAGTATCATCAGCTTCCGCGGGGGATAAATCATGAAGTATATCCTGCCTATGCACAGCGTCCACAGGGCGATATAGCCGAAGTCCACGAGGGTGAGCAACAGCATGGGCGTGACGGGCATGAATTTTCGTCCGATGAGGCTGATGAGGAAGTAGGACACGAAGTCCACCGCCGCAATGGATATGAGCTGTGAGTACAGCATATCCGTCTTTTTGAGGTAGCCGAGCTTGAAGCCGCCGTAGACTCTGAAAAACAGCCACACGAGCAGGGCGTATATTCCTATGAGCACCCAGTTTCCGCGCCTGTAGTACGGGAGGACTATCTCGTCGCTGTAGTAGGTGTACCACACATAGCCGAAGCCTATCGCGAGAATGCCGACCAGCACGGTCGCAGAGCAGACGGAAATGAGCCTTTTGTATCTGTCTCTTTTACTAACCATATTTTCGCACCGTTGTCTCTTTTTGTTTCTCTTTTCTGCGGGAGAGGATACTCTCCCTTATACATTATATAAAGTAATTATACCAAATTGCGCAGATACTGTCAATAGAGAGCGGGCAGGATAGCAATAAACGGTGCATAAATCCGTCACTTTAGACAAAAAAACGTCCTCTCGCCGAAAACCCGGGAGAGGACGGGAAGTTTTATTTGTCAGCGGGCTGACCGAATCTTTCAACGACCTTCCAGTTGCTGTAGTCGGAAGCGTCGCCTGTTACCTCATATTTGAGGATATCGTCCACGCGTCCGATGCCCTTCCAGAAGTAAACGTGGAGGTCACGCGCGGGAGGTGCCGCCATAGTCTTGACGTCGTCGAAGGACAAGCCGATGTAGTCGTTGAAACCGAAGCCGCTCTTGTCAAGTCCTGCATATTCGAGCACCGAAGCGGCAAACTCACCGCTTGAGAGCTCAGCCTTGCTGTCTTGGACGAGGGGACTGCGCTCTGCGCCTGCGGGCTTTATGAGGACAGCCGTCTTTATCGGAGAATCGGAGTCTATCTCGATAGTCGGGAGCTCGTCGTCCTCCGCATACTCTATCTCAGCAGGCGGTCTGCCGTGGTCGCCGATAAGGATAATGGTAGAGTTGTCGTAAACTCCTGCCTCCTTCATCTTGTCGAGGTACATCTCGATGAGCTTGAAGCCGCCGTAGATATTATCCTCTCTGTCGATATCGTCTCCGTCGTAATCGGGCACGAAAGCGGCGTAGAGGTCGGGGTTATAGTCGTGAGCGAAATTGAGGTGTATGAAGGTGAAGGTCTTCTCATCGCTTTCAGCCTTCATCTGGTGAGTGCGGATGTAGTTGCAGAGTTCCATATCGGTCTCCTTGCCGACAGAGCCCTTGAAGTTTGCGACGTCCTCGCCCGTTACAGTGTAGAAGTTGCTGGAGAAGTCGGACGACATATTGCCGATGAATCGGTTCTTCAGGAGGTAGGGCGCGAGCTTTCCGAGTGAGAATCTCGCCATAGTCCTGAGTATGCCGCATGATTCAAAGTAGTTGAATTTAACGAAATCGACGGAGGAGTGCATATTGTCGCACTGACCTGCTATCTGGTCAAAATCGTTGAAGGTAGTGAGGTTGTCGATGAGGAGGTTTACCTTGTAGCCGTTGTCGTGGAGACGGCGCGGAAGGGTCTCGCCTTCCCATGCCTGCTTGAAGTAATCAGTCCAGTCCTGACCGCTGTACTCGCAGTTTGTGAGCATATTGCACACAGACGGGAAGGTATTGGTGAAGCGTCCCACGTTGTTGGAGTAGAAGGTGAAGCCCTCGAGCTCGTCCTCAAGCTCGGGGTAATCGTCGAGCGCCATTTCGAGCCAGCTCGCGTCGAGTCTGTCCGTAAGGAAAACGACGACGTTGTTATCTGTGCTGAGGTTCAGCGTATCCTCCATGGAGAGGTAGTTGTCGAGGCGCGAGTCATCCGCCCTGAGGATGCCTGTCTTAGCGACGCGGCTTCCGAGACCTACTGCCTGCATGAGGAATACGACCGCAGAGAGGTACGTCAGCACGGTGAAGAGGTAGCGCTTGCGCTTGCCCTTTTTGAGCTCTCCCGAGATGAAGAGCACGATAAGCGGCACGAATAACAGCACGATATAGAGTATGAAGTTGAGGTTATTGGAGGAACTGCGCTCGGAGTAGGTAGTAGGGTCGCCTGTTATCTGCACCATTTTGCCGTTCGCGAACATCACCTGCCAGTAGCCTGCAACGAGGCAGCCTCCGAACAGGCACTCAACTATCTTCCACAGCTTGATGTTGATAGCGAGGCAGATGTTGAGGAGGAGTATCAGCGCCGCAGAGCCGACCAGTGCAGCTCCGAGGAGCGGCAGGAGTATGCGAGGAGCGGATACGAGGAAGTCGTTCTGATTAGCGATGAAAGTGTCCGCGGGAACGAAGAAGCAGACTGTGAATGCGAGCGCGATGCTGAGCGCGCATATTGCGAACTCACGCTTTTTCGTAAAGCGCTTCTTCTTTTTCTTCGGAGCCTCGGTCTCGGGAGCCTTCTCAGCAGCCTTCTCGGACTTGGCAGTCTCGGCATGAGCGGGCTTCTTCTCGGCATGAGAGCCGTTCTTCTCGGACTTCTTGTCGCTGTGAGCGCCGCCCTTGGACTGAGCGGGCTTTTTGCCATTTTTTGGCTTGTCCGGTTTTTTCTCGGTATTATCCGATTTTTCGGACTTTTCCGTTATTTTCTCTGTATCTTTTTCTTTATTATCCATATCTGTCCCTTCTTTGATAAGGCGAAATAAAACGTACGTTAAAATGATAACACTTTTTCGCGGAAATGTCAAGAGCCAAATCGCGGATACCGCTTGATTTTACGGTTTCGCGTGAACACGACGCAGGGAACAACATAAAAAGCCACCCGCATTGCAGGTGGCTTCATCTCACATATTATTGCGGTTCTCGAGCGCCTTGTACAGCGTCACCTCGTCCGCGTATTCGAGAATGCCGCCGACGGGCAGTCCGAATGCCAGTCTCGACACCTTCACCCCGAGCGGCTTGAGCAGTCCCGCCACGTACAGAGCTGTAGCATCGCCCTCCACCGTAGGATTTGTCGCCATGATGACCTCCTCGACGCCGCCCTTGGCGATACGCGCAAGGAGCTCCTTGACGCGGAGCTTGTCGGGAGTGATGCCGTCCATAGGCGAGAGCAGTCCGTGCAGAACGTGGTACACGCCGTTGTACTCGCGGGTACGCTCAAAGGCGGTCACGTCCTTGGGACTCTCGACCACGCAGATGACGCTCCTGTCGCGCTCGTCGTCGTCGCATATGGGGCATATCTCGCGCTCCGTCAGGTTCTGGCAGATATTGCAGCAGCGGACGTTCTTCTTCGCGTCGAGCAGAGCCTGCGCGAAGCTCTCGACCGCTTCCTCATCCATGGACATGACGTGGTAGGCGAGCCGCTGAGCCGATTTCATGCCGATACCGGGCAGAGAAGCGAACTTTTCCGCCAGTACGACCAGCGGAAGAGCGTTATGGTCGGGCATAGCTTAGAACAGACCGGGAAGCGAAACGCCGCCTGTTATCTTGCTCATCTCAGCCTCTGTAGTAGTCTCGATGTTGTTGACAGCCTCGTTGATAGCGCTGATGATGAGGTCCTGAAGCATCTCGATGTCCTCGGGGTCAACGACCTCGGGCTTGAGATTGAGGGACTTGATTATCTTCTTGCCTGAGAGAGTGACCTCAACAGCTCCGCCGCCTGCTGTAGCAGTAAAATCGCGAGCCTCGATGTCCTCCTGAAGGGCAGTTATCTCGTCCTGCATCTTCTGAGCCTGCTTTATCATCTGGTTCATGTTCTGGGCGCCGCCGCCACCGATATTCTTAGGTATTCTTGCTTTCATTGTAATTTCTCCTTTTGGATTTTATAGGTTTGTGTTATTATTATCAACAGCTGTTTCTATGCTGTTGCTAATGGCTTTTTGCACGAGCTGCTCTGCGAGGTTCTTGGTCTCCTCGACCGACGTGGTACAGCGCGCGGTGAGTCGGTACTTCTGCCCGAGGACGTTGAATATGGCGCGTCCGAGCGATACCGCATTCTCCTTATTGCTCTTGAAGAGCGAGATGAAGAAGTTATTGGGAGTGAATATGCACATCACATTGCCCTTTGTCGCGGCAGTAGAGCCCTCGAGGCTTCCCGCGCAGGACGGGTTGAGCTTGCGGAACTCCTCCATGATGTCGTCCCACCTGTCGCATGGCGTGAGCTCCTCCTCTTTGACGGTGCCGATATCGACCCTCGTATCGGGAGCGGGCTCGCTGTCGGCAGCGGGACTCGACGCCGTATATACCCTGCGGGTATCGCGGCTCGGCTCGGCGGACTGATATCCGCCCGCAGGGACAGCGCTGAGCTTGTCCTCCAACTGTTTTATTTTATCATAAATTTCGGAATTGTCAATAGCCGCGGCGGTATTTGTGACCTTACCGCACACCTTTATCAGCGCCATCTCGAACTCGACGCGCTTGTTGAGCACCCTCATCATACGCTCGCGGCAGGCTTGCAGAGCCTCAATGCGGCTCATAACGTCCGCGAGCTCCGACCTCTCGGCAACAGCTTTGAGGCGCTCGAGCTCCTCGGGAGTACACACGAGCATATCCGCGGCATTTTCGGGCGAAGCCTTGATGAGCATGACGTTGCGGAGCTGCAATATCAGCTCCTCACAGAGGTTTGTGAGGTCCTTGGACATATTGTACAGCTTGTCCGTCTCCGCGAGAGCGGCGGGAGCGTCGGAGCCCGTAATGGCTTCAAGAATGCTGTAGAGGCTGTCTCTGCCCGCGATGCCCGCCGTATTCGACACGGCAGCGGCGTCTATCTTCTCAGCCGTGACGGAGCACTGGTCGAGCAGCGATACGGCGTCTCGCATACCTCCGTCGGCAATTTTGGCTATCATGTCCGCGCCGTCCTCGGTGAGGGCAATATCCTCCTGCGAGGCTATATACAGCAGTCTTGCGGCGATGTCCTTCTGCTTTATGCGGCGGAAGTCATAGCGCTGACAGCGCGAGGTTATGGTCGCGGGGACCTTATGTATCTCCGTCGTCGCGAGTATGAACTTGACATACTCGGGCGGCTCCTCCATGATTTTGAGCAGAGCGTTGAACGCCTGCATGGACAGCATATGCACCTCGTCGATGATATACACCTTGAAGCGGCAGCGCTCGGGGGAGTATATCGCTCCGTCGCGGAGGTCGCGGATATCGGCAACGCCGTTGTTGGAGGCGGCGTCTATCTCGATGATGTCGGTGAGAGCGCCCTCGTCGGCGTCGCGGCAGATGTCGCACTCGAGGCAGGGGCTGCCGTCCTTCATATTCGGGCAGTTGACAGCCTTTGCGAGGATACGCGCGCAGGTGGTCTTACCCGTACCGCGCGAGCCCGTGAAGAGGTAGGCGTGGGCGGTCTTGTCGTTTTTTATCTGATTTTTGAGCGTTTCCGTGATATGCTGCTGGGAGATAACGTCATCGAACGTGAGCGGTCTCCACTTACGGTAAAGAGCCTTATACAAGATATCTCCCTCCCTCGGTCAGTTTTTTTCGTTATTCATCCATTTCAGAGCGGTCTGCGTGTCTTTTTTCAGCATCACCGAGCTGAGTATCCGCTTATAGTATTCGGTAAATCCGTTGGGGTCCTTGATGTGGCTGACGAGAGCCGCGCGGTAGAGGCGGTCGCTCTCCTCGAGGTCGCCGAGCATGAGCTGCGCGATAGCCGCTCCGCCGTATGCCTCGGGCAGTGAATGGCGGTTCTCGATGCCCTTATTGAACCAGCTCAGAGCCTCGGAGGGCTCGTTGCGGTCGAGGTACATTCTGCCGATATCGACGTACACATGGTTGCGGAATGGGCTGTCGGAGTCACCGAGCACCTTCTCATACAGCGCGACAGCCTGCTCGGCGTCGCCGTTTGCGCCCGTACATCTCGCCGTCAGGAAGGGGAGTATGCAGTTCCTGAAGCCCTGCTCGGCGGCACGCTCATAGCAGATGAGCGCATTGGGGTAGAAGCCGAGCTGCTCGTAGCAGCGCCCCGTATAGAAGCTGACGATAGCCTTTTCGTCCGTGGTCATGCGGTCGGACTGTTCCTCCGCGAGGAGCTTGAACTCGTCCAGCGAGGCGGTGACCCTGTGATTGAAGTGGAGCTCGAGCGCGCGGTCGAAGCTGCGGCATTTCTTGCTGAAGCCGACGAAGCTGGAGCCGACGATATCGCTGTCGTACTTATGGGTGCCTGCCGCGAAAATGTAAAGCGTCATCACCGCGAGCGAGAAAACGTGGAGCGCGACAAGCGCTGCGAGCCACACCTGCACGGATATCTCCGCCCGAAGGAGCTCTGCCGAAAGGACGGCGATATAGAACAGTATGAGCGCGAGCAGCGAGCCTATCGGAGCCGCCTGTACGACAGCGGCGGCAAATCTGCTGAAAAACTTCCTCATGAGGACCTCGAAAAAAATTCCGGAACATAGATGTGCAGGCTTGCTGCGGCACACGAGACGATCCGCTTAATGCTGCTCGGTCTCCCGCCTGACATGGTTCACGGTGTCTTGTTGCACAGGGCCCGCACATCTATATTTCGGAATTTCCATTAATTTATTGGCGGCGCACATAACGCCAAATAATATTGTACCACATCGGCGCTGTCTTGTCAAGGCTTTATTGCCCGAATTTGTATCTGACGCCGCATTCGGGGGCAAATTGCCGTAAAAATCGCACAATTGCAAACAGCTCATTTTGTGCAGATATACGATTTATCAGAAAATTTTTTCGATAATCAACGGTTTTCCGTTGCAAAAACACACTTTTTGCACCCCTTATAGAGGGACATTGTTGAAGCGCACATTGTGCGTCCGCATAAAAGCGTGACCGCGGGTCAGAAATCCTCTGTTTGCTTTTTTCATCGGACTGTGCTATAATAATAAAATAGTATAGATTCAGATAGGAGCATTTTATGGCAACAGAAACGTTACTGAGCTACAAGCAGCCCGCCGAGGACTTCAACAGCGCCCTTCCCGTAGGCAACGGACGCATCGGCGGCATGATATACGGCAGAGCCGAAAATGAGCTCATCGGGCTCAACGAGGACTCGATATGGTCGGGCGGACTCCGCCACCGCGTCAATCCCGACGCGCAGGAGGGGCTCGACGAGGTGCGCACTCTCATACTCAACGGCGAGATACCCTCAGCAGAGCGCCTCGCCTTCGAGAAGCTGCAGGGCGTAACGCCGAATATGCGCCATTATATGCCGCTCGGTGACCTCAGCATACACTGCCGTATCGGCGGCAAGCCCAAGGACTACTCCCGCACCCTCGACCTCTCCACTGCCGTCTCGCACGTCAGCTTCACCGCGAACGGCGTCGGCTACACAAGGAGCGTATTCGTGTCCGCTCCCGACGAGGTCATGGTCATAGATATACACTCCGATACGCCGAACAGCGTGTCGCTCGAGTGCTCGATAGACGGACGCGACGACTACTACGACGACAACCGCCCCTGCGGCGAGAACATGATTCTCTACACGGGCGGCACGGGCAGCCGCGACGGCATCTTCTTTGCAGCCTGCCTCGGAGCCAAAGCCGAGGGCGGCACTATCCGCACCGTCGGCGGCAAGATAGTCGTCAGGGACGCCGATTCCGTTATGATAGTGCTGTCCGCACGCACCAGCTTCTACACCGAGGACTACATCGAATCCGCCGAGGTCGACGCCGAAATGGCGCTGCAATGCGGCTTTGACGAGCTCTACTTCCGCCATGTCTGCGACTACCGCGCCCTCTTTGACAGGACGGAGCTCAACCTCAACGACAACAGCGGCGAGAACCTCGAGCGCCTCGCGACGGACGAGCGCATATCCCGCCTCAAGGGCGACGAGCTCGACAGCACCGACTGCGAGCGCCTTATCCACGATAACAAGCTCATCGAGCTCTACTTCAACTACGGCAGATACCTCATGATATCCGCGAGCCGTCCCTCCACCCAGCCCATGAACCTCCAAGGCATATGGAACCGCGATATGTGGCCTGCATGGGGCAGCAAGTTCACGATTAACGTCAACACCGAGATGAACTACTGGTGCGCCGAGAGCTGCAACCTCTCCGAGTGCCACCTCCCGCTGTTCGACCTGCTCGAGCGCGTCTGCGAGAACGGCAAAACGGTCGCGAAGGAGATGTACGGCATAGAGCACGGCTTCGTCTGCCACCACAACACCGATATATGGGGCGACTGCGCTCCCGCCGACCTGTGGATGCCCGCGACGATATGGCCTATGGGCGGCGCGTGGCTCGCGCTCCACATCTTCGAGCACTACGAATACACCCTCGACAGGGACTTCCTCGCCGATAAATACCACATATTAAAGGGCGCGGCGGAGTTCATGGCGGACTTCCTCATCGAGGACGCCGAGGGCAGGCTCGTGACCTGTCCGTCGGTATCGCCCGAGAATACATACCTCACCTCAGCAGGCACGCGCGGCTGTCTCTGCGCGGGACCGTCAATGGACTCCGAGATAATCACCGTACTCTTCACCGACGTGATAAAAGCGGCGGAGATTCTCGGCGTGGACAAGGACCTCGCGGACAGGCTCGCGGAGCTGATAAAGCGGCTCCCGCAGCCCGAGGTCGGCAAGTACGGTCAGATAAAGGAATGGGCTGAGGACTACGACGAGGTAGAGATAGGACACCGCCATATATCGCAGCTTTTCGCCCTCCATCCCGCTGACCTCATCACTCCCGTGAAAACTCCCAAGCTGGCTGACGCGGCAAGAGCTACACTCGTCCGCAGACTGATACACGGCGGCGGTCACACGGGCTGGAGCTGCGCGTGGATAGCCAATATGTGGGCGCGCCTCTACGACGGGCGAATGGTCTACGAGAACCTCAAGCGCCTGCTCTGCCACTCCACCAACCCGAATATGCTCGACACCCACCCGCCGTTCCAGATAGACGGCAACTTCGGCGGCGTATCGGCTATCGCGGAGTCTCTGCTGCAAAGCGTATCGGGCGAGCTGATACTGCTCCCCGCTCTGCCCGACCAGTGGCGCGAGGGCAGTATACGCGGTCTGCGCGCAAAGGGCGGCTTCGGAGTCGATATCGCGTGGAGCGACTGCAAGCTCAAATCTGCGGAGATAACCTCGGATAAGGGCGGCGAGTGCCGACTGCGCGCGAACTGCGTCGTCAGCGTGACCTGCGGCGGAGAGAGCGTCGCCTCGCGCATAGAGAACGGCGTCGTAATCTTCGACACCGAAGCAGGCAGGAAGTACAGCGTAAAAGCTTAATAATTGAGAATTAAGCAGCACACCAAATCTTTGATTTGGCTTGTGATGCTATATGCAGCTCCGCTGTTAAGCAGCACACCAAATCTTTGATTTGGCTTGTGATGCTATATGCAGCTCCGCTGTTATTGTATCGGCTTCGCCTATACCACAAAAAGCTTGTTCTTATTCAGGCGTAAATACGGCGCTCGGAAAGCGCCCCTACAATTAACTGATGTATGGTTATCATCTGTAGGGGCAAGTTCCGCTCGCCCGCAAGACCTGAATAAAAAAGTTCGGGCGTTAGCTTCGCCAATATTATCTAAATACGTCCGTGAAACGGACACCGCCATTCTCAATTCCAAAACGGAGGATACCAATGGATATACGTAAGCTGACCGCGCTCGCCGCGGCGGTCATGATGACCGCAACGTGCGCGGTATCGTGCAAGAAAAAAGAAAAGGACGAGAGCAGTGAACCCGAGCCCGTGACCGACGTGCTCGGCAATATCGAGGAGGAGACCGTCAGCACTTACCCCGACTACCCTATCTCCTACCCCGCGATAGAGAAAAAGCCCACGGGCAACCTGTACGAGGCGGAGGACGCCAAGCTCGGCAAGGGCTTGAAGGTGGTCAGCTCTCCCAAGGAGGAGACCACCGATAAGGACGGCAAGAAGGTCAAGTCCGACGCCGACACTCAGCCCACGACAAAGTTCGACCCGACCGTCAAGCCCGATACAGTCATCGAGAGCTACAGCGGCGAGGGCTATGTCAGCGGCTTCAAGAACGACGGAAGCGCAAGCGTGACCTTCACGGTCGAGGCTCCCACCAACCAGCACTACGACCTCTCGTTCAGCATCGCCGCCGACAGGTTCGTCAACTGCGACGTGCTCGTCAACGGCACCGAAACTGCCGCCTTCAAGACTATGAGCGACAGCGAATTCACGCTGATAACCCTGTACGGCGTGTTCCTCACGAAGGGCAAGTCCGAGATAGAGCTCCGCCCGCACGGCGATATCAAGCTCGACTACCTGAAAATGTGCGACAATACCTCCCTCAGCGAGATAAAGTACAGCGCGGACAAGGACCTCTCCAACAAGGAGGCGGGCAGGTCAGCGAAGGAGCTCATGGACTTCATGACCAAGAACTACGGCAAGTACGTGCTCACGGGACAGTATGCCTCGAGCCCCAAGAACGAGGAGCTCGACCTCATATACCGCACGACGGGCAAGTATCCCGCGATACGCCTCTCCGCGCTCCATACCAATAACAAGACCTTCGACAGCGCCTTCAGAGACGTCGACGCCTGCGCAGACTGGTACCGCAAGGGCGGTATCGTAGCGCTGATGTGGTACTGGGAGGCGCCCTCCAAGACCAAGCCCTCCGTTTACGCGAAGGATACCGATTTCAAGCTCTCCGACGCAAAGACCGACATCGATATCGCCGAGATGACGCAGGAGGAGATACGCGGTCTATACGGCGAAGGCAAGATATCCGAGCAGTGCTACGGTCTTATCCTCGATATCGACAATATGGCGGGACAGCTCACCTCGCTCAAGAACAAGGGCGTGCCCGTGCTGTGGAGACCCCTCCACGAGGGCTACGGCGACTGGTTCTGGTGGGGCGCGAGCGGAGCCGACGACTACAAGTGGCTCTGGGAGCTCATGTACCGCCGATATACGAACGTGTTCGAGCTCGACAACCTCATTTGGATATGGAACGGTCAGAGCGAGAGCACCCTCGTCAACAAGTCTACCTTCGATATCGCATCGCTCGATATCTACCTCGAAAACGGCAAGGACTACGGCAGCCGCTATGAGCAGTTCCTCGCGCTGCAAAAAATCGTCGGCAAGGAAAAGCTCATCGCACTCAGCGAGTGCAGCACCGTCCCCGATATCGACGCCTCGTTCCGCGACAATGCGATGTGGTCGTTCTTCGGGCTCTGGTACGGTAAGTACATACGCGACGAAAAAGGCGAATATTCCGAGAAATTCACGAGCAAGGACGCCCTCATACGCGCCTATAACTCCGAGGGAGCAATAACCCTCGACGAGTATATCAAGCTCTGCGGCGGCGAGAAGCTCATCCCCGAATACGGCGACGAAAAGCCGACAACTGCGTCCTCGTCGACTGCGACCACAACTACCGACAGCATTGACACCTCCGATGCTTCGGCATCGGAAAGCACCGAAACTACGGCTGTTTCCACCGACTGACATCAAGGAGGCACGCTATGGACAAACATTTCAAGCCCCGTATCGCCCTCACGCGCGAGCAGGTCGAGCTGCGGCAGAAAATGCTCGGCGAGGTCGGGCGGTCGGACTATAAGGCGGTCAGCTTCCGCCTGACAGGTACGCTCACCTCCACCGCTTTTCCCGAGTTTGAGGACATTTTCATGCTCATGGAGGAGGACTTCCGCGCACTCACGACAGTGAAAAAGGACTTCAAGGAGCTCCGCTGTGCTGCCGCAGAAGCTGCCGAGAAAAAGTTCTGCAATGCGGGCGGCGCCACGATAGAGCGCATCTACGATATCCTCGCGAAATCCGCCAAGCTCACGCCCTTCGGCAAGGACAAGCTGATGAAGCGCGAGTGCGAGCTCGCGGCACATTTCACCTTCGCCCGCGGCTTCGGCAAGGAGCTCTTCGACGAGGCAAAGCGCACCAAAAAGAAGATAGTCATTGTCGCGGACACGATCTATCCGCGGAATGTCGTCGTCCGCATACTGAGCAGCTGCGGCTATGATCAGGCGGACGAGCTCGTCGTGCCGTATGAGCTCAAGGGCAGCGTAACCGACCACAAGGCGCTGTATGACGCCATTATCGCTAAGGCGGGAGTTGCGCCCGCGAAGCTCCTGCACATCGGCGGAGACGTCGAGGCTGACGTCGAGACCCCGATAATGAACGGCTCGAAGGCTCTGCTCCTCGCGGGGACGATACCGCTCATGGTCAGGTCGGGACGCCTGCGCGGCTGGGTGCAGGCAAAGCACGTCCTCGACTATGACGAGCCCGAGTATCTCGCGCTCCACGGCGCTTTCGGCATCTACGCCGCCTACCTCTTCGACGTCCCCATGAGCAAGTCGCCGCAGAGCGACTTCTGCGCGAATGAGTATATGCTCGGCTTCATCGTCGGCGGAACCGTCCGCGCGGCGGGTATCCGACCTCAGGACAAGACGCAGGCTATGCTCCTCGCGGCGCTCTCAGAGAGCTCCGAGGCGGCGCGCGGCATGGAGGATATGGACAGGCTCTTCCATTTCCGCTTCGACGGACACCTCGAAAAATACGGCTATAAGGACTGCGATATGCCCCTCCGCTTCTTCGCGGAGCACAGCGCAGTCGGCGACAGGGCTATGTTCCAGAGCCGCCTCGACCCGTCCGACTTTGCCGCGTGGACTGAGGGCACCAAGGAGCCAAAGCTCGCTCCCGTCCACGCGCGGAGACTGAAAAAAACCGCCACCGCAAAGCTCGCGGATACGCTCTTCCCGCCAGGAACCAAAGTACGCAATATCGCCGACGGTATGCTCGTCAAGATGAAAGGCGGAAAGAATTGAGAATGGTCTGAGCCAATACTAAAAAAGCCTGTTCTGATTTTATTCCGCCGCAAACACGGGCGCTCGGAAAGCCCCCTACAATTCACCGAAATATTGTGAAAGCTGTAAGGGTGAGTTCTGCTCGATTCTCAATTTTGCATTCTAAATTTCATATTTCGGACACTGTTCAAGTGAAAACGACATCTCTTCGCCGCCGCGACGGCATTCATTCGTCCGCGATAAAACATTCCCCCATGTGACATTTTTCTCCGTTGCTCTGCGGCCTCCTCCTGTGATATGATAGAAACGTTGGAAAAATCATAAAACAGGAGGAAAAAATCATGAACAACAAAATAAAGGTACTTATCGGAGACGATTCAGCAGGAACAGGCGTCAGCCTCGCCAATAAGCTCCGCGAAAAGGGAATGTACGCCTATACCCGCAGAAAGGACTGCTCTGTCATCGTCGACTCCATACGCAATGACCCGCCCGACGCCGCTGTCCTCGACATCACCGCCGAAAACGGCGACGCCGTCACTATAATGAAAAAGGTGCGCGAGCTCGGAGTCAAGTTCCCTGCCTTCATCATTACGTCAGCCTTCGACAACGAGTTCATCGAGCGGCAGGTCATGGAAAACGGTGCGGCAAAGTTCCTGCTCAAGCCCTATGACGCCGACGACCTCGTCTCCGCGATAAGCTCCGCGCTCGGCGACAGGGCAAACAGCCTCAGCGACGACATGGAGATAGTCGTCACCGACATCATTCATCAGCTCGGCGTGCCCGCACATATCAAGGGCTATCACTACCTCCGCACAGCTATCCTCTACTCGATAGCCGACAAGGAGCTCCTCGACAGCGTGACAAAAATGCTCTACCCCACAGTAGCGGGACTCTACGATACGACGTCGTCCCGCGTGGAGCGCGCTATCCGTCACGCGATAGAGATAGCATGGGACAGAGGCAACGTCGATACCCTCAACTCGTTCTTCGGCTATACTGTCGACACGAGCAAGGGCAAACCCACAAATTCGGAATTCATCGCGCTCATCACCGACAAGCTCAGACTGCGCTATAAATCGGCGCTCAGGAGGGCTCAGGTACAGGCGTGAGCGCGCATTTCAAGGAGGAATATCTATGTCATTCAAGAAAGTCGACCTTACATCTTTGCAGTTCAACCCGTTCACTAAAATCGGCAAGGAGTGGATGCTCCTCACGGGCGGCACTATGGACAGCTTCAACACCATGACCGCTTCATGGGGTCAGCTCGGCGTGCTGTGGAACAGAAACGTGCTCACCTGCTACATACGCCCGAACAGGCACACCTTCGGCTTCGTCGAGAACGGCGAGACCTTCACTGCCTCCTTCTACGGCGAGCAGTTCCGCAAGGCTCTCTCCTTCTGCGGCTCGCACTCGGGCAGGGACTGCGACAAGGTCAAGGAGACGGGACTCACTCCCGCTGAATTCGACGGCTGTGTAGCCTTCGAGGAGGCGGATATGGTGCTCGTCTGCCGCAAGCTCTACAGCTATGACCTCGCGGAGAGCGGCTTCCTCACCGATGACGGTATCCCCGCGCAGTTCTTCGGCTCCGACCCGTATCACCGCGCCTATATCTCCGAAATTGTCGGCGTGTACGTTAAGGAATGAATGTAGAGGCGCCCGCACAATATGAAAGGTACAAAAAAGCAGAGGCTTTTGCCTCTGCTTTTTCTTTTTATTCCTTCGGTTCCTCGTCGGAATCGTCCAGTATCTTCTCGTAGCTCGCCTCCGCGATGAGCTCCGCCTCTGCCTTTTTCTCGGACGAAGAAATCCGCTTCCTGCCCTTCGACATCAGTACCATCGCCAGCACTATCGCCGCAAGCAGCAGCGCTCCTGCTGCGATGAGAAATGCGTACCTCTTCAGACTCTTGTCTACGTGAGTGTAGCTTATCTTGTTAGCCCGCGCATAGCGCTCGCCCTCACTGCCCGTGAATACGCTCAGCTTGAAGCCCTTCTCGAGGGTGTAGTCCTCATCGTCGCCGATACTGTAGCCGAATGCGTGCGCTCCGATACTGCTCACGCTCTTCGGGATTATCACCTGCTCCAGCTTAGGACAGCTCGTGAACGCTCCCTCTCCGACTGCCGATACGCCCTCGGGCATCACTACCCTCGAGAGCTCCGTACAGCTCAGGAACGCGCCGTCCCCTATCTTGTCGAGCGTTATCGGGAAGTCGAGCGACTCCAGCGCCGTGCAGTACTTGAACGCTATCGGCGCGATGTTTGTCAGTCCCGAGCTGAAATCTATCTTTTGCAGGCTCGTGCAGTAGCTGAACGCGCTCTCACCGATGTCGGTCACGGACGAGGGAAGGTACAGCTCCGTCATGCGCACACATACCGAGAATGCGCCAGGCTCGATGTACTTGACCTCGTTCCTGATGTAGACCTCGCCGCTGAGCGCCGTAGACGCGCGGTAGATGTTCTGCATACTGCTGTTGTAGAGTATGCCGTCCTCAAATACGAATGCGCCGCACTTCGAGGAGTCGATATCGGTTATGCTGCTGCACTGTGCAAACGCCATTGCACCTATCGAGCTGAGCTCCCCAGGAAGCTTCACGCTCTTCAGCATCGAGCAGTTGTAGAACGCGTAGCTGCCTATCGAGCTGACCTTGTCGGGTATCTCGACTGCCTCGAGGTGAGTGCAGCCCATGAATGTGCCGCTCTTTATCTCCGTGATACGGCTCGGGAGCGTTACCTTCATCAGCGAGGTGCAGCCTATGAAGGCGCTGTCGCCTATGCTCGTGATAGTGTCGGGTATGGTCAGCTCCTCGATGTAGTGGCAGTTCTGAAACGCGTTGTCGGCTATCGCGGTAATGGCATAGCCGTTGCGCAGCTCGGGTATCTCGCTCAGTATCGACGTCGGGTCGCAGGCGGTTATCGTATATGTGCCGTTGATGAGCTCGTAGGTGAAGTTGCCGTCATGCAGCACCTCGCCGACCTCTGAGTTGTCCACGACCGCATATGCGGGGAGGCTTCCGACTGCTCCGACGAGCAGCACTGCGCTCAGTGCCGCTGCCGCCAGCTTAGTTATCGTCTTCGTCAGCTTCATCGTCCGCCTCCTCATCGTCGTCCTTCTTCTCGGGAGCCTTCTTAACAGCGGGCTTTGAAGCCTTTTTCTTCTTCATCGACCTGCCAGTCGCTGCTCCTATCACTGCGAGCACTGCTGCTGCGATGATGCCGATGATGACGTACAGGAAGCCTCTGTTCACGTTCACGTCTGCTACTCCGACTGTGTTCGTCACCACGTTTATCCCGCAAGCCTTAGCATAATTGTAGGCGGTCGTGTCCTCGCCCGTGTATATGGTGTAGCCCTCTACCACGGAATACGGGTCTTCGGCATCGCTGAGACCGCCCTGTATGTTCGCGGCGAGCTGCTCGTCGTAGACAAAGCCGAATGCGTAATCGCCGATGTAGTCGAGCTTGTCGCCGAGACGCACGCTCTTCAGCTCGGGGCACGCGAAAAATGCGCTGTAGCCCGCGTATTCGAGCTCCTTCGACAGCTTCACGCGGCTGAGCTTGCCGCAGGTCTCGAAGGCATAGTCGCCTATCTTTCTGACGTGCGATATATCGGCTTCCTCGAGGTATGCGCTGCCGCAGAATGCCGAAATGCCAACCTCCTCGACGCTCGCGGGCGCCTTGAACTTCTTGTCCTTCTTCGAGCGCGGATATGCGAGCAGTGTCTTCTTGTCCTTGTCGTAGAGGACGCCGTCCTCGGAGGAGAACGCCCCGTCGCCGTCGGTCACGGTTATCGACTCGAGCGCGGCGCAGTCCACGAACGGCTCGCTGCCCTCAATGGTCTCGCAGCTGCCAGGTATCGTGAGCTTTTTCAGGCTCGATGAGAACATATTCTCGCCTATAGTCTTTATCCCGTCGGGAAGAATTATCTCGGAGGCTTCGTTCGTCACGAACGCGCCCTTGTAAAGTCCGACTATCTTGTGTCCGTCCATCTCTGCGGGAACGGTGATGACGTCGTCCATAGATACGCAGAAGGTGATGTACGCCTCGCCGTCGATGAGGGCGTACTCGTAGTCCTCGAAGGAGTGCCTGTCGAGCTTGCTGTATTCCTCCTCAGCCTCGGCAACTGCCGCCGACTTGAAGGTGAAGCTGTTTGCATAGCCGTATTCGGTATCGGAATCGCTGCAGTACTGCTCCGCTATAGTGCCCGGAGTTCCGATTATGACGAAGTCGCTGTCCATGTTCTGATTTTCGTCGTAGCCGAACGCGCAGTAGCCGATATCCTCAATAGTCGCGGGGATAGTCACTTGCTTGAGGGCTGTTCCCGCAAAGGCGCTCTGCCTGATGACCGCGATATTCGGCGGGAGCTCGACCTCTGCGAGCTTCTTGCAGCCGAAAAATGCCGCCATTCCTATGGCTGTTGTGGAATCCGAGAACTTCACGGACGTCAGCGAGGTATCGCTCGCAAATGCCATGACGTCAACGTTCTCGACTGCTGTGCCGCTCATGTCTATCTCCTCGAGGAAGGAGCAGAAGCTGAATGCGTGGCGTCCTATGGTCTTTACCGAGCTCGGGAGCGTGATGTGCTTCAGCCTCGACTCGGCAAAGCCCGCTATCCCTATCTCCTCAACGCCGTCGGGGACAGTGTAGCTCTCGCGCTCGTTGGCTGCGGGATTGTGGACGAGCTTCTTCATGTCCTTACTGTAGAGCACGCCGTCCTGCGAGCAGTATTCCTTGTTGTCGGGCGAGACCTCTATCTCGAGGAGGTCAAGACACGAGGCGAAGGGGTCGTCCGTGGAGATGTACTCTATGCCCGCGGGAATGATTATCTTCTCCGCACGGCTGCCGAGAAAGGCGTCTGTCGCAAGCTCTGTGACGGGCTTGCCGCCGAGCTTGTCGGGTACGGTGACCTCCTTGTCCTCGAGCGTATTGCCGATGATAACTGCGTTGCCGTCGGAGTCTACCGTATAGCGGAAGCCGCCTTCCTCCTCGCCCTCCTGCTCATCGGCTGCTTCGTCCGAGACGGCAGAGACCTCATCGTCCGCAGCATAGCCCGTCATCACGGGTACTGCCGTATTTCCGAGACACAGCAGCAGTCCCATAAGAAAAGCCGCCGTTTTTCTGTGGTTTTTCATGTTTTTCCCTCTCTTTACTGCATGAATGCATATTAAGACTTATAACATTATATCACAAGCCGCCGCCGATTGCAACGTATTTCACACATCTTTCCGCTTTAACACAGTATTATCATACTTTCAGTACACCGTCCCATGCACGGTACCGTTGCAGGGGCGCCCTTCGGGCGTCCGTAAACAAACGGCATTGTTATTATGCGCGGAATGATTCCGCGGACATACCAATTCTGAAACGACAGTAAGGGACGCCCTCTACAACAGAGTTGCATATAGCATCGCAATCCAAATCAAAGATTTGGTGCGCTGCTTATCTTGCAGGGCGTCCCCTCTCCGAAAACGATTCACTGAATCGTTTTCGGATTCACCCCTTGCGGAGCGCACTTCGTACCCAAGGGCTCTGCCCTTGGAACCCGCCAAAGACGCTGCCCTTGGAAACCGCGGGGTGACTCCCCACAGTGTGGGGAGATGTCGCGAAGCGACAGAGGGGACGGGCTGTTCAGCTGCCCTCGACCCGCAAGCCTTTGTAAAGGCTTGAGCGAAACTTTCGGTTTCGCGCGGTAGCTTCTTCAAAACAGCAGATGTCTCCGCGCGACACAAAAAAGGCGGACATCGTCCGCCTTTTTTCGAGCTATGTTGTCTTTATTCCACGTTTTTGAGTGCCTCGTCCATGGGTATCCTGTTTATCCTGAACTTGAGAAGCATCGTCGTCACAAGATACGTCACAACGCCTATCGCTACCGTCTTGACATAAGCCGATACGGGTACATCAGGTGCGAGCCAGCCCGGATACTCCATCATCATCGTGCGCCACAGCCAGTCAAGCGTCTTGCCCTCCAGCGGTATGCACAGCAGGAACGACGCTATCGTCACTATCGTCGTGGTGCGCAGATATATGCCGCTTATCTCCCGCGGCTCGTAGCCCAGTATCTTCGCCACCGATATCGACTGCGCGTTCTTCTCTATCATGACCTTCGAGAGCAGATATACCACCAGCACTATGACCGCGATGCCAAGTATCACGAATATGCTCATCAGATTGCCCATTGAACGCCTCAGCTGACGCGAGGTCTTGGTCACCTCGTCCTCGGTTATTTCCGAGGCAATCAGCTTCTCGTCGATGTCGTCAAGCTCCCTGTCCGAAAAATAGCCCGAGAAATAACCCTCGTCCTTGTCAAACGTCTCGTTGAAGAAGTCGATGTCCATGAATACGACGAGCGACGACGGATAATCGTAGACGCCGCTGACGTCGAATGTGTATTCCTCGCCGCCGTACTCGTCCTCAAGCGTGATGCTGTCGCCTGCCTTCAGGCGGTATTTGTCCGCATACGCCGAGGATATCTCGACGGTATCTTTCTTGATGTCCGAGTGGAAGTATTTGCTGTCCTCGGCAATGCCGTAGACCGATACGCCCTCGGAGAAGTCGCCGCGGACTATCTTCAGTTCTCCTGCCGCGAATTTCTCTGCCTTTTCCTCCTCGGTCGGCACGGGTGCCTTCAATATGTAGGTGTGCTGTGATATCATGCTGTTTATGCTGTCCTCGGCAAACTTGTCAAGGAGAGGCGAGAAGAGCTGGCTGAACATCATGATAACGCTCGCAAAGAAGATGCCGACGAAGATAGTCAGGTAGCCGCCGAAGTTCTGAAACAGCACACGGAGGCGATATCTCGTCATTATCGGTATCTTGGTGTTGAGCTTGAACGCCTTCTTGCGCTGGTGACGCTTCAGGTCGCGGCGTATGAATTTCAGCGGCGACAGGCTGAGCTTCGCGGCAAGCATTATGATGTTTATGGCGATGAGTATCACCATTGGTATGACTGTCGTGTCAATGAATGCGTCGGCATTCCACTGCGTCTTGTAGCTGACAAGGCTGTATGAGCCGAGATACATATCCGCCATGTATTCCTTCAATACGGTGTAGCCGAGCACGTTTCCGAGTACGCACGCCACGAGCAGTACTATCACGGGCGCCGCAAGATAGTGGCGTATCATCTCGAGCCTCGTGTAGCCCGATGCGCGAAGAGTACCGATGACGTTCGCTTCCTTGGTTATGGTATTGCTCGTAGTTACCGCGAAAACAAACGATATGATGACTATCAGCATATCAAGCATGACAAGCATCATGACCCTGTCGTGTCCGATGTCGTCGCCCGAAAACTTGATAGCGCTGTTTCGGCAGGTCGGCACGAAATTGCTCAGCACTGCCTTCTGTGCGAGCGCCTTCACAAGGTCGTCGCCCTGCTCCTTTGCCTCCTTGCCGAAGGTGTCGGCGGGTGGGTCGTCGTACTTCCACGCGTATGACCAGTGAAGGTATTTATCATCGACTTTGTCGAAGCCCTCGTCAGTAACAACGCTGACACCGAATTTCTCGGTATCGAACATGAAGTCGGTGATGTCCTTGTAAAGTGCCGAATAATCGGGGAGAGCGACAATGCCCGTTATTTTGTAGTCCTTGCCGTCGAGCGTTATAGTGTCGCCCTGCTTTATCTCGTTGCTCTTCATATAAAGACGGTCGAGCGCTATCTCGTCCTCTGCCGCGGGGAGCTCGCCGTCGAGCAGGCAGGGGGTGTTGACCTCCTCCCTCGTCCTGAACAGGCGGACTGTACTGCCGTTGTCGCAGGGAGCGTCCTTGAAGCGGTCGTCATAGAGGGTGATGTCCTCCTCCTCGCAGGCTTCAAGCGTTGCCTTGTCGGGCTCCTCGGCAAATTCAACGTGTCCGTCCTCTATGTTGTAGGTCTCGAAGCTCTCGTCATAGGCGACCTTGAGGCTCGCGTCAGCGATGAAATATCCCGAAGCCACGCCTATGAGCGCGACCATGAAAACGAAGATGACAATGTATTTTCCCGCCTCGGAGCGTATCTCGCGCGGGATTCGGCGTCTAAGAGGGTCTCTCATGATTCCGCCCCCTTACCACTCGAGCTCGTCAGCGGACTGCTTGTGCTCGTTCAGCTTGTTCGACCTTATTACGCCGTCGCGGAGCTTCACGACCCTGTCTGCCATGTTCTTTATCGCGTCGTTGTGAGTTACCATGATGACGGTACTGCCGTACTTCTGATTTACGGTCTCGATGAGCTTCAGTATCTCCTTCGAGGTGTTGTAGTCGAGCGCGCCCGTAGGCTCGTCGCAGAGCAGTATATCGGGGTTCTTGACGATTGCTCTGCCGATAGCGGTACGCTGCTGCTGTCCGCCCGAGAGCTGATTCGGCAGCTTGTGACGGTGCTCGTAGAGTCCGAGCGTCTTGAGGATATCGTCCACATCGAGCGGATTGTCGCCGAGATACGCGCCGACCTCGATATTCTCCTTGATGTTGAGATTCGGGATAAGATTGTACATCTGGAATATGTAGCCGAGATGCTTGCGGCGGTAACGGGTCAGCGCCTTCTCGTTCATGTCCGCGGTCTTTTCGCCGCCGATAGAGATGTGTCCGCTGTCGGCACGGTCAATGCCGCCGATGATGTTCAGCAGCGTCGACTTGCCCGAGCCCGACGGTCCGAGCAGCACGCAGAACTCTCCCTTTTCAAGCTCGAAGGATATCCCCTTCAGGACATCGACACGGCTCTCGCCCTCGCCGAACGCCTTTTTGATGTCGCAGATTTCTATAAACATAAAGTCATCCCTTTCGTTAGATTTTACTAACATCATGTCTTTAAATAAAGGTCTGTATCCGACCTTGCTTACATTGTAGCACATTGTTTTATTTTTGTCAATATAAATGTTCCAAAAAAACAAGACAAATAATTCTTGACAGTACAGAAAGAATATGGTATAATATTCCTCGGACATGGGCTTGTAGCTCAGCTGGGAGAGCGCTGCGTTCGCAACGCAGAGGTCGAGGGTTCGATCCCCTTCAAGTCCACCACGAGCTGTGTCAGCTCGACCCCGATTTCGCGCCTCACTTGATGTGGGGCGCAAATTGTCTCCCGCGATTCATACTTGTTCATATAGACTAAACTTAAAAAGCCCCCGCAGGCAGATTCGCGGTTCAGTTTTACTGAGCCGCGAATTTTTTTGTAGGGGCGCATTACAGCAAAGCTGCATATAGCATCGCAATCCAAATCAAAGATTTGGTGCGCTGCTTATCCGTGCGCCCGACCCTAACGATATATTCGCGGCAACATATTGTAGGGGCGCATTCCGTGCGCCCGCTTCCATAACTGACGTTTCGCCTCATTGTCGATTTTTACCGCTTCTTCGCCGCCATAGACGGCGACTAAGGGCTTTGCCCTTAGAACCCACAAGGGCTCTGCCCTTGACCCGCCAGAGGCGCCGCCTCTGGACTCTGCAAGCCTTTGAAAAGGCTTGAGCGAAACTTTCGGTTTCGCGCGGCAGTTTATTCAATGAGGCAGTTTTCTCCGCGCGGCAAGCTGAACTCTTTTTTCTTGCTATTTTTTCCATTTAGTGTTATAATGTACATTGTGAAATCTTTTTTCGGAGTGTAAGCAATGAATAAATATAAAAAGCTCGCAATGAATACGGGCATCTTCGCCGTCGGCAGCTTCGGCTCGAAGATACTGGTCATTCTCCTGACCCGCCTGTATTCCGAATACCTCGACCCCGCAAGCACCGATATCAAGGAGCTCCTCGAGCCGACTGCCCTGTTTTTGCAGCCGTTATTCACTTTCGCCCTTCAGGAGTACCTCATCCGCTTCGGTCTCGACAAGGAATACGACAAGCGTCAGGTCTTCACTACCTCGGGTGCGATAACCCTCGCGGGAATGCTCCTCATGGCGCTCGTTGTCCCGATACTGAGCCTTGTCCCCGCCCTCCACTATATCCGAGGATACACGCTCCTGCTCGTCGTATACGTCACCACCTCGTCTCTGCGTATGCTCTGTCAGCAGTTCGTCCGCTCGCGGGATATGGTCAAGCTCTTCTCGCTCGACGGCATTCTCGCCACGCTGACCCTCTTCCTCTTCAACCTGCTGTTCATTGCCGTCTTCAAATGGGGAGTCGCGGGATTTATGCTCGCGGTCATACTCTCCGACCTGCTCTCGGCGATATTCCTGTTCGTCGTTGCTGACCTCGGCAAATTCGCGCACCTGCGGTACTTCAACACGGAGCTCGGCGTGAAAATGATGCGATATGCCGCTCCGCTCATCCCCACCATTGTTATGTGGACGATTACGAGCGTCTCCGACCGACTGTTCATCGAGAATATGCACAGCGACCGCGCTCAGCTCGGCGAGGGCTCGGTCACGCTGTACGGCTACGCGAACCGCATCCCCAACCTCATTTCAATGGTTTCGACCATATTCTTCCAAGCGTGGAATATGTCCGCGATAACCGAGAATGAATCCGCCGACAGAAGCGAGTTCTACGAGAAGGTCTACAACGCCTATGAGGCGATACTCTTCATCGCCGCGGCGGGACTCCTCCTCGTAATCAAGCCCGTTACAGGCTTCCTCGTCGTCTCGTCGAATTTCAAGATATATGCGGACGTCTACCTCTACACGCCGATACTCGTCTCAGCCGTGCTGTTCATGTCGCTGAACCAGTTCCTCGGCAGTATCTACTCCGCGACCAAGCATACCAAAAACAGCTTCTGGACAGCGCTCGTGGCGTGCTCGGTCAACCTCGTGCTCAACTTCGCCCTCATTCCCGAATGGGGCATTCAGGGCGCTTCGATAGCCACCTTCCTCAGCTATTACGTCTGCTTCTGGGTGAGGATAATCGACGCGAGATATTACGTGCCGTTCAAGTTCAACGCGGTACGCTCGCTGATAAATACGACCCTGCTCTTCATCATGGCGTGGGACATCATCGCCGCACCGAAGCTGTGGGTGCTCATACTCGCGGGACTGTGCGCCGCGGTCATTGCGCTCAATTACAAGGCTCTGCTCCTCACGGCAAACAAACTGCTGAGAAGAAATTGAGCATTGCAGGAGTCGATGCCTGCATCGACCCGATAATAATTACGTAATAAGCGCGGGCTGATGTGGGCATCAGCCCCTACAACAGTCTGTTCATGAATCATTATATATATATATCAAGGAGGAATCATTATGCCGACACCACACAACAGCGCCAATAAAGGCGACATCGCCAAAACCGTTCTCATGCCCGGCGACCCGCTGAGAGCCAAGTTCATCGCCGAAAAATACCTCACCGACCCCGTCTGCTACAACGAGGTGCGCGGTATGCTCGGCTTCACGGGCACATACAAGGGCGTGCCGATTTCCGTGCAGGGAAGCGGCATGGGTATGCCGTCTATCGGTATCTACTCGTGGGAGCTCTTCAACGTGTACGACGTCGAGAACATCATCCGCGTCGGCACTTCGGGCGGTATCGACGAGGGCGTCGAGCTCCGCGACGTAGTCATCGCTTCAAGCTCCAGCACCGATTCCAATTACGGCGCGCAGTTCGAGCTACCCGGCACATACGCTCCCACTGCCTCGTGGAAGCTCCTCTCAGCGGCTGTCAAGGCGGCTGAGGCTAAGGGAAGCCGCTTCCACGTCGGCAATATACTCTCCAGCGACAAGTTCTACGACGACGCCAACAGCCTCGCTATATGGCAGAAAATGGGCGTGCTCGCAGTGGAAATGGAGTCGGCGGCTCTGTATATGAACGCCGCGCGCGCAGGGAAGAACGCTCTCTGCATAACCACCGTTTCAGACTGCCCCCTCCGCGGACTCGCGACATCTCCCGAGGAGAGGCAGACTACGTTCTGCGATATGATGGAAATTGCCCTCGAGGCGGCAATAACACTGTAAAAACTCAGAAAGGCGGACATTGTCCGCCTTTTTCAATTGAGAATTGAGAATTAATGTAGGGTAAACAAATAGAAACAAAGCCATTTTAATTCCTGTGCCAGCCGTTGAAGGACGGCGAAGAAATAGCAAAAGTCAGCAAATGGGGGTAGGAGAGGAAGGGGAGCGCGAGAGGCGCCGAGCGGGCGCGCGGATAAGCAGCGCACCAAATCTTTGATTTGGATTGCGATGCTATATGCAGCTTTGCTGTAATGCGCCCCTACTATCATTTTCCACAAAATCCATTGAAATCTTCCGCGGATTTTTTCTTGCATTTTGTCGGGTTTTATGGTATGATATAAGGTAAGAATTTATGCCATGACAAATGGTAAATCTATGTCGTGCATACCCCTATGCACGGGTGAGGAGATCAATATGCCCAAAAAACAGGATATAAACAAGATCATGATCATCGGCTCGGGTCCTATCATCATCGGACAGGCGTGCGAGTTCGACTACTCAGGTACTCAGGCGTGCAAGGCGCTCAGAAATCTGGGCTACGAGATAGTTCTTGTAAACTCTAACCCCGCTACTATCATGACTGACCCCGATGTAGCCGATATCACCTACATCGAGCCCCTCAACCTCGCAAGACTGACTCAGATAATCGAGAAGGAGCGCCCCGACGCTCTGCTCCCGAACCTCGGCGGTCAGTCGGGTCTGAACCTCTGCTCCGAGCTTGACAAGGCTGGCGTGCTCAAAAAGTACGGCGTGCAGGTCATCGGCGTGCAGGTAGACGCTATCGAGCGCGGTGAGGACCGTATCGAGTTCAAGAACGCTATGAGCGCTCTCGGCATCGGTATGCCCAAGAGCGAGGTTGCCTACTCCGTGGACGAGGCTGTCAAGATCGCAGAAAAGCTCAAGTATCCTGTAGTTCTCCGCCCCGCTTACACTATGGGCGGCGCAGGCGGCGGCATGGTCTACAACGTTGACGAGCTCAAGGTCGTTTGCGAACGCGGCTTGCAGGCTTCACTCGTAGGACAGGTACTCGTCGAGGAGTGTATCTTCGGCTGGGAAGAGCTCGAGCTCGAGGTAGTCCGCGACGCCAACAACAACAAGATAACCGTTTGCTTCATTGAAAATATAGACCCCATAGGCGTTCATACGGGCGATTCCTTCTGCTCCGCGCCTATGCTGACTATCCCCGAGGACGTCCAGAAGGAGCTTCAGGATATGTCCTACCGCATCATCGAGTCTATCGAGGTGATCGGCGGCTGTAACTGCCAGTTCGCACGCGACCCCGAGACAGGCCGCATCGTCGTTATCGAGATAAACCCCAGAACCTCACGTTCTTCCGCTCTTGCTTCAAAGGCTACGGGCTTCCCGATAGCTCTCGTATCGGCTATGCTCGCCTGCGGTCTCACACTTGACGAGATTCCCTGCGGCAAGTACGGCACGCTCGACAAGTACGTCCCCGACGGCGACTACATCGTTATCAAGTTCGCTCGCTGGGCTTTCGAGAAGTTCAAGGGCGCTGTGGACAAGCTCGGCACGCAGATGCGCGCTGTAGGCGAGGTAATGAGCATAGGCAAGACCTACAAGGAGGCTTTCCAGAAGGCTATCCGCTCGCTCGAAAAGGACCGCTACGGTCTCGGATTCGCGAAGAACTTCCACGAAATGACCAAAGACGAGCTCATGAAGGAGCTCCGCTACCCCACCAGCGAGAGACAGTTCGTTATGTATGAGGCTCTCCGCAAGGGCGCTACCGTTGATGAGCTCCACGACCTCACCAAGATAAAGAAGTACTTCATCGAGCAGATGAAGGAGCTCGTTGACGAGGAGGAGGCTCTCCTCAGAAACAAGGGCGCTGTTCCCGCAAAGGACGTGCTCAAACAGGCTAAGCTCGACGGCTTCTCCGACCGCTACCTCAGCTCGCTCCTCGAGGTAACAGAGCAGGAGATACGCGACGCGCGCATCGGCTTCGGCATAAAGGAGGCTTGGGAGGGCATTCACGTAAGCGGCACTCAGAACGCGGCTTACTACTACTCGACCTACCACCTCGACGAGGACAAGAGCCCCGTAAATACCGACAAGCCCAAGATAATGATCCTCGGCGGCGGTCCTAACCGTATCGGTCAGGGCATCGAGTTCGACTACTGCTGTGTTCATGCGGCTCTCGCACTGAAAAAGCTCGGCTTTGAGTCGATAATCGTAAACTGCAACCCCGAGACTGTTTCCACCGACTACGATACCTCCGATAAGCTCTACTTCGAGCCCCTCACCCTCGAGGACGTGCTCTCTATCCACGAGAAGGAGAAGCCCGTCGGCGTTATCGCGCAGTTCGGCGGTCAGACTCCGCTCAACCTCGCAAGCGACCTCAAAAAATACGGCGTAAATATCCTCGGTACTACTCCCGAGACTATCGACCTCGCTGAGGACCGTGACCACTTCCGCGCTATGATGGACAAGCTCGGCATACCCATGCCCGAGGCGGGTATGGCTGTTAATGCCGACGAGGCTATCGAAATTGCCAACCGCATAGGCTACCCCGTAATGGTTCGCCCGTCCTACGTTCTCGGCGGACGCGGCATGGAAATAGTTCACGACGACGAAATGATGAAGGTCTACATGGACGCGGCTGTTGGCGTAACTCCCGACAGACCTATCCTCATCGACCGCTTCCTCAACCACGCTACTGAGTGCGAGGCTGACGCTATCTCCGACGGCACACACTGCTTCGTGCCCGCTGTTATGGAGCATATCGAGCTCGCTGGCGTTCACTCGGGCGACTCCGCGTGCATACTCCCCTCCAAGAACCTCACAGAGAAGCAGGTAGCTACTATCAAGGAGTACACACGCAAGATAGCCGTAGAAATGAACGTTTGCGGTCTGATGAATATGCAGTACGCTATCGAGGGCGACACAGTCTACGTGCTCGAGGCTAATCCGCGTGCTTCGCGTACAGTTCCGCTCGTATCAAAGGTTTGCGACATCAACATGGTCAAGATTGCGACCGACATCATCACTTCCTCTATCACGGGCAGACCTTCTCCCGTGCCCGAGCTGAAGGACAGAAAGATAAACCACTACGGCGTAAAGGAAGCCGTTTTCCCGTTCAATATGTTCCAGGAGGTCGACCCCGTCCTCGGACCTGAGATGCGCTCTACAGGCGAGGTACTCGGTATCGCGAAGTCCTTCGGCGAGGCTTACTACAAGGCTCAGGAGGCTACAAAGAATCCGCTCCCCGAGGAAGGCACTGTGCTCCTCTCGGTTTGCGAGCGCGATAAGCCCGAGCTTATCGAGATCGCTAAGGGATTCCACGAGATTGGCTTCAATATCCTCGCTACAGGCAAGAGCTACGAGATGATAAAGGAAGCGGGCATCCCCTGCAAGCGTATATTCAAGATATACGAGGGTCGTCCGAACATCGCCGACGAGATTGCAAACGGCGAGATTCAGCTCATTGTCAATACTCCCGCAGGCAAGACCAGTATCTACGACGACAGCTATATCCGCAAGGCGGCTATCAAGCACCGCGTAAGCTATATCACGACTATGGCGGCGGCTAAGGCGAGCGTCGAGGGCATCAAGGCTAAGAAGCTGAACAAGTGCCTCGAGGTCAAGTCCTTACAGGCTCATCACGGCGACATAGAGTGAGCGGAGCTCCCGCGGGCGTTTCGCGGCATAGTCTTTTCAAATCGGAAGTAATCTCCGCGCAATACACTTAATGCCAAAAACAAGGGACGAACTTTAGGTTCGTCCCTTTTTTGCGTTATCGTGTGGTCGTTCTTGTGGTGCGGGTCGCGGTCGTGCTTGTGCCGCTCATATCGCCGTCAAGCCCGTCTATTACGTCGTTTGCGGCGTTGCCTGCGCCGTCGAGGACGTCATCGGCTGCGTCCTTTGCTCCGCCGACAATGTCCTTGCCCGCGTCCTTAGCGCCGTCTACGGCGTCGTGAGCGTGCTCCTTGACGGTGTCGCCGTCGGTCATGTCATAGTCGTGACGGTCGTAGTAAGAGCCGTCGTTTCGGGAGTTGTCCCTGTCAGCTCCGCAGCCTGTGAGAGCACACGCCATCATCAAAAAAACGGAGCTTATTGCTAAAAACTTTTTCATACAAATCATATCCTTTTTTAGTTTTGATTGCGGACTGTCTTTCCACAATACATTTTTATTCTTTGCACGTTTTCCCCTTTTATCCACAGGGTTTTCAACTTTTTTTGCCTGTAAAATACTGTATTTTACGTCGTTATTCACACTTTCCACAATATTTTCAACAGCTAAAGAGTGAAATCAACGTTCAATTCAACAGAGTGTTGAAAACTTTTTGACAGGTTAAAAGTCAGTTTTTAGCACTATATTGCTACAGTCTCAGCCGCACACCTCAACTATCGCCTCCGCCATCAGCTCGGCATTTTTCAGCAAGTCGCCGACCGTGATGAACTCGTCGGGGCTATGCATATGGTAGTCGGTGTTCGGGAACTCTGCTCCGAACGCCACGCCGCCCTCTATCTCGTGGACGTAGGTTCCGCCGCCGATTGCGATACAGCGCCCCGCTTCGCCCGTGACGCGCTCGTACACGCGCAGAAGTGCCTGCACGAACTCGGATTCGCCGTCGGTGGAGTGAGGCTCGACTCCCTCGCAGGAGTCGATATCAAAGCCCGCCTCGCGCAGACGTCCGCAGATGATATCGCTTATCTCCGCCTTTTTGCGGTCGAGAGGGAAGCGTATGTCGATGCCGCCGCGGAGCCTGCCGTTCTCGGTGCCGAGCATGGACAGCACGCACGTCATATCGCCCGAAATTGGGTCGGAGAAGCCAAGTCCGCAGGAACTGCCGTCCGTCTCGCCGTGCGGGAACAGCCTGCTCAGCGCGTTTATCGGCTCAACGGCAAGTATCCCCGACGAAAGCAGCTTTGTTATCGCATTTTCGCCTTTTTCGGGAGTTGAGGCGTGCGCGGAAACGCCCTCTATCACGGTGATATTCGTGGTCGGCTCGGTTATCTTTGTACAGCTACCATCGCTGTTAAGGCTGACACCGCAGCCGTTTTTCGGGTCGAACACGGACCTTATCTCGCAGCTCGCGGGGACGGCATTTATCACGGTTCCCGCCGAGAGCTCGACAGGGTAGTCCCAATTTGCCGAAAAATAGACCCTCAACATCCCCTTTTCCGCGTTGATGACGGGGTATTCGCCGTCGGGAGTGAACACCATCGGCGGGAGCTCCCGCTTTTTGCGGTAGTATTCGAGGTCAGCTGAGCCATTCTCCTCGTTTGTGCCGAATATCAGTCGGACGCCCTTTTTCAGCGGTATGCCGAGCTCCTTTATCGATCTCAGCGCGAATACAGCCGCTACTGCGGGTCCCTTGTCGTCGATAGCTCCGCGCCCGATGAGCTTGTCGCCGTCGCGGTTGAGCGTGAAAGGGTCGGAGCTCCAGCCGCTGCCTGCGGGTACGACGTCGAGGTGCGAGAGTATCGCGAGGGCAGGCTCGCCGCCAAAGTCAGCCGAGCCCGCGTAGTTATCAACATTTTCCACGGAAAAGCCGTAATCCCGACACTTTTCCAGCATTATCGCAAGGGCGCGGGCGGGCTCTGCTCCGAACGGGCAGCCGTTGGAAGCCTCGCCCTGCACGCTCGGCACAGCCACGAGCTCCGCGAGAAGCTCCGTCATCTCGTCCCTGTGTTCTTCAATGTATTTTCTTGTCTCAGTCATAGCAAACCTCCGTAATATGCAAAAAACCGCAGCAATGGGTCTCCCCCGCTGCGGCCTTTTGCCCCGATGCCATTGCCTTTATGGCGTCGGATAGAAAGAAAGGATAAATATGAAAAGTGATAATTTCAATGTTATCAGTTGACGATCGCTCTCTCGGTCTCCTTATCGAACAGATGGATTCTGTTGGGATCGATAGCGACCTTGATCTCGTCTCCGGGTCTTGCTGTAGATCTCGGGCTAACTCTTGCTGTGAGGTTGTTGCCCTCGCATACGAGGTAGAGGTATGTCTCAGCACCCATAAGCTCTGTGATCTCGACATAAGCGTCGATAACACCTGTAGAAGCGTTCGAGAGGTACATCTCCTCATCGTGGATGCTCTCGGGACGAACGCCGAGGATAACGTCCTTGCCTACATAGTTGCCGAGCTCGTCGTTTACCTTGGACTCGGGAATGATTATCTGATACTTAACGCCTCTGGAGGTCTTTGTATCGCTTGAGCCAAACTCTACGATGAACTGACCGTACTCCTCCTTGAGAGTAGCGTCGATGAAGTTCATCTGAGGTGAACCGAGGAAGCCTGCAACGAACTTGTTTACAGGGTTCTCGTAGAGGTTCTGAGGTGTATCAACCTGCTGAACGAAGCCGTCCTTCATACATACGATACGGTCGCCCATTGTCATAGCCTCAGTCTGGTCATGAGTTACATAGATGAATGTTGTACCGAGCTTCTTGTGGATCTTAGCGATCTCGGTTCTCATCTGTGCACGCAGCTTAGCATCGAGGTTCGAGAGAGGCTCGTCGAGGAGGAATACCTTAGGTGAACGAACTATAGCACGGCCGAGCGCAACACGCTGTCTCTGACCGCCTGACATAGCCTTAGGCTTTCTGTCGAGGAGGTGTGAAAGGTCGAGTATCTTTGCAGCCTCGTTTACCTTTCTCTCTATCTCGTCCTTAGGCACCTTGCGGAGCTTGAGTCCGAATGCCATGTTATCGAAAACTGTCATATGAGGATACAGAGCGTAGTTCTGGAAAACCATTGCGATATCTCTGTCCTTGGGAGCGATATCATTTACGAGGCGGTCGCCGATGTAGAGCTCGCCCTCGGAGATCTCCTCGAGACCCGCGATCATTCTGAGAGTTGTTGACTTACCGCAGCCGGAAGGTCCAACCAGAACGATGAATTCCTTATCCCTTATCTCTAAATTAACATCCGAAACCGCTACAACGCCGCCCGGATACTTCTTGTAAATGCCCTTGAGTGTTAAGCCTGCCATTTAATCCAGTCCTCCAGTTCAAATTTTCTTGCTGAAACACATTATCAGCTATATTAATATAATACCATTGTTCGCTTATTTTTTCAAGAGTCTAAATTGACAAAGTTACATTTATATCTTTATTAAGAATGCTGAAAAAACGCCCGAAAATTCCCTGCAAAATGCCTCAAAATCAGTGGGGGCAAACAAGTTTTCAACATCTTTGTGCAATAATTCCATACACTGACCAAATGCCAGTTTTTCGGGAAGAACAAGCCCTCCGACGGAAACTCTCATGAGCACTTCTACGTGGTTTTCAACAGCCGCGAACATTCTCTTCACCTGATGATATTTTCCCTCGCTCAGCTCTATGAACGCCAGTTTTTCGGAGCTTTCAACATTTCTCACCTTTGCGGGCAAACATTGATAACCGTCTGACAAAGTCAAGCCCTCGGCAAACAAGTCAACATATTTACTTTGAAATGGCTCGGCAAGTTTCACAATGTATATTTTCGGTACGTGCTTCCTCGGAGACAGCATACGATGGGCAAGTTCTCCGTCGTCCGTGAGCAGCAGAGCACCGAGCGAATCCTTGTCGAGGCGCCCCGCTGGAAACATATTCTTCGTCCGCACTTCTGGCGGGACGAGCTCCATGACAGAAGGTCCGTCGTGCTCCTCCGTGGAGCTCACATATCCCGCGGGCTTATTGAGAAGTATGTACCTGTGGCGCTCGGCAGACAGCCTGCTTCCCTGCACCTCCACCTCGTCGCGGTCGGGGTCTATCTTGGTGTCGGACTTCTTCACCACTACCCCGTTCACGCGTATCTGTCCCTTTGCGGCGAGCTCCTTTATCTGACTGCGCGTGAGCTCCCCGCGCTCGGATATGAACCTGTCAAGTCTTATCTGCGGCATAAATACCTCCGTTGGTATATTTTGCAGGTTTGTACGAATAATTATTAGTAGCTATCAACTAACGGCTAAAAACAGGAGGTCTCCCCATGTCAAAGAAAACCATGTACATCCTTATTTCCGCGGCAATAGTCCTCGCGGTGATAATTCTCATCTTCCCCGACAACAAGCCCTCGGATATCCCCGCGAGCGCTCCCGTAGATGCCTCGTCGGTCAGCCGCCGCATAGACTACTTCGCCTCGCACGGCTGGGAGGTCGAGGAGATAGCCGAGAAGAACATCACTATCCCCGCCGATTTCTCGCAGGGCTACGAGCAGTACGCTCAGCTTCAGGATAAGCAGGGGCTCCCGCTCCGCGAATATGCGGGCAGGAACGCTCAGCTCTACGTCTATGACGTAAAAAACTACAGCCCCGAAAGCAGGAAAATGCTTGCGGAACTGCTTGTCTGCGACGATACGGCGATAGCCTCCATGGTCTACAGCGAGGACGGCGGAAGTCTGCGCCTCGCGGTGAGCTGATGTAGGGGACGGCGTCCTCGACGTCCCTTTTGCAGGACTGAATATCTGCGGGCGAGCGGAACTCGCCCCTAAAGTGTTTTCAACACATTATTTGAATACGTTGATAATATTTCCCAGCACGGGTATGCGTATCGCGTAGCCCTTCCATGCTCCGACTGCAAGGAATGCCTCGCAAAGAAATATGAACAGCGGTATCACCGTGCCGATAAGTCCGAAAGGACCGCCTATCATGCCGAGTATGCCGCCGATAGCGCTGAGTACCGAGGACACGATGAACCAGCACAGCGACTGATTCGCGTGGAATTTGCAGAATTCCGACTCCTTATCTATGGCGATGGGCAGGAAGAACAGTATCGGGATAATGTACGGCACTATTACATAAAGCTCGTATTTACGCATATCCTCGCCGAAAAGCATCTGCTCCTCGTCATCGTTGAATTTGTCAAATATCTTATCCATTTTTGTCCTCCATTCGTTTGCGCTCCACCTCGTTGATGACCTCGATAAAGCTGTTGACGTCGGTAAAGTCCTCGTATACAGAGGCAAAGCGTATGTATGCGATAGGGTCTATCTCGCGGAGACGGTCAAGCACTATCTCGCCTATCTCCTTCGAGCGCGCCACGCTCTTCAGCGCGTTTGCAAAGTAGTTCTCAACATAGTCCGCTATCTCGTTGACAATGTTTATCGGGATAGGACGCTTGCCGATAGCGTTGTACACGCCCGTTATCAGCTTCTTGCGGTCGAACTCCTCATAGCTCCCGCTCCTCTTCTCGACCATGAGAAGCGGCTTTTCGACCTCCTCGAAGGTCGTGAAGCGTGCGCCGCAGTTGATGCACTCTCTCCTGCGCTTTATCTTGTCGTCCTTCGGACGCGAATCTATGACCTTTGAATCGGGAAAACTACAGTACGGACACTTCATTTTTCTGCCTCCTGTTGATATTGCTCTGTCATATTTACAAGCACGTTATAGCTCGATATCAGGTCGCTTATGCCGCCGAAGCCGCTCCTGTACAGCTCGAGTATAACGTCGGCGTTCGGATTGAGCGCGTTCAGCTTGTCGAAAAACTGCCTGAACCTGAACCGACCCTTGCCGATGAGAAGACAGTCGCCAAGCTCGCCGTTATCGCTGATGTGGACGTGCTCCGTGCGTGAGCCTGCCGCGTCGAGAAAGGTGAAGGGGTTCTCCTTCGCGCGTATCGCCTGCTTGGTGTCGAGGACGAACGCAAACTCGTTCCCGAGCATTCCCGCGACCTCCCGCACAAAGGCGGACGAGCCGCTCCGACAGCGCGAGACGTTCTCGAGCGCGACCTTGACGCCGTATTCCTGTCCCGCACGCCACAGGCGGGAGTAGCGCTCGCAGAATAGCTCTGCGGGCTGATTCGCCTTGCTTCCGTGGAGTACAAAGGTGTCCGCACCGACGATGTTCATAAAGCGGAAGTACAGCTTGTGATACTCGAGCGCGTCCTCAAAGCGGCGCTCGTAGTCCGAGAAGAACATCAGCTGCTCTATCTCGCAGGTGAAGGGGTGCAGCGCGCAGCACCGCATATCAAACCGCTTCAGCAGGTTCGCGACGTTATGTGCATAGCTCTTTTTCAGCTCGGAGTGGGTGTTGATGAACACCTCGATATTTGTCACTCCGTTGACAGCCAGTCGGTAGATGCTCTCCTCAAGCAGCTCAGGATATAGACACGCTGTTGAAACACCTGCCTGCATAAGGTTCACCTCCGATTGCTCATCACAAACAAGTTTAAATTAATTATAACATATTAATAAAAAAAAAGCAAGGACAATTCTCGGAGCTCTGCTCAGAACCATGCAGAGGAACACAGTTACAATGAAAGCATTGCAAAAACAATGGGCAATATCTCCCTCCCTGTCATATTATGTTCGGGGAGGTGGTTTTTTGTTACAGGAGGTCATACTCGCTGTCATCGTCAGCGTAGATACGTATCTCGTCGCGGCGGCGTACTGCAACAGCGGCATACGCATACCGCTGACGTCGGCGGCTGTGATAAATCTCACGGGAGCGGGTGTGCTCGGGATATCGCTCCTGCTCTCGGACATCGCGGGCTGCTTCATTCCCGCGCAGCTCTGCCGCACGCTCGGGCTCATCGTTCTGACTGCGATAGGCGTGATAACTGTGTTCAAGAGCCTTGTACGCATACTTGTGCGGCGGCTCTCATGCAAGGGAGAGCTAAGTCTGCGGACGGGCAGCAGCGGGCTCGTGATAAAGCTGTATCTTGACGACACCGCCGCCGATGTGGACGACTCGAAGCTGCTCAGTCCAACAGAGGCGGCAGCTCTTGCGCTTGCGAGCTCGCTCGACTCGGCGGCTACGGGTCTGAGCTGCGGATTCTGCGGGATATCGCCGCTGCGGACGGCTTTGCTGACGTTTGCGGCAGGCTTTGCCGCAATAACCGCGGGGAATCTCACGGGCAAAAAAATATCCTCCGCAGACCGCGATCTCTCGTGGCTGGGAGGAGTATTGCTCATTGCGTTTGCAATTTTTGAAACCATTTTATAAAGACGAACAGCTGTCTTATTTACAGGTCATATATCATATATGACTATCTCGGGCGGGTCGAATGCGCGGAGCTTGCCGATGCCTGCCGAGACAAACAGCTTCTTTCCGCCGATATCGTACACGCCCTTGGTATACCTCGGGAAGAATCTGCGCTCGGGTGAGAGCATACCTATCCCGAAGAAACGGACTGCTCCGCCGTGTACGTGTCCGCTGAAGGTGTAGTCAGCGCCCCACTCAGCGTAAGCCTCCGCGAAAATGGGATTGTGCGCGAGAAGAAGGATCTCGCCCGTCGGGTCGCCGACCATATCACGCATATTCTCCGCTGTGACCTTGTCAAGGTGAAAGTAGCCGCCGTTCTTCTTGTAGGTCGTGTATGGCGGCTCAATGCCGCATATATTGAACACTTTGCCGTTCACGGACGCCTCTGCCCGACTGTTCCTCAGCAGTATCACGTCCGTGCGTGCGAGCATTTGCAGGAACTCCTCCTGCCTGCCCGCGGGGAGGCTCTGCTCATGATTGCCGAATATCATATACACGGGAGCGATTTTGCACAGCTCCCGCAGAAACGCCTCAGTGACCGAAAAATCGGTCTCAGTGCGCGAAACAATGTCGCCTGTGATGAATATGAGGTCGGGCTCCTCCTGCTCTATGCGGTACACGATGAGCATATTGTCGCCCTGATATCGCTTTTTGTGTATGTCGGAGATGTGCGCTATCCTCAGGCGCTTGCCCGTCCCTGCGTGTCTGACGGTGAGGAGGATGAAGTTCTCGCACAGCAGATACACCAGCAGCACGAATGCTGCGGCTATGAGTATCGTGATGATGTACCTCATGCGCACCTCCTTCTGTCGCAGGCTCTCAGCACGGGTATGTCTATCAGTGCGAACACGCACAGATACAGCGACGTTACCGCGAATCTGCCCGAATACAGCGATATCAGCTCGGCAGCAGTCCCCCTGTACTCAGCCTCGGGATTGAACGTGCTGATGTCGGGACTTCCGAGAAAAACCGCCAATGTAAGGAATATTCCCAGCAGCAGGGGTACTGCCGCTGAGAATATGAACACGAATATCCGCGAATAACCGCTGTTCCCGCCCGCGTCAAGCTGCACGAAGTGGTACATCGCGCAGAGCAGCAGCGGCGTTATCAGCGCCGTCCACCACGGGTAGCCTATCTTCTCGAATGCGAACCAGTTGAGGAACTGGCAGAACAGGCTCAGCACCGTGATGACCGCTGCGGAGAGCGGGCTCTGCGTGAACCTGAGCTGCGCTGCCTCGGTATTATTCTTCATTTTCGTCGTCATTGTCGTCGGGGTCAGCCTCGATGACTACCTCGTTTTTCTCCTCCTCGGCAGCCTCTGCCTCGGCAAGCTTTGCCTGCTCATCGGTGAGCTGCTCGACCTTCTCGGTCTCGGCGGAGTCGTCGTGCTCGGCACGCGTGAACGCAACTACGTTCGCGCCCTCGCTGACCTTCATCACGCGCACGCCCTTCGCGATACGTCCCATTACGCGGATGTCGCTCGCGAGGATACGTATGATGATGCCGTCGCTCGAAACGAGGATTATATCGTCCTCCTCGTCGACTATCTTGATGTTGCAGACGTGACCGCGTATCTCGTCGACCTTGTAGTTGCTGAGTCCGTAGCCGCCTCTGCCCTGTATACGGTAGCTTTCGAGAGCCGTGCGCTTGCCGTAGCCGTTCTCGGTGACGGTGAGGAGGGTAGCTCCCTCGCGAACTCTCGCCATGCCGACAACGTAGTCGCCGTCACGGAGCTTTATCGCCCTTACGCCGTGAGCGGAGCGCGACAGTGCGCGTATCTTCTCCTCCTCGAGGCGTATTGCCATGCCGTTGTGAGTTGCGACGAATACCTGTGCGTTGCCGTCCGTCATGCGGACGCCTGCTATCTCGTCGCCCTCGTCGAGACCTATCGCGATGAGTCCGTTCTTGCGGACGTTCTTGTACAGCGAGAGGTTAGTGCGCTTTATCTTGCCGTTCTTCGTCACCATGACGATGAACTTCTCGTCGCTGAAATCGGTGGTCTTTATCATTGCCGCTATCTTCTCGTTCTCGGTGAGAGGAAGCAGATTTATCAGATTGAAGCCGCGTGAAGCCTTCGAGCCGTCGGGCACCTCGTAGCATTTGAGCTTGTACATTATGCCCTTATTCGAGATGAAGAGGATATTGTCGTGAGTTCCGCAGATGAACATCGTATCGACGAAGTCCTCCTCGCGCTGCTTCATGCCCGTGATTCCGCGTCCGCCGCGGCGCTGTGTCTTGTACTCGGTAACGGGCATACGCTTGATGTAGCCGTTGTTTGTGAGCGTAACGACGCAGTCCTCCTGCGGGATGAGGTCCTCGATGTCGACCTCGCCCGATACCGCCTCGATATCGGTGCGGCGAGGGTCGCTGAACTTCTTGCGGATAGTGTTGAGGTCGTCGAGGATTATCTGATATACGCGGTTCACGTCCGCGAGTATATCCTCGTAGTCCGATATCTTGGTCAGCAGACCGTACAGCTCGTCGGTTATCTTCTGACGCTCGAGACCTGTCAGCGCACCGAGACGCATCTGGACGATAGCCTCTGCCTGTTCCTCGGAGAGACCCGTCTGATGCTCGATGTGCAGACCCGTGAAGTCGTACTGCGTGCGGTCGAGCAGAGCGGACATATCCACCTCCTTGAAGCGCTCTATCATGCGCTCCTTAGCCTCGGGGATATTGCTGCTGCTGCGGATTATCTGTATTACCTCGTCGATGTAGTCAGCCGCGAGCACGAAGCCCTGCAAAATGTGGGCGCGCTCGAGAGCCTTGCGGAGGTCGAAGCGTGTTCTGCGCTGGATAACATCGACCTGGAAGTCGAGGTAGTGCTGGAGCATCTGCTTCAGCGTGAGTATCTTCGGCTCGCCGTTGACGAGTGCGAGCATGATTATGCCGACTGTGTCCTGAAGCTTCGTCATCGCGAACAGCTTGTTGAGGACGATGTTCGGGATAGCGTCCTTTTTCAGCTCGATAACTATGCGCATACCGTCCTTGTCGGACTCGTCGCGCAGGTCGTATATGCCGTCGATACGCTTGTCCTTGCAGAGCTGATTGATGTTTTTCAATATCAGCGTCTTGTTGACCATGTAGGGTATCTCGTCGACGATGATACAGTTTCTGCTGCCTATCTCCTCGAAATGGGTGCGGCTGCGGAGGATTATCTTTCCGCGACCCGTGCCGTATGCGGCGCGTATGCCCGCCTTGCCCATGATTATGCCGCCCGTCGGGAAATCAGGTCCCTTGATGCTCTCCATGAGCTGGTCCATGGAGCAGTCGGGGTCGTCGATGAGTGTCTGGAGCGCGTCTATGACCTCGCCGAGATTGTGGGGAGGTATATTCGTTGCCATACCTACGGCGATACCCGTCGAGCCGTTGACGAGCAGGTTCGGGAAGCGCGAGGGCAGGACTACAGGCTCCTTGAGACGGTCATCGTAGTTAGGCGCGAAATCAACAGTTTCCTTGTTGATATCGGTGAGCATATCGAGAGTCATCTTCGCCATTTTTGCCTCGGTATATCGGTAGGCGGCAGCCTTGTCGCCGTCGATAGAACCGAAGTTGCCGTGTCCGTCGACGAGGGGATACCTCATCGAGAAGTCCTGCGCGAGGCGGACGAGAGCGTCGTAAACGGCGGCGTCACCGTGAGGATGATAGCGTCCGAGCACGGCTCCGACGGTATCGGCACACTTGCGGTACGCCTTGTCGGGAGTCAGACCGTTCTCGTGGAGCGTATAGAGTATACGCCTGTGAACGGGCTTGAGACCGTCCCTTACATCGGGCAAGGCTCTTGATACGATTACCGACATAGCGTACTGGAGCATGGAATTCTCCATTTCGCTTACTATTTCGGAATGTACGACCTTGGAATTGTCATTGTAAAGCAAGATTTTTACCTCCTGTATGTGATAGAGCTCAAAGCTCTGAAAAAAACTTGATTAAGCCATTAGCTATTAGCCTTTAGCCTTTAGCTCGCGGTGTCCGCTGACGCGGACGAATATTTAAAAATTATTGGCGAAGTCGATACCATAAGCTAACGGCTAATGGCTAACGGCTAACGGCTCACGAAGCGAGCTTCCTGATGATGTCGCGCTCGGACTCGCTGAAATTCTCCTTCGGTATGATGTAGAACACCTGCTTGCCATAAAGAAGCAGGAAGAATTCGCTGTATTCGAGCAGTTTCAGCTTGTCATCCTTCGGTATGCGCGTAGGCTCTGGAGCCGCCTCACCCTCGGAGCTGTCGGGCTCGTCGTCGGTGACCTCATCGCCGTCTCCGAGGTCGTCGGGAGCCGATACCGTCGAGATATCGACGTAGCTATCTCCCACGCCTATCCTGTAGACGGGGTCGCCCATCTCCTGCACGGTCTCGACCAGCGAGCGCCTTATCTTGCGCGGATTGTACCACTCCCTGAATGCGAGCGCAAGACAGAGCACGATGAGGATATATGCGAAGTAGTTGCTAGTGTCCCTGAACGCGGCGTAGATGAAGTCTGCGGCGAGAATGAGGAATATCGCCATGAAAATGTAGTTCTTGGGGTAGACATATTTTCTCTGATACGCGCGGTAAGCCTCTCTGAACGTACCTGCGGAAATGCTGTACTCCTTCTCGAGAATGTATTTTTCGTCCATTTCGTTCTGTTTCTCCGATTTTTTCTGTTAGATGTCGAGATTCTGCGCGAATTTCGCGTTTTTCTCAATGAACAGGCGGCGCGGCTCGACCTTGTCGCCCATGAGTATCGAGAACGTCTCGTCTGCCTTGAGCGCGTCCTCCATCTCTATCTTGACGATAGTGCGGTTTTCGGGGTCCATTGTGGTCTCCCAGAGCTGTTCGGGGTCCATCTCACCGAGACCCTTATAGCGCTGTGTCTCGACCTTGTACTTGCCGTTCTCCGAGAGCTCGGCGATGTACTTGTCGCGCTCCTCGTCCGAGAATGCGTAGCAGACCTTCTTGTTGCGCTCTACGCGGTAGAGCGGCGGCTGAGCTATATAGATGTTGCCGTTCGTTATGAGCGGGCGCATATAACGGAAGAAGAACGTCAGCAGGAGCGTTCTGATGTGCATACCGTCGACATCGGCATCAGCCATGATGATGACCTTGCCGTAGCGGAGCTTCGTGATATCGAAGTCCTCACCTATGCCAGTACCGAGCGCCGTGACTACGGGCTCGAGCTTGTCGTTGCCGTAAATTCGGTCGATACGCGCCTTTTCAACGTTGAGCATCTTGCCCCACAGCGAGAGTATCGCCTGATATTTTCTGTCGCGTCCCTGCTTTGCAGAGCCGCCCGCCGAGTCTCCCTCGACGATGTATATCTCCGTATAGCGCGCGTCGCGCTCGGAGCAGTCCGCGAGCTTCTCGGGCATCGAAGCGTTGCCGAATGCGTTCTTCTTGCGCTCGTTCTCACGCGCACGCTTCGCCGCCTCACGCGCTCTCAGTGCGGACATACACTTCTCGAATATGATGTTTGCGGTCTCGGGGTTCTCCTCGAGGAAGTTCATCAGCTTTTCGGTGACGAGCTTCTCAACAAACGGCTTTACCTCGGGATTTCCGAGACGTCCCTTCGTCTGTCCCTCGAACTCGCACTCCGTCAGCTTCACGGAGATGATAGCGGTCAGTCCCTCGCGGACGTCCTCGCCCTTGAGCTTCTCGTTCTCCTTGAGCTTGCCCATTTTCACGCCGTACTCGTTGATGACCTTGGTCAGCGCGTTCTTGAAGCCCGTCTCGTGCGAGCCGCCGTCCTTTGTGTGGATATTGTTCGCAAACGAGAGGATTATCTCATTGTAGCTGTCGTTGTACTGCATGGCTATCTCCGCGAAGGAGTCGCCCTGCATTCCAGATACGTAGATGACCTCGCCGCCGAGTCCCTCGTAGTCCCTCACCTTGTGGATATGCTCGACGAACTGGCGTATGCCTCCCTCGTAGTGGAGGGTCTCGCCCTGTATATTCGCCTCGTCGCGCTTATCAGCGAAGACTATCTTTATGCCCGCGTTGAGGAATGCCTGCTCGCGGAGACGTTTCAGCAGTATCTCGTACTCGTATACGGTAGTCTCGAATATCTCGCTGTCAGCCTTGAACATTACGGACGTGCCCGTCTCGGTGGTGTCGCCGATGACCTTGAGCTCCTCGTCGTAGTGTCCGCGCTGGAACTTCTGGAAGTAAACGTGCTGACCGTCCTTGACGGTGAGCTCGAGCCACTCCGAGAGCGCGTTTACTACGGACGCTCCGACGCCGTGGAGACCTCCCGACACCTTGTAGCCGCCGCCTCCGAATTTACCGCCCGCGTGAAGTATCGTATAAACGACGGTCGCCGCGGAAATGCCCTCCTTCGGGTGGATTCCTACGGGGATACCGCGTCCGTTGTCGGATACGCGGATTATATCGCCTGGGAGTATCTCTACCGTTATCTCGGTACAATAGCCCGCGAGCGCCTCGTCTATCGAGTTATCCACAATCTCGTAAACAAGGTGGTGCAGACCGCTCGGACCTGTCGAGCCGATGTACATTCCCGGACGCTTTCGGACAGCCTCCAGACCCTCCAGGATTTGTATATCGTTCTCGTCGTAATTGTTATTCTGCTGACTCATGATTTACCTCCATGAATTTTGGTTATATATGTCATTATCCCAATTAACAGGGTCATTATCGAAATAGGATTATTCCAAAGCTGTCGTCTCCTTGGAATGGTTTGACAGTTCGCCTACATATCTGTAACAAAACAGCTCGGCGTTATAGCCGTCGTCTGCCTTGGTGAATGTAACATCGAAGCATTTATCGTAAGAACCGGACATCTCTTCTACCCAGCACCAGTATTTCACACTGCTTTTGTCATCTGCCTCTGTACAACTGAGGATAGCCTTTCCGTGGAAGTCATCTTCCATAAAGGACTTATAGTCATCGACCTTGAAATCAAAATCCGCGATATGATCCTGTGCTGTAACGTGACGATAATGTATAGGTTCAACATTATCGAGATCCAGCTTGAGCTTGTCTTCGATGTATTCTATTCTTTTGTCATTGAATCTTGACCATGAAATAGGCACAAAGAACTTATAAATCATAAAATTAAGCACAATCACAGAAACAAAAACCACGATCAAAGTGGTGATCAATTTTTTTTTCTTTTTTTCAGGACTGTTCGCGTCAATATCTTCATTCATTGATACATTATCCATTATAGTCCGCCTCCCTCCGCGAGCCTTTTTTTCAGCGTGCTTGCGGCGAGCTGAGAGACGTAAACTCTGCTCCTGCCGTCCTTAGCGGTGACAATAAAGCTCTTCGGGAGCTCATACGTCGCATAGAAGACCTCCCGCTGCTTCTCGGCTTTGTCAAGAAGCCTGTTCGTTATGCCCGAGACCGTCGTATTATCCATATCGAATATTCCTACGACGTCGCGGACGTCCACGGAGTAGTTATTCCCGATGTGAAGATATATCGTCCTTTTCATCAATGAGCCTGCCTCCGCTGATACGCATTATCTTCCCCTTTATCTCGGGGAGCAGCGCCCCCTCGTTCGGAGTCGTGAGAAATACCTGCATATCCTTTATCATATCGAAGATGAAGCGCTGACGCCGCTCGTCGAGCTCGCCCATGACGTCGTCAAGAAAGATGACTGGCGATTCCTTCGAGCGCTTCATGAATATTTCAGCCTGCGCGAGCTTCATGACGAGAGCCGCGCTCTTTATCTGTCCCTGCGAGCCGTAATCCCTCGCACTGACGCCGTTTATCTTGATGTTTATCTCATCGCGGTTGACTCCCGAATGCGTCGAACCCGTGCGGATATCATAGTCCTCGGTCTCGCGGAGCTTGCGGTAGTACTGCTCCACAGCCTGCTCGTCGCAGGGGCGCTCCATATCCTCGGGACGGTACACATTCGACCGATATTCGAGCTCGAGTACCTCCTCGCCGCCCGATATCGTGCGGTAGAGCTCGCCGCATATAGCGTTTATCTTTGCGACGTACTCATTGCGCATATAGGATATGACTGCTCCCTCGCGGGCAGCCTGCCTGTCCCATATGTCGAGGATACCGCGGTCTGTCGAGCCCTGCATTATGCCTTTTAGCAGGGCGTTCCGCTGGTTCATGATAGCGTTGTGCTTGTTGATGTGCACGACGGACACGGGGTTGAGCTGCGAAGCCGCCATATCAATGAAGCTCCGCCGCTTTTCGGGCGAGCCCTTGATGATGTCGACGTCGTCGGGAATGAACGCGATGCACTTGAACACGTCGAACAGCGCCCTTGCGCCCTTCTGCTTCACGCCGTTGAGCGTTATCTGCTTGGGCGAGGTCTGACTGCGCGACATATCGAACTCTATCTTCTGCTCCCTGACGCTGTCGCGAATTTTTATCTTCGCGGACATACGGCTGCCCGTGAGGCAGATGTAGTCCTTCTCCTTCGAGCCGCGGAAGCTCTTGCATCCCGAGAGTATCCACATCGCCTCGAGCAGATTCGTCTTGCCCTGAGCGTTCGGACCGACTATGATGTTATATTTCGGGTCGGGCTCGAAGAAAATGCCCTCGAGGTTCTTGAAGCCGTCAATTTCGGCGCAGGTGATTATCAAACTACCTTTACCTCTCCGCCGCCCTCGAGCTTCACAATATCGCCGCTGCGTATCTTCTTGCCCCTCATGGTGCATACCTCGCCGTTTACGAGGACGTGACCGTCCTGAATGAGCCTCTTTGCCTCTCCGCCCGAACCGACGAGCGAGGCGAATTTGAGCAGCGCGTCTAGCTTGATAAACTCGGTGCTTACCTTGATTTCCTCCATATGAAATCCTCTCTCTGCAGGGAACGCCGCCCTCGGCGTTCCTATGATTCTGTAGGGGACGGCGTCCTCGACGTCCCTATGATAAAAGCTCAGTTTCTGAGCTGGATAGGCATAATGAGGAAGATGTAGCTCTCGCCCTCGAGCGGGAGTATCTCTATTACCTTCATTGCACCGTTGAAGCGAACTCTTACCTTGTCGCCCTCGGCAGCGCGGAGCGCCTCGAGTATGAGCTTGTTATTGAAGCCGATAGTCACGGGCTCGCCCGATATATCAGCGGATATCGCGTCGTTTACTCTGCCAATGCCCGTGCGGCAGCTTATCTTGATAACGCCGTTATCTACCTCGCAGCGTATCGGCGACTTGTTCTTGTCGTCGATGATGAGCGAACAGCGCTCGAGGCTCGTCACGAAGTCCTTCTTGCTGACGATGACCTCAGTCTTGTGGCTCGTGGGTATGCTGAGCTTGTAGTTGTGGAATGCGCCCTCGAGGAGTCTCGATATAACGAACACATTGTTTATCTCGAAGATGATGTGGCGGTCGTTGACGCAGATAGTGCAGTTCTTGTCGTTGTCGTCCCTGATGAGGGTCGATACCTCGGTGACTGCCTTCTTCGGAACTACAAAATGGTAGTCCTCACTGCTCTCGGTGAGCTCGCATCTGATAGCAAGGCGGAAGCCGTCGATAGCGACGAGGTTGAACTTGCCGCCCTCGATGTCAAACAGCTCGCCCGTGAGTATGGGCTTGCTCTCGTTGAGAGACGCCGCATAGCTCGTCATATTTATCATAGAGCGGAGCGTTGTCGCCTTGACTGCGAAGCTCCTCTGATTGTCAACGACGGGGAGGTCGGGATACTCGTCCGCGGCAATGCCCGAAAAACTGCACTCCGTAGCTACTGACGAGATGTTAATGACGTTGTTCTCGTCGACCTCTATCGTTACCTCATCGCCCGACATCTTCCTGACGAACTCGCTGAACAGCCTTGCATTTACCACAAATTCGCCGTTATCGGCAGTATTGGCAATGATAGTCGTTCTTATGCCCATTTCGAGGTTGTAGCCCGTGAGCTCCACTGTATCGGGAGCGACCTTGACCTTTATTCCCTCGAGAGCCTGTATCGTGGACTTCTGAGGTACAGCGCGGGAGACGTTGGTTATAGCCTCGCTGAGCGCGTCTCTGTCACAAATAAATCTCATTTTAAGATTACCTCCGTGTTTCATTTTCAAGTACAGCATACCACACACAGAATGATATGATATGATATAAATAATATAGTCGTATTAGTATAGGCGGTGGAAAAGTTGGGACAAGCCCTCAGCCCCTTCATACAGGCGAAAACCTGTCCACATACTGCTGTTGTCAGATTTAGGACAGCCGTGGAATCTTTTTCATTACGGATAATTTAAGTGAAAAAGGTTGATTTAGGTGGAGTTGAAGTTGAAGAAAAGTGAAGAAATCTGTTTATTCTACAGATAGTGATAATATTTTTCACTTCAACAGCACGTTGAGGGTTGAAGCAGCAGGGTGGACACGGTGGAATACCTGTCCGAGCTGTGAAAATACCGCCGAAAAGTATTCAACATATTGTTGAAAAGCAAGTTGAAACAGCTTTTTTTCAACCTTTCCAACCTGTAAAAATTGTCAGATTAGGAATTATGTTTTGCTCTTGTCGCGTATGTTCTTGATGATGTCGTTTACGAGGTTGCTGAGGTTCTGGTCCTTCTGGATCGCCTCTGTTACGCTGTTTACGGAGTATACGATAGTCGAGTGGTCGCGTCCGCCGAACTCCGTACCGATAGATGCGAGCGGCATTTGTGTTATCTCCCTGACAACGTATATAGCTACCTTGCGGGCGATGGATACCTGCTGAGAGCGCTTGTTAGAGCGCAGGTCCTCGGGCGATACGCCGTAGACGGTCGATACCTCGGAGATTATCTTTTCAACAGTTATCGGTATGGGCTGTTCATCTGTGAGTACGTCGCGGATAACGCTCTGTGCCATGGATATCGTGATAGGGCTTCCTGCAAAGTGATTCAGCGCCTTCAGGCGTATAACTGCGCCCTCGAGCTGACGTATGTTCGACTTCAGGCGATTTGCCATGAACTCCGATACCTCAGCGGGCATCTTCATATCGAGGAGCTCGCTCTTGCGGTTGATGATTGCGAGCCTTGTCTCGTAGTCGGGAGCTGATATATCAGCGATGAGTCCGCCCTCGAAACGTGTGCGCAGACGGGATTCGAGCGTGATGAGCTCCTTCGGCGGCTTATCGGAGGTGATGACTATCTGCTTGCCCTCCTGATGAAGCTTGTAGAAGGTGTGGAAGAACTCCTCCTGCATACGCTCCTTGCCCGCGAAGAACTGGATATCGTCGATGAGGAGGATATCAGCATTGCGGTACTTCTCGTGGAAATCGGATATGAGGTTGTTTGTTATCGCCGAAACGAGGTCGTTTCCGAATGTCTCGCTCGTGACGTAGACGATATTGAAGCTCGGGTGGTGCTTTCTGACCTCATTTGCGATAGCTGTGATGAGGTGGGTCTTGCCCATGCCAGACGGTCCGTATATGAACAGCGGGTTATAGCCCGATATCTCCCTCTCGCCGCAGTTCTTCGCTACCGATTTGCTGCACGCGAGCGCAAAGCTGTTCGACGGTCCCTCGATGAAGGTATCGAAGGTGTAGTCGTAGTTCGCGAATTTGTACGACTTCTCAAGCTCGGCATTCTTCTTCTCGAGCTCGTCGTCGGTAGGTATCTGTCCGCCGATGTCGGGCTCGTCCGACTCGACGTTGATGATTATGTTTACATTCAGACCGAGCACGTTGAGGAAAGCCTCGCTGAGCACGGACGCATAAGTCGTCATGACGATATTCTTCTGGAATTCTGTTCCTACGCAGAATATGGCGTCCTTGCCGTCGAAGCTGACGGTCTTGAGCGGATCTATCCAGGTTTTTATGGCGATAGCGGGTATTTTGTCGTTATCGCGGCAGTATTGCTTTACGTTTTCAAAAACTTCCTCGAAAGAGTTCATATGCAACCTCCGTATGAAAAAATGAATGGGAAGCCATACTCCCCTATATTAATATATAGTATATTATAACATAAGGGTGTGGAAAATGCAAGCTATTTTAATATGTAAGAGATATAGAAAATCAGCCTGTCAAACTAACAGCTATTCGGCAGATTGTTGAAAACTGTGTTGAAATATACGGCATATGTTTAAAATCTCATTATTTACTGTAGAATCAAGGAAAGATGACTGTTGAAATACTGCTTTTGACATATCTGCAAACAGCATTTCAACAGTGCTTTTCAACAGACTGACAGGTTTTTGACAGTCGGCTGTTAGTTCACGCGGCGAGCTCGCGGCGGCGCAAACCCGCGTATAACGGCAAATGCGGCGAATACACCAAATTGATAAAAAGGCAGAGTAAAGGGCGTGCGGACATTGTTCAAAATCATCAAAAATGCGGAAAATCAAAAAAAATTTCGGAAATTGCTTGACATGAGCGTAATAATGAAGTATAATCTTATAGTGTAACGCGTACAGATGTACGTCCATACTGCAATTAGGAGTCGGTCAACAGAGCGGCTCTTGTATAACATTAGTCAAGAGAGGAGGACACTGAATATGAAAAGAACATATCAGCCTAAGAAGCTCCACAGAAAGAAGGAGCACGGCTTCATGAAGAGAATGGCTACAAAGAACGGCAGAAAGGTTTTAGCTCGTAGAAGATCTAAGGGCAGAGCAAGATTAACTCACTGACGACGCTGACCACAAAAATTTCTTAAAATTTTTGTGGTCTTTTTTGTTATGATTGTATTTAGCCTTTAGCTATCAGCCTTTAGCCATTAGCTTATGGTATCGCCATGCGGCGATAAGATTTGAAAATATGTCTGCGGAGCAGACAACATTAGCTAAAGGCTAAGGGCTTACGGCTATTGGCTCATATGGAAAAAATTATGCTTTATACGGAAACTCTCAAGGATAATAAGGACTTCCTGAATCTGTACAAACGGGGACGCTATATCCCCTCAAAATATTCCGTGATATATGTCCGCCCCAACGGACGCCCCTTCAACCGCCTCGGAATAACCGCAGGCAAGAAGATAGGCAACGCTGTCCACAGGAACAGGGCTAAACGCCTTATCCGCCTCGCCTACCGCGAGTGCGAGATAAATATGCCCGTCGGGATAGACATCGTTATCGTAGCGCGCGCACACATCTGCGAGATAAAATCGGACGAGTACTGCGCGTATATGAAGAAGTACGGAGTCAGCGAGATCGAGAAGATCGCCAAAAAGATAAAATGAAATATATCATCATTTCGCTCATAAGGTTCTATAAGAGGTTCATATCTCCCCTGACCTCGCCGAAATGCAAGTATTATCCCACTTGCAGCAGCTACGCTCTCACAGCGGTCAAGCGCTTCGGAGCGATAAGAGGTTCGGCTCTTGCTGCGTGGAGGATACTGCGCTGCAATCCGTGGTCTATGGGAGGCATAGACTATGTCCCCGATAAGTTTACCTTTAAAGTGAAAAAGTATGATTACGAGAACTTTCCGCATGAGAGAAAATCTGACACTGATTCGCACAATGGAGAGGATAAATTTTGAATTTCTTATATGACCTTATAGGTATACCGTTCGGCTATCTGATGAGCCTTATCTATAAGATAGTGCCGAACTATGCTATCGCTATCATCATCTTTACGCTGGTGACAAAGCTGCTGCTCTTCCCCGTCAACTACAAGACCCAGAAGAACGCGGCAAGAATGCAGCTCTTCCAGCCTAAGCTCGAAAAGCTCAAAAAGGCTTACGGAAGCAACCCCCAGCGCCTTCAGGAGGAGCAGCAGAAACTCTATCAGCAGGAGGGTATCAACCCCATGGGCTCTTGTCTGCCGATGTTCGTGCAGATGTTCCTGCTCTTCGGCGTTATCGACGTTGTATACAAGCCGATAACCCACATTCTTCACATCACCAAGTCGGTAAGAGTTGCCGCTATAGAAAAGGCTTCTGAGCTTGCAGTAAAGTTCGGAGACGTGAATAACGGCAAGGAAATTTCCACAGGCAACCTAAGAAGTGAGCTTCTCACTGCAGAGGCGCTCGAGAAGCACCCCTCCGAGTTCACTGACTTCGCCGAGAACTTCTTCCAGAAGGTTTCGGATTTCTCCGATACGTTCAGTGTATTCGGCGCTAATCTCGGCAAAACACCGCAGTTCCATCCCGAGGTTTGGAACAGAGAGGCTATCATCCTCTTCTGTATCCCCTTCCTCGCAGGTCTTGCACAGCTCATATTCTCGGTATATTCACAGATACATCAGAAAAAGGTTAATCCTCAGGCTCAGCAGGCAGGCGGCGGCTGTATGACAGCTATGACACTCCTGATGCCTGTATGGTCTGTATGGATAGCGTTCGAGGTTCCCGCGGGCGTTGGCTTCTACTGGATATTCTCCTCGCTCTTCAGCTTCTTTATCACCTTCGCGCTCAACTGCTACTTCACCAAGGACAGGATAGTCGCGATAAACGAGAAGGAAAAGCAGAAGGCTAAGGAATACGCCGAAAAGCACCCGAACAAGAAGTCCTTCATGCAGCGCATGATGGAGCAGCAGGCTAACCTCGAGCAGCAGCAGAATGCTCTCAGAGTTGACGAGAACGGCGAGAAGATATCCCGTTCCGAGATGAACAAGCAGAACCGCGACAGGATAAAGGAAGCGCGCAGACGTATGGCTGAAAAGTACGGCGACGAATACGACGATTCCAATGATAATGACGAAGAATAATAAGGCTTGTCTCAGACAGGCTTAAATAGGAGGTTATAGAAATGACTGAGATTTTTACAGCAAAAACAGTCGAGGAAGCAAAGAATCTGGCAGCTCAGAAATTCGGCAAGAGTGTGAGCGACATCAAATTCGAGGTACTTGAAGAAGGCAAAAAAGGCGGATTCCTCGGACTCGGTGCTAAGGACGCAAGGGTAAAGGCTACTTATGACGCAGTTATCCCTCCCGCAGCTGCTGAGACAGTATCAGAGGCAGCAGAGAAGGTCGTTGAGACCGTTGCAGAGCCCGTTATTGAGGCAGAAGCTCCCGCTGCTGCTGCAGTTGAGGCGGTTGAAGAGACTCCCGCAGCTGAGGCAGCTCCCGCAGAGGAAGAGGAGGACTTCTCGCTCGATAAGTTCACTCTCATAGAGAACGAGTCAGAGTACGACCCCAAGGTCAAGATAGCTAAGGATTACATCACAAGCATTCTCCGTGCAATGGGCATCGACGCCGAGTTCACGGTATATCAGAACGAGACAGGCGCTGTCATCAACATCGAGAGCGACAATAACGGTACTATCATCGGCAGAAGAGGCGAGACCCTCGATTCTATCCAGTACCTCTGCTCTATCATCGCTAATAAGGGCGATAAGGACTATTTCCGCATCACTATAGACTGCCTCGGCTACAGAAGCAAGCGCAAGGAGACCCTTGAACAGCTCGCAAACAAGGTGGCTAAGTCAGTGCTCAGAACAGGCAGAAGTCAGCCCCTCGAGCCCATGAATCCCTACGAGAGACGCGTTATCCACTCCGCTATTTCCAAGATTGAAGGCGTTTCCTCACGCTCGGTCGGCGAGGAGCCCTACAGAAAGATTATCATCTCCTCCAATAACCCGAAAAGAGGCGGCGGAGACGGTCGCCGCAGAGACAGACGCGACGACAGACGCGGAGGCGGCAGAGGCAACGGTCGCCGCAGAGAGAGACGTGAGCCGTTCGAGCCGAGAGCAATAGACCTCTCGACCTCGTTCGAGAAGGACTACAAGAAGCCCAAGCCCGAGGACAGCATGGAGGGCGGACTCTACGGCAAGATAGAGCTCTGAGCCAATTGTAGGGGACAGCGTCCCGTAAATTAATGAATAATGGGGGCGCACATATTGGTGCGCCCCTACCTGTATATGTAGGGGGATACTATCCGCCCACAAATTTACGAATGAACCATATCGTAGAGAACGCCGTCCTCGGCGTTCCGCTTTAGGAAGTGATAAAATGTCGACAATTGCCGCAATTTCGACTCCGAATGCCGTCGGCGGAATCGCAGTTATCCGCATCTCGGGCGAGCGTGCGCTTGCAGTCGCGGAGAAGATTTTCCGTCCTTACGGCGAGAAAATAGTCGCCGAAATGCAAGGCTACACCTGCGCTTACGGCATCGCTCACGATGACGGCGAGCGCATCGATGACTGCATTCTGACAGTATTTCGCGCTCCGCACAGCTACACAGGCGAAGACACCTGCGAAATATCATGCCACGGAGGCTTGTACGTCTCAAAGTGCATACTGCGCGCGGCTCTGAAAAACGGTGCAGTCAGCGCTGAGTCAGGCGAATTCACGAAGCGCGCATTCCTCAACGGCAAGCTCGACCTCACGCAGGCTGAAGCTGTAATGGACGTGATATCGGCACGCGGCGAGGCTGAGCTCCGCATGGCTGAGCAGCTCCGCGAGGGTGCGGCGTACAAAAAGGCGCGCGAGTGCTCGGACAGACTTCTGAAAATTCTCAGCGGCATTGCGGCGTGGACTGACTATCCCGACGAGGATATCCCCGAAATCGAGCCAACTGCGATTAAATCGGAGCTTACAGCTATCCGCGGGGAACTCGCCTCGCTCATTCGCAATTATGACAGCGGACGTATCCTGCGGGAGGGCGTCGCGACTGCTATTGTTGGACGTCCGAACGTCGGTAAATCGACACTTTTCAATTGCCTCAGCGGCTGCGAGCGGAGCATTGTAACTGACATTGCGGGCACGACGCGTGACGTTGTCGAGGAGACTGTCCGTCTTGGAGATATCGTGCTTCGCCTCTCAGATACGGCGGGTATTCACGATACGGAGGATATCATCGAGGGTATCGGCATTGATATTGCAGAGAAAACTGCAAAAAATGCTGAGCTTGTTATTGCTGTTTTCGACGGAAACTGTCCTCTGTCGGCGGACGATTTTAATTTAATTAATAAAATTAATAATAAAAATTGCATTGCTGTTGTCAATAAATCAGACCGCGAACAGCTCATTGAATCAGAAAAACTGAGTCAGTTTTTTAAACATATAGTATATATTTCTGCCAAGCAAAATGAAGGAATTGAGCAGCTCGAGAACGCTGTCAAAGAGCTTTTCTTAATTAATTCGGAGTCGTTTTCAGTTGCAACTGCTTCAAACGAACGTCAGAAGCAGTGCATCGAACGCGCTATATGTTCTGTTGACGAGGGAATCGGTATCATTGAAAGCAGTGAAATGTACGATGCGCTCAATGTCGTTCTCGATGATGCGGAGCAGTCGCTGCTCGAGTTGTCCGGACAAAAAATTACAGAGGCTGTTGTTGATGAGGTGTTCTCGCGCTTCTGTGTAGGTAAATAATGTTCCACGTGGAACAATTAAGGAGTTCATATGTCATATAAAATGGGAGAATTTGACGTTGCGGTCGTCGGCGCAGGTCATGCCGGAGTCGAGGCTGCGCTTGCCTCCGCACGTCTCGGATGCAGGACTGTTATGTTCACGATATCGCTTGACCAGATTGCGAATATGCCCTGTAATCCGTCAATCGGAGGCACTGCAAAGGGGCATCTTGTCCGTGAGATAGATGCTCTCGGAGGAGAAATGGGTAAGGCGGCGGACGCCTGCTTCATTCAAAGTCGTATGCTAAATCGCGGAAAAGGTCCTGCGGTCCACAGTCTCAGAGTGCAAGCTGACAGAGTTAAGTATCATAATTATATGAAACAGGTCTGCGAAAAACAGCAAAATTTGTATGTAAAACAGGCTGAAATTACAGAAATTGTCTGCACAAACGGTCAGATAACAGGCGTGCGAACATCACTCGGAGCTGAGTATTCGGTCAAGGCAGTCATCATTGCAACGGGTACTTACCTCAAAGGAAAGATACATATTGGTGAATTTTCATACGAAAGTGGACCTGATTCTGCTCTCCCGAGCAGGGGATTGTCTGCAAGTTTAATAAAAAATGGTATCGAGCTTCGCCGTTTCAAGACCGGAACTCCGTGTCGTGTTCATAAACGAAGTATTGATTTTTCTGCAATGGAACGTCAGGACGGCGACGATAAAATAGTCCCTTTTTCATTTGAAACTCCTACAGACGGTCTTGAAAATCAGGTTAGCTGCTATATTACTTATACAAATAGTAATACACATGAAGTGATACTTTCAAACCTCGACAGGTCCCCTTTATACAGTGGAAGAATAGAGGGTGTAGGCCCTCGATACTGTCCGTCAATCGAGGACAAGGTCGTTCGTTTTTCGGATAAACCAAGGCATCAGCTTTTTGTTGAGCCAATGGGATTGTCAACAGAGGAGTACTATTTGCAGGGAATGTCTTCGTCACTTCCGGAAGACGTTCAGCTGAAATTTCTCCGCACAATAAAGGGGCTCGAAAATGTTGAGATTATGAGACCCGCCTATGCGATTGAGTATGATTGCTGCGACCCGCTTCAGCTGCTTCCGACTCTCGAATTTAAGAAGGTTAAGGGACTCTACGGCGCTGGGCAGTTCAATGGTAGCTCAGGTTATGAGGAGGCTGGAGCGCAGGGACTTGTCGCGGGTATCAATGCTGCACTTAAAATTCAGGGGAGAGAGCCTTTGATTTTGAGCCGTGCGAGCTCATATATCGGTACGCTTGTGGACGACCTTGTGACCAAAGGCTGTTCTGATCCTTATAGAATGATGACTTCGCGAAGCGAATATAGGCTTATTCTCAGGCAGGATAACGCAGATCAGCGCCTTATGCCTATTGGTCATAAAATTGGTCTTATCAGTGATGAACGTCTTGAAATGCTCGAGGTGAAGCTCAAACAGACAGAAGCAGAGATAAAGAGAGTTAAGTCGACGACCATTGTTCCACGTGAAACATTGAATAATTATTTAGAATCGATGGGTACTTCACCCCTTAAAACCGGTTGCAAGATTGCTGACCTTATCAGACGTCCGCAGCTGAATTATAACGATATTGCTCAGTTTGATGAGGCGCGTCCAAACCTGCCTGATGATGTATGTGAACAGGTGGAGCTTCAAATAAAGTATGAAGGCTACATCTGTAAGCAGCTTGAGCAAATTGAACAGATGAAAAAACTTGAAGAAAAGCTGCTTCCTCCAAATACTGATTATACGCAAGTATATGGGCTTCGTCTCGAGGCTGCCGAGAAACTGAACAAGATTCAGCCTGTATCCATTGGTCAGGCTTCTCGTATTTCTGGAGTTTCTCCCGCTGATGTTTCTATGCTGGTTGTGTGGCTGCACAAAGAGAAGAGGTGAGAGTATGCTTCCTGATTTTGAATTATGTTGCACTGAGTTCTCCAAGAATAATATTGCCAATTTCGACAATGAAAAATATGAAAAAATGAATATTTATGCAGAATTTCTTGTCGAATATAATGAGAAAGTGAATCTGACTGCTCTCACTCAACCGCATGATATTCTTGTGAAACATTTCATTGATAGTGTTGCTCCCTTAAACTTTTTTTCTGTTCCTGAGGGTGCTTCTATTATTGATGTCGGGACCGGTGCGGGCTTTCCGTCAGTCCCGATGAAGATATTTCGTCCCGACCTTAAATTGACTCTTCTTGACAGTCTTGACAAGCGGATAACGTTCCTTAAACTGCTCTGTGATAAGCTTGATATTGAAGCAGACTTCGTTCACGGACGAGCTGAAGATATTGCAAAAATGACGGAATATCGCGAAAAATTTTATTTTTCCTGCGCGCGTGCAGTTGCAAATTTGTCGACGCTATCCGAGTATTGTATTCCGTTTGTGAAGGTGGGTGGTTCCTTCATTTCGCTCAAGGGTCCAAGTGAAGATATTGAATCTGCGAGCAGGGCAATCGAGTTGCTCGGTGGTGAACTGAGTGATGTTATCGACTACGAGATTGACGATGAGGGAAGGCGTCTTGTGCTCGTGAAAAAGATATCGCAAACCCCGTCAAAATATCCCAGAAACAGCGCTCAGATAAAAAAGAAACCACTCTGAAAAATGAATAATTATTCACTTTTTCCGCTAAAACGTCGATTTTTGGCGGAATATTTTTATGGATTTTATTTCCCGACAATGTTAGAATTGAAGCAGAAAAAACATTGGAGGAGATAAAATGCCCGTTTTACTGAATTTTACAAAAGAAAAGCAGATAAACAAAGTTGTTGAGCTCGACATTGAAAAAATTGTCCCGAACCCTAATCAGCCGAGAACCGCTTTCTCTGATGATGAGCTCTCGGCACTTTCCGAGTCAATAGCGCAAAATGGCATATTACAGCCGCTTTCCATTCGCAGGGCAGGGGACTGCTATGAGCTGATTGCCGGTGAGCGCCGCCTCCGAGCCGCTAAGCTGTGCGGTTTGGAGCGCGTTCCATGTATAATCCACGATTTGAGCGACCGTGATTCCGCAATCCTTGCGCTTGTCGAGAACATCCAGAGGCAGGATTTGTCCTTTTTTGACGAGGCTGCGGCTATAGAAAAGCTCATCAGCTACTACGGTCTGACGCAGGAAGAGGCGGCAAGTAAGCTCGGAAAGGCACAGAGCACGATTGCCAACAAGCTGAGACTGCTCCGCCTGACTCCCGACGAGCGCGCGCTAATCGCGAAATATGGGCTTACGGAGCGTCATTCGCGTGCTCTGCTGAAGCTCGCAAGTCCCGAGGAGAGGCTGGTCATCCTCGAGAAGGTCGTAACGAACAACCTGAATGTTGACAGGACTGAAAAGCTCGTTGAGGACTACATAGGCGCTGTCCGCGAGAAGCATAGCTACAAAAAGCGGTCGAAGGTGTTTCAGAATGTGAAAATTTTCGTGAACACTATCAATAAGGCTGTCGAGACCATGCAGGCGGCTGGAATCCTCGCTGATTCGCGGAAAATTCAGGGTGAGGACTACGTTGAGTACCGTGTCCGCATACCGATTCAGAGGACGTGATTGTTCCACGTGGAACATCGCTGTGTGCTGTTTTGCTTGAAATTGTTCCATGTGGAACATTTTTGCGCGTTTTTCTGCGTGATTTATGTTCCACGTGGAACATTTTTTTGTGTTTTTCGGCGAAAATAAGTCCGCAAGTATTTACATTCGTTCCCGAAAGTGTTATAATAGTATTACTTTATGAATGGAGGGTGAACGTATGGGTAAGGTAATTGCCGTCGCAAATCAGAAGGGCGGCGTTGGAAAGTCTACCACTGTTATCAATCTTGCGGCGTATCTCGGTCAGCGCGGCAAAAAGGTGCTCTGCATCGATATCGACCCGCAGGGAAACGCTTCGACCGGCTTCGGTATTAAGAAAAAGGGCGTTGCGGTCTCTGTTTACGACGTTCTTATAGGAAAAGCTCGCATTCAGGACGCTGTTCTTGCGACCGAGTTCGATAACCTCTGCGTTATCCCGGCTAACGAGAACCTCGCGGGCGCTGAGGTCGAGCTCCTGAACATGGAAAACCGCATGAATCGCCTGAAAATGCAGGTTCTCGTGCTCAAGGACTGCTTCGACTACATCTTCATCGACTGTCCGCCTGCACTCGGCACGCTGACGATAAATGCTCTCGTTGCCGCTGATTCCGTGCTGATACCCATGCTTGCCGAATTTTTCGCACTCGAGGGACTGTCTCAGCTTGTGAATACTATAAAGATAGTTAAATCTAATTACAATCCGTCGCTCGACATCGAAGGCATTCTTTTCACGATGTTCGACGGCAGACTCAATGTTGCGAATGATGTTGTCGCGGAGGTCGAGAAGTACTTCCCCGATAAGGTGTTCAAGACGAGGATACCCCGAAATGTGCGTATTTCCGAGGCTCCCAGCCACGGCAAGCCCATTGTCTACTACGATAAGGGCTCGAAGGGCGCTGATTCGTATACCCTGCTCGGACTCGAGCTCCTCGGCGAGCCGCTTGAGCTCCCGAAGAAGAAGAGAAGAGGCATATTTAACTTCAACAAGAAGAAAAAGAAAAAATGATTTTGTGCGGTTAGCTCATAACTAAAGCTAATGGCTTATCAAATCGAAAGGATGATAAAATGGCAAAAGGTGGTTTAGGCGCGGGTCTTGACCTGCTCTTCAACGATAATACCAGCGACGTGCAGGTCAAAAAGACCCTGCGTCTTTCGGATATCGAGCCGAACCGTGACCAGCCGCGTAAGACCTTCAGTGATGAGGCTATCACAGCCCTCGCGGAATCTATCCGCGAGCACGGCGTGCTCCAGCCGATACTCGTCCGTCCGCTCAGTACGGGCGGCTATCAGATAGTCGCGGGCGAGCGCAGATGGCGTGCGGCGCGTATGCTCGGACTCAGCGAGATTCCCGTTACTATCCGCGAGCTCTCCGATATCGAGGCTATGCAGATAGCCATTATCGAGAACCTCCAGCGCGAGGAGCTCAACCCCGTCGAGGAGGCGTGCGGCTACGCGGAGCTCATCGACAAGTACGGCATGACTCAGGAAAAGGTCGCGCAGATGGTCGGCAGGTCGCGTTCAACGGTCGCTAACTCCGTGAGAATGCTCGCTCTTCCAAAGCGCGTGCTGAAAATGGTGGAGGAGGGGACGCTCTCCGCAGGTCACGCAAAGGCTCTGCTCGGCTTCGACGACGAGGAAATGCTCATTGCTGTTGCGAACCGTGCGTCAGAGGGTGAGCTTACAGTCCGCCAGATAGAGCGCCTCGCTCAGAAGGCTGCCGATGCTAAGAACTCGCGGAAGGAGTCCAAGCCCAAGAAGGAGGACACCATTTACAAAGAGGTCGAAATTTCCCTTCAGCAGGCTCTCGGACGCAGGATAGAAGTCCACCACGGCAGGAAAAAGGGTACTCTCGTCATCGAGTTCTACGATATGGACGACCTCAAAGCACTTGCTGACGGAATCTATAATATGAATAATTAAGGAGAAGGAAAAATGATAGATATCAAGCTGATAAGAACAAATCCCGAGCTCGTCAAGGAGAATATCAAGAAGAAGTTTCAGGACGAGAAGCTCGAGCTCGTTGACAAGGTCGTTGAGCTCGACAAGCAGTACAGAGAGACTAAGGTGGAGTGCGACAGCCTCCGCAACCAGCGCAAGGTAAAGAGCAAGGAAATTGGCGGTCTTATGGCTAAGGGTCAGAAGGACGAGGCTGAGAAGGTCAAGGCTGAGGTATCCGAGCTCGGCACAAAGCTCGAGGAGATGGAGGCGCTCGAGGTAAAGCTCGAGGGCGATATCCGTCAGATAATGCTCGTTATCCCCAACATCATCGACGACTCCGTACCGATAGGCAAGGACGACAGCGAGAACGTTGAGGTCGAGAAGTTCGGCGATCCCGCTGTGCCCGACTTCGAGATTCCTTACCATGTCGACATAATGGAGAAGGTCAACGGCATCGACCTCGACAGCGCCCGCAAGACCAGCGGCAACGGCTTCTACTACCTCTGCGGCGACATCGCACAGCTCCAGTCGTGCATACTCTCCTATGCCCGCGACTTCATGATAGACAAGGGCTTCACCTACTATATCCCGCCCTTCATGATAAGAAGCGACGTCGTTACAGGCGTTATGAGCTTCGCTGAAATGGAAGGCATGATGTACAAGATAGAAGGGGAGGACCTCTACCTCATCGGTACGTCCGAGCATTCGATGATAGGCAAGTTCATCGACACTATCATCCCCGAGGGCGAGCTCCCCAAGACCCTCACCAGCTATTCGCCCTGCTTCCGCAAGGAGGTCGGCGCGCACGGCATCGAGGAGCGCGGAGTTTACCGCATACATCAGTTCGAGAAGCAGGAAATGATAGTCGTATGTAAGCCCGAGGAGAGCATGGACTGGTTCCACAAGCTCTACAGCTACACAGTCGAGTTCTTCCGCACGCTCGATATCCCCGTCCGCACGCTCGAGTGCTGCTCGGGTGACCTCGCTGACCTCAAGGTAAAGAGCCTTGACGTTGAGGCATGGTCGCCGAGACAGAAGAAGTATTTCGAGGTCGGCAGCTGCTCGAACCTCGGTGACGCTCAGGCTCGCAGACTTGGCATCAGAGTCAAGGGCGACGACGGCAACAAATACTTCGCTCACACGCTCAATAATACAGTTGTTGCTCCTCCGAGAATGCTCATCGCGTTCCTCGAGAACAACCTCAACGAGGACGGCTCTATCCGCATACCCAAGGCGCTCCAGCCCTATATGCGCAAGGACATCATCAAGGTTCCCGAAAAGAAGTAACAGATATAAAGAAAGCGGCTGCAAGTACAAAACTTGCAGCCGCTTTCTCATGTTAGGAAAGGTCGGGTGTAAAGAAATGAAAGTCTATTTGTCGAGCATTTGCGTATCTGCCTGCTTTGCCGCTGCGCAAAGGCAGAATGAAAATAATGAGACTGTCCCGCCTATGAGGACTCCTATCGCCATCTCTATCACAGAACTCACCTCTTTCACTTGTAATTTTTTCACGTTCATCTTTTTCTGCCTATATTATGGAACACTTTTCTTAAAATAGTCTTAAAAAATACTACGTTTTTCAAATTTTTTTATGGATATTACAAAGAGTAAATTATATACTTGATAGTGAGAAATTCAGCCCGCTTCCTTCAACGAAAAAAGCGGGCTACCGAGCTGAAAATTTACGGTTCGTATTTAGTAACCTGAGAATCAGTCAGAGGGGACTCCCCTCCGTCGCCCCACTTTGCTGCCACACACAGGCACATTGCGAGGACTCCGACGCTGCCGCCGAAAATGCTGCCGAGAATGAATCCGAGCATAATATCACCTCTTTGTTATATTATGCCCGAGAAATTTTGATGTAAACACTCCTTTTTTCAAACAAGGGCTCTGCCCTTGACCCGCCAGAGACTCTGTCTCTGGACTCTGCTGGGACGCTGTCCCAGACCCTGCAGGGGTACATAGTACCCCTGACCCCATATTTCGCGCCATAATTTTTCAAAGCGGAAGCAATCTCCGCGCGGCATACTATGCCGTTTTTCTTCCTGAGAGAGCCATTGCTTGATATTGTCATGATTCTGTGCTATAATACTCACATAGTATCATCACGGAGGTGCAAAATGGCGAATATCCTTCTCGTCGAGGACGACCTGCCCCTCAGCGGCAGCATCGCTCTCGCGCTCGGCTCGGACGGGCACAGCGTAATACAGGCTTATTCGGCTGATGAGGCGGAGGCTCGTCTCGCGGAGGCTGACATCGTCCTGCTCGACGTCTCGCTCCCCGACAGAAGCGGCTTTGAGCTCTGCAAGTCAATACGCTCGACCTCCGATATACCGATAATCTTCCTGACCTCCTACGACGAGGAGGCAGATATCCTGCGCGGGCTCGACCTCGGCGGCGACGACTACATCACCAAGCCATTCCGCCTGAAGGTACTGCTCTCGCGCGTGCGTGCCGTACTGCGGAGGTGTACCGTGGAAGTTCCCGATATGGAGCTGACCGCGGTGGAGCAGAAGCTGCTCGAGTACCTCATGCTCAACCGCGAGCGCTTCCTCACGCGTGAGCAGCTTCTCGCCTATCTGTGGGACTCAAAGGGCTGCTTCGTCAATGACAATACCCTCTCCGTCAATATCAGCCGCCTGCGCGACAAGTTGAAGGAGCACGGCAGGGGACAGATAATCACCAAGAGAGGTGTTGGCTACAAATGGACAGAACAGACAAGCTGATAAATAACCGCGAGCCGAGGCGTATGCTGCTGATGTTCGCGGTCATACTTTTATTGTTCGCAGGAGCATGGTACCTGCTCTCGGGCGTGATTGCGGACGCCGCCATGCAGGAGCGCATAAACGGAGCCCTCGCTTTCAGCGCAGGGCAGCGCTTCACGGACGTCCCCGACGAGGACTGTATCGCGCACGGTGCGGAGCTCGCGCAGGGCTTCGGAGTGACTGCGGACATGAGCCCGCGCCTCATGGGAGGCTACGGCGAGCTGAGAATGAAGGTATTCTTCTTCGGACTCGGAGCCTTTGCGGCGGCTGACCTGCTTTGGCTGATATTCGGACTTTCCCAGCTCTTCCGCGTGTACAGCGGCATAGAGCGCGTCCGCGTGCAGTGCCTCGACCTCTCGGAGCGGCTCGGCAGCACGCCCGCCGTCATCGGCGACGATATGAGCTGCGTGCGGCGGCTCTCGGACAGCGTCGCCGTGACCTCGCGGCGGCTCGGGCACATCAACTCACAGCTCACCGACGCAAAGAACGGGCTTGCGGATTTCCTCGCCGACCTCTCCCACCAGCTCAAGACCTCGCTCGCTGTGATACGGCTGAACAGCGACATACTCGCGGAGGTGGACGACCTCCCGCCCGAGCGCCGCAGACAGCTCACGGACGAGATGACGGGCAACGTCGACGGCATGGAGGAGCTCGTCCTCGCGGCGCTGAAGCTCGCCAAGCTCGACGCAGGAGCGGTCGAATACGAGATGAAGCCGCAGTCCCTTGCGGAGACGTGCAGCGAGGCGGTCAAGCGCATAGCTCCGCTGCTGCGTGAGAGCGGCATTGCGGCGGAGGTGAGCTGTCCCGATATAGAGTTCGCACACGACAGGGCGTGGCTCTGCGAGGCGGTCGAGAACATCATCAAGAACGCGGTCGACCACTCCGAATGCTCGCAGATTCGCGTGGAGGCGGAGGCTCTGCCGTCGGCGGTGAGGCTGTCCGTCAGCGACAACGGCAGGGGTATCCCGCAGGAGCAGATACCGCGGCTGTTCGAGCGCTTCGGCAGGGCGACAAAGGGGCGCAATATGACGAGCGTGGGCATAGGACTCTCCATAGCGCGAAAAATAGCCGTCGCGCACGGCGGCGACATCACCGTCTACTCCGAGGAGGGTCGCGGAACAAAATTTGTGATGACCTTCATTTTGTAACTTTAGCGTAAGATTACTGTGCTACAATGACCTCATAAAGAAAGGAGGTCTATTTATGGACAACAACATTATCATCAAAACCGATTCGCTTTTCAAGCAGTACGGCGAGGGCGAGACAAAGGTCATGGCGCTCGACAACGTCAATATGGAGATTCGGCGCGGGGAGTTCGTCGCCGTCACGGGCGAGAGCGGCAGCGGCAAGACCACTCTGCTCAACGTCATCGGCTCGCTCGACACGCCCACCTCGGGCAAGGTCTATTTCAATGGCGACGAGATGACGCGGAAGTCCGACAACGAGCTCTCGACCTACAGGCGGCGCTCTATCGGCTTCATCTTCCAGAGCTACAACCTCATCCCCGTGCTCAATGTGGAGGAGAACATCGTACTGCCGCTCAACCTCGACAGCACCGAGCCCGACATGGCGTACCTCAATGAGCTGCTCGAGCTGACGGGTCTGACGAGCAAGCGCAGGAGCTACCCGAGCGAGCTCTCGGGCGGGCAGCAGCAGAGAGTGGCGTTCGCGCGGGCGCTGATACACAAGCCCGAGCTCATACTTGCGGACGAGCCCACGGGCAACCTCGACAGCAGGAACTCCCGCGAGATAATCGAGATACTCAAAAGCTCGATACGCAAGTACGCGCAGACGCTTATCCTCATCACGCACGACCTGTCCATTGCGGCGCAGGCTGACCGCATTTTCCGTATGCAGGACGGCATCCTCACGGAAAGCGAGGGGACGCTGAAATGAAACACCTTTTCAGACTTGCGCTCAAATATGTGACGAGGCAGAAGCTCCGCACGGCGCTGATGTTCCTGAGCGTGGCGCTGTCGGTGTTCGTGCTGAACACCTTCGCGTGCAGATACGTGTTCAGCTCGCTCAACAGCATAGGCTTTGACGTGCTCGAATTCTACGCGAGCCCCGTTACTCTGCTGATATGCGCGGCGCTGTGTCTTGCGGGCATATTCATCTCCACCTACACCTCCGCGATGTGGGCGTCGAGGAAGCTCTCGCCCGTGGAGGCGCTGAACTACGGCAAGCCCAAGAGCAAAAAGAAGTCCAAGCGCAAGCACAAGGAAAAGAAGTCCAAGCTCAATCTCAGCTCCAAGCGATTCATGGTGCGCTACACGTTCAAGAATATCCTCCGCACCAAGCGCCGCTTCCTGATATCATCGGTAGCTATGGGGCTCGGAGTGCTGATATTCACCATTTGCTTACAGCTCGGAGCGTCGCTCTATGTGGAGCTGCGTGAGGAGATAGACCTTAACGAGCCGCGCTCCGACTTCTACGTCCACACCGACGCTCTCCGCATCGACGACATCGAAAAGGAAGTCATGGACAGCGGCTATTTCTCCTACGTGAAGTACCAGTGCCACGCCGGCGCATACTTCGAGAGGAAGGAGCTTGAAAAGCTCGGCAAGAGCAACCTCGAGGCTATGTCGGCTATGGGCTCGGGCAGCCAGTTCGGTCACTCTGTCAACATCAATACCATGAACAAGGGCGAGTTCGAGTATAAGCTCGATAGCCTCGCCGATTTCAACGGCTCAGGCGATAGGGAAGCAAGCTATGCGGACGTCCTCGGCATGAGCTATGAGGAGTTCGAGGCAATGGGCAAGCCCGTGCTGCTACTCCCGCAGAGACATCACGAGGACTCGACCGATTACGGCTACGGCTACGAGGCTTTCTCCGAGCCCATGACCTTCACCGACGCCGAAAAAGATATAGAGATTGAGATAGCCGGCATAGCCCATTGCGGCTACAATAACGTTATCCTCATGCCGATGAGCTACGCAAAGGAGCTGCTCAACAGCGGAATGAATATGTACGCGAATATGTACCTGACCGTCAGGGACTCCGACAGCTATCCCGCCGCAAAGAAGGCGCTGAATTCAGTGCTGACGGAAAGCGACACTGTCTACGACGAATTCAAGACGGGCACGGGACTGTTGGACTTCATCAAGACCATTGTCGAGATAGCTGTGATATTCATGCTCTCGATATGGCTCTGCGGCATCGTCTCGATGATGAACACGATAAACACCAGCGCCCTCAACCGCAGTCGGGAGCTCCTCATGATGAGGGCGGTCGGCATGACGCGGAGGCAGCTCACGGGGACAGTCGTGCTCGAGAGCCTGCTCTTCTCGGCGGTGTCGGCGGTCGGCGGCACGCTCGTCAGCGTGGTCGGCTACCAGCTCATAATGCGCTTCGTTTTAGAGCGCACGGAGTTCCACTTCGGTGTCATCACGCTCGTGATATCTGCGGCTCTGAATGTTGTCATCGCATTCATCGCGGCTCTGCCCGCGGTACGGACGCTCAATCACTCGGTCAGCAAATAGTAATATCTTACCCTCCGTTTTATCTGCGGGGGAGCATGAAACAGCGGCGGGCTCATCGCCGCTGTTTTTGTTTTTTCTGTCGGAGCACGGAGCAAATCGTGGCGGTTCGGCGGCTTACAGTGTTGAAAGTGTCGAAAGTTCTGCACCTCCCCCGTGCTCCGTCAACAGCTCATACCCGCCGATTTTTCGGGTAGGGGAGTGGGGGAGGGGCTGAACTCTCAACCGCTTTCCACCGCCTCGGCGGCTCTGATACCGCGGCTTTATCCTGTGAAAGTGAGGACTGATGTTCCACGTGGAACAATCAATGTTTGACAATTTGGCGGCGTCGTATTATAATATAAAATGATGACATGAATAAAACAAGGAGGAAGCCATGGGAGATAGTAGAGTCAACAAGGGTCACAGCAGATTGATATTGCCGAAGGACTACTGCGTCGTCGATATCGAGACGACGGGTCTGTCTCTGTCGGACTGCGAGGTGATAGAGCTCTCGGCTGTGAGATACCGACAGCTCAAAAAGATAGACAGCTTTCACACGCTCGTGAAGCCCGAGAAGGGGATACCCGCTCTCATAACGAACATAACAGGAATAACGAACGAGATGGTCGAGGACGCCCCGCCGATATCCGACGCGATACTTGACTTCAGCAAATTCATAGGCGAGGATATCCTCGTCGGCTACAATGTCAACTTCGATGTCAATTTCATCTACGACGCACTGCTCGAATGTCACGGGGTGTATTTCAGGAACGATTTCGTGGACGTGCTGAGATATGTGCGGAAGGCTCTGCCCGAGCTCGAGTGCAAGACGCAGACAAAGGTAGCCTCGTATCTGAAGCTGCCCGTGAAGGGGGCTCACCGCGCGGACGTGGACTGCGAGATATGCAACGGCATCTACATGAGAATGAGACGAAGAAAAGCCGTGACCGAGTGGACAAAAGGAGAGGGCGAGAAGAAATGAGCGGTATTTCCCGCGAGGAGCTTTTGTGCTTTGCAGCTCTGACGTACGGCACCGAGCCCGAATACCTCTGGGAGTCTACTCCTGATGCGGCAGTGCTCCGCCACAGCGAGAACCGCAAATGGTACGCTATAATAATGAGGATACCCGCGGACAGGCTCGGGCTGGAGAGCTCCGAGCGCGTCGACATCGTGAATGTCAAGTGCGGAGCGATGATGACGGGCTCGCTGCTGATGTGCGAGGGGATATTTCCCGCGTATCACATGAACAAGGAGCGGTGGGTGTCCCTGCTGCTCGGCAGCAGCGCCGACAGAGAGCAGGTAGAGGCGCTCCTGCGGCTCAGCTACGAGAACACTCTCGGCGAGCCGAAGGCAAAACGGCGGAAGGAACGGATATGATTCAGGGGAATATCATACGAGCGGCAAGCTGAGTACGGTGCTCTTCTTTGACATTTCCCGCAAAATATGTTATAATGATAGAACCAACCTATCTGACAGGAGGTCAAATATGAGAAAAATTATGATAGCTTTGCTGTGTGCGGCTCTCTGTGCGGGAGCAGTTTCCTGCAACGGCGACGACAAGCCCGCAAGAAAGCGCTCCACGTCCGTGACGGTGCAGAGCGAGGAGACTACACAGCCCGCTTCCAAGAATGACTACGTCCCCGTGTCTGTGGACGGACTTGATGTCCTCTACACGGGCTGGATAAAAATGCCGACGGGCAAGGAGTACATCAATATCTTCAATTCGCCCAATGACAAGTACCTCAACGGCTACGCCTACCCCGATTTCCCTGCTGAGGTCTACAAGGAGGAGGGCGATTGGCTGCTCGTCAAGACAAAGGACGTCGTAGGCTATATCCCCAAGACCAACTTCACGACAGAGGCTCCCGCAGTAGAGGGTCACGTCGGAAAATAACGGAAAGAGGTAAAACAAATGAACAACGTAACAAAAGACATCTTCTACATCGGAGTAAACGACCGCGAGCTCGACCTTTTCGAGGGACAGTACGACGTGCCTAACGGCATGGCGTATAACTCCTATATGATAGCCGATGAAAAAATAGCCGTGCTCGATACGGTCGACAAGAACTTCTCCGAGCAGTGGCTCGCCAACCTCAAGGAAGCTCTCGGCGGCAGACAGCCCGACTACCTCATAGTCCAGCACGTCGAGCCCGACCACTCCGCAAATATCGGCGCTTTCCTCAAGGAGTTCCCGAATGCGGCTGTAGTCGGCAACGCCAAGACATTCGCTTTCATTTCCGCTTTCTATCCCGACATCGAGATAAAGAACGCCCTCACCGTCAAGGACGGCGACAAGCTCTCGCTCGGCAGACACGAGCTGAGCTTCACATTTGCTCCCATGGTACACTGGCCCGAGGTCATGATGACCTACGACAGCACCGACAAGGTGTTCTTCTCCGCTGACGCGTTCGGCAAGTTCGGGGCGCTCGACGCTGACGAGGACTGGGCTTGCGAGGCAAGACGCTACTACTTCGGTATCGTCGGCAAGTACGGCGTGCAGGTGCAGGGATTGCTGAAGAAGGCGGCGGCGCTCGATATCAGCATCATCTGCCCGCTCCACGGACCTGTGCTCACCGAAAACCTCGGCTATTATCTCGGCCTGTACAATACGTGGTCGAGCTACGGCGTAGAGTCCGAGGGCGTGTTTATCGCCTACACCTCCGTTTACGGCAATACAAAGCAGGCTGCGGAGCTCCTGCGTGAGAAGCTCCTTGCTAAGGGCTGCCCGAAGGTCGCTATAGCGGACCTCGCGCGCGAGGACATGGCTGAGTCGGTCGAGGACGGCTTCCGCTACGGCAAGCTGGTGCTCGCGACCACGACCTACAACGGCGAGGTGTTCCCGTTCATGAACCAGTACATCGACTGGCTCATCGAGAGGAACTATCAGAACCGCACTATCGGTATCATCGAGAACGGCACGTGGGCTCCCACGGCTGCGAGGGTGATAAAGGCAAAGTTTGAGAAGTCGAAGAACATCACGTGGCTCGATACGACCGTGACGATAAAGGCTGCGCTCAGTGCCGAGAGCACCGCGCAGATAGAGGCTATGGCTGACGAGCTGATGAAATAAGCAAAGGCGGGGAAGGGGCAAGCAGCCTGATTTCCCGCTTTTTTTTGCGGGGCTCTGCCCCACACCCTGTCGGGGGACAGAGTCCCCCGAGCCCCCAGCTTCGTTGCCGCTTGCTTCGCGCGCTTACTCTGTACAAACGGCATAGTCTGCTTTCGGTGGGAAGCAATATCAAAAACAAAGCCTTTTATTTTCCAAAGCCAGCCGTCGATGGACGGCGAAGAAGAAGCAAAAGTCGGCAAATGGGGGTTAGGAGAGGAAGGGGAGCGCGAGGCTTGCATTTTCGGTTCCGATGTGCTATAATATCAGACGGAGAGCCCGAGGCTCTCTTTATTTTCGTGAAAGGGAATGAGATAATTGGATACTATTGACATTCTCCGCGACCTCGCTGTGATAGTGGTATGCGCAAAGTTCTTCGGTCTGCTCGCGCGGAAGCTGAAAGCGCCTATGGTCGTCGGAGAGATAATCGCGGGACTCGTCATCGGACCGTGTCTGCTGAACGTCGTCAAGCCTACCGAGTTCATCAGCATGATGGCGGAGATAGGCGTCGTACTCATCATGTTCTCCGCGGGACTTGAGACGAATTTGCAGGAGCTCAAAAAATCGGGACTTGCCGCCTTCATCATCGCGTGCGTAGGAGTCCTCGTGCCGCTCGTCGGAGGCAGTCTCCTCTATATGGGTATGTACGGCTTCGCGGCAGTCGGCACCGACCACTTCTTCAAAGCCGTTTTCATCGGCAGTATCATGACCGCGACCTCGGTCGGCATAACGGTCGAGGTGCTGAAGGAAATGGGACACCTCCAAAGCCGCGTCGGGCAGACGATACTCAGCGCCGCTATCATCGACGACATCATCGGCATCATCGTGCTGACCTTCGTCCTCGGCTTCAAGGACCCCGACAGCAACACCCTCCTCGTGACGGGCAAGATAGTGCTGTTTCTTGTGCTGTCGGTCATACTCGGCTACATATTCTACAAGCTGTTCAAGTGGTACGACGAGAAGCACTCGCACACGCGCCGCATACCGATAATAGCTATCGGACTCTGCCTCGTCATGGCGTTCGTTGCCGAGAAATACTTCGGCATCGCCGACATCACGGGCGCATACATCGCGGGCATAATCCTCTGCAACACCCGCGATGCCGAGTACATCGACCGCAGGGTCAGCATCAACGGTTATATGTTCTTCGCGCCGATGTTCTTCGTCGGTATCGGACTCAAGACCGATTTCAGCGGAGTTGACACAAGCATGATACTCTTCTCGGTCGGATTCGTTGTCGTGGCTCTGCTGAGCAAGATAATCGGCTGCGGACTTGTCTCAAAGTGCTTCGGCTACAGGTGGACGGACTGCCTGAAAATAGGCGTCGGCATGATGACCCGCGGAGAGGTCGCGCTCATCATCACGAACAAGGGGCTCGGGCTCGGCATCATCGACTCGTCCTACTTCACGGCGGTGATACTGCTGATAATCGTGTCGAGCATCGTCACTCCCGTGCTGCTGAAGCTGCTGTTCAACAAATACCCCGAGCAGACTGCAAAGACTGCATGACCGTGACTGCGGACAGGTGATGCTATGACGGAAAACAAGGAAGACAAGCGAATTTACGTCCTCAGTCAGGAGAAGCCCGCAAAGGCGGTCATAAAAATGGGCGTGCCGCTCATCGCGGGTATGATGATAATGGTGCTGTACAACTTCGTCGACACCTTCTTCATCGGGCTCATGCGCGACGACTATCAGCTCGCGGCGGTCAACCTCGCGTACCCCGTGATGATGATATCGGTCGCTGTATCGAACATGGTCGGCGCGGGAGCATCGTCGCTCATCGCGCGCAGCCTCGGAGCAGGGGACAGGGAAAAGGCGTGCCACACCGTGACTGTAGGATTTGCGCTGACGGTGCTCAACAGCTGTATAGTCGCGGGTGCGGGAGTGGCATTTCTCCCGCAGATAGTGCGGCTGCTCGGCGCAAAGAGCAACACCTTCGGCTTCACGAAGCAGTACGTGCTGATTATCCTGCTCGGCAGCGTCTTCACTATGGGCAGCTACACATTCGGGCAGCTTCTCAGGAGCGAGGGCTCGGTCAAGCACTCTATCGCGGGCATGATAGCGGGCACGGTGACGAACATCGTCCTCGACCCCGTGTTCATATTCCTCCTCGGCATGGAGATACGCGGAGCGGCGCTCGCGACCATACTCGGCAACGCCGTCAGCATGGGCATATCGCTGTGTTTCTACGTCAGCGGCAGAACTATCCTGCGCCCGAGCGTGAGGTACATCCGCCCTACGTGGGAGATACTGCTGGAGATATTCTGGGTCGGCATACCCGCGACCCTCGAGACGCTCCTTACCTCCGCCGCCTACATCATCAACAACAACCTCGCCGTCGCATACGGGGAGATGACCGTCACTGCAATGGGCGTCGCGCAGAAGATACTCTCGCTCGGAAACTACGTATATCAGGGCTTTGCGGCGGGTACTCAGCCGCTCATGGGCTATAACTACGGCGCAAAGAATTACTCGCGCATGATGAGCGTGCTCCGCGCGGGCATACTGACAGTGAGCGCCGTGGAGCTCTGCATAATGGCGGTGTTCGGCATATTTGCGCCGCTGCTCATCGGCATATTCTCCGATACGCCCGAGGTCATATCCACGGGCAGCAGGGTGCTCCGCACGCTGATGTGCATACTCCCGTTCGTGGGAGCGGTCTCCATGAGCCGTATGTCGTTCCAAGCCATGGGCAAGCCCGTTTACGCCTTTGCGATAACACTGGTTCGGCAGCTGATACTGTACGTGCCGCTGCTGCTGATACTGGACTGCGTCTTCGGCTTCGGAGGCATGATATGGGCGCAGCCGATAACGGAGGTCATCATGATGGCGGCGTCCGTCGGACTGCTGTATTTCATCATAAGATGCGAACAGAAAAAGAGCTCTTAGGAGCTCTTTTTTTCGTGAATCTCCGCGCGGTAAACTATATCGTTTGCAGACGGCGCACATAATGCGTCACTAAGTGAGAAGTTGAATAAAAATCAAAAAAAGGTTGCTATTTTTTTGTTTATGTGTTATAATTAAAGTGTCCTCAACAACCTCCTTCAGGCGGTTGTTGCCCAGACATTGAACAATTATCAGCCGTGAAGGGAGGCTTAGATATGAACCTTGTACCGAGCGACAGATTCTATGCGCTGTTTGAGCAGATGGTAGAGGAAATGAACAACATAGAGAATTTCGACCGTGACCGCTTCGTCGCCATACTGACTCAGCTCTCGGAGATGTTCCGCATATCAAAGGGTGTGACGGAGTTCTATACGAACGAGAATAAGGAAAAAATAGGCGAGGGCGAGATAATTATCGACTACGACAACGGCAAGGGCGGTCCTGCTATAATATATCACCGAATCGTTACAAAATCACAGGCAGTTATCAAGGGCACTATCTACCGCGCCGAGGACGAGGAGCCTCTCTCGGAGTGCGACCTCAAGCGCCTCGACCTCATCGTGCTCCAGCTGCTGAGCTTCGTTGCGAGGAACAGGCTTGCCTCGGCGATAGAGGCGCTCGGCTTCTACGATGACTTCGGCTATAAGAACCGCCGCGCCTTCTTCCGACAGGTCGAGAACCTCTACGGACAGAACAAGCTGAACGGCAATTATTCGGCGCTGATGATGAATATGCGCCATTTTTCGATAATAAATCAGGACATCGGACGCTCGAACGGCGACATTGTCCTGCGCAACTTCTACAAGCTGCTCTCGGCGATAGCCGACACCGACGGCATCGTCAGCCGACTCGGCGGAGACAGCTTCATCGCTCTGCTGCGCAACGAGCTGGTCGAGCACATAACGTCGATACTGCGCGGAGTGCCGATATACTACGACAGAGAGAACGAGAAGCGCGTGCTTGTCTCGGCGAGCGCGGGAATATACCATATCCCCGAGGATTTCACGTTCGAGAACGCCAGCGATATCATGGATAAGATACTCAGCGCGTATCAGTCCGCAAAGCGTCCTGGCAACGAGTCCATCACCTACTACAGCGAGAATATGCTGAAGAAAAAGGACAATGATATGCGCATTATGCAGCTCTTTGAGCCTGCTATCAGCAAGAAGGAATTCAAGGTGTTCTATCAGCCGAAGGTCGACGTCGAGACTGGCGAGGTCATCGGTGCGGAGGCTCTCTGCCGCTGGATTCACGGCGACGACATCATCTCTCCCGCTGAATTTATCCCCGTCCTTGAGCAGGGCAACGACATCTGCCGCCTTGATTTCTATATCCTCGACGTAGTTTGCTCGGATATACGCAGGTGGCTCGACGCGTGCATAGAGCCCGTCCGCACGTCGGTCAATCTCTCGCGTAAGCACCTCGTCGATATCGACCTGCTTCAGCACATCATCGACATCATCGACTCCCACAACGTGCCGCACCAGTACATCGAGATAGAGCTGACCGAGACTACCACCGACGTAGAGTTCCGCGTGCTGAAGCGCGTAGTCAGCGGCTTGCAGGAGCTCGGGATATACACCTCCGTCGACGACTTCGGAATGGGCTATTCGTCGCTGAACCTCATCCGCGAGATACCGTGGAACGTGCTGAAGATAGACCGCTGTTTCCTTCCCGCTGACGACGAGAACGAATCGAGCGTAACGAGTCTGATGTACCGTCACGTTGTAGCAATGGCGCTGGATATCGGACTTGAATGCATAACCGAGGGCGTTGAGACGACGAAGCAGATAGAGATACTCCGTGCGAACCACTGTCGGTACGCGCAGGGCTACATCTTCGACAAGCCCCTCCCGCGCGACCGCTTCGAGAAGATACTGAATATGCACAGATACGACCTCGAAGAGATACTGAAATAAAAGCGAGGGCTTGACAGTAAAGCGGTCAAGCCCTCTCGGTAACTATTCACTTAAAAAGCCATAAAGAAGCTCCTGCTTCCTTATGGCTTTTTTGCTTATAATGATTTGATGCCTGACTGATACAGGCTCTCGAATTCGCTGACGGGGATAGGCTTTGAGAAGTAATAGCCCTGGAACATACGACAGCCCATATCCGAAAGCACGTGGTACTGGTCCTCGGTCTCGACGCCCTCTGTGAGCGCGGAGATGCCGAGGTCGTCGGAGAGGTTGATGATGTTGCGGACTATGGTCTGCGCTCTGAGCACATCCTCCGTCCTGCTGAGGAACTTCATGTCTATCTTGAGCACATCGACGGGCATATCCTTGAGCATATTCAGCGATGAATAGCCGCTTCCGAAGTCGTCCATCTCTACGATGAAGCCTGCCTTGCGGAGTTCGTCGAGTATCCTCATCTTGTTCTCGATATCGGTCATCATGACTGTTTCGGTTATCTCTATCCTCAGCCGCGCAGGCTCGACGCCGTACTGCTTCACGAGCTCCTGTATCTCGGCGGAGACGTCCATGAAGTAGAAGTCCTTGGGGGAGATGTTCACGGAGATGAAGAGGTCGATGCCGTCTTTCTGCCAGCGCGCGAGTATCTCGCAGGCGCTCCTCCACATGTACCTGTCTACCTCGACTATCATGCCGTTTTTCTCAAACACGGGAATGAACTTGGCGGGCGAGAGGAAGCCCTCGGTCGGGTGAATCCACCTTGCGAGCGCCTCTGCGCCGATTATCTTGCCGTTGGTGTCGGCTATCGCCTGAAGATACGGACGTATCTGACCGTCTGCGAGAGCGGCGGAGAGCTGAGCCGTGATATGCTGGTCCCAGAGCACCTTCTGGCGCATATTGTCGTCATACAGCGCGAGGTGCTTGTGGTAGTCGTCCTTTATCGTCTGTATGGCGAGGTGAGCGCGGTCGAACATTACCGCGACGTCGGTATCCTTGTCGGTTATCTCGTAGGCGCCGACGTGGATGAGGATATTGTATTCAACAGCCATATCAGCGACCTTAAAGGTCGAGAGCCTCTTCTCGAATTCGTCGAGGTCGAACTCGTCGACGGGCACGCAGGCGCCGAAAACATCGCCGCCGAGCCTGCCGAAAATGCTGTTGTCGGTGAGGTTGGCGCGGATGCGCTCCGAGAGGTAAATGAGCACCTTGTCGCCGAATTCGGGGCTGAATATATCGTTGACTATCTTGAAGTTGCGGATATTGAGCGAGAGGATATAGCGCTTCACATCGGGCGAGCTGTGGAGCATCTCGCTGATGCGCTGGAACATATACTCCTTGGTATACAGTCCCGTGAGCCTGTCGTGCGTGGCGTTGTACAGCTCACGCTTGAGCTTGCGCTGTTCATCGGTGTTGTCGCGGATACTGAGGAACGAGCCCGCAGTTTTGCCTTGGTCGTCGGTGACGTAGTGGTTCTCGATGACGTAATACTGCGCGTCGTCGTCCGTCCCGAGCGTAAAGCCCGAGAACCAGTTGTCGGGCTTGCCCGTACAATCGCCGAACTTCGCGTCGAGCACCTCATTGGCTTTGTCTATGGTCTCATCGGTCAGCCCTGTGAGCTCCTGAGCGGGCTTATTGCCCCATATGCACTTGTTGTTTGAGTCGAAGAAGAACAGCGCTTCGGGCATTTCCGAGGCAATGTTCGCGAGCATACGGTCGAGGAGCCGCATGGGGCGGTAGTACAGCGAGAAGTAGAATATGAGCAGACCGAATATGCCGAAGCCTATCATTGAGCGGTCTACGGGAGTACGCGAGAAGATGTAGAAGGTCTGCCACAGCGCCGCGAAAACGAGCGTTCCGAAAATGACGGAGTAGCGCTCGGAGTATACCTTCGAGGAGCGTATCGTCTTGACGAGAAGCATTATCAGTATCACGACGAGGATGCCGTATACGACGGCGCGGTGATACGCCTGACCGATGTGCGGCACGAGGCGGTAGTAGTTGAAGCCGTCGACCTTTATCGGCTCCGTGGAGAACGCCTGGTCGAAGAAGAGGTCAAAGCCGTACTGTAGTATATCCGCCGTGAGGAATATCTCGAGAACGGCGCGAAGCTTGCCTTTTTTCCACTTGTAATTGCAGTATTCCACGACGAATTTCAGCATTGACCATATCATGAGGTCCATGCCGAGAAAGTATATGTAATATCCTATTGATGCGGGGAGCTCTGTCCCCGAGCGGACGATAATAAGGTTTCCGATAATAGGCGGAGTGACAGATGCCATGAACAGCGACACCGTCGAGCCGATTGCTTTTTTTGACTTCAGAGCGGCTAAGGAGCAGCCTCCGAGCGCTATTATCAGGAAAATAAAAATGATAGAGTATTGGTCTCTCATATTATCACCTGACCTAACAATAATGCGAATAGCAAATATGTATAAGATTCCTACACAATTATAACACACATTCTGTAAAAACGCAACAAAAATTTCCAAAAATTTACACATCGTCCACAATTTCTTATTATTTATTACAAACGAAATCCCGCGTCACAATATATGGTATCGCCTGCTCTGACTCGAAACAAAATGTAGGAGGGAGCGGACGCGGCGTTCGGCTGAAAGCTCCGTCTTGACAATATTGTGAGCGCGTGATATAATATATGTTGCAGCCTGAAGCTGAGGGAAGTGCGGTGAGAATCCGTCGCAGCAGTCACTACCGTGTGGACGCGTGTCCGAGTCGGGTCGCTCGTCAGGTATGCGGATATTCACGTTTTTGGACAGTGAAAAACGGAACGTCTGAACCCGCAAAGGGCTTACAAGTCATATCCGTTGCCGCTTTCCTTGACGGAGAGCGTTTTTATTGCCCTATCATCAGAGAGTTGTTCCACGTGGAACAATTCGGAAAAGGAGAGGTCATCATGAAAAAATTCATCGCCGCGGCTGCTGCCGCATTCATCACCTGCTCTGCAATGAGCATCACAGCATTCGCTGAGGAGACGTCCGCTGACGTATTCGTAACCATTTCCGACAAGGACGGAAAGATAGCGGTCGCTCAGGAGTCCGTAGCCGTTACAGACGCCGACAGCGACGGCAAGCTCACTATCAACGATGCGCTCGTCTGTGCTCACGACAAGTTCTTCGACGGCGGTTCAGAGGCAGGATATAAGGCTGTTGAGGGTCAGTACGGACTCTCGATAGACAAGCTCTGGGGAACAGAGAACGGCGGAAGCTACGGCTACTACCTCAATAATACGATGTCAATGGGTCTGACAGACCCCGTCAAGGCAGGCGACTACCTCAACGCCTTCGTTTATCCCGACCCCAACGCATGGAACACCACATACTACAGCTGGTTCGACAAGAACACTGCTGAGGCTGAGCAGGGCGATGAGCTCGAGCTCACACTCAAGCGCGCTTCCTTCGACGAGAACTACCAGCTCGTGCCCGTTGCAGTCGAGGACGCAGCTATCACTATCGACGGCGAGGCTACAGATGTCAAGACAGACGCCGAGGGCAAGGCTAAGGTCAAGCTCGACAAGGCAGGCAAGCTCACTGTCAGCGCAACGCTCGACGGCGATTCGATACTCATCCCGCCCGTACTCATCGCTGACGTAAAGGGCGAGGAGACCACAACTACTACGACTGAGACTACGACAACCACTACTACCACAACTACTACAGCTACAACTACAGCCTCCACATCTACTGCAAAGTCTACTACAGCCGCAGGAACAACGTCACCCAAGACTGGCGACACAGGCGCGGCAGTATCGCTCGTTCTCCTCGGAACAGGCGTATTTGCAGCATTCTCGCTGAGAAAGAAGCATGAGAACTAAAGCTCTGAGAGGGCTGATGTCGTGGGCGGCAGTGCTCGTACTGTCGCTCGCGCTCGTACCGATAAGAGCCGCAGGCTATGAATATACCGCCGACGAGGTCGATGACCTTATCGGCGGTATACTTGCATATAAGCTCGAAGAATCGGGCGCGGATGACGTTCAGGAGTGGATAGACGGCTATCTCACCGACAAAGCGGGGACGATGTCCGAGTGGTACATCATCGCCCTCAGTCAGGACGGCGTGCGCGGTATGGACTCCTACGAGCGCGCGCTCAGAAGCTATATCAGCTCGAATACGATACATTCGGCGACCACCCGCGAGAAGCTCGCGCTGGCGCTGTGTGCGGCGGGGAGCTCCGACAGCTACATCGCCGACATACTCGACGATTCCATAGGCGCGAACGGCATAATGAGCAGGATATACGGGCTCCACGTCCTCAACAACGGCTACACCTGCGGAGATTACACGGCGGAGTCGGTCGCGGACGAGCTCCTCGACCTGCAATATCCCGACGGCGGCTGGGCGCTTTTCGGCGACTACGGCGACATCGACGTCACCGCGATGACGATACAGGCTCTTGCTCCGCAGTATGACGAGCGCTCCGACGTGGAGGCGGCAGTCGACCGCGGACTCGACTTCCTCTCGCGCAAGCAGATGGACGACGGCGGCTACAAGGGCTTCGGCAAGCCGAATCCCGAGAGCTCTGCGCAGGTGCTGACCGCGCTCTCGGCGCTCGGTATAGACTGTCAGGAGGACAGCCGCTTCATCAAGGACGGCAATACGATAATCGACAGCATGGTGACGTATCGGCTCGCCGACGGCAGCTACTGCCACGAGGCAGGCGGCGGATTCAACGAAACAGCGACGATTCAGGCGATGTATTCCTTCGTCGCGTACAAGCGCCTGCTCGAGGGCAAGCCCTCGCTCTACATCATGGACAACCGCCGCGAGCTTTTGCCAAATGGCGGTGATACGCCGAATACTACCGCTCCTGCGACTACGGCGGCAGGAGCTTCCGCGGTCACGACTGCACGTAATTCCGCGGAGTCGGGCTCGACGACGACCGTGACCTCCTCAGCAGTATCGGCGGGGAGCTCTACTGCTCACACCTCCGCTTCTGTCAAGTCTACAGCGACCGTAACGGCGGCAGGCTCGGCAGTACAGACCGCCGCTTCGTCGGAGCTGTCTGCAACTACGTCGCCGACCACCGCAAAAGCCGTGATATCGGCAAATTCCGACAACACGCGCGGCGGCTACAAGCCTGTCGCCATTCTCGTCATCATCGGCGCGGGAGCGCTGCTGTCAGTGCTGCTGCTCGCTCTCGGCAAGCGCAGCTACAAGAACTTCCTCTTCGTCGGAGCGGCTGCCGCGGCGGGAGTCATCATCGTCCTCGTGACGGATATACGCTCCGCAGACGAGTATTACGGCTCGTCGGCAGTCAAGGAAAACGCCGTAGGTACGGTAACTATGGAGATACGCTGTGACACGGCTGTCGGCAAGTCTGACAGCGAGTACATCCCCGAGGACGGCGTTATCCTGCCCGTGACGAGCTTCGATATCGAGGCGGGCGACACAGTCTACGACGTCCTCACCGACGCGGCGCAGACCTACGGCTTGCAGATAGACGCGCACGGCGGCTCGAAGAGCATGATATACGTCGCGGGCATAAACTACCTGTACGAGTTCGATTTCGGCGATTTATCGGGCTGGGTGTACCATGTCAACGGCATCTCGCCCTCGCGCAACAGCGGCGACTACGTCCTCTCGGACGGTGACGTCATCGAGTGGCTGTACACCTGCGAGCTCGGACGCGACCTGAATGAGGTGTACGAGGAATGAGGAGCTTTTCGGAATTTGACCCCGTCGCGCTGACGGTCTGGTTTTTCAGCGTCACGGGAGTGGCGATGTTCTGCGGACACCCGCTCCTCATGGCGATATCGCTCGCGGGAGCGGTGCTGTTCTTCGCAGTCCGAAACGGCACGAAGCATCTGCGCTCGCACATTTTTTTCATCGCACTTTTCGCAGTCCTCGCGCTCGCGAATCCGCTCGTTTCGCACAACGGTGCAACGGTGATGTTCGTGCTCAACGACCGCCCGATAACGCTCGAAGCCCTGCTATACGGCGTAAATTCGGCGGCTATGATAGTCGGCGTGCTGTACTGGTTCCGTTCGCTGACGCAGATAATGACGAGCGAGAAGGTGCTCTGTGTGGCGGGGACGTTCTCGCCGAAGCTTGCGCTCGTGCTGTCAATGGCGCTGCGCTCCGTGCCGATGTTCGCGCGGAGAGCGAAGCAGGTCAGCGACGCGCAGAAGGCAATGGGGCTCTACAGCGAGGACAACATCGTCGACGACCTGCGCGGACGTATGCGCGTATTTTCGATAATTTCGACGTGGGCGCTCGAGAACGGCATCATCACCGCCGACAGCATGACCGCGCGCGGCTACGGTACGGGCAGGCGGTCACAGCTCCGCCGCTTCCGATTCACGGCGGCTGACGGCGTTTTCACGCTTGTGACGCTTGCTCTGCTCGGAGTGACCGCCGCCGCGATAGCGACAGATTCGCTCGCGTTCACGTTTTACCCGCGCATCGACATCGCGGTATCGGGCACGCTCGGCATCTGCGGAGCCATAGCCTACGGAGCGCTCGTGCTCCTGCCAATTTTCATTGAAACGGAGGTGTCCCTGAGGTGGAGATACTTGCAGTCGAAAATCTGACGTTCACGTACCCGAAATGTGAGGCGCCCGCGGTCAGGGACGTCACACTCGCGCTCGAAAAGGGCGAATTTGCGGTGCTCTGCGGAGCTACAGGCAGCGGCAAATCCACGCTCCTGCGGATGCTCAAGCGGGAGCTCACGCCGCTCGGGGAGCGCACGGGACGCATACTCTTCTGCGGACAGGAGCTGTCAGAGCTCGCAGACCGCGAATCTGCGGCAAAAATCGGCTTCGTCATGCAGCAGCCCGAGCAGCAGATAGTCACCGACAAGGTCTGGCACGAGCTCGCATTCGGGCTAGAGAACCTCGGAGTCCCGCAGAGCGAGATAGCCCGCAGAACTGCCGAAATGGCGAGCTATTTCGGCATCGGCGACTGGTACGACAGGGACGTCGCAGAGCTCTCGGGCGGACAGAAGCAGCTGCTCAATCTCGCGGCGGTACTCGTCATGCAGCCCGATATCCTCATACTCGACGAGCCGACCGCTCAGCTTGACCCGATAGCCGCCTCGGACTTCATCGCGGCGCTGAAACGGCTGAATCAGGATATGTCGCTGACCATGATAATGGCGGAGCACCGCCTCGAGGAGGTCGTGCCGATATGCGACAGGCTGATGATAATGGAGCAGGGGAGGCTCGCCGCGAACGGCGCTCCCGAGGAGGTCATCACGCAGCTCCGCGGACGCGAGGAGCTCCTGCGCGGGATGCCTGCGGCGGCGAGGCTGTATGCGGAGCTCGGCGAGAGCGGGAGCTGTCCGCTGACAGTGCGCGCGGGACGCCGATATATCGAGGAAAACTACCGCAATGATGTCAGGTCGCTGCCCGCGGAGGACTACACAGTCCCCGAGGAAAAGGCGCTGACACTCAGCGGCGTTTGGTTCCGCTACGGCCGCTATTCGCGGGACATAATCAAGGGGCTGGAGCTCGGAATCGGGGCGGGTGAGATATTCTGCATTCTCGGCGGCAACGGCTCGGGCAAGACGACCACCCTCAACGCGGCGGCGGGCTTGCTGAAGCCCTACAAGGGCACTATCCGCGTGTTCGGGAAAAAGCTGAAGGAGTACCGAAACCGCTCGCTCTACCGTGAATGCCTTGCACTCCTGCCGCAGGATGTGCAGACGACCTTCCTGCACAACACCGTGCGCGAGGAGCTCGACGAGTGCGGCGCGGACGTAAAAGCGCTTCCCTACGACATTTCGCACCTCATGGACAAGCACCCGTATGACCTCTCGGGCGGCGAGCAGCAGCTTGTCGCGCTCGCGAAGGTGCTCGCCTCAAAGCCGAGACTGCTGCTGCTCGACGAGCCGACAAAGGGGCTCGACGCAAATGCGAAGGCTGATATGACCGCTATTTTGCGGAGCTTGAAGGCTTCGGGAGTAACGACGGTCATCGTCACGCATGACGTTGAGTTCGCCGCCGAGTGCGCCGACAGGTGCGCTATGTTCTTCGGTGGACAGGTAGTCTCGGTTGGCACGCCGCGGGAGTTCTTCTCGTGCAGCAGCTTCTACACGACTGCGGTCAGCCGCATGACGCGCGGCTTCTACGAGGGAGCTGTCACTGCCGCGCAGGCTGCGGAGCTCTGCCGCAGGAACGGCAAAAAGGAGGCGGCGGGATGATAGTGATACGCAGTCGTGAACTGCGGAACGTCATAAGGGTGGCAGTCCCGTTCGCCGTCATACCCGCGATAACGCTCGCAGGCGCACTCGTCTTTGACCAGAAGCGGCACATCATTGTCTCGCTCGCGGTCGCGGTAATGGCTCTTCTGCTGTTCACGGCGGGCTTCGAGCGCAAGACTACGGGCTCGCGGCGGCTGGTGATAGTATCGGTGATGACCGCGCTGTGCTTTGCGGGGAGGTTTATCCCCTTCCTCAAGCCGATATCCGCGCTCACGATAATCACGGCGCTGTATCTCGGCGGGGAGGCGGGCTTCCTCGTCGGAGCGATGTCGGCGGTGCTGTCGAACTTCTACTTCGGACAGGGACCGTGGACAGCGTTCCAGATGCTCGCATGGGGCATGACAGGGCTGTTTGCGGGCATATTCGCAGAGCCACTCAAGTGCAGGAAATGGCTTCTGCTGGTGTACGGTGCGCTCGCGGGAGTCGGCTACTCGTTCTTCATGGACATATGGACGGTGCTGTGGTACGGCGAGGGATTCAGCTTCAAGCTGTATCTCGGAGCGCTGTTCACGGCGATACCGTATACGGCGTCATATGCGGCGTCGAACGTGCTGTTTCTGGCGCTTCTTGCGAAGCCCTTCGGCGATAAGCTGAACAGGATAAAGACAAAGTACGGGGTGTAGCCGCTTGCGGGACGGTCAGATGATTATCCGGAACCTGCGCTCAGTCCTCGGAGAAGTCCGCCTTGTGCTTGGGCTTGCGGCGGTAGACCTTCTTGCTGTCGGGCACGACCCGCGTTACGGGGTTGAAGCCGTTCCAGTCGCGGCGCTTCTCGGCACTGAGCTTTTTCTGCTCTTTTTTGCTGAGCTTGCCGTATGATACGAATTTATCCATTCCTGTCTCCTTTGCTTGGCACGGCGATGTACAGGAGCTTTTCCCTGTCGCCGTATATCGTTTCAAACTCTCCTGTTTCCGCGAAGCCGTACCTCTCGTAGAGCCCGACCTCGCCGCTCATGATGTAGACTTTTCCGAAGCCGATACTGCCTGCATAGCCGATTGCGGCGCGTATGAGCTGCTCGGAAATTCGGTGTCCGCGGCAGCTCTCGTCCACGAAGACGAAGCCGATGAGGGGAGTATAGGGCTGCTCGGGCGGGAGCTCGTCCTTTTCCGTGAGGGTGCAGTACCCGACGATTTTTCCGTCCTCGAGAGCGGCGAAAACGCGCTCCCAGCCGCGGATACAGTCCTCGCGCATCTGTCGTGCGAGCTCCGCGCCCGCCCTCCATGAGCATTGCTCGGCGTATGAGGCGGTCTGCTCCCACAGCTCCGAGCCCTTTTCAAGTGTGATTATCTCTGTCATAGCTATCCTTTCCGAGACTGTCCGAAAACAAAAAAGCACTCCGCGAGGGAGTGCGTAAGCGTGCGAAATGTCAGCACACGTCATTCGGACAGACTCCATGCGTTTTTGGTGTATTCGGTTTTGTGAGTGTGAATGCGGTCATGGCTCTGCCCTCCTTTCGTAGAATCTGAGTACATTATAAACGAACGCGCACGGATTGTCAAGTCCGTGCGCAAACTGTAATGAATCTGTAATTATCGCTTTATCCTGATATCCTGATAAAACAGCCCGTGCCGCGTGCAGTACCACACGAGCCTGCCCGTGCGGACGAGCGGCATTCTTATCTGCATATCCCACTCGGGATACTGCTTGTACACCGCCGCGGAGCTGTCGCTGAGATACGCCGCGAAGCTGATATAGTGCTCCTTCGTCATCTCGTGGTCGGACGTGATATAGAGCTCGCCGCCGATGTCCTCGACGCGCAGCATATCCGCCTCCTCAGCCTTTTTCGCTTCGAGCGGAGCGAGCCTGCTCCCGCAGCAGGTGACTGCCGCCTCGGAGGTCGACGTTATGATGTTGCCGCACTGACGGCACACGTAAAATTTTGTCTTTTTCATATTTCCGATCTCGCTTTCGTTTTTGTCTATCCGTCCTGCGAGCAGAGTCTGCACGTCCGTTGAGAGGGCGTCCGCGAGCTCCGACAGCAGGGAGATATCGGGGCAGCCGTTGCCGCACTCCCACTTCGACACAGCCTTGTCGCTGACGCAGACCATATCCGCGAGCTGCTTCTGCGTGAGCCCTGCCTCGGTGCGTAGCTGACGTATCAGCGCGCCTGTTCCTGCATTATCCATTGCAATCACCTCTGCTTTTATTGTAGCGCACGGACAGGCGCTTGTCAATCCACGCTCCGTAGAGGTGATACCGAAAAAAAGCCATAAGCAGCTTGCCTATGGCTTTTTCGGTTCTGTTTATAAGCCTGCCTTTTCTCTGAGGGCGGTGTACTCCTCGAAGGAGATGTATGTCTGACCCTTTATGCGCCAGTCGTTTGCACTGCTGTCGAATACGATGCTGAACCTGTGGCAGCCTCTCCGCATCACGTAATCGTCAGGACTACCGGTTATCTCGGGTGCGGTTGCAAACGCGACATAGGCTGTGAATGACGTGTCGGTCTTGTCGGAGATTATCACGGGCAGTTCCTTGAAATACGATGTTCCGAGGTAGCCTCTCTGACCCCTTCCAAGGAAGTAGAGACTTCCGCGATAGTCGATGAAATTACACATAATGTCCGTATCAAATTTGTCGCCCTCTTCGAGGTCGCTTAAATCGGGTCCGTAGGCGCAGAGATACTCATTGTCAAAAATGTTTTCATCGGTATAAACGCTCTTTACCAATGCACGTAAGTCGTCAGTGCTGTGGAAGCGGCTGTCAACGACCTTATGATACAGTATCGTATAAGGTATCTCCTTAACAGTGCCGTTTTCACTGGTATAGTTGTTATGTCCGTTATATCCCTCGAAGCCGTCTGCAACGTGTCTGTCATCATCATAAGCGAACCATATCGTTTCATACTCATAAGGTATAGAAGGAACCTCAAAGTTGAACTCATTTACAATCAGATTTACCTCCTCCGAGCGCTCTGCGAGGTCGAATGCTATCTTTTGGAATTCCACGTCATCGGCGGCAGACGTGCTGACAGCCTCCGCGGCAGTGCTTGCAGTTGTTGTCTCTGCGGCGGCTGTAGTCTGCGTGCCTGTGGAGGCAGTTGTCGCGGCAGTGGCAGTATTCGTACCCGTAGCCGATACTACCGTTGTTGTCGTGACGGGCGAGGATTCATCGGTAGTGACCGTACCCGAGGGCGGCACAACGATGTTGTCTCCTCCGCGGTGACGGAGCAGCAGGGCGCCGCCTGCGATGAGTCCCGCGACGAGCACAAGCGAAGCCGCGGTGTACAGCGGCGTGAGCCACACGGGGCGCGTAACGCGCTCAACTCCCGAGACTGTGTCGCCGACCTCCATTTCGCCCGACATGGTCTGCTTTGCGGACTTCTTTTCCGCGTACTTTTTCTCGCTCTTTGCGAGAATGCGCTCAAGCTGAGCGCTCGTCAGCTCGGGACAGCTCTCCGCGAGCTCGTCTATCTGTCTGTCGTCGGCATTTTCCAGCATATCAAAAAGCTCTTTCTCTTTCATGCTTATCCCTCCCTCGTGATGCCTGCCTGAGCAAGCGCGGCTCTGAGTTTCTCCATAGCCCGCGTACAGCGCGAGCGCACGGACGACGCCGTCATAGAGACGTGCTCCGCTATCTCCTTAGAGCTCAGACCGTAGTAGAATTTCTGTATCAGTATCGTAGAATCGGGCTCTCCGAGGCTGCTGATACTCGCGAGGAGTATGCGGCGCAGCTCCGAGCTGTCCACCTTTTCGTCCACATTTATATCGGAGGCGAGCTCCGCCATATCCTCGTCGTCCGCGGAAACGGTGCGCGAGCCTGCGGCACTGAGCCTCCTGTAGTAGTCGATAGCTGTACGCTTTGCGAGGGTACCGATGTAGCCCTTTACGTCTCCGACGTGGTCATCGCTGTAGTCAAAGCTGATGAAGAGGTCGGCAAAGACGTCGCTGACGCACTCCTCGATATCTTCATTTGTTCCGCAGCTTCTCAGCTTGTTGTAGACGATAGTGTATACATATCTGCCATATTCCTGCATGAGCGCGCGGTGGCACTCTGCGGGCGAGCGCTCAAGAGCGGCTTTCAGCTCGCTTGCTGTCATATGCATCTCCTCCTTGCGGTGTGATAAAGTCGACCTTTCATAAACAACATTCGCAGCGGAGACAGAAAGTGCTGCAAGTTTTTGAAAGTTTTTTCAGTTTTTTTCCATTTTTTTCTTGTAGGGGTTGTTCGGGTGGGCGTCGAAGCCGAGCGGAAGGTATTCATGAGGGATATATTTCTCGTATTTGAGGTCGTAGAAGTAGTTGCAGAAGATGAGCTCGACATAGGTTATGGTATTCTCCTTGTCGGGAGTGTGTATCGCGTATACGAAGCCGTTATAATCGTCGGAGTATATGGCAATGGGGTCGTCCTCGCCCGCAAAGCCCGTCACGCCGTAGATGCCGAGATACGGAGTATCACCGCAGTCCTCGAGGCGGTCGAGCTCGGCGGCGTAGTCATCGGGGGAGTAGGTGACGGTCAGATAGCTGAGGAACTGCGAGTCCCACGGATTGTAGTAGACCATTTTGTAGTCGAGCACTTCCATGCCGTCGGTCAGCACGTCGGGGAAGATGGACTCGTCCATGCCCCATTTAGTGCGGTATTCCTGTTCTGCATTCTCACCCATATACATGGAGTAGTGGGACGGGTCGGTGTCGACCTTGACTCGCGCAAGAGCTCCGTCCAGCAGTACGAGACCCACCACTCCGAGAACGAGGAGAAAGTGTACGAAGAAGTACAGGGCAACTCCTGCGGCGGTAACACCCGCGATAAACGCCGCAAGTTTGCGCTTTTTCTTTTTCTCATATTTCACGAATTCCTTTGCGGTGTCCATGCGGAACTGCACATCGGGAGTCTTTGCTCCCATAGCCTCCAGTGCGGCGCGGCAGGCGGCACACTCCGCGATGTGCTCCTCAGTCAGGGCACGGCTCTCGGGGCTGACCATATCCTCCGCATACAGCGGGAGCAGGTCGCGTATCACATTACATGGCAGTTTCATTCCGATTCCTCCTTTATCTCATTTTGTATCATAGTCTTTGCGCGGTGGAAGGTCACGCACGCCCAGTGCTCGTTCTTGTCGAAGAGGTCGCCTATCTCGCGGAAGGAGAGCTCGCCGAATACACGGAGCGAGAATACCTCCTTGTACGGCTCGCGAATGGTGTGGAGCACTCGGTGCAGTCGGAGCGCGAGCTCCCTGTCTGCGATGAGCTCCGTGAGGTCGGCGCTGTCGGCGATATAGTCCTCGGGGACGTCCTCGCCCGTGAGGTGCTTCTGCTTGCGGCAGTGCGAGTAGTAGAGGTTGCGGGCTATGGAGCAGAGCCATACCCTCAGCTCGGACTCGCCGCGGTAGCTGTCTATGGAGCGGAACGCGCGGTAGAACGTCTCCTGCGTGAGCTCCTCGGCGAGGTGCTCGCTCGCGGAAAGTCCGCGCAGAAAGCGGAAAACGTCATCGTAGTATTCGCGGAACATCGCGTCAAAGTCGGCAGGCATGGCTCTCCTCCTTTCGTTGGTATTCTGGGCTTCTGTACATAAGACGCACGAGCTGACATAATATCACAGAAAAATTTCAAAAAAATATATTATAATGATATAACATAATGTGCGGCGTGTCAAGTATTGCTGTTCTGCACAAATGCGAGCACTTGTTATTGTGCAGATATACAAAGTTTTTCTTTTCGTATTGACCCTGACGTTACGTCATAGTTTATAATTATTTTACACGGGAGGTGGTCGCTGATGATGACAGTGAACGAGGTCAGCAAGCTGACAGGAGTGAGTATACGCGCTCTTCAATATTATGACAGGATAGGTCTGCTGTCGCCTTCACAGCGCACGGAGGCGGGCTACAGGCTGTATGACGATACGGCACTGGAGCGCTTGCAGCAGATACTGCTGTTTCGCGAGCTGGAGTTCCCGCTCGGCGACATAAGGGCTATTCTTGAAGCGCCCGATTTCGACAGGGATAAGGCGCTCGGACAGCAGATAGAGCTCCTTGAGCTCAGGATACAGCGGCTCGAGGCGCTGGTCGGGCTCGCCCGTGAAATAAGAGAAAAAGGAGAGATGACTATGGATTTTAAGGCGTTTGACAGTACGCAGATAGAGGAGTTTGCCGCACTCGCAAAGGCTGAATGGGGCGATACAAAGGCGTTTGCCGAGTATGAGCAGAAAAGCGGAGCGCGCTCTGCGGAGGAGGAAAGGACGCTTGCGAATGAGCTGATGAGCGTGTTCGCGGAGTTCGGCGCTATGCGGAAAAAGCCCGCTGACAGCGAAGAGGTGCAGGCTCTCGTGAAGAAGCTGAAGGACACTATCAACGGGAATTATTACACCTGCGAGGATAAGATGCTCGCGTATCTCGGGCAGATGTACTCCGCAGACCCGAGATTCCGCGAGAGTATAGACAATGCGGGAGGCGAAGGTACTGCCGCATTCGTCAGCAAGGCTATCGCAAAATACTGCAAGTAATAGAAACAGCCGTAAAGAAGCATTTGCTCCTTTACGGCTTTTTTTCATCTGCGCGGACATCTTCACGCACTCGCTTTTACCCAGTCGTAATGCTCGAATTCGCTGCTGCCGTAGGTCTCGGTCACGGACTGCACAGTGTAGAGCACCTTGCCGTTTTCGTCGGTGGCTTTGCCCTCCCTGACGATGTAACGGTCGGGGACGGGCTCGGGGTAGGGCTCGTAGCCCATTGCACAGAAGCCCTTTTCATCGGGGGTCAGCTCGTAGGTCTGACCGTCCATGACAAACTCTATCTTTTTCACGTTTTTGTCCGTGACGTAGAATGCTTTTGTCCCGAACCACTTCACGCCGTTCTCATATGTGAAGCTGCCGCCCGTCATCGAAATACCGCAGTCCTTGACAGCCCAGCCGCCGCTCGTGCCGCCGCCTATCCACATACCGAGCCTCAGAATGTCGTCTCTGTCGGCATTTCCCGCGATAACATATGTCTCTCCGTCATCGGGAAAATGCTCGAGAAAATACGACTCTGCTGCCTTGCCGTCCTTGCTCTTTATCGTGGCGATGTAGGTCAGCTTAGGCTTTGTCGCATTTTTAGCCTCAACAGGGGTCTCATAGTGGTCGATGCTTTGCTCCATGATACACTGCTTCGCAGCACCTCTTGCAGTGAAGCGCGCGCCGTCGATGAAGTTGCCGATATAGCCGACGATGAGCGCGAGGACGAGCGTCCCGAGCGTGACCTTCAGCAGTATCCAGCGGTTCTTTTTGCGAACGCGCTTAGCCGTCTCCTTGTATTTTTTTGTGTCCTCTGGGACGGGTACGTTTTCGCTTGTATTTATCGTTTTTTTCATTTGTTCCCACTCCTTTTCACAGGCGGGACACTCCGCGATATGCTCCTGTACAGCCGCATTCGACTTCTCCGACGCGATGCCGTCTATGCACAGCGGCATGAGGTCGCGTATTATCTCGTGGTCATATTTCATATCCGTACCTCTCTTTCATTGCCGCGCGCAGCTTCGCGACGGTGCGGTTGTATATCACCGCCGCTGTGTTTGCGCGGATATTCAGCACACAGGCTATCTCGGCGTAGCTCGCCTCCGAGTAGAGGCGGTACTGCATCACCGAGCGTGCGGGCTCGTCGAGCTCGTCCAGCAGCGTTCTCAGCCGCTCAAGCATTTCCTGCCGCTCGAGCTCTGCTGTCGGAGGAGGGACAGCCTCGTCGCTCCTGCGGGCGGCTATGTCGCGCTGCCGCGTCTCCCTGCGCACGTACTTCGCATAGATGTTTTTCGCTATCTGAAAAAGCCACGTTCGCATACTGCATTCGCCGCGGAATCTCCCGAACGAGAGGAATGCCTGATAGAATGTCTCCTGCGTGAGCTCCTCTGCGGCGGAGCGGTCACAGCAGGTGAGTCCCAGCAGAAAGCGGTAGACCTCGGGCTGGAATCGGTCGTATATCTCCTCGAATTCATTCATCGGCATTCCCCCCTTTCGCGTATTCGATACGTATCTGTATATTAGTACCCGCAGTACCTGCGATATTACACTCCGCGGAAAAATTTTCCATACCTATTATATCACATCTTCACCGAGGCGGCAAAAAAACTTTTTAAAATCAGATAAAAAGTTGAAATTCGCCTGTTATGATGTGAGTACAGTAGGAAAGGGGTGTCTTTATGGACAACAAGATAGTTATCAGAAAAATGAACAAGTTCTACGGGAGAAAGCAGGCTCTCTTCGATATCGACCTCACTATCGAGCAGGGTATGTTCGGTCTGCTCGGACGCAACGGTGCGGGCAAAACGACCCTGATGAAGACCATAGCCGCGCTCCACCCGATGAAGAGCGGCGAGGTCACTGTATGCGGCGTGCCCGTCGGGGAGGCGGCAAAGATACGCTCCATGATAGGCTACCTGCCGCAGGATTTCTCCATGTACCCGAATATGCGAACAGACGAGGCGCTCGACTACCTCGGCGCTCTCTCGGGCATACCGTCCAAGGAGCGCAAACAGCGCGTGGAGGCACTGCTGAAAAAGGTCAACCTCTATGAGCACAGGAACAAAAAGGTCAAGCAGCTCTCGGGCGGAATGAAGCGCAGACTCGGTATCGCGCAGGCTCTGCTGCACGACCCGAAGGTGCTCATCGTCGACGAGCCGACTGCGGGGCTCGACCCCGAGGAGCGCATACGCTTCCGCAACCTGCTCTGCGAGACGGCGGAGGAGCGTATCGTTATCCTCTCGACCCATATCGTCGGCGACGTGGAGTCCACCTGCGAGAATATCGCGATAATGGACGAGGGAAAAATTCTCTGGCGCGGAACTGTGCGCGAGCTGCTCGAGAATGCGCGCGGACACGTCTATACCGCCAACATCGAGAAGCAGTACATGGCTCAGGTGAAGAAGGAGTACATCGTGACTGGCATGGTCGCGCAGGCGGAGTATACCACCGTGACTATCGTCTCCGACGCCGAGCCCGACCTGCCCAACGCTGTCCTGACCGAGCCCGACCTTGAGGGCGCTTATATGTACTGTCTGCGCTCGAATGGCTGCGATATGAAAGGCGGTGAGGAGTAATGCTGTTCAGACATGAATGCAAAAAGATAGTATGCTCGGCGGCTTTCATCGTGTATTGTGTGCTGTCACTGCTGTTCTTCTTCACGAATTACTGGACGGACTGCTCCGATGAGGTGTCTTGCAGCGGACAGGGGCTCATTGCGGTCGAAGACCACGACCGCATCATGGACGGCGCGACGAACTCTCTCATGGGCGATTTTGCGTCGAACAGGTACGAATGCTATCCATACGGCTTCTACAAGGCTGTCCACCTCAAAGAGAAAAAGCGCGAGAAGGTCAGGAGCTATCTCGAGGAGATAACGGGAGTAAGCGGCGAGGACTTCGACAAGCTGCTCGAAACGGGCGATACCTACTATGAGGGCTTCTCTACAAAGGAGCTGTACCAATTCCATGATATCCCCGTCAAGGAGGGCTTTTCCTATGACCGCTTCGTCGAGATAATGGCTGACGTGGACGATATTGTCGGCGGAGGCTCGATATACAATCCCGAGGGACTCATGTACACTTTTTCGCTCGTCCCCATGGCGGAGGAGGATATTAAGGCGGAGCAGGACGATTTTTACAAGGAGGACAAGATAACTCGCGGTCTTGCAAGGCTTTTTTGTGACTATACGGGCATTGACCTCACGATACTGCCCGTATTCGCTGCCGCGTGGCTGACTGCCGCAGACAAGAAGCGCCGTATGCATGAGCTTGTCTATACGCGCGATATATCTTCGTTAAGACTTGTGTTGACGAGGTATGGGGCTCTTCTGTTCACTATGGCTATACCTGTTCTCGCCATGATGATACTCTCGCTGATACAGGCGCTCGTTGTCTACAAGGGGCACTCTATGGATATGCTCGCATTTTTCAAGCTGCCTGTGGTATGGCTCCTGCCGAATCTGATGTTCACGACGGCGGTCGGAGTGCTCGTGACGGAGATATTCTCGTCGCCTGTTGCGATACTCTCGCAGCTTGCGATATGGTTCTACTCCGTAATGGCGGGCTCTATGCAGCTCTCGGGAAATCTGAGCAGATTTGCTCTCGTTCCGCGTCATAACACGCCTTTTGAGAGGGGAGTGTTCCTCGCGGAGCAGAACGAGTTCATTTTCAGCCGCGTGTTCTGGACTGTCATATCAATGGTGTTGATGCTGCTCGCGGTCGCAGTCTACAGCGCAAAGAGGGGAGGGCGTTTCAATGGCATCAGGCTGTTTGGCAAGGATAGTATATTCAGACGTAAGGCATAATTTCCTGCCGCATTACGCCGCCGCCGCGGGAGTGCTCCTCGTCACGCCCGTCATATTCGGGCTCGCGGAGCTCACCGCGCAGATGTCGGCTCAGCCGCTCGAGATGATGCCGCTCCTCATGGGGATAATCCTGTTCACGCCGATACTTGCTCCCGAGCAGAACGAGTGCATTCTCGAGACAGTGCGCGCGAAAAAAATGAGCCGCCATATCGTGACGGGTATGCGTCTGCTCTGCTCGTTCGTGCTGCTCGCGGTGCTGATATTCGCGCTCGGCGGCTATATGCGGTACAATGAGTGCGATGTCTCCGTGAAGATGTGCGCGGGAGCTCTCGCGGGAGCTTTCGCCGTCGGAGCACTCGGCTTCTTCTGCGCCGCAGTCACCGACAATGTCATCGTCGGCTATATGGTGTCGCTGATGTACGCGGTGATGAATCTCTTCCTGCGAAAGGAGCTCGGCAAGTTCTTCCTCATGTCGATGACCTTCGGGATAAAGGGCTGCAAGCCTGTGCTCGCCGTGTCGGGAGCAGTGCTCATTGCGGCGGCTATGATATACCGCAGGCTCGCGAAGAACGAACGCTGAACGGGGCGGGGTGCCCCCGCGGGCGGTTTCGCGGCACAGCTGTACAAAACGGGAGTTTATTCCCGCGTGGCTTGCCGTTTGGACAGAATTATGATATAATGTATGCAAAGCATACATTATATTTATCAAAATGCCCTTGCAGATACGCAGATCAAAGATCTGCTTCCTGCATATCGGGCAATTATATCATAACGCTTCGCTTTTATGATATATAGTGGCAAGGAAGTGAGCGAAAAATGTACAAGATACTTGTCGCCGACGACGAAAGGGACGTGGTCAGCCTGCTCAGGGACTACCTCGAGCTAAGCGGCTACTGCGTGTTCACGGCGTATAACGGCGCGGAGGCTGTCGAGGCAGCCTCGAAAGCTCCCGACCTGATACTGCTCGACGTCAATATGCCCGAAATGGACGGGTTCGAGGTCTGCGCGCGTCTCAGGGAGCATATCAACTGTCCGATACTGTTCCTCACCGCACGCGTGGAGGACTCCGACAAGATAAGCGGCTTTGCCGCGGGCGGCGACGACTACATCATCAAGCCGTTCTCGCTCGATGAGCTCGGTGCGCGTATAGCTGCACACCTCCGCCGCGAGCAGCGTTCGGCTGCATCGGCAAATGTGCGGTTCTTCGGCAATACCGTCATCAACTACACCGAGAAAACGGTCAGCGTGGGAGACGAAAAAATCGACCTCACAAAGAAGGAGTACGGCATCGTCGAGCTGCTCTCGATGAATATGGGGCAGATATTCGACAAGGAGCGCATATACGAGAAAATATGGGGCTACGATGCAGAGGGCGACAGTTCCGTCGTCGCGGAGCACGTCCGCAGACTCAGGGCGAAGCTCGCGAAATACGGCGAGGAATCGCACCTCGGCACTGTATGGGGCATGGGTTACAAATGGATAAAGTAGGAAAGAGGACGCTTGCGTCCGCACTGGTACGCTATCTCGTGCCGTGTGTCATCGTATGTGCGGTCGGAGCTCTCGTTATCGAGGGGCTTACGGTATACCTCGGGAAGTGGACGCTCAGCGTATACGAAGACAGCGGTCCATATGAAAGAGACTACATAGTGGACAGGTTCTATATGATATCGCAGCTGATGTTCTGCCTGCGGATAGTGCTCGTCCCGATATGGGCGGCGGCGTGTCTGTGGGTGACGGCGCACGTCTTCCTCCGCAGGGAGATACAGTCTCCCGTGGATACGCTTATTAAGGCATCCGACAAGATAAGGAACGACGAGCTCGACTTCACGGTCGAATGCCCGACCGACAACGAGCTCGGCAGACTGTGCGGCTCGTTCGAGGATATGCGGCGCAATCTCTACGACAGCAACTACACGCTGTGGAAGGCACTCGAGGAGCGCAAGCGGCTCAACTCCGCGTTCGCGCACGACCTCCGCACGCCTATCACCGTGCTCTGCGGCTATACGGAGCTGATAGACAGGTGCGGCGGCAAGCTCCCGCCCGAGAAGCAGGCGGAGATTATGACGAAAATGGCGGCGCAGGTCGAGAGGCTGAAAAGCTACACCGAAAAGATGAGCGGCGTCAACAAGCTCGAGGATATAATCCCCGATGTCAAGCCCGTCCGCTTCGATGAGCTGTGCAGGCATATCTCCGAGAGCGGCGAGCTCCTGTGCGGGGAGAGGTTCAGCTTCACCGCCGTCGGCGACGGCGAGAGCCTCGTGAATACCGACGCGGAGCTGCTCATGGAGGTCTTCCTCAACCTCGCCGCAAATGCGATGCACTATGCGAAAACGGTCGTGGACTGCCGCGCTGAGCTCAGCGGGAGCTCGCTGAGGCTCGTCGTCACCGACGACGGCTGCGGCTTCTCCGAGGACGCGATGAGACAGGCGTGGAAGCCCTTCTACCGCGACGAGAGCGAGGAGGATAAGACGCACTTCGGGCTCGGACTGTACATCTGCTGGCTGCTCTGCCGAAAGCTCGGCGGAGGCATAACTATCGAAAATGTCCCGAGCGGCGGCGGTATGGTCACCGCAGAGGTCAATACATCAGCGAGTGCGTGACGCGGTCGCTATTCATTAAAAAAGCTCAGAGGAAGCAAGCGCTTCTTCTGAGCTTTTTCGTTCAGCATTTTTCGCTATTTCAGTCCGTGGGATATACGGGGAGGTCGTACTCGGTGAGCAGACCTGCGTCTACCTGCTGTATCGTCAGCGCGTCCATTGCTGTGACGCCGTCGCCGGGATTGTAGCAGTCAGCTGCACTCTGCTGAGCAGCCGTGAGGTCATATTTGTCCTTGTTGCTGATGAATTGCAGTATCGCTACAGAGTCGGAAACTCCGAGCTTGCCGTCTGCGTTGGCGTCGCCGTAGATAACACCCATAATGCCGCCCGCAAACCACGTATCATCGAGCTCTGTGGTGGTGGTGGCAGTAGTCGTCGTGGTAGTTCCCACCTGCGTACCTATCATAGCCGTGCCGTCCCACTCGTCGGTAGTGGTAGTTGTGGTCGTTGTTCCTATCTGTGTGCCAATCATTGTCGTGCCGTCCCATTTATCGGTGGTGGTAGTTGTTGTAGTTCCTATTTCGGAGCAATTGTTTGTCCTTTCGCAGTCAAAGCACGTATCCTCGTAAATTGTAGTAAAAGGTTCAGCGACTGTGGTGCCGACCATAGTGGTCGTCTGCTCGAGTTCGGTGTCCGATATCATCGCGACGCCCTCAGACCTTACGGCTTCTTCCTCGGCAGCGGCTGCAGCTGCGCTTACCGAGGCGCCGACAGCGACTGTGGCTAAAAGAGCGGATATCTCTTTTGTGAATTTTCTCATGGTCTCTTTCCTCCTTTATCATTGGCAATTATTTCAAGTGCAGTAAGTATCTGCACCTGTTCCTCCATACAAGCGGCTTCGGAAATGTCTCTGACAGTTCCCGTCGTCGCCATTTTTCTGCACGCGCAGGAGTTGCGGCAGTATTCCGCTATCTCGCAGCCCTTGCAGCGCTCCGAGCGCATGGGATAATCAGGATGAGCTTTCCTTGTCTGCTCGGCTTGAATGCCGACGGATACATCTCCGCAGCGGTATTCGGGCAGATTCTGGAACTGCACGCAGGGGTAGAAGCTGCCGTCCCAGTTGATGAATATTTTCTTTTTGCATATCTCGCAGAGGTTCGCTTTTTTGTTTGTGACGGTGTCTATCTTAGTTGCGAGCTCGTATACGAAGAGGTCGGGGATAGTGGCTATTTTCCGCCACTGTTCACGCATGATGTCGCCGAAGCTGTCGGGGTCGCGCGGGTCGAGGAAGGAGTCCATTGAGGCGGATACCTTCTTTGCGCCGAGCCCTTTCAGGTACAGGATATTGTCGTACAGCTTCGGGAGAGTCTCCTCCGTGTAGACGAGCTGCACAAGCGCCTTCGGCTGATATTTCAGCAGCAGCTTCAGGTTCGCGTCGAGCAGAGCCGTATCAGCTCCGCGCTCGGTGCAGTCCCTGCCGTCGTGGGACATATTGATGATGACGTTCTTGCCCTCGCACCATTTCAGGAAGTCCTCGTCGAGAAGCGTGCCGTTGGTCGTGATGACAAAGCGGTTCGCTCTGAGCGTCTCAATGTAGTATTTCACGGTGTCCTTGTATAGCAGGGGCTCGCCTCCGAAGAGGTAGACCGTGTCCGCGTCGCCGCGGCTGTTGACGAAGTCCGCTATCTTCACGCGGGTGTCGTCGCCGATACAGCCGTATTCCGTGTTGAGGTGCCGCTCGTAGCAATAGCTGCATTTGAGATTGCATTTGTTTGTGATGCTGATAGTGTAGTCCATTTTATCATCTCGGTTCGGTATAAAAGCCAGTTTTTGGCGGAGCTTTTCAATCATTGTAGCACATTTTTACGAAAAAGTCAACAAAAATAAAATTTTTTCCTGTCCTCAGCCGCCGTCAGTGGGAGTGTTCCACGTGGAACAACTGAAGGCCACCTTATAATATGAAAGCAGCCCTCCGTTTATTCCAACGGAGGGCTGTTCCTTTGCTTGCTGTGTGCCGTCAGACTGACTTTTCAGCAACAGCCTCGACCTCTACGAGCGCACCCTTGGGCAGCGCCTTTACTGCGACGCAGCTCCTCGCGGGACAGCTCGTGAAGAACTCCGCGTAGACCTCGTTGAAGGCGGCAAAGTCGCTCATATCGCTGAGGAAGCAGACGGTCTTGACTACGCTGTCCATCGTGCAGCCCGCCGCCTCGAGGAGAGCCTTGATATTGCCGCAGACCTGCCGTGTCTGCGCGGTGATGTCTCCGCCGACGAGAGCGCCCGTCTGCGGGTCGAGGGCTATCTGTCCCGAGGTGAATACGAGCCCGCCCGCGCATACAGCCTGCGAGTACGGACCTATCGCCTTCGGGGCGTTGTCTGTTGAAATGATACTGCTCATGCTTGTCCTCCTTTGATTTGGATATGATACTATTATAACCTAAAAAGCGGCGTTTGTCTACCATAATGATATGATTTGCGCGGAAAAGATGCATGAAATAGTCGGAGTCAGGCATTTGACGTTGACCATTTGGGGTTTTTGGTGTATAATGTAAGCAATTACTGTATGGATTGGTGATATTTATGAGCGAAAAAAAGACCGACCGCCGTACCCTCAGGACCCGTAAGGCTATCTGTGACGCGTTTGCGGAGCTGCTCTCGGAAAAGGAACTGCACAAGATAACCGTGCAGGAGATTGCCGATAAAGCCGACGTGAACCGCGTGACCTTCTACAAGCACTACCTCGACGTTTACGACCTCTATGACAAGATAGAGGAGGACGTTCTCGTCGAGCTCGGACTGCTGATATTACAGCTCGATGAGCTGCGTGCCGAGGAGTTTTTCTCCTGCCTCATCGGCTACATCAAGGACAACGGGAGCATTTTCTGCATGATGTTCTCGCGCAACGGCACCAACAACCTCCGCGAGAAGTTCAGCAAGCTGATGGAGGGTCTCTTCCGTAAGCTGATAAGCGAGCAGCAGGACAGCAAGCTCAGTGACGAGCGCATAGAGTACCTCAGCTGCTACCGCGCTCAGGGCTGCATTGCCGTGGTCGAGAAGTGGGTGACGAGCGGGTTCTCGGAGCCTGACAAGTTCATTATCGGTATCCTTGCCGACCTCGACCGTAACACCGAGGACCTTATTTTTAAGGAATAGTTTCGTCATAAGAACGGCGCTTGTCTTTTGTCAGTCGCCGCTTTTTGATGCCTGCTGCGCTGTGCGGCGTCAGACCTTATCATCAAGCGCATGATGCCGCTGAGTATCGTCAGAGCGTTTGCTGCGATACAATTTGCAGGCGATATGTAGTTTTGTTTACACTTCGCCGCCCGAGTGTTGCTTTAACTACAAAACAGCGGGATATTATCTGTTGAACAAAGCGAAAAGCTGTGGTATGATATAGTCATGGAAAACACAAAGCGTAAAAAACGCAGGAAAAATCAGGAGGAAAAAACAATGAGAAATTTCAACGCACAGAACAAGGTAAACAACGTAAAGGGCAGCAAGAAGCTCGCTCCGATGATAATCGCCGCTATCGTTACTATCGCAGGAGCAGCAACTCTGCTGACAGGTTGCGGCACTGACGTCCCCGCATCTTCGGCTCCCGCTGCTAACGTGGCTGTTACAACTTCCGCTTCAACAACAGCAGCGTCTGCAAAGAATGATAAGGCTGAGAACAAGACCACAACCGCTGTTAATAACGCGCAGGCTGAGCAGACGAGCGCAAAGGCTGCCGATATTGATACGACTGCTGCAAGCAGCGCAAATGCTGACAAAATCGGCATCGACAGAGAAACTGCTATCGCAAATGTAAGAGAGCTTGTAGGCAGCGGCGCACAGATACTCAGCTGCGAAAAGGGCGCTGCTCCCGACACCGGATTTGCTTGCTGGGTCATCGAGGTCGTTCCCGTAACGAAGGACAACGGTCCTGACAAGGTGACGTATTACTCGGGCTATCAGTTCTGCTACCCCTACAATAATGCATCGGAGGCAACAGCAAGCGACGGACAGAATCCCATGATGAACTTCATCGGTAACTACACAAACGGCCGCGCTATGATGGCAGTAAACTGCATCAGCCAGACTGAGGCTTGCATTGATATTTCTTGGGGCAGCAGCGCCTGCGAGACGACTATCTGGAAGATGAGCGGTACGGTTTCAAGCTCTAACGAGGGCGTTACTGTAACATACAGCAACTGCACAAAGCAGCACTTCACGTACACCGAGGACGGTCAGCTCATCAGCGACGATATCGAGTACGAGAACGGCGCAGGCTCGGTAGATTTCTTAGCCGCTGACAACAACGCTTACTGGTACGACGCCGTAGAGGGCGCAGGTGAGGGTACTTCCTTCTGGTACTGCAACTGATAAAATGAAAAGGAACTGCTGCGATAATTGCGGCAGTTCCTTTTTGCGTTTATTTCTGATTTTCAATGAGCTTGATGAATTTCTTGTCGTTCATCTGTTCGTTGGTCAGGTATTCGCCGTTGTAGAACAGCGCGTAAGTGGTTATGGGAGTAGGCGCGTTCTGCGCGTCTTCCTTATTTTCGATGTGGACAGCTTTGAACGGCACGCCGAGCTCTTTTACAGTTTGCTCTACTATGGGAACATACTTCGCATTGAACGGACACTGGCTCGTGTAGTAGAGGACGTAGCCCTGCTCGTCGATGTGCGGGTGCTTGGCGCAGTCCCTGAACCTCGGCGGCTTTGTATCGTCGGTGAACGGCAGATACCACAGCTGTACGCCGTTATCAGCCTCGTCACAGACAGAAAAGCCCTTGTATTTCAGGAACTTCGGGTCTGCGAGGAAAGGCATCTTCTTTGCGGACGACAGGATACAAAGTCCCTTTTTGCCTTTTGCTTTGCTGTCCTCGATACAGGCGTTCAGCAGGTCGTTTGAGTAGCCGTGTCCCTTGAACGAGCCCGATACCCACAGGCAGTCGATGTACATATAGCCCTTGGCAACGAGCGGATTCCACGCATTTTCGGCAGGTATGTACTCGATGAAGCACTTGCCGCGCTCGGTGCTTTTCAGGAACACAAGACCGTCGTCAAAGCGGTCCGATAGCCACGCCTTCTTGGACGAGACCTGTATATCCTTGTTGTTGGAGATAGCACAGCAGATGTGCTCGCTTTCGATGTTTTCCTTTGTAACTCTGATGTATTCCATAATGCCCTCCTTAGTGTGATTATGATGATTGTGGCTTGTTGTGTCAGGTGTATTTATATTGATCTATCCGCACAGCGAACAGGTCATATTCTCGCCGCTGATATCTGTTTCGATCACAAGTTCGTGGTCGGTGAACAGTCCGTCGGCAGGTATCCTGAATGTGAGCTCACCGTTTTCTTTAATATGTATTTCAAAAACATCGAGATTATTTATGAAGTCTTCCTTTGGCATTGGCGGAACATTGTCCTCTTTGCCGTCGCCCCATATCTCGACCATACCGTTTTCGTCCATAAATTCAGCCGCGGCACATTCCTTGACCTTTCTGTCCCAGTTCTCCATGTTTTCGTAAAGCATATGGAACACGGCGAGAGCTTTTTCAATGGTTGGGTTCTCGCTTGGGTATTCATCAACATCAAGTACAATGTCGCAGTCATAAATGTGCCACTTCACTGTGCCTTTATACTCTGAAACGTCGTCCGTATCGGTAAAGTCACAGTATTTGTCGTGAACGACTTTGAACTCTCTTTCAGGCTTTTTACTGCCGAATAATTTCGATAAAATTGACATATTACACCTCGTCTTTCTTAAAATCAAGTCTTACAAGAGCCTTGCCGTTGGGGAGGGGATAGTCGTCAAGGCTTATTTCTTCCCATGGGTTGCTCATATGCCGCACCTCTCCAGATCGTACTCGCCGTCTATCAGGAAATATTCGAGCCCGTGACTGATACAGCCGCGGAGGTACTCCTGATTGTCCTGCCTTATCTCCTCGATGTCGATATCGTTGGAGAGCCTCTTTTCGATAACGTTCCCGCAGCTGACAATGTCGCTGAAATGACTGTTTATGTAGCTTTCACTCATAACAAGGCAGATGTATTTTATCTGAGAAAGATAGTCTGCATCGAAGCTGTCCTGCCAGTCAAAGGGAATATAACAGCCCTCGACAATGAGGTTCTGATTGTTCTCAACGGCGGTCTTTATCATTTCTTTCAGAATGTCCCAGAGGTACGCCGTCAGCTTGTCGTCATCGTATGGCGTGAGCTCGGTCTGACCGCTTCTTATCAGTCCCATTTTCAGGTGGTCTATGGACAGGTAGGGGTACTTGTATTTTTCAAGCAGCTTCTGTGCGAGAAGCGTCTTTCCCGTGTGAGAAGCTCCTGTTATCAGTATTATCATAGTTCAGACCGCACCGCCTTTCTGTAATTTCCATAATTATACCATATTCGGAGGTTTTTTTCAATAATTGGACTTGCATTGACTGGACAAAACAGCGATGCTATGATATAATTTGTGTATCGAAGAAGGCTGTTACTTGGTATTCAAATGCCAAATGCAGAAGGTGATAATATGTACTATGATATTGGCTTTTTCAGCGAAATGAATTTATCCGCTCATAATTGCGGAAGCATTAAGGATAGCATTGTTGATTGTTTAAAACAAGGAGGTTTCTATGTCGTTTGAAACAATAATAATACCGACCTTAAAAGAATGTATTTTTATTCGAGATAAGTATGATCTTGAAAAGATACCTTTTAATGCCTATAGATATGATAGAGAAAATAATGTTTATATATTTATAACATTTGGCATTGATTATGATCATCCTGGAAGGTTTTTTTTAATATGGAATGACGAGATTTGCTACATGGCTGCACATCCAACTGAAAGATGTAATATATTAAATGATAACCCAGAGAAAAGCTTTGAAATACAAAGTATACACATTCCTGAAAAAATAAATAATTATAAGGAAATGATAATTAAATTGCTGGAGGAAGCATTTATTGATTATGAATTAGACTTCAATGAAAAACACTATATTTTTAAAATTAAAATAAATAAAGATCGACCACTCGAGCAAGTTTACGACATATAAAAACCTTTGGATTGGAGAAAAAATGGACATCGCAAAATTTGTGACAGCTTGTTTTGATTGGCGGTCGCACTGAGACTTGAACTCAGACATCGGAATGCTCCGATTACTCACAGTTTAGCAAACTGCTGCCTTACCGGTTAGGCTTATGCGACCACTATGTTCCACGTGGAACAAATGCTTTATACACTTATTATAGGCGTTGGTGAACCGTACGGGAATTGAAAAAATCCCGAGCCTTTCGGCAGCTTTTAGTAAAATGCGAAAATGGCTGTATTTCGGCAATTTTTGAAGCTTCACTTTTAGCGTCTTCAAGTGATTTTAAGCGATTTTCAATGCCAATAAGTGGTAAATAAGTGGTTGAATCGGCGCGTCTCTACCGAAAAAATGACCAAAGCAGCTCTGTATAAGCGGTCAAATCCCGAACGGAGCTGCTGTTGTTTTTTATCGAAATGAACTGTCGCAAAATATGCGATAGTTGGAAATTGCGATCGTATAAAAACGGGAACAGCTTTGAGCCGTTCCCGATATTTATATTATCATCAGATTTTTATAACTACCTCGATACCGTTGTCCACAGCCATGCGGAATTTCTCACCGTCAGCAGGATTGCCTGCGACTGTTCCGTAGTGTATCGGGACAGCATACTTAGGACGGATAGTGTTCACGAGCTCCGCAGCCTGTGAAGCGTCGGTAGTGTAAGTTCCTCCGGCAGGAATGAGCGCAATGTCACACTTCACCTGCTTGTTGTCGGGAGTGATGTCCGTATCGCCTGCGATATAGATGCGACCGTGCTCGGGATTGTCGATGATATATCCCAGCCAGCCGTTGGACTGCGGATGGAAGGGCTTGCCGATGTTGTACGCAGGGACAGCCTCGAATTTCACTCCGAGAACCTCGAACTTCTCGCCTGCGGACACCTGCTTCACGGTCAGACCAAGCTCTTTCGGCTCGTTCATAGAAGTCGGGCACACGATGACAGTATCGGACTTCATGACCTTGCGGATATCGTCGGGGGAGTAGTGGTCGAAGTGACTGTGAGTTATGAGAACGATGTCGGCGTCGTGCGGTGCGCCGCTGATGTTGTACGGGTCTGAGTAGATTATCTTTCCCTCGTTGATGCGGATACTGCTGTGTTCGTTTATTGTTATGAAATCAAGCATGGTTATACCTCCTCGGAGTTTTTTCAAATTATAGCATAGATTCGCGGAAATAGCAAGCGGTCTCCGTGATAATTGTTGCAAAAACAGTGAAATAATGGTATAATGAAGTATCTTCGATAACGGGAGCAAGGCTATGTATTACTATATAAGAAACACGCTTGAAAAAACAAATAAGCTGGATTTCAAAGGTAAAAGCGGTCAGTTCGTTGCTGTGCTGACGTCTGCCGAGTGGCTGGAGAACAGGGACAAATTCGATATGGGTATCGAAATGGACATCGACCTCTCTGCTATCCATTCCACCAAAGCCGAGGTCAACTACGATTCGCTGACGGGTACTTTCTCTATTCCCGACAGAGAGAATATTTCGGCTCCGAACACAAATTTTGCCTTTGCTCTCGACGAAAAGGGCATCGTTTTCATCGACGACAGCGGCTTCGTGGACAAAACGATAAGCAATATTATCAGCTCCAAGCGCTGGACCATGCCGAGCCTCGAACGCTTCATTTATGACTTCCTCGAGCAGATAGTGGCTCGCGACCAGATAATTCTCGAGCGCGTGGATAAGGAGCTCGACACGATAGAATCGAATATCCTTGACGGCGAGGAAAAAGACCCGTCGCAGAGAGTCAGCCGAGTCAGGAGCGACCTACGTGATTTGCGTATCCACTATGAACAGCTTCTCGACCTCGGTCAGGAGCTTGAAGAAAACGAGAACGACTTCTTCAACGAGGACAATACCCGCTATTTCCACCTGTTCACACAGCGCGTCTCGCGTCTGCACGACCTGACGGCTTCGCTCCGTGAGTATTCGATACAGATACGCGACCTGTATCAGTCCCAGCTCGACATAAAGCAGAACCGCATAATGGCTCTGCTGACGATAATCACTTCGATATTCATGCCGCTGACGCTTATCGCAGGTTGGTACGGTATGAACTTCAAGTATATGCCCGAGCTCGAATACAAGTGGGCTTATCCTGCCGTTATCGCGGTCAGCGTTGCCATCGTTATTGTCAGTCTCATTTTTTTCAAAAAGAAAAAATGGCTGTAAAAATTTCGGGAACAGTTGAACTGTTCCCGATTTTTCATATATTTGGATATGAGCTTGATGTATTTCTTGTCGTTCATCTGCTCGTTGGTCAGATATTCGCCGTTGTAAAACAGCGCGTAGGTGGTTATGGGAGCCGGAACAATATATGTTGACTTTTTAATTATATTGTGCTATACTTATCTAAAATCACGTAAGTCGGCTGACCTATGCAATTAAGTGCATGGATCGGTCAATCAATAAGATGAGGAACGAGGAAAAAATGGAGCAGAATAACAACGGATTCATCAATGCAGATTCACAGGCACAGTTTCAGAATACAGCGTACAGCAGAGCGGTCCCGCCCGTTAAGCCGCCGAAGAAAAAGAAAAGCTTCCCGATAATCCTGATATGTCTTCTGCTTGTTTTGGTGCTCTTGATTGCCGACGGTATTATTATCGCACATTTCTTGAAGTCAAGGAAGTCAGGCAGCGCTACAAGTCCTGAAAAGAGCACAGCCACTCAGCTCAGCGTATGTACGGACGAAAACGGAGATTTCATGCTTCTGAGCGGCAGCTTTGATGATACTATCTCCTCCGAATCAGAGGCTATGGACTTCATTGCGAACCACTCCGCTGACATCGGCATCAAGGACGCTTCTGCCGAGCTCAGCTTTCTCGAGAAGACCTCATACAATGACATCACATACTATAAATTCAAGCAGGTACTGAACGGCGTGCCCGTTTACGGAAATGAGCTGATAGTTACAGTCGCTCCCGACGGCAAGGTCGAGGCTGTGAACGGAAGATACACTCCCGTAAAGGCTGACACCGACGCTGCAAAGTCGCAGGAGGAAGCCGAAGCTGCTGCGAAGAAGCACGCAGGCGAAGAAGCGAGCATACTCAGCTGCGAGCTCACTGTCCTTCCGCGCCCCGAAAGCGGCGACCCGCTGCTCGTCTACGATATCTGCGTAACTGGAAAAGCGGCTTCCGCCGAGCTCCTGATGGACGCGGACACCTGTGAGATAATTGAAGAGTATCCGTTGTACTCCGAGGCATTCGATAACCTGAATGTCAATATCAACGGCAGTATATACAATGTTAACCTTGAAAACAGCATCCTCGGGGGCTATAACATTTTCGACCCCGAGCGTGATATCATGGTATCTGACGGATGTCTGAAAACAGCCTTATCTCAGGTTATAGCCAACAAGATAACAGGCGGTCACACCTTGGAGTGCTTTATTCCGCTCAGTGGCACTGTCATTTCGGAAAACGCCGATGGAAGTGTTGACCTTGACGTTGGTTCGTATATCTCAGACGGAAGAAATATCGACTTTGCAACTCATTCTATTCTTGCTCTTGATTCCGTCAAAAATGCTTATGATATGTATGCAAGGTTCGGCTGGAATTCACTTGATGGTGAGAATATGCCGATCAAGATAATAGTAAACGTTCCCGATGCACTTGCCTCAGTCAGAACAGGGAACGAATTAATAAACGATTTTTGTTCAACGTTTGGAATGTTGATCCCAATACCGGGAAAAATGTTAGGTGCCGCTTTCATAGAGAAAACGAACACTATTCTGGTCGGTGTAGTCGGAGACCAGCCTTGTGCGGGAAAGGGCGCTCTCGGACATGAGTTTACACACGGTGTCATCTGCTACAAGTCACGTCTGAACAATTCAATAGGTTCAAAGACCGTAAACGAGGGCTATGCCGACGTAATGGGCTCCATTGCTGCAAACGACTGGGAATTTATGCAGAATGAGTTCCCAAGCTCATGGTATGGCTACCAGAGCGTAGTCAGAAGCGCTATTGATCCCGGAAAATATGACGCTCCTTCCAAAGTTGGGGGAGAGCATTATGTTCCCTTTACTTATGTCGATGATGCAGGTGAAACAAAGCACGCAGACGAGCACGACAACGCAACTATCGTTTCCCATGCAGGATATCTGATGAGCCAGAAAGGCTTGACGAATGACGAGATAGCCGAGCTTTTCTACAACTCGATGAATAACCTCACCACCTCAACAGGCTTTGAGCAGGCTGCTATCTCGCTTATTATCAGCGCAGATTCATTATCGTTCAGTCAGGAAAAGAAAGACGCGGTAAGAGAGGCGCTTTACGAAACAAATATGTACAAGCCGCAGGGCAAGACGTACATTCACGTCCACAGCGGCAGCCGCAACCTCAAGAAAGCCACTATCACAATTAACGGCAACATAGTCGGCAAAACTGACAGGAAGGGTGACCTTGTTCTCGATTTTGATGAGAAGTGGTACGGAAAGGTCAAGATAAGAGCAAAGGCAAAGGGGTATGACAGCGCTTCGCAGATCGTTTCGCTCAACGGCGGCAAGGTCATGCTCGATTTCAATCTCTCCCGTACCGACCCGGATAAAAAGACCGAGGGACAGGTGAAGCTCACGATACTCAATATGACAGAGCCCGAAAACATGGATAAGGCTGAGGTCTTCTACATTGACAAGGGAGAGACGATAGACCTTGAGGATATCGTTGACAAGCTTGGTATGTTCGGCGTATCAACCGATGGCATAAAGCTTTACTATGATATCAATAAGATGGTCAAGAAGCTGGATATATTTGATATTAGCGGCGACCTTACCAATGAAGAGACTCGAATTGAACTGTCGTACCGTATTCACGGAACAAACGAGACGTTTGATTTCAGCGAGCCGCTGTATGAGGACGTTATTATCGAGCCGATGATAGGTATCGGCGGCGAGAGCTACAGCTTTCAGGATTTCATAGACATCAAGGAGGGTATTGAGAGCATCTTCGTCGAGGAAGAAAGTACCGTTTCCGAATAAAGAAAATATGCCTCCCATGATTTGCATGGGAGGCATTATTGTGTCTCAAACTGATTTACTGCTTCGGGGTTGAATTTGTTCTTTTTAGTCGATTGGCTGAATTACACCGTCATCGAAGCTGAGGATAGCTGCTCCGGGGAATCAGATATCATTGTCTTCATCATTTTTCTTTTTATGTCTTTGACATATAACAGCAATTATTATTATCACGATCGCTGATACACCCATTACGATAAGGCAGACAATATTTCCCCAAAACAGTCCTGCGAAGCCTCCCAGCACTATCGGTACAGCAACTACAGCCGTAACTGCTGCAATATGCCTTGTCTGACCTTTCTTATCCGTTCTGCGTAACGACGGCTGAACCGTCACAGGCAGCAGCTTGTGATTTCCCGAGGAAAGAATAGCTGCATATAACAGTATTGCAATGCCAAAAATAAGCATAAGAACTGAAAATCCGTTATCCATGATTATCTCCTCCCAAGGGGGATATATCGACATTCTGCCTCATTCTTCTTAAAATCCGGTCTCTCCAGTGCCGTTGGGCAGGGGATAGGATTTCTGCTATATCAGCAAGCAGCCTTGTTCGTTTTATCTCAATTTATCCAATTATACCATATCAGGGGGAGTTTTTCAATACCATAAACGAATAACCATACATTGATCAACAAATCTGCTCAATGTTTACCGCCTGTTCATAATCATTACTCAGAGGAGATACTGCTCGTTATCATTTTTCTCTTGCATTCTGCAAGATATCGTTGTATAATGTGATTAAGCAGTAATATGCTGCAAATTTGAAGAATGGTAGGTGACTGTTATGAAACACTCAAGATTGATCGCTGCTATTATTGCAGCCGCAACTGCAATCGCACCATTTTCGTTAAACATCCCTACTGGCACTGTATTCGCAGGAAGCAGTACCCTGGATGCTGAATCTTTCTTTGTCTATGTCGGAACATACGGCGGCAGCAGTTCCCAGTTCCGCTATCTATATCAAACATCTGATGGAAGCTATAATGCCGACAAGGTTGTATGGGAAGGCGCTCCAACTGACCTTTCCTATGGAGATATTTTCACCGCCAGTGGCGAAGCATCCATGACGAAGGTTTATCCTGCAGCTGATGATCCGGCTAATTCGCATGTATATTATTTTTCACTCGATGAAGGGAATGAGTTGGATAAAGCCGGTAACTGCTCTGACCTCATGGAGAAGAAAGATCTGACAGTAACAAGCAAGACCTATGACGGTTCATCACATTGGAGTGTTCGATACGCCGATAGTGCCGGTGAAACCTACTATTATGGATTAAGTTCGTACCGTTCCAGTCTCCTTGTTGATCCGCTCGACTGCGAAGTCGGTGATGTGTATACCTATGCACTTTACAACGATCATATGGTCATCCCGCTTGCAAAACAGACCGAAAAACTTACAAAAACTATGACAGTCGAGGTTGTAGAGATCAATAATACATCTCTGCTTGTTAAACCTGCTGATCGTCCGAACTCAGAAGAACGGCTGATTTTACCAAAGAAATACCTTGACAACGGTGTAAAAGCAAGCGTTGGCATGAAACTTGAAGTGACATTTTCTGGCGAGATCCTCGAAACTTATCCCGAACAGTTTGCCAATATAACCAAAGTAACTGTTGTTTCTGAGAAGGATGACCTGCTGCCCGGTCAGGTAAGAATCACACTTGTGGATGCCGATACCAATGAACCGATCATATATCAAAATGACAGTGATAGTGATTTAGGATATCTCCTGTTCCGTGAATGTGATCTTGGTGACTCGTATTTTGAAAACCCATCAATCACCGACCTGAAGACCAATCCATATATTATTCAATTTGAGGATCTATCGGAGGATCGTGATTACACATTCCATATTGAGCAGAGCAACAAGATTAAGAACTATTCTATTCTTAATACTGAATCAAGTGTTGTCAGGAATGAAAACAACTCTTATGATTTGATTTTCAAACTGAAATATACTCCCACAGGCGATATGAACGATGACGGCAAATTCACTGTAGCCGATCTGGTGCTATTGAACAAGTGGCTGCTTGCTGCTCCTGATACCGAGCAGAAGGACTGGAAAGCGGCTGATTTCTGCAATGACAATGTTCTTGATATATTTGACCTGTGTTCGATGAGAAAAGCTCTTGTTAAGACCATCAATATCCCTGTTGCACTCAGCATCACCGAAACAGGTGGATATGACGGGGTACATAGAGTATGGAATGTGCATACGGAAGACGGGGAATACATTCTTTCATATGATGACCAAAATAGCTATGTTGATACCGAGCCGATAGTTGTTAAAATATCAGAAGCAGATTATAGAGAAATAATGTCTCTGAATTATGATCGGATCATTGACGAATACAACAAGACTCCACGCGAACAGGTATGGGACGGCTTCAACTACAAAACCGTTATTACTTATGGAAACGGAGAAGAAAAAGAAACCCGTGCTGATATGAGCAGCGTCCTTGTGAAGCTGGAAAAGCTTCTGGATAAATATCTTAGCTCGGCAACTTATGTCAAACCTGATCGCGAAATCCTATATGGAGCACCTATCCGCGTTGTTGCAGATAAAATACCACTGTATCAAGGTCCTGATAATAGTTACGGCATCATCACAACAATTCCACAAAATACAACACTTACAGAGCTTGGCGTTATGAATGACAACAACAATTGGGCATTTGTAAAATATAACGGACAATACGGTTGGATACAGATGGTTACAAATGATGGCGAAACGCAGTATATTGTTGATTATCCGGTTGCTGCCAAACCCGTCATTTACCTCTATCCCGAGAACGAGACTGATGTTCATGTTGAGCTTGAACTGACGGAAGCAGAGCTCTCAACAACATATCCAAAGTATAACGACGGTTGGGACGTGGTGGCATATCCCGATGGTACGATTCTGAACAAATCAGACGGTTCACATCACAGATACCTGTTCTGGGATGCGGTTAACTGCCGTACAATATTTGATTTATCCAAGGGCTTCTGTGTTGCCGGAAGTGATACTGAGAGTTTCCTCAAGGAAAAGCTCGCATATATGGGATTGACAGAAGACGAGACTAACGAATTCATCGTATACTGGCTGCCACTGATGGAACATAACAAGTATAATCTCATTTCATTCCAGAGCGATGTATATACAGATTCAGCTAAACTGAACATCACACCTGCACCTGACAGTATGTTGCGTGTGTTCATGACGTTTGTTCCGCTGGAGAATTCGATTGATATTGAGCCTCAGCAGTTATCGACCTTTGAACGGACTGGCTTCACGGTAGTTGAATGGGGCGGTAGTAAGATACAACAAAAATACATACGATATAAGAGATTCCGCCCTTCATGGGCGGAATTCTTTTTGCCTTCTGATATATTTAATAAGCAAGGTATCGGGGCTAAGACTCGATCTGCTCCTGTAATCGAATCCCATATACGGAGATGACGGTATTATATCACGCGGCAAGGAATTCCTTGTTATAACCGATAATCGCAGTATTTTTGTGAATGGAAAAAGATAAACAGCATACAGCACAGCGAAATCAGTGTTATCCGTTTGAACCCGAATGGAGGGTATCCTCGCTGGCTGCTCAACAATCACGACGAGTTCGCAGTATCGGGAATCGGTAACAAATATAAGCTTCAGGGGGCGATTGCAGCACTTGTATGCCTTTTCTCCTGGAATGCCCGCAAGGAAAAGATAAAGCTGATGTAAAGCACAGCGGTCGGGAATGTCTACTGCATCCCGACCGCCTTTTTATTATTCATCAGCTCTTGCCCTTGCTTTTTCTTCCTTGTCCGAAACCTGGTCACAGATAACTGCCAGCGTAACAGCTAATTCTTCCATGCTCTCATCAAACATCATCATCTCATAACAATCGGAGAAAAGTTCCGATTTTGACTCGATTCGACAGATTTTCCTGCCATTGACAAGAATATCAAATCTGTACGCTTCCCAATCCGCACGTATCTCCAGTGACTGATCTTCCACAATTCCGGAAAGGTCATGTGTCAGCAGTGATATCCGCTTTTTTACGTGAGCTATCTCGCGCCCTTCTTTCTCGATAATATACTCTGTTAGGAGCTTTGCGAGCTTTCTTCTGAGCTTCATCACTTCAGTTCCGTCTTTGCGAATCGAATAGACATGCCTTGTGATATCTCCTTCGATTGAATATATTGATTTCATTCCGCCTTTGTATACATTATACTGTGGCTTTATCGACATAGATTGCCGAAGTGTAAGAAGATATGGTCTTCTTATTCCCATTTTGTTAGACCTCTCTTTATCTGATATTACATTTTCCAATTGTTATTTTCAACTACGTCTAATCTCCTTTTGTAAAGATTCTTGTCAAATACATTTTAACATATCATAGTATTATTCTATATTATATGAAGCTTTCGGTTATGAAACAACACAGTCCCTTCCGCTGGCCTTGGCCTTGTACAGATGTTCATCTGCAATGTCGATCAGGTCGTGCATATCGTCCTGGTCAGAGCCTCTGGCAATGCCAATGCTGATGGTGACATTCAGCGTATTGCCTTTCTCATCTACAATTGGGAGTTCCTTCACAGCGCAGCGAATATTCTCCGCCAGGCTGTCGGGGATACTCTCTTCCGGGAACCATACGACAAATTCCTCTCCACCCCAGCGACAGAGCGGCTGACTTATCATCTCGTTGATTTTTTGCACAACCGCCTTCAGGACAGTATCACCGACGCTATGTCCATAGGTGTCGTTGATCATCTTGAAATGATCCAGATCAATCATCATCACAGACTGCTCCTTGCCAGGCTTTGTCTGTTCATAGATCTCATTCAGACCGTGACGGTTAAGTGCACCTGTCAGATAATCATGCATATACATCTCCTGGAGATTTGCACGCGTCTGTATCAACTCCTGGTGGGTGTAGAAGTAGATTGTTTCGAGTACGAAGGAAATGCAGAACGCGGAAACAAACAGGACCGGGAATCGCATTCGGAAGCTCTCGGTATAGTTGTACATCAGAAATGACTGCCCAGTTTTCGTTTGGAAGAAGAACAGTAGGATTATCAGCATGATGCTTGAGAGAATCGTTGTCTTCTTCCTGCCGAACATTAGCATTCCGCAAGATGGCAGCATACAGATCCATATTGCCGAGAAACCCTCAGGGTTACCAGAAATGATGAAGAATACAAAGATTGCCATCAGCTCGAGCACAAACAGGACGTTCGCCACATCGAAAAGCTTCTTGTTATTTCCGATTGTTAGCAGATAGTTTACGATGCACAGCACGGAAAAAGCAAGTGTCGCAATTGTCAGAAATCCCTTATTCGTAAAGAAATTCATGATTGTCATGACAATGGAGACGATTGCAAGTGTGATAGAAACGAGCTTGAATTGAAGACGATGCCGCTGCACATCGTCACTTATAATCTTACTGAGATTTTTACTGAACTGATTCACAGGGATCGCCTCCTCAACTGGTTTTGTATAATTCGTGCATGAACCTAAACTCATTATACTATATAATCCATAAGTTCCCTTTTTTTAGTGGTCGTTTTCTATTTCTGTCTGGTTGGTTATTATTCTACCTTTTTTTGGGGGCGACTGTTCCTTCAGAATAACACTTCATGGAGTTTTCACATTATACAAAAAGATTAACAAATGCCGCTCTGACTATGCTTTGGATTTAAATCTACATAAACTCGTTTATCACAAGTTTTTCTGCGTCCTCTGCTGACATCGGACGTCCCCAGATATAGCCCTGCACATAGTCACATCCGATACTTCGGAGTGCATTAAGTTGTTCTGTTGCCTCAACACCTTCGGATATAACATCAAGCCTCATGATATGTCCCATCGATATTATTGCTGCAACATATTGCTTTGAAGAATCATTTGAATTTATCTTATCAATAAATGACTTGTCGATTTTCAGCAGGTTTGCAGGTATCTTGTTGAGATAACTCAGTGAAGAATAACCTGTTCCAAAATCGTCAATAGCAAGCTTTACACCCATTTCTCTCAGCTTGTTTATGCATTGAAGAGCTTTTTCAGCCGAATCAATAAGAATGGACTCTGTTATCTCAATTTCCAACTGATTGGGAGCAATATCATTGTTATCAATAAGCTCCCGTATCTCTTCGATAAAACCGTTTTTCATCAGATGTCTCGCTGATGCATTAAGGCTAAGTGTAAGATCAAGTCCCGTCTTTCTGATTAGACTGCTGAAAAATGTAGTTGCTTTTTTAAAGACCATACTGTCGACTTTGTCAATAAGTCCAACCTTTTCAGCGACAGGGATAAAGTCTCCGGGAGATACAAAGTTACCGACCTCATCCTTCATACGAGCGAGCGCCTCAAAACCGCGGAGATTATGCTCCATATCAAATTGAGGCTGAAGATTGAAGTAAATAGTTTCTTTTTTCAGAGCCTTCCTTATTATGTTCTCTATCTCAAGGGTGCGCTCTTTTTTGAGTATCTCAGAAGGATACTTCAGTATATGGTCGCTGCTGTTTGCTTTCTTTATTTCATTCATAGCCAGATTCGCACGTGACAAAAGCGAATCTGCCGTATCTGCATCTGTAGGATATTCAGCATAACCAAAGCTCGCAGTCACAAAGATATCACAGCCATCTACTGTCAGATGCTCACTGAGGGCATCTGCGTATTTCACAATGACATTTCTGACAGTATCCTCTGCATCATATCCGTGGATCACAAGCAGGAACTCGTCACCGTTCAGACGAGTCAGATATTCCACAGCACAAGAGCCGCTGTTATCTGAGATTCCCTTCCAACGCTTTGCTAATTCAATAAGCACTTGATTTCCCGCTTTAAAACTCAAAGAGTCATTTATGCTCTTGAAATGATTAAGATCTATTGATACAGCGGTAAACTGTTGTTCTCGCCTGATAAGATCTGCAATATAGTCAGAAGATGCAAAACGGTTAGGTAACTTCGTCAGTGCGTCAGTATAGCTCATATATTTAAGATGTTCTATCATCCTGTAGCTATACAACTCTGATGCAAGAATAAATGTTGTAAGCTCAAGTGTTTCTTTGATCGTACTTGCTTTTTCTTCGGTAAAATTAATTGCCCAGATATAACCTAACAGTTCCTCCTTGAACACTAATGGAAATAATACGATGGTTTTACCGCCTGCACTTGTAATAGAATCATGCCATATAGGATTTCGCTCTCTGACAAGTTCCATGTCGTGCTCGTTTTTGACTATAAGGCAGTTGCTTCCTGCGATTGTATCGAGCCACGAATAAGCAATATCATAAAAGGCATCGTCTACATATTTTTCCATTGGCAGGAGCTTTGTATCCTTTGAAAATGCTTCGCAGAACACAGAACATTTACGCTTTGAAGTATCCATGAGAAGTATGCAACAGTGTTCGGATTCACAAAGATCCCGGATATCGGAACAGACCTCCTTCATCGCTTCTTGAAAATCATCCGGATTTTGGAGCTTGATACAGGTCTCAAGAACATAAGAAGCTACAGCTCCTGATGGATTTGACATTCTTTTTGCATCTGGTTTCTGGTTGATATCCATGATATACAGGCAATAGCAGAGATCTTCATCATCTGAATACAGCGGAACAAACGACATATCGAACCATAGATCAAACCTTGTGGGGCGTGCATATGCATGTGCGCATTCCTTCTGTATGGCAGCCTGATAGCAAGCACCTTCAAAGTTCAGGTCTCGTGGCATATATTCTGTATAATCAGTATTGGGAACGAATTTGTCTTTCAGCATACTCATTCCGTTAATTGGCTTCTCAATGGTATCAACATACGCATGGTTACCTGTTACAATACGCATTTTTCCGTAATTGCCGTCATCGAGCTTCTCAACAGACAATACACAAGCCGGTTTATTAATGCCGTCAACGATTACCTGAAAATTCATGGTTCAACTCCTCCCTAATCCTTTATAAAGAATCAGCTCGCCTCGATTCATAATCATATTCTACCATTTTCGTGTAATAACTTCAACGTATTTAGTAAAAGTTTACAAAGAATTTGATAAAATCAGCAACACGAACAAAAGACAGTATTTGAATTTGTGCGATATGCAAAGGCTGCGCAATTAAGAATATTACGCAGCCTTGTCCTATTGTATCAAATTGCTTTAGTCGGGCGGTGGCTTATTGAAAATATGGGGGGTGTTGAGGGGAGACTATGTAAGTGCATTTATAACAAGATGCTTTTCATCAACAATGAATTGCTCTCTTAGTTTTAAATCTCCATGACCTTGCCGTAGTAGACACGAAGGAACTTGTTCAGCCCTGCAATCATAGCTTCTTTGCCGCATTTGCCTTCGCTGCGTTTTTTCAGTATACACTAATGCCACCCACTTGGGATCTTTGAAATAATCCATAGTATGTACCGAGTCGTAGATCCATTCTGCTTCTTCATACGATTCACTATCCGGAAGAATGTATATTCCAAGAGTCATTTTCTCAAAGCCGCGTTTTTCAAGCTTTGATTTGAATGGTTCCAGTTCTTCCCTTGCCTCTTCTAACGTAATTTGCTCAAGAGGAAGAACGACGTCAAACAAACAAGGTTGCCCGACCATCATATAATCCTCTGCTGTTGCATCCGTACCAGGAGTTCAAAAATACTCGTGAGATGTATGGTAAGACTGACGGGATACGTTACTATCACTTCGTCCAGTCACACCCCAGCGGCTACAAGATAGAGCCTGCACTTGCCCACAAGATAGCAGTCGGGTTCGCGGAGCGTGCATTCAAAGGACACGAGGTTGTAGTCGCTACTCACACCGACGCTGACCATGTAATTTTGTATGCTGCTGCAATTGAAATATAACGATTTAAAGCATTTTTATCTTGTCGCATTATACAACATACATATTTTAGAATTGTATAATCATACAAAAAAATACAAATATGTATATTATTAACAAAAATATATTTGACTTTATTCGCATGCAATGATATTATTACTATATAAGATACAATGATACTTTATATAATTTTTCAATATCATCTTCTTTGCCGTATTTGACAAGAAACTTATGTTGACTGTCATTATCGTTTATCAGAAATAAGCCTCCGAAACAACTTTTACTAAGAGGCATGGAAGTAAGATTATTTAGGAGCGGAATACGTTATGAAAAAAACTATGGTCATTATTGTTAACGTGTTCATTATGATTGCTATGCTGATCTTTGTGGTTCTGTATTCCAATACTCAGAGCCAAAACACAGCGCAAAGACAGATAGAACATTTTGAAAATACCACGATCGCGATGGAACGTGTTACTGAGAATTATCTTGAAGGCGAACAACGCATCTGCGATGTGTGGGCACGCTATATCAACAGCAGGAACATGACAATTGACGAAGCCGTTTCCTTCATCCGGATCTCTCATGTGCTTCCTAACGCTTCTGCCCATATTGTGTTTCTTGATTCGCTGTCCGGGCTCTCTTCAAAAGCAAGGCAGGACGCCCCTGACGATTACAGCGTTTCTTATGCGCGGGTGTCTCTCCTCGAAGATGTGCGCTGGATCTCTGACATCGGAAGCTCCATTAATATCTCCCGTGCATATACGAATCCGGTCAACGGCGAACAATCTCTGGCGTTCTGCAATCTTATAACCCTTTTTGATCCGGATACCGATGTTCCCAAAGACGCCATATTGCTGCGTGTACTGCCAATATCAGAATTGGAGCAGAAATGGATCTTTCCTCAGGAAGAGTATGAAAATGCTGAGCTTTCCATGATCGATGCGGACGGCAATTATATCATCAAGGATCATTCTTTCAAAAATTCCAATTTCTTTGAATTTTACAGGTCTTACAATTCCGGTGATACTGCTGCACAGGAGCTATTTGAAAAAATCACTTCTTCAACCGGTTCATTTTCTATGTATAATTCCCGCGGCGAGAAATGTATCCTCGCATATACTCCGATCGCTTCAAAAGCGGAATGGGTGCTTCTCAGCTTTATGCCGATGAATGAGCTGAACGTCAACACTGAAAACTGGATGCTGGTCGGAATTGTTTCAGTCGGTCTTCTGATCCTGTTCGTGTTTGATCTGACAGTTATGCTTTACTTCAATCAGAAACTTCATGCAGCAGCAAGAGAAGCGGCATTTGCGAACCAAGCAAAGACAGATTTTCTCTCAACGATGTCACATGATATCCGCACGCCGATGAACGCGATCATCGGTCTGACAACGATCGCAAAAAAGAATCTCGACGATACGGAATCAGTCCGTGAGAATCTGCAAAAGATTACGCTGGCGAGCAATCATTTGCTCACTCTGATCAATGATATCCTTGATATTTCCAAGGTCGAGAGCGGAAAACTGATCCTCAGCCCGCAAACCTTCTCTATCGTCGAGGCAGTGGAAAATCTTGTGAACATTTCTCAGCCGATGATCAAGGAAAAGAACATCGAGTTTCACTTCCGCATCAGTCGGATGGAAAAAGAATATCTCTACGCCGATCAGCTTCGGCTGAATCAGATATATATCAACATCCTTTCCAACGCCATCAAATACACAGAACCCGGCGGTCATGTCAGCGTGGATATGCGCGAGGATGAAAGCAAGAAACCCGGATGTGTGCAGCTGACCTATATCGTATCCGATTCCGGCATCGGAATGAGTCCGGAGTATATGGCAAATATGTATCAGCCGTTTTCGCGCCAGACAGACAGTCGTGTAAACAGCATTCAAGGAACCGGACTCGGACTTGCCATCACAAAGCAAATGGTAGATCTTATGAACGGCACGATCAACTGCCAGAGCGAACCCGGAAAAGGAACGACATTTAACGTGATACTTGATATTCCAATTGCGGAACGACAAAGAGAAGATATGGTGCTTGAGCCGATGGATGTCCTGATCGTGGATGATGATCCGATCCTGCTGGAAACCGCAGCCGATACGCTTAAATCACTCGGAGTGACTGCCGACTGTGCGGAAAGTGCGTCCAAAGCTCTCGAAATGATTTCGCATCGGCACGAAACTGAACAGGATTACAGCATTGTGATACTCGACTGGAAAATGCCTGATATCGACGGCATCGAAATGACGCGCCGCATTCGTTCGACGGTTTCGCCGGACATCCCAATCCTGTTGATTTCCGCTTATGACAGAACAGATATTGAGGGTGCTGCGAAGAAAGCCGGCGCAAACGCATTCATCAGCAAGCCTCTGTTTCGCTCCACGCTTTACGATACAATCAACGATGTTCTCGGCACTGGTGCAAAATTCGCTGAGCCTGAGAATGACTATTCTGATTTGCATGGAATGAACATCCTGATCGCAGAGGATTTTGATGTCAACTGGGAAGTCATTTCGGCCCTCCTGGAAATGTATGGAATCAATACAGAACGTGCTGAAAACGGACGTATCTGCGTCGAAAAAATCAAATCAGCAGCAGAAGGAAGTTATGATCTTATCTTTATGGATATACAAATGCCGGAGATGAACGGGCTCGATGCCACTAAAAATATCCGCGCGCTGGATGATCCGTGGGCATCATCCATTCCTATCATCGCCATGACGGCGGATGCGTTTTCCGAAAACGTCACCGAATGTCTGAACGCCGGTATGAACGGACATATCTCAAAACCGGTAGACATTAAGCTCGTCATCAAGGAAATTTACAGAATCAAGGAGGAAAAAAAGATATGAAAAAGCTCTCCTGCATGATTTCAGCTATATTCATGGCCGTATCTCTGACGGCCTGCGGCAGCAAAATGAATGAAGAATCAGACTCAGGATTCGAGCCGCATCTCGATACAAATACCAGCTGCAGCATCACAGTAGCGGGAAGCTATGATAACTTTGAAGCATTGGAAGCGGAGTTTGACCGCTTCAACGAAGTATATCCGAATGTACGACTCAGTTATGTGAAACTGGATGACTATAACAATACGATATCGATGGCACTGCAAGGAAATGACCCGCCCAACATTTTCTTCTCCAATGCCGGGATGAAAGGAAACACAAAATACGATCAGATGTTTGCGCTTGCGGAGGATCTTTCTGACCCTGAGCTGTCGCTGAATCTCGACTGCATTCGCTCCGGTCTGATTAACCATGATAAAGATGACCAAGTGGTGATGATACCTGTTTTTTCCAGAACTTATGGCATGCTGGTGAACAACGATCTGTTCAAAAAAGAAGGTCTCAGCGTCCCGTCAACATGGACAGAGCTGCTGACGGTGTGCGAAGCATTCCACAGCAAAGGTTACACCAGTCCCATGATGGGTTACAGTCTCAAGTCCTCCGGCTGTTTTATGAACACGGTCGCTTATCCTGCCTTTGCAGCCACACTTGCATCGAACCCGGAAGCCCTTGAACTTGCCAATGCATTAGATCCTGCGGCAGGAGAATATATGCGTCCGGCGCTGAACACAGTAGAACAGCTGATACGAAACGGATGTATTGATCTCAATGCGTGTGATGAAATTGAAGACAACTACACCCAGGTGATCCTGCGTTTTTTTGAAGGCGATGTACCGATGATGATCTGTACCGGGGATACTGTATCCGGCACGAAGAAACGAGAAAGCCAGTCGGAAGCGTTCACCAATGAGCCTTTTGAATATACATTTTCACCGATACCTTTGACAGATGATGGCGGATACTTTATTGACAGTCCATCCATCGAGTTCTCTGTCAACAAGAACTGTGATAATCCGGATATGACAAATGAATTTATGAGATTTCTGATCACAAAAGAAGAGCTGAATAATATGGCATCCCTGAAGCGTCTGATGACGCCTACCACGGATCTGTCCTTTGATTCGGTTTACGCTCCTTTCGGCCAGATACCATCTGATCGCATTATTTCACCGGAAATGCTCGGGATCACGGATCCGCTCACGGTCCAGATGCGTGTCGCGGCATTCCAAGTCGGAAAAGGTGAGCTTAGTATAGATGAAGCCGCCGCAATGTATGGAAGTTATGAATAGGAAGGAACATAGTTATGAATGCTAAAAAATCTTTTAGTATATCTGAAGAAAGAAGACGTATTTTACTTGTCGAGGACGATTATGTGAATCAGGAAATGCTGAAGGCGACGCTTGGTGATGTATATGACATCGTGATCGCGGAAACCGGAGAGGAAGCGCTGGAAATCATTCAAAATCAGCATGAAACTCTCAGTATAGTTCTGCTCGATCTCAATCTTCCCGGCATTCAGGGTACCGACGTCCTCAGCAGGATAAAAAATGCTCCACAATATTCCCGTCTTCCGGTCATTGTGATGACATCGGACAACGAGGCGGAGGTAGAATGCCTGAAACTTGGAGCAATAGATTTTATACCGAAGCCGTACCCTGCTTCAAAAGTGATCCTAGCCCGCATACTGCGAACGATAGAGCTCTCCGAAGACAGAGAGACGCTCCGGCTGACAGAACGGGATCAGCTGACCGGTCTTTACAACAAGGAATTCTTCTATCACTATGCCGCGCAATTCGATCTGTATCACAAAGAAGCACCAACGGATGCGATCGTGTTTGATGTCAATCATTTTCATACATACAACGACCGTTACGGAAAAGCCAGCGGAGACGAGCTTCTGAAAAAAATCGCAAACAATGCAATGTCATATCTGGATGAGATTGGTGGCATCGTTTGCCGAAGCGTAGCAGATACCTTTATGATGTACTGCATACACACAGACAATTACGAAGAACTGCTCGCACGTCTGTCTGCCTGTCTCGACGAGGACAGTATAAGCGGAAACCGTGTGCGTCTCAGAATGGGCGTTTACGTCAATGCTGATAAAAATGTTGACATAGAACGCAGATTTGACCGCGCAAAAATGGCGGCGGATACTGCCCGTGATCATCTGAATGCTCCGATCGGCTTCTTTGATCATTCAATGCGTGAAGCGGAGATCCTTGAAGAACAGCTGATCGACGGTTTTCACACAGCACTCCGTGAAAAGCAGTTTGTCGTATACTATCAGCCAAAATTCGATGTAAAACAGGACGTTCCGGTTTTAAGCAGCGCGGAAGCACTGGTACGCTGGAAACATCCGACGCTTGGACTGGTAAGTCCCGGTGTGTTTATTCCTCTGTTTGAGAAAAACGGACTGATTCAGGAGCTTGATAACTACGTCTGGTCGCAGGTCGCATCACAGATCAAAGACTGGAAGGAAAACTTGAATATTATCCTGCCTGTCTCGGTAAACGTATCCCGTATCAATCTGTACGACCCGAAACTGACAGACAAGCTCCTGAATATCACTGAAATGAACGGACTGACCACTGAAAACCTTTTACTTGAAATTACCGAATCGGCATATACGGAAAAAACCGATCAAATCATTACAACAGTCAAAAATCTGCGAAAGCTTGGTTTTTACATCGAAATGGATGATTTTGGCTGCGGTTATTCTTCTTTGAGTATGCTGATCGATATGCCGATAGATGCTCTTAAGCTGGATATACAGTTCATACGCAGTGCATTCAAAGAGCAGAAGGATACCAGACTCCTCGAAGCAATGATCGGGCTTGCAAAATCCTTTGAAGTACCGACGATCGCCGAGGGCGTGGAAACAGCTGAGCAGTATGCCGAGCTGAAAGCTATGGGCTGCAATATTATCCAGGGCTATTATTTCTCCCGTCCGCTTCCAAAAGAAGAATTTGAAAAATTGATCATCAATGAACTGAAAAAGGAGGAACACGTATGCTAACTGTTGAAAGACTTCAGGAATACGGCGCGGATACGAAAACAGGTCTGTCGCGCTGCGCCGGTAACGAAGCTCTGTATCTTCGTCTCGTGGGCATCACCATTCAGGAGCTGTCCTCCTGTGCGCTAGGAGAAGCATTAGAAGCAGGTGATCTCGACAAAGCATACTTTATCGCACATAAACTGAAAGGCGGCGTAAATAATATGGCACTCACGCCGATTGCCGACCCGTTGAGTGAGCTTACTGAATTGCTTCGGAATAAAACGCCGGGAGATTATAATGCACTTTACGCCAAGATTACCGCCAAAACAAATGAACTTGCCGCACTATAGTTGATAAAAAGCAGAAAAACTAAAGACAGCTGTAATAAACGGAGGAGTACGTGCAATGGATAACGGATTCTCCATATTGATGCTTATTTTCGGAGCAGCTGTTATGCTGTACGCCGCGATTTTGTCTTCGGGGAATTACAAACTTCTGCCGCTTACAGTTCAGCCCTCGCTGAGAAGAAAGGATAAAAAGGGGCAGACCAAACATATCGCTGCTGTAACAGCTGTCGTAGCAGTCCCCTTATTTTATCCGTATCTATCATTATTTCGCTTTTTATGTTTTTATAAAAGATAATCGGGAACAGCTAATTAAGCCGTTCCCGATGTTTTTATATAATTAGCAGAGCTTTACAGGCTGTTTAGGTTCAAAAATAGTTGCCATATGAGGGATGCTTTAATGCAGCAGCTCTGTATAATCGGTCAGATCCCGTACAGAGCTGCTGTTGTTTTATCAAATTTAGTTGGCGTAAAAGTCACGATTATCGCCTCGAAATTGTATTTAATACAATTTCGAGGCAAAAATCAAGAGAATCATGAAATATTATTGAAATTATCAGAATACCAATAAATGGTTGAATTGGATTTCAGTCATCATCTTTCAGCAGATACCTGTTGCTTACCACCTTCATACTCAGTTCAGCGCCTATATTGCTGCTGTATACAGGCTCAGTAGGACGAATAACGATACCTTCTTTTTTACCGCCGTTGGGATAGTTTCCGTCTGCTCGTTCAAGCAGAGCTTCGATTGTTGGATATTTCGCTGGCAGGTCTGTACCGACCTCTTCTATCGGAACAGTCGTGAACTCCAGTTCCCTGCATATTTCAAGCATTCTTTCAAGTCCGACACGCTTGCCGTTCTCCGTTACAGTGAAAACATACCACTCAGGTCTTTTGAGCTTCAGACGGTTCTGCTGTATACCCGGAGCGCAAAGCTCTCCTTGTACGGCGAACTCCTTCAAGCCCTCTTTTTCTGCGAACGCTTTGATTTTTTCCTTGTAGCCGCGATCGTTGACAAGCTTGTAGAAATCGCTGTTGCTATCATCCTTGTACTCGTAGTTATGACCTGTAACATGGAAACCGTCTTCATCTATACTGATAGAGTGGGAACTGCCGTCCATTTTGGTGCTGATGTAGTATTCAAGCCCTGTGAACTCTTTTATGAGCTCAGGTGCAGCCTGCACCCTTGTCTCATCAGTTTTAGGAATACTTCTCGGCAGGTTTCCTATGACAGTACCGCCCGAAGTTGCACGCTCCTCTATTTCCCACTTGCGGACTCCGAGTATCTCGGTAACATCTGCCGCAAGTTCAATGTCAGCCGGTATCTCGGGGAATATACTTATAGGCAGCAAAAGTCCCTGCGATACTTGTCCACGGAACTTCTGCGTTTTAAGACGAAATCCTTCGCCCATAATGTCGGTGTTCTTGTAGCTGGACGCTCTCATGAATTCATATTCGGGGCGTATTGGAAGAAAGCTGTCTATCTCAAAATATACTGCTAAGTCCATTGGTTTGAACTGTCCCTTATTTACTACGCACTGCCAGCCAAGAACATAAGCCAGCTCTATCCTGTCAGCTCCTTCGATAGGTTCTATTTTCCAGATACGCTGTATACTTGCTAATTTTCTGCTCATTGTTATCGTTTCCTTTCATAGTTTTTGGTGGTTCCCGTTGGAAGGCTCGAACTTCCATTATCGGAGTCAAAGACCGATGTCCTGCCCATTAGACGAAACGGAATGGTGCCTCCGGCAAGAGTCGAACTTGCGCCGCCAGGTTCTTCGGACCTGCGCTCTACCGGCTGAGCTACGGAGGCAATAATGGAGACTGTGACAGGAGTCGAACCTGCGCTCATGGAGTTGCAGTCCATTGCCTTTCCACTTGGCTACACAGTCATCGTTGGGTATATGCTGCAAATAAGATACTGCTTAATGTGCGGAAATAATTTGCGAATCAGAAAAAATGAACCGCGAAACTGCGCGCGCCCGCTCTGCGTTGGTTCCCGCTGAAAGAATCGAACTTACATCTTCTGCGTCAGAAGCAGATGTCCTACCATTAGACGAAGCGGAATTGTAGCCCCGCCCGACAAGGGCGGGAGTGTTTAATTAGTTATGATAATCTCGTCAATAGGCACATCAAGTATATGTGCCAGTATGACTATGTTGTCGATAGAGGGCATAGCGTCTCCTCTCATCCACTTGAATATCGCTTGCGGCGTGTTGAAGCCGAATACTGTTTGTACATCAGCCACCTTGAGTCCTTTGCCTTTTATCAAAGCTCTGATGTTTGCGCCTGTTGCTATCATATCGATAGTCGGAGCTGCTATGGGCATAAAAATAACCACCTTTCTGAATAGAATAATAAAAACCGCCTGTGTGAGTTGATACTGCACACAGACGGCATTGTTCTATCAGAAGATGGTTTACAATGCAACACTATCTCTGCTCACCCTGTCATGGTGTCTGAACAAGCGCTTTTCTGTCCTGTGCGCAGCAAAACTGAGCCATTATCCTCCTGCTGGAAGAAATAGCTTGACTGCTGGAAATCAAAAGCACAAATGTATGCAGACATAGCGTTGTTCATGATAGCGTTCATTGTTTTCACCCTTTCGTTAGTAAGAATTCCGGGAGCTTTTCCCTTGTGTTGACATCATTATATCACGGCATTACGGAAATGTCAAGTAAACCTGTGGTATAGTTTTTATCGGCAAGAATTTCTGTGCATTATCATTGATTTCTTGCCGATAATATGATATAATAGAACTATGGAGGTGATACCGTGGAATACAGAAGTGTAGCCGAAATGGCTGAATTATGGGGAATATCCGAAAGGACAGTCCGCAACTACTGTGCGGAAAGACGCATCGAAGGTGCTGTCCTTATCGGCAAAACCTGGAAAATCCCTGCCGATGCTGTCAGACCGGGACGCCGAAAACTGAAACGTCCAGAGACACTGCTTGAGGTTCTCAGAGAGCAGAAAAGCAGTAATCAGCACGGTGGTATCTATCACAAGTTACAGATCGAGCTGACCTATAATTCCAATCATATTGAGGGAAGCAAGCTGACACACGACCAGACTCGCTATATATTTGAGACCAATACTTTAGGCTTTGAAAATGAAGCGGTAAACGTTGACGATATCGTCGAGACGGTCAACCACTTCCGCTGTATCGACTATGTTATTGAGAACGCAGAAAAGCCTTTAACAGAGGCGTTTATCAAGGAGCTTCACAAGATGCTGAAAACAGGTACAGCCGACAGCAGAAAGGATTGGTTTGCGGTTGGGAAGTATAAAAAGTTTGCAAATGAAGTTGGCGGCGAAATGACTGCTGCTCCCGATGAAGTGCCTGCACAAATGAAAAAGCTCGTATCACAGTACAATGACCTGAAAGGAATCACGCTTGAAGATATAATCGACTTCCACTATCAGTTTGAGTCCATACATCCATTTCAGGACGGCAACGGCAGAGTCGGCAGGCTTATAATGCTGAAGGAGTGCCTGCGGCATGATATAGTTCCGTTTATCATATCCGACGATCTGAAGATGTTCTACTATCGCGGACTAAAGAACTGGGAACAGGAACGCGGCTGGCTGACGGATACAGTGCTGACAGCACAGGATTGTTTCAAGGCTTATCTTGATTATTTTCAAATCAGATATCAGGGGTGATGAAAGCATGAATAACATATTTCACTATACCTCTCCCCTCGGCGGAATAACCCTCGCCAGTGACGGCAAAGCACTGACAGGCTTATGGTTTGACGGGCAGAAGTACTTTCCCCATAAACTTGTTGAAGAAAGCAGCGAAGCAGAGCTGCCGATATTCATGCAGACCTGCAACTGGCTCGATATTTATTTTGGCGGAAAAGAGCCGAGCTTCACTCCGCCTATAAGTCTGCACACAACGCCGTTCCGAAAGGCAGTATACGACATACTTCTTACGATACCCTACGGACAGACAATGACCTATGGCGAGATAGCAAATATCATCGCAAATCAGCAAGGTGCTGAGCATATGTCGGCTCAGGCAGTCGGCAGTGCTGTGGGACATAACCCTATCTCGATAATAATTCCCTGTCACAGAGTTGTCGGAGCGGACGGAAGTCTGACAGGTTATGCAGGCGGACTGGATAAAAAGACAGCCCTTCTGAAACTTGAGAAGTACGAACTAGATTTTTCAGATTTTTGAACTTGCCGTGATATGGAATTTTTCCCGTATCTTCGGCGAATTTTGTGTTTTATCTTGTTTTGAAAACTTGTCCTTTATTATAGCTTTTTGTAACTTGTAAAGGACAAATAAAGGACAGAATTTGTGGGCATACTCCTGTTATTTTTTTGTTTTGATTATATATTTTCTGCTTTTCTTTTCACCAATAGGATAGATTAGTTCCTTATCTAACATAGTACTAAATATAGCTCTGATTCTCGATGGTTTTAGGTTTAGCAATTCACAGGCTTGAGAGTTGGAGATAGAACCGTTCTCTCCGATATATTGGAGAATATCTTGCTCCTGCGTGCTTATTTCTTTGTTTTTTGTTTTATCGCCACTTATCGCCGTTTTATCGCCACTGGCGATAAAACCTAATGGAATTTCTACCTTAATCACATCATCCTCAAACAGCAAAGGCTCGCTGTTTGAATACATTTTGGTGTACTTGTACAGGTTACGGACACCAGAGCCGAGCTCGTCAGATCTTCCGATATTATTGAAAAACCTTGCTATTATAGGATTTTTTGGAAATGGCGTTGAAGTAGTGAGAACGCGTCCGTAATGACAGGTTTTATTAGCATTTTCTGTCATAATCTTGTCTTTCTCAATTATTATTCTTGAGAGATAAGGGCTTGTATACTCGCGGTGCTGAAGCTTGCCAAGCTCGACGCGGGGGCGGTCAGCAGGGGAGAGTATATCTGCCTATGCGAAGCACGCAGCCGCAGTTGACAAAATCTGCGGATTGGGATATAATTGTAGCAACATCATGACGGAATGCTCTTGCAGCGGATAATACAGACACAGAGCCGCATACTATGATAATTGGGGGAATACCATGTATATTAAGCTCGTTCAGCCGCGAATGATAAAGCGTCCTATGGATACCGACCTGAAGCTGCATATGGCACCTCCTCTCGGGCTGCTGACCATTGCCGGCATCCTGCGCGGAAAGCACCGCGTTGTACTCGAGAATGAGAACATCGAGCGTATCTGCTACGATGACAAGCCTGATATCGTCGGGATATCCGTGACGGTCGATTCCCTGCCGCGTGCTGTAAAGATAGCAAAACGCTTCCGTGAGAGGGGAGCGATAGTCGTCGCGGGAGGGATACATATCTCAACCGCTTATGAGACCGTCCCCGAGGATGCGTTCGATGTCCTGTGCGTCGGGGCGGCAGAGGGTACGTGGGACCGTATCGTGAGCGACGCCGAGAACGGAACGCTGAAAAAGCTCTATTACTGCGGCAGGCTCAGCGGCGGGGAGATAGTCTCGCCTGCATATGATATGATAGACCGCAGCAAGTACCTGTATACAAGCGTTATCCATACGAGCCGCGGCTGTCCGTTCAGATGCGATTTCTGCTACAACAGCGCGGATGCGCACCAGTTCGTCAACCGCCCTGTCCCCGATGTTATCCGCGAGATAAAGATGACGTCGAGCAGGCATATAATGTTCATCGACGACAACTTTGCGGGCAATCCGAAGTGGACAAAGGAATTCCTGAAGGCTATCATGCCGATGAAGCTCAAATGGCAGGCGGCAGTCTCGATAAATGCCGCCAAGGACCCCGAGCTTCTCGACCTGATGAGAAGGAGCGGGTGCCAGAGCCTGTTTATCGGATTTGAAAGCATCAATAACGAGTCGGTGAAGAACGTCCATAAGGTGCAGAACAGCACCAAGGAATACGAAAAGGCGATCCGCGAGATACACAGACGAGGGATAATGATAAACGGCAGCTTCGTGTTCGGGCTCGACGGCGATACCGCAGAGACGTTCGACGCGACCGTGAAATGGATAGTGAAAAACCGTATCGAGACCGTGACCTCGCATATCCTGACGCCGTATCCGGGTACGGCGCTGTACGACCGTATGAGCAGCGAGGGGCGTATCACCTCGCATGACCTCTCGAAATACAATACCGCCAATGTGGTGTTCAGACCGCTCGGTATGTCAGCCGAAGAGCTCTATAACGGGTATCTGAAGGTGTACAGGGACGTTTACAGCCTGAAGAATATTTACAGGAGACTGCCGCGTACAAGGTCGCAGCGTGTCCCGTATCTGCTCTTCAACCTGCTTTACAGGAAGTACGGCAGGTTCACCGACGGGGTGTGCAAGTTCATAACCTATCAGCGTATGGGCAGGATAGGAGAAGTGCTCGCAAAGTATATGTAGCGTATGATCTCAGGACCGGAACAGCGTGGACCTTTCATAAGGGCTCACGCTGTTTTTGTCCACTTATTAGAAAAAATGTAGGTTGATACTTCATCTGATTTCTGTTACAATGCAGATGTGGAGCAAAGGCTCCGGCGCTGAACGGATCATGTCAGAAAATGCTGATACAAAGGAGATGTCTGAAAGTATGGCTGTGAAAACCATTGACGGGAACACTGTGAGCAATGATAAGATAAGCACGAACAATTACAAAAATATACGTTACAACAACCCTGTTTCGCCCGATTTTTTCTGCGCGGATCCGACCGCTGTCGAGAAAGACGGTAGTCCACCACCTGAACTTTATCTCAGACATATTTGCGTATGCAATAAAAATGGATATGCTCAGCGACAATCCCTGCCGCCGAGTGACTGTACCGAAGGGCGAGTCTAAGGAGAAAGAGATCTATACCATCGACGAGGTCAAGCAAATAATTCAGAAGATCGACAGCGAGCCGCTGAAATGGAAGCTGTACATTATGCTTGTAAAGTTACCTTCAAACTCAGAAGAATTGCTTTTTGAACTTGTTCAAGCAAAAAAAACAACATGCTTATTGAATGAACGATATAATTCGAGCAAGGAGGATATTCCCGACAAGAGATATGTACATGGAGCACGAGGGCTCACTCAAGCAGGAGAGCCAGTTCAAGCCCTCAACTATGCCCTTCCTCATCCTCATATCCGCTGCTCAGAACGACGGCGTTGTCGGCACATACCCCGAGTCCTACCACAAGGCTCTGCAGAACAACAACGTTGAGCATATTTGGAATGTTATTCCGAGCGGCGACCACGGCAATAAGACCGTTGACCCGCATATGTATAACTTTATGAGATACCTTTTTAAAGCATAAAAATCACCCCTAAAACTAAGGCAGCCTTCACGGCTGTCTTAGTTTTTTTACTATTGTATGAAATCAAGCGTGGTGAGACCTCCCTGTGGAAATTATTTTTCCAATTAAAACACATATTATCGGGAATAGCAAGCAATTTCTCGGTGTTCATATAAAACCTGTGTATTATAGAGCTTTTATTGACACGGCAGTGATGCTATGGTATAATGTTTACTAATATAAATCGAGATTTGTAAGACGATTGAGGAAGTAGAATGTATATTGTTACAGCAGAAGAAAACCAGATAAAAACAATTGTAGACATATCTGTCAGAGCATTTGAAACAGACGTAAATGTCGGCGGTGCAAAAGGTGACTGTCCGCCCGGATATGATTCGGTAGAATGGCATAAACAGATGGCTCAAGAAGGACATTTGTATCAAGCAATGATAGGAAAAGATATTGTGGGAGCAGCCGTCATATTCCCGGATGAAACAAAAAACAGTGTGTACATTGGCAGAATTTTCATCGACAGCGTCTATCATAGAAAAGGTTATGGAATTCGTTTAATGGAGTGCATAGAAAAGAACTATCCATTTGCCGCGGAGTTTGATCTTGACACTCCAAGCTGGAATGTACGGACAAACGCTTTTTACGAGAAATTAGGGTATCAGATCATAAAAGAAGAGGGCGGTTTTGTTTTTTACAGGAAGACGAGAAAGTGAACTTCATTTAATTCAGGTTCTCACATAAATACTGATTTATCTCAGTAAGCAAAACAGATGTTAATGCCCCTGAGCGTTAATTGAAACGTTCAGGGGCAAAACTTGTTTTACTCACTCACAACAGGGATCCATATCTGGATTTTGTAGTCGGGGAAATCCCTCGATGTCCTGATATTATGTGGCTTTTGGTGTCAGGTACATCTTTCACAACAAGTGTTTTATTTAGACAATCAGTACAGGTGCACTCCGTCAATAGTTTCAGTTATATCTTGAATAATCAATTTATCATAACTCTTGCTTATCATTTCCAATTCTGCGCCGTCATACACTCTGATATACCGCGCTGAATCCAGAACAAGCTGTATCATTTTTCTGATTTCGTCAGAATCCGCAGATGCAGAATCAACCTTGTAAATTTTCCACACATAAGGAGAGTCAACTTGCGCGCCCCATAGACAGTATCTGTGGTTATTGTAATCTGTGACCATACAGGCTGACCAGTGTGGTCCGGGAGTATTCAGAATATAAATCGTCAGCTCATCGGTATAAAGGATACCGAAAAGACCGCAGTTCCTTCCGCTTTTTTCAGCACCGAGATGTGTTAAGTATTTTTTGCGTTTTTCACGATCTGTGATTTTGACATATTTCATTGTATCACCGCTTTTCTCTTATAATCAAGCCTCACCAGTGCCTTGCCGTTTGGCAGGGCACTGGTATTTTGTGGCTTTTGGTGTCAGGTGATTCTTGTCAGAATATCCCGGTAAGAATTAAGATTCCACCGATAATAAGAACTGAGCCAAGTCCTGCAAGCCTCAGAGTTCCGAGAAGTCTGCTTGTATGGGTATAGCCGGTTTCTGAACCAATCATCATTTTTGTTGCAAGCACTACTGATAAAGGCTGAAATAAGTCGTCTTTGTCTGCTATTACACTCACCTTCAGCCCGATTTTGGGTATCTTGTTTGAAAGGAAACAGCTTGACTTACGATATTCAATCTCATTGTATGTTTCTTTGCCTATTTTGTACCGTATCATCAGTGATTGCTTTTCGTGGTCAATACCGATTATTTTGCCGTTAAGTACCTTTCGCCCTTTCAGGAAATTCAATATATTGGAAATGATCCATATCGAAATCAGAGCTGTTCCCGAAGCGATAGAGAGTATTGCAAGTATTTTATCTCCCATGAACGATTACCTCATTCCTCTCAAAATCCACCCTCACCATTGCCTTGCCATTCGGCAGCGGATATGACTCCTGCAATATCAGCGAGTAGCCTATATCCTCCATGGCAGCCGTGAGTGCCTTTTCCTCCATTTGGTGATGAACCGCGTCAAGCCTGTCGAAGGCTCGCAGGTACGGCGACTCCGACACCCACTGCTCTTCGTCTGTGTTTATCTGTATCACGCAGGAAACGTACTCGGGAGCGGTTTGCAAAACGGCTCGCTGAAACGCTCCGTAACCGATGTACTCGATAAGCAGGTTCGCTATCAGAAGCTGTGCCTGCGGGAGCTTCTCTGCCTCGTTTATAAGGTCGATGTGCAGGCACTCCAGAACTCCCGAGAGCTGAGTAAATCGCTGAGATACCGCGCGGAGGTAGTCCGCATTGATGTCCACACCGTAGACTGTGCGGAACTTGTCGGGGGCGATGTGTTCAAGTCCGTTTCCGCCTGCAATTCCCAGAACTGCGGCAGTCTCTACAGGATAGGCGGAGAACTGCTCCTTCATAATGGAATCGAGTGCCTGAAGCTGCCGCACAGAATTAAGGCTCATGTGCTTTTCGTAGTCGTCAAGACTTATTTCTTCCCATGGGTTGGTCATATGCAGCACCTTTCCAAATCATATTCATCATTTATCAGAAAATAGTCAAGTCCGTAACTGAGACAGCCGCGGAGATATTCCTGATTGTCCTGTATTATATCCTCAATACTGATGTCATTGGAGAGCCTTTTCTCGATAGCGTTCCCGAAGCTGACAATGTCACTGAAATGGCTGGTTATGTAGCTTTCACTCATAACAAGGCAGATGTATTTTATCTGCGACAGATAGTCGGCGTCAAAGCTGTTCTTCCAGTCAAAGGGGATATAGCAGCCCTCGATTATGAGATCCTGTTCGTTTTCAATGGCAGTCTTTATCATCTCTTTCAGGATATTCCAGAGGTATGCCGTCAGCTTGTCGTCGTCATAGGGAGTGAGCTCGGTCTGACCGCTTCTTATAAGCCCCATTTTAAGGTGGTCGATAGACAGGTAAGGGTACTTGTATTTTTCAAGCAGTTTCTGCGCGAGAAGCGTTTTCCCTGTATGCGAAGCGCCTGTTATCAGTATTATCATAGTAGCCGCGGCTCCTTTCCGATAGTTTCCATAATTATATCATATTTGGGGGCGTTTTTCAATAAAAAACAGCTCCTGTCCGTGTGGATGTGAGCTGTTGTCAGTTATCGCAAAATATGCGACAACTCATTTTAGCAGGAACAGTTGCGTTTTTTGCAACAGTTCATTTTCCAGTTGTTGCAGAAAATACAACAACTCATAGTAATGTGCATTTTCTGCACAATGCTTTTGGCGGTCGTACTGAGACTTGAACTCAGACATCGGAAAGCTCCGATTACTCGCAGTTTAGCAAACTGCTGCCTTACCAGTTAGGCTTATGCGACCTTGTATAGATTTTGACTGTCAGCAATGCTGAATGCGCGGAGGTTTCTCGCGTTCCGCAAAAAGTGAAACGCGAGACCGCGCGCGTCTGCTCGACGCTGGGGTAATCGAAGAGAATCGAACTCTCATTTTCAGAGCCACAATCTGACGTCCTGCCATTAGACGACGAATACCTGGTGACGGATGCGGGGTTCGAACCCGGCATTTAGAGATTGAAAGCCTCTTGTCCTGACCGATTAGACGAATCCGCCATGTGGTGGGTAAGGTAGGACTCGAACCTACAGCGTTTCTATGTCACGGATTTACAGTCCGCTGCCTTCACCAATTCGGCGCACTTACCCATATTTCGCCACTCATATTCGGGTGACGATTATTATTTTATCTATCGGCACATCAAACATATCCGCAAGTATTATCAGGTTGTCGATAGTAGGGACAGCGTCTCCACGCATCCACTTGAATATTGCCTGCGGTGTATTGAAACCGCAGCGAGCCTGCACATCAGATATTTTGAAACCTTTGGATTTGATGATATTCTTGATATTATTACCTGTTGCCTTTACGTCGATTATCGGCATCGTGAGCATCTCCTTTCCTTGAATTATGATTTCAGACATAGAAAAAACACCGCCTGCTTACATACAGACGGTGTTCATCATTTGTATGGATCACAACACAAAGAAAGTGCTCTCCGAAATGACTATCCACTATGTTCTGTACGCAGCACAATAAGAGCTTCTTCACTCTCGTGATAGAAACTTACTTCATAATGTTCGCTGTACAGATAAACCATAGTAAACTGTTTCATTTCGGGTAACTCCTTTCATAATTATTTTTGATACAGTGGTCGTTTTTGCCCGTTCTTATTCTGACTGTACCTGTATTATAGCATAGCTTATTGAAAAAAGCAAGTAAACTACAGGTATAGTAGTGTGCGTTTTCTATATGTTCCTTAAAAAACTTGACAGGCATACTGAGAACTTAACGCATATACCGGAATACATCAGTTACTTGCGGTTTAGCATCAGTAAACTTATCTTGATTAATCTTCAGTATTATAACTTTTTTATTCTGAAAAGGAAATTGTTACGACGATTAGTAATTAAATGAATCAGCACCAAACTTTCGTTCCCAAAGCAAATAATCTTCTTTCATTTTTTGGCGTGCATCGTTTTCTGTAAAATTAAAATGGTTTCCTTCCATAATAATGTTTCCTTTATCCTGCGCAGGAGTGATAACACAGCAGTTAAGTGCGCCGCAATAGCTTGGAGGGGCTTAGCACATCGAGCTGTGAAATACTTCTCTCTCGTCACGCAAGACGGAATGAAAGGAACGGTACTGCGCAAGGGCTACTGTAAAATAATTGCTAACTTGCTACCAAGCAGGTCTGAGTGGCGGTATATCACCAATTCCGCCGATAGCAAACTTGTTAGCTGTTAGTTTGACGATACATAGATTAGAAAAACAGTTGATGTTTGTGCAGTTATACAAAGTTTCAAAATCATTGCCAAAAAGTCCCTCTCTCAGCGGCTACTTTATGAAGGACATAAAAGCAGAGCCGTATTATTTGCTCAAACTTGTGTAATCATACAAAGTTTGAAAAATGTCGGACAAAACAGTCCTTCCTAACGGCTACTATATGAGGCGATAAAAATAGGAACATTCATAAGCCGGCAATTATGCACCTCTACAAAATAATATAAAATTATTATGAAAATGGTTGCCAAAAGGGCTCTCCCAGTTCCCTATAAGTAGAGGGACAAATAATACGGTGCTTGTGCAGTTGTACAAAATTTTACAAAAAGACTGTGCAAAACGCCCTTCCCATTCCCTTATAAGTAGAGGGCAATTTTCAGAAATGGAAAATTTTCTGAAAAATTTGCTGGAAAGGCTTATCAAAACGCCTCTCCCAGTCCTTTATAAGTAGGGGGACATAGTATCTTGAAAATTAAATATCCTGCGCAGGAGTGATAACACAGCAGTTAAGTGCGCCGCAATGGCTTGGAGGGGCTTAGCGCATCGAGCTGTGAAATACTTCTCTCACGTCACGCAAGGCGGAATGAAAGGAACGGTACTGCGCAAGGGTCTAGACAAAACAATTGCTAACTTGCTACCAAGAGCGTCTAAATGCCGATATATCTTTACTTCTGCCGATAGCAAAATCGGTAGTTGTTAGTTCTGCGATAGTAAATTGCTAACGCCGGAAAAGCTCTGTATCACGTGCTTTGACCGTGCTTGGTAGTTTGTTAGTAAAATCAGAGTGGCAGGTCGGCGTGTCACGCATTTGTGCGCGGTTTGTGCCGCCCTGCGGAGAAAGGAGGGATAACTACACCACACGAGCTCTCAAGGCGAAATTGAGGGCAAATAAAGCGAGTTTAAAAAGAAAGGATGATAGGATGACTGAAAACTACGACAACAACATCTATAACGAGCCGTACTGCGTCAAAGATGGCTGCCTTTACGAAACGATCGAGCGAAAAGGAAAGGTCACAATGGTCAGGCTGTGCGATTACGTTCCTGTGCTGAAATCTGAGATAACCTTCGACGACGGAGCGGAACAGCGCAAGGCGTTCGAGGTCGGAGCTGTACACTCCAACGGAACAACAATGCGGACGGTAAATGTCACCGCAGACGAGATGAGCAGCATGAAGTGGCTCATCGAGAAGTGGGGCTCGCTGGGTTCATATTCGCCTGCAAACAATACGCTCGGCAAGATACGTCATGCAATTATGAGTACGAAAACAGATGTTGAGTTCAGGACGGTGTACAGTCAGACAGGCTGGCGGCAAATCGGTGAGCGGTATGAGTTTCTGATGCCGTCTGCGGATAGTCAGTTCACAGTGAAGCTGCAAGGCAAGCTGAACGCATATAACTGGAGCGGAAGTGCAAGTGCGGACAAGCTGTTCTATCTCACAGCTCCTATCAGTTCTGCGACAAGCTGAAAAGTCTGCTCGACAGCGGCAGGTGCAGTGTCAACGTCATTGGCAGCGACTGCGATATGAACCGAAAAGGCTTCATCGGCTTCGAGGACGACAACTACTACTACCTCATCATGAATGCGGCGTTCTCGGAGGTTGTGAAGCTGTCGAAGGAAATGGGCGAGAGTTTTTCAATTGGCAAAAACAGTCTGATACAACAGCTGGTCGATGACGGAATTATGGTCGTGAAAGGTAAACGCAATACAACGACTGTCCGTGTGACCGATGATCGTCAGATGAGCGTGGCGGTGCTGGATAAGTCGAAGATGTTTGCGGACATGGAAGTGTCCCAAATCAGGCAGTGACTGTCTGTTGCAGGTTAAAATTTCGGGGTCGCAGCCCCCGAAATGGTCACAGCGGAACGGCAAAGCCGACCGCAAAATAGCAGAAAAAAAGGGCTCTGCCAAAAGGAGTCGTAACTTCGCTGAGTGTTACGGTTCAGGAGTCGGAAATGAAATAATCAACGAAACATAGGAAAATAAACGGTGTCGGAGAGTAATAATGGAGGTTATTATGGAGAAGAAGGAAAAGCAGGCGGTCTGGCTCTACCCCAGGACAAAAGAGCTGATCATCAAGCATATGGACGAGGCAAATGCGCGTTCACAGAGTGAATTCATTGAGAACGCTATCAAGTTTTATTCAGGCTACCTTGACTGCAATTCTGGTATCGCAACGGAGTATCTCGCGCACGTTCTGACTTCAATTATCGACGGAATAGTCAAGGGCTCGGAGTACCGTATCAACCGCGGACTCTTCAAGCTGGCGGTGGAGTCGGCTATGCAGTCTCACATTATCGCAGCACTAAATGATGTTGACGACGAAACGATCGACGACCTTAGGGGAATGTGCGTGGACGAAGTTGCTCACATCAACGGCGTGATAAACTTCGAGCGTGCCTACGATTATCAGAAAGGGGATGATGACGATAAGTGAAAAAGTGAGGACTGGCATTTATATTTCCGAGGACTTGCTCCGCGAGTGCGACGAGTATCTTTCCAAGAACGGCGGCAGCCGCTCGGAGCTTATAGAGTCTGCGCTGAGATTATATTTAGCAACGAGGAAAATAAAAGACAAGTCGGAAGTGCTTGTGCCTGAGCTCGCGGAATGTATTTCCGCGGCAAGCGACGAGGGCATAACAAAGATATCAAAGGGACTTTTCCGTTACGCTGTCGAAGTAGAAATGCTCATTGCACTGCTGGCGGAGACCTTCGAGGTGACCGAGAAAGAGCTGAAGGTCATACGCCGCGAGGCTGTAAACAACGTCCGCAGAACGAGAGGGAAGATAAATCTCGATGACCTTATCATGCGAAATGAGCGTGAAGGTATTGTCGACAGCGATGAAATTGTTGTGTAGTGCTTCTGCTCGGTATCAACAGCCAACATTCGTCCAGTTTAGTGAATGGATTTCGACGGCGAGCTGTGGTATGATTGTTGGTCAGGAGGTGACCGAGGTGATGAAGTTGCAAGATTTATACTATGGAAACGTCATACCGTGTCAGCACGATGTCAGTAAGGACTCCGACTACGCAAAGCGAAGTCTGGAGCTGCTTGAAATGTGCGACAGACTGGAGAAACGGCTGTCGGCTGACGATAAGAAGCTGTTGAACGACATAACAGATATGCAGGGAATGCTGTCCGAGACAATGATAGCGGAGAGCTACATACAGGGCTTTCGTGACTGTGTCGAACTGATGATAGACGTGATATTCGGCAGGAGCGAGAATCTGAAATAGAATTATAACAATGGCATGGGTACGGTTGTCGCCGTACCCATTTGACCTTTGAAGGGAGTGAGAAAAATGACCGCAGCATTCATTCGTGAGGACTGACGTTCGGCGAAAGGAGAATAGAATGGGTGAAAACAACGAGGAAAGAATAGTTATGCTGACCATAAAGGAAGCGGCTGCACTGGTGGAGGGGCTGACCGAATACAGAGTCCGTCAGATGTGCATAAACAATCAGGTGCCGCACATCATGGCAGGCAAGAAATATCTCATCAACAAGGACTTGTTCCTCAGGTATCTGCGTGGGGAGACTGCGTAAATAAATAGTGCAAAAAGGCGCGTTTCTGCTGGACTTTTCTGCCGCGTTGTGGTATGATGTCCTTGGTAGAAACGCGCCGTATTATTGAACGGAGGTTTTATATATGGCGGCTATCAGAAAAAGAAAAAACGGTTCGTATGAAATAAGAGTCTCCTGCGGTTACGGAGTCGATGGCAAGCAGCACAACCAGTACAGGAGCTACTATCCCGAGCCGGGAATGACTCCCCGGCAGATAGAGAGGGAAGTCAACAAAATGGCGGTGCTGTTCGAGGAAGAGTGCATGAGGGGACAGATAACCTCGGCGATAAAGTTCCAGCGATTTGCGGAGCAGTGGTTCGAGGAGTACGCGAAAATTAATCTCAGACCGACTTCCTACGCCCGAATGAAACAGCTCACCAAGCGTGTCTATCCTGCACTGGGACATAAGCGTATGGACAAGTTGACTGCGCGAGACATTCAGCGTTTCATCACAGACATGATGATAAACGGCAGGAACGAGACCACAGGCAAACCGCTCTCGCGCAAGACAGCGGTCCACCACCTGAGCTTCATCAGCGACGTGTTTACATACGCGATACGAATGGGTATGCTGAGCGACAATCCGTGCAGACGAGTGTTCGTGCCGAAGCAGGAGCAGCTCGAAAAGGAGATATTCACGCTGGACGAGGTGAGGACGCTGTTCGCCAATCTGGACAACGAGCCGATGAAGTATCAGCTCTACCTTATGCTTGCGATATACAGCGGCTTCCGTCGCAGCGAGATGCTGGGACTGGAGTGGAAGGACATCGACTTTGAAAATGACCTCATCCACGTCAGACGAACCTCGCAGTACACCGCGGAGAAGGGTATTTACACTGACACCACCAAGACGCGGAGCTCCAAGCGTGTATCGAAGATGCCCGAGATAATAATGGATCTGCTGAGGCGGTTCAGAACGGAGCAGACTATCGAGGCACGACGGCTCGGTACGAAGTGGGTGGAGAACGACAGGCTGTTCACGAAGTGGAACGGCGAGCCTATGAATCCGCAGACGCCGTTCGAGTGGCTGAAGGGCTACTGCGGACGTGTGGGAGTGCCCTTCAAAAATATTCATTCCCTGCGTCACCTGCACGCGAGTCTGCTTATATTCGAGGGAGTGGACGTGGTGGCGGTTTCGGCTGATATGGGCCACAGCGTCGTAGGTACAACTCTGAATCTGTATTCCCATATGTTCCAGGAGGCGAGGGCTCGCAACTGCGAGGCTATCACCAACGCTCTGAAGTTCGCTCATCAGCCCGCGGAGTGCGTGAAATATGACGTCCAGAACCGCGGTGGTGAGCAGTTCGGGACATAAAAATGACCGCAGAGCCAGAACTCTGCGGCACACCTGAAAATAGTTAAAAGTGGTAATAAGTGGTCAGTAAGTGGTTACGGGTAGTTGGTTAAAAAAATAAAAAACTGCAAATGGCTTAAATCAGCCATTTGCAGTAACCAATTAATGGTGACCCGTACGGGAATTGAACCCATGATTCCGCCGTGAAAGGGCGATGTCTTAACCTCTTGACCAACGGGCCGATAAAAGCGTTATCTGAAGAGATAACGCTTTGAATGGTAGCGGCAGTAGGATTCGAACCAACGACCAATCGGGTATGAACCGAGTACTCTAGCCAACTGAGCTATGCCGCCAAGTAGGTCGCAGGAAAAACCTGCGACTAATTTATTATACTATAATGTGTGCGAAAAGTCAAGAAAAAAATAATCGGGGGAGGATTTTCGTCAAATCAGCCAAACTACGACTTGCGTAAGCGCGACAAATGTGACAAATGCACGATGTCAGAGCGATGCAGAGATGCCGCGGCAGAACTCTGCAATTTCGTCTATGTGCGGAAGCACATCATCTTTTCGTTCGACGGAGCACAGCCCCAAATGACCGCAGCACTCGATTTCGAGGTGACCGTAGAAGTGCTCGACGGAGCCGATGACCCTCTCGCACTCCTTCATGCTCGGACCTGTGCGCTGCGCGATGACGAAGCCCTTCTTTCCGCGGCTTATCGAGGCGTGCGGCTCGTGGGTATTACACCACGGAGTACATCTGTCGATGAAAGCTTTGAACTGTCCGGGGATATCCGCCCAGTATGAGGGCGACACAGCAACTATAACGTCCGCTCGCTCGAATTCGGCTATAATGCGGGGGATATCGTCGGTCATTACGCATTTCGCGGTGTTATGGCAGTTCCGACAGCCCTTGCAGAATGCAAAGCTGTAGTCGTCGATACAGACGGACTTAACGTCGAAGTCTCCCGCGAGCTGTTTGGCGGCAATGCGTGCTATTTCGGCGGTCGCGCCGTCTCTGACGGGCGAGCAGTTCATCACAAGTGCTTTCATTGTGTACCTCCCATTTCAAAAAACGAACGTCCACACGACGATTAGAGCGTCATATATGCCGTGAGCGATGATCAGTGACAGGAGCGAGCAGTTCTTGATTTTCAGTCGGAAGAGGCAGAAAAGCGCTCCGATGAATGCGGTAACGAATAGCTGAGCGATGTTTCCTCTGAGTATGTGGAAGGCTCCGAACAGCAGCGAGGACAGGATGACCGCGCCGATATCGCTGCCGAAGATGCTCTTTGCATATTCGTAAATGGTGCCGCGGAAGACAAGTTCCTCGACGAGTCCGACGGCGATGATACAGAATACAAATTCGTAGATAAACTGCCACAAATGGGTGTATTGCTTGTCGCTGCTGACGTAACCTCCGAAGCCTGCAAGGTGCGGTATTACGGTAAGTACGAGTGACATTGCCGCTCCGAGCGCGACTCCCGTGCCTATTTGCGCGGGGAGCTTTTCCTTAGTGCAGCCGTAGTCTGCGAGCTTGTGACCGCAGAACAGCAGAGCCGCAGCCGATACTGCCGCAATCAGCCAGTAGGTCACTATCGCCAGGACCATACGTGCCGCCAGCGGGAACGACATCAGCAGATAATTATCGAATGAATAAACACCGAAAAGTATAGCGATACTTGCAAAAAAGCTTATTATAAGTGCGGCGATATTTTTAGTCTTGGACATTTTTCCTCCTTTATGTCATTCGCGAGAGCCGTTTCAGAGCCTCCGCCGCTCCCGGATTACCACCGTCTGCGGCGTGCTTGTACCACGATTTCGCGGTCGGAAGGTTAGCCTCCACGCCGTAGCCCTTTTCGTAGCACACGCCGAGGTTATACTGCGCGGAAGCAAAGCCCTTGTCCGCTGCCTTTCGGTAGTATATCGCCGCCTTGTCGACGTCCTTTTCGGTGCCCGTGCCGTAGAAGCAGCAGTTGCCCATAGCGTTGAGCGCGGCAGCGTGACCCTTTGCGGCGGCGAGGGAGTAGCAGTCATACGCCTGCGAAAAATCGCGCTTTGTGCCTATGCCGTTCTCGCAGCAGAAGCCCATATTGTACTGCGCCGCAGCGACTCCCGCGGAGGCAGCCGCCGAGTAAAAGCTGAACGCCGTAAAGTAGTTCTGCTCGACGCCCTTGCCGTAGTAGTAGCACGTCCCGAGGAGGTACTTCGCCTGTGCGTGACCTCTCGCGGAAGCCATAGCGAGGTACTTCACCGCCATTTCGTTGTTGACCTCAGTGCCGTGTCCGTACAGGAAGCAGCAGGCGAGGTTGTACTGCGCCTTTGAGTAGCCGCGCGCGGCGGCACGTCGGAAGTAATCGAAAGCGGTATCGAGGTCGCGCTCGACGCCCTTGCCGCTGTACAGACAGCTCGCGTACTCGTTCTCCGCGGGAGCATAGCCCTTTTCCGCGGCAGCGAGGAAGCACTGCACCGCGAGCGACTCCGCGCCCGATTCACGGGCAGCGAGACCGTCCTTGTACTGCTGCTCGGGGGGAGCCTCCGCGGTGAATTTCATATCCCTCACCGCATCGCAGACCATGCAGCTTTCCATGCTGTCGTCGTTCGCGGTCGAGCACATCGGACATATCCAGCTCATATCTTTTTAGCCAGCCTTTGTATCACAGCCATTTCCGCGCGTATGAACCTGCACGCGCCGTCCGCCGTGTAGAAGTTGTAGCCCTTTACTCCGCCGAGCTCCGCTCTCTCGGAGCGTACGAAACCCTTTGATTTTATGCCGTCCTCGTCGAAGGCGATGCCGTGCTCCTCCCACGGCTCTGCAAATGCAGCAGCAGCGGGCGCGGGAGCCGCCTCAACGGGAGCGGGAGCCTCAGCAGGAGCCGCCGCCTCGGGAGCCTTGACCTCCGTCATTGTTGGAGCAGGCGTGCTTGCGGGAGCCTCCGCCGCAGGAGCAGGGGAGCCCTCAGCCTTGTTCGCGTACTTCATCGCGAGGAGGGTCTCGGGCTTGAAGAACATGGAGTTAGAGTCGCTGCGGTAGAACTGATAGCCCTTGATTCCCGACATTATCTTCTGCTCGCAGGAGATGAAGCCGCGGCTCTTTATCTTGTCGATGTCGAAGACGAGACCGTGCTCGTCCCACGGCGTACAGAAGCCCTTAGGAGCGGTGATTTTGAGCAGTCCCATCGCGTAGAGCTCGTCCTTTGTGACGGGCTTTTTCGTGCCGTCACAGTATATGAGCTCGTACGCCTTTTCGCCGTCGGCAGTGACCTTGCGGAGTCCCGCGATATCGGCAGCCTCGAGCTTGTCCCTGTCGAGGACGATGCTGTGCTCGGGCCACGGCTCCTCGATGACGGGCTCAGCCTCGCGCAGGCGCTTGAGCACCTCCGACGCGGACGGGCGAGCTTCGGGGTCTTTTTGCAGCATATCGCGTATCAGCGAGGCATACTTCGGGCTCTTTATCAGCGGGCTGAGCTTGAGCTCGCAGCCGCTGTTGAGGGCAATCCAGCAGTAGATGACCTTGCCCTTTTCCTGACGCTTTTTGAGCTTGTCGGTGAGGTTTATCGGCTCGGGGAGAGCACCCGCGAGGTAGTAGTGGAATATGAGACCGAGCGAGAAAATGTCCGATTTTTCGGTTATCTTCTTGCCTATCTCCTCGCGGTCGTCCTCGCTGTCGGCGTACTCGCCGAGCTCGGGGGAGTAGTAGTCTATCGTGCCGACTATCTCCTCGGGCTTCTCATCGACAAAGTAGCTGCTGTCGAAGTCGATGAGCTTAGCGACGTAATTTCCCGTTGTATTGCGGACGAGCAGCACGTTTTTGAGCTTTAAGTCGCTGTGGATTATGCCCTTGCTGTGCACGCTGAACAGAGCTCCCGCGGCGGTCTGCATGAGGAGCTTCTTTACGTCGACGGACAGGCTCGCAAGAACGCCCTCTGTCTCGTCGTCGTCGATAGCGCCGTTGACGAACTCCGCCGCCTCGACGTACTGATTGCCCTCGATGAACTCGTCGCAGGGGATGACGATATTTCCGCCCGAGCCCGCGATAGTGCGTATCGCCATATTCACGCGCTTGCGGGTATCGACGAAGTCATTGAACAGCTTCTCGTTGTGCTTGAAGGTCTTGGCGTCGAGAGTTCCGTTATTTATCGGCGCAACGGGAGTCTGATACTTTTTGAGGAAATATTTTTTTCCGCCTCTTGTAGCGGCGGCAGTCTGTCCGCACTGGCTGTTCTTCCAGTCGGTCACGAGCTCGTAGCCGTGGAATTTCATGCCTGTTCACCTCCGATGTATTTCAGGTAGTTCGTATTGTAGCTGTCAAAGAGCGCCTTCTGCTTCTCTGCGGAACTTCCGAGATTGGCGAGCTTCTCGCTGAGCGCGTCCGCCGCAGATTTTATCTCAGCCGCGAGCACCGCGGGACAGCTTCCCTTGCCGTTTCTGATGTCGTTTATCAGCGCAGGAGCGTTGTCTGTCCAGTATTTGTCGGCGGCAGCTCTGAGGTTGGCGGCGAACTTCTCGGAGCGCATGGATTCGTAGGTATCCCTTGCCGCATGGAAGCTCTTGACCGCGTCGAGCATACCGCTGAGGTCGCCGCTGTCGGACTCGTCTGCCGCGATATCGGCGGCGAGCTTCCTGACCTCTCCGCGTGCGGAGGCGCGGAGCTCGGCGGCATTTCTCACGCCGTCGTCGTCCTCGGTGAGCTCCTCTGCTTCGTCCTTGACAGCCTCCTCGCAGTAGGCACGGACGTTTTCGTTTGTTCTGAGCGATGATACGAGCAGCGACATCTCGTCGGGCGCGTCAGCCATACTGCGCTCGTACTCGCCGATGAAGTCCTCGTCGAGGAGCTGCGGAAGCTGCGATATATAGAGCTTTTCTATCTCCGCGAGGCGGCGCTCGGCGGAGCGCTTGAACTCATCAAAGCCCGAGAAGCCCGAGAGCTTCATCGCGATAGTGGAGCTGTCGTCGTGTCTGCCGTTCTCGGCGAAGAAATCGCGGAGCTTCGCGCTCATCTCGTCGGGCGATGCGGAATCGCGAGCCGCCTCGAGAATGGTCTTCTCGAATGCGAGAGGGGAGAGGAAAGCGCTCGAATCGAAGCAGCCGTCTGTTGAGGCAAAAATCACGCAAGGGCGCGGGAGCTTGACATATCGGCTGTTTATCGTGAAATCCTCGTCGTCGCTGACCTTGATGTAGTTGGTCATGCCGCCGTCGGGACGCTCCTCGTCGCGTGTGAGCTGACAGAGCCCGTCCTTCTCCGTCCACACATAGGGGCGCGAATCGCCCGCCGTAAGGAGGATGACCTCGGTCTCGCTGCCGAGCTCGCGGTAGAGCATGGCGGTGAGGGTCGTGCCGAGCAGGGACAGTCCCGCGTAGGACGACTCGTAGAAGATGTTGGCGTTTTTGGCTATCTCACGGAGCTTTGTCGCTATCTTCTCGGTGAAGTGCGCACCTACCTTAGCCACAGCCTCGCCGCGCGTTTTCTCGTCGAGGAGTCTATCAAGCGCCGCAAACAGGTTCTTGGCGGCGAGCTTCTCGTTGTAGAGGAACTCCCGCAGAACGATTGCGGACACGATACGCGAGGCGAAATATCCGCTTTTTTTGATGTTGTTGACGTTGTCGGTGTAGCAGTCCTTGACCGCGCGGAGCTCGAAGAACGACTTCTTCACATAGTCCTGCAAAACGGGGTCGGAGTAGTCGTCGTAGACGCCGACAAACAGCGTATCGAGGAGCTTATCCTCGTCGAAGAGCTCGGGCTTTATCGAGCTGTGGCGAATTGCGGCAGCTCCGCCGAGGCCGTCCGCGGCCATTACGAGCTGACCGTCCGCGTAGGGGAGGGCGTCCTCGCCCTTGTATACGACCGTCCCGTCGGGGCGCGTCTTAGCAGCCTGTCTGTAAACTGTTAATTCCATGGCAATCTCCTTTTAGGAAGAGTGTTTATTTTTCGTCAGCGACTATCGCAGCAAGCTCCGAATCCGACTTGCTTTGCAATTCGGTGTCGTTGTAGATTTTCAGAGTGACCTTAGCTACGGGCTTTAGGTCGTTTGTAAAGACAAGGTCATAGTAGCCTGCGCCCCATTCCGAGTTAAACATATTTAGCTCGCCCCATGTCGTATTATTCTCCTCATCGGGTTTCACGAGCTCTGTTTTGGGGACGTTTTCATCTATGTTGGCAAAGAAGCTCTCTGTATAGGTCGCCGGGTCGTCCTGATGCTTGACGATAAAGGCTGATAATCCCGAATCCTCGGCAGTGTCGAGCCCTATCCATATCCATTCCGTATTCTCGAAGATGAAGCGGATATCGCTGGCTGATGTAGGTTTTCCGTTGAATTCGGCGCCCGAGCTTGCGCCCTCGAGGCATACTCCTCTGATTACGGGCTCATCGTCGCCGAGCTGGTACAGCACGCCGGGAACTATGTTTTCATCAGCTTCAAAGGTGGTGTCCTCAACAGTGCTTGCAGTAACAATGTCGTTGCCATTTTCGGCATCTGCTTCGGCGGAAGCGGCAGTTGCCTCGGAAGCGGTCGTTCCTGCGGCAGTGTCTGCGGACGAGTCTGTTCCCTTGCCGCACGCTGCCAGTGAAAGCAGCAGCGAAAGGGCGAGAGAGCATAATAATACTTTTTTCATAACGATTCTCCTTTTGTAGGGGCGGATAGTATCCGCCTGCAAAAATACGTGATTACAAAACAGACCGAGACGGACTGCTCCGAATCGGTCTGTACATATTTTTTAGAAAGAACCTACAACGAGGTCGATAGCCGACTGTATGTCAACGTCGGGCAGACCTGTTCCCGCGGGGGAGAATGCAGGCCAGTATCTGTTCCAAGCCTGAAGCTCTGTCCACGGCTCGGCATTGGGCACGAACGCAACGAGACGACCTGCCTTAGCCTGATAGTTGCTGCCGAGGGTCTGGTCAGTAGCCTCCCACCAAGCGCCGAGCTGAGCGATATCAGCGGGCATACCCGAGGGATAGCCTGACGAGCCTGCGCGGGCACCGAGCGGGAGCGCGGGAGCGTCGGAGAACACAAGGATAACATGGCGGCGCTTCGAGCCGTCGGTCGTCCAGTCGGACTTGAGTGCGAGCGCGATAGCTTCGAGAGCGTTCTCGGGGATGTCGCCGCCGCCCTTAGCCTCGATATTGTCAACGAATCTGCGGAAGTCGTCGTTCTGCTCGGGGAGCTTGAAGAAGTCGGACTCTACCATGGGGTCCTGGTCACAGCCATAGTCCCTGAAGGCGATGACCTTGATTCTGAGGGTCTCGACCTCCTTATCGTTCTCCTCCATGGAATCGATGAACTTCTCATAGAAAGAGATAGCGTTTTTCTTTACCTCGTCGATGATAGGAGCCATACTGCCCGTAGCGTCGATACACATAACGATGTCTACGCAGTATTCGCCCATTCCCTGTCCTGCCATTTTTTCATCCTCCTTGATATAGATAAAAATAAAATACGAAATTGAGAGCGGCTGACCGCTACGGAAATATTATATAACAAATTCGCAGAAAAGTCAATACCTTTATTATAAGGGGAGCACGGGCAGCTTGTACGTATAAGCTGTTAGCTGTTAGCCTTTAGTCGTTAGCTAATTGTATCGTCTTGCGGTGACATATATTTTAACAGTTGTCTGCGTCAGCGGACATCGCGGGCGGTTGACTGTGAACCGACAGATAACAGCTCGGCAGACAACGGTACAAGCCAACGCTTATATATTATAAATGTAGCGAAACTGTGAATTATATAATACAACTTTGGATTTGTACAGACACACAGGGCTTTCAATATGACAACTTTCACTAAATTTGTACGCTTTTTTTGTAGTTGTCCATTCATTTTTTCCACCTAATCTGCAAATTGTGGGTTGTGAACAATTGGTGAACAAGGTATAATGAGATAAAATGAATAAGTAGGGGCAACCCAAATCTAAGGAAATGAGGAGATGATCTTTATGAACAGGAAAAAACTGTATGCAGCTCTGACAGCAGCGGCTACCTTTGCAACATCATTTGCTTCAATGCCGCAGCTCATGACTGCAACACAGGCTGCCGAGGTCACATACGACAGCTTCGATGTCAGCTATGACGGATGGTACGGAACCGATGAGGCTAACAATATCGTTCCCGTAGAGAACGAGGGCATCGGTGGATCAAGAGCCATGGCTGCAACAAACCGTAAGTCGCCTTCCGAGGGCGCTCAGTCAATGAAGGGTCTGTATCTGTTGGGCGGAGTTAAGTACAACTACTCTGTTAACGTTTACAGCGAGACTGATGAGACTTTCCACCTCTCGCTTCTCTACTACGATGGAAAGACGGAGAAGCCCACAACAGTCGAGATCGCTACAAAGAAAGTGAAAGCAGGCGAGTGGACAGAGCTTTCAGGCTCATACAAGGCTCCTACGGGCGCTTATGACGACACTCTCACGATCACTACCGACGGCACCGATGACTTCATGTTCGATGATTTCAAGATCACAACAAAGAAGTCAACTGCCGAGGCTCTTGCAGCTCCCGCAGGAAAGGGACTCAAGGATGAGTTCGGTGCTTACTTCCGCGTAGGAAATATCTTTAACAGCGGTACGATAAAAAATGACGCTATCAAGGGTATCATCCTCAAGGATCACAACGCAATAGAGTGTGAGAACGAGACAAAGCCTGATGCTACACTTGTTCAGAACGGCTCTACTGATACAAATATCAAGGTATCCCTCAACAGCTGTGCTGCTATGTGTGACTTTGCACAGAAGAACGGCATAGGCTTCAGAGGACATACTCTCGTATGGCACAGCCAGTCGCCCGAGTGGTTCTTCAAGAGCAACGGCAACTGGTGCAGCAAGTCACAGATGGATCAGCGTATGGAAAGCTACATCAAGAATATGTTCAATGCTTTCGCTACACAGTATCCTAACCTTGACCTCTTCGCATACGACGTATGTAACGAGGTAATCGCCGACGGTTCATCTACCGGTATCCGTCAGGCAGGTACAGGCGGCGGACAGTCCAAGTGGGTATCCGTTTACGGAGATAACTCCTTCGTTGAGAAGGCGTTCACCTATGCAAGAAAGTACGCTCCCAAGAACTGCAAGCTCTACTACAACGACTATAACGAGTTCGCAGGCGATAAGAAGAACTGCATCAAGAACACTATCCTCAAGCCTCTCGCTCAGAAGGGCGTGCTCGACGGTATGGGAATGCAGTCGCATATCAGCGCTGCTGCAAGCAATGCATGGGGCGATACGAACTCCTACCTCGCTGCAATGGACGACTACCTCAGCCTCGGTATCGACGTTCAGGTAACTGAGCTCGATATTTCCACAGAGGGCGGCAAGTTCTCCCTCGACCAGCAGGCTACAAAGTATAAAGCTATCTTCCAGCACGCTGTTGACTGGAATAAGAATCACCCCAATGGTCCTAACGTAACTCTCATTCAGGTATGGGGTCCTACAGACAACAACTCTTGGGTAGGTACAGATAAGAACTCGGGCAGAAGCAATGCTCCTCTTCTCTACACAGGCAATTATCAGCCCAAGCAGTGCTACACAGCGATCCAGTCCATCATTCCCGACAGCCAGTGGACAACAGGTATCCCGTACACAGGCCCCGGCGGAGGAACCTATACACCTCCTTCGTACGACCCCGATGAGAACGGCTACTACTTCCACGCAACTTTCGAGAGCGGCACAGACGGCTTCCAGGGCAGAGGCGCAGCTTCTGTTTCCAAGGCAAGCGGCGGCTACAACAGCAGCAATGCCCTCCTCTGTGAAGGCAGAACAGCTACATGGAACGGTGCAGCTATCTCACTCAGCCCTGCATTCAAGGCTGGCGAGTCCTACAGCTTCTCTGTTAACGCAATGACCAAGGACGGCGGCGATACGACCACGTTCAAGTTCACAATGCAGTACACAGACGCTTCAGGCGAGACAAAATACAGCGAGATCGCAAGCGGCACAGCGCCCAAGGGCGAGTGGGTACAGCTTGCTAATACACAGTACACTATCCCTGCAGGCGCTTCAGATATGCAGGTATACGTTGAAACAACTGACGAGGACGTAACAAACGACTTCTACATCGACGAGGCTATCGGCGCTGTTAAGGGTACACAGGTAAAGGGACCCGGACAGCCTACGGTTGTCGTTAAGAAGAAGCTCCTCGGCGATACAGACTTCGACGGCAGGATCTCTGCATTCGACCTCATCGGCGCACGTCAGGTGCTCCTCGGCACAAACAAGGATTCTATGGCTAAGAAGAACGCAGACGTTGACCAGAGTGGCGAAGTTGAGATGAACGACCTCGTTCTCCTTCAGGAATTCGTCCTCGGCAAGATAAAGGAATTCCCCGACAACAAGCCCCCTGTAACAGCACTTGATCCCTCACAGTATGAGACCAAGTTCAACGGCATCACACTCGCAGAAAGCTTCAAGAAGGAAGGCGAGAACAACCCGCTTTACACTCAGCGTTTCGGTGCTGACCCCGGCTGGCTCGTATATGACGGCAGACTCTACGTTTACACAACAGCTGATCAGTTCGAGTACAAGAACGGTCAGCTCGTAGAAAACGCATATTCTTCAGGTTATATCAACTGCTTATCATCAGCAGACCTCGTAAACTGGACTGACCACGGTCAGATCCCTGTTGCAAAGACAAGAGTAAACGGCACACCTATCGCAAGATGGGCTAACAATGCATGGGCTCCTGACGCTGCTTGGAAGAAGATCAACGGACAGGATAAGTTCTTCCTTTACTTCGCAAACAACGGTTCAGGTATCGGCGTTATCACAGCTGATGACCCGACATTCACAAAGAATGTAAAGGATCCCCTTGGCAAGGAGCTTATTTCAAGAAGCACACCCAACAGTAACGTAACTTGGCTCTTCGATCCCGGCGTTTACTATGACCCCGATACAGATACAGCTATCATGGCATACGGCGGCGGCGTTCCTTCGGGACAGGCTGCTCAGACAAAGCAGGGACGTATTGTTCAGCTTGGCGATGACATGATCTCTATCAAGGGTACACCCTTCGATCCCGGCACACCTTACCTCTTTGAGGACTCAAGCATGATCAAGATCGGCGACACATGGTACTATTCATTCTGCCACAACTGGAGTGTTCCCGGCGGTGCAAGTGTAAACGGCAATTCGTTCGGCAGTGCTGATATCGGTTACATGACATCAAAGAACCCGCTCGGCGGCTACCAGTACCAGGGCGTTGTATTCAAGAACACAGGTACACAGAGACTTGACAACGGCGGTAACAACCACCACTCGGTTATCGAATTCAAGGGCAGCTACTACGTTCTTTATCACTCACGCAGACTTGAGATGAATATGGGCGTTAACGGCGGCAAGGGTCTTAACTACAGATCGCCTTGTATCGATAAGGCAACATTAAGCAACGGAAAGATCACCTGCAGCGGTTCACAGAAGGGCGTAAGCCAGCTTGAGAACCTCAATGCATATGAGAAGGTTCAGGCTGAGACAATGTCTAACCAGTCCAAGAACATTTCTATCACAGGTATCAGCGATACAAAGGTAAAGGCTAAGAAGGGCGATTGGATCAAGGTCAGCGGCGTTGACCTTAGCAAGGGCGTTTCTTCCATCACTGTAAAGGGCAGCGGCAACGCAACAGTTAAGTTCTGCGTAGGCTCTGCTACAGGTACCTGCATCGGCTACGGCGAGCTCAACGGCAGCGAGAATACGCTTGCAGCAGTAGAGAACGACGTAACAGGCGTAAAGGATATCTACATGGTATTCAGCGGCGACTGCGAGTTCGATTACTGGCAGCTCGCATAATCAAGAACTAAAAGGAGCATAGCTCCGAACCATCAGGTTATGACCCGCTGCCGTTGACTGCACTACAGCGGCAGCGGGATTATAATAATTCCGAACTTTATGAGTTCGCTGCGAAATGAGCGGACTCCGTATGTAAGGGTAGGGACAAATCAGAAATCAGCCGTGTTTTTTGGGGTACACGGCTGTTTTTCTTTATAGGGATAAGCACGTAGATAGGGGAAAAAGTCGTGTAAAGACAAATTTTGAAAATACTATCAAAATATCCACCGATTCTACATTTTATGAGTTGTAATTATTACTCATAAGTGATATTATATTAACAGAACAGAGAAAGCCCCGCGGGTTCGGCAGCGGGCACATTAACTACGAAATCTTCTTAATCATCCCTCATTATGCGGCTTCACACTGTGGCGCCGCATTTTGCTGTCCGCACGACAGCACGGGATTAAGTTTAAATAAAAAAATATCTCCGAAATGTTTGACAAACGCGGAGGAGTGTGCTATACTATAAAAAGACAAAATCAATTTAATGCATAAAAGCTTAAAAGTGTAAAAGTATAAAGCGTGAAAGGATTTGAGGGTATGAAGGAAATATCAAAGCTCATGGATTACAGACCTGATATCAAGGTCATCGATGCAACGCTCCGCGACGGCGGTCTCGTGAACGAGTTCCGATTCAGCGACGATTTCGTAAAGGCGCTGTACAACGCTAACCTCCGCGCAGGAGTTGACTATATGGAGTTCGGCTACAAGGGCGACAGGGAGATGTTCGACGAGAGCAAGTTCGGACCGTGCAAGTTCTGCGATGACGACTACATCCGCTCGATAGTCGGCGAGAACAACACCGACCTCAAGATAGCGGTAATGGCTGACGTCGGACGCTGCAACTACAAGAACGACATACACGACCGCAGCGAGAGCCCTGTTGACCTCATTCGCGTGGCGACCTACCTGCACCAGATACCCACTGCGGTTGACATGATAGAGGACGCAAAGAGCAAGGGGTACGAGGTAAGCTGCAATATCATGGCGATATCGAACGCTCAGGAGACCGACGTGAAGGTCGCGCTCGATATCCTTGGCAAGTCGCCTGTTGACACGTTCTACATCGTTGACAGCTTCGGCGCGCTCTACCCCGAGCAGATAGCGCGAATAGCGAGCCTGTACGGCGAGGTAGCCGAGAAATATGGCAAGAAGCTCGGTATGCACGCTCACAACAACCAGCAGCTCGCGTTTGCGAACACGATAGAGGCAGTCGGCGACGGAGTTGACTGGCTCGACGCGACATACGCAGGCATGGGCAGAGGCGCAGGCAACTGCGCAATGGAGCTTCTTCTGGGCTTCCTGAAGAACCCCAAGTACAACGTATACCCTGTTATCCAGTTCATTGAGAAGTATATGCCCGCAGTCCGCGAGGCGGGAGCTGTATGGGGCTACGACTTCCAGTACCTGATGACAGGACTGCTGAACCAGCACCCGAGAACGGCGATAGAGTTCACGAAGCAGGGCAGAACTGACTACTCCGAGTTCTACAAGGAGATACTGGCGCAGGAATAGCCAAGCTCGAGGAGATACCGTCGCTTGACCTGTTTCCTTGAGTTAAAAAAAGAAGGCACACCATAAGTGCTGTACTTATATAGAAGTAATACGGGTATTTGCTGGGGGAAAACCTTTCTGAAGAAAGGTTCTTCCCCAGACCCTTTTCCAAAGACTTTTAGTCCAAATTTTGCCCCTATGGGGTACTCTCCTGATACAAAAAGAGTAAGTATTTCTCTTTCCTGAGAGCACCCCATAGGGGCAAAATTTAAATTGAAAGTTTTAGGGGAGGAGTTTGAGGAGGGACCCTTTTTCAAAAGGGTCCTCCTCAATAGATATCCATAATACTTCCGTATAGGTATAACACTTATGGTGTGCCTTTTCGTTTTAATTCATTATGAATACGATAAGCTGTCTCATCTTCACGAGGTCGAACATATCGAGTCTGCCGTCCTCGTCGAGGTCGCCCGCCTGCCAGTCGGGGAGCTCCTTCTCCGCGCCGAGCAGGAACTTCTGCAAGAGCACGAGGTCAGCCACGCCGAAGGTGCCGTCTGCGTTGAGGTCGCCCCTCATCTTCTCAGGCTCGGGCTGAACGGGCTCGAGGACGAACTTCTGATTCTCGGCACCCGTATATTCCCACTGCTGTATCGCCTTTCCCTCCGAGGTGTTTATCACGCTGAGAGCTGAATTGTAATCGGAAGTAGGCGTGAGTATCGAGTAGGTACCGTCCTTGTTGCCGATGAGCTTGACTGTTGTCGTTTTACCGGAACTTACGCTCATATAAGCGACCGGCACTCCGTTTTCGGCAGAGTCCTTGACAACGCATACGAGTATCGGGTAAATGGGGATAGCACTGCCGTAATCCCTGCCTATAGAGTAGTCGTCCCTTGATGTGTAGAACAGCCACTTTTCAGGTTCATCGCTCATTTTCAGAGTGTAACTCCTGTCATAGCTGACATACATACCGCTCTCGGGATTTTTCAGCAGATAATGCACGCCCGCAGTCGGCTCGGGGCAAACGGGAGTTATCTTCCAGAGCTGGCACTCGTACTCGTGGTAGGCGTACTGGTTGACGTTGCCGCCGTTGTCCTTCGACCACTCGAACACATCGAGTGCGCCCTTTCCGTCCGAGCACTTGGAAACTATACCGTAATAAGCGCCGCTCCTGACTATCTTGAAGAGCTGGTTGTCCGCGCCTGTGTAGGTCTGCAATTCGACGTTCGTGCCGTCTGCGGCGGTGTCGGAGGCGACCGCTATGCACTTGCTCTCGTCGCCCATCGGCACTATTCTGCACCACTCGTCATCGACGGTGACTATCCTCCACTGCTGAGCCCACAGCTTGTTGACTTCCCACTGCTGGATATTGGTACCCTCATTGAGCTTGCCGTTGGGGAGGTCTATCGCGAGCCCGCTGTTGACGTTGGTGATGTAGTACGGCACGCCGCTGAGGAGCTGAGTGCCCTTGATATAGGTGGATTTGCTCGGCTCGCCGAGGGTGTCCTCCGCGATTACGAGCTGCGACTTGTGGTCGGTATAGTCAGGGATGCCCGCACGGGGACTGCCCGTGAACCCGCTCGTCTTGGCTCCCCACACGGTCTGATTGTTTGAACCGACAGCCGTGAAGGTCATGACCTTCTTTCCCGCCTCGTTTGTGGAGGCGAAGAAATGTCCGTTATAGCTCACGCCGCCGATTCTGACAACTGCGTCGGACGAGCCGCTGTCCTGCTGCCAGCTGCCTGTTACAGCACCCGATATCGAGCCGTCGGAGTTGAGCGATATCTTCTGATAGTTGATTATCTTGCCGTCGGTCGAATTGCCGTGGTTGATGTATTCGTACTCGCCGACGATGTCCTGCTCGTTGTAGCCGCCGTCGAACTTCTGGTCGCCGCTGTACTCGAACGGCGCGACTACAGGCCAGCCGTCCGCATTGAAGAACATCTGGTGAACGCGAACCTCGTGGAACTCCGCACCGTCATCGAATCGGGTGTGGTAGATGAGGTACCACTTGCCGTCGTCGTCGCGGAGGACGGAGTTGTGTCCGCACGCCATATACGCCTTGCTCAGCGAGCTGAACTTGTAGTTGCCCATGACCTTCAGTCCGACGCTGTCGAGGTTGGGATTCGTCGGCAGGACAGCATTTCTGCCTGCGGGGTCAGTGAAGGGACCGAGCGGGCTCTTTGAGCGGAAAACTCGCATATTATAGCCGCCCGTGGAGGTCAGACCGCCGTAGGTCACCCACAGGTAGTAGTAGCCGGTGTCGGCGTTGTACTCGATGAACGGACCCTCGCCCGATTTACCGTAGCCGCCCGATATCTTCGTACCGAAGTAGCTGTCGACCATGCGCCCGTCGGAGGTAGTGCCCGTCTTGGGGTGGATGAGGTAGCCCGTCTTCGGGTCGACCTCGAGGGTGAAAATGCCGCCCGACCACGAGCCGTAGCACATATACATTTTGCCGCTCGTATCGGTGTAGATAGTCGGGTCAATGGCGTTCGGGAAAAGCTGGTTGTTGAAGTTGTCCTTGTTGAACCAGCTGTTGTTGAAGGTGACCTGCCCCTGCGCGATGAGCTCGTCCACGTTGGTGGAGGTGTACTTGCGGTTGACGCGCTTGGTATTGCTGGTAGCGTAGCTGTCGTTGTTGGTGAAGCCCGAGTAAATGAGCGTATCCGCGAATGTATAAGGACCCTCGATATTCTTTGACACCGCGAACGCGATAACGGAGCGCATATACGTCGAGGAGGTGCAGAAGTACATGAGGTACGCGCCCTTTGAGCCGTCGGAGTTGACATATTCGGCGTCCCAGAACACATCGGGAGCCCATACCGCGAAGCCGCCCTTGCAGTCCTCGAGGTCCTCGCCCGCCCAGTCGAAGGCTTTTTTGAGGTTCTGCGAGAGGTTGCCGAACTCGACGTTATTCGTCCGCGCATAGCCGTTCGCGAACGAGCGCCAGTTTTGCAGGTCGGCAGACTTCGCCGCCTCTATGTGCGAGCCGAAAACATAGTAGGTGCTGCCGTCCTTGACTATGGACGGGTCATGTACCGATACCCTTGTGCCTGCCGCGTCGGCGATACGGGTCGGAGCTCCGCCGAGGGCTGAGGTGCCGCACACGAGAGCTCCCGCGAGCACGAGGGAGAGGATTCGTTTCAGTTTCATTTTTTCTCCTTTCTGCCGAGCCATTTTCCCGTGGGCTCGGACAGCCGTTTTTGTAATTATAACATAACGGGGCGGCAGATTCAACATCACATTGTATCAAAAAGGTGTAATTTTTTGCGCATCCGCGGCGAAAAGCGCCAATAAAAACAGAAAAGGCGGATAAAATTTCATTTTTATATTGAAATTTACAAAAACTTGTGATATAATGTTATCATATTCGGCAATGTTCGGCATTGCTTCATACTTAGGAGGTTTATATTATGATTTGCAATAACTGCAGAACTGAATTCACGGGCAAATTCTGCCCTACCTGCGGTACAGCGGCACAGGTAGGACCCGCACCCGTACAGGTAGCTCCCCGTATGGCACCGCCTGTATATACAAATGTAGTGACTGCTCCGCCCGTGTCGTCCACGAGCATAATGGGCTGGATAGGCTGGATGTTCCTCATCGGATGTCTGCCCGTACTCGGACTCGTCATCATGGCACTTGCGGCGAATGATGAATCGGCGAAGAACTTTGCGAAGGCGAATCTGCTGCTGATGCTTATCGTGCTCATCATTTCGCTTATTGCAGTGGGAGCTATGCTCCTGCTTGGCATCGGACTTGGTGCTGCTTCATCAAATTGACGCATACATAACGGCAAAGGACCGATAAGACTTGTTCTTATCGGTCCTTTTTGTGTTGGTATGCGGAAATATCACACGCAGCTCAGTTCCGCTCCCGCGCCTTGAACACAGCGTTGAACATCCCGCTCAGCACAGGCACTGCCGCGCTGAGTCCGAGTGCGATGAGCAGCTCATTCCGCGTGAGCACGACCGTGTCGAATACGGCGCGGAGCTGCGGCACGAGCACAGCTGCTGCAAGTGCCGCCATTGATACCGCGACCGCGAGCAGCAGCTTGACGTTGCTGAATGGGTCGATGCCGAACAGCGACCGCCGCTCCGACTTGCACTCGAAAACGTGTATGAGCTGGGACATTATCAGCGTGACGAGCGCGGCAGTGCGCCCCGCCCCGAGGCTGCCGCCCGTGCGCAGCACGAGCGAGAACGCCGCAAGCGTGGAAAGCCCGATAAACAGCCCGCGGAAGACTATCTTCCACATCAGTCCGCCCGAGAAGAATCCCTCGTCGGAGCGCCGCGGCGGGCGGCTCATGATGTCTTTTTCGGGAGGCTCCAGCCCGAGCGCTATCGCGGGCAGACCGTCCGTGACGAGGTTGACGAGGAGAATCTGCGCGGGGAGCAGTACAATGGGCATACCCATGACAATGCCGCCGAACATGGTCAGCACCTCGCCGATGTTGCACGAGAGCAGATACCGCACGAATTTGCGGATATTCGCGTACACACAGCGCCCCTGCTCGACTGCGCTGACGAGGGTTGCGAGGTTGTCGTCGAGGAGGATGACGTCCGCCGCCTGCTTGGTGACGTCAGTGCCCGTAACTCCCATAGCTACGCCGACATCAGCCTCCTTGACCGCAGGCGCGTCGTTGACTCCGTCGCCCGTCATGGTGACTATCTCGCCGCGCCGCTTGAAGCTCCGCACGATACGGAGCTTGTGGACGGGCTCGACGCGCGCGAAAACGCTGTATTTCGTGATATTGCGGTCGAGCTCCTCGTCGGACAGCTCGTTGAGCTCCGCACCCGTGATAGCCATGCCGCCCTTCATCAGCCCCGCCTTTTTCGCGACTGCGACCGCCGTATTCTTGTGGTCACCTGTTATCATGACTGTCCGCACGGAAGCCGCCGAGCACTTGCGTATCGCAGTTTTAGCCTCCTCGCGGGGAGGGTCGAGCATACCCGTCAGCCCGAGGAATACGAGCCCGCCGCGGTTCGGGTCGAAGCTTCCGCAGTCACAGTACGCGAGCGCGAGCACACGGAGCGCCCTGTCGGACATTTCTATCACGCGGCGGGAAATCTCGCTTCGCACGGCAAATGTCAGCGGCAGGAGCTCGCCGCTGTCGGACAGATACTGCGTACAGCGGGGGAGAATGACCTCCTCCGCGCCCTTGAAATAGGCGCGCCTGCCCGATTTGCCGCCGACATGGACTGCCATGAAGCGGGTCTCGCTGTCGAATGGGTACTCCGCAAGCCGCGGAAAATCGGCTTCGAGGGAGGGCTTCATCAGCCCCGCCTTAGCCGCCGCGACCAGTATCGCGACCTCGGTCGGGTCGCCCGTGACCTCCCAATCGCCCCTGCCGCTGATAGCACCGCGGCGCCGCGAGCTGACCCTGCCGCCCGAAATAGCGGCGTCCGAGCAGAGCACACCGCACCGCAGAGCCTCGCTCAGCGCCTTCTCGGCGGCGGGATTGACGGCGATGTTGTCCTCGCCTCGCGTGACCTCGCCGCTCCTGCGGTAGCCCATGCCGCTGAAATAGTAGGTACTGCCGACGGTCGCGAGCTCGGTGACGGTCATCTTGTTTTCGGTGATAGTGCCCGTCTTGTCGGAGCAGATGACCGACGTACAGCCGAGCGTCTCGACGCTGTGGAGCTTGTTGACGAGCGCCTTCTGCTTCAGCATACGGCTGACCGCGAGCGCGAGCGCGATAGTGACCGTCGCGGGCAGACCCTCGGGGATAGCCGCGATAGCGATAGTGATGCCCGTCATCAGCATATCGAAGACGTCCTCGCCGCGGAGGACTCCCGCCGCAAAGACCGCCGCGCACACGACGAGGCAGATTATCGCCACGACCCTGCCGAGCTCCGCGAGCCGCTTTTGCAGGGGAGTCAGCTCCTTGTCGATGTCGGCGAGGAGGTCGGAGATACGCCCCATCTGCGTGCGTCTGCCCGTCGCGATGACGCGTGCCCGACACGTTCCGCGGACGGCTGATGTGCCGCAGTAGACGATGTTGGGCTTGTTCAGGGAGTTGTCGGTATCTGCCGCGAGACCCGCGCGCTTTGCTACGGCCTCGGATTCGCCCGTGAGGATAGCCTCGTCGCAGAAGAAGCCCGCGGAGCTCAGTATCACGCAGTCCGCGGGGACTCTGTCGCCTGCCTCGAGCTCGATGACGTCCTCGGTGACGAGGCGCGCCGCCTCTATCTCGCGGAGCTCGCCGTCGCGGTAGCACTTTGCCGTCGGAGCCGTCATATTGCGGAGGGCTTCGAGGGTGTGCTCGGTGCGAAACTCCTGAATGAAGCCGAGAATGGCGTTGAGCAGGACGATGAGGATAATGGTGACGGCGTCGGAGACCTCGCCGAGGAGGACGGAGACGACCGTTGCGCCGAGCAGTATCATGACCATGACGTCCTTGAACTGCCCGACGAAGATACGCACAGCGCCGACCTTTTTCTTTTCGCCGAGGACGTTGGCTCCGTCAGATTTCAGGCGAGCCGCCGCCTCTTTTTCGGTAAGTCCCATATCATTCACTCCTTTGGGTGGTTGTCTGTAAATGATATGCGGACGGACTGTCGGTTATGCCGCGCATAAAAAAGGACGTCCCGCAAAGCAAAAAATCCGTAAAGAAGCTTCAGCTTCTTTACGGATTTTTCTAAAAGAATAAAGAGTAGTATCGGCTTCGCCGATATTTTTAGATTTGTCCGCGTAAGCGGACACCGCCATTATTCTTTATTCTTTTAGAGGGCGTGATAAAGGATTTATCACGCCCTCGCTATTGTGACTGCCGTTATTGCTGTATCACTGCCTTTCTCAGCGCGATGAGGTCGAACGTATCGATTATGCCGTCCTGTGCGAGGTCGGCGCGCGCGCACTCATCATATGTGAGGGGCGTCTTGCCGAGCAGGTGCGCGCTGAGCATTACAAGGTCAGCGGCTCCCGCCTCGCCGTCGGCATTGATATCGCCGATGACAGGCTCGGGCAAAGTCCCGCTCGAAGTCGCAATCGCAAAGAAGTTCACGCACTGATAGGTCTGCCCGTTGCTTCCGAGCGTGACCGTCTCGCCCTTCTTCACGGGCTTGTCGTATATCATGAAGCTAAGGTCGGTCGTGGCAGTCAGCAGGGTACGCATATGTGTGTAGTCCGCGAGCCATGCGGGCGGAGTAGTCACGCGGCTGTCGAGCGCGACATGGAGCGTCATATCGGCTCCTGCGGTGAAGGTGACGGTGTCGCCCTCGGTGCCCTTCGCGGAGCACGCAGTCATGAGTATCTCTCCGCCTACGAGGTTGGACTGTATCTGGTCTATGGTGAAGTCACGGTCGCCGAAAATGAGCGAGCCCGTATTGGCGTTTTTGCCTATCGACCACGAATCGGGCAGAGCCTCCGCGCTTATCTGCACATTCGTGAACAGCTCGCCGCTCAGCGGGAGCCGCTTGTCGCTGAACACAAAATAGCGCATATTGCTGAGGTTGTCGGCGGGAGCGGAGAACCTCACGTACAGGTCATGGATACCGCTTATTTCGGGGATATTCGCTTCCGCGTCCTTATAGCTCGAGAAGCCGCTTCCCGCGAAGTCTATCTTTGCGGCGGGGGCGCCCTCGATGCTGTCGAGGAATAGCTCGAGCGTGCAGGCATTGCCCGCCATGCTCGCGGAGAACGACTTAGCGCCGCTTCCGAAATTGACTCTGCTGTACTTGACCCAGTCGCCGTCGCTTATGCCCGCGATGTTGTTCTGCGAAGTCCACTCCTCGACGTATACGCCCTGCTTGTCGTCGAAGGAGTCCGCCTCTATTCTCTCGAAGGCTGAGACCGTCTTGGGGGAGGGCGGCGCGGGAGTATCGCTCTCGGGCGAGAGCTTGACAACGCCCTCGGGGAAGGAGTCGACAGTGAGGTCGTTGATGTAGTATTCGATGTTCATGTAGCCCTGACCGCAGTAGTCGCCCGCGTAGTCGTTGGGGTCGGTCGGGTCGAGACCGCGCGCGGACTCCCACTCATCGGGCATACCGTCGCCGTCGGTATCGGTTATCTCCTTGGTCGTGACTGCGGGCGGGTAGGAGTAGGTCACGCCGCACTTGATGTTGTACTTGTTGAGGTCGGACACAGAGCCGTTATACGCGGCAGTACCCGAGCACTGACCCGTGCCGTTCTTGGCGTCGGAGGCGCACTGGCGGTCAATGGGCGTCCTCTTGTCGGAGGATATGCCGCAGCCCGCGAAGCTGATAACGTGCTCGTATGAAGCCTCGGCGCTCTCGCAGGTAGTCGCGGTGGAGAGGTTCTCGCCGTCACTGCTTATCGCGAACGGCGCAGACGTGCGGAGGTTGTCCTTGGTTATGCCTATGCCGTCCTTGACCGTGATGCCGTCCCAGTTGTTGTAGGTAATGCCGTTGAGCGAGCCGTCCTTGTTGATGAGGCGGTTGCCCGCGCAGTAGACCTTGAAATTCTGCGGGCTGGTGGTGCTGTCGACGTGGATGTAGTTGTAGCCGCCCGTCGTGGAATTGCCCGCTTTCAATGTATTGTTGACGTAGTTGACGTGACCGATAGTGCCGTATGCGGTCTGGTAGCCCCAGTCATAGATGATGTTGTTGGTGAAGTCCGCGACGCCCGTTCCGGGTATTTTTCCGCGGAAATTGCGCGAAACGTTGTGTATGATGAGGTTGTGGTCGAAGGTGAGGTCGCTGTTGCCCATCATTATGCCGAAGCCGTGGATGCCCTTGTCGTGTCCGCCCCACGAGTTGGCGGGACCGATGACGGTATACTGCACGGTGTAGTTCTTGTTGTTGGAGTAGAGACCCCACTGCTCGTCCGACGCCCAGCCTATGGAGCAGTGGTCGACTATGCAGTTTGCGCCCTTTGAGCCTCCCCACGCGTCATTTCCCGAGCTGGTGGCGTTGTACGGTCCGGGGCGGGAGCTGAGGTAGCGGACGATGACGTTGTCGCCGCCGAAAGCCATTTTGTAGTTTTTGAGCGTGATACCGCCGCCGCCGGGTGCAGTCTGACCCGCAATTGTGATGTTGCTGACAGCCGAGACCGCGCTCTTGAGCTCGATAGTGCCGCCGACGTCAAATACGACGATGCGGTTGGGCTTGCTGACGGCGTCGCGGAAGGAGCCCTCGCCGCTGTCGTTGAGGTTGGTGACGTGGTAGACCTGTCCGCCGCGTCCGCCCGTGGCGTACTTGCCGCCTCCGACCGCACCCGGGAAGGCGAGAAGCTTGCCCGCGGCGCTGGCTGTAGTGCCGATATCCCGCGCGGGGACAGCCGCAGCCGCTCCGCCGAGCATCGTGACGATACCCGTCAGCAGGGCGGCAAGGCGTCTGATGTTTTTGTTCATGGTTATCCCTCCTGTATCTGTGACAGAATATATTTCTCTATTATAAATTATACATTAAAAAGGCGCGGAAATCAATGAAAAATCGTATCAAAAAGGTGTTTTTTTATGCTTTTTTAAAAAAGCGGAAAAAACTCCGAAAAAGGCAAAAAAATTCGCAAAACGGACATAATTGTCAGAATTATGTAATACTTTCCCGAGCAAGGTTACAAACGCGCGCGCTTTTTGTATCGGAACTGACAATTCTCTGTTATTGCATTATGCCGAAATATAGGGTATAATGAGAGCATAGAAAAAAGCCCTCCTCTGCTCGGCTCGCACGAGGGTAAAAAGGAGTGAAATTTATGAGTAAAAGATTTTCACGTATGGCAGCCCTGTCACTTACGCTGCCGCTCATCGCCGCGACATTCGCAAGCTGTGGAGACGACGGGACATACAGCGGCGTAAACAGCAACAGCAACTACACTTACAACTACAAGACAGAGGCAGAGGAGAACTACTCCCCCAACACCGTGAACCCGAACGAGGAGTACAACTACGTCGAGGAGGGCGGCTTCAAGGACCCGAAGGCGGAGCCGCTGTCGACCTTCTCTGCGGACGTCGACACTGCCTCATATACAAATGCGCGCCGTATGCTCAACGAGCATAAACGCGTAGAACCCGACTCCGTCCGCGTGGAGGAGTACATCAATTACTTCGACTACAAGTACGCTGACCCCGAGGAGGGCAAGGTGTTCGGCGAGTACATAGAGCTCGCGGACTGCCCGTGGAATCCCGAGACAAAGCTCATGATGATAGGCTTGCAGGGCAAGCGCATCGAGCAGGAGGAGCTCCCGTCCTCGAACCTCGTTTTCCTCATAGACTCGTCAGGTTCGATGGCTTCGTACAACAAGCTCCCTCTCGTGCAGACGGCATTTTCCATGCTGACCGACAACCTCACCGAGAACGACCGCATCTCTATCGTGACCTACGCGGGCTCGAGCGAGACAGTGCTCGAGGGAGCGAGCGGTGATGACAAGGACGAGATAACAGAGGCGCTCGGCTCCATCATGGCAAGCGGAGGCACAAACGGCGAGGGCGGCATCGAGACCGCGTATGCGCTCGCTGAGAAATACTTCATCGAGGGCGGCAACAACCGCGTTATCCTCGCTACTGACGGCGACCTCAACATCGGCAAGTGCTCCGAGGACGAGCTGACAAAGCTCATCGAGAAGAAGCGCGAGAGCGGCGTTTATCTGTCGGTGCTCGGCTTCGGTACGGGCAATATCAAGGACAACAAAATGGAGGCTCTTGCCGACAACGGCAACGGCAACTACAGCTATATCGACTCCGTCTCCGAGGCGCGACGCGTGCTCGTCGAGGAAATGGGCGGTACGCTCTTCACCATTGCGAAGGACGTGAAGATACAGGTCGAGTTCAATCCTGCCACGGTCGAGAGCTACCGTCTCATCGGCTATGACAACCGCCTCATGGAAGCCGAGGAATTCTACGACGACTCCAAGGACGCGGGAGAGGTCGGCGCGGGACACGCTGTGACTGCGCTGTATGAGGTGAAGGTCAATGAGCCGAACGTGAAAGGCACATATCACGGCATAGAGCTCGAATTTGCGACTGAGAGCACCACTGAGGCTTCGTCCGACAACGGCAGGGACGAGCTCATCAAGCTCTCCGTAGCGTACAAGGACATCGACACCGACGAGGAGGTATACTCCGCGAACCTGTACGGCATGGAGAAGTACAATACAGTCCCGACGCAGGGCATCAAGCTCGCGGGAGCTGTTGCGGAGTTCGCGATGCTGCTCAAGGGTTCGGAGTACGCGGGTACGTCGTCATTTGATTACGTCAGGGAGACCGCGCTTGCTATCGGCGGGAGCAACGAGAAGATAAACGAGCTCGGAGACCTTGCACAGAAAGCTTCTTCATTGTATTAATATATTTCTGACAGCGGAGCGCCCCAAGGGGAGCCCCCTTTGGCGGATTCGCAGGTTACCAAATATGAGCCGTTACTTTACAGCTCGGTAGCCCACTTTTTCCGCTAAGGAGAGCAGCCTAACAGGGGCGCTTTTGCTTGTATGCCGCGCGGAGATTGCTAACGTTTCTGACGAACTGCCGCGCGAACCCGAAAGTTTCGCTCAAGCCTTTTCAAAGGCTTGCAGAGTCCAGAGACAGCGTCTCTGGTCGCCGCTCATAGCTTTTAGAGAGCGGCGAAACAAAACGAAGGCGCTCCGCAAGGGGTGAATCAGAAAACAGCCCAGTGGGACGCCCTGCAAGATAAGCAGCGCACCAAATCTTTGATTTGGATTGCGATGCTATATGCAACTTGTTGTAGAGGGCGTCCCCTTGTTCCGTTGCACGTTTGTATGCCCGCGGAATTATTCCGCGCGTTATAACAATGCCGTTTGTTTACGGACGCCCGAAGGGCGCCCCTACAGATATTGACAAGCTCCCGCCTTTATTCTATAATGATATTGATTTGGAACATGACAGGAGGAGCGCCGCATGAACAGCATAAGCGACTCGATAACCACCCGCTTCAACAAGCAGATATGGACGAAATTCCGCCGCGGAGTGCGCGACTACGGGCTCATCCTGCCTGGCGACTGCATCGCCGTGTGCATATCGGGCGGCAAGGACTCGATGCTCATGGCGCAGTGCATAGCCCGTCTCAAGCGCAACAACGAGATACCTTTCGAGGTCGAGTACGTCATAATGGACCCCGGTTATACGCCCGAGAATCTGCGCCGCATAACGGAGAACGCGGAGCTCCTCGGGATACCTGCAAAGGTCTATTCCACGCGGATATTCGAGTCCGCGGAGAAGGAGGAGAAGCACCCGTGCTTTCTGTGCGCGAGACTGCGGCGCGGCTGGCTGTACAAGAAAGCGCAGGAGCTCGGCTGCAACAAGATAGCGCTCGGGCACCACTTCGACGACGTGATAGAGACGATACTCATGGGTATGCTGTACGGCTCGCAGATGCAGACTATGATGCCCAAGCTGAAAAGCGAGAACTACGAGGGCGTGGAGCTGATACGCCCGCTGTACCTTGTCCGCGAGGCTGACATCATAGCGTGGCGGGACTATAACAAGCTCGGATTCATACAGTGCGCGTGCCGAGTTACCGAGAAAAAGGGCGAGGACGGCTCAAAGCGCGCGGAGATAAAGGCGCTTATCGCGGAGCTGAAAAAGACCAATCCCGCGGTCGAGATGAACATTTTCCGCAGTCCCGAGAACGTGAACCTCCGCACGCTGATATCCTACCACGACGGGGACGAGTACCACCACTTCCTCGACGATTACAAGTGAGCGGTGCTGTGCAGATGTCCCGCAATGCTGACAAAAGATTGTCAAATGTTTGGCTTTTTTGTCTGTTTTTACGATTTTAACGGAATATTTACAGTTATAGCTTGAATTTTTTGCCCGATATGCTATAATATTATTATACCAGGCTGTACCTACAGCTATAATCGGAGGTAATCATCATGGGAGATAATAAAGGCGGAACAAAGATAACCATACTCGGTGCGGGAAATGTCGGCGCGACTGTTGCGTATACCCTCGCTGTTGCGGGTACGTGTACCGATATTGTCCTCATTGACATAAACAAGGAAAAGGCGAAAGGCGAGGCAATGGATATCCGACAGGGCGTGTCCTTCGGTCACAACGTCGAGATAAAGGACGGCACGTATGAGGACGCCGCCGATTCCGATATCGTCGTAGTCACTCTCGGACTTGCAAGAAAGCCCGGTCAGACGCGTCTCGACCTCGCGCAGGCAAACGTCAACATCATCAAGGACGTAATGCCGCAGGTAGCGAGATTCGCTCCCGATGCGATATACGTCGTTGTCAGCAACCCCGTTGACATTCTCACCTACGTGACCTTACAGTGCACGAGCCTCACACCCTATCAGGTAATAGGCTCGGGTACTGCGCTCGATACATCGCGTCTGCGCTCGAGCATCGCAGACCACCTCGGTCTGAGCCCGAACAGCGTTCACGCTTATGTATTCGGCGAGCACGGCGATTCTTCGTTCATTCCGTGGTCGCTCACAAATATCGCGGGTATCCCCATGGAGGAGTACTGCGCAGACCAGAATCACGCTGATATCGACGAGGACGAGATAATCGACGAGGTCCGCAAGGCAGGCGCGGAGGTCATCAAGCGCAAGGGCGCGACGTTCTATGCTATCGCTATGACCGTGAACAAGATTTGCGATTCTATTCTCCGCGATACGAACAATATCATGACGATATCTTCTCTCGTGCCCAACAGATACGGCATCAGCGATGTCTGTCTGAGTCTGCCCTGCGTTATCGGCAGTCACGGTATCGGCAGGGAGGTATTCCCCAAGCTCACCGAGGACGAGGAGGAGAAGCTCCACGAGAGCGCAAAGGCACTCAGGAGCGTCATCGACCAGCTCGACTTTTAATCTGTAGGGGCGCATCCGTTCGCCCGCGCCTCACGCAGTTGCGTACGCCAACATTCTGTAGGGAACGCCGCCCTCGGCGTTCCGCATACAAAACAAACGATTTACAGCATTCAATCGTAGGGGCGCATTCCGTGCGCCCGCAAATCAACAATCGCGTCAACGTCAACATTCTGTAGGGGCGCCCTTTGGGCGTCCGCGAATCACCGAAAGAATCTGCGGTTTCATTCCGTAGGGAACGCCGCAGCCAACGGCTGCACGTACCCTCTGTCAGCTTCGCTGACATCTCCTTACACTGTAGGGAGTCACTCGGCGTTCCGCATTAAAACGTTGGCTTTCTCGTTCGCAAACAATTCACTGGATTGTTTGCGGAGGGCAGATTTATTGAAATAGTTTTTACGCCGCCCATAGAGCGGCGCCAAGGGCTCTGCCCTTGGAACCCGTCGGAGCTCTGCCCCGAACCCCGCAAGGGCGCTGCCCTTGACCTGCAAGCCTTTGAAAAGGCTTGAGCGAAACTTTCGGTTTCGCGTACCACTTTATTTGCGGCGGAAGCAATCTCCGCGCGGCATACAAATGAGCAAAGGAGCTCCCGATAACAGCGGGAGCTCTAACTATAGGAGGTAACACCATGAGCCTTAACGATACGCCCTCGGGCGAGAGGATACACATCGGCTTCTTCGGACGGCGCAATGCTGGCAAATCCAGCCTTGTCAACGCCGTCACGGGGCAGGAGCTCGCCGTCGTCTCCGACGTCAAGGGCACCACGACCGACCCCGTCTACAAGGCAATGGAGCTGCTGCCGCTCGGTCCCGTCGAGATAATCGACACCCCCGGCTTCGACGACGAGGGCGCGCTCGGCGAGCTCCGCGTGAAAAAGACGCGTCAGATACTCGCAAAGACCGATATTGCTGTGCTTGTCGTGGACGGCAGCGCGGGACTGAGCGAGTGCGACCGTGAGCTGATACAGCTCTTCCGCGAGCGCGAGCTCCCGTACATCATCGCGCACAACAAGTCCGACCTCACAGGGCAGGAGGTCAGCGCAGACAACGAAATATCGGTCAGCGCGGCTGAAAATCGCAACATTTACGAGCTGAAGGAGATGATAGGCAGGCTCGCGAAGTCCGCCGTCAATGAGCGCCGCATCATCGGCGACCTACTCAGCGCAGGCGACATCGTCGTGCTTGTCACGCCGATAGACGAGTCCGCACCGAAGGGACGCATGATACTGCCGCAGGTGCAGACTCTCCGCGACGTCCTCGACGCCGACGCAATCCCCGTATTCGCGAAGGAGGGACAGCTTGCGGACGCACTCGCGGGACTGGTCAAGCCGCCGAAAATGGTCGTCACGGACAGTCAGGTGTTCGGCATGGTGAGCAGAATAGTGCCAGAGAGTGTCCCGCTGACGTCGTTCTCTATCCTCATGGCGCGCTACAAGGGCTTCCTCGGGGCGGCAGTCAGGGGAGCGGCGGCTATCCGCGGACTCCGCGACGGCGACACCGTCCTCATATCCGAGGGCTGCACACATCATCGTCAGTGCGGCGACATCGGCAGCGTGAAGCTGCCCGCACTGCTGAAGAAATACACGGGCAAGAGCCTGAACATCGAGCTTTCGAGCGGGCGCGACTTCCCCGAGGAGCTCGGCAAATACGCCCTTGTCATCCACTGCGGAGGCTGTATGCTCAACGAGCGGGAGATGTCCCACAGGCAGAGCACGGCAGAGGCGGCGGGCGTGCCGTTCACGAATTACGGCACGGCTATCGCGTGCATGAACGGCATTCTGCGGCGCAGTCTCGGCATTTTCCCCGACCTTGAAAGGCTGGTGAGCGAATGAAGCGGCGGTTCCCGTACATCGTCATATTCGTGGTGCTTGTGGGCGTGGAGGTGCTCATCGCGCTGACTCAGCACGGCAACTTCATCCGCAACTACGGCGGCGACATCATCGTGATGTGGGTGCTGTACTGCCTTGTGCAGGCGTTGCTCGGCGGCAGGAACAACCACTACCTCGTCAATCTCGCACTGCTCGTGTTCGCATTCGCGGTGGAGCTCGTGCAGGGCTGGGGCTTCGTGGACAAGTTCGGCATAGAGAGCCCGTTCCTGCGCACACTCATCGGCACGAGCTTCGCGGCGGAGGACCTCCTCTGCTACGCCGCAGGCACGGCGATAGCGTGTCTGGGAGTGTTCATATACGGGCAGATAAAAAAGAAGAAGGATACGGAATAAAAAAGCGGGCGCATCAATGTGTGTGCCCGCCTTTTATATGTATATATGCAAAAATACGTGAATAAATATACACGATATCGAGAATATTACTGCGAATAATGAATATTTATTCAAAAAGGGTTGACAACGGAAAATAGCGGAGTATAATAGTATTATCACGATTTTTCACGCCGAAACGGCGTTTTGAATTTCAGGAGGTAATTATCATGGCTAAAAAAGAAGTTAAAAAGGTAGTTCTCGCTTACTCGGGCGGTCTTGACACATCCATCATCATCCCGTGGCTCAAGGAAAACTACAACAATCCCGAGATAATCGCTGTTTCAGGCGACGTAGGACAGGGCACAGAGCTCGACGGACTCGAGGAGAAGGCTATCAAGACAGGCGCTTCCAAGCTCATCATCGCCGACCTCAAGGAGGAGTTCATTCAGGACTACGTTTACCCCACTGTTCAGGCAGGTGCTATCTACGAGAACAGATATATGCTCGGCACTTCGTTCGCACGTCCTATCATCGCAAAGAGAATCGCTGAGATAGCTCTTGCAGAGGGCGCTGACGCTATCTGCCACGGCTGTACAGGAAAGGGCAACGACCAGGTTCGTTTCGAGCTTGCTATCAAGGCATTTGCTCCTGATATGACAATCATCGCTCCGTGGAGAGAATGGGATATCAAGTCACGTGACCAGGAGATAGACTACGCAGAGGCACACAATATCCCCCTCAAGATAAGCCGTGAGACAAACTACTCCAAGGACAAGAACATCTGGCACCTCAGCCACGAGGGCCTCGACCTCGAGGACCCCGCAAACGAGCCTCAGTACGAGAAGAAGGGCTTCCTTGAAATGGGCGTATCTCCCATTGATGCTCCCGACAAGCCTACATACATCACTATCCACTTCGAGAAGGGTATCCCCACAATGCTCGACGGCAAGAAGCTGAATGGCGTTGAAATGGTAGGCGCACTCAACAAGCTCGGCGGCGAGAACGGCATCGGACTTGCTGACCTCGTTGAGAACCGTCTCGTTGGTATGAAGTCCAGAGGCGTATACGAGACTCCCGGCGGCGCTATCCTCTATCACGCACACGAAGTTCTCGAGACTATCACTCTCGACAAGGAGACAGCTCGTATCAAGCAGTATCTCGGCATCAAGTTTGCTGATATCGTATACAACGGTCAGTGGTTCACACCTCTCCGCGAGGCTCTCAGCGCATTCGTTACAGAGACTCAGAAGAACGTTACAGGCGACGTAAAGCTCAAGCTCTACAAGGGCAACATCATCAACGCAGGCGTTACCTCGCCCAACACCCTCTACGATGAGGAAGTTGCTACATTCGACGAGGACGAGGTATACAATCAGGCTGACGCGGCAGGCTTCATCAACCTCTTCGGTCTCCCGATAAAGGTAAAGGCTAAGCTCGACCAGAAGCGCGGCAAGTGAGCTGAGCCTCACACAGATGATATAGAAGGATAATTGGAGGATAAAGATGAAAAAACTCATTGCAGCACTCACGCTCATATGCATGGCGGCTTCTGCTGTAAGCTGCGGTGCAAAGGACGACGATACCGCTATTGATAAGCCCGGTCAGCCCACAACGGCTGCAAAGGTCACTGAGGCAGAGACCGAGGCTGAAACAGAGCCCGAGACGGAGGAGCCCACGCTTTCAGCGGAGGAGCTCCAGAAGATCAAGGACAAGGATATGGAATTCCTCAATGGCATTGAGGTCAGCCTGCTTGATTACTACGTCGGGACTCCCAAGGAGGCAGGCATAGACAGTGACGATGCTGACAAAGCTACTATCTTTACAGTCAGTGTCAACTACAATGCTCCCAACCTTGACGAGCTCGATTCCATCTCTCTTACAGCAGACGGGGAGAAGCTCTATACCAATACGGTCTCCTCAGTATGGGGCGCCAAGGACGAGGACGGCGAGCTGTGGGGCATCTACCGCTTCAGAATTGAGGGCGAGTATGCTCCCGAGGACGTAAAGGTCAGATTCTGGTACGCTGACGGATACAAAGTCACACGCGAGGTCGATCTCGACACAGAGGGCAGCTTTGATGAAATGGCAGAGATCATGTGCTGGTATGAGGATTCTGCTTCCGAAGAGGCTGTTGACGGCAAGATAAAGCACCCTTATATCTACAAGATACACGACAGATACTGCGTTATCGAATCCTATCATGAGACTCCTCCTGAGGGCCACGACAGCGACAACGAGCGTGATTTCTACGACCAGACATACGCTATAACTCCTCTTGAGGGAGCGTTCGGACCGATCCTTGCCGAAGGAGATGTCGAGCTTGAGTCTGAAAATGTAAAGCCGTTCACATATTCCGAGCTGATAGGTCTCAGAAACAGCTATTTAGGACAGTATGTTACCTGCTATATTTACTGCGACTGGGACGGTGTGACTGACTGGGACAATATGTCCGACGAGGAGAAGATGGGTGCGCTGAATGCGCAGGCATTGATCTATAAACTGATCCCTATGCAGAGCAGAAGCACATATCTCATCATACACAGCGGCGAAGGCAAAGACATAAAGTATAGCTGCGTTATACCGGAATAACCCAAACAGGCAGGGGCGAACCTCCTGCCTGTTACGATTTTAAAGCGGGAGGGGCATATGAACAAGTTCATGACTATCGCTGTTGAAGAAGCGAGGACAGGCATACGCGCGGGTCACGGCGGACCTTTCGGCTGTGTCATCGTCAGGGACGGCGAGGTCATCGGCAGGGGACACAATGAGGTAGTCAGGCGCAAGGACCCGACCTGCCACGGTGAAGTAATGGCGATACGCAACGCGTGTAAGAATATCGGCTCGTTCGACCTCTCGGGCTGTGAGCTCTACACCACCGCGGAGCCGTGTCCGATGTGCGCGGGAGCTATCATGTGGGCGAACATAGCGAAGGTGTACTACGGCTGTAATATCGCCGACACCGACAGCATAGGCTTCCGCGACAAGCAGTTCTATGAGGCTCCCGAGGACATCTCCGAGGAGCTCGACCGCGATGCGTGCCTCGAGGTGTTCGAGGAGTACCGCAATATCAAGGGAAAACGGAATTATTGAAAGCCGTTAGCCGTTAGCCATTAGCCGTTAGCTTTTTTGGAGGATACAATGCAGGGGTTCAGAGAATTGACAGTGTGGCAAAAGTCGATAGAGCTTGTTGAGGAGGTCTATAGACTTTTAGAGAAGCTTCCTGCTAATGAGCGATTTGCAATGGCTGACCAAATAAGGCGTTCAGCTGTTTCGATACCCTCAAATATTGCAGAGGGACGAGGCAGAAATGCCGAAAATGATTTTGTGCGGTTTTTAAATATCGCTAACGGCTCGGCTTTTGAATTAGAGACACAATTGATTATTTGTCAACGAATCGGTTATTTGACTGAAGATGATACAACGAAAGCTTTTCAGCTTTGTGACGAGATTTGCAGAATGTTGAATTCCCTGATAAAAAAGCTAAAGGCTAACGGCTAAAGGCTAATGGCTCAGCGTAATATACAAACAGAAAGGTTAGGTGCCAAAAATGGCAGATATGATGTGGGCAGGAAGATTTTCCAAGCAGGTTGACGCGGGAGTAAACGCGTTCAATTCTTCCATAGCCTTTGACGGACGTATGTACCGCCACGATATACAGGGCAGTATCGCCCACGCTACCATGCTCGGCGACTGCGGCATAATCACGAAGGAGGACAGCCTCACGATAATCGAGGGGCTGAAGGGCATACTCGCCGACATCGACAGCGGCGCTCTCGAGCTCGACCCCAACGCCGAGGACATCCATATGTTTGTGGAGGCGGAGCTGACAAAGCGGCTCGGCGACGTGGGAAAGAGACTTCACACCTCCCGCTCGAGGAACGACCAGGTCGCAGTTGACCTGCGCCTCTATCTCCGCGACGAGATAGCCGAGATACAGGCTATGGTGCGCGAGCTGACCGAGACTCTCATCAAGCTTGCGAAGGAGCACACCGAGACGATAATGCCTGGATATACGCACCTCCAGCGTGCCCAGCCTATAACTCTCGCACACCATCTCATGGCGTATGTGTGGATGCTCATGCGCGACGCGGAGCGCCTCACCGACGTGAACAAGCGAATGAACTACTGCCCGCTCGGAAGCGGAGCACTCGCGGGCACGACATACAGGACGAACAGACAGCAGACCTCCGACCTGCTCGGCTTTACGGCTCCGATGCCGAACAGCCTTGACGGAGTATCCGACCGCGACTACTGCATCGAGCTCTGCTGTGCGCTGTCCCTGCTGATGACTCACCTCTCGCGCTTCTCCGAGGAGATAATCCTCTGGTGCTCGTGGGAGTTCAAGTTCATCGAGCTCGACGACGCCTTTGCAACGGGCTCGTCGATAATGCCGCAGAAGAAGAACCCCGACATCACGGAGCTCATCCGCGGCAAGACGGGACGCGTCAACGGCGACCTCATGACCCTGCTCACGATGATGAAGGGTCTGCCGCTCGCATACAACAAGGATATGCAGGAGGACAAGGAGGCGATCTTCGACGCAGTCGACAACGTGAAGCTCTGCGTAAAGACATTCACTCCCATGCTCGCGACGATGCGCGTGCTCAAGGACAACATGAGGAACGCGGCGGCACGCGGCTTCATCAACGCCACGGACTGCGCGGACTACCTCGTCAAGAAGGGTATGCCGTTCCGCGACGCGTACAAGATAACGGGCACGCTCGTTGCGAAGTGCATAGAAAAGGGCACAACGCTCGAGGCTCTGCCGCTTGACGACTACAAGGCAATGACCGACCTCTTCGCCGAGGACGTATACGAGGCGATAAGCCTCGACACCTGCGTGCGCGAGAGAAAGTCCGAGGGAGGACCTTCTCCCGAGGAGGTCGCAAAGCAGATAGCTCTCGCGGAGAAGCGCCTTGCGGAGCTCGGATAAGCCATGAAGAAAAAGGACTTTATATTCACGTTCGGTCTCACCCTGCTCACGGGAGTGCTGTGGGTAGTCGGCGAGGTCGTAATGGGACTGTGGATAGCCGTTCCCACATGGGGACACATCGCGTGGTTTGCAGGGATAGTGCTCGTCACGCTGACGATAAGCGTGATACACTCCCTCATGGAGGACGAAGCGGGCGAGGAGCACCGCGACCCCAAGCGTGAGAAGTACGAGCGCAAGGTCAGCAAGCGCCGCGGTATCACCGAGGAGGACGACTGATGAAGAAGCTCAGCGGACTTTTCACCGATTACGAGGGCAGATGCGGAAACTGCCACAAAATCTTCGGGGAGGGCGACCTCTACTGCCGATACTGCGGTACCAAGGCAGGTGAGGGCAGATACGAGCCCTATGACGACATAATGCAGTGCGTGTACGGACCTCCGCCGACGGAGCGCCTGCACACCTGCAATGAATGCGGCTACAGCTGGAAAAGCTGGGCTATGATAGATAACGAGCGGTACTGTCCGAAATGCGGCGGCGCGGTAACTGCCGCAGAGACGGGAGACCCGCTCTTCAAAGAGGAAACAGGAGGGACAGATATGTCTGTAAAGGTTTACATAGACGGTCAGGAGGGCACCACGGGTCTCAAGATACTGGAGAGATTCGAGGGCAGGAACGACATCGAGATAATAAAGATAAGCGAGGAGCTTAGAAAGGACCCCGCAGAGCGCGCCCGCCTCATCAACAGCGCGGACTACGTTTTCCTCTGCCTGCCCGACGACGCCTCGCGCGAGGCAGTGTCGTTCATCGACAAGGACAACGACCACGTCCGCATAATCGACGCGTCTACGGCTCACAGAACGAATCCCGACTGGGCATACGGCTTCCCCGAGCTGTCGCCCGCCCACAGAGCGAAGATAGAGAGCTCGAACAGAGTGGCAGTCCCCGGATGCTACGCGAGCGGCTTCAATTCGATAGTTTACCCGCTTGTGGCAAACGGCATAATCCCCGCGGACTACCCCGTATTCGCGTATGCGACCTCGGGCTACAGCGGAGCAGGCAAGAAGGCTATCGCGGTATATGAGGGCGACGACAAGCCCTTCGAGTTCAACAGTCCCCGCCAGTACGCCCTCTCACAGGCGCACAAGCACCTTCCCGAGATGCAGAAGATATCGGGACTGACCTACAAGCCGATGTTCAACCCCATGGTCTGTGACTATTTCAGCGGCATGGTTGTGAGCGTACCGATACAGACGAGGACGCTCCCGAAGGCGTATACTCCCGCGGAGATACACGAGATGTACGCAAAGCACTACGCGGGCGCGAAGCTTGTCGAGGTAATGCCTCTGATGAGCGCGGACGAGCAGAAGAGCTTCTTCCTCGCGTCGAACACTCTCAGTGGACAGAACAAGCTACAGGTCTTCGTATTCGGCAGTGACGAGCAGATACTGCTCTGCGCACGCCTCGACAACCTCGGCAAGGGCGCGAGCGGCGCGGCAGTTCAGTGCCTGAACATAATGATGGGAATAGACGAGACGACGGGTCTCGTATGATAAAAAGGAGGTTTCGCAATGGAAATACGCAAAATGACCATCGCCGACTACGACGGCGTGTACGCGCTGTGGATGTCGTGCAGGAACATGGGCTTCAACGACGTTGACGACTCGCGGGAGGGCATCGAGCGTTTCCTGAGACGAAACCCCGAAACGGTGTTCATCGCGGTCGAGGACGGCGAGGTCGAGGGAGTTATCCTCGGCGGACACGACGGACGGCGCGGATTCATACACCACATGGCGGTGCGCGAGAAGTGCAGGCGCACGGGACTCGGCACGAAGCTCCTTGACACCTGTCTCGAGGCGATGAAGCGCGAGCAGATAAGCAAGGTCGCACTGCTGGTATTCAAGTACAACGAGGCGGGCAACGCCTTCTGGGAGGCACAGGGCTTCACGGTGAGGGAAGACCTCAACTACCGCAACAAGGCTCTGCGCGAGCTCGTAAGGATAGATACATAAGGAGGAAAACATCATGGACCTGAAAAAAATAGGCAGCAACGTTAAATTTGTATACGGCGGCGTTTGTGCCGCAAGGGGCTTCAAGGCTAACGGCGTTCAGTGCGGGCTTGCCCACAAGCCGCTCGGAGAGATGGCTGAGTCGAATGCGGCGGCAAACAATGCTATCCCCACTGCAAAGAAAAAGAACGACCTCGCTATGATAGTGGCGGACACCGAATGTACGGCGGCTGCTGTATATACAACGAACAAGGTCAAGGGAGCTCCGATACTCGTTACGAAGGAGCACCTCGCAGACGGCAAGGCAAGAGCAGTCATCGTGAACTCCGTCAACGCCAACACCTGCAATCCCGACGGCTACGAGAAGGCGACGAAGATGTGCCAGCTCGCGGCTGAGGCTCTCGGCATCGACGAGAAGGACGTCATCGTAGCGTCCACGGGCGTCATCGGACAGGTACTCCCCATAGAGCCCATAGCAAACGGCATCAAGCCTCTCGTCGAGGGACTGAACTACGGCGGCAACAAGAGCGCTCTTGAGGCGATAATGACCACCGACACCCAGCCCAAGGAAGTAGCGGTCGAGTTCGAGATAGGCGGCAAGACCTGCGTAATGGGCGCAATGCTCAAGGGCAGCGGCATGATACACCCGAACATGGCTACGACTCTCACATTCATCACCACCGACGTGAACATTTCCGCGGAAATGCTCCAGCGCGCGCTCAGTGACAACGTCAAGGTGACACTCAACCGCGCGAGCGTGGACGGCGACACCTCCACGAACGACATGGTCTGCGTGATGGCGTCGGGCACGGCGGGCAATGCCGAGATAACCACCGAGGACGCAGATTTCGGCGCGTTCTCGAATGCGCTGTACAATATCCTGCTCAACCTCGCACGCATGATGGCTAAGGACGGCGAGGGAGCTACAAAGCTCATCGAGTGCGCAGTTACGGGCGCGGCTGACGAGAAAACAGCCGAGACAGTAGCGAAGTCCGTCATCTGCTCGAGCCTGCTCAAGTCCATGATATTCGGCGAGGACGCCAACGCGGGACGTATCTACTGCGCGGTAGGCTACTCCGACGCCGACTTCGACATCAGCAAGGTCGACATAGATATGGCATCAAAGGGCGGCAGCATAGCCCTCGGACGACAGGGCTGCGTGACCGAATTTGACGAAGAAGTTGCGAAGCGTGTGCTTGCGGAGGACGAGATACAGATAATCGTATCGCTCGGCGAGGGCAGCGGCACGGCTGTATGCTGGGGCTGCGACCTCACCTATGACTACGTCAAGATAAACGGTGATTACAGAAGCTGATTTGTAGGGGCGGGTTCCGCTCGCCCGTGTCGGCTTTGACTATTTGCGGGCGGCGAAACGCCGCCCCTACGGTTTGATAAACAGGAGAGATAGATATGGAAAAGATTTCAAATCAGGATAAATCGCAGATACTCATAGACGCGCTGCCGTACATACAGAAGTACAGCAACAAGATAGTTGTAGTGAAGTACGGCGGAAACGCCATGACCAACAAGGAGCTCAAGGACGCTGTCATGACCGACATCGTACTGCTCTCACTGGTCGGAATCAAGGTCGTGCTCGTACACGGCGGCGGTCCCGAGATAAGCGATATGCTGAAAAAGCTCGAGATAGAGAGCAGATTCATCAACGGTCTGCGCTACACCGACGAGGCTACCGTTGACGTAGTAAAAATGGTGCTCGCGGGCAAGGTCAACAAGGAGCTCGTACAGCTCCTCGCACAGCACAAGGGCAGTGCAGTCGGACTCTGCGGCATTGACGGCGAGATGCTCGTTGCCGAGAAGAAGACGACCGACGACGGACAGGACCTCGGCTGGGTGGGCGAGATAACCCATGTCAACACCAAGCCTATCACCGACGCGCTCGAGAACGGCAATATCCCCGTAATAGCGACAGTTGCGACCGACAAGGACGGCAACACCTACAACATCAACGCAGACACGGCGGCGGCTCGCATAGCTGCGGAGCTCGGCGCGGAGAATCTCATCCTCATGACCGACATCGCGGGACTTCTCCGCGACAAGGACGACCCGTCCACGCTCATTCCCTCGGTCAACGTCAGCGAGGTGCCCTATCTGAAGATGCAGGGCATAATCTCGGGCGGCATGATACCGAAGATAGACTGCTGTGTTGAGTCCGTCAGACGCGGAGTGCCCAGAGCCGTCATCATCGACGGACGCGTACCGCACTCTATCCTGATAGAGATACTGTCGAACGAGGGCATCGGCACGCAGTTCACATGATTTCTGAGCTGACGGCTAAAAACATATATGCATGATTATTAAAAATTGTTTACTTGTATACAAAAAATTTACCCCGATTTACTAAAATGATTATTGATTTTACATACAAAACAGCGTTATAATATATAATGTAACAGTATCTGTTTTGGGAAGCAAGGAGAGATACTTATGAGCAGTGAAAGCACAATAAAAAAATTCAACGAGCACGTTATGCAGTCCTACGGAAGATACCCGCTCGCAATGAAGCAGGGCGAGGGCAGGCGCTGTACGGACGAGGACGGCAGGGAATATATCGACTTCGGAAGCGGTATCGGTACCAACAGCCTCGGCTACTGCGACGAGAAATGGGCTGACGCGGTGTGCGCTCAGGCGAGAACTCTCCAGCACAATTCCAACTACTACTACACAGCCGTTCAGGCTGAATTTGCGGAAAAGCTCTGCGCGGTGTCGGGGTATGACAAGGTCTTCTTCGGCAACAGCGGCGCGGAGGCTAACGAGTGCGCGATAAAGGTCGCGAGGAAGTACAGCTTCGACAAGTACGGCAAGGGCAGGCACAACATCATCACCCTCGTCAATTCCTTCCACGGCAGGACGATAGCGACGCTGTCCGCTACGGGACAGGACGTCTTCCATAACTACTTCTTCCCCTTCGTTGAGGGCTTCATCAACGTCGAGGCGAACAATATCGCAGACCTGAAAGCCAAGCTCGACGATACCGTGTGCGCGGTAATGATAGAGTACGTACAGGGCGAGGGCGGCGTGAACAAGCTCGACAAGGACTTCGTTGACGCGATATACGAGCTATGTGCACCGAAGGATATCCTCGTCATCGCGGACGAGATACAGACGGGCGTCGGCAGGACGGGCAAGTTCCTCGCGGGCGACCACTACGGCAAAAAAGCCGATATAACCACGCTTGCCAAGGGCATAGCGGGCGGACTCCCCATGGGCGCGTGCCTCGTGAACGAAAAGCTCGCGGGAGTTCTGACAGCGGGTACGCACGGCTCGACCTTCGGCGGCAACCCCATTGCCTGCGCGGGCGGACTTGCAGTCCTCGACAGGATAGAGAGCGAGGGCTTCCTCGACAGCGTATGCGCCAAGGCAGAGCACTTCAGAACAAGGCTTGAAAAATGCAGTGAGGTCGCGGGAGTGAGCGGTCTCGGACTGATGATAGGAATAACTCTCAAATCGAAAAAAGCGGCAGATGTAGCAAAGGCGGCTCTTGAAAAGGGTCTGCTCGTGCTGACGGCAAAGGACAAGGTGAGACTCCTCCCGCCGCTTACTATTGAGGTCAGTGAGATAGACGCAGGACTCGACCTGCTGTTTGAGATACTGGAGGAATGATTCATGGAGCTGATGATCTCTGTAAAAGGGAACAAATATACAGTTACAGATAAAAAGCAGCAAAGGCTTCTCTATACGATAAAGAAGAAGGCGTTCAGCAGCGGAAGATATGTTCTGCTCGACGCGAGCAATTATCAGCTGTATACCATAGTGCAGACGAGCGACGACCGCAAGCCTACATTTTCGATAACGCACAACGACGCCTATATCATGAAGCTCGAGTGCAAGTCGCTCTTCCTCGACCCGACTATCAACGTCAGCGGCAAGGATACTGCGGGCACCAAAATAGTATATGACATAGCGAGCAAGGATCACAGGGATTTTCAGCTTCTGAGAGACGGACTGAATGTCGGAAAGCTGCTCGTGCATCTGACGGTGTCGGGCGAGCTGCAATACGAAATCGAGATAGAGGACAAGGTCTTCGACGACTATATACCGCTCTTTGCCATTGCTGTCGACCTGACCTTCGGCAATATAAACAAGGGCAAATAATGAACTGAAAGGACATATGATATGAAACACTTACTTAAAATGCTCGACCTGAGCACTGAAGAAATAACCGAGATACTCGACCTTGCAGACCAGCTCAAATATGAGCTCAAGCACAATATCCCGCATCCCCACCTCAAGGGCAAGACTCTCGGAATGATATTCCAGAAGGCTTCGACACGTACAAGGGTATCGTTTGAGACGGGTATGTACCAGCTCGGCGGTTATCCGCTGTTCCTCTCGTCGAACGACCTCCAGATAGGACGCGGCGAGCCCGTACAGGACACCGCACGCGTGCTCTCACGCTACCTCAGCGGCATAATGATACGCACCTTCGAGCAGAAGGAGGTCGAGGACCTCGCGAAATACGGCAATATCCCGATAATCAACGGTCTTACGGACTTCTGCCACCCCTGTCAGGTGCTCGCTGACCTCATGACTATCCGTGAGTTCAAGGGCAAGCTCGACGGACTGAAGATGTGCTTCATCGGTGACGGCAACAATATGGCGAATTCCCTCATCGTAGGCGGACTCAAGACGGGTATGAGCGTGTCTATCGCTTGCCCGAAGGACTACCAGCCTCCGAAGGAGATACTCGACTTTGCGGCAGGCTACGGCGACAAGTTCACGATGACTGAGGTACCGCTCGAGGCGGCAAAGGACGCCGACGTTATCCTCACGGACGTATGGGCTTCCATGGGTCAGGAGGACGAGGCTGAGAAGCGCAGGAAGGCGTTCACGGGCTATCAGGTCAACGACGAGCTCATGGCAGTCGCAAAGGCAGACGCAATGGTGCTTCACTGCCTGCCCGCACACCGCGAGGAGGAGATAACCGAGAAGGTGTTCGAGGAGCACGCAAAGGAGATATTCGAGGAGGCAGAGAACCGTCTCCACGCACAGAAGGCAGTAATGGTAAAGCTCATGGCATAAGATACATAGGAAAGGCGCACTTCGGTGCGCCTTTTTTAATTGAGAATTGAGAATTAATGTAGGGGACGGCGTCCTCGACGTCCCTACGAAAAATGTGTAAGGGACGGAGCCGTGAAAACAGAAAGGACTGCCCTGTTTTTTCTATTCCTCTTGATTATTATTATAATTGTGCTATAATACTATTATGAATCAGAACAGGAGGCAGTTATGTCTGAGAATATTTTTAAGCGCTTTAGAAGATATGCGCGCTATACCTTTGAATACATATTCATAGAAAAGCCGCGAGGACTTGATTTTTCAATGAGAGATACTCGACTCTTATCCGAAACAAACGGTATTATGCATGGATACAGCAAAACCGACAGCGCTCATATCAAGGAGATTTTTTCCAAGCTGACGATAGATAATTCGGTAAAAATACTTGATGTCGGCTGCGGAAAGGGAGCTTTTATCAGAAGGGCTTGCAAAGAAAAGTTTGGAGCTGTCGGTGGAATAGAATATGACAAGCAAACATTTGACATCTGCAAGAAAAACTTTGAACGGCTTAAAATGTCGGATAAAATAAATATATACAACTGCGATGCAAGGGATTTTCCGCATTATGGAGATTATAATGTTTTTTATTTCTTCAATCCGTTTGATAAAGAAATAATGGATAAAGTTATGGACAAAATAATTGATTCGCGCAAAGAAAAGATATATATTATTCTGCATAATCCCGTGGCTGCTGACGTTATTGAAGCTCATGGAGGAAAAATGACAGAGCGACTTTATGATAAGGTCAAATCCTACTGGACAAATATATATGAAATAGCATAGCGGCAGACCTGAAAAAGCGGCAGTTTCATGACTGCCGTTTTGTTTTTTTGTAGGGGCACATTCCGTGAAAAGTCCTCGACTCCCATTTTTGATAGACCGTCTACAACTATGACGTAACGTCATGGTTGCAGGAGTGAGAAAAAAGCAGGGGAGTCAGAATTGACATTAAATGCCGCAAGTGGTAAAATAAAACTACGGGAAAAATCGGTTTTTGACATTTTCCGACATAATTGGGGGAATAATCATGAGAAAAGCTATGGCGGCTATGACCGCTCTTGCGCTGACCGTCTCCGCAGTGGGAGCTCTCCCCGCGCGGGCAGCCGAGACGCATTCTCTCGGCGACTGCAACTGCGACGGACAGGTCAACGCTTCCGATGCGACCGAAGTTTTGAAATACTACTCGGCTCTCTCTACGGGCGGTGACGTATGGGCGGACGACAAGGTCAGGCTCGCGGATATGGACGGCGACGGCAAGGTCGACTCCACCGACGCATCGCACATTCTCGGCTATTATTCGGCAGTTTCCACGGGCACGGATATAACTCCCGAGAAGTATATGCAGTACAGGACAAAGGGCTTCGGCGAGTTCAGCTACTACAGCAGCATCGAGGTACGCGCAGGAAACGGCTGCGTGAAAATAAAGGCAAATGACATTTCCGCGGACGAGTACTTGCAGCAGCAGTACCCAGAGGGAGTGACCTCCTGCGCGTATGATGTCAGCGTGTACAGATACACCGCAAACGCCGACGGTACGGAGAAAAGCGAGCTTGTCTGCTCCGAGACCGTGCGCGATATCGGCAAGGGCGAGCGCGTGTACAGATACTACGGCGAGGAGTACCGTCAGCCTGTTGACGTGTTCAGCGCGGCGCTCCCGCAGGAGCTCGAAACTAAGGGCTGTTCGTATCGCGTCGAGGTGCGCGGACACTATAAAATAGGCGGAGTTGAGGTCACAGCGGCGAATACGTCGACTGCGGCACTTGACACTCTGCCGCTGATAGTCAACAACGCAAAGCTCACTCCGCACGACGCGTACAAGCTCTACAATATCAAGGTGAATCCGCCCGTTTACAAGGCGACGTACTATGTCACGGCGGCGGACAAGAAGATTCTCGACGACTTCGCCGCGGAGCACTTCACGCCCGATATGTCGAACTATGACAAGATAGAGTACACGTGGGACTGGCTGAACAAGAACGTCACCTACGCGAGCGGAAGCCTCTACAACGACATCATTTCGGACAGCTGGGTGTCGGCGTGCTTTGTCAAGAAAAAGGGACAGTGTCTGCAATACAACGGCGCACTTGCCGAAATGCTGGCGTATATGGGCTACGACGTCTATATGCTGGAGATGTGGCTAAACCCCGACGGCACGAATCAGCACTTCCGCGCGGAGGTCGTCATCGACGGTCAGGCGTACAGCATCGAGGTCGGCAACAACGGCTCCTACGCGGGCTGGCTGTGGCTGTTCAGGCCCATAGAATCAAGCATAAAGGATTTGAAGTAATATGGAAAACACGATTATAGGAGTTATAGGCGCGGCGGCGGGAGTTGTCGGGCTGGTGATGTTCGTGCGCACGCTGATTTTCAGGCTCGGCGGCGCAGAGGCGGTCGGGCGCGTCGTGTCGGCGCGTCAGGACAGCAAGGGCAGGTATATCCACAAGGTGGCGTATCAGGTCGGCGGCGAGGAGGTCGTCAGCGAGGACAGCGAGGCATATATGCGGCCGCTCGACAGCGGGGCGGAGCTACCGCTGATATACAAGAGAAACGAGCCGACGCGCTGTAAATCCCTGCGCGAGGTCAATCTGAGCCTCATAGGATTCGGTATTTTAGCTCTCATGGGAGCGGCTTTTGTAATCAGATTTTTGGTCTTGTAGCAATTTGCACAAAAAACTGCTGAAAAAGCAGTTTTTCTTTTGCTTGACAAACTGCTTGCAGGGTGATATAATAATAAAGCTGACCCGAGAGGACAGCGAACAACAGCATCTTGAAAATTGAACAATGCTAAGAAAAAGTAACGACCCTTGAGATTCCTTTGCGAGAGCAAAGAAAGGTCAAGTAAAGACTAAAAAATGCGCAGTAATAACGCAAGCGTTATTGAACAGGATTAAGATATTTTAGTCCGAAAGGATTAATATATACTATTTAATAAAGAGTTTGATCCTGGCTCAGGACGAACGCTGGCGGCACGCTTAACACATGCAAGTCGAACGGAGAATTTTGGATTTATTCGGAATTCTTAGTGGCGGACGGGT
>JNKE01000016.1 GCA_000701945.1 Anaerotruncus sp. MC2020
AACTTGCGGAACGCCGAGGGTGACTCCCCGCAGTGCGGGGAGATGTCAGCGAAGCTGACAGAGGGGACGGGCGCCAGTTAGGCGGCGTTCCCTACAATATGATATCCAACGACCATTACATATCCGCGAATCACGTACCGAGGTACGTGGTCGGCGGACGTGCAATACGTCAGAAAACCGAAAATACGGGACGCCGTGAACGCCGTCCCCTACATAAAAATACGAAAGGGAGTAAGTTCATCAGTTATGAAGAACCTCACAGTAACAAAGAAAATACTCGCGTTCCTGTGCTGTACGGCTGTATCGGTCAGCGCTGTAGCTGCCTACCCGATTGTGACCGACAACTGTCAGGACGCCTCCGCAAAGACTATACAGGAGATTCAGGAGGAGCGCAAGGCTAACAACGAGAAAATCGCCTCGCTTCAGGGCGAGATAGACAGTCTCGAGGGCGACAAGAACAACGAGAAAGCCTATCAGGACAGCCTCAACAAGCAGATAGGCTGCATTCAGGACAACATCAACCTCCTCAATCAGGAGCTCGACGTCATAGCTACTGACATCAACGCCACTCAGGGCAACATCGTCCTCCTCGACGAGGATATCACCGCTCAGCAGCAGGAGATAGACACCAATATCGAGCTCTTCAAGCAGCGTCTCTGCGCAATGTATATCAGCAGCAACGAGTCGTCAGCGTCCGTTATACTCGGCTCTGACAGCTTCTACGACGTCATGTCGCGCGTGCAGATGATAAACCGCATCGCCGAGTACGACGACGAGCTCATCGAAAATATCCTCGGCGAGATAGACAGGCTCGAGCAGTCCAAGAGCGAAATGGAGACCGAAAAACTCTCCCTCGAGATGAAGCTCGAGGAGCAGGAGGTCCGCAAGAAGGAAAAGGCTGACGAGATAGCTGCACTCAATACACAGCTCATGAAGACGCAGTCCGAGATAGACCGCCTCGCCCTCGCTCAGCAGGACCTCGAACGCAAAAAAGAGGACATCGAAAAGGACAACGCCGAACTCGCGGCTGAGCAGGCTGAGATAGAGGCTGAGATAGCCCGTCAGGCGGCAGAGGCTCAGAGGCTCGAAAACGAGAGGCTTCGTGCTCTCCAGCAGCAGAGCGGCGGCTATGTGAGCAATTACAGCGGCCCGATGAGCTTCGAGGTCAACGCAGGTGCGGCAGGTCTCGGCTGGCCTGTACCTGGTCACAGCGGCATTTCCAGCTACTACGGCTACCGCTGGGGCACGCTCCACGGCGGCATTGACATCAGCGACGGCGGCATTATGGGAGCTCCCGTAGTTGCTGCGCGCGCGGGAACTGTAACAAGAATGAACAACTCGTGCAGCCATAACTACGGCAAGAGCGGCAGCTGCGGCTGCGGAGGCGGCTACGGCAACTACGTCGCTATCTCCCACGACGGCACGTACTCCACCCTCTACGGACACCTCACGTCCGCCTGCGTATCGGTCGGCGACTACGTAGAGCAGGGACAGGTCATCGGCTACGTCGGCTCTACAGGCTGGTCTACAGGCGAGCACCTCCACTTCGAGGTATACGTCAACGGCGTCCGTCAGGACCCGATGGGATACGTCAGCCCGTAACGCTCTGAAATGAATCGTAGGGGCAGCGTCCCGCCGCCCGCAAGGAAATACCTAAAATGTGATGATTCGGGCGAGCGGAACTCGCCCCTACACACAATGCGTATCAACGGATATTCCGTAGGGGCGCTTTCCGAGCGCCCGCAAAAGAAAACGAACGCTCATATTCGGGCGAGCGGAACGCCGAGGGCGGCGTTCCCTACACAAACACCTTTATCGGACATTTATTAGGGAACGCCGCCTTCGGCGTTCCTTTTCGATGTTCAAATCCACAAAGAAAGTGATAACCTATGAATAAAAAGATAAGCCTTGGTCTCGCGCTCAGCCTTATCGCGGTCTCAATGGCGGTGACATTCATTCTCACGTCGTTCTTCTCGCTCCAGAGCTTCAACAAGAAGGTCGTCGACGTCACCGAAAAATCGAAGAAGTACACCTCGCTCCAGACCCTCGACGGCTACATCCGCGAGAACTACTACGGCGACATTGACGAGAGCAAGCTCAGCGACGGGCTCATGAAGGGCTATGTTTCGGGCATCGGCGACAAGTACAGCCGCTACCTCACCGCCGCGGAGTACCTCACCGAGAAGAACGAGAACTCGGGCGAGCTCGTCGGTCTCGGACTCACTCTCGCCGAGGACGCGAGCGGCTATATGCGCATCTCCGAGATTATGGAGGACTCACCCGCCTTTGATTCGGGACTGACGGGCGGCGACATCATCACTTCCATAGACGGACTCGACGTCAAGGAGGCAGGCTTCAGCGAGGCTATGGACGCCATGCGCGGCACCGAGGGCTCACCCGTCACGCTGACCGTCCGCCGCGATGGCAAGGAGCAGGAATACTCCTTCGTGCGCCGCTCTATCGAGGTCAAGACCGTCAAGGCGGAAATGCTCGGCAGTCAGATAGGCTACATCAAGATAACGGGCTTCAAGGAAAACACCCCTCAGCAGTTCATAGACGCGCTCGAGAGGCTGACTACAAACGGCGCTAAATCGCTGATATTCGACCTACGTGACAACAACGGCGGACTCATCACCGCGCTTCAGGATTGCGTTGACCCGCTCCTGCCCGAGGGCGTCATCGCAGAGGCGGAGTACAAGGACGGTCACACCGAGACTATCGTCTACTCGGACGAGTCCGAACTCGACCTGCCTATGGTCACTATCGTCAACTCGGGAACTGCCAGTGCCGCGGAGCTGTTTGCGGCTTCACTGCGCGATTTTGGCAAGGCTCCCGTGGTGGGCTCGCAGACCTACGGCAAGGGCGTTATGCAGGAGACAAACGAAATGGACAACGGCGGCGCGGTCATTCTCACGGTGGCACGCTACAGGACGACCGTCTCCGAATGCTACGACGGCATCGGTCTCACGCCCGATTATCAAGTCGAGAACGAGGACGAGAAGGTCGACGCTCAGTACAACAAAGCTGTGGAGGTTCTTCTTGCAAGTGAATAATCCTCACAAGGACGGAGCTTTTCCGTCCTTTTTTGTTTTTGTAGGGGCTGATGCCTATATCAGCCCGCAAATAATGCAAAGACAAACACGGGGCGATGTGGGCATCGCCCCCTACATCACGTTCGGCAAATTATTCTGTGAGATGCGGACGCCCGAAGGGCGCCCCTACAAAAAGGAATGACCCTCTATAAGGGGGCGGAAAAAGGCATTTTTGCAATGGAAAACCGTTGATTATTGAAAAAATTTAAAAGATTTTTCGTTACTATTTACTAACATTACACAAAATACAGTTAAATAAATAAAATATATCTCCTCCCCCTTTTCAACAGTGGCAGATTGTGGTATAATCATTATGTGTATTTATAAGATAAGATAAAAAGTCTGCTATAGCACGGCAGACCCTAAGTTATATTGGAGGGTATCAACATGAAAGAAAAAGAGCTTTATCGCGTATGGTGCGAGAATGCCACTGCCGACCCCGACCTCGCCGCAGAGCTTGCGGAGATAAAGGACGACGAGGAAGCGATAAACGACAGGTTCTACCGCGACCTCGAATTCGGTACGGGCGGTCTGCGCGGTGTCATCGGCGCAGGTACCAACCGCATGAACATATACACCGTAAAGCGCGCTACTCAGGGCTTTGCGGACTACCTCAACCAGGAGTACAAGAACCCCAGCGTCGCTATCTCCTTCGACAGCCGCATCAAGAGCGATGTCTTCTCGAAGGCGGCGGCAGAGGTGCTCGCGGCTAACGGCATCAAGGTGCATATCTACAGCGAGCTCATGCCTACTCCCTGCCTGTCATGGGCAGTGCGCGCGCTCAAGTGTCAGGGCGGCATCATGGTCACTGCGAGCCACAACCCCGCCAAGTACAACGGCTACAAGGTTTACGGCGAGGACGGCTGTCAGATAACTCTGCGCGGCGCCGAGATAATCCTCGAGAAGATAAACTCCCTCGACATCTTCAAGGACGTCAAGTCCTCGGACTTCGACGAGGAGCTCAAAAAGGGCAACATCAGCTACATCGGTCAGGACGTCATTGAGGCTTTCTATCAGCGCGTCCTCGCCGAGGGCATCAACACCGACCTCTGCGCTTCGAGCGGCTTGAAGGTCGTATATACGCCTCTCAACGGCACAGGCAACAAGCCCGTCCGCGAGGTGCTCAAACGCATCGGCATCACTGACGTGACCGTTGTCAAGGAGCAGGAGAATCCCGACGGAAACTTCCCGACCTGTCCCTACCCGAACCCCGAGATTCGTGAGGCTCTCGAGGTAGGTCTGAGATACTGCAAGGAGGTCAAGCCCGACCTTCTCCTCGCAACTGACCCCGACTGCGACCGCGTCGGCATCGCTGTCCCCGACGGCGACGACTACGCTCTGTTCAGCGGCAACGAGGTTGGAGCTCTGCTCCTCGAGTACATATGCAGTCAGCGCAAGGCTAAGGGCACTATGCCCGCGAACCCCGTCGCTGTCAAGACCATTGTCACTACCGACATCGTCGCTTCTATCTGCAAGGAGTACGGCGTCGAGATGATAGACGTGCTCACAGGCTTCAAGTTCATCGGCGAGCAGATTGGCTTCCTCGAGGCTAAGGGCGAGGAAAACCGCTATATCTTCGGCTTTGAGGAGAGCTACGGCTACCTCTCGGGCGGATATGTCCGCGATAAGGACGCTGTTGACGCTTCCATGCTCATCTGCGAAATGGCGGCTTACTACCGCACCAAGGGCATCACGCTCCTTCAGGCGCGCGAGAATATGTACAAGAAGTACGGTATGTTCTACCAGACCCTCTACAGCTTCACTTTCGAGGGCGAGAGCGGCTTGAAGAAAATGGACGAGATAATGACTACGCTCCGCAACACGCCTCCCACGGAGATTGCGGGACTCAAAGTTGTCAAGTTCGAGGACTACAAGACCTCCGTCCGCAAGGATATCCTCACGGGCGCAGAGAGCGAGATAACCCTCCCGAAGTCGAACGTGCTCGCGTTCTACCTCGAGGGCGGCTCGAAGGCTATCGTTCGTCCCTCGGGCACGGAGCCCAAGATAAAGACCTACCTCACCGCCAAACAGCCCGACCTCGCGTCGGCTCAGGCGCTCGAGAAGAAGCTCTGCGAGGACTTCTCACGCAACTTCAAGTAATAGCAAAGGCGGACGCAAGTCCGCCTTTTTAATTGAGAATGGAGAATGAATGTAGGGGCGAGTTCCGCTCGCCCGCTGATATGCCTGTAATTGTCGGACGCCCGAAGGGCGCCCCTACAGATAATCCGTTTATCGCGTGTGTTTCGGTAAGTTGCGGGCGCTCGGAAAGCGCCCCTACAGTTTCAAATTAAAACAAAAAAATAAATCTCCACAGGCTTGACAGGCGCGTGAGTCTATGATATAATTAATTACTGTAATGTATATTGGCACTACTGTCTAAAGGAACTGATGGGCTGCACGATTATACAGAAATAATCCATGGAGGTGAAAATCGTGAAAGAGGGAATCCATCCTACAATGTACAAGACCACAATTACCTGCCACTGCGGTAACGTGATCGAGACAATGTCCACAAAGGAGAACATCAAGGTTGAAATCTGCTCTAAGTGCCATCCGTTCTACACAGGCAAGCAGAAGCTTGTTGACACAGGCGGACGCGTTGACAGATTCAAGAAGCGTTTCAATCTCGATAAGTAATCCAAGAGCCGCTCAAACGAGCGGCTTTTTCCATAAGATGCAAGCTGTAGGGGCGAGTTCCGTTCGCTCTCTTGCGGACGCCCGAAGGGCGCCCCTACAATAAACGAAATACGCGGAGGTGCAATATGAACTATCTGACCATAGCCGAGCCCGCCGAAGCCTCGTTCGTGGAGAAAAAGTCCGAATTTATCGGCTATATCGCTCCCGTGAAGAATGGCGACGAGGCTGTCGAATTCATCAATAAGATAAAGTCCATGCACCGCAAGGCGCGCCACAACGTCTACGCGTACATCGTGCGGAAGGACAACATCTCCCGCTACTCGGACGACGGCGAGCCGCAGGGCACTGCGGGAGTCCCCGTCCTCGACGTACTGCAAAAGCGCGGGCTGACGGACGTATGCGTCGTGGTGACCCGCTACTTCGGAGGCATTCTCCTCGGCGGAGGAGGTCTCGTGCGCGCGTACTCCCATGCGGCGGCGCTCGCCTGTGACGCGGCACAGCTCATGGATATGCGGCTCTGCCACAGACTGCGTATCACCGCGGATTACGGTATGTACGGCAAGATAAGCTACATCCTGCCGAGCTTCGACACGATGACCGAGAGCTCCGACTTCGGCACTGACGTCGTGCTGGAGATACTGGTGCTGTCGGAGAAGCTCGACGCTTTGACTACGGAGCTGACCGAGGTCACGAACGGAGCCGCTAAAATTGAGGATTTGGGCGAGCTGTACGGTGATTTTTCGTCCGTGATAAAAAATTCCTGAAATTTTAAAGGGATTTTCACGTTTCGGGAGTATAAGTATTATAAAGACTAATTATGTAGGGGCGAGTTCCGCTCGCCCGCCAGTTTGTCGGTATTTATCGGGCGCTTGGATAAGCAGCGCACCAAATCTTTGATTTGGATTGCGATGCTATATGCAGCTTTGCTGTAATGCGCCCCTACAGGTTCGTTTGAAATATCTCGCCCGCGGATTCTTTGCATAATTGCGGAACGCCGAGGGCGGCGTTCCCTACACGGATAAAAACGACCGCAACCTATGGTAGGGGCGGATATTATCCGCCCACAAACGGCAAGCTCTCAGCACCAAAGGGGTGATAGAATGACTGTAAGAGAACAGTACGAGATAACAGAAGTCGGTATACTGAGCAAATTCGCGTGTACGAGCGTGAATGAGGAGATGATACGCCGCGAGCGCCACGAGGACAAGTGCCCGTTCCGCACCGAGTTCCAGCGCGACCGTGACCGCATAATCCACTGCAACACCTTCCGCAGACTGAAGCGTAAAACGCAGGTGTTCCTGTCTCCCGTCGGAGACCACTACCGCACACGCCTCACGCACACGCTCGAAGTCTCGCAGATAGCGCGTACCATTGCGCGCGGTATGCGGCTAAATGAAGACCTCACGGAGGCGATAGCGCTCGGTCACGACCTCGGACACTCCCCGTTCGGACACTGCGGAGAGCGCATACTCGACGAGATATGCCCCCACGGCTTCAAGCACTACGAGCAGAGCGTGCGCGTGGTGGAGTCGCTCGAGAAAAAGGGCGCAGGACTCAACCTCACCTACGCCGTGCGCGACGGCATACTCTGCCACACGAACAGGGTCGCCGCGACAAAGGAGGGCAATATCGTCCGTCTCGCGGACACTATCGCCTACATCAACCACGATATCGAGGACTCTGTACGCGCGGGTATCCTCGACCCGAACGACCTGCCGAACGACTGCGTGAGAGTCCTCGGCAACACCAAGACAAAGCGCATCACCACGCTCATCGCCTCGGTCATCGAGCACGGAGCGTATGAGATAGACTTCGCGCCGCAGATTCGCAAGGCGCACGATGACCTCAAAGCCTTCATGTTCCGAAAGGTGTACACCAATCCCGCCGCAAAGCAGGAGGAGGAAAAGGCTGTACAGCTCATATCCAAGCTGTACGAGTACTTCATCGCGAACATAAACAAGCTCCCCGAGGAGTACCGCGTCATAGCGAAAAAGACCGACCCAGACAGGGCTGTCTGCGACTACATCTCGGGCATGAGCGACAGCTACGCGGTAGACCTCTACACCGAGCTGTTCGTCCCCAAGTTCTGGAAGTGACCCGCATGGTTAAAAACGACGAATTCCTCTACAGGCTGAGGGAGGCGAACCCGATAGAGACGGTCATGGGCGAGTATGTCAACCTCATCCGCCGCGGACGCAACTACGTCTGCAACTGCCCTTTCCACTCGGAGAAGACCCCCTCGTGTACCATTTTTCTTGACAGAGACCCGCATTTCTACTGCTTCGGCTGTGGGGCGGGCGGAGACGTCATCACCTTCATCATGAAGGTCGAAAACCTCGACTTCATGGACGCTGTCAGGTTCCTCGCGGAGCGAAGCGGCATGGAAGTCCCCGAGAAGAACGACCGCAACAGCCTCTCCGCTCAGCGCAGGACGCGCATCTACGAGATGAACCGCCTCGCCGCCAACTTCTTCTACGCAAACCTCATCAAGGGCGAAAACAAGGCGGGTCTGCAATACTTCTACAAGCGAAAGCTCACTCCCGCGACGATAAAGAAGTACGGGCTCGGCTTCGCGTCGGACTCCTTCTACGAGCTGACGAATATGCTCCGCTCAAAGGGCTACTCCGAGGACGAGATAGTCGACGCGTGGCTCGGCGGACGCTCGCAGAAAACGAACAAGATTTACGATATCTTCCGCAACCGCGTGATGTTCCCGATAGTTGACCTCCGCGGCAATATAATAGGCTTCGGCGGGCGCGTCCTCGACGACAGCAAGCCGAAATACCTCAACACTGGCGCTACCCCAGTCTTTGACAAGGGAAGCAACCTCTTTTCGATGAACTTCGCAAAGAACGCCGACCAGAAGCGGCTCATCCTCTGCGAGGGATATATGGACGTCATCGCCGTGAATCAGGCGGGCTTCGAGAATGTCGTGGCTACGCTCGGAACGGCTATAACGCCCAATCAGGCGCGTCTGATAAGCCACTACTGCGACGAGGTCGTCATCGCGTACGACAGCGACGGAGCGGGTCAGAACGCCACCCAGAAAGCGATAAACCACTTCTCGGACGTGGGTCTGCGCACGCGTATCCTCCACATGGACGGCGCCAAAGACCCCGACGAGTATATCAAAAAATTCGGAGCTCAGCGCTTCCGCAACCTCATCGAAGGCTCCGACGACGCCAACAACTTCATGCTCGACCGCTGTGAGGAGGGGCTCGACCTCGACTCCGAGAGCGGCAAGGTGGAGCTGCTCAAGCGCGTATCACGGGTGCTCGCGGGCATAGAGTCGCCGCTCGAGCGCGAGGTGTACATTTCCCGAACAGCAAAGAAGTGCGACATCTCCGCTGAGGTGCTCAAAAGCCACATCAACGAGATGATACGCATAAAAAAGGCGGGCAAAAAAAAGGAAGAATGGCGCAATATCAAGGCAAAAGCCGCCTACGTGAGAGACGACGTCAACCCCGAAGCCGTGCAGTTCCGCAGGGAGGCTAAGGCGGAGGAGACGATAATCAGCTACCTGCTCAGACGTCCCGAGGACGCCGAGAAGATAGGCGCGGCGGCTCCGCCCGAGATATTCGTCACCGCGTTCAATAAGCGCGTGTATTCGGCTCTGCTTCGGGCTATCCGTGAGAGCGAGCACTTCACGCTCTCGCTCATTGCGGACGAGTTCACACCGCAGGAAATGGGCAGGATAAGCGGCATTGTCGCCGCGAACCGCGAGTTCGGCATAACCGAGAAAGCGATGCTCGACTGCGCCGAGTCGCTCAGACAGCACCGCTCCCCTGCGGGTACGGACGGGAATATTTCCGACGACGACCTGCGCAACCTGTTCAGCAAGAAGCGGCATTGAGTCAATTCGCTATATCGGATAAACCGATGTAGGGGCGCATTACAGCAAAGCTGCATATAGCATCGCAATCCAAATCAAAGATTTGGTGCGCTGCTTATCCGAGCGCCCGATAAATACCGATAAACTGGCGGGCGAGCGGAACTCGCCCCTACACAAAACGTATAACAGAAACTCCGTAGGGGCGCCCTTTGGGCGTCCGCGGGTACGCGTCATATTGACGGACCGCCAAAGGCGGCCCCTACAATAGCATACAAATCTTCACATAAAGCAAAATTCAGGAGGAATCATAATGGATTCAAAAAAGAACACCATTGACTCGCTCATAGAGCAGGGTCAGGCAAACGGAAAGCTCACCACAAAGGAAATCACCGACGCTCTCGAGGAGCTCGACTTCGACGTCGACCAGATAAACAGCTTCTACGACAGATGCGAGGCGCTCAACATCGAGATTGTCGAGGACATGAACGTCGATACAGACCTGAAAATAGGCATGGATTCGTCCATAACCGACGACCTCGAGATGGCACTCTCCACCGAGGGCATCGCTATCGACGACCCCGTCAAAATTTACCTCAAGGAAATAGGACGCGTGCCGCTCCTCACCACCGAGGAGGAGATAGAGCTCGCCCAGCGTATGGCTAAGGGCGACAAGTACGCGAAAAAGCGCCTTTCCGAGGCTAACCTCCGTCTCGTTGTCAGCATCGCGAAGAAGTACGTCGGCAGAGGTATGCAGTTCCTCGACCTCATTCAGGAGGGCAACCTCGGTCTTATCAAGGCGGTCGAGAAGTTCGACTACACCAAGGGCTTCAAGTTCTCGACCTACGCGACATGGTGGATTCGTCAGGCTATCACCCGTGCTATCGCCGACCAGGCGCGTACTATCCGCATCCCCGTACATATGGTCGAAACTATCACCAAGGTCAAGAAGGTCTCCAGCCAGCTCCTCCACGAGAACGGTCACGACCCCAGCCCCGAGGAGATAGCCGAGAAGCTCAATATGCCCGTGGACAAGGTCCGCGAGATAATGCGCGTCGCTCAGGACCCCGTCTCGCTCGAGACTCCTATCGGCGAGGAGGAGGACAGCCACCTCGGCGACTTCATCCCCGACGACGACGCTCCCGCTCCTGCGGAGGCTGCCTCGCACACACTGCTGAAGGAGCAGCTCAATGAGGTGCTCAACACCCTCACAGACAGGGAGGCTAAGGTGCTCAAGCTCCGCTTCGGTCTCGAGGACGGCAAGGCTCGCACCCTCGAGGAGGTAGGTCAGCGCTTCGACGTAACTCGTGAGCGTATCCGCCAGATAGAGGCAAAGGCTCTGCGTAAGCTCCGCCACCCCAGCCGAAGCAAGAAAGTAAAGGATTTCCTCGATTAATGGATAATAACAATAAGCAGGGTCGGGACTACGGTCTCGACCTTATGCGCGTACTGATGACCGTTTTCGTCGTCGGCATTCACGTACTGCAAAGGGGCGGTATGCTCGGCGTCTGCCGCGACTCCTACCCGAGGAGAGGCTTTGTTGCCATAGGACTGTTTTTTGCGGTGACCTGTGCCGTCAACGGCTTTGCGCTGATATCGGGCTATGTCGGGATAAGCGCGAAATACAGGTTCTCACGCATACTGTGGCTGTATTTCACCGTCTCGTTCTACAATGTGCTGATACCTGCGGTGTTCCGCTTCCGATACGGCTACGTCATCGACGATACGGTAAAGCTCCGTGCGCTGTTCCCGTTCGCATATGAGGCAAACTGGTACTTCACGGCATACCTCGGTATGTTCCTGCTGATACCGTTCCTGAACGCCGCCGTAAAGCATCTCGACCGCAGACAGTGTATCGCCGCCTTTTCCGCTCTGGCAGGTTTCTTCTCGCTGATACCGACTGTGCTGTATATGTTCTTCGACGAGGGCTTCGACAAGAACGTATTCAAGCTCTCATCAGGCTACAGCGCGCTGTGGCTGTCGGTGCTCTACCTCGTGGGAGCGGCGGTCCGCAAGCATGACCTGTTCAGCAGGGTGCCGCGCCGGAGCGGACTTGTCTGCTATCTTGTGACGACCTGCCTCGGAGCGGTGCTCACCGCTCTCGGCTACTACCGCGCAGAAATACCGATAGAGCCGCTCTCAAATTACATCTCGCCGCTCGTCATCATACAGGCGCTCTCGCTCCTGATATTCCTCCGCGGGATGAAGCTGCCGAAAATCGCCTGCAAGGTCATAGGCTTCTTCTCGCCGCACTCGTTCAGTATCTACATCATCCACACTCAGGATGCGGTTTGGACGATTTGGCTCGCGGGACGCTACGCCGAGCGTACTCAGACTACGTTCACGGCTATGCTCCCCGTGATGTTCGTATTCTATACGCTGTCGCTGTACGGCTTGTGCCTCATCGCGGATATGCCCCTGCACTACGGGATAAAGCTGTTCCGCGGCGCAGTCGGCAGGCTGAGAGCACGAAAAACGGACGCATCATAATAAGCGTTCAGGCTCCCGATATACTTCGGGAGCTTTTTTGCTTCCCGAACATCAGAGCGCTTGTCTTAATAAATCGTGAATATTTCCCCGCGGCTGTTGCAAAATCTTTCGGATTATGTTATAATAATAATGACATATTATCGTTTTTTTCTATACCAATACGGTGTGCTGCTCACCATGAAAGCAGCTCCGCGGATATGCGGGTAAAAGGAGCGTTTATGAGTATTTTCGACCTTTCAAAAAAACCTCCTGAGCTTAGTCACGACTGGGAAGTATTCCAACAGTTCGTCGGCAATATCGGCGCCTTCACCTACATCGCCAAGGAGAAGTCCGCCTACTTCGACGAGTCTGCGTGCCGTATGCTCGCCTGTACGAGCACTAAGCTCAATGAATTCGAGTTCTTCAACCTCCTCGAGAAGATATCCAAGTCCCCCGTCGAGGGTCAGAAGCACATCTACCGCTTTACGAACAACAATACCACCAAATACATCAAGATGAACATCTACGAGAGCAGCGACGAGTGGCTCGGCTTCGTGCAGGACTTCTCACGCCAGTTCTCGGAGAACAGCGACAGCAGCAGCTTCATCGAGTATGACCCCGTTATGCGTCTGCCGTCGTATCCGTCGTTCTCGCAGAAAATAAAGAAGCTCCTGCCCGACGTCAAGAACTGCTGTCTCGCGACGCTCTACCTCAACGGCATCGAGAAGCTCGGCTCGTTCCTGACTGTAGACAGCACAAACAGCTGTATCGCCTCGGTAGCCGAGACCCTCAAGAGCTTCTCGGGCGAGAACATCATCATCGGTGCAAAGTCCAACTACGAGATATTCGCATTCTTCATGAACTGCGACAAAATGCAGATATACAACGTCCTCAACAGCATGGACGAGGCGGTGCAGAACTGCATACTCACCGACGACTTCGGCGAGATAATCGACATCTCCGACAAGAGCCGCCTCAGCCTTTCTATCGGCTGTTCGTCCTACCCCGACGAGGCGTCCGACTTCAATATGCTCGTCAACTACTCGGAGTTCGCGCTGTATGAGGCGCGCGCAGACCGCAGACACGTCATCAACTGGTTCTCAGAGGAGAACTACGTCCGCGAGAAGGACTCCTACAAGAACGCTCAGCTCCTGACTCGTATCGTCATGGAGAACACCCTCATGTACTACGTTCAGCCTATCGTCGAGACGACTACGGGCGAGATAGTAGCGTATGAGGCTCTCATGCGAACCGTCGGCGACATCAAAATGGAGCCGAAGCAGATACTCTCTATCGCCTCGGGACAGAATAACCTCTACGCGATAGAAAAGCTCACCTTCTTCAATACCATGCGCCTCCTGAGCGAGAATCAGCAGGTATTCGCCAACAAGAAGCTCTTCATCAACTCGATGTCGGAGTGCCTCCTCACCGAGGAGGACTTCAACGAGCTCTACCTCACGTTCGGCGAGCTCCTCGAGAAGGTCGTCATCGAAATAGTCGAGGACAGCGACGCTACTCCCGAGGGCATCGAGACCCTCCGCAAGCGCCTCGCCTTCACGCACTCTCAGCTCGCTATCGACGACTACGGCACGGGCTATTCCAACTCCACCAACCTGCTCAAGTACAAGCCCGACTACGTCAAGATAGACCGTTCGCTCATCGCGGATATCCACAACGACCTCAAGAAGCAGCAGCTCGTTACGCAGATAATCGAGTTCTGCCGCGATAATCAGCTCCAGTCGCTCGCCGAGGGAGTCGAGACCGCGCAGGAGCTCAAGACTGTGATACGCCTCGGAATCGACCTCGTACAGGGCTACTACACGTCCAAGCCGAAGCCGCTCTTCCTCGACAGCATAGCCAAGGACGTCAAGGACGAGATAATCAAGACCAACCTCGAGACCCGTCCCAACGGCACGCGCAAGATTTACACCGCAAGAAACGACACGGAGATTGACCTCCTCAAGCTCGCGCTCGAGAAGTACACCGATATCCACATCTACCAGAGCAAGCTCACTATCGTCGGCGACCCCGACAAGCAGGTCAAGATGAACATAGCTGTCATGGACAACCACAGCTGTGAGCTCACGCTCAAAAACGTCAATATGGTCAGCGGCAACAGCAAGCCGACCATTGCCGTCGGCGAGTACGCACGGCTCGTGCTCATCGTCTCCAAGACCAATAAGCTCGGTTATTCAGGCATTTACGTGCCTATGGGCTCGCAGTTTGAGCTCACGGGCAAGGGCTCGCTCACTATCGACTGCTACGCCTCCGCGGGCATCGGAATCGGCAACGACTACGACCACGGCTACGGCGATATCACCGTCGATATGCAGGGCACGCTCGAGATAATCTGCAACGGCATGGAGACCGTCTGCATAGGCGGCGGCTATAACGACGACGAGTCCGAGATAAAGCTCGTCTCGGGCAAGACGAAGCTCTATATGTACAGTCAGAACGGTCTCGCGATAGGAAGCTACAACGGCGACGCCAACGTCGAGATAGACGAGAAGTGTGACCTCGATATCACCGTCTCGGGCATCAAGGTCACGGGTATAGGCAGCTGCCGCGGCATAGCTACGGTATCCTGTGCGGCTGATATCAACATCTCATGCACGGGAGCTCAGGCGGTCGGCATAGGCTCGCTCGAGGAGGGCGAGGGCAGTATCCTCATCAGGAAGGGGCGCGTCAACATCAAGATGCGCTCGGCTAAGCACTCGTGTATCGGCGCGATAGACGGCGACGTCAACACCAAGATAATGAACGCCGAAATTATCATCGACTCCGAGGGCGACTTCGCCACGGGTATAGGCGACCCTCAGGGCAGCGGCAACGTCTTCATCATGGACTCCGCCGTAACGATGAATATGCTCTGCGGCAACCCGAACGACATCTGCTCGGGCAGCGGCGACGTTCAGATACAGAACTCGACTATCAATTCCGTGGTCAATAACCGCAAGGTCCAGCACGGGTCGAACTGAGCTGTCAGAGCTCAGACTGTAGGGGCGAGTTCCGCTCGCCCGCCAAACTGTCAGCAATAATCGGGCGCACGGATAAGCAGCGCACCAAATCTTTGATTTGGATTGTGATGCTATATGCAGCTTTGCTGTAATGCGCCCCTACATGGCAACTTTGTAGGGGCCGCCTTTGGCGGTCCGAAAGCAAACAATAAATGCGGACGCCCGAAGGGCGCCCCTACACGGTGAATGTGTAGGGGCTGATACCTACATCAGCCCGCAAATAATGCAAAGACAAACGCGGGGGAATGTGGTCATCACCCCCTACAACAGCAAAAATGCAGGGAATGCCGCACTCGGCGTCCCACAAAAACATAACAGAAAGTAAGGTAAATCAAATTATGAAGCTTGGTATGGTAGGTCTGCCCAACGTGGGCAAAAGCACCCTTTTCAACGCACTGACTAACGCAGGCGCGGAGTCCGCAAACTATCCGTTCTGCACTATCGAGAAAAACGTCGGCATCGTTTCCGTCCCCGACGAGAGACTCGATAAGCTCGCGGAGATGTACGAGCCCGACAAGTTCACGCCCGCTACGCTCGAATTCGTCGACATCGCTGGTCTCGTCAAGGGCGCTTCCAAGGGAGAGGGTCTCGGCAACAAGTTCCTCGCCGATATCCGCGAGGTGGACGCTATCGTCCACGTTGTACGCTGCTTCGAGGACGGCAACATCGTCCACGTCGACGGCAGCATCAATCCCCTCCGTGACATCGAGACTATCAACCTCGAGCTCATTTTCTCAGATATCGAAATGGTCGACAGACGTATCGACCGCGCTATGAAGGCTGCAAAGGGCGATAAGAAGTACCTCGCCGAGGTCGACTTCCTCAAGCGCCTCAAGGCTCACCTCGAGGAGGGCAAGTCCGCACGCGGCTTCGACTTCACCGACGAGGAGCGCGAGCTCATCAAGTCGACTCCCCTGCTCTCGGCAAAGCCTGTAATTTACGCGGCTAACCTCAGCGAGGACGACTTCGTCAACAACATCGAAACAAACGAGAACTATCAGCAGGTGCGCAAGCTCGCCGAGGAGGAGCACTCCGCGGTTCTGCCGATATGCGCGCAGACCGAGGCTGAGATAGCCGAAATGGACGACGAGGACAAGAAGATGTTCCTCGCGGAGCTCGGGCTCGAGGTGTCGGGTCTGAACCGCATCATCAAGGAGGGCTACGCTCTGCTCGGTCTTATCTCCTACCTCACCGCAGGCAAGCCCGAAGTCCGCGCGTGGACTATCAAGAAGGGCACAAAGGCTCCGCAGGCGGCTGGCAAGATACATACCGACTTCGAGAAGGGCTTCATTCGCGCGGAGGTCATCTCGTTCGACGACCTCATGGCGTGCGGCTCTATGGCGGCGGCAAAGGAAAAGGGACTTGTCCGACTCGAGGGCAAGGAGTACGTGATGCAGGACGGCGATATCGTACTGTTCAGATTCAACGTTTGATAAAGTAGGGGCGGATATTAGGCTGCTCCCCTTAACGGAAAAAGCGGGCTACCGAGCCGTAAACTTACGGCTCATATTTAGTAACCTGCGAATTCGCCAGAGGGGGCTCCCCTTATCCGCCCCCCATACGTATAACTCCGCACATCAAAAAAGCTGACCTTTCGGTCAGCTTTTTGTTGTTTCTCAGTCCCAGGTGGGAGTGCCGCCTGTCGAGGCTATCGAGTAGTACACGAGTATGCGTGAGGCGTCCTTCGCGTCGATGAGCTTGTCGCCGTTGACGTTCGCCGCCTTCTTCTGCGCCTCGGAGAGGTCTCCCTCGGCGCCTGTCGACATCTTCGAGTAGTACACCAGTACCTTCGAGGCGTCCTTTGCGTCGACCTTGCCGTCCACGTTGACGTCGCCGAGCGTGAACGCATTGAGGTGGTACGCTACTGTGACAACGCCCTCAGCGTCGGTAGCGTCCCAGTCATTGTCGGAGATGACATCGTCGACCGTGAACGTGTATTTGAGCTCCTTAAAGCTGTCGGGATTATCGTTGCCGTCGGGAACGGTGAACTCCGCAGTAAACGGCTTCACGCCCGCACCTGTGGGGGTAACTGTGAGGAGGTAGTTGCGGTAGTCGTCCTCGGTGTTGTCCCTGCCCTCGATATCAAAGGTAGCGGTTGTGTTCTCGGCGAGCTCCTTCACGTAGTACGGCTCAGCCTTGCCCTCGGGAGAATCGAAGGTGATGCTCACGTTCGCGCTCATGCCTGCGGGGAGAGCTACGGTCACACTGCCGTTGACGTCGTTCTTGTTGAAGTGCGGGAAAACGGGCTCCTCTGCCGCGAAAGCGTTCACGGCGGGCATTACAGCCAGTACTGCAGCTGTAAGAGAGGCTGAAAGCAGTTTTTTCTTTATCATGGTCACTGTTCCTTTCTGATGAGTTTATCTGCGGGTACCTCGACCGAGACGGCGTGACCGTCGCCGCACTGAGTGAACACCTCAATGCTGTCGAACTCTGTATCCGCGGGGATATATGCCGTGAAGCCGTTTCCGCAGTCGGAGTACTCGCTCGCGCGGAAGGCTTCATAAGTTGTGCCGTTCACTGTCAGGTACACGCCAGCGTCGTCACCGCTGAAGAAGCTCTCGGGGAGGGCTCCCGTCAGGAGGGTATACGCGCCGTTCTGACCAATATATACGGGTATCTGCGACCAGTCTATGACGGGGCAGTTCTCCTTTTTGCTGAACTCTCCGACATACTTTGACGGAGTGAAGAACGCCGTCCCCTCTCCGACCTCGGGAGCGGGCATGAGCGGCGCTGTCTGAGCCAGCCGCGGAAGGTTTCGCTCCGCGAGCTCGACTATCACCGTGTCGAACCTCTCAAGTATAGCCTCGTCGAAGCGGTAGGGCGTGATGCGCGAGAATTCGGCGCTTGCGAACATCTCCGCCATATACGGCAGAAGCGCCTCGCCGAAGGAGTCGCGGTACATGAGCAGGCTCCCCTCTCCGCCCTCGCAGAGCGTGTCTATCGTGATGTCGTCGAGCGCCTTGAAGCGTCCCTGATACTCATAGGTGAAGCTGTAGTCACTGTTGACCTGCGTGTCCTTTGCGTCCTCGGAGGGATATATCATCGCCGCGAGGTCTCCGAGGCGTCCGTTCGGCTCGACCGTCCAGTTGTCCGCAGGGCAAGCCTCCCTGTCGAGAGCGCTCATTATCGCGGAATGTCCCGCATACGCGCCGAGGTTGTTCCAGTGGGTGTCGGTCGCGTGGTAGAGCGGTATGCTCGAGCCCGTATCCGCGAGAGCCGCCCTCATGTCGAGGCAGAAGCTCTCCCCCGCAAGCCCCGCCATGATGAGTTCATAGTTGTCGGGAGCGTCCGCGGGAACGTAGTTATACGGCATATGCTCGGGACATATCGAGCTCTTGTTCGGCGCGGAGAAGAAGAGAAAGCGCTTGCCGTTCTGCTCACAGCAGTCATTGACGAGCCGCAGGTCGCGGCAGATACCGCTGACCTGACGCGGGCTCAGCGTATTGATGTTGAGGTAGTCGTCAGCTGTAGGCGCGTAGTACAGCCAGCCGTCCGTGCCGTCGATGACGTCGGTATTCGGCGAGGTCGCAGTCAGCGCCGTCTTGATGCGTCCGTCGGCTGTGACGAGCTGCTGACGGAAGGCGAAGTGCTCGGAGAAGTAGTCCCCGAGGTCTGAAAGATAGTTTATGTTGAAGTCGCCCTCAGCCGTTTTCAGCTTCGGGAGCTCCGAAAGAGCGCGGTTTTCCTTGGATTCGCCGCCCTTCACGAACGGCATGAGCACCGTCGGGACGAGGCACAATCCTATGAAAGCGCCCGAATAAAGCCTGTAAAGTGTGTTCTTTTTCATAGCGGCGCCTCCTCAGAATCTGAAATAGATGAACGGGTTGTAGGAAGCCGACGAGAGCGTCACTGCGCAGAGCAGGAACAGCACCGCCGTCACCGCGTATGAGCAGACCTCGCACACGCCCGCGTGCTTTGAGCCCTGCGCCCGCTTCGCTATCGCGGGTATCACTGGAGCGGAGAATACCACCGCCGCCGCGAGCATTATCAGGTACATCGGCGTGAGCTGTGACATGAACATCGCCCATCTGACGTCGCCGCCCGCAGGTACGAACATATGCCCTATGAAGCGGCACGCTGTCGGGAGGTCGTCCGCGCGGAAGAATACGAATGCGAGTATCGTCACCGCGACTGCGTAGATGTGTCTGAACGGTCTGAGCCACTTGTCGGGCTTGAGGACCTTGTAGGACTCCAGCATCATGAAGCCGCCGTTTATCAGTCCCCACACGATGAAGTTGAGGCTCGCGCCGTGCCACAGTCCCGTGCAGAAGAAAACTGCCAGCTTGTTGAACGCGGTGCGGAGCTCGCCCTTGCGGTTGCCGCCGAGCGGGATGTACAGGTACTCCTTGAACCATGTTGACACGCTGATATGCCACCTGCGCCAGAACTCCTGCATGGACTGAGAGATGTAGGGGTAGTTGAAGTTCTCGCGGAACTTAAAGCCGAACATCGCTCCGAGACCTATCGCCATGTCGCTGTAGCCGCTGAAGTCGAAGTATATCTGGAAAAGGTAGGATATCGCTCCGAGCCATGCGAGCGGTACGGACAGCTCGTCGGTGCCGAGAGCGTAGACATAGTCCGCTGCGAGTGCCATGGTGTTAGCGATGAAGAGCTTCTTTGAAAGTCCCGTGATGAAGCGGCGTATACCTTGCGCAGTCATCTCGGGAGAGCCCTTGCGGTTGTCTATCTGGTCGGCGATATCGTAATACTTGACGATAGGACCCGCGATTAGCTGCGGGAAGAACGTGATGTACAGCGCGAGCTTGTACGGGTTCTTCTGGATGTAGCGAGGGTCCTTGTAGGAGTCGATGACGTAGGACATCGCCTGAAAGGTGTAGAACGAAATGCCTATCGGCAGGGCGATGTGCGGTACGGGAAGCTTCACGAAGGGGAGCATATTCAGCGTCTCCGCCGAAAAGCCAGCATACTTGAATATGCCGAGCATTACGAGGTTAGCAGCAACGGCGGCTGCAAGAGCCGCCCTTCGCGCTTTGTTTTCTTTTTTCATCGCGAGACCGAACAGGTAGTTCATGATGATGGATATTATCATCAGCACGACCGCCTTCGGCTCGCCGTATGCGTAGAACGCGATGCTGAATACGAGCAGCAGCACGTTCTTCGCGGTCATTGTCGGTATTATACGGTAGAGTATGTATACCACCGTGAGGAATACGAACAGGAATACGGGACTGCTGAATACCAAAACAGCTCCCCCTTAGAATCCCGAATAGAACTCGAACGAAGAAACGGTGTCACCGCTGTAGGAGAAGGTCAGCTCCTTGCTTCCATTGCTGTAGAACGAGCCGTCGCCGCCGTATGCAGCAATGACGTCGCTGCGCGAGCTGCCGACTGTTATGCCGTTGTCGGTGGAGTAGCTGCTGCTCTTTACAACGATATCATAGATGTACTCGCTGCCGTCATCAAGAACGTATGAGATAACGTCAACTCCGCTGTACTGGTATGTTATCTGAGCAGCACCGTTCGGGATACAGCCCTTGACAGGGTCAGACTTGTAATTGGGAGTGCCGAGAGCCGAGATAGCCGATGTGCTGAGGAGGTCGCCGTAGCCGAACGAATAAGCTGAATTCGCAGCAGGTGCGGGAGCTTCGGTAGGAGCCTCGGTAGGCTTCTCGGTCGGCTCAATTGTGGGAGTATCGTCCTCGTCCTTTGTTGCGGTCGTAGTCTCGGTGTCCTTTTCGTCGTCGTCAGCGTCGGTAGTGGTCGAGCCTGTGCCCGATACCACTACTGCCGTAGCCGTAGTCTTTGTCGTAGTCGCAGTACCCGTGCCTGTGCCCTTGGTAGTTGTCTGCTCGCCCGAAGCTACTGTTACCTTGGGGAGAGCGACGGACACTGAGTCCTGCTCCACGTCCTTGCCGCAAGAAACGGCAGCCATTGTGCTGATGAGTGCTATCGCAGCGATAGCGATGATTTCCTTTTTCATATTTATCCTCCGGAATTATTTATAGCTTGTTATAACGTAGGCTGTTATCGTATAGCCCTTGCCTGTTGTGTAGTTGTTCACGTCATTGGGCTGATTCGGCTTTTTCAGGTAGTCTTCCGTCCTGCCGCTGAATCCGTTGCAGGTGTCGTAGTTGAGCCACTGACCGTTCACGAGAACCTGATTCCAGTAGTGCTCGCTGGTGTAAGCGCCCGTACCGTAAACAATACGCGTCTGATATCCAGCCTGCTTGAAGAGGATATCGGTGATAGCCGCAAAGTAGTAGCATACCACGTAGCGGTTGTCCATGGAGTAGTTCGCGAAGTAGGACCAGCCTATCTTCTGTACGTCCTCGAAGGACCTCGTAGCCTCCATGTACTTGTAGGCGTTGTTGCCGCGGACGTAGTTGTAGATAGCCTGCGGCGAGTTGCTTCCGATGCTCTTGAGGATGTTCTTGGCTCTTATCTGTGACTCGACGAGCGGAGCGGCTGAGCCGTCGTTGAGGAGGTTGAGGTCATCAACGACCATGTTCCTTGCCATAGCTCCCGACTCGAGGAAGTAGTACTTCTTGTCGTTGTACTCCAGCCAGCCCGTATGCATAGTGCCGTCAGCGTCGAAGTAGTACCAGTTGTCGTCTATCTTCTGCATACCGAACTGCATCGTGCCGTCCTCGCCGAAGTAGTACTTCTTGCCGTCGACGATGAGGCGTCCTGTAACGAACTGTCCCGTCTCGGAGCTGAAGCAGTACTTCTTGCCGTCTATCTCGGTTATGCCCGAAGCCATAACGCCGTCAGCGCCGAAGTAATACTTTGCGCCGTCTATCGTCTCCCACGTCGACTTTGCCATTTTGCCGTCAGAGCCGAAATAGTATTTCTTTCCGTCTATTTTGAGACGTCCCGTCTTCATGGCGGCGTCGGTCTCGTCGAAGTAGTAGGAATCGCCCTTGTAGGTTATGAGACCCGTCGCGCGCTTGCCGTCAGGTCCGAAGTAGTAGGTCTTGCCGTCGAGCTCGATGATGCCCTTGAACATCTTGAAGTCGTCGCCGAAGTAGTAGAAGTCGCCGCTGACCTTCTGTCTGCCGTTTATCGCGATGCCCTTCTCGTCGTGGTAGTAGGTGTCGCCGTCAACGGTCGTGAGTCCGAGCTCCTCCGCGAGAACGCCGTCCTCATCGAAGACGTAGTTCTTGCCGTCTATCGTGCATAGACCCTTTGCAAAGGTCGAGTCCTCGTAGAAGTAATACTTCTTGCCCGAGATGAGCTGTCTGCCTGTGAGCATAACGCCGTCACTGCCGAACATATGAGGCGTGTTGCCTATCGTGACGGCACCCGTCATCATGCCGTCCTCGGGAGAGATGAAGTAGAACTTGTCGTCTATCTTTGAGAGCCCCTCGGCAGCCTTGCCAGTCTCGGGGTAGTAGTAGTAGGACTTGTCGCTTATCTTCTGCCAGCCCGTGAGTTCCTTGCCGTCCTCGTCGAACAAGTAAGGAACGCCCTCTATTGTGAGCTCACCCGTTGCGAGAGTGCCGTCCTCCTTGGTGTAGAAGAAGCTGTCGCCCTCCTTGAAGAAGCCCTTCTCAGCTATGAGAACGCCCATATCGGAGAAGCGGTACTGCTTGCCGTCCTTATCGGTGAACAGTCCCGTGACCTTGCCGTCCTCCTTGGTTATGTAGTACTTTCTGCCGCAGTATTCCAGCCAGCCGTACACAGGCTTGCCCGTATCGGGAGCGTAGTAGAGTCGCTTGCCGCCGACCGTGCGCCAGCCCGTCTTGAGCACGCCGTTCTTGGAGAAGATGTACTTCTCGCCGTCTATCTCCTGCGTGCCTGTGAGGAAGGAGCCGTCAGCCTTGTAGTAGGTTATCCTGCCTGTTGTGTCGATGTGCCAGCCCTCTATCGAAGGTGTGACAGCGCTCGTAGTCGCGGGAGCAGTGCTCGTAGCGGGAGCGGCAGTCGTGGAGGCAGCCGCAGTTGTCGTAGTTGCCTGAGCAGTCGTAGTTGTCGCGGGAGCAGCAGTAGTGGTCGAAGCCGCCGCCGTAGTCGTTGACGCAGAGGCAGCAGCCGTCGTTGCGGGGGCAGTAGAGATAGGGTCTCCCTCAGCTGCGTGTGCTGCTGCGGGAGCTGCAGCGAGGATAGTAACTGCCGCAGCAAAAGCGCAGATCAGCGTTTTGTTGTGTTTTTTCATAATTTCTCTCCTTTGGCTCAGAGAGCCTGCCGCTTTTGTCGGAAGCGGCGACCGTGATAAGTCCATATATGATTATATCAGTATACTCGCCCAAAGTCAAAGAAACAGGACAAAATTTGCAAATATTTTGCATTTGCGCGGCTTCTCCGACCGAACATGGCTATACATTATTATTATACAATGGCTGAATGCAAATGTCAATGGGAGATACAGGCAAAACGGCAGCATTGAGAAATGTTTGTCAAAGTTGCGGCAAAAACGGCGGCAATGCTCCGAATGGTTTGACCGAAACGCCCTGTCTATGCGCAGAGCCGCATAAATAAAAAAGGGACAGGTCAAGCCTGTCCCTTGCGTGTCATATCAGCTTCAGCAGCTCGTCGCGGACGCCGTCGAGGCGCTCGTCTGTGAGACCGAAGTCCATTTTCTTGTACGACCATGCAGCTCTGCCGATGCCGTGCTTCTCGTAGACGGAATTGATAGTCCTGTACCACTTTATCGTGTCCTCCGCGGGAACAACGTCGATAACGCCGTACTCGCCGCAGTAGAGGTCAGCGCCGTTCTCGTCAGCCTTAGCTATAGCCGTGGAGAAGAGCTGCTCGAAATACTCGGGTGTACAGCCGATGTCCTCGAATGCGATGCGCTCCTCGGGGACGATATCGGTCGTCCAGTATGCGCCCTGATGCGTGAATTTGAGCGGCTCGTAGCAGTGCATATTGTACACGATGTTGCTGTCATACGGCGCGTCGAGGAACTGCACCGTATCCGCAGCGTTGTTATGGTAGCTTCCGACGAAGATGAGCGTGTCGGGAGCGAACTTCCTTATCCTCGGTATGCAGCGGCGTACAATGGCGTTCCATGTGTCTATGTAGGACTGGTCAGTGACCTCGTTGAGCAGCTCGAACGCGATAGTCTTGGGAGAATTGCCGTATCTGCGCGCAATCTCCTCCCAGAGCACGATGAAGCGCTCCTGATACTTCTCGCTGTCGAAGAAGCCGTTCTCGTCCTCGCCGTAGTAGTCGAACGAGAAGCCCGCGGTCTTGTGGAGGTCAAGCAGCAGGTTCAGCCCGTACTTGCGGCACATCTCGACCGCGAAGTCGATGTACGCGAAGCCCTCTTCTATGAATTCTCCGCAGCCGCGCTCAATGATATTATAGTCGAACGGGATACGGACGTGGTCGATGCCCCATTTGGAAACGGCAGCGAAGTCCGCCTCGGTAATGAAGCTGTCGAGGTGTTCCTTTGAGTAGCTGCACTGTGAGAGCCAGCCGCCGAAATTGATTCCCTTGTAAAAGCCTTTATCCTTCAGCATAAGCGGTACCTCCGTAGTCATTTTTATTTATTATAGCAGTTTTATTACCAGAATGATACCACTTTTTTGATATAATTAGTATTTTTTTGCTCCGACGTGTCACGCCTGCGGGACGGTGTCATTCGGATGCAAATACGTTGCTCTTGATAGTCTCGTAGTTGCTGTCGAAGTCGACGATGAGAGCGTCGCCGCTCGGGGTGCTCTCGCCGTAGTACGTACCCTCCGCGGGCACCTGCATGGGCGAACGCTCGAACCTCAGCCACAGCGGCGCGCGGAGCGACAGGAAGTACAGCTTTGCGGTGTCCATATTCGTCGTAACATCTGGCAGTACCTTGGTCGAGAGGTTTTTGAGCATGATAGGATTGAAGGTCTTGAGCTTGTCCATGACGAGGTCGACCACGCGGCGCTGACGCTCGGTGCGCTCGAAGTCGGCGTTGCCGATGTGGCGTATGCGCGCATATGCGAGTGCCTGCTTTCCGACGAGATGCACCTTTTTGCCGCCGCTTTTCAGCAGGTCTGCTCCCCTGTCGTCGCCCATTATCTCGTTGACCTCGGCTTGCAGGATAGTGTTTATCTCCTCAGCCTCGGCGTCGGAGAGGTCGACGTCGATACCGCCGACGGAGTCGACGATGCTCGCGAACGACAGGAAGTTTATCGAAACGTAGTCGTCTATCCTCACGCCGAAGTTGTGCTCTATCGTGTCCATGAGGAGCTCGGGACCGCCGTAGGCATACGCGGCATTGAGTTTATCCCAGCCGTAGCCAGGTATCTCGACGTAGCAGTCGCGCATGAACGAGGTCGTGCATATCTTCTTCGTGGAGCTGTTGACCGAGACGAGCATCATCGTGTCGGAGCGTCCGCGCTCGTCGAGGGAGCGCCCGTCTGTACCGATGAGGAGCACGCTCGTGACATAGCTGCGGGAGATAGCTCCCGAGGTGCGCTCGCGGCTCTGTGTGGGGACGTAGTCGAGCTTGCGTATGAGGCTGAGCGAGGTGCATGAGTATATACCGAAAAGCAGTATGAACAGTATCAGCAGGGTGTAGAAGAAGCGCTTGAAGAACTTCCATACGCCCGAACCGCCGCGTTTTTTCTTCTTCTGTTTCTGCTGCTTGGGAGCGGGACGTCGCATCTGCGGCGGCGGAGGAGGCGGTGTCTGCTGATAATACTGCTCCTGTGGCTGCTGCTGATACGGCTGCTGGTAGGGCTGACCCTGCGGCGGCTGCTGATATGGCTGCTGGTAGGGTTGACCCTGCGGCGACTGCTGATATGGCTGTTGGTAGGGCTGACCCTGCGGCGGCTGCTGATACGGCTGCTGATAGGGCTGACCCTGCGGCGGCTGCTGATATGGCTGCTGGTAGGGCTGACCCTGCGGCTGTTGCTGATACGGCTGCTGGTAGTACTGCTCCTGCGGCTGCTGATAGCGCTCGCGGTACTGCTGACGCGCCTCGGGAGGTATCACCGTCGTGCGCGTGTTTTCGTTGTCTTCGTTGTGGACAGGTCGTCCGTTTCTGTATTTCTCGGACATAATGTCGCTCCTTTTGCGATATGATTCGGGCGCACATCACAGTGCGCCCTTGATGTATCTGTTTACAGCTTCTTGCGGTTCACCGCGAGATACGTCAGTCCCGTAACGATGAGGTTGTATATCACCATTGCGGTCGCGGACATATACATATAGTCAAACTCGAACGCCTTCGACAGTATCAGCATCATGCACAGCACAAAGCCGAGAAGTATCGACGCGGTCTGGAAAATCAGTCCGAGCGTAGCGGACGAATGAACTATCTTGATGCCGAGTATGAGCTGTGCGAACGACGAGAAGCGTCCCGTACAAGCCATGGAAGCGCTCATGCGGACAACGTGCTTGGTCTCGGCGTCGAAGTCCTCGTACAGCTTCTTCGGGATAACGCGTATCATATCCTTTGGGATATTGTAGTACGAGGCTATCGAATCCTGCGTGATGAAGTGGTCTGTGCTCTTGACGATGAGGCATATCTTCTTCTTGATAAGCTTCTCCGACCATTTCCTTATATTCCTGTCGGGGACGATGTCCACCACGAACAGCGCCGCAAGGTTGCCTGAAATGGAGAGGTAAAGCGGCTCATGCCCCTTCGAGACCTCGCCCTCCTGCGACTTTGTGGGGAGCCCCTCGATGTTGTGGGACTCCATGAGCTCGCGGCTGCCGAGAAGAATGCGTCGGTTGTTTATCCAGCCGCACAATCCCGTATCCTCCGCGGAGAAGTTCTCTATCGGGTAGAGCAGGGTCTCCCTGCCCGAGATAACATCGGCGAAGAGCTGCTGGAGCACGCTTCCCGAGTAGTGCGTGAGGCTTGCCGCGTCGAGCAGCGCCTCGTCTATCTTTGTATTGGAAAAGACCTTGATGCCGCCCAGTCTGACGGTGTTCTCGGGGAAGAGCAGGCTGCTCTCCACGAGTAGGGAGTTCGCATCGTAGAGGTCGTCGACGCTCTGGTATCCGAGCAGCACGCCCTTGTTGCGGAGGGTTGTGTTCGAGATGTTGTCGAGCGGTATATTCGCCACGAAGGGCAGCGATATGCACGAGCTCGAACAAATGAGCATACTGAATATGGAGAAGCCGAATGCGAGCGAGTCCGCAGTGAACAGTGAGCCCGTCCTGAAGAAGGTCAGGAACACGGTCACTATCGCGGAGAACGCGAGGCACAGCGGCACAGCCTTGCGGCAGAACGCGTCCGTTATGTCTGCGGAGTAGGAATAGCGCAGGAAGTCCGTGAGGAAGTCGGTCTTGCGCATGGCGGCGAGTATCGGGAAATCACCGAGCGTGCCGCGCGTGAGGCGCTCTGCGCGCTCCTCGTCGCGGACGTACACGACTGCGTGGCGGTCAAAGCTCTGCGACACGAACTTGAAGTTGCGGTGCGCGCGCCTGATGATGAGCAGCTTGCCTATCGAGTTCATCAGCATCGCGAGTATCGCGACGGGCATATAAATATGTATCGTCTCCTCCCGCGCCATATCCTGCCGCAGAAAAGCGGTCAGCAGGGCGATGAGGCAGGAGAGCGAGGTCACTGCCGTCAGCGAGTCGCTGTCGGGCTTGAGAGTGAAGAGGTTCTTCACGCCCTTTGTGATTACGGGCAGCGAGTAGAACATCGCGACGAGCCCGAGCAGAAGATGCGCGAGCAGGAACGTCCTGATGTGGTTGATGCTCAGGAAGCTGACTATCGGGAAGCCGAAGCGGCTGCAAAGCGTGATATACAGGCTCAGGAACGCCGTCATCGCGAGCACGGTCGTCCTCGTGGAGATGATAGTTTTCAGCTCGTATATGTCGCGTCCGACGTCCTGAACGTCGCCGTAGTAGTTGAAGTCGACAATGCGCTTGGTGCGCTCGGCTTTCGCCTTCATGCGGGACACCTCCTCGGCGTCCTGCGTGATATGCACATCGAGCTGCGAGGCGTCTATCTCCTGCGTCTCGCTGAGGTTGAGGCTCGTCACCTCGGCTCTCGGCGCGGGGACAACGGGCTTTGCAGCCTCGACCGCGTCAGGAGAGGGAACAATATCGGTCACGTACTTCTTGCCCTCGGGAGACTCGAATTCGTCGAGTATCTCGCGGCGTGTACGCTTTTTCTTCTTGAATTCGGGCGGAGTGTACATATACTCGCCCTCGGGCGACTCCTTAGAGTAGGTATAGCCCGTCTTGTTTTTGCGGCTGCGCTTTTTCTTACGCCCCTGACGCTCGACCTCGCGTGCGCGGGTGGAGTCAGCCATGCGCCTTATCAGCGGAGTGCCGTTCGCCGTCGGAGCGCTGTCGTCCGCGGCGTAGGAGTTGACGGGAGCCTCGGTCTTAACGTCCTCGAGGCCGTCGCTGCCCGCAAAGCCTGTCCTCTTGCGGGAAATAGTCTCGGGCTTATACTCGTCCGCGGAGGGCTGCCTCTCGGCGGGCTCGTCGAACAGCTCGCGCCTCTCGTGCGAGACCTTGGTCGGCTTGGGCGCGGGAGTCTCCTTCACAGGGTCGGGCAGAGTTGAGTTGATGACCTTCTGCGCGTCGACCCTCTCCACATGAGGAGCGTCCGTCTGCTCAGTATCGGGCGAGTATTCGTCAAGTATATTTTCAAGTGATATCTTGTTATCTGCCATAATGTCCTCCTTATGCTTTGGAGCCGCGCTGACGGAGCACCTCATACATGAAGATACCCGCAGCGACAGAGGCATTGAGCGAATTTATCCTGCCGAGCATAGGCAGCTTTACCATGAAATCGCATTTTTTCTGAATGAGCTTGCTGATGCCGAAGCCCTCCGAGCCGATGACAAGTCCGCAGCTGCCCGTGAAGTCGGTGGCAGTGTAGTCCGAGCCCGAGGCATCGGTGCCGTATATCCACACTCCGCGCTCCTTGAGCTCGTCAATGGCGGCGGCGAGGTTGGACACTCTCGCCACGGGGACGTAGCTCGCCGCGCCCGCCGATGTCTTGAACACGGTGGCGTTGAGTCCCGCGCTCCTGCGCTTGGGGATTATCACGCCGTCCGCTCCAGAAGTCTCGGCAGTACGGATTATCGCGCCGAGGTTGTGGGGGTCCTCTATCTCGTCGCAGATGATGATGAACGGCTTTGTGCCCTTTTTCTCGGAGACAGCGAGGATATCGTCAATGGTGACGTACTCCGCGCACGCTCCTACGGCGACGACTCCCTGATGAGAGGCTCCGCCCGAGAGCTTGGTGAGCTTGGCGTCGAGGGCGTCCTTGACGACAACGCCGTTTTCCTTTGCGAGGCGGCGGATGAGATTAAGGCTTCCTCCGCTGCCGCATATGTATATCGTATCGAGGTTAGCGCCTGATTTGAGCGCTTCTGTAACGGGATTGCGTCCGCAGATGACCTCCGCGGAGCTCTCCTCGGTAAATTTTTCTTTTTCCATATATCTTTTTATCGGGCGGCGGGCGCCCACTCCTTTTGTTCTTCCGACCGCATAGTCGGTCACTTTACATTATAACATTTGGGCGGTCAAATTACAAGACATCATATGTAAAAATTCTGTGCAGGGGGCAGAAAATTTTCTGTATATTTTTGCCGCGCGGTAAAAAACGCCTCCCCGAATCGCTTGCGGACACAAATCCGCAAGTGATTCAAAACGGCAGTTCGTGGCGCACAACAAAAAAGGCTGACCTTTCGGTCAGCCTTCTGTAGGGATATTCGTTACTGTTTTGTATCGGACTCCGCAATGCCCTTGAGCCCTGCTGCGAGCCCTGCAAGACCCTGTATCTCGCTCGGAATGATTATCTTTGTAGCCTTGCCGTCCGCAGCCTTTGCGAATGCCTCGAGCGACTTGAGCTGTATTACCTTCTCGTTCGGCGACGCGTTATTCAGCTTTACAAGGCTGTCAGCGACTGCCTGCTGTACGAGCTCGATAGCCTGCGCCTCACCTGTAGCCTCGAGCACCTTCTGCTCTCTTACGGCGTCTGCGCGGAGTATCATAGCCTGCTTCTCAGCCTCAGCCTCAAGTATCTGAGCTTCCTTCTTAGCCTGCGCGCGGAGTATCTGCGACTCCTTTTCACCCTCGGCAACGAGTATCTGCGACTTCTTGTCACCTTCTGCCTGGAGTATCTTCTCACGGCGCTCACGCTCAGCCTTCATCTGCTTCTCCATGGCGTCCTGAATCTCACGCGGAGGAATGATGTTCTTGAGCTCAACGCGCTCTACCTTGATTCCCCAGCGGTCTGTAGCCTGGTCGAGGATAGCGGTGATGTTGGTGTTGATAGTATCACGCGATGTGAGGGTCGAGTCGAGCTCGAGCTCACCGATGATGTTACGGAGCGTTGTAGCCGAGAGGTTCTCGATAGCGGCGAGAGGTCTCTCAACGCCGTAGATGTACTGCTTTGCGTTTGTGACCTTGTAGAATACGACTGTATCTATCTGCATCGTAACGTTATCCTTTGTGATAACGGGCTGAGGCTTGAAGTCAACGACCTTTTCTTTCAGCGATACCTTGCCTGCGATGCGGTCGATGAACGGGAAGAGGAAGTGAATACCTGTTTCCCACTCACACTTGAAGGAGCCGAAGCGCTCGATGACGAAAACGTGAGCCTGCGGCACGATCCTGAAGCACCTGATGAACATAAAGAATAGGAAAATGATGACCAGTAATACGATGATGCCGAAGGCACCGAAGATAGAGCCTGTGTTGAAATCCATAACAATTTCCTCCTGTTAATCCTTTGGTTTTACTGTGAGCTTTGCGCCGTTCACGGCGGTGACTGTCACGACTGTGTCGCCTGGTATGACCGCATCGTCGGCTGAGACTGCGCTCCAGTCGACGCCGCCTACCCTGACGCGTCCTGTACCGTTATCGGCATTTATCTCTTCGATGACCCTTGCGGTACGCCCTATCTCGAGCTCGGAATTCGTAGGTATGTACCCCTTTTTCTTCCTTTTTCTGATGATGTAAGGCATCGTCAGTGCGAGGAAGAGTGCCGATGAGCCGATAAAGATACCGACCTGACCGATAATGGGTATATCGAAGAAGAAGACGAGTATCATCGTCACGAGGGCACCTGCGGCGAACCATACAGATACAAGCTGAACCGTAGCGACCTCAGCGATGACGAAAGCTATAACGAGTATAGCCCAGATAATAACGTCCATGAAATTCCCCCTTTCGCGGACATTTCATCCCTACGCCTTATATTGTATCATATTTTTCTCCGCATTGCAATATGTTTTTTATTAATAATTTCGCAGAATGAACAAAAATCAACAAAAAGCTAATATTCGGCTCTCAGCGGTCAAAAAGCGCGTTGCTTGACAGCTGAGTTTTCAACAATCGCCTGTTACGGAATTTGATTTTTATTCATATTTGGACTTGCACGCGCGCGGATAATCCCGCGTGTATCCTGACTCCGAACGGCGAGGGAGTGAGGACGTCCCGCAAGAGCCGCCGCAAAATAAACGCCAAAAGTGAAAATTCGTCCACTGATATCAGATAATGTGGGTTTACAATTTATTCATATTATGTATCATTAATAGTGAGAAATTGGATCAGCTAAAACTGAAAAAAGGATTATCGGAGGAATTCATAATGAAGATCAAAGAAAAAATCTCACGCCTGCTGTCGGGCGCAGTGAGCGGCGCAGTGCTGCTCTCGGGAATGACAGTTTTCGGCGGCAGTTCGCCGTCCATCGAGGCGGAGGCGGCTTCCGCCTGCACCGTCAACACAAACAAGACCTACCAGATAATACGCGGCTTCGGAGGCATGAATCACCCCGAGTGGCAGGGCTATGACCTGACAAATGACCAGATACAGACCGCGTTCGGTACGGGAGCAAATCAGCTCGGACTGACAGTGCTCCGTATCTACGTCAACGAGGACTCGAGCGCGTGGTCGCGTGCGATACCGACCGCAAAGGGCGCGCAGTCGCTCGGAGCGACCGTATTCGCAACTCCGTGGAATCCGCCCGCAAGTATGCGCTCCAACGGCGGCGGCGGCCATACGAGCGGCAGATACGTCCTCTCAAACGGCAAGGAGGCTGACTACGCGAAGCACCTCAACAACTTCGTCAAGTACGTTGAGGGACAGGGCGTCAACCTCTACTCCGTATCCGTTCAGAACGAGCCCGACTGGTCGAGTGAGTGGACGTTCTGGACTCCCGACCGCGCGGCGAGCTTCATCGCCAACTACGGCAAGGCGGTCAAGGACGGCACAAAGGCAAAGCTGATGTCGCCCGAGACCTTCCAGTACGGCAACGAGAGCAGCGGCTACGGAAAGACCTACTATAAAAAGATAATACAGAATCAGGCGGCTATGGCGAACTGCGACCTCTTCGGCACGCACTTCTACGGCACTCAGCGCAGTCAGATGGACTACCCGACAGTCGAGAACTCGGGCAAGGAGATATGGATGACCGAGGTCTACGTACCGAACTCAAATGCAAACTCGGCAAACAACTGGCCAGAGGCGATAAAGGTCGCGGAGAATATCCATAATGGCTTGGTTGTCGGCAACATGAGCGCTTACGTGTGGTGGTACATCAGACGAAGCTACAGCCTCATCGGTCAGGATGACGGCAAGCCCACCAAGCGCGGCTACATGATGGCGCAGTATTCCAAGTATATCCGCCCCGGTGACTACCGCATCGACTGCACCGAACAGCCCGACAGCAACCTCTATGTTTCGGCTTACAAGCACAGCGACACTCAGATTGAGATAGTTGCAGTCAACAACGGCTCGTCCGAGAAGTCGCAACAGTTCAACATCAGCGGCAGAAACATCACCAACGTTGACCGCTACCGCACGTCCGCGAACGAGAACCTCGCGCAGACAAAGGGTCTGAGCGCAAGCGGCTCGTCGTTCACGTGTCAGCTCCCCGCAAACAGCGTATCTACGTTCGTTGTGACGCTCGGCAGCGACGGTCAGGGACTCCCCACAGACCCGAATCCGCCCGTACAGACCGACCCGATAACTCCCGACGCGAACGGCTACTACTACCATGACACGTTCGAGAACGGCAGCGATTCGTGGGAGGCAAGAGGCGATGCGACCGTCTCCACAGGCGGCACAGCCTACGCGGGCAGCAAGGCTCTCACAGTCTCGGGCAGAACAAAGGCTTGGCACGGCGCCATGAAAACTCTTGATTCTGCGACCTTCAAGGGCGGTCAGAGCTACAGCTTCAGCGTTGCGGCGAGCGGCTCGGGCAATATGATGCTGTCGCTCCAGTACACCGATAATTCGGGTGAAACCAAGTACGACCACATCGCAAACGGACAGTCCGACGGCGGATACGTTCAGCTTGCAAATACGAATTATACGCTCCCCGAGGGCTCGGGCTACATCCTCTACATCGAGACGGAGGAGGGCACAGGCGACCTCAGCATCGACGAGGCTATCGTCGCTAAGGCAGGCACGCAGATAGACGGTCCCAAGCCCGTTACAACGACTACAACAACTACCACCACGACCACTACGACAACTACCACGACTACAACTGCTATTCCTACGACCACTACTGAGGATGTCACGACCACAACAGAGGCTCAGCCGACAACAACGACAACGACTGCTCCGCCCGTCACTGTCAGCTACGGAGACGTGAACAAGGACGGCAAGGTCACGGTCGCAGACGCAGTCGCTATCCTCCAGTATATCGCCAACAAGGACAAGTTCAGCCTCGACGCGCAGGCTCTCGACAACGCTGACGTTTACATGAGAGGCGACGGAGTCACTGCGCGTGACGCGCTCGCGATACAGCAGCTCGACGCAGGCATAGTAAACAAGCTCCCCGTAAGCTACAGCGACAACTACGCGGAAACGACCACCACAACTACGACTACCACTACAACAACTACTACGACTACCACCACGACTACAGCTCCTGCACCCACTATCAATACCAAGACCGAGTCGTTCGAGTCGGGCGTCGGCAGCTGGGAGGCAAGAGGCGACGCCTCCGTCTCCATTGAGAGCAGCCACTTCTACTCGGGCAGCAAGTCCGTCAAGGTTTCGGGCAGAAGCAAGGCTTGGAACGGCGTCGGATACACCCTCGGCAGCGACTTCTCCGCAGGCGGCACATACAGCTTCTCGGCGGCAGTAATGCAGCCCACCGACTCCGCGCAGGAGATGAAGCTCCAGCTCCAGTACAAGGACGCTTCGGGCGAGACGAGCTACGCCAACATAGCGACTGCCTCCGTCAGCGGCAAGACATGGACAAAGCTCGAGAACACAGTCTACACTATCCCCGAGGGCGCGACAGACCTCATCTTCTACATCGAGACTTCTGACGGAACGTTCGACTTCTACGTTGACGAGGTGCAGTTCGCGGCAGAGGGTACGCAGTCCTCAGTTACGACGGGCGGCGGCACGGTCGGCGAGATAAAGGCTCCCGCCGCAAGCGGTCAGCTCGATATCTCGTGGATAGACGCGAGCAAGCCCATGGTGGCTATCAGCTTCGATGACGGCACAAGAGACGCCAACAACGAGAAGAAGATTATGGACGCCCTCATCAAGAACGGCTTCCACGCTACGTTCTTCTACGTCGGCAACTGGATTACCTCGCAGGGCGAGGACGTCATCAGATACGGCTATCAGAACGGCATGGAAATCGCCAACCACACTACAACTCACCCATACCTCACGCAGAAGTCAGCCTCCGAGATACGCAGCGAGTTCGACACCACTGACAAGAAGCTCAAAAGCATCATCGGAGCCGAGCCCTCAAAGCTGATGAGACTTCCCTATCTCCAGTCCAACGCCACAGTACAGCAGACGCTCAGCGACGTGCCGCTCATCAGCTGTGCGATAGATACGGGCGACTGGAACGGCGCTACAAAGGACCAAATAGTCAGCAAGCTCACGACAGCTATGAACAACGGCAGCCTCAGGAATGCTATCGTTCTTGCTCACGAGAACTACGCCTCAACATCGACGGCTATGGAGGAATTCCTCCCCGTGCTCAAGGCTAACGGCTGGCAGGTAGTGACCATTTCCGAGATGTACGCCGTGAACGGCAAGCAGCTCACAGGCGGACAGATACACAAGGGCTGCTGAGCAGAAAATGCTGCGGCAGTACCCGCGAATATCACGATAAAAGAAATCCCTGCTATAGCTATCTATAGCAGGGACTTTTATTTATTGAATGTGTTTTGCGTGAGCAGATATCCGCCGCGGTTACAGCTCCGCCGCCGCCATGAGGAACGGCGCGATACCCTTTGCGTCGTTCTCGACGACGCGCTCGCTGAGGTAATACTCCGCCGAGCCGTCGCGGTTCTCTGTGCCTCCGAGCCCGCCCATGAGGCAGATATTCCGCAGCACGGGCACCTCCCCGTCGTAGGAGATATACCGCTCAGTGACCGCCGTGAGCGCGCGTCTGCCGTCCTCGGCAGCGCCAGCGGACGCCGCTCCGAGCCTGTACGCCTTCATCACCGCATACGCGAACAGCAGCGTGCCGCTCGTCTCGGGGTAGTTGCCGCCGAGCTCTGGGCGCGTGGGAAGCTGCAAGAGCATACCGCCATCAGTGAGGCACGCCCGCAGCGCGTCTGTCAGCTCCGCGAGCATAGTCGCGCACTCGACATCGCGCGTTATCTCGTATATATCGGCAAGTCCCGCGCAGAGCCAGCCGTTCGCGCGGAGCCATATATTCGGCGACAGTCCCGTCCCGCTGTCCGACCAGCACGTATCGCGGCTCTCGCTGTAGCCATGGTAGTACAGCCCTGTCTCCCCGTCGCGCATGAGGGAGCGTATATTGCGGAGCTGCACGAGTACGTCCGCGATGCAGCTCTCCTCTCCCCTCGCCTGTCCGTAAGCCGCGAGGAACGGCAGCGCCATATACGCGCCGTCGAGCCATATCTGCCGCGGATATATCGCCTTGTGCCAGAAGCTGCCACAGGTGAGGCGGGGCTGCTCGGCGAGCTGCTCCCGCAGGAGCTCCGCCGCCCTGATATAGCGCTCATCGCCCGTTTTACCGTACAGAGCGAGGAGGTTCCGACCGCCGCAGATGCTGTCGAGGTTGTAGTCGGAGCGCTCGACCGTGGGGATATCCCCCTCGGGAGTAACGTAGCTGTTGACGAAGCGTATCGCGTAGTCCCACAGCTCGGGGCGCTCGTCCGCAAACATCAACAGCGCGCGTATGATACAGCTGTCCATGTAGTTCCAGCGCGGCTCCTTGCGGAAGATGAAGTTCTCCCTGTTCCACTTCGGGCGCAGCGGCTCGGAGGTGAGAATGAGCCTGTCTATATAGTCGCGGGCGACCTGCCCTGTCCTTGTAATGTCTGTCATCCCGACAAGCCTCCTGCGGTGATACCGCTGATAAATTTTTTCTGAGCAATGGCGAATACCGCCACCGAGGGTATGAGTCCGAGCACGGACATCGCTATCACCTTGCGCTGCTCGTAGCCGTCGCCCGTACTGTCCGCGGAGAGTCGCAGTATCAGCGAGAGCGGGTACTTCTCCACGGAGCTTATCATTATGAGCGGCGTGAGGAAGTCGTTCATCGTCCACAGGAAGGTGAACACGGTTATCGACACGATGACGGGGCGGATGCACGGCACGAGTATATACACGAGCAGCCGCAGACTGCCGCAGCCGTCGATGCGCGCCGCCTCGTCGAATTCGCGGGGAACTCCGCGCATGAACTGCACGAGCATGAACACGAATGCTCCCTCCGCCGCAAAGAGTGCGGGCAAGGTGAGCGGGACGTAGGTGTCGTGCAGACCGAGCCTGCTCCACATGAGGTAGAGCGGCATGACCGTGACGATAGCGGGCATGAACATCGAGCCCATGAGCAGTCCGAAAAACAGCCGTTTCAGCGGGAAGTCGAACCGCGCGAAGCCGTATGCCACCAGCACCGATGACACCACCGCGAGTACCGTTTTCGGCACGATGATGAGGAAGGTGTTGACGAAGTAGTGACCCATCGTGTGCGGAGTGACCGTCCGCCACGCGCGCGCGTACACCGAGAGGTCGAGGCTCTGCGGGACGAACCACGCCGACGAGAATATCTCGTCGTTCGACTTGAAGCTCGCTCCGATGAGCCACAGGAGCGGGTATATCATCACAACAGCGGCGGCGGTCAGCAGGATATAGAGGGGGAGCTTTTTCATTCGTCCGCCTCCCTTCTCCTGCGTGTGACTGCGAACAGAACGAGCACTATCGCGGTCACGAGCACGAAAAACGCCCATGATACGGCGTTTGCGTAGCCGACGTTGTGGTAGCGGAACATCTCGTCGTAGATGAGCATTCCTATCGTGTAGGTGGACTTCATCGGTCCGCCGCCCGTTATCATGTACGGAGCGCTGAACTCCTGCATCGCGGCAATGGTCTGCAACACGAGGTTGAGGAACAGCACGCGTCCGAGCAGGGGCAGTGTTATGCGGAAAAAGGCGCGCACGCGTCCGCAGCCGTCGACTCTTGCGGCGTCGTAATACTCCGCGGGGATGTCCCGCAGCGCGTTGAGGAAGAGTATCATTGCGGAGCCGAACTCCCACAGGCGCAGAAGCACGATTATCGCCATAGCAGAGCCGCTCCCGCCGTACCAGCCGACGGGCGGCAGTCCGACGAGCCCCATGAGCTGGTCGGCGAGCCCTCCCGACGTGAACAGGAACTGCCACATTATCACCACAGCGAGGTTCGAGCCGAGTATCGACGGCACGTAGAATATCGTGCGGTAAACGCCTATCCCGCGTATCTCCGCGTTGAGCAGCACCGCCGCGAGCAGCGATACCGCGAGCTTCAGCGGGACAAGTATCAGCGTGTATTTCAGCGTAGTCCACACGGCTCCGCGGAGCTCACTGCTCGCGAGCATATCCGTGAAGTTGTCCGCACCGATGAATCGGGACGCGCGTATGCCGTCGCTGTCGGTGAGACCGAGCACGAACGACGCCGCGAACGGGTACAGCGTGAACAGCACAAAGCCGACAATGAACGGCATTATCAGCAGCAGACCCGTATATCTCCCGACGCCTACGGGATTGCAGCAGCTTCGTTTCTTCATTTTCTGACCTTCCTCAGGTATTCCTCCGCAGAGGTGTACAGCTCCTTCGCCGCCTGCGCGGTGTCAGCCTTGCCGTAGGAGACCTTCTCTATCGCGGTATTGCACAGCTCCTTCATGCGCGGGAGCTCCATATACGGGCTTATCGTCACCGTGTCGAGCTCCGAGAGCAGCTCGTCGCTGTCGCGTGCGAGACCGTTGAGCAGTCCTCCCGCCTCGAGAGCCTCCTCCGCCCGATGTGACGCGGGTATGCCTCGCGTAGTCCCGAGCACAGCCGCACATTCGGGGTCGCTGAGCATGAAGTCCATGAACGCGGCAGCCTCGTCGGGGTAGTCGGTGTCCTTGGCTATGGCGTACAGCACCGACGGCTTTATCATCCAGCCGCCCGATTCTCCGCCGTCTCCGCGCAGGAAGGCTCCTGCCTGCAATGTGCCCTCGGGCAGCACCATGTCGTACTTGCCGACAGAGCTCCCCCACTCGAGCACGCCGCCGACCCGTCCGTCAATGAACGACGGCGACTGATACAGCGCGGCATTGCCGTCCTCGTCGATGCGCTCGCGGACTGTACGGATAACGCGGCTGTCCTCGAGCTCCTTGTAGAAATCGAGAGCCGCGCGTATGTCGTCCTCCGTGAAGCCGAGCTCGCCGTCCATAGTGACGAACTGCCTGCCCGTGTCCTGCTGGACGCGCACCACCGCGAGATACCACGCCGTCCCGCCCGACTGTATGTCGAGGTCGAGCGGACAGCAGCCCTTCTCGCTCATCTTCTCGCCGAGCGCGAGCAGCTCCGACCACGTCTCGGGATAGGAAACGCCGCATTTTCGGAAGGTGTCGGAGTTGTAGAAGAGCCCGCGCCCGCTGACCGATACGGTCACAGCGTTGAGCTTGCCGTTCATGCGTCCGAACGAGAGCACCTCGTCGTCGAACGCGGAGAGGTCGAGGCGGTCGGTGAGCAGACCGAGGTCGTAGAAGCCGCCGCCGTCGGGCGAGAGCGACACGAGCCAGTCGTAGTTTATCTGCATGACGTCGGGAGCTGTCCCGCCGCTTATCTGCGAGCTGACCTTTTCCGTCCAGCCGTCCCAGCCGCCGTATTCGGGCGTTATGGTGATGTCGGGGTGCTTCTGCTCCCACAGCTTTATCGCCGCGAGAGTGGCTTCGTGACGGTCGTCTCCGCCCCACCACGAGAATCGGAGCGTACACTTGTCGAGACTGCCGTCGGGAGGCGTGTACTTCGCGGAGCTCGCGCTCCCGCACGCCGAGAGAGCTGTTATGCAGCCTAATGCTGCAAGGAATACAAAAAATTTTTTCATAGTCCAGCTCCTAAAGAATATAATGATATACATATTATACAATAAAATCGGGAAATAATCAAGAGCTTTGCGGAATTCAGAGCTCAGAAAAGAACCGTCAGCCGTCAGCTTTTTTGCCGCGCGGAGGTATCTGGCGCAAAATGATATCTGAACTATCAATCGGTTCGTCTGAATTAACCAATTTACTACAAACACAACAAAAAATATTGATTTTTTCATCAGTATATGTTATAATAGCTACGTATAAAGATTATTGTGCATAAAGGGAGGTGAACTCTGTGGAACGATGTCCCAAGCTCATCGGTGTGTGCCTCTCAACCATTCAGGACGAGGACCGCTTCAATTTCATAAAATCTCTCAATAAGTACGCTGTTGCGAGCGGATACAGACTGCTCATATTCAACGCCTGCACCGACCTCTACGAGGACAACAACTCCAACTACAAGGGCGAGGGCGCGGTCTACAAGCTCATACCATACAAGAAACTCGCAGCTATCGTCGTAATGTCCAACTTCATATATGACAAGATAGTCGTCCATAACATCGTTGATGAAGCACAGAGGAACAACGTCCCCGTCATCTCCATTGACAAGGAGATCGAGGGCTGTATCAATATGTCGTTCTCCTACGCGGATACCTTCGAGCGGATAGTCCGCCACGTCATCGAGTCCCACGGCGCACGCACGCTCTATATGATAGCAGGTCTCAAGGGCAATGAATTCTCCGACGACAGGATAGCCGCGTTCAGACGCGCGCTCGAGTCCAACGGCATCGAATTCGACGAGGATAACGTCGGCTACGGTAACTTCTGGGAGGCGCCCACTACCGACCTCCTCAACCAGTGGTTCGTCACCGAGCACCGCGCCGTCCCCGACGCCATAATCTGCGCCAACGACTCAATGGCTGTCGTGGCGAGCAACTATATACAGCGCCTCGGCTTCAATGTCCCCGAGGACTGCATAATCACAGGCTTTGACGGCACTATGCAGGCGGAGTACCACCTCCCCCACCTCACCACCTGCCGCCAGAACTACGACGAAATGGGACGCCGCCTCACAGACGCAGTGATGCGCCTCGGCAGAGGCGAAGAATGCGACGGCGGCACCGTCGACTTCAATATCAGACTGTCGCAGTCGTGCGGCTGCGAGAAAATGGACAAGCACAACGTCAATGACTCCATGCGCGCCATTCTCGAGCGCTTCAAGCAGTCTGCCTACAGACAGCAGCTGATGTGTGATATCCAGTCCTCTGTCTCGAAGGCGGACAGTATCACGGAGCTCCCGCAGCTCCTCATGAACAAGTTCCAGTTCAGCACAGCCGTGTTCGCACTGAATACCGATGTGCTCACGCCGCCTGATTTCGGCGAGCACCGCAACTGGAAAACGCCATTCAGCGAGAAGATAGACGTGCTCTGTCAGCGCTACCACTGGATAGAACAGCCTCCCTGCACTATCAGGCTGGAGGAGCTTCTCCCCGACTACCCGACCATAACCAAGCGCCCCGAGCCCATTATCATGTGCTGTCTGCACTTCCTCGGGCTCGTGCTCGGATACTGCGCGTTCCAGCCGCGCATAGACTTCGATGAATACGAGAAGATGCATACCCTCATGAACGCCATGAACTCCTCGTTCGGCACGTTCCACGGCAAGATGCATACTCAGTACATAAACCAGCAGCTTCTCACGCTCAATGAGGAGCTCCTCACGTCGTCACTGCACGACTTCATGACGGGTCTGTTCAACCGCCGCGGCTTCTACTCGGAGACGAAAAAGCTGCTCACAGCGGGCAATCAGCCGTCAGACCCGCAGATAGCATTCATATACGCCGACCTCGACGGGCTCAAGCATATCAACGACAGCTTCGGTCACAACGAGGGCGATATCGCGATAACTACGCTCGGACACGCACTGCTCATCAGCTCTGTCCGCGGAGAGATATGCGCCCGCTTCGGCGGAGACGAGTTCTGCGTATCGGTGCTCGTGCCGCGTGCTGACGCCGAAAGCTACTGCGAACGCTTCAAAAGAAATTTCACCAACTACCTCGGCAACTTCAACAACAGCTCGGGCAAGCCGTATAAGGTCGAGGCAAGCATAGGCTTCTACCTCCACGACGTGAGCCCCGACCTCGACCTTGAGGAGCTCGCCAACACTGCCGACAAGCTCATGTATGAGGAAAAAATAGCCCACAGGAAGAACAGAATTGAACAATAAAGCAAAGCGTAAAAGAAAGCTCATCATATTCTCGGTGATAGCCGCTGTAGTGCTTATCCTCGACGCATGGGGCTTCTCGATGAAGCCCGTGTACTACGAGGTCAGCTCCGACAAGGTCGGCGAGCCGATACGTATCGTGTTCGTATCAGACCTGCACAACAGCTTCTACGGCGGGCACGACCAGTCCCGCATATGGGACGCCATAGAAGCCGCCGAGCCCGATATCGTGCTGTTCGGCGGAGATATGATAGACAGCCGCGCAAAGGGTACGAAAAATGCCCTCACGCTGATGAGGCTCGCGGCGGAGAAGTACCCGTGCGCATATGCCTCGGGCAACCACGAGCAGAGACGCTCCGACAAGGAGGAGTTCTGCTCTGCGGTCACGGAGCTCGGCATACCCGTCCTGCACGGAGAATACACCGATATAACGGTGAACGGGCAGAAGGTGTGCGTACACGGCATAGTCAACGTCGGCACATTCGACGGGAACGGTTCTCAAATCGGAAGGTGCTATGAGGCGATAGCTCCCGACGCGTATAATATCCTCCTCGCGCACGAGCCGCAGGAGCTCCGTGATATCACCTTTGAGAGCGCTAATCACGGCGGAAAGAGCTTTGACCTCGTGCTGTCGGGGCACGCTCACGGCGGTCAGTGGAGACTGCCGTACATACTCGAGCAGGGGCTGTACGCTCCCGACCAAGGGCTGTTTCCCGACTTCACCTCGGGACAGCAAACTGAATATGGCACGACTCAGATAGTCAGCCGCGGACTCGCGCGAAATCTCAATATGATAGTCATTGCGAGAATATTCAACCGCCCCGAACTCTCCATTATCGACATCGTTTAGCAAGGGCGTGATAAAAAAGATATCACGCCCTCTAAAAATGCAGTATCGCCTTTCGGCGATATTTTTTATGTCCGCACATCTGACGCCATGATTCTTATTCATAAAAAAAGCCGTAAAGAAGTCAAAGCTTCTTTACGGCTTATTTGCCTGTTTACAGCCATTCCACCGTTCCGGGCGGCTTGGAGGTTATATCATAGACTACGCGGTTTACGTGCTCGACCTCGTTGCATATGCGGTTCGAGACGCGTGCGAGGACGTCGTAGGGGATACGCGCCCAGTCAGCGGTCATGAAGTCGTCGGTGGTGACGGCACGGATAGCGATGAGGTGGTCGTATGTACGGTGGTCGCCCATGACTCCGACAGTGCGGACGTCGGGGAGCACTGCGAAGAACTGCTTGAGCTCGCTCTCTATGCCGCTCTTGGCTATCTCGTCGCGGAAGACTGCGTCAGCCTCCTGCAATACCTTTATCTTGTCCTCGGTTATCTCGCCGAGTATGCGGACGCCGAGACCCGGTCCCGGGAACGGCTGTCTCCACACGAGCTCGCGCGGTATGCCGAGCTTCTCGCCTACTGCGCGTACCTCGTCCTTGAAGAGGTCGGCGAGCGGCTCTATAGTGCCCGCGAACTTGATATCGTCAGGCATTTTTACCATGTTGTGGTGAGTCTTGATGACGGCGGTGCTTCCCTGACCCGCCTTATTGCCCTTGCCCGATTCTATGCGGTCGGGGTAGATAGTGCCCTGCGCGAAGAAGCCCTCGGCTCCCTGCTCGCGAATCTTGTTCCAGAACACGTTGTAGAACTCGGTGCCGATTATCTTGCGCTTCTGCTCTGGGTCAGTCACGCCCTTGAGCGCCGCGAGGAACTGCTCCTTGCAGTTGACGCGGACGAAGTTCATATCAAAGAGGCGGGTGAAGGTCTCCTCGACGAAGTCGCCCTCGTCCTTTCTCATCAAGCCTTGGTCAACGAACACGCAGGTGAGCTGCTTGCCGACTGCGCGTGAGAGAAGTCCCGCGGCAACGGAGGAATCAACTCCGCCCGAAAGTCCGAGAATGACCTTCTTGTCGCCGATCTGCTCGCGGAGCTTCGCGACAGTGGACTCGATGAAGTCGTCCATTACCCAGTCGCCCGTGAAGCCGCAGACCTCATAGAGGAAGTTGTGGAGTATCTGCTTGCCGAACTCGCTGTGAGTTACCTCGGGGTGGAACTGCACGGCGTAGAGCTTCTTCTCGGGACATTCAAACGCTGCGCAGGGGCAGTCCGCAGAGGTCGCCCTGACAGTAAAGCCCTCGGGGAGCTTGCTGACGAAGTCGGTGTGGCTCATCCACACGACGCTCTTCTCGGGCACGCCGCCGAACAGCTTGCCGCCTGTCTGTGTTATCTCTATCTTGCCGTATTCGCTCTTCTCGCAGCTCTCAACAGTGCCGCCGAGCGTATATGCCATGAGCTGGCAGCCGTAGCAGATGCCGAGTATCGGTATGCCGAGGCTGAATATCTCCGCCGATATATGGGGCGAGGTCTCGTCGTAGACGCTGTTGGGACCGCCCGTGAAGATGATACCGTCGGGAGCAAGCTCTCGAATTTTCTCAATGGGGGTGGTGTAGCTGAGTATCTCGCAGTATACGCCGCACTCACGCACTCTGCGCGCGATGAGCTGGTTATACTGTCCGCCGAAATCCAGCACGATGCAAAGTCGGTTAGCCATAGATTTCCTCCTTATTTCCGCATTAAGGGTTGAATCCCCTGAATCGGGGTACATTTTAATTATGCCATTTTTTTCGTATTTTTGCAAGGGGTTTCCGCAAATTTGTCAGTATATATAAATTTTATCTCATTATGGAGAACTCAGAGCTCAGAACTCAGGAAAGCAAAACAGGCGGATAAGGGGAGCCCCCTCTGGCGGAACGTGGCATAAAATTACCGAGCCCATACTATCAGGCTCGGTAACCCACTTTTTCCGCTAAGGGAAGCTGACTAAAGGGGAGCCCCTTTGTCCGCCTGCATATATCAGAATCTGAAATCGCGCTCGCCGTTCCTTATCTTATCGAGATATTCGAGCGCCTTCTCGCGGCGCTTCGGGTCGGGAACGTTCTGTATCTCGCGGTCGATGAGAGCCTCGCCGACCTTTCTTGTCTCGGGAGAAGCGTAGTCCTGCAAATACTCCTGTAACGTAAGGAGCGCGTTCGGGTGACAGCAGTTCTGTATCTGTCCCACCTTGCACAGTGCCATGAAGCGGTCGCCTGTACGTCCCTCACGGTAGCAGGCGGTGCAGAACGACGGGATATAGCCCATATCCATGAGCCACTTCACTACCTCGTCGAGCGTGCGCTGGTCGGAGACGTCAAACTGCTCGGTATCGTGAGGTCTCTCCTCGGAGGAGTAGCCCGCATAGCCGCCGACGGACGTTCTCGAGCCGCCCGATATCTGCGATACGCCGAGCTTCATGACCTTCTCGCGGCAGGTCTCGTTCTCGCGGGTGGATATTATCATGCCCGTGTACGGTACTGCAATGCGTATGCAGGCTATTATCTTTGCGAATGTGTCGTCGTCGATGCCGTTGTCGAACACGCTGGGGTCGATGTCGGAAGCGCGCTTTACTCGCGGAACGCTGATAGTATGCGGTCCTACGCCGTGTACAGCCTCGAGGTGCTCGGCGTGCATGAGCAGTCCCGCGAACTCGTACTTGTACAGGTCGAGTCCGAAGAGGACGCCGAGTCCGACGTCGTCGATACCGCCGTCCATAGCTCTGTCCATAGCCTCGGTGTGGTATGCGTAGTTGTGCTTGGGTCCTGCGGGGTGGAGCCTCTCGTAGCTCTCGCGGTGGTAGGTCTCCTGGAAGAGGATATAGGTGCCGATTCCCGCCTCCTTGAGCTTGCGGTAGTTCTCAACGGTGGTAGCCGCGATGTTGACGTTCACGCGGCGGATAGCTCCGTTCTTGTGCTTTATCGAGTAAATCGTCTTGATACATTCGAGGATGTACTCTATCGGGTTGTTGACGGGGTCCTCGCCCGACTCGATAGCAAGGCGCTTGTGACCCATATCCTGCAATGCGATGACCTCGTCGCGGACCTCGTCCTGCGTGAGCTTCTTGCGGGGAATTTCCTTGTTCTGCATATGGTAGGGACAGTAAACGCACTTGTTCACGCAGTAATTCGAGAGATACAGCGGCGCGAACATAACGATTCTGTCGCCGTAGAAAGCCTGCTTTATCTCCTGAGCGAGCGCGTATATCTTCTCGGTCATCTCGGGAATATCGCACGCGAGAAGCACGCTTGCCTCGCGGTGGGAGAGTCCCGCGCACTCGACTCCCCTGCCCGTTTTCTTCGGGCGAGCCTTCTCGAGTATCTCCTCGATGAGAGTCCTGTTGTGCTTGTTCTGCTCCGCGTACTCGAGGGTCTCGAGTATTTCCTCGTGGTTGATGAATTCGTCTGCCTTTAACGATTTTACGTTGTACATATATTTTCCTCCTGTTTTTATTTTGCCTTGCAGGTCATTTGTGTAACTTTTATGCGGAATACCGCTGTGTGTGCGAGCATTCCCGAGTCGTAACTCCAGTCACTGCGCCCCGTCTGATGCTTCATCAGGCAATTCAGCGCCGCTTCCTTCTCGTCAGCGTCACCGACGAGCGATAGCTGCCCCGTCCCGATGACGCTCTGAAACTGCGCCGAATGGTCGCAGGCTTTATCGCCATCGATGAGACGGTATCCTCCGTCTATCTCGAAGCCCACCTTCGGCGAGCATTTTGCAAGCTCGAACTTTCTGCCCGCCATTGCACCGTGAAAGTAGAATCCGCACTCGTCTCCGCGGTGTACATAGCCGTAATTCACGGGGACGATGTAGACCTCGCCGTCGTCGCAGAAGCCTACGCGCATTATCTTCTCACGCGAAATGAAGGCATCGATCGCGGCGATATCGGTTATTTCCCTGTCCTTTCTTCTCATGTTGCACCTCATTTCTTCGAGACAGCAGCTTTCACGGAAACTCCGTTTATCTGCCCCAGCCTGCCCGTCAGACTGCTTATCCTGTCGGGGGAGGCGTCGAGAGCGACCGATATCAGCGATATCCCGCGCTCCTTGTAGGGCAGTCCCATGCGCCCGATAATGATGTCGTTGTATTCGTGCAGCACGTTGTTGACCTCCACTGCCGCCGACTGCTCGTCGATGACGATAGCCGCGACCGCTATTCGCTTTTCTTCCATTGTTTCGCCCCTTTCCGTTTCGGAACGCCGAGGGCGGCGTTCCCTACATCGGACAACCGTCAATTTTGCGGTATTGTGCGGGCGGATAATATCCGCCCCTACAGTCCGCGTTCTTTCAATTCCGATACGAGCTTTATGTACATATCCGTCACGTCGGGGAAGACCTCCCCAGTGTCGATATTGCGGACTCCGCACCTCATGCGCCGCAGGTCAGCCTCGTCGCAGTGCGACATCCCGCGCCGCTTAGTGCCCGTGAACGTGCCGCGGTGCTCGCCGTGCGTGACCTCGGGCGGCGTGAGGAAGCCGTCGCTCTGCCCGTTGAGCAGCTTCACGCCGATGTACGGCACCGCCATGATGATGTCGCTCAGCGGCGAGCTCATCAGGAACGCGCAGCTTCGGTAGTACACCCGCGCGTCGTCGGGATTTTCGACGTTGAAGCGCCGCATATAGCCAGTTGTCAGCTGCTCGAAGCAGCGGTAGGTGTCGGGCTTTTTGTCTCCGCCGAGGAGCTTGAAAAAGTCCGTGCCGACTCCGACGAGCTTCATTGTCGGCTTGAACTTCATCAGCCAGTCCATTGCCGCAGAGCCGTTGTGCGGCGTGGATATCGTCGTCAGAGAGGCTATGTGTCCGCCCATTTTCAGCGTCGAGATGAGGTAACGCGTCTCCATGCCGCCCTTTGAGTGGGCGATGACGTTGACCTTTTCCGCGCCCGTCTCCGCGAGCAGACGCCTCAGCCGTGCCACGAGGAGCTCCGCGTTGCGCTCTATCGAGGCGTTTGCCTCCTGACCGCCGAAGTACACCTCCGCGCCGTGTTTCCGCAGAGCCTTGGGGATACGTCCCCAGTAGCAGATAGGCTCGTCGCGGAAGCCCATGCCGTGTACGAGCAGTATCGGGTATTTTGTCCTGCAATCCATAGTTCACCAAAAAAGCCCGCTCGGAGAATGAGCGGGCAGAAACAGCTATTTTGCGATATTAGCCGCTCTCCGATAACAGAGCCGTGAGCCCTGCTGCCCGAAAACAAACAGTTGTGGAAGTCCGACCTCGGAATAAATCCCGCTGTCCGACACCTTTATTATAGCATATTGATAATTCTATGTCAAACAAATCTGTTAGCACATGCTAAAAAGATTTTTCTTGTTTTCTATTGACTTTTTCAATCAAAAAAGGTATAATAAAGTCATAATTGTATAACAATTACCCACAAATTATCAGAAAGGTGTTGAATCAACATGGGAAAATTTGTAATCAAGGAATCAGGTAAGGGCTTCAGCTTCAGCCTGAAGGCAGGCAACGGCGAGATAGTTGCTACGGGCAGCAAGATATTCAACGATATCGACAGCGCTAAGGCTGTTATCGCTGACGTGACCGCTTCCGCTCCCAAGGCTGTTATCGAGGATCAGACCGCCGAGGGCTTCAAGGAAGAAAAGGGCGCTAAGTTCGAGCTTTATTCCGACAAGGCAGGCGAGTTCCGCTTCCGCCTCAAGAACAAGGCAGGCGATATCCTCGCTGTAAGCGAGGGCTATGTCAAGAAGGACAGCGCCAAGAACGGTATTGAGAGCGTTCGCAAGAATGCCGCGGATTCTCCCGTTGTTGAGGCTGAGGCATAAGCACTTCTCTTGTTATAACTAAGAAAGCCGACCTGTTTGGGTCGGCTTTTTTGCTTATATCGAGCTTTTCTCGTAGTCCCCGCCGCAGGCGTCTATCGCCTCGGCTGAGCCTACAACGCAGCGGCGTCCGAGCTCTGACAGCGGCTCTGCTGCGCGGAGTAGGTCGTCGGACGTGAGCGCGAGCATACGGCGACGGGTATCGCGGCGGCTCTCCTCGGTGATACCGCGGAAGTAGAGCTCGTCGGCGGTGCTGCCGTAAACGGCGTCGGACATCAGCGGCTCCTTCTGCGCGATACTGCTGATGATGTAGGAGCTGATGTCGGGCTTTTCGGCGCAGTAGCTCCGCAGGAAGTCCGCCGAGCCCTCATATGCGGTCATGGCTCCCGCGGGAGACGGGTCGCGGTAGGAATAGAACGCTGCCTCGCCCATATTGTTCACGCCGAAGCCCGTTCCGTAGGCTCCGCCCTTGACGCGCACCTCGGTGTAGAGGTACTCGTAGGAGAGCACGGTCGAAAGCACGCCGTACAACGCCTTATCGGTCTCGTAGGTCGGGAGCGCGGCGCCCGAGTATGACACTCCCGAGGGGATGATGATGCCCTGCTTTTCTGGTACGTCGAGACTGAACGCAGCAGCCGTACACGCGGGAGCCTCGCCCTCGGGAAGCATAGCCGCGAGCGTCCCGAGCGGGAGCTCTCCCGCAGAGACAACGCCCGCCGTGAGCCTCGACTTGCAGAACAGCTTCGCCGCGATAGCCCTGAACTCGGAGATAAGCCCCGCGAGCTCGTCGTCGGAGGGCTTTGCTGCCGCATGGAGCGTCCTGTACGCCTCATAGCCGCAGAGCAGCTCCGTCATCGCCGCCTCGGCAGACATACCGCTCCGTGCGCGGCGCATGGCTATGCGGTGACCGTTGGCGATGATGTCCTGCTTCATGTCCTCGTCGCACTGGAGCAGCAGCTCGCGTATCTGCTCGGGGCTGTCGTAGTCGGTCTCGGTGAGCAGCTCGCCGATGAGCGCGAGCGCCTTCTCGGCTTTGTGGTCGAGGAAGCTCGCCTTGACGGTGAGGCAAGGCGTGCATTTCTCGGGGCAGCCCTCCTTCGCGAAGGCTGCGGCGTTTATGTCGAGCTTGCCGAGCGTGCCCGTGATACGCTGCTGGAGCTCCGCGCCCGAGCAGCTGACAGTCGGAAGCTCGGAAATAAGGTCGGTCATTATGCCGAGCACTTCAAGCTCACGCTTGGTGAAGTCAGCCGCCGCGAAGTAGAGATTCAGCGTGGAAACGCCTGTATTGCGTGCAGGGTGACGCAGCACCGTGAAGCCGTGCTCCTCTCCCCTCTCGGTCTTGAATTCGAGCGGGAGCTCGCTGACCTCCGAGAGCGGCAGTATCGGCAGAGTGGCTATATTCTCGGGCGTATCGGGAGCCTCCTGCCACTCGTCGAGCCTGCGGTTGAGCTCGATGAGCTGTGCCTTCTCCTGCGCGGACATAGCCGCTACCTCAGCCTTTACGCGCTCCTGCTCAGCCTTTTTCTGCTCGTCGCCGTAGGTGCGCGAGGGCAGCATATACAGCGTAGCCATGCCGCTCTCGTCGAGCAGCCACTCCGCGAGGAGCTTCTCGTAGTAGTCGGTGTCAAGCTGACGGCGGAGGAAATCGAAGTCGGCGTCGCAGTCGAGGTACATCAGCGGGTCGCCGCCGTAGAGCCACGAACTCAGGCAGATAATGCCGCGGATAAGTCCCTTCGGCTCCTGTTTGTCCTTGACGCGGAATTCATAGCGGTCGATAGCCGCGGCAAGAGCAGCCCTGCCTATGCCGTCCTTAACGAGCTTTTCTGCCGTCTCGCGGACTGTTTTCAGCAGTGCGGTCGCGCTCTTCATATCGGTGTTGTATATTTTCAGCGCGCCGAACGGCTGAGCGATGCCGTCCTCGACAGTGAGCGTAACATCGAGGCAGAGCCCCGTGTCGAGCAGAGCGCGCTTGAGCGGAGATTCGTTCGACTCAGCAAGAGCGTTGCCGAGCACAACGAGCGCGGTCATCTTTTCGTGCTCATCCCACGAGCCGACCACCTTGCCGAGGACAATGTGCGTATGAGCCTTTTCCTCCTCCTCGGGAGCTATCTCGTAATAGCAGGTCTTTTCCGCAGAGGCAACGGGCTCCTGCATAGGTATCTCTATGACCTCATCGCTCCTCTCATACTCGGAGAGGTAGCTGTCGATGAGCGCGAGCACGGGCTCGATATTGATATCGCCGTCGAGGTATATGTACGAATTCGACGGGTGATAGTGGCGCTTGTACATATCGACGAACTGCTCATATGTGAGGTCGGGGATAGCCGCTGGCTTGCCGCCCGACTCGAAGCCGTAGCAGGTATCGGGGTAGAGCATGGTCATCAGCTCCTCCTCTATACGGCTGTATATCGAGGATTCGACACCCTTCATCTCGTTGAATACCACGCCCTTGTAGAGCGGCTCTTCCTCCTCGGAGCGCCATTCAGTGTGGTGTCCCTCCTGATAGAATGCCTCGGGCTTTGAGCATATCATCGGCTTGAACACGGCGTCGAGGTAGACCTCGGTGAGGTTCATGAAGTCGCGGTCGTTGCGGCTCGAAATGGGGTACATCGTCTTGTCGGGGAAGGTCATCGCGTTGAGGAAGGTCTGCATCGAGCTCTTCAGCATATACATGAACGGGTCTTTGACAGGGTATTTCTCCGAGCCGCAGAGGACGGAGTGCTCGATGATGTGGAATACGCCCGTATCGTCGGTCGGCGGGGTCTTGAAGTTGACCGAGAAGACCTTGTTCTCGTCGCCGTTGTCGAGCCACACGAGACGCGCGCCTGTCTTGACGTGGGTCATCTCGATGAGGTCGCCCGCTGTACTGCCCGCGGGACGGATACGGTCGACGGTAAATCCGTGGATATTGTCGTTTATCTTCATATGTAAGCTCCTTTTAAGATTAAATGTAATATTATTGTACCATATTTTGCTGAAAATAGCAAGCTCGCTCACAAGGGCTCCGCCCTTGACCCGCCAAAGGCTCTGCCTTTGGAATCCGCTGGGACTCTGTCCCAGACCCTGCAAAGGAGCATAGCCCCTTTGAACCCAACTTCGTTGCCGCTCGCAAGCTCGCTCACTCTGTACAAATGGCTCAGTCTGCTTTCGGCGGGAAACAACTATATCATTATACGGCGGGCGGATAATATCCGCTCCAGCATTTGTGGCAAAAAAATTTTCAAATGGGTATTGACAAACGCATACGGTTGTGTTAAACTGTACATAGACAGGTATATACAGATATATACACTCATATACAGTATAAACAGGAGCGCTTCATGAAAATTATTATCAAAAACAGCTCTACTCTGCCGATTTACGAGCAGATAGAGGAACAGATCAAATCACAGATACTCGCGGGAAAGGTCACGGAGGACGAACAGCTCCCCTCGATACGCCAGCTCGCGCGGGACCTGAAAATCAGCGTCATCACGACGACGCGCGTCTACAACGACCTCGTCAGCGAGGGCTTCATCGTGTCGGTCGCAGGCAAGGGCTACTTTGTCGCGCCGCGCAATAACGAGCTCCTGCGCGAGCGTATGCTCTGCGAGATGGAGGAGGCTATAGAGCTGGTCGTAACCAACGGACGCAACGCAGGGCTCTCCGACGAGGAGATAATCGCCGCAGTAAAACGATTTATGGAGGAATAAGCTATGGAGAACATTCTTGATATCAAGGGACTGAACAAGGCATACGAGGGCTTTGCGCTAAAGGACGTGACATTCTCGCTCCCAAAGGGCTATATCATGGGCTTTGTCGGACAGAACGGCTCGGGCAAGACTACGACTATCCGCTCTATCCTCAACATGGCTAACATCGACAGCGGAAAAATAAGCATTTTCGGTCTTGACAGCGTGGAGAACGCCGTCGAGATAAAGGAGAGGCTCGGCGTCGTGTTCGACAGCCTCTACCTCGCTAACCACCTCAACATCAAGCAGATAGACAAGCAGCTCGCGCCGTTCTACAAGGACTGGAGCAGCGAGGAGTTCTTCCGCAGGATAAAGGCGTTCGGGCTCCCCGACAACAAAAAGGTCGGCGACTTCTCCAAGGGCATGAAGATGAAGCTCATGGTGGCGGTCGCGCTCTCGCACAAGGCGGAGCTGATGATACTCGACGAGCCTACGAGCGGTCTCGACCCCGTAGCGCGCGACGAGCTCCTCGACATACTCTCCGAGTACATCTCCGACGACAGCAGGAGCGTCCTGTTCTCGACGCATATCACCTCCGATGTGGAACGTATCGCGGACTACATAACCGTCCTCCACGGCGGCAAGGTGTGGTTCACGGGCACCAAGGACGAGCTCCACGAGAAGTACCTCGTCCTGCGCGGCGCGGAGGAGGACATCTCCTCGTCGCTGAGGGAGAAGTGCATAGGCTTCCACGGCTACAGGAACGGCTTCGACGCGCTCATCTCCGCCGACCTGCTCGACGAGATACCGCCCGAGCTCGAGACCGAAAAAGCGAGCATCGACGAGATACTCGTCTACATCGCAAAGGAGGACAGCCATGAAAAACGTTCTGAAAATGATGAGGTTTGATTACTCGATAACCAAAGGAATAGGCGGAAAATACGCATTTTACTTCGCGATAATCTTCACGGTGATGTGTCTGATAGGCTTTTTCCCTGCGGCACTCGGCTTTGTAGTTACACCGTTCGCACTGTACGCGCCGCTCGAGACTGTCCGCAAGGGCGACTTTATGAAGATATACGGACTTCTGCCCATGGAGCGCAGGTACGTCACAAAGGCGCTGTTCGCGGAGATAGCCTACCCGCAGATAATAGGCGGCATAGCCTGCGAACTGCTCCTGCTCGTGACAGGAGCGATAGGCAAGGCGCACCTGTACCCTGCATTCCTCCAGGAGAAGCTATATGACGACAACACGCAGCAGCTCATATCCACCCTCGGCATGAAATACAGCGACCTGTTCGTGCTTGCGGCACTCGCAACGGCGCTGATAACCATAATCGTGCTCTTCTTCTACATGATACTGGAGATAAAGGGCGAGACCGTGGCGCTGGTGTGCTGTATGCCGTTCCTGATAGCCATTCTCGCGGCAGCGATAGGCTATATGCTCGCGAACGACAACGGCGCTGTTCCGACGATAACGGATATGCTCCCCGCGAGCACGGTACTGCGCGTGCTTCTCATCATCGGCTCATTCGCGGCAATCATCGCGGCGGAGCAGCTCATCGGCAGCTTCACCGTCAAGGCGACCGCAAAGAAAGAGATTTAAGGGGTGACAGCAATGAAAAATATCCTCAATATAATGCGGCTCGACCTCACCGCCATGCGCGCGAAGAGGTTCAGCCTCGGCAAGGCGTTCCTGATAATGTTCGTGCTCTCGCTCGTCCTCGGAGTGCTCTTTCCGCCGCTGATAATCGCCTTTCTGTTCGCACTCTCCCTCACGGCAGTTCCCGCTTTCATCGACATCGAGGACAAAAACGGCGGCGAGATGACCTTTGCCGTCCTCCCCGTGACAAGGAAGCAGAACGTCATCGCGAGGTACGGGCTCATCACGATAGTGCAGACCGTAACAGGCGCGGTGTCCTTCATCGTGCTGAAAATCGCGCAGATACTCGATATTTCGGGAATGTTCAGAGTCACGAGCGAGCTGAACAGCTCGCTCTCGGATGTGCTTGATCTCAAGATAAACGACTACGGCATTTTCGCGCTGATAGTGTGCCTCACGCTCGCATACGGGCTGTTTTACTCGGCATTGCAGCTCGGCGGCTACTTCAAGCGCGGCAAGGGCAGTACAAAAAAGTCCACCGCAAGAGGAGTGTTCATACTCGTGCTCGTATATGTCGCTGTAGCGGCTGTATTCATCATCGAGGCGTCCTCGCTGAACGTGCAGATACTGCACAGCGCTCTGATGGTGCTCGCAACGCTGTTCACCGCCCTGTCTGCGCCATTCAACGGCGCTCTGCTCTGCATTTTCGCGCTCGGCTGCGCTTACGGCTTCGTTTTCTACAAGGCTGCGTGCTCGGTCATCGACTACGAGTCGCGCGAGCTGTAAGGAGGTGCGGAAATATGAAAAATACGCTTAAACGGTGCATTTCCGCGCTCCTTGCGGCGGGAACGCTGCTCGCGCTCGCGGCTCCGACGGCTATGGCTGAGGACGAGCGCAGAACTCCCTCGGGCATTAAGTTCGCGGACTTGGAGAAGAAGTTCGACGACGAGTTCAACTTCGACAAATATGCCACTGACCCCGTCGAATACTACGCGGGATTCGAGGCTGTCGTGTTCTGCGGCGACGAGATAGTCTACGAGGGCTACTTCGGCGAGACCGACCGCGAGAGGCATATTCCCTGCGGCGAGGACTCCGTCTTCGAGTGGGGCAGCATATCCAAGACCATGACATGGGTCAGCGCGATGCAGCTTTGGGAGCAGGGCAGGCTCGACCTCGACGCCGACATCAGGGACTACCTCCCCGACGGATTCCTCCGGTACCTCCGCTACGACGAACCCATTACCATGCAGAACCTTATGGACCACACGGGCGGCTGGTGCGAGACCACATACAATATCTCTACCACCGACAGCAGCAAGCTCACAACGCTCGCGGAGGCTTTGCAGGAGACCGAGCCTGCGCAGGTCAACCGCCCTGGCGAGGTCGTCTCCTACTCCAACTGGGGAGCGGCTCTCGCGGCGTATGTCGTTGAGTGCGTGAGCGGCATGGACTATGCCGACTACGTCCACGAGAACATCTTCGACAGGCTCGGCATGGAGCACACCTCCATAGCCGCCGATTTCAGCGACAACGAGTGGGTGCGCGAACAGCGCGATAATCTCTGCTCGTACACGTTCAACGTCCTGCCGCCGAAGTACAAGAGCGACGGCAAGCGCATCTCCTACATCAAGCTCTACCCCTGCGGCTCTGCGGCGGGAACAATCCGCGACCTCGCGACCTACGCGCAGGCATTCGTCAGCGATGACGCTCCCCTCTTCGAGCACAGGGAGACGCAGGAGAAGCTGTTCTCGGGCTCGCTGTTCTACGGCAATACCGATATCCCGTTGTCGAGCTATGGCTTCGGCGTCACCGAGTACAAGGTGCGCACCTTCGGTCACGACGGCGCGACGGTAGCCTGCCGCTCGAATATGATATTCGACCGCGAGTCCAAGGTAGGAATGGTAACGCTCACCAACGAGACCTCGACCAACCTCGTCATAGAGGGTATCCCGAAGATGATATTCGGCTCATGCGACCTCGAAAAATACTCCGACGGCAGCAGCGAGGAGCGCAGCTTTGACGGCTATTACCTCATATCGCGCTCCAACCGCGGCGGACTGCTCAGATTCACAAGCTGTCTCACCCCCGTTTGCGCCGACCGTCAGCCCGACCTCGTCCGCGTGAACGACGGCTTGTACACAATAGGCGGCGAGCTTATGCTCGGCGAGGGCAGACGCTCCGACGGCAGGGAGAGCTTCATGCTCGGAGCTATGGAGATAGACAGGGACAAAGCCTACCCTGCGGAGATATCCCTCCTCGCGCTGTATTTCATCATCGCTATCGGCTCGGTGTTCGTGCTGATGTACAAGGTCAAGGCGGCGCGCAGAGGCAGATACAGCCTGACAGCAGTCGGCGCGGCGCAGACTGCGGGACAGCTCATCAAGCTCATATCCGCGGCGGCAGCGATAGTGCTGATAGCCTACGTCGGCAGGGAGGCATCCTACGGCGTACCTAAGGCAGTCGGCGTGGTAGACGGTATCGTCAACCTCGTCTGCATAGCGGTCTGCGCAGGAGCGGCAACAGCCTCGCTCATAGGCATCGTCTCCAAGAAATCCGACAAGTGGGCGAAGCTGCGCGGCGCAGTCAACATCGCAGCAAATGCGGCAGTCATAGCGGCTGTCCTGTACTTCGAGATGTACCGCTTCTGGGGCTGCTGACGCCTGCCATTCTCCAAACAAAAATGCACTTGCATTACATCTGACCTTCAAAAACAGCCCGCGTGGCTGTTTTTGATTTTTCCATTGCTGAACGCTGCCAGCTTTTCCCAGTGATTACTTTCGCAGATACTGCCAATAATATTATCAAAACCTGCATGGGGAGATTTATTATGGCATTCAACAAGGTAGTCATCTCGGGCATCAACACCTCCGAGCTCACAGTGCTGAAGGAATCAGAGAAAATGGCGCTCCTGCGCGAGATACGCGAGACAGGCAGCAAGGAGGCAAAGGACAAGCTCATCAAGGGCAACCTCCGCCTCGTGCTCAGCGTGATACAGCGCTTCACAGGCAGAGGCGAGGACGTCGACGACCTATTCCAGATAGGGGTAGTCGGACTGATAAAGGCTATCAACAACTTCGACCTCAGCAAGGAGGTGCGCTTCTCGACGTACTGCGTGCCGATGATAACGGGCGAGCTCCGCAGACACCTCCGCGATTGCAGTCAGATAAAGGTCAGCCGCTCACTGCGCGACCTTGCGTACAAGGCGATACAGGCGAAGGAGCGGCTGATGCTGAAGAACCAGTGCGAGCCCACTATCGAGCAGATAGCGCAGGAGATAGGCGAAAAGCGTGCGGACGTCGTCATCGCTCTCGAGAGCATAAGCGACCCTATCTCCCTCTACGAGCCAGTTTATTCCGACTCCGACGACACCATGTACATCATGGACCAGATAGGCGACAAGAACGACGTTGAGAGCTGGATGGACGAGCTCTCTATCCGCGACGCGATAAAGCAGCTCGGCGAGCGCGAGCGGAATATCCTGTACCTGCGCTTTCTCAAGGGGCGGACGCAGGTCGAGGTCGCGCGGGAGATAGGCATTTCTCAGGCGCAGGTATCCCGCCTCGAGAAGGGAGCTATCAGCCGTATCAAAAACAGCGTCGGCTGAATCTTTAAGACTATTTTAAGAAAAGTATTGTATAATAATAAATTAAAGTAAAAACACACTATTATTCAACGCATACAATTCATTGCAAAGGAGTCAGATAATTATGAACAATTTCAACGCAAAAAAGCTGCTTGCCGTGCTTTCATCGGCGGCTGTCCTCGCGGGAGCCATGCCCTTTATGACTACTGCGGTGCAGGCGGCAGATACAGCGGCGGAAAGCACGATGCTCGGCGACGTCAACAACGATAACAAGGTCTCCGTAGCGGACGCAGTTGCTATCCTCCAGTTTGTAGCCAATAAGGACAAGTTCAACCTCTCGGCGCAGGCTATCGACAATGCCGACGTATACAACCGCGGCGACGGAGTCACAGCGCGCGACGCACTTGCTATCCAGCGCCTCGACGCAAAGGTCATATCCGCGCTGCCCGAGTCTGTCATGGAGTCCTCTGCGACCACCACAGGCACGGCAGTGACTACTACCGCGACAACTACCGTTTCCGCACCTGCAACTACTACCACTTCTGCGACGACTGCGGTCACAACGACTGCCGCCTCGGCTTCGACTACAGTCACAACGTCGGAAACTACGCCTGTTGCTGACATCACGTACATACACCTCAGCGGTGATTCTGCGACAGTCACAGGCGAGCACGCGACGGTCAGCGGCTCGGTCATTACCATTGACCATTCGGGCACTTATTATGTTGACGGCACGCTCAACGACGGACAGATAAACGTCAACATCGCGGACGAGACCGCAGACGCGGAAACGGTCAAGATTTTCCTCAACGGAGCAAAGATAACGGGCAAGAGCGCTCCTGCGATATTCGTTACAAACGCCGAGAATACGTCGATAAACCTTGTTGACGGCACGGAAAACAGCCTCTCAGACGGCGATACTGCCTACGCGGGCGACAACCTCGGCAAGGCTGTCATCGATGCAAAGGACGATATCACGATAAAGGGCGGCGAAAAGGGTACAGGCGTGCTCAACATCACCGCTAACACGCAGGACGGCATTTCCTGCAACAACGACGTCAAGTTCAACGGCGGAACAGTCAACATCACGACCCTCAACTCCACCGACAAGACCGATGCGGTCAAGGGTAAGACGTCAGTAACTGTCAAGGACGGCGTGCTCACGATAGACGCAGAGGGCGACGGTATCAAGTCGGGCAAGGGAGCTGTCGCCGTATCAGGCGGAAAGGTCTCGATAAAGGCAGGAAATGACGCAGTACAGGCGGCTGCGACTATTGACATCAGCGGCGGCACTGTTATCGCGGGAGGCGACCGAGGCTTCACGGCGACCGAGGCTGTCAACATCACAGGCGGCGAGGTCTACGCTACAGCTACCGACAATCAGGTCGACAAGGCTCTGCTTGCGGGCTCGACTCGCACTGTTGCCCTCCTCAACTGCATCGACGACTCCACAAACGAGAAGGACGGAATGTGGAAGAAGGCTAACACCCTGACTGCAAGCGGCAATAAGGATATCCAGTTCACGAAGAAGTACAAGTACGTGCTCATCAGCGAGTCAAAGATGAACGGCGCGAAGTCCTGCGGATTTACCAATGCTTCCACAGGCGCGGCTGTCACACACACCGACGGCAAGCAGACACAATTCCAGCTCGGAGGTGTAAGCGTATTTGATAATGTTGACCCGAAGGGGATAGAAAGCTCGAAATAGACCGAACAGTTTCAAACTGCAACGGCGTGATAAGCGCAAAACAGGAAGGCACTTCGTTTACGAGGCGTCTTCCTGTTTTTGTATTTGTAAATGAAGCCGATAAAAATGTGTATCTGAGACCGAGCATAAGGCGAACAATATCGCAGAATAATTCTGCGCAGTATCACAAGCCGTTCTGAACAAAAAGTCTCCCACATGACCGCAATCGTTGATTTGACAAACTCCCCTCCATATGATATAATGATAAAATATTCAAACAAAGGAGAAATGACAATGAAAAAAATAATCGCACTACTCATGTCCCTGACCGTTATCGCGTCAGTGACCTCATGCAGCAAAAGTCCCGACACTGACAGCATAGCTCCGACAACACAGGCTCAGGAGCAAGAGCCGATAACGCTCACCAACAAGATGTCCGCGAACGAGCTGAGCCGCGCGGATAAGCACGCTCTCACGCTCCTCGACGAGCCTGCGGAGGGCGAGCACAGAGTCGAGCTACAGCAGAAAAAAGTCCCGCTTGACGAGTACAAGGAGCAGTACCTCGAGCCCTACCGCGACCAGATGACGGACGATGACTACCAGCGAGCTCTCGACTATCTGTCAGAAACAGAGGAAAAGGGCGAGACCGAGATAGTCGTCTCCGCTATGGTATTCATCGACGGCTGCTACTATATGGGATACGTCCCCGAGGAGGACTATGACGGCGGCGAGTTCACATATCAGGTCTCGCACCTGAGCGATGACTACGACGGCGTGAGCGAGCCCACCGAAGACGACATCATTTGGGAATGGAAGACAGCCGCAAATCCCGAGGAATACCTCGAGCAGTACCGCGCCGACCTTGAAAAAGATTATGAGCCCGCCGATCTCGACAGCATGGTCAGACAGGCAAGGATAGTGTTCGACGCGATCATGAACAAGACCTATGTGGAGGTACCCGACGGCACCTACGACCTCTTCAGCGAAACCAACGGGATGAACCCGTTATTCAGTGACCCTTTCGCCGACTACAGAAAGAACTGGGAATTCAGCCGCTCCGACGTTGAGGCGATAAAGGACAGCATCGACGAGTACACCTTCTACGATGACGAGCTTGCGACTGGTTTCCTCGTGCACGTTGTTCTCCCGCCGAATTACGACAAGGATAAGACCTACCCCGTGTTCTTCCTCACCGACGCCGTATGGCGCTTCGGCAATACTCCCGCGCTCCGCAGGACTATGGAGAACGGCGAGGCGGCTGACGTACTGCTCGTGACGCTCGGCTACGCCTACAAAATGGACGGCGCCGAGGAAGCCAACCGCTTCACTCACCTCGTCATCGAGCGCGACAAGCTCCTCGACTTCATCACCGACAACGTCATGCCCTACCTCGGCGAGCAGTACCATATCGACTATGCGGATTCCACGCTGTTCGGGCACTCCGACGGCGGCGTGTTCGCGCACAATGCGCTGTTCAAGTCCGATAAATACGAGAATCAGCCCTTCGGCAGGTACATCATCGGCAGTCCCGCATTCTGGGGACTCTACGACGACAGCCTCGATCTCGGCGCTGAAGACTGCCTCAATGACTACGGCTACTTCGACCGCAACGAGAAGCTGAACAAGTCCGTGTTCATCTGCGGCGGAGACAAGGAAGACCCCGACTATGAGGATATGTACCGCGGACACGATACCACTCTCGAGGGCATATCAAAGCTGACCGAGCGGCTCGAGTCGCACGGCGCAGACGTGACAAGCAAGCTGTACGATTCGCACCACTACCAGTTCATTCCCGAGATGCTCCTCGAGTACCTCAGGACGACATATCCCTCAAAATAAACACATAAGGAGAAAAGGACAATGGATGACTTCAGAGATGAAACAAAAGCCGCGGAGCCCGCTTCCCGCCCGTCGGACAGCTATGCTCCCGCCGATGCCGCAAAGGAGGCTGTATTCAGCGCCGAGGACGTCTACTTCATGGGCAAGCTCCCCGCAGGCGGCGAGAGCTCGATGTTCATATCCCTGCTGAAAGCGATAGCAGGCGCTCTTGTCGGAGCGCTTCCCGGCTTGCTGCTGTGGATAATCGTCGGCAGATTCGGCTTTATCGCGCCGCTGTGCGGAGGAGTGCTCGCGCTCGGGACAGTCGCAGGCTACACCTTCATGAGCAAGGACGGCGAGCTGCCGTCGATATACGGCATCATCAGCTGTATCGCGATAATCGTCGTGTCGATATTCCTCGCGGAGAAGGTGGTGTACTGCTGGAAAATGGCTGATATGTTCCCGCAGATAATCGAAACGATAAAGGAGCCGCTTTACGTCCTCGGAGAGGCAGGCGGACTGGAGCGCTCGACCGTCAACGAGATAGTAGATGAGAACCTGAAGGAGGGGCTCGGCTTCTCCGAGAGCTCGTTCAGCAACTTTTTCTTCAATTTCAGCAGGTCGCTGAGATACTTCGGACTGACAGGAAGATACTACTTCAACCTTGTGCTGAGCTACGCTGTTGCTGCGGCAGGCTCGTACTGGATGTACCGCAAAGCAACCAAATAAAGCGAAAAAGCCATTGCAAACGCAATGGCTTTTTATTATAGTGCGGGCGAGCGAAACTCGCTCCTGCCTCAAAAAATGCAGAGGGCGCATTCAAGTGAAAAATCCGTGCAGCTTCGTCCTGTACGCTGCCTTCCACTGCGAGTAGAGCTCCTCGTCCTCGCGGAGCGGCTCCTCTCTTGAGTTCAGCGCCGCAAACACCCGCTGTCCCGCCTCCGCGCCTCCGTGCGGGAGCTCAGCAGCCTCCGCGGTACAGGGCAGCAGCTCCCCTGCCGTGACAATGCAAGAGCAGCGCGGCGGCTCTCCTGCCGAGTCGAGGATAGCCTGCTCGCTGTCGGAGACGGACACCTCCGCAATATCGAGCGCAAGGAACGGCGGCAGCAGAATCTCCGCCTCGTCGGGCTTTGCGTAGAAGTCGAGAGCACGTGCGACGTCGATACACGGCGTCCCCTGCGGGAGCGTGAACCTCATCAGCGCTATGCCGAGCCTGTCGCGGTACTCGCTGAGGAAGCCCGAAGTCGAAGTCGAGGTCAGCGAGAGCGTCGCGCCCGCCGCCTTGCAGAGCGCGTAGTCCGACCACCTCTCCACGCGGAAGGTATGCCGCTCGTTCTCAGCCGCGCACTTGCGGAACGCCGAAAACAGCACCGCGAACAGCTCGGTCAGCCTGTTGATATCCGCGAGAACAGCGGGATTCAAGCGCTTGCCCTCGGCGGCACGGGAGCGCTCCGCAGCCGTGCCCGCGAAGAACAGCGCATTCAGTGCGACGTACGCCTTCGGGTCGCCATAGAACGCATCGCTCCCCGAGACATCGCCGATATAGTAACGCAGAGCGGCTTTTTCGCCGCGTGTAAGCTCAGCCATAGCTCCTCCTAAAATATAAGCCGACCGAAGAAAACCTCGGTCGGCTCGTTTTTACCATGTGCCTGCGCCCGCGTCGGGAGTAACAGACGGTGTGGGCGTAGCGCCCTGATTGGGGTCGGGAGTCGCCCCGCCCTGATTCGGGTCAGGTGTAGCGCCGCCCTGATTGGGGTCGGGAGTAACACCGCCCTGATTCGGGTCAGGATTGGTCACGCCGCCCTGATTCGGGTCGGGATTAGTCACGCCGCCCTGGTTCGGGTCGGGAGTAACGCCGCCCTGATTCGGGTCAACGGGTGCATTCGGGTCTACCTGTCCATTGGGGTCAACGGGAGCGTTCGGGTCAACGGCAGTTGTCACGGTCTCGGTGTAGCCTGGCATACCGCCTGTGGGGATACGACCGTTCCACATGAAGCCCGAGCCTGTGGTGATATTGATAGTGAAGGTCGTGCGGGCACGAGTGGTGCGCGCCTTCGTAGTCGTAGTCTTGACGGTGGTCGTCGCCGCAGTGGAGACAGTGGTCTCGACAGTGGGAATGCCGCTCTGTACGGGCTGACCGTTCTCCTGGAACATATTCTCGCCGCGTCCGATGTTGGACATTATTTTCTCGGACGGAGTTATCGGGAAGATGATGAAGAATGCGAGGATGAGAAGCGTCATAATGACGAAGCTGCCGCACGAAAGCACGGTTATCTTCGTTGACTTCTTCAGACCTTCGTAGAATCCTGATAATTTACTCATATAATCAACACACTCCAAAAACGTCGTAGTTTTTTCACGTATATATTATTTTATCCCAAACGGCGAAAAAAGTCAATAGTCAAAAGTGATAAAAAGGCGAAAAATATCGAAAAATGCCGATTATTTCAGATATTCGGCAAGCTCTCCGAGGCAGAGCTCGAAGCAGCTGCCGTACCATACCTCGTCCGCGTGCGGGAGAGTAGCCATTATGCAGTCGGAGGTGAAGCGCACCGCCAGTCCGAGCGCCTCGCCGAGTTCCTTGCCAAGGGTGACAGCTCCCGTGAACACGCTCGCGAAGATGTCGCCAGTGCCGTGCATCTGCCTGTCGACGTGCTGACAGAACGCGCTCGTGAACTCGTTGTTCACGGAATCGAATGCGACAGCTCCGTGCTCGCTTCCGCGGCGTACTCCCGTGAGGACGGGGCGCTTGCATCCGAGCTCCGCGAGCGAACGGAGCATCGACCTCGCGCGCTCCTCGTCGGTGTTCTCTTCATATGGTATATCGAGGAGGAAAGCCGCCTCGGTCATATTCGGTATCACATAGTCAGCCTTCGCGCATAGACGGCGCATACCGCTGACGAGCTCGTCGGTGAAGCCCGCATATAGCCTGCCCGCGTCGCCCATGACGGGGTCGACCACGATGAAGTTGTCCTCGCGTCCGAAGGAATCGAAGAAGTCGGAGACTATCTGCACCTGCGCAGGCGAACCGAGATAGCCCGTATATATCGCGTCAAAGCGAAGCCCGAGCTTCTCCCAGTGAGAGGCTATCTGCGGGATATCGCCTGTGAGGTCGCGGAAGGTGTAGCCGCTGAAGCCGCCTGTGTGGGTCGAGAGGACGGCTGTCGGAATGACGGCTGTCTCGATGCCCATAGCGGATATAATGGGTAGCGCGACGGTCAGCGAGCACTTGCCGAAGCACGATATATCCTGTATTGTAACTGCTCTTTTCATAGTTATCTTTCCTTGTAGCTTGATACTTCTATTTTACTGCATTTCAGCGATGTTGTCAAGCCGCGCGGAGATAACGCTCAACAGCCTGTACGCTTTTTACGGTGCGGAGGTCACGACTGCTCGCTCAGCCAGATATTGGCGCGGTTCTGTACGTGGTCGACGACAGCGTCGACGTCCTGCTCGCCGTGGAAGTACGCAAGCACCTCGTCCTCGATTATCCAAAAGAGCTCGCGGTCGGTATCGGGGAACTCCCAGCGGTCTATGGATTCAATGTATTCGTCGATGTAGTCGATGTCCTCCTGCTCGAGAGTGAGCTTGTTCTCCTCTGTGACCTCGTTGCCCTGTATGGACAGTATCTGCGTGGCGTCGTCGTATTTGCCGCTGAGCATATTCTGCGCGATATTTTTGCGTGCGGCGTTGTTCACAGGGAAGCCCTGCATAAAATCGTAATTCACGAAGGTCTCGCCCGTCTGCGGATTATTGCTCTCGTGGCGTATCGCGTAGCTCTCGGTCTGGAAGTCCTCGGTGTAGAGCTCGCGCAGGAATTTCCACGCCGCCTCCTGCTTCTCCTTCGAGATGTTGGCGCGGATAGACCACTCTCCGTATGCGCCGCTGAGGAACGCGCCCTTTCCGTCGGAGGTCGGGAATCCGACAAGGGTGTAGCCTCCGTCGCGGAGACGGTAGTATTTCCGCGAATAATCCGTGTAGTCCGTCTCGCTGATGATTGCGTTGCCGTAGCCCGTCAGCAGAGTGAGCTTGACGAGCTGAGGGGCGGTGTAGTTGATATGGTCAGTGTTCTTCACGCCCATATTGCTTGGGAACTGCTTGCAGAATTCGAGCATTTTACGGAAGTCGGGGGCGTCGAAGTGCGTCTCGCAGTTGACGTAGTCCACAAAGGCTGTCGTGTTCGCGCGCAGGACGTCGTAGTACACGCCCTCGGCTTCGCTCGACCACGTCACGGTCGAGCCCGCGGGCATTCTGTTCCAGCTGTCGATGAACTCGTCGATGCTCCAGTTCCGCTTTGTGCCGACGTACTGCGACTCGCCAATCAGCGTCCGCGCAGTGTACGCTATCGGTATTGAGTAGAGCTTGCCGTCGCGCTCGCTGAGCTCGAGAATGTGCCTGTTGAGCGTGTCAGCGTTGACCTCGTGGTCGTCCTTCATGAACTCGTACAGGTCGGCGAATCCGCCCTTGCGCTTGAATATCTCGTACTTGGCGCTGTTGGCGAAGGTATTTGTCCCGACGATGTCGATGTCCTTCTTGTTGATGAGGTCCTGTGCGACCTGAAAGTCTATCGTTTTCATCTCGTCGTCGCTGTAGCCATTGAAAATGCCGTGGTCATCGTACCCGAAATCCTTGAACTCGTCCATTTCGGCGTAGTTCTTTATCTCGATGCGTATGCCGTTGTCCTCGGAGTTGAAGCGGTCGACGAGTTCCTGCATCGGCGTCCAGAAATAGCTCTTTGTGACCGAACCGTTTGCGTTCATGTTTCCGGAGTCGCCGTTGACGACACCTATCGTGAGGACGATATCCCCGTCCCGAGCGGCGGAGTCCGCCGCGGACGTGCTGTCCGATACTGCACTGCTCTCGGACTGAGATGCCGACTTCCCGCCGCAGCCCGTGAGGACTGTCATCGCCGCGAGTAATAATGCTGCTGTTTTTTTCATGATTGCTGCCTCCCGAATCAAAGTATTCTATATATCTTAACGATTGGCGCGCCTCATTTGTGACACTCACGCAAACAAAAGGTTGCAAAATCATACAAAACATAGTATAATCAAAACAGCACATAATAACGCAGGAGGTGCATTTATGAATCAGCACACACGCTTCAATCTGCCGATATGTCTCGCGGTCGAGGAGGACGCATTCTTCCGCTCGGACGAGATAATCAGCCGCTATATCCCCGACATCATCGGCAAGAAGGCCCTTGTCATATCCGAGGAGTTCCTCATAGGCATATACAAGGACAAGATAACCGACATCAGCCATGATTTCGGCAATGCCGAGATATACGCGATGAACAGCGCCAGCTTCGACGAGGCAGTCGCTATCGCGAAGAAGGTCTGCGTCGAGGACATAAAGGTCATCATCGGCATAGGCGGCGGCAGAGTTCTAGATACTGCGAAGTACGCGGCACACATCAGCAAGGCGGTCTACATCTGTATGCCGACCTCGCTCAGCAACGACTCCCTTGCCTCGCCGTTTGCAGTGCTCGAGACCTACGGCAGTGCCCGCAAGACCCTCGACTGCAAGATACCGACGGCGATAATCGTCGACACTAACATGATAATCAACGCTCCCGAGACGCAGACGCTCTCGGGAATAGGCGACACCATCGCCAAGCACACCGCCCTCTACGACTGGAAGCTCTCCGCCGCGAGGACGGGTTCGCAGGTGGACGACTTCGCCTACGCGCTCAGCCGCATGAGCTTCGACTCGGTCTACCACTGCGACGAGCAGTACATGAAGAGCCGTGTGTTCATACGCATACTCTCCCGCGCGCTTGTCATGGGCGGACTGGCTATGGAGATAGCGGGCTCGTCGAGACCGTGCAGCGGCAGCGAGCACCTCTTCGCGCACGCGATTGAGGAGCACTACCCCGAGATAAAGATATCGCACGGACTCGCAGTCGCCCTCGGCACGATACCCGCGTGCATTTTTCAGGGTCAGGACCCGAGCGGTCTGCTCAGCTTCTTTGCGAGCCACAAGCTTGTCATCGACCCGAAGGCTTACGGCATCACCGAGGATATGTTCGCAGATATGTGGGAGAAAGCGCGCACTGTCAGAACGGGCAGGATAACCGTGCTCGACGACGTCAAGCACGACCGCGCACAGCTCAGCGAGATATACGCACGAATGACGGAGGGAAAATGAAAAAGGGACTAATTTTCGATATGGACGGCACGCTCTGGGACTCCTCCGAGGGCGTGGCTGCGTCGTGGACGGAGAAGGTGCGGGAGCTCGGCTACGACCGCCCCGCGATAACGAAGCAGGACGTCATGTCCGTCATGGGACTGACCATGGACAGGATAGCAGACATCATCTTCGCCGACCTCCCGCAGAAAGAGCGCATGGAGCTGCTCGGACTCTGCTGTGACCACGAGAACGACTATCTCCGCGAGCACGGCGGCGTCCTCTACCCCGACCTTGAAAAGACGTTCAGGTCACTTTGCAGGGACGGCTGGGAGCTCTACATCGTCAGCAACTGTCAGAGCGGCTACATTGAGGCTTTCCTTGAGCATTACGGCTTCGGGGGATACTTCTCCGACATCGAGTGCTACGGCAACAACCTCAAGGGGAAGGGCGAGAATATCGCTCTGCTCGCGGAGCGCAACTCCATCGGGAAAGCCTATTACATAGGCGACATTCAGGGCGACTACGACGCTACGATGCAGGCGGGGCTCGACTTCATACACGCTGCCTACGGCTTCGGCACGATAGCGCAGACCGTCCCCGAGCTGGAGCGCTTCAGCGACCTGCCGCGGCTGCTGAAGGTGCTGGAAAAGCGATAACGGAAGCATCGCGGACGAGAACGCACTCGCCGAATGAAAAATGAATACACGCAAAAAAGGCAGTCCTCGCAGGACTGCCCTTTTTATGTTTTCTATTCATCGATGTTTAATCAGTTCTCACTGAAAAAGTCAGGGAGCGCGGCTCTCGCTTCCGCATCATTGACTGAGCTGCGAATTGGCAGCGCAGACACCGCGCATATATATAGGAAAGGAGGTGATTACTCAGCTACAGCCTCTGTGGACTCCTCAACTACTGCCTCTGTTGTCTCCTCAGCAGCAGCCTCCTTGGGGCCCTTGGGTCCCTTCGGTCCCTTCTCGTCCTTCTCAGGCTTAGCGGGCTTCTCGGGCTTTACAGGCTTCTCGGGCTTCTCAGCCTCTTCGAGCTTAGCAGGCTTCTCGGGAGCTACAGGCGGCTCGGGCTTCTCAGCCTCTTCGAGCTTAGCCGGCTTCTCGGGCTTTACAGGCTTCTCGGGCTTAACCTTGTCGTCCTTCTCGGGAGCCTTGGGAGCCTTGGGCTCGAGACCCTCCTTGATGAAGTCGAACCATGAAGCCTTAGCGTCATCGCTCTTGAAATCCTTAGCGTCGATGTCGAATGTCTCGTCAATCTTCTCGCAGATCTCGTGCTTGCCAACGTGCTTCTTCGGAGCGGGCTTCTCAGGCTTCTCAGCCTCTTCACCCTCAGCCTTCTCCTCGGGCTTTACGAGCTCGGGAGCAGTGGGCTTCTCAGCCTCTTCAACAGCAGCTGCTTCCTCAGCAGCAGGAGTCGCCTCGTCCTCAGCAGCCTCTGTAGCCTCAGCCTCTGTAGCAGCCTCAGCCTCAGTTGTTACCTCAACTGTCTCAGCGGGCTTGTTGTCATCGGAAAGTGTGATAGCAGCGAACGATGTCACGCCTGTTGCCGTAGAAAGGATGGATACTGCTGCGATAGCAGCGATGATTGACTTCTTGTTTCTCATGGTGAAACACTCCTTTTTAATAAATATTTCCGTTTCGGATATTAGCTCTTTTCGAGCTTCTGTTAGTAGTTTACGGAGCGCATTTCCAAAAAGTGGGGTAACTCAAAAAAATTTTTGAAAATTTTTTGAATACTGTAAAACAACCGCCCGCACAGGCGCCGCACAAGCTCTCACAAAAAGAAAGACTGCCTGTTGGCAGCCTTCCTTTTTTGAGGTGGTTTATTGAGAATCGGTCATGTCATTGTTATCGGCTTCCTGCGGGAGCTCTGCTGCTGTCGGCTCTGTGGGAGCTTCAACAGGCTCTGCAGGTGCGGGAGCCTCGGGCAGCTGCGGAGCCGCAGGCTGTTGAGGAGCGGGAAGCGCGGCAGGTCCACGACCAGCCTTGCCTTCCTTGCCGTGCTCTCCGTGCGGAGGAGTCGGATGCTCGGGATGCTCATGTGTAGTCGGCTCGGGAGCTGCCGCCTTATCGTCGGGCACAACTGGCGGAGTCGGCGCCTCATTGGGAGCAGTCGGCGGTACGACAGCAGGAGCGGTCGCCTTATCCTCGTGCTTGGGACCCTCATGGGGAGCAGCAGGCTCTGTCGGAGCAGTCGGCTTGGTCGCCTCCTCGTGCGCAGGACCTTTTTTATCGGTCACTGCGGGCGGAGTCGGCGGTTCATGGTTGGGGTGTGGATCGACTTTTCTCTTGAAATTGACATTGATATCCAGCTTGGATACCCCGTCCTCGAATTCAGACTTGTACTTTCTGTAATTGTCGGCGTCGTTGTCGGGCACAAGCACATCTACCGTATCGCCTGCTGAGATATAGCCGTTTTCGAGCTGTGTCTCGAGCAGAGCATTAGCAGCATCTGCCTTGTCGGAGGTCTCGCCGTGCGATTCTATGTACTTGTCAATTATCTCGTTGCCCTGCTCGGAATCGCTCTTAAACCTCACAACGCTGCCCTTGTCATCGAGCTCCATTTCTATCTCGGCAGCCGCCGATACGAATACTACAGAGCGGGGAGCGGGCTTTTCCTTGCCGAAGAAGCTGAATCCCGCGACAGTGACTATGCCGAGGCACGCCGCAGCTGCTGCGACCTTCATGGCACGCATGACAATGCGTCTGCCGCCTGTTTTCTGCTTGTCCTCGGTCTCGAGCAGTATCGGCTCGGTGACAGTCTGTCCGACCTCATAGTGCAGATTCGCCGCATTCACGAAGCGCGACTCCTCGTCCATGAGGACAGCATAGCCCTCGTGACATTCCATAACAAGGTATTTCATACATCTCCCCCTCCTTTCAGTACCTGCATGATGTGCCCGCGCAGAATCTCGTAGCCGTTGGTGCATATGAGAAGCACCGCCACGAGGTAGCGCCTGTGACGCTCGAGCGTCTTGCGCTCGACCTCCGCGCCCTCTGCGAGCTTGGCAATGGGGACTCGCTTAGTGCGGAGAAAATCCTCGAGTATCTCGGGATTGCGGCGTGCGTAGTACACCGCCTTCTGACAGCACTCCAGCGTGCGCTGCTGCTTGGGAGAATTATCGGCGATGTCCTGCATGGAGACTCCGAAATCCGTCATCTGAGCGGAAAGCTCGGCGATTTCCTGCTGTGTAGCCTCACGTATCTCACCCTCGGCAAAGCTGTCGTGCTCGTCCTTTATCGTATCTATCAGATCGGGACGGTCCTCGGACTCCTCGTCCAGCGAGACCGTTATCCTGTTTCTTTTTTCCTTGCGGTAGTGGTCTATCAGCCTGTTTTTTATCTTCATAGCGGCGAATTTGAGAAAGGCGCCGCGAAGCCTCGAATATGTACGTATAGCCTCGTAGAAGGCGAACATGGCGATGCTCAGCTCGTCGTCGCTCTGCTCGGGCGGACGGTTCAGGAACTTGGCAGTTTCCGACCGTATAAATGGCATATAAGCCGCGATAAGCTCGTCAGCAGCGGCATTGTCCTTTTTTGCTTGATAGACTTGGGTTATGATTTGATGTGTATCCGGATCCATTCAGATCACCCCCGTATCTTAATATAGTTTACGCAGAGTATTTTCAGAAAGTGGGGTATTTTGAAAAAATTTTCAGTTTTTGTACCGCCTCTTTCAGATTGATACCATTATTATAACAGAAGCCGACCGAAATTGCAACTGTAGGGGCTGATGCCCACATCAGCCCGCGAATGTCGTTCGTATATTTGCGGGACACCGAGAGCAGCGTCCATACAAAAAGTCAGAATTACACAATAATCGTGTAGGGGCGACGTTCCGTCGCCCCTACAATTCCAAATTCATCGCCGAAAGCGATACCACAATTACACAAAAAAACGGGCGCAAATGCGCCCGTTTCGCTTTTAGCTTATGATATTGCCCGTGATAACGATAGTGGAGGTCCCCGCCTGAACGCTCCAAGCGCCTGTGTCGGGGTCCTGCACGAACTCCGCCGCAGGAACGGTTATCTGTCCCTCGGGAGTCGTGAACTGTCCCGTAGTCTCGTCGTAGGTGTAGTTCGTACCCTCAGCCCACGGCGCGCCGTTGTAGGTCACGGACGTGATATCGAGCGCAGGCTCGAACACATCTGTGAAGATGACGCTGTCTGTCTCGGTGACAGGCGCGCTGCCGCTGTTCTGTATCACGAAGGTGTAGGTCAGCTCGCCGCTGCCCGATACCGTGACGGGCGAGAGCGACTTCGTTATCGTGAGCTCCGCGCCCTCCTCGGGAGTAACGGTCGCGGAGGCGGTCGCGAGGACAGTCTTGCCGTTGCCGTTCACCTCGGCGGTATTGGTTATGCTTGCTCCCGTGCCGAACGGCGCGTACTGATTGACAGCTGCCTCATACATTATGATAGCGGAGCCGCCCGCGGGCACGGAAATGCCAGAGAATGTGAGCCCGTCGGCAGTCGACACGGTCGGAGCCGCCTGCAATGTTCCGTTGACGAACAGCTTGACGGAGTCCTCGACGTAGGTCAGCGGGACGAGCTCGCTCGCAGGGTCGCCGAAGCTGTAACTTCCGAGGTCGTCGGTGACGGTCAGCCCCGTAAGGTCGGTCGTGCCAGTGTTGAGCACGCTTATCGCGTATGCGATGTCCGCACCCTGAGAGTAAGTCTCTGTCAGCGGAGTTTTAGACGCGGATACCACATCGAGTATCTCGCCTGCTGTGATATTTGAAACGGTCACGTTTCCGTTATAGGAAAGCGTAGCCTGATTATAGAATGTCGCCATTATATTCCCTCCTTTTATCGGCAGGTCTCCCCTGCCGTTTTATTATATGTGTCCCGCGGGAGGGCTGACACAAACTCGTTTTGACAAAAAAACAGGCAGCCGAAGCTGCCTGTACATTATTATTGCTGAGCCGCGGCCGTAGTCTTGGTCGAGGTCGTGGTAGTTGTCGCCGCTGAGCTGTTTCTCGCGGTGGTAGTCGTTTCAGCAGGCGCAGTAGTGCCGTTTCTGACCTCAGCAGGGAGCTGAGCCGAGGGCTTTACGCCGTTGAGTCCGTAGCACTGCTGATACGAGAGAATCATGTCGCGTATCATGTACTTGGAATACTCACCGCCCTCGATGACGCCCGCAAAGGCTATCTCTGGGTCGTCCGCGGGAGCGAAGCCGATGAATACGGAGTTCTGCTTGTTTTTATCGTTCATGTCGGTCTGCGGAGTACCCGTCTTGATAGCGACGTTGAATCCGAGGTCTGTGAGCTCATACGGCACGGGGCAAGCCTTCGCCGCGTCTATCATACCGCCGACCACATAGTCGTAAACGTAGTCGTAGTTGAGGTCTATCTTGTCCGCAACTGTGGGCTTGGTCTTCTTGACGAGCTCGTTCGAGCCGTAGGTGTAGAGGCTGTCCACGAGGTAGGTCTTGTAGCGCACGCCGCGGTTTCCGATAGTAGCGGCGGCGTTAGCGAGCTGAAGCGGAGTGAAGCCGCAGTCCTGGTTACCGATACCCGCCTGTATAACGTAGCCGATGTACCACGGCTGACCGCGCTCGGCGAAGGTCTCGGGGTTACAGAGGAAGCCCGCCGCGTCGCCCGTCTCGATTCCCGTACTGCTTCCGAGACCGTAGAGCTTGGCGTACTTGGTGATGTTGTCGATGCCGAGGTTGCGTGAAGTCTCATAGAAGAAGATGTTGCACGACACCTCGATAGCGCGCCTTACGGAGATAGCGCCGTGATATCCCGTACACTGGAACTTTCCGCCGTAGAACTCATAATTTCTCGTGCAGTTGAAGGTCGTCTCGCCCGTGATGACGCCCTCGTTCAGCCCCGCAGTAGCGGTAATGGTCTTGAAGGTCGAGCCAGGGAGGTACTGACCCCACGTACAGCGGTTGAACATCGGGGAATTTTCCGCCTTGACGAGGGAATCGTAGTCCTCAGCCATGTCCTTGAGGTTGTAGGTCGGAGCCGTAGCCATGCCCTTGACCGCACCTGTTTTCGCGTCGAGCACGACGAGCGCGCCCTTGTTGACCTTGTTGCCGTTATAGTAGGGGTGAGTTTTCAGGAAGTTGTCGAGGATGCCCTGCAATTTGAGCTGATACGCGCCGTCGACCGTGAGCTTGACGCTCTCGCCTGGGACAGTCTCCTCGCGGGTCTTGACGTCGACGATAGCGCCGTCTATGACGGTGACCTCCTCGGTGCCCGCCTTGCCGCGGAGCTCCTTCTCCATGGCGAGCTCGATGCCGCTCTTGCCGACCTCGTCGTTCATCGCGTAGCCCTTGTCCTTGAGGTCGTCGTACTCCTCGGCGTAGATAGGACCGATAACGCCTATCTCATGCGGGAGTATATCTCCGCGGACTATCTTGCGCTCGGCGGCGTCGACTGCCTCTATGCCGCGGCAGAAGTTGCCGAGCTCCTTCATATCGACGACGGTCTGGTGGTCGACATTCTTCGCGAGCACGAGGTCGAGGCTGTAGGAGAAGTCCTTATCCATCATGGTATAGCGCATACCCGCGATGATACGCTTCTCGTCGAGGGTATAGCTGTCGTCTATCTTATAGTCGGAGATGAGCTTGTCAATGCAGTTGTCGGCAGTCGCGTAGACGTTGAGGTTGAGCGATTCCACTACCTCCGCGACGTCCTCCTCGGTGTATTCATAGGGCATAGTGCGCGTTATGGGGAGAGTGTCCTCGAAGACGTAGCCGCGGTCGAGAAGAGCCTTGTATATCTTGAGGAGGCACTTGTTGCCCTCGGCGATATCCTCAGGGAAGAACGCCTTTTGCAGGACGATGTCACAGCGGGTGGTGTTCTCGACGAGGACATTGCCGTTGAAGTCCATTATCTCGCCGCGTGTGGGAGTTATCTCGCGCACATAGGTGAGGGCATCGCTTCCGTAGGTCTTGCGGGTGACTATCTCATCGCTTCCGACGACCTGTATCTTCATCAGTCTCATCGACGCGAACGTACCGAGCAGAACGACGATGATAACGATGATTATGGATTTGATATTATCGGTAATGCTTTTCACTTGTTGCTCCTTTATAGATGTGACCGCGCGGTGGTCACGACGTCTTGATGACCTCCTCGATAGTGAGGTGCTCCTTGGGCATGAGGAAGCGGTTTATCAGCCTGTACATCGCGTACACGACCACAGACGCCACCACTGTCAGCACCCATACCTTCAGGCTGACATGAGTGAATATGCGTCCGACGTTCTCATAGTCCCATATCTCGTAGTAGAACTTGTAGTCGAGCCAGCACTGCAAAAAGGAAGCTATCGCCGTTATCCACAGGTAGTTCACGAACTTGTTGCGCAGGTAAAGCTCGAATATCAGCGAAGCCGCCACGCAGAACACAGTCAGCAGCACCGCATTGTAGCCGAAAAGCCGTCCGCACGCCATATCCGTGAGGAAGCCGCAAACCGCTCCCGTGACGGCTGCCGCCATGACGTCGTTGCCGATAGCCACGCATATAGCCGCAGGCACGAGCAGCATGGGCTTGGTGTACGTGCCCGAGGTCATGATAGTGAAAAAGAGAAATATCAACAGATAGTAGAGTATCCAGCGCACCGTGGTCTTAGTGTAGAGGATACGCTTCTCACGGGGTGTCTTTAGCCGCATCTGCGTCCTCCTTCTTGCCTGTGAAGTCGAGTATCACGAACACCGTGCTAAGGCGCTTGATGTCCGTACACGGCTCTATCTCGGCGCAGGCGGAGAGCCCGTTCGCCTCAAAGCCCGTATTCTTCACTGTGCCTATCGCCATATCCTTGGGGAAAAGTCCGCTGTTGCCCGAGGTGATGATGAGGTCGCCCTGCTTGAGCTTGTGGTCGGGACTGAGATGTGTGAGCTTGGTATTGCCCTTTTCAGCGGTCAGCACCGTGCCCTCGACGATACCGAAGTCCGTGCTCGTGGATGAGCATACCGCCGCGATGGAGAGGTCGGGAGAGAGTATAGTGCGGACGGTGGAGGTCGTAGCGGACACCTCGATAGTGATGCCGACAACGCCCTCGGGAGTGATGACAGGGCAGTACGGCTTTATGCCGTCATGCGAGCCCTTGTCTATCGTGAAGCCCATGAACGGGTCATTTGTGATATATCCGAGCACCTCTGCGGGCTGAGAGAATATCTCGTCGGGGTGCTGCTCCTTGATGACTACCAGCTTTCGGAGCTCCTCGACCTCCTTTTTGAGGTCATCGTAGTCGGTGAGCTGCTTGTTGAGCTCACCTATCTGCTTTTTCAGCTGCTGATTCTCCTCGTAGTAGGCGTCGGCGTGGCTTATCCTGTCGGTCACGCGCTCCATTTTCATGGATATGCCGTTGCTCACATAGCGGAAGGGCTTTGTGGCTGTCTGTACGAACGAAGCTCCCGACAGCGAATAGCCGCCCTTTGTTACGGCATATATCATTATCCCGACGAGGAACGCGAGGAAGCCAAGCAGTACCTTGAATCGGGTGCTCTTCAAAAATTCACGCATTGAGAGCCTCCTTAGTAATACTTGACGTTATCCGTGAGCGCGTCCTGATAGTCGCTGATGTTCTCAAGTATCTTGCCCGTACCCTCCGCGACGCAGTCGAGCGGGTACTCGGCGATATAAACGGGCATACTGGTCTCGCGGTTGATGAGCTTGTCGAGACCGCGCAGCAGAGCGCCGCCTCCCGCGAGGGTTATGCCGTGGTCGATGATATCCGCAGACAGCTCGGGGGGAGTCTCCTCAAGCGTAGCCTTTATCGCGTCTATGACCTTGGCGAGCGGCTCAACGAGCGCGTCGCGTATCTCTGCGGAGTTCACGGTCACATTCTCGGGCAGACCGTTGAGGAGGTTCCTGCCCTTTATCTCCATGGTATCCTCCTTGTCGCTCGGGAAAGCGGAGCCTATCTCTATCTTGATATTCTCGGCAGTTCTCTCGCCTATGAGGAGGTTGTACTTCTTCTTGATGTAGTTGATGATAGCGGTGTCGAACTCGTCGCCCGCACAGCGAATCGAGCGCGAAGCTACGATGCCTCCGAGCGCTATGACGGCTACCTCGCTTGTGCCGCCGCCGATATCGACTATCATGCTGCCCGCGGGGTCATTGGTCGGCAGACCCGCACCTATCGCGGCAGCCATAGGCTCCTCAATGATGAGGACGTTGTTGGCTCCCGCCTTCTTGCAGGACTCCCTGACGGCGCGGCGCTCTACAGCCGTAACGCCCGAGGGTATGCAGATTATGACGTTAGCCTTTGTCAGTATCGTGCCCTTCAGAGCCTTCTTTATGAACTCCTGAAGCATAGTTGTGGCGATGTCGAAGTCGGCGATAACGCCGTCCTTGAGAGGGCGCACGGCTACGATAGAGCCGGGAGTACGTCCAATGACCTCCTTCGCCTCCATGCCGACATAGCGCGTTTTATCCGTTCTTGTATTTACGGCGACCACGGAAGGCTCTCTTATTATAATGCCCTTGCCGCGCAGATACACGAGGGTATTGGCGGTGCCGAGGTCGATTCCGATGTCCTTTGTAAACATTTATTTGGCTCCTTTGTCTTAACTCTAACTTTATTATTATATCACCAAAGCCGCATTTAGACAATATTTTTCGCTGAGAATTTTATCCTTGCGGGAAATTTGTAAAAAATCCGAAACTTATGTATGCGGTCAGATACAAAAACTGTGGATTATTTTTTGGGAGTAAAGAGCTTCGGAGCAGTGTTGTAGTAGATGATGATAGCGATGATGATAAGCAGTATCTGCGAGATATTGATGCTGAGGCTCACACCGAAGGTGAACGTGAATATCCCGAGGTCTACGGTACCGGGCTCGAATGCGAACGTCTTGGAATAGGCGAGGAAGCTGAGTCCTGCCGCGCCGTCGACGAGTCCGCCGAAGAAGCCTCCGAGCACAATAGCGCTTATCGCGAGGAATGACATATAGATGACCTTGTTCATAATGATTCTCCTTTACTTTTGTTTTAGTATGGTTTTGTATGTATCTCAGAGCTTTTATTAAGAAAAGCTCTACATTCCCGATGAGCCGAATCCGCCGCTCCCTCTGTCTGTCTCGGTGAGGGAGTCGCTGACCTCGACCTCGGGAAAAATGACCTTGGTGGGAATGAGCTGGGCGATCCTCATGCCGTGCTCGACGGTGAAGTCCCTGCTCCCGTGATTTATGAGCGGTATGAACCACTCCCCGCGGTAGTCGCTGTCGACGACGCCCACGCAGTTCGCGAGCGATACGCCGTACTTCGTGGACAGTCCCGAGCGCGGGTATATCAGCATCGCTACGTCGGTGCAGTCCGACTCGGCAGTGAGCCCCGTCGGTATCATGCGTATCTCGTTCGGAGCGAGAGTCACGGGCTCGTCGAGGCAGGCGCAGATGTCCATGCCCGCACTGCCCGCGGTCGCCCTCGTCGGAATGACCGCCTTGTCGCTGAGCTTTTTGAATGTCAGTTTCATTATTCAATACCTCTGTAGTAAAGTCCTCGGGTGATGCTTACGTCGGGCTTTCTGCCCGATATTGCGGCTTTTGCAGCCTCCGCGTCCTCATCGTGGAGCAATATCAGCCCGAAGTCCGCGCGTGTGAGCTCCGCGAGCCTGTCGCCCATGTACAGCACATCGGAGTTGAGCACCTCGACGTACTCCTTCGAGCACGCGACGGGTAGCATCCGCCCCGTGCGGTCGATGAGATGACCCGTGCATTTCGCACAGCCGACCTCGTTTTTTATCGGACAGTTCCGCGTGAGCATGAGCGGGAGCCTGCCGTATATGACGGCTCCGAGCGGGAGCACGGTGCGCGCCTTCGCGAACTGCTCCGCGGTCGCCTCTATCGAGAACACGCAGTCCTCAAGTCCGAGCGAGCGCAGATATTCCGCGCTGTAGGAGTTGTACACATTGAGCGTGAAGCCGCCGTGCAGCCTCATCCCGAGCGCCTTTCCGAGCGCAATGCTGTCGGGGGTGTGGCAGTAGAGCCTGTCGAGCCCGAAGCGGCTTTTCAGCTCCGCAAGACGGGCGGATAGCCTGTCCTCGTCGGAAATGAAGCGCGGCGGGGAAATTATGATTTTCTCGCGAGCTACGCGGCTCATGAGCGTTTCATCTATGATATTTTCGGGCACTATCACATACTGCGACAGCTCCGCGGCGGCGATTGCCTGCTCGGCGGTGCGGCAGTACGTCCTCACGGGGAGCGCTCCCACGCGGGGACTGCGCTTGACCAGCGGCAGCTCGGAGAGCGTGCCGTCCGCGTGATATCGCGGCGTATTGCGCTCTATGACCGCCTCCGTGAGCCTGTCAGCGAGCTGTCTGCGGAGCTCGTTGAGCTTGCCCGCAGGGACGAAAATTCCGTCGCCGATGTCGGCTGTGAGCTGTCCGAGCGTGAACACGGTGTCGCCGAGCTTCGAGAGCTGCTTCTCTATGGCAGCGATATCCGTCGGGCGATTCTGAGCGGCGGCGGGTGCGTCACCCGTCACAGTCGCCGATATATCGCCGCATACGCCCGTCACAGATATCGGCTTCCCTGCCCTGACGACGGCGTGCATATCGACTGTGTGCACCTGCCGCGGCGAGCGGTAGAGCTCGTGAATCTGCGGTATCAGCGTGCGGGCGGCGGTGACGTCGTCCTTCTCGCGAACGCCGAACATATCCTGCCTTTTCCCCGTAAAATAGCCGTCCGTGAAGCCGCTGCGGGAGAATATCCCGCGCAGGAGCTGCATATCGGGCTTTTCGCCGCCGAGAGCTTTTTTCAGCTCATTCACCGACGAAGCCACATACTCGGGGCGCTTCATCCTGCCCTCTATTTTCAGCGAATCTACGCCTATTTCGCGGAGCTCGTCCGTGCGTCCGAGGAGGGATAAATCCTTGAGCGAGAGAGCCGCTGCGCCCTTATTTCCCGCCGCCGAGAACGGCAGACGGCAAGCCTGTCCGCAGCAGCCGCGGTTCGCGGAGCGCGAGCCAATCATTGCCGACATATAGCACTGTCCCGACACCGACATACACAGCGCGCCGTGTACGAAGACCTCGACCTCGACGTCCTCGCGGCAGATGCGCTCCAGCACATCTTTGCCGAGCTCACGCGCGGGAACTACCCTCACGTAGCCGAGACTGCGGAGCAGCCTCGCGGCGGCGGCGGTATGCACCGACATCTGCGTCGAGGCGTGCAGCACCGCGTCGGGGACGACACTGCGCATTATCTGCGCTGCGCCCCAGTCCTGCACTATGTAGCCGTCGACTCCGAGCTCGGAGGTCAGGCGGATATAGTCGGCGAAGCTCTGCACCTCGTCGTCGGAAATGACCGTATTCACCGCAAGATAGAGCTTCGCGCCGTAGCTGTGACAGAGCCGCAGAGCCTCCGTGAGCTCCTCGTCCGAGAAGTTTGCGGCACTGCTTCGCGCGGAGAAGCGCTTACCGCCGACATATACGGCGTCAGCGCCCGCCCGCAGAGCGGCTGTCAGCGTCTCGGGACTGCCCGCAGGAGCGAGAATCTCGGGCGTTTGACTCATATGCTGTCCTTGAGCTGCTTGAGCTTGACCATATTTTCAAGCTGCACTATCTTAGCCTTGAGAGCCTCTATCTCCTTGACCGCAGCGTCGCGCTCGATACGGGTCTTGCCCGCCTCGTCGACGTACTCCTTGGTCTGTGTGCGGATATTCTCAAGGCGCTGATTCGACTTGTTGAGGTCGTCGAGGAGCGCGAGGGCTACCATAATTGAAGCCGTATACGGCGAGGAGCCGCTTCCCGCGTTGACTATCTCGTCAATCTTCGCCTCGAGCACTCTTGCGAGCGAGTAAACATAGTTGGGCGATTCAGACGTCCTGAGCTTGTACTCCTTTCCGCAAATCATCACTTTCACTTCGTTGAGCATTTTTGTATCTTCCTTTCTGCGGCATTTACCGCCTGTTTATCCTGTTAATGTGACGCATCAAGCGTCGGGAACGTATAGCATACGTCCTCGTCTATCCTCGAGACGGTCTCGTCCCAGCTGTAGCCTTCCTTGAGATAGCTCTCGACTAAATATTTCAGTATCGACGACTTGATGCCGCTGTCATACTCCGAGAGATTGTGCTTCAGGTCGAGAGACCGCGCATTGGTAATAAGCGGCTCGAAATAGCACTGTCCGCCGAAGTGCTCGGAGACTTTACTGCTGTATACAAAGCCCTCGGAGGCAAGCTCCATAGACTCGGTAACGCTGTTCGGGAGGTATGCGTCCTGAGACGCGCACTTCCTGAGATTTTCTCTGTCAAGGACAGCCGAGACGATAAAGTCGCGAGCCTCGTCGCCGTTGTCGGTATGCGGGTCAACGGCAATCAACGTGCCGCCCCACCAGTAGGGCGCGGGACCCTCGCAAACAGACCAGCTGTACTCGCCGTCGGACGCTTCCATAATGAAGCTGTCATCCGCAAACGCCCATATCGGCGTGAAATAGCCCATAGTCGAGCCTTCCCTGCCGCTGGTGTACCAATCGTCGCTCCACTGACCGCACGCCGAAACGCCGCCGCAATCCCAGAGCTTCTTTGCCATATCGGCAAAGCGCTTGACCTCGTCGCCGAGGACGAGCTGGTTGTCCACAACGAGCGGCATAGACATATTGCACGAATAAGCCTGCCACATACCGTCGACAGAGTCAGCGAGCGCGACCTTGCCGTTTGAACGCTCGGCGACCTCTGCGGCAGATTCTGCGAAGCTGTCCCAATCCCTTATTATCTGCTGCATCTCCTCGGTATTCAGCACGCCGAGGTACTGCTCCGCGAGGTCGGCATTGTAGACAAAGCAGCCCGAGCTCGCTGTCCATGTGAGAGCCTTCAGTACTCCGTCATTGTTTCTGCCCTGCTCGACCGTGAACGGGTACATATCGTTGGTGTCGTTCTCGGTGAAGCCGAGCGCAGAGAGCGGAGCTGTGCGCGTATCGTCATTGAGCAGCGGGAGCGCCCAGTCGGGTTCGATGAGGAAGACGTCGAGGTCATCGCCCTTGTTCACCATATTGTCGTAACACTCCGAGGCATTTGCGCCAAAGGTATTGAAGCAGACGAATTTGACTCTTGACCCCCACGGAGTTTTGAGCCCCTTGCTGTTCTTGACGTCGTCGGCGTCCACACCGAGCCAGTTGCCGAGAAGTATGGGCGCATCGTAGTAATTCCACGAGGCGACTGTGAAGGTATCTCCGCCTGTACCGAGCTCTATCACGGGCTGCGGAGGCATACATTCCTCGGTCGTCTCCTCCTCAGTTGGAGATTCGGTCTCCTCCTCGGTCGGCATCTCGGCGGTCGTGACGGGCTCGGGTATTTCTATTTCCTCCTCCATGAGCGGGTCATGTCCGCACGCGCCGAGTGTTATAGCTGCTAAAAAACAAAATGCTGTGACTGCTGCTGCTTTTCTTTTCATATCCAATTACCTTTAGTAGTATCTCTTCAGACCGATGACCTTTCCGAGTATCTCGCACTCATCGAGGATAATGGGCTCCATCGTATCATTCTCGGGCTGTAGACGGTAGCAGCCCCTCTCCTTGTAGAAGCGCTTGACCGTAGCCTCCTCGCCGTCGACAAAGGCAACGACGATGTCGCCGTTTTCGGCGTATTCCGTCCGCTGCACGATGACGATGTCGCCGTCGAGAATGCCCGCATTTATCATGCTCTCGCCGCGTACCCTCAGTGCGAACAGGTCGTTCGGGTCGCAGCCGGGAGCCTCGAATCCGAGGTAGCCTGTGATGTCCTGAACGGCAGTGATAGGCTGACCCGCAGTGACCGTACCCATTATCGGCACCGATGCCGACGAGCTGTTCGGCAGACGGAGCGAGCGGTTGAGGCTGTCCGACTTCTCGATGAAGCCCTCGTCAACAAGTGCATTGATGTAGCGATGAGCCGTGGACGTGGACTTGAAGCCCGCAGCGTCCATTATCTCACGCACCGACGGGGATATGCCCTCGCTGAGACGGCTCTTGATAAAATTGAAGACCTCAAGTTCCTTTTCCTTGGACATATTATTCCTCCTCTGCCAGCTTTTTCAGTATCATTTTCGCTATCTTGTAGGCGTCACCGCAGCCGAGGGTGATAACGAGGTCGCCCTCCTGCGCGTGCTCGCACACATAGTCGCATATCTGCTCAAAATTGGCGTATTTGCGCTCGTCCGTCCACTCCGCGGACTCGTCCTGCGGGAACCATATGCAGTTCGGTATCTTCTCCGCGAGGTGACGCGTGAATATGCCGTAGGTGTTCTTCTCACGGCTGCCCATGATGTCTGTGAGGACGGCATGGTCGGGAATTTGCAGCACGCGCGCGAAGTCGTCGAGCAGGAGCTTGGTGCGGCTGAACGTGAACGGCTGGAACACCGCCCAAACATTGCGGAAGTTCATCTCCATAGCCGCATTCAGCGTAGCTTCGAGCTCTGTGGGATGGTGAGCGTAGTCGTCGACGACGGTTATTCCCTTCTCGAAGCCGAGCTTCTCGAAGCGGCGCTTAGCTCCGCGGAAGTCCTCGAGACCCTGCTGTATAGCCGCAAAGTCCGCTCCGACATATCTTGCGGCGGCGACTGCGGCGAGCGAGTTGAGGACGTTGTGGATTCCCGCGACGTGGAGCGTTATCGTACCGAGCCTCTCGCCGCGGTACATCGCGTCATACGTCGTAAGCAAGCCATTTTCGTGCTTGACGTTCTCGGGGTAGTAGTCGCAGGAGCTGTCCCTGCCGAAGGTGATGACCTCCTTGCCCGTTATGCCCTCGAGCGACTTCATCGAGTTGGCGTCCGAGCCGTTGATGATGATGCATTTCGAGGTGTTCTCGTTGAACTTATGGAACGATTTTATGATGTTATCGAGCGTGCCGAAGTAGTCGAGGTGGTCGGCGTCGATGTTGAGAATTACCGATATATCGGGGTAGAACTTGAGGAAGTGGTCCTCGAACTCGCAGGACTCGCACACGAGGATATCGCTCGTGCCCGACTTGCCGCTTCCGCCTATGCAGGGGAGCTTACCGCCGATATACGCGGATATGTCGATGTTTGCGGTGACGAGTATCTGCGTTATCATCGAGGTCGTGGAGGTCTTGCCGTGCGTACCCGAGACGCAAATCGCGTTGCCGTACCAACTCGTCACAATGCCGAGGAGGTCGGCGCGCTCCAGCACGGGTACTCCGCTCGCTCTCGCCGCCATGAGCTCGGGGTTGTCAGCCATGATAGCGGCTGTGTGGACGATGAGGTCAGCCCCCTCGATGTTCTCGGCGCGCTGTCCGATGAACACGGGAATGCCCATTTTGCGGACTGCGTCGAGGGTCTCGGTCTCGTTGTTGTCCGAGCCCGTGAGGTAGTAGCCCTGCCCGTGGAGTATCTGCGCGAGCGGGTACATACCCGAGCCGCCGATACCGATGAAGTGTATATGCTTCTTGCCCTCAAGAATATTAAGGATACTTTTATCCAATTGATATCACCTTTTCATTGATTTGTAAATTTAGCAATATTATACCTATTTTATTATTATACTATATTTGTCAGAATAATTCAAGTGTTTCTTTGAATAAATGTTCTTTCTTTCGGGACTCTGTCCCAGACCCTGCAAAGGGACGCAGTCCCTTTGAACCCGAAATTCGTTGCCGCTCGCAAGCTCGCTCACTCTGTACAAACGGCAAAGTCTGCTTTCGGCGGGAAGCTAAATTCAAAACAAAGCCTTTTTCCTTCCAATGTCAGCCGTCGAAGGACGGCGAAGAAGGGGCAAAAATCGACAATGAGGAGGAGAAAAAGGGAGAGGGAAAAGAGATTCAAAGGGGAAAACCGTAGGGAAAAGGAGGGGGAGAAATGTCGATTTTTGTTCCAGTTTAGTTTTTCTCCCCCTCCTTGTCCCGAAGGTTGTCTCCTTTGCCCTTCACGGACAACAAACGAATCCGAAACAAATGGTAAATGAGGCGAGAATGCACCGTTTTAATGCGGAGCGCCGAGAGCGGCGCTCCCTACAAAACAATACCGTTGGTGTTTTCGGGATTTGCGGACGCCCAAAGGGCGCCCCTACAATAAAATCGGCGCGTATTCGGGGGCGAATGTCACCGCTTTACCGCTTCAAAGGTTTACATTGGAAAATATTTTTTTAATTATTTCAAATTAGTATTGCATTTTTTAGATTAATATGTTATAATAATGCAAAAGCATATTTTATTGAGTAACCATGGAAAATATGCGGCGGTCAACGCTTTAAAGAGAATAGAAATTTCCCGAAAGGAGGAAAAACATGAACATTACAGATGTAAAGATCAGAAAGATGCTGTCAGAGGGCAGACTGCGCGCTGTCGTTTCCGTCACTATCGACGATATGCTCGCTGTTCACGATATCAAGGTCGTACAGGGCGACGAGAGGCTGTTCGTCGCGATGCCGAGCAGAAAAGACGAGAACGGCGTGTTCCGCGACATAATCCACCCCATTTCGGCCTCAGCACGCAGAATGTTCGAGGAGACTATCCTCGACGCCTACGAGAAGCAGGCAGCACTCGAAGCCGCAGAGGAAGCAGCTGAGACAGGCGACAGCTCCGACGAAGAATAAAACGTACAAAAGGCAGTACCGACGGGTACTGCCTTTTTTGTTGCTGTTTATATGGTCAGATGCCGAGGAACCTCGCCGCTTTGAGCAGGACTATCTGCGTCTTGCCGTCACGGATAGTGCCGTCCATGACGCGCTCCACAGCCTCTGCGAGCGGCATCTTCACCACGTCGAGGAACTCGTCGGGGTCGAGGGACTGCTTGTCAAAGGAGAGCCCGCGTGCGAGGTACATATACGTTATCTCGGTGTTGTACGCGGGAGTGGGGAGCATCTCCCCGATGAAGGTGTAGTCCGAGCAGGTACAGCCCGTCTCCTCGAGGAGCTCGCGCCTGCCGCACTCCGCGTGGTCCTCGCCCTTTTCGAGCTTGCCCGCGGGAGCCTCGAGCGTCACCGTGCGGAACGGGTAGCGGAACTGCTTGACGAGGTAGACCTCGTTGTTCTCGGTCACGGGGAGCACGCACACTCCGCCGTGGTGGAGGAGGCAGTCGCGGACAGCGGTGCTGCCGTTCTCGAGCTCGACCGTGTCATGCGTTATCGTGAATATCTTGCCCTCAAAAACCGTTTCGCTGCTAAGCGTTTTTTCTTCCAGATGCATAGTAATACCTCATTTCGTTTTATTCTCGCCGTCCCTGATGAAGCTCCGCGTGTAGACCTCGGAAGCTGTCACCTTGTCGAGCGGCTCGTAGTCATAATAGTGGCTGAGCGTCGTATCGCCGCGGCGTTTGCGGTCGATGAAGCGCATTATCAGCAGGTACGCCGCCAGTATCAGCGCCGCGCCGAGCGTGATGAACTCTCCCGTGCGCAGACCCGGCGTCCTGTAGCGGAACTTTATCACGTTCCCGCCCGCGTCAGCCCTCACTGCCATGAAGCCGTAGGAGACCTTTTCCACGTCAGCGGGCTTGCCGTTGACCTCGGCTGTCCAGCCCTCGCTGTACGGCACGCTGAAGAACACCAGCCGCGGCTCGTCGAGCGTTATCTCGGACGTAAAGCCGTGCGAGTCATAGGTGAACGTGTCCGCGCAGTGATGCTGCTTTTCGCGGCAGAAGCGTTCATAGTCCGACTTGTTCAGCTTCACGGCTCTCTCGGCGGGAAGCTCCTCCATGAGGCTGCCGTAACGCTCTATCTGCTCGTCGGTGAGGACGAGCGCCTTCATCAGCAGTCTTTCTCTCGCGGAGTCAGACATATCCTTCGCCTTCGACTCGGGGAAGTATGTGTCATACGTGAAGCCCATGGGAACGTAGAGCTTGTTCTCGTATATCTCGAAATAGTCCGTCGAGCCGACATACTCGAAGCCCGCCAGATACTTCGTGATATCGACCTTTGAGGCTTCGAGCTCGAACTTCTTTTCCTTGCTCTCGGACGAGGACGGCGGGCTAACTCCCGCGCGCATATCCTCGAGCGAATAGCCCTCGCGTATCTCGCGGTAGAAGTACTTGACGGAGAGCAGTCCGCGGAGGGTATAGTGCGATATATCGGGGCGCGAGGCGACGTCGCGCTGTATGCCTATGCTGTCGTAGAACTCCATGATAGACGTGCTGACCACGCTCTGGAAGCAGCGCATTGAGGGCAGTCCCCACAGCATCGGGTAATTGTCGCAGTTCTCGGAGATGTCCGCGCGGAAGAAGCTGTCCTCGGAAACGGTCTCGTACACGTCGTCCCCGCCCCTTATCGCGGAGTCGATGTACTCGCGCGCGTCCTTGGGAGTTACCGCTCCGTATACGACGACCATGAGTATGCACATCATGCTCGCGAGGGCGGTGCTCACGACTGCCAGCCACCCGAAGGGGCGTCCCCGCCTGCGGCGTCTGAGCAGATATGCCGCGAATACGAGGAATGCCGCGGCTACACCGAGCTGTACGCAGAAGTACAGCATATCATACGGGAAGGTGAAAAAGCTGAGCTTGCCGTCCTTCTGCTCGGGTATGAGCGATATCGCGGCAAATACCGCGAGAGCTGCCGCCGAGAGCTTTATCGCGGGAGCAAAGTCCGCCTTTTCGTCGTCGAGCGCGACCGCCGTCATCATCGCCAGTATCAGTATCGGCATGAAGAACCAGCGGGCGTAGTACGAGGCGTTGAATGTGTAGAACATACTGTTCAGTATCGGCACGAACGCGCAAACCGCGCAGAACAGCGATATCCGCACCGCCCAGTGCTTCCTGTGAGCGCGCACGAACGCAATGACTCCGAGCATACCGAACAGCGGGAAGTAGCCTCCCACCGACGACCACTTCGCCTGCTCGCTCTTGAAGAGGTTCGGGCGGGCGGGAGCGTCCGACGGCATGAAGAAGGTCTGTATCACGCGGATAACTCGCGAAGGCTCGGAGTAGAACAGCCAGTCGCTTCCCCACACGCGCTCGTTCACGCGGTAGTTGCCGAGTATCGCGAGCGCCGACGGTACGAGCACTATGCACGCTATGCACGAGCCTATGACAGCCTCGAACAGCAGTCCGAGGAAGCGGCTCCACGAGGCGCGGAAGTCCCTGCACGGCAGGCGCATGAAGAAGTAGATGATGAGGAACACCGCCTCGCCCGCGAAGAAGTAGTAGTTCAGCGCCGCCATCAGCGCAACTATGAGCGCGAACCATCCTCGGCGGCGGTTGTTGATGTTCTCCTCGAGAGCTATCAGCATCAGCGGGAACAGCGCAGTGACGTCCTGAAAGTGATTGAAGAAGAGGTTGAACACCTGAAAGCCCGAGAACGAGTAGAGCAGTGCTCCGACGAGCGCCGCCTCCTTGCCGCGGACAAATCGGCGTATATAGGCGTATGCGGTCAGCGAGGCGAGCCCGTGCTTGAGCGCGAGCAGAAACGGTATCATATACGGCACCGTAACCCGCGGAAGTATCGTGGTCAGCCAGAAGAAGGGGCTCGCGGCGAGATAGAACGAGTACGAGGTCAGCCAGTCCGAGCCGAGGTCGGTGAACCAGTTCCAGCCGAGCTGTCCCGAGCGGACAGCGTCGTTTGAGAGGCTGTAGAACGGTATCTGCTGAGCGTTGAAGTCGCCGTAGTATATGAAGAAGCCGCGCTCACACACCATAACGGGCAGCAGTGACAGCAGCAGCACGAAGAATCCGAGCAGGAAAGCCGTCAGGTATCTTTCCTTCGTATATCGCGTATATCTGAGGTCTTGTATTTTCATTTATTTCCTCCGAATTATTGACAGTATTAATATTATAGCACATCGCGCGGAAAAAGTGAAGTGTTTTTTCTCGCGGCAGAGCTCGGACTGCGGTTTTATTTACCTTCCGCTCCGCACTTGACATATTTTTTGATTTATTATATAATTTTAATACAGCGGACCTGCTCCGCAAAAACTATCAGGAGGATAATAATATGAAAAAGATTCTGTCCGCAGTAGTATCTGCGGCTATTGCAGTATCGGCAGCCCTTCCCTTCACGGGGACTTCCTCTGCCGCCGATGATATCAAGAACATCGTAGTCCTCGGAGACAGCATCGCTTCGGGCTACGGACTTGCCGAGGGCGAGCACAGCTACGGCGATATCGTAGGCAATTACTACGGCGCCAAGACCGACAGCTTCGCGAAGTCGGGCGACGAGACCGCTGACCTCATCGCAAAGCTCGAAGCTCCGACTGCTGAGATGTCAGCCTCGATAAAGGACGCGGATTACGTACTCGTGTCTATCGGCGGAAATGATATGCTACAATATGCGTCGAATTACCTACTCAGAGTCTGCGCGAAATGCGGCACATTTAAAAGCGGCTACACTAAGGACGATATTCCCGATAAACCTACCTTTGCTGACATCAACCGACTTGTTGATAGAGAAGCTCTAAAAAGCTATGCTTCCACAGCAAGCGGAGCGCAAACGTTGGCTTCGAGCGTTCAAAAACTCCGACTTGAAATTGCAGGTACAGAAGAACAACTGAAAGAAAAAGCGGCGTTATATGACCGTATCATAGAGAAACGCATCATACCTAATATTGAGAAAATAAACACCGATATCAAGACGCTAAATCCCGATACCAAGGTAGTATATCAGACGATATATGACCCAGCTCAATTCGAGGCTTCTTATTATGAAACAACATATACCGGAAATTCTCGTACAGTCATGAATATGCTTCAATCTGTATTTACGGCTGTAACAGAGTCCTTCCGCGACCAGCTTATGGAAGCAGACCTCGGCGGCGCACTCATCGCAGACGTATACACAGACTTTACCTCCCTTGATGAATCGGGTGCGAAATACAGCTGGTACTTCACGAAAATGCAGAGCGAACGCTCGGAAATGGACTTCCACCCCACTCAGGCGGGACACGTAGCGATAGCTGCTAAGGTCATCGACACCATCGGCATCAAGGACAAGGGCGGCGACCTCATCGTGCAGACGTTCAACAAGCTTCCCAACAAGGACAGCTACCCTGCTGCAGCATATGCGACCTATAATAAAATAGTCAGCAGCACTTCGTTTACCGAGCCTGTGACCTCAACTGAAACAACGACCACCTCCACGACGACCACCACCTCAACTACTACAACTACCACAACCTCTACTACTACGACTTCCACAACATCCGCAACCACGACCTCAGCAACAACAACTGTAACAACAACGGTCACAACTCCCCCTGTAACGACCATACCACTCGGCGACCCCAACAATGACGGCAGCGTCGACGCCAAGGACGCTTCGTTCGTGCTCGCGGCGTACTCGAAGTCGTCGACGGGCGGAGATTCAGGTCTGTCCGACGAGCAGAAAAAGGCTGCCAACATCAACGGCGACGCCCTCGTCGACGCGAAGGACGCCTCGATGATACTCGGCTACTACTCCTACATCTCCACAGGCGGAACCAAGACTATCGCAGAATATTTCGGTCTGTAACACCACACAGCAAAACAGCCGCAGGAAGCGCGTAAGCTCCCTGCGGCTGTTATTTTTATTTCCTTGTTCTTCACTCAAAATCTACGCTGTCAACATACTCTATATTTTCGATGTCTGCCGAGACGAACTGGCTGCCTGACATGATGTACACGTAATCGCCGATGTACAGCGCTCTGTCAGCGCCATAGATGCTCTTCGCGCTGACGCTCAGCTCGCCGCGCTTGACGAACTCGCCGTCCTCGTAGGAGTAGAACACATATGAGTTATCCTCGTCGTATTCAGTGTAGTCGTTTATAGTTATCGGGAAGCCTATGAGGTTCTTCTCGGGAGCTATCAGCAGAGCCTTGCGCTCGTAATTGGCAGTCGAGTAAACATATCCGTCAGGTATATTAATCCTTTCTATGCCGACCTCCTTCAGGTCGTTCGGGTCGGAATTGTCGAACATAACAACCTTCACGCCCGATGTTCTGCCCGAATCGTCAGCGTCAACTCCGAAGCCGAGGAGCAGTCCGTCGCTCCACTTCTGCATATAGGTGCTGAATCCGTTTATCTTGAACTCGTCAAGGATAGCGGGCTCGGTCGGGTCGGAGAGGTCTATCGCGAACAGCGGGTCGGTCTGCCTGAACGTTACGACGTAGGCGATATCGCCGCTGAAATTCACGGACTTTATCTGCTCGTCAACGCCGAAGTCCTTTATCATGCCGACGGTGTTCATGTCCATATCGAGGACTGTCACCGCGTTGTTGCGCTCGGTGTAGGAGGGCTCGTTCGTATTGAATATGTCGCCTATTATCGAGCTGTTGTCGTGGAACTTGTTTATCGTGGTCGCTATGCGGAAGTAGCCGTCATACTCGCTCATCGAGAACTGGTCCTTGACGTAGCCCTCTACCGTACCCGAAGCCATAGGCTCGATATTGCCGCTGTCAAACGCGATGCGCGTGATATCGGAGTCTGAGCCGTTCTGTACTGCCGCATAGATGTTGTCCGCGGAGCTGTAGATAGTGCCCGTGAAGCCCGCGAGCGCCTTGTTGTCAACGACAGTGAACTCGCCCGACTCGTTGAGGTCGATACCGCTGATGACGGTATAGCTCAGCAGAGTTTTCGCGTCGGGAGACTGTATCGGGAGGAGCACGTCCTCGGGAGGTATGCACTCTATCTCATCGTCAGTGCCGCAGCAGGGAATATAGCGCTCGACGTTCTTCTTGTCCTCGACGCTGTTGAAATCGACCGTGTTATACGTGGATATCAGGTACATACAGCCGTCGGGAGCTATCCTGACGTCATTGTAGAAGCCGTCCTGAAAATACGTGCCGATGAGCTCGGGCTCGTCGCCCTTGGTGTAGAAGGAAACGAAGGTACTGCTTACAGGCGCGTGATACACGCCCTCGTCGTCGATGTAGTAGGCGCGCTTATTGTACTGTCCATAGTAGTAGGCGGACTGCGAGCCGACACTGCCGATGACCTCTATCATATCGTTGTAGATGTACATATCGCTGACGGTGACGTCAAACCTGCCCTCTATGTCAAATGCGGTGAGGTCGGGGGTGAGGTCGAGGGTCTTGGAGCCCGTGAATTCGCCGTCCTTGACAGTCGCAATGTCCATTTTCGGGAAGTTATGGTCGAAGGAGTTGACATACGCGTCTGTTTCTTCATCATAGTAATAGTCGACGCGGTCATTCCAGAGGTAGTAGATGTTATTGCCGTCGGTCTTGACGATGTCAGCCTCACGCACGCCTTCCTCCTGGTCGTAGGTCTCGGAATAGTCGGGAGTATCGGGAGCCTCTGTCGCAGGGACAGCAGAAGTGCCGCTCTCCTCCGCCTCTTCGTACACTGTTTCGGGCATTGCTTCATCAGCAACGGCTGAAACCTCTTTATCTTTATTCGTGAAATTGAAGAAGCCGCCTGTCACGTTGCCGCGCTCCATGCGCTTCTGCTCCCTCTCCCACTTTTTGGAGGCTGTCTTCATGAGCTCGTAGACCTCATCGTAGCTCTCAGCGCCGTTCATATAGGGAGCGTCCACGCGCACGGTCTTGGAGCTTGAACGTGTCTTGCCCTTGCCGTCGAGCGTGCTGACGGACGAGCCCTCGCTGTTTTTGCGCGCCTTCATCAGCTGAGCCGTACCCGCGTACGAGCCCGCTATCACCGCGCACGCCGCCGCTCCTGCGGCAATCCTGCTCGCCACGGAGATACCGCTCCGCCTCTTCTTGGGAGCCTTCTCGTCGAGCATAACCTTGATATTTTCGGGGCTGAGCTGCTCGGGGACTTCCTCGCTCGTGAGCATATCTCTCAGCTTCTCATCATTTTCTCTCATAGTGCATCACCTTTCTGTTATCCGCGAGTGTGGACATTATGTACCTGACAGCTCGAGTCTCAGCCGCTCCTTGATACGCGACAGCCGCGAGCGCACCGTTGCGGGGTTCATGCCGCATATCTGCGCTATCTCGTCACCCGTGTAGCCCTCGAGCGCCGACATCGACAGTATCAGCCGCGACTGCGGGTCGAGGCGCTCTACTGCCTCGTGCAGTTCGACGTTCTCGTAGCCGAATTCCTCCTCGGGGAGCTCCTCGTCAGTGAGCTCGGCAGTGTTCGCGAAATACTCCCTCTGCTTGCGCTTTATCTTCGCGGAGAGTATCTTCATTATCCAGCCGCGGAACGCCTTTTCGTCCTTGAGCTTGCCTATCGTAGTGAACGCGTCGAGGACGGTGTCGCTGACAACGTCGCAGGCGTCGTGGGAGCTTCTGAGACTGTACAGAGCAATGTGGTACAAGTCCTTATATACCAGAGAATAGAGCCGCGCAAATGCTGCGGAGTCACCGCCTCTCGCGAGCTTCACATCTGTGGAGAAATCATTCATGCGAATCCCTCCTTTGAATCGATTCACTAATAGGGTGTCGGAAAAGGCAGAAATTGTTGCACCGTGATACAAAATTTGGCTATATGTACAAACAGCCATCGCCGCAATTGTAACATATAGCCAAAGATATCAGCGATGTAGGGGCGCATTCCGTGCGCCCGACATTTATTCGCCGAATTTGCGGGCGAGCGGAACTCGCCCCTACAATAATAATTATGCGTTCGCGCGTCCGAGGAATGCCGCGCCGATGATACCCGCGTCGTTGCCGAGCTCGGCTATCACTATCTTCGTATTCTTGGGAGAATTGCGAGTGTAGACCTCCTTCTCCACGAGAGCCTTCATCGGCAGGAGAAGCGGGTCGCCCTCGTTGCAGACGCCGCCGCCTATGCAGAGCACGTCGGGCTGGAAGATGTTGATAGTGTTGGTGATACCCGCGGCGAGGTACTTTATGTACTTGTCAACGACAGCCTTCGCGTAGATATCACCTGCTCTCATGCAGTCGAATGAGGTACGCGCTGTGACCTTGCCCTTTTCCTCAGCGGACTTGTTCATGATGCTGTCGGGGTGCTCAGCCATAGCCTCCTTGGTCATGCGGATAAGTCCCGTAGCCGAGGAATAAGCCTCGAAACAGCCCTTGCGTCCGCACGAGCACTGCGCTCCGTCGACCTCGATAACGGTGTGACCAATCTCAGCGCCTGCGAAGTTGGAGCCTGCGTAAATCTTGCCGTCGATGATGATACCGCCGCCGACGCCTGTGCCGAGCGTGATGCATACCGCATTGCGAGCGCCCTTAGCCGCACCTGCAACGAACTCGCCGTAAGCCGCCGCATTTGCGTCGTTTTCGATGAATACGGGGATATCGCTCCTGCCGACGAACTCGCTGATGTACTTGACCATGGGAGTGTCCTTGAAGCCGAGGTTGTTCGAGTATTCGATGATACCCGTGGAGCTGTTCGCGATACCGGGAGTGCCGATACCTATCCAGCCGATGTCATCGAGCGTGAGGTTGGCATTCTCGACTGCCTGAACAGCCATTTTAGCCATATCCTCCGCAATCTCCTTCTCGGGACGCGGACAGTTTGTCTTTGTGCTTGCCTTAGCGACGATGTTGTAGTTCTCGTCAACTACACCTGCAACGATGTTTGTACCGCCGAGGTCGATTCCTACGTAATATTTCATTTTTGATTTCCTCCTCTGGATTCTTTGGTTATTATTACTGAGCATTTGCCCTTTATATCGCACGTATCCGCCCCCGCGGGAACAAATACGCTTGAGCCTTTTTTGGCGTGTATGACGGTCTCGCCGCCGTACACGATGTCAGCCTCTCCGTCAAGAAAGAGGAGATGTGTGAAGCTGTCGGGACTGCCGACGATGAGACTGCGGAAGATGTCAAACTTCTCGGTGGAGAAGTACCCGCACTCCGCTATCGGAGTCCGCCACATACCCGCCATGTTTATCCTCTGCGGCTGACCGTACTTCACGGTCGGCGGCGTACAGCGGGTAACGTCGAGAGCCTTGTCTATGTGCAGCTCGCGCGGGTTGCCGTCGGCTCCGAGCCTGCCGTAGTCGTAGACGCGGTAGGTGGTATTGGAGTTCTGCTGTATCTCGGCGATGAGAATGCCCCTGCCTATCGCGTGGAGCGTTCCCGCCTCGATGAAGAACACGTCGCCTTTTTTCACGGGCACGCGGTTGACGATGTCAAGGAGCGTATTCTCCTCTATCGCGCGGCGGAAGGTCTCGGAGTCGGTCTCCTCCGCGAAGCCGTAAATCAGCTCCGCGCCCTCGTCGCAGTCGACGACGTACCAGACCTCCGTCTTGCCGTATCCGCCCTCGACCCGCTTTGCGTAGGCGTCGTCGGGGTGTACCTGCACGGAGAGGTCGTCGCGCGCGTCTATCAGCTTTATCAGCACGGGGAAGTCCTCGAAGCGCGCGCAGTTTTTGCCGAGGGCTTCGGGGTGCGCCGCGATGAATTCGGTAAGCGTCATGCCGTCGAACTCGCCGCCGCTTATGACGCTCACGCCGTCCTTGTGACAGCTGAGCTCCCAGCTCTCGGCGAGGCGGTCGAGCGCGCTCACCTTGCCGTACTCCTCGCGGAGCCGTGTCCCGCCCCAAATGTAGTCCTTTATGGGCGGTATCAGTTCAAATGGTCTCATTGTGACCTCCTGTGGTGTATGATTTGCCGCACGAACATCTTCTCGCGCGGAGGTATCTTCCGATTAAAAAAAGTTGAACGCGAAACCGAAAGTTTCGCTCAAGCCTTTTCAAAGGCTTGCGGGTCGAGGGCAGAGCCTCGCAGGTTCCAAGGACAGCGTCCTTGGCGGGTTCCAAGGGCAGAGCCCTTGGTGCCGCTCTATGGGCGGCATAAAACTAATTCCAATTAATTTGGTCTTCGCAAACAATCCAGTGAATTGTTTGCGAACACGATAGCTGACGTTTCAATGCGGGACGCCGAGGGCGGCGTCCCCTACATTTGGTTGAATTAACATCTTGTAGGGGCGGCGTTTCGCCGCCCGTGTATGACGTTCGCATATTTGCGGGCGCACGGAATGCGCCCCTACATTATTTTAATGTCAGTTCTTCAAGCTCCTCGGCTGTGCCGTTGAAGACGTTGAAGTCGATATACCGCTCGTCGCCGTAGTAGCCGTCAAGCTCGCCGTGGTCGTCGTACTGCCAGAACGTCCAGTCCACGAAATCGGGCTCGGTCTGCTTGCAGCGAATCCACAGCGGGTAGTCGCTCCCGCAAATCGGCTTCACATAGCGGTAATACACGGGCAGAGTCGTGTATATCATCGGCTTGACGCCGTAATACTGCTCCAGCTCCTCGAGGAGCGGCAGGAGCACTGCCTCCGCCTCCTCACGGCTCGGCTTGTTTGTCAGCTTGTCGCCGTAGTATTCGATGTCGACCACGGGCGGGAAGTCTATCTCGTCCCTGCCGACCGTCTTTATGAAGCTCTGCGCCTGCGTGTGACCGCTGCTGTCGAAGCTGAAAAAGTGGTAGCACGACCGCTTTATGCCTGTCTGCGCGGAGTCTTCGATATTGCGCCGCGCCGACTCGTCAACGTAGCCGCTGCCCTCGGTAGCCTTTATGTACGCGAACTGCACGCCCTGCTCCTCGAGGCGCTGCCAGTCGACCTCGCCCTGATAGTTCGAGACATCCACACCGAACACGGGATAGCGCTTTCGGTTGACGACCGCCGTCGACAGCAGGACCGATACGCCGACTGTCACCGCAGTCATCACGGCTCCGAGCGCGAGTATTGCTGTTTTTCTCTTGTCTGTCATTTATCGGCTTCGTCTCCCATAACTATTCCGCGTCCGTTCGTGGCGAAATATACCCTGCCGAAAACATTTCCGTCGCCCGTGATTGAGGGCGTGATGTTGCCGAAGAGGTGCTGTTCATCGTTGAGGCGCACCCACGTCTTGCCCTTGTCGGTCGAGCGGTAGATGCCGTCGCCGTGCGGGGAGGCGTTGCCCTCTACGTTGTCGTTGCCGATGATGTATATCGCGGGATAATCGCCCTCCTTCTCGGGAGCGCCGAATCCCAGAGCCTTCGCATTCGCCGTTTTCAGCACGGTGAAGTTCTTGCCGCCGTCCTCGCTGTACATCGGGTACGAGCCGTTGTACGCCCAGACGTGCCCCTCATGTCCGCCGACCGCAACGAGCTTGCTGTTGTCGGTGAGTACTGCTCCTGTGGACTTGAAGTTGTAGCCGCCGTCCTCGGAGGCGAAGAAGCTGCCGCTGCTGACAGCGTAGAATTTCTTGGGGTCGACCTTGTCCGCGATGACCGTCGCGCCGAGGCTGAGACCCTCGCAGCTGTACCACTTCTCGCCGTAGTCGGGAGTCATATATGGCTTGCCGCTGAGAGTCGACGGGCGCCAGATTATGGTCTTTCCGTCCGCGGACATACACGCGCTGCCTCCCTGCGACTTATCGGGCAGGAAGCGGATATTGTTCCACGTAGCGCCGCCGTCGGTGGTGTAGTTGAGCGACTTCTTCGATTCGGAGGTATACACGCCGTAATTGCTGTCGAGCCACGCGCACGCTACAGACGTCGCATTGCCGTTCTTCATGAAGTGCGCGTCATCGGGAGGAGTCTCCACGTCGAGGTGAGCAAAGCCCGTCAAATCGCCCATTATCGAGTACATCTGCGGCTTGCCGTCCTCGTGCGGAGGCGCGACCATATCGAATACAGCCGTCTCCTCGATGCCCTTTGCGTCGAATTCTATCGTCACGGGCGTACCGCTTCCGAGGTCGGTGAGGTTGACGGTCGAGTACAGCGTCGCACCCGTGCCGTAGCTGACCTTGTCGGAGTTGAACGGGTCGAGCGCTACCGCCGCCGTCCACCAGCCGATAGAAGCCTCATCGCGTCCCCATGTGAGCCAGTCAGCCTCGGAGACGTCCATTGCATAGTTCTTTTCAGTCCTTGTATAGAGCGATTTCCAGCTCTTGCCGCCGTCCTGCGAGCGGTAGATGTTGTGTCCCCTGTCGTCCCAGAAGCTGAGCGAGGTCACGACAATGGTGTCCAGAGCCTGATTATCGAGCGTTATTCCTCCGAAGCCGCCGTATCTGCCGTCGCCGACATCGGGAGTGATGTCCTCGAATTTTTCTGTTTTGAGGTCAAGCGCCGAAACTGCGCCGTTTTTCGGGTCGGAGTTAGGACCTGCCGTGTCCGAGTAGGCAAGGTACATCTTCCCGTTCTCGGAGATGACCGCCTGAAGGGGGTACATTCCCGCATTGTTCGCGGGCAGAGCCTTCCACGTAGCGCCGCCGTCCGACGACTTGTACACGCACTCGCCATTCATCTGAGCCGCTCCCGCGTAGACATCGCCGCTTGTCGGGTCGAACTCGACCCACATCACGCCGATAGCGTTGCCCTCCTGATAGTAGTCGCCCTGCACGGGGAAGGATTCGACCTTCTCCCACGTCTCGCCGTAGTCCTCGGACTTCCACAGTCCGCGGGTGCGCGAGCCGAAATACACGTTGCTGTTGTCATTCGGGTCGACCTTGAGGCGCTCGCCGACTCCGCGTCCCGAGCAGTTGCCTCCGCATCCGAAGTCGAGGTCGAAGCGCTTCCACGTTGCGCCGTAGTCATCGGAGGCGAGGATAGCGCCGTTCTCGCCCATATACGTACCGCACGCCGCATAGACGCGTTTGGGCTCGACGGGGTCGGTCGCGATGCTCTCGATGCCGATGAGGTTCCACTCGTCGCCTCCGAGGTGGTCGGTTATCGGGAGCCACTTGTCCTGCTCCTTGTCGAAGCGGTAAGCTCCGCCGATATCGGTGCGCACGTAGGCGAGCCCCTCCTCGGTGGGATTGTAGACTATGCCCGTTATGTAACCGCCGCCGCCTATCGCGACGTTGCTCCAGACGTATTTCACATTATCACCGCCGCTCTTGCCGCAGCCCGCCGCAGCAGCGCCTAAAACTGCCGTTATAACGAGCAATGCAAGTTTTTTTCTTATTTTCATAGCATACTCCGTTCTGCGGACGCGCAGTCCGCCAGTCCATACAGTAATATGATACCATATTTTTTCCAAAATAGCAAGAAAAAAATGAGCTTTCAGAGCTCGGAGCTCATAACCCGGATAGGAGCCTTTAGCGGGCAGCAAAAAGAACCTGTCCAAAGGACAGGCTCTCTGCTGTTAATAATCGTTCTTCTTTTTGCGTCCGACGAGGAATACGATAAGCGTAACAGGCACGCATATTATGCCCGCCCATATCAGCAGGCTCTTCATGTAGTCGCAGTCGTATACCCATACCATAGCCCTACCGTCCGCGGTCTGGTAGCTCTTTGAGGCAATGTGTCCGAAGCCGAGCTTGTACTTCGTGACCATCTCATCGCGGCTCAGGTCGACCTCCTTCGCCACCTTGTCAGCAATTCTGTCGGAGCGGCGCTCCCCGAGATAGGCAGTCTTCATATCGGTGTACAGGCGGTTGTCCTCTTTGCGCTCGCCCTCATAGTTGAGGTCGTAGCCGCTGTATATGTAGATATTCTCGCGCTGAACAGCGTCGCCGCTGCTCGGGAATTCCACGCTCTTTATCTCGCTGCCGCTGCGGTCGAGCACCGTCACCTTCACGGGCATTACGATGTAATTGCTTATCGTGTAGGAGTCGAGGCGGACATCGGCGTCCTTGTGCTCGCCGAGCGTGTCGTACAGCTCCTTTGCTCCGTCGAGCTCGATGAGCCTGTCAACAGGGATAAGTCCGACCGTGCGCTTTATACCGTCCAGCTTTTCATCGGTCTCCTCGTAGACGTCGGCAAATGTACCGCGCGAGAACTCGTTCTCGCCCTCGCTGTCAAAGATGATAATGGACTGGTCGGCTTTGATGTCCATAAACAGCATTGTCGCGATGATGTTTCCCTCTCCCGCAAGACGTCCGTTGTCGAGGAGCTCGCGTATGTAGAGCTGCTGAAGACCGTTAGTATTCTTTGTCGGCTCCTCCTTCGGATGGAGCATACCCTCGCTCTTGGTCACGTAGCCCGTCATGCTCGGCGCGAGCGTATCGCAGACGACGAACTTGTTGACGACTGTTCCCACGATGTTGAGAACGCTCAGTACCACGAGCATTATAACTGTCCATATGATGCATCTTTTCATTGTGTGTTTCCCTTTCTGTCTCTTATTATGTGCTTATCTGAACTTCTCGAGGCGGTATACGTGCTCGTCATCGACCTCCGCTATGCCGTTCTTGTAGTCGTAACCCATGCGGCGGTAGAAGTTCACTGCCGTTATCGACGAGGGTATCTCTATCCTCTTCGCACGCAGGAAAAACTCGTCCTGCTCGAGAGTTTCGATTATGCGGCGTCCGACTCCCCTGCCCTGATACTTGGGCAGGACAAATATCGTGAACAGGCTGCTCTCGTCGGTCTTGCCCCAGTACGGACCTATCGCTCCGCAGCCGATGATGCTGCCCTCGTCCTCCACAACGTAGAAGTGCGTCCAGCCCGCACGCTCGAGAACGTTCACAGGCTGCTGGCTCTTGACGACCTCCTCCATGAGCTCCGTGGGATAGTCCTTCACGTTCGATATCCGTATGGTCCTGATTATCAGCGCTGAGACGGCTTCTGCGTCGTCCTCGCGGAATCTGCGTATCTCCATTGTATCACCCCTTTAAGTTGTCGAGAGCTTCCTCGCTGTTAGCCGTCACCATTGCCACCTTCTCGCAGGAGGGCATCTCGGGACAGACTCCGCAGGTCTCGACTTCCCTGCTCATCGCGCACTGCCTTATCGGGCACAGCGACTCACAGTAGGCGAATTTCCGCCCCTCCACGCGGCAGCCGTCGCAGTTTATCATCTCGGGACGTATATCCGCGGAGTTCATCTCCGACCACTCCGCCGCGACCTTTTCGCGCAGGGCGTTGTCGTCGGTGAGCGTGGCTGTGCGAGCCTCGCATTTTTCGCAGTCAAGTCCGCAGTATGCTATCAGTTCTTTCATAGTATGTACCTCCCGAAAAAGTATTTTTATTAGTATACAGCAAATTGCGGCAAATGTCAATATTTTTTACGTTATTTCGCGCAAACGACAGCGTTTATCTGTCGGGACGCCCCCTGCATTTTTGGTAAAACCAAACTATGACGTAACGTCATAGTTTTAGACTGCCTATCAAAATATTGCACCGCCCACTGCAACTATTCACAATTAAAAAGGCGCACTCAGTGCGCCTTTTTGTCACTCTATTTGCTTCGCGAGGAACTGCGCTGCCGCCGTGATAAGACTGCGCTGGAGGTCCGTCGCCTCTGCGCCCTTGTCCGACGTCATAAAGGCTACTGCTCCCGACACGTCGCCTGCCGTGATTATTGGCACAGCGGCAATAGCGGTGCGCTCCACGCCCTCCGCAGGATAGAAATTGTTGCTCCTGCCGTCGGGACAAAAGAACTGCCCGCGGTTGTCCATGAGCTCCTCGAGCTGCGCTGTTACGCGGCGCTCCGCAAACTCGCGCTTCGGCACTCCCGCAGACGCGACTACGTGGTCCTTGTCGAATACCACCACGGGACACCCCGCTGTCTTGTACATCACCTCCGCCACGTTCGCCGCGTTTTCGCTCAGCTCGCTCATCGCCGAGTATTTCTTGAATATTACCTCGCCTTCGCTGTTTGTGTATATCTCTAAGGGGTCGCCCTCTCGGATACGCATAGTGCGGCGAATCTCCTTGGGTATGACGACACGTCCGAGGTCGTCTATACGTCTGACTATTCCTGTTGCTTTCATATTATAACCTCCCAAAATCAGTTGACTTTGTGAGGTTAGTATTTCCGAATCTGGTGGGATTATGCGGTGAAAATTCGTTCTTGACACGCACACGCGGAAATAGTAAAAACAGGAGATTTTTTGCACATCAATATCGCCGCAATGTACGCTTACAGCGTTTTGTTTCTTTTGATTTCCATATTGAACAGTTTTTCCGCATTGGCTTCCTTTTGGATCTTCTCATTTGCAAGAAGCCTCTTCGTGGTCTTGGAGAGCTCCATAATAAGCTTCTTGCCGTCCTTGCTCGTACCGAGCTCGAGCGCCTTTTCGGGAGTCAGCTCTCTGACCATTGCCTTGAAATCGTCGCGCTTCATGATATCATCTCTTGTGCGCTTGATGCTGTCATAGTATGCCTTTTCATAACCACGCTTTGTAAGGTACATACGCTTGCCGTTCTCTATCTTTTCGCCCAGTTCTTCGGAATCCGAATACTTGTCATATGCCTTGCCGACAATATTTGCCGCGATGACCTGCGCGAGCTCCTTCGAGTAGGCAGCAGCGTTCTCCTCGATATCGGCTAAGCTGTTCCTTCTTTTATTGTTATTTCTAAAGGTGCTTTTGAGGATATCCTGCGCTTGCTTCATATACTTCGAGGAATTGGAGCCCTTTTTCAGAGCGGTATCCAGCCAGCGCTGCTCCATTCGCTCATTCTCGACCTGCGCCACCTCCGAGCTGATATACTTCTTTGCGAGCGTCTCGATGATACCCGCACCTTTATATCTGTCCTTGCCCATATCGCTCTTGGGCTCGAAGTCCTCGTCATCGTAGGCTTTGCCAGCTTCCTTCTTTTTCTCGTTTTTGTAGTCAAAGACAAGCTGCTCGCGCTCGGGACTGTCGGGCTCGGGCATAAGCTGATAACGCGGAATGAATTGCGGTTGCGGATAAAATTCTGATTTTTTGTCTTTTTCATAGTATATCTCCAAGCTGCATTACTGTTATTCTGTACAGCAGGTACGGAAGCGGCAATGCTCCCGTTACTCGAACTTTCTGCCTATACTGCGGGCAGCGCCTACATTGCCGACTACTGCTCTGTAGCATTTGGAGACTGTGTCATATACGGCAAATCCCGCCTTGGCATAATCGACCTTGCCGTCCGTAAGGACGCTCTCGTCAGCCTTCATGCCTACGACCTCGGCGACAACTCTCGTCTCGCCGAATTCCTCCTGTATATCTAAGACCCTGCACTCTATCACGGCGGGAAGCTGGTCTATTATCGGCGCATTCACCTTATCCGATTTTGTAACGGTAAAGCCGCACTTTTCCAGCTTGTTCTCAACGTTATTTCCCGATACGACGCCTACATAGTCGCAGGCAGCTATCTGCTCCGCTGTCGCAAACGCAACGGTGAACTCCCTGTTCAGCCTGATGTTAGCGGTCGTCTTGTGAGAGCTCGAAAGGCTGACCGATATCTGTGTCATACCTATCTGACCGCCCCACGCCGCGTTCATGGCGTCGGGAGTGCCGTTCGCGTCATATGTACCGATGATGAGTACGGGAAGCGGTGCAAAAAAGCCCTTTTCAAATGATAGTTTCATGATGATATACCTCCGTTTTCGTTTCCTCTCAATAGCCTTTGCGGGCTGTTTTACCTTATTATACCATTTTCTGCTCAGGATATCAAGTCCGTTCGGCTTTTTGCATCACAAACCGCAAGAGCAGTGTATCGGAACAGCGCGGGTCATCTTGCTTCAGGATGCCCCCTCCAAGCTGCAACATTTTCTTGACAACCGCCTGTTTTTCAGTTATAATTGACTTATCATACGCACGAAAACATCGACATTTCACTTGAAAGAGAGGGTTCATTGTGAAACAGAGAAAAAGATTTGCCGCAGCTATGCTCGCGGGAGCTCTGACTGCCTTAGCACTGCCATCAGACGCTCTGAGCACTGTCTGCGCCGCCGAGCCGACCGTCTGCATCAACGAGGTCTGCTCGCAGAACAAGACCTGCCTCGCCGACAGCTACGGCGTCTACTCCGACTGGATAGAGCTGTACAACGCGGGCTCATCGGCAGTCGACCTGTCAGGCTGGGGACTGTCCGACGACGCTCAGCAGCCCCTGCTGTTCACGTTCCCGAGCGGGACTAAGATAGGCGCAGGCGAGCACATGGTCGTATTCGCATCAAAGCAGCAGTCCACGGCTGCGGAGCTCCACACGGGCTTTGCGCTCAGCAAGAACGGCGATACCGTAGTGCTGTCGAACGCCGACGGCAAGGTGCTCCAGCAGGTGGAGCTCCCCACGCTCGGTACGGACGTCAGCTACGGACGCACTCCCGACGGCGGCGACACGCTGGAGATAATGGCGCCTACTCCCGCAAAGGCTAACGCAGGCGCAGTTTCAGTGCCAACTTTCTCGGCTCCGTCGGGCTTCTACGGAACCGACTTCGCGCTCACTCTGTCCGCGGGAGCAAACACGACTATCCGCTACACCACAGACGGCAGCGACCCGCTCACCTCCCCTACCGCACAGGACTACACCTCCGCGATAACGGTCAAGGACAGGACGAACGAGCCGAACATCTACAGCGCAAATGTCGAGGACGACAACTCCGCGACGTCTATCTCGCGCGGCACGGGCTACAAGAAGCCGCCGTTCAACGTCGACAAGGCGACTGTTGTCCGCGCGGCAGCAAAGAACGCCGACGGCACATACAGCAGGGTCGCGAGCCAGACCTACTTCATCACGAGCAACTCGCTCTCGCAGTACAAGAATACGACGGTGGTGTCGCTCGTCACCGACCCCGACAACCTCTTTGACCCCGACAAGGGCATTTACGTCACGGGAAACCAGTATCTGCAGTGGAAGAAAAGCGGCTCCTACGACGCGAAAAAGAGCGTGTGGGACACCGATAACGTCTGCAATTACTTCTCGCACGGCAGGGACTGGGAGCGCGAGGCTTCGATAACCGTTTTCCGCGACGGCAAGAGCATCGCCGAGCAGAATATGGGTATCCGCATCAAGGGAGCCTCCACGCGCAACACCTCGCAGAAGAGCTTCCACCTCTACGCGAGGAGCGACTACGGCGCGTCCAAGCTCGAGTGCGCAGTTATCCCCGATAACCGCGACTGGCAGGGCAACCTAATCGAGAAGTACGACTCGATCTCGCTCCGTGCAGTCGGCGAGGAGGGACGTCTCCGCGACGGCTTCGCGCAGAAGCTCGTTGCCGACAGAGCCGACCTCACGACGCAGGCTATGACCCAGTGCGCAGTTTTCATAAACGGCGAATACTGGGGACTTTACGAGATGATAGAGAAGCTCTCCGACTACTTCATCGAGACTAATTACGGCATCGACAAAAAGGACGTCGCGATGATAAAGAACGGCGAGCTCGAGGAGGGCAAGCAGGAGGAGCTCGACAGCTTCAACAGCTTCTGCGAGCGCTACTCCAAGCTCGACATGAGCAATGACGCGAACTATAAGGCTGTCTGCGACTTCATCGACGTCGACAGCTTCATCGACCACTACGCCGCGGGACTCTACCTCGGCACATACGACTGGCCGAACCGCAACTGCGCGATGTGGCGCAATACGGGCGAGGCTATTGAGGAAAATCCCTACAGCGACGGCAAATGGCGCTTCATCTCGTTCGACTACGACTACACCATGGGCAAGACCTACGCCGATTTCGGCGGCGTGGAGGGCTACGCCTACGACAGCTTCCGCCATATGGAGAGCATCGACAGGACGGAGAAGCTCGCTCCGACGAATCTGTTCCTCAATCTGCTGAAGAACAAGGACTTCCGCGACAAGTTCGCGAACGTCTACTGCGACTACGCAAACTACGTGCTCACGCCCGAAAAGGCGAACACAATGGCTGATATCTACGAGCGCGACTACACCGAATCGCTCGCGAACACAACGGTGCGCTGGTGGGGCTTCTTCGGCGGCTCGAAGGAGAGCAATCTCAGCTACAACCGTCAGGAATACAAGACGAAAACGCTCCCGCAGATAAAGCAGTTCTTCCGCGAGAGGAGCAAGTACACTATCGAGGATATGCAGGACTTTCTCGGGCTCTCGAAGTCCATGCAGACGATAACGCTCAAGACCTCGGGCGGCGGAAAAATCAGGATAAACTCCGTAACTCCCGACTGCTCCGGCGGCTGGAGCGGTCAATACTGCGCGGACTGCCCCGTCACGCTGACGGCTGTCCCCGACGCGGGAGCCGAGTTCACAGGCTGGAGCGGCGGTATCACTGGCACTGACAAGACAGTCACGGTAACGCTCAAGGAGGCTATGACGATAACCGCAAGCTTCGGCGAGAAAAAGCTCGTCCGCGGAGACGTCAACTCCGACGGCGTGCTCAGTGCGGCTGACCTCGTGCTCATGCAGAAGTGGCTGCTCGGAGTCCCCGACGCGAAGCTCGCTGACTGGGAGGCGGGCGACCTCTGTGCCGACGGCAGGCTCGACACGTTCGACCTCACCGCGATGAGAAAAGAGATACTGAAAGGGTAGGAAATGTATACGATTTGCAGGGCTGAACGCGGCGACCTACGCGAAATATTAGCGCTCCAGTACCTCGCGTATCAGAGCGAGGCAGCGCTGTTCGGCAGCAGGGATATACCTCCGCTGAAGCAGACGCTGTCGGAGGTCGAGGCGGAATTCGACAGAGGCGTTATCCTGAAAATGCTCGGCGAAAACGGCAGCATTATCGGCTCCGTGCGCGCTTACGAGAGCGATGGGACTGTCTATATCGGAAAGCTCATGGTACACCCCGACCACCGCCGCATAGGCTTGGGCTCGCGGCTGCTGGCGGAGATAGAGCAGTGCTTCCCGCACAGGCGATACGAGCTTTTCACAAGCACCCGCAGCGCGGATAATATCCGCCTGTACGAGAAAAACGGCTACAGGATTTTCTCCCGCAAGCCCGTGAGCAGTGAGCTCGAATTCGTCTATATGGAAAAGGTCTGAGCAAAGGAGGTTGACCGCATGAACAAGGAGTGGTCGGAGCTCAACAAGCAGATGCAGTCTCAGCTGAAAAAGCGGAACACGTTCGAGGACGGCATCGCCTCGCTGTTCAGGCTCCGCGGGGAGCTCATGGACACGATAAATTCGTTCAGGAAGGAGCTCCCGCGCGAGCAGTTCAGTGCTATCCCGTTCATCAACGCGGACGGCTACCACAGCAAGACCATTGCCTACTCGCTGTGGCACATCTTCCGAATCGAGGACATCGTCGCGCATACTCTCATCGCGGGCGACGAGCAAATACTTTTCCGCGGCAGCTATCAGCAGCGTATCGGCTCGCCGATTATCACGACGGGCAATGAGCTCGTGAAGCAGCAGATAGCGGACTTCTCGCGGCAGCTCGACATTGATGAGCTCTACGCGTACATCTCCGAGGTCGGGACGGGGACGGAGGATATCCTCCGCGGACTGACGTTCGATATGCTCAAGCAAAAGGTGTCCGCAGAGCGAAGAGCGAAGCTCATCTCGCTGAATGTGGTCAGTCCCGACGAAAGCGCGGCGTGGCTCATAGACTACTGGTGCGGCAAGGACTCCCGAGGGCTGATACAGATGCCGTTCTCGCGGCACTGGATAATGCACATCGAGGCGTGTCTGCGGATACGCAACAACCTGAAATAAACGAACGGCGTCCATATGGATGCCGTTTTATCTTATTCCTGCTTTTTGTAGACAGCAACGACGTAAAGCTCGCGGCTGTCGTCGCGCCTGTCATATATCACGTTGTCCACGACGGGCAGGAGGTGATGAAAGCCCTCGCGATTCGTGCAGTGGACGCAGTAAACGCCGCCTTTCAGTTCGAGCGCGCCGACCTTTATTTCATCATATTCTTTCAGCTTTGAAATGCCGTGGCTCTCCATATACCGCTCGAAAACAGCTTCATCGTTGTACGTCCCGCAGCCGAGCTCCTGCGCAAGCTCGGTCAGCTCCGACTTCACCGCGTCGTACTCCCCGCCCGTGAGCTTAGTCATCGTCCGCACAATGCAGCTTTGCTTGTCGTCGCTCGGGTTATAGTAAACGAAATCCATGTCGGTTTCTCCTTTAACTCAGAATTTCTGCCAGTGAAGCTGCTTTTCGATGTCGGGGACAAGCTGCTTCGTGCGGACTGCTCCCTCGGCAGGTCTGCCGATACCGATAAAACAGGGTATCATATACTCCTCGGGGAAGCCCGTCGCCGCCCGCGCCTTTGCCTCCTCGTCACCGCACGGGATACGCAGATTGCAGCCGTAGCCCTCCGCCGTCGCCGCAAGCCACAGGTTCTCGATACTGCACCACACCGACGCAAAGCAGTTCAGGTGCGAGAGGTCGGCGGGATGAAGCACGTCCACCTTCTTTTTCATCAGCGGTATTATCACAGCCGCCGCGTCCATGAGCATACTGTACTGCTTCGGCACGGCATACTGATAGGCTCTCTTCTGCACAGGGTCGGAGATGAACGTCATCCTGTCCACGTCCTGCACGGTCAGAGCTTTCGGCACGCCCTCGAGCACCTCACGCATTATCGCCTTGTCCGTCACAACAATGAAATGCCAGTCTCTGAAATGGTCATTGGTCGGAGCTTTATACGCCGCTCCGATGATACGCTCGATGACCTCGCGCGGGACAGCCTCGTCGGTGAAATCGCGGACACTGCTCCTGCGGCTTATCGCCTCATAAAAGTCCATAGCCTGTACCTCCCTTGATTCGATACTCACATTATACCATATCCCGCGGCTATTTACAACACCGATTTTACGTGGTATAATTGTGACAGAGGTGAGGCTGATGAGCATTTTCAGAAAGAAGTCCCCGCTCCCGATACCCGAGCCGTTCACGGCTGACGATATCAAGGTCGAGGCGAGCATATGCACGGGCGAGCGGACTGTCGGCTTCTATGACAGAGCAACAAAAAAGCTGATGTGCGCGGAGCTCGTCCGCTCCGATAAGGACATCGCTGATTTCTACCGCAAGTACGGGCTTGAATACACAGGGAATCAGAAATAAAAAACTTCACGGAGGTTCAGACCAATGATAAGGATAATGCTCGTATGCCACGGCAATATCTGCCGCTCGCCGATGGCAGAATTCATAATGAAGAAGCTTGTCGCGGACGCGGGACTGAGCGGTGACTTTCTCATTGCTTCGAGTGCAACAAGCACCGAGGAGCTCGGCAATCCCGTCTATCCTCCTGCACGCGCAGAGCTCGCAAAGCACGGTATCGGCTGTGCGGGGAAGACAGCAGTTCAATTGAAGAAGTCTGACTACGGGAAGTACGATTATTTCATCGGCATGGACACTGCCAATATCCGCAACATGAACCGCATTTTCGGCAGCGACCCCGACGGCAAAATATACAAGCTGCTGACCTTCGCGGGACGCGGCGACGACGTCTCCGACCCGTGGTACAGCCGCGATTTCGGCAAGGCATATGCCGACATTGAGGAGGGCTGCCGCGGACTTCTGCGCAGTCTAATATGAAAAAAACGCGGGCATAGCCCGCGTTTCCGTTTTTATTTTGTTTTTCAACAATGCTCATTCGCTCTTTGAAGCCATAAACTCCGCCATTGTGGGGACGTCGCCTGTCGCGGTCGAAGCCATAGCGTAGTACGAGAGTATGAACGAAGCGTCCTTTGCGTCTATCTTGTCATCGCCGTTCACATTAGCAGCCGACTTCTGCGCGTCGGATAGAGAGCCCTCTCCGCCTGTGGACATCTTCGAGTACTCGACGAGTATAGTCGAAGCGTCCTTCGCGTCAATCTTGCCGTCGCCGTTAGGGTCGCCGAATGTCACATCGGAGGGCTGTTCGTCGCCGTACTGATAGTGAACGACATACCATTTGCCGTCCTCCTTGCCGAAGAAAGCCGTGCCGTAACCGAAGAGGTCGGACGCCGAATTGGTCTTGGCAGTAAAGGATTCGTTTGTCTGGTCGCTTATTGTTACTCCCGTAGCGAGCGGGAAGCTGAAAAACGAACGTCCCTGCTGCTTTACGCAGAGCTCGCCCTTTACCTCGACCACGTTTTCGATATACTCCTTGTGCAGAGTCTCATTCAGATTGCCTGCGGTAATGCTGTCGATAGCGGCAAGTAACTCCTCACTTGTATCGAATCGGGGGTCAGTTATCTTTGCGAAGCCCTCTGTACCGCTGTCCTCTGTACACGCGGGTGAAGCTCCGAGAACTGCGATAATCATATTCAGCTCGTCAAGCTTTCCGTTTGCTTCATTCTCGAGTGAAAACTCCGAATTTGAGAACTGGTAGTGGTCAATATACCAGTTGTCGCCATAGCGTGAGAAGTACACCTGACCCACGCCGTTGAGGGCGTCCTTTTCAACTGTCTCAGCCGTAAAGCTATCGTCGGTCTTGTTCAAGAACTTCAAGCCCTGTCCGAGCGGGAATGAGTAGTACGCGCGCTCAGACTTTCTCACGCAGAGGGCGTCCTTGTAATCCGTTATGCACTTCTCGCTCTCGATGAGGAGCGACTGCCTCAGCTCGTTGCCTGTGACGGACTCAATGAGGGTATGGAAGTCATACATCGTTGTGAAGCGCTCATCTTTTATCTTCAGCAGGTCCTCGTTGTCGGTGGGCTCGGTATACAGCGGAGAACCGCCCATTATAGCAAGTATCAGATTGAGGTCCTTCACCTTGCTGAGAGCGAGCTCGTCCAAGGTGTTTTCGGAATCGCTGAAGCTGTACAGCGAGATGCGCCACTCGCCGCCCTCCTTTACGAAGTGCGCTGTGCCTTTTCCGTAGAGCTCTGACGCTTCTTTTGTTGTCGCGGAAAAGGTGTCGTCGGTCACTTTTGTGAGCTCGACGCCGCTTGCTGTCGGGAAGGAATAGTACGAGCGTCCGTTCTCCTTCACGCAGAACTTACCATTGACGAGAATGACGTTCTGAGCCGCTTCTGCGAGAAGCTCCTCCCTCAGCTTTCCCCTGGTTGTCTCCTGTATGCGTTCGGTCAGCAGGTCGTAGCTTTCGAACATTCCCGAGTTGATTTCACGGTAGCCCTCTGTATCGCTCTCGTGAGTATACGTCGGGGATGCGCCCAGAATGGCTATCAGCATCGAGAGCACGTTCATTTTATCAACTGCTATGTTGTTTAAGGGGAGCTCGACCACTTCATCCGCGACTGCGGTCGTATCAGCACAGCTTGCGGACAGCACCTGCATCGGCTGAGCGCAGAGGCAAAGGCTCATGAGCGCGGCACTGACTGCTAAAATCGTTTTTTTCATAGTTTTTCTCCTTTTCATCAATAAATGCTTAAAGATTAAGCTAAAACAATTGTAACACAATTCAATATTTATTTCAAGCAATATATATAAAAATTATGTCTTAATGAGTACGCAGTGCTTATCAGGCTATATAAAACAAAAAGTCAGACCAAGCGGAGTCCCTTTTTTCGTTAGGGGAGCAGCCTGAAAGGTCTGACTTTTCTGCATTTTTACAGCAGGACTATCTCCTGCTTTTCCGCATCGACGCGTGCTCTCGCTCTGTAGGGCAGGATAGCTCTCGGAGCCGCATGACCGAAGTTCACGTTATACAGTATCGGAAGCTCTGCATTGCCGACTTCCTCGCGCCATACGTCCTTGTATTCTTCGTAGTATTTCTCGTCTATCGGCTTGCCGACGATGATACCGCTGACGCTGTCAAAAACGCCCTCCGCCCTGAACACCGCGAGATATTTCCTCAGCAGCTCGGGAGTCGGCGCCTCCTCGCTCGTCTCGGCAAAGAATATCTTGCCCCTCCACTCGTCGGCGCTCGGGAAGATATCGTACCTGCGTATTATCTCGGATTGCCGCCTGAAATCGTCGGCAAGTCCCGCGACGCGTTCGCACACGGGAGCTATCAGCTCGCCGAGCGTCTCAAGGACGTCCGCGAGGAGCATCTCTCCCATGCTGTCCACACAGCCGCCGAGGAGCTCGCCCTCAAATACAGGGCTGCCCTGCAGCAGCTCGTAGCCGTGCTCCTCCTTATGCGAGACGGGCATAGTCCCGAGAGCGGCAGACGAGAAGTCCTTCCTCTCGTCGTACCATGTATCGGAGGGCGTTATCCTGCGCCCGTGATACGGAGCGAACAGGCTCTCGAACTGCGCCTCCGAGTACGGCAGCATCTCGCCCGAAAGCTCCGCGATATCGCACATGAACGCCTGCCCGTAGTAGGTCTGCAAGCCGAGCCTGTGAAGCATGAAGTGGTTGTGCGTGGTATCGGAAAAGCCGAGAAAAATCTTCGGGTGACTGCGGACAGCTTCCCTGAACTCCTCGTCCTCCATGAGATACGGGATAGTGCGGAAGGTCTCAACTCCGCCTATTGCCGTGATTATCGCCTTTATCGAGTCATCGAGGAAGGCGGCTTTGAGGTCAGCCGCGCGGGCTTGCGGATTCGCGAGTATGTACTCCGTGCCCCTGAGCGCATTCTCCGTGAACACGGGTTCAAGCCCGAAGCGGCACAGTCGTGCGAGCCCCGTCTCCCTCGTGTTGGAGCAGTACGGCTCGCCGACAATGCCGCTTGACAGACTTATTATCGCGACCTTATCGCCCTTTTTGAGCGGTTCGGGTATAAGCATAAACGTTTCCTCGCTCACAGTGTCTTCAGGTAATCCATAAAGTTCTGCTTGTTCTCGAGAGCGGTAGTCGTAGGACGACCGAGGTCATCGCGCGCGCCTATGGAGCACTTCACCTCGATGAATGAGAGCTCATTGCGGGACTTCGCAGCCTCGAGCTCCCTGTCGAGAGCCTCAAAGCTGTCAACGCATACGGCATTCGGATAGCCGCACGCCTTAGCGATAGCCACGAGGTCTATCTTTGCCGCAACCGTAGGCATACCGCCGACAGTCTCATGCGCGCCGTTGTTGATGACAACGTGCACTACATTCTTGGGAGCATTCGCGCCGAGCACAGCCATTGAGCCCATGTGCATGAGCACTGCTCCGTCGCCGTCGACGCACCATATACGCTGCTCGGGCTTGTTTATCGCAACTCCGAGCGCGATAGAGGAGGTGTGTCCCATAGAGCCGACCGTCAGGAAGTCGTACTTGTGGCTCTGACCGTTTGCAGCTCTTGTCTCGAAGAGCTCGCGGCTGGGCTTGCCCGTCGTGGAGACTATCGGGTCTTCTCCCGTAGCCTTGACGATGTGCTGGATTATCTCCTCGCGTATCATCTTGTTATCGTTTTTGTACTCGACCTTGGGAGCGTCCGTGAGAGCTCCCTTGCGTACTACGAACGCGACCTGCTTGCCGTTTTCAAGGAGCTTGCGGAAGTCCGCCATAACAGCTCTGAGCTCATCCTCGGTGGTGTCCTTGCTGATGATGAACGACTTTATGTCCATATCGTCGAGGAGCTTCACCGTAACCTCGCCCTGATAGATGTGCTGAGGCTCGTCGTGGACTCCGGGCTCGCCGCGCCAGCCCACGATGAATATCATCGGGATAGCGTATACCTTATCGTTGAGGAGAGAGGCAACGGGGTTTATGATGTTGCCCTCGCCCGAATTCTGCATATACACAACAGGCACCTTGCCAGTAGCGAGGTGATAGCCTGCCGCAAGAGCAGTGCAGTTGCCCTCATTCGCGGCTATGATGTGATGCTTCCGGTCGATACCGTAGGTATCCATGAGGTAGTTGCACAGAGCCTTCAGCTGACTGTCGGGGACGCCCGTATAGAAGTCAGCGCCTATTATTTTTACTAAGCTTTCAACCTTCATTGTATGCTCCTTAATTGTATTTTTTGTAGTCGGGGTCAAATTCAGCGAGCTCGTCGACGGAATCTATCTCGACTATCTGCTCCGCTGTGACAGGATTGATAACGAGTTTTAGATTGCCGAGCTGCTGGTCGACTATCTCGTCCCAGTAGAGCTGCTCGTGCCCCTCGTGCCTGTATGCCTCGAGGACAGCGTCCGCTATAAGAGCGGCGTCCTTCTGCTTGAAGTACGAAACGCCTACCATATTGTAGGTATCGGTGCCGCCCTTGCCGACTCTCGTGATGAAGCCGTCCTTGTCGAGGTCGAACACCCAGTCGTCGGAATAGCCCTTGACCATTTTGCCGTAGTAGCAAGAGCGGTCGAGCTTCGCCTTGAATATGGACGGGTCGGAGACGAAGAGGTCTGCCTCGCAGATGAAGCAGTCAGCTGTCCTCATGACCTCTGCGGCGGCGTGTATCGACGATATATTGTTCTTTTCGTTATACTCGGTGTTCCTGATTATAGTGACGTTCGGGTACTTCTCCGCGAGGAAGCCGAACTGCTCCCCGAGGTAGCCGACAACGATGTAGATGTGCTCTACTCCCCTGCCCTCGAGCGCACTGATGACCGTATCTATCATGGAGCGTCCGTGCGCCTTCACGAGCGGCTTCGGCACCTTCTCGGTAAGAGGTCTCATTCTCGAGCCGAGACCTGCCGCCATTAAAACTGCTATTTCCTTTGCCATAGTATCACCTTAAAGCTCGTCGATGAGAGTAATGATGTTCTTGATTGACATGAGCCTGTCGTCAACTTCCTTAGCGCGGTGGTAGCGGAGGATATCCTCGGCAGTCTGCTGCATTGCAGGAAACGCGCTTCTTGTGAGCTGATTTGCGTAGATTACGATATTCACACCGTGAGCCGCAAGCTCGTCCTCGGTTATGGTATTGAACGAGGAGGGAACTACGACGATAGGCGTTTTCTTGTCCTTTTCGCGGAACTTGTCGCAGAACTCGACTATCTCGGCGGGGTCCTTCTTACGGCTGTGTATCATGATGCCGTCAGCTCCTGCCTCAACGAACGCGAAGGCTCTTGCGAGAGCGTCCTCCATGCCCTGCTCGAGGATAAGGCTCTCGATGCGGGCGATTATCATGAAGTCATCGGAGAGCTGAGCCGCCTTGCCTGCGGCAATTTTAGCGCTCATCTCCTCAATTGTAGCCTGAGTCTGCTTTACCTCGGTACCGAAGAGGGAGTTCTTCTTGAGTCCCTTCTTGTCCTCGATGATGACAGCGCTGACGCCCATTCTCTCGAGCGAACGCACGGTGTAAACGAAGTGCTCGGTAAGTCCGCCTGTATCGCCGTCGAAGATGATAGGCTTCGTTGTGACCTCCATGATGTCGTCGATAGTACGGAAGCGGCTCGTCATGTCAACGAGCTCGATATCGGGCTTGCCCTTTGCTGTCGAGTCGCAGAGCGAGCTGACCCACATCGCGTCGAACTGATTGAGCTTGCCCTCGTGCTCAACGACGGTCTTCTCGGCGATGAGACCCGTCAGACCGCTGTGAGCCTCGATAGTCTTTACAACGTGACCCATTTCGATGAGCTGACGGAGGCGCTTTCTCCTGTACTCGGGCATTGCGAGCTTCTCCTTGAGCTGAGCGTCTATCTTCTTGACGGTGGGATTGTACGTATAGGGCACGTCAACGACCTCGCCGCCATATTCTGCGAGTCTCTTTACGACATTGGCTCTGATAGAGGACTCCGCGCCCTCCTTCCAGTTGTCGCCGTGAACGATGTAATCGGGCTTCAATGTATCGATAACGTCATTGTACATAGCGTCGTTCTGTACGATGACCTCGTCGACGCCATCGAGCTCCTGATAGAGCTTGATACGCTCCTCGAGCGTCTTTGTCGGGAACTTGTTGAAGCGTATGAGCTCCTTGTCGCAGAGCGCGCCGACAACCACTCTGCCGAGCTTCTTGGCATTGTTGATAATATTGAGGTGACCCTCATGGATAACATCTGTACAGAAGCAGGTGTAAACAGTTTTCATCTTGATTTCTCCTTAATCATTGTACTTAACGGGTATAGCAACATTGTTCTTTTCGAGGGCTTCGCGGAAAACCTTGAAGAAGTCCACTATATCAGCATCGTCGATAGCTCCGAGAGCGCAGAGACGGAAGGTATTCGTTGTGGATATCTTACCAGGATAGATAGTGAATCCGCGCTCGTAGCAGTAATCGTGGACAGCCTCGAAGCTCCAGTTGGGGTCATCGGGGTATATCGCGGAGGACACAAGTCCCGCTCTCCACTCGGGCTTGATGACCTGACGGAAGCCGAGCTCGTCCAGTCCCTTGTTTATGGCGTTGAACACGCGTGTATGGCGTGCCCACTTAGCCTCCTCGCCCTCAGCCCAGTACTCCTTGAGAGCCTGAAGGGTCGAGTATATGGTCTGTACAGGCGGAGTGAAGTGCATCTCGCCTGTGCGCTCGAAGAAGTCGTACTGGAGCCAAAGATTGCAGTAGTAGGAGCGCTTGGGGTAGTCCTTGGACTTCTCGATTATAGCCTTGTTTCCGACCACGAAGGAAAGTCCCGTGAAAGCCATGAGACCCTTCTGAGCGGACGCCATGCAGAAGTCGATGTTGTCCTTTTCGATATCGATAGGACGCATAGCGTAGGTCGAGGTAGTATCTACCGTGAACACCGCGCCGTACTTGTGAGCAAGAGCGCCTATCTCGCGGATAGGATTGAGAATGCCCGTACCTGTCTCGTTGTGGGTAGTGTGAACGAGTGCGATATCGGGATTTTCTTTCAGCGTCTTTTCAACGACTGCGAGGTCGGGACGCTGGTCAACGGGGAATTTTAGGTCGATGTGGGGCAGTCCGTAGAACTGGCACACCTCAACAGCTCTTGTGCTGTACGCGCCGTTGTCCACAACGAGCACCTTCTTGCCCTCGGGCAGGAGGGAGTTGATGCACACGTCGATATTGATAGTACCCCAACCGCAGAAGAGCACCGATGTATACTTGTCGAGGTCGCCGTGAACGATCTTTACGAGGTCCTCACGGAGTCCCTTCATAAGTCCGCCGAACTCCTTCTCGCGCGGGCAGATGTCGGGTACTACCTGCGACATTTTTACAGTGTCGGTAGTTGTCGAGGGACCGGGATTGAGCAGTATGTTTCTTTTGATATTCATAATAGACCTCCAAAGGATTTTATCAAGCAAATGATTATAAACAACCAACTTATATTATAATACTTTTCACGCAGTTTTGTCAAGCGCTGGTATAAAAGAGAGGGAGCGGCGATGATTCGCCGCTCCCCCGCACTAACGAAGAAGTATTGTTCGTATCCTAAGCCGCTCACGACGGGAGCAGCGCATTATTTCTCGTTGCTTCCGGAAATAAACCGCCTGTTGTACTCCTCGGGAGCGATAAAGGTCGGGACTATCTCATGCAAAGCGCTTATCGCGGCTGCGTCGTCGTTTTTGTCGGCAGCCTCGCGCAGCCTTTCAAGGTCGGACATGAAGCGCTCGGGGTCGATATCGCTCTGTTTACCGATAAAGATGAGCTTATTTCGGGTCTTTTTCAAGCCCTCCTCGTTCATCAACAGCTCCTCCTTTATCTTCTCGCCGGGACGGAGCCCCGTGAACACTATCTTCACGTCCTCATACGGCACCTTGCCGTACATACGTATCAGGTTCTCCGCGAGCGTGACAATACGCACGGGCTTGCCCATATCGAGGACGAATATCTCGCCTCCGTGAGCGATAGCCGCCGCCTCCATAACGAGGCTGACAGCCTCGGGAATGGTCATGAAGTAGCGGATTATATCGGGGTGAGTGACGGTGACGGGCTTGCCCTGCTCTATCTGCTTCCTGAACTTCGGTATCACCGAGCCGTTCGAGCCGAGTACGTTGCCGAAGCGCGTCGTGACGAACTCTGTCCTGCAATCCTCCTGCTGTGCGAGGTACTGGACTATCATCTCGCAGCAGCGCTTCGAGGCGCCCATGACATTCGTGGGGTTGACAGCCTTATCCGTGGATATCATCACGAATTTGCCCGTGCCGTGCTGCTTGGCTATAGATGCGGTATTGAACGTGCCGACAACGTTGTTCTTTATCGCCTCCATGGGGCTCTCCTCCATGAGCGGTACGTGCTTGTGAGCTGCCGCGTGGAAGACGATGTCGGGCTCGAACTCCGAGAATATCTTGTCCATTCTGTCGTAGTCGCGGACGGAGGCTATCCTCACGACGAGGTCGAGGGAGTCGCCGTAGTCCATGATGAGCTCCTGCTGGATATCGTAGGCGTAGTTCTCGCAGATGTCGATGATGATTATGCGTCTGGGAGCGTACTTGGCTATCTGGCGGACGAGCTCAGAGCCTATCGAGCCGCCTCCGCCCGTGACCATGCAGGTCTTGCCGCTGACGAATCCGCGCACCTCCTCGTTATCGAACTTTATCGGGTCGCGTCCGAGAAGGTCCTCGACCCTGATGTCACGCACTCTGCCGAGCAGGGTATGCTCGCCGTCGCCGAATACGAGGTCGCCGATAAATGGTATGACCTTCACGGGGAGGTTCGTCTCCGAGCACATATCGAGCACGCGTTTGCGGTCGTCCTCGATGAATGAGGGTGTGCAGAAGACTATCTGCTCTATCTCCATCTCCTTGACAAAGCGCTTGATATCGGAGATGCCGCCCACTATCTGTACGCCGTCTATCGTCTGACCGATATTGGAGCGGTCAGCGTCGATGATGCAGACAGGGTCAAAGACTGCCGCCTTTCTCTTACCGTCGCCGCCCTGCTCCTGAGCAGAGCGTATCTCACTGATGAGCATCCTGCATACCTGTCCGCCTCCGACCATCATGGTGCGCTTGAATTCCGCACCCTTTCTGCCCGCGCCGATGAGGTCGATGAAGGTGTTTTTGAATATGAATCTGAAGGCGCATACTCCGCCCACAGCAAGCAGCGTATGAAGCGTGTAATATGACAATGGGATGCGGCTGAGTATCAGATATGCAACTGTACACGATATGACAGTGCCGAACAATACGCCGAACACGCAGGACAGGTAATCCTTCCTGTTGAAGTATCTCCACAATTTGTTGTATGCGCCGAAAAAGGCAAGTCCGAGCAGACAGCCGATGACTGACACGAACGTGCTCGCAAATACCATTCTGTGACCGATACCCGCCTCCATAGCAGACATGATGCTGTTGGATATCAGCGCGGAGACCGCCACGATAAAGGCGTCGGCGAACGCTAACAGCATCTTTCGGTATTTGAATTTCTGCAATACCTTTTTCATGATTTCATCCTCTCAAAGCTCTGCGTATCTCCGCAGATACGCGAAAAACCGCACATAATAAAAAGTATATGACACCAATGTATATTATAATGCATTTTGCGGCTGTAGTCAAGTCTGAGGACGTCGGCAAAAATTATTTCGATAATTATCAAAATACCTCTTGACAAACTCAAAAGGTTGTGGTATATTATATTTAGACGGATATCAAAATACCGTCTATAATAATAGCTGCTATTTAGATAATCATCAAAATAAAGGAGGCTTCACTATGAACATCACATTCTCTGCTTCAACTATTGCAGGATATGCGGTAAGCGGACTGTTCATGCTGCTCCTGCCTGTCACGGTGTTCATCATCTGGCGCAAGCGCACCCATGAAAAGCTCTTCCCGACACTGGTCGGAGCCGTAATATTTCCCGTATTTGCCCTCGGGCTGAAGCTGATACCCGCATATCCGCTCTTATACGGCGATAACTCTGTCTCGCGGAGCATAAACGCGGCTCCGTGGCTGTACTACCTCACCGCGGGACTGCTCGCGGGCATATTCGAGGAGACAGGACGCTTCCTCGCGTTCAGATACGTGCTGAAAAAGTACACCGACCGCCGCACATCTGTCTCCTACGCGATTGGTCACGGCGGTATCGAGGCGCTGTATGTGGGCTTCACGACGCTGTCATTCATCGTGCTCGCAGTTATCGTCAACAGCGGAGGGATAGACGAGGTAACAAAAGATGTTCCCGCGGAGCTGATGCCCGTCGCCATGGATAAGCTCAGGGAGTACGCCTCCATGACGTTTGGCGGCGCGGTGCTCGGCATGGTCGAGCGTGTCTCGGCAATGATGCTGCAAACGGGACTGTCCGTGCTCGTATTCCGTGCTGTCCGCGAGAAGAAGGCACTATGGCTCTACCCGCTGGCGATAGCTCTGCACGCGGCTATTGACTTCAGCTGCATAATCTACACGAAAAATCATCTGCTGTTCGAGGCTGTACTGCTGCTCGGAGCAGCGGCACTGCTGTTCATCACTGTACGCTTCGTATACAGGAAAATGCCGACAGAAAAGGAGGTATCCGTATGAAAGACATATGGGGCGCAATGTCCGACCCGACACGCCGCGAGATACTCAGCCTACTGCAAAAGCAAGAGATGACCGCGGGCGAGATAGCCGACCGCTTCGAGATATCGAACGCCACCATCTCGCACCATCTGAAGATACTGCGCGAGGCTGAGCTCGTGACTGCGGAAAAGGAAAAACAGACCATAACCTACCGCATAAATATGACGGTATTTCAGGAGTTTCTGGCGGGAATAGCCGCCGTTTTCGGAAAAGGAGGAAATGACAATGAAAAATAATACAATAAAGAGGCTCACAGCCGTAACAGTTATCATAGGAATAGTAAACCTCATCATAGCGGCGCTGTTCGTACTCCGTCTGCCCGACACAGTGCCCACGCATTTCGACGCCTCATTCGTATGCAATGGCACTGGCTCAAGGTGGCTGGGAATAATGCTCCCGATAGTTGTACTGGCAATATTCCCGCTCGGACTGCTGATAACCTCAAAGTCCAAAAACATTGAGAAGAACATCAAGCCGCTGACAATCATACTCCTCTTCATCGAGGTAATGCTCATAGCGGTGAGCTGGTTCATACTCATAGTAATGGACAGCGGCGCGCAGCTCGGCGACAAGATAGAGGGCAGCTTCACGCTGTTCGTTCCGCTGATGATAGGCTTCATTTTCATCATCACGGGCAATTATCTGCCGACTGTACGCCAGAACAAGAACCTCGGCATAAAGCTGCCGTGGACGCTCAAAAACGAGCGCTGCTGGGACGTCACACACAGATTCGCAGGCAAGGTCTGGGTTGCGGCGGGACTGCTCACGCTCGCGGGAACTGCCGTACTGTGGCTCACAGGCACAGGCAGCGATACAGCCTCCATTATCCTTATTTTTGTACCTACGACCTTCGCTATAGTGATACCCACTGTCTACGCATATCTGCACAGGAACGACTAAAAAGCTGCATTATGCCTGCATGACTGTCTATACGTTATTATTGAGGAGGACCCTTTGGAAAAAGAGTCCTCCTCAAACTCCTCCCCTAAAACTTTCAATTTAAATTTTGCCCCTATGGGGTGCTCTCAGAAAAGAGAAAGGCTCACTCTTTTCGTATCAGGAGAGCCTCGGCGATCCTGCTGATAATTTCATCCTTTTGGAACATATTGACGCCCCCAGTCTTATGTCAGTTTATGAACACAGTAACCGCCAAGCGGCGGTTATCGGGTATGCACTAACTATATTATACAATTTTTTGATTATTTGTCAATACGATGAGTGCAAAACTTCTATCATCCGCGAATCGCTATCCTGTACATAAAGAGACAGCAAAATACGGCTGCCGAGCCGAAGCCCGACAGCCGTATTTTTATGAACTGAAAGGAAGTATTACTGTAGATTAGTTCTGGAAGGCTATGCGGAAGAAGTTGTAGAGGTGAGCTCTGATGCAGTTGTCACCGTGATAGCCGCCGTTTACATAGTGCCATACGTGAGGAACGCCGTTCTTCTCGAAGTTATTGTGATAATTCTTGGGATTGTCGTAAACAGTCTGGTCGTTGCTTCCGCCTGTTATCATCAGGAAGTAAGGCTCGTTGTTGCTGTCCCACTTGAATGAGCCAGAAACACCGGGAGCGGGGCAGATAGCGCCGATGTAACCTATCTTGTCAGCCATCTTCATGCCGATGAGGAGGGACTCACGTCCGCCCATTGAGAAGCCTGTGATAGCGGTGTTGTCCTTGCCTGTGAGAACGCTGTAGTTCTTCTCTATCTCGGGCATGAGGTCCTTTGTGAGCTGATTGATGAAGTTATCGTAAGCAGCGTTGTTGTTGTTATCCATAGCCGAGCAGGCATCCTGAGTAGCACTTGAGTAAACATCAGGGAATACGCAGATCATTTCCTTAGCAGCGCCCTCTGCGATAGCATTGCCGAGCATCTCGCGGGTATGCATCACAGCGTTGCCCTTAGTGAGCATTCTGTCGGGATTCTCCCAGTAACCATGGAGAATATACATTACAGGGTACTTCTTGTTCGGGTCATAGTTGGGAGGCAGGAGAACATTGTACTTCTTGTTTCTGTTGCAAACACTTGAGAAGTAGGTCTTGTTCTGTATCACGCCGTAGGTAACGCCGTTCTTAGCCTCATTTGCCGAACTGGGCTCTTTCTCTGCTATATTTCCTGCTACCTTGGCAGTGAAGTCCTTCATTGAGAGATGATTAGCGACCGGCTGAGTAGTTGTCGTTGTTGTGGTGGTTGTTGTGGTGGTTGTTGTGGTCGTTGTAGTAGTTGTCTCCTCGTAGCCTTCCATGACACTCTCGGGGAGCTTGTCAATGATGCTTGCGTCGAGCTTCTGTATCGACAGAGCATCTCTTGCAGTAACGCCGTCGCCTCTGTTGTATACGTCAGCGTTGTCGAGAGCCTGAGCGTCGAGATTGAACTTGTCCTTGTTGCCGATATACTGGAGTATAGCGGTCGCGTCAGCTACTGAGACCTTGCCGTCCTTGTTTGCATCACCAAGGAGCTTATTTGACGACGAAGGAGTCGTAGTCGTTTCAGCGGGCTGTGCAGTTGTCGTAGTTACAGGCTTAGGACCGTCTATCTGAGTGCCTGCCTTAGCGACGATTGCTTCGTCGATAGTGAAGTTGGAAGTGCCATCCTCTGTCTCAACATAGAGGATATATCCCGAACCCTCGGGCAGCTTGTAGTTGGTGTTTGCAAGCTGTACATAGCCGCCGTCGGACTGTCCGTTTGCGATGTGGTCGTACTTTGTCTCGCCCGAAGCGTCAGTGTACTGGAGCGAAAGCATCATATTGCCCGAGCCGCTTGCCGCAACGCTGAAGCTGTACTCGTCGCCTGCCTTGAAGGTCGTGGAGTCGAGAGTCTTCATTGCGCCGTGCCATGCGCTGCCTCTGTCGGTAACTGTGAGAGCCTTGCTGCCTGCGTAGGCTGTGCCGCCTGTCGATACAGTAGCGCCGCCTCTGCCCTCCCACGAGCCGTTGTCGGTCTCGAAGGTGTCGTGGTAATAGTAGCCGTTGGAATCGGGCTTGATAGGCTCGCGTACTACAGGAGCGTCGGGGTCGTCAGGAAGGTCCTTGCCGTCGCTCGTCATCGTTACAACGAACGTAGATACGCTGTTTGCGGGAAGCTGGCAGGTGAACGATGAGCCGCTCGATGCCATGCCCTTTGTCTGAGCGATGTTCTCGCTGCCCGATGTTCTGTAGCGGTCAACATTGGTGATGCTTCTGCCGCTGAGTGTGAACTGCTGCGATACCTCGCCGCTGCCCTTATTTATAGCTACGATCGTTGCCTGCGTGTCGCTGTGCTTGTACGCAGATACGAGGATATTGCTGTTGGGCTGCTCTGTTGCGTCAACGCGGACGTCTCCGGGACGTACCCACTTCGAGAACTGCGCCATTGCGTAGCCTCTCTTGGATATCTTGCCCGTGTCCCACATCGGGCTGTACTGACGGCGGATATACCACCATACGTAAGCATTCATGTTTCCGACAACCATTGCGTTGTGGATATTCTCCGCAACTGCAACGCCCTCGGGCCAGCGGTCTGCCGAGTTCGCGTCACTGTTCGGAACGTAAACCTCGGTCATCCATATTTCCTTGCCGCAGTTTTCGAGTGCGGGGAAGTCCATAGCACTGCGCTGAGTACCGTAGAAGTGGGTTCCGAACATATCGCAGTTCGCCATAGCCTTTGAGTCGTTCAGAATAGCGTTGTAGTAATCCTTGCTGTAGCTGAAGCTCTCGGGAGACATCATCTTCGTGTCAGTGCCCGATGTTACGGATTTACCGTAGTTTGCGAGGAATGATGCACAGCGCGAAGGAGCCCAGTATGTCCACTCGCCCGACCAGTCGGGCTCGTTCTGAACTGAGATAGAGTTGAGCTTTACGCCCTTGCTGTCGCAGAATTTGATGAAGTCGTTGAGGTGCTTTGCGTAGTTAGCCTCCGCGCCGTTATTGAGGACGTACTGTCCGCCTCTCGGTCCGCCAGATCCATTGCTTCTCATTGAAGCAGGCGGGTTCCACGGAGTTGCGAATACGGTAGCTCCGAGCTGCTGAGCTCTCTGGGCTGTGGGTATAGCGTTGTTCCAAGCGTTCTGCTGGTCGCTGACGAAGATACGGAGTATCGTCAGACCGAGCTCGTTGGCTCCGTTGCCGAATGCTGTCTGTACCTGTGCCGCTGTCATGTCTCCTGGAGCTCCGTTCTGAGCGTTATAGCTCTGCCACTCGGGGTGGTTCATTCCGCCGAAGCCGCGGATCCTCTGATATGTCTTTCCTGTGTTGATCGTGCAGGCGCCCGCCGCATTTGCGTCGAGCTCCTTGGTGAAGCTGTCCGACGGGAATACTGTTGCCGCAGAGAACACCATAGTTCCTGCAAGCATTCCCGCAAGCACAGACTTCATTGTTCTGATCTTGCTCATGTTGATTTCCTCCTTAATACGTCCCTGACTTATTATACTGCATATTAATTGCATTTTACTTATGATATATTCATTATACGTTAATAAATGCAGACAGTAAACCCACAATGCGTAAGAAAGGTGGACAAAACCGCTGACTTTTTATGCTTTTATAACAAAAAAGTATTGACACATTTCCTCATTTGCCGTATAATTATTATGGTTACATATGATGTTGCGCAGAGTATGTGAATCAAATGCGCATTTATTATTTGTTGTAACAAATTGGGATGACGTTCCGCATTTGGCGGACAAGCGACCATATGGAGGTCAGAAAATGAACAAGCCTAAGCGCCCGATAATCTGCGTTGTTTCCGCAGAAGCCAACAGCATCGAGCAGAGACAGATACTGTTCGGCATTATCGAAAAGGCACAGGAATACGGCTATGATACCGCTGTGCTCTCAAACATATACAACCCGAACATCAGCATAAACTCCCTCGAGTGCGAGAACAAGATATACGAGCTCGTCCTCTCGGAGCAGATATCCGCCGTCATACTCATTTCCGAATCCTTCGTAAATGAGCAGATACGCGAGGTTATCGCCAATTCCATGCTGACCAAGGACGTGCCGATAATAGTTCTCGGCGCACACCTTGAGGAGTTCGCCAACTCGAAGTTCACCTTCATCAACACCAGTGATATCGACGATACCGTCGAGATAATCGACCACCTCATCGACGAGCACGGGCTCACCGACATCGACTATCTCTCGGGCTATGACTACCTCGAGCTCTCGCACAACCGCGCCGAGGGCTACAGGCAGTCGCTCCGCAAGCACGGCATAGAGGTGGACGAAAACAAGATACACTTCGGCGACTTCTGGATGACGTCGGGCGAAGAGCTCGCGAAGAAGTACGTCAGCGGAGCTCTGCCCCTGCCGCAGGCTGTCGCGTGCGCGAACGACTACATGGCGTACGGTCTGCTCGACGAGTTCAGACGGAACAATATCCGCGTGCCCGAGGACGTTGCGGTCATCGGCTACGAGTACATAAACCAGCGGCTCATGCACTATCCCCTGCTCACCACCTACCAGCGCAACCGCGCCGACCTCGGCAGATGTGCGGTGGAGATGATACGCGACAGGCTTGACGGCATCAAGGAGCCCGAATTCACGCCTCCCAAGGGCAGATTCATACAGGGCGACAGCTGTCCCTGCGGAAAGAAGCTCGACAACTACTTCAAGGAGCTCGACAGCGCCAAGGTCAAGAGCGACTTTGAGGCATGGAACCTCTTCAGCTCGCTCGACCAGGAGATAACCGAGAGCAAGAACCTCGACGAATTTGTCGAGATACTGGGAAAATTCCACTGGCTGATACGCGACGCGTACAACGTCGTGCTCTGCCTCCAGTCAAACTGGTACGACCCGACGGCGGAGGTATCCGACGTCATGAGCTGCCGTGACGTAATGCCGTGGTTCGACAACACACCGTATGAGGCTCACCGCTTCGACTTCGCGGAGATATTCTCGCGCTGTCAGACTCCTGCGGTGTACTACTTCAACCCGCTTTTCTTCGGACAGCGCTTGTTCGGACATATCATACTGCGCTACGACGTCCCCGACACCTACGACGACATCTTCCGCAACTGGATAAAGTCGGTCTCGATATGCCTCGAATTCCTGCGAATGAAGAACGATATCCGCTACCTGACGAGCTGTCAGAACCTCTCAGAGCAGCGTGACACCCTCACGGGTATGTACAACGCGACAGGACTCGAGAGGGCGTACAACTCGGCAGTGCTGCACGGCAACAAGGAGATGTACTTCGTCATGCTGAGGATATGCCTCTCGGAGGAGAGCATCTCCATAGCGAACACGGACGACAGGATAAAGGCTATACTCGACGCTTCCCGCGCACTGGACGAGTTCTGCGGAAACCACGATATATGCGGTCGAATCAACGACAACACGCTCATATGCGTGGTACAGCGCAACGCTCCGTCCGAGCTCATCGGCGACTGCGTCTCGTCGATACTGCTCCAGCATAAGAAGTACATGGAATACTACGGCGTGGACTCCTTCGTCTGCGTGTGCGAGCAGTGCTCGGGCATTCCGTATAAGGAGATCTACGAGAAGTGCTCCGCCGAAGCCGACGTCAAGGCTAAGGTGCTCGATGAGAAGAAGATCATCAGCCACTACCGCGAAATGGAGGAGATACGCAGCTACGTTTACTCCCGCCCCACCGAGACCTTCGACAGCGAGAGCCTCCACGACCTGTTCCCCGGCAGCACGGGCTACCTCCGAAGCGTGTTCAAGCAGTGCTTCGGTATCAGCTTCCACAAGGACTGCATCATCGCGCGAATAGCGAAGGCGAAATACTATCTTTCGACGACGACGCTGAACGTCATCGAGATATCGGAGAAATGCGGCTATCTTGACAGCAAATACTTCCTGCGCCAGTTCAGCATGGTGGTCGGTATGACGCCGATACAGTACAGAGTAAGCATACAATACTAAGAAAAAGGCGTCCTGCGGGACGTCTTTTCAATTCGTATTATGCCGCGCGGAGGTAGCTAACGTTCCGAACGCACTACCGCGCGAAACCGAAAGTTTCGCTCAAGCCTTTACAAAGGCTTGCAGAGTCCAGAGACAGCGTCTCTGGTCGCCGCTCACAGTTTTTAGAGAGCGGCGAAACAAAACGAAGGCGCTCCGCAAGGGGTGAATCAGAAAACAGCCCAGTGGGCTGCTTTCTGAGATAAGCTGCGTACCAAATCTTTGATTTGGCTTTCGCAGCTATATGCAACTCTGTTGCTGGGGACGCCCTGCAAGATAAGCAGCGCACCAAATCTTTGATTTGGATTGCGATGCTATATGCAACTCTGTTGTAGAGGGCGTCCCCTTGTGGAGTTTCGCGTTTATATGCCCGCGGAATTATTCCGCGCGATATTGGTTGCCGTTCATATCATGCGGACGCCCCAAGGGCGCCCCTACAGTGCAATTATGTAGGGAACGCCGCCCTCGGCGTTCCGCAAATATACCATTATGCCACGGGCGCCCCAACAAAAATAAAAAGAGCTGTACGGATTCCGTACAGCTCTCTTTTGTATTAAGTGAAATCAAACGAGATCAAAGCTGCCTGCGTTGTTGTCAACAACGTAGTATACCTTATTCTCCTCGGGCTTAACATAAACATTAACAGTCTTGGGAGACTTAACGCCGGAAGCCTTCTTAGCCTTTGCGATGAGGTCAGCAGAAGTGATCTCAGCGCCGAGGTACTGAACGTAAACGTTCTCGGAAGCAACTGTCTTCTTAGCAGCAGCCTTCTTGGGAGCAGCAGCCTTCTTAGGAGCAGCAGCCTTCTTAGCAGCGGGCTTCTTAGCAGCAGCCTTCTTGGGAGCAGCAGCCTTCTTAGCAGCGGGAGCCTTCTTCTCAGCAGCCTTCTCAGGAGCCTTAACCTCTGCTACAGCTGCCTCTGCGGTCTTCTTAACATCAGCCATGATTCTTTACCTCCGTTTTGATTACTTGTTTACAGCGTTCTTGAGAGCCTGACCAGCCTTGAAAGCGGGAGCCTTAGAAGCGGGAGCAGTCATCATCTTCTTGGTCTGGGGGTTGATAACCTGCTTAGCCTTTCTGTCGCGAACCTCGAAAGTACCGAAGCCAACGATAGAAACCTTCTCGCCGCCAGCGAGAGATTCTGTGATAGCAGCGATAACTGCGTTTACAGCAGCCTCTGCATTCTTCTTAGTGAAGTCAGTCTTTTCAGCAACAACACTGATAAGTTCAGTTTTTGTCATATCTGTATCCTCCATTTTTAAAATTTTATATATGCATTATATACCTATTTCTGAGATTTGTCAAGGAATTTGCGAAAAAAAGACATTTCGACCGATTCTACGGTATATGCGGGCTGCTTTTTATAGAAAACGACCATAGAAATTGGCTATTTACCGTTACGAAGGCTCCGAAACGTCGGAGGCACGCCGTTTTTGTCAGCCTTATACAACCATGAGCGACAGCGTGATATACACGCTGTCTAAATGAATAAAGAAGAAAGAATAATGAATAATTGCGGTGTCCGCTTGCGCAGACATATTAAAAATAATATCGCCGTCAGGCGATACAACTATTATTCATTATTATTTATTCACTATTCTTTATTATTTTAAAATCAGCCATAAAGAAGCCAAAACTTCTTTATGGCTGATTTGCTTTTATCCTTTTTCAGCTGTGAGCACTCCGTCCTCGAGGTCAACGTCGATAACGTCGCCCGCGGAGAGGTCGCAGGATATCATCTTCTTGGCGACGAGGGTCTCCACCTTGCTCTGAATGAAGCGGCGGAGCGGACGCGCGCCGAAGTTCGGGTCATAGCCGCAGTCCACGATATAATTCTTGGCAGCCTCGCTGACGTTTATGCGGATGTGCTTGTCGTCGAGGCGCTTTTGCAGGTCTGCGAGCATGAGGTCAACTATGTTCATTATCTCGGACTTCGCGAGCGGCTTGTAGAAGATTATCTCGTCGAGACGGTTGAGGAACTCGGGGCGGAACTGCTTTTTCAGCAGAGCCTCGACGTTCGCGCGCGCCTCGTCGGTGATGTTGCCGTTCTCGTCGATGCCGTCGAGGATGTACGGGCTTCCGAGGTTGGACGTCAGTATAATAATAGTGTTCTTGAAGTCGACTGTTCTGCCCTGTGAGTCGGTGATACGACCGTCGTCGAGAACTTGCAGGAGGATATTGAACACATCGGGGTGAGCCTTTTCAATCTCGTCAAAGAGCACGACGGAGTACGGCTTGCGGCGGACTGCCTCGGTGAGCTGACCGCCCTCGTCGTAGCCGACGTATCCGGGAGGCGCTCCTATGAGGCGGCTCACGCTGAACTTCTCCATATATTCGCTCATGTCGATACGAATGATGTTTTTCTCATCGTCGAAGAGTATCTCCGAGAGCGCCTTTGCGAGCTCGGTCTTGCCGACGCCCGTAGGTCCGAGGAACATGAACGAGCCGATAGGTCTGTCGGGAGCCTGTATGCCCGCACGCGAGCGCAGTATCGCCTCGCTGACCTTCTCGACAGCCTCGTCCTGACCGATGACACGCTTGTGCAGGAGCTCGCCGAGGTGCAGGACCTTCTCCTTTTCGCCCTCCATGAGCTTCGCCACGGGAATGCCCGTCCAGCGGCAGACGATCTTCGCTATCTCGTCCTCGGTGACTCTGTCACGGAGCAGACGCTCGCCCTTGAGGTCTTCCTCTGCCTTCTGCTCGAGCTCCTCGAGCTGCTTTTTCAGCTGCGGCAGCCTGCCGTATTTGAGCTCCGCCGCCTTGTTGAGGTCGTACTCGCGCTCCGCCTTGTCAATCTCGCCGTTGAGAGCTTCGAGCTCCTCGCGCAGCTTCTGTACGGCGGAGATGTCCTTCTTCTCGTTCTCCCACTTCGCCTTCATCGCGTTGAACTGCTCGCGGAGCTCCGAGAGCTCCTTCTGTATCTCGGCGAGGTGCTCCTGCGAGATGTTGTCGCTCTCCTTTTTGAGGGCGGCTTCTTCTATCTCGAGCTGAACTATCTTACGCGAGATAACGTCGAGCTCGGTCGGCATGGAGTCCATTTCCGTGCGTATCGTAGCGCACGCCTCGTCGATGAGGTCTATCGCCTTATCGGGGAGGAATCTGTCGGTGATGTAGCGGTTTGACAGCACTGCCGCGGAGATGAGCGCATTGTCGCTTATCTTTACGCCGTGGAACACCTCATAGCGCTCTTTGAGTCCGCGGAGAATGGATATCGTGTCCTCGACCGTCGGCTCGTCGACCATGACAGGCTGGAAACGGCGCTCGAGAGCGGGGTCTTTTTCGATGTACTGGCGGTACTCGTTGAGCGTAGTCGCGCCTATGCAGTGGAGCTCACCGCGCGCGAGCATAGGCTTCAGCAGATTGCCCGCGTCCATTGCACCGTCGGTCTTGCCCGCGCCGACAATGGTGTGGAGCTCATCTATAAAGAGGAGGATTTGTCCGTTGCTGTTCTTTATCTCGTTGAGGACGGCTTTGAGACGCTCCTCGAACTCGCCGCGGTACTTGGCACCCGCAACGAGCGCGCCCATATCGAGCGAGAATACCTTGCGGTCTTTGAGGCTGTCGGGGACATCTCCCGCCACGATACGCAGGGCAAGTCCCTCCGCAATGGCAGTCTTGCCGACGCCTGGCTCACCGATGAGCACGGGGTTATTCTTGGTTTTACGCGAGAGTATGCGGATAACGTTGCGAATCTCGCTGTCACGCCCGATAACGGGGTCGAGCTTGTTGCGCTTGGCGAGTCCGACGAGCTCCTGACCGTACTTAGTGAGCACGTCGTAGGTGTCCTCGGGATTCTCGGAGGTCACGCGCGTGTTGCCGCGGACGGACATCAGCGCAGAGAGGAAGCCGTCACGCGTGATGTTGAAGGTGCGGAATAGGGCGGAAACGTCCCTGTCCTTGCACTCGATGAGCGCGAGCATAACGTGCTCGACGGAGACGAACTCGTCCTTCATGTTGTCAGCAATGGACTCGGCAGTCGTGAGGACGCGGTCGCCCTCAGCGGAAATGCCGATATTGCTGCTTCTGCCGCTTCCCGTGACCTTGGGGAGCATATTTATTTTCTTGTCGACCTCGCCGTCGAAGATGTCGGCGTCGATGTTCATTTTCTTGATTAGCTGCGGGATAAGACCGTTTTCCTGCTTCATCAGACCCGAGAGCAGGTGAACGGGCTCGATGACGTTGTTGGACTGCATAACAGCGATGCTTTGGGCTTTTCTGACAGCGTCGACAGTCCTCTGCGTGTATTTCTCTGCATTCATATCTGTATCCTCCTTATTCATCTACAAGTCGCGGAGATAAACCTCCGTTTTAATAATTGTTGAACGCGAAACCGAAAGTTTCGCACGGCAGTCAGTTCGTAGCGGCAGTAACCTCCGCGAACTAAACAACAAACGTTTTCAACATTTGTCCGTACCGCTTTTCCAGCTCGGGAGCAGCCTCGCCGAAGCCGTGCGGGTCGGCAAAAAATGTCTTTACAGCAAGGTCGAGGTCGGTGATGTACCTGCCGATAGCCTCGCCTGTCTGCTCATCGGTGACCTCACCCGCGTTCAGCAGCCGCCGCGTGAAGCTGCCCGAGGTGAGCTCCCAGTCGGGGTAATCGAATCCAAGAGCCGCAAGCCGCACGCTTTCTGTCTGTACACGGTACGCGAAAAAGCTGTTGAACAGCTTGATGAGGGCGTCGCTCTGCGTGCGAATCTGCACCCTCAGCGTCCCGAGGTACTTGTCGGGCGCGCGCTCCAACTCGACCTTGTAGCTTATCGTCGGGCGGTACTTGTACTCCAGTGCCGTCCGCATTGTCAGCAGCGAAGCGGAGCGCTGCTGCTGTATCTGCATCGCACTGCCGATGAGCTCCTCAACGCAGCCGAAGATATCGCGCATACGCATCTCGGGAGTCACGCAGGACAGGTGCTCGGCGAGTATCTGATTTATGAGGTTCGAGCGGCTTGTCCCGAGCCGATATGCCTGCTCATCGACCGCTCTTATGACGTCGTCCATGAGAACAAGACTGTACACACTTCGCTTCATTGTACCGCCTCCTTTGCTTATATCATACCACCTGCTATATAATTTGTCAAGCAGATTATATAATCTTTCACGCAAATTTCACAATGCAAAAAGATGCACCTCTTTCGAGGTGCGAATGCGGTCCGTACGATAAAAATCGTTTAGCACTGTTGGACCGAGCCATAGATATAGTTAAAATAAGTTATTGAGAATAGAAAACATGAAAAAATTACAAATGAAAGGGATTAGTTTTAATAAAAAACTAATTCTTTTTCTATGGCGAGCAGTTGAATTAATATCCAGTATCAAGCACATGAGAGGGGAGGGTACTTGATACCGAATACCAATTTTCTTCAATTGCTGATATTATTATATAGCAGAAGAATCCTCTTGACAATAAATATTTATGCACTTAACTATAATATAGTGTACTTTTCGCTGCTTTTTCGCCGTTTTTATTGTTAATTTTCTATTAACAAGTTATAATTTGCTGTGTATTTATAATTTATTAATATAAATTTGCTGTTCATAACCTGTTCTAATGCTGTCTAAAATTTGATAAAAAAATATGCACAATTGTATGTACAAATAAAAACCGCGGGGAGTCCCCTCCCCGCGGCTGCTGCATTAGTCTATCAGGAATTCGTTCTTCGTATCCTCGACCTTGAACTCGCCCGCGCTCTTGCCGTCGACAGTTATCGACACCTTGTCGCCCACGCTCAGGTCAGGCAGGAACATTACCGCCGACTTGAACTCGTTATGCGGAGTGAGCTTACCAACCTCCTTGCCGTTGACGCAGAACTTCAGCTCGCTGTCAGCCGTACCGCCGTTCTTGAAGCCGAAGCCAACGAACGGAGCTGCCGAATGGAGCGGCTCTGTGAACTTGTTGCCTGCTGCGAACACCGTTCCGCCCGTGTAATTGAAAACGGAAGCGTAAATGGAGTGCTTCTCCTCCTTGGTGCCGCCTGAGATGTGCATAGTACCGCCGTTGATGTTGATTGAGCCGTCCGCGCCGCTGCTGCCCTTCGCCTTGATACCGTTGGTGCCGCCGAAGATAGTAACGTCGCCGTCGTTCATCGTGACGTCATCGTTCGCGATGATGCCCGATTTGCGTGAATTGATGATATATGTACCGCTCTCTATGATGACATCGTCATCGCTGCTGATGCCGTGTGACGCCGTAGCCGTAACGTTAAGCTCGCCGTTGCCCTTGAGTCTGACCGTATCGTTGGAGAAAATCGCGCCCGTCTCATTGACGCCCTTCTTCGGCACGTCACTGGAGACGTAGTTGACGGAGCCCTCCTTGGGCTTTATCGTGCACTTCTTAGCCTCTCTGATGTAGATAGCGGGAAGCGAGCTGTTCGAGATATCCACGCCGTTGAGGACTACCGTAACCTTATCCTCGGACGCGCCCGTATCAACGATTATCTGACCGTTGTCGACCTTGCCCGTGAAGATGTAGTCTCCGCCCGCATTTATCGTTACGACCGAGCCCTCGACCGTTACATTTTCGCCTGTCACCTTGGGAGAGCTGCCGAGGGTTATCTCAGCCGTGTACTCCTTGACCTCGTCCGCTGAGGTAGTCTCCTGCGAGGACGAGCCGCCCGAAGCAGCCTTTGTAGTCTCAGCCGAGCCTCCCGAGCTTCCGCCCGATGAGCTGCCGCCCGACGAGCCGCCCGAGCTTCCGCTTACGGTAGTCCCCGCCGCCTTAGTGGTGGTAGTCTTCGAGGACTTATCGGTAGTCTTGGCAGTAGTCTTGTCGGAATTCTTCGAGGTCGTTGCCGTCCCCGTACCTGTTGTGGACTTTTCAGCAGCGCCGTCTGTTCCGTCGACCGTTACCGCAGCAGTGATATCGGCAGAGCCCCCGTCATCGGAGTCCTTTCCGCATGAAACAGCCGAAGTCATCATAGTCAATACAGCCGCTATAGCGGCGAGCTTTCTGAAATTCATAGCAATTCTCCTTCGCATATACAGAATTTGTCAGACCGTAAGCCTGACAAATCCCGTTATAGATTTTATTTAAGGGGGGTGGTGTGAAACTTTCTTGTCACTGTGTCTCGTAAACCTTGTCATCGTATCTGAAGAACACGAGGTTTATCGTCATATTGCCGTTGAGGGCACGAAGCTCGTCGATGAACTTCTTCTGGTCGATGTCATCGTTGACGTCAACGGAGTAAATGAGCTCGAACAGCGTGCCGAAGTTGGTGGTCTTGACTCTTCTGAGCTTGTGATAGTTGGTGTACTTGTCGAGTACGGGCTCGAAAACGCCCTGATAGTCGAGGTTCTCGGGAATGGTTATCTTGAGTGTCATATGCTTGGACTTGCACGAGCCGAAGCCTATCTCGGACAGTGCGAACATCACGATGCCGAGCACGATGAAGAATACGACTGCGAAGCCGATGTAGCCGATGCCGCACGCAACGCCCGTAGCCATTGCGTAAAAGATGTAGGCGATGTCCTTCGGGTCACCCGCGACGCTTCGGAATCGGACGAGAGTGAACGCACCCGCGAGCGTGAGAGCTCCTGCGGTGGAATTGATGAGAATGAGGATAAGCGCGATTATCGGAGGGAGCATTATCATAGTCATGACGTAGCTCTGCGCGTAGCCCTCCTTGCGGTGAGTGAGGATATAGATGAGGCTGATAAGGAAGCCGAGCACGAGAGCCGCTCCCACACAGGCGAAGAACTGTACCGCACCGACCGAGGTATCGGACGCTCCGCTTGTGAAGATAGAGTCGTCCTCGAGGTCATTGATTATATTGCCAAAGAGGCTGATAGCAGAAGTCATCATACTTACACGCTCCTATTCATCAAGATATTGTTTTTGACTACGGATATGCCCGCGATGTATATCTGCTTGCCCGCAGACGCCTGCTCCTGCACGAAGTTGGTATAAGCCTTGCCGTACTTCGAGAAGCTGGTCTTGTATATGCCGAGCTCCGAGAGCTTGCGGACGAGCCAGTCGGGCATCGCGTCGCCGACCTTTATCTCCATGAGGCGCTGGTCGGGGCGGATTATCTGATTTCCGTAGCTTGCATAGTCGAGCCCGAGGTCATAGCGGCGCTCGGTAATCTTCCTGTCGAAGGTGAGGCGGAAGTCGCTGTTCTCCTTGCCGAAGAAAGCCTCGCGCTGGTAGCTGATGTACTGCTTGGGCTGAATGGGGTAGTGGTCGAGGAAGGCGTCGAGCTCCGCGAACACCTGCCCCGTTATGTACTTCTTGGATTCGGGCTTTTTGCGGGTCGCGAGGTACTCCGCACTCTCGGCGAGCGTCATGGAGACGCGTCTCTTTGTGACGATGCCGCCTATCTTCTTCTTTATCTCGAGGAACACGAGCGAGTCCTCGGACGCGGGAGAATAATAGCTTCTTAGCCTTATTTTCTCCTTATAATACGGTTTTGAGAGAGATTCGCGTATGAGGTAGTCGTCGGGGGTATCGTAGTATATGTTATAGATGCCGTATTCCTTGCCGCCTACGCAATACTTATCGGGCTCCATATACTTGTGTATCTCCTCGGCGAGTGCCTGATACTGCTCCATGTCGAGGAGGAACTTTATTTCTTTTCTCGCAAAGGTATTTATAGCCATACGCACGTGAACACGGCAGCCTATCAGGGCTTGACATCGCCCCTGCCGCTTCACTCTCAACTCCTTTCGTTGGATTCTGTAATCATTATATATGTCCAGTCTTAAAATAGTCTTAAAGTATTACCTAATCTATAGTAAACAAATTGTATTTTTTGTGAAAGCCTTGTGGAATCTCAGTCCCATATCGGGAGGGTATCCGCCGTCTCGACGAGGAGCCGTCTCATGGCGACGAGGTCGAACATATCGAGCCTGTTGTCGTCGACGATATCGTACCTGTGGAATCTGTCGGAATCCTTGCCTATTTTCACTTCCGCGTCCCCGAGCAGATATCTGCTGAGGCTGACGAGGTCGGACACTCTGCATCTCGGCTCAGCCTGCGGAGGCTCAGTCGTTACGGCAGTTGTAGCAGTAGTCGCTGTTGAAACTGTCGCAGTAGTCGTCGAGGTCGTAGTCGAGGACGTCGCACCCGCTTCACCGCTGAGGTAACCGTCGAGCACCTCGACCCATTTCTCGCCCATTTTTCTGTAGCCGTCGTTGTTCGGGTGAACGCCGTCGAAAAGCTGAGTCTTCACATCGGTTATCGCTTCATCTATCCTTGCACACCGTAGTCTTGACGGCGCTGAGCTGATATTATCGTTTATCATCCTGTACTCAACATGAGCCACGACGTCAGCATTGTACATCTTCCATGTGCGCTCTATTTTTTCGAGAGCCTCCTCATCGCTGTACTGCGTCTGCCAGTCAGCGGAGTGGCGGTAGTTGCCGAACCAGTCGTACACCTCCGAACGATTGGGGTCGAGCGGCGGTATCGTCGTTACGAACACGGCTGTCGTCTCGGGAGTGTTTTCAAGGATATAGTCGATGAGCTCCGAGAGGTCATCTATACTTGCGCTTATATCGTGGTTATCAATAATATTATTCGTACCGATTTGCAGAGTGACGATATCGGGCTGTTTCTCCTGCAAGCACTTTGTCTGCTGAAGCGTCTCGAGAATGCCGCTGCGTCCGGGATAAGCCTTTATCGCATAGCCGCTGTAGCCCGTATTCTCGTTGTCGTACTCGAAGCTCTCGCCTGTTGCCGCGTCGGTATAAGTGGGAGTATAGCCGCCGTCCTTACTGCCGACCATGTCTATCTTGTAGCCCTTCTCAGTCAGCCCGTGGTAGATGAACTTACGGTAAGAGCCCGAATATTCGGGCACATAGCCGTCGGTTATGGAGTCGCCGATACACATTATTTTAATAGTGTCGTTATCGTCGGCGGAGGTTTCCGCAGGCATGACGAACGGAGTCAGGGTCGCAGCGATGACCGCAGCCACAGCCAAGGGTATAAACTTTCTCATATATTGCGCTCCTTTCGGGAGTAAACGGAAAAGCGTCGAAAAAGACACAGTCCGAGCACAAAGAGGCTAAAATGTGTATATAAAAGTGTCATTTTCATCTCACTTATAATATCACAATCCGACAGAAATGTCAATTAAATGAAGCATTTTGGGCTTAAATTAAGCAAAAAAGAGTCTCCCAAAGGGAGACTCCGCAATTTTTGGTTATTATCAGTCGTCCGTGCCCGTCATCGACTTATTAACCTGAGTATACAGACACAACTGCGGCGTTCCGAGACCGCTGCTGCCGTCGCCGACCCAAACCTCCACCAGCGAAGGAGTGTCCTTTCTGTAGCCGAGATACCAGCGATTATACCTTTCGCCGCCGGAGCTTGTGTACTTTATCTTTATCTTTATCTTGCTGTCCGAAGCCTTATAGCCAAGTCGTGAATTCATCACATCGCAGAACTCCTGCTGATTTGCGTCGATAGGAGTCCATATCTTGGCTGAGCCGTCAGCCTGAGAAGTACCGTCAAGATAAGCGGCAAGGACAAGGTCGTAGTTAGCGCCGGAGATAGCATCTGTTTTCTGGTATGTCGTTGCGCCCGACGGGAGATTATAAAACGAATCGTTTGCCTCCTCATTTTCAAGTATCAAGTCAATGGAATCGGTATGAATGACTCTCGCACTTGCTACATCGGATGCGCGCTTTGATTTTTTTACATATCCAAGCATGGTAGGAACAAGTATCGCCGCGAGCACACCTATGATAGCAATTACAACGATAAGCTCGATGAGTGTGAAGCCTTTAACCTTATATTTTTTCATAATTGCACCCCCAATCATAGTATCGGATATAACCCTACACCTATATTATAATACAATATGTATTGCTTGTCAATAGGAAATGAACATATTATTGATAAATCGTTAAGTTCGTTATTATGATAACATTGCGTTGTTTGCACTGCTTTTTTATTGTCACAGATGTACAACGGTCATTTTTCCAAGCGGTTTTAACCGCCATAAATATTACAAAAAGTAATATTGTCGCTGCTTCGTAAGCATAAAGCGAAAGATCGTCGGTACAGCTCTTGCTATTTCGGCATTTTTATGCCATAGCGCGGCGTCCGCGCCGCCAATTTCGCGGCAAAGGTGAACGGAGCGGAAATTTATATCCGCGCGGCTTGCTATTTCAATTATTTTATGCTATAATGAATGCGCAGCATTCATTACGATGATATAGGAGGAACTGCCGAATGAAAGACGAGCTTATCGCTTCCCTTTTGGGATCAGCAATGGGTACAGCAAACAACGTTGTCAATAAGGTCGCCGAGGACCACCGCCGCACTCTCGAGAAGGAGGAGGCTATCGCCCGCGAGCAGGAGCAGACCAAGCGCGCCATTGCTCAGGAGGAGGAGCGCACCCGCCGCGAATTCGTGGAGAAGGGGCTCGACAAGAGACACCGCGAAGAGATAAAGGCGCTTCAGGCAAAGCGCGACGCAACGCCGATAAATACCGTGTGCGAGAGCTGCACGGGCACCATGGAGATAGACCGTCATAAGGGCATGATGACCTGTCCGTACTGCGGACACACCGAGGTCCTCCCCCCTGTTCACTGCTACGACCCCATTCTCGACGACAACGATCTCCTTGACCTGAAGCCCAAGATTCAGCCTGCGAGCGAGCCTGCCGCGCCGAAGTACACTCCCGCGAGCGACCTGAAGGAGAGCACCACACAAGGCGGGGTCACGGTAGAAAAGCTCAATGTCAGACCGAACAAGTCGTTCAGTTCTGAGGCGATGACGTCTAATTTATCGGGCGTGACAAGAATGGCAACTGCGGCAGACAAAGCGGCTGTAGATGAAGAGCCTCTTCTGAACAAGGTCGTGAACTCGGCGAAGCTCATCGACACCAAGCCCGTAGAGAGCTTTGTGAAGCATGAGACACGCGGACTTGTCCTCTCGATAATATCCATAGTCTGCGGCGTAATAGGAATCCTGACCTGCGGAATGCTCGTTATACCCGAGCTGGCAGGCGTGATACTGTCGCTGATACCGATACTGGGCAGTAAGTCGAAATACGGCAAGCTGAGCAAGACGCTTTCAGCGATAGGCTTGGTAGCGAGCCTGTCTGCGGGCGTACTCATTCTGATATCGCTGTTCATACTCAAAAAATGACGAAAAGCTCCGAACACTTGGTTCGGAGCTTTTTTGCTGTAGTCATACGCCGCGCAGTCAGTTATTTTTCGGAGCAGAACTCCACCTTTTCGCCGTTAAGAATCATATTTGTTGTGCGGACAGCGCACATCTTGCCGCACATTGAGCAGGTGTGACGCTCGGAAACGGGCGTGCTCTCGTAGTAAGCGCGAGCCTTCTCGGGGTCGATGCATATCTTGAACATCTCCTCCCAGTCGAGCTCGTGACGAGCCTTAGCCATTCTGTTGTCGATGTCTCTTGCATTGGGGATACCCTTTGCGATATCAGCCGCATGAGCCGCTATCTTGCTCGCCATGATACCCTCCTTTACGTCGTTCGCGTCGGGCAAACGGAGGTGCTCGGCGGGAGTTACATAGCAGAGGAAGTCAGCACCGTTAGCCGCCGCGATAGCTCCGCCGATAGCCGATGTGATGTGGTCGTAGCCGGGAGCGATGTCCGTAACGAGAGGCCCGAGCACGTAGAACGGCGCATTGTGGCAGATACGCTTCTGGAGCTTCATATTCGCCGCTATCTCGTTCATTGCCATGTGACCGGGACCCTCGACCATGACCTGCACGTCCTTAGCCCATGCTCTCTCGGTCAGCGCACCGAGCTCGATGAGCTCCGCTATCTGACCCGCGTCGGTGGCGTCGTCGATACAGCCGGGACGGAGCGCGTCTCCGAGGCTGATAGTTACGTCGAACTCGCGGAGAATGTCGAGAACATCGTCGTAATACTCGAAGAAGGGGTTCTCGTTGCCCGTCATCATCATCCACGCGAACAGGAGCGAGCCTCCGCGGGAAACGATGTTCATTTTGCGCTTGTCACGCATGAAAGCCTCGACTGCACGGCGGTTGATACCCGCGTGGATAGTCATGAAGTCTACGCCCTCCTCCGCGTGTGCGCGCACAACCTTGAGGAAGTCCTGCGCGGTTATCTCGAGGAGGTCCTTCTCGAGGTAGCCGATAGCGTCGTACATCGGGACTGTGCCTATCATAGCGGGCGACTTCTCGACGAGAGCCTTGCGGAAGGTGTTGGTCTTGCCATAGTTGCTGAGGTCCATGATAGCCTCCGCGCCGAACTTGATAGCCATGTCGACCTTGTCCATCTCCATGTCGTAGTCATTCTTATCGCCTGAAATACCGAGGTTTACGTTTATCTTCGTCCTCATGCCCGCGCCGATGCCCTCGGGGGAAATGGACTTGTGGTTGATGTTGCAGGGGATAGCCACCTCGCCTGTCGCCACGAGAGCGCGGAGCTTCTCAGCGTCCATGTTCTCCTTCTCGGCAACAATCTTCATTTCGGGCGTGATAATGCCCTTCTTTGCGGCTTCCATCTGTGTGCTGTATTCTCTCATTGGTTTGATTCCTTTCGTGTTTGGATTTGTTTATTTTATCGGAACGCCGAGGGCGGCGTTCCCTACATTTGTATGGGTTTATTTATCGGTATTTCGGCAGGCGGATAGTATCCGCCCCTACATTTATCTGCGGAGCAGATAGCCGTGGTCGAGCGGTCCGCTCCCCTTGCCGAGGTCGAGCATTGCCGCGAGAGCTCCCGAGATGTACTCCTTCGCAGCCTCGACCGCCTCCGCGAGCTCCATGCCCTTCGCGAGCCCTGCCGCTATCGCGCTCGACAGCGTACAGCCCGTGCCGTGGGTGTTAGGGTTGTCGATGCGGCGCCCCTCGAACCACTGTGACGTCCCGTCGGGACAGCAGAGGAAGTCGCTCGCGTCGTTTATCATATGTCCGCCCTTGCAGAGCGTCGCGCAGCCGTACCTGTCGACTATCGCCATAGCCGCCGCCTCCATGTCGTCCGCGGAGGCTATTTTCAGTTCCGATATCAGCTCCGCCTCGGGGATGTTCGGCGTTATCACCGCCGCGAGCGGGAACAGCAGCCGCTTGACTGCCTCGTATGCCTCAGTCGAACTCAGCGCCGAGCCGCTCGTTGCGACGGCTACGGGGTCAACGACGACATTTTCCGCCTTCCAGTAGGTGAGCCTGTCCGCGATGACCTCCGCGAGCTCCGCCGAGGAGACCATGCCTATCTTGACTGCGTCGGGGCGGATATCGCTGAACACCGCGTCTATCTGCGCAGCGAGGAATTCGGGCGGCGTATCGAGGACTCCCGTCACGCCCGTGGTATTCTGCGCGGTCAGAGCCGTTATCGCGCTCATAGCGAACACGCCGTTCATGGTCATGGTCTTGATGTCAGCCTGAATGCCCGCTCCGCCCGAGGAATCGCTCCCCGCGATAGTAAGTGCCGTTCTCATCGCGTGACCTCCTCTGCTTTTTGGCGGAGAAGCTCCGCTGCCGCCTTGACGTCGTCCGCGGCGAAAATCGCCGATACTACGGCAATGCCGCGCTGTCCGCAGCCTGCTATCTCGCTCACATTTTTCGCCGTGATACCGCCTATCGCCGTGACGGGCAGCTTCACGCTTGCCGTTATCTCGCGGAGAATATCGGGAGTGATACGAATGGCATTTTTCTTGGTCGGCGACGAGAACACCGCTCCCACGCCGAGGTAGTCCGCGCCCATTTTCTGAGCCGCACGCGCCTGCTCGACCGTCTTTGCGGTCGAGCCGATGATGAAGTCCTCGCCCGCAATGCGGCGTATCTCCGCGACGGGCGCGTCCTCAATGCCGACGTGAACGCCGTCCGCTCCTGCGAGCATAGCCGCGCGGTAGTCGTCATTGACGATGAGCGGCGCGCCGTACCTGTGGCATATCGGCACGAGCCGCCTTGCCTCGTCTGCGAGCTCGTCCGTGTCGAGCTCCTTGTCGCGGAGCTGTACGCAGGTCACGCCGCCCTGCAAGGCGAGCTCGACCTGCTCTGCGAGGTCTCTCCCGCGCAGACAAGCGTTGTCGGTTATGGCGTAAAGGGTGAGCATTTCGGGTGAAAGTCTCATTCGGTGTCACTCTCCTCTCTGAAGCTGTCAAGGTAGTTTTTCGGGTCGGGACAGGTCATCAGCCCGCTCATCACGCACGCGCCCGCCGCTCCCGCGGCAAGGACTGAGCCGTAATTTTCGGCGCTGATTCCGCCTATCGCGTACACGGGGATATCCACGGCGGAGCAGACCTCCCGCAGGAAGCCGAGTCCGCGCGGAGGCAGTCCCCGCTTGCAGTCGGTGGCGAAAACGTGTCCCGCAGTGATGTAAGCCGCGCCCTGTCTCTGCGCTTCGAGCGCATCGGAGACGCTGTGGCATGAGGCGCCTATAATGCGGAATTTCCGCTTTGTCTCGTCGGACAGTCCGCGGAGTACGTACAGTGGCAGATGTATCGCCTCCGCACCGAGCTCCGCCGCTATGTCCGCAAAGCTGTGCAGTATGCACGGGACGCCGTGCTCCGCGCAGATGCGCATTGCCTCCTCCGCGAGGGAGCGGTACTCCTGCGGGGACAAGTCCTTCTCCCGGAGTAACACCGCGCGGGGCTTTGCGGCGGCTATTTTTCGGAGCTGAGCGGGAAAGTCCGCGCACAGTCCGCGGTTCGTCACGCAGATGATGTTACACATATAAATAGTCGTTCAGCACAGGCTGAAGTCCCTCGCCCGACATATCGTCGTACATCTTCTTGAGGCTTCTGCCGTCGTTTATCTCGAACTGCTCGTCGCCCGCCTCGTCGGCTTCCTTGCCCGTGTACTTGCTCTCGTGGTCGCCGATTCCCGTGGACACGCCCGCCGATATCTTAGTCGCGGCAATCTTGACGATTCCGTTGCGGAAGCTCTCGCTCTCACGCGAGGACACCGTGATACCGCAGAACGGCAGGAATATCCTGTATGCGCAGAGCACCTGACAGAGCTGTTTCTCGTGGACGTCGAGCGGATTTATCTTCTCGTTGTTGACTATCGGGCGCAGACGCGGACATGACAGCGATATCTCCGCGTGCGGGTACTTGCGCTGGAGGTGGTATACGTGCAGAGCGCTCGCGAGGGCGTCCTTGCGGAAGTCCGAAAGTCCGAGCAGAGCCGAGCACGCAATGCCGCGCATTCCCGCCATGAGAGCGCGCTCCTGCGCCTCGAAGCGGTAGGGGAACACGCGCTTATGTCCGAGCAGGTGGAGCTGTTCGTAGCGGTCACTGTCATAGGTCTCCTGAAAGACGGTGACGTAATCGACGCCGCACTCGTGGAGATAGCGGTATTCGTCGGTATTGACGGGGTAGATCTCGATGCCAACGAGGCGGAAGTATTTCCGCGCGAGCTTGCAAGCCTCGCCGATGTACTCGACAGAGCTCTGCGTGCGGCTCTCGCCCGTGAGAATGAGAATCTCCTCCATGCCGCTCTCGGAGATGACCTTCATCTCGTGCTCTATCTGCTCCATGGAGAGCTTCATGCGGCGGATATCGTTGTAGCAGTTGAAGCCGCAGTATACGCAGTAATTCTCGCAGTAGTTGGCGATATACAGCGGCGTGAAGAGGTAGACCGTGTTGCCGAAGTGCTTCTGCGTCTCGAGCCTTGCACGCTCCGCCATCTGCTCGAGGAAGGGCTCGGCGGCAGGAGAGAGCAGTGCTTTGAAGTCCTCGACGGAGCACGTATCGTGCCTCAGCGCGCGGAGAACGTCCGCGGGGGTGTACTTGCTGTAGTCATAGCTCTTCATCTCGGAGATGACGCGCTCGCGTATGTCGGAGCTTATCTGCTCCATGCCCTCCATATACTGCATATGGTCGGTACGGGAGGACGGGTCGTTCTCGAGGCGGTGCTTCTTTTCAAGTGCGGCTTCGGAGAGCTTGTCCGAATCCACAAAGTAGTTGTTGTCCATTTATATTACTTCCAATTCGTTGTTATCTGTAGGGGCGAGTTCCGCTCGCCCGTGATGATGTTTTTATTGCGGGCGCACGGATAAGCAGCACACCAAATCTTTGATTTGGATTGTGATGCTATATGCAGCTTTGCTGTAATGCGCCCCTACATCAGTCTCTGAGGAAACCCGTGAGGGTATCCGACGGCGAAGCACCGCGTGTGAGGACGCGTCCAAGACCCGCGAGGTAAGCCTTTCTGCCCGCCTCTATAGCCTGTCTGAACGCCTCAGCCATAACGGGGAGGTCTCCCGCTGTAGCAAGCGCCGTGTTCGACATAACTGCCGCCGCGCCCATTTCCATTGCCTCGCAAGCCTGCGACGGACGTCCTATTCCCGCGTCCACGATTATCGGCAGGTCTATCTCGTCAATGAGTATCTGTATGAAATCGCGCGTTGCGAGTCCCTTGTTAGAGCCGATAGGCGATGCGAGCGGCATTACCGACGCCGCGCCCGCATTGACGAGGTCACGCGCGGTGTTGAGGTCGGGGTACATATAGGGCATTACCACGAAGCCCTCCTTCGCAAGTATCTCCGTAGCCTTTACCGTCTCCTGATTGTCGGGGAGGAGGTACTTTGTATCGCGCATTATCTCTATCTTCACGAAGTCTCCGCATCCGAGCTCTCGCGCGAGACGTGCTATGCGGACAGCCTCCTCGGCATTTCTTGCGCCCGAGGTGTTCGGAAGCAGTGTCACGCCCTTGGGGATGTAGTCGAGGATGTTCTCGCTCTCGGCGGTATTCGCACGGCGCACCGCGAGCGTGATTATCTCCGCTCCTGCGTATTTTACGGCGGCTTCGATGAGGCTGAGCGAATACTTGCCCGAGCCGAGGATAAAGCGGGAGCGGAACTCCCTGCCGCCGATTATCAGCTTGTCATCATTCATTGTAAAAACTCCTTAAACATCGTATTCTTGGGCGATAATGCGTATCGCCATATGTGCCATATGTGCCGCGCAGACCGCAACTCTCGCCGAAATCAGTCCGAGCCCGTCCGCAGCGTCGCTGACCTCGTCTCCGCAGAGATAGAAGCGCTTCGTCACCCTGCGCGTGACTATGCTGTTCGCGGAGGACAGCCCCGCCATGCCCGAGCCCGATATCAGGAACTTTTCGGGCATTTTTTCCAGCACCGTGTTCACCAGCATCGCCTTCTGGTCGGCGCAGTCGAACGCCTCGCAGATGATATCGGAGTCCGCAAGCAGGTCGGGGATATTCTCCTCGGTCAGCTTCACGCAGTCTCGGGAAATCTCGCAGTACGGCGCTATTCTCGACAGTGTATCGTACAGTGCGTCGGACTTGTACTGCCCGAGCTGTTCGGGGAAGTACTGCTGGCGGTTGAGGTTGGAGATGTCCACGCGGTCGAAGTCGATGATGTTGAGATGTCCCACTCCCGCGCGTGCGAGGTGTATCGCTATATTCGAGCCGAGCCCGCCCAGTCCGCAGACAGCGACGCCCGCCGCCGACAGCCTGCGCTGAAGCTCCGCACCGTGGCGCTCCTCAAGGGCGCGGTACATCTCCTCCCTTGTGGGTATCGCCATATCAGCCGCCTCCGACGAAGCGCACCACCTCGAGGTGGTCGCCCTCATAGAGGACAGTCGAGGCGTACTGGTCGCGCGGGACTATGGACTCGTTGAGCTCGACAGCCACGCGCTGTTCGCCGTAGCCTATCTCCGCGAGAGCCTCGGCAACTGTCTTGCCGTTGAGCTCGTACTCTTTGCCGTTAATAGTCAGCATAATCATTCCTCCCAACAAAAAAGCGGCTGCCATAAGCAGCCGCAAAATCAACTTTGTTCAGCTCCCTACGTTGGCATTATCCAAATCAGGTCACGGGTCGGCGGTCGTACCGCCCTCTCAGCCTGTAACACAAGCTCCCCTGCACAGAACATTATAACACATATGTTTAAAAAATGCAAGCATTATTTCGCCGCAACGCGGAACTGCACGCCTTGCTCGGCATTGTAACGATTAACCGATTCAGATACGGTATGAAACGCGGAAAAAAATTCGCGGCTCAGTAAAACTAAGCCGCGAAACTGCGTGCGCCCGCTCGGCGCTGTGTATGTGGAATGATTTAGATCCGCTATGGAACGCGGAAAAAAATTCGCGGCTCAGTAAAACTAAGCCGCGAAACTGCGCGCGCCCGCTTGGCGCTGGTTGGGGTGGAAGGATTTGAACCCTCGAAATAACGGAGTCAGAGTCCGCTGCCTTACCACTTGGCGACACCCCAGTATGCTGATTGGATTCAGCTTTATTATTATACCACTCTGCAAATTAAAAGTCAAGCATTTTCATTAATTTTTATATTTTAACATAAATTGCAACTATTACGTAACGTAAGGGTTTGGGAAAAACTACAACTATGACGCAGCGTCATAGTTGGAACAGCAAAACAAAAAAGCCCGAACCAAGGGGAGCCCCCTTTGGCGGTTTCGCAGGATACCGAATATGTACCGTAAATTTACGGCTCGGTAGCCCACAAATTCCGCTAAGGGAAGCACTCTAAGTCGGGCTTTTTTTATCCGTTCATTTTGCGGTAGCGTGCCATGAGCGACATGAGGTCGTACTTGCACATCTCGGGTTTGGTGTCCATGAGCTCCTGCTGCGTGACGATGCACGGATTGCGGCGGAGCTTGTCGCTGCGCTCGCCCGCGCGCCAGCCTATCGACGCCATATAGCAGCACCAGCGCCTGTGCTCGAGAGCTGCGAGCTCATAGGCGAAGCTGTCCTTTTTCAGCTTCTCGAGCAGCTCCTGCTCCGAGCCTATCATCTGCCATGCGGAACCCGTATACCGCATAAGAGAGCCGTTTCTGCCGAGGAGCTCCTCGAGCTTGTCGGCGAGCTGAACGCCGCTCTCCTCCGCGAGCTTGGGTATGATATCGTTCTTGACCTCGTCATGGTACGCGGCAGCCTTGCTCGACGAGCGGCGGAACAGCCTCAGACGGTTCCATTCCTGCTCGGGGTCGGCGTCGGAGTTGGTCTCCGAGCCCGTCTCGTCGGCGGTGATGAGGGCAATATTGTTGTAGAAGTGGTTGTACTCCTTTGCGCTGCGGTCTATGGCGCGGTTGATTATCATATCGAGAGTGATGACCACGCTCCTGTCGTCGATGAGGCTGACGTTCGCGAGAGCGCTGTCCTCGGCGGAGATATAACCCGCGAGACGGCGGTCGGTATCCATTCTCATCAGTATAGGCAACTTCAGGCTGCGCTCGGCGAAAAGCTCCTCGAGCTGCATCGCGCAGTTGACTGCAAGGTCGATATTCTCAAGTGCAATGACTGCATATGTATACGGGTCGGAATCGAGCTGTCCGCGTATAAGGTCGTAGAAGCAGCGGTGCGCGATATTCAGCTCGTGGAAGTTTATCTCGAGCAGACCGTCCGCCGCCTCGCTTTTCAGCGTCACCTTATTGTCGGTCATATCGAAGGTGTCGGGGCTGAGCTGATTGAGGAACACAGCCTTTTTCGCCTTCATATCGCTGTCGAAGACGTCGATGACTATGCGGTTGCTCTCGTGGACGACTCCGAGGTTCATCGCCTGCAATACTGCCTGCTGTCCGAGCTGACCGAAGCCCGCCGCGAGCAGGTGTACGTCCCACTTGCTGAGGGGAGTGTCCGTGCCCCTGTATACCGTGTGGAGCGGGTGGTCGGAGTACATCTTGTGTATCTGCATCTCGGGCATTCCGATGAGCTCGAGGTCGAAGTACGCGTCAGTACCCGCGGCGCTGTTGTAATACTCCGCGATGAGGCGTCCTATCCCCTCCTCCTCGCACCTGCACGACACCTTTGCGCCTGCCGCGAGGCGTATCCTGCTCTCGGAGTCACCCTCGTTGAGGCGGAAGAGCTGTAACAGCGAGAAATTGCGTATCGACGAGGTCTCGAAGAGTATGACATTCGTCGCGTCCTCGATGTGGGTCTTTGCGAGCAGAGCGGGAACCTCCGCCTCCTTTGCCTTGAGGACGTCCGCGGAATGCACCACATAGCCTGCCTTGTTCAGGCGGTAGACCTCCTCGCTGCTGACAGCCTCGTTCGTCACAATGTGAACGCAGGTCTTTTTCGGGTCTGAGCCGTTGTTCTTCAGCATTGATGCAACATCGCTGTTATAGCCGAAAACTACGATGTGTCGGCAGTTCTTGTTCCTGCGGAAGAAAATGATGAACCGCAGTATCCGCTCGAGGAACTTGTATATGAAGGATATCGTGCAGTACGGCGCTGTGAACACCGCTACGCAGTACGCATAGCCGATGCCCTTTTTCAGCGGGGACGGGTCGTTCCTGATGAAGGCGACTGTATCCTTTAGCGTCACCGTCGCCTTGAAGCCGAATGCGTTGATGCTGTTTTGCAGCACGAGCAGATACTTGAAGAACGGCTCGTAATCCTTGTAGTAGATGAATCCCTGTGCCGTCGCTATCATGAATGACAGCACGGCAAGCAGGAATATCAGCCGCGTTGTCCTTTTGCGGCTCTTGTTATTGTTCATTTAACTGTCCTTTCACGCTTCGCCGAGTGCCGTGAGGTATTCCCTTGCGGCGTCGAGGAGCTGCTGAGTGGAGTATATCGGGAAATAGCCTGTCTTGTTGCGTCCCGAGTCACTGATGAAGACGATATCGCGGCTTGCGGGAGCTGCTGCGAAGTCGTCTATCCTGTAGCGCACGGTTATCCTTTCCTCGTCGAGCAGCCATGCCTGCGAGTCGTTCCATACTGCGTATGCCTTTGTGCTGTCCGCGAAGGGGCGTATCTCGAACTTGTCAGCGGACGAGCTGTCGGACTCGTATATCTCGTTCTCGGCGTCGTCTGCGAAGTCAAGGCGGCAGCTTCCGAGGTTTACGCCGTTTATGTCTATCACGTAGAGGCGGGAATCACGGCAGAGCACCGCGATTCTGTCCGTGCCGAGCGGCGCTACGGATACGGGCTCCTGAGCTGTCTTGTCGAGCGGTATCGTGCTGAGCTCCTTGCCTGTCTGAGCGTCGAAGAACGATACCGTGCGGTTGTTGAAGAATACGCCGACGGTGCTCTCGTTCAGCCAGAAGATGCGCTGCACCTCGAGCCTCTCGTCTGCGGAGAAGTCGAAGTCAAGCACTTTCTCGCTCTGATCTTCAAAGTCGTGGATAAGGAGAGCCTTCTTGCTTTCCTCGCCGTTGAGCTGTGCGTATATCGCCGCCTTGCTGTAACGGACGTCGAATTTGCCGTTTATTACCTCCTTGTCGAGGTTGAATGTGTCCTCGCTCTTGCCTGCAAATACCGCGCACTCGCAGTCTGCGGTGACGTATACGAGGTTGCGGTCGGAATCGGCAAGGTAGCATACGCCGCTGCCCGTCGGGACGAGGTCAACTGTCGTGCGGATAGTCTGGGGAGCACCCGTTACCTCGCGGGCAGTGCCTGCCTTGATGTCGCATAACATAGTTTTCTCGTCGCCGATAACGCCATTCTTGGCGTTGACGATGAGGGTATCGCTGCCGATGAAGGCGGCTGTCCTGATATCAAAGCCCTTGAGGTCGGTAACCTCATTCAGCTTGCCGCCATCCACGTCGTAGATGTACAGGTGTCTGACAATGTCGCTGAAGTCGCTCTTGTACTTGCCGTCGGGGTAGTAGGCAGCCGATACCGCCGCATATGCGCCGTCATCGGAGACAGCGAGCACGTCGCGGCTGTACATATACTCGCCCGCGTCGATGTCGGTGAAGTACTGATTCTGCTTGACGTACTGGATATACGCGGTATTGGAGTAGTTGTCCGCGGTGACGTACCTGTCGCGGCTGTAACTGCACAGCGAGAGCGCCGTGTTCATTGTCTGGACTCTGTATGCGGCGTTGTCGGACTCATTGCCCGTGGTGAAGTGTCCGAGGCTGACTACATACTCCGCGCCCGCTGTCACCGTGAACATCACAAGTCCGTTGCGGGTGTACGATACGTCGATGACCTCGCCGTCAAGGGGGATGTTCTTTATCAGCTTGCCCGTCTCGTAGTCGATGAAGGAGAGCGTGTGCTTCGTCATCGCGGCGAGGACGTCGTGCTCATAGCCCGTATCTGCGGCTGGCATGAGGAATACGCTGCTTCCGCTCTGATAGTTTATCGGGAGCTCCGCGCTCCACTTTTCCTTCAGTTCCTTGTCAAAGCGCGTGAATATGGTAGTGGTGTTGAATGCGAGGACGCTTGACGAGGTCATGAGCGGGTCTCCGCCGACAAACTGCATCTCCACGTTCTGTATGCCGCCGCCGTTCGGGTCAACTACCTCCGCCTCGTTCTCAAGCTCTATCGCATGGTCTTTTATCTTGTAAGCTCTGAGGGCGTCGTCAGTGTCGCTCGACAGGTAGATAACGCCGTCATGTACGGTCTGTATCGTCAGGTCCATGAGGAAGGCAAAGGTCGTGCTCGATGCCGAGGTGACCTTCACATCGTCGGCGACCGCACCTGTTTCGCGGTCTATCAGTTCGAGATATACGTCGTTTCCGGGGAAGGAAAGTCCGTTCGGCATAACAGTCTTGTTCTGATACAGGCGTATGACGTACTCGTCATCGTAGATGATATCGTAGTAGACGTTCGCCTTCTCGGAGGGCGCCGCCTTCCACTTTATCTCGCCCGTTGCGCCGTCGAGACGCCATACCGTGCTGTCCGAGCTGCTTATGTAGACGTCGCCGCCCGTGCCCTGCTCGTCATCGTCGACGGAGTGTACGAAATCCGTGTATATCCTGCCGAACACCGAGCTCGTCTCATAGCTGATGTTGCTCGGAGTAGCCGTGGACTCGAAGTAGGTGCCTGTCTTGTCGCGGCTGACGTCGAGATATGCCTTCAGCTCGTTCGAGCTGCCGCCCTCCGCGGGTGCAAATTCGCTGTCGGAAGCCGTTATCTTCTTTATGAGCGCGCCGTTTTCCGCGTCCCAGAAGTAGATGCCAGTCGCGTCCTGTGTGACAATCGACTTGCCGCCACCCATAAACGAGAGCTGCTCGACTGCGCTGTCGTGCCTGAGCGAGAGCTGCGGCACGAGGCGGCTGTGCGAGAACATACCAAGCTCGCGTGAGAGGGCGTACTCAGCCTCGGGCAGTATCGGCTTCTCCTCGCTGTCACTCGGCAGAGCCTCGACCGCCTTCTTTATCGCTGGTATGAGGCTGTTCTCCTTGTAGAGGTTCTCGGACTCGACTGCGAGATGTCCCGCGTTCTCGACGAGCAGGTCTTTGTTTTTCTGCTCTATCTGTTCGTTCTGCTCCTTTATCTGGGAGTTCTGCTTCTTTATCTGCACGTTCTTGCCGCTTATCGTCACCGCGGAGGCTACGCTTATGAGCGTGATGAGCGAGAGTATGCCCGATACTCCGCCGAAGATGCGGCGTCTGCGGGCTGCCTCGCGGCGCTTCTCGCGCTGGAAGAGGTCGTTGAAGTCACAGCCGAGGAGCGGTGCCGCTATGCGGAGATATTCCGTGTTCAGCTTCTTCATCGACTCCTTCAGCGTGTCAGCCTTGATGTTCGCCGCGAGAGGCTCGACCTCGACCTTGACCTTGACCTCCTCGCCCTTTTCGTTGGTGGTGGTCATCTCGGTATAGGTCAGCTCCTCGGGGAAGGACTCCTGCGGCTCGCCGCTGACGAGAAGCGTGATGATGTTCTGATTCGTGTTGCCGTGGAGCTCGCGGAAGCGCGTCAGCTCCTGCATACACCACTTCGACTCCGTGTACTTCGGCGAGCATATCACGATGAGGTACTCGGACGTCTCTATCGCATTCTTGATGTCCTCGCTGAGGTCACTGCTCGACTGAAGCTCCGATACATCACGGAAAATGCGCCAGTTCTCCTTGGTCTTGCCGAGGTTCTTCGGCGGCTTGTAGCTCTCGAGGAGCTTCTGTAAGCGCTCCGCCGCCTGCATATCGGGCTCGAGGTGGCGGTAACTGATAAAGGCTTTGTATTTGTATTCCATATCCGATCTCCTTGCAAAAATATACATACAAAGATATTTTACCACATTTTGCGGAAAAATGCAAGTGGTGGAACGGAGCACCCTGAGCTCGCGGACATGGACGTCAGCGCTCTCCGCGCGGCATATCCGCAATGAAAAAACCGTGCCAATCGGCACGGTCCTTTCGGGGAAATTTTACTTTTGAAGAAGGCTTTGTCTCAAGAGGCAGAGGTCAAAGGTATCGACTCTGCCGTCGCCGTCGAGGTCGGCGTTCTTCCACTCCCTGAGCTCTGCGCTCTTGTCGCCGAGCAGCCACTTGTTCAGCATTACGAGGTCGGCTGCTCCGAGCTCGCCGTCACCGTTGACGTCGCCCTTGACCGCCTCTGAAGCGGCAGTGGTCGTCGTTGTGGTCTCGGCAGTGGTAGTCTCAGTAGTAGTTACTGTAGTTGTCGTTGTTTCTGTCTCACGCGGCGAGTACTCCTTGCCGCCTATCTTGAACAGCTCCTTCTGAAGCTGCTGGTCTGCGAGCTTGTACGACTTGCGGTCGTAGTGACCCTTGATAACAGTTCCGTCGTCGGTGGTCGAGTCTGGAGTCGACCACAGCACGGGGCAGAGCTGGCGCTCGTAAGCCGCCTTGCATACGGAGCTGATGAAAAGTCTCACGGAATCAGCTTCCTTGCCCTTTGTGGGACAGCCGTACTCGCCGACGATAACGGGTATGCCCTTGTCGACGAAGTTTGTCTTCATCATGTCCATCCAGCCGTTGAGCTCCTTGTAATCGTCGTCGGTGCCCCATGTACTGCGAGCCTTAGCCCATGATTCGTCCTTGTCCTCGAGTATGCAGAAGCCTGCTGGCGTGTAGTAGTGTACCGATATCGCCATTCTGTTTGCAGGGTCGTTCGGCATCTTGAAAAGCGGGTCGCAGGTGCGGTCTATTCCTGTATTATATCCCGATATCAGCAGATGACGCTTGGAGTTGTTGCCTCCAGAGGCTCTGACAACGTCCACGAATTTCTGATTGACCTCGTTGCAGAGCGCGTAGGACTCAGCCTTGCCCTCGGTGCCGCCCCACGGGTTCCATATGCTCTCCCAGCCGAGCTCCTCGTTCTGCGACTCGAACATGAGGTAGTCGTCGTAGTCCTTGAAGCTGTCGGCTATCTGCTCCCACATATGCGAGTAGCGCTTCATCGTCTCGTCCTTGTCGTCGGGGAGCTTGTTCATCCAGCCGCCGTCCCAGTGGATATTGATTATCGCGTACATACCGCTCTCGAGCGTCCAGTCAACGACCTCGTGTATGCGCGCGTCGTACTCGGAGTTGATAGTGTAGGTGCCGTCGTGCTCCATCATATTCGACCACGCAACGGGTATTCTCAGGACGCCGAAGCCCTCCTTCGCGATACCCTCTATCATTTCCTTCGTAACAACGGGGCTTCCCCACGCTGTTTCGTAGTTGTTTGGCTTGCCTTCGCTCCACTTTGCTATCCAGTCCTCGCCGTACCAGTCGGGGCACGCCTCGAAGGTGTTGCCGAGGTTGATACCGATGCCCATGTCCTTCACGAGCTCCATAGTGGTGATGTCGCGCATTTCTCCTGCGGCACTGACGGGTGCGGGTGAAGCGGAAGCGAGGCTCCCGAGCAGTGTCAGCGCTGCGGCTGCCGAAGCAATCATTCTGTTTATCCTCATAAAAATAATCCTCCCTGAATGTGATTTCACGATATCTTTCATATCTATTTTACATTCGGGGAGGATTATTATCAACCCATAAAGTTGGATAACAGTGGACAAAATCGGCACTATCCCTTGATGAGGTTCCTGTACCTCATCGCGGGGAGCCCTGTATTCGCGGCAAACTGGCGCTGGAAGTATTTGTAGTCCATGTAGCCGCACTTCTCCGAGATGTCGTTTATCCCGAGCGAGGTCGTCGCAAGGTAGTATTTCGCCTTTGCGATGCGGGCATTGATGCAGTCCTGATGAAAGGCAACTCCGAAACAGCTCTTGTAGTTGCGGCGGAAGAAGTCGATGCGGTCGGTGAAGCTGTTCTCGCTGTCGGGCTCGAAGGCAGCCTCGGTCTCGGAGTATATGCGGTCACGCACCGCGAGCATATCCGCGTAGTGCCTGTTCCTGCGGCGAGCGGCAATACGGCGCTGCTCCTCCTTTATCAGCTCCGCTGAGCACGCGAGGAGCTCGTCGAAGCTCTCTCCCCCGCACGGTATCGCGCAGCACGCGAATGAGCTCGTCCCCGCGTAGGAGATGTACGCCTTTTCCTGTAGGAGCACCGCTCCGAGCAGGTCGGAAATGACCTCGGGCTCGGCGAGGCTCTGCACAAGGCATACGAAGGTATCCTCGCTCACCCGCCCTGATATATCGTGGTTCCCGCAGAACTTCGCTATCGCCTTTGAGACTCCGAGGGTAGCCTCAGTCCTGCGGCGTATCTCCTCGTCGTTGAGCTGCCGCGGGAAGAGGTCGATACGGAGCGCGACGAGATACAGCCGCTTGTTGTCGTGGACGCGCACCGCCTGAAATGCGCGGCGCAGTCCCTTTTCGTTGTTCATGCCCGTGAGGGTGTCCCTGTACTCGGAGACGTTCTGACAGCTTATCAGGTAACGGATATCGTTCTTCAGGCGCAGGAACTCCAGTCCTATCGAGACGGACTTCAGCCAGTGGCGGTAGACGTCGTCGTAGCTCGAAGCCGAGCCGTAGAGCAGCGCCATATAGCCGAACAGCTTCTGTCCCGAGAAGAGCGGGTCGAGGTAGCAGACCGCGGCGCTGCGGTCGCGCTCGAAGAAGCCGTGAAGGTCAAGGCAGTCCGTCTCGAACGGCGCAGAGCCGTCGGTGACGCTGACCGTGCGCATTATCTCCGAGCTCTCCGAGTCAGCCTCGTTCCAGTCCGAGAACAGGCAGAGGAAGATATTCAGCTTGTCCTGTATCATCCACTGGTGCTCGCTGATTATACGTATGAATTCGTCCATGTCGCGGCAGAGCGTCAGCCTGTGCTCCATGGTGCTGAACAGGCTGAGGTCGATGAAGTTCTTGCGGCGCTCGGCGTCGCGGAGCTCCGACAGCGACTGTGCCTCGTCGGCGGTGCAGGAGCAGCTCCCGCCGAATACGAGCCTGCCGCGCGGAGGTACGAACTCGGGCGGAGTCCTGCCCTCGAGCACAGCCTGCAAATGTGCGGCTGCGGCTGCTCCGAGGGAGCGGCGGTCCTTGCGGAGAGAGGTCAGCGCGGGGGAGTAGTATATGCGGGTATCCGAGTATTCGTAGCTCACGACGGTGACCTGCTCGGGCACGCGTATGCCCGCGTCCGAGAAGCGGCGCAGCATACCGTATGCCATGATGTCATTCGCGCAGACAACTGCCTGCGGCAGGGCGAGCTCGCCGCTGATATAGCGGTCGGCGAGCTGTTCGCCCGAGGTGAACCAGAAATCGCCGTAGTATATCCTGCTCTCGTCGAAGGCTATCCCGTGCGAGCGCAGCGCGTCACGGAAGCCGTCCGCACGCAGCCGTGATGACTCTATCTCCCGCATACCTGTGAGCAGGACGATGTCCGTGAAGCCGTGCTCCTCGATAAGGTGGGAGGTCAGCTCGGCGAGGTCGCGCCTGTCATCGGTGCTGAGGAGGGTGTAGTCGAGAGTCTCGAACTCGGCAAGGCGCGTGCCTATGCCGATTATGGGAACGTCAGTCCCGCCGAGCAGCTCCGCGATACGCGTGCGGATGTGCTCTTCGACGAAGGACTCGCACAGCAGTATCACGCCGCTGATGTCGGGCGAGCGAACGAAATCGTATATCTTCTGCTCGCACAGGAGCTCGTCGTTCTGCTGGACGATGTTGTATATGTTCGAGAAAACGACCGTATCATAGCCGTTTTTCCTGTTCTCGGAAATGATCCCGCCAAGCAGCTCCTTCTCCGCGAAGCCGTTCGCGAGAGCCGTTACCACTGCGATAATGGGACGTTTTGCACTCATAGCGCCACCTCCGTGTCTTTCTCATTTGATTATACTATAAAACGAGCAGAAATGCAAGAGAAAAATCCGCATTTTATCCACTGAATTCACATATTATGGGTTCGACGGCACGCTGACGAGAACGTATCCGCAGCCTGACTGTCATAGATTGCGGATATTCCCCGTATCTATTGCTATTTCTGCGCAGCCGTGCTATAATAAGTGTAACATCAGGCAAAGGAGCGCTCTTATGATATATACTGTTACCTTCAATCCCGCCATAGACTACGTTATCCACACTGACGGGCTGAAAACAGGCGGTGTGAACCGCTCGTCCCGCGAGGAGATATACATCGGCGGCAAGGGCATAAACGTTTCCGCTGTGCTCGCGGAGCTCGGCGTGCAGTCGATAGTTCTCGGTTTCACTGCGGGCTTTACGGGTATCGCTATCGAGCGCGGAGTCTGTTCTATGGGCATCGAGGCAGACTTCGTCAGACTGAAAAGCGGCAGCTCGCGCATCAACGTCAAGATAAAGACCGACGCGGAGACCGAGCTCAACGGTCAGGGACCCAATGTCGACGAGCAGGCTGTTGCGGAGCTGTTCGCAAAGCTCGACCGACTCGGCAGCGGCGACACGCTCATACTCGCAGGCAGCATCCCGAACAGCCTGCCCTCCGACATCTACGAGCGAATCCTCGGGCGGCTCGCGGACAGGGATATACGCACCGTTGTCGACGCGACAGGCGACCTGCTGCTGAACGTGCTGAAATACCGCCCCTTCCTCATCAAGCCCAACAATTTCGAGCTTGAGGAAATGTTCGGAGTCACGCTCGCAGGGGAGGACGACGTAGTCACCTATGCGCGGAAATTGCAGGACATGGGCGCCCGCAACGTCCTCGTCTCCATGGCGGAGAAAGGAGCGCTCCTGCTCGACGAGAGCGGAAAGCTCCACAGACAGGGCGTCTGCCGCGGTGAGGTGCGCAACTCCGTCGGCGCGGGAGATTCCATGCTCGCAGGCTTCGTAGCAGGCATCGACAGGGGCTGCGAGTACGCGCTGAAGCTCGGCACAGCCTGCGGCGGAGCGACAGCATTCTCCGACTGGCTGGCGAAAAAACCGTCGATAGACGAGCTCATGGCTCAGCTGTAGGAGCTCCGCACAGCAGGATACGGCAATTTTTTCCCCGCGCTTATTGCTATTTTCAGAGCTGTGTGATATAATAAAATCAATATCTTTTTGGAGCAGCAAGAATATGCAGAAATTATACTTTATTGTCAACCTCCTCGCGGGACGTGCCACTATCGGCGACAAGCTCGGCGAGATAATAGACGAATTCAACAAGGCGCACTTCGAGGTCACCGTGCATATCACGCAGAGCGGTACCGATGCCGCAGATTCCGCTCAGTATGCCTGCGAAAACGGCTTCGACCTCATCGTATGTGCGGGCGGAGACGGTACGCTCAGTCAGTGCCTGCAAGGCATGATGAAGAGCCGCAGCCGCGTCCCGATAGGCTACCTGCCTGCGGGCTCGACCAACGACTTCGCGCGCAGCCTCGGCATACCCAAAAACACCATGGACGCCGTAAAATGGATAACCGACGGCACCCCTACCCCCTGCGATATCGGCAGCTTCAACGACGACTACTTCTCGTACATCGTCGCATTCGGAGCTTTCACGAGCGTCGCATATGCGACCTCGCAGCAGATAAAGAACGTGCTCGGACACGTCTCCTACGTCCTCAACGGCATGACGCAGCTCAATACTCTGCGCTCAAAGAGGATGCGGATAGAGTACGACGGCAACGTCATAGAGGGTGACTATATCTTCGGCATGGTCACCAATTCCGCGTCTGTTGCGGGACTGCTCTCGATGAACGACTTCTACCTCGATGACGGCGTTTTCGAGGTCACGCTGATAAAAAAGCCCGCGAACATCATACAGCTCCAGCAGATTGTCCGCTCGCTGCTCAACATATCAGTCGAGATAGACAAGGACTACATCAAGTTCTTCCGCACCGACAGGATAACCTTCACCTCGCTCGGCGGCGAGGAGATAACGTGGACGCGCGACGGCGAATACGGCGGAAATGCTGCCGAGAACGTCATCTGCAACTGTCAGCGCGCGGTGTCGTTCATGATAGGCGACCGCGGTATGCCCGCCTATGATGACCCTATCGAGAATTACCTCGCAGAGGTGTGATAACACAAAAAAGGACTCCCGAAGGGGAGCCCCCTTTGGCGGAATCGCAGGTTACCAAATATGAGCCGTTACTTTACGGCTCGGTAGCCCGCTTTTTCCGTTAAGGGGAGCAGCCTAAGGAGTCCTTTTCCTTATTTATTGGATTTGTCGTATGCCTCGCGTATCGCGCGGCAGAGCTGGTCAGCGCAGGAGGTCTGGCGCGGTCCGCAGGTATTGCCCTTGAGCTTCGCCTCTATCTCCTCGACCGTCATGCCGTCCACGAGCTTTGATACAGCTTTGAGGTTGCCGTTGCAGCCTCCGAGGAAGGACACGTTCGTGATGACGCCGTCCTCGATATCAAAGCTTATCTCGCGCGAACAGACGTCCTTTGTCTTGTAGGTATATCTCATTTTTCTCACCTTTTTCTATAGCTATCCCCGATGCCGAAGCATCGGGGATATTTCGTTTATACTATGCCGTTTCCTGCGGCTGCGGGATTGTGCTCGCCTGCTGTCTCGGTCTTTACGACCTTGACATGGCTGTAACATTCCATACCTGTACCCGCGGGGATGAGCTTACCGATGATAACGTTCTCCTTGAGTCCGAGGAGCTTGTCGCTCTTGCCTCTGATAGCGGCATCTGTGAGCGCCTTTGTGGTCTCCTGGAAGGAAGCCGCCGACATGAAGCTGTCGGAGTTCGAGGATGCCTTCGTGATACCCTGAAGCACGGGAGTTACCTGTACGAGCTGTACATCGTACTCGCCTGCGTCGATACGAGCCTGAAGCTCCTCGTTGATAGCGTCTATCTCCTTGCGGTCTACAAGGTTGCCGGGGAGCAGATAGCTGCTGCCCGAATCCTCTACCTTTACCTTGCGGAGCATCTGACGAACGATTACCTCGATGTGCTTATCGTTGATATCAACACCCTGTAAGCGGTAAACCTTCTGTACCTCGTTGATGATGTAGTTCTGAACATCGTGGATACCGAGGATATTGAGGATATCTGTGGGGTATACATTACCCTCTGTGAGGCGCGTGCCCTTGGTTATCTGCTCGCCATCCTGAACGCGTATCTTGAGGTTGTAAGGTATCATGTAGCTCTCGCTCTCGCCTGTCTCATCGTTGGTGACGATGATATTGCGGGTAGTCTTGACCTCCTCAATGGTTATCCTGCCCGCTATCTTGGAGAGGATAGCCGCGCCCTTGGGACGTCTGCTCTCGAAGAGCTCCTCAACACGGGGAAGACCCTGTGTGATATCCTCCGCGTCGGCAGAAGCAACGCCGCCGGTGTGGAAGGTTCTCATGGTGAGCTGTGTACCGGGCTCGCCGATTGACTGAGCGGCGATTACGCCGACAGCCTCGCCGACCGATACAACGTTGTTGAATGCGAGGTTCGCGCCGTAGCACTTAGCGCACACGCCGTTTCTTGCGCGGCAGTTGAGTACGGAGCGGATAGTTATTCTCTCAACGCCTGCGTCGATTATCTTCTTCGCGTCGGCGTCGTTGATGAGCTTGTTCTTGGAGACGATGAGCTCGCCTGCCTCGTCGCGGAGGTCCTCGGAGAGGAATCTGCCCACGAGACGCTCAGCGAAGGGCTCAACTATCTCGTTGCCGTTTCTTATCTCGTATACCTCGATACCGTCGGTAGTACCGCAGTCCTCCTCGCGGATGATGACGTCCTGAGAAACGTCAACGAGACGACGGGTCAGGTAACCCGAGTCAGCGGTACGGAGAGCCGTATCGGCAAGTCCCTTACGGGCACCACGGGACGCGATGAAGTACTCCAAGATGTTAAGACCTTCACGGTAGTTAGCTCTGATAGGAATCTCGATTACGGCACCCGAGGTGTTGGCGATAAGTCCGCGCATACCTGCGAGCTGACGAATCTGCGAGATAGAACCACGGGCACCCGAGTCCGCCATCATCCAGATAGGATTGTAGCGGTCGAAGTTCGCCTTCAGTGCGGCTGTAACCTCGTCGTTGGTGTTTGTCCAGAGTTCGATGACCTGCTTGGACTTCTCCTCTGCGGAGATGTAGCCGTACTCGTAGTCCTCTGTGATGCGTGCAACTTCCTCGTCAGCCTTAGCGAGTATCTCCTTCTTCTGCGGAGGAATGGAGGCGTCGCATACGGCAACGGTAAGAGCCGCTCTTGTCGAGTATTTGTAGCCGAGAGCCTTGATTCTGTCAAGTACCTCGGAGGTGGTAGTTGTACCGTGAATCTTGATGCAGCGCTCGATGATGTCGGAGAGCTGCTTCTTGCCTACGAGGAATGCTACCTCGAGGTCGAACTGCTTGTCGGAGTTAGTTCTGTCAACGTATCCGAGGTTCTGCGGGATATTCTCGTTGAAGATGAGACGTCCGACTGTAGCGTCGATTATCTTGGACACCTTCTTGTCGCCGATGTCCTTGGTTATCTTTACCTTGATGTTAGCGTGGAGCGAAACGTCGTGCTCGTAGTAAGCCATTAGAGCCTCGTTCACGTCGCGGAAAACCTTGCCCTCGCCGGGCTCGCCGGGCTTATCCATTGTCAGGTAGTAGGAACCGAGTACCATATCCTGCGAAGGTACGGCAACAGGCTTACCGTCTGACGGCTTGAGGAGGTTATTTGCGGCGAGCATGAGGAAGCGTGCCTCTGCCTGAGCCTCAGCTGAAAGCGGGAGATGCACAGCCATCTGGTCGCCGTCGAAGTCAGCGTTGAACGCCGAGCATACAAGCGGGTGGAGCTTGATAGCGCGTCCCTCTACGAGGATAGGCTCGAACGCCTGAATACCGAGACGGTGGAGCGTAGGAGCACGGTTGAGCATTACGGGGTGGTCCTTGATTACGTCCTCGAGAGCGTCCCATACCTTGTTGTCGGCGCGGTCGATGAGCTTTCTTGCGGACTTGATATTGGCGATTGCCTTCTTGTCAACGAGTCTCTTGAGTACGAAGGGCTTGAAGAGCTCGAGTGCCATTTCCTTCGGGAGACCGCACTGGTACATCTTGAGCTCAGGTCCTACGACGATAACCGAACGTCCCGAGTAGTCAACACGCTTACCGAGAAGGTTCTGACGGAAGCGTCCCTGCTTACCCTTGAGCATATCGGACAGTGATTTGAGTGCGCGGTTGCTCGGACCTGTTACGGCTCTGCCGTGTCTGCCGTTGTCGATGAGAGCGTCAACTGCTTCCTGAAGCATACGCTTCTCGTTTCTTACGATGATGTCGGGAGCGTCGAGCTCGAGCATTCTCTTCAGACGGTTGTTTCTGTTGATAACACGTCTGTAGAGGTCGTTGAGGTCAGACGTAGCGTAACGTCCGCCGTCGAGCATAATCATAGGACGGAGGTCGGGCGGGATAACGGGTACTACGTCGAGTATCATCCACTCGGGCTTGTTTCCCGAGAGACGGAATGCCTCGATTATCTGGAGTCTCTTTAAGAGCTTTACCTTCTTCTGACCCGAGGGAAGTCCAACGAGCTCGTTCTTGAGGTCGTCGGAAACTATCTCGATGTTGTTCTTCCACTCAACGTCTGTGAGCTCCGCGAACTTGCGGCACTCCTCGCACTCGCACTCGAGCGGATTGTTATAGCACTCAACTCTGCTGGAGCCGATGCTTATCTTGCCTGTCTCGATGAGGCGGTTCTTCTGTGTGTCGTATCTTGCGGGGTCGTACTCGTTGAGGAGCTTCTTTATTGCCTCGGCGCCCATTTCAGCCTTGAAATCGTCGCCGTACTTCTCAACGTATGAGAGGTACTCTTTCTCGGAGAGGAGCTGCTTCTTCACGAGCTCGGTGTTGCCGGGGTCTGTAACGATGTACTTTGTGAAGTAGAGTACCTCCTCGAGGCGCTTCTGCGATACCTCGAGCACCTGTCCGATACGGGACGGTGTGCCCTTGAAGTACCAGATATGGGATACGGGAGCTGCAAGCTCGATGTGACCCATTCTCTCGCGGCGGACTCTTGCTCTTGTTACCTCAACGCCGCATCGGTCGCAGACCTTGCCCTTGAAGCGTATCTTCTTGAACTTGCCGCAGTGGCACTCCCAGTCCTTTGTAGGTCCGAATATCCTTTCGCAGAAAAGACCGTCCCTCTCGGGCTTCTGTGTTCTGTAATTTATAGTTTCGGGTCTTTCAACAACGCCGTACGACCAGCTTCTTATCTGCTCGGGCGATGCAAGACCGATCTTTATTGATTCAAAAGTCGTGTTTTCCAAACTGCTACCTCCTGCAATTTATTGCCGATTCATTTCGTATACCGACTGTGATTAGTCCTCGTCGCCTTCCTCACCGAGGTCGAAGCTGTCGAATACATCGTCGCCTTCCTCCTCGTCATTGAAGTCGAGGTCGTCCTCGGACTCGTCAAAGCTGAACTCGTCGTCCTTGTCAACGCTGTCGAAGTCGTCGCCGTCCTCGAAGCCGAAGCCTGCCTCGCCGAGCTCGTCGTCGGAGTAGCTTGTGCCGTCGGCGGTATCCTCGTCAGCGTAGGAATCTCTTGCAGGTATCGGATCGTCGTCGAAGTTCTGCTTGAGGTCGATCTCCTCCTGATTGCTGTCGAGCACCTTGACGTCGAGACAGAGTGACTGCATCTCCTTGATGAGTACCTTGAACGACTCGGGTATACCCGGTGTAGGAACGTTCTGTCCCTTTACGATAGCCTCGTAGGTGTTTACACGTCCTATGGTATCGTCGGACTTGACGGTGAGTATCTCCTGGAGGGTGTAAGCTGCACCGTAAGCCTCGAGAGCCCAAACTTCCATCTCACCGAAACGCTGACCGCCGAACTGAGCCTTACCGCCGAGCGGCTGCTGAGTTACGAGGGCGTAGGGTCCTACGGAACGTGCGTGTATCTTATCGTCTACGAGGTGGTGGAGCTTGAGGTAGTACATATAGCCCACCGTTACGCGGTTGTCGAACTTCTCGCCCGTGCGTCCGTCGTAGAGTGTGAACTTACAGTCGTCTGTGAATTCGAGAGCCTTGGGGTTGATGACCTTATCCATTGCGTTGAGCTCGAACATATCGTCCTTGTGCTCCTGAGCGTAGTCGTTAGCCATCTTGAAGCACTCACGGATATCGTCCTCGTGTGCGCCGTCGAATACGGGGGTCATGATGTGCCAGCCGAGAGCCTTGCACGCCATGCCGAGGTGAACCTCGAGTACCTGTCCGATGTTCATTCGTGAAGGAACGCCGAGGGGGTTGAGTACGATATCGAGCGGTGTGCCGTCGGGGAGGAAAGGCATATCCTCCTCGGGGAGTATGCGCGATACGACGCCCTTGTTACCGTGTCTGCCAGCCATCTTATCGCCGACTGTTATCTTACGCTTCTGAGCGATGTAGCAGATAACGCGCTTGTTTACGCCTGCGCTGAGCTCGTCGCAGTTCTCGCGGGTGAATACCTTGACGTCAACGATGACGCCTGCCTCACCGTGAGGAACCTTGAGGGAGTTGTCGCGGACTTCTCTTGCCTTCTCACCGAAGATAGCGCGGAGAAGTCTCTCCTCAGCGGTGAGCTCGGTCTCGCCCTTCGGCGTTACCTTACCTACGAGGATATCGCCCGATGTTACCTCGGAACCGATGCGGATGATACCGTTCTCGTCGAGGTTAGCGAGCGCGTCGTCGCCGACGTTGGGGATATCGCGGGTAATCTCCTCGGGTCCGAGCTTGGTGTCGCGGCACTCGATCTCGTACTCCTCTATATGAACAGATGTGAATACGTCTTCTCTTACGAGACGCTCGTTAAGGAGAACGGCGTCCTCGTAGTTGTAGCCCTCCCATGTCATGAAGCCGATGAGGGCATTCTTGCCGAGGGATATCTCTCCGTCTGCGGTAGCGGGACCGTCAGCGAGCACCTGTCCCTTCTTGACCTCCTCGCCTGCTGTGACGATAGGTCTCTGGTTTACGCAGGTACCCTGGTTCGAGCGCTTGAACTTTATGAGCTCGTACTTGTGCTCGATGCCCTCGGAGTCTATCATGTGTATCTTGTCGGCGTCAACGTATGTTACCTTGCCGTCGTAGTCGGAAACTACGCATACGCCCGAGTCAACAGCCGCCTTGTACTCCATACCTGTGCCGACGAACGGACGCTCGGTCTTGAGGAGCGGTACTGCCTGCCTCTGCATGTTCGAGCCCATGAGGGCACGGTTAGCGTCGTCGTTCTCGAGGAAGGGTATCATGGAGGTAGCTACGGAAACGACCATCTTAGGCGATACGTCCATGTAGTCTACCTTTTCGTTGTCTATTTCGAGTATCTGCTCGCGGTATCTCGCATTAACACGCGGACGTGCGAACTTGCCGTCCTCTGTGAGGGGCTCATTTGCCTGTGCAACTACGAAGTTGTCCTCGGTGTCGGCAGTCATATATACTACCTCGTTCGTGACAACGCCCGTTGCCTTGTCTACCTTGCGATAGGGTGCCTCTATGAAGCCGTACTCGTTTATCCTTGCGAATGTTGCAAGATAGGAGATAAGTCCGATGTTAGGACCTTCAGGAGTCTCGATAGGACACATTCTGCCGTAGTGGCTGTAGTGAACGTCACGAACCTCGAATCCCGCACGGTCTCTTGAAAGACCTCCGGGTCCGAGAGCGGAGAGACGTCTCTTGTGCGTGAGCTCGGCGAGGGGGTTGTTCTGGTCCATGAACTGGGACAGAGGCGATGAGCAGAAGAACTCCTTCATTGCCGATGATATGGGTCTGATATTGATGAGAGTCTGAGGAGTGAGGGTGTTCACGTCCTGAGTCTGGATGTTCATTCTCTCGCGGATACCGCGCTCCATACGTGCATAGCCGATACGGAACTGGTTCTGGAGGAGCTCGCCGACAGAGCGGATACGTCTGTTGCCGAGGTGGTCGATATCGTCGACTGTACCTACGCCCTCGCAGAGGTTGATGAAGTAGCTGATAGTCGCGAAGATATCGTCGAGGATTATGTGCTTGGGAACGAGCTCATCGGCGCGCTTCTTGATGTTCTCCTCGAGCTCGTCAGCGTCAGCGGAGTTCTCCATGATGTCACGGAGCACCTTGAAGGAAACCTTCTCATTGATGCCGTACTTCTCGGTATCGAAGTCAACGTAGCCCTTGATGTCTACCATGCCGTTGCCGATTATCTTGACGGTCTTCTCAACGGGGCGTATCTGAGTCTCGCCGCGGTCGTTGGTGAAGTACTCCTTGGACTCAACGGTAACGAATGCGCTGTATACGCCTGCCTGCTCTATCTCGCAAGCCTTGTCGTAGCTGACAGTCTCGCCCGCGTCAGCCATTATCTCGCCTGTCATGGGGTTGATAACAGGCTCTGCGAGTGTATGACCCGAGAGACGCGAAGCTATGCCGAGCTTCTTGTTGTATTTGTATCTTCCGAAGCGGCAGAGGTCATATCTCTTTGCGTCGAAGAAGAGGTTGTTGAGGTGAGTTACCGCGCTCTCTACCGTCGGAGGCTCACCGGGACGGAGCTTCTTGTACACGTCGATTAGGGCGTCGGAGTTGTTCTTTGTCTGGTCCTTCTGGAGGATAGTCTGCTTGAGTCTCTCGTCCTCGCCGAAGAACTCGAATATCTCCTCGTCGGAGCCGATGCCGAGCGCACGGATAAATGTGGTTATCGGTATCTTTCTGTTCTTGTCGATACGAACGTAGACGATGTCGTTCGAGTCCATCTCGTACTCGAGCCATGCGCCGCGGTTCGGGATAACTGTGGTATTGAAAAGGTCCTTACCTGTCTTGTCCTTCTCGAATGCGTAGTATACGCCGGGCGAACGGACGAGCTGTGATACGATGACACGCTCTGCGCCGTTGATGACGAAGGTTCCGCTGTCTGTCATGAGCGGGAAGTCGCCCATGTATATCTCGCTCTCGCTGACAGCTCCCGTCTCCTTGTTGCAGAGAGTAGCAGTAGCCCTCATCGCTACCTGATATGTAGCGCCTCTGGACTTGCACTCTGCAAGGCTGTACTTGGGGGTGTCGTCAAAGCGGTAGTCCTTGAAGTTGAGGACGAGGTTGCCGTTGTAGTCAGTGATCGCGGTCATATCGCGGAACACTTCTCTCAGTCCCTCTTCCCTGAACCACTTATACGAGTTCTTCTGTACCTCGATAAGGTTCGGCATCTCAAGAGGCTCGGTTATCTTACCGAAGCTCATCCTGACGTTTTTTCCCAGCTGCTTAGGTGTTACATTCACCATAGGCGGAACCTCCTTATTATTTCTACCCCGCGGGTGCATTGCACGTCGGGGCTGATATCACCTTGCGTACCCTTGATGAAAAAATTTTTGAAAAAGCTATTGACAAGAGCGCAGCATATATGCTATAATATCTTGCAGAATAGCGATACTTTTCCATACTGATACATTATATTAGTATATCACCTTCAAGCCGCGGTGTCAAGCGGTCTTGGCAAATATCAGCAATCTTGCCGAAGTTTCATCTGATACTTCGGCTTTTTTTGTAGCTATCTGCAAAGAGCCCGATTTTTGACCGATTTGCCGTGAACTGTAGGGGGCGCACATTATCCGTCCGTGTATCCTATGTATATTTACGGGCTTTTTTCTCTCACGGCTTGCTATTATTACAGATAAGTGGTATAATATATTTATTGTACATATCAGGAAAGGAGGGAGACGCTTGCACGACCCGAAATACGACGAAAAGCCCGACCACAGCCACTATGCGGCTTGTGCGGCACGCAGTAACGAGATATACGAATTTTCCCGCAATGTATTTGTCTACACGGCGGGAGTCTGCCTCGTAATGCTGTTCATCACCTACTGCGGCGCGGCAATGCCGCTCGTCTCGTGGATACCCTCGCTGCTCGGCTGCCCGACCTGCGTGCCCTTCCTCTTCTCACAGACAGCAGAGCTCATAGTCGTCGCCTTCCTGTCCTTCCTCGCCTTCGGCAAGTGGAAGGTCATACACATAGGGCTGTTCATCGGCTATATCCTCCTCGTCGCCGCCACCATTTTCTCGGGCTCGGCGATAGGCATAGTAACGTTCATCATCGGCGTTGTGGGCGTGGTGCTCACTGCCCCGTGCTTCAAGATATACTCCGACTACAACCAGCTCATGAATACCGAGGGCTGGCCGCATTTCAGCCTCCACTACATCGAGGCTATGGAGCACCCGACCTACACCTCGCGTTATATGTCCGAGTACCGCTCCGCCCCCGAGGACAAGCACATCTACGCGGACTCCCCCGCTCCCGAGAGCGTCAGCCCGCGCAGTGACGAGCCCGTCCTGCCTGAGATGACGGGCATTGAGGCTCCAGAGCCCGTAATGGAGGAGATATCTCTTGCGTCAGCGCCCGTCCCCGTGACTATGGCCGCTCCCGAGCTCCCCGACGGCGAGTCCTTCGAGCCCGATGCAGGCTTATCCGACGAGCCCTTCGATATACAATAAGGAGGTCACCATGTTTGCTAAAGTTTCAAGCCTCGGGCTTTTCGGGCTGAACGCCTTTCCCGTCGACGTCGAGATAGATATCAGCCGCGGACAGCCGTACTTCGAGATAGACGGTCTCACCGACACCGTCATCAAGGAGAGCCGCGACCGTATCCGCGCGGCTATGCGCTCCTGCGGGATAAACTTCCCCGTCGCGTCGGTCATGGTCAACCTCGCGCCCGCAGACATGAAGAAAAGCGGCTCGGTACATGATACGGCGATTTTCATGGCTATACTCCGAGCAATGCGCATGATAGACGACGTCCCCGAGGACGCCGCGTTCATCGGTGAACTCTCGCTCAACGGCGACGTCCGCCGCGTGAACGGCGTGCTGCCCATGGTCATGCTCGCACGCGAGAACGGCATAAAGAGCGTGTTCGTCCCCGAGGCTAACGCCCGCGAGGCTTCGGTCATCGCGGGGATAAACGTGTACGCAGTCCGCAGCGCCGAGCAGCTCATACTGCACTTCCGCGGCGAGGAGCCGATGACTCCCTGCGAGCACTACATACCTCCCGAAGCCGCGTACAACGAGACCCTCGACTTCGCAGACGTACGCGGTCAGCAGTCGGCGAAGAAGGCGCTCGAGATTGCCGCCGCGGGAGGTCACAACGCCCTGCTGATAGGCGCTCCCGGAAGCGGAAAGAGTATGCTCGCAAAGCGTATGCCGTCGATACTGCCGCCCCTCACCTTCGAGGAGGCGCTCGAAACTACGAAGATACACTCGATTTCGGGTCTGCTCGACCCCGATACCCCCATAATCACGAAGCGACCGTTCCGCTCGCCGCACCATACGATATCATCGGCGGGACTTGCGGGCGGAGGCAGCATTCCTCAGCCCGGCGAGATATCCCTCGCGCACAACGGTCTGCTCTTCCTCGACGAGCTCGCGGAGTTCGACCGCCGCACCCTCGAGATAATGCGTCAGCCCCTCGAGGACAGGAAAGTCACGATAGCGCGCGCCTCGGGCACGATAACCTACCCGTGTACGATAATGCTCATCGGCGCGATGAATCCGTGTCCGTGCGGGTACTACGGTCACCCGAAGCGCAAGTGCATCTGCTCACCTAAGAAGGTCTCGGCGTACCTCTCGAAGATATCGGGTCCGCTGCTCGACCGCTTTGACCTGCATATAGATGTGGCGCCCGTCGAGTACGACGACCTCTCCGCAAAGACGAGCGAGGAGAGCTCCGCGGAGATACGCAGGCGCGTCATGGCGGCGCGGGAGATACAGGCGGAGCGCTTCCGCGGGACGGATATCACCTGCAACGCCCTCATCACGCCCGATAAGCTCCGCGAGATGTGTCCCATGGACGACGGCGCAGAGGCAATGATGAAGAGCGTGTTCGACAGCCTCGGGCTCAGCGCGAGAGCTTACGACAGGATTCTCAAGGTCGCGCGAACCATTGCCGACCTCAATAACAGCGAGGTCATCACCCGCAGACACGTCGCCGCAGCCGCGCAGTACCGCAGCCTCGACCGCAAGTATTGGCATGAATAAACCTGACGGCAATTGAGAAAGAATTAAGAATTGAGAATTAATGTGTCCGCTGACGCGGACGATTTTCAAATAATATCGGCGAAGCCGATACCGCGAGCTAATGGCTAACGGCTAATAGCTCAAAAAAGAAAAAGGAACAAGAAAATGGGATCAGTATTCAAAAAATTACCCGCAAACAAGCATAATATCGACCTCGGTCTGCTGTTTGCGGTCACGCTCTGCGCGAGTATCAGCTCCATACTGATATGGTCTATCGTCAAGAGCGGCATAAGCGAGAACGAGGGCGTCGGCGACAGCTACTGGCAGACTCAGCTCATATCCATGGGACTCGGCATCGTCGCCGCCTACATCATCTCCTGCATCGACTACCGCAAGCTGGTCAAGGTATGGTGGTTGTTCGTGCCGATAACGCTCATACTCGTGGCACTGCCGTTCACGCCGCTCGGATACCAGCGCGAGGGTGCCGACGACCAGGGCTGGATACGCGTGTTCGGCGTCAGTATGCAGCCGTCCGAGGTCATGAAGATAGCCTTCATACTCACGTTCAGCTACCACCTCTCCCGCGACGAGGAAGATATGAACAAGCCGCTGCATATGCTGCTTCTGCTCATACACGGAGCCGTGCCTATCGGCATTGTCGCCTTACAGGGCGACTACGGAACGGCTATCATATTCGCCGCGATATTCAGCTTCATGCTCGTCTCCGCGAAGATATCGTGGAAGTACCTCGTTGCTGCGCCGTTTGCAGCCGCGGCAGCAGTCGCCGTGATGTGGTTCAACTTCCTCAGCTCCTTCCACAAGCAGCGTATCCTCATACTCTTCCACCCAGGCACTGACCCCGAGAACATCGAGTACCAGCAGGACCTCGCGCTCGCAGCGATAAAGTCGGGCGGCATCTTCGGCAAGGGCATTTTCGACGGCAAAAAGGACTATATCTACGTCCCCGAGCTCCACAATGACTTCATCTTCGCGCACGTCGGACAGGTGTTCGGCTTCATCGGCTCGGTCGGAATAATCATCGTGCTCGCGTACATCGTGCTGAAGATATTCGCCGACAGCCGCATCACCCGCGACCGCCTCGGACGCTTCATCTGCATGGGCGCCTTCGGTCTGTTCTTCACGCACTGCCTCATGAACATCGGCATGGCGCTGAAGGTCGCGCCTGTTATCGGCATCCCGCTCCCGTTCCTAAGCGGCGGCGGTACCGCTATGCTGAGTATGTACGCGGTCATCGGACTGGTCATCAGCACGTACAGTCACCGCGCTGTCGCGTACAACGTATTCTACGACGAGGACGAGGAGTGATACTGTGAAAAAGGGACTTCTCATCGTGGGAGCTTCGCTGCTCGGAGGCGGCGGGCTCGGTATCGTCGGACTTATCGTGTGGTTCGTGTTCGCACTGCGGCGTCAGTCCGAGAGCATTGGGATAATCGGCGGGGCGGACGCTCCGACGGCGATATTCCTCACGAGCAGGCTCGAACCGCTGTTTGTCGCGGCATTCGTGCCGCTGTTCCTGTGCATTTTCGTCGGCGCGGGACTGCTCACGGCTGCAATCATAATGCATATAAGAAAAGAGCCCGAGGACTGACCTCGGGCTTTTTATTCGTAATGCGTAATTAAGGAGCGCGGAAGGCTGAGCTCTAAAAAAGACGTCCCGAGGGACGTCTTTTCCTTATTCCTGTTCGCCAAAGGCGCGTACCGCCTTTATCATTATCGCGCACTCGAGACGCTTCTTCTCGAGCTGACATGATATCTTGTGCGCCGACCTGATATCGCCCATGTACTGGTAATTGTTCGCGTTACAGCCTCCGCTGCAATAGAACTTCGCCCAGCACTTGCGGCAGTCGGGCTTCGAGTACACGTGAGCCGCCGCAAAGTCAGCCTTCATCTCCTGATTGAAGGTGCCCTCGTCGATGTTGCCCATTTTGTACTCGTCCATGCCCACGAACTGGTGACACGGGTAGATGTCGCCGTCGGGAGTTATCGCCACGTAGTCGTTTCCGCAGCCACAGCCGCGAAGCCTCTTTATCGCACACGGACCCTGGTCGAGGTCGAGCATGAAATGGAAGAAGTTGAACTTTTTGCCCTGCTTCTCGTTCTCTATCAGCTTCTTCGCGAGCACCTCGTACTCCTTGAATACGGCGGGAAGCTCCTTCTCCGTGAGCGCGTACTCGTCGGAATCTCCGACAACGGGCTCGATGCTTATCTGGTCGAATCCCGCGTCATAGAGCGCAAAAACGTCGTTGGAGAAGTCGAGGTTCTTCTTGGTGAAGGTGCCGCGGACGTAATACTCCTTGTCGCCTCTGCCCGCAACGAGCTTCTTGTACTTGGGCATTATGATGTCATAGCAGCCCTGACCGTTCGGCAGCACGCGGAAGTAGTCGTTGACCTCCTTGCGTCCGTCGATAGAGAGCACGACGTTGGACATCTCGCGGTTTATGAAGTCTATCTTCTCGTCGTCGAGCAGCAGACCGTTCGTCGTGATAGTAAAGCGGAACTTCTTGTTGTACTCAGCCTCGCGCGAGCGTGCGTATTCGACCACCTGCTTCACGACGTTCCAGTTCATGAGCGGCTCGCCGCCGAAGAAGTCGAGCTCGAGGTTCGGACGGTCGCCCGAGTTCTCGAGGAGGAAGTCGATAGCGTGCTTGCCCGTCTCGAAGGACATGAGCTTGCGTCCCTTGCCGAAGTCGCCAGTGGAAGCGAAGCAGTATTTGCATCTCAGCTGACAGTCATGCGCTATATTCAGGCACATCGCCTTGACAGGCGAGGCTACGGAGTACTTCGCATATTTCTCGTAGTCGTCGTCGGAGAAGAGAATCTTGTCGTTGTAGAGCTCGACTATCTCCTGATAGCAGGACTCGATGTCCTCGGGAGAATACGAGCGCGAGAGCTTCCCGACCACCTTCTCGGGACATTTCGCCTCAAAGGGGGGCTCTACGTTGTCGAGGAGGTCATAGGTCAGCTCGTCGACGATGTGGACGCCGCCGCTGTTGACGTCAAGAACGATGTTGAATCCGTTCAGCTTGTACTTATGTATCATAAACTATCCCTCGTTTTAAAAAATTTGAGGCAGTATAAATACTGCCTCGCGTAAGATTCGGTTGAAGCCGTGCTTATCTCTCGCACTTCTGGTTTGCTACAGTGCATGAAGTCTTGCAAGCTGACTGGCAGGAAGCCTGACACTTGCCGCAGCCGCCCTTCTTAGCGGACTCCTTGAGATTAGCCTTGTTGATAGTCTGGATGTGTTTCATGTTCTTATCCTCCTAAAGCTATGCGGTTCGCTGCCGCACTATATATATTGATGTTATTATATCACATCTCTCTGAAAATTTCAATAGGATTTAGGCGCAATTTGTAATTTTGTTGAATTTTGACAAGACAGCTGTTGATTCGATATCAAAACAGCACAAATGCATTCGTGAACATATACCCATATATGTAAATGATTATATTAGAACTTGTATGCAGGAGGCTGTATTTTGCGTGTAGGGGCGCCCTTCGGGCGTCCGTGCCTCATGCAATTGTCTGCGGCGACATATTTTGTAGGGACGCATTCCGTACGCCCGTGAACAAACGGCATTGTTATCATGCGCGGAATAATTCCGCGGGCATATCAACCGCAAATTTCTACAAAGGGACGCCCTCACTTGCAGGGCGTCCCCAGCAACGGAGTTGCATATAGCTGCGAAAGCCAAATCAAAGATTTGGTACGCAGCTTATCTCAAAAAACAGCCCACTGGGCTGTTTTTTGATTCACCCCTTGCGGAGCGCCTTCGTTTTGTTTCGCCGTTCCCTAAAAACTGTGAACGGCGACCAGAGGCGCCGCCTCTGGACTCTGCAAGCCTGTGAAAAGGCTTGAGCGAAACTTTCGGTTTCGCGCGGCAGTCTGTCAGAAACGTCAGCAATCTCCGCGCAGATGGTGTACAACAACCGCTTGCTATTTCGGAAAAAATATGCTAAAATAGGGTTATATTCACTGAAAAGGAAGATTTTATGCTTGCAAGCCTCACAAATATAAATAAGTTCTACAACGGCGTACAGCTCCTCAGCAACGTCTCGCTGACCATAGACGAGACCGACAGGATAGGTCTCGTCGGCAACAACGGCTGCGGAAAGTCAACCCTGCTGAAGATACTCACAGGCTCCGTCGAGCCCGACCGCTTCACCGAGAAGGACGGCATCGTCTCCTTCGCAGGCAAGACGAGCATCGGCTACCTCGAGCAGATGGGCGGTCTCGACTCCGAGAGCACCGTCATGGACGAGATGCAGAAGGTATTCGAGCCCATGCACAAGGCTATAGCCCGTCTCCGCGAGATAGAGCGCGAGATAGAGGCGGGCGACAGCTCCGCCGCGGACGAGTACCAGCAGCTCTCGTCGTGGGTCGAGGCAAACGACGGCTACAACACCGACGTGAAGATACGCACGATACTCAACGGCATGGGCTTCGGCGAGAACGAGCTCAGCCGTGTGGTTTCGGGCTTCAGCGGAGGCGAAAAGACCCGCCTCTGCATCTCGAAGCTCCTCCTCGAGGAGCCCAACCTCCTCATTCTCGACGAGCCGACCAACCACCTCGACTTCAAGACGATAATGTGGCTCGAGGACTACCTGAAAAGCTACAGAGGAGCGGTGCTCATCGTCTCGCATGACCGCTACTTCCTCGACAGGCTGTGCACGTCGATATGCGAGATAGAGCGCGGAGTCCTGCGCCGCTACAAAGGCAACTACTCGGCGTTCGTGCGTCAGCGCGACGAGGACGACGCCCGCCGCGAGAAGGAGTACGCTCAGCAGCAGAAGCAGATAGCGAAAATGGAGGACTACGTCGCACGGAACCTCGTGCGCGCGTCCACGACGAAAATGGCTCAGAGCCGCCGCAAACAGCTCGAAAAGATAGAACCAATAGAGAAGCCCTTCCACGACACGCGCCGCGCGAAGATACACTTCACCTACCCCGTTGAGCCGCCGCTCGACGTGCTCAAGGTCAAGGGCGTGGACATCTCCGTCGGCGAGGGCGCGGAGCGCAAGACCCTCGTGGACGAGGTGAGCTTCGAGGTGCGCAGAGGCGAGAAAATAGGCATTATCGGCGACAACGGCATCGGCAAGTCCACTCTGCTGAAAATCATACAGGAAAAGCTCCCTCACAAGGGCGTTGTACGCTGGAACAGCAACATAAAAATATCCTACTTCGAGCAGGAGAGCACCAACCTCAACCGCGCGCTGACGGTCATGGAGGAGCTCCACAGCCGCTATCCGTCGCTGTCCGACCTCGAGGTGCGGAATCTTCTCGCGCAGGTGCGCTTCACAGGCGAGAACGTCTTCAAGGAGACGGGCGTCATCAGCGGAGGGGAGCGCGCGAAGCTCTGCTTTGCGATAATGATGCAGGAGCACGGCAACGTCCTCATTCTCGACGAGCCCACGAACCACCTCGACCTCGCATCCAAGGAGGCGATAGAGGAGGCGCTCGCCGAGTATACGGGCACGGTCATTTTCGTCTCGCACGACCGCTACCTGCTGAGCAAGATAGCCGACAGGCTCATCGAGCTGACCGACGGCGGCTACCGCGAGCACAACTACGGCTTTGCGAAGTACCTCGACGTCCTGCGCGACGAGCAGGCGGAGGAGAAGCGCATCGCGGACGCGGCGAAATTCGCGAAGGCTGCCGAGGCTGCAAAGGAGAAAAACGAGCGCAGCTACCGCTCGAAGCAGCAGCGCAGTGCCGATGCTGCCCGCAGGAACGAGATGAAACGCCTCGAGAAAGAAATCGACGAATTACAGGCGCGTATCGACTCGCTGACCGAGGAGATAGGACGCGAGGAGGTCTACTCCGACTACGAGCTCATGAGCAGCAAATGCTCCGAGATAGACAGCCTCAAGCAGCAGATAGACGAGGATTTCGAGAAGCTCATAGAGCTTGATGAGTGATAAGAGCTCAGAACTCAGAAAAAGGCGGACTGTGTCCGCCTTCTTTAATTGAGAATGAATGTAGGGGCGCATTCCGTGCGCCCGCAAAATCTCAGAACTGCGGGCGAGCGGATAAGCAGCGCACCAAATCTTTGATTTGGATTGCGATGCTATATGCAGCTTTGCTGTAATGCGCCCCTAAGCATATAAACGCACAAAAAGCTCTCCGTGCCTATCGGAGAGCTTTTCGTGTAGGGTAAATTATAGAATAGGGTCGTTATCTTTTTAAATGCGTCCTGTGAACGCTGTGAGACGTTTGTCTACAACTATATTATACCCTCTCTTACTACGGGTTACAATCAAATATCCTATCTAATTCAGAAGATTTTTTGAAAAGCGTGCATTTTTCTGCTGCTGCGGTATTGCTTTTTCTGCGGACTTATGATACAATAGTACATATAGAATAAAATAGCATCTTGGTCAAAACATTATTTTGACTATGTAAAATATACTTCTTTTTAAATATAAACGCTATCGTGCATAAAGGAGGCAACTGTGAGCAAACGTATCCTTATCGGCGTCATAATCACCGAATGTCAGGTCGACTTCCAGAAGGAGATACTCCGCGGCATCATATCGCAGGCTTTCAAGAGCAACTGCGACATCGCCGTACTCACTCCCCTGCACAACTTCTTCATGGATACCCCGCACAAGCAGATAGAAAAGAAAATCTTCGACCTCATACTCTCCGACCGCTTTGACGGCTTCCTCTACGGCAGGAACACCTTCTACGGCGAGGAGATAAAAACCTACATAGACAACCTCCTCGTGCGCTCGGGCAAGCCCGTTATGCTCATGGACTCCGCCGACCACAGGAGCTTCGAGACTACCTCTATCGACGACTGCGCCGCCTTCGAGCAGATAACCGACCACCTAATCGAGGTCCACGGCTTCACCAAGATATACTGCCTGACAGGTCCGAAGAAATCGTTTGTCTCGGAGGAGCGCCTCAAGGGCTACAAGAATTCGATGAAGAAGCACGGGCTCTACTACGACAGAAGCTGCTGCTACTACGGCGACTTCTGGCGCGAGGCTGCAAAGGACCTCGGCAAGCGCATGATACGCGGCGAGATAGAACGTCCCGAAGCTATCGTCTGCGGCAACGACTATATGGCTATATCCCTCGCCGAGGAATTTCTCGCGGCAGGCATTCGCGTCCCCGAGGACATCGCCCTCACAGGCTACGACTCCTCCGAGGACGGCTACAACTTCTCCCCCTCGATAACCAGCTTCAGCCGCCCCAACTTCCAGATGGGCGCAGAGGCTCTGCGCCGACTCTACCGCATACTCACGGGCAAAATATGCAACCGCGTCCACAACGAGAACGGCGAGCTCCGCACGGGTCAGAGCTGCGGCTGTCCCGAGGATATGCGCGTAGTACAGCGGCTCCAGCGCCAGAACAAGATAAACGCGCGCTTTGAATCAAATATGCTCATGAGCGATATGCTCTTCGATATCACCAACGTCGACAATCCCGCTGATTTCGCGGACAGACTCGACAATTACACCTACTTCATCTACAAGCTCCGCAACGTGTCACTCTGCCTGACGCGCAAGTACATCGACTCGCCATCGGGCGGCTTCACGGATAAGCTGACCTTCTCTGCGGGCGACGACGTGAGAATGGTGCTCTCGAAGTCGGCAGTGCGGCGTGAGGACGTCTCGGACGAGTATTTCAGCTCCTATGACCTCCTCCCCGTATTCAACAAGGAGCGCGCCTTTCCCGTGGCGTACTACATCTCGCCGCTCCACTACAACAGCAACTTCTTCGGCTACTCCGCGATATCCTTCGGAAAAGAGCCTATCAGCTTCAGCACGCTCTACCTCCAGTGGATAAACTACGTCAACGTCGCGCTTGAGCAGCTCCGCATAAAGGCAATGATGAACCGCACTATCTCCACCGCCAACCACGCCCTCCTCTACGACGAGGTGACGGGACTCCTCAACAGGAACGGCATGGAGAAGACGATGTCCGACCGCAAGAACGCATGGGCGGCAAGCTCCGCTGACGTCGACTTCATACGCATACAGCTCACGGGGCTGAACAAGACCTACTTCCAGAGCGGCGAGGACAAGTGCCGCCGTGTATTTGCGGCATTCGCGCAGAAGCTCCGCGAGTGTGCCAAGCCCGACGAGATATGCGGCGCGTGGTCGAGCAATATCCTCGGCATCGTTACTGCGCGTCCCGAGCGTGCGGGTGAGCTCTTCCGCGAGCTCTCCGAGAAGGTCAAGGATTCGCAGTTCAGCGACGGCGAGAACTGCAACGTCGACTTCTCGCTCGGACAGTACAGCCAGCAGATGAGCGCGGATGTCAGCCTCGGCAACGCCATGCACAAGGCAGCGATAAACCGCCTGTTCAACTACAACATCTCCGAGAACAGCGCCAACCCGCAGTTCGAGAAGCTGTGTATGCTCCGCAGCAGGATAATGAAGAACCCCGAAAACCCGTGGAACATCAGCGAGATAGCCGAGAGCCTCTACCTGAGCAAGAGCTATCTGCAAAAGATATACAAGTCCTATTTCAACAAGAGCATCATCGAGGAAATGATACAGTTCCGCATAGAAAAGGCGAAGGAACTGCTGACGAATACGGATATGACGGTCACGGAGATATCCAAGGAGTGCGGCTACTCGTCGTACAACTACTTCGTGCGGCAGTTCAAGATATCCGAGGGTATCTCGCCGTCGGAGTACCGCACCAAGAACGGGAAATAAAATCAAATCCATCACCGAAGGCGATACTGCAATTATTCACTACTCATAAAAAAGCACGGACGACAAGTCGTCCGTGCTTTTTACGCTTTCCTTATCATCAGACATTCGCCAACCCTGACAAAGCCCAGCCTTTCGGCTGTTCGATTCGAGCCCTCGTTCGACTGCTGGCACGACCAAGTAGGTCGGCGGCGAGGAAGCACCTCCGCTATTGTCAGCGAAGCCGCCGCAAGCGCCAGTCCGCGGCGGCGATAGCCCTCGGCTGTCTCGATGCCGATGTCCGCCTCCTCGCTGCTCACCGCGGACGTGAATGCCCACGCCGTAGGTTCATCGCCGTGCATTATGCATATTCCAGCGCCGCCCAAGCTGAACTGCTCAGAGCTGTCCCAGTACATCACGGGTGTGACCCTGCCCGCAAGCCTGCGGAAGAGGTCAGTGTCTATTTTTCGCGCCACAAAGCCCGCGGGAAGCTCTGCCTGCATAGCAGTATCTGAGGGGTAACTGTAGATATTCCTCGGCACAAGGACAACTCTGCCCCACCGTGAAAACAGCCCGCAAATACGCTCGTCACCGCAGATCAGCTTTGCTCCGCCGAGAACGAGACCGTAGACCTCACGCAGAAAGACTTCGTCGGGACTTCCCCACAGATAGGAGAAGCCGCTGTTGTGACGTATTAGTCCGCAGTTCCCGCTGTCGTCCGTGAAAATTGAGCCGCCCTGTATACCCTCGGCGACCGAGAGTGGAAACACCCTGCACGGGGAAATGCTCACCGCAGACGGAATATACGAGCGGAATTCGCTCTCAGGTATCAGTCTCATTTCGCGTCCCTTCTGAGCAGAAACAGTCTCCCGCTGTACGGCGGGATATCCATATCGAGGTCGGCTCCCGTGCGGCTGAACTGCGTGCTTCCGTGCGGAGTGTCGCCGCTGTAAAGCTGGTCGTCCGAGTCGAGCAGAAGCTCCGCCTCGTACTCCTCTCCAATGGTGACGTAGTAGTCGAATTGGTACCAGTCCGAGAAATTCAGCACGGCAAGGATATCGCCCTCCGCGCTCTTGCGTCGTATCGCATACACGCACCTGTCCGTGGACTCGCAGTCCTCCCACATGAAATTGGTCGGGTCGTAGTCGTAGTGCAGGGCGTTGTATTGCAGGTATATGCGGTTGAGCTCCTTCACGTACTCGCGGAAGGAATCGTGCATGGGGTAGCGGAGCATATCCCAGTCCTGCTCGCGCTTGACGTCCCACTCGCGGAGCTGTCCGAACTCACTGCCCATGAAGTTGAGCTTCTTGCCGGGGTGGGCTATCATGTACATATACAGCGCGCGCGCCTGCGGGAACTTCTCGTCGTACTGACCGTTCATCTTTTGCAGTATCGTAGCCTTGCCGTGTACGACCTCGTCGTGCGAGAGCGGCAGTATATAGCGCTCGTTGTAGAAGTAGAGCATGGAAAAGGTGAGCTTGTGGTAGTCGCGGGTGCGGTACATCGGCGCGCTCTGGAAATATTCAAGCGTGTCGTGCATCCAGCCGAGGTCCCACTTGTAGTCGAAGCCGAGACCGCCATCAAACACGGGAGCGGCGACCTTCGGGTGCGAGGACGAGTCCTCCGCCGCCAGTATCACCGACGGGTGACGCGCCTTGAGCCCGCTGTTCATGTCCTTGAGGAGCTGTATCGCGTAGCGGTTCTCGCCGAGGTATTCGCGTCCGTTCCAGTATATCATATTGCGCACCGCGTCCATGCGCAGACCGTCGAAGTGGTACACCGACAGCCAGTAATTCGCCGCCGACTGCAAGAACGACCGCACCTCGCCCTTCGAGTGCATGAAATTGCGGCTTCCCCATTCGTTGTAGGCGGCTTCGTCGTCGGGAAATTCGTAAAGCCGTGTGCCGTCGTACTCCGTGAGGGCGTAGTGGTCGACCGCGAAGTGTACGGGGACGAAGTCCATGATGACGCCTATCCCCTTCCTGTGGCAGACGTCCACGAGCTCCATGAGCTCCTTGGGAGTGCCGTAGCGCGAGGTCGGCGCGAAAAATCCTGTTATCTGATAGCCCCACGACTCGTCGCTCGGATGCTCGGCGAGGGGCATGAGCTCGATGTGGGTGTAGCCGTACTCCACGGCATAGTCGGAAATAATATCGGCAATTTCCGCGTAGCTGTACCAGTGCTCAGCCTCGCGTATCTCCTCCGCGGACATTGCCGCCTCGTCGACTGGCGGGTCGTCCTTCTCGCGCGGGACAAATCCCGCCTTCCGCCTCCACGAGCCGAGATGCACCTCGTAGATGTTCAGCGGCTTGTCGCGGCAGTCGCTCCGCCGCGCGAGCCATTCCCCGTCGGAGAAGCTGTAGCCCTCGATGCTCCGAATGACGGAGCAAGTCCCCGGGCGAACCTCCATGCCGTAGCCGTAGGGGTCGCAGTGGTCGATGAAATTGCCCTTTTTGTCGTATATCCTGTATTTGTAGCGCATACCCTCTTTTGCGTCGGGGCATAGGAGCTCGTAGAAGCGCCCGTCCTCAACGGGCTTCATCGGCTCGTCCGTCCAGCCGTTGAAGTCGCCGACTACCGCGACCTTGCCCGCGTTCGGAGCATAGGTGCGGAACAGCGTGCCCTCGTCGGTGATATGCGCGCCGAGGTACTCGTAGGCTTCAAAGGCGTCGCCCCTGTAGAACCCATAGATGTCCATAGTATGTCACTCCTTACAAGCCGCTCTTTAGCTGTAATTCAGCGCCAATCTGAAATCGACAGCCTCCGTGAACGGGTCATAATAAATCTGCTCGTTGTCCTTGCTTGCTATGAGGTATGACTTCTTGTAGAATACGGGCACAAAGCCGTATCCCTCGATTATCCCGCGCTCTGCGGAGGTGTAAGCCTCAACGAGAGCGTTAGTGTCCGCGCATTTCCTCAGCGGAGCCGTCAGCTCCTCCTCACCTGCGATGTATTGCAGGCAGGGAACGTCCTCAAACTGCGCTATCATGGACGTCCCGTAGCCGAGCTCGCCCCTGAGCGGGTAGAGCGCGATGCTGTAGTCACCGCTCTCTATGCGCGAGCGGTACTCCTCCTCGGTGACCTCGTCAATGCCGATATAGGTACCGAAAATGCTCTGCCAGTCCTGCGTGATGACGTGCAGGGCAGCCGTATCCACGGTGCCGCCGCAGACGAGCACCTTCACGCCCTCGAGCGTCTCAGCTCCGACCTCGCTCTTGCCCTGAGTGAAGCACTCCTGAGCAGTACCGCGGTCAAAGAGGTCGAAGGAGCGGTCGGAGACGAGCTCGCGGTAGCTCCTGCCGCTGAGGTTGACAGCAGGCGGGATTATGCCGTATGCGGGCGAGAGGTCGCTGTCGAGTTCCTTCGCGAGCTTTTCGCGGTCGACCGCGAGAGCTATCGCCTTGCGCATATTCTCATTCGAGAAGAATTTGTCCTCGGGGTTGAATATCAGCCCGAGGGTAGTCGCCGCCGTTCCCTCGACGATGTACTTTTTCGGGTTGTAGGGATTGCGGTTCTGCGTGGTGAAGCACTCGGTATCCTCCGACTTGAACACCTTGCGGATATCCTCCTCGCTGCGCTCAATGGAGAAGCTGAGCAGTGCGGGGTAGATGTCGTAGGTCTCGCTCCAGTCGGCATCATTTCGCTTCATATAGAGGATATTATTCTTGCCGTAGGGGTCGTAGAACCACTGCCGCACGAAGAACGCGCCGTTCGACATGACCGACCTGTCGTCGAGCCCGTACCTGCCCTTTGTGGACTTGAAGAACTCCTCGTTGCAGGGATAGGAGGCGGGCGTGCTCATCAGGTAGAGGAACTCGGTGTTCGGCTCCTCGAGCACCACCACGAGCGTCCTGTCGTCGGGAGCGTATACCTCCGCCTCGCTCGGCTCGAGGAAGCCCCTCTCAATGAGCTTTGCACCCTTCACGCAGGAGAAATCCCGCGCATAGGGCGACTTCATTTTCGGGTCGAGCACGCGTCTCAGCGCGAACACGTAGTCCTCCGCCTTGACGGGGAAGTATTCCTCCTCCTCGATGAGGTCGTTGTCGTTCGTATCGAAGAACCAGTAGTTGTCATCGCGGAGGGTGAACGTGTATGTCGTCCCGTCCTCCGAGACGGAGTAGCTCTCCGCGTTGCAGCAGACGATGCCGCCGCCCGCGTCGACGCTCATCAGACCGCTGTACAGGTTCTTTATCACGGTATTCGAGGACGGGTCGTCCGCGAACTGGGGGTCGAGGCTCTCGGGGTTGCCGCAGAGCACCGCCTTGTACTGGTGACCCGTACCGCTTCCCTTATCCTCATTTCCGCAGCCCGTGAGCAGGGCTGCCAGTATAATAGCGCTCATAATAAGCGGTGTTTTCTTCACAATTATCTCCGTTCCGCCGCAAAAAACACATCATCGGAGCCCCGCGGCAGAGCTCCGCAAAAAGATATAATCAAAACTCAGTCAGATACTTTTCCCCCGCCAACTAACGGTCAGCGGGGGAATTTTTTATTTTTTCACAGTTACTATAAATCCGTCGAAATTGTTGCCCGAAACGGTGTACTCCTTGTCCTTCGGGACAGTGACGTCGGTGTCGCCCTCCTCGGAAGCGGGTACGTAGTAAATCAGGCTGACAACGCCGTCCACTGCGACAGTGAGCGGGTCATCCTTAGTATGAGTCTTTACCTCGGCGATATACTCCTCGAAGCAAAGTCCGTTCTCATGCATATAGGACGCGTGCGGAGCTCCGACATAGCGGTAGGTGTAGGTTCTCGCCTTTTCGCCCGTAACCTCGTCCTTGCCCTCGGGATATCTCACAATGAAGCCGAATCGGCAGGCATTGTCCGCGAACCACGCAGCGTCGCCCTCCGCCGTGAAATAGGGAGTAGTGCCGTCGTCGTTCATGCGGAACATATCGAAGGTGCGTCCCGAGTGATAGTCGCAGTGACCAGCCTCGAATGTTCTCGACTTGCCGCTGTTGTGGCGGTCGAGCTGTTCCTGATACGTTCTGTAGCCGTCCTGCACGAATATATTTGTGGTCTCGAGCGACTGCGACTTTGCAAACGCCTCCATCATCTCATTGAGCTTTGAGAGCGTTGTTCTGTCGAGCTTTGTAACGTAGTCGCCGTTCGAGTAGTAGTCGTTTCTGTTCTGTACGAGACTGAGCAGGTCGAGGTCTCCGTCGATGAACTTGCACTCATGCTCGGCATTGATGAGTATGAGATCGCCCATGAATATCTCGTCGTGGGTGTGAGTCTCGGCGGTGTATCCGTCGTCGACAGCCTTAGTAGCCTTCTCGCCCTCAGCCTTAGTGGTATCCGCACTTTTGCCGCCGTCAGTCGGCTTCTCCTTCTCCTTGTCCTTTTCGGGCTCGGAGGTCTGCTCGGACTGGCTCGTTTTCGGCTTGGGCTGCCTTTTTTCAGGTTTTTCGCCCTTGCCCGTCACTGCGAGCACGCACGAGGTCATCAGCAGGATGATAATGGCAAAAATGAGCACCATTATGACGATACGGTCATATCTGACGCGGTATCTTCTGCGCTGTCTGCGTCTTTCTCCCTTGTTCATATTCTGTTTTCTCCTTATCTTTCTGATTTGTTCTATATATGTCGAAAGATTCTTTTGTTGCCGCGCGATATCTGCGCACTTTACATTATAGCATAGATGTCATTGGTTGTAAATAGCTTTTTTCCTGTTTCTGTAATTTTTTTCGGGACACATTACGCCGATTTAACATTGTGTAGGGGCGAGTTCCGCTCGCCCGCGAATATGCCTGTAATGGACGCACTACAGCTCACCCGTCCGCGCCGTCGTCCGCGAGTGCTGACGCCGCCTTCAGCGCGGCACGTCTGCGGAATTCCGTCGGAGTACAGCCGCGGTGCTGTTTGAACTGCCGCATGAAGTAGGAATCGCTGTCGTAGCCGCACTGCTCCGCGACCGCATTGACAGAAAGCTCAGTCTCGGAGAGGAGCTCCTCCGCGTAGATGAGGCGGCTCTCGATGACGTCCTGCAGGAAGGTCACGCCGAACGCGGAGAGATAGATGCGGTGGAAGTACGTCCTGCTGATATCGAGCTCGGAGCAGAGCTCGTCCACCGACCACGGGCGCATGGGGTCGTCGTATATCTCCTCGCGCAGAGCCTTGAAGCGCGGGTACATCGGCACATCGCGGACGGGCTGCGGCGTTGCCTCCGAGCTGCACATATCGCCCATACATATGAGTATCATGCGCATGGAAAGCTCCATGAACTCGCTGTTTCGCCTGCCGTTTATGCCGCTCCTGACCTTCATGCTCTTGATGACAGAGGCGATGACGAAGTCGTCGGCGATGTCGACGGGGACATCGAACGGGATATTCATGGAGGCGGCGTACTGCTTGTCGGCAGCGGAGGGCTTGAACATGACGATATCGTACTTCATGGTCTTGCCGTCCTGCGGGCGGAAATACTGGCGCTTGCCGCCTGTGAAGAGCACAGCGGAGCTGCCCGCGCACTGCATCTCGCTGCCGCCGAGGTTGAAGACGACGGGGGTGCGGAAGAGGTAGAGGCAGTAGTCGTCGGACATCTCGCCGTATACCGTGCCCGAGCGCCTGCACCCGAGAACTATTTTGGTGACCTTCACGTCAACGCCTCCTTTCTGCCGATTTTTCGGATTTTATAAGGTCTTGCAGGGGCGGATATCATCCGCCCGACGCCTTACGCTAACAACCACAATAAACGGATTATCTGTAGGGAACGCCGCCTCGGCGTTCCGCACATGAAATGTCGGTTGTTTTGTTCGCAAACAATTCACTGGATTGTTTGCGAAGGGTGGATTTATTGAAATTGTTTTTATGCCGTCCATAGGACGGCACTAAGGGCTTTGCCCTTAGAACCCGCCAAGGACGCTGTCCTTGGAACCTGCGGGGCGCTGCCCTCGACCCGCAAGCCTTTGAAAAGGCTTGAGCGAAACTTTCGGTTTCGCGCATCAGTCTTTTCAAATCGTAAGATACCTCCGCGCCCCATAATTACGAATTACGAATTAAAAAATGGGGACGCCCTGTAATCGTATTATAGAACGTCCCCTGATAATTATTTCTTGAGCTTGACAGCTTCCTTTGCCTTTGCGGCGATGTTGTCCGCCGACAGACCGAACTCCTTGAGGAGGTCGACTGCGGGTCCCGAGTGACCGAACTCGTCGTTCACGCCTATCTTCACTACAGGCACGGGGCAGCACTCCGTAACCGCCTCCGCTACAGCAGAGCCGAGTCCGCCGATGATGCTGTGCTCCTCGGCAGTCACGATAACGCCAGTCTCCTTCGCGCACTTGCAGATGAGCTCCCTGTCGAGGGGCTTGATAGTGTGGATATTGACAACGCGCGCAGATATGCCGTCAGCTGCGAGAGCCTCCGCCGCCTGCATTGCCTCGTTGACCATAAGTCCCGTAGCAACAATGGTGAGGTCGCTGCCGTCGCGCATGGTCACGCCCTTGCCGAGCTCGAACTTGTAGGTCGCCGCGTCGTTTATCACGGGCACTGCAAGACGTCCGAAGCGCATATACACAGGTCCGTTGAAGTCGAGCGCAGCCTTTACTGCGGCTCTTGCCTCGACGTCGTCGCAGGGATTGATGATAGTCATGCCGGGGATTGTGCGCATGAGCGCGATATCCTCGTTGCACTGGTGAGTAGCGCCGTCCTCGCCGACGGATATGCCCGCGTGAGTTGCGCCTATTTTAACGTTGAGGTGGGGGTAGCCGATAGAGTTGCGGACTATCTCGAACGCACGTCCAGCCGCGAACATCGCGAACGTGGAGGCGAACGGTATCTTGCCGCAGGCTGCAAGTCCCGCAGCAACGCCCATCATATTAGCCTCCGCGATACCGCAGTCGAAGAAGCGGTCGGGGTAAGCCTTCTTGAAAATACCTGTCTTTGTAGCGGCAGCAAGGTCAGCGTCGAGGACAACGAGCTGCGGATACTCCTCTGCGAGGTCTCTGAGCGCCTCGCCGTAGCTCTCTCTGGTAGCTTTTTTGATAACATCTGCCATAGTCTTAGTCCTCCAATTCCTTTAACTGCGCGCCGAGCTCTGCCATAGCCTGCTCGTACTGCTCCTTGTTGGGAGCTGTACCGTGCCAGCCGACCTGATTCTCCATGAACGAAACACCCTTGCCCTTAGTGGACTTCTGCACGATAACAACAGGCTTGCCTGTAACTGCGGAAGCCTCGCTGAAAGCACGGTCGATGTCGTCGAAGTCGTGAGCGTCCATAGTGATGACGTGCCAGCCGAATGCCGCAAACTTGTCTGTGATAGGCTCGGGCGAGCAGACCTCGCTGATAGGTCCGTCTATCTGGAGACCGTTGTTGTCAACGACAGCAACGAGGTTGTCGAGCTTCTTGTGAGCGGCGAACATAGCCGCCTCCCAGACCTGACCCTCCTCTATCTCGCCGTCGCCGAGGACAGTGTAGACCTTGTAGGACTTGCCGTCGAGCTTGCCTGCGAGTGCCATACCGCAAGCCGCAGATATGCCCTGTCCGAGCGAGCCGCTCGACATATCAACGCCGGGGATATGGATACAGGGGTGCCCCTGCAAAAGCGCGCCGATGTGACGGAGGGACTTTATCTCCTCCTCTGGGAAGTAGCCCTTGAGCGCGAGCACGGAGTACAGCGCGGGAGCTGTGTGTCCCTTAGAGAGCACGAAGCGGTCTCTGTCGGGGCTTTCGGGGTTCTTGGGGTCAACGTTCATCTTGTCATAGTAGAGATAGGTCAGTGTGTCGCATATCGAGAGCGAGCCACCGGGATGACCCGACTTTGCGTTAAAGGTACCCTCGATAACGCCCATTCTCGCCTTGCAGGCGAGCTTCTGCAATTCTTTTTTCTTTGCTGAATCCATAATTACCTCCGTTTATTTTTCTGCCGACCGCTCACGCAAGTCCGCATTTATTTATTATGATATCAATGAGCTCCGCAACAGCGCCCTCGTCGTTGGTGCGGGTCAGTATCAGGTCAGCCACCGCCTTCACGCAGTCCTCCGCGTTGGCGGGACAGGCTCCGAAGTCCGCCGCCTGTACCATTTCGAGGTCGTTGTCGAAGTCACCTATCGACACGAATGTGAAGCCCTCAAAGCCTGCGAGCTTTCTGTACTCCGTCAGAGCCGAGCCCTTGCTCACTCCGAGCGGGAGCATCTCGAGGAATATGTCCGCCGAGCGAACGAAGTCCGCCCTCTTGTCGAAGCCGAGCTGACGCGTGAGCACCTCCATGTGCGGGACATCCTCGGGCGCGAGCGAAAACAGCACCTTCAGCCAGCCTCCCTCCGCGATATCGGGGAGTTCGGCGTACTCGGGGACTATATTGCACAGCCGCGTGTGGAGCTGTTGGTACTCGGTGTTGCTGAACACGTATGTGCCGTCGGTGCGGAGCACCTCTCCGCCCGCCTCGGGCATCGCTTTCAGCAGTTCTATCGCCATTTCCCTGCACTCGGGCGGGAGCGGGTGAGTGTAGAGCGTCTCGCCGCTGGTGTAGTCGTGAATCGCCGCGCCGTTGTACATGATGACGGGCGAGCGCAGGTCGAGCACCTTCAGGAACTGCTCAAACGACTGTATCGTGCGTCCCGTCGCGACGGTGAACCGCCCTCCGAGAGCCGTGAACCGCTCGATAGCGGCGCGGTCGGTATCGCTTATCTCCTTTTTCGAGGTGAGGAGCGTGCCGTCCATATCGCTGAGCAGTATCACCTTTGATATATCTTCAAACAAATTATCACATCTTTTCAAGCTTGTTCAGCACCGAGACGAAGTAGTCGGGGAGCTCGCTGGTGAACTCCATATACTCGCCCGTCGTCGGGTGGATAAAGCCTATTTTTCGGGCGTGGAGGCACTGACCCTCTATGCCCTTGAAGGGCTTGCCGTAGACCGCGTCGCCGAGGACGGGATGTCCGATGTAGGCGAGGTGAACGCGTATCTGGTGGGTGCGACCCGTCTCGAGCCGCAGTCTCACGTGCGCGTAGCCGCCGTACTGCTTTATCACGCTGTAGTGCGTGACGGCATTGCGGCTGTTCTCAGTGGTGACGCACATCTTCTTGCGGTCGGTCTTGTGCCGACCTATCGGCGCGTCGACCGTGCCCTCCGTCTCCTTGAATGCCCCGCAGGCGACCGCCTCGTACTCGCGCGTGAAGCTGTGCGCCTTTATCTGCTCCGCGAGGTGCAGATGGGAGGCGTCGTTCTTCGCGACGATGAGCAGTCCGCTGGTGTCCTTGTCAATGCGGTGGACGATTCCCGGGCGGATAACGCCGTTTATCCCCGAGAGGCTGTCGCCGCAGTGGTGCAGGAGCGCGTTGACGAGCGTGCCCGTGTAGTTGCCGTGCGCGGGGTGGACTACCATGCCCTTTGGCTTGTTGACCACGAGCAGGTCGGCGTCCTCATAGACGATATCGAGCGGGATATCCTCCGCGACCGCGTCCATCGGCTCGGGCTCGGGTATCTCGACCTCGACAGTCTCGCCGCCTCGGAGCTTGTAGTTCTTGCTGACGGGCTTGCCGTCCGCGAGGACGAGCCCCTCCGCGATGAGTCCCTGCACAGCGGAGCGTGTGAGCTCCGCAATATTGTCCGAAATATACTTGTCGATTCTCGCTCCCGCGGATTCGGCTCCGCAGGCGAGCGTGACCCTGTCACTCATTTTTGCTCTCCGTTTTTTCAGCTTCGAGCTTCGCCGCCTTCTTCGCCTTCTCGATTTTCGGGTCGATGAACACCATATATACAAGCACAAAAATGAACGCGAACGTCACGCAGATGTCCGCGACGTTGAATATCGCGAAGTGGAAGGGCTTGAACTCGAACATATCCACGACGTAGCCGTAGCGGAAGCGGTCGATGAAGTTGCCGATGCCTCCCGCAACGAACAGCATTATCGAAAAAGCAAGGAATTTCGAGCGTTTGAGCGCCCAGAACATACCAACACAGCCGAGCACTATTATCAGCATGGTGAACCCGATGAGGAACCATCTCTGCCCCGACATACTGCCGAAAATGGCGCCGTCGTTCTCGAGGTAGGTCAGGTCGAAGAGCTCGAAGTCGCCGAAGCGTATGAAGTCCATACTGCCGACGGGCTTGAGCGATGTGACCGCCCAGTGCTTGACGAGCTGGTCTGCCGCAACGAGTGCGGCGATGAGTACAACGAGTAATATCGTCATATTTATCCTTTCGCAAACATTGCCTGCCGCACAAAATACGGCAGGCAATATCGTTCTAATTTATACTTCAACAGCGACCGCGCATCTCTCGCAGAGAGTGGGGTGCGCGTTGTTCTTGCCGACTGTGCAGGAGTAGCACCAGCAGCGCTCGCACTTCTCGCCGTCAGCCTTAGCGACCTCGAATACGGTCTCACCGTCGCCCTTTACAGCTTCAACGCCCGAAACGATGAGGATATCCTTGAGGCTGTCCGCAAGAGCCGCATATCTGTCGTAGTCAGCCTCGGAGGACCTGATGATTATCTTCGCCTCGAGCGACTTGCCGATAGTCTTAGCATTTCTTGCCTCCTCGAGAGCCTTGTTAGCTCCGAGGCGGGTGTTGTAGATGAAGTCCCACTTGTCAGCGAACTCCGCGCTGAACTCGATGCCGCTCTTTTCGGGCATCTGATTGAGGAACACGCTCTCCTTGTCGTCAGCAGAGGTGTGCGGCATGAACTGCCATATCTCCTCGGCTGTGAACGAGATGATAGGAGCCGCAAGTCTTGCAAGTGCGCTGAGTATGCGGTACATAACCGTCTGAGCGGCACGTCTGAGCTCGCTGTTCTCCTTCTCGCAGTAGAGCCTGTCCTTGATGATGTCGAGGTAGAAGTTCGACATATCAACAACGCAGAAGTTGTGGATAGCATGGAAGGCGATATGGAAATCGTACCTCTCATAGCCGCCCTTGACGTCGTCGATGAGCTTGTCGAGCTTCATGAGAGCCCATTTATCGAGCTCTGTGAGCTTGTCGTCGGAAACGCAGTCCTTGTCGGGGTCGAAGCCCGAGCCGTTGCCGAGATTTCCGAGTATGAATCTCGCGGTATTGCGTATCTTCTTGTAAGCGTCCGAGAGCTGGCTCAGAATGGGCTTGGAGATACGGATATCGCTGTGATAGTCGGAGGAAGCAACCCACAGGCGGAGGATATCCGCGCCGTACTGGTCGGTTATCTCGCTGGGGTCGATACCGTTGCCGAGCGACTTGTGCATGGTCTTGCCCTCGCCGTCGACTACCCAGCCGTGGGTGCAGACTGCCTTATAGGGGGCAGTGCCCTTGTATACTACAGATGTAAGGAGCGACGACTGGAACCAGCCGCGGTACTGGTCAGCGCCCTCGAGGTAGAGGTCAGCGGGCCATGTGAGGCTGTCAAACTCGTCCATGACAGAGGTGTGCGAAACGCCGCTGTCGAACCAAACGTCCATAATGTCATATTCCTTGGTGAACTCGCCGCATCCGCACTCGCACTTGACGGAAGCGGGGATGAACTCGCTGACTTCCTTGGTCCACCATGCGTCAGAGCCCTCCTTGCGGAAGAGGTCGGCGATAGCGGTGATAGTCTCGTCGTTCACGATGGGCTTGCCGCAGTCCTTGCAGTAGATAACGGGTATCGGAACGCCCCATGTTCTCTGGCGGGAGATACACCAGTCGCTTCTGTCGCGGACCATGCCCTTGATGCGGTCCTCGCCCCACTCGGGAATCCACTTTACGGACTCGATAGCCTTGATAGCCTCGTCCTTGAAGCCGTTGACGGAGCAGAACCACTGCTCGGTCGCGCGGTAGATTATCGGGCTGTTACATCTCCAGCAGTGCGGGTACTGGTGGACTATCTTCTGAGTAGCGAGCATAGCGCCGAGCTCAGTGAGCTTAGCGGCGATAGCCTTGTTAGCCTCGTCGGTGTCGAGGCCTGCGAACTCGCCTGCCTCCGCAGTCTGCTTGCCCTTAGCGTCAACGCAGACGATGATACCGATGTCGTCGTAGTTCTTGCAGACCTCGAAGTCCTCGACGCCGTAGCCGGGAGCAGTATGTACGCATCCGGTACCGCTTTCGAGAGTTACGTGGTCGCCGACGATTATCGGTGACGGACGGTCATAGAGCGGGTGCTTGGTCTTCATGCCCTCGAGCTCTGCGCCCGTGAAGATGTGCTCTGTGGTATAATCGGTTATACCCGCTGTCTCCATAGTCGTCTTTACGAGCTCCTCAGCCATTACGTAGTACTCGTCGCCTACGTGAACGAGGGTATAGTTGTACTCTGGTCCGAGGCAGATAGCGAGGTTGCCGGGGATAGTCCAGGTGGTAGTAGTCCAGATAACGAAGTAAACCTTTGAAAGGTCAAGACCGAGCGAGGTGAACATACCATTGTCGTCGGTAACATTGAACTTTACATAGATAGAGTAGCAGGGGTCGTTTGAGTATTCTATCTCCGCCTCTGCGAGGGCAGTATTACAGTCGGGGCACCAGTAAACAGGCTTGAGTCCCTTGTACATATAGCCCTTCTTCGCCATAGAGCCGAAAACCTCGACCTGACGCGCCTCGTACTCGGGACGGAGCGTGAGGTAGGGGTACTCGTAGTCGCCGAGCGAGCCCATTCTCTTGAAGCCCTTCATCTGATTGGCTACCTGAGTCATTGCATACTCGCGGCAGTGCTTTCTCAGCTCTGTCGGAGGGATAGCGCCGTCCTTGATGCCAATGGCTTTCATTGCTTTGAGCTCGATAGGGAGTCCGTGAGTGTCCCAGCCGGGTACGTAGGGCGCGCAGAAGCCCGTCATGTTCTTGTACTTGACGATGAAGTCCTTGAGGGACTTGTTAAGAGCATGACCGAGGTGTATCTCGCCGTTAGCGTAGGGAGGACCGTCATGGAGAATGAACGTGGGCTTGCCCTTGTTCTTTTCTATCATCTTGTAGTAGAGCCTCTCGCTCTCCCATTTTTCGAGTGTTTCGGGCTCTCTCTTGGGCAGATTTCCGCGCATGGGGAATTCTGTCACAGGTAAATTCAGAGTAGCATTGTAATCCTGTGCCATTGGTATCCTGAGCGTCTCCGCTTTGGAGCGCTCCTCCTTTCAAAACTTATTCGTTGACAGTAATTATTCGTTGACGCTGTTAGCGACTGCGTTAGCGATATCCTCGGCAGTCTCTGTCGTGTCGTCCTCCTCGTAGGACTCGGGCATAGAGGATATCATCTCGAGGTGAGCCTTGTACATATCGAAGAGGCTCTTCTTGAACTCTGCAACCTGACGGCGTGCGTCGATGAGAGCTTCCTTCTCCTTGGCAATTTCGGCTCTGTTCTTCTCCATAGCCTCAGCGTGCTGACGGACAGCCTCGTCCTCGAGCTGGTCAGCCTTAGCCTGAGCCTCGGCGATTATCTGCTCAGCCTTGTCGTTGGCGTCGTTGAGCACCTGATGACCCTGCTTCTGAGCGCCGAGGAGAGCGTCCTTGAGGGCGTCCTCGTCCTTCATGTACTCTCTTACCTTGTCAGCGAGTATCTGGATCTTGTTGTTAGCCTCAGCGCGCTCGCGCTCCATCTCGTCGAGCTCAGCCTCGAGCTGGGAGAGGAATTCGTCGATTTCCTCCTGCTTATAGCCAAAGGCAGCCTTCTCGAATCTTTTATTTCTTACGTCCTTTGATGTTATCATGATAATTCACCTCTAAATAAATTTTTTCAGAATTATGTGTATACGGCGCTTTTTGGTCTCGCCGCCAATACCCGAAAGAATGAATCTGCCGCAGCCTCTCACGGAGAGCACATCGCCCTCGCGCAGCTCTCGCGAGCCCGAATCTGCGGTCAGGTGGTTGACGTCCACCCTGTCCGTGCGGATAAGCTCCGCAGCCTTTTCGCGGCTGACATTTGCCGCGAGGCTGACAATGCAGTCGAGCCGCAGGGAGGCGACCGTACCGCTTATATCCTGGTATTTCTGAGCCTCTGTCAGCTCAAAGGTGCGGCTGTCGGATATCTTCACTCCGACGCGTCCTATCTTCGTCACCGAAGCCATAATGGTCTCGGCGGCGATGTCCGTCACGAAGGTCTGGGCTATCCCCTCGCCCGTGACGATATCCCCTATGACCTCGCGCCTGAGCATCTGTGCCATGAACGAGCCGAGGAAGTCCCTGTGCGTGAGCTCGTCCTCTCTGCGGAAGGTGAAGGTCAGGCACTTCATGGGGAACATCTCTCTTACGTCATCGCCGAGGTAATCGGGGTAAACAGCCAGCATTTTCCGCCTTGCGCCGTCGTATCCGCCCCACATCATAAAGCGGAGCTCTCCGACGTTCGCCCTGCACCAGAGCTCCGCCTCCGCACACTGTCTCTCGTCGAGGAAGGACGAGAACACGGGGGCATAGTCCCTGCCGCAGCGGCTCACCATATCCGCGAGCCTTGCGAAAAACAGCTTATCGGGCTGTGCGTTCATCAGATGAATACGCCGTTGTTCTCCAGCTCGCCGACGAGGTCTTCGCCGATAAAGCCGACATTATAGGGCGTGATGATGTATGTGAGGTTCGCAACAGGCTTGAGACTGCCGCCGTTAGCGTAGGCAACGCCGACGAGGAAGTCGATGATTCTTCTCTTGTTCTCGGGAGAAGCAGTCTCAAGGTTGAGAACTACGGTCTTCTTAGCGATGAGGTGGTCAGCTATCTGCTTAGCGTCCGTGAAAGCGGAGGGCTTAACGAGGACTACCTGAAGCTGAGCGGTAGTCTGGATATTTACCACCTTGTTTCTTCTGCTTCCGAAGGTGCTTCCGCCCTCACCTGCTGCGGCTGCAACAGCCTCCTCATGCTCGATAGCGGCAGCTGCGCGCTCGGCTCTGGGGTCTGCATGGGTGGGAGTATCAGCGAAATCGCCGTCCTCGTCCTCGGCAGCAAAGAAGAAATCCTTGATATTCTCGAACAGTTTCATAATTTACTCCATTCTCCGCATATTGTTTTATATGTCTGTGACCTGCGCGCCTCATGCGGAGGGACGTACAGGCGAGTATTGCCGTTTATCATATCCGCCTTTCGGCAGTTCTGAACTGAATCTGAGCTTGGGCTCACTTTTTCGAGTAATCCCTTGCTCCGAAGAGACCCGTGCCTATGCGCACGAGGGTCGAGCCGTGCCTTACGGCGTCGGCGTAGTCATGGGTCATGCCCATTGAGAGCACGTCCATGCTGTAGGAGTCCTTCACCTTATGGTAAAGCTCCTCCATGCGCCCGAGGAAGATGTCTCCCGAGGCGGGCGGCGGTATCGTCATGAGTCCGCGCACTCTGAGGTTCTCCATTGAAGCCGCCGCTTCAAGGAGCTCCGCAAGTCCGTCGGGAGCGATGCCGCTCTTGGAATCCTCTCCGCCGATATTGACCTCGCAGAGGATATCCATTATCTTATTATGTGCCGAAGCGAGCCTGTTTATTTCCGCGGCGAGCTTAACGCTGTCCACGGACTGTATCATGCTCATCGGCTCTATTATGTACTTGACCTTGTTGGTCTGCAAATGTCCTATGAAGTGTACCTCGGCAGACCTGTCATAAGCGTCCTGCTTCGAGAGGAATTCCTGCACCCTGTTCTCGCCGAGCAGTGTCACGCCGAGCTCTACCGCCCGATTGACTATCTCGGGAGCGACAGTCTTGGTGACCGCCATGATGCGTATCTCCTCTGTGCTTCTTCCGCATTTATCAGCCGCCTCCGCGATGCTTTCGCGAATCGCGGTGAGGTTATCGCTTACATAGCTGAGAGCGTCAGTCATCCGCGTCAACTCCTTCTATCAGGATATCGTCATACAGCGCCAGATACGAGGCATCCTCCTCATGCACCTTTGACAGCACGTAATCGCTTCCCTCGTAGATAACGTCTATCTTCTTGAAGGTTATCTGTTCGCCCTTCATGATGTAAACGCCCTTGTAGTTGACGGTCGTGGTCGCGGGCTCTGCGCCCTCCTCTGTGGGAGCGGGAGCAGTCGGGTCTGTCTCGGTCACGTCCGCGAAGCGTATGGACTCGCGCGGCACCTTCAGACCGTGGTACTCGCCCTTGATTATCTCGCACTTCTCAACGCGGTGCTTTACGAGGTCGTAGTTGAACTGGTCGCACTCGAGAATGATGATGCTTTTCGAGGCGTCGCCCTCGTCCCTGACGTCCTTTATCACAGCGCTGAACGTCTCGGCTGAGGAATCGAACTTCAGCTTGACCCAGCTTCCTATCGCGTACTCCTTGCGGGAGTTGTCGATAATGCCTGCGAGGTACCAGCCATAGCCGTCGATGAGCTTGCCGACCACCTGCGGGTCGTCGGTCTTGCGGTCGACGATGCTGTTTATCTCGGCGATAGTGAGCTTGTCCAGCTTATCGGGAGTTAACTGCTTCTCATAGCCGTCGGAATAGCTGACGAAGTAAGCCGAGCGCGGGGATTTAATGGTCTCCGTGGGCTTGGTCGATTCCGACTTGAGCAGAGCGAGCTCCGCGTTGATATCGGTTATCTGCTGATTGAAGCCGCTGACCTGCTTTGTGATTATCTGGTACGTACTCATATCGACGACCAGGTCCTCCATATTTCTTTTCAGCGTCTCATAGTCGCGGGTATCGCGGCTGTAGATGAGGCTCCTGTAGCTCTCCTCTATGCTTGCGGAGAGTGTGGAAGGCTGTGCTGACTCGATAGTGCCGGGGTTCTGTATCTTTTTGAGGATATCGAGCTCCTTGGTGAGGCGTTCTATCTCGCGGTTACGGGCGATCTGCTTATCATCGGGGTAGATCTCCGCGATGACGGTGCCGTTTCCGAGCTTTCCGCCGTCGGCGACGTTATAGCTGATGATGCCGTTGCCGCTGTATAGGCGAACCTCCTCGTCCCTGATGAACACGCCGCTGAGCTCCTTGGAGGCTACAGCGTCGGACATGAGAGCAACTGCGGTCTTCTCCTGTCTGTTGCGGAAATTGTAAACGATACTGATAAAGATTATCAGAAGCAGTATTAGGACGCTGTTTCGCAGTATCTTCGAGATAATGCTGCTTTCTGATTTATTGGTATTCATTCAATCACCGCTCATTCGCTCTTCTCGGAGGTATCGAGGATAGAAACAGGTCTTGCGGGGATTATCGTTGAGATAGCGTGCTTGTACACGAGCTGCTGCTTGCCGTCGCAGTCAAAGATAGCGACATAGCTGTCGAAGCCTCTCACCATACCCTTGAACTGGAAGCCGTTGGTGAGGATAATGGTAACGACGATTTTTTCCTTTCTGCACTGGTTAAGGAAAACATCCTGTAAATTGATCGTTTTGTTCATACACATTCTCCATTCCTTTATGATTTTCGCACCCGCAGCAGTAATGGTGCTGTCCGCGAGAGGGCATACCTATCCCATAAGGATAAAAATACACACAATACATTATATCATACTCTTCCGTAATTTGCTATAGCTTTTTTGGAATTTTCTAAAATTTCATAATTTTTACTAAAATCATCGGTAACTATCCACCTGATACGTTCATTTCTTCTAAACCACGTGAGCTGTCTTTTCGCGTAACGGCGCGTTTCCTGCTTTATCTTGTCGATGCACTCATCAAGCGGCATCTCCCCCTCGAAAAAGGGAATGAGCTCCTTGTAGCCTATCGCATTTGCGGCAGTACGGAGGTTTCCCTCGCTGTAGACGGCGCGCGCCTCCTCGACGAGTCCCGCCTCCACCATAGCGTCCACGCGCTGATTTATCCGCTCGTAGAGGACAGCCCTGTCCGCGGCGTTAAGTCCCAGAATCAGCGAATCATAGGGGCTTTCCTCGGCTATGCTCTCGGCTTTGAGCTCGCTGAAGCGCCGCCCCGTGAGGTGGATGACCTCGAGTGCCCTCACCACGCGCACGGTGTTGTTCATATGTATGGACTGAGCCGCCTCGGGGTCAGCCGCGAGGAGCTCCGCATACAGCGCCTCATTGCCCTTTTTGCGGGCGAGCTCGTACAAGCTCTCGCGGTAGGCGGGGTCGCTCCTCATCTCGGAAAACTGCACATTATTGAGCAGGGAGTCCACGTAGAGCCCCGTTCCGCCGACGATTATGGGGAGCTTTCCCCTGCCGAGGATATCGGCGATGACCTCGCGCGCCATTCTGACGTAGTCCGCCGCAGAGAACGGCGTATCGCGGTCTATGACGCCGATGAGGTGGTGGGGTATGCCCTGCATTTCCGCCTCCGTCGGCTTAGCGGAGGCGATATCCATGCCCTTGTATATCTGCATTGAGTCGGCGGAGACGACCTCGCCGCCGTACAGCTTGGCGAGCTCGACTCCGAGCCGTGTCTTGCCCGATGCGGTCGGACCGCAGACCGCGAGGACGAAGGGCTTATTTGATTTATCCATGTCAGCCTCCAAAAATAAAAGTTGCAGACGCCCAAAGGACGCCCCTACAATCGTTTTCTCCCGAACAGATTCAAAAAGGCGCGGGCGCACATTGTGCGCCCCCTACATTTGTTGTTTAGTTTTAACAAATTTGACGCGCAGAATTTGTGCGTTCCTACAAGGTTTATGCCGCGTGCTTTTCTTCCTCGTTGTCGTCGTCGACTATCTCCTCGGCGACAGTCTGCGCTACATCGCCGAAAACGTGCGTGCAGATCCCGGTCAGAGCCTTCGCGCAGACCGTAGCCGCGAGCACTCCGGGTACGAAGGCGATGCAGAATATCGCCGCCGCCCTGACAAGGCGGTTCTTGCTCCTCGCGATATGCGGCTTCTTGAAAAATACAAACGTGACGAGCACGAAAGCAACGACGAAAAGCACCGCTGTCACTATCAGTTTATTGCTTGCGTGGAATTCCATTGGTATTCTCCTTATGTCCGTCTGAACTGGTGGTCGATGTTATATTTTGTCATGGTGAACATCACGGGGCGTCCGTGCGGACAATGCCTGATGTTCTCGTTGTAGCAGACCTGCTCCGCGAGCGACTGAAGCTCCTCGGGGGAGTTCTTGTCATTCGCCTTAATCGCCGATTTGCAGGCAACTGTGTGGAGCATATCGTCGAGCAGTCCCGACTGCGGGTCAGCCTTGTGCATACGCAGATTGTTCGCGACCTCGCAGATTATGTCCTCAATGTCCGCCTCCATGATGAACGTGGGGACAGCCGTCGCGACTATGCACGGTCTCTGCGTGAAATCGAACGTGAAGCCGAGGTCTGCAAGAAGCTCCTGCTCGCTCTCCATTGCGTCTATCTCCTCCGCCGTGAGCAGTACCTTTATCCCCGTAAGGAGGGTCTGGCTGAACTGGCGGCAGTTGCGGCTTCTCAGGCGCTCGAAGATGATGCGCTCGTGAGCCGCGTGCTTGTCAATCATAATCATTTTGCCCGCGCTCTCGCAGATGACGTAGAGTCCGAACGCCTCGCCGATAACGCGGATATTCGGGAACTCCTCATGCAGAGCGTCAACGGGCTCGGGCTTTTGCTCCTGTACGGGAGCAGAAGGCTTCGCGAACGAGCTCGCATTGATGTAGGTGAAGCCCTCTATCGAAGCCGCAGGAGCAGTCTCGGGCTCGGGCTCGGGAGCTTCAATAGGCTTAGCTTCGGGGACTATCGGCTTCGGCTCGGATTTCGCCGCCGTCACGCCGCTCTCGCCGAAGTGCTCGAACGGGCGTATGCCGACTACCTCAGCCTCGTCACGCTCGACCTTCACAGGCGGCGTATATGCGGGCTTTTCGGGCGCTGTCACAGGCTTCGGAGCGGCAAGCTCCTGCTCCTTTTTCGCTATCTGCTCCACGGGAGTGAACATCATGTCCATTTCCTGCTGGACGGGCGGCTCCTCGGGAGGCGGCGCAGTCCAGTCAGTGCGCGGCTTGAGCTCGAATTCGTATATCAGTCCGTCGTTCATGAGGGCGTTTTTCACGCCGAAGTATATCGCGTCGGAGACGCTCCGCTCGTCGGTGAAGCGCACCTCCGCCTTTGCGGGGTGGATATTGACGTCCATCGCGGACGGCGCGAGGTCTATCATCATCACGCAGGCGGGGAACTTTCCTGTCATTATCATATTCGAGTAGGCGTTTTCGAGTGCCGCCGAGCAAAGCCGCGAGCGTACATACCTGCCATTCACGAAGAAGTTCTGCAATGCCCTGTTATTACGGGAATAGAGCGGCTTTATCACGTAGCCGCTGACGTGAATGCCATGGTATTCGTAGTCACAGGGAATGAGGTCGCGGGCAAAATCGCGCCCATAGACCGCATAAACCGCCGAAAACAGTTCGCCGTCGCCTGCGGAGTTGAACTCCATGCGGTTGTCGCGTATGAGCTTGAACGCGACGGACGGGTGCGACAGTGTGATTTTTTGCATTATATTGCTTATCGCGTTAGCCTCGGTGACGTCCTTCTTCATGAACTTTGCTCTTGCGGGGACGTTGTAGAAGAGGTCGCGGATAATAATGGTCGTGCCGTCGGGACAGCCGCTCTTTTCGTGCGACTGCTCCACGCTTCCTTCAATCGTGTACAGCGTGCCGTACTCGTCCTCGCGGCGCTTTGTCATGACCTCCACCCTCGCGACTGCCGACACGGAGGCGAGAGCCTCTCCGCGGAAGCCGAGGGTGCGGATATCGTCAAGGTCATTTTTTGTAACTATCTTGCTGGTAGCGTGTCGGAGAAAAGCCGTCGGCACGTCCTCGAACGCCATGCCGCATCCGTCGTCAGTGACGCGCATATACGTAGTGCCGCCGTTCTTTATCTCGACGGTGATATGGCTCGCGCCCGAGTCTATGGAGTTCTCCACGAGCTCCTTTATTACGGAGGCGGGGCGCTCTATGACCTCGCCTGCGGCTATGAGCTCGGATATCTCCTTGCTCAGTACATTTATATGCGGCATTGCCTTCTCCTTTCAATCAGCAGCAATTGTAGGGGCGGATACTATCCGCCCGAAATCTGGTCTATGCATATGACGTGGGCGGATGATATCCGCCCCTACTGTCAGCCATTAGCTAACGGCTTATAACATCGAGCATATCCGCGAGCAGACTGCGGCACTCCGCGTCGCTGAGCTCGTCGATGTTCGTGCGCTCGAGCATATCCAGCGCCGCCTCGCGTCCGAGACTGCCGAAGCTGATCTGTCCGCCGTCATCGCGGACTGCTGTACGCTCCGAGGCGTGCGAGCGCTCCATTTCCTCGAGCAGCTCCTTCGCCCTCGTGACCACCTTGCTCGGCAGTCCCGCCAGCTTAGCGACGTCTACGCCGTAGCTCTCGTCGACTCCGCCGCGCACTATCTTGCGGAGGAAGCGTATCGTGCCGCCGTGCTTGTTGACGGCTATGCTGTAGTTCTTCACGCCCTCGAGCTCGTCCTCGAGCCCGATTAGCTCGTGATAATGGGTCGCGAACAGGGTCTTGCAGCCCAGCTTCTTCGACGTGCAGATGTGCTCCGCGACCGCGCGCGCTATGCTCACGCCGTCGAATGTGGAGGTGCCGCGTCCGACCTCGTCGAGGATAACGAGGCTGTCGGGGGTGGCATTCCGCAGTATATCGGACACCTCGCTCATCTCGACCATGAACGTGGACTGTCCCGCGGTGAGGTCGTCGGAGGCTCCCACGCGGGTGAATATCTTGTCAACGACCGATATCTTTGCGGAGTCCGCGGGCACGAAGCTGCCAATCTGCGCCATTAATACTATGAGCGCGACCTGACGCATATACGTCGATTTACCCGACATATTCGGTCCCGTGATTATCTCCATGCGGTCGGCTTTCTTATCGATGTAGGCGTCGTTCGGCACGAACATCTCGTCCTCAAGCATCAGCTCCACGACGGGGTGACGTCCCGCCTTGATGTCGATAGCGCCGTCTATCGCGATATCGGGCTTCACGTAGTTGTTGCGCAGGGCTGTGTCCGCGAACGAGCAGAGCACGTCGACCGCCGCGACTGCCGAAGCTGTCTTCTGCACGGGCTCGAGCCGCGTCGCGAGGAAGTCACGTACCTCCGCGAAGATGTCTGCCTCGAGCTGGAGCGCCTTGTCCTTGGCGCCTAAAATGGAGTTTTCGGCGTTTTTGAGCTCCTCGGTGATGAAGCGCTCGGCGTTTGCGAGGGTCTGCTTTCGTATCCAGCCCTCGGGAATGAGGTCGTAGTACGAGCGCGTTACCTCGAGGTAGTAGCCGAACACGCGGTTATAGCCTATCTTCAGGCTCTTAATGCCCGTCTCGTCCTTCTCGCGCTGCTCTATCTCGGCGATGATGTCCTTGCCGTGGTTCATTATGTGACGGAGCGAGTCGAGCTCCTCGTTGAAGCCGTCCTTTATCACGCCGCCGTCCTTGACGGAAATGGGCGGCTCCTCCATTATCGCATTCTCGACGAGCTTCACTATCTCGTCGAGCGTGGATATCTCGGAATCAAGCCTTGCGAGCAGCTTCGAGCCGCCAAGCTGCGCGAGCTCCTTTTTCAGCGCGGGGAGCTGCATCGCCGTTGCGGAGAGCGAGCGCAGGTCGCGCGGGGTAGCCGACTTGTACATCACCTTCGTCATCAGGCGCTCGAGGTCGTACACGCGCTCGAGCAGAGCCTGCATATCCGCGAGCGAGACGCTCCTGCGGTAGAGTGCCTCCACTGCGTCGAGGCGCTCGATTATGCGGGCGGGACTTTTCAGCGGCTGCTCTATCCAGCTGCGCAGCATACGCCTTCCCATGGAGGTCTTGGTCTGGTCGAGCACCCACATCAGCGAGCCCTTTTTCTCCTTGCTGCGCATGGTCTCGGTCAGCTCGAGGTTGCGGCGCGCGTTGAGGTCGAGCCCCATGTAGGCGTCGCCCTGCATGAGCTGTATCGAAGTGAAGCGCGAAACGGTGGTCTTCTGCGTCTCGCGGATGTAGTCGAAAAGTCCGCACACCGCATAGCAGTCCGCGCCGTCCTCGGATATGCCGAGCTCGGGCATGGACTTGACATTGAACACCTGCTTCACGTAGTCTATCCTGTCGGGAGTCTTGAAGCAGACCGTGTCGCGCAGTGTCACCGCGCATTCGAGCCTTATCTTCACGAATTCCGCGACCGTCTTCATCGAGAGGAAGTTCTCGGGGAATATCATCTCCGCGGGCTTGCAGCGCGAAAGCTCGTTTATCACGTCCGCTTCCATGTCCTTGCCCTCAAACACGCACAGCGAAGCCTCTCCCGTCGATATATCAGCAGATGCGACGCCGCAGGTCTTGTTCTCGGCATCGTAGTAGACGCTGCACAGGTAGTTGTTCGTGCCGTCGTCGAGCATTCCCGACTCGGTCAGCGTTCCAGGCGTAACTACGCGGATAACGTCGCGGACAACTATGCCCTTCGTCTCGGCGGGGTCGGTGAGCTGCTCGCAGACCGCCACCTTGAAGCCCATGTCTATGAGCCGCTTTATGTACATATCGGCAGCGTGATAAGGGACACCGCACATGGGAGCGCGCTCCTCGAGACCGCAGTCCCTGCCCGTGAGGGTCAGCTCGAGCGCCTTCGAGACGGTGATAGCGTCGTCGAAGAACATCTCGTAGAAGTCGCCGAGCCTGAAAAACAGCACGCAGTCGGCGTACTTGTCCTTGACCTCGAAATATTGCTGCATCATCGGCGATATCTTGCTTCTGTCGATATCCATTATCTTTTCTCCTTATCGTGGATTATTCGTTGTTTTTTGTGGGAAGCTGTCCCACACCCTGCCAAAGGTTCTGCCTCTGGACTCCGCAAGGGCTCTGCCCTTGACCCGCTGGGACTCTGTCCCACACCCTGCCAAAGGCTCTGCCTCTGGACTCCGCAAGGGCTCTGCCCTTGACCCGCTGGGACTCTGTCCCAGACCCTGCCAAAGGGCATAGCCCTTTGGAATCCAATTTCGTTGCCGCTCGCAAGCTCGCTCACTCTGTACAAAAGACTCAGTCTGCTTTCGGCTGGTGACACTTCTTATTTGGTAAGACCCGCGGGGACAAACCCACGCTCTGCACAGGTAAGCGAGCTTGCAAGCGTCCGCGCGAACTGCGCTCCGGTCGCTTACCGGCAGCCGCCACAGGTCGCGCAGCTGCCTGTACAGCCAGTTGAAGGCTCGCAGGTGGCAGGGTCTTCGCCGTTCGCGGACATGGTGATTATCTCCTGTATGTTGCCGACAAGCTGCTCCAGCGACTTCTGTGCCGCCGCGAACACTATCATGTTCTTGTTCGACATTATCTTGTTGTACGTCGCCTTGATGTTATCGTCGAGCTCCTTTATCTTGTCAGTGTCCTTGTTCTCCTTTGTCATCTCCATGCTGAGGTCGTAGCGCATCTTCTCGAAGCTGTCTATCTGCTCCTGAAGCGCCTTGTCCTCGTCGTTTGCCTGCTTCGCAAGCATATACGCGATGTATCTGTCGTCTGTCTGGAGAGCCTTTCCGAGCTCCCTTGTCATTTCAATAATATCCATTTCTTTCTCCTTTTGTTTTTTATCTCAGCCAGCCGTTATCATAGTTGAAATCGAGGACAAGTCCGTCCTGCTCCTCTGCCTCGCTGTATGCGTAGTTGTAATACGACTTCGGCTTGCTGTCCTTATCCATATTATATGCGCTGATGTAGAATATACGCCATATTTCGTTATCCCACTCTACATCCTCATAGTCCTCGTCAGCTTTGAGCTCATGCTCCAAGTTCTTGCGCTCACTGAGGGTGAAGTCGTCGTTCATAGTGAACCAGCGTATGGTCATGCTGCCCATGTGTCCCTGCACGAGAACAAAGGCGCGGTTTGCGGGATCTTCGGAATCGTCCTCGGCAAATACGGCATGACTTCCTCCGACCTCGCCGACCTTTTTCAGCTTGGCGTCGAGGTCTACCGTGTAGACCGTCACCATCATATCAGCCTCGCACGTGCCGTGATTGAAAATCAGCTCGGGAATCTTGTCATTGTCGATGTCATAAAGCGCGTAGTCTATCATGACCGTACCGTCGTTGGCATTGTATGTTTCGTCCCACACGCGCTGTACCTCTGCCTTGTAGAGCTCCTCGTAGCTGTCGAGCCTGTCGGTGAATGTCGCTGTGCCGCCCGCAGCTTTGGTAGTAGTCGCAGAAGTTGTCGTTGTAGCGGCTGTGGTGGTCGCCTTTGTAGTTGTAGCCCTTGTAGTCGTTGCAATCGTGGTGGTCGTCTCGGGCTCTGTCGTCGCCTCCGCCGTGGGGACGCGGACAGGGTCAGGCTTGCTTATCTCCTCGTTCGGCTCGTCAACTCCGCAGCCCGCGAGAAGTATCGCCGTCAAACATGAAAGTGCCAAAAACTTTTTCATAGCTATTCCTCCTGCTTATTTCTGTATCCGTCTGCCTATGACTGCCCAGTTCATCGCCTCGGTCACCTCGACCTCCACGAACTGCCCTATCAGCGAGCTGTCGCCCTCGAATTCAACGATGATGAACTCGCTGCTCTTGCCCGTGACATAGCCCTCGCGCTTCTTCGAGACGTCGTCCGCGAGCACGCGCATACGTCTGCCGATGAAGCGCTTGTAGTGCTCTGTCGATATGCCGCGCTGTACCTCGAGAAGACGGCGCATCCGCTGTCCCTTTTCCTCCTCGGAAATACCGTCGGGCATTTCCGCTGCCTTCGTGCCCGTGCGCTTCGAGTAGATGAACGAGTAGATGTTGTCGTACCTCACTCTTTCCATTATAGCAAGAGTTGCCTCGAAATCCTCGTTTGTTTCATCAGGGAAACCGACTATTATATCCGTCGTCAGCGAGAAGTCGGGGTCGCGGCTGTATATGTCGTCCACTATCGAGAGGTACTTCTCCGCTGTGTATCGCCTGTTCATGCGGCGCAGTATCTCGTCGCTGCCGCTCTGCACGGGCAGGTGCAGGTGCTTCGCGACCTTCTCGCAGTCGAATATCGCGTCTATCAGCTCGGTCGAGGCATCCTTCGGGTGCGAAGACATGAAGCGTATCCAGAAGTCGCCCTCTATCGCGTTCAGCCTCCGCAAAAGCTGCGGGAAGCTCATCTCGCCGCCGAGGTCGTTCCCGTAGGAATTGACGTTCTGCCCGAGCAGCATTATCTCCTTGTAGCCGTCCCGCACAAGCCCCTCCACCTCCGAGATGATGTCCTCGGGACGGCGGCTGCGCTCTCTGCCGCGCACGTACGGCACGATGCAGTAGGTGCAGAAGTTGTTGCAGCCGAACATTATCGGCACGCTCGCTTTGAAGCTGCTCTCGCGCACCTGCTCGACCTCAGCCGAGAAGTCGTCGTACTCGGCGATATCCGCCGAGAATCGCGCTCCGTTGAGGCAGTCCAGCAGCAGCCTCGGCAGCCCGTTTATCGCGGACGTTCCGAGCACGAAGTCCACCTGCGGGTATGATTTCTTTATCTTCTCCGCGACATGGCTCTGCGCCGTCATGCAGCCCGCTATGCCGATAATGAGCGAGGGTTTGAGCTCCTTCAGCTTCTTCATGCTGCCCACTATGCCGAATACCCTGTCCTCCGCGTTCTCGCGGACGGCGCAGGTGTTGAGTATGATAAGGTCGGCTGCGGATTCGTCCTCCGTGAAGCCGTAGCCCATTTTTTTCAGCAGTCCCTTCAGCTTCTCGCCGTCGGAGACGTTCAGCTGGCAGCCGAAGCTCCGCACGTAGGCGAGGTGTGGTCTGTCACCGAGAAGGCGCTTTATTTCGCCGATTATTACGGTGTTGTCGTCCATTTTAGCATTCCTCCCCGAACATTTTCCGCCAATATATCATTATAACATAAGATGTGTATTCTTGCAAGCGGCGAAATGTACAAATTTGTTTTTGCAGGGGCGAGTTCCGCTCGCCCCGCCAATACTGCATTTTTCGGGCGCATGGAGTGCGCGGCAGCAAAAAAAGAGCACCCGCAGGTGCTCTTTTATCGCTTATTTCGCAATCTCAGGCAGCTTGTCTATCGCCTTTGCGTCCAGCTTCTGTATCGCAAGCGCGTCGTTTGCAGTAACTCCGTCGCCTGTGTTATAGCAGTCCGCGTTCGCTGCTCCCTCGGGAGTCAGCGCGAATTTGTCCTTGTTCGCTATCGCCTGTAATATAGCTACCGCGTCCGCTACGCTGACCTTCTTGTCGCAGTTCGCGTCGCCGAGCATTGTCACCGCGGGAGCTGTACCCGTCGCCGAAGCTGTAGTGGTCAGGACGGTCGTTGTGACCGTTGTGCTCGCCTTTGTGGTTGTCGTCGCCGCGGACGAGGTCGTGCTCGTCGGAGCTGTGCCGCCCTTGAACAGGTCAGCGGGAAGCTCGTCAAGCGTGATGCAGTAGTCGCTGTTGTACAGTGCCTTGAATTCGTCGTGGTCCTGATAGTTCTCGCCGCTTACGAAGTACGCCTGCTGTGAGTCGTACCACGGGCAGAAATACAGCCATGCGGCGTGTTCTACCGTGAGATTCTTCATGCTCGGAACGGAGTCGTTCTCCGCCATAGCTACCATTTTATTGCCCTTGACATAGCCGTGTATCTTGTAGAAGATGCCTGCCTCGGCGTCGAGGTTGGGGCCCGAGGTCTTGCCATCGTGGCGGTTGTACTGGGTGTTGTACTTGTCGAAGGCTACGATGTCGACCCTGTCGTCGCCCGAGTACCACTCCGCGGACGAATCCGACCACGCGTAGAGGTTCTGCTCCCATATGAGGTTGTGCAGTCCGTACTCGTTCTCGAGGGTGTCCTGTAAGAGCGCCCATATCTGCTTGTATACCACAGCGCCCTCCTTCGCCCACCAGAACCACGCTCCCGAGCCGTCTATCGGGTCGTCGGTGTGGCTGGGGTTGCCCTCCGCCTCATGGAAGGGACGGAAGATAACGGGTACTCCCGCGTCCTGCAGCTTTTGGAGCTCAGCCGCGAGATTCTTCATGCAGAGCTGGAAGTATTCGTACTCGACTGTGCCCTCTACCATGCAGTTCGCGGTCTTGAAGTCCGTCTTTTCGCTGTATGTCGTCTTGGAGAAGTCGAGCGGCTCGCCGAGGGTGTAGTCCGCCATCGTTGTGGGTACGTTCACGTGCCACGAAGCCGTGCATATGCCGCCCTTTTCGTTCGTCCACTCTATCATGCGTCCTGCGACGCCGTCGTCCCACGCGTAGCACGGGCAGTAGCTTCCGAAGTCAAAGCCTTGTATCGCGGGATATTTGCCCGTGAGCTCGTAAACGAGGTTCACGTCGAGGTCGTAGTTGTTGTAGGTGTAGTTACGGTTCTGCGAGCTGTAGGTGTAGACCTGCCCGTCGGGACCTGTGCAGTGCCACGGGAACTTGTGTCCCTGCTCGTCCTTGTCGTAGCTGTCCTTGTCTATCTCGTACTCGACGCCGTCTTGGTCTGTACACTTGTCCGAGTTCTCGTCGTAGCGGATAGTCGTCTGCACCTGATTGCCGCCGCCGTATATCTGCTGCTGTCCCGAGAGGATATTCGTGCCGTAGACGCTGTGCAGGTACTTCATCACTGCCTTTGCCTCGTCGGTAGCCTTCGGGTCGCAGAGCTCGCTCGTCGCCTTGGAGAGGTCGGGGAAGACCGCCTCCGAAACTGTGACGGTGTCTATCGCCATGTAGCCGTACTCATTGATGAATTCTATCGTGTTCTCGCCCTTGTTCAGACGTATCATGCCGAAGTCGTAGTCGCGCCACTCTGCGGAGTATCCCGCCTGTATCGTGTACTTCACGCCGTTGACCTTCACCGCCTGCTGACGTGCGGCGCCCTCGCCGCTGAGTATCTGGGCTCCGCGCACCGTGAGCTGGTACATCGCGTCCTCGGGGACTGTCACCGTGAACGAGCCCGACGCATTGGTGAGGTACCAGAAGCCCTCGCCCGAATAGTCGGGTATCTTCGTCTCGTAGATGGACGTCCAGAGGTCTGCGCCCTTGAGCTTCTCGCCCTCAATGGTGTACGGGAAGACGGTGTCCGCCGCCTGTACGGGGGCTATGTACGGTAAGCCCGCCGCTGTTACTGCCGCAGCCGATACGGCTGACAGCACTTTGCCTATGAGTTTTTTCATGTTTCTTTCCTCCTGATATCCCTCATTATTTAAAGCTGCGCCTAAACAGCTTTATTTATCAGCTTTAATTATAGTCGCGTTAAAGTGGATTTTCAATAACTTTTTATGAATAGTATAAAAAATCGTGGTATTCACCAAAATCAAGACTTAATTTTGCACGCATAAAGAAAAACTCCGCTTTATTTAAGCAGAGTTTAATCAGAAAGATTTAATCATTGTTGTTCAATTATTTGCGGTTTGTCATGCAGGGGACGCATTATTGCCTCATTTTCCATTTGTTTCGTAATTGCTTGTTATCCACAATGGTGCGAGGGGGAACTTCGGTCGGGGGAAAGAAAAAAACTGGAACAAAAGTCGAGCAGGGTGCCCCTGCGGGCTGTGTCGAGCTCACCTAAATAAAAGGCAAAGTCTGCTTTCGTCGTCGGTAAAAAACGCGGAGAGCAACTTAATTATATGATATCTTCGCCGCGAAACCGCGCGCGCCCGCTCGGCGCCCCCTCGCGCTCCCCTTCCTCTCCTACCCCCATTTGCCGACTTTTGCCCCTTCTTCGCCGTCCTTCGACGGCTGGCTTTGAAATAAAAACGGCATAGTATACCGCGCGGAGATTGCTACCATTTTGATGAAATTATGGCGCGAAATATGGGGTCAGGGGTGACTCCCCACAGTGTGGGGAGATGTCAGCGAAGCTGACAGAGGGGACGTGCTGTTCAGCTGCGTACCCCTGCAGGGTCTGGGGCGGCGCCCTTGTTTGAAAAGGCTTGAGCGAAACTTTCGGTTTCGCGCTGTAGTCTGTTCGGAACGGAAGCAACCTCCGCGCAGCAAAAAAAGAAAGGAGCTTACCGCTCCTCTCTCGTTATCTTATACTGCCAGTGCCTTGTCAAGCCATACCTTAGCGATATCAAGCGCCTCGTAGAGTCCGCACTCGCGCTCCGCATTCTTCACGAACGCCTTTATCGGGTCTGTCTCATTGGTGTCCATCTGCACTACCCTCACCTTCGAGGTCACTTCCTCGCCGTTCTCGTTCTTGGTCGTGCCGAGTATCTGTATCCATATCACGTATGGGTCAGCCATGTAGCCGTAGTATATCTGGTTGCCGTTCCTCACCAGCGGATAGCCCTTGTATGTGAAAAACTTCTCGCTCATGTGTTTTCCTCCTTCTCCGATAAAGCGTTTATTTCCATGTCGTCTTGAATTCCTCGTCGGTGTCGAGTATCTGCACATTGTGCATCAGCGTCTCGACAAACGACTTCGTCACCGTGAACTTCGCCTCGCCGTTTACTGCAATGAGCGCAGTCATCGCCGACTTCTCGTAGAATTCCAGCGTTGTGGTCTCGCCAGTGTACGAATCCGTATACTTCAGCTTGACCATCGGCGCGGTCGAGGGTATCTCCTCGCCGAGCGCAAAGCTCTCAGCGTTGCCGCTGATGATGAAGCCGTAGAACTGGCGGAATCGCTCGCTGTCGTAGCTCTCGCCGTTCTTCGTGGTGTTGATGTCCTCTGCCTTGTAGGAGTCCTTCTTCTCGTTCGGATTCTTCTTCGCGAGCTTGAACTCCGCCTTCTCGCCCGTGCTGCACTCGACGCTCAGGTCTGAGATGTTCCACACGTATGAGGCGATGAATATCTTCGAGGCTATATCTACAGGCATTACCGTCGTCCACGGCACCTTGTCCTCGCTGAGGATGAAGATGACGTTGCCGCCCTCGAGCATTCCGTAATAGCACTTGCCGTACTCGCTGTCGGTGAACTGCTCGCTCAGCAGGAGCACGTACTCGTTGCCGTCGTCACAGCTCATGGTCACGCGGCAGAAGGGGTCGGAGAGACCCGCCTCGGCGATGTCGGCGTCGGTGCAGTGCGCGATATACACGTCGTTCGCGTAGAGTCCGAACATACCCGTTGTAATGGCTGTCGAGCGCTCGACGGCAAGGTAAGCAGTCGTAGGCTCTACCATTATGTGTGCCGACGATGTGCCGCCCGTATAACTGCTGTCGTCCGCCTTCTCATCGTACTTTATCACGATATCGTAGTCGATATCGCCGCGCTCTATCTTCAGCGTCTTTACTATCGGCGTCTCGTCGGGAGATTTGAGTATCGTCGTCTCGACGAGCTCCCTGACGGTGTTCCTGTAGTTCGCGAGCGCGGAGCTTCTGACGGTATAGACCGTGTTTACGCCGTCTATCATCACGTATGCGGCGTCTCCCGAGGGAGCGTCGTCGCCTACGAGCATACGGTACTTCCTGCCGCTCTCGTACTCGATATCTATCGTCAGACTCGGGTTCGCAAGTCCGTACTTTGCGATGTCGGTGCAGTTCTCGGCGATAACGTCCTCGCTCGTGAGCTCGTTTGCGTTATGCGCGAGCGTGCCGATGACGCTGTCGTTCATATTGACGTCCTGATAGCCGTCTATCGTGTAGCGCACCGTATCCTCGGGGTCGCCCTCCTGATGCGGCTTCTGAACGACGTGGAACGTCTCCTTCTCGTTCTTTACGTCAACTGTCTTGACAACGCCGTATCTTATGCTGCTGTTCGGGTCGTCGGGTCCGTCGGGAGCGGGGTCGCTGATAATGATGACCTCCTTGCCGCTCTCCGAGGTCTGCGACGATGAAGTGCTCTCGCTCTCACCGCCCTTGTCCTCGGTGAGCCTCAGGGCGGCATAGCCGCCTCCGAGCAGCACCAGTACAGCACTCAGCGCTATAAGACCCTTTGCTGTTTTATTCATCGGTTCTTTCTCCTTAACAGTACAACAAGTCCTATGCAGGCGATGAGTATCGGTATCACGAGGATTACAGTCACCTCAATGACCCTGAGTGCAGTCGCGTCGGGTGAGATGTAGTTCTGCTGGAGCGACTTCTCGGGAATGATAACGCCGTTCTCCTTGCCTGACATATTGTTTACGATGTTCAGGAACACAGCTGCATTGTTGTAGGTGTTCGTGTTGGAGAGTATCGAGCTCTCGGTCATATACGGGCTGCCTATCACAAGAAGATCGCTGCCGTATACGCTGAGTCCCGACGAGGTCTCCTTCCTTGCCTTGACTACGATGTTGTACTCGGCTCTTTCGCTCGAATCAGAATTGTCAGTGAGCGATGAAACGTATGATGTGTCGTTGGACTTGAGCAGTTCCTTGATAACTGTCTCGTTGTTCTTGCCGACTACGCTGATAGTTCTTCCGAAGGGTGCTACTATCGGGAGCGTGTCGTTCGGGAGAGTGCCTACCTCCTCGGTATCGCTCACCTTTATCGTCGGGTAAAGCTGTCCCGAAATGGTAACGCTGTTCTTGTCGTCCTTGATATAGTTCTCATCTATCTGTATCTTCCAGTCAGCGAGGAACTCGGTGATGTTGGGAAGGTTCAGCGCGTCGAGGCTGGGCATATATATCATGTCCTTCTCGTAGTTGCCGTTGTTGTAGAGGAAGTCGCTCATCTTTGCGATGACGTCCTCGGAGAAGTCGAATGCGGGACAGCAGAGAACGAGCATATCGTAGTCGCTGAGGTCGTCCGTAGCGATGTCTATCTCCGTGCAGTCATAGCCGTTCTTGTTGAGGAACTGCTCTGTGGAATATGCGATGCTGGAGCCGACGCTGTCAACTACCATGCTGCCGTTCATCATGCTGACGATTGCCGCCTTTATCGGCTTGGAATCGGCTACTGACATGATAGCGGAGGTTATCGTGCTCTCGCCGCTGAATACCATCTGTAGATTGGTGGACTGAGCACTTGCCTTTGTAGGAGCGATCATTCCGATCACTTCGTTCTGCGGGATGACCTTGACGCGGTCTCCGCAGGCAAATATCATGCTCTGTGCGGCTATCTCACCGCTGTAATTTGCCTTGTATTTCGCGATGACGTCAGGGTCGCGGTTCATATCCACGTACTTGACATTTACGCTTCCCTTGCCGCTCTCTGCGTACATACTGTACTTTTCGAGCATCTCGGGGATGATCGTATACGGGAATTCCACATTCATGCCGTAGGACTGGTATATCATTGCCTTGTACTGATTTGAGAGCCCTTCAAAATCATTTTCGGGGCACGTTACAACGATGTCCACGTCCTTTTCAAGCGACTTCAGCGCGTCGATCGACTCGTCCGAGAGGTCGTATCTATTATCGCTCGTGAGGTCGAGCTTCACGGGGTAGCGCTTGACTACGAGCCCGCACATGAGGTTCAGCAGCACCACGATAGCGATAACTACTATCACTATGCCCATCGACATCGAGCCGTACTTTATCTTCTTGCCCGTGCCGCGGGTCGCCTTGGGAGCGGCTGCCTTGCTGCTCTCCTCGGCAGCAGAGGTCTCCGCTGTCTTCTTTGTTTCTTCTTTTTTGCTCATCTGTTAGCACCTTCCTTTCTCAATTAACCCCAGCGTCTCTTGTCGAGCACCCTTACCGTCAGGAAGTTGAAGATAAAGGCGACGCTGACGAAGAATACCACGCTCGTGAGGTTGAACACACCGCGCGTGAATTCGAGGTATCTCGAATAGAACGAGAAAGTAAGCATTATCTTTCTGATGAAGTCTATCGACACGTTCGAAGCGAGCGAGTCGAAGAGGTAGAGCACGAAAAGTGCGAGCATACTTGCTACGGCTGCCGCCATCTGGTTCTCGGTCAGGGACGAGATGAACAGTCCCACCGCGATGAATGCGGCTCCGAGGAACAGCATAGCGAAGTAGTTGCCGAGAAGCGACGGCCATACCACGTCGCCGAGATATGCAAGTATCAGCGAATAGATGAAGATGACGCTCTCTGCGATGACGAAAAGAGTAAGTGCCGCGAAATACTTGCCGAGAACTATCGACCACAAGCCTATCGGCGCGGTCAGGAGTCCCTGGTCTGTGCGGTTCTTCTTCTCCTCACTGAGGAGCTTCATCGTCAGTATCGGTATCAGGAACAGCACTACGATGAACATAGAGCTGAACAGCGGCGAGGTCTCGGTAGTACCCGAGGCGATAACGCCGAAGAAAAAGAATATGCCCGAGAGCAGTGTGAACACTGTCAGGAATACGTATGCGACGCCCGAAGTAAAGAAAGCGCCCATTTCACGTCTGTATATAGCTCCCATTACTCCTCGCCTCCTTCATTTTTGTCGTTGTCCGCAAAGGACTGGTCTGCGGGAAGGTTCTCCTCGAGAACTTCCTTTGTCTCTTCCTCTACCTCGGTAGCTACAAGCTCGCCGTCCTTGATGTCAAGGTCGAACTTGGGCTTCTCGGCGGCGGGCTTTTCAGCCTTCTCCGCGCCGGGCATGATGTCGCCCATGGTTATCTTGAGGAAGATGTCCTCGAGTGTGAGGTCTGAGAGCTGGAGCATGAGGATATTCCAGCCCTTGTCGCGGCAGAGCGCGTTGATAGCGCGGCGGATATCGACCTTCTCGTCAGCCTCGACGTCGTAGTCGTATATGCCCTTCTCACGCTCCATGTCAGCGCGGACGTACTTGATGCCGTCGAGCTTTTTCAGCTCGGCAACTATCGCCTTCTTGTCCTCTGCCGTATGCGTCGAGCCCTCAATGCGTATCGTCATCTTGTGCTCGTTGGTTATCTTGGTCGCTATCTCGTCGGCAGTGCCGTCCGCCGCTACGACGCCCTTGTTGATGATGATTATCCTGTCGCAGACCGCCTGTATCTCGGGGAGTATGTGCGACGAGAGGATAACGGTGTGGTTCTTGCCGAGCTTCTTGATAAGGGTGCGTATCTCAATTATCTGGTTCGGGTCGAGTCCGACTGTGGGCTCGTCAAGAATGAGCACGGGCGGGTTGTTGATGAGTGCCTGTGCGAGTCCGACTCTCTGCTTGTAGCCCTTTGACAGGTTGCGGATAAGTCTGCCCCTGACGTTGGTTATCTTGCAGAGGTCGCATATCTCCTTGAGGTGCGCCTTTCTCGGAAGCTTGCACTTCTTCAGGTCGTACATGAAGCCAAGGTATGCGTCGACCGTCATATCCACGTAAAGAGGCGGTATCTCGGGCAGATAGCCGATGTTCGACTTCGCCTTTATCGGGTCCTCGAGGATGTCCACTCCGTTGATGAGTATCTGTCCCGAGGTCGATGAGATGTAGCCCGTGAGCATATTCATCGTTGTTGATTTTCCTGCTCCGTTAGGTCCGAGGAAGCCGAGTATCTCGCCCTTTCCGACCTTGAAGCTGATATCGTTGACGGCTTGCTTGTCGCCGTAACGCTTGGTAAGGTTTCTGACCTCTATCATTTGGCAATAACCTCCTGTTTTGAGCCTTTAGCTATTAGCCTTTAGCCTTTAGCTAATGGTATCGCTGACGCGATATTTTAAATAAGTCAGCGAAGCTGACACCAAAAGCTAATGGCTAACGGCTAATGGCTTATTTATAATAATACTAATGTGTGATAACGTTGTGAAAGCAAAACGAACTTTATGTGGTACGCTGTTCCCGAGCTCTCATTATATCAGCGGCTATCTGCGCTTTCAGCTCATCAAGCGAGCCGAACTTCTTCTCGGGACGGATAAATCCCGCAAAGCTCACGTCCACGCTTTTGCCGTAAAGGTCGCCGCTGTAGCCGATTATGTGAGTCTCTGCAAGAGGTCTGCGGACGCCTCCGACTGTGGGCTTGATACCCACATTAGTGACCGACGGCAGTACCTCTCCGCCAACATTCGCGAGCGTGCTGTACACGCCGTAGCGCGGCACGAGCTGTCCCTCCGCGAAATCCTGATTTATCGTCGGGAAGTCTATCGTGCGTCCGATGTGATTGCCGTCCGTGACCCGCGCATTGATGAAATACGCCGAGCCGAGCAGACTGTTCGCGGCGGCAATGTCGCCGCTGAGCAGAAGCTCCCTGATACGGCTCGAGGAGACCGCGCTCCCGCCGTATTCGACCGCTCCCACTACCTCGACCTCAAAGCCGAAGCGCTTTCCGAAGCCGATAAGCTCCTGAGCTCCGCAGGAAGCCCTGCTGCCGAAGCGGAAATCGTCTCCGCAGCAGACGTGTGCAGCTCCGAGCTGCTTGCAGAGTATCTCCTCCGCGAATTCCTCGCCGCTGAGACCGCAAAGACTGTCAAACGGCGGGCTGATGATGTCGTCCACGCCTATCTGCTCCAAAAGGAGCCACTCCTTCTCAGCTCTCGTGTAGATATAGCCCGCAGAGCCGCCCGCTTTCCGCAGCACGCACTCGGGCTCAAAGGTGAAAACTGCGGACGAAAGACCGTTCCCGCGCTGAGCAAGTGCCGCGTCAATGACAGCCCTGTGCCCCAGATGCACGCCGTCAAACAGCCCGAGCGCCACCGCTCTTTTCCTGTTATCCATAGCGCTCACCCCATGTTCTTCGCCACACGGAGCACGCCGCCTTCAAAGTCCGCGAGCGCCGTGCCGATGAAGGCTCCGTCGCTGCCGTAGACCGCGTAGTCCGTCACGTCCTGCTTTATGTCACGGACGCGCGCAAGGTCGAGCTTGACGCCGTTGCGGTACATCCTCGTCTGCGCCTCGCCGAGCACTATCCTCGGGAGCTTCGCGAATACGCGCTCCGTCGGGAGTATCAGCTCCGCGAGCCTGTCCTCGTCGCGAGCCTGTTGTATCTGCTCAAATGTGAAGCAGTCCGCGAGCGTGAAGCCGCCCGAGCTCGTCCGCACGAGTGAGGTCATCACTCCGCCGCAGCCGAGCCGCTCGCCTATGTCGTTGATTATGGTGCGGATATACGTGCCCTTGCCGCAGGAGATGTCGAGCACTCCCTCGCGCGATGCCTCGTCGTAGCTGACGAGGTCGATGCCGTACACCGTTATCGGGCGCGGCTCGCGCTCGACCTCAACTCCCTTGCGGGCGAGGTCGTAAAGCCTCTGACCGTTCACCTGCACCGCCGAGTACATGGGCGGGAGCTGCATGATATCGCCGATAAACTCGGGTATCACGGCTCTCAGCGTGTCCTCGCCGACTGCCGTATCCGAGCGGGTCAGCACCTCGCCCGTGACGTCCTGCGTATCGGTCGTCTCGCCGAATCGGAAGCCCGCGCGGTAGCTCTTGGTATTGTCGGGCATGATGTCACACGCCCTCGTCGCCGTCCCCACGAAAACGGGCAGAACTCCCGTAGCCATGGGGTCGAGCGTGCCGCCGTGACCGAGCCGCCGCTCGCGCAATATGCCTCTCAGCTTCGCGACGACGTCGAACGATGTGAAGCCCGCGGGCTTGTTCACGCACAGTATGCCGTTCATCAGCCGAGCGCCTTTCTTACGGTCTCTATCAGCATTTTCTTGACCTCTTCAAGCTCGCCCTCGACCGTGCAGCCCGCAGCCTTTGCGTGACCACCGCCGCCTATGGTCTGGCATATCGTCGACACGTTGACAGCGTCAGCCGAGCGGAATGAGCACTTGTACACGTTCGGCTCGCGCTCACGCATGAGTATGCCGACTTCGGTGTTCTCGAGCTGTATGGTCAGCGGAGCAAAGCCCTCGAGCTCGTCGGGACCTACGCCCAGCTCCTTCATCATGTCCTGTGTTACCGCAACTATCGCGAGCTTGCCGCCGAGGTGCTCCTCCATGAGCTCCGAGACCTTAGCCTCGAGCTTCATCCTGCCGAGGCTCTTGACCTCGAACATATAGCGGTTTATCTTCGCGAAATTGATATCGTAGCTGCGCTTCATCTCCGCGGCTATCTCGTGCGCGCGGGGAGTGGTGCAGTCGTAGCGGAAGCAGCCCGAATCCGTGGCTATTCCCGTGTACAGGCACATCGCGCAGTGCTTGGTGATATTCACGCCCATGTACTTGCCGAGGTCGTAGATTATCTCGCAAGCCGCCGTCGCCTTCTCGCGCAGCAGCGTCTTCTCCGCGTAGTCCTTGTTGGACTCGTGGTGGTCGATGCAGAGCTGCACTCTGTCGCCGTATATCTCGGCATATCTGCCCATGAGCTTCACGTCCGCGATATCGACCGCGATTATTGTCTTGGGCTCGAATTCCTCGCCCGCTCCGACATTCGTCATGAAATCGTATCGTGAGGGAAATTCATCGCTGCACACCACGCGGCTGCGTATGCCCAGCTCCGCGAGAATGTCCTTCAGTCCGAAGCCGGCGCCGATACAGTCGCCGTCGGGACTCTGGTGAGTGATTATGACCGCGTCCTCGCAGTTGCGCAGGAAGGTCTCTGTCTCACTGAAACCAATATACATAAATGCACTCCTTTTAGTTGAATGGCTAAATGCGGACAGCTTCGATTAAGCCATTAGCCGTTAGCCGTTAGCCATTAGCTCTATGTGTTCGCTTCGCTCACTTATTTAAATAATATCGCCGAAGGCGATACCGCGAGCTAAAGGCTAAAGGCTAATAGCTAAAGGCTCAACGCATATCCGCAGTGTATCAATCACAACAAATCATTAAGCTTCTTGCTTATCTCAGCGCTTCTCTCGATAGAGTTGTCCGCCACGAACGTCAGCTCGGGCGATTTTCTCATCTTGAGGCGGTGGAAAAGCTCTCTCCTTATGAAGCCCGCCGCGCTTTTCAGTCCCGCGACCGACTCCTTTGTACGCTCCATGCCGTCAAGGCTCGAGACATATATCTTGCAGCTCGACATATCCCCCGACAGGTCAGCTCTCACTATGGTGAGCATCTTGTCGATGCGCGGGTCCTTGAGCTCGCGCAGGATAGCCGTCATCTCGCGCTTTATGTCCTCTGCCATACGGCTGTTCTTAAAATTAGGCATAGCTTACCTCTCTCAGATGTTTACGGTGAAGCCGCCGTCCTCGGTCTCGGCGTGCTGCTCCTCTTTCTTTTCCTCGCCGTCGAAGTATTCGCCTTCCTTGGCGTCCTCCACGTCCGACTCGACCTTGGTATAGTCGGGGAGCTCCTCGTCGCCCTCCTCATAGAATATGTCCGCGAACTTGTCATACTCGGGCTCGAGCTCGACGTCGCGCACGGGGCGCTCTACTCCCATGAGGTCGTTGGGGAAGTCCTCCTCCTGCTCCACGGGGCTGCACTGTCCGAGCAGGATCTTTTTTACGGACTCGAAAAAGAAGATGTCTATCGGTCCGAAATCCTCCCATGCCAGCGCTTCGTCGCAATACTGTATCATATCCGCATTGCTCATTCTCTCTGCATCCATTGAAGTGATCCTCCTCTCGCCGAGATAGCCTCGGCTTTCTTTTTGGTTTATCCCTATATTATTTCATTATCCTTGGTTCGTGGGACTCCGTCCCACACCCTGCCAAAGAGACACAGTCCCTTTGGGCTCTCGATATTACTCTATCGTTACTCTTTCTTAATCTTCGCGGTACTCCTCTACGGTGTATGCCTCGAAGATGTCGCCTTCCTTGACGTCGCTGAACTTCTCAAGGCTGATTCCGCACTCGTAGCCCTCCGCGACTTCCTTCGCGTCGTCCTTGAAGCGCTTCAGACCCGATATCTTGTCGTCCGCGATGATGATACCGTCGCGCACTACTCGTATCTGACAGCCTCTTGTTACCTTGCCGCTGAGCACGTAGCTTCCCGCTACCATGCCGACGTTCGATATCTTGTATACCTGACGGACCTCCACGCGTCCGAGCTCCACATCGCGGAACTTCGGTGCGAGCATTCCCTTCATAGCGGTCGATATCTCCTCGATAGCGTCGTAGATGATGCGGTACAGGCGGATATCCACGCCGTCACGCTCCGCATTCTCCGCCGCAACAGGGTCGGGACGAACGTTGAAGCCTACAATGATAGCGTTGGACGCGCTCGCGAGCATTACGTCGCTCTCCTTGACAGCGCCTACCGCTCCGTGGATGACTCTTACTCTTACCTCGTTGTTCGAGAGCTTCTCGAGCGACTGCTTTACAGCCTCGACAGAGCCCTGTACGTCCGCCTTGACGATTATCGGGAGCTCCTTTATCTCGCCCTCCGCTATCTGGCTGAACAGGTTGTCGAGCGTTACCTTGCGGTACTGGTTGAACTGCTCCTGCTTCTGCTCGTGCTTTCTCTGCTCAACGAGCTCGCGGGCAAGTCTCTCGTCCTCAACAGCGTTGAAGATGTCGCCTGCGCTCGGTACCTCCGCAAGACCTGTTATCTCGACAGGTACGGACGGACCTGCGCTCTTGACAGTTCTGCCCTTGTCGTTGGTCATCACGCGGACACGTCCTACGGCTGTGCCTGCGATGAGGACGTCGCCCTGCTTGAGAGTACCGTTCTGCACGAGGAGGGTCGCGATAGGACCTCTGCCCTTGTCGAGACGAGCCTCGATGACTGTACCCTTCGCCAGTCTGTCGGGGTTAGCCTTGAGCTCCTGCACCTCTGCAACGAGGAGGACGTTCTCGAGGAGCTCGTCGATGCCCTGACCTGTCTTAGCCGAAACGGGCACGCATATTACGTCGCCGCCCCAGTCCTCGCATACGAGGTCGTACTTGGTGAGCTCTTCCTTTATCTTGTCGGGGTTTGCCCCCTCTTTGTCCATTTTGTTGATAGCGACGATTATCTGTACGCCCGCGGACTTAGCGTGGTTGATGGACTCGACTGTCTGCGGCATGATACCGTCGTCTGCGGCAACTACGAGGATAGCGATATCTGTGATGTTCGCGCCTCTTGCACGCATGGAGGTGAACGCCTCGTGTCCGGGAGTATCGAGGAAGGTGATGTCCTTGCCCTGAACGTTTACCTGATAAGCACCGATGTGCTGTGTGATTCCGCCTGCCTCGCCCGCGGCAACGTGAGCGTTGCGGATACGGTCGAGGATAGAGGTCTTGCCGTGGTCAACGTGTCCCATAACAACTACTACGGGGCAGCGCGGCTGGAGGTTCGTATCGTCGTCGTCGGTGTCGTCGATGAGGCGCTCCTCAATGGTGACGATGACCTCCTTCTCTACCTTTGCGCCGAGCTCCTCAGCTACGAGGGACGCGGTATCGAAGTCTATCTCCTGATTTATCGCAGCCATTACGCCGAGTCCCATGAGCTTCTTGATTACATCTGTAGCTGTCGCCTTCAGACGGGTCGCGAGCTCGCCTACAGTTATGCTCTCGGGTATCATTACCTTGAGCTGCTGCTTTCTTGCGCGCTCGAGCTCGAGTCTCTTGAGCTTTTCTGCCTCGGACTCCTTCTTGCTGAACTGCTGGCGTGTCCTCTGCTGGGACTTCTGGTTTATCTTCTGCTTCTTCGAGCTGTAGTTCTCGTTGTGCTTGTTGGAATTTGCCATGTTGTCGTAGCGCTCGTTGTACTTGTCGAGGTCTACGTAGCTGCCTCTCGTATCAACGGTGCGGCGCTGTGTTGCCGTGGAAGCCGTCTCGGACGAGAAGCTGGTGTTGAGCTTCGAGCTCTCGCCTCTGTCGCGCGCCTTGACCTGCTCCTTCTTCTTCTCGGGCTTCTTGGGCTTGGGCGGCTCGGGAGCCTTTACTGGCTCCTTCTTTGCGGGCTCTGCGGGCTTTTCAGCCTTGGGAGCAGCGGGCTTCTCCTCTGCCTTGGGAGCCTCAGCCTTCTTCTCGGGCTCTGCCTTCGGAGCGGGCTTTTCAGCGGGCTTCTCGGCAGGCTTTGCAGGCTTCTCGGCAGGCTTCTCAGCCTTTGCTGCTGCGGGCTTCTTCTCCGCAGCGGGCTTCTCAGCCGCAGCCTTCTTCTCCTTCTTCGGAGCAGCAGCCTTTGCCTCATCGGACTTCTCCGCCTTCTCAGCCTTAGCCGCAGTCTTCTTCTCCGCAGCGGGCTTCTCCTCGGCGTCCTTCTTCTTGACCGTCTTCTTCTCGGGCTTGGGCTCTTCCTTGCGCTCGGGTCTCGGGTCGCTCTTGGAAGCGAAATACTCGTCGAATGACTTAACCGCGTTGAGCTTTGTGTAGTGCTCGAGGACAACGTTCATCTCGTCCTCGGTCAGACCCGTGGAAGCCTTTTTCTTCGTATCGCCCTTCTCCGCGAAGAGGTCGATTATATCCTGCGAAGCGACGTTAAGGTCCTTCGCTGCATCGCTCAGTTTTATCTTTTTTGCCATATGTTGCAGTACCTCCAATTATCGTAAAAGTGTAATCTATATCAGCACTTCTGAGGTGTTATTTCTGTATCTTCTTGATGAACCCGTCCGCAAAGCCCTTGTCGCAGACAGCTATCACCGCGGTCTCCTTGCCGCAGAGCCGTCCCATCTCGTCCTTTGCGAGCTCGGTCCGAAGGTGTACGGTCTCGTATCTGCCGCACACGAAATCCACTTCCTTGAGAGTTTTGGGTGAGGCGTCGGCGGCGGTCAGCACGCAGAATGCCTTGCCGTCCCTGACAGCGTCCATCGAGCTGTCAAAGCCCTTTACCGCCCTGCCCGCCTTGATGCATATCGTCAGCAGGTCAGCCGTTTTCCGTTTCTTTTCTGAGTTCATCAGCCATCACCTCATAAACGCTCTCGTCTATCCTGCATGAGAATGCCTTTTCGAGCCTGCGAGCCTTGCGCGCCTTCTCGAAGCACTCGGTGCTCTTGCAGATGTAAGCTCCTCTGCCGTTCTTCTTGCCGACAAAGTCGAGGCTTATATCGCCCTCGGGAGCCTTCACCACGCGCATGAGCTCCTTCTTCGGCTTCATCTCGTTACAGCCGAGGCACATTCTCATGGGTATCTTCTTAGGCTTCATCATTTTCCTCAGCCGTTTCCTCTGCGGACACCTCAGCCTCTGTCTCCTCGGGGATATCCTCCTCGTATGTCTCCTTTACGGGCGGAGCATAGTCGGGGGCGAGCTCGGGAGCCTCGTCGCCCGTGAGGTTGTCGAACTGGGGCTTGATGTCTATCTTGAAGCCCGTCAGCTTAGCCGCGAGCTTTGCGTTCTGTCCCTTATTGCCGATAGCGAGCGAAAGCTGATTGTTCGGTACGATAACGGTGCAGGTCTTCTCCTCCTCGGAGGTAACGACCGTCTTGAGCACCTGTGCGGGAGCAAGGGCTCTTGTGATGAACTCCGCAGTGTCCTCGCTCCACGGGATGATGTCTATCTTCTCGCCGCTGAGCTCGTTCACTACAGCGGTGATACGCGAGCGCTGAGGTCCTATGCACGCGCCGACAGCGTCTACGTTAGCGTCCTTGGACCATACGGCTATCTTCGTTCTCGAGCCTGCCTCACGCGATATCGACTTGACCTCTACCGTGCCGTCGTATATCTCGGGCACCTCAAGCTCGAACAGGCGCTTTACGAGGTCCTTGTGAGTACGCGATATCTTTACGATAGGCTTCTTGGTCTTGCCTACGATGCCTGTGATGTAGACCTTTACCTGCTTGCCCTCCTCGAGCACCTCGCCGGGTATCTGCTCGTTCTTGAAGAGGTAGAGCTCTGTGCCCTGATACTCGACCGTGACAGTGCCTCTGCCGGGCTCTATCTGCGATACGGTAGCTATGATGCAGTCGTGCTCCTTCTGCTCGAACTTGCCGAGCATCTGCTCGCGGTTTATCTCGCGCAGGTCGCCCTTTATCGACTGCTTAGCCGAGAGAGCCGCCATTCTGCCGAGCTTGGAGATGTCTATCTCCTTGAGTATCGTTCCGCCGACCATAGCGTTCGGGTCGATGGTCTTTGCGACGTCGATGTTTATCTCGTTCTCGTCGATAGGCTCGTCATCGATTATCTCCTGAACGATGTACATTGCGAATTTCTTCTGTGCAGGGTCTATCTCGACTCTTATCCTGTCCTCGCTGTGAGGATATGCTCTCTTGGCGGCTTTGAGCATTGCCGACTTTACCTTCTCGATGAGCAGGTCGGTCTCAACGCTGTTTTCTTCGCCGAGCATTTTAAGTGCCTCGAAAAAGTTTTCCATTGTGTTTTCCTCCGTTTATATTATATTTACGTTGAACTTGATTAATTTCCGCGGCTCAGTCAAAATCGAACCACAGCTTGACGAACGCCACGTCCTCGAGCGGTATCGTCCGCTCAGTGCCGTCCTCATTCTTGACGGTCACGCCGTTTTTGTCCGCACCCACGAGGTATGCGCATATCTCCTTCTCTCCGTCTATGCCCCGTATCAGGCGGACTCTTACCTTGTCGCCCTCGCAGACCTCAAAGTGCTCCTCCCTGAGGAGTTCCCTCTCGAGTCCCGCAGAGCCGACCTCGAGCATATACTGCTGAGGTATGGGGTCGACCTCGTCGAGGATATCGTTCACGGGAGCGTTCACGCGCTCGCAGTCCGCAATGGTTATTCCCTCGTCGCAGTCGATGAATATCCGCAGATACCACATTGCGCCCTCCTTGACGTAGTTGACGTCCCAGAGGTAGTAGCCGAGCTCGTCCGTTATCGGCTTCACGAGGTCATATACCTTCTGCTCTGTTCCTCCGAACTTTTTCAGCTTCATTCGGTATTTTTCTCCTTTCCCTTCAAGCTGTTCCAATAGCCGTCGGGAGGCTTTCTCCCGATACAATACGAAAGACCGGAAGCTTCCGGTCTTTAGTCTAACTATCATCATATAGTATTATATCACGTGAAAACGGAAAAATCAAGTGTTTTTCGCAGATTTTTCAAATTTTTCCCGTATTTATTCATTTCGGACAAAAAAATCGGTGCCGCACACTGTGTTCGGCACCGATATCGCAATTTTAAGCCAGTCCCGCATTGGCTACGGTAGTAGTCGTGGTAGCGAGCGGATCGTCCTCGGAAGCGAGCTTGGAGGTCGTAACGACAGCGGCGTCTACTGCTCCGCCTACGTTGACCTTTATCTCTATCTCAATGTCGGGATAGTTCTTGAAGCTGAGGACAATGAATGTCTGTCCCTTTGATACGCCTGTGATGTGTCCGAGATTGTCAACGGTAGCTATCTTCGGGTCCATGGACTTCCACACCTCGTCGGACTCGCCTGTGCCCGCGTCGGGATAGCTCTGTATCACGGGAACGTCGCTTTCGCCTATATCAAGGAAAAGCTCGCGCTTCGAGAGCTTGACGTTCGACGCCTTGGGATTCACGGCGACGGTCGTGGTAGCCTCGGTTGTCTCCACGGGCAGAGCGGTCTCCGCAGTGGTAGCGACGGTAGTGGTGGTAGTCTCAGCCTTCGAGCTGCCTTCATCTCCCATATTCTTCGTACATTTTGCGAGAAGCACAACAAACATCAGCACGATGAACGCTATGACTGCAAGCGCTCCCAGCTGTCTTTGTCTGAGCACCTTACGTGTGACACGTCTTCTGTTGTCCATACTCTTTCCCATCCTTTATGTTTATATCTTAACAAAGGTATGTTCCTTTGATAACATTATAACACAAGCACTTAAAAAAGTCACGCACTTTCGGAAATTTTTACACATTGCTGTAAAAATCGCCTCTGATTTGTGAGTTTTGCACAAAGAAAATGCAGGACGTCCTTTGGGCGTCTGCCAAATCACCCGTACACTCGCGGACCGCCAAAGGCGGCCCCTACAATGGTCCTTTCACAAATCCCATAAAATAAGGGCGGACACACGAGTCCGCCCCTAAAGTTATCTCATTTCGTTGAAGCGCTTGACCTCTTCGTCGATGACGCCCGTCCACGAATCGCGGAGAGTCGCCCACGAATCAACGTGCGAGTCGCCCTCGAGCAGTGCCTGCGTGAGGTTATTCATCACGCCGCGTGTCTCGTAGGTGTAGTCGCCGTCGCCGTTCATCCTGTCGCCCATGCCGTATGCAAAGTCAAACATCGGAGTTACCTTGCTCGGATCGAGGAATGTCTTGAGCGCATCGTACTGCTCCTCGGTCACGAAGGACTTCGTCTTGCCCGCCGCGGTCTTTTCCTCCACGAGAGCCTTCTGCTTCGCTATCTTCCTGTACTCCTCCTGAGTAGCCGCTACGCGCTCGCACTTGATGTACGTCGCAACAGCCTCGCCCTTCGTCGAGTTGCGAACCAGCATCTTCGCCGCATAGTTACAGCAGAGGTAGTTCCTGTCCGCATCGGGTGACTTCGGGAACGGCACTACCATGAGGTCGGAGTCGGGATTCTTCGCGTTCGACGTGCCGAGCGCCCAGTCTCCCATAGCAAAGAACAGCGTATTGTGCGTGTCGGGGAAGTAGCCTATCCACTCGGGCTGATAGAGGTGCTTCGAGGCGATGTCCTGCATGAGGAGCTCCGCCTTCTCTATCTGCGGGTCGTCGATATTGTTCTCGAACTTTGTGCCGTCGTAGTTGATTACGGTGTGTCCCGTCGACTGGATTATCGCCTGTCCGAACCAGCCGTTGATGCCGTAGCGGGTCGTGCCCTCGGGAGCTCCCGATACGAACGACTCCATCATCTCCATGAACTTGTTCCAGTCCCACTTGCCGTCGAGGTAGAGCTCATACGGGTCGTCAAGCCCCTCCTCCTCCATCATCTTGCGGCTGTAGGTTATAACGAGCGGGTCTGATACGTCAAACGGCACGACGTAGTGCTGACCGTTGTACTCGAACATATCTATCACGTCGGACATATCGTCCCAAAGTCCGTCCTCCTCCATGCCGAGCGCGCCGAAGTACGGGTCGAGAGCCTCATACTGCTCCTTGACCACGCCGTTCGGGACTGCGTCCCACTCGTAGGGGAACATATCCACCTCGTCGCCCGAGAGTATCATCGCGGCGAGCTTGGTGAACTTCTCGTTCGAGTCCGCGAGCACGAACTTCACCTTTGCGCCGTATACGTCCTCGAAGAGCGAGAGCGCTACCGAGCGGTCATTGTTGTTGGTGGGGTTGATGTCGTAGTCGGCGAGCCATACTATCTCCTGCCCGCTGATGTCGACTCCGCTCTGACCGTTGAGCTCCGCCTCATCTGCGGGGACGGTGAACTCGTCCTCCTCCTTGTAGTGGCTGTTGTTCTCGGAGGTCTCCTTGCTCTGACATGAGACGGCGGAAACTGCGAATAACGAGACAGCCGCGAGTCCTGCGAGGACTCTTTTCAGCTTGTTCATAGTAAAAAACTCCTTTCGTGCCTGTATTCTTCGGGTGTGCGAGAGGGTCACACAGCCCGATATGCCACATATATTATACTATAACAGTGTACAAAATGTCAAGTTGAATCAACTGTCAGCCTTTTTCGCTCCGCAGACACCATTCGGACAATATCGCCGTCAGTTGCTCCCGAAAGCAAACAGCCCGAACGCGCTTGACAAATGTCTAAGTTTCAGCATAGAACGACGTTTTCGGCTATTCTTCATTATTGGTAAGTATATACTAACAAATATATCTTGATTTTCTCCGCCCATATGTTAAAATAAGAATCAGAGGAGCGGAGGCTCCCGAATAATCTACGGAGGTGCTTTGATTATGGCATATAAGATTTCAGACGATTGTGTTAGCTGTGGTGCTTGTGCAGGCGAATGTCCTGTTGGCGCTATCTCGGAAGGCGACGGAAAATACGTTATCGACGCTGACGCTTGCGTAGAGTGCGGCGCTTGTGCAGGTGTTTGCCCCGTAGGCGCTCCTTCTGCAGAGTGATTCTGACACAAAACACGAAAGCTAACGGCTATCCTTTCGGATAGCCGTTTTTCTTTATATTATGCGCTGTCTGCCCGCGCACTCACTTATTATCAGAAATGGTGATGATATCCTTTTCCGTAACAGCTACCTTTACTACGTCGGGCTTCTTCTGCTCGTTGTCGAGAGTCGGGAAGAAGCAGACAGTGAAGTCCTTCACGTCCTCGCTGACCGCAAAGCCTCCCACTACTCCGCTGAACTGCCCTTTCGCGGGAACACTGAAGGGGTTCGGGCTGTAGCGCGACATATTCTTCGAGGCATACAGCTGAGTGCGGACGTCGTAGTGCGCTTCGCTGCCGTCGCTTAAGAGGAGGTAGAAGTTATTGAGCGTGTTGAGCTCGTATGCCTTGTCCGTGGCGTTGTCAATGGTTATGTCGAGATAGAGGTAGCGCTCGCCCTTGTCGGTGCGTGTGCCGCCGTCGATGACCTTGTTGAGGGTGAAGCCTGTTTCGTTGGCGTTCGCCTTCTCGGAGACAGCTGCGCTGACCTCGTTGTCCGCGACGCCCTCGTTCTTGCCCGCTTCAACGGTCGTCCCGACCCTCGACGCAGACCTGCTGTCAGTTTTTCCGTCCGAGCAGCCGACTGCCGCCGTCACTGCCATAGCCGCGCAGAGCAGGAGCGCGGTGATTTTATATCTTCTCATAGTATGAGCCTCCGTTCAGATTGTATAGGCGCATTTCGCGCTCCCTTAGTATACCACAACGGAGGCTTCCATGTCAAGTATCGGGCAGCATCTGCTTCTTCGGTCTTTTCACAGACAGCAGGACGAGCGAGAGCAGGTACATAGCCGCTCCCGAAGCTATGGAGACTGCCGTCCCGAGCAGGGGAGCAGCTCCCTCGCGGGTGCATATGCCATCCGCGAGGGAGGCTGCTCCGCCGCACATAGCTCCCGCGTAGAGCACCTTGAGCAGCGCTCCGACGGGCAGGGCTGCTCCCGAAGCGCGGACGTATACCGTCAGCGATACCGCCAGTATCACCGCGTAGCAGACCGAGGTCGACACCGCCGCGCCGTCAGCTCCCATGAGCGGCACGAGTGCGAGATTGCCCGCAAGCTTTACTGCTGTCCCCACAAGCATGACCCTGAGCGGCGCGGAGTGCTTGCCGACCGCCTGCAAAAGGCTGAATACAGGGAACGACAGGCACAGGCAGACCATTCCCGCCATGAGCAGGCGAAGCGCCGATATGCATATCTCCACCTCGTCGCTTTGCAGCGGGAACAGCAGGTGCAGCACCTCGGGCGCGAGGACTCCGAGTCCGCATGCCGACGGCACCGCTATCGCTGCCGCTGTCACGAGAGCCTGCGACGTCCCCGCCTCAAGCGCGGCTCTGTCCCGCGACGACCACGCCGCCGTCACTGCGGGGAGCGCGCCCTTCCCGAGCATATTCGTCACCGACGGCACGAGGTTGAACACCGTCAGCGCTATCCCCGCGAACGAGCCGTAGACGAAGTTCGGGACGTCCTCGGGAGCGACCGCGGCGGGCACTCCCCTGCCGCAGCCGAACCGCGATATACAGGCGATGACCGTCCACATATCCACCAGCGAGGTCAGGTTCGTCACGACGGAGCTCACCCCCACGGGCAGAGCCGTCAGCGCGAGCTCGCGGGCTATCCAGCGGCGGGACTGCATATGGCTCTCGCCTCCGCGGAGAGGTCGGCGGAACAGCGCTAAAACTGCGAAAAACAGCACCGCTCCGAGCGAGGACAGCGATACGCCCAGTATGCCCGCTGCCGCCGAGAGCGCGCGTATGTCGGTCACGGAGGGGAAGCGCGCCATTATCGCGCTGCCGTGGGAGTTCACAAAGCCGCACAGCCACAGCCCCGCGCCGACCTTGACCGCGCCCTCAGCCGCCTGCGAAAGCGCCGTCGGGTACATATTGCTCATGCCCTCGTAGTAGCCGCGTTCCACCGCAGTAATGCAGCCGAACAGCACCGCCGGAGCTATCATCATCAGCGCAGGGACAGCCTCCGCTCCGCCCGTAGACAGCAGGCTGAACGGTCTCGCGAGCAGCCATACAGCCGCGCTCCCGACGAGCCCGACTCCCGTGAATAGCAGCAGGGCGGTGCTGCGTATGCGCCTGATGTTGGCGTACATACCGAGGGCGGCGCTCTGTGCGGTCATGCGCGCGACTGCCGAGGACAAGCCCGTCACAGTCAGCGCGTACACGGGCAGAAAGAGGCTGTACGCGCAGCTGAAATAGCTCATTCCCACGCCGCCGAGCAGATTCGTCAGCGGTATTTTGAACAGCGCGCCGAAGCCCTTCGCCACCACCGCCGATATCATCAGTATTATCGAGCCTTTCAGTATGTTCTGCTTCTTCATCGCGCGCCTCCCGTCCGTATTCCATACAGGATATGCCGCGCGGCAGCAAATTATGAGGCAAAAGGAAAACGGACGCCAGAAAACACCCCTACCTAATTTTTTGTAGGGGCGAGTTCCGCTCGCCCGTCGTTTTATAAATCAACTGTAGCTTGATATTGGTCTGCGGGCGCTCGGATAAGCAGCACACCAAATCTTCGATTTGGATTGTGATGCTATATGCAGCTTTGCTGTAATGCGCCCCTACACAGCATACCTGTTTATTTTGCGAGGAAATCTTCCATTGTGCCCGTTCCGCCCGTGGAGATGTACGAATAGTACGCCAGTATCGACGAGGCGTCCTTTGCGTCGATGAAGCTGTCCGCATTGACGTCCGCGGCAGTCTCTATCTCGGGAGGAAGCGGCTCCATGACTCCGTCCGTCGACCGCAGCGCGTACTCGCCGAGAACAAAGGTAGCGTCCTTCGCGTCGACCTTGCCGTCACCGTTGGGGTCGCCGAGCATGAGAGCGGGTTTGCGCTTCTCGCCCGCGATCTTTATCCAGCCGCTGTGCAGCCCCTTCGTGAACACATAGGTCATTTGCAGCCTGCCCGCTTCGCTCTGGGCGCGGTCGATGAACAGGTCTTTTCCTACGTCGTCGACCACATAGACAATACCAAAGGGGTAGACCTCGCCGCTGTCGGCGTCCTCGGGGACCACGAAGTCCACTGTGAAGATACTGCCCTTCTGAACCGATCTCTCCTCCGAGTAGGCGTAGAATTCGAGCTGCCCCTCCTCGACCATGACCGAGCCCGTCGTGAAGCCCTCGACCGAAGTACCCGCCGTAACCACCTCGCCCTTCGGGTTCTCACGCACCTTCAGACGCGTATCATAGAAGAAATGAAAGCGCATCATATTGACAGGCTCCTCCACGCCGACCACGCTGAAATATACGCGCTGTACCTTTCCCTTCGCGTATTCGGGTTCGAGACCTATCTTATCGAGAAATAGCATTATGCCGCCCTCATAGTCCCGAGGATCTATCTTGGGGGTGTTCCACTCCTTCGGCTGGACCCAGCTCGAGCCGTCGTAGAGCACCTCCTCGTCGTCCTGCTTGTTGTAGGGGTTATCGGAGCTGACAGGCTCCGCCGCTGAGGCAGGCTCGCTGCTGAGCACGGTGAAGCTCCTGCCGAGCGGGCCTGTCGGAGCTCCGCATATTATGGCGAGCGTTAACGCTGCCGATAAAAACTTTCTGGTTTTCATTGAAAAGTCTCCTTTCTCGGATTCTGTAAGTCCATTATACAACAACCGACCGCAATTGGCAATGCTTTTTGTTCTTGGTTCAGTTTGACAGGCAGCCGTTTTTCGGGAAATTTACGCCAAAGACAGCCCCAAACGTGATTTTTGACCTTTTACTGTTGATTTTTTTATTATAATATGGTATAATGTTAGGTGGCTTATTGTAAGCTATGATTATTTGAAAGGACGTAATATACATGGAATATAAATTTTCCGACAAGGTAAGCGGTCTGAAAGCCTCCGCTATACGTGAGATACTCAAGTTCACCGCAGACCCCGAGGTCATTTCCTTTGCGGCGGGCAACCCTGCTCCCGAGGCGTTCCCCAAGGAGAGGATAGCCGAGATCTCGGCGGAGCTCCTGCGCGACGACCCCATCCTCGCGCTCCAGTACAGCGTTACCGAGGGCTACACTCCCCTGCGTGAGTTCCTCAAGGGCTGGATGACCGAGAAGGGCTGCTTCCACAAGGAATTCGACGACCTCATCATCACGTCGGGCGGTCAGCAGGCGAATGAGCTCTCCTGCAAGGTACTGCTCAACGAGGGCGATACACTGCTGTGCGAGTCGCCGAGCTTCATCGGCTCGCTCAACGCGTTCCGCTCCTACAACGTGAACCTCGTCGGCGTGGATATGGACGACGACGGCATCAACCTCGAAAAGCTCGAGGACGCGCTGAAAACTCAGCCGAATGTGAAGATACTCTACCTCATCCCCAACTTCCAGAACCCGACAGGACGCACAATGTCGCTCGCTAAGCGCAAGGCTGTATATGAACTCGCGTGCCGCTACGACTTCATCATCCTCGAGGACGACCCCTACGGCGAGCTCCGCTTCGCAGGCGAGAACGTCCCCACGATAAAGAGCCTCGACACCGAGGGACGCGTAATCTACTCCAGCACCTTCTCCAAGCTCATCTCTTCGGGCTTCAGAACGGGCTATGTTTCGGCTCCCGCGCCGATAATCCAGAAGATAGTTGTCTGCAAGCAGGTCGCGGACGTCCACTCCAACATTTGGGCGCAGGTCGTTTCGCACCGCTTCATGACCACTGTTGACCGCGAGGCTCACTTCAACAAGCTCCGCGGCATATACAGAGAGAAGTGCGACCTGATGTGCAGCTACATCGACAACGGCTTCTCCAAGAAGATAAGCTACACAAAGCCCGAAGGCGGTCTCTTTATATGGTGCACTCTCCCCGAGAGCTGCGATATGAACGCTTTCTGCACAAAGGCTGTTCAGGAGTACAAGATAGCGGTAGTTCCCGGCAACTCGTTCAGCATCAAAGAGGACGAGGTCAGCCACTCATTCCGCCTCAACTACTCCACTCCCACAAACGAGCAGATAAAGAAGGGCATGGATATCCTCGCCAAGATGACGAGAGATATGCTCGACTAATCATCCGAGCCATTAGCCGTTAGCTTATGGTGTCCGCTGACGCGGACAAATTCAGATATCATCGCCGTAAGGCGATACCGCGAGCTAAAGGCTAAAGGCTGACAGCTAACGGCTCACAAATATAACTACCAAACTGAAAGGAATCACAAATATGGCAACTACAGACAGATACCCTGTTACACAGAAATACCTGATGACAAGAGCTCAGGCTCTCAGCTTCCCCGCTAACTTCTTCGAGATGAAGTTCGGCAAGAACGACGTTTACGGCGTGGTAGTAGATATGCCCATGCCCGGCAATATCCTCACGACTATGGTCTGCTTCATCAACGGCGCTGCCAACCTCTACTTCAACAACGGCGGCGAATACGTGGGAGCTTCCCAGCGCTACAGGAACCTCGTTCAGGCTGCGAACGCTCTCGTTGTCAACTCCGCACAGATTATCCCCAAGGCTGAAAAGACCAAGCAGTATGACCTCCCCAAGGGCAGAACGCAGTATGTGTACCTCCTCACAAAGAACGGCACATACAAGGTCGAGTTCCAGCCAGGTCTTATCCCTGAGACAGAGCCCGAAAAGCGCTCCCTCTACGTGCTCTACCAGCGCGTTCTCGCAGAGCTGAGAAACTGCCAGCTCAAGGACGATATGGAAGCACGCAAGGCAGGCAAGTAAGGAGTACACCAAATGGACGAGAAAAAGCTCATTTTCAGCGCTATCCAGCCGACAGGCACATTCACCCTCGGCAACTATATCGGAGCTGTCAGAAACTGGAGCCCGCTTCAGGAGCAGTTTGACTGCATCTACTGCGTCGCTGACCTCCATGCTATAACCGTTAAGCAGGAGCCCGCAAAGCTCCGTCAGAATACTCTCGCGGCATATGCGCTGCTCATGGCGTGCGGTCTCGACCCCGAGAGGTCTATCCTCTTCATTCAGAGCCACGCCCACACCCACAACGACCTCAACTGGCTGCTCTGCTGCAATACGCAGTTCGGCGAGCTGTCCCGCATGACGCAGTTCAAGGACAAGAGCCAGAAGCACCCCGACGACGTCAACGCGGGTCTGTTCACGTATCCTTCGCTCATGGCGGCGGATATCCTCGCGTACAACGCCGACCTCGTTCCCGTGGGCGTTGACCAGAAACAGCACCTCGAGCTCGCGAGAAATATCGCTCAGCGCTTCAATCAGCGCTACGGCGACTTCTTCAAGCTCCCCGAGCCGTACATCACCGAGGTCGGAGCGAAGATAATGTCGCTCCAAGACCCGACAAAGAAGATGTCCAAGTCCGACGAGAACCCCAACGCGTGCATCCTCATCCTCGACGACAAGGACACAATTATCCGCAAGTTCAAGCGCGCTGTCACCGACAGCGAGGCGGAGGTCGCATTCCGCGAGGGCAAGGACGGCATCAACAACCTCATGTCCATTTACTCCTGCGTGACAGGCAAGGACTACGCCGCTATAGAGGCTGAGTTCGCAGGCAAGGGCTACGGCGACTTCAAGCTCGCAGTAGGCGAGGCTGTTGCTGACAGTCTCGAGCCCGTGCGCACCGAGTTCGACCGCCTCATCGCGGACAAGGCTTACCTCAAGGACTGCTACACCAAGGGCGCCGAAAAGGCGATGAAGATATCCAGCCGCATCGTCTCGAAAGCCTATCATAAGGTCGGTTTCGTCGACAGGCCCTTCTGAAACCGCCTAAATACGTCGATTCTTTAGGCAAAACATATAAAAAAGCACCTCAAAATTCTGCAAAAAGCACAAACTTTTGCGAAATATATTGATTTTTCGCGGATTTTGGGGTATTATTAGAGGAGTGCTAATCCCATGGTCGAATATCAGCAAAAAGATAACTACTCTATCAGCGATCTGCTCGATATCGTGCGGCTCCTGAGAGGTGAGGGCGGCTGTCCCTGGGACAGGGAACAGACCCACAGCTCTATCAGAAGCGACTTCATCGAGGAGACCTGCGAGGCTGTAGAAGCTATCGATCTCGGTGATACTGCCCTGCTGAGGGAAGAGCTCGGCGACGTACTGTTGCAGGTGGTCTTCCATTGCAGGATAGAAGAAGAAGCAGGCTCGTTCAGATTCGACGACGTCTGCGACGAGATATGCAAGAAGCTCATTCTCCGTCACCCCCACGTCTTCGGCGAAGTCAAAGCCGATTCAACTGCGGAGGTGCTGAAGAACTGGGACGCCATTAAAATGGACGAAAAGGGTCAGGAGACCTACACCGATACACTGAATCAGGTCGCCAAGTCTCTCCCGTCGCTCATGAGGGCGCAGAAGGTCGGTAAACGTGCAATGCGCGCGGGTATGGACTTCCGAAGCGCCAAGGACGCTATGGCTTGTATAGACAGCGAAAAGGCGGAGCTCGAAAGAGCTGTTGCCGCAGGAGATACGCAGAATATTGACGAGGAAATGGGCGACCTGCTCTTCTCGTGCGTCAATGCCGCGCGTCACCTCGGTGTAAACGCCGAGCTCGCTCTCAAGGCTTCAACAGACAAGTTTATCAAACGGTTCTCTGTAACAGAACAGCTGGTGAGTGCGGAGGGTCTCGATATGAAGGACCTACCTATCGAAAAACTCGATATTTACTGGGACAAGGCTAAAAAAATTATTATGGAGGAACACTCAAATGACTAAGACAGAACTCATCAATTCAATCGCTGATAAAGCAAACTGCACCAAGAAGGACGCCGGCGCTGCTCTCGAGGCTACTCTCGCAGCTATCGAGGAAGCTCTCGTAAAGGGCGACAAGGTTGCTATCACAGGCTTCGGTACATTCGAGGTTCGCAAGAGAGGCAAGAAGACCTGCATCAACCCCAGAACTAAGGAGAAGATGGTTTGCCCGCCCAGCAATGCACCCGCTTTCAAGGCAGGTAAGGGTCTCAAGGAGGCTGTCAACGCTAAGAAGGCTTCCAAGAAGAAGAAGTAATAACAAGGGGCGGAAAGGTATTCTTTCCGCCCCGTTTATTTATGGAGGGATACAATGAGACTCGACAAATACCTCAAGGTGACGCGCCTCATCAAGCGCCGCACCGTCGCGAATGAAGCCTGCGACGCCGAGAAGATAGTCGTCAACGGCAAGGCGGCGCGCGCGTCCTACGACGTGAAGGTCGGCGACATCATCGAGATAAATATGGGCACAAAGCCGCTGAAGGTGAAGGTGCTCAGCGTCACCGAGCACGCCACCAAGGAAAACGCTGCGGACAACTATACGGTGGTAGAATAAGCCGTTATACAGGCATTTTGCGGACTGCGAAACGCCGCCCCTACATTTATAAAAATTGTCCGCGTAAGCGGACACCGCAATTATTCACTATTCACTAAAAACAGCCCTGAGTAAAACTCAGGGCTGTTTTATTACTTCGTGTTGTGTATATCCCAGCGGAAATTCGTCAGCTTCGACGCCTTTGTGGTGTCGAGCATATTGTTGTACTCGAGCTTTGCAAGGTCGAGATAGCGGTAATTGGTCTTTTCCTCCTTGCCGCCTCCGAAAAGTCCCTTCAGCTTCGTCATAGCGCCGCCGCCCGACTTCTGCACAACAGTGCCGAGGTGGTGGTTCTCACGCATGAAGGTGATGATATCGGCAGCAGTAGTCAGCAGCTTGTCGCTGATGTTGTATATGCCTGCGTCCTTCATATCATCGGCGTTCTTTACGAAGCAGAGGATGAAGTCTACCAGATTGTGTACACAGCAGAGCTGGAATCCGTACTGACCCTTGCCGTATACGAACTTTGAGCCGTCCTTGGGGTCGGTTATCTTCGCCACAAGGTTATCGGTGAAATTCAAGGTATAAACAGGAGCAACTCTCGTGATACAGCACATGACTTCCTTATGGTGCTGCATTTCGGATATGAGCGTCTTCTCCGAGTTATACTTGAGCATCGCATAATTGGTATTGGTCTTGATATCAGAATCCTCTCTGATAGGCTCGCGGGTCTTGGGGAACTCGTACACCTGATAAGTGCTCACCAGTACGACCTTGCGTACATTCTCCGTCATAGCATAGCGATAAATGAATTTATCGCACTGCTTGGCAATATCAAGCTCCTTATCGGTAACGATAGGTCCGAAATCGTTATCAACTGTGCAAGCGGCATGAATCAGAACACTTATCTCGTATTTCTCAAAGATATCGGCGTAGCCATTCTTATCTGCCTGATTGACCTGTACAAAGGTGTAATTCAGTTTTCCCTCATTATATGGGTTTGGCTCAACATCAGCACAAACCACGGCAAAGCCCTTCTTGAGCAGACCCGAGCAGATATGCTGACCGATGAGTCCGCAGCCGCCCGTTACAAGAACTGTCTCCATACTTCATACCCTCCTTTCTGACAAACATACTGTTCTAACTTAATTATTATAGCATATTTCTTGTTTGTTTGCAAGTCATTTCCACAATGTTAGCAATATCTTACAAGTTTAATCCCCTATCCCCGCTGTTATTTTCCGAAGCTCATCAGCTGTTATTCGCTGATTATGGGATTCTCGTTGACCTCGTCGATGTATGTCTGCAATGTAGCATATATCGCGTCATAGGTCTCGTTCCACGGTGTACCTCTTGCAGTATTGCGGAGGTTCTGGTCGAGAAGGTCGCCGCAGTCCTTCGATACGCCCGATGAGAGGTCGAAGAATGCATTCTCGTCTGCGAGCTCCTGCATCTCGTGCTGCATATCTACCATTTCCTGCGTCCAGCCGTAGTCCTCGCGGAACTGCTTGTCGGAAACAGCCTTGGTGTCCTCGTCCATAATGGAGAAGCGCTTGCAGTCGAGGTACTTCGCAACGCCCTCGGGGTTGCCGCCGTTCTTAACAAAGGTGTAAGCCTCCATGCCGACGGGTATGTAATACTCCTTGGACTCGGGGTCCTTGGGCATGGGAACGAAGAATGCGTCGTCGCCGTACTTGGCCTTCCACTGGTCGGGCGAGGTATAGAACTCGTACAGACCAACGGGATAGAAGAGCACCTTGCCCTCACCGACGAACTCGGGGTGAGCAGTCCAGCCGTAGTCGCCTACGCCGATAGCGATGCAGCCCGTCTGGTTGAGGTCGTACAGGAAGTTCTGCACGCGCTCCATAGCGGGGTCGCCGATATTGCTGACGAGCTTGCCGTCCTTGATGCCTACGGGAGGAACGCCTGTAGTGTTCATGAGTCCGAACTCGAACCACCAGCCGTCGATGCCGTAGTGCTGCTTGTCGACGTCAACGAAGCTCTGGAGCATCGACTCGAACGATTTCCAGTCCCACTTGCCGTCGTAGTAGAGCTCGGCGGGGTCATCGAGACCAGCCTCCTCGATAGTTTTCTTGTTGTATGCGACGCCTACCTTGTCGCCTGTGGACTGCACGATAGCGAGGTAGTGCTTGCCGTTCCACAGCATACTGTCGTTCATGTCCTTGACGTCCTTCCACAGCGGCTTGCTGAAGTCGATGTAGTCGTCAACGGAGGTGAACATACCTCTTACGGCGCCCTTCGGGAATGCGTCCATATCGCCTGCCCAGAAGAAGTCGATGCCCTCGCCGCTGCTTATCGACTCGGCGAGCTTCTCATAGCGGTTCTCCCATGTTACCTGATGGTACTCGATATTGCCGCCGTACTTCTCCTCGAACACAACGAGCTCTGTGGGCTTGTTCTTGCCCGAAGCGTCGGGGTTGATGTCCCATGTAGCCATCCACTTGATAGTCTTGTTCTCGAGCTCAACGTCCTCGAGGAGGTCGGTGTTTGAAGCCGCCTTATTGACCTCGTCTCTTACGCTCTGGTCTACGTCGACGTCAGCGTAGGGGTTGGACGATGAACCGCCGTCTCCGCAGGCAGTGAGCGAGAGGGTAGCTGCAACTGCCAGAAGAGCCGAGATAAATGCCTTAGTTTTCTTCATCTGTTTAACTCCTTTTCTGGATTTTTGCCCGCAGAGGCGGGCTGTCAGGTGTGTTCGTTTACGATACAGCGGTCTGCAAATGACCGCAATTATCCTATTATTAATGCTGCACATATATTATATCATTTTAAAATATGTACTGTCAATATCCAAAATCAATATAAATAATGCCATTTTATTGTGATATTGCTGTATTTTCGGGCGAAAGGTTTACAAAAGGGAAACAATATGCAAAAAATTGAGAATTGATGTACTGCTCAATTCTCAATTCTTTCGTCCGCAGCCTCCGTTCGCGGAGAAGGCGCAGCGTCCGCGCATATTGCAGCTCTCACAGCCGCGCTTCAGCTCCGACTCGGGAGGAGCTGCCGATATACCTATTATCGCCGTCACCGACTTCGACGGCACGAGCAGCGAGCTCTCCGTGACCGTCAGTCCTATGCGCCTTTGCGCGTTCAGAGCAAGCAGCAGGTCGCGCTGGAGCGCGATAGGCAGGTCGCCGTATCCAGGGCTGAACCTCCACGTCCTGAACGGCGCGTCCACCTCGGAGAATATCTCCTCCTCGGCGCGGTCGCAGACCTGCTCGACCGCCGCGCTGCACAGGCAGTCCACGGCGAGAGCCGCCGCCATGTCGGTCACGGCGGTCTGGCGTATGAGCTTGTCAGCCTCCGCGGAGACAGTCGCCGCGAGCAGCACTGCCCGCTCGCAGCCCGCAAGGTGGCGGCGTATGTCCCCGCCCGTGAGCAGGGCGTTCACGCCCGAGATGCGAACTCCGCCGTCCTCGAAGCTGACTGCCGCCTCGCGGTAGACGTATGCGGGGCGGAGCTTCCCGCGGACTATGGGCTCGTACTTGTCCAGCAAAGCCTGCACGTTCCCGTCAGGCTCGCCCTTCACGCCCATATATCGCGCCGCTTCCGCCTTCGATAGGGAGCCGAGCGTCATCATGCCTCGATGATGCCGCTGACGGCTTCGCTGATTTTCCGCGCTACATAGGCGTTGTTCATCGTGTAGAGGTGTATGCCGTCAACTCCGCTCGCCGCGAGGTCGACTATCTGATTTATCGCGTAGGCTATGCCCGCATCGCGCAGAGCCTCGGGCTGGTGCTCGTAGCGCTGCATTATCTTGACGAATTTGCGCGGCAGAGATGCGCCGCAGGTCGTGACCATGCGCTCTATCTGGTTCTTGTTCACGACGGGCATGATTCCCGCCTCTATCGGCACGTTTATGCCCTTTGCAGCAGCCTTGTCACGGAAGTCGTAGAAGCTGTCGTTGTCGAAAAAGAGCTGCGTGATGAGGTGGTCTGCGCCCGCCTCGACCTTAATCTTGAGGTTGTCGATGTCCTCGTCGAGCGTCTCCGCATCGGGGTGGCACTCGGGATAGCACGCTCCCGCGATGTCGAAGTCGCCCTTGCCGCGGAGGTAGGTGATGAGGTCGCTCGCGTGCTCGAAGTCCTTGACAGGCGGGATATCGGGATTTATGTCGCCTCGGAGCGCGAGGATGTTCTCTATCCCGCGAGCCTGAGCCTCCGCGAGGGTGGAGTCTATCTCCGCACGCGTGAAGTTGATGCACGGCAGGTGCAGCACTGGTATCAGCCCGCTCTCCTTTATCCTCGACGCGATATCGAGCGCAAAGAAGCTGTTGCCGCTGCCGCCCGCGCCGAACGTCACGCTGATGAAGTCGGGCTTCAAGCCGCTCAGCTCGTCGAGGGTCTGGTATATGACGTCAACGGTGCTCGTTTTCTTCGGCGGGAAGACCTCGAACGAGAAAACCGTCTTTTCCTTGAATAATTCTCTTACCTTCATGTTTTATCCTTTCAGTCTATCGACCAGTCAATCTCCTCCATGCCCTTGCTGCGGAGGAATGCGTTCGCCTGCGAGAAGTGTCTGCACCCGAAGAAGCCGTTATACGCGGACAGCGGGCTCGGGTGGGCGGCGCGGAGTATCAGGTGGTTCGGGTTCGTGATGAACTGCTGCTTTGCCTTGGCGTCGCTGCCCCACAGCATGAACACCATTGGCTTCTCGCGGCGGTTGAGGAGCTCTATCACGTCCGTGGTGAACTGCTCCCAGCCCATGCCGCGATGACTGCGAGGCTGGTTCGCACGCACTGTCAGCACGGAGTTGAGCAGCAGCACGCCGTTCTGCGCCCATTTTGTGAGCTCGCCGTGCTTGCCTGTGTTGTCCACGCCGACGTCCTCGCGTATCTCCTTGAAGATGTTGACCAGCGACGGCGGCGGAGCTACACCCTTGCGCACGGAGAAGCTCAGCCCGTGAGCCTGTCCCTCGCCGTGGTAAGGGTCCTGCCCGATGATGACGCACTTTACGTCCTCGTATGACGTCATTTTCAGCGCGTTGAATATGTCGTACATTCCCGGGAATATGCGCTGCGTTCTGTACTCGTTCACAAGGAATTTCCGCAGTCTGAGGTAGTATTCCTTCGTGAACTCGTCCTTCAGCAGTTCGTCCCAGTCGTTTCCGAAATCAACCATGTTTTCCTCCTGTAGAAAAATATGGGACGGCAGCGCCGCCCCACATTTCAATTGTTATATACCGTATCCTCGTAATACTTGAACTTCACAAGCGTGTTGCGCTTGTATGTAAGCGAGCCCTGCTGATTGAACGGTATCTTGTCATATGCCTCGCGTGAGCACTCTATTTTCAGCTTCTGACCCTTGCGCGTCACGAAAACGAGCTCGTAATACTCGTCGAGCAGCTTCTGCTGACCCGTGCTCTCGATGACTCTGAGTCTGTCGTCGGACTTGCGTACAAGCGTCGCCATTTCGACTATCGGCTCGGAGGTCTTTTTCTGGTTTGTCTCCTCAGCGGCAGCAGGTCGGCGCGAATAGCGTCCCTCGCGCGTCGGAGCGGGTCCGCCGCCCTGACCGCCGTTCTCCTCGAGGAAGAAGTTCATGAAGCGCATGAACGGGCTCTTTCCGCCGAAAAGGAGAATGACGAGAACGAGGATGACTGCTATCGCTCCGAGCGTGATGAGCAGGTTGCGCATCTGCGGTGTGACAGCGAGGATCGTTCCTATCTTGGTTGTCATATGTTGCTTCCTTTCAGTTCAGGCAGGCGTATCCTGCCATAATATGCTAACTTATATTATATAACATTTATTCGGTTTTTGCAAGATATATTTGCAAATTTCTTGAATTTGCGGTATAATTTTACTAAGAAAGTCAACATTTTACCCCTCGGAGGCAAAAAATATGCAGAAAATTCTCGGACATATGCGCAAGGCAATACAGCAGTACCGCATGATATCGGACGGCGACTGCATTGCTGTCGGCGTGTCGGGCGGCAAGGACAGCGTTGCTCTCCTCGTCGGACTCGCCCGCCTGCGGAGCTTCATCGGCATAGACTATCAGGTCACGGCTCTGACCATTGACCCCGCATTCGGCGGTCAGGCGACCGATTTTTCGCCCGTTACCGAGCTCTGCCGCTCTCTCGGTGCCGAGCACGTCATTGTCCCGACACAGATAGGCGAGATAGTGTTTGACGTCCGCAGGGAGCCGAATCCGTGCAGTCTGTGCTCGCGTATGCGCCGCGGAGCCCTGACCAACGCGGCGGCGGAGCTCGGGTGCAACAAGATAGCTCTCGGGCACAACTACGACGACACGGTCGAGACCTTCCTCATGAACCTGTTCACGGAGGGGCGTATCGGGTGCTACTCGCCAGTGACCATGCTCGAGGACAGGGATATCGCGGTGATACGCCCCCTCGTGCTGACCGAGGAGCGCGAGATACGGCGCGCAGTCAAGCGGAACGGTCTTCCCGTGGTGAAGTCAGCCTGTCCCGCGGACGGCCACACCAACCGCGAGCGGACGAAGTCCCTGCTCGCACAGCTCGAGCGGGACGACCACGGTCTGAAAGACAGGCTGTTCGGGGCTATGGTGCGCGGTGACGTCGACGGCTGGGGGATAAAATAGGATAGAAACAGTGTGCGGACGAAATCCACACCTGCAAATACGCAAAAAAAGGCTCCCTTTCGGGAGCCTTTGATTATTCCTTAGGAATGACGACTAATTTAAATTAGTCCTCCTTCTTTCTGAGAACGAATGCTGTAGCTACAGCTACTGCAAGACCTGCAACTGCGAGGCCAGCACCTGTGCCGGAAACGCCTGTCTTAGGATTCTTTGTTGTGCCTGTAGCAGCCTTGGAAGTTGTGCCAGTGCCGCTTGTTGTAGAAGCAGATGTTGTAGAGCCAGCTGTTGTAGAAGCAGATGTTGCAGCCTCAGTTGTAGTCTCTGTTGTAGTCTCAATTGTAGTCTCTGTTGTAGTCTCAGTTGTTGTTGTACCGCCAGCGATAGCAATGTAAGCGTCAGCAGACTTGCTGATGTCAGCAAGAGCAGCACACTTAGCTACATCCTCAGCAGAAGCAGCGAAGTTGTTGTTCTCCTTAGGATTGTAGATACCCTTTGTGAATACGTAAGCCTGCATGAGGTTACCAGCCTTGTCAACCTCTGTGTTAACGAAGAGGTCCTCAGCGTTCTTGGACGACTTGTAAACGATATCGATCGGGAATACGTCGCCAGCCTTAGCATCAGCAGGAACTACGAGGTTGAATGTCCACATAACGCCGTCGTTACCACGGTTGCTGGAACCAGCTGTTGCAGCGAAGAAACCGTTCATGTTAGCGTCTGTATCGTCGATAACAGGCTCACCAGGAGAGATCTTGCCGATAGCAGCACCCTGTGTTACATCAGGATACTCGCCGTCCATGTTGAGCTTAACTCTCTTGTCGAAGAAAACGTGGAAACCTGTGGAAGCGTACTTGTTAGCAGCGCCTGTAACATTGAGAGTACACTCAACTGTCTTGCCAGCGATGTCCTCATCAAATACCTTACCGCCCTGAGTGCCGTCTACAGAGATGAAAACTGTAGGCTTGATCTCAGAACCGTTGATGTCAGCCATGTCGAAACCGTTGTACTCGTCTGCGAAAGCAGCCATAGAAGATGCTGAAGCAGCTACTGCTGCGATAGCGAGAGCAGAAGCTACTCTCTTAAATGAATTCTTCTTCATTTTGATTATTCCTTTCAGATAATTATAATTTATATGTCAGCCTGCCGCCGCATGGACGGCAGACTTAACAATGCGTGTGGATAAATGTGTTTGCTTAGTCCTTCTTAGCGAAGTTCTCGGTGAGAACGTCGTTCCATGTCTCTCTGTTGGGTTCTGTACCTGTAGAAGCCTTGGAGTACATCTTGAGGATGAAGGAAGCGTCCTTAGCGTCGATCATTCTTGCGGGCTTGAGTGCATACCAGTTGTCAGCAGCGTTCTCATTGTCAACGTCGCAGAGGAATGCAGCGAACTGGTCGAGCATCTTGTCGTACTCAGCCTTCTCTACTCTCTTGCCGTCAGCGTCGAGCTCAGTGATCTGGTCGCTGTTGGAGAATACTGTCTCCTCAGGATCCTTACCTGTGGACATCTTGGAGTACCATACGAGTACGAGTGAAGCGTCCTTAGCGTCAGCCATGTAGTTGAGGTCGCCGTCGCCCTTAACGCCTACGTAAGCAACAATGCCGAGGTCCTCGCCGTTGTACTTAACGAGCTTATCGCCAGCGCTGAGAACCTTTCTTGCGCCGTCCATAATGTCCTCTGTAGCGTAGAGGTTGAGCTTGTGAGCGAACTCGTAGTCACCGTCAACGAATACGTTAGCAGGTGTCTGGTCGCCGAAGTTTACCTTGTCAGTGATCTCGATGGGAGCACCAGCTGTGATAATGTCCTCACCGATGATCTCTTCCTTCTCGTTGATGTAAACATAAGCATCGTCCATGCTTACATAGAGAGACTCGATCTGCTCCTTCTTGAACTCCTTGTCGATGTTGAGGTAGAAGCCTGTCTTAGCTGCAACAGTGTAGTTTGTAACAGTCTTGCGCTCAACTCTTGTAGTCTCGGAAGAGCCTGTAGTTGTCTCTGTGCCTGTAGAAGTTGTCTCAGTCTCAGTAGATGTTGATGTAGTCTCAGTCTCTGTAGATGTTGATGTAGTCTCAGTAGTTGTCTCAGTTGTTGTAGAAGTTGTTGTGGTTGTTGTAACAGCCTCAACTACTCTCTGGATCTTAACGTCAACAGAAGCCTCGCCCTTATCAGCAGCAGAGTAATCAGCTGTGATAGCGATCGTCTTGTAGCTGTCTGTAACCTCGAGGCCGTACTCGCTGAGGATGTACTCAGCAACAGCGTCCTTCTCCTCATCAGCGAACTGAGCGCTGAATGTAGCTACGCCCTTTGCGAGCTGACCTGTTACCTTTGTGAGGCTGTCAGCGAATGCGCCGAGCTGAGCTGTTGTGATATCAACAGTGTAGCCAGAGTTCTTCTCGATCTGGTTTACAGCCTTGTCATAGAGGTCGTTTACAAGTTTCTTGGAAGCAATCTCAGCACCGCTTGTGGGAATCTCTGTCTTAGCCTTCTTCTCAACCTTCTGGCCGAATCTGCTGGACTTAGCAGCAGCAAGAGCCTCGCCGAATGTACCGTACTCCTTGAGCTCTGTTGTCTTGGACTGAGCCTTAGCGGACCATGTCTTAGCTCTGTTGAGCTGCTTTCTGAAGTAGGCGATAGAATCGTCTACCTGAGCCTCAGCCTCAGCGATCTTCTCAGTCTTGCCGTCAAGAGAATCAGCAGCCTTGATAGCGTCGCTGATAGCTGTCTTAGCGTCGCTCTGGAGCTTATCGAGCTGAGCAAGAGCGTAGTCGATAACAGCTGTGCCCTTGTACTCAACGCCGTCGAGTGACTTGAATGTGATTGTGCCCTCAACCTTTGTATCATCAAGAGATGAGCCCTTGATAACAGCAGTGAATGTACCGCCGATCTGTACATCGGTGAAAGCAGTGTTCTTGTCGATCTTTACGCCGTATGCAGCGTACTTCTTCTCGATATCATCGAAAACTTCGCCAACGGTCTTCTCGCTTCCGGCTGTGAGCTCGGGAACGATATCAGTTACGTCGCAAGTAAGTGTTATGTCACCGTTCTTGTCGATTGTGTAGTTTACATCGCCAACGTGCTTGATAACCTGGTTTGCGATGTCCTGATAGTTGCCTGCGCGCTTTGCAGCCTCCTTAAGAGCGCTTTCAACGCTTACAGAACCTGTTGCGCCGCCCTTAGCTGTAAGGAGACCAAGAGCAGTGTCATTCCATGTGGAATCCTTTGTGATAGTGTAGCTGTCACCTGTCAGCTCAAGACCTGCAAGTGCCTCATTGCCAACCATGTAGTAGTCCTTCTCTGTCGCGTCCTTACCGGGAGCGATGTAAAGGAGACCACCTTCACCGTTCAGCTTGATGGACTTTTCAGACTCTGCAACTGTCTCATTCTCAACAGCTGCGATTCCAGCGTTGTTAACGCTTGCTGCATTAGCAACAGTCAGGCACTGAGTGAGAGCAAGCGGAGCAGCAGCGGCTACAGCGATAGCTCTCTTGAATAATGAGTTCTTCATTGTTCTATACCTCTCTAACATATTTTTTGATGAGCAGCAGGTTTTGTCCAAATCCGCATTTCATCCTTAATTTTCAGCGAATACCGGCAATTAGCCTATAGCTTCCCTGAAAATTCATAACTACATTTTATCACACAATACCGAATAAGTCAAGAAAAACAACGTATTTTTCCAAAAAATAATTGACGATTAATCATAACCTTTTTTGTATGTATTTCACAATCAGTAAAACCTATTACAGGCTATTTTATCAATAATATGCCTCTCTGTAATATTTAGGATTTTTATTACTGACTTGTCCCGTCAAAAGTAACAACTTTACCGTAAAAAAACGCCTCCTAATCGGACTTTTCGCTGCTCTCATGACAAGTGCCTGTTCCCCCGACACCTATTATTATAGTATCGCTTTGATGAGAAGTCAATATGAAAACATTGGCAGCATTCTTGTGCCTCCTGTCCCCCTGTGCACCGCAAAAAACAAGTCGGACACGAGGTCCGACTTGTTTATTGCTACTATTGATGCTGACTTACTTGATGAGGAAATCAGCTATCTTTTCCTGTCTGCCTGTAATGGAATCATTCCAAGCAGCCTGGCGGTCTGTGCCGCCTGCGGACATGATAGAGTAGAACTTCAGGATCGCACTTGCATCCTTAGCATCAATTGTTCTGTCACTCTTCTTTGCCTTCCAGTTGTCTGCATCGTATACGTCCTTATCAACGTCTACGAGGAATGCGCCGAACTGGTCGAGGTCGAGATCGGGATTGTCATTGATGATCTTGTTTGCATCGGGATTGAGTCTTACTGCGTTTACATCTCCGCCTTCTTCCAGAGTAGAAACCTTAGCGTAGTAAGCGAGTGCGTTGGAAGCGTCCTTAGCGTCAGCCATGTTATCGAGGTTGGAGTCGCCCTTCACACCGATGTAAGCCTTGAATGTAACAGCCTTGCCGTCCTTATCCATGAGCTTCTCGCCGCCGTAGTATACGTCAACGATGTATGTGAAGTTTGTCTGCTCTTCTCTGTAAGCCTCAGCAGGATTGTCCTTGCCGCTTACCTGCTCCTTGAAGGAGATCTGTGAAGCGTCAACAGTTATAGCAGTCTCTGTACCGTCAGCCTTTACCTCTGTGAGCTTCAGACCGTCAACGTGACCGATGTTGAATGTTCTTCCATCGTGGTTGAAGTAGAAGCCGTCAACAGGAGTTACCTCAGCTACGAGCTTAGCACCCTCAGGAAGATTATACTCTGTACCTGTGGTTGTTGTGCCTGTCTCGCTCTCTGTTGTAGAAGCTGTAGTAGTCTCTGTGCCTGTAGCTGTTGTAGTCTCTGTGTCTGTAGCTGTTGTTGACTCAGAACCTGTTGTAGTCTTTTCCTTGATGATGATAGCACCGTCGAGGCAGATGATATGACTTGTCATATCAGCACCGTCAGCAGACGATACATTGAAGAAGTCCTTTGTCCAAGCTACGGGATACTCGCCTGCAGCTGTTCCAGCGGGAACTGTGTAAGTGAGTGTGAATACTGTAGCGCCGTTTGCAGCGGCTGCCTCAGCGCCCTTAGCGTCAGCGAATGCAAATTCCTTTGTGCTGCCGTTAGCAACGAGGTCTGCACCGTATGCCTCAGACTTAGCGGATGCTGAGCTGTAAGCGATGGGCTCCTTAGCTGTTACGCCGAACTGAGCACCGCCTATCGGGAGATTTACTCCGTTGGGATCGAGAACGAGTACGGGAACTGTTACTGTTTCGCCAGCCTTAGCCTCTACTCTCTGGATCTGCCAGATGATAGCGCCGTCGGGAGCTGTAACTACTGTAGTAGTTGTAGACTCAGCAGCAGATGTTGTAGCTGTCTCGGTCGTAGATGTTGTGGATACAGGTACCTTTACCTTGATAGCGCCGGGGATAACAACGATGTGCTTTGTGATGTCGAGTCCGTTCGTATCGGAAGCGTTGAGCTGATCGAGAGTTACGGGATACTCGTCACCGTCCTTAGCGTCAGCAGGTACAGTGTACTTGAGTGTGATTACCTTGGCACCGTTATCAGCAGCTACGCCCTGTCCCTTGGGATGAGCGAATGCAAACTCATTAGCGTTGCCGTCCTTGCCCTGTGTGATGTCAGCCTTGTATGCATCGGAGCCTGTGCCGCCTGTGAGGGTGACACCGTCAGCCTTAGCTACGAACTGAGCACCGCCGATCTCAAGCTTTGTGCTGTTGGGATCGAGAACTACTACATCGAGAGTTGCTTCCGCACCGGGAGCAGCCTCTACTGTGGGTACCTGCCATGCGATAGCGCCCTCAGCAACTGTAAGAGTTGTAGTTGACTCGGGAGCTGTGGTGGACTCTGTAGCAGTTGTTGTTTCGCCTGTAGTTGTTGTGGTATCCTCAGGGATTATGATAGCTCCGTCGATAGTAAGGATATAGCTTGAGATATCCTCGCCCTTGGAGTTAGCAGCACTGAAGAAGTCCTTTGTCCAGGTTACAGGATACTCGCCTGCAGCAGTTCCCTCGGGAACCTTGAAGGTGAGTGTGAAGACCTCTGCCTTGTCAGCAGCAGCCTTCTCGCCGCCCTTAGCGTCAGCGAATGCGAACTCGGATGTCTTAGAATTTGCTATAACGTCTGAGCCGTATGCAGCGGACTGAGCGGAGATAGAATCATAAGCGATAGGAGTTGCAGCTGTTACGCCGAACTGAGCACCGCCTACGGGGAGAGCAACGCCGTTGGAATCGAGAACGACTACAGGAAGTGTAACTGTCTCGCCAGCCTTAGCCTCTACTCTCGGGATCTGCCAGATGATCGCACCGTCGGGAGCTGTAACAGCAGTTGTTGTCTCAGTCACGCCTGCGGTCGTGGAAGCAGTTGTTGTTGTTGTTTCGTCGCCTGTTGTTGTAGTCGAGCTTATTTCACCTGTTGTGGTAGATGTGAGCTCATCGATGATGATAACGCCGTCAACGAGTTCTACGTCAGCAGTGATGTCATTGCCGTTAGTATCGCTGATGAACGCCTTGGACCATGTTACAGGATACTCGCCTGTTGCAGCGTCCGCGGGAACAGTGTATGTGAGCTGGAGAACAACAGAACCGTTGTCAGCCTTTACGCCTACGCCCTTGCTCTCTGCAAATGCGAATTCCTTTGTATCCTTGTTGTAGGTGAGCTCAGACTTGTAGCCTTCAGAACCCTTTGCCGAAGCAAATGCGATAGGAGCCTTAGCGTCAATATTGAACTGAGCGCCGCCTACTGCGAGGTTCTCATCACCTGTGGATACGAGAACGTCCATGATGACTGTCTCACCGGGAACAGCGTGCTTCTCGGGGATAGTCCAAGCAACCTTGCCGTTTACGGTCTCGTCAACGATGATAGCACCGTCTACGAGAGTTACGTTAGCTGTGATATCATTTCCGTTTGTATCGGATACGTAGATGTCTCCGGTCCATGATACAGGATATGTACCAGCCTTTGTGTCTGCGGGAACGTTGAATGTAAGGGTCATTACCTTAGCGCCGTCAGCTGCAGCTACGCCTGCGCCCTTGCCTTCGCCGAATGCAAACTCATTCTTGTTGTTTACGATGTCCGACTTGTATGCGTCAGAGCCCTTTACAGAGCTGAGCTCGACGGGAGCCTTAGCGTCAATGTTGAACTGAGCGCCTGCAACCTCGATAGCCTCTGCATTGGGATCAACTACTACAACGTCGAGTGTAGCTGTCTTGCCGGGCTGAACGTGAACAGTAGGTATCTTCCAAGAGATGTTGCCGTCAACGGGAGCGTCAACGACGATAGCACCGTCTGTGAGCTTAACCTTGGAAGTGATGTCGTTGCCGTTGGTATCGCTTACGAACGCATCAGACCACTTAACAGCGTAAGTGCCCTTAGCGTCAGCGGGAACCTTGTAGGAAACTGAGAGAACAACAGCGCCGTTGGAAGCAACAGTGCCCTTGTTGGACTGCTCAGCGAAAGCAAACTCATTTGTATCAGCGTTTGCCTGGATATCTGCCTTATAAGCCGCAGATGTAGCGTCTGCCTCAGCGAAAGCTACGGGAGAAGCGGGAGTCAGCTTGAACTGAGCACCGCCTACAGCAAGGTCAGAATCGCCGTTAACAACGATATCCATCTTGACTGTCGAGCCAGCCTTAGCCTTAACTGTGGGTATCTTCCACTCTACACTGCCGTCAGCTGCAGCAGCTGTTGTAACAGTAGCGGTTGTGGTCGAGCCCTCAGCAGCAGTTGCTGTGGTGGTAGTAGTTGTTGTTGTTGTTTCCTCGTCGGTAGCCGTTGTGGATTCCTCGGAGCCTGTAACAACAATCTTACCTGTCTTGATGTTTGCATCGAACTCGATAGCGTCGATGCCGCTCTCTACGACATGGAATCTGTCGGGAGCCCACTCATATGTGCCTGCCTTAGCGTCAGCAGGGATAGAGATCGTGAATCTTGCGAGCGGCTCATCGGTATTGATCTCCTGCGGGTCGCCCTCATCAAGAGTATTGCAGTACCATGTGCCCTCGATCTCCTCATAGCTGGGCTTTGTAGCAACAGCGTTGCAGCGCTTGCTCTTCATTGTAGCAGTAGCACCGCTTATGGGGAGGTTCTTGTTGTCTACTCTTGCTACGAACTGAGCAGCCTTACGGTTGCTGCCGTTCTGAGCAAAGAGACCGATTGTTACATCCTCGCCGGGAGCGACTGTAACGTCCTCGGGAGTTATAACGAACTTCTCATCAACGCTTGCAGGCTTTGTGCCTGTAGGTGTGGATGTTGTAGAAGCAGAAGGTGTAGTTGTGCCTTCACCGCCGCCGAGTACAGTAATAGTACCGGGCTTGATGTTAGCGTCAAACTCGATAGAATCTACGCCGCTTTCAACAACGTGGAATCTGTCAACATACCAAGTATAAGTTCCGGGAGCTGTTCCTGCGGGAACACTGATCTTGAACTTGGCAAGAGCCTGAGTTGTGTCGATCTCCTGGGGCTCGCCTGCGTCGAGGGTGTTGCAGTACCAAGTACCGTTGAGCTCCTCGTAGCTGGGCTTGCTTGCTACAGCGTTGCAGCGCTTGCTGGACATTGTAGCAGTTGCGCCGGGGATCGGAAGGTTATCGTCGTCAACACGTACAACGAACTGACCAGCCTTGCGGTTGCTCTTGTTCTCGCACATGAGCTCGACTGTTACATCTTCACCTGCATTTACCTCAACGTCCTTGGGAGTGATGATAAAGTCGGTGTCGATATTAAGGTCCGGATTGGGAGCCTTAGTTGTAGCTACAACGCTGACATTGCTCTGTGCAGCAGTTGTAGGATTGGAAGAAGGCTCAGCTGTAGTAGAGGGAGCTGTTGACTCGCCAGCACCGAGGATATGAATGGTACCGGGCTTTACAGTAGCGTCGAACTCTACGCCTTTGAGACCGTCTTCAACGACATGGAAATAAGTCAGGTCGTATGTATAATCTCCTGCCTTCGCAGTTGAAGGAACTGTGAGAGTGAATGTGATAACAGCCTTATCGGAAGCAACCTCCATGGGCTCGCCCGAATCAAGTGTATCACAGTAGTATCTTCCGTTAAGGTTGGTAAAGCTATAAGAACCGCCTACAGCCTTGCAGCGGAGGTCAGAACCTGTAGCCTCAGCTGTTATGCCCTGTGGGAGATCCGAATCAGCAAGCTCAACGACAAATGTTCCGACCTTGTGCGAGCCGGCATCAGCAAATATCTTGACCTTGACAGTTTCACCGGGATTAACAGAAACCTCATCAGGAGTTACAACGAAGTCAGCCTGAGCAGTTTTATTGACAGCAACGTCCGCAACTTCTCCTATACTAACGTTAGGCTGCACAGCAGATACTCTGCCGGCAGCACTAACATTAAAGGAAGAAGCAAATGCACTTGTCATGAGCGAAGCGCTCATTGCGAAGGACGTAACTGCCGCAAGCAGTTTCTTCATTTGTGCATTTCCTTTCCGAGCATTTGCTCTATTTTATTGTATACTCAGTGTACTGATCACTTAAGGTCAGCAGCTGTGCAACCCTTAGAAATGTCTACAAGGTGAACAATGCTCTTGATGATAGCCTCAGAGTCGTTCTTATCAAGGCCTTCGCCGCCCTTAGCGTCGCAGCAGTCAGCGTTGATCTTGCCCTGTGCCTTCATGTCGTAGGACTTAGCATCGTTGAGGTACTTGTTGAGAACAACAACGTCAGCGATGTTTACCTTACCGTCGCAGTTTGTATCGCCGTAGAGTGTATCGCCGGTCTGAGCTGTTGTAGAGCCGTCAGCAACTGTTGTTGTTGTATCAGTAACAGTTGTTGTTGTATCAGAAGCAGTTGTTGTATCCTGAGTTGTTGTAGTTGACTCAGGCTCGGAAGCAGTTGTGCTGCCGCCGCCGGTTGTTACAGTGATCTTACCTGTCTTAAGAACTGCGTCGAACTCGATAGCGTCAACGCCGCTCTCAACAACGTGGAATCTGTCGAGCTTCCACTCGTAGTCGCCAGCCTTAGCATCAGCAGGAATCGTGATGGAGTAACGGCAAACGGGCTCGTCTGTGTTGATCTCCTGGGGCTCACCGGAATCGAGAGTATTGCAGTACCATGTACCGTTGATCTCCTCGTAGCTGGGCTTTGTAGCAACAGCGTTGCACTTCGGGCTCTTCATTGTAGCTGTAGCGCCCTTGATGGGGAGGTTCTCGTTCTTAACCTCAGCAACGAACTGACCAGCCTTGCGGTTGTTGCCGTTCGTAGCGTATACCTTAACGTTTACTGTCTCGCCTGCTGCAACTGTAACGTCCTCAGGAGTTACGACGAACTTCTCGTCAACCTCGCTGTCGGAAGGAGTTGTAGAACCAGCAGTTGTTGTAGGCTGAGTTGTTGTTGTGCTTGCAGCAGCTGTTGTGCTTGCTGTTGTGCCGGAGGACTCGCCCTCGATCTTGATCTCAAGGTTCTTGAGAGAGAGCTTACCATTCTTGGTTGTCATCTTACCAGCGGGAGACTCAACCATGCAGGAGTAGTTATCCGGATAGTCGGGCTCGGGAACATAGTCACAGAAATCGATTGTGTATGTACCAGCGGGTGTGCCCTTAGCGAAGACAACGTCAACAACGAATACCGGATAGTCATCAGACTTGGAGCCTGACCACTTGTAGCCCTTGCCGTTGCTGGGAGCAGTCATAGCGAAGGAACCGTAAGCGTTGTTTGTACCTGCGGACTTGGAGCTTGCCTCAGCGAAGCACTGACCCTTAACGGAAGGGGTGAAGTAATCGCCGTCCTCCTCGTCGTTCTCGATAACGCCGGCAAAGCCAACGAGTGTCTTTGTCTTGCCGCTGCTGCTAGCGAGCTTGAACTCCTGCTCGGTCTTGAAGTAGTCGCTGCCAGCCTCATGCTTCTTGAAGGAAACATAAGTATTGGAAGCATCGCCGTCCTTGGAGTTAACTGTGAACTGAGCTGTGAGAGAATCACAGTCAGCTGTATCTTCCTTGAGGAAAACGCCTACAGGAACGACAACGTCGCCTGCTGTGATAGCGTCCTTGGAAACTGTGGAGCTTACCTCTTTACCATTTACGTCGAGGAATGTGCGGAGCTCGAAGCTCTTAGAGGAGTCAGCAGCACCTGTAACAAAAGGAACAGCTGAGCTTACCATCGATGCAGCCATAGCAAGTGAAGCAGCTGCAGAAATAAGTTTCTTCATTTGTAATAATTCCTTTCTTTAGGTTTTTACGCCTATTAATAACTTATGATTTTGGGTTTGTATTCCTTTGTAAGGGGGACAAATCAGATAATCTTCAGACTTTGGCTTTCGCTCAGAGGTTTACAGACTGGAAATAGCGCCTGCGTCGAGCTTCTGGATCAGGAGTGCGTCAGCACCTGTGATGCCTGCCTCGCCGTCAACGTCGCCGTTGACCTTACCCTGAGGCTTGAGCTCAAACTTGTCTCTGTTTGCGATAGACTGGAGAATAGCAACTGCATCAGCTACTGAAACCTTACCGTCAACGTTAGCATCACCCTTGAGGGTTACCTTGAGCTCACTCGTTGTGTCGCCCTGGGTTGCTGTTGTTGAAGTGGTAGTTATTGCTTCAGTTGTGGTAACTGTGGTAGTAGTTTCAGTCTTCTTGCCGATAGTAACACTTCCTGCGTTAGCCTTGACAGCAAAGTTTACCTTAACGCCATCTTTAAGGTAACCGCAGTCAAACTCGTCGTTCTTCACGCCGGAACCCGAGAATGTCTCACGGTCTGTAGGAACGATGCTGATATCTGCAACTGTTCCGTCAGCAACACCGCTTGCAACGGTACCGCTTATGGTACAGAATGTACCCTCACCTTTCAGCCACTTGGACGAATCATCAACTGATGTCGACCACGCTACGCTGATAAGCCCCTCTTGTGAATAGTTGCCGAAATTGGGAAGCATGGATGATGATGAATCACCGCTTACGCTCCCTGCCAGCGTGCCTGCCTTAATGTCAGTGATTGTGAGAACCTTCGGATCGTACTTGATAGCAAAGTTGCAGCACTGGAGTCCAGTACTCGGGATGTCGGACAGTGAAACGTCCACTTTAAATGCCCCTCCTGCCTCTGCCTCTGTCTTGCTGGCGGAAATCTGCACTGTTTCGTCAGCCGCAACAGCGGGAGCGATTGAGCATACTGAAAGTGAAAGCATCGCTGCAGCCATAGCTCCGATGACTATCTTTTTTGTCTTCATGATTTTTTCCTCCTTCTTCATTAATGTTATATAACAAAGGAACAGGTGCCCCTTTTATTATATCGTGTCTTATTCGGCAGCAATCGGGGGCTGCCTTGCCGTGGCATAGTGAAACCGCAGCATGAACAAACACAGTCGAACGCGGGCGGAAAAGCTGTACGTACAATCCACGGTCGCTGTCCGCGCCGCGTCCGTTTAACTTTCTCCGCACACATCACAGTGATTCATCGTAAGACGTATCACACTGCCGTGATGAGATGTTAATCCCAGAATCCATATTTATTCATGATTTCATTATATATCAGGTCAAACGAAATGTAAATAGGTTTATTTCGTTTTTGGTATTTTATCTAAACATTCAACCTGATTTTTGCACGGTTTGCACAATCGGAAATTTGTACCAAATCCCCTCGGAATTTGGCTTTGTGAACAGAATGTGAACAAATTTATTATTTGTCCAGCTTCTGAAATTCAGCAGGCATACTCTCGTTAATTATATCATTAAGAATATCCCAGCTGAAGCTCGTTGAGCTGCCCTGAGGTATCGCATAGGGCACTCCATGTCTTGCCGCGAGCTCGGGCGTGTACTTGCTGTAGGGATAGACCCTGAGATTTGCGAAATCGGGCGATTCGTAGTGGATGATATTGGGGATAGCGCCCACATTTTCGAGCGTTATCTCGCCTGTTTCCGCGTCCATTACGATGTCGAAATCGGGCATCTCGCCGACGAGGTTGAAGTTATCGGTCTGGCAGCAGATAAAGTTGCCCATAGAGTAGAACACAAAGCCCTTTGTACCGTCGTCGCGGGTTATCCACTCCATAGTCTCCGCCGTGTGGGTATGGCAGCCGAGTATCACGTCTGCGCCCCAGTTGACCATTTTGTTCGCGAGCTCAATCCTGTCCTCGGAGACGAGGTGAGTATCCTCAACTCCCCAGTGAGCCGCAACGATGACGACGTCCGCCTTTTCCTTGGCTTCCTTTATCTGACGCTCGATGACGTCCTCCTCGTAGTTCATGACTACCCTGAGCGGGCAGCCTGCGGGGAAATCAAAGCCGTTGATATGCTCTGCATAGGCAAGGAAGGCTATCTTCACGCCGTTTACCTCGCGCACGCGGATATTGTTCGCGTCCTCCTCGTTGAGGTATGCGCCGAGCACCGTGAGGTCGTTCTCCTCTGCCTTCTGATTCCAGAACTTTATGGATTCCTCGAGGGCATCCGGGCCGAAATCGAGCAGGTGGTTGTTAGCCATCGTGAAAACATCGAAACCAAGGTCAATGACCGCATCTGCCACCTCGGGAGGCGAATTGAACAGGAGAGCGCCGCCGTTCGCGCCGCGTATCTCATTGCTCTGACTTATTATCGTCTCCTGATTGAGGATAGCCAGGTCGGCGTCCTCAACGATGTACTTGACATTCTCGTAGAGAGGCTTGAAATCGAAGTTCTCACCCGGTCCTGCGAGCTTTTCCGCATTCCTGTATACCGAGTAGTGGATAAGGTTATCGCCCGCTGCCACCACATGAACGCGCTTGTCCTCGGGGACAGGCTCGGTCGTCGGCTCCTCAGTCGGAGCCTCGGTCGTCTGTGGAACAGTGCTCTTTTCGGAGCTATTACTGCTCTCTCCCGAGCCGCCCACTACCTTAGTGGCACAGCCCACGCCCGATACAAGAATGACTGCCAGCACTGCGAGTGCAGCTGCGGCACGACCCTTTCTCAACTTCATCTTAATCGTCCCTTTCAGCGCGGAAGGGATACTTCCGCGACTATATTATATCACATTGTTTTTGCAATTGCAATTACTAATTGTATGATTAGGCTACATAATTACAGCCAGTTTTATTTGCTAATTGATTGCATCAATGCGACTTTTTGCCTATTTACAGCCATTTTACGAACTGACATATCACGCTTCAAGCGTCATTCGTCAGTTTTTACGAATTTTCTTCAATATTTTTGTGCATCCTGCCGCTTTGCAGCTCAATGAACTCATTCGCGAGGCTTTCCGCCTCCGCATACGAGCTCAGCTGATAGCATCTTCCGCGGAATTTCGCCGAGCCGTAGTAGCCGTTCATGTACCACGCCGCGTGCTTCCGAGCCTCATGCATAGCCATTTCCTCGCACTTCGGGCTCAGCTCCAGCATGAGCCGTATGTGCTCGAGCATTATCCGCATCCGCTCCTCGACCGTCGGCGGGGTGTAGTCTCTGCCCTCAAGAGCAGCCTCTATCTCCTCGAAGACGAACGGAGCACCGTAGCTGCCGCGCCCTATCATCACGAGGTCGCAGCCCGTCTCCCTGTACATATTTATACAGGACACCGCGTCCGTGACGTCGCCGTTGCCGATGACGGGAATGCTCACCGCCTGCTTGACGTCGCGTATCACGCCGATGTCAGCCTGTCCGCTGTAGAACTGGTCGCGCGTTCGTCCGTGGACTGCTATCGCCGCCGCTCCCGCAGCCTCGAGAGCCCTCGCCATTTCGGGCGCGTTGACCGTCTCCGCAGACCAGCCGCTTCGTATCTTGACCGTCACAGGGACGTCTCCCGCCGCCTTGACAGCAGCCGCGGTGATGTCCGCCGCGAGCCCGATGTCCTTCATCAGTGCCGAGCCTGCACCCGTGCCGATGACCTTCGGGACGGGGCAGCCCATATTTATGTCGATGATGTCGGGCTTGTAGCCGAGCACAATCTTCACAGCCTCCGCCATGAAGTCGGGCTCGCTGCCGAAGAGCTGCACTGCCATGGGGCGCTCGCCGTCGGTTACGGTGCAGAGCTCCGCGGTCTTGCGGTCGCTGTAGCATATCCCCTTCGCGGAGACCATTTCGCTAACCGTATATGCCGCTCCGAAGCGCTTGCACATGAGGCGGTACGCCCTGTCTGCGACTCCCGCCATGGGAGCGAGCGCGGCAGTCCGCTTTATCGCGACTCCGCCTATTTTAATGGTATCAGCCATTGGCTTCCTCCGCAGGCTCGTCCTTCTTCTTGCGGAAAACGAACACCTTGCTGATGACGTAGTTGAGTATCAGCACTACGACATTCGCGAGCACCTTGACTACCCAGTAGTTGATGCCCAGCCACGCAAAGCCGACGCGCATTACCACCCATTCCACTCCGAGCGTGAACACACGTCCGCCGTAGAACTTTGCTCCCTCGACGATGAGGTTCTTCACGCCCTTGGTTGTGGAGTCGAACACCCACACCCTGTTGGTGAGATATGCAAACGTGACCGCGCATACCCATGAGAACACGGTACTGATATCGCTTATCGCGTCCGTACCGAAGCCGCCCCACTTCTCGAGCACCCACTTCGCGAAGCCCGCCGCAACGAAGCTCACGACAGTGGTCAAGCCGCCGAAGAAGATGTACAGCCACTTGTCCTCGTACTTGAAGTACAGGTCACGTATCGGCTTCGGGAACACCGACACTATCTTTCTGATAAGATTTTTCATTTTATGCTTCCTTTCAAATGCGATACTCTATAATAATAGCAGGATTTGCCGCATTTTTCAAGTGATTTTCAAAAAGTTCACAAAAAATGGCAAAAAAAGAGCAGCTGCCGCAGGTATTCCCACGGCAGCCGCTCTTATCTGAAAAGGTGTGTTTATAAAACGCTCGGAGGTATATGAGCGCTGAATCGGTTGGTAGCTGTATGTCAATCTCTCTGTTCTGTGACTTCATTATAGCCCATTCCCGAGGCAAATGCAATAACAGGCAGGTCAAGGTTTGTATACAGTTCGGTATACGTCAGTTACAGAATTGCTACAACGGTGACAGACGGGGAAATATCGCCTTGTAGGGGCGCATTACAGCAAAGCTGCATATAGCATCACAATCCAAATCTAAGATTTGGTGTGCTGCTTATCCGTGCGCCCGCAGAATAACGTGCGGTATACACGGGCGAGCGGAACTCGCCCCTACAAATAGCTAAATCAATTAAATTTTCCGCTGCCTAAATTTTCTTTGTTGCCTTTTGAGGATTTCTGCATAAAATAGAAGTAAACGACAGTGCGGCAGCGGTCGCTGCGGAGTGGCTGACGTCAGTAATGCATCGGTGCTGCCCGTGGAAAGCTGCGCAGAGGCGGTGAGCTGGCGGACTGCCGTTTTCATATAAATAGCGGAGGGGATACAATGGGCTGATCCCCCTTAGCGGAAAAGCGGGCTACCGTGCCATAAACCTACGGCACATATTTGGTAGCCTGCGAAACCGCCAGAGGGGGCTCCCCTCAGTATCCCCTCTTGTGCTTTGCTATTTCCCTGTATTTCTCCCGCGTGGCAAGTCCGCCGCGGATATGCCGCTCCTGCTTGTTCACCTCGAGCACGTCCTTGACCCGCGCGTAGAGCTCGGGGTCCTCCTTTTTCAGCCGCTCGCTGACGTCCTTGTGTACCGTGCTCTTTGATATGCCGAACTGCCTCGCAGCGGCACGGACGGTCGACCTGTTCTCGAGTATGTACCGTCCAAGCGTGACTGCCCGCTGAGCGGGTGGTATCTTCAAGCGCATCACTCCTTCGTCTATTCTGCGGACAATAATATATATGCAGGATAGGCAAAGGAAATGAGTGCGGGACTTAATTCTGGTGGCGGACTACCCCGTACTCGTCGTCGAGGCGGTAGTACGGACAGGCATAGTTCGTGCCCTGAATGAAGCGCGCCATTTCGTCCTCGTCGAGGTCGACCATGCAAACGTAGCAGTCGCAGTCCTCGTCGTAGACGTAGTTTGTACAGGTCTCGCAGTTTGTTGCTGTTTTCATATGTAACCTCCATTTTCGCTCGCATTAATACATCTTACTATGTAGGGGCGCATTACAGCAAAGCCGCATATAGCATCACAATCCAAATCGAAGATTTGGTGTGCTGCTTATCCATGCGCCCGCAAGCCGTTATCATTTTCTCGGGCGAGCGGAACTCGCCCCTACAAAAAAATCTGTAGGAGCGCATTACAGCAAAGCTGCATATAGCATCACAATCCAAATCGAAGATTTGGTGTGCTGCTTATCCGTGCGCCCGCAAGCCGTTATCATTTTCTCGGGCGAGCGGAACTCGCCCCTACAAAAAAATCTGTAGGAGCGCATTACAGCAAAGCTGCATATAGCATCACAATCCAAATCGAAGATTTGGTGTGCTGCTTATCCGTGCGCCCGCCGCATTTTTATTCATTGTATGCTTTTCTTCCCGACGTACCCGTCCCGCGACAGCTCGGGCACCTCCGCCGCTCCGTCTCTGCCGAGCAGTCCGCCGAGCACGGTCACGATGTCGCAGCGCCCGAGCAGCTCCTGCTCCTGCGCGACCCTGACAGCTCCCTCGAGCTCCTCCGCCGTCCTCGTGGAGAGGAGCTCCGCACCGCTGCCCCGCGGACAGGCTACGATGCACGACGGCGACACCTTCCACTCGTTGAGCATAAAACCGAGCGTGTCGGCGCTGTCGCAGCCGTCGAGGATAACGAGCTCGGTATAGCCCGTGAATATCTTCTTCCCGCCGCTGAGCTCAGCCGCAGAGCGCGCCTCCTCGGGCGAATCGGCGCTGACCGTGACAGGCTCGTCCTCCTCCGAGAAAAACGACATCGTCACGGAATCAGCCCCTATGACTGCCGCGCGCAGGTAACTCTTGTCGCTGACATTGCCGTCGGACGCGCAGCCCGTGAGCAGTCCCGCCGCCATGAGCGCAGGCACGAATCTAAGCCCTTTCACGTCTGCGGACACCTCCTTTCAGCATTGCCTCCGCGGGCACTATGAGCAGTGCCGCGAGCACCGCCGCCGCACTCAGCTCCGTCCACTCCGAGGGGGCGGGCATCACAGCTCCGAGAGCCGCCATTATCACGAGTGCGAGCGTGCATCGGAAGCGCTTCAGCCGCGGTATTGTCAGCGCAGCGAGGTACTCCGCAGCCGAAGCCTGCACTGCGACAGTGTAGACCGCGAACACCGAGAATACCACCAAGAACAGCGAATCTGTGCGCTGTACGGGGAAGGGCTGCGAGAGCTGCGCCGCCGATACGACGGGGAATTCGAGCACGTCCATTATGCCGCCCGTCACGACTGCCGCCGTGAACAGTATCACAAATGAGAGCACTGCCTTGCACGTGAAATAGAGGGCGGCAGTATCAGTCCTGTCGTCGGCGATGAAGCCGAGCAGCACGGTGAAGCTGCCGAGTCCGCCGCTCGCCGCAAAGCCGCGCATAAGCTCGCGCCACAGGCTGCTGCCAGCGGGGCGCAGTACGTTGTCCGCATCGGACTGTATCGCCGCGCTGACTACCACTGTCGCCACGCAGAGAGCTCCGAGCCCCGCCGCTATGACTGCCGACCGCGCGAGCGCCTTTATCCCCGAGGAGGAGACGTACACGCAGACGAGCGCAACGAGTCCCGCGACCGCGAGCCGCCCGAAAAGTCCCGAGCGCTCGTACGGGATATAGATGACGGAGCTCGCCTCGCGCAGCATGGCAAACAGCGCTCCGCCCCATGCGAGCACGCAGACAAGGAGCAGCACGCGCACCGCTCTGCCGCAGTCTGCGGGAGTTTTCCCGCGGTCGCACAGTCTCGCGAGCGGGAGTGCGAGAAAAAGCTGTATCAGACTGCCCGCAGCAAAGCCTATCGCCGTCATCAGGCATATCCTGCCGTGCAGACAGCACAGCGCAAAGACGTCCCCGATGAGCATGAGCGCCGCGAGCTGAGACTTACTTATCCTGTTCATGGTAAGCCTCCACAGTAAAGCCGCGCCGCAGCATTCTCCTCATTCCGAGCCGCACCGCCGTGTCGCCCGTCCCAGCCGCTGAAAACGGCGACAGCGGAGCTGTGAACGGGAAGCCGTAGTCCTCGGTCGCGCAGATGTTGGTCAGTACCGCGCACGCGAGCAGACTTATCCCGAAAACGCCCATGATACCGCCCGCGATGAGGAATCCGAGGCGGAGCACCGTCACCTGCGGGGCGAGGTCGGGGACGACCAGTCCGCCGAGCACTGCAAGCGCCGTCATCGTCAGCAGCGGAGTGCTCACCAGTCCCGACTTCACAGCCGCGTCGCCGATGATGAGTCCGCTGATTATGCTGACCGCTCCGCCGACAGGCTTGGGCAGGCGTATGCCCGCCTCGCGTATCATCTCGTACATCAGCAGCACTATCAGCGACTCCGCCAGTATCGGCAGCGGAGCGTTCTTCTCCGCGTCCGCAAGCAGCATGAGCAGCGTGCTGTTGAGGAGCTCGGGGTGGTGCATGACGATAGCCGTGTACACCGCGGGCAGCAGCACCGCGATGATGAACGCCCCGTACCTCAGCCAGCGCCCGAATACCGCGTAGTACGGCTTGTAGGCATAGTCGTCGAGGGTGTGGAAGCTCTCGCACAGCAGCCGCGGCACCGTTATCGCGTAGGGGACGCCGTCGATGAGGACGGCTGCCCTGCCTTCTATCAGCTTCGAGCAAAGCACGTCGGGGCGCTCGGTCACGCCCGCCGAGCTGAACAGCTCAAAGCTGCGCTTCTCCAAAAACGGGCGGATATAGCCCGTCGAGAGCACCGATTCGAGCTGTATGTCCGCGAGAGAGCGGCGTATGCGGTCGAGCAGGCGCTTGGGCACGCGGTCGCGCATATAGCACAGGCAGATGTCCGTGCGCGAGCGCTCGCCCTTGACCGACAGCTCCATGACGAGCTCGGGCGACTTCAGTCTGCGCCGTATCATCGACATATTCGTGCGGACTGTCTCCGTGAAGCCCTCGTGGCTGCCCATGATGTTGCCCTCGCCCGAGGGCTCCTGTATCCCGCGGGAGGCGTAGCCCTGCACTCCGAATGCGAGCGCGCGGTCGGCTCCCTCGGCGATGAGCACCGCAAAGCCCGAGTTGAGCAGACGGAAGAGCGTGTCGTAGTCGCGCGCCTCGGGGCGGTCTGTCGAGAGCAGGAGCTCCGTCTGTATATAGCTGAAAAGGGCGGCGGCGCTGCCCTGCGGAGCTATGCCCGTTATCGGGGAGAGTATCATCTCGGCGGCTGTCTGCGAGGACATCATACCCTCGCAGCATATCAGCGCGCAGTCTATCCCGCCCGTCGTGAACTCGTTGACGAGGACGTCCGACGAGCCGCCCGATAGCTCCTTTATCATGGCGATGTTGTCGCGCAGTCCCGAGCATATCGGGAGCTTTTCGCGTTCATTCCGTGTCATTTTCTCACCTCGGAGGTATTATGCCACGGAACGGCGGAAATATCCGCAATGTATGCCGCGCGGAGACATCTTCCGCCTTGAACAAACTTCCGCGCGAAACCAAAAGTTTCGCTCAAGCCTTTTCAAAGGCTTGCGGGTCGAGGGCAGCTGAACAGCCCGTCCCCTCTGTCGCTTCGCGACATCTCCCCACACTGTGGGGAGTCACCCCGCAGGTTCCAAGGGCAGAGCCCTTGGTGGGTTCTAAGGGCAAAGCCCTTAGTCGCCGTCTATGGCGGCGAAATATTCGATATTATTATTTCCTGCCCTTCGCAAACAATCCAGTGAATTGTTTGCGAACGCAGAATCTTACATTTACGAACGGGCGCACGGATAAGCAGCACACCAAATCTTCGATTTGGATTGTGATGCTATATGCAGCTTTGCTGTAATGCGCCCCTACAAAATGTTGCCGCAAATTATTTATGCGGGACGCCGAGGGCGGTGTCCCCTACAATGGTTTCCGTAAAATTGTCATACTGTCGCAGACGCACCATGCGCGCCCCTGCATAATCAATCGAAAAGGGCGGATAATATCCGCCCCTACAGCTATTTCTTCTTCCACTTTATCAGTATCACCGCCGCGACCGCCGTCAGGAATACTGCCAGCGATATCGGGAACCACGTGAACGGCAGCGGCAAGTCCACCGTGTTGATACCGTACAGCGCAAAGATGATGTTCGGTATCTCCATGAGGATAGTGACGATAGTCAGACGCCACATCACGATGTTCAGATTGTTCGATATTACCGACGAGAAGCCGTCCATCATACTCGACAAAATGCCCGTGTAGATACTGGACATCTCGATAGCCTGCTTCATCTCGATGAGCACGTCCTCGAGGAGGTCCTGGTCCTCGTCGTAGAGCTTGATGACGCGTCCGCGGAAAATCTTCTCTATCGTTGCCTCGTTCGCCTTCAATGAAGTCGAAAAATATACGAGGGACTTCTCCAGCGCGAGAAGCTGCATGAGAAGCTCGTTCTTCATCGCGTCGTGGAGCTGCTGCTCGGCGGCAGATGAGAGCTTATCTATCTGCTTCAGGTAGTACAGGAACAGCGCCGCTATCCTCAGCAGGAGCTGCAATACAAAGCGCGTCTTGAACGTCGGGCGGAGGTTTCGTATCGTACCGCGCACCGCCTCGTCGATTATCTGCGTGGCGTGCAGCGATATCGTGAACACGTTCTCCTCGGTTATGATTATGCCTATAGGCATTGTGTAGAACACCTTTGTCTCGTCGTCCTCAGTGGAGGCAACGGGGGTGTCTATGATGATGAGGGTCTGGTCGTCCTCGCGCTCGATACGCGACGACTCCTCCTCATCGAGCGACGACTTCACGAAGCCGCTGTCCAGCCCGAAATCGTCGATGAGAGTTTTTATCTCCTGCGGCGTCGGGTCTATCACCGATACCCAGCAGCCGCTCTCGAGCGCGTCGATAGGGTCAAGCCTGCCGTTATCGGAGGTGTAGTAGTTTATCATCGGACATATCTCCTTTCGCAGTATTTACTGCGAAGAAGCATTGCCGCCGTGCTGCCCCGCGCGGGAGATCAGGCGCAGGGACGCAAAAACAGAGGCACGGATATGGCTCTTCGCAGCATGGAATTATTCATACAATTCCCATAAGGGTCGGAACTCATAAATGCACCTCCATAAATCAAAGTATATTTATTATACCACATTTGCCTAAAGAATGCAACAGGCGGACGATATTTTTTTCAACATCAAATGTAGGGGCGCATTACAGCAAAGCTGCATATAGCATCACAATCCAAATCGAAGATTTGGTGTGCTGCTTATCCGTGCGCCCAATAATTACCAACAAATTCGCGGGACGTCGAGTGACTCCCTACACTGTAGGGAGATGTCAGCAAAGCTGACAGAGGGTACGTGCAGCCGTTGGCTGCGCCGTCCCCTACATATTTGGATATAACATAATAACCGTGTAGGGGCGAGTTCCGCTCGCCCGTCGGTTGCCGAATTGTCGCGGGCGCACGGAATGCGCCCCTACAGAATGTATGCCGCGCGGTGACATTTTCCGTTTTGAAGCAATTGTGCCGCGAAATATGGGGGGGGCGGGGGGCAATGTCCCCCGACAGGGTCTGGGGCAGAGCCTTTGGCTTGCATTTTTTGTACGAATCGCTTATACTATATATAATAAAGCAAGGGAGGCAGAACTTATGATACGCGAGATTACAGCAGACGACTTCGACGGGCTGATGACCCTCTACGACCAGCTCCACGACAATCCCTTCCCCGAAAAGGACGAGCGCGTCATGGGCGTGTGGAACAGCATTCTCTCCGACCCGAACCACCACATCATCGTCGCGGAGGAGGACGGCAGAATAGTCTCGACCTGCGTGTGCGTGATAGTCCCCAACCTCACGCATGAACAGCGTCCGCACGCCGTCGTCGAGAACGTCGTCACCGACAGCGCCTGCCGCGGCAGGGGGCTTGCTACAGCCTGCCTCGACTACGCGCGCGATATCGCCCGCCGCGAGAACTGCTACAAGATAATGCTGATGACTGGCTCGAAGCTCGAGAGCACGCTCCGCTTCTACGAGCGCGCGGGCTACAACCGCAATGACAAGACGGGATTTATCCAGTGGCTTTGATCAATGCATAATTGCGATGGAATGTGTAGGGGCGATGTCCCGTCGCCCGTGATACCGACCGCATTTTGCCTGCGGGCGGCGAAACGCAGCCCCTACACGGTTTATTCGTATGGAACGGCGGGCGGATAATATCCGCCCCTACAGAACAAATCTAATACGACGGGAGGTACCGATATGATATATCTTCTCGAGGACGACAGCGGTATACAAAATTTCGTGCTCTACGCGCTCCGAAGCTCGGGCTTCGAGGCGGAGGGCTTCGACGCTCCGTCCGCATTCTGGAAGGCGATGTCCGAGCGGCAGCCCGAGCTGCTCCTGCTCGACATAATGCTGCCCGAGGAGGACGGCTTGTCCATACTGAAAAAGCTCCGCGCACAGCCGTACACGCGCAGGCTGCCGATAATCCTGCTCACAGCGAGGTCGACCGAATTCGACAAGGTAACGGGGCTCGACAGCGGCGCGGACGACTACATAACAAAGCCGTTCGGCGCTATGGAGCTCATATCGCGTATCAACGCCCTGCTCCGACGCGTCGGCAGCTCGGCTGAGGAGGAGAGCCTCACCGCGGGCGATATAACGCTGATACCGTCGCGGAGAGAAGTCCTGCGCGGCGGCGAGCGCCTCGTCCTCACGCTCAAGGAGTACGAGCTGCTCGCGGCACTGATGAAGGAAAAGGGCAAAGTCATCTCCCGCGAGGAGCTCCTCAGCCGCGTGTGGGGATACGACTTCACGGGCGAGAGCCGCACCCTCGACGTGCATATCCGTACCCTCCGCGCGAAGCTCGGCGAGAGCGGCAATATCATAGAGACAGTCCGCGGAGTGGGCTACAGGGCAGGTGACGGCGATGACTAAAAAAATCTTCCTCAGCATAATCACGGTCTCATTCTTAGCCGTCACCGCGGCGATATTCCTGCTCACGGGAGTGTCCTACAGGTACGCCGCCGACACCTCCGCCGAGCACCTGCGGCAGAGCTGCACGATGATAGCCTCCGCAGTCGAGCAGAGCGGCGGCAGATACCTCGACGAGACGGACTTCGGCGAACTCCGCGTGACATGGATATCCGCCAAGGGACGCGTTATTTTTGACTCGCAGCACGACCCCGTACAGCTCGACGACCACTCCGACAGACAGGAAGTCGGCGAAGCTATGCGCTCGGGAGAGGGCAGTTCTGCGCGCTACTCCGACACCCTCATGACAAGGACAGTCAACCACGCGCGGCGTCTATCGGACGGCTCCGTAATACGAGTGTCCGCCGAGCAGAGGTCGTTTCCCGCGCTGCTGCTGAAGAATCTCCAGCCGCTCGCGGTCATGCTGACGGCGCTCGCACTGTGCTCGTTCGGACTTGCGATACTCATTTCGCGGCATATCGTCCGCCCGATAAACAACATCGACCTCGACCACCCCAAGACCGAGAAAAGCTACAAGGAGCTCGCTCCCCTGCTGAAAAAGCTCCGCAAGCAGAACGGCAGGATAAACCGCCAGATGATAGAGCTCAGACAGAGCCGCGAACAGTTCAGCCTCACCACCGAGAGCATGAGCGAGGGGCTCATCGTCGCCGACCAGAAGGCGAATATCCTCACCTCCAACACCAGCGCGTACACCCTCCTCGGGGCGGAGAAGCACGACAGCGACCACACCGTATTCTCGCTCTGCCGCACCGAGCAGTTCCGCCGCTGCATACAAAACGCTATGGGCGGCAGGCGGTCGGAGTGCCTCATTAGCACCGACGGCGGCGAGCGCAAGGTCATCGCCTCGCCCGCAAACTCCCACGACACCGTCAACGGCATCGTCGTATTCATTCTCGACGTCACCGAGCAGCAGCAGCTCGAGACCATGCGCCGCGAGTTCACCTCCAACGTGTCGCATGAACTGAAAACGCCGCTCACTACGATATACGGCATATCCGATATGCTCGCAAACGGCATGGTCAAGCCCGAGGACGTCCCCGCGCTCAGCGGCGATATCCGCCACGAGGCTGACCGCCTCATAACGCTGATAAACGACATCGTCTCCCTCTCCAAGCTCGACGAGGAGGAGGGCGCTCCGAGGCAGGACGAGGAGGTCGACCTCTACGAGCTCGCCGAGGACGTTATCTCCCGCCTGAGAATGAGCGCGGAGGAGAAGCACGTCACCGCGGAGCTCACGGGCGACCACGTCACCGTGCTCGGCAGCCGCACAATTCTCGACGAGGTCATCTACAACCTCTGCGACAATGCTATCAAGTACAACAACGAGGGCGGCAGCTTCTCCGTGAAGGTGTCACATATCCCGATGAAGGCGATAGTCACCGTCAGCGACACGGGCGCGGGCATTCCCGAGGCTCATCTCGGGCGCATTTTCGAGCGCTTCTATCGTGTCGACAAGAGCCGCTCCCGCAAGATAAAGGGCACGGGTCTGGGACTTTCGATAGTCAAGCACGGCGTGAGCTACCACGGCGGCACCGTCCGCGTGGACAGCACCGTCGGCAAGGGCACGGCGTTCACAGTCGAGCTGCCCATAGAAAAACGGCGGACATGATGTCCGCTGTTTTTTTGCGTGATCATGAGGCGCGGAGATGAAAATATGCTGAAATATTGCATATTTTTGTTGACATTTCCTCTCCCAAATGTTACAATGAAGGTGATGGGACGTCACAAAAAAATATCTCGGCGTCCGCGAGAGGGGAAATATCCTATGAAGAAATTACTCAAGGCAATGACTGCTTTCGCTTCAGCTGCCGCGCTGACCGTTTCAGGCGCAGCTTCAAGCTTCAATGCAGTCCTGTCGTCGCCCGCTGTTACAGCTAACGCGGTCGATGACGGAAACGACGACTGGCTCCACGCCAAGGGCAGCCGTCTCTACGACATGAACGGCAACGAGGTATGGCTCACAGGCGCTAACTGGTTCGGCTTCAACTGCAACGAGGCGTGCCCGCACTACCTCTGGAGCGCCGACGCAGACGACTGTCTCACCGAGATAGCCGACCGCGGTATCAACATCATCCGCTTCCCGATATCCACCGAGCTCATCGTCTCGTGGATGAACGGCAAGCCCAATCCCGTAAACAGCTTCTCCTGCAACAACGACCCTTCCTTCACTATCAACCCCGACTTTTGCAGCGAGGACGGCAAGACCCCCGTCGACTCCATGCAGGTGTTCGATATCATGATGAAGAAGTGCAAGGAGCACGGCATCAAGGCTTTCATCGATATCCACAGCCCGCATACCGACAACTCGGGTCATAACTACAACCTCTGGTACGGCAAGGCTGGCGTCACCACCGACGTGTGGATAGACTCGCTGGTATGGCTCGCCGACAAGTACAAGAACGACGATACTCTCCTCGCATACGACCTCAAGAACGAGCCTCACGGCAAGGGTCAGGAGGGCAAGGACGCCGCCAAGTGGGACGGCTCCACCGACGAGAACAACTGGGCTTATGCGGCTACAAAGTGTGCTGAAGCTATCCTCGACGTCAACCCGAACGCGCTCATCCTCGTCGAGGGCGTTGAGCAGTCTCTGAGCGGTGCTCAGGAGGGCGACTACTGGGGTATGCCCGACAGACGTGACAACTCCCCCTACATCGGCGCATGGTGGGGCGGTAACTTCCGCGGCGCAAGAAAATATCCCATAAAGCCCAAGCAGGGTACATCTCAGATAGTTTACTCGCCGCACGACTACGGTCCGTCCGTATACGCGCAGACATGGTTCGACAAGGACTTCTCCGAGAAGACCCTCCTCGACGACTACTGGTACGATACATGGGCTTACATCAACGCTGAGGAGATAGGTCCCGAGCTCATCGGCGAGTGGGGCGGTCACATGGACGGTGCCGAGAACCAGAAATGGATGACTCTCCTCCGCGACTACATGATAAAGCACCACATCAACCACACCTTCTGGTGCCTCAACACCAACTCGGGCGATACAGGCGGACTCTGGGACAGCCTCGGCTTCATGCAGGGCAAGGGTACTACTATCGCCTGGAACGAGCCCAAGTACAAGCTGTTTGAGGAAGCTCTCTGGCAGACCGCCTCGTCGGGCAAGTACATCGGTCTCGACCACCAGCGCGCTCTCGGCAAGAACGGCATCTCGCTCAACGAGTTCTACAGCAAGTACGCCAACACCGAGGGAAGCAACCTCGACGGCGGCAAGAAGGGCAGCGGTACTCCCATAATCGCAGACCCGACAAGCAGCACGACTGCTTCCTCAAAGACTACAACAACAGTCACAACTACAGCAACAACGACTACTACAATAAATGCTGATATGGTAAAGTGCGAGCACTGCGGCAAGGAGATACTCAAATCCGAGGCTATATACGGACCTCTCGGCTTCCCAGTATGTAAAGAGTGCTACGAAAACGGCGTTTACATCGGCACGAGAGCTCCCGACCCTACCGAAACAACTACCACATCTACTACCACCACAGGTATCGTCAGTAGTAGCAGCAGCAGCGGCAATATTTCTACTCCTGCTGATCCTGTTCTTTACGGGGATGCTAATCTTGATAAAAAAGTATCGGTCGCGGACGCGGTAGCGATACTCCAGTACATCGCTAACAGCGACAAGTTCAAGCTCACGGACGAGGCTAAGAAGAACGCGGACTGCTACAACGTCGGCGACGGCGTAACGGGTATGGACGCGCTCGCGATACAGCAGCTCGACGCCAAGACTATCAGCGAACTGCCTGTTTTAGCAAAGTAAACATTATAAAAAGAGCACCCTGCGGGGTGCTCTTTACATTTGCGCGGTTCGCGGACTGATGCGGACATCAGCCCCCTGCTATCGGCTTCAGTGACCTTGCAGGGGACGGCGTCCCCGATGTCTGTTTGCATGAGGGCGGATACTCTCCGCCCTCTTTTTAATGATAAACGATAAATATTTATCGTTTATTTTGCACAAGCATACCGCTTTTTGGATATACCGTTTATATGCAAACATACAATATTTATCGTTAAACGATAAATAACTATTGACAATCGTAAATTCTCGTGGTATTATAAGCACAACGGAGGGAACAACAAATCCCTCCACTGATAAAAAGGAGGAAATTATTATGAAAAACTCAAACATGAAAGCTATCAACGGGATCGGCAAGGCTTGCTCGATAATCAGCAATATCGCCTTCATCTTCTGCATCGTGGGCTTCGTAAGCCTCATAATCGTAGAGATAGGGATACTCGCTTTCCCTATGGACAAAATTAAGCTCTCGGGCAATGCAGATGCAGTAGTCACAATCGAAGCGGAAGACATGGATTTCGGTATCAAGACTGCCAATTACCACTTCAGCGAAAATAACCAGAACGGTTTCCGTGTCGACGTTGACCAGGAGGGAATCACTATTTCGGACGATAAGATCGACTTCGGCGGTATCTGGTCACTCGATGTTGACGAGGTAGAAACCAGTGATAACGGCGCAACTTTCAAGCTCACAGGCGATTTCGGCGAGTTCAACAAGGGTGCGATAAAGCGCAAGCTCTCGTTAAAAATGCTCGAAGCATTCATCTCTGTCGTTGCTACAGCCGTAACTCTTTTCTTTGCTCGCCGTGTATTCAAGGAGCTTTCAAAGTGTGAGACTCCCTTCACCGATGACATCGTCAAGAAGATGAAGGTGTTCGGCTGGGTAATGATAGGCTACGGAGTGCTCACAAGCCTCAACCTCACGACAATAGTCGCAGGTCTCGCAGTCCTTATGCTCGGCTACGTATTCGCACACGGCAAGGACCTCCAGCAGGAATCCGACGAGACATTATAAGGAGGTGCGATATATGTCGATAATCCTCAGACTTGACCGCGTCATGGCGGACAGGAAAATGAGCCTCAACGAGCTCAGCGAACGCGTTGGTGTCAGCAACGTCAACCTCTCAAAGCTCAAAACAGGCAAGGTCAGCGCGATACGCTTCTCAACTCTCGGCGCTATATGCAAGGCTCTGAACTGTCAACCCGGAGATATCCTCGAATTTATTGACGACGACGCGGAGAATATTCCCGTACAGCAATGAAAAACTATTTCGGGACGTCGAAGACACCGCCCCCTACATATAACTTTAGCATGAAAGTCAAATTGTAGGGGCTGGCGTCCTCGACAGCCCTTTTTTTCTAAAAAAATTCGCACTTGGAGGTCTTTTATGAAAAAGGCACTTAAAATCACAGGGAAAATACTGCTCGGCTTACTGATACTTCTTGCGGCAATTCTTATCATCACGACTGTATACAATCAGATAATGCTCAAAAAGAACAAAGCCCTGTACGAAACTCCGCTCGGACAGCTCGTTGAGGTCGACGGTCACAATATGAGCATCTACACCGAAGGCGAGGGCGAGCATACGATAGTTTTCCTGTCGGGCTATGGCACAGCTTCTCCCATACTCGATTTCAAGCCGCTCTACAGCAGGCTGAGCGATGAGAACAGGATAGCCGTTGTAGAGAAGTTCGGCTACGGATTCAGCGATGAGATCGACGGCGAGCGTGATATGGACACCATTCTCCGTCAGGACAGAGAGGCTCTGCAAAAGGCAGGCATTGAAGCTCCGTATGTGCTGTGCCCGCACTCATTCTCGGGCTATGAAGCGACACTCTGGGCGCAGAAGTACCCTGAAGAAGTTGAAGCTATTGTCGGTCTGGACATCTGTACGCCCAACTGCAAGGACAAAAGTACACTCACTGCCGAGCATGACAGCATGAAGAAAATACTTCCGATATACAGATTTCTCCAATATACCGGAGGTCTGCGGATATTCAACGAAGACGAGTCGGGAACGCTCACTGCTGAGGAAAAGCAGATATATACCGAGCTGAACTGTAAAAAGAGCTTGAATGATACTGTCATCCGCGAGGGCAGTAATGACCTTGAGCTTGCATTGTATGATGAGTTCGACGCTTCGCCTCTGCCGACTGTGCCGATGATAATGTACGTTTCTGCCGATAATGACGGCGATGAGCTTTGGGTAGGCGGTATGCAGGCAATGGTGGACGCTTCCGAAAACGGACAGCTCATCAAGCTCGACTGCGGACATTACGTCCACAATTTTGAATACGAGAGAATAAGCGCCGATATAAAGGAGCTTGTCGCAGAACTTAACAGCCGTTCCTGATTCATCTCAACAATTAAAAATAATCATAATGCCCCTGAGTTTTTTTCACTTAGGGGCAAATTCTGTATGTGTACCGCCATTGAAGAGCACTGTTTCTCTCGCTAGGGACAGTAGTACCCCTTGGGATATCCCCGCCCCGCGCTTTTGTCGGCAGTCAATAACCGCCTCAACAGGCATTCAGACTTGACATATAGGGGGGATATGAGTTATAATATAGGTTGGATTAATGTATCTATCGCAGGAGGAACAAACGCTATGGAGCCGACTTTCAAGACCCGTTTCAGCGGGATAGAACCGTTTGAACTCAGGATATGGCTCTCGTCTCCAACCATGCACGGCGAGGAGCAGAAATGGGTCGATGAAGCTATACGCACAAACTGGGTATCGACTGTCGGAGAGAATATCAACGTCATTGAAAAGCTGACAGCAGAATACGTTGGCGTGAAGCACGCAGTTGCTCTCTCATGCGGAACTGCCGCTCTGCACCTTGCCATACGCGCAGCCGCTGAAAGGCTCTACGGGACGCCAAAAGCGGGGCACGGAAGCCTCGAAGGGCGCAAAGTATTTGCCTCCGATATGACCTTCTCCGCTACTGTCAATCCCATAGCATATGAGGGCGGCGAGCCCGTCTTTATCGACGCGGAGCGGGACACCTGGAATATGTCTCCCGAAGCACTGGAAAAGGCTTTTTCGCTGTATCCCGATGTAAAGCTCGTAGTCCTTGCGCATTTGTACGGAGTTCCCGCAAAGCTTGAAGAGATAAAGGCAGTCTGTGACAGGCACGGCGCGCTTATAGTCGAAGACGCGGCTGAATCTCTCGGTGCGACCTATAAGGGCAGGCAGACAGGCTCGTTCGGCAGATATAACGCCATTTCCTTCAACGGCAACAAGATGATAACAGGCTCGTCGGGAGGAATGTTCCTAACCGACAATGCCGAGGACGCGGAAAAAGTCCGCAAATGGTCGACTCAGAGCCGCGAAGCCGCTCCGTGGTATCAGCACGAGGAGCTCGGCTATAACTACCGCATGAGCAATATCATTGCGGGTATCGTCCGCGGACAGCTCCCGCACCTTGGCGAGCACATCGCTCAGAAAAAGGCGATATATGAGAGATACAGCGAGGGACTCAGAGAGCTTCCCGTGACCCTGAATCCGTTCGACAGCACAAACAGTGAGCCGAATTACTGGCTCTCATGCCTGCTGATAGACGAGGACGCCATGTCAGAGCAGGTCAGGGACGAAATGACAGCGCATTATACGCATGAGCACGGAAGGTCGTGCCCGACGGAGATACTCGAAGCGCTTGCACACTTCAACGCAGAGGGGCGTCCGATATGGAAGCCTATGCACTTGCAGCCGATTTACCGTGATTTCCCGTTCGTCAGCGCAGATGACGAAGAAAGCATCGGCTCGGACATCTTCCGCAGAGGACTTTGTCTGCCCTCGGACAACAAAATGACCGAGGAGCAGCAGGACATAGTCATCGACATCATTCGCAGGTGCTTTATTTAGGAGAACAGCACATATGAAAACATTGTTGAAGATAGCAAAGGCAGTTATCCTTTTGGCGGCAGCTGCTTCCGCAGCCGCTTTTATTTGCGAACGGATAGCTGAAATTAAAAATAAGGGTGCAGAGTTTCTCAGAAAGCCCACCGGTCTGTATGAGCACTATGTCAAAAGACCTCTCGACTGCTTCCTGAGTACGGGAGCGCTCATCGTTCTGTCTCCTCTGCTCCTGTGTCTGACCGTTATCGGAGCTGTCAAGATGAAGGGCAACCCGTTCTTCACTCAGGACAGACCGGGAAGAACAGACCCCCAAACAGGCAAAGAACGCATTTTCAAGCTCATAAAGTTCAGGTCGATGACCAACGAGAGGGACGAAAACGGCGAGCTTCTGCCCGACGATGTGCGCCTAAACTCATACGGCAAGCTGCTCCGCTCTACAAGTCTGGACGAACTGCCCGAGCTGCTCAACATCGTCAAGGGTGATATGGCAATAGTCGGTCCCAGACCGCTGCTTGTGAAGTATCTGCCTTGGTATACAGAACGCGAGCGGCACAGACATGACGTCAGACCAGGATTGACGGGGCTTGCTCAGATAAATGGAAGAAATTTTATAGATTGGGACAACAGATTGGCTTTAGATATAGAATATACAGACAGCATATCTTTCTCTGATGATATTAGCATATTAAGCCAAACTATAAAGAAAGTTATCATCAAAGAGGATATCGCTGTAGACTACCCGACAGCAGAACCTTATCTTGACGAAGAAAGGAAAGCGGCAAAATAAAAATGATGATCACAAAGAAAAAAACCCCTTTTTTTGTTATAGATAAAGAAATACTGGACGATAATATAAAAAAACTAAAAACAGCTTTAAATGAAGCATGGCCCAATTATATAATCGGTTATTCTTACAAAACCAATTCTCTTCTATGGATTATTGACCACCTCAAAAACGCAGGATGCTATGCCGAGGTCGTTTCGGATGACGAATATCAACTGGCTAAATCTATTGGTCACGACAACATTGTTTACAATGGTATTGCCAAAAGCAAAGAAACCTTTCTGAAAGCTGTAAGAGATCACAATATTGTCAATATTGATTCAACATATGAAATAGATTGGCTTGATGAACTAAAAGGCGAAGACTGCGAGGTCGGTATTCGTGTGAATTTTGACCTTGAGAGTAAATGCCCGGGACAAACTCAATGCGGCACCGCCGGAGAACGCTTTGGTTTCTGCTACGAAAATGGCGATTTGAAAAAAGCTATGGATGCCATCAACTCAAAAGGAGTCAGCATAACAGGACTTCATCTGCATAAAAGTTCAAAAACAAGAATGCCTTGCATCTACAGTGCTATTGCTGAGACAGCCATCGAAATAGCTCAGAAATATGAGCTAAAACTCAAATATGTAGATATCGGCGGAGGCTTTTTTGGAGGATTGGAGACAAAGCCGCAATTTAACGAATACTTCGATATGATAGCCGAAATATTACGACAGCAGTTTGACCCTGCGTCTACCGCGCTGATAGTTGAACCGGGTATGGCACTGATAGGTTCTGCAATAGATTATGTTACAACGGTAACAGATATAAAGGCGACAACAAGAAATACCTTTGTCGTTACAGACGGAAGCCGAATACACATTGATCCGCTAATGACAAAAACATCTTATTTTTATGATATCATACATAAAACCGACGCTGCCCGTCAGCATATGTTACGGCAGGTCATATGCGGATTTACGTGCATGGAACACGACAGACTCTTTGAAATCGCAGACAGTGAAGAACTGGCGGCTGGAGATAGAATAATCTATCATAAAGTCGGAGCATATACAATGTGTCTGTCACCGCTTTTCATCAAAATGTTTCCGGACATCTATGTCAAAGACAAGGATACAATGAGAATAGTCCGTGAAAAATGGAGTTTCTCAGACTACAAACGTAATTGCTACGGAGAAGAATGAATGAACGTATTGATTCTTGCAGCAGGCACCCGAAATAAGGTCGTGCAGTATTTCAGGAAAGCATTTGAAAATGAAGGTAATGTTATTGCTGCCGATGCAAGCAAATTGGCTCCTGCTATCTATGATGCCGATAAATACTACATTGTTCCGCCTATAACAGCGGACGGATATATTGATACTATCCTTGAAATATGCAAAAAAGAAAAAATTGACGGTGTGCTGAGCCTTATTGACCCCGAGCTAAGTCTTCTTGCTGAAAACTCGGAAAAATTCAAAGCAGTTGGCGCAACTGTGATAGGCAGCTCATACGCGCTTTGTGAAATGTCTCTTGACAAGATGAAGATGTATGAGTGGTTAACCGCGCACGGTTATCGCTGTGCAAGGTCGTGGAAAGATAAAAACGAGTTTTACAAAGCTGCCGATGCGGGCGAGGTAAAATATCCCGTGTTCGTGAAGCCGCACAAAGGCTCGGCAAGCATAAGCATATCCAAGGTCTGCGACAAAGAAAGCATTGACGTCCTGTTCGCTCACGAAGACGGACTTATGATACAGGAGTATCTCGACGGACAGGAAATAGGCGCAGATGTATACGTCGATATCATCTCGGGTGAAGTCGTTTCAGTGTTCACCAAGAAAAAGTTGAAAATGCGCGCAGGCGAGACAGATAAGGCTGTCAGCTTCAAGGATGACCGCTTGTTTGCATTGATTGAGAAGTTCGTCATTGAGGCAGGCTTCAGTGGACAAGTCGATATAGACATATTTGAAATCGACGGTCAATACTTTATCAGCGAGGTGAATCCTCGCTTTGGCGGAGGCTATCCGCACGCCTATGAATGCGGCTGTGACCACATGAAGCTGATACTTGAAAACCTCAGGGGTAATGCCAACAAAAAAAATATCGGCAATTACGAAGAAGGCGTATATATGATGAAGTATAATGAGATCATGATGAGGAAAGACATAGATGAAAAGAATACTTGTATTGGCTAATAGCAGCAGCGGAGCTTTTCAATTCCGAAAGGAATTGTTCCAGGCGCTTATCGCAAAAGGATACTCTGTTGCGTTGTCAAATCCCGATCATGAAAAAACAAAAGAACTAAAAAAAATCGGATGCAAAACTATTACTACTAACATGGAACGCCGCGGAGCAAATCCGTTAAAGGATATCCAACTGTTCATGGATTATGTCCGACTGATAAAAAAAGAACGAGCTGATATCGTTCTGACATACACCATCAAGCCTAACGTATATGGCGGATTCGCCTGTCAGGTAACGGGAACACCATACATTACAAATGTGACGGGACTCGGTACAGCCATCGAAAACGGCGGAATTATGCAGCTTCTGACGACAAATCTTTACAAGCTGGGATTAAGAAGAGCAGCCTGCGTTTTCTTCCAGAACAGCAATAACCGACGTTTCTTTATGGAAAGAAAACTCATCAGGGCTAAAACGCGATTGATACCCGGCTCAGGAGTAAATACTGCCTTTCATAAGTATGAAGAATTCCCTGACGAAAAAGACGGCGTGCGCTTCCTTTTTGTCGGAAGGATAATGAAGGACAAAGGCATAGAGGAGCTTCTTTCTGCTTTTGATGTAATACACCGAGAATACCCACTTGTATCACTCGATATCGTCGGCAGCTTTGACGAGGACTACTCATCCTCACTTGATAAAGCTGTTTGTGAAGGATACGTAAGATATCACGGAAGTCAGGATGACGTTCACAGCTTTTACAAGAATACACACTGCGTTGTTCTCCCATCATACCACGAGGGAATGTCCAATGTACTGCTGGAGGGGGCCTCAACAGGCAGACCTGTTATCACGACATTCGTCCCCGGATGCAAAGAAACATTTGAAGAAGGAAAAACGGGATTTGGCTGTAAGGTCAGAAGTTCCGAAAGCCTTATCGGCGCCCTGCGAGCTTTCATAGCACTTTCTAACGAAGAAAAAGCTGCTATGGGCAAGGCAGGACGTAAAAAGGTCGTAAAGGAATTCGAACGCTCAATCATCGTTAAAGCATACTTGAACGAGATTGAAAAAATAACAGAAAAAGAGAGTGTTCACCATGTTCACAGACCTGTATGAAGATCTAATTAACAAAACAGAGAAGCTGTCACTGATCGGACTCGGCTATGTCGGAATGCCTATCGCAGTTGCATTTGCCAAAAAGCTCGATGTCATAGGATATGATCTTAATTCTTCAAAGATAGAGCTCTACAGATCAGGCGTTGATCCCACGAATGAAGTAGGCAACGAAGCTATCAGAGAGTCCTCAGTTCAGTTCACAGCTGATGAATCAAAGCTACGCGGTGCCAAATTCCACATCGTTGCAGTACCTACGCCTGTCAACGATGACCATACTCCCGACCTGACGCCCGTCAAGGGAGCAAGCGAAATACTTGGCCGCAATCTGACCAAGGGTTCTGTCGTCGTTTTCGAATCTACCGTTTATCCCGGTGTGACCGAGGAGATTTGCGTACCCATACTCGAGCGTGAATCGGGACTGAAATGCGGTACGGATTTCAAAATAGGATACTCTCCCGAAAGGATCAACCCCGGAGATAAAGTTCATAGGCTTGAAACTATAAAAAAGATTGTCTCTGGTATGGACGATGAAGCCCTTGATATTATTGCAAAGGTATATGAGCTGGTTGTAGACGCAGGTGTCTACCGCGCGGAGTCGATAAAAGTCGCAGAAGCTGCAAAAGTCATAGAAAACAGTCAACGTGACATCAATATCGCCTTTATGAATGAGCTGTCTATCATTTTCAATAAAATGGGTATTGATACAAAGGCTGTTCTCGAAGCAGCAGGAACAAAGTGGAACTTTCTCAAGTTTTATCCGGGACTCGTCGGCGGACACTGTATCGGCGTCGACCCCTACTACCTCACCTACAAGGCTGAGATGATGGGCTATCACAGCCAGATAATCCTTGCAGGTCGCCGCATCAATGATGATATGGGAAAATATGTCGCTGAGAATTGCGTCAAAAGCCTCATATCCGCAAACAAGTCAGTAAAGGGAGCAAGGGTAGCGATACTCGGATTTACATTCAAGGAAAACTGTCCCGATACCAGAAATACAAGAATAATCGACATCGTCAATGAGCTAGGAGAGTATGGGATCACTCCTGTTATAACAGATCCCGAAGCCGATTCAGACGAAGCAAAAAAACTCTACGGTATCGAATTTGAAGATATGAGCACGATCAAAAAAATGGATGCAGTTATCATTGCGGTCGCACATTCATGCTTCACTGAACTGACAATGAATGATATCGGAAAGATGTTCGGAGAAGGCAAAAAGGTGCTCCTTGATATAAAGGGCTTATTTGACCGCAGAGAATACGAAAAAGCAGGCTATTCATACTGGCGGTTATAATTCAGAGGTGGATATAATGAGTTATGAAAACGTGGTTTTCCCTGAAAAGGCTGTATTTCTCGTAACAGGAGGAGCTGGCTTTATCGGCTCAAATCTGTGCGAGGCAATACTAAAAAAAGGCTGTAAGGTACGCTGCCTTGATGACCTCTCTACAGGCAAGCAGGAGAATGTAGATATATTTCTCAACGAGCCAAACTACGAGTTCATCAGGGGCGACATAAAAGATCTCGATACCTGCTTGAAAGCCTGCAAGGGTGTTGATTACGTGCTCAATCAGGCTGCTTGGGGAAGCGTGCCGAGGAGCATCGAAATGCCGCTCTTCTATTGCGCCAACAACATACAGGGAACATTAAATATGCTCGAAGCCGCAAGGCAAAACGGAGTAAAAAAGTTTGTATATGCAAGCAGTTCATCCGTATACGGCGATGACCCCGAACTCCCTAAAAATGAAGGAAGGGAGGGAAATCTCCTATCTCCCTACGCTGTGACAAAACGCGCCGATGAGGAATGGGCTAAGCAGTATACAATGCATTACGGGCTTGACACCTACGGTATGAGATATTTCAACGTTTTCGGACGCAGGCAAGACCCGAACGGTGCTTATGCAGCTGTTATCCCGAAATTCATCAAACAGCTGCTGAATGGCGAAGTTCCGACGATAAACGGTGATGGGAGACAAAGCCGAGATTTCACCTATATTGAAAACGTGATAGAGGCAAATCTCAAAGCCTGTCTCGCTCCGCATGAAGCCGCAGGTCAGGCTTTCAACATCGCTTTCGGCGGACGCGAATACCTGATAGATATTTATTACGGTCTGACAAAGGCGCTCGGCGTCAATATTGAACCAAACTTTGGTCCCGACAGACCAGGAGATATAAAGCACAGCAATGCTGATATTTCCAAGGCCAAACAATTGCTCGGCTACGATCCCGGCTGGAGCTTCCAGCAAGGTATTAATGAAGCGATTGAATGGTATAAAAGCAACTTGTAAAAAGAAGGATTATCATGTATATAATGCGTTTAGACGATGCTGCAGAGAATTGGAAAAAAGAAAACTGGCATCGAATGCACGATCTTTTATCAAAATATAACATCAAGCCAATAATTGCAATTATTCCGAATAATTCAGATCCCTTCTTGCTATCTTTTGATAAAGATAAGGAATACTATCCAACAATACACAAATGGCTTAAAGAAGGATGGACCCCTGCTCTTCACGGCTACGATCACGTTCAGGATTCTTTATCCGGAGGTATCAACCCAGTAAACAAACGCTCGGAATTTGCAGGCAAATCATATTATGAACAATACATAAAAATAACCGAAGGCTACAAGACTTTATCTGACCACGGTATCAAAACTAATATATTTGTTGCACCTGCTCACACCTTTGACAAAACGACATTGCAAGCATTGCGCAACAGCAGAAGAATAAGTATTATCAGCGATACTGTTGCAAACGATGTTTATTATTATAATGGGTTATTTTTCGTCCCCCAGCAAAGCGGAGAAGTTAGAGAAATTTTCTTTAAAGTTACAACTTTTTGCTACCATCCTAACACCATGTCTGATGAGCAATTTATAAAGCTCGAAAAATTCTTAAAACGGCATTCTAAAGATTTTACAGATATAAAGAAAGTTAAGTTCAAAAAAAGAAATAAAAACACACTTGACAAAGTGCTTTCAGCACTATACTTTACTAGAATAAAAATCCGTCAGCTTATAAAAAATAACAGGTGATCCACATGAGCGAACCTATCAGGATCTTATGCGTCTTTTCAAGCTTGAACAGAGGCGGAGCCGAAACAATGTGTATGAATATCTACAGACACATCGACAAAACCAAAATTCAGTTTGATTTTATAAAACATACACATGACGAATGTTCCTTTGAATCCGAAATAAAAGGATTGGGCGGCAGAATAATTGAAGCGCCTCAATATAAGATATATAATCACTTATCTTATAGAATGTGGTGGGAACATTTTTTAACCGCCCATCCGGAATATACTATAATACACGCTCACTTCTATACAATAGCATCTGTTTTCTTTCCTATAGCACTCAAACACAAACGAATTACTATTTGCCATTGTCATAGTACAAATGTTAAAGGCAATCGCATAACCGCTGCAATAAAAAGAAACATGATAAAAAAGAATGAACGATATGCACATGTATGCTTTGCGTGCTCAGAAAAATCAGGCGAGTGGCTCTTTCCGCACAGGGAATTCAAGGTTATAAAAAACGCCATAGATACAAGTGCGTTTGTTTTTTCAGAGGAAAAAGCAAGAATTGCTCGTAAGGAATTAGATTTAAAAAATGAGTTTATACTTGGTCATGTGGGGAATTTTTTACCAGTTAAAAATCACACCTTTTTGATTGACGTCTTCAAATTAATACATGATACAAGACCTGATTCCAAACTGATTATGGTTGGCAGCGGAGACAATACTGTTTTTTGGAAAAAAGTCGACGATCTTGGATTGCGTGATTCCGTGATTTTTACAGGGGAAAGAAACGACGTAGAAACCATTATTCAAGCATTTGATGCATTTGTTTTCCCTTCACTTTCAGAAGGATTGCCTGTCACCATTATCGAAGCCCAAGCTGCAGGACTAAAGTGTTTTTTAAGTGACAGAATCACACCAGAAGTTGATTTGACAGGCAGATGCATATTCCTTCCGCTTACCGATCCCCAAATATGGGCTGAATCAATACTTAACACAGATATATCAAAAATAGATACATCTGAACAAATAAAACGCTCCGGTTATGATATTCATACAACAACAAAAAAAATAGAAAAATTTTATCTGAAATTATCAGAAACGGCTCAATAGTGTGCATAGACTCGGAAACACCATTGAGTTCTAAAATGTTAAGAAAGGAAATCGAGGTATCTTTTCGATCGAAAAATGAAAAAAATTCTTTTTTATATAAACACACTCGGATTGGATGGTGCTGAACGAGTAGTCGCTAACCTTTGCAATCAGTTTTCACAGGATGGATTTAATGTCTATCTTGTAACTTCTTTTCCAAAAGCCAAAGAATACCAAACGAACCCAAGCGTTAATCGATATTACTTGGAAAAAAAAGAAATCGTCACAAATTTCCTAAAGCGCAATTATACAAGAACAAAAAAACTGCGAAACATTATTAAAACAATAAAGCCAGATGTTGTCGTATCATTTATGGCTGAACCAAACTTCAGAGCAATCACCGCTTGTTTAGGGCTTGCTATCCCTGTAGTTATATCTGTCAGGAACACCCCTGATAAGGAATACTCAGGAAAAATGAATTACTTTGCGCAAAAAATACTTTTTCCGTTTGCAAGAGGGTACGTTTTTCAGACTAAAGATGCTCAAGAATGGTTCCCTTCCAGAATACAACAAAAATCCACAATAATACTCAATCAAGTTGATCCTGCTTTTTTTGACACCAAACGTACTTCACAAGACTATTATGTCGCTATCGGACGATTAACAAAGCAAAAAAATTATCCTATGATGATAAGCGGATTCAAAAGATTTGTTGATGACAATCCCCAAGAACAATTATATATTTACAGTGACGGAGAAGAAAAAGAAACGCTTCAAAAAATGATACAAAAATATTCTTTGAAGAAAAACATCAGACTAATGGGAAGATCAGAAAGCATCGCTGAAGTATTATCCCATGCAAAAGCATTTATAATGACTTCAGACTATGAAGGAATGCCAAATGTTATGCTTGAAGCTATGGCTGTTGGATTGCCTATTATCGTAACAGATTGTCCTTGTGGCGGTCCTAGAATGGTCATAAAGAATGGTCAGAATGGTATGCTGATACCTACAAATGATCCACCTGCGCTATGCTCAGCATTAAACAAAATCAATTCAGACGGCTTATTCAGGGAAAGACTTTCAAATGAAGCGAAAAAATCTGCCGAGCAGTTCAAACCCGAAATCATTTATCAGCAATGGAAAGAATACATACTAAGTTTAATTCGAGATTAGTAAACATGGATGACGAAAAAGCAGTCGAAAGTTTTTTATTGAATTTAGGTGGTAGAATTGAAAAAGAACATTGCTCAGTTTATTGGCACTATCCAAGATGGAGGAGCTGAAACGCTTGTCAAGGATTATGCCTTAATGCTCGACAAAAAAAAGATAAATAATATAATTATTGTTTATCGGAGAAATCCGAATTCTGCTAATGAAAAAAAAATGGTTGAGCAAGGCGTAAAGATTATTCCTATTTATAAGAGCAGTCTTACTATGGTAACCGCACTGCAAAAGTTCAACTATTGGTGGCTAACGCCATACAGACTAAAAAGGATACTAAAAAATGAAAATATAGATGTTCTTCATATTCATATGGCTTTGTTGAATAAAGTTGCAAAAATATCCAAATCCATAAGAAATATAAAACTCTTTTACACCTGTCATAGCATTCCTGAAAGATATTTATCTCCATCAAAAATGAAGAAAGAGTATCGTGCCGCAAAAAAACTAATCCAAAATAATAACCTTAGAATAATATCGCTTCACGATGATATGAAAAAAGAAATTGATGCTCTTTTCAACATAAAAAACACTGTGGTTATAAAAAACGGTATTGATTTCAAGCGCTTTTTATCAGTTAAAGATGATAAACTGACCGTTCGTTCTGATATAGGTATCCCCTTGGACAGCTTTGTATTGGGTCATGTGGGTAGGTTTAATGCTATTAAGAATCATCAGTTCCTTATCAGTATTTTTAAAGAAGCTTATAAAAAAAATCCGAATGCTTTTTTGCTAATGATAGGTGACGGTAATTTGAAGTCACAAATCGAAACAGAATTATGTAAATATGGGTTAAACGATCATTTCTTGATCCTTTCTCACAGAGCGGATATCCCCAGACTTTTAAAAGCGATGGATGTATTTGTATTTCCGTCTTTAGCCGAAGGACTCGGAATTGCTTTAATAGAAGCGCAGGTATCCGGCCTTAAATGTGTAGCATCCGATACTATCCCACAGGAAGCATTTAAAACAGAATCAGCAATTCCAATGAGCTTAAAAAAAGCACCTTCTGAATGGTGCAATGCTATCTTTGATAATTCTGTCAAACACACACCACACGGAAATATCGCGGATTATGATATGAACAATGAAATAAAGAAATTAGAAATGCTTTACTTGGGTGAATACGATGACTAATTCTAGGACGCAAAAAGCTTTAAAGAACTCAATTATAACTACCATATGTCAGATACTCTATCTGCTCTCATCTTTCATCGGCAGAACAGCTTTAACAAAGATTTTGGGAGCTGAATATCTCGGTATAAATGGGCTGTTTTCAAATATTCTAACCATTATATCCTTCGCAGAATTGGGGATAGGAAGCGCGCTTGTCTACCATATGTACAAGCCGTTAGCAGAAGGAGATACAAAAAAACTGACCGCATACATACAGCTATATAAAAACATTTATGGCATTATAATTGCAATCGTATCCATTTGCGGAATAGCCATCATTCCATTTTTGAAATATATAGTAGAAGCACCAAAAGTCAAAGAAGAACTTATTCTTCTTTATATTTTGTATCTTGGCGACACAATTATAACATATGCTTATGTCTATAAAAAATCAATACTGATAGCGGATCAAAAATCATATATAATTTCTATCTTCACACAAGCATTCAATATTATTATGAACATTGTTCAATGTATTGTACTTATCATCACCCATAGCTTTATTTTCTATTTCGCAATCAGACTAATTTGCAACCTTCTCAACAACATCACCTGTTCCTATTATGCGCAGAAGCATTATCCTTTCATATCACAAAAAGAATATGATAAGGTAGACCAAATGGTGATAAATGGTTTAAAAAAAGATGCCAAAGGATTATTGCTTGATAAATTTGCCGGCACTGCTTTCGGCGGAACTGATAATATTTTTATTTCAACATTTATCGGTATCGAAGCCGTTGGAATCCTATCCAATTATACAATGATACTCAGTATTATCAATAGTTTGATAAATAACATTTTCAATTCGATAACAGCCTCTATTGGCAATTTGAACGCAACAGAAACTACTGAACAAACTGAAAAAGTTTTAAATAGGCTTTGGTTTATCAACACCTGTTTTTACGGGTATATTTCTATTGCCATGATAATTCTTATTCGAGAATTTATAACTGATGTATGGTTTGATGAACAATACTACTTACCAATGACAGTTATTATTGTTGCTGTTACAGAATTATTCTTTCGTAGTATACATTTCCCTTTGTATACGGTCAGAACTTCAATGGGGTTATTCTCGGAATACAAGTGGATTTTTGCCGTTTCTGCAATATTAAACATCCTCCTTGATTTTATTCTAGTTAAACCGCTTGGAATCACAGGACTTTTTCTCGCAACTATACTATGCGAAGGAATTACGTACATTGCTGATATTCAAGTTGTATACAGAATAGGTTTTAAGAAATCCCCAATATTTTTTTATAAAAACATAGTCTTATGGAGCGGTTATCTTTTTGTTTTATGTCTTTTACTCATCTCCATTTGTAACAACATTTCAATAACTGGTATACTTGGACTTGTTATTCGCGGACTAACAATAACAGCAGTATATATCGTTTCATGCATAATTCTTTTTCATAAAAATGAAAATTTCATCTATTTCAAAAGCGTGTCTTCAAAACTAATTAAAAAATAATTTTTTAGATAAATTGGCGACTTTAGTTATTATCTATAGAATATCTGAATTATGTCACAGATATCCTAGAACTTGAATGCATAAAAGCTAATCTAACAAATAATAAAGCTCAGCTTAATGCTTTTCAACCAAGCAAAGCCAATAACAGACAAAATGATTTTTGGAAAGACTATTCTTCATACGGCTTCGGCTATACTTTCCGGAAACACATCTATACAGACAAGTATATGTAAAAAACTCAATAAACTGGGATTTATTCAAATTAGGCTTACAAGATTATTAGAGGTAAAATGAAAAGAAAAATACTGATTCGATTTGACGATATTTGCCCGACAATGGATTTCGTGCAATGGGAAAGAGCAGATAAGTTATTAAGGAAATACAATATTCGGCCTTTACTTGGCGTTATTCCCGAATGTAAAGACCCCGATTTAAAAATCGAACCTGAGCATGAAGATTTTTGGGAGCTGATAAAGAGCTTGGAGCGTAAGGGCTATACGCTCGCAATGCATGGATGCTACCATTTGTACCGCACAAATGTTAGAGGAATGGTTAATAACAGCAATCATTCCGAATTTGCAGGACTTCCATTTGAAGAACAATACAGAATGATTTGTCACGGAAAAAAAATATTGGCACAACATAAAATACATACCGATATTTTCTTTGCCCCTGCCCATTCCTACGATGAAAACACGCTGAGAGCTCTTGCGAAAGCCGGATTTAAGTTTATATCTGACGGCAAATCATACAAGCCGTACAAAATGCACGGAATAAAGTGCATCCCATGCAGATCTGAGGGCTGTCCATATATAAAAAAGTCTGGATATTATACTGCTGTTTTCCATGCTCATGAATGGAGCAGACCTGAGAAGGAAGTTGAATATCATAAATTTCAAGATTTATTAAAAAACTATTCTTCTGATATTACAAGTTTTTCTGATTTTGAAAAAATACGCTCCGGAAAACTAACCACGCAAAAGATAATTGAAAAATCATATTTAGTGTATCAACGATATATACAGCCTTACCTTTCTGAAATAAAGCATTACCTGTTGAAATAATCGAACCATATTTCTGATATTCTTAAGCAATGATTGAAACAATTCAATGCATTGAAGTAAATGATACAGAACTATGATCCATAGGAGGAAAGGAAAAATGATAATAACTGTAGCCGGTACCGGATACGTCGGTCTCTCACTTGCAGTTTTGCTTTCACAGCACAACGACGTAACTGCCGTAGACATCATAAATGAGAAAGTTGAAAAGCTCAACAACTGGCAAAGCCCTATCCAAGATAGTTATATTGAAAAGTATCTTTCAGAGCATGAAGAACGTAAGCTCTCACTTAAAGCTACTACTGACGGACATTTGGCCTATGAGAATGCAGACTATATCATTATTGCCACGCCGACAAATTACGACCCTGCAACAAATTGCTTTGACTGCTCTGCTGTAGAATCAGTTCTTTCGATTATCAAAGAAGTAACCGCGCAAAAAGAGAAAAAACCCGCAATAGTTATCAAATCCACTGTACCTGTGGGATACACTGTACAGGTGAGCGAGAAAATGGGAATGGATAATATTATCTTCAGCCCCGAATTTCTTAGGGAGTCAAATGCACTTTATGACAATCTTTATCCGAGCCGCATAATAGTCGGAGCAGATGAGAAAAATAAAAAGAATGCTGAGATATTTGCGGCAATGCTTCAGCAAGGTGCGGTAAAATCGGATATTCCTGTTCTTTTCATGGCTGCAACAGAAGCAGAAGCAACAAAGCTGTTTGTGAACACATACCTTGCTCTCAGAGTCTCCTACTTCAATGAATTAGACACCTATGCTGAGGTCAAAGGGTTGAACACCGCAAACATCATCCGCGGTGTTTGTCTTGATCCGCGTGTAGGAGACTACTACAACAACCCTTCCTTTGGATATGGAGGATACTGTCTGCCGAAAGACACTAAACAGCTTCTCGCTAACTACCGCGATATTCCTCAGAATATGATGTCTGCTATCGTTGAATCAAACAGAACACGAAAGGACTTTATAGCAGAACGTATAATGGAGGTGGCAGGAGCTTACTGTAGCAGCGAGAACTACTCCGAATTGCGTGAAAAGGAACAAAAAGAAGTAACTATAGGCATCTATCGCCTAACAATGAAAAGCAACAGCGATAACTTCCGACAATCCTCTGTTCAAGGTGTTATGAAACGCATAAAGGCAAAGGGCGCAGAGGTTATTATCTATGAACCTGCACTTGAAAACGGCAGTACATTCTTCGGCTCTCTCGTCCTGAACGATTTGAAGGAATTCAAAAAGAAAAGCAGCTGTATTGTTGCAAATAGATATGACTCTCAACTTGACGACGTTTACGAAAAAGTATATACTCGAGACCTTTTCAGGAGAGATTAAACAATGAACAAAACAAAGATCGAGCTTAATAACAAAAGCATTCTCGTAACAGGTTCCCCCGGATTCATCGGTGCAAACCTTGTGCTCCGCCTGCTTTCTGAAATGCAGGAAGGTACAATAGTATCGCTTGATAATATGAGTGACTACTATGACCCGAAGCTGAAAGAATACCGTCTTGAACTGATAAACATGGCAGCAGAAAATAGCGGCGCTAATCATATATTCGTAAAAGGCTCTATCGCTGATAAATCGCTTCTCAACGAACTGTTCAGCACCTACCGATTCGATATCGTTGTAAACCTCGCAGCACAGGCAGGCGTGCGCTATTCAATCGAACACCCCGATGTATATATCGAGTCCAACATTCTCGGATTCTATAATATCCTCGAAGCCTGCAGGAACAATCCTGTTGAACACCTTGTCTATGCCTCATCATCTTCTGTGTACGGAGGCAACAAAAAGATACCATTCTCCATTGACGATAAAGTAGACTGTCCAGTATCACTCTATGCTGCCACAAAAAAATCTGACGAATTACTGGCTCACAGCTACTCAAAGCTCTATAATATTCCCTCGACAGGACTACGCTTTTTCACGGTTTATGGCCCTGCTGGCAGACCCGATATGTTCTATTTCAACGCTACAAATATGCTGACAAAGGGAAAAAGCATAAAAATATTCAATTATGGCAACTGCAAACGCGACTTTACTTATATTGATGACATTATAGAAGGAGTATATCGCGTAATGCAAGGAGCACCTCCCAAGGAAAACGGAGAAGACGGTCTTCCTATACCACCTTATTCGGTTTACAATATCGGCGGAGGGACACCTGAAAATCTCTTAGACTTTATCAGTACGCTTCAAGAAGAGCTTGTCAGAGCAGCTATTCTTCCCGCTGAATATGACTTTGCTTCTCACAGAGAGCTCGTCGCAATGCAGCCGGGAGACGTACCTGTGACATATGCTGACTGCAAAACTCTCGAAGATGATTACGGATTCAGACCAAAGACAGGTATTCGTGAAGGACTGCGAAAATTTGCTGAATGGTACAGTGAATACTATAAATAATTCTGCACACTCCCCTACAGCACCGTTGTTATCATTGGTGTCTCGGCGTCGCGGAGCTGCTCGAGGATATGGTGGAGCTCGATGAGTTCGGGGACGAGCTCGTCGCTGCCGTTCTCGGCGTAGTAGCTGATACGCGTGCAGATGCGGTCGACCTCGGAGAGTCGGTCGCTCTTGACGAGCACCGCCGCACGCACGCGGAAATGCTCCCAGTCGCGCTCGAGCTCCCGCGCGGCAGCGACAGCCTCCGCCTGCTCGCCGCCCTCGTATAGCTCCGCGACCTCGTCCGCGGCGGAGATGAGCCTCCTGCAGCGAATATTCACCCACACGCCCGATACAATGCTTGCCGCGATGAGCAGGCTAAGTATCGCGGCGCTTATTTTTACCCGTGTCATGGTCGTCGCCTCCCTGCGTGATAATGGGGCTGCCGTCCCTCGGCGAGATGAAGCAGCTCCCAGAGCGGTCGGCGGTCATTATGAAGATGTCGCACGCTTTCAGCCCGAATTTTCTGGCGGTGCGCTCCGCGTAGCCCTCGTCGAAGCCGAGCGAGCGCAGAGCCGTGTGCAGCACTATCCCGTCGGAGATGATGACGAGCGGCGGGTCGGAGTCCTCCGCCTGTACGCCGAGGTCGGCGCGCGTGGGAGTGTCCGCAGTCTGCCGCCTCATCACGGACATACTCCCCGTAGTCTCGACGACGGCGAGCTGTACCTCCGCGAGGTCGAAAATCTCACTGCCTCGGAGCGCCATCATCAGGTCATCGACGGAGAAGCGGAGGTCGCGCATAGCCTCGCAGTCAATTTTGCCGCCGCTGATGATTATTTTCGGACTGCCCGAGATGGACCTCCTCACCGCGGGGAATCGTAGGCACAGCCACGACACCGCGACCTCGAAGCAGACGAGGGCGAGTATCGGGGTGACGCCGACGATGACGGGGATATTGACGTCCTCGAGGGGGAGGGTCGCGATGTTGGAGACGAGGATAGTGATGACGAGCTCGGAGGGCTGGAGCTCCCCGAGCTGGCGCTTGCCCATGAGCCGCACCGCGAATATGACGAGCACATACAAAATAAGCGAACGTATCAGAATTACCGACATTTCAACAGCTCCTTCGGGGTTAGTATGGCACGCGGCGAAAAAAATATGTATCGCCGCTGAATAAAAACGCGTCGGGGAGTTCATAATAAGAACGGCTTCAATGCTAATTCTTATCAAGGAGGCTTGTATCATGGATAACAAGCATAAGAACGACTGTATCAAGTGCTCGGTGGCGCAGTGCCAGCACAATATGGTGACAGAGAACTACTGCTCGCTCGACTCTATCTCCGTCGGCACACACGAGGAGAACCCCACTGTTCCCGAATGTACCGACTGCAACAGCTTCGTCAAGCGCACGGGCTGCTGCGACTGACACGCATTGGCACGTCGCGGGACGTGCCGTACATATAGTCAACATAGACAAATCGCGAGCCCGTTTACGGTCAAATGGGAAAATTTGTCCAGCGCTCTTGCAATGAGGCGGGATTTAGTGTATAATAATAGTGAGCTTCTATTGAAGTATTTATTCCCAACAGGAGGCTGATAATATGTTCGACAAGACTATGACATTTTCCGTGAACGAAGACAAGGAAGCGGAGCTCAGAAAGAATCTCACCATTATCTATGACGCTCTCGTCCAGAAGGGCTACAACCCCGTTAATCAGATAGTAGGCTATATCCTCTCAGAGGACCCCACCTACATAACCACATACAATAACGCAAGAAATCTCATCCGTCACATCGACAGAGACGAGCTTTTGCAGGTGCTTGTGAGGTCGTACCTACAGGCATAAGTCAGGCGCGGGACGCCTCTGCGGACAAGCAGGGCTGAGTGCGCGGACGCAATTTCAACTGAATAAAAAAAGAGCGGCAGTCTTACATGGCTGCCGCTTTCTATTTTCCCCGCATATCGCCTAAAATATGCAAGGAGCTCACCCCTCACCGCACAATGCGCGCGGTTTTCCCTGTCTCTATATCATTTCTCTATTCTCTTTCCCGTCAGCTATATTTTTAGCGCTGCGGGTAGTCGCTGTCCTGCTGCTCAGCCTTTGCAACTGCCTCCTCGAGCGAGAGCCCCGTGAACTCCTGCGCCGAGAATATGCGTCCCGACTTCTTGTCGTCCGCGAATGCGCCCACCAGCACGCCGGGGAGCGCGCTCTCGGGACTGTTAGGAGCGTTAGGTCCGCCGAGGTCGGTCCTGCACCAGCCGGGGTCCGTGAGATTTATCATCACGTCCGTGCCGTCGTACATCTTGCCGATGTCGTGCGTGACCTTGTTCAGCGCCGCCTTAGCCGCAGAATAGCCTGCCTGCTCGGGCTCGAGGTCGATGCCGCTCGTGGTATTGACTATCCTGCCGAAGCCTCTCTCCGCCATTTTCGGCAGGAAATGGTAGCATATCAGCATGGGAGCGACGGTATTGATACGGAAGCTGATATCGTAGTCCGTATACGGCGTCGCGAGGTAGTCCGTCCTGTAGGCTATCTGGAGACCCGCATTATTGAGGACTATGTCCACCTGCGTGCCCTTTGCGTCTATCTCGGCGAGCATCTGTTGCACTGAATCGGGCTCTGACAGCTCAGCGGAGACCGCATATGCCTCAACTCCCAGCGCCTTGACCTCCGCGAGCACCTTTTCGCAGTGTGCCGCGTCTCTGCTGTGGAGAATGAGATTAGCGCCCTGTTCCGCCATAAAAACAGCCGAAAGATAGCCGATACCTCTGCTCGCGCCTGTGATAAGCGCCCATTTGCCTTTAACGTTTACCATAAGTGGAAACCTCCCTTGCCCGTAGGCAATTTATACGATGATTATAACACGCGTTCAGAGTTTTTGCAACAATTGGATATCTCTTTCTTTGCAATCATATCAAAATTTTTGCACTATATTTTTCAAGTCATATTTTGCAGACCGAAACACATACTACGATTGCAGAGTGATTCTGCAAAACTACAAAGGAAAACAAACGCTTATGAGAAAGATAGCTCCGACTGCGGCGGCGCTCCTTACTGCGGCAATAGTGCCGACGGTATCGGTCTGCGCCGCGGACTGCACAAGGATAGGCTACGGGCAGGGGACGTCGGTGGACGCGCTCAACCGTCCGACCGACGCCTTGCAGTTCAACGCCCGATACGGCGACCTTGATGCCTTCGCCCTGTCGGCAGATGAGAAAAGGATAGTCATCACGTTCGATCAGGGCTATGAAAACGGCTATACCGCGAGCATTCTCGACACGCTGAGGGAGAAGAACGTACACGCGATATTCTTCCTGACGGGCGACTACGCCAAGCGCGAGGAGGCGCTCGTAAAGCGCATGATAGCGGAGGGGCACACCCTCGGCAACCACGGCATGACCCACGCGAGCCTCCCCACCCTCTCGGAGGAGGCGGCGCGCAAGGAGATAATGTCACTGCATGAGTTCGTGCTCAACAACTACGGCTACGAGATGCAGTATTTCCGCTGTCCGTGCGGCGAATACTCCGAGCAGGCGCTTGAGACGGTGCAGGAATGCGGCTACAAGACAGTGTTCTGGAGCTTTGCCTACGTCGACTGGAAGACCGACGCTCAGCCCTCAGCGACTGAGGGACTGGACAAGCTGACGAAGTCGGCACACGGCGGAGAGATACTCCTCCTGCACTCGGTATCGGCAACGAATGCCGAGATACTGGGCGATGTGATAGACTCATTCCGCGCGCAGGGCTACACGGTATAACAACGCAAAACGCCGAGGAAGGCTTGACCTCCTCGGCGTTTCTGCATACTAATCTCATCCAGTATAAAAAAGATTCCCCAAAATTCCCTGTGCTGCTATACTGTGCGGCATACCCCCATACGCCGCGAAGCAGTCTTTTTTTGCGGGTCGATACCCGCTATCCCTCATATCAGGCAGACGAGTCACTCGTCACTGCCGAATATAGCTTCCATGCCCTTTTCCATTTCGGATTTGAGCCACGCGCTCCTGTAAGCCATTACCATTACGTACATAGCCTTGCTGAGCTTTTCCGCGTCCGAGGTTATACCGCTGTCGCACTCCTTCAGCTCGCGGTCAATGAGGTCTCTGACGTCCTCGGGAGCGAATATCTCCTCGTCCTCCGCATTGAATATCATCTTGCAGAGGAGGTCAAAGAGCAGTATCTCGTCGATGATATCGTCGGCGGTGTCCTCGACGTCGCCGTTGATGTAGGTCATCAGGTTGACAATGCTCTCGAGCTTCATAGTCCCGCGGAGCATATTTATCAGCAGTATGCGGAGCACCTGCTGCTCGTCGTACTTCTTGCCCTTGGTGGACGAGACCCAGCCGCGCTTTATCCAGTTCTGGATAGTCGAGCCCTCGAGCCCCGTCAGCTTCGAGAGCTGGGAGAGAGTCAGCCCGCCCGTAGCCTCGAGCACGGGAGAAATAAGCGAGAATGCGGAATTTCTTGCCTGCTCGGTATATTTTATTGTAGTTCCGGGTATGAGCCGCTTCACAAGTTACACCAACCTTCAAATATGATATCATAACCTTTAGACGTAATGTAACGATTATAACACAAGTTCATTTGAACTGCAAGCACTATCATTTGACGTTTTAGCGGGTTTGAGCGGGTTTTTTGTAATTTATCACACTTTTCCTCGTTTTTTCATACTTTCTTTCATTTTTACTCGAATAATTACAAATGTAACAAAAATAGATACAAATGTAATACAATTCGCCTGTTTTATTGACTTTCCCGCACTTTTATGCTACTATAAGTACAGACAAAAACCTTGTCATTATCCGCACAGAGAAAAACTTTATTGGAGGGACGAATTATGGCAGATTATAACGATATCAACAACTATCAGGGCGACGTCGTTTCGGGCGTCGACGTTGTAAAAAAGAGTAAAAAAGGTCTCATAATCGGAGGTCTCGCAGTTGTCACAGCGGGAGCTGTAGCTGCTGTTGCGGGCGGAGGAATCGCCGCATACTGCCTCTCCGACTTTGTCAAGAATCAGGTAAAGCTCCGCGTATCCAGCCCCGAGAGCTACTACGCTTGGGTTTACGAAAAGAACGCGGACGCCGCCGCAAATCAGATCTCCACCGCTTATGCGAGAGGTCTCGACAAGCTCGAGGCTGGTCAGCAGACCAAGCTCTCGCTCCGCTACGACGCTACCGACGAGGCGAGGGAATGGCTTATTGATGAGTTAGACCTTGATGATGAATCCGACAAGGACGAGCGGACCGTTCTCAACAACTTCAAGAACATCACGATAGGCGGCGAGGGAAGCTCCCGTGATTCGCTCATTTCAGGCAAGCTCTACGCAGACTGGAACGACGAGCGACTCGTTTCAGCCGATATCGCGACCGATAACTCCGCAATGGAATACTTCGTCCGCGTGCCCGAGCTCACAGACCGCTGGATCGCGGTAGAGGCTGGCAAGCTCATCGAGAATGACAGCTACTACAGCGGCGAGCAGGAGGTCATCGACGCCTACAAGAAGGCTGTTCAGGACCCGCGCTCCGTCATCTCTCCCGAGGAGATAGAGGAGATAGCGCACCGCTATATAAAGGTGTGGAACGAGTCCGTCGAGGATGTAAAGCTCGAAAAGAAGCAGACCGTAACTATCAACGACATCGAAATGAACTACACCGTCGTTTCCGTTGACCTCACAGAAAAGAAGTTCGACGAAATAGCCGTGAAAATGCTTGAGACAGCAAAGGACGACGCGCTCCTCAAGGAGATAGTCGTTGACCGCCTCCACAATATGGATGACGACGAGTACGCTGAAAAGATAGACGACGCTATCGAGGACTTTAAGGACAGCAATACAGACGATGACACCGTCCTCACTATGGACACCTACATCGACGCAAAGGGCGTTATCCGCGGCTTCGGATGCCATACCGACAACGAAGAGCGCGAGGAGTTCCTCGCCATAATCGGCAAGCAGGGCGACAAGGTCCGCGGCGAGTGCTATATGTATGACAGCGACGACGAGCCCGAGTTCACTATCACGCTCACCGCAGAGGAGAGCGACAAGAAGTACAGCGGCTCGCTCGAATTCAAGTTTGACGACGAGGACGAGATGTGGACGCTCGACTTCAATGACTTCGAGATAGTCGACGAGGAATATGGCTACTTCAACGCTTCCACAGTCCTCAATATCAAGGACTACGACGACGAGTACATGATACCGCTCGAGTTCTCGACCGACAAGCAGAGCCAGTCCGTATCGGGCGACATCGTTATCGACGGCACCAACTACGGCACTCTCACGCTCACAGCAGGCTTGCAGACAGGCGCAGAGCCCACTATCCCCTCCAAGAACGGAGCACTCGTCATAGACGATATGGACAATACCGAGGACTTCTGGAAAGACTACGTTTCGCAGGACGAAATGGAGAAGTTCCTCACAGACCTGTTCAAGAAGCTCGGCATCAGCGATAAGGATGCAGCTGACTACGCAAATGGCTGTGCAGCGGAGATGTACAACGACTGGAGCAGCAGCAGCTACTACGACGATGACGACTACGGCTGGGACATCGACGACGACGATGATGACCATGACTCCGACGACGACAATGACGATTTCGACTTCGACATCGCAGACGGTCCCTCCGTCAAGGACGGTCAGGCATACCTTATGCTCTACGATAAGGATATGACCGAATATTTCTACGGCGACGGCAGCAGCTACCTCTCCTACGGCGCCAAGTACGCCGATATCAAGGGCGACGGCACCTATACGGTCAGCGTATCCGCCGACACTCCCGAGTTCAGAGAGCACTCAACTGCAATGCCTAACGGTCTTGGCATACTCATGATAGGCTGCGAGAATATCAAGGGCGCAGAGAATGCCAAGGTTGAGGTGACCTCCCTCGACATCGACGGCAAGAAATACGAGGTCAGCAAGGACATCACTACCGAGGCTGACGAGGAGTTCTTCGCAGCTCTGCTCTACTCCGCCTCATACTTCGACCTCGTAGAGGATGACGGCGACTACAAGAACGGCGTCGACCTCTCAGACGTACAGGCATGGAAGACTATCACAGTCACATTCAAACTGACAGGAATGAAGTAAAAGATAAACGGCGGGTATAATCCCGCCGTTTTATTTCCCGATTTTTCCAGTATTTCAGCTTTCTTTCACGAAAGCATCATAAATGAGAGTTAAAATATCAGTATAGAATAAGTAATCTCCACATTTCATATAAACCACCCTAACAGGTAAAGCGGCGGTCAGCATTTGCTGAGCGCCGCTTGCCTTTTGTATATGTACGGTCACCGAGCCGTACACAGCCGCCTATTTGTCATCTTCAAGCTGATGATAGTCGATTGTTGAATAATGTTTGAAATCATAAAAACTGTATCCAGAACCGTCAAAGCCGTAATACTTGCAAATCAGGTCAAAATAGTATACCTCGTGTTCACTTTCCTCAGATGTATCTGAACCCATATCGCTGAAATTATTTGACTCAGACATATCATCGTGAGTGTATTCGGTATACGGATAATCAACAACGATTATATTGCTCTTTTTTCCATCTTCAATCTGCTTTTTGATGTAATCATATCTCAGATGCGCGTAGTAGCAATTTGTACACTGCACATTGAGGATAAAGAAAACAAGTGCAGCGGCAGCAGTAACGCCAACCAATCCGCTCTGTTTCATATGCTCGGGAACGAGCAGAGCCAGTGCAGAGAAGAGCAGCTCGCCGCTCAGCAGTATCCAGAAGACGTATTCGACAAAGAAGCAGCGCGCAGTAACAGGACTGATAAAAATGAACGGTCCCGTAAGCATAAGCGTACTAAGAAGGGAAATATAAAGCCTTATCCTTCTGTTCGCATCAAAGAAAATCCAGATAAAATAGGCGATAGAAATGACATAAAGGAAGGCAAAAGCGGCCTCAAAGCCGCGCACCTTCATCGCAGAGTTGAGAAAGCGGAGGTCGCTGTAGCCGGAACAATATATGGAATAAAGCGAATAAAAGACGATTATCGCCAAACAAACAGGAGAATATTTAGATTTCATCGCCATGTCGTGCTTCTTACAGAAAAGAATAATGACAGCGGCGGCAATGATAATATTGATTATCCAGAACGATTTTGAATAATTCGGCACAACAAAACGCAGGGTATTAGTAAAGAAATCGGAAAAACTAATCTCTATCTTGCGATTTCCATAAACGTCGCTTCCTCCGGAAATATCCGAGTATACGCCGTTCGTGAACATAAAGAAAGCTGAAATACAAGCAAAAATGAAAAAAAGAACAGGGGCAATAAAAAACTTTTTGCGTCTGACCTTCAAAAGAACTATTACAGCGATTCCGAGAAACACGTCATAAATTGCAACGTGCTCCACGCACAGACCAGCTGAAATCGCAATAGCAGGGAAAAGTATAAGGCAATATGGCTTGAAGTTTTTCTCCGAAAAGAGCACATTAAAAACCATTGCGAGGTAACAAAGAACAAGGACAACAGAAAAAACGTAATTTGTAAAGCCCGATATCCACGCAATTGTCTCGCAATAAGACGTTGCAGGTATCAGAGCGACCGCAGACAAAACAAAGCACAGCTTAGTGCTGTATGAAATCTTTTCCACATCAATCAATTTAGCAATCAAAAAAACAAACGCAAGAAGGACTGCTGATACAAAAAAGAATCTCAAAATCGGATAATTCACGATATAATAGGTAATTGTATTGGAAAGATAGCGCCCGTTAGGATTACGGAAAAAATCCAGTGAATCAATTCTTCCGATAAAATACCACAGATAATCATCGTCGTTCATAAACATAGAAAGAGGCGAAACAACAGCATAAACAAAGGCGAGAATATACGGAATTATCTGAAAAATGCGCCTGTTGGCATTTGAAATACTGTTCATAAACCCTCCTATGCAAAAAACTCCACCCATTTGGGTGGAGTATATTTTGTGCTGGCACAGATCTACTTTCCCGGGCCGTCACCAGCCGAGTATCATCGACGCGGATGAGCTTAACTGCCGTGTTCGGAATGGGAACGGGTGTGACCTCATCGCAATATGCACCAACTCTTAAAAACTGAACAAAGCTAATGCTGAGGGAAAACTCAGTGATGAAGTAAAAGGAAAAGCCCTCGACCGATTAGTATGCGCTGGCTGAACGTGTCACCACGCTTACACCTTGCACCTATCAACCTCATAGTCTTTGAGGGGTCTTACTCTTACGATGGGATATCTTATCTTGAGGTCGGCTTCACGCTTAGATGCCTTCAGCGTTTATCCGTTCCGCACATAGCT
>JNKE01000017.1 GCA_000701945.1 Anaerotruncus sp. MC2020
CCTACAGCATCAGCGCAGCAGGTCTCCAGCAGAGCGGCTCTTCCACAACTCTCAAGCTCTCCCTCGAGTACACATCAGGCGGCACTCAGGACTGGGCAGACGTTGCCAAGGAGACAGCCAAGAGCGGCGAGTGGACAAAGCTCGAGAACACATCGTTCACTATCCCCACAGGCGCTTCAGGCATGACACTCTACATCGAAGCTCCCGACAGCCTCACAGACCTCTGGATAGATTCACTCCAGATATCTGAAAAGGGCAAGTCCTCCTCCGTAAAGACAGGCGGCGGCACAGTCGACGGTTCTTCTTCTGTAGTTACTACAGCTACAAGCAGCTACTCCGATCCCACAACTACAAAGGCAGTTGTTCCTTCTCCCGACGGTATTGCTGCTCATCAGAACAACAACTACAAGTACGATGAGAACGGCACAGGCTTCAAGGACTACTACGGCAAGTGCTTCCGCATCGGTACAGCAGTAAATTCCCGCAATATTCAGAATTCTCAGGTTCAGCAGTTCATCAAGCAGAACTTCAACTCCATCACTTGTGAGAACGAGATGAAGCCCGACACGATCTGCGATCGCAACCGTTCATCGGGCGACAACATCGCTATCAACCTTTCATCTGCTGCTCCTATCCTCAAGTTCTGTGAGCAGAACGGCATCGGTCTCCGCGGTCATACATTCGTATGGTACTCGCAGACTCCCAGCTGGATATTCCATGAGAACTTCAGCGATAACGGTGCAATGGTTTCTCCCGACCGCATGAACAAGCGTCTCGAGAGCATGATCAAGAATACATTCGACGCTCTCAAGAGAGACTATCCTAACCTTCAGGTATATTCATACGACGTCTGCAACGAGCTGTTCAAGAACGACGGCGGCGGATTCCGCGGCGACGGCGGTGAGTACTCCAATTGGTGGAGCTGCTACAAGAGCGACCAGTTCGTTATCAACGCATTCAAGTATGCAAGACAGTACGCTCCCGAGGGCTGCAAGCTCTACATGAACGACTACAACGAGTATTTCGTTAAGAAGCGCGACGACCTCTACAAAATGGCTAAGAAGATTCAGGCAGAGGGCGACTACATCGACGGTATCGGTATGCAGTCTCATATGCACGCTGCTGACTTCGGCAAGACAGGAAGCGCTACAAAGTCTACAGACAGCCAGTTCGGCACATACGCTGACGCTATCGACCTCTTCAACAGCCTCAATCTCGACGTTCAGATAACTGAGCTCGACGTTACAAACTGTGCTGATGAGAAGGGTGCTGCTCTCTTCGTTGACATCTTCAAGGTTGCAGCTGAGCGCCACAACAAAATCTCAAGCCTTACACTTTGGGGTCACTGCGACTCTGCAAGCTGGAGAAACTCCTACCAGGACGGCGGTAAGCCCCTTCCTTTCGACAGCAGCTGCAGACCCAAGTCCTTCTACAACGACATCATTGCTGTTCCCGCTAAGGTTTTATCAGAGGAGCAGCAGACAACAACTACAACTACCACGACAACAACAACTACAACTACTACAACTACTACAACTACAGCGGCTCCCGCTACAACAACTACAACTACTGCTTCACAGCAGACCAGCGATGACGCTGACTACGGTGACGTAAACAAGGACGGCAAGGTTTCAGTTGCTGACGCAGTTGCTATCCTCCAGTACATCGCTAACAAGGATAAGTTCAACCTCGACTCCAAGGCTCTCAATAACGCAGACGTTTACATGAGAGGCGACGGTGTTACAGCTAACGACGCGCTGGCTATCCTCCAGCTCGATGCAGGCATCGTTAATAAGCTCCCTGTGAGCTACAGTGAGTCGGCTCAAAAAAAAACTGACAACGTAACGACTACTACAACTACCACAACAACAACTACTACAACGACAACAACTACGACTATTGCCACAACAGCTGCTCCCTCTGTCAAGACCGTGACTGAGTCATTCGAGTCAGGCAGCAGCAGCTGGGAGGCAAGAGGCGACGCTTCTCTCTCCGCTGAGTCTGACCATTACTATGCGGGCAGCAAGTCCGTTAAGGTTTCGGGCAGAACAAAGGAGTGGAACGGTCTCGGCTACTCGCTCGGCAGCGACTTCAAGGCAGGCAATGCCTACAGCTTCTCCGCAGCAGTTATGCAGCCTACAGGCTCCGCTCAGGAGATGAAGCTCCAGCTTCAGTACAAGGATTCATCAGGTACTACAAGCTACGACAACATAGCTAAGGCTAATGTTGACGGCAAGACATGGACAAAGCTCGAGAATACTTCCTACACTATCCCCGCAGGCGCTACAGACCTCGTATTCTATATCGAGTCTGCTGACGGCACTTTCGATTTCTACGTTGACGCTGTTCAGTTCGCAGCTGAGGGCACAAAGTCCTCCGTAACAACAGGCGGCGGTACAGTAGGCGAGATCAAGGAGCCTGAGATCCACGGACAGGGCGATATTTCTTGGATCGACCCCAGCAAGCCCATGGTAGCTATCAGCTTCGACGACGGTACAAGAGATGCTACACAGGAGAAGAGAATAATCGATGCTCTTAACAAGAGCGGATTCCATGCTACATTCTTCTATGTCGGCAACTGGATAACAAGTCCCGAGACTGTAAAGTACGCATTCGAGAGCGGTCACGAGATCGCAAACCACACAACAACACACCCCTATCTGACCCAGATATCCGCAAGCGAGATACGCAAGGAGTACGACCAGACTGAGGCTAAGCTCAAGAGCATCATCGGCACAGACCCCTCCAAGCTCATGAGGCTTCCTTACCTCCAGTCCAACGCTACAGTTCAGCAGACTCTCAGCGATGTTCCGCTTATCAGCTGTGCTATCGACACAGGCGACTGGAACGGTGCTTCCAAGGATCAGATAGTAAATAAGATAAAGGGTGCCATGAATGACGGCAGCCTTAGAAATGCTATCGTTCTCTGCCACGAGAACTACAGCACTACAGCGGGCGCTATGGAGGAGCTGCTCCCTTACCTCAAGGCACAGGGCTGGCAGGTAGTTACTATCTCCGAGATGTACGCTGTAAACGGCAAGCAGCTCAAGGGTGGACAGGTCCACACACGCTGCTGAGCCACACTTAACTAACGCTATTCACACATTCTGATTATCCCCAAATTTCCCTGAAAAAACAGTCGGTTTACGCCGGCTGTTTTTTCTTTCCAGAGGCGCTGCCTCTGGACTCTGCAAGGGCTCTGCCCTTGACCCGCTGGGACGGCTGAACAGCCCGTCCCCTCTGTCGCTTCGCGACATCTCCCCACACTGTGGGGAGTCACCCCAGACCCTGCAGGGGAACGCAGCTGAACAGCCCGTCCCCTCTGTCAGCTTCGCTGACATCTCCCCACACTGTGGGGAGTCACCCCTGACCCCATAATTCGAGCCGCTCTTTACAAACGGCACAGTCTGCTTTCGGCGGGAAGCAAAAGCTAATGACTAAAGGCTAACGGCTTTTTAACTAAACTATCACATTATGTCACAAACTTGACGTAATAGTGAAAGCAATTTCACGTATTATTTCTTAAAATCTAACATTCGCTCCAAATTCCTTTCACACAGGGCAGATATAATAAGCTCAAGAGGTCAGGGAAAAGCCCCTGACAAATAACTGAAAAGGAATGTGAACACTATGAATGAATATAATTACAACAATTTCGAGAACGGCACAGGCTTTGCGACAGACGGAGGCTCTCCCAAGAAGCCCAAGAAGCATACAGCTCTGAAAATAACTGCATTTGCGATGTCCATGGCGCTCGTATCCGCGGGCTCTATCGGTATCTACAGCGAGATAGCGGGCATGAGAGACCGCAATACAACTTCTGTTGTCGAGCAGGTGAACAAGTCCGCTGAGGAAGTATCCGACGAGGCTGACCTTATCCTTCAGAACGTTGGTCTTATCAACAGCGAGAAAACCAGCGGCAAGGTCATGGAGACAGAGGACATCGTTGACAAGCTTCTGCCCTCAGTAATTGGTATTGAGTCCAAGTTCAAGGTAACGGGTATGTCAAATAACGGCGGATTCTTCTTCGGCTTCGGCGGTGGAAACAGCCAGCCCTCCGACTACACTGCTACCGCTACAGGTACAGGCGTTGTCATCACCGAGGACGGCTACATCGTGACCAATGCGCACGTCATCTACGACAGTGAGAACGGCGGCGGCAAGGCTGAGAGCGTGTCTGTCATACTCCACGACGACAAGAAGTGCGATGCTGAGATAATCGGATACGATACGGACTGCGATATAGCAGTCCTCAAAATAGACGAGAAGGGACTCACAGCGGCTGAGTTCGGTGACAGCGACAGCCTCCGCCTCGGCGAGTCGGTCATCGCTATCGGCAACCCGCTCGGCTTCGAGCTCAAGGACACCGTTACAGGCGGTATGATATCGGGTCTCGACAGAAACATCACTATCAACGACAAGGCAATGACCCTTATCCAGACCGATGCCGCGATAAACAGCGGCAACTCGGGCGGACCGCTCATCAACAAGTACGGTCAGGTCATCGGTATCAACTCCTCCAAGATGTCGAGCAGCTACTCGATGAGCGGGGCATCTATCGAGGGCATCGGATTTGCTATCCCGTCGAATGCGGTATCGTCCATAGTCGATGACATCATGAAATATGGCTATGTTACGGGCAAGCCTCAGCTCGGCATAAGCTGTCAGGACGTCACCGAGACTATCTCCGAGATGTATGATATGCCCGTCGGTGTGTACGTTATCGCCGTTTCAGAAGGCAGTGCCGCTGACAAGGCGGGCTTGCAGAAGGGCGACATCATCACTGCCGTTGACGGCGACGAGGTCAAGTCCACAGAGGAGCTCAACGCCAAGAAGAACAAGCACTCGGCAGGCGATGAGGTAGTCCTCACATTCGTCCGTGACGGTGAGGAGGAGAAGGTCACTGTCACACTCGACGAGATGTCCAACAAAGAATAAGATAGTTCCATAATAGTGTTTCCTCATAGAAAAGCAGGTACTTGATGAAGTGCCTGCTTTTTTCTATATGCAATCTGTAATATAATCGCTTTTTTGGCGGATTTTATTGCCAATCTCAAAAGACTGTGCTATAATGTCAGTAACAGGATATGCCTGTAATTCGGACAGCAGGAGGGTAAACACTATGAAGCGTTTTTTCACACATCTTACTTCGGCACTGACTTCGGCGGCTATGCTCGCGGGACTTGTATCGGCGCTCCACGCAGGTGCGGCTGACACGCAAAGACCTGAGCCTACGGGCTATGCAAAGGTCACGGTGAATGTATATGACAGCTCTACGGATAAGCTGTTTGACGCAGACAACGTGATGTTCAGCCTCCTTGCTTCGACTGAGGAGGGACGCAAAAAGGGCGTTTCCTATCTGTTGGACGACTGGCGCATCAACGACGGCAACCCCCATGTTTGCGAGGACGTGCCTGTCAGTCCCGATTATACCTATGACTTCGACCTGACGTGGAACAAATACGACAATTATTCCTACACCATTCGTGACATAGAGTGGGACCTGCCGTTCACGCTTGAAAACGACGAGGATAAGTCAATAAACATCTATCTGGAAAAGAAATACAATGCGGGAGTTTTCAGCAGCTTTTTTGTGTATCTCGGCAGGGACAAGGATAATCAGGCAGAGCTTATGCAGTTCTACACTGACACCGATTCTGACGACGGGACGCTTCGGAAAAAGCAGGTCACTTATCTCGGCACACTCGGGGAGGATACCGCATACGGCGATATCTTCGAGACCGAGGAGGAGGCATTTATAACTGGTCCTGTCACCGACTACAAGCTCAAGTCGTTTGAGAAGTTCGATAAGACGGGAAATATCACGCAGATGTGCGAAAAGAAGACATTCACGGTATACTCGGCTAAAACCGAAAAGGGCTTGAAGCCGTCATATGACACTATCAATCTGAGAATGACCCCCGACGAGGCAAATTACTACAACTACAGGCTGAAACTGAATGGACTGGACTTTCCGTACAATTTCGATAATATCAGACAAGGCGATACGCTCGATTTCTATACCATGGGCAGGAACATTATCATCCCCGCGGGGCAGTACGTACACGAGCCGCAGTTCATGGGCGACCTCAACAATGACAGGTTGCTCACGGTCGCGGACGTGGTGCTCATGCAGAAGTGGCTCCTCGGCTCGGAAGAGGTGAAGATGAGGGACTGGTCGGCGGTCGACTACGACAATGACGGCGTCCTCGACGTGTATGACCTCTGCCTCATGCGAAAGGCTCTCATCGAGGAGCTCAGCGTGCCGCGCGCGACTATGGCGGTACACGTCACCTACGGCGGTTACGGTATTGATGGTCAGGACCTCGGACACGGTGAGTTCGACAGTACATACACCGTCCGCAAGGGCGACTGGTATGTCGAGATCTACAACGGCGAATGGCTCAGGAACGAGAAAGTCTTCGGGAACAGAGAGGCGATCATCATCACGATAACCGATGTCACTGATGAGGGCGTGAGCTTCGTCGCGAAGGAAATGAATTACAATTCCGAGGATAAGGAGTTTACCTTGAAGTACGGCGAGGAGCAGCACCTCTACTCGATGCATATGGTCATGGACGGCACGAACTACGACTATGATGTGACATTTACGGAGTTCCTTGCGCCTATAAAATAAGAAATGCAGGAGCCGCCTTTGGCGGTCCGCGAAAAAACCGGCAAATGGCGGACGCCCGAAGGGCGCCCCTACAATAGATGAACGTGTTTTTGCAAACAAAAAGCCATAGGGGATTCCCTATGGCTTTTATTCTTATTCTATGCCCGCCTGCTGTTTAGCGGCTGTGAGCGTGTTTTTCATGAGCATTGCAATGGTCATGGGTCCGACTCCGCCGGGGACGGGAGTGATATAGCCCGCTCTCTTCTCCGCGGACTCGAAGTCAACATCTCCGCAGAGCTTGCCGTTCTCGTCGCGGTCCATGCCGACGTCGATAACGACTGCGCCCTCCTTTATCATGTCGCCTGTGACGAACTTGGCGCGTCCGATAGCGACTACGAGGATATCAGCTCCGAGGCATATCTCCTTGAGGTTCTTGGTCTTGGAGTGGCATATCGTAACAGTGCCGTTCTTCTGGAGCAGCAGCATTGCCTGCGGCTTGCCGACGATGTTGCTTCTTCCGATGACTACGCACTGTTTGCCTGTGATGTCAACGCCCGTGCTCTCGATGAGGCGCATAACGCCTGCGGGAGTGCAGGGGAGGAAGGAATACTCGCCTATCATTATCCTGCCGACGTTCTCGGGGTGGAATGCGTCAACGTCCTTGGCGGGGGAGATAGCGTTGATGATAGCCTTCTCGTCGATGTGCTTGGGCAGCGGGAGCTGAACAAGTATGCCGTTCACGCGGTCGTCGCGGTTGAGGACGTTCACGAGGTCGAGCAACTGCTCCTGCGTTGTGTTCTCGTCGAGAGCGTACTCGAACGACTGGAAGCCCACGGCCTCGCAAGCCTTCTTCTTGTTGTTGACGTAAACGCGTGAAGCGGAGTCATTTCCCACGATAACTACCGCGAGACCTACCTTCAAGCCGTTTGATTCCTTGAGCCTTGCGGTCTCCTCTGCGACCTCAGCCTTTACGCTTGCGGAAACTGCTTTTCCGTCGATTATCTGTGCCATATGTAAAAGTCCTCCTTATTTTTTCTTGTGCTTTTTCTTCTTGCTGTGACCGCCCTTGCCCGAGCCGCCCGAAAGGCGTTCGTCGTGCTTCTCGGCGAGCTGCTCGTACTTGTCGCCTGCGGTATCGGCAGCCTTATCAGCTGTATCCTCAGCCTTTTCCTTGACAGCTTCAACAGCTTCTTCTGCCTTGTCCTTTGCGGATTCGGCAACGTCCTCAGTCTTGTCCTTCAGCTCCTCGGCTTTGTCCTTGACAGCTTCAACAGCCTCTTCTGCCTTGTCCTTTGCGGATTCAGCAACGTCCTCAGTCTTGTCCTTCAGCTCCTCGGCTTTGTCCTTGACAGCTTCAACAGCCTCTTCTGCCTTATCCTTCACGGATTCAGCAGCGTCCTCGACCTTATCCTCGGCTGTCCCGACAGCGTCCTCGACCTTGTCCTTTGCGGCATTGAGCTTCTTCTCAGCCTCCGCGAAGAACTCGTCATCGTCGTCCTCGTCGGGGAGAATGCCTATCTCGTCGTCGTCCTCATCGGGGAGTATGCCTATCTCATCGTCGTCGTCAGAGAGGTCGCCTATCTCGTCGTTTCCGCCCATCATGGCGTCAGCGCCCTTGATTCCCATAGCCTTGCGGCGTGATTCCTCGATGAGCATACGCGATTCCTCGGTGCTTGCATAGAGCACAAAGCTCTCGGGGTCGCGCTTTATGCGTGAGAACATTACTATCTGGATTATGACGGACGCTATGAATATGATAGCGGAAAGTGCCTGTGATACGCGGATATTGCCTATCATGAGGCTGTCCGTGCGGAGACCCTCGACAAAGAATCTCTCAAAGCCGTACCATGCCATGTACATCAGGAAAATCTGTCCGTCGTAGCGTCTCTTCTTGGAGATAAGAGCTAAAATGACGAAGCCGAGTATGCACCATACCGACTCGTAGAGGAAGCACGGGTGAACCGCCTTTTCCCACATCATTTCTGGGGTGCCGTTGTTGTACATATCGCCGCCTATCTGCACGGCATTGTTTATCGTGCGCTGTATCGTACCGCCCGTCATTCCGAGGAAAAAGTCGGTGTTAGTGCCGAATGCCTCCTGATTGACGAAGTTGCCCCAGCGTCCGATGCCCTGACCTATGAGCAGTCCGAGCACGGTGACGTCGAGCATGGGGAGTATCCTCACCTTGCGCAGCTTGCAGATGATGAAGCCGACCACAAAGGCGCCGATTATGCCGCCGTATATCGCAAGTCCGCCGTTGCGGGTGTTGATGACAGCCTTTAGTGTAGCTCCGACGGAGCCCTTGCTGTAGTCATCCCAGTTAAAGATGACGTAGTACAGCCTTGCGCCGACGATGCCGCCGAGCACTCCGCCGATGACTGCGTCAACGGCTCTGTCGGAGTCGATGCCGAAGCGCTTCATTCTCGGGAAGACGTAGATTATCGCGAGGATGAGTCCGAGGGTGATGATGATGCCGTACCACTGGATATCGAGTCCGAAAACGGTGAAGGCTGTCGGGTCAATGGTGAAGCCGAAGCCGAGGTTCGGGAATTCGATCCTGTGCGGGCCGAGCATTTGTGAAAAGATAGTTGTTGCAGCGTTGATCATGGTGAACCACCGTCCTTTTCTATTACTGACAGAACGACTCTGTCGCTCCGCAGCTCATTCCTGATAAAGTTGTTGATATCGTCCGCGGTGAGTGCGGAGATGGTATCTATCGCGTCATATGGCGCTACGCCGTCGATATGGCTGTTTATCATGAGGTTAGCCACAGCGTCGACGTTGTTGAGCTCGCGTATGAGCAGACCGTAGGTCGAGCGTTTTATCCTGCGGAAGATGTTCTCGTCGACGCCCTCGCGGGAGATGCGCTCCACTTCGTTGAGGACAGCCTCGCGCACCCTTTCGGGCTCGTCGGACTCGCCGCTGAATATTACGGAGAAGTAGCCGTCTCCGCAGAAAACCTCGGCTCCGAACGTGGAGTTGATGACCTCGCTCTCAAGGAGTTTAACGTACATATCGGTCGAGGCGTCGGTGAGTATCGCCGACGCGAGCGAGCCTGCCATAGACTTTTTCAGCCGCTCCTCTCCCGAGCACGGTCTGCACTTGAAGCCGATGTGGAAGATAGTCGTGCCGATGTGCTGTTTCTCGCGTATCTCGGGCTGGACTATCGTATCGGGCTCGTCGGGAAAGACGGTCTCGAGCCCCTTGTCCTCGCAGGGCTTGAGCAGCTCGTCGCATACCGCGAGCACCTCGTCCGCGCTGACGTTGCCCGCAATCGAAAGCGCCATATTATTGAGGTTGTAGAAGGTGTCGTAGCACTTGTACAGCAGGGGAGCGTCTATCTGCGCGATGCTGTCCTTAGTGCCCGCGATGTCAATGCGCACGGGGTGAGCGTGGTACATACACCGCAGCATATTGAAGAAAACGCGCCATTCGGGGTTGTCGTTGGTCATTTGTATCTCCTGACCGATTATCCCCATTTCCTTGTCGACGTTTTCCTTTGTGAAGTACGGCTTCTGCACGAAGTCGAGCAGTATCCGCAGATTATCGGTATAATTCTTCGAGCAGCCGAAGAGGTAGCAGGTCTTGTCAAACGAGGTGAAGGCGTTGCCCGAGGCTCCCGTCTTGGCGTATAGCTCGAAAACTCCGCAGTCCTCGTTCTCGAAGAGCTTGTGCTCGAGGAAGTGGGCTATGCCCTCGGGGACGGTGGTGTAGTCCTTGTCCCCGCGTGTCTTGAACATCGTATTAATCGAGCCGTATTTCGTGCCGAAGAGCGCCTCAACGGTGCTGAAGCCCTTCATCTCGCAGATGTAGATGTCGAGACCGCTCGGGTGCTTGACGTGTATGCAGCTGTCGCCCGTGACCCTGCTTGTGAGGATATTTCTTTCCATTATGCGTTATCCTCCCTGCAAAGCATATAGTAGCGGCTGTCGAGCGTGAGCGACTGTGCGGCTGCGATGACGCGCTCCTTCGTGACCTCGCGGTATAGGGCAGCCTGCTGCTGCGGGTCGACGCTGACGCCGTCGCAGAAGCGCTCGAAGTACCATGACGAGTACGACGAGGGCGTATCTCCAATCGCTGCGAGCGCGTTGTCCAGCGAGAGCAGAGCGCTCTCAAGCTCGGTGTCGGTGATGTTTCCGTTCTTTATCTCGTCGAGCTGACGGAGTATCTCCTGCTCGGCGGCTTCGATGTTGACCTTTTCCACGCCCGAATCAACGGTCAGCGTGTTCTTGGAGCTGATATACCTGCACGCGCAGTAGTAGCACAGGCTCAGCTTTTCTCTGACGTTGACGAACAGCTTCGATACGGGCGTTTCGCCGAGCATGGCGCTCATCACGCGCAGGGCGTATATATCGTCCGAATCGCTCTTGAACGTGAGCGCGGTCTTGCACTGGAGCACGTCCATTTCCTCCGTGACCGTCGAAGGCTCGGACTTGGCGGGGCTGACTGTCCTGAACGTGCATTTGCGGGATTTCCGTTCTATCGCGGCAAATTCGCGGCGGAACATCTCCGCGGCTTTATCGTTCGGCTCGGGAGCGACATAGTATATCTCGACCTGAGCCGTTTTCAATATCCTAAGGTAAGCGGCGTAGGCGTCCGCAGCGGTGACAGCTTCGGCGGACTCGCGCGTTCCGTAGCACGAGCACTCGGCGGGCTCGCCGACGAATGCCGCCTCGGCAGCGCGTGCGAGGGCATAGCTTCGCTTATTGTTCATTTCCGCGTCTATGCGGTCGAGGAGGTCGTTCTTGGTTATCCTGAACGGCGTGGCGTCGAACTCTCCGTCCTTCACGTTGGGCGAGAAGAGACAGTCGCGCACTACGCCGAGCATCTCGCCCTCAATGTCCTCGCCGTCGAGCGAGTAGCGATTGCATATCCACGAGGCTGACAGTCCGAGCACCTGTATATCGCCGCGCTTGCGGATGAAGGTGCTGAGAGCTGAGCCGTACAGTGCCGAGAGCTGCTCGTTGAGCTCCGCTACCGAGCGCAGCTTACTGTTTGAGGCGGACAGTGCACCTATCCCGAGGGAATTGGCGGCAGCCTCCGAAGGTGCGAGAGGCGTCATGAACCTCACGTATACAGAGCAGGTCTTGAACTTCTCGTCTGTAATTGAAGTAAAGCCGATGTTCTCGCCGAGCTCTGTCCGTTTTATATCCATTATGGCAAGCACTCCTAATTACTGTAAATATAAATACACATTTATTATATCACACCCGCGGGAAAAATACCATAGTTTTTTGAAAAATTCTTTCCTGTACGTACAATTTTTGCTGCGGATATGAAAAAAGACGGATATACCGTCTTTTTTTGTATGCCGAGCAATGCAGGGGAGCAACACGAAAGCGCCCCTGCATCAGTTCGTAATGCCGTTCAGTCCGTCTTTGAATACAGCTTCTTGAAGTCCGTAGGCGTGCAGTGCTTTATCTCCTTGAATATGCGGTTGAACGTGGTCAGGCTCTTGAAGCCCGAACGCATGGCGACCTCCGTTATCGGTATATCGGGGTCGAGGAGCAGGTTCTCCGCCGAGCGCGTCCTGCGGGCGTTTATGTACTGTAAATACGACATGGAGTTGTACTGCTTGAATATGCGCGAGAAGTGGTACTTGCTGTAGCCTGCGACGTCTGCGAGCTGGTCGAGGGAGATATCGTACATATAATTGGCGTCGATGTACTTCATCACGGTGCTGAATTTCTCGGAATACTCGTCTATTTTGCCGTCGTCGCACGATAGCGAGCTCTTGCTCTGCTCGAGGTGAAACTCGCGCACGGCAATGAGGAGCTGTATCAGCATGGAGTATATCCTCACGTCCGCGAGCTCGGACTTGGTGCCGTACATGGCATAGATGTCGAGCATGGTCTTCTTCGCGAGGACGTGGAGCTCCTTGTCGAACTCGGGCGTTATCAGCAGGGGAGCCGTGAGGCTTCTCATGACGGGCTCGAGCGCGGATACGTCCCCGAGGACGGAGTTGTCGCACTGGAAGATGAGCCTTCGTCCGGGGATAGCGGGCATACTGTGGAGCTCTCCCGGCGGTACGATGAGCACCTCGTTCTCCTTGATGGTGTAGTCGGTGCCGCCGACCTTGACCGTGTAGTAGTTCTTCATTGGCATGAGTATTTCCACGGCATTGTGCCAGTGGACGGGATATGCCTCATTATCGTCGTTATCGTAAAGAAGTATCGACCGCTTGCTGTCGTATTCGACGGTCTCGTAGTCACCTGACAAATGCTTTATCATAATAATACCTCACCGAAAATTGCGGTCGCGGAGCAGAGCGCCTCGCTGAGCGCGCATATGCTGTCCGACCTTGACGGGGACTTCCTGAAAGCCCCTTTCATACCGATTATCTACCTTTTATTATAGTATTTTTCAATGTAAAAGTAAATACTGCGGCGGAAACTTTGGAAGTAATGTACAAATGCGAGCCGCAATTTTTGGTCAATACGTTCGTGCAGAGCTGACTGCCGCAGAGGCAGAAAAGAGCTCCGAGAGCTATGCAATATGTAGAAATGCACGGATTTGAAGCTGCGTTTTTCGCCGAAATGTGACAAATTGCTACATTTGACTTTGCTTATTGACATTTGAGGAAATACCGTGTAGAATAGTATATAGGGACATTTGAGTTCCTTATTTTACGGCTTTATATATAGACAAAAAGATTAACAAAAGCCGCTCCGTAGAACAAAAAACAGGTTATTAAAGGGTGGTAAGATGGTATTCAGCAGTTTGGAGTTTATTTTTTTATTCCTTCCTGCATTTATGATAGTTTACGGGCTCGTCCCGACGAAATATAAAAATGCAACGTTATTCGCGGGCAGTATCTTCTTCTACAGCATGGGCGTGCTGAAAAGACCGATATATATCGTGCTCTTCCTGCTTACGATACTGTTCAACTTCATCATCGGAGAGTTTATCGAAAACTTCCGCAAGGCGGGCAAGCTGTGGCTCGTCATCGGCATAATCTTCAACTTCTGGTGGCTCGCTTTTTTCAAGTATACGGGCTTTGCCTTCAGCAACATAAACCTTCTGCTGAAGAACGACCTGCCCGTCAGGAACATTATCCTGCCGATAGGTATCAGCTTCTACACGTTCCAGAACGTGTCGTACATCGTCGACGTTTACAGGCGCAAGGCTAAGGCGGAGACGAACCTCATCAACTACGGCGCGTACATCAGTATGTTCCCTCAGCTCATCGCGGGACCTATCGTCAAGTACGAGACGGTCGCGGCTCAGCTGAGGAACCGCACTCACAGCATCAAGCGCGTTGAGGATGGACTCAAGACTTTCACTATCGGACTCGGATACAAGGTGCTGCTCGCAAATCAGGTGGGCGGCTTGTGGAAAAAAATAGGCGATATCGGCTATCAGAGCATTTCTACCAAGCTGGCGTGGCTCGGAATAATCGCCTTCACTTTCCAGATTTATTTCGATTTCTGCGGCTACTCCTATATGGCGATCGGTCTCGGGCGCATTATGGGCTTCGATATCCCGCAGAACTTCAATCACCCGTATATGTCCACGACAATGGGCGAGTTCTGGCGCAGATGGCATATGACCCTCGGAAACTGGTTCAAGGAGTATGTGTACATTCCGCTCGGAGGCAACCGCGTAAAGACATCGCTCGTAGTCCGCAACTTCTTTGTTGTATGGCTCTTCACGGGAGTATGGCACGGCGCGAGCTGGAACTTCGTCATCTGGGGCATGGTCCTCTTCGGACTGATAATGCTCGAACGCTTCGTGATAGGCGACTTCCTCAATAAGTACAAGATAGTCGGACATCTGTATATGTTCCTCGTGATACCGCTCACATGGCTTCTCTTCGCGATAACGGACTTCAGAGAGCTCGGTATCTACTTCTCGAGGCTTGTTCCGATATTCCCCGTCAAGACCTATGCGGTCAACAGCGGAGATTTCGCAAAGTTCTTCCGCATCTACTGGAAATACTTCGTCGCAGGCACCATATTCTCGACCAATATCCCTGAAAAGATTTACAAAAAGATAAAGGATTCCTATTTCATCGTGATATTGCTTCTCATAGTGTTCTGGGCTTCCGTATACTGTATGTATCAGGGTAAGGATGATCCGTTCCTGTATTACACTTTCTAAGGAGACTTCGGTTATTATGAATAAATTCAAACAGTGCGCATATACTCTGCTCCTGTTGTCGACCTGCTTCATCGCTTCGCCGCTCATACTCCACAAGATATGGACGTCGAGCGCCTTAGCGGAGAAGCCTGCGGCGGCGGCTCCGCCCGTAGTCAACAGGAACAAGGAGCAGACTACAACTCCCGAGGGCGAGCCTGTTACTCAGGCTGACGGCACGGCTCCCGCCGTTACAGGCACGGGTACTGCTTCCGCTGAGGGTCAGCCCGCCGCAACGGAGACGACTACCGCTCCTGCTCAGCCTGACATCTTCGTCGAGAGTGACCTCTCTTACTTCGATGATGCGCTCTTCATAGGTGACTCTCGTACCGTCGGGATAAAGGATTACGGTGACTTCGAGAACTCTGACTTCTTCTGCACGGAGGGTCTCTCGACTGACCAGATAAACAAGACCACCGTCAATGGCAAGACCTTTGACCAGTTGATAGACGCAAAGCAGTACGGTAAGGTCTATGTTATGCTCGGCATAAATGAGGTCGGCAACGACCATGAGTATGTTCTGACCTCCTACCGCGCGATAGTAGAGAAGCTCAAGGTACATCAGCCCGACGCTATCATCTACGTGCAGGCTAACCTCCATGTTTCGTCCTACGCGGAGAACGGCGTCATCACCAATGCTTCAATCGACGACCTCAACAGCGGCATTGCCTCCCTCGCGGACAATAAGCGCGTGTTCTATCTCGATATCAACGAGCTCTACGATGACGAGTACGGCTACTTCAATCAGAACTACACCCATGACGGAGTCCACCCGATGGGTATGTACTACACTCAGTGGTGCGAGTGGCTCTGCACCAAGACTGTCCCCAAGGACCGCGCTCAGACTACAACTGCGGCTGAATAAAACGAACAGGCTCCCACGTCGGGAGCCTGTTTTTCATTTATCAGGTGCTGTTCATTGCTTCGGACAGTTTTTTCCCGCGTTCATGTGAACATTGAGCAGAGAAGGGGAGGCCCTCCGAAACATGAGCTGTTTTCATTGTTGGTCTGCTGTTGTGAGCGGGAGACTCGTTATGACTCCCGCGTCGAGCTTCTGTATCGCGAGCGCGTCACTGCCCGTTATTCCGTCGCCGACATTGCAGCAGTCCGCGTTTTTTCTGCCCGCCCCAGTCAGCATAAATCTGTCCTTGTTGGCGATGTATTGCAGTATCGCGACCGCGTCCGCTACCGTGACCTTTTTATCGCAGTTGGCGTCGCCGATGAGCAGCTTTTCCGCGGCTTCAAACTCTGCGGGAGTATCGGGTACGGCAACCTCCTTTGCCGATATATCGCCCATGAGCTTCCAGTCATTGCCGCTGTCCTGCAGGAATACGCGGATATCCTTGAGCTCGTCGCCGCCGCTGATGCCGAAAATATCGAACGGCAGGCGGTACTCGACCGTGTCGCCCTGCCACTTGCACAGACAGCCGTCGTATGCGGACTTGTTGAAGTAGACAAAGCCGTTTGAGGCGTAGTACAGCCAGAAATACTCGTTGTCGCCTGCGCGGTGGAGCTGAATATTGTACACGGGCGCCTTTGCTCCCGTCGGCATCTTCGCCATGACGTAGAGGTATTTCCCGTCCGCGCGGACGGACATCTCCGTGCCGCTCTCTGACTTTGCGATGACGTTTTCAGCCGTCCACTCGTTCGCGTGGGAGAGCGCTCCGTCAACGGTGATGATATCGCGGTATGAGTACATTTTCGAGCTTGCGCCGTCCTCGCAGCCGACCACGCAGAAGCCGCCTCCCGAGGTCGGAGCATCAGCCTTTTTCACGTTGATGCTGCCGAGCAGATTCGCTCCGAGCACGCCGTTCCATGTGCCGTTGTTCGCGAAACGGACAGCACCCTTTTCGGGAGCCTCGGGCGTGAACTCGTGACCGATATCCGCCTTGAAATAAACGTTCCAGCTGCCAGCCTCTATGTCGTCGGGAAGCTGTACGCTGAACGAATTCACGGTCTTGGTGCAGGAGCGCCATTCGCGGCAGTCGATATCCGCCTTTGCGCAGTGGTACAAGCCGTCACGCTCGAGTATGACATAGGAGCGGCAGGGCGGGATAATGCCTGCAAATCCCGTGTTCTCGACCGTGAATCTCACGTCCGCCGTGCCGCCCTGCACAGTCTCGGGAGTGAGCTCGGAGCCGCGCAGAACGAGCCTGTAGCCGAGGTGGTCGCGTATGAAATCGAAGGTGGTGCTGCCGTAGTATGCGGAGTTGTCGACGCCCGAAACATCGCAGTCCGCGCCGAAGGTATAGTTCTTGTAGAGCTGGAAAATGTTCGAGTTTATGTAGCTGAGATGCGTCTTGTACATCTCGGGTATCGCATTCTCGGGGAGGTAGGTGCCGTACTTCTGCGCGAACTCGAGATTGCCCGAAAACTCGCCGCCGAAGTAGGAGGTCAGGGTCTGCCGCCCGAGCCATGTCGTATCGGAAACGCGGTCAGCATAGGTGCCGAGGTCGCTGTCGCTGCCCATGTAGCCGTCGTCATACAGCCCTATCCGTGCGCGGTATTTCTGTATGTCGGGACAGTATTTGCTCGATGTGAGGCTGTCCACGAGTTCGCTGCCGCTTATCTCCGACTGCTTTATCCCCGCCCATTCAGCGAAGATATTCGGCGTTCTCACAGTCACGGGGACAGGGTCGGGAACGGCTTCGAGCAGCTTTTGCAGCAGCCTCGCCTTGTACTCGAGGGAGGTGTAATTGCCGCCGTGCTGTTCGCCCCATTTGCCGACGAAGCCCGACTCCACATAGACGAGCATATCGCCTGCCTGACCGAAGAAATCGTGCTTGGTGAGCTGGTCGATGTGCGAGAGCAGCGCGTCAAAGCTCGCGGGCTCGGGGTTGTCGGAGCCGTTCGCGTCATATCGGAACCGCACAGCTACGGTACAGCCGTTTTTGCGGCAGTTCTCGAAGGTCTGCCTCCACGAATCGAAGAAGGTCTCGTCGAGCGGGATATCCTCGCATGCGGTGTAGGTGCCGTCGGAGTTTTTGGTGCCGTTCATGCCCGAGGAGAAGGCACCGATGTCGATGAAAAACAGCACGAGCTTTGCGGTCGGCGAGTATACGGGAGTAGAGTCGGGCTTGCAGACTGCCCATATCGTGTTCGTGTAGCCTGCTGCGGGATTGTTTACCGTCCCGACGTATTCGCTGTAGTCGAGTCCGCTGTCAGCGAGCGGCTGCGTATCAGCGGACGACGTACACGGCAGCAGCGCTGCTGTCAATGCGATGCAAGCCGCGATCGTTGCGGTGCGTGAAAAAAGCTTTAGCATAGTTCACCTCATTTTACGCGCTCTTTATTTGTATTTTTCAAGCAGCTCTGCCTGCCGTTTTATGCGTTGTTTTGCCTGTTCTCTCAGGTGCTCGGGACCGAATATCTCAATTACGGGTCCGAAGCTCAGGAGACGGATGAGCAGTTCTGTTTCATCCTGCTGGTCATACCACAATTCCACGTTATACTGCCCTGTTTCAAGGTTGCGTACCGTGTGCTTCTCGTAAGAAGCAAATTCAAGCATAAAACGCTCAACGCCGTTGCGCTCTGTGCTGACCCTTATCATCGCAGGCGTACTACATTTGCGGCTTGAGAAGTATTCGTCCATAGAAACGGGAGCTCTGTAAGCTCTTCCCGTGTCCTCGATTTTTGTTATCCGCCCGATATTGATGATCCCGCTGCTTCTGACCTTTTCATTTTGCAGTTGATAGCAATATGCGCGGAATTTATCGTTTTTAGGAGAATACTCCATTTTCAGCAACACAAATCTGCCGCTCATACGCTTGCCGTGTCCCGAAACGAACTCGATAAACACTATCCTTCTGCGTTTTACTGCATCAAGCGCGGTTCGGAAGTTCTGTATGTATTTTTCGTCGCTGTAGTCATCGCTGTCGAGAAATCTGTCGATGAAGCAAAACTGCTCCCTGCCGTACAACGGAGGCACATCTGCGAGCCTCTGCTCCAGAGAAGCGAGCGTCTCACTGTCCATGAACAGCCTTATCCTCGGGTCGCTGAGCTTTGCCTTCAGCCACATCTTTTGCAGCCTTGTCAGCACCTTAACAGGTGCTTTTTTCGTTATCCTTCGGAGATTTCCGTCGGCAGTGCGCCTGAACAGCCCCCAGTCCTCTCCGCTCGGTATGAGCTTCTGCGGAAGAAAAAGCACAGAATCGCGGAAGCCGTCACGGAGCACAGTCTCGCGTACTGTTTTTTCGTCTGTGACCTCATTTTCGAGCAGTTTAGCCGCCACTCGGAAATAAGTTCCGTATATCTCACTGAACAGATTCATCTTCATCACCGCCGTACATCGAGTTCATTCGCCTGATATCATCGTAGAATCGCGCCCTGACCGTATCTGCGCCGCCCTCTATGCTGACTATCCTGCCGATGAAGGTCTTAGCCCAGTGCATTATCTCATTCGGGTCGAAAACGTCAGCGGTCAGGGTGTACAGGTGCTCACCCGTGTGTTCGAGCGTGCAGCAGCGCTTCTCGCGCTCGAGGCGGTCGATTATAAATGCTTCTTTCTTCTCGTCGGCGTAAAACGTTATCTTCATGGGAGTTACAGCGCCTGCTTCTCTCCTCATGCCGAAGGATACTCCGAAGCAATGGCGAATATTCCGCTCGAACTTGTCTTTCAGCGCGTCATAGTTTTCATAGCATCCTTCCATTTTCAGAGCTTTCATATTATCAAGACGGAATGCGGAAAATCGCCTGTAGTTCGGGATATATGCAGCAAGATAGCGGCGTCCTGTCTGCACGGATACGAGTATCCTCATAGGGACTGCCTTATTCTCCGTGCCGAGGTCGTCTCCCTCTCTTTTCATTTTATCAGAGAACGATGTGAACGAAATACTGCGTTTTTCGTTTATCGCTGTCAGGATATCGGGGATGAGGATATCCTCGAGCGTATGTATGATGTAGTTGTGCTTTATAAAAAAGATGTCGTTCGTTAGTCCGAGCATTTTGAGGAGGCTGTTGCCTATAATGCCGAAATGCTGAGTTTCCGAGAAGAACCTCAATGCGTCGTCGAGTCCCTTGTACTCGCGGACAAAGTCGTCAGCCGTGTCGCGGGAAAGCGAATAATACAGCGTTTTGCCCTGTTTCTCGGCTATTATTATGCCCTCGTCCACGTACTCCCTCAGCTTATTGCGGACGGTCTGCTCGTCAAACAGCTGTTCATATTCCGCATTCAGACTATCCACAAGCTCCTTGAGCGTTCTGCTTTGCCCGTCCTGCAAAATGTCGGTCAGAAGGAAGTGCAGACGTATGTCATTATCAGTGAAGCTCTTGGAATAATAGGCGTTATACAGCGGATTCTCGGGGATATGACCGCTGTCTACCGAAATAGAGACGCTTCTTCCGCGTAACGAATCGTCATAGCGCATATAGTCGCCCATCCAGCTCTCAACACGGCGCTTTTCGTCTCCGTAGGTGCGGATGCTCTTGCGGTCGAAATCGCTCCTGACCTTGCATCCGTATATGAAAAAGTCGCGGACATAGTCGCGTGTTTTGTCGAAATTCTTGATAAGCTCTGAGAATCCTGCCATAATTGTCACTCCTTCCCACATTTATATATTAACAGAAAATCTCTCCTTTTGCAATACGCCGCCCGAGTGTGTGCAGAAAATTTTATATGATTATTTCCTGTTCATGTGATATACTGGAATCAAGCTAAAGGAAAGGGGAGCGAACAGCTCCTCAGACCGACCCGACGGAGCCGTTGAGCGGCGTTTGCCGTCTGAGCGATAAAAGGTCGATTTTTCGCCGCGTACAGCAGAACAGGCAGTTCGCAAGAACGGGTTCGACTCCCAAAGCGACGAGTTAAAGGCACATACAGCCGATGTTGGAATCAAAAGGTTATTGATCATTGTGCCTTGCATACCCATAAGGCGTTCACAGCAAATACAATGACTATACTGTTACTATAGGATCATAAAAGCGCCTTGCACATTTCACGCAGCTGTAATATACAGCAGCTGCGTACACAAATAAGACGCAAACAGCAATTCGCTGGAAATTTATGAATCGACCTTACCGCGTCTTGAATTTCATTACACATACGGCTCTGACAGCATTAATTCAGGGACGCAGAGAGCTTCCTACGGGTCCAAGCACTGCGATGAAAATGAGCCGAGCTAAGTCAGCAGCAGCATGAAAAAAGGAAAAATCCTGACTTGAAAGGAGCAGAAATATGCTTAACTACTTAAAGAACGAATCCAACATGACATACACCGAGAACGGCGGTACTGCTTACCGTTCATCCGAGTCCTTCGGCCTTGATATGTTCTTCAAGGCGGGCGCTATGAGAAACTCAACAGCGGCAGAAATAGCCGACGTTGTAACACGCGCTTACGCTGAGGGCCCCGACAAGACTATGAAGATAGTCTTCTTTGCACGCGACGCAAGAGGCGGTCTCGGTGAGAGACGTTTCTTCCGTATCGCAATAGCCGCACTTATCAGGACAGCACCCGATGCGGTAAAGAAGAATGTTCCCATGTTCGCGGAATACGGTCGATACGACGACCTGTGCGTACTGCTCGGTACTCCACTGGAGTATGCCGCAGTCGAAGTCATAAAGGCTCAGCTCGACAAGGACATCGCTGCTATGAACGCAAAGAAGCCCGCTTCTCTGCTTGCAAAGTGGATGCCCTCCGTGAATGCTTCCTCTAAGGAGACACGCAATATGGGCAGACGCCTTGCGGCTTCCCTCGGTATGACCGAGCGCACATACAGAAAGACTCTGTCCGCGCTCCGCCGCTACACCGACATACTGGAGAACCGTCTCCGCGAGCGTGACTACACGTTCAGATACGAAATACAGCCCTCGTGCGCTATGTTCAAGTACAGAGGTGCGTTCATACGCAACGACGGTGAACGCTACTCTGATTACCTGAACAAGGTACACAGCGGCGAGGTAAAGCTCCACGCCGACAGACTGTACCCCTATGACATAGTCCGTGCGGCTATGGGAGATGTCTCCGCCGCTGAAATCATGTCACTGGACGCGGCATGGAAGTCCCTGCCCGACCTGACAGCGTCAAAGCGTGAAAACGCCCTTGCTGTAATCGACGGTTCAGGCTCCATGACCTGTGGATGCGGAGGTATACGTCCCATAGACGCGGCTCTGTCGCTGGGCATATACTTCGCCGAGCACAACACGGGCGCATTCGCAAACCACTTCATCACCTTCTCCGAGACTCCTCGTCTCGTGGAAATAAAGGGCGGCAATATCGTTGAAAAGGTGAACTACTGCCGAACATTCAACGAAATAGCGAATACCAACCTTGAGGCGGTATTCACCCTGATACTCCGTACAGCTGTGAAGAACCGCGTCCCCGAGAGCGATATGCCCTCAAAGCTCTACATAATCTCCGATATGCAGTTTGACTGCTGCATAGTCGGCGGCAATGATGAGCCCATGTTCCGTGAGATGAGAAAGCTCTACGCAGGGTATGGCTACAGACTGCCCGATATCGTGTTCTGGAACGTAAACGCACGCTGTGACGCTGTGCCCGTGAACCGTTCGGAAACAGGAGCGGCTCTGGTATCAGGCTACTCTCCCGCTGTATTTGATATGGTCATGGGAGGCGAATGCTCTCCCGAGTCTGTAATGGACAGGATACTTTCTTCGGAAAGATATTCGGCTATCACAGCGGCATGATATAATAAAAAAGCTCGCATATGAACGTTATGCTTCATATGCGAGCCATTTTTTTGCAGCAGTTTTACTGCCGTGTGACCGTCTCCATTTTATCATCGCACATCATAGTAAAACTCGTCAGCCGCCTGCCTGTCCCTGCCCGTGAAGATGCGCTTGGTGAGGGAGCGGTTCTTTATCAGGTACCAGTCGCCGAACTCGTCAAATTTGCGCGCCGAGGTGAGAACATACGACTTTTTCAGCGTGCCGTATTTCCTGCCGCTGAGCTTGCCGTGCGCTTTGAGGCGCTTTGCGAATTCCATATCCTCGAGGCTGACAAGCGTCTCATCAAAGCCGCCTATCGCGTCAAAATCGCTCTTTCTGAACCAGAACATCGCTCCGCTGAGATAGCCTCCGTTTTTGAACATTACGGGAATCAGATTCACCGCAACATAAAGCGTTGAAGCCGCTATGCCAAGTGACATTCTGTCGAATTTCGGATTCGTTCCTCCGCCGACGTAAACGCCGCTTTCGAGGTTGCCCTTTATCTCGGCGAGCGAATACTTCGTCATAAGGCTGTCAGCGTCGATGGTCACGACTATCTCTCCGCGTGCAGCTCTCACGCCCGTGTTGCGGACTGCCGCAATGCACTTGTCTTCGTTGTTCAGCACATGCGCGCCGAAGCGCTCCGCTATCGCGGCTGTTTTGTCAGTGCAGCGATTTGCGACAACTATCATCTCCACGCTGTCGGGAACATACTTCGCCGCGCTCTTTACGGCGCTCAGGCACTTGCCGATATACTTCTCCTCGTTGTGTGCGGGGATAACTACAGAAATCATTCTTGCCGCTCCTTTCAAAGTCAAAAGCCTCGTTTTTCAGCCGAGCAGGTCGTCTGTGCAGCCGACATATCCGACCTCCGTATAGACCGCGCCGTGCTTGCCGAAGTCGGTGCGCATGAGCGAGATACCGCGCACAATCATCTCCGCCTGCTCAAGCTGAACATCGGAAAAGCGGAACGAATTGCCCCTGCCGATGTACGAGTCTCGCACGAGCGTAATGTGCGGGTTGAACTTCTTTTTGTCGAACGGTATCTGCTCCTCCGCGAGCTCATGCCGCAGCTTCTTCGCGAGACCTTCGAGCTCCGCAGAGTGCTCCGTACCTGCCCACAGCAGGTCGCCGAAGTTACCGACATATCCGCTGAGTCTGACAGGAAACGCAGCAAAATCCACACGCTCCATTGCGTCCATTACGCGGTCGGGAGAGCTGTACTCGCCGATGAAAGCGAGCGTCAGATGAAGGCTGCTGATATCCGTGAATCGCCCGCTGTAACCGCCTTTGCGCAGAGCTTTCTGTGCCTCAGTTAGGACGCTTTTTATGTTGTCTTCTAATTGAATCGATGCAAATAGTCTCATGATACACCTGCTTTACTTTTTATGTTTGAATAGCTCAGTCGGGCTGAAAAACTTCATTCCGCTTTCAACAATCATACTGAGGAACTCTTCAAAGCTGTTGGTGGATATATTGTACCACATTTCACGATAATAATCAAGCGTGCAGCCTGTTATCCTATCAGTGTTTTCAGCTCATACTGCATTGCAAGTCCTGATTGCTATATCAAGAAAAGCGGCTTTGTTTTTGTTGAGTTCGGCTGTTTTTATTCCTATGTTTGCTCTGTAGAAGATATTCAAGTTTGTCAGATACGGTGCTGTCTGACGCAGTGTCGAACTGTTCGGATATAGTTTATAAGTATTTTAAATCTGTTCATATATTTTCAGCAAATTCTACACAAAAATATGCTATCATGTATTTGACATCTAAAAGTTTTTCGCTGCTCATGAGAGCTGACGCAGATGAAGCCTCACGTAAAAATAACAGCTGTAAGAAAGGCACTTGATGATTTATGGCTGTTTTATTTGTACCTGAGCCATCTTTTGTGGCGATGACACCGCAAGGAGGCGACTTCTTCCTCATCGGCAATGACCGCTTCGATATTGTTCATGATGAGGGCGAAGGAACTCGTCAGCAACCATGCGCTTGAAACCGAACGAACCAACATAATATCAAGGGATGAGATTGATGCTATCATTTTTATTAGGAATTGGAGTGCTTATCATCGGCGGAGCCCTCTACGGAAGGTTCTGTGAGAAGGTAATGAAGCCATCGGACAGGAAAACTCCCGCTGTCGAGAATTACGACGGCGTGGATTATGTACCGATGAAGAAGTGGAAAAACAGTCTTATCGAGCTTCTCAACATCGCAGGAACAGGTCCCATACTCGGACCGATACAGGGTATACTATTCGGACCGATAGCCTTTATCACGATACCGATAGGCTGTGTGATAGGCGGCGCCTTCCACGACTATATGAGCGGCATGATATCCGTCCGCAACGGCGGCGAGCAGATGCCCTCGCTTGTCAGGCGATTTCTCGGCAAGTATGTATATACGGTCTACAACGTATTTGTGTGCCTGCTTCTTCTGCTTCTCGGAGTTGTATTCATCTACACTCCCGGCGACATCTTTATTACGCAGATAATCGGGCAGAAAAGCACGCTCGAAAATCCTGTTATATGGATAGTTTACGGAGTGATATTCGCCTACTACATCATTGCGGCGCTTCTGCCGATAGATAAGATAATCGGCAGGATATACCCTATTTTCGGAGCAATACTGCTTCTCTCGGCTGTCGGAGTATGCGCGGGACTCTTCATCAAGGGCTACAGGCTCGATGAGATATGGACGGGAGTGTCGTTCACGAATCCGTACGGCGAGCATTTTATCCCCATTTTCTTCGTGACAGTCGCCTGCGGCATAGTATCGGGCTTCCACTCAACACAGGCAACACTTGTCTCGCGTACTATCGCTGACGAGCGCGAGGGCAGGACTACCTTCTACAGCATGATGATACTCGAGGGCTTCATCGCGATGGTGTGGGCGGCTGCCGCAATGGGAGCCGTGAATGCGGGTCTGCTCACTAACGATATCCTCCATACTCAGCCGACAACGGCAGTAGGCGTTATCGCAAAGGATATGCTCGGAGGAGTGGGCGGAGTCATTGCTATAATCGGCGTTATCGTGCTCCCTGTGACCTCGGGCGATACAGCTCTGCGCTCGCTGAGGATAATAATTGCAGAAGCGTTCCATATCGACACCCAAAAGAAAAAGAAGAATCTTCTGCTTGCTCTTGTGATATTCACAGTTGTTGCAGGAATACTTATCTATGCAAAGGCAGATACTGACGGCTTCAACGTCCTCTGGAGGTATTTCTCGTGGGCGAACGAATCGACCGCAGTGTTCGCATTTTCAATGATATGCATATATATGATGCGGAACAAAATGCCGTACATCATGGCTCTTATCCCCGGAATGTTCTATATGTACGTTGTCGCGAGCTATATCCTCAACGCACGCATAGGCTTCAACCTGCCTTGGACGGCAAGCTATATCATCGCGGGAATAGTAACTCTTGCATATGGCTCCGCTATCGTATTCTGCGGAAAAAAAGCGAAGCAGTGCAGTCCCGCTGAACGAAACGGAGGATGATAATATGACCCTGTACATCAACTGCTGTGTGCGGAGCGATTCACGCACCGACCGCCTTGCGAGGGCAGTCCTCGCAAAAATGGGAGAATACACAGAGCTGTACCTCCCCGCTGAGGACATAAAGCCGCTCAGTGAGGAAATGCTCGAAAAGCGCACCTCTCTGCTCGCGGCAGGAAAGCTTGACGACCCGATGTTCAGATATGCACATCAGTTTGCGGAAGCAGACAAGATAGTCATATCCGCGCCGTTCTGGGACGGCTCTTTTCCGTCACTGCTCAAGGTCTACATCGAGAACATATATGCAGTCGGCATAGTATCGCGCTATTCCGAGAACGGTACTCCCGTGGGGATGTGCCGCGCCGAGGAGCTCGTATACGTTACGACTGCGGGAGGACCGTATTTCCCCGAGTTCAGCTTCGGCTACATCAAGACTGTTGCCGAGACGTGCTTCGGCATAAAGAGCACTCGGCTCGTTAAGGCGGAAATGCTCGATATCGATGGCATGGACGCGGAAAAAATACTGCTCGACGCAATGAACAGTGTTTGATAAAGGAGGAAAATATGAGAATCAAACGAACAGCTTCTATTCTGATGAGCTCAGTATTTATGCTTTCAATGTCGGCATTCAGCCCTTTGAGCTACTCAGCCGCTGAGGACGGAGCTCCCGACTACTCAGATGAAAAAAACTGGGCATATTTCGGCGAGGGCACAGACAAAGAAGCCGATGTTTTCTTTGTTGCTCCGACAGTAGATACCGATGACGAGGCAATGATGAGCGTTGACGACGAAAAGAACCGCTCGCGCTTTCTCGGGGCTCTTGAAATGGAGCGCGGTATCGTTTACGGGACTGCAAGGATGTATGCTCCGTATTACAGGCAGATATCGCTGAAAAGCTATGGGCTTCCCGAAGCCGAGAGAGAGGAGTTCCTGAAATCCGCATACGCAGATGTCTCCGATGCGTTCAGCTATTATCTCGAAAACGAAAACAACGGCAGACCTGTTATGCTGTTCGGATTTTCTCAGGGAGCTGATATGTGCTGTCGTCTGCTCGAGGAATACTTTGATGATGAAAAGCTCGGCTCACAGCTTGTTGCGGCTTATATTATCGGCTGGGGGATAAGCGAGGAAAGAGCCGCTGAGTACCCTCATCTGAAATTTGCTCAGGGCGAGAAGGATACGGGCGTGATTGTCAGCTTTGACTGCGAGGCTCCCGAGGTAACGGATACGCTGATGTGTCCCGCGGGAGTCAAAACGTACTCGATAAATCCTCTTAACTGGCGCACTGACGACGCTCCCGCAGACAAGTCTCTCAATAAGGGAGCTTGCTTCATGAAGACGTACAGCAAGGAGATAGCGACCGAGATACCCGCTCTGTGCGGCTGTTACATAGATGCAGAACGAGGCGCGCTGAAGGTCACTGACGTTACCAAGGAGGACTATCCCGCGGGACTTGACCTGTTCCCCGAAGGCTCGTATCATCTCTATGATTATCAGTTCTTTTTCAGGAATTTGCAGGAGAATGCGGCGGTAAGACTTGACGCATATAACAGCTCGGCAGAAGAGGTCACAACAGCCTCTGAGACAACGGCTTCAACTCAGACCTCGACGACGACGGCTTCCTCTTCAACGGCAAAGCAGACCTCAGGCTCAACAAGCGGCTCTTCTGGCAGTCCCAAGACGGGCGATGCAGGCGCGGCTATACCACTGGCAGTCATAGCTCTCGCGGCAGGCACTGCATTTGTGCTCAGAAGGAAAGAGCAATAATCCCACGATAACTAAAACGGCAGGAGAAAGCGTATCTCCTGCCGTTTTTCTGTATATCCCGCTGTTAAGCTATATGTGTGCTGCTTCTTCACTCCTGTAATATCAGGCTATCGACCTTATCTGTCAGCTCAGCGATATGCCGCTGTGCCGTTTTTATGCGTTTTTCTCCGAGCTCGCCGTTTTTCAGATCGGTCGAAACGAGCAGATACAGGAATCGTACAGCAGCTGCAAGGGCTATCTTGTCGTTTATCTCCGCAAGCTCCGACATCTGTTTGCCGAAGTAATTCTCCATTATGCTTTTCCATATCGGCTCGCCTGATTCATTGGGTATGCCAAGGAACGTTTTCAGATTATTCGGATCGTCCTCAGCAAACAGGATATAGGTCACATACAATGCCTGCAGATCAAACAGCGGCTGACCTGTGCAGAGCGTGTCCATATCTATCAGCATGGGCTCATCACCGACCAGCATTACGTTTTTCATCTGGAAATCACCATGCACGATATGCAGGTCATCAGGCAGAGCAAGCAGCAGCTCTTTCAGCCGCCTGCACTGTTCATCAGGCAGGTGACCGCTGATAACATCAAGGTATCCGATAAATATATCACGAGCCATAGGAAGCGTATCCGCGTCCATTTCGGCAGAGTGGACGGTTTTCAGAAAATCCGCATAGAGCCGAAGCAGCTCATCAAAGCGTTCGGGCTCGCGGATTAGGATATCGTTGAAGGTATCGGCGTTGAGGAGCTCAAACACAGAGCCGTACTGTTCGCCGACCTTTACAACATCGTAGGATATCGCAGTAGGCACGCCCTTTATAAATGCGCACTTGGCAAGCCGCTGTTCATTTCGTATCATCGGAAGGCTGTTTGGCGCATGGTATACCTTGACGATAGTCTCGGGGTCAACACGGTAAACAGTTCCGAAGAAGCCCCTGCCTATGACTTCGCAGCCTTCGACCGAGAGCTCGCGGAAACGCTTCTCAATGGTAAGCAGCTCGGTAAAGCCCGTCACATCGAATATATCATAGACCTCGGGAGAAACGTTGATTATGCTGATATTCTCCCCGAAGCTCTTGCGAAGTTTCATTATCACACGAAGTCCCGCGCTTGATATGTATTCAAGCTCGGAAGCGTCCAGTATGAGCTGTGTCACGTCCGAAGGCTTGCTTTCAACAGCGGAAAGAAGCTCCTTTTCAGTTTGCGATGCATTACTCGTATCTATTCTTCCTTCAAGAAAGATAGTCATGGTATCGTTTTCAACAGAGACTTTCATGTTATCAGCTCCTTGTGATTATTGATTAAATATATTATATCATATTTATGGATACCAATGTGTGAATAAACAATGAATAATCATACTGTCATAATTTACAAACTTTCTTGAAAATAATGGTGTATAATAACGAGAATTGATGCTGATTTTTCTTTTGAAACTTGGATTCCGTAACTCAACGCCAAAGCGTAATATAATTTACATTGAACAAAAATATTTGTATTGACAAAATATGGATTATCATTTATCATTAAGTAGTAAGAATTGTATAATTATCCTTAATTATTACAGAAGGGAATGCTTTTTTAATGAATAAATACAGTCCAAAGCAATCTCCTTATTAGTACAAACTCCTTGCTTTTCTTATTGAGAGAATAGTACTACTGTCAATGACTATCGAATGGAATACTTTTTCAGAAATCAAAGACTGGTACAGTAAGCAAAGTCTGTCAAAAAGGTACATATATGAAGTTTATGCAGCTTTGGATAAATTTGAGTACTGGTTCGAATATGGCGTTTTTCCGTCTCGCAAAGGAATACAGCCTCAGCTCACGTATATTAAACCAAGTATAGGTGAACTTGACCTAACATACTTACAATCTAAGATGAATGAATTGTTCTCTTATACGTCAAAGACATACGCCTTCTTGAATCCGATAGTTGCCACCTCGTTTTCAACAGTTTCTTCTCCGAGCCGTCGACGTTGAAAACCTGTTTGCCATCGCCGTCCTTGACAGGCTGCTCCTTTAGTTCCTTGCTTTTGAAGGACATCGGAGCGAGTATTGCTATGCCTTTTTCGCCTTTGTTGATAGTCCTGCCGAGCTCTTTCCACTTGCCGAACGCTGCTACAAGGCTTGCATCGGGCTTCTGGAGCATAATCAGTATACAGTTGCCTGCGGAATAGTTTGTGAACTTACTCATATACCGCAGACATTTCTTGTAGCTGTCCGACTCGAAAACAGCCTTAACGCCGTCATCAATCTTTTTGAATAGCTCTTGCATCTCCTCACGCTTTTCAGCTTTATATTCAGCTTTCTGCTGCGGAGTGAGCTTTTTCTTCCATGATGTATTATCTACCTCCATTCATTTAGAAAAGTATTTATATATGCAAAAAAGCCGACTCTGTATGGCTTCTGTGAGAAACCAACAAAAACGGCTTTGAAATCGGTCGAAAATTCTATATTCGGTTTTCGGCTATTTTCGGAGTTCTTCGGCGTTCCGTGCTTTGCTTTTTCAAAAACTGCTCCAAAACTCCTGTTTTAGGGCGTTCACCTTCGGTTTTTAGGGTTTGGGATCTATTGCTCCACCTTGAAAATCGCTGTTTTCAGACAACAAAAAAAGCCCGAAACATCGGACTTTTTCGCTGACGGATCTAAATTGTTCCATCTTTTTGGCGTGCCTGGAGGGATTCGAACCCCCGACCTACTGGTTCGTAGCCAGTCACTCTATCCAGCTGAGCTACAAGCACATTCACAACAGTATTTATTTTATCACGTTTTACATGAAAAGTCAAGGCAAGTAAATAAAATCGTCAAATTGCACTAAATAACCTTTGGCAAACAAGAGGAAAGTAAAAAATACAGCAAAAATATGATATCACCTTGACAAAAAAACTCGTTTCTGATATAATTATATGTGCTTTGAGACATTAGCTCAGTCGGTAGAGCATACGCCTTTTAAGCGTAGGGTCGAGGGTTCAAATCCCTCATGTCTCACCATATGTTCAGGACTAAAAGAATGACATGTCGAAAAAAGCCCGAATATTCGGGCTTTTTTGCTGCCCAAATTCAGAAAAATTTCTTAAAAAAATGAGGGATGACATTGGGGTGTTTTAAGGCTTTTTAGGGAGTTGAACCCCCACAAAGGTAGTTTTGGAGCTCTTCAAAGGTCGATATACCGGCTAATCTCAGATTTTTCAGCTAAAAATAGTACACAAAGTTTCGGACTCGGTTTTAGTGGTTTTCACGAAATGTGAAAGCGCTGGAATCGAGTCCCTTTTTATTTTCCTCAAAAAAATATGATAGAACACCTATCATTTTCTTAGCCGTTTTCAATGGCATCAGTGGCAGGTCGGGTAACTATGCCACCAAGGACAGCAAAAGCCGCTGTGGATGTTTTTTGAGCCTCCTGTGCCAGATACATAGACAAAGCAGATCACGCCTGCTGTCTATGGAATAATTCTGCCAGGAGGAAGAAAATATGAACAAATACTCTATGAGCGGTAAGCTGATGCATAAAGCTTCCGATCACAACACCAAACGCTGTGTGGTTGAGAAATGGGTATTCCTGCCTCACTCAGACTTTGAAAGACTGAAAGCAAATCCGTATCAGGAACATGAAGCTATAACCGCCGCCAAAGACCTTATGTTCGAGGACGAGGAAGCATATCACTGTATTATGCTTCTTGACGAGCACGGCGATAATTCTCAGTTTGAAGCGTGTATCCACTGTCACGGAGTCCTCATTCTTTTACCCATAAAGTATTTTTCCACCATTATATTGACCGCAGCGTGCAGATATGATATGATAAGAAACGGACTGTCAAAGCTCTGAATTGAAAGAATAATAACGCCTGAAAAATATTTTTTTGGAAAATTCTCAAAAAAGTGTTACAACCTGAGTTCACTGTGCGTTTATATAAGTGAAGGACAGATCTGAACCTAAAAAACACGGGAGGTCGCGTATGACTGACAATGAGATACTGCATCTGTTGCGGGAAACACCGCAGCAGGGACAGCGCGCACTATTTGATAAATATTACAGTTATGTAAATTCTATTGTGAACAGGATAATAAGCGGGACCGGCAGTCCCGATGATGCAGAGGAATGCGTCATAGACGTGTTCGCATCGGTCATGATGAAGCTTGTTCCGGACGATGACTGCTCATTGAAGTCGTACATCGGCACAGCTGCGAGGAATGCGGCTATCAGCATGAGACGCACACTGTCAGCCAGAACGGGCAGGAACATATCCGCAGATGATGAGAATATGGCAGAGATCGCAGATGATGAGGATATCGAAGAAAACACTGACAGATCCGAAACATCCGAACTGCTGCTGAAAAAGGTCTCAGAGCTCGGACCTCCTGATTCAATAATAATTATTCAGAAATACTACTACGATAAAAGCTCAAAGGAAATAGCCGGAATGGTAGGACTAAACGCAGCAGCAGTAAGGATGCGCTGCGGTAGAGCAATGAAACGGCTGAAAAAGCTTCTTGAAGCTGACGGTATCACTCTGTAAAGGAGAGTAAATATGAATAATAATAAGAAAATAATAAGAACTCTCCGCAATGCGGACAAGGCTTCTGTCGAGAGGCTTATGGCGGAGGAAGCAAAGAAGAATGAGATATTTGCAAAGGCTCAGCAGAAAGCAAATATCGAACAATCCGAATACGCAGACAGTGTAAGCGGAGTTGAAAAGTACGATAGGAGAATTAGTATGACAAGAATAGCAAGCATAGCTGCAGCAGCAGTACTTATAATGGGCTCTATCGGCGGAGGAGCATATATGATGAGAAATAACAATGACAATCCGGTGATCCCCGGACCGGTTGAACCGGCTACCACAGCAGAGACAAATACTGAGACATCATCAACAGTAGAGACAACTACTGAGACATCATCAACAGTCAGCACAGGAACAGACACAACAATTAACGATACATCAGAAACAACTGCCGCAGATTATACAGTCTCAGGAGAAGATTCGCTGGAGTTCAGCGTTACAAAGCAAGAGCTCATAGAAAAGGTTATGTATAATAGCGTGAATTTTTTTGATAAGTTCTCGGCAGATTATACTGCCCAGATAAACGAGCGCCGTGAATTCCATACAGAGCCTGAGATTCTCACAGGTAAAATATATCTTGATGAGGTGGCTATGACAGCTTCAGCAACAGTTGAGCGATATGAAAATGAACAGCTCATCGGCAGGTCTCTCATAGCAATAATGGACAATTATTACTATGATGCTGAAGAATCATGGGTAGAAACAGATTTTGTAAACGGCGGTTACAAATCCCTTGAAACTCCGGACAAATATTATTATGTGAAAGACCAAAATACAAATAAGGTATTTATCAACCCTAGGGGCAGAACTATGAATATAGACGTTAATGCTCCAGAAAACTGGGACATAACAGGAGAAAGAACAGAAAACGGCAGAAAGATAATATCAATAAGCGGCGTTCAGACAGGCGATAACAATTATGAGGGAGTTTATCGTGAGATTCCTTATTTCATGGAAGTCGACGCTGAAACAGGTATGACGCTCTCTTATGATGAGTACGACAGCGAAGGCAACATGACTTCTTCATATAAGATGACAAACTATAAGTTTGATGACGATGCCGTAGAATTCAGAACAGCTTCAGACATTATAAGCGAAATTGAAAACGGCGGATTCAGGAAAATGTAACATAACAATAGAGTCAATCCCAAATTTCGTGTAAACGTAAAATAGTGCAATAGGAAAGTGTATGATGAGACCGATTGTGAAAGCAGTCGGTCTTATCTGCATACTATGATAACCTGAGAGAAACCTGTCAGATTAACTGTGCAGGGAATATCGGCTCGGAATAAAACCAAAAAGCTCCATGTGCCATTAACACATGGAGCTGAATCTACAAAGCGAAAACCAGTTACATAAATTATAATGTTATGATTGTTTTGACAAAGTCCGAAAAAAACCGAATATTCAGGCTTTTTTGCTGCTCAAATTCAGAAAAATTTCTTGAAAAAATGAGGGATGACATTGGGGTGTTTTAAGGCTTTTTAGGGAGTTGAACCCTCACAAAGGTAGTTTTGGAGCTCTTCAAAGTTCGATATACTGGCTAATCTCAGATTTTTCAGCTAAAAATAGTACACAAAGTTTCGGACTCGGTTTTAGTGGTTTTCACGAAATGTGAAAACGCTGGAATCGAGTCCTTTATTATTTTCCTCAGAAACATATGATAGAAAGTCTATCATATGTTTCTGAGCCGTTTTCAATGGAATCAGTGGCAGGTCGGGTAACTATGCCACCAGGGACAGCAAAAGCCGCTGTGGATGATTTTTGATCCTCCTGTGGCAGATACATAGACAAAGCAGATCACGCCTGCTGTCTATGGAAAATTTATGTCAGGAGGAAGGAAATATGAACAAATACTCTATGAGCGGTATGTAGTGATTGACGATGTAATGAAAATCAGACGATTGTTTTACAATCGTCGTGGCATAGCCGAATTTATATAATTTAAGTGCCTTGATAAAGGCTCTTTTTTGTACTATAATGTGAAGTTAACTAAAAAAACTTATTTTGTCCTCTTGACAAACTGTAATGCGATTGCTATAATTGTATACATAGAGGTTATACAATTTAGACTTTCACAGTAGTTGCAAATGCTGTGAGAGCCTTGACCCCGAAGGAGTGTACACTAATTATGAATGTCAATATCAGTAACTCATCAGGTGAACCTATCTATTTGCAGATAGCTAACCAGATAAAGACTATGATACTGGAGGGAAAGCTAAAAGAAGGAGAAGCGCTGCCATCTATGCGTATTTTGGCGACAGAACTTCGTATCAGCTTTATGACAACGAAACGCGCCTACGAAGAACTTGAACGTGACGGCTTTATCGAAAGCTACACTGGCAAAGGCTCATTCGTCAAGGCGCAGAACTTAGAGCTCTATCGTGAGGAGCAGATCAAGCGTATCGAAGCCCTGCTTATTGAGGCAAGCGATACTGCTCAAAAAGTTGGCGTCACGATGGAGGAGCTTCACGAATTGCTCGACCTTGTCAACGGAGGGGAATAATATGAACGATTACGAAAACGCGATCGAGATCAAGGGCGTTACCAAAAAATATGACGGTTTTACGCTGGATAATATCAGCTTTGATGTGCCGAAGGGCTGTATCATGGGCTTTATCGGGCAAAATGGCGCTGGAAAGACCACAACTATCCGCAGTCTGCTGCATATTACGGACATCAACAGCGGCGAGATACGCTTGCTCGGTCTTGACCATATAAAGGACGAAGCTGCGATAAAAAAGCGAATAGCAGTAGTCTTTGACGAGCTGCCGTTCCATGATGTGTTCAATGCAAAAGATATGGCAAAGATATTTGAGGGTATGTACCCTGAATGGGATAATGTCGCATATATGCAATACATCGAGCGTTTTCAGCTTCCTTTGAAAAAGAAGATAGGACAGTTCTCCAAAGGCATGAAGATGAAATTGCAGATAGCCTGCGCACTTTCCCACAATGCCGAGCTCCTCGTCATGGATGAAGCAACAACAGGTCTTGACCCAGTTGTTCGTGACGAGATACTGCATATCTTCATGGAGTATCTGCAAAACGGCGAGCGCTCGATACTCATGTCCTCGCATATCACCTCAGACCTTGAAAAGATAGCCGATATGGTGACATTCATCGACAAGGGAAAGATACTGCTTTCGGGTTACAAGGACGAAATAATCGAGCAGCACTGTATTCTCAAGTGCGACCAAGAAAAGCTGCAAGATATCGACAGTGAGGATATCGTCAGCATACGCACCAACAATTTCGGTGCAGAGGTCATGGTGAATGACCGTGAAAATGCCTCCTACAAATACAGTGACTGCGTGATAGACCCTGCAAGCCTTGACGATATCATGCTCTACTATGTACACCGTGACACAAAGGAGTGGTCATAATGAAACTTTACAGATCGCTTATATATCGTGAATTGAAGCTGACTCGTAAACGCTGCATCCTTATGCTTATACTGTTTCTTCTGCTGTCGCTGATGCTGCTGCTTCCAATAATGATCGGTGGACTATCAGGGGATTCAGAAATGGAAGAGGATCTGCTCAGTATAGTATGGCTTGCTTCTGGTATTGTCGCACTGACAGGCGGGTTCTTGGCAGGCACAAACAACGGCTTACAGAAAGCGGATATAAATTCAGGGTGGAAGCGGTATTCCTTTATCCTCCCACCGACTGCGAAACAGCAAGCGTTGTCCGATCTGCTGACAAAGCTATGCTATATCCTGTTCTTCGGACTGTTATCAGTTGCTTTTTTAATGGTTTGCAAAATCGTATCGGGTATCAACACTGCAGTAGAGGGAATTGATCCTATCTGCCGGATGCTGAATATTTATCTTGGAGCTGTCTGTGCTGTGATGTTTGTCGATATTGCATACAGCTATATCATGATGTTTGCAAACGATAAGAATCAGTTGAAGCTGATAAGCGCACTTGCTTTTGTAGGCGCGGGAGCTGTGCTTAAAGTTTTTGGTTTGTTTCCCAGAATGAATAAAACTGAGAAGCCTGCTGAGGACGGTACTATGATCTCGGAAGAAGCGATCAACAAATTTGAAACTTTTTTGAGTTCTGGGAAAACAATACTTTGCATATTAGCCGTTTTTGTTGTATTATGTGTATTATTCTTCCTTGCGATGTGGAGGTCGCATGAAAGGAGAGAGTCGTAATGACGGGACTTGTTTACAAGGAATGGAAGCAAAACCGTTGGTTTATTCTCTCTATGATACCTTGCGGCTTCGCTCCACTTCTTGCGCTGCTGCTTTTACGTGAGCAGATAACAAGTGTGGATAATATCGCACTTCGTATCGGTGGACTTATCGCCGGATTTCTTGCAGCAGGGGCTTTGCAGCTGCTGGTATTGCGCGGTGATGACCGCAAGCTGTGGGGATACTGGATCACCGCAACGGCTGACGGATACAATGGCTTTCTTCGTGTAAAATATGAGATGATATTCGGAATGATTGTATTGTTTCTGTTTTCACTGCAATTTGTGGATATGGGCTATTGCGCGGTCGCCGCTGATATGGGATCAGAAGATATCGGTTCCATAAGCAGTATCGCTCTTCTGCTCGGTTTTATGCAGATACTCTTTCGTGCGATAGACATTCCGTTCACCTATCGCTTTGGCAGTAAAAAAGGCAGCTTCATCAAACTGATCTGTATAGTCATTCTTGCCATACTGATCTGTGCTGTACTCGTTCTGAATGTTGACAACATGGACAGGATAACGGAAATGGTGAGAAAAGTATTCAATGAGAATAACAGCTCGCTGATACTGTCGTTCGGTCTTATCGTGTGCCTTGCGTTGTATTATCTCTCCTACCGTATCACTTGCAGACTGTATCTGAAAGGAGTGGAGCAGTATGACAGCTAAAAAAGAAAACGCAAAGCGGCTCGGTATTTATCTGCTGATCGTTTCCCTGTTCGTATTGCTTTTCTTCGTTTGCAGAAAGCTGATGAACGAATCGAATACAGCATTTTTCACCATATATTATTGTCTGTTCTCATTTTCGCCTGCGATAGCAAGCCTTATCACAAGGGCAGTCACAAAAGAGGGCTTCCGTGATATGAAGCTGCATCTGAATTTCAGTGGAAACCTCAAATGGTATCTGCTGGCATTCGGGCTTCCGCTGATATTCTTTTCAGCAAGGATATTGCTCCCCATTATCGTAAGTGGGCACAGCGACTGGCTCAGCGGATTCAAGTTTCAGAATGTGCTGACAAGCATGTTCATGCTTGCTGCATTAACAGCCGTGCAGTCCATAGGGCTTCTTGGTGAAGAGCTTGGCTGGCGTGGATATATGAATCAGAAAACGGAGCCGCTGTTCGGCACGGTCGGTGCTTGCCTGATTGGAGGTATCGTGTGGAGTCTATGGCATCTTCCAATGGATATGGCAGGCTGGCTTGACGGTGAATGTACATTTTCAGATTCTATGAAGATGTGCGGTGACAGAATGCTCCTGCTGACGTGCTTCGGTACATTCCTGATGTGGCTGACAAAAAAGACAGACAGCGTATTTCCTGCGGCGATGGCTCATTTTATGTTCAATCAGAGTCAAGGTGCTTTGGGTGAACTCCTCTCGCAGGGCGGTATTCCCGAAAACGTTGAACTTGGAATGATAGCAAGTGTATTTGAATATGCTACGATGATTTCGCTCGTGGTCGTTTTTATTGGTCTGCTTTTGCGTGAAAATAAGAGATCTCCTAAAACTGCATAACGAACATAACGCTCTCGGTTACAAGCTGAGAGCATTGTGTTTTTCGGATTTTTTCTATAGTCATGCAATCATTTATGGCACAAATCATTTTGTCGAATTGCTTTTATGGTGCCTTGAATTGTTCGTTGATATTAATATCAACGAAATACGTTTGAATAAAGTATACTCTATCAGGATATTTGAAAAAGCGTCCGTTTAGAGTGGTTTTGATCGTTAATAAACGTCCGTTTTATGTTATCCGTCCTAAACGGACACTATAACAATAATTACAATAGTGGTAAGCGCCCAGCGGAAAATCTGCGATGCAATGCTGGAGTAGTCGAGAAACAAAAAGTTCAAGATAGACCATATAGTAATGACAGAGATAGTACTCATTACAGTTCGTCATCTCTGAGTTTTGTTCTATCTTTATGTAACTTCCTGTAGGTAAAATCTACAAAACAGCTCTAAAATTATTGTTAATTACTCTGATTATTATTGATTATTTGTTAACGGTGCACAAATTCGGTTGAATACTAAGAAGTAAAATGGTAAAATGATTGTATAAATAATTCCTCTCATCCCTCATATTCAAAGGAGTGATAAAATATGCCGAATCTAATATCATTGCAGCCTGTATCTCTGAAAAATCATCCTGATATCAAGGAAGATTTGATTCAAAAGTATATTTATGATAATCCTGATGTTTTGGGATTAGGAGAATTGCTCCCTATTCAAAGAGAAAGAGTTCAGCCGTCGGGCGGAAGAATTGATATCCTAATGAATAGCGCTGATGAGCAAATACGATATGTGATAGAGATTCAGCTTGGAGCAACTGACCCAAATCACATAATCAGAACAATCGAATATTGGGATAACGAAAAGAAGCGATATCCTCAATATGACCATTGTGCAGTTATAATTGCCGAAGAGATTACAGGCAGATTTATGAATGTAATTAGCCTGTTCAACGGCACGATCCCTTTGATTGCTTTACAATTATCGGCTTTCAAGACTGGAGAAGACATTTCCTTGACATTTACAAAAGTATTAGATAGAATAACGCTTGGTTCTGATGACGAAGCTGCTCTTGAAGTTACCGATAGAAACTATTGGGAAAAACATAGCACTAAGCCTGTTATGAGAGATGTCGACGAGATTTTTAAGGATTTATCTCAGTACACCAGTGGATATGAGCTGAAATATAATAAGCATTATATAGGTCTTGCCAAAGACGGAATATCTAAGAATTTCATTTGGTTCAAACCTAAGAAACAGTATTTGTATCTGCTTTTCAAGTCAAACGAAGATACCGACTTATCAGCTCGACTTGAAGACGTTGGCTTGGATATTTCATATGATAGTCGATGGAGACAGTATCGTGTAAAACTCAAGAATTATCAAGAATACAAGGATAACAAAGCTTTAATTGAAGAATGTGTTAAAAACGCTATGGATTATTTTAATATATCGAGCTTGTAACGATAGGTATAATGGAGGATGGAAATATGAGTATTAAAAAAGCAATTGCTGTAGCTGTTTCAATAATAATGATTTGTGTTCTTCCAACGATTAATGTAACAATTGTTAATGATAGGATTATTGAAGCTGAAGCAGCGGATATTATTGAAACTGAAGAAGCTGTTATTATTGATTCTGGATTGTGTGGAGTTAATCTAAATTGGGCGCTTGATTCTTATGGAACTCTTACTATTTCAGGAACAGGAAAGATGCAGACAAAACCCTGGATTGAAAAATGTCAAAAGGCTATTGTAAATGTGGTAGTTGAAGATGGAGCAACAAACATTATTGACTATGCTTTTCTACAATGCCCTAACCTCCATTCAGTGAACATTGCCGATTCCGTTGAGACGATAGGAGTACAAGCTTTTGCAGACTGCACCAAGTTGAAAGAAGTAAAGCTTCCATCAAGTTTGAAACTCATAGATGAATACACGTTTTTTAATTGTGCTATTGAATCAATAGAAATACCACAAGGTGTACAAGAAATAGGATTAAACTCATTTTTGAATTGTGAGCAACTTGTTAAGGTTACCTTACCAGATACTTTGGAAACGATTGGAGGATATGCATTCAGAAATTGTAAAAGCTTGGAGTCGTTTGTCATCCCCAATAGTGTAACTACTATCAAACGTGGAGCGTTTATACAATGCGAATCCTTAAAAACTATAGAGTTTTCTAATAGCCTTTTAAATATAGAACAAGAAACTTTTTTATCGTGCGTAAACCTCGAATCAATCATTATACCAGAAACTATTATTTCGATAGAAGAAAGAGCTTTTGTAGGATGTACAAATCTTAGAGAAGTAACTATTTTAAACCCTAAATGTGTCATAAGTAAAGACGTTGCAGCTTTTTCTAACGATTCATCAGGTTATTTAGGCATTATCCGTGGATATGAAGGTTCAACTGCTGAACAATATGCCATAGCTAAAAACTGTATTTTTGATACAATCAACGCAACAACTACAACAAGTGAAGGCACTTCAACATCAATCAGTACTACAACCACACTTGTATCATCAGCAGAAAAGAATAATATGGTGGATTCAGGACTGTGCGGTGTGAATTTAAGATGGTCATTAGATACTGATGGAACTCTTACTATTTCGGGAACAGGAAAGATGCAAACAAGACCTTGGTGGAATAATTATCAAAAGTCTATCAAGAATGTTATAATAGAAGATGGTGCAACCAACATTATAGACTATGCTTTTGTACAATGCCCGAACATCAATTCAGTGAACATTGCCGATTCCGTTGAGACGATAGGAAAACAAGCTTTTGCGAGCTGCACAAAACTAAAGGAAATCAAGCTTCCGTCAAACTTGAAAGTCATAGATGAGTATATGTTTTCAAACTGTGCTATTGAATCAATAGAAATACCACAAGGGGTACAAGATATAGGATTAAACTCATTTTTTGGCTGTGAGAAACTTGTTGGACTCAGTATACCAGATACTGTGGAAACGATTGGAGGATATGCATTCAGAAACTGTAAAAGCTTGGAGTCGCTTGTCATCCCCAATAGTGTAACTACTATCAAACGTGGAGCGTTTATACAATGCGAATCCTTAAAAACAATAGAGTTTTCTAATAACCTTTCAAGTATAGAAACAGAAACATTTGCACGGTGCATAAACCTTGAATCAATCACTATACCAGAAACTATTACCTCGATAGGAGATGGCGCTTTTTCCGTATGTACAAATCTTAGAGAAGTAACTATTCTAAACCCTGAATGTGTCATAAGTAAAGGGGCTTCGACATTTACAAACGGTTCATCAGGATATTTGGGCATTATCCGTGGATATGAAGGTTCAACTGCTGAACAATATGCCGTGGCTAATAACTATATTTTTGATTCAATCGGCCCATTATCTACAACAACGACGGCAACAACAACAACCACTACTACCACCACCACAACAACAACAACAACTACTACTACGACAACAACTACAACTACAGCAACAACAACCATTACTACCAATACGACAACAACTACTACAGCTGAACCCACAACTACAACTGTGACAACTACTACCGAGAATAATCAAATAGAACTAAATCTTGGCGATCCAAACAATGACGGAAAGATTGATGCAAAAGATGCATCGTTTATACTTGTGGCATATTCTAAAGCGTCTACAGGCTCAAACGACGGTTTATCAGAAGCCCAAAGAACGGCTTCTGATATCAATGAAGACGAAAGAGTAGATGCAAAGGATGCTTCGAATATTCTGTCGTACTATGCCTATATATCTACTCACGATGCAATTAGCTTAATTGAATTCCTGAATGGTTCTTGGCAAACAACAACGCAAATAACCACGAGCACTACCACAACAGTAGTTACCACCACGGTTGCTACAACCACAGTCACACCAATAGATGCAGTTATATATAATGATAATAATGTTGTCGTAAAGTATAAGGGAGTTTCTGAAGAATGGATAACAAATGGAATAAAACTTTACATCGAAAATAATAGTAATAGAGACATTTGTCTGCAAACACGTGACCTCTCAATAAATGGATTTATGCTTACGGCTGCATTCTCAGTAGATATCGCTTCTGGAAAAAAAGCTAATAAACCCATTAGTATACTGACTTCTGACTTGGAGAAGAATGATATTTCTGAAATTGAAGAAATTGAATTTGTTTTACATATTTTCGATTGGTCAGATAGTGATTTCAGAATTGATAGTGAACCTATATATATTAAAGTATCATAGAAAAAATAACAGGAGTATGCCTCAAAAGTTGTCCTTTATTTGTCCTTTATTGTTACAAAAACATAGGAAAAACTGGACTTAATTAAATATTCTGAATTATTGTAAATTGGCTATTTTAAGCCAATTGTGGCAAGTTGGCAAAAGTTAGAAAAAGCGTGGCGCCCGTTTCAAGTCCTTCTGCCCCTGCCAGAACGATAAAGCCTGTATTTCGAGAAAAACACCGAAATACAGGCTTTTCTCTTGCCTGTAGAAAACAGTTATAACTGCAAATATGCAGTTGCGTGTGAAGAAATAACAGGCGTTTTTCACACGTTTTCACACGAAATTCACACGACGATAGGTGGTATAAACGTTATTGAAAGAAGCCAGCTCCCTTTACGGGAGCTGATTCTATTTAAAAATATTCATTAACAAAAAGCTTTCAATGAATGTTACCGTTGCTATACTCCTCCAAGAATCCCTCCGCGCTGATACCGCCTTTCACAAGATGGCTGAATCTTACCAATTCTTTGGGACATTCATCAAGTTCTGCTGTTGTGGCTGATTCGATTCGGAGTAGCGAAAAGTCCTTTTTCAAAAGCGTTCAGCATTTTGGGGTGTCTGATGATAAAATGAATTGCAGGGCTTTTCGATTTCGAGACCATGACCCACTCGTCGCGCTTCATCTGTATCTGTATATTCCTGAACACCGGCGTTCTAAGCTCGGAGATGCTGTAGCTGCTGTTCGCGGCACTCAGCTCTCTTGTGAGGCGGCAGTGCTCGGTATACTCCTCATACGTATACTGAATTTCACGCTCGAAGAAAGCTCCTGACAGCGACAGAAGAAGCGGCGCTGAGCTGAACTGCTCCTCGGACGGAACGGGTATGATATCGAGGACCTCCGATGATATGAGCTGTTCTGCAAAGCACTCTTTCGTCCATTTCAGATAGGCGGTCAGCCTTTCACGTTCACGGCTGCTGATGCTGTTCCTGCTGAGGATACTGGTCAGCAGCTCCTCCGAAAGGGTGTATATCGGCAGAGTTGACAGCATATTGCAGCGCTGACCGCCGTTTGAGCTCTCACTGCTGAAAAAGCTGCGATACTCGTCCTCTGATGCTGAATCGAATATCTCCATAAGAGGCAGAGCCTTCGAGAGGATATCCTCCGAGCGCTGACGGTAATAGGCGAGCTCCCTTCTGGAGTTGGTAAAGTAATATTGCCCGTTTGCGTGATGACCGCTGATGCATTCTCCGCGCAGAGCAGCCGCTCCCGAGACATAAAGGAGCTCGTGGTAGATAGCGCTCGGCGGCTGCGGCAGATAGTAGGGTGAGACCTGTCCCGTCATATATATCGGCATCCAAGCCTGCAAGCCGAGCAGCATCTCCTTCATCGGGCGGTCAATGGTGTGAATGATATTTAGATGAAGCCCCTTCTTTATACAGGCGGCGATGCCGAACATCCACTTTTTATTGAAGTCCTCGCTGTCCACCATATCTGATATGGGCATATTGCTGTTCATGAAAAGCGGCTTCTTTGACTGTGAGATAGCCGTAGCCCTGAGAAAAGCGAGCTCGGCGCGCTTCATATCCTCCACGCCGTAATAATGCCTTGAGGCGGGAAAAGCAAACGGAGCAGTCGGTATTTTCAGCTTGTCAAACCTGATAATGGATATATACTCGCCGAGGTCGAATTCATCGAGCTTGTGAAGATAATCGCTGACGCCCGAGGCAACTGCCGCAGACCTCGGCGAACCGCGCAGATACCTGTCAACAGCCGCGCAGAGCCTTCCTTCGTCGCGGATGCTGTGCTCTGTAATTCCGCCGAGCGTCGCGCAGAGCAGCGGGAGCTGTCCGCTCTCGTCGGAGCTTCTGAGCAGATAGCTGCTCAGGTTGCCGATAAACCTGTCCATATCTATGGGGACACGCTCGCCGCGCTTGAAGCGCGAGAGGAGCGATGCGTCGATATCCATTGATTTGGCGAGCCTGTTCAGACTTATGCTCAGACGGTCGACGAGGGAGGAAAAATTCTCCGCAAAAACGCTGCTGTCGATATCCGCATAGCCAACGGCTCTGACGAGGCGGTTGTACACGTCCTCGCTTTCGAGCCCGCTGATACCCTTCTGCGCGGCAATTGAGGCGATGCCGTCGGCAAGCCTTTGCAGTGCCTCGGGGCGCGGACGGCGAAGTCCGCTGCGGTAGCGGCTGAGTGCGGACGGCGTGAGCTCCGATGCCTCGGCGAGCTCGGATATTGAGCAGCCGAGCCTGTCCGTGAAGTCGCTGATAAGCTCCTGAAATGTCATAATGTCCTCCTTGTGCTGTCATTTTTCATATTATAGCACTGCCGCAGATAAAACGCAAGGGGCTGGAGCCGTTTTTTACGCATCGTATAAATCACAGCAAATATCAATCGTTTGCCAATTTGTCAGATGACATATTGGCAAATCGTATTTACAGGTAAAATCTTTTGTGATATAATAACTGCATAGTATACATTTTTTTTATCTGTTTTGCTATTTTTCTATGCAAAAAGTTGAGTGACACAAAGGAGGAATTAGATATGAAAATGAAAAAACTGGCAGCAGCACTGCTCGCACTGACCGTAGTTGCATGCTCAATGAGCCCCGCTGCTCCGATACGCACTGTCAGGACGGTAACAGCCTCGGCAGCAGACGAGAACGAGGACGATGTCATCATCGTTGAAGGGCTGAAATTCAAGAACAACCAAACAGGCTACTACAGCGGCTATACGCTCATCGGCTCTGTTGACGAGATAAAGGGCGACCTCGTCGTACCCAATACCGTCAACGGAGAGCCCCTGAAAAACGTACAGCCCGAGGCTTTCAAGGGCTGTACGGGCATCACGTCTGTCACCTTCGGAAGTAATATGTGGATGATAGGCACAAGCTCCTTCGAGGGCTGTACTGCCCTGAAATCGGTAAATATCGGGGCTGATCGCGCCTATGCGGAGCGCGGTGCCTTCAAGGACTGCACTGCTCTTGAGGATATAAAGTTCAGCGGCAAAAGCATATCTCTGCGTCCGAGCGCATTTGAGGGCTGCACGGCTCTAAAGACCCTCAACATTACGAGCGGACTGCATGATATGGAGGCAGGCGCCTTCAAGGGCTGCACGGGCATAGAAACAGTCAACTGGACAGGTGAATGGTACGAAGACACAATGAAGCCCGCTATCCCCTATAAGGAGCTCGACGGCTCCAAGTGGGCAGAGGCTAACCCGTACGTCGTGGACGAGAAAGGAATACTGCTCTACTGCAACGTTGATGCGGACAAGCTGGTGCTCCCCGAGAGCGTGAAAACTATCGGCTCGCACGTATTTTACGGCGCACAGGAGCTCAAGAGCTTCACCATTCCCGCCCATGTCACAAAAATAGGCGATAGTGCATTTCAGACATCTGGTCTGACGAGTGCCGTTATCCCCGAAACGGTGACAGAAATGGGAAGAAACGCATTTTATCTGTGCAGCGACCTGACATCGGTCACTCTGCCTGATAATATCAAGTACATACCCAGCGGCGCCTTCTCGAGCTGCACATCGCTTACGGATATCAAATTCCCCGATAACGCAGAACTCGAGCTCAGCACATGGACTTTTGACGATTGTACCTCTCTGAAATCCCTGACCTTCGGCAAGATAAAGGAGATAGGCGGAAACGCCTTCTGCGGCTGTACCGCTCTCGAGGAGGTCAATTTCACGGAAAATGTGCCGAGTATAGGCGGCGGAGCCTTTACTGAAACCCCCTACGGCGATAAGACCCCGTTCATAATCAAGGACGGCGTGCTCGCGGCCTGCTTCGCTGAGGGCGATATCGTCGTTCCCGACGGCGTCACCGAGATAGGTGAGAACGCATTCTATAATATGAGGATCACATCGGTAAAGCTCCCCGACGGCATAAAGAAAATAGGCGACAATGCGTTTAATGCCTGCTATAATCTCAAAAGCATCAACCTTCCTGATTCCATTACAGAGATGGGCTGGGCGGCATTGAGAGGCTGCGACGAACTGACAGAAATAAAGCTCCCGTCGGGGCTGAAGGAAATATCGTCTAGTCTATGCGAGGGCTGTACGGGGATAACCTCTATAACCATCCCCAACGGCGTCACCCGTATAATGAGGAATGCATTCAAGGACTGCACGAACCTCGCAGAGATAAGCATTCCCAAGGGCTGCACCATTATTGAGCAGGATGCATTCAAGAACACCGCTCTGCGCGGAGACGATCCCCTGCTCGTTATCAACGGCAATATCTGCGATATCGGCGAGATCGAGGGCGAGCTCGTCATCCCCGAGGGCATCACAGGCATCGAAAACGGAGCATTCAGGGGTCAGACAAAGATGACCTCACTGAAGCTCCCGAAGAGCATCAACACTATCAAATCCAATGCATTCGAGGGCTGTACAGGTCTCGAGAGCGTCGAGATAGCAGGCACCCTGACATATGACGGCTGGGACAATTACGGCATTTTCGCGGACTGCACGAGCCTGAAAAGCGTCACATTCGACAAGGGCACATTAACAATACCCGCTGAGATGTTCAATGGCTGCACGTCACTTGAAACAGTGAGCCTCCCCAAGGGGCTGAAAAAGATATCAAGACAGGCATTCGCGGGCTGCTCGTCACTCAGCTCCATAGAGCTCCCCGACGGCATTTCTATGGAGGAATCTGCATTCGAGGACTGCACGGGTCTGAAAAGCATTGAGTTTCCTGACAACATCTCATCTATCGGCTCGAGCACATTCAAAAACTGCACCTCTCTCGAAAGCGTAAAGCTGCCGAGTGATCTGACGAGCATAGGTGAAGATACATTCAGCGGCTGCACATCCCTGAAATCAATAGTGCTGCCCGATAACGTATCCTCTATCTACGACAACGCATTCAGCGGCTGTACGAAGCTTGAGGATGTCACACTTCCGCTTAATGTATGGCTGATCTCAAGCACTGCATTCAGCGGCACTCCCTACGGCGAAAAGAAGGGCGCGATAATCTCGGGAGATACGCTCCTGACTATCACAAATGCAAATGGCGATGTTGTTATCCCCGACGGCGTAAAGAAGATAGGCAACTACGCATTCAAAAGAAATACTGAGATAACCTCTGTAAAGATACCCGAGGGAGTTGAGGTCATAGGAGCGAGCGCATTCGAGGGCTGCAAGGCGCTCGAAAAGGCAGAGCTCCCCTCGACGCTCAATACTATCAGAAGATATGCATTCAGCGGAGCGGCGGGCTTGAAGTCGATAGAGATACCCGAAGGTGTGACTGAAATAAACGACGGCACATTCTACGGATGCAGCTCTATGACCGATATCAAGCTGAATAAGGGGCTCAAAAATATCAAGAATATGTCATTCAACGGATGCTCATCTCTCAAGTCTCTCACTCTCCCCGACGGACTTGAAACGATTGACCATTACGTATTCAACGAATGTGAAAATCTTGCGGATATCACTATCCCAGACAGCGTGAAGTCAATAGGCTCCTCCACCTTTGTGGGTACGGCATTCCTGCAGAATAAGAAAGATGCATCGGATGGCATGGTCATCATCGGCACGACGCTCGTTGACGGCAAAAAGTGCAGCGGCGATATAGTTATCCCCGAGGGCGTTGTTACTATTGATTACCAAGCATTTGAAAAAGCACCGATAACCTCCGTAAAGTTCCCCTCGACGCTTAAAGAGATCGACGCTCGCGCATTCAGTCAGTGCAACCAGCTCACAAGCGTTGAGATCCCCGAGGGCGTCGAGGATATCGGCGGCGCATTCTCCAATTGTACAGCTCTCACCTCCGTTTCTCTGCCTGCGGGTGTTGACTTCCTCAACGCCTTCTCGAAGTGTACTGCGCTGACAACGGTCAAGCTCGCGGACGGCACCAAGGAGATATCGAGCGGCGCATTCAACGGCTGCACGAGCCTGAAGCAGATAGACATCCCCGACAGTGTGGAAATAATCGAGGATATGGCATTCGGCGGTTGGGGTGAAGCGGAATATGGCTGCGCACTGACATCCGTAAAGCTTCCTGACAGCATTAAAGTAGTTGGAGAGTATGCATTCGGTAAATGCACGGAGCTCGAAACAGTCGAGATGCCCGAGGGCTTCAGCGGCTTCGGTTCCAATAGCTTCTACGGCACAAAATGGCAGGATTCACTTACAACGATCGACGGCTTCAAAATAAGCAACGGCGTGCTTATCGGCTCTGAAATGACCGAGGGCGACATAGTTATCCCCGACGGCGTAAAGAAGATAGGCGACAGCGTATTTGAGGAGTGCAGCGGCATTAAATCGGTAACGCTCCCCGCTGGACTTGAGAAAATCGGAAACAAAGCCTTCTATAAGTCGGGGGTAACTTCAATAAATATCCCCGATACAGTGACCGAAATAGGCGACAGCGCATTCTACAGCTGTAAGGATCTGGCTGCAGCAGAGCTGCCCGAAAGCGTCGAAAGAATTGGCAGACGTGCTTTTGCCTCCTGCATCTCACTTGAAAAGATCACTTTTCCGTCAACTCTCAAGGACTTCGGCGGCAACGCCTTCGAAGACTCGAAATGGCTCGATGAACAGCGCAAGACAGACCCTGTCGTTATCGTGAACGGCATCGTTATCGACGGCAGAACCGCTACGGGCGACCTCGTTATCCCCGAGGGTCCCGACACTATCGGCGAAAGCGCATTCGAGCTCGCTAAGGTAAGAACAGTCGTTGTACCCAAGAGCGTCAAGCAGATACTCAGTCTTGCATTTTACGGCTGCTCCAATATGCAGAAGATAACAATACTCAATACCGACTGCGACATCGACAAGGGTGCGGCAACTATAACCAACGGCTACTCGATAAGCACGGACTATGACGGCGAGATACAGATAGGCGACGGCTCGGGCGGCACTACAGCCTCCACCTCCGACAACGACGGCGGTACGGGGCAGTCCACGGAGACTACGGCAGTATCTACGACCGACGACGGCGGAAACAAGTCTACAACTGCGGTCAGCACCACTGATGACGGTGGAAACAAGTCTACAACTGCGGTCACCACCACCGACGACGGCGGAAACAAGTCTACAACTGCGGCAAGCACCACTGACGACGGCGGCGGCTCCACTACAACAGCAGATACAAACGACGGCAAATTCGTGAAGATACACGCCAGCGGCACAGTCGCGGACGGCTTCTACTTCAACCACGACACGAACAAGTTCAGCACGGATCACGCCGACGGCATAACCAAGCTTACAGGCGAAAATGCCAAGGGCGAAATGGTCGATCTGACGATAGACAAGTCACTGTACACGTTCAGCGATGTTGTCAAGGGAAAGGACAATCCGCAGGATGTATACAGAGCCGAGCAGACCAACTTCACCTACTCCGTTAACGTATTCTACGACGGCGTGCAGGTATACGGCGAGGACGGCGAGCCGCTCCGCTTCAATGCATATATCGGCGTTAAGGGCGACGCGAACCTCGATAACAAGGTGGATTCGATAGATGCCACCACGGTCCTCATCTACTATGCAAGGATGTCCACAGGCGCAGACCCGAAGTCCACGCGATTCTCACCCGAGAGCAGCAAGATTGCCGACAGCGACCCGAAGCTTGATGAGCTTGCGGCAATGCTCGCCGACGTCGACAAGGATGTTTTAGATGAGAACAACTGGTGTGCTGCCAAGGAGAGCAGAAAGGTCGATTCGACCGACGGTTCGTTCATTCTGGTATTCTACAGCACAGCCTCCACTACCTCGATCGAGGAGTTCAGCGCAAAGGATACTTGGGACAGGATACTCCATAAAAAAAGTAACAGCACAGCCGATGTATGATGCGTACTGACGGCATGGGCAGTCTGATATCTCCACGTGAGGTATCAGACTGCTTTTTGGTCAGCAGCCGCATCAGCAAAATTGTATGATTGCACATTATATCTGCCTGTTTTAGTGCAGTTTCCCAAAAACGATTCGGACTTGAACCCATAACAACTTTCGCAGGGTGTTTTTTAAGGAGTTTGAAGGATATTAAAAATGCTTCGGACATATCATCCGTGACAGTAATAATGCTCGTCTTTCGGAGCTTCTGCTCATAATTAAAACCTCCAAAGTAGTGTCTCTTCTATTATACACTACTTCAGAGGTTTACACAAATTTTAGGATAGACTCAAGGCAAGTTAAAAACAGCTTATTAGCCGGGCATTGCCCGGCTAATATCTTATAATTTGCGTGATAATTCAACAATTAAGTTTGTTTTCCGTCGATATGCTTTTTTCAAAAACCGGGAACAATAAAATTGTCTGTATATAATCGCATAGGCTGCATGACCTTTGCAGAAGCACTGGCAATTATAGCATGATAGGGTAGTTTTTTATGAGTGTTGTTACGTTTGTATGATAATATTCTCTAAAACTCTTGAAATTTATGCAAATAGATGCTATAATATAATAGATCTATTATGTTAGATTGATAAAGCTTTTGCGAGCATGAAAGTGCGTCAAAAAGGGGGAATCATAGATAAAATACTGATTTTGAAGCGGGGGGAGAAAATGATTAGTTTTAAAGAAAAGTTTCTGTCAAATCCTCAGAAGCTATCATATTTATTTAATCATGTCATGATAGGCTGTGAAATTCTCTTTCTATCTTTTTTTATTGTCAGCGGCATGACAAAGGTTGAACATATCGAGATTATTAATTTTATTCTTTCAATCATCGGATATTTCCTGATCTATAAAAATAAGATCAAGTTGTGGGTCTTTACCCTTTATTTCAATATTCTTGAATTCATGACCCTGAGCACAATGGCTCTCGGATTTGGTTACGGGTTCCAGCTTTACACGGTTTCAATGATAATAGGAGCTTACTACATAAAATATATAGGTTCAAAATTCTATGACAACATTATTAATCCTGTTTTAGTTTCTGTACTTGCAACAGTCTCATATTTTACCGGGTACACATTTCTTAAAATTCATGGTCCTATGTATGAACTGAATTCGGGAGTTGAGACTGGCTTTTTTATATTCAATTCTATACTTGTAATATCAGTGCTTGTATTCTACATGGCTATTATGCTTAAATCAATAGAGCTTACCGAAAAGAAGCTTGAACATATTGCTATGTTTGACAAGCTTACCGGGCTTTACAATCGTCACTATCTCCTGAGAAAAATCGAGGAACTGAGCAAAGATGATCTTTCCGATTACTGGATCGCGATACTCGACATCGATAATTTCAAGAAGGTAAATGACATTTACGGACATAACTGTGGCGACTACGTTCTAAAAAAAGTTGCAGAAACCACAAAAAGCTTGTGTCGGGAATGTATTGTATGCCGATGGGGCGGCGAAGAATTCATTGTCTTTGCTTCATCAGGCAAATGTTCCGCCGAGATCCTAAAGACGGTCAGATATGAGATCGACAATCTGATGCTTGAATTTGAAAAGCAGGATATTCACGTAACCGTTACTATCGGCGCGGAAAACTATTCACCGGACCGCAGCGTTGATGCGTGGATCTCGAAAGCTGACGAGAACCTTTATTTTGGCAAGACACATGGCAAGAATCAGGTCGTTTATATACAACAAAATATAAAATGAAAAGCCTCGGGGATATCCCCGAGGCTTGCTTCGTACGTAGCGTTAATCCATGAGTATCTCCATATTTTTCATGTGCGAAATATCCTGACCCGTGAACGCGATTTGCATCAGCGCATATGTAACGTCCTCTGCAATCTTCTCCTCTTCTTCCTTCGTGTGTTTAGGAATGTGACATATGACCGTTGCGCCGCTGTACCTGGTCTTCAGCACAGCGATAAGCTCGGTGTCTGTCTCGGTCTCACTTATAACGTCATACTCTGAGCGCTCCCACAGCGAGGGGAGTTCCTTCTTCTTAGCCATATTAACAGCTCCTTTCGTTAAATTGTATGCGGCAGCGCTTGTACCGCTTGACCAGATTCGACTAATTTAAAGGAGCAAATAATTATTATGTCTTTAAGATAAGCCGAAAGACCTTTTATAAGTATCTATCAGAAATTGAAAATACTAACTGAACAGAAATAAAAACGGCGAACAATTTGTCCGCCGTTTTTATTTATTCTGTTTTGAGGAACTTCTGTATAGTATCCGTGCCTCCCGTGGAGACGTAGGCGTAATAGGACAGGATAGCGGAGGCGTCCTTAGCGTCTGCCTTGCCGTCGCCGTTTACGTCAGCGGCGTCCTGTTCAGCCTTGGACAGCGTAGATTCGCCACCCGTGGACAGCTTCGCGTACTCTACGAGAACAAGCGATGAATCCTTTGCGTCGATTTTTCCGTCGCCTGTTGGGTCGCCGAATGTGACCTCGGGCTGGACGGAAGCAGTAGTTGTGGCTGTTGTTGTAGCTGATTCGGTAGTTGTTGCGGCGGTGGAAGTTGAAGTAATTGTAGGATTGTATTTTCCTAAAGACTGAAATTTATAACCGTATTTGTCAGCATATGTCTGTGCAGTTGAACCTTCATATCCGTGAATAACGCCATCGAACACACACAGCAATTTGGCTGAACCATCAGGATCATCAATCATACGATTACATACTGTGTTTCCATTACCATTAAACTTACATTCAGGGTTTAGGATATATATTTCTTCAAGACCATAACACAAAGAAAAGCAGTTATTTCCTATAGAAGATACATTCTCTGGAATAGTTACAGATTTTAATTTATCGCAAAACTCAAATGCTCCGTTATCTAGCAATGATAAAGAAGAAGGAAGATCTATAGACTCAAGGTTTTCAAATTCACTAAATGCCTGTCTTCCTATTTCTTCGAGCGTGTCAGGCAGAACAACATTATTCAGAGTTTTATTATGGGTAAACGCATTAGTACCGATAACTTTTACTCCGTCGGGAATATTATAAGTTTCCTCAGTTTTTCCTAAAGGATATGCAATAATTTGCTTTTTATCCTTACTGAAAAGAATACCATTAATACTTGTAAAAGTATCATTTGCACCGTCTATATAGATATTTTTCAAATCCCTATTATAATGAAAATCAGAGTTAATCTCAGAAAGATTATCCGGCAAGGTTATGGAAGTAAACTTTTGCTTTGAAGTAAACACTAATTTTGCTATACCTGTTACTGGAACTTCGTTAATAGTTGAAGGAATGATTATATCTCCTTCTATACCAGCTTTTATAGCTGCAAGGTCTGCGTGATCTGAGTAAACATTGAATGTAAAATCGCCCTCAGATTCTTTTTCATATTCTTCTGCTGCAGTTGTAGAAAAAGAACGGTAGTTGGTATTACTTACAAAATGTACTGAACTACAAATTATTGTAGTTGAAATTATCCCTGCTAATAATTTAGTGAAATTCATGTTAATTGACTCCTTCCTGTTTATCAGTGATACAAGTATCAACTTCATTTAATTCTTCAATTCTTTGTTCGATTATCTCATTATTATAACGCCTTTTTTAATAAAAGTCAATGCAATTTTAATACTTTTTTATTCGACATAAAATTTGGTACAAAACAAGGAGCTCCCTGTAAAGTAGACAGTGAAAAAAGCAAAAACTATGTAAGCGCCAACCAAACCCAGCTAAGAGCAGACATTAATAAAAAGACTTATACTACACAACAGTGGACTTCTCACAGCTCAGATTATGATGCTTTGTATATGGATTTCATTATTCATAGGTAAAAACTACAAAACGGCTTTATTATTACTGTTAATGCCACTGATTTTTATTGGTTGTTTATTAACAATTGGCAAAAATAGTTGATATTTAAAGAAACATATGGTAAAATGATTGCATAAATAATTAGGCTTCCCTATTCTTATCTAAAGGAGGAGGACTTACATAATGGATAAAATCGAACTAATTGACAGGGATACATACAAGAAGATTAAGAAAATGGATCGTGAAACCCTGACTAAGTTCATTCTTCAGTATGGTGACCAGCTTGTTGCTCAGGAAGAAAAGACAATAGACCTTCCAGCATTAGAAGCAGAACTAAGCAAGATTAAAGGCATCGGCGGCAAACGCCTTGAAGAAATAATGGCGGTTATAGAAAAGTATTTAGGTGTATAATTGTACTGATTATAGGCGGAATGTACTGGTTATTTTACTCAGGGTTTAGAAGAAATGAAGTAAGCGTTTGATTCATGAAACAGAAAACTATATCATCTATTAAATGAGGAGGTGAACAGCTTGTCACCGAGGAGAAAACCAAAGTTAAGACCAAAGATAAAGATAAAAGCTCCTCAGCCGCCTGTCAGTGAAAGGGTTACAACGATGTCTGAGCTGGAGAAATACATCAAGATCGAAGGCTTCGACGTATTTTTTGGACACAACAGAGGTATTGAAGGGAATATGATCTGGTTTGAAGGCGACAAATACTGCTACGGCTACTCTGAAAGAGGAAGTATATCAGTAATTGAATCGTCTACCAATGAACGGACATTTGTCAGAGCGGTGGTGAATAGGCTCGAATCCGAGAGAGTGAGCAATCCGCTTGCGGTTATGGATATTGTGGCGTGGGTATGGGACGAGCAGGAGATACTCAGTGCCGCACAGGAACTGATAGCAATGGGAGTAGGCTTCGAGAGGAACGATATACCGAATTTTGACGGGCGGTATGCGTACCGCATATTCGCTAACGTAAAGGACAAGGTTAAGATACCCTCCGATTTTTACAGCAAATACATGAAGAGATAAGCAACACAACATAAGAAAGCAAAGGAGCTGTGTCATAGTGTGTACTTGGTTCTATGCAGATTACAAGCATTTATCAGGATTCATCAATAAAGCACATCAACTACATTGACGAGTGCTATCATGAACGCTATGTCAAAGCCGTCAACAATGTCGGGTAATATTCGTCCAACTGATATGGCAGCTGTCATTGCATCAAACAAACAAGGAAGCATGGGAGTTTTCCCTATGATTTGGGGATTTACCCATGAATCTATTTCTAAGCCGCTTATCAACTGCCGAATAGAGACAGCCGATCAGAAGCCATTATGGAAGGACTCTTGGCTTAAGAGAAGGTGCGTTATACCAGCTTCTTGGTACTACGAATCCTTAATTCAAGGCTCTCAGTTCCAATTGATACTTTTCCGAGATATTCACCCGTAGTTTCTGGTACGGGTGAAAAACATACGTTTCTATCCCGATTCAGCTGTTCAATGTAATTCTCTGTCATATATTAAGCTGATTCAGATGTTCCAACATAACTGCGGTCTGCTGAAATTTTAAAGTCATTTCCGAAAATCTGAGCCAACACTTTGCAAGCTTCAGATTTTTTATCGGTATTCTCAACTTCTGCTAACTTTGATTTCATATGGAAAGAATATATAGGCACTTAGATAGCGTAAACACACCTTATCTATGTGAGCTTGATATTGATATTGATAAGTATGCGGATGACTTGTCAAAAGCACTATCGATTATCGGCAATGAGTCCAAGTCAGTTCCGGTTAAGGCGAAAAGGGCCTGTCCGCTTATTGCTCATATCAAAGCTTCCTATAATTCTGTTAAAAAGAAAAAGCAATCTGGTAGACGTATATTTACACACAAAAAATCATACATGTTAATAATACCTATCAGTCCTGTTTCAAGAACATTCAGAAAAAACTATAGGCATATCTACAGATAAGTTGAGTTAAGTAACTATGATTTTCATATAAACAAATGTGACAGTACATAGTGCCTCCCATAGTTAATATAATAACTGTGGGAGGCGAATACTTTTATTTCAGCTGTATCGCCTATATTATCATTGATAGAAATGACAATGCATACTTGCTTAACAATAACGGGATTAGAAAAAACTGGTGATGTGTACTTTGATTTGATTTGTATTTCATTTTCTTGTGATAGTTAGAAGTTGTATTTGACTAAAGTGACAAATGTAACTAAATAAGTGATAAATGTAATCTTTACAGTGCATTTTTTGATAAATATAATTAAGTTGATGGCTGCAGAAATGAACCGTTCGTTATAATGGATATGATCCATTTGCTGCAATGCCATTAAAGAATATTTATTGGAGGTTAGTATAAAATGAAACTGAAATCCCGAAACATACTGAAAAAACTAGCGATTATAATTAGTGTATTTGCCTTTATGGCTGTTCTTACTCCATCGCTGAATTCCATTAATACACTGAAAGCAGAAGCAGCTGAAAAGGTCTATGAAACGATTAACAAAGGGTGTGGCAATTTCACCCATACCTACAAAACTAGCACTTCTAGAACTTCATATTCAATCAGTGACAAAACGCTTGGAAGAGTATACCGGACAGAAAGTAACGGAGTAACAACATATACAATTAGCAGTATTCGTCCTAATACATCCTCTGGTTATGAGCAGACTTTTGCGGTTTATATTAAAAACAGTTCTGGAAAAGTAATTAAATGCCTTACATTTAATCAGGCGGCTCCTGTTGTGAAGCTCAATAAAACATCTGCAACTGTTAATTGTGATTCGGACCAAAAAGTAACGGTCAGAGTGACAACCAATGCTAATGTTGGTATATCTCGAATATATGGCTCTGATGCTGTAGGAAAACTATCTCAAACCTATATCAACGGGCAAACAGATAATGGGCGCACAAATACATATTATATAACTTTTACCTCGAATAGAAATGATTATGACAAGCGAACAGTCGTTTATTTGTTCCAATTCTGCGGTGCTTATGAGACCTGTTCTATTACGCAAAGCGCTAATGACGGATTTGTCTATAAGGACAAATGGTATTCTCCCGGTACTGTAATGACAGGAGCTCGCCCGATTTGCGTTACAAGCTCACATGATCCAAGCATTAGCACAACTAAGCATTATACCGTAAGCAAATTTAACGGAAACGCATATGGATTCGGTTATTATTATGATGACGGTGACGGATATAAAAACATATCAAATGATGAACTTCAAGCTGCGGCAATTGCGAATGGAATCGATATCGAATATCATCAGAATTATACGGGTGATCTTTATGTAACGATTGACGGACGCAGACTCAAGTATGCGACAATAGAAAGCAATGTATATGGCGATTACATGAAAATTGTACCTATCAATTATCCGACTGACTGGTGGAAGGTTTCAACATAATATAATCAGCACTTTCTAATGAAGAATACGCGAATATTGCCTGAAAGGTTACAAAAAAGTATATATTATAGCATGAAGCGGCTGTCTTAAATGACAGCCGCTTTGGTTTAGTGTTATAAACGGATAGGCGATAGCCTAAAAATACATCCTGAACTTGAAATGAGAATTCTTGCACTCGTAATCGTCAAAGCCGTCAATATACCGCTTGAAATCGATCTTAAGATAGGTAATCATTTATGCTGCCGATGAGATTAGTTGGAAAATTAACATGAATACATATTCGCTTAAAATTTTCAGTTTTTTCTTGACAAAATAAGCGGATTGTGTTATACTAAACAAGTACTCAATAGGTAATCATTTGCATGAGATATGATGATAATTCGATATTGTTCGAAGAATTGCGATTTATCTTGTGTCATCTTTTTAGTCATGGACTTACATATGTTCATGACTAAAAGAATGACATGCCCAAAAAAGCCCGAAATATCGGGCTTTTTTGCTACCCGAATTTCAGAAAAGTTATTGAAAAAATGAGGGATGACATTGGGGTGTTTTAAGGCTTTTTAGGGAGTTGAACCCCCACAAAGGTAGTTTTGGAGCTCTTCAAAGGTCGATATACCGGCTAATCTCAGATTTTTCAGCTAAAAATAGTACACAAAGTTTCGGACTCGGTTTTAGTGATTTTCACGAAATGTGAAAACGCTGGAATCGAGTCCTTTTTTTATTTTCCTCCAAAAACAAATGATAGAAGGTCTACCAGTGATTTGTGAGCCGTTTTCGACGGCATCGGCAGCAGGTCGAGAAACTACACCACCGATGACAGTAAAAGGCACTATGAACGATTTGTGAGCCTCCTGTGGCAGATACATAGAAAGCAGATCACGCCTGCTGTCTATGGAATAATAATGTCAGGAGGAAAAAATATGAACAAATACACTATGAGCGGTAAGCTGATGCATAAGGCTTCCGACCACAACACCAAACGCTGTGAGGTTGAGAAATGGGTATTCCTGCCTCACTCAGACTTTGAAAGGCTGAAAGCTAACCCATATCAGGAGCATGAAGCGATAACTGCTGCCAGAGACCTTATGTACGAAGACAAGAAGTATTAAAAAAGTATTTAATGAGTTTGACTCGATGACATTTTCGCAGAGTGCGAAAAATAGCGAATCATCGTGTGTCATCTTTTTAGTCATGGACTGACATATTTCAAATGCCTGTTTTTCGCTGAAATGCCGAAATACAGGCATTTGTTTTTTATCTCTTTTGCAGTTTCAACTGCGCGTGTGACGATTTAACTGCATTTTGTCACACGAAATTCCAACAAAATCACACGAACAATCACACGAATCCAAGGTGGTATCATACTTGTTTTTTATTATGCGCAAGGAAATAATTTTTTGAAAAATGTTAAATCTTTTGTTCAAATACTTCTTTAGGAGTTGATACAATGAATATTGATAACACACTTTATACTGGCAAACCTGCCGAGCGGCGTTCAGATGTTGAAATGGCCATATACGATATACTTGATTCTCTTGGTATAGATTACAAGCGTGCTGACCACGACCACGCAGATACTATGGAGGATTGTCTTGCTATCGAAAAGGTACTTGGTGCTAAGATATGCAAGAACCTGTTTCTCTGCAACCGCCAGAAGACCAGCTTCTATATGCTCCTTATGCCAGGTGATAAGCCATTCAAGACCAAGTTCCTGACATCGCAGCTGAACTGTGCCCGTCTATCCTTTGCGGAGGCTGATAAGATGCAGGAGTATCTGTATACTATCCCCGGCTCTGTATCAGCGCTGGAGCTTATATTCGATACGGATAACAACATACAGCTCGTCATCGATAACGATCTTATGAGCGATGAATACATTTGCGGACATCCGGGTATCAATACTTCGACAGTCCGCCTGCTACGAGAGGATATGCTCAAATATGTCCGTGCGGCTAAGCATGAACCCACATTCATTGACCTTCCAACGGAGTGATATTATGCGTATATTTGCATTGGAGCTTGATAACGACATCAAAAGTATAGAACGCAGAAAAGCATATATCGAGGGGCTTATTGAGAAACTTCCGAAGCCTGATATCGTAGTTCTGCCCGAGCTTGCCATATGCAGTTATATGGCAAGTCAGAAGATATGGAAACTTGCAGATGACTGCGGTCGTGACGCAAGCCAGTGGACTGTAAGCATAGCAAAAAAATACAATACCTATATCGGAGCAGGCTATCTCGACAAGGAGAACGGCGACTACTATAACCGCTATATGATCGCAGGTCCTGACGGTGTATGTGGTGTTGTTACCAAGTCTGAGGGCGAATCAGCAGTTTTCAAGCGCGGGGACTTCGGCAGTATTATTCATACTCCATTTGGAAATGTTGGTGTGGGTATATGCTACGATTCACGCCGCAAGCACTTCTATGATAACATCAGGAATGACGAACTTTCACTGATACTATTTCCGCATGGTTCACCTGCAGATCCGAATAAACCAAATAAAGAACGCAATGAAAATGACAAGCGCTGTATGGCTTATATTGAGGCATTCGGAGTCCCTGTTGTCTATGTGAACAGTATAGGTGAGCTTGAATATATGCCTGGCAAAATGGGCGCAATGATGAAAAAATATGGTTTCAGAATGAATGGCATGAGCAGGATATATGCTCCAAAATCTGTACCGATAAATACGGATATCACCGATGCTATCGGTGCAGAGGTCGATATTCAGCCTAAGAAAATGTATAAAGAGATACAATTCTATGGTGAGGATATTTTACGCGGCAACTGGCTGTTCAAGCACTTTATCCTCAAACCTGATACAGTGGCAGGTATCAAGTCTTATGAGAACGAACATAAAAAGAAATAGTAATTGTATATAAGAAATTATGAACGTGATGAAGGTTCGAATCCCTCTCTGTCCGCCAGAATTAAAAAGCCTGTATTTCGAGGAAAACACCGAAATACAGGCTTTTCTGTTACATACAGAAAGCAGTTTTAAATGAAAATTTGCAGTCCCGTGTGCACAAAAAACAGGTGTAATGCATATGAAATGCACACGGAATGCACACGACGAAAGGCAGTATAACGATACAAAAGAAGCCAGCTCCCGTTATGGAGCTGTTGTTCTGAAAATACATATTGTATCCACAAAGACCATCTGGAGTTCCTATTCAAATCGGGTGTAATGATCTTCATTGAAAAGTGAACAGATAGAGCAACTCCGCATTACTGGTGATTCAGTGGTGCGGGGCTGTTTTTATTCTTCCTCGACCATTACGGTCATTCCGGTTTTTTTTGCATATGCAAGAAAATCGCAGATTAGCCTGTAGCATCCCCGTGCCCGTTCATCTTTGTAATGTTCCATTCTTTCCTTGTAAGTATACAGATCATTCAGGTATTCATCCAGATTTTCGATTGGAATAGGATCATCCCTGAAATCCAATGTTCGCTGGCACTGCTGCCAGTCACGGGTGAAGCCATACCATTCTATTTCAGGGAATACGGGAAATACAGGCTCACAGAATATGTCCATAAAATACGCCTCCCAGAAGGTAATCCTAAATTCCGGCTGTTCTTTATAGAATAACGCAATCTGACGTTCATCTCCGAACATACCGAGCAGCACATATTCTTCGTTGTTTTTCAGCCTTTCGATATCCATGCAGGTGAGTCTCCTTTCTGCCTGTCCGCATCACCGGCAATTCAGTGGTGCGGTTTTTTATTCATCCAAGAGTGTGAACCCGTATTCTTTTTCATAAGAGCTGCTAACAGTTCTGATCCACTCCAGACAGCTTGTGGAGCAGAATGCTGTTCGATTGGACAGACCGCTTAAGGTTCGGTGAATGCCCTCTTTCAGCGGCGGGAGCAGCATTTCCAGATCAATGCGAATTCCTGCGATGTTGAGTTTTTCGTTCAAAAGGCTTTCTTCAATATATGCGAAGCCAAGAAACACATCGTCCGCCGAACCTGAAAGCAGAACTTTCAGTGCGTCCTGAAAAACGCACTGACAGCATGGCGTCTCATATATAAAGTCTCCCAAAACAACGGAAGGTTCAGTCGGCAGATTCATCGGCTCATGGTCAAATTGCGACCTTATGACTCTGCGTACAGGATATTGGCCTCTGAGCAGTTTGAGCATTTCGCTGATATCGAGCAAATTGATGTTTTCAGACATATGGCTTCCTCCTTTTATTGATAACATTTCCACACACTCAACCCAATTTTGCAATCACCCGAATCGCAACTTTTGGCAAGTCTGTTTTCTGCGATTTTACGCTGTTTTTATTCTTTTCGGATGACTGTTCCGGGTGCGGGTTCTTCGATGCCCTGCGAAACATACTTTGAATCGCTGATCTCGATAAACTGCATCTTCTTTTTATCATAATCCCAATGCTGCACCGGATAATGATTGTTCAGCAGTTTTGTGTACTCACAAATCTCTTCAGACCATTGGGCTGGTGTCAGCCCGCCTTTTACCAGCCGCAGATAAGTTTCAAACCATACAAGACGGAAATCATGGATTGCATTAAACTGATAGTGACAGTGTTCAATATACATCCATTTTCCGTTTTCGGCGTGATCCTGCACATAACGCCATTTGAGTTCATCGGTATGGCGGGAACGGAGTTCTAATTGCTGGGCAATATTATTTGCGGATTCTTTGAAAACCCATATTCGCAAATCGTCATAAGAGTGAAAGGAATGCTGAATCTTATCGGGACCTCTGTCACCCTCGGTGTATACATCCAGCCCGCTTAAAAGCCTCTGTAGCAAAACGTGTTGGATAGGATATCAGCAGGAATATCCTTCGGCAGATGCTGTTTTATCCATTCTTCGTATTGTTTCATGATTGCTCCTTTCTGTTTGCCCGCATCACTGGTGATTCAGTGGTGCTGTTTTTCCTTTGCGTAATATGTCTCTTTTTTTATTTCCAAATCAATATCAATCCATGTTTCACCACACAGATTATATTCCTCCCGCACTCCGTTTTCTTCAAATCCTACGCTTTTATAGCAATAATATGCCTGCTTGTTGTTTTCAAAGACACCAAGGCTGACAGAATCAGCTCCATATATCTCAAATGCAAATTTCAAACCGAGCGTAATCATCTGTTTTCCATAGCCCGTTCCTCTTTTTGAAGGATTGACAATCACATATCCGAAACGGAGCTTTTTATCATCTTCTTCAAGACGTACTCTTGCAGTAAAGAAGCCGACAAGCCCATTTTCATCAAAAGCAGTAAACGGAAAATACCTGTCGTTATCTTCTCTGCCTGATGTTGCTTCAAGCAAGCGTTTTTCGGTAACAGGATATTCACCCAGAATTCCGGCTGACCACTTATAGAATTCTTCCTTTTTGTTTGTCCATGTAATAATTGTTTTTGCATCATTCTTTCTAAATGGTCTAAGCCTAAGCAATTTTCTGACTCCTGTTCTTTATACTTTTTTCGACAACCTTTCCACACACTCAACGTTATTTTGCAATCACCCGAATCGCAATTTTTGATTAGTCAATTTTTTGTGATTTTACGCTGTTTCTAAATGCGACATTCAATCCACACACTGAAAAATCGAAAAAAGCAGTTTCACGCGCCCTAAATCGAGTGCGTGATTTGGTTGTCAAAAATCAAAGTGTGCGGATTGGTTGTCAAATGTGCCGTGTATGCCATTTTGTCCTTTTACCTGTTTCCGCATACAGATTTTGAGTGGGTGAATCTGTGGTTATCGGAAAAGGGCGATGTCGATAAACCGCGCAAATACGCCGTTTCAGGATTTTTCTCGTGACAGCAGAACTACGCACTCAACGTGCAGAGTATTTGGAAACATGTCTATATTCTTATCATATCAGATGTCTAAACTCTTGTCAATAAAAAAGTGCCTTCATACAAAGGGGCATTATAATATTTCAATAGCCCACGGTCTATTGACATACAAAAAAAGTATGTCATATAAGTTGTTTTTCGGCTTTTGAAATATTGCAATAAAAACAGCCACCCTATTGAAAGATGATTGGAGCCGGTTACCCGGCTCCGTCTCATTTATGTATACTTTCGTATTCTCTGAGCCTGCGATAAAAGGTGTTGGCACGCAGACCCATCTCTTTCTGAAACCATACTGCCGTAATAGCGCCCGACTTCCACTGCTCGTACAGCTGACCGAACTTTATCCAGTCGATAGGTAAAGGTTGTCTTCCTTTGTATTTCCCTTGAGACTTGGCTATGGCTATACCCTCACGCTGACGCTGTAAGGTTTGTTCACGTTCAAGCTCTGAGAGCGCCGCGAAGATAGACAGCACAAAGCGTCCTTGCGGAGTGTTGGTATCAATGTTCTCCTTAACAAAGGAGCAGCGATGTGCTGCTCCTCGTTTTAGTATGCCTCGATTATATTGCGGACGTACTGCTGCATTTCTTTCCGCGACTGTATCGCGTGAGTACCGCTTACTACTTCCCATTTCTGCTGTTCTGTCAGAGATGAGAATTTTTCCATTGCCTCGGGATTCATAGCAAGTGCCATTCCGAGTCCGACAGGCATTTCAAAGCTATTCATGTTGCACCTCTTTCAGATGTCCTGCAAATCAGCGGCAGGAATATCGTTTTCGATGTTGTCGCGTGCGAGGTCGTTGTCGATTGCGGGATATGCCGATGAGACCGGCACTTCCTCAGAATACGACTTGTTATGCCATACCTTTTGCTCTGCTCACGAGGTTCCTGCGATAATGGGATTCACATGAGATTTGCCGTGTTTGGCTTTTCCCTGTATCTCAGGCACTGCGGACTGCTCATTTTTAGGCTTTGTATGAGTATAGTCGGGGCGTTTCATACCCTGTTTTGCCATTTAAATCACCTCGGATATATTGTGCGTAAACGCCGCTGTCTTATTCTTTCAGTCCGCAGATAATAATTGACATCTCACTGCACATAATAAACTAAAAAAGGAGGCAAATATGGAACTTCTGAAAACAGCATGGATCTCATTTCTCAGCATTATAGTACTGTTTCTTCTGACAAAGCTTATGGGCAACAAACAGCTTTCACAGCTGAGTATGTTTGACTACATCATCGGTATATCTATCGGCTCTATTGCAGCGGAGTGCTCCTTTGAGGACGAGCACCCCGAGCGTATGATAGTTGCAATGATAATATATGCGCTGAGTGCATATGCAGTTTCGATAATAACAGGCAAATCAACGTATTTCCGCAAGGTGCTTATCGGCAGACCTCTTATCCTTTTCCACAATGGAAAGCTTTACCGTGACAATTTTAAAAAGGCGCGTATCGACATCAGCGACTTTCTCACACACTGCCGAAATCAGGGATATTTTGACCTCTCAAATCTCAGAACGGCTGTATTCGAGTATAACGGCTCGCTGAGCCTGCTTCCTGTCGATTCCGACAGACCGCTCAAGCCTTCTGATTTGGAGCTTGAACCTGAACAGGAGGAAATAATGGTGAATGTTATCCTCGACGGACACATCAACGATGTCAATCTGAAAAAGGCTGGATTCGAGCGTGTGTGGCTCGAAAAACAGCTTCACGAACAGGGATTTAACAATGCGAAGGAGGTGTTTCTCGGCATGGCAGACACAGTGAAAAAGACGCTTCAGCTGTATCCTATGGAAGTGAAGAAGCAAAGCGCCGACCCGTTTGAATGAACGCATTACTGTTCAGCGTCATATAATATTTCGGGAGGAATTATGCTATGAACAGAATGAATTGCAGCGGAGTTTCACTTATACAAAAACGACCGCAGGCGGCGGCTGTACTGACGGGGAGCGATGAATATCCCGATATTTACGGAGTTGTGAGATTCTATACGATGAAAAATGGTACGCTCGTATACGCCGATGTTGAAGGACTTCCTTATGCAGGCAACAGGTGCAGTCAGGAAGTATTTGGCTTTCACATACATGAGGGCGAGTCATGTACAGGTAATGACAAAGATAAGTTTGCTGATGCAGGAACTCATCTGAATAAGGATAACTGCATACACCCTTTCCATATGGGAGATATGCCGCCGCTTTTCGGGAATAACGGTAGGGCAGTTTCCATATTCCTGACAAACAGATTTACAGTTGATGATGTGATAGGAAAAGCCATAATAATTCACGGAAGTCCCGATGATTTCACCACTCAGCCAAGTGGTAACGCAGGTGAGAAAATTGCCTGCGGTATAATCAGACCTGTTATGAGATGAAAGAATATCCGCTCAACATAAAGGCTGAGATAGAATACGCTCGCAGGTGGGCATTTTCGGCAAATCCTGCATACTACAACTTTGAAAATATCGGTGGAGACTGCACTAATTTCGTGTTCCAATGTCTGTACGCAGGCGGAGCGGTCATGAACTATACCCGTGATACAGGCTGGTATTACAATTCACTTCACGACAGGGCGGCTGCGTGGACAAGTGTGGAGTATTTCTATAAATTCATTGTAAATAACAAAGGTGTCGGACCATTCGGCATACCTGTGCCGCTCAGTCAAGCCCATGCAGGTGATGTTATACAGCTTGGAGCAAATGGCAGATTCCGTCACAGTATGCTTGTTATCAATGTTCGCAGCGGAGTCCTGTATATCGCGGCTCACACATTCAATGCGTATGATCGTCCGCTGAATACTTATATTTATGATGACATCAGATGCATCAGGATAGTAGGTACAAGAAAATATGGCTGACTTAATTTAAAATTGATCAAAAACGGCTATTTTTAGTAGAGAAACTGTTGGGGTCTATATTGTAACACATTCACAAGTTGAAAGCTACATTTTTAATGCGGAATGCATAAAATGTAGCTTTTTCTTTTGTTAACAACAATGATAGCGTGTGTTTTTTAACATACGCTATTTTTTATATTTATATATTTACATTTTTCGACATTTGTGATATTATCAGCTCCTGAGTAAAATCAGAATATTTTATTAAAGGAGTATTTATTATGAAAAACGAAACATTCACAAACGACGCATGGTACGCAGACTATGTTGCTGTACAGAGATCGCTTACTGACGAAAGAGCGTGGGAGGAGCTTTACTATAATTCCTACAAGTACGTCCAGAATTATATTGCAAAGAGGTTCAGGTCAGAATTCATGGGAAGCAATACTGTAGATGACGTGCTTGCTGAAACATACGAGCGTTGCTATTTTGACCGTAAGTTTTTCCGCGGAGATTGTAGATTCACAACGTGGATGTGCGCATACGCCAGATATGTAATGCTGAACATGATAAGCAAATTCACACCATACCAGAAGCACATTGACAAGTATCGTACCGAAGATGTCGCTGACCACTATGATTCCCCACTATGGCATCTTGAACGAGGCGAACGTGACCGTTTTATCTGGATGGCTTATGATTTGCTCAACTACTCTCATCAAAGACTGCTTGATTGCTATGTCCTCGATGAGATAACCACTCAGGAGGCAGGCGAGCTTACAGGACTGAATCGCTTTCAGCGAAAAGCTGAACTTGAAATAGCAGTCGATGTACTTAGAAAACGTTTCATTTCCCTGTACAATTCGGAGAAATGAGGCGCGATATGAAGAAGGTCAGAACAGCTATGGAGATCTATGCAGCATTTGCTCAGCAGGAAAGCCAGAGCATTAGTGAGAGTATTAAAATGGGCATACGTCGAAAAATGCGGCAGGGAGGTATTTGAACAAGTTCAGATCAAAAAAGGGAAAAAGTAAGCATTTTCTATTGACAAATCCTGATTTGCAGGATATAATGTATATGAAGATAAGTTTAGGCTTATCATATGGGAGCTTGCTCCTGTAAAAAGAGGTAGTCCCTGCCGTATAAGTGGGAGTTTTAAAGCAGGAAGTCCATGCCGATAAGTTGGAGTTTTAAAGTAGGTGGACCCTACCGTTAAGTGGGAGCTTTAAAAGAAAGAACTGTGCTTCGGCACAGTTTTTTTATGCAGGAGGTAATATGGCAAGGCTAAGATTTTAGCAAAATCAAATAACGAATAATTATAATGCTTTGAAACCACCTATTTTTAGGCGAATAAAAGCGGGATTCAGATTGCTCCACCTTTACAAGCGCCTCGGCAATAGCCGAGGCGCTTTTTTTCGCGCTCCATACCGTATCTAAATCGGTTCACCTTTTCATGTACTTGTAAAATGACGAAGCTTCCTGTGTTTGCGCGCAGGGAGTTGTTTATAATATGAGATATCTGTTGATTTGGGAGAGAGACTGTGGTATACTAAGGATAGAATAAATGCGACAGGCTCAATACCAAATGACAGGAGGAAACGGAAATGAACAAAAACATGATAGCAGCAGCTGCATTGCTTGCGGCATTATGCGCGGCAGGAGCCTCATTATCCGCAAAAGCGGCGGTAAGAGGGGATATCAACAGCGACGGCAGAGTTGATACGTTCGACCTTATCCTTTGCCGAAAGGGCGTAGTTAATATGTTTTCGGGCGGACAGATCGCCTCGTCAACGTATATTGACGGCGACGGCAATACGCAGGTCAACGACCTTGTACTGCTATCACAGTACATACTCGGGGAGAAGAAGGAGCTGCCGCAGGCGGCTGTAACGACCGCTGAGACAACGACTTCCGAACCGCCTGTAACGACATCAACGACTCAGAACGGTGACAGCTATATGAAAAAAATGGCAACAGATATACATATGCACGAAGAGCCGTCAGTTCTTGAAACTCGCGGCGAAGTTGACTACGGAACTATCGAGAAAAAGACCTACTTCTCCAAGGATGCGCAGCGCGAAAAGAATCTGAACGTGCTGCTGCCGCCGAGTTACGATGCATCGCAGTCCTATCCCGTGTTTTTGTATTTCACGGCATTTTCGGCGATGAAAACTCCATGGTCAGCGAGAATATGAAGATACAGACCATGCTCGGCAACCTCATCGCTTCGGGAGAAGCAGAGAAGATGATAGTGGTTTTCCCGCAGATGTTCACCACCAAGGAGAACATATTCCCCGCGTTTACGAACGAGTCATCGCGTGCGTATGACGCGATACGCGAAGACCTCGAAAACAGCATAATGCCTTTTATCGCGGAGAATTACTCGGTCAGGACGGGCAGGGAGAACACCGCTGTCAATGGCTTCTCAATGGGCGGAAGAGAAGCGCTTTACGTCGGAGTGACGCGTCCGCAGCTCTACGGCTATGTCGGAGGAGTCTGCCCTGCGCCCGGAATTTTCCCCACGGTCGACGGGAATATGACCCACGAGGGCTGTATGTCGCCCGAGGAATTCTGTTTCGGCACAGCTCCAAGCCCGTATGTGCTCATGATAACCTGTACCCGTTTTGACGGCACCGTAGGAGACGCTCCCGACAGCTACCACGAGGCTCTGACGAATAACGGCGTCGAGCACATATGGCATCAGCTCACCGACGGCGACCACGGTGAGATATCCGTCAGAGCGCATATGTACAACTTCCTGAGATACGTGTTCAAGGCGAAATAAAGCTCATTTGCAGACAAGGAGAACAAAATATGATAAGAGAGATAATACACGACCCTATCATCCTTTCAATAAAGTCCAAAGATGCGACAGAAGATGATATACAGACCGCGAAGGACCTTGCCGAAACGCTTGAACACCACAAGGACGGCTGTGTCGGAATGGCGGCAAATATGATAGGCGTATCGAAGAGGATAATCGCATTTTATGATGACAAGAAGATAGTCACGATGTTCAATCCCGAGATAACGCAGAAAAATCAGCCTTACGAAACAAAGGAGGGCTGTCTTTCGCTGCTTGGCGAGCCTCGCTCCGTGACAAGATACAAAAGCATCAGGGTACGCTATCAGGACAGGTATATGAAAAGTCACGAAAAGCGCTACAGCGGCTTTGCTGCGCAGATAATCCAGCATGAGGTCGACCACTGCAGCGGAATACTTATATAACTCACGACCTGTTCTCATGCGCTTTTGCTTGATTTTCAAGCAGTATTATGTTATACTGATTACAATATATTATTGTATCGGAGGTCAAAATGGCAAATAAGAAGACTGCTATCGCATTGATGTATGATTTTGATAAAACTCTCTGTACAAAGGATATGCAGGAGTACGGCTTCATTTCCAATATGGGTATGACATCGGGCAAATTCTGGGCTGAAACGGATGAGCTGATGAAAACCGCGAAAATGGATTCGGTCCTTGCGTATATGTACATGATGATAAAGAAATCGAATCAAAACGAAAAGTCTATCCATAGAGAGGACTTCGTTGAACTTGGCAAGAGCATCGAGTATTTTGAGGGCGTAGATACGTGGTTCAGAAGAATAAATGAATATGGAAAGGCTCATAATGTAATGATCGAGCACTACATTATTTCCTCAGGCATCAAGGAAATAATAGAAGGCAGTTCGATCGGTAAGGAATTCAAGGAGATCTATGCCTGTGAATTCCTTTATGACCACAATGGCATCGCAGTATGGCCCAAGACTGCCGTGAACTTCACGGAGAAGACCCAGTATCTCTTCAGGATAAACAAGGGCGTTCTCGATGTGACAAATAATTCTGACCTTAATAAATATACTCCTGAGGACGAAAGAAGGATACCGTTCAGGAATATGATATACATAGGTGACGGATTTACAGATGTTCCGTGCATGAAGCTGACCAAAGCCAACGGCGGGCATTCTATCGCGGTATATGCCAAGAGGAAGAAACAGACCTCTGTGGAATTGCTGACTGCAAACAGGGTGGATTTTGTAGCGGAAGCTAATTATTCGCAGGGCGGAGAGTTAGAGAAAATAGTTTTTTCGATTATTGATGAAGTAATAGCTCACGAGAACCTGATGAAGCTGAAATCCAAAAAGTAATCGTATGTTTGAGCAAATGGCTAAAAACAGCTTGATCTCAGCCTCAGTCAATTATGCGGACAGCTCGCAAAAAAACGGAGCAGTTGAGTGCGCTCCCGCATAGAAAAACAGTAAAAGCCACAGATATCTCTGTGGCTTTTGTTTTATTCTATCATTTCCTCCAGTACATCTCGGAGCATGGATATGTCTCCCTGAGCAGCCCTGATAGTGGCGATGTTCAGCATATCCGAGTCGCAGCGTGCGAAGTCTATGCTGCGGTCGGTGTTCCTGACGAGGAGCGCGACAAAGAGGCGGAGCGTCCTGCCGTTGCCCTCACGGAACGGGTGCAGCATATTCAGCTCGTGGTAGAGGTCGGCGAGTTCGGTGATAAACTCGTCATCGGACATACCGAGCAGATAGTTCTGAGCCTTCAGCCGCTCGAATTTCAGCCTGCCTATTTCTGCGAGCTCTGTATGCTTGCAGAAGACCGTGCCCTTTTTGGAGATGTTGATAGTGCGCAGAGCTCCCGCCCAGTCGTACAGGTCTCCGAAGAGGAAGCGGTGCAGCGAGCAGTAGAAGCTGAAGTCGACGTTTACGAATTCTGTCTCCTTCTCGGCTTGGATACCGCGCAGGAGCGTTATCTGCTTCTCTACGGCGTCAAGCTCTGACTGGTCGCGTATGTCCATTTTATTTATGAGGACTGTTGAATCGGGGTAGCAGTTCCACTGGCAGCCCTCAATATTGTAAACAGCCATTACTTGCTCCGTGAGTCCTTGACTATCTTGTCCTTGAACTGGCTGAAGGTGAGCTCTCCGCTGAGGCATTTCCTCACGTTGTCTATCTCCCTGTCGGAGAAGCGGTAGCCCTCCATGCGAACGGACGCAAGCTGATTCTGTAGCGCTTTTTCGGTAGTGATATTCTGCATTTTTATCAGCTCCTTACCATGATATTATAATTCATGCGCGGGAGTTTGTCAATAGGCTGTTTGCAGAAAAGCGGTCGGGCTGCTCCGTCGGCTGCGGCAGCGATATCGTAAGCATATCCGCCACGGCGACCCTTTCGCCGTCAGTGAACACGAGCTCGTTTGCGTATTCGTCGTATATCCGCACTGTACCGACCTTTTCGGCGTATCTTCCACCCGACTTGCGCTCATCTGGGACGAAGTACACCACCCTCACCTCGGGTTGCTCATCGAGCCTGTCGAGCAGCAGGTTCAGGCTTGCGTTGAGGGAGTTTATCTCGTCCTCGGTCAGCTCAATGCGGCTGTCGGTCAGACGGGCGGTCTCGTCCACGGCAGCGTCATAGCCGACGAGTGCCGCGAACGGGCTGAACTGCGCAGCCCTGTCCGACGCGGACATCGGCGAAATATCGCCGTATCGAGGGCGTGTGAGCTCTGTTATGGAGCCGTAGCTGTCAGACATTGATGTCACCTCCGTTTATGGTTCATGCTTTGTGTCCGCCTATCTGGCGGTTGCGCTCCTTGGCGGTAGCTCCCTCGGAGTAATTTTTGCCCTTCAGCACAGCGTTCTTGCCGAATCTGTGCTTTATCCCGAGCATTGCCTCCTGAAGGGCGCGCTCTTTTTCGAGGGCTGCTTCATCGCGGCAGCGCTCCCGCATGGTCTCCTCGGTGTCGAACAGGCTCAGCTGCTCGAAGTGCTCGCTTTCGGGGATATCCTCCTCGCGGATAATGTTGCAGGCGACGAGCGAGATGCGTTTCGCGAGCAGGCTCTTGTTGAAGATACGGTCAAAAAGCGTCATTGCCGCCTCGGTCATTTTGCGCGTGGAGGAGGTGTGTCTGGGGAGGTTCTGCGTACCGTGAGCGTGCTTCGGTATCTGTCTGCCGTAGCTGTCGCGCACGAGCTCGCCCGTATACGTTCCGAACTCAAGGCTTGCGCGGTCATAGCCGACCGTCAGCACTATCTGATTTGTGACGACGCCCTTGTCCACGAGGTCGAGCGACAGCATATCCGCCATTTCCCATACTATCAGGCGGGTCTGATAGTAGTCGCAGGGCTCCTGTAGCACCTGTCCCGAGGTGATGCTGCTGCTCGACGGCTTATACGCCTTCACATCGGCGATAGTGGTCGGCTCGACGCCCCATGCGTGGTCGATGAGGAGCTCCGCATTCTTGCCGAAGGTCTTGTACAGGCGTCCGATGTGGTAGCGGTCGAGCGACCACACGGCGATATCGCCCATTGTGTGTATGCCGAGATTTTCGAGCCGCGCGGAAATGCCCTTGCCCACGCGCCAGAAGTCGGTTATCGGCGTATGCGACCACCAGTTCTCCTTGTAGGACTGCTCGTTCAGCTCCGCGATACGCACGCCGTCCTTGTCCGCGGGGATATGCTTGGCGACGATGTCCATCGCGACCTTGCACAGGTACATATTCGTGCCAACGCCTGCTGTAGCGGTTATGCCCGTCTCCGCGAGCACAGCCTGTATCAGCATACGCGCAAAGCCGTGACCGTCGGTCTTGTAGGTGCTGAGGTAGCCAGTGGCGTCGATGAACACCTCGTCTACGGAGTAGGCGAAGATGTCCTCGGGGGCGACGTATCTGAGGTAAATGCCGTAAATCCGCGCGCTGACGTCCATATAGTGCGCCATTTGCGGCGGCGCGACGATATAATCGAGCGCGAGCGACGGGTCTGCGGCGAGTTCCGAGTAGATACAGCTCTTGCCCGTGAGCTGTCTGCGCGGAGCCCTTCGCGCACGCTCCCTGTTGACCTGTCCGACGCGCTGTATGACCTCGAACAGTCTTGCTCTGCCCGATATTCCGAAGCTCTTCAGCGGCGGAGTCACAGCGAGGCATATTGTTTTTTCAGTCCTGCTCATATCTGCAACTACGAGGTTGGTATCCAGCGGGTCGAGCCCGCGCTGTACGCACTCGCAGGAGGCATAGAAGCTCTTGAGGTCGATAGCTACGTATACCTTGTCCATATTCCGCCGCCTTTCTGTCATTTCAGCACTAAAAGAACTTTTGTTCTTCTGTAGATTTATTATAACAGATACGGTTTAGAATGTCAAGTACCAATTTTTATCTGTGTATGCTGCACAAAATCTCATCAGACCGTGAAACGGCGGCAAATGACGAAGAACCCGTATTTCACGGTGAATTTTGTGCTTTGTGCTGATAAAGTGACAAATGTCACTGCCAAAATGATGAATGTAATCTTTACAGCGGACGGCTGAGATAATATAATATTATAGGATAGGGGAGTGTTTCGTGTTTTGACGGCACACTGCTCCTGCCGATATATGGTATGGGAGAAAGACTTTAGGAAATGGACAGAAGAACGATACGCAACGATTTTTTCAGATATATCTTTGCGAACATGATAAGCTCGATAGGTGTATCGGTATATATTCTCATTGACACATTTTTCATCTCTAAGGGCATGGGGGCGGACGGACTTGCCGCGCTGAACCTCTCGCTGCCCGTATTCAGCTTCCTCAACGGCTTCGGGCTCATGCTCGGCATGGGCGGAGGCAGTATATTCTCGATGCTGTATTGCAGGACCGAGCGCCGCGAGACCGACAAGGTATTCACCAATGCCTTCATGGCGATGCTGCTCATCGCGGCATTATTCGAGACAGCGGGGATATTCCTCTCGGGACAGATAACCCGCCTCCTCGGTGCTGACGAGCACGTATTCGCCCTCTCGCACGACTACCTGAGGACGATACTGCTGTTCTCGCCTGCATTTCTGCTGAACAACCTGATAGTGTGCTTCCTCCGCAACGACTGCGCACCGAAGCTCGCGATGCTCGGTACGCTGTGCGGCAGTCTCGCCAATGTTGTGCTCGACTATGTATTCATATTCCCGCTCGGCATGGGCATGAAGGGCGCGGCACTCGCTACGTGCATAGCGCCGTTCGTCAGCCTCAGCATAATGAGCATACACTTCCTCACGGGCTGGAACGCCTTCAGACTGCGTCTTATGCTGCCGTCGTGGAGTATGCTGAAGGAGATAGTCTCCCTCGGACTTCACGCCTTCTTCACCGAGGTCTCGGGCGGACTCGTTATATTCGCCTTCAACAGCGTTATCCACCGCCTCATGGGCAATGCGGGCATTGCGGCATACGGAGTCATCGCAAATATCGCGATAGTGTTCACGGCACTTTTCATCGGACTCTCGAGCGGTGTTCAGCCGCTGATGTGCCGATATCACGGACGCAGGGACGAGAAGGCGATAAAGTATCTGCTTCGCCTGTCGCTTATCACCTCGGTCATAGCGGCGATATTCTCGTATGTGCTGCTGTTTGTGCACACGGTTCCCGTAGTGCGGGCGTTCAACAGCTCGGGCGACGTGAGTATGCGTGAGATAGCCGAGAACGGACTGCGTATCTACTTCCTGTATATGCCGTTCATGGGCGTGAACGCGATAATGTCGGTGTACTTCTCGTCCGAGGAGAAGCCGCACATTGCTCAGATGATATCGCTCCTCAGAGGAACGCTCCTCGTTATACCCGCCGTATTCGCAGCGTATCTGCTGCGCAGCATAGGGCTGGTATGGCTCGCAGTACCGATGTCGGAGCTGCTGACCGTGATAACAGCGTGGTGCATATATTTCTTCATCAGGAGGAAGAGCACGGTCTCGGCAGGGCTGCCGAAGCCCGCGAGAAGGCTCTCCGCCGATATGTGACAGCAAGTCCGCAGACGTGACCGCAAAAAGTCCGTTTGCGGGCTTTTTTGCTTGAAAAAAACGCAGGGATATGTTATACTGATGATATAATTATTATTGGGGGACTGAGATATGAGAGTATCGGTCATAACAGCGGCATTTACAGCCGCCGCCCTGGCAGTCATGCAGCTGCCGCTCGGAGCCTTCGCAGCCTCGGATATGTACTTCACAGTCACGGAGGTGCAGAGCTCGGATATCAGCACTATAACCGCCGACGGGGAGAAGTGGTTCAAGGTCGGCAGCTTCGATGACGACAAGGACTATATCATCACCGTGAAGGACAAGGACGGCAGACAGTATATGCTCACCGTCACGGACGGCGAGAGCAGCGGCACTGTATGGAGCTACTACAGGCAGACTATGGTGTCGAGCACTACTCCGCGGTTCACCTCGCTGAGGTCGGAAAGCAGCTATCTTGTCTGCTCGGGCGATGCGCTCCGCACGGCGTATACGCGCTCGGTCAGCGGCGACCTTGTGTGGGAGCACATAGGCTCGACCCTGCGCTACAACGAGGGCGGAACATACTCCTACCTGCGGTATGACGCTGACAGCGAGACTCCGTTCTCGTTCACGCGTGAGCAGTCGGAGGCAGCAGAGGTCGATATATACACGAAGGGCGAGCAGCTCGAGCGCTGTATCGTCAGTCAGCCGCACGCAGAGAGCTATGTGCTCGAGGGCAGCGGCTACGCTGCGCCGAGGTTCACGGTCGGGCTGTCGGACGTCGATGCAGACAGCGTGAAATGGTACGTCGACGGCGAGGAGCAGCCCTGCGGCTCGCTCAGCTTCACGGCTGAAACGCTCGCGGACAGACCTGCGGGAGTACACCGCGTGAGCTGCCTTGTCGAGGCGCACGACGACAGCGGTATCCGCTGCCGTGAGCGCTCGGAGGACGCGCTGTTCGTTATAGCGAAGGGCGTAGCGCCCGATTCCTTCCTGACGTTCTCGGACGTCCATGAGGAGTACGGGCTCATCGGCGACGCGATAGAGAACGTTATAGAGCGCACGGGAGGCTATATACCGTCGCTCGTCATATGCACGGGCGACTTGGTGAACGGCACGAAGGCTGAGAAGGATATCATGCTTGAGCGATACTACCCCCGAATCATCGCGGAACTCGGCGGGCTTGACACGGTATTCGTCTCGGGCAACCACGATTCGGGCGGAGCTGCCTCAGCCATGTCGGCAGCGGCAGACCTCGGAGCAGGGGAGAGCCTCTCTTCGGACGGCGGACAGATATTCTGCGGCAGCTCGGAGGCTGTCGCGAGGAACGGCAGGAACAGCCGCTATGCCAATGGGCTTATCGTGTACGGGCTCAATCAGGAGGCGGTGATGAAAACGAAGGACGGCGGGACGGTTTGTTCATATGAGGACGTCATCGGCGGCGTTGACGCCTTCCTGCGCGATGCAGCGAGAAACTACCGCGGCGAGCTCGTGGTGATATCGGCTCACACGGGACTCCACACGCTCGGCATACAGCCCGATTCTGTGAACAGGAACGGAATGAGCATCAGCGACTGGATAGGCGAGAATGCGTACAATATCGATGGTTCATACGAGCTCGCGTCGCTGATAAACAGCTATGCGGAGCGGTACGGCATGGACATCATGTACCTCTTCGGGCACGACCACTCACGCAGCGAGACCGAGCTCATCATGACGGACGGCAGCGAGCTCATATCCACGGTCAGATATGAGGACAAGATGACGGGGACTCAGCCGCTGCACTTCACATACGCGCATTCGGGCTATCTCTCGACGCAGATAGGCAGCGCCGACAGCAGCTTCAGCTTTGTTTACAGGGACGGCGGCAGCTTCGTATACGAACTCATCCGCACCTCCGACAACAGAACGCGCCGCACCGATATCGCGGCGAAGTATGTCGCTCCGCCCGAGACTACGGCGGCGACCTCCTCAGCGGCGACCTCGACCGCTGCGACGACCACGGCGACCACAGCCGTCGGACGCACCGACAATCCAAAGACAGGCGACGATATGAGCGCGTTTTTTGCGGCTATGCCCGCACTGCTGCTGCTTGCAGTCGGAACGAAAAGGCGAAGAAAGCGATAAACGAAAGACCTCCCGCGGGACACAATGCCGCAGGAGGTCATTTTTTATTCGGCAGTCGCTGAGGTCTGCTTGGGTATCTTTATCACCGTCGTGAAGCCCTCTCCCTCGACCGAGGAGAACTTCACAGTGCCGCCGAGAGCCTCGGTGCGCTCGCGAATGCCGCGCAGACCGTTGTTCTCGCTTATCACGGGACAGCCGCGCCCGTTGTCGAAGATGTACAGCTCGAGAGTATCGGGACGGAACTTGACGATGATGTCAATTCTGTCCGCGCCCGAGTAGCGCATGGAGTTGGTTATCGTTTCGCGGGTGTTGTCATAGACGGTCTTTATGCAGAAGGCGAAGCTGTCGTCCTCCTCGCCCTGCGTACACACGTCGATGTCGACTCCGCGGACGGCGGAGGTCACGGTATTTATCGCCCGCGTGACGGAGGTCATGAACTCGTCGGAGCGGAGGTTGTTTATCGAGCATCGGAGCTGAGTGACGCCGCTCCTTGACAAGCCGTCTATCTCGCGGACATAGCCCGCCGTCTCATCGGGGATGTTTCTGCCTGCGAGGTCGGCGCTGATGATGCGCGAGAGCGAGCTTATCATCGTGAAGGTGTGTCCTGCGGAGTCGTGTATCTCCTGAGCTATGCGGTTGCGCTCCTGCTCGAGCGAGAGCTTCTTCTCGGCGTCGAGGAGCTCATAGTATTCGGATACATTGGTGACGATGATAATGCTGGCGATACGCTCGCCCTTTTTGTTCGTGCAGAAATTCTGTCTGATATTGTAGTACGCTCCCTCATATGAGAGCTCGCAGGCGGACGTGCTCTTGCTGAGCTCGGTGCCTGTTTTTTCCTTGACGGCGGCGATGAGCTCGTCGAGCGTCGCGCCCGTCTCGAGGGAGATGAGTGTCTCCGCATACTTGTTTTTGTACGTCATGATGTCGTCAGCGTCGAATACGATAACGGCACTGTCGATGCTGTCTATGGTGTCATTGATAGCTATACGGTTTACGTTGAGCAGTCCGAAACGGCTTATAGCTATGAGTATCATCACCACCGAGAACGCGAAGAACAGGGGAGTGAGCTCTATCTCCGTGTCGATTATCTTGACGACTGACAGCGTGTTTATACACAGCGGGACGGCTATCGCTATCGCTATGAGCATGGACTGGCTCGTCATGCGGCGGTTGCTCTGGGAGTGCTTTATGAACATCAGGCATATACCTGCGAAGATGAGGAGGTAGTAGACTATCTGCGAGAGGTAGTACAGCCGTCCGCAGACGACGTTCCTGTACTCGAATGTCGTGTAATAGTTGTGATGTACGGGGTTAGTTATCACGCAGGTGAAGAATATCACCGATATCATGGGCAGTGCACGGCAGGGCTTGCGCAGGTACTGGCGGTAGTCGGAATACTCTGCGGCGAACATCAGCCATGAGGGCGCGAACATACTTATGCCGATGTTCCCGACGACGAAACTTATCCAGAACTGCTCGGTGTTGACCGAGAACAGCTTCAGCAGCTGCGATATCAGCCATATCATGACCGAAGCCACACAGAATACGAACAGCTTGGTAACGCGGTTGTTGTTGCCGCGCACGAGTATCCACACCACGGTCGCGATTATTCCTGCAAGTCCGCCGAGGGATAGTATAGTGGGTATCAGATTCATATAAGCACCACTCTCCTTACAGCAACATTATAGCATAATCCTGTCGGAATAGCAAGATTTGCGGGATAATAAAAGCGTCGTCACGTAGTCGGCGGAGGAGTTTTGCCGCGTATCAGGAAGACAATGCCGCAGAATAATTGACAAAGAGTGTGATTTGAATTATAATTGAATTAATATCAAAGGAGGAATGCCTATGCCGCCGCCGAACGGAAGACTCGGTCCGGGATATCTGACAGACGAGGAAAAAAAGAACAAGCCAAAGGTCACAAAGCAGCTGATAAAGCGCATATTCTCGTATCTGCTGCCGTACAAGCTGCAAATGCTGTTCGTGCTTGCTGCGATACTGTGCTCGGCGGTGCTGACCCTGCTGCCGTCGGTGCTGACGGGACGCATAATCGACGAGGGACTCATTGCACAGGATATGCGCAAGCTGGTATTCTACATACTGCTCTCGTTCGGAGTGACCCTGCTCGCGAACCTCATCGGCATACTCGAGAGCTACCTGAATACGTGGATAGCCCAGCACATCACGTTCGATATGCGCAACTCGATGTACGCGCACCTGCAAAAGATGTCCATGCGCTTTTTCACGTCCAACAATCAGGGCGACATCATCACGCGCATGACGAGCGACATCTCGGGCGTCCAGCAGATAATCACGAGCACGCTGACAAGCATAATCTCGAACGCGATAACGCTGACGGTCGCGCTGATACTGATGTTCAGCGAGAACTGGAAGCTCGCGCTCGTGGGCATAGCGGTAGTGCCGCTGTTCGTTATCCCGACGAGGAGCGCGGGCAAGCGCCGCTGGTCGATAACGAAGGACTCGCAGGCGTGCAGCGACGAGATAAACGGCATACTCAACGAGACGCTCTCGGTCAGCGGACAGCTCCTCGTGAAGCAGTTCGGCATGGAGCAGCGCGAGTATGACCACTACGAGTCGGTCAACCGCAAGATGATAGGGCTCAACATCAGGGAGAGCATGGCGGGCAGGTGGTTCCGCATGGCGCTCGGCACCTTCACGAACATCGGTCCTATGCTGATATATCTTGTCGGCGGAATCATCATGATGCGCTTCGACAAGACGATAACGGTCGGACAGATAAGCGTGCTCGTTGCGCTGCTCGGCAAGATGTATATGCCCGTGAATCAGCTTCTGAACATACAGGTCGACTGGATACGCTCAATGGCGATGTTCACGCGTATCTTCGACTACTACGATATGAAGCCCGAGATAGAGAACGCTCCCGACGCGGTACGTCCGAGCTCGGCTGAGGGCGAGGTGGAGTTCCGCAATGTACGCTTTCACTACGAGCCCGAGCGCGAGATACTGCACGATATCAGCTTCAAGCTCAGCAAGGGCAAGTGCATAGCCATTGTCGGACCGTCGGGCTCGGGCAAGAGCACGCTCATCAACCTTATCCCGCGATTCTACGACGTCATCGGCGGCAGCGTGCTGTTCGACGGCACTGACGTCCGCAGCCTCGACCTCGGCTTCCTGCGCGAGAACATCGGCATCGTCAGTCAGGAGACCTACCTCTTCAACGGCACGATACGCGAGAATCTCCTCTACGCAAAGCCCGACGCGACCGAGGCGGAGCTGATAGAGGCGTGCAGACGCGCGAACATCTACGACTTCATCGAGAAGCAGGAGACGGGGCTCGATACCGTTGTCGGCAACCGCGGCTTGAAGATCTCGGGCGGCGAGAAGCAGCGCATCTCCATTGCGCGCATACTGCTTAAAGACCCCGCGCTGATGATATTCGACGAGGCGACCTCGGCTCTCGATTCCATATCCGAGCAGAAGATACAGGACGCGATAGAGCCGCTCATAGCCTCGCGCACGAGCATACTCATCGCGCACCGTCTCTCCACGATACTCGCCGCGGACGAGATACTTGTCATCAAGGACGGCGAGATAGCCGAGCGCGGCACTCATCAGGAGCTCGTCGGAGCGGGCGGCGTGTACACTCAGCTCTACGAGACGCAGTTCAGCAAGGCGACCGAGCATATCTCCCCCGAGTTCAGCTACTCAGAGGGCGAAAGCTAAAATACAGCAAAGCTCCTGTCCGTGCGGGCAGGAGCTTTTTTGCATTATTCGGGGATATTGAGCATATCCGATGATATCAGGCGCTCGCTATAGCTGTCTGTCTTCCAGTCGCCGCCCTCCCTGACGCAGACGATATCCAGCATATGGTGATTGCCGTCCGCTGTCTTGCAGCTGACCGTAAATTCAAGCCTGTTCTCGTTGTAACTCTCTAATTGGATATCATTCTGAGTGTAGCTGTAGAGTATGGCATCTATGTTTTCACTGCGGTGGTAGAGCTTGCCGTCAAAGACCTTGAATATCGGAGTTTCGACCACATCCTCGTTCCAGAGGTATTCGTAGCTGCTGAGAAAGTTCTCCGTGAAATATTCCCTGTATCTCGCCTTTACATCTTCGGGCTTCTCGAAGTCGTAGCAGCGGTAATACTCGACGGTGCCGCTGCTTGTTTCGAGCGTTTTCTTCACCTGTTTGTCCTCGCCGACTCCCCAGCCGATGGTAAGGTTCACAAATTGATTCAGCTTCATCATCATGTCGTCTGCGGTATCAATGAGGCTCGCCTCGGAGCTCGCCCAGCTGTCGACCTTCCAGTTCCGTGTGTTATCCCAGCTCTTTATGTTTTTGCATACGACAGTGATGCTCTCCTTTTCGCCGCCCGCTATCGTGTTATCCGCTTTAATAGTACAGCTGTCCGCATCGAAGCTTGTCTCGGGCGTGCCGCTGAAGCTGAAGCGATTGCCTCTTGCCGTCTGCCTGAACCAAAGCCTGCCGTTCATTTCCATGAACATCGGCGCCTCGCCCTCCCACGGACTGCTGTTACCGCTCAGGAAATTCTGCGTGAAGCGCTCATAGAAGTAGCTCTTTACGCTGTCCATGTCCGTGAAGCGCTCATCGGTCACGGGAGAATATGCCGCGCTCATATTGTCGAACTGCACGTTCTCGGTAATGTCCGCGTCGACATCTACGCCCGTGCCGCACATTATGGCGTCATATTCGCTGAGATTTGCGAGCATTCTGTCCGCAAGGGCGTGAGGGGCATTGCGGAGCATATCTTCATTATCAGCCTCGAGCTGTGCAGCCTCTGCGCTGAAGTCATATTCCTCGGTCGCAGCAGTGGTCTCGGACGCCGCCGTCACGTCTTTCATAGGGGCGTCGGGCACCTGACCATTCCTGCCGAGGTATATCCCTCCGCCGACTATGCCTCCGACGAGCAGCAGGCTCGCAGCCACAGTCGCGAGACCGTGCCACTTGGGGCGCTTGTACGGCTCCACGCCGCTCACTGAGTCCTCTATAATGCTTTCTCTGTTCAAATCATTCATTTTTTTCTTGCTCATATCCAGCAGCCTCCTTTTTTCCCTGTCTGTCAGCACTCTGTGCCCTGAAAGGCGCTCAATGGTCGTATCCTTTGCGTTTTCGAGCATATCGAATCCACGTATCTCTTTCATATCGCGCACTCCTTTACAATGTGATACCGACGTCGGCGAGCAGGTCTCTCAGCCTGCCGAGCGCTCTTGCCGCACGCATACGCACAGCCGAGCTCTTCATCGACAGCAGCTCCGCTATCTCATTCGAGGAGCGGTCGTAGTAGTATTTCTGGAGGATTATCGTCGAGTCGGGTTCGCCGAGCTCGTCTATCTTGTCGAGTATGATGCGGCGCACCTCTTCGGAGTCGTGCTCCGCTTCTATGTCCATGCCCGAGTCCATAGCCGCGAGCTGTTCGTCATTGCCGTCGGAGCGGCGGGCTGCCCGCGCGGAGAGCCTGTAATAGGCGTTGATAGCACGGCGCTTGGCGACAGTTCCGACAAAGCCCTTCATATCGCCGACGAGCCCGCCGCCTGCGCCGCAGCCGAGAAAGATATCGGCGAAGATGTCGCTGACGCACTCCTCGGCGTCCTCGCGGGTCGCACAGCTTCTCAGCCTGTTGAACACTATGACATAGACGTAGTCGCAGTATTCGCTGAACAGCGCGGCATAAGCCTCATCGGGCGACCTGCTGTAAAGCGCGCGGTATTGGTTTCCCGTCATAACGGCTCCTCCTTGTTGAAAGTTTTCCATGGAATGATGCTTTCATATATAACATTCAGCCCGACCGCGCAAAGTGTCACACAAACAGGGAAAAAGCGGGAGACAGGTCATGATTTTTCGCTTAAATATGTGGATATGCGGTTGTCGAGTATCTCCGCCGCCTGCTCGGGAGTGCGCTCGCCCGCAAGCACGGGCTCGTACTCCTCGCGTATCATGTATTTCAGTTCGTCGGAGAAGTAGAAGTCGAGCTTCATATCGAAAATATAGTCGCGGAGCTTGTCCTTGTATTCCTTCGGGAGCGTGGACTGCGCGTTGTCGTTCTGATTTGCGCCGTCAATAGGCTTGTAAATCGTTCCGTTTATCGAGTTGCTGTAGCTGATATCGCGGTCATAGTCCACCTCAAACTGACTTTTCAGCACGGGTATGCCGAGAGTGCCGTTATTCTCATATTTCTGGAGGGGCTTCCTGTATTTGAGGTATTCGCTGACAAATTTCCATGCATTTTCCTTGTCGGCACAATTCTTAACGATACCGTAAAATTCCGAATGCATGAACTGCCAGTTGACAGTTCCGTTCCCGCAGTTGCTTGGCAGACCTACGAATGTCACTTCGTCATAATTGAGATTACCGTAAATGTCGCTTGCGAGCCCCTGATTGAAGCCATTTATGACTACGGGAAAAACGAGCTGAGCATCGCGCAGTCCTCGTGATTCTTCGTCAAAAATGTATTCATGCCACTGCTCATCTGACATACGCTCAAAATCAGGCTCAAACATCTCCTTGACAGGGTGCTCCGCGCAGAATCGCAGTATATCCACAAAATTGCTGTTCGAGAAATTGCACTTGCAGTTGTCGATGTCGATGCATTCCTGCGCGATATTATCGAGCATATACGCCGCGAGCCGACTATCCGCATCGTCTATGAAAGCCATTCCCTCGGGCAGGTTTTCGTAGAACTCCATAGCCTGCTCGGGAGTCCAGTTGGTGTACTTCTCGCCGACAAACTTCGTCTTTGCGACCGCGGTCGAGACAAAGAAGCTGTCCACCACGGCGGGGAGCTCGCCGTCAATGGTGAGCGCTTCGGCAACATTCGGCAGGAAGTCGTCCCGCGACAAGCCGCCGTACTCGTCCATGAGCGGGTAGAGGTCAGCCATAGCGCCCTTGCGGATGTAGTTGTACATCTTGTCGGCGGGCGCGAACAGGATATCGGGCGACTTGCCCTGTATCATGTCCATGTCGAGCTGACGCGCCGCCTCTGCATATTCAGTGCCTTCGGGCATATAGTTTTTCACCTCGATTTTAAAGTCGAGCGGGAACTGCGTGTAGGCGGTGAGCTTCTCGCTGTATGAGCCGAACATTCCGACGGTTAGTACCTGCCTGCCGTCCTCCGCGTACTGCACCTCGTTGAGCTTCACGCTGTCGGACTTCCCCGACGAGCACGCCGTCACAGCGCAGACGAGTCCGAGCACGACCGATAATGTGATAAGTTTTTTCAATGTAACTCCTCCTTTTTTGTCCTTGCGGACTGTTTTCACTTATAAGTGCATTTCGGAGGCAAAAAACGCGAACTTTTTTGAAGTTTTTCCCGAATTTCGTATGACTGCACAAAAGAAGAGCCGCCGACCTGTGCAGGATACACAAGGAGCGACCGACGAACAGCTCAGGCTTATTATAATGTAAAGCGCACAGCAGGTCAAGTCGGCTCATAATACATACACAACCTTTCACAGTATTATCATGCGATTTTATCATTTTATCACCGTTTATTAAGCTATCTTTAAGGAAAAAACAGTATTATTTCAATAAGGGCACGCAAGTGCATCACGAATGAAAAGAGGTGAAAGCATGGAGCTCAGACACGAGATAAAGCACGAGATAAACTACTCCGACCTGCTCATCATCAGACAGCGGCTGAGCGCGGTCGCATACTCCGACCCACACACGATAAACGGCAAGTACTTCATACGCAGTCTTTACTTCGACAACCTCGCAGACAAGGTTCTCATGGAGAAGGTGAACGGTGTGAGCCGCCGCGAGAAGTTCCGCATACGCTACTACAACGGCGATACTTCAGTGATACACCTTGAAAAAAAGAGCAGGTTTGACCACCTCGGCAACAAGCAGAGCGCCCCTCTCACGGCGGAGCAGGCACAGCGCATAGTCGACGGCGACACAGCATGGATGCTTGATTCCGAGCACGCCCTCATCAGGGAGCTGTACTCCAAGATGACGACGCAGGGTATAGCTCCGAAGACGATAGTCGACTACACCCGCGAGCCCTTTATCTTTCCCGCGGGAAATGTCCGCGTGACGCTCGACTACGACATCAGGAGCGGTATGCGCTGTACGGACTTCCTCCGCACGGAGTGCATAACTGTCCCCGTCTCGGACTCGATAATACTCGAGGTCAAGTGGGACGGCTTCCTACCCGATATCATCAGGGACGCGGTAGCTCTCAGTGACAGGCGCGAGGGAGCATTCTCCAAGTACGCCGCGTGCAGGATATACGGCTAAAAAGTGCAATTCTTCAATATAATAAAAGGAGTTTTAACAATGAGTTTCAATGATATCTTCAAATCGAATTTCTTAGAGAACGTGACGAGCGTGAGCATACTTGATATGGCAGTAGCCCTCGTTCTCGCGTTCGGACTCGGCATATTCATCTTCCTCGTCTACAAGAAGACCTACTCGGGCGTGATGTACTCGGCGAGCTTCGGCACGACGCTCGTAGCCCTCACGATGATAACGACCGTAGTCATTCTCGCAGTTACAAGCAACGTAGTTCTCTCGCTCGGTATGGTCGGCGCGCTGTCGATAGTCCGCTTCCGCACCGCGATAAAGGAACCGCTCGATATCGCGTTCCTGTTCTGGTCGATAGCAGTCGGCATCGTGCTTGCGGCGGGAATGATACCCCTTGCAGTCATCGGAAGCGTCATCATCGGCGTTATCCTCCTCATCTTCGTAAACCGCAAGGCTCACAAGAACCCCTACATCGTAGTGGTACGCTGTGACGGTCACGACGCTGAGACAAAGGCTAAGGAGTTCCTCGGCGAGAAGGCTGAGAGATGCGTAGTCAAGAGCAAGTCCGCACAGAAGGGCGCGGTAGAGCTCAACATGGAGATACGCCTCAAGGACGACAACACCGACTTCGTAAACGCGCTTGCGGACATGGAGGGCGTGCAAAGCGCCGTCCTCGTGAGCTACAACGGCGACTATATGGGATAAGGTGATTCTATGTCAGCACATAAAAGCATAGACAGGATATGCGTTGCGATAGTCGCGCTGACTATCGCAGTCGCGTTCATATTCTGCGGCGGCAAGGCGTTCGGCATTCAGACTACAGCCCGCGCGATAGGCTACGAGAACAGGCTGTTCGACAAATCTCGCGTACACACGCTCGACATCGTCATCGACGACTGGGACAGCTTCATCTCGACCTGCGAGAGCGAGGAATACTCGCCCTGCAACGTCATCATCGACGGCGAGGCTGTACGCAATGTCGGCATACGCGGCAAGGGCAACACCTCGCTCAGCTCCGTGAAGAATATGGACAGCGAGCGCTACAGCTTCAAGATAGAGTTTGACCAGTACGACAGCACCAAGAGCTATCACGGGCTCGACAAGCTCTGCCTGAACAACATCATTCAGGACAACACCTATATGAAGGACTACCTCGCCTACAAGCTGATGTACGACTTCGGCGTGGACGCACCGCTTTGCAGTTATGTCTACATCACGGTCAACGGCGAGGACTGGGGACTCTACCTCGCGGTCGAGGCGATAGAGGACTCCTTCCTCACCCGCAACTACGGCAGTAACTACGGCGACCTCTACAAGCCCGATGCTATGGGCTTCGGCGGCGGACGCGGCAACGGCAAGGACTTCAGCATGACCGATTTCATGGAGGAAAACTCCGACGATACAGAGGACACCACCAACGCCGAGACAGAGCAGTCCGAGAGCAAGGGCGGCAGACCGGATTTTGGCGGAAATATGCCCGATATGGGCGGCAAAATGCCCTCCGACTTCGACTCGTCACAGTTCGGCGGCGAGATGCCCTCCGACTTCGACCCGTCACAGTTCGGCGGCGGCGAGATGCCCACTGATTTTGACCCGTCGCAGATGTTTGGCGGAGACGGCGAGAAATCAGGCTTCGGCGGCGGTATGCCCAACATGGGCGGCGGCGGTTTCGGCGGAGGCTTCGGAATGGGAAGCAGTGACGTAAAGCTCCAGTACATTGACGACGACGCAGACAGCTACTCCAACATCTTCAACAACGCAAAGACGACTGTAAACACAGCCGACCAGAATCGCCTGATACGCTCGCTCAAGGCTCTCTCCGAGCAGTCGGACATTGAGAGCACGGTCAATGTCGAGGAGGTCATCCACTACTTCGTTGTGCATGATTTCCTCTGCAACGGCGACAGCTACACAGGTCAGATGATACACAACTACTACCTCTATGAGGAGGAGGGACAGCTCTCGATGATACCGTGGGACTACAACCTCGCCTATGGCTCGTTCATGGGCGGCATGGGCTCATCGTCCGTGAATTCGCCCATAGATACGCCTGTTTCGGGCGGTATGAGCGACCGTCCGATGATAGCGTGGATATTCGACAATGAAGAATATACCGAGCAGTACCACGAGCTTTTCGGCGAGTTCCTCGACAGCGTGGACTTCGCACAGCTCGTGTCCGACACAGCCGCTCTCATCGACGAATACGTCGAAAAAGACCCGACCAAGTTCTGCACCTACGACGAGTTCAAGGCAGGCGTCGAGGCTATCAGCAAGTTCTGCACTCTCCGCGCGGAGAGCGTCAGCGGACAGCTCGACGGCACTATCCCCTCTACGACAGAGGGTCAGCAGGCGGACAGCTCCGCGCTCGTTGACGACTCCGAACTCAACAGCTCAGATATGGGCTCTATGGGCGGAGGCGGCGGATTCGGAGGCTTCGGCGGCGGACAGCGCGGCGGCAGGGCTGACAGGACAAACAAGTCCGACAAGGCTGAAAGCACCGATAAGAGCGACAAGTCCGAAAAGACCGAAAGACCCGACAAAACAGAAAAGTCCGAGAGCAGTGACGACAAGCTCACGCTTGATAAGTCGGGCTTGACGGTGAAGTCGCTGAGCAATTCAACTATATCTTACACCGATGACAGCAAGTCAGCCCGCGGCGGCAGACCTCCGCAGGGCGGCGGATTCGGCGGCGGAGACTTTGACCCGAACAATATGCCCACTCCTCCCGAGGGCTTCGACCCTGACAATATGCCCGAGGGCTTAGGCGGAGGCGGCTTCGACCCGAACAATATGCCCGAGGACTTCGACCCGAGCAATATCCCCGACGGTACAGCTCCCGCGGAAAAGCCCGCAGAAAGCGGCACGGTCACGACTACAGCTGACGGCACATCCTCAGCGACCGTGAGCGGCTCGGCTCCGAGGCGCGGGCAGAGCGCAACGAATGCCGCGGAGCAGGACAGCACTCGTCAGACCCGCCCGCAAATGGGCTCATTCCCGTCAATGGACGGCGCAAAGCCGCAGAAAGACCCAATGGTGCTCGTTCTGCTCGGAGCGTCCGCAGCAGTATTATTGGCAGGACTCGGCTTCGCAGTTATCTTCAGGCGCTGAGACTGCGGAAACATAACCGCAAAACAGGCAGGTACATATGTATCTGCCTGTTTTTATGCTTGTATGCTCCCTGAAAATATGGTATAATCAATGTGTATAATGTTCCGCGCAAGGCGTCTGATTCCGAAACTGTGTTCGGGCAGTCTGCTCCCTATACAGCTGAGGGGGGTATCACTCCGAGCGATGTCGGTCTCATTTTGCATTGACACAGCCATTTAGCGGACATTGTTCGGCTGAAAAAATTTTTTTGGAAAAATTTGAAAAAACTTTGTAACGTTTCTGTACTTAGTCCGTCTAACCGACAGAAGCCAAGGAAGGAGGTGCGATGATTGGACAAAAAGACTGCCGAAAAGCTGTACGAGACCTGCTATATGCAGGTGTATTCCTACGTGATGACCCTCGCAAAGGACAGCCACAAAGCTCAGGAGATAACTCAGGAGACCTTCTTCAAGGCAATGACCACCAAGCAGACCTTCCGCGGCGAATCCGAGTGTCTCTCATGGCTGTGCGCAATCGCAAAGAACGTCTTTATAGACGAGACGAGGCGGAATTCACGCTATCAGGACGAGCCCGACGAGCCTCTCGCGGACATCAGCACTGATATCGAGCAGAGCATCACCGATTCCGAGACGTCATTCCGGATACATATGCTCCTGCACGACATGGAGGAGCCGTACAAGGAGGTCTTTGAGCTGCGCGTGTTCGGAGAGCTGTCGTTCACTCAGATAGGAGCGATATTCCAGAAGACCGAAACATGGGCAAGAGTGACCTATCATCGCGCCAGACTGAAGCTCAAGGAAAGGATGGATAAGAATGAAATATAAATGTGATATGATAGCAGATCTGCTGCCGCTGTATATCGACAAGGCGTGCAGCAAGTCCAGCGAGGAAGCCGTAGAGCAGCACCTCAGCGAGTGTCAGGCTTGCGCGGGACTGCTCGCTGACATGAAAAAATGCGAAACCACTATCGACAAGGCGATAGCAAAGGAGCGCACGGAGGTCATCTCCAGACAGGCGAGCTTTTTCAAGCGCCGCTCCGCCATTGCGGGCTGTATCATCGGAGCGGTATTCGCCCTGCCGATACTCGTGTGCCTCATCGTCAACATAGCAACGGGAGCGGGACTGACATGGTTCTTCATCGTGCTCGCGGCGATGCTGATACCCGCGTCGCTCATCGTGGTGCCGCTCATGGCGCCCGACAACCGCTTCCTGTGGTCACTCGGCTCATTCACCGCGAGCCTGCTCATACTCTACGCCGTGTGCTGCATATACTCGCGCGGGAGCTGGTTCTTTATCGCAGCTTCGGCGACAGTGTTCGGGCTCTCGATACCGTTCATGCCGTTCGTCGTACACTGCAAGCCCGTCGCGAAGCTGCTCGGCAATAACAAGGGGCTGACCGCCATAGGCACGATAACCCTGACCTACGTGCTGATGATGCTGTGCATAGGCATCAAGGCTGGCTCGCTGAGCTTCTTCCGCTATGCTGCGGCGTTCTCGCTGCCGTGGCTGATGTTCATGTGGGCGATATTCGCGCTGATACGCTACCCCAAGTGGAACGGACTGCTCAAAGCTGCCTCGTGCATATTCGCGGGCTCGCTGATATACTTCCTCAACGACACTATCGTCTACCTCATACTCGGCGACGGACTGTACTTCCCCGCGTTTGACACCTCCCTCACGACGACAGACAGCCTCAACGGAGTGGTCTGCTGGAGCGTGTTGGTGTTCGGAGCGGTAATCGCTGCGATATTTGCGTTATTCGGATTCATAAAGCTTTCAAAAAAGGATAAAAAGGAGATAAAAAAATGAAAACTACTGCTAAAATCATGACCGCACTCACTGCCGCATCAATGATATTCCCGCTCACGAGCTGCGTGCTCAGCTACAATGTCAACGTATACGACCACGCTGGCAGCTACACCGCGGGCGACTTCGAGACAACCGACGAGATAACCGACCTCGACATCGACTGGAGCTCGGGCACAGTAGACGTCTCCTATCACGACAAGGACACCGTCTCCGTCACCGAGACCTGCAACGTCGAGCTCAAGGAGGCTCAGCAGGTACACACATGGCTCGACGGCAAGACCCTGCACATACGCTTCTGCAAGTCGGGCGAGAACTTCAACCTCGACAACGCCGAGAAAAAGCTCGAGGTAAAGCTCCCGAAGAATACGGAGCTGAAAAGCCTCAGCTATGACGGCTCGTCGGCAGGCTCTCACTTTGACAGCATATACGCCGAGAATTTCAGCGTCGACACCTCCTCGGGGGCGGCACAGCTCGATAACTGCTCCGCCGACATCTTCGATATCGACGCCTCGTCGGGCAACATTTATTTCACGCAGACGGGCGTGTCCTCGAAGATAAATGTTGACACCTCATCGGGCAGCCTCTCGCTCACAGCTGATACAGTCGCAGAGCTCAACACGGATTCCTCGTCGGGAAAAATGGAACTCGACATCACGAGTGCAGACAGGATAACTACCGAATGCTCGAGCGGCGACGTGGAGCTCCGCCTCGGAGCTATGCCCTCCGAGACGATAATGGACGCCTCGTCGGGAGATATCACGCTGTGGATACCGAAGGACGCTGGCTTCACAGCTGAGGTCGACACAGCGTCGGGCAGCTTCGATTCCGAGGTCGCATTCACTAAGAAGGGCGACACCTACGTATTCGGCTCGGGCGACAGCAAGCTCGATATAGACACCTCGTCGGGAGACGTAACGATAAAGGCGGCGGAATGAGCCCGCGCTGTTACATAGGAAAAGCCACAAGGAAGGATAAGCTTCCCTGTGGCTTTTCCGTTTATAGGAGAACTCTGATGAGTGTCAGAATTTCAGCTCTGCGCGGAACTCGCTGTCGGAACAAGCGAGCGTGAGCTTCATGCCGTTCAGCTGAGCTGCGCGGTCGGCAAGACTGAGTCCGAGACCGCTGCCCTGTGTATTGCTGCGCGAGGCGTCGCCGCGCACGAACGGCTGCTTGAGCTTCTTCACGTCGACCTTCGAGGCGACGGTGTTGGTGATGACGAGGCGATTTCTGCTGAGTTCCGCATTTATTCTGCCGTTTTCGGAGGTGTACTTCACCGTGTTGGATACGAGGTTCTCGACTATGGTCTCGAGCGACGCGCGGCTGCATTTCACCTCCGCGCTGCCCTTGATGCTGAACGTGATGTTCTTCTCCTCGAGCATTATCGCGTACTTTTTCATCGCGCTCTCGACGAGCTCCTCAGCGCTGATTTTCTCACGCTTCAGCTTTGAGCTGTCCATTGTATTGAGCTGGAGCGTTCGGTTGACCATTGCGTCTGTGGAGGCGACATTGTCGAGGATAGAGCGCAGATACCGCTCGCGCTCGTCGTCGGAGAGCCCGCCGTCGAGGATATTCTCGGCATATCCGCCTATCGCGGTGAGGGGAGTCTTGATGTCGTGTGCGAGGTCGTTGGTGAGGTCGCGCTGGAAGTCCTCCATAGCGTATTTCACCTTGTTGGAGACGTTCCTGCGCCATGCATACAGCACCGCGATGAGCACCAGTATCGCCGCCACAAGCAGCGTATACGTCCAGTAATAGCGGACGAGCTGAGGCTCCATGTAGTCGATCACGTAGCGGACGCAGATCTCGTAGAGCTCGCCGTTGATATTTATGCTCATGTTTCTACCGAATGTTGCGGTACCGTCGTTGTTGCCCCTGTAGCTGTACGAAGCCCAGTTTTCAGAGAGATTGGAAAATTCGTCGGCGTAGCTGTCAAAGGCGTCTCTGTCTGTACCGAAGAATCCGAGCAGTGAATAGCGCGGGTTGCCGTTTTTGCTGCTTATACCGTAGTGGACGGTCATCAGCTCATAGTCGGAGCTGTCAACATCGAGGTCGTTTATATCTATCGTAAATTCTTTTGTTTCTTCCTTTTCTATATCATCAGTGGTGAGCAGGAACGTGCTGTCATCGCCAAAGAATCCTCTTTTCTTGTATGTGCTGGTAAGGAGCTGACACTCATGCGGGATAAAGGTCCGGTCTTTTTTGTTGATATACATGGTATCTGCCCGAAGCTCGGTCAAAACATTCAGGTCAGTGGTGTGGAATTCGTTGATGAGTTCATTCATCAGCGGACTTTTTATGGTATCAATATCGCAGCTATAGAAGCCCCTGTACTCGTCCTTTTCCTTGTCATTGTCAAACATCAGAAATACCTGAAGGTTCATGCGGCTCGAGGCGACGATGTTGCCTTCCCTGTCCGCGACCGCCGTTATCGCGTGACAATTCTTGCTGTAATTCGGTACGATCTGTACCATATGCTTGCATGAAGGGTCGAACAGCGGGAGCTGCTCGATCGTGACATTGTATCCCGTGTACAGCGAGAGACGGTTGCTGATATCGCTCATCAGCAGCCTCGACTCAACATAATTGGTGCGTTCGCTTATCTGCGCCGAAAGCTTCGCTATCTCCGAATCTGCCTGCGAATTCATCTGACTGTTTATCGTCTCACGCATATATGTCTGGAATCCGACAGCGAACACGCACGACAGCGCGATAGCGACTGCAAGCGATTTTGTCAGTATCCACGCGAATTTCTCGCGCTTTTGTTTCTTGAATCTTTTCATAGTTGCCCCTCCTTTATTTGTCGGTCAGCTTGTAGCCCCTCCCGACGGCGGTGTGTATCTGGGCTCCCGCGCTGCCGAGCGCCTTGCGCAGGCGCTTGATGTGGTTGTCGACGACGCGGTCTGCGCCGAAGTAGTCGCTGCCCCACACGCGGTCGAGCAGGGTGTCGCGGTCGACCGTCCAGCCCTGATGCTCCATGAGGTAGCGCAGTATCGCGAAGCCCTTAGGTGTGAGCTCGACCTCCTCGCTGCCGACGAAGCACGTCAGCTTGCGGGTATCGAGGCGTATAGCTCCGCAGACGAGCACCGTATCAGCGCTGCCCTCGGTGCGTTTGACTATCGCCGAGCACTTCGCGTACAGAGCCGACAGCATGAACGGCTTGACGATGTAGTCGTCGCAGCCGAGGTCATACCCGCGGAGTATGTCCTCCTCGCGACCGCGCGCCGTGATGAACACGACAGGGATATCGCTGCTCCTGCGAATGGCGCGGCAGATAGTGAAGCCGTCAGCCTCGGGGAGCATGATGTCGAGCAGCACGAGCGAGTAGCCGCTGATGTCGCCACCGACTATGCGCAGAGCGTCCGCGCCGTTGTGTACGGCGGTAATTTGCGCGCCTTTGTTTGTGAAGTATTTCCGAGTGACCTCGCATATCTGGAGGTCGTCCTCAATAAGCAGTATATTCATAAAGTTCGGAGCTCCTTTACTCTTTGAACTCATTATACCACACCGATGTGTCATTTGTATATCATTTTTGGTTTTTTTGTGTGTTATTTTTCATTTCAGAGCTGCCTGACGAAAAAAAGCGGCGGACGCCTCTCATATGAGGTGTCCGCCTGTTTTGCGGTATTGTTGTCACGCGAGCCTTACCACGAGCGTTGCATTGAAGCATCCGCCGCTTATCTCGGCATAGACCTCGCCGCCCATGAGGCTCATCAGGCGCTTGCAGATGAATAGTCCGAGACCGTTTCCCTGCGCCCTTTCGGCGTTTGCTCCGCGGTGGAAGCTATCGAATATCTGCGGGAGCTCCTTCTCCTCGAGCGTGCAGCCCGTATTCGAAACGGTGATGAGCTCGCAGCCGTCCATTTTGTCGAAGCTGAGAGCGATACACTGTCCGTCGCCGTACTTTATCGCGTTCTCGATGAGGTTTTGCAGGCATTCCGCGAGACGGTCGGGGTCGCAGGAGAGCAGGCAGTCGTCGTACTTTCCGACGGCAAATTCTGTGCCGCGCTCGGCGAGCTGAGGCGCATATCTCGCGAAGATACGCTCCACGATATGGCTGAGGAAGTCCTCGCCCTGCACGACCTCGAAGCTCATGAAGTCCTCGCTCGCAGCCTTGGTTATCTGACTGACGAAGCTCTCTATCTCGTCCGCGCGGGAGTTTATGCTCTCGGCAGCCTCGCGGCGCTTCTCCTCGTCGGAGTACAGTCCCTTCGCGAGCGCCTTTGCGTTGAGCTTTATCGCGGAGAGCGGCGTCTTGATGTCGTGTGACAGCGACAGGAGCAGCAGCTTCTTGTCGCGCTGCATGGAGAGCTCCTTTTTGCGGCTGTCCTCTATGCTCTCGCGCAGGAGATTGACTCCCCACGTGAATTTGCCGAGGAATTTGCTTTTCTCCTCGGGGATAGGCACTGCGAGGTTGCCCCTCGCGAGCTCCTGAGGGACGTTGTTGAGCCGTCCGAATGGCAGTATTATGCTCTTTCTGAGGTATATGAGCAGCCCGCACATCATCAGGAGCAGAGCTCCGAGCACGCAGTTTACGCTCACGAGCGTGCTGCGTATGCTGCCGATAGTGTACTCGACCCTGTAGAGCGTCCCGCCCGCCTCGATGATGAGGTAGTGCTCGTCGCTGCGGTAGAGGTCGCCGTCGGAGACGACCGCCGTGAGGTGCGGATACTGCGAGAGGTCATAGCTGCCCGTCTCGTTTATCTCGTCCGCGAGCCGCTTCGCCTCGACGCGGTATGCGCCGCTGTCGCGGTCGGCCTTCTTTATAATGAGAACGTTCAGCACTGCCGCGAGTGCGATGAAAATCGCGATAGCGGCTATGCACAGCCTTCTGTACGTCTTCATACGAACTTATACCCCACTCCCCACACGGTGAGCAGCCGCTTTGCGTTTTTGGGGTCGTCGCCGAGCTTCTGCCGCAGACGGTTGATGTGGACGTGGAGCGTTTGCAGCTCGGAGTCGCTGTCGCTGCCCCATACCGTGCTGAACAGGTACTCCTTTTTCAGCGCCTTGCCCTGATTCTCGATGAGCAGCGCGAGCAGGTCGAACTCCTTCGCGGGGAGCTCCACAGCCTCGCCGTCGATGACGGCAGTGCGGTCGGAGAGATTGAGCGTCACGCCGTCCGCGGAGAGCTCCTCGCGCTGATAGCGGCGCTTGAAAATGCCCTTTATCTTGGCGATAAGAATGTCTATATCGTAAGGCTTTTCGATGTAGTCGTCCGCGCCGAGGTCAAAGCCGCTGAGCTTGTCCTCCTTGTCGGTGCGGGCGCTGACAATGAGAATGGGAGTGTCCGCATTTTCGCGCAGCTTAGAGCACACCGCAAAGCCGTTCACGTCGGGGAGGTTGATGTCGAGCACCACGAGCTTCGCGCCGTATTTTGCGAACAGCTCGAGGGCGCGCTCGCCGCTCTCGACAGCCGTGACCGTGTAGTCCTCCGCGCGGAGGAAGTCCGTCAGCAGCGAGGCGAGCTCCTTGTCGTCCTCGACGATGAGAATATCTGTCATAGAATCACCACCTGTACCCATTGTACCATAATCCTGTCCAAAAAACAAGTAGGGGACGCCGCCCTCGGCGTCCCGCATAAATCGCTGTATTTGCGGACGACAAATTGTCGCTCGCCGCTTACCAGCCCTGTTCCATGAGCCAGTTATTGAGCGTGCGCTCGCGGTCGCGGAGCTCCTTGTCGCCGCCGTCGAAGCTGCCCATTTCCTTCTCGCCGACTATCTTGCCGTCCACGAGGTAGAGCACGCGGCTGCACTTCGCCGCCACCTTCGGGTCATGCGTGACGCACATGACCGTCGTGCCGTCGCGGTTGAGCGAGAGAAGCTCGTTCATTACCTCGTCGGAGCTCGCGCGGTTGAGGGCTCCTGTGGGCTCGTCGGCAAAAATCATCTTCGGGGAGTTTATCATGCTTCGTGCGATACACGCGCGCTGGAGCTGTCCGCCCGAGACCTCATTGATGTCGTTGCCGCCGACGTCGTCGATGCCAAGGCGGTGCATGAGCGCGCGTCCGCGCTCCTCGGTCTGCCTGCGGGACTCGCTGTTTTTCTTGGACTTCACAGCGGGCAGGATGATATTGTCGAGCACGCTGAGGTTCTTCATCATGTACATCTGCTGGAAGATGAAGCCCATTTCATCGAGGCGGAGCTTCGCGAGCTCCTTCTCGCGGAGCTTTGTTGTGTCCTTGCCGTTGAATGTGACCTCGCCCGATGTTACCCTGTCCATGCCCGAGACGCAGTAGAGCAGGGTGGACTTGCCCGAGCCCGACGGTCCCATGACCGCTACCATTTCTCCCTCGCCGATAGTGAGGTCGATGTTCTTGAGCACGTTGTTCTGGCGCTTGTTGACGATGTATGTCTTGCAGAGACCCTTTGTCTGTAATACCGTATTCATAGTTTTTCCTCCTGATTATATCCTTGTCGCTTATTCTATGCTTGCCGTGTCGGAAGCGGTTATCCTTCTCATATGCTGTGCCGTGATGAGCGAGCCTATCACCGTAACTGCGAGCAGTATCGCGGGACAGAGCGCGAATATCTCAGCGGCAGAGTAGTCTACGTCGATGCCATGTACGTCGCCTATCATTGAGCTCACCCAGCTGAGCAGTGCGGAGCTTATCGGCAGTACGACCGCCGAGCCTATCACGCACGCGATGACTGCCACTATAATGAAGCGCAGGGCGTGCTGGAGGATTATGCTGCCGCTCTTTATGCCGACTGCCTTCATCAGCGCTATCTCGTTCTTTTCCTTGGAGATGAACGAGCGCTCCATGAGCATGATTATCAGCGCCGTAATTATAACTGTCAGTATCATATTCAGCTTCTTGATAGCGTTCATCGGGTCGGACACCTGAGTCAGCATACTTACGGCTTCCTCTGTCTTGTAGACCTTGTCGCTCTCCATCTTGTCCTTTAGCTTTTCTATGACTTCATTTATTTCTTCTTCGTCGGGGTCGCCGCTGAGCTTTACCTGAATGCCAGTTATGCCTGCGGCTAATGCGCTGCTCATATCGAAGTCCTCGCTTACGAATGCAGAGTAGCCCTGTCCCATAAAGGACGAGAATCTGCCCGTGATGATGAACTCGTATTCCTTTTCGCCTATCTCAGCCTTGACCGTATCGCCTATCTGAGCGTCGAGCTCCTTCATCGCGTAGCTCGTCATAGCTATCTCGTCGGGCTTTTGCGGAGCGCTTCCCTCGTCGCACTGGAGCTCGTAGTCTATATTTCCTCTTACTGCGGTGGAGAATATCCTTGTGCTCGTCTTGTCGCCGTGAGTGAATACGCTCTGGACGGAGAAGCCACCGCCGCATTCACCGTCGATACCGAGCTCGTCAAGGACTTTTTCGACTTTTTCAAATGATGTTTTGTAGCCGCCCTGTACTGCTAAAAGGTCGGTCATGTACTCGGAATCAAGAATGGTTATGTCTGATTCGGGAGCGTTGAATAAGCGCATGAGCTTGGGGCTTTTGAGCGTCTGAGCGCTCGTCGCCATAATTGTCATCATCAGCATACAGAGCGTGAAGACCGTCGTTATTATGAGGAACTGCTTCGGCGCGCTGAGCACGTCGTTGAGCGCGAGGAAGCCCGTTGACGGGAGCTTCGAGCGTCCGAGGCTGAGCAGGCTTCTCTTCTTGAAGCGCTCGCCCGTCTGACCGCTCCTTACGGCGTCGATAGGGGAGAGCTTCTTGACCTTGCGTGTGCAGAGGTAGCAGAACAGCATTATCACCGCAACTACGCAAACGGAGCTCACCACGCCGAGAACTACGCCGTTTTCAGTGCCAAGCACCATATTTTTCGATACCGTACCGAGCATGATGCTGCTGAGGGGCAGCGAGCAGAAGAAGCCGACTGCCGCTCCTATGACAGCGATAGCGAGATACTTGACGATGTAGAGACTGCGGATGCTGACATTGCTCAGACCGAGCGCCTTCATAACACCTATCTCGCGGTATTCCTCCTGTATCGTGAAGCCTATCGAGAAGCGCAGCACCACAAATGCCGCAAGCATGATGACGATGCTGACCGCCATCATGATGTAGGCTATCATCATATCGAAGAGGTATATCATCTTTTCGTAATCACGGCCGTATGCGTAGACGCCGTCTGTCTCCTCGGCGTAATCGAGGATAGCCTGCGGGTCATCGGTCTTGATGAACATAGACTTGTAGCTCGGGAACGGATTAACAATTCCGTCATTGATGTTGTCGAAATCCTCGCTGTTGATGAGCAGAAAAGGCAGACAGGTCGTGCCGTTCTGGATATACGCGCCCTTGAAAAGTCCTGCATATTCGAGCTTGTAGGAGAAGTCGTCTATGGTGAGCACCACCTCATCGCCCTCCTTGATGTCAAGCCCCTGAATGAAGGTGGTCGTTGCGTAGAACCTGCCCTTTTTGACGGACTTTATCACCTCGTTGTCGGAGTCGAAATAGTTTATCGGCATATCCTCGTCGGAGATGAGGACTGCGGGATTGATGAAGTTGTCGAGCTTTTTCCCGTGCAGCTTGAAATACTTCGAGCTATAGATGTATATCTGGTCTATAGTCTTTATCTCGCGTATGCCGCCGAGCTTCGCGATGTTCTTGTCCTCGTCGCTGTCAGCATCCATATCGACGAGCACGTCGGGCATATCCGAGATGTTGAAGTAGTGCTCGATACCGCCCGTAACAGCGGCGATGTTGTTGACGCTCGCCGCCGCGAACATCGAGCACAGTATCACGAACACCAGAAGTATGGCGTTCATGGTGCGTTTGCGTTTCAAGTCCTTTTTGAGTATTCTCAGGAACATAACTGATACCTCATTTCTGTCATGGTTTTCTCTATGCTCTGATTATAGCACGGCAATTCTTAACAAGTCTTTAACTTTTTTCAGGCACACAAAAAAGCCGTTTTGCATAATATGAAAGGCGGCTGTATGCAGCCGTCTGACACAAGGAGGTGCTGAAGCGATGACTAAAAGCGGCATAGACGTTTCGGAGTGGCAGGGCGACATCGACTGGAGCAAGGTCAGGACGGACTTCGTCATCATACGCGCGGGCTATGGTCGGGAGCTCTCGCAGAGGGACAAGAGATTTGAGCGCAACTACGCGGGAGCAAAATCCGCGGGGATACCCTGCGGCGCATACTGGTACAGCTACGCGATGAGCGAGGACGAAGCCCGCCGCGAGGCAGCCGTGTGCATGGAGGTGCTGCGCGGCAAGCAGTTCGAGTACCCGATATACCTCGACGTCGAGGAGCAGAAGGTGCTCGCGCTCGGGCGTGATAAGGTCAGCGCGATAATAGCGGCATTTTTGAAGGAGCTCGAAAACTCGGGCTATTTTGCTGGACTGTATATGTCGGCGTATCAGCTGACGAACCTCACCACCGATTATATAAAGGAGCGTTTCGCGGTGTGGGTCGCGAACTACGATGTCCCGAAGCCGAGCTACAGCGGAAGCTACGGGATGTGGCAGAAGTCGAGCAAGGGCAGGATAGCGGGGATAAGCGGCAATGTTGACATTGACGAGTGCTACGCAGACTACCCGAAGCACATCATCGGCGCAGGGGACAACGGCTTTTCTGAGCCGTCAGCGTCCGTGAAGCGGTCGATAAGCGCGAGGCTCACAGTTGACGGACGCACCTACAGCGGCACGCTCAGTGAGGAATAGGAAGAAAGCCGCAAATAAGCCTGTGTGACAAGTCAGCACAATAAAAAAGACCTTCTGCGGCAGCCCGCCGCGGGAGGTCTTTTACATATGTGTATCATTTCGGAGGCAAGCGCTGAAAGTCAGCGGTTGTTGACCTCCTCGGGGAACATATCATGCTTGGAGAGGCGCTCCCACGCGACCTGTTCCCATTTTGTGCCCGCCTGACCGTAGTTGCAGTAGGGGTCAATTGAGATGCCTCCGCGCGGGAGGAACTTGCCCCATACCTCGATATACTTGGGCTCCATGAGCTTGATTAGGTCGTTCATGATGATGTTGACGCAGTCCTCGTGGAAGTCGCCGTGGTTGCGGAAGCTGAAAAGGTAGAGCTTGAGCGACTTGCTCTCGACCATGCGCTCGGCGGGGACGTAGCTGATGTATATCGTCGCGAAGTCAGGCTGACCCGTGATAGGGCAAAGGCTCGTGAATTCGGGACAATTGAACTTGACGAAGTAGTCGCGGTCGGGGTGCTTGTTGGGGAAGGTCTCGAGCACTTCGGGGGAGTAGTCCTGCGAGTATTTTGTATTCTGGTTGCCGAGGAGGGTGATGCTGCCCTTCTCGTTTTCGTTCCTGCCTGTCATATATAACCTCCTGTATTGTAGGGGCGGGCGTCCTCGACCGCCCGTATTTTTGTTCATTATTATGCGGAACACCGAAGGCGGCGTTTCTTACAGCATCAGCGGGTCTGTCACGCCGTTAGCCTTGAACGCGGCAATTCTGTCGCGGCAGGTGCCGCACACGCCGCAGGGCTTGTCGCCGCCCTCGTAGCAACTCCACGTAAGCTCATACGGCACATTCAGCTCCAGTCCCTTACGTACGACGTCAGCCTTTGTGAGCTTCACGAACGGCGCCTCTATGTGGAGCTGCTGACCGCTGCCGAGGTAAATGGCGCGGTTCATAGCCTCGTTGAACTCGTCGGAGCAGTCGGGGTATGCATTGCCCGCAGCGTCGTCGGAGTGGGCGCCGTAGTAGATGACGCCGCAGTCGTTGGAGAGCGCAATGCTCGCCGCCGACGAGAGGAACAGCCCGTTCCTGAACGGCACATAGGTCGAGACTGGCTTGCCGTCGGTTTTTTTGAGCTGTTCAGCGTAGCTCTCCTGCGGGATATCGCCGTTGCCCGAGAGGAGGGTGCAGTCCGAATCCGCGAAGATGAGGGCGAGGTCGAGTGTGCGGAGCTCCACGCCGTAGTGGGCGGCGGTACGCTGAGCCGCCTGCATTTCCTTGTTGTGCTTCTGACCGTAGTAAATGCACAGCGCGAGCACGTTTTCGGCTCCGTATTTGTCAACAGCGAGCGCGAGGCAGGTGGAGCTGTCCACGCCTCCGCTGAAAAGAACGAGTGCTTTCATTTTTTCTCCTTTTAAATGTTAGAAATTAGAAAAAAGCCCTTAGCCATTAGCCTTTAGCTAATGGTATCGCCTGACGGCGATGAATTTGAAATTGTAGGGGCGAGTTCCGCTCGCCCGTGTAACAAATCCGTTATTTGCGGGACGTCGGGGACGCCGTCCCCTACAGTCCGATTCTCAGTCCAATAATTCCTGCAAATCGCGTCTGTTCTTGAATTCGCCTGTATACGTGCGTGTCTCGGTGCGTGCGGAGGGATTGCGTATACCTCTCGCGGTCATGCAGCTGTGAGAGCCGACTATCTTCACGCCGACGTCGGGAGTCCCCGCCGCCTCGGAGATTATCTCGGCGATGTCCCTGCCGAGGCGCTCCTGCAATTGCAGGCGCTTAGCCGCCATATCGCAGATACGCGCTATCTTGCTCAGCCCGAGCACTCTGCCGCGCGGGATATAGGCGACATTGACGTACATATCGTACATGAGGGCGAAGTGGTGCTCGCAGTAGCTGAAAACGGTTATATCCTTCATCACGACGGCTTCGGACGCGCCGTTATCCTCTGCGGCAAAGGTCTTGCCGAACATCTCCGCTATGTCGTGGTTGCTGTATTGGATGCCCTCGAGCATCTCTCCGAGCATACCCGCCACGCGTGCGGGAGTCTCCTTCAAGCCCTCGCGGTCGGGGTCTTCACCGATAGCCTCGAGCAGCCCGCGCACGTGGTATTCAATCTTTTCCCTATCCATATCAGACACCCCTCCTTGTGGGCTCCCAGATGAATTTGTGGAGCTGGAGCTGGAGGCGCACGCCGTTCATCATGTGCTCCTCCATGAAGCTGACTATGTCGGCGGGGTCTATCTCGCCGAAAACGGGGCTGATGTAGACGTGGCAGCGCTCGGTGAGGCGGTGCTCCTCGATGAGCTCCGCGGCTCTCTCGAGGTCTTCGATGCTGCCAGAGACGAACTTGACCGTATCGTGGCAGCCGAGCAGCCTGAAATTATTGATGCACATGAACTCCTCCATGCCGCTTGAGGGCAGCTTGTAGTCCATAGTGAACACGGGACGGTTCTCGGCGGCAGCGAGCTTATCGAGCGATATACTGCCGTTTGTCTCTATCTCCACGCGGCAGCCGCCCGCTATGAGCAGCTCTGCGAGAGCTCCCGCCTCCTTGTGGAGAAGGGGTTCACCGCCCGTGAGTGTGACGTTGTGGACGCCCGTCTCGGCGACCCACTCGGCGAGCTCCTCTACGGTCTCGTAGTCGGCGGGAGCATTCTCCGTATTCGCCCAGCAGGTATCGCAGTACGAGCAGCTGAGATTACAGCCGCGGAAGCGTATGAATGCGGCAAGCTCGCCCGCGTGAGCGCCCTCGCCGTTAATGCTAATGAATTTTTCAACAACAGGGAGCATCAGTTTTCCTCCTCATATATCGCGCAGTTTTCGGGTGTTTCGTATACGGTCACGGAGCTGACAGGCAGCCCCTCGGCTTTGAGGACTTCATAGAAATGGCGGGCGAAGCTCTCGGCTGTCGGACGGAAGGGGACGGCTATCAGTCGGAAGCCCTCCTCGTCCAGAGCCGCAACAGTAGCGGCTTTGAGCGAGCCCTCCTCGTAGATTAGCGCGTGGTCGAAGCTGTCAGCGAGCGAGCGCACGGCTTTTTTGAGGTCGCCGAAGTCGATAATCATGCCGCGTTTCTCGCCGTCGGGGACGAGCTCGGAGCCCGCGACCACGACCTCGACCGTCCAGCGGTGACCGTGGATATTGGCGCATTTGCCGTTATAGTCCGCGAGGAAGTGGGCGCTGTCGAAGGCGGCAGACGTTTTGAGCTTATACATATATTATCCTCCAATAAAAAATACGCCTACAGAGCGCAGGCGTATCCGAATATCATAATAAGCGCGATAATTCGCGCAAAATGGATATAGGCTGCTCTGGTTTTGTTTAACGACAGGATGACGCAAACGAACTGTCGGCTAATATTATAGCATATCCCGCGGGAAAAATCAAGTGTTTTTTGCGAAAAAGAGCTCAGTATCACCCCACGCCGTTCTCTTCATAGCTGATGTAGTATGAGTCATCGGAACATCTGGGGAAGTAGAAGCCCTCTATCATATCGTCACGGACGTTGTAAATGACGGTTATCTCATTGGTACCCGCGGTGAGGGTCTGGTAGATGATGCCGTCCTTTGCGGAGTATGAGGGCTTTATCCACACGCCGTACTGATTGAGGAAGAGGTCGCAGACCTTGCAGCCGCCTACTACGGCATAGCCCTGACTTGTGAAGACGTCCTCGAAGCCGTAATGGGCGAGCCAGTAGGGGATGAGCGGGTTCTCGGAGCCGGAGTTCTCGGTGATGACGTCGCGGTAGGTCTCGTACTTGTCGATGATACCGTTCAGAATGGAAGCACCGCGGTCTATTCTCACAGGGTCGGCGAGGTTGCCGTACCATGTGGCGAGCGAAGGCTCCTCCGCGGCATGGTTGTCGAAGTGTCCGTATTCTCTTTTAACATCGTCCTTCATCTGCATTAGGGTGTAATACTGGTCGGACAAATAGGGGTAGAACTCGGAGGAATACTTGTCGAGCCTGTCGAGTCCCGCGTTCATCTCGGTGCCGCTGAGCTGCTGAGCATTATCGCTGTAGAAGCGGATATATGCGATGCTCATGTCGTTCGTCCACACGATACAGTCGAGGCAGCGCGTCTCTCTGTCGGAGTTGAGGTACTGCCACTTTTCGACGAAGATATAGCCTCTCTTGTCGAATCTGAGGGCGTCGGTGAGCTCCTTGCCGACGGGCTGAAAAATGTAGCTCTTGTCGTTCTGACGAGCCATAGCTGTTATCATCGCAGCGGTTATCTCGCGCAGCTCGCCCGCTCCTTCGAGCATCATGGGCTGCGATGTCCTGTCGAGGAGGGACATGGGATTGAATCTCTGCTTGTCCTCCTTGAGGTACACGGCGTTGTTGTTGGAGATATCGCGTGCGATGACGGCATTTTCGGCGGTATCGTTCGGGAAGAATCGACCGATGATGTCCGCGCCGTAGAAACCGAGAGCGAGTATCAGCGCAGTCAGCGTGACGAACAGTATATTTCGTTTCACAGGCATTCCTCCCCGGGGATAGTGATGAATACGGTAGTGCCCTCATTTGGGCGGCTGTCTATCTCTACCTTTGCGGAGTGGAGCTCCGCGATTCGCTTGCACAGAGCGAGTCCGAGACCCGCGCCGCCCGCCTTTCGGCTTCGTGACTTATCCGCCATGAAGAACGGCTCGAACGCCTTTTTCATTACCTCGGGAGTCATACCGATACCGTGGTCGGTGATAGTGATTACGGCGTCGCCCTCGTACATCGCGGCATTGAGCACGACGTTCTCACCGTGCGGAGAAGCCTTTACGGCGTTCTCGATGATGTTGTAGAGCAGAGACTTGAACAGCTCCTCGTCGGCGGAGATAGTGATATCCTGCGAGAGGCACTCCAGCCGCACGTCATTCTTCGCAAGGAGCGGCACGAGCGCGGTCTTCGTCTCGTTTATCATGGATTGCAGGCTGACGGGGCGCTTTTCTATTTCAGTGCCGTTCATGGCAACGATGCCCATGAGCTTGCCCGAGAGTGAGCGCAGACGCTTTGTCTCCTCGACGATAACGCCCGCGTATTCGATACGCTCGCTGTCCTCGACGTGCTTCTTGATACGCAGTATATCGGCAAATCCGAGGATAGAGGTCAGGGGAGTTTTCATCTCGTGCGAGAGGTTGGCGATGAAGGTCTGTCTGTCCTCGGCGATTTTTTCGAGACGTGCGGCATTGGTCTGTACGGCGTCCGCCATGACGTTCATATTCTGTGCCAGCTCGCGGAATTCGAGGCTTCCGCGCTCGCGTATGCGAATGCGGTAGTTGCCGCCCGCGATAGCCTTGGTGTAGGTATTGAGCCTGCTGAGCGGGCTGAGCATGAACAGGACGGTCACGAGCAGCACGAGTGATATCGCGCCCGCGGATATGATGCTGACCTTGCGCACGAAGTCGGTCTGCTTCTTTTTCATGGCGTATATCTCGGAGATATCGACTGCCGTGACGACGAGGTAGCTCATGCCCTCGGCAGTCACAGCCGAGCCTACCGCCATCTTGTGACCGCTGTCCGTGCGGTACACAGAGGCGCTGTAGCTCGCGCCCGAGGAGTCGATATTGTCGACGAATCCGCTTTGCGTGATGTTGCTGAGCAGACCGTTCATGCCGTTCACGGCGATGAGAGTGCCCTTGCTGTCGAATACGGCGGAATCGCGGGAGCGTCCGCTGCCGCCGACGACCTCCTCGGCGATGCGGCGAATCTCATTTGGGTTGAGAGCTATCTTATCGTCCGCGAGCTTAGCGTACACGACGGCGTTCGAGAAGGACGCCTCGAAGAATTCGTGCTCATATATCGCGTGGGTACGCTCTCTCTCGACGAGCAGACGGTGGCTGTTGTTGAGTATCGTGACGGAGATGATGTTTACCGCCGCGATTATCAGGAACAGCGAGCTCAGGAATATCTTCTGCCAGAGCTTCATACGCTGTCACGGCTTTCGAGTCTGTAGCCGAGCTTGGGGATAGTGATGAGCGAGTCCTTGAGCCCGAGCTTGCGGCGCACCTGCTGTACGTGGATATCGACGGTGCGGCTCTCACCTCCGAACTCGAAGCCCCACACGCTCGAGAGGAGCTGCTCGCGTGAAACGGCGATATTCTGGTGCTGGAGGAAGTACACGATGACGTCGAACTCCTTTGGCGTGAGCTGGACGTGCTCGCCACGGAGGGTAATCTCGTGTCTGTCGATGTTGACGGTGATATCGCCGTAGGTTATGGTGTCCTGCACCTTGTTGGAGCGTCTCAGCACGACGTCGATACGCGCGAGAAGCTCGAGCGCCTCGAATGGCTTGACGATGTAGTCCTCAGCGCCGAGACGGAGCCCCTTGACCTTGTCGGAGACCTCCTGCATGGCGGTGAGGAAGATGACGGGAGTACCGCAGCCCTTGATAGCCTCCATGACCTCGAAGCCGTTCATCTCGGGGAGCATGATATCGAGCAGTATGAGGTCGTAGCCGCCCTTGAGGGCTTCCTCAGCGCCCGAGCGTCCGTCATAGCGGCAGGTGCCCTTGTAGTCGACCATGGCGAGTGCGGCGGTTATCATTTTCGCGATATTTTCGTCGTCCTCAATAATAAGTATATTTATCATATATAGCCTCACAATGTGGAAATTTCGGAAAATGGCTTGACATTTTCCGAAAAATGATGAATAATAGTAGGGACAGTCCTGCCCCGCTGATAATATTGTATCAGTCACGCGCGCAGATGTCAAAGGGAAACGCACATTTTTTGCAAATATTTTGCATTCAACCATAGAAAGGAGGGCGGATATGAAACGGATAGCACTTGCAATGCTCGCGGCGGTTACGCTCACCTCGTGCAGTCTTGCCGAGGAGGAGCTCTCGTCCGAGCCCGACTTCGAGAGCGAGACTACCGCTGCGCAGACCTACGTATTCACAGGTCTGCCCGACATACCGACCCTCCGCACTGAAACCGAAACAGAGCCAGTTACAGCCTCCGCAGAGCCCGCCTCCGAGGCGGAAACGGAGGCTCCCGAGGAGCAGCCGGATGAGGCGGCTCCCATAGCACAGCCGTCGGACGCTCCGCCCGAGGGCGTGACCTGCCTCGAGGTGCCGTACATCTCGCAGGACGGAGCTCCCGCGGGCTGCGAGCTCGTGTGCGCGTCGATGCTGCTCGGCTACTACGACTTCCACATTACAGCGGACGAGCTCATCAGCGAGGGCTATATCGACGTTGCGCGCGTCGACACCTATGAGGACGACGAGCGCGGCACGGTGATGTTCAGCGGCGACCCAAACAAGGAATTCATCGGCGACCCGCACACCTCCTACGGCTACGGCTGTTTCAGCGGAGCGATACGCTCCTGTCTGAGGAGATACCTCGACCGCGAGATGTTCGACGCGGTGGATATCAGCGGGATATCGCTGAAAGACCTGTGCATGGAGTACATAGACTGGGGCGAGCCCGTCATCGTATGGGCGAGCGTGGACATGGAGCCGCTCGTCGCCTCCGAAGCCAATGTATGGGAGATAGAGGATACCGACGAGACGGTGGAGTGGAAGTCGAACGAGCACTGCTATCTGCTTGTCGGCTACGACGAGGAGCACTACTGCTTCCACGACCCGCAGAGGGGCGCGTACACGCTGTATCCGCGCGATGTAGCCGAAGCTCGCTACCGTGAAATGGGCAGTCAAGCCGTAACTATCCACCCGTGGTAAAGAATTGAGAATGGAGAATGGAGAATTATGGTGTCCGCTCACGCGGACTATTTTAAATAATATCGCCGACAGGCGATACATTCATTCTCAATTCTACATTCTCCATTTTTATCGCAGATTTATTTGTTTCTTACGAATTTGTATCCCGTCACCGCGGGGAAATACTCCGCACGCGAGCTCTCGCGCATGGACACTGACGAGCCGTCAGCGCCCGTGATGATGTGGTCAACGAGCAATACATCAAGAGCTATCAGCGCCGTCCCGAGCTTGAGGGTGGCGCTTTTGTCATTCTGCGAGGGCATGGGAGCTCCCGCCGTGTGGTTGTGCGCGATGAAAACATAGGCGGCGTTGTTGCGGAGGGCAAAGTCCGCTATCCTGCGGTTTGAGATAGACACCGCCGAGCCCGTCCCCGAGCCCATGCGCTCCGCACTGATTATGCGGAAGCGTTCGTCTGTTGCAGCGGCGATGAGCGTCTCATTGCGCATCGAACGGAGCTGTGCTGCGAAGAACCTCTTTGCAGCCTCGGCGGAATCAAGCCGTATATTGCCGCAGACCGTGACAGCGCACCTGCGGCTCAGCTGCGGGAACAGCGTGAGCAGAGCGGCGCTTGCGGTGCTGATACCGCATTCTTTTATGAGAAATTCGGGGTCGGAATCGGCTGCGCTGCGGAAGCTGCCGTAAGCCTCGGCGATTCTGTCCGCGGCGGCAGATATGTCCCGACGCTCGGAATAGCTCAGGAGGAGCAGCAGCTTCTCGCGCTCAGTCAGACTGTCGGCGCCCTCGCTCAGGCAGCGGGCACACAGCTCCTTTTTCAGCTCTTTCACGGCTTCACCTCCCTGAACGAGAATGCGCCGCTGCGCTTCATTGAGAACGCCTTGTCCCTGCCGCAGATGACGCAGTCCTCGACGGATATGCCTATCGCGCCGAGCTTCTCGCACAGCATACACAGAAGCGCGAAATCGCCGTCATCGGGGACGGGAGGTCTGTTAGGGTGAGATATGCCGAGGGCTATGCGCGTGCAGCCTCCGCGCAGGAGCATCGACGCGATACGGCGGAGCTCCGACCTGCCCTCTGTGAGGCAGTGCGCGGTGAAGCTGACCTTGCCCGTTATCCCGAGTCCATCGCTGAGACAGACGATGAGGCACAGCTCGTCCGCACCCTCGCCGAAGTAGCTGAGGAAGAAGCGGCACAGGCTGTCGATGTCGGGGAGTTTGTCATACTCGGGCGCGTTCGCCTCGTAGTTTTCGCACATCACAGCGGCGAGGCGGATGAACTCGGCAGCAGACCTGCCCACGCCCTTGACTTTTGTCAGCTCGTCAACGGAGGTGTTGAGGATATTGTTGAGCGTGCCGAACTCGTTGATGAGGGCGTGTGCGAGCTCGTTCGTATTGATTCGCGGGAGGGCGTAGAACAGCATCAGCTCGAGGAGCTCGTGCTCGCATAGAGCGTCCGCGCCGTAGGTCATGAGACGCTGCCGCAGGCGCTCGCGGTGTCCGATATGAAGCTTGTCGGTCATGCTGTTCACCTCCATGTTGATGTTGATACTATTGTAGCACAAATCAGCGAAAATAGCAAGTACACCACCTGCGCGGAGGCGACTGCCGTTTTCTTTCGGGCGCCCAAAAGGCGCCCCTACAGAGCAGTTCTATGCACTATCGTGCGGAACGCGTGCATAATAGTCTCCGAAAATGATAGACGTGAGCCGCCGCTGCAAGAAAAGGTCATAAAAATGATATGATTCTGCACATTGGTTCGGTTGACTTTATGAACTCTCAGTGTTATAATTAAAACAGGATATTATGGGAGCTTGCAGAAAAGCTCCGTAACGAGAGGAAAAAAACTTCTTAGGAGGGAATTCTATGGGATATAAAAAGCTCGTCAGCGCTCTGACCTCTGCGGTGGTATCGCTTTCCACATTCGCGGGTCTCGGAGCAGGACTGACAAACACCCCTATCACAGCAAACGCGGCTTCTGCAAACTGGAAGTTCGACTTCGGCGGAGGCGGCGCAGCGGGAGGCTATACGGGAGTATCCGCCTCTGACGGCTACAATTCGGGACGCGGCTACGGCTTCGCCCAGACAGGCAACGTCAGCAACGTCAGCGCAGGCGGAAGCGGCGCGGGCGCAGACGCGGTCAAGTTCAACAACTACGGCACGGGCAACACGTTCAACGTCGACCTGCCGAAGGGACTGTACGAGATAAAGGTCATGACGGGAAATGCTCCGAGAACGACAATCCGTATCGAGGGTATGGTGCAGATGATGAACCTCACGGGCAACAACGCCGTCGAGACGATACGCATACCCGTCACGGACGGACAGCTCAACGTGCAGGCAATCGAGGGCATGAGCAAGCGCGAGCAGTCCATAGCGGCTATGGAGATAACGCAGATAAACACCACGGGCGAGATGAAGCCGACCATATGGATATGCGGCGACTCGACCGTTGCCAACTACTACAACTGCGCGGACACGTCACAGCACGGCTGGGGACAGTTCCTCGGAAATTACGTAGATACCGACTACTGGGAGATACGCAATCAGGCGACCAGCGGTCAGTACGCGAAGGGCTTCTACGACGGCGGACAGTTCGCTCCTATTGAATATTACGGCAAAGCTGGCGACATCTACATCATTTCTATCGGCATCAACGACACCAACTACTCCAACAAGGACGAGTACCGCGAGGTAGTCACCAAAATGGTGCAGAAAGCCAAGGCTAAGGGAATGACCGTCCTGCTCGTCAAGCAGCAGGGACGCCGCGGAGACCTCCAGCGCTCACCGCTCCTGCCCGGACGCTGGTTCGGCGGAGAGCTCGACACTGTCGGAGCTAATGAGAACGTTGAGGTGCTCGACCTCTTTACTCCGTGGCAGAATTTCGGTCTGTCCGTGGGTTTCGACGGCATGGCTTCGTACTATGCGATACAGGCTAACGGCTCGAACGACGACCTCCACCAGAGCAAGAAGGGCGCCATGAAGATAGCGGAGATAATGTCCACGCTGTACGATTTCAGCGGCTCATCGGCTGCGGAGATGAAGGAGGGCGTTTACTACTCCTTCAAGAACGTCAACAGCGGTATGTATCTCACTGCCGACGAGCAGAATATGGACGTTGTACAGAAGAGCATGAGCGACCCGTCACGCGAGTATTCGTGGTGGCTGCGCTCGACGGGCGACGGCTACTATGCAGTCAATTCGGGCATAACAGTCATGGACGCGGAGTATCTCCTCAACGTCAGGGACGGCAGCGGCACCAACGGTCAGAACGTGGAGCTCGGAGTATACGGCAGCGGACCTGTGATCGACCAGCTTCCCGCTTACACTGACAGCCAGCAGTTCAAGTTCAAGCGCAACTCAGACGGCTCGTACACGATGCTGACAAAGGTATCGAACGACAAGTCCGCAGTCGAGGTAGGAAGCGCATCCAAGAGCGAGGGCGCCAACGTACAGCAGTGGGAAACAAACGGTCACGACTGCCAGAAGTGGGTGATAGAGCCTATAAATCTCCCGATAAACGGCAGGCTCGTAAACGACCTCATCATAATTGACAGCGAGAACGCCGAGGCCTGGGGCATACAGTACGACCAGTCGATAACAAAGCCCTTCGGCGACAGAGATTTCACGATAGAGAGCCTCCCGTCCGTGCTCAGCGGCAGCGAGGGCATAAGGACAGCCTGCAACTCCAAGAATGCGACAGGCGACGAGGCGAAGTTCAAGGTCAGCAAGGACGCGACGGTATACATCGCGCTCGATAACAGAGTGACAGCTCCCACATGGATGAGCTCCTACAGCAGGACGGGCGATTCCTTCACCTGCAACGGTGAGCAGTTCTTCCTCTATGCGAAGGATTTCGCAGCGGGCGAGCAGGTCGTGCTCGGCTCCAACGGCACCAACTACAACTGCATGAATTATGCGGTATTCGTCAAGGAGAAGCCTGCCGAGACAACCACTACCACTACCGAAACAACGGCGACAACAACAACTACTACGACTGCAACAACTACAGCGACCACGACCGAGGCTGACGATACCACTACAAAGAGCGCAGCCAAAATAGTCATGGGTGACGCTAACTGCGACGGCAAGTTCTCCATCGCGGACGCCGTAGCGATTCTCCAGTCCATAGCCAACAGAGACAAGTTCGAGCTGACTCAGCAGGGCAAGATAAACGGCGATGTTGACGGCGAGGAGGGCATCACTGCAAGAGATGCGTTCTTCCTCCAGCAGGTCGACGCGGGAGTAAAGCAGCTTCCCGACCCGCCCGAGGAGCAGACAACGCAGGCTCCCGAGACGACAACGACGACAACTACAACTACGACAACCACTACTACGACCGAGTCCACCACTACGACAACAACGACCACCGCTCAGACGCGATACTTCGCGGTAGACCAGCAGTGGGACGACGGCTGGGCAGAGAGCGACCATACAGGCTTCACCAAGACTGAGGCTGCAATGGGCAGCTCGCAGAATATCGGCTATGTGAATCTCAACAACGTTGTCGGAAGCAGCCTCACCTTCAGCGTGAAGGCTCCTTCGGACGGCAACTACATGACGTATATCCGCTATGCGAACGGCACGACAGTTGACCGCAAGACCAACGTTTTCGTCAACGGCAATACGCAGACCTACTGGCTCCAGTCCTTCCCGGGCACCGATTCGTGGGATACATGGAAGGGCATCGGACTGGTACTGCCGCTCAAGGCGGGCGACAACACGATAAAGTTCGAGTCTGCGACAAGCGACGGCGGTCCGAACTTCGACTGCGTGGATATAATCCCTACAGATGAGCCTATCGCTGAGGTGTACGACCCGAATGCGGGTCAGCAGACAGTAGACGGCAATAAGCCTGCTGTTTTCCTCGCAGGCGACTCGACCTGTATGTACTACAACGCAAGCAAGCAGAGCCAGAACGGCGGTCCGATACAGGGCTGGGGCTACAATCTCGGCGACTACTTCACCGAGGACGTCACAGTCGTCAACCACGCTATGGCAGGCAGAAGCTCCAAGAAGTTCTACGACGAGGGCAGATTCGCCGCTATCACCGAGAACCTCAAGAAGGGCGACTTCGTAATGATACAGTTCGCTATCAACGACGCCGACTACACAAAGGAGGACAGATACGCTCCGACCTGCGGAAACGTCAATAACCCGACGTCGGGCTCGTATGAGTGGTATCTCACCTCGTTCATCAAGGACACTCAGGCAAAGGGCGCTACACCGATACTGATGTCGTGTACGCTCAGCGCGAAGTCCTACTCGAACGGCAAGTTCAATGCAAGCTACACCAACTACACCAACGCGTGCAAGCAGCTCGCCTCGAAGTACAATATCCCGTTCATCGACGTGAACGGCATCATGGTCAGCCACTACAATTCCGTCGGCTACGACAAGGCTAAGTCCTACCACATGGCGGGAGCCGTAGCGGGCTCGACCGACCTCACGCACTTCAACGAGGGCGGCGCGAAGGTCATCGCGGGACTCATCGCAAATGCGGTGAAGTCGCAGAATATCGCGGGTCTCTCGGGATACGTGAAATAATAGATATACCGACTGCACGGGGCAACTCCCGTGCAGTTTTTTTGTACATTCAAGGAAGAGGCTGTGCCTGTCGATTCGGTTCGCTGCATCATATTGTAGGGGGGCATTCCGTGCGCCCGCAGATTTGCAATCGGTAACGAAATAATTCTGTATGGGGCGTCCGCAAACAAAAGTCACTGCAATACCGCGCGGAAGATTTCCCCTCGTAGTGAGTATTTTTGCGTTATTTCCTCCATATGATATATGGGAGGAATTCAAATGTTCAAAAGTAAAATGATACGCGATACCGCCCTGCTCACCCTTATGCAGCTCGCGCTCGACTCGGCGGCGCTGCTCCTGAACGTCTTTATCACGCGGAGAATGGGCGCTTCCGCGATAGGCATATTCTCGCTCATGGGATCGTTTCTCGGGCTCGCGGGCATACTCTCCAACGGCAACGCCTTCCTCTGCACGAGCCGCCTCGTCTCCGAGGAGATAGGACGCCGCGGAGGCTCGCCCGTGCGGGTGCTGTTTCACGGGATAAAGCTCTGCCTTATCCTCAGCGCGGGAGTTTCGGCGCTGACCGTTCTCTTCGCCGAGCCCGTCAGCCGCCGATTTTTCAGCGGCGCAGCGGTCGCGGGAGCAGTCCGCCTCATGCCGTTCGCCCTCATATCGGGAGCTGTCGCCTCCTGCTTCAAGGGTTACTTCAACGCAACCCGCAGAGCCTCCGCAGCCGCAGTCGGGGACATACTCGAATTCGCAGTCAAGGCGGCGGTAATGGTGGGGCTGACACTTGCTCAGACCGCGCACGACGAGGCATCGGTGTGCAGGATAATGATAGTTTCGATAATCTCGGGCAACGCGACCTCGCTGCTTTTCATGCTCGGACTGTTCGTGCGGCACCGTCCCGAGCACGGCGGACGCCCGTCCATAGGCTTTCGCGGGTATGTGTGTGCGGCTCTGCCGATAATGGGCGGAGGCATACTCACTGCCGCGCTCAGCAGTACGAACGACGCGCTGATACCCATCTGTCTGCGGCAGTTCGGCGACTCGCAGGAGCAGGCGCTCAGCCTTTTCGGCATATTCGAGGCGATAGTGATACCGACGCTGTTTTTTCCGTCGGTTGTGCTGTGCTCGATGTCAGGGATGATAGTGAGCGAGTCCGCGCGCGCTGCCGCTGCCGATGACCGCGACCGCATCCGCAGCCTGACCTCGCGGCTCATCGAGTACACGATGATATACGCGGTATTTGCAGCGGCAGTGCTGCTGCGCTTCGGCGGCACGATAGGGGAGCTCCTCGGCGGCGGAGAGCTCGCGGGAGGACTTATCTCAGCGATAGCGCCCGTGGTGCCGTTCATATACATGGAGATAGTCCTCGAGGCGCTCATCAAGGGCATGGGCTTGCAGGGCTTCTCGTCGCTGAACTACTTCGCCGAGTACGTGATACGCATATCGGCGGTACTGATACTCGTGCCGAGGATAGGCTTTCTCGGGATAGCGATATCGTACTATGCGAGCAACGTTTTCGGCAATATATCGCGGCTAGTGAAGATACTGCGGCACACGGGAGTGCGGTTCGCGCCTGTGAGGATGCTGCTGTCACCTGTGCTGTACGCTGTGCTGACCTGCTTCACGGCGGAGCTCCTCTGCCGACCGCTTCCGCTCGCGGAGGAGGGAGTCGGATACATGGCGGCGATGACTGCGCTGTGGCTCATCGGATACGGCGGGATTTTTGGACTGTTGGTCATTTTTAGAGTGAATGCAGCAAAAAACGACAAGTCTCTTGTACTAAATATACAAAGATTGACACAAAAAGTGATGTGATATGTAGAAAAAATTGTGAAAGTATTGCAATTTATTAACATTTGATATATAATTGTTTTTGTGGTTATATAAACTACATATATTACAGGCAGCATAAAATGCCGCCTGCATTTTACCAAACCGGAGGAGAAAACCAAGATGAAAGACTATGATGTATCCAAAATAAGAAATATCGCACTCGCCGGACACAACGGCTCCGGTAAGACATCGCTCGCAGAGGCTCTGCTGTACAAGGCAGGCGCTACAGACCGCCTCGGCAAGACTGCCGACGGTACCACTGTCTGCGACTATGACCCCGAAGAGATAAAGAGAGTTATTTCTATCAGCACATCGCTTGCTGCTTTTGAATATAACGACCATAAGATAAACCTGCTTGATACTCCCGGTCTGTTCGACTTTGCTGCCGAGATGACCGAGGGCGTGCGCGCGGCTGACACGGTGCTCATCACAGTATCCGCAAAGTCGGGCGTAAAGGTAGGCGCAAGAAAGGCTTACGACGAGGCTGTAAAGCAGGGCAAGTCCAAGATGTTCGTCGTAACAAAGATAGACGACAAGGACGCTAACTTCTTCAACGTCCTCACTGACCTCAAGACCGTTTTCGGACCTACGGTTTGCCCCGTAGTTGTTCCCGTTATCAGCGGCGGACAGATAGTCTCCTACGTCAACCTCATCGAGATGAAGGCTTACAAGTACGACGGCAAGGGCAATGCTGTCGAGACCGATATGCCTACAGCTGAGATAAGCGAGAAGTTCGAGTACCGTATCGAGGGACTCGTTGCCGCTGTTTCCGAGGCTGTTGCCGAGACCTCCGACGAGCTCATGGAGAAGTTCTTCGAGGGCGAGCCCTTCACGCAGAAGGAGCTCATCGACGGTATCCACGACGGTATGAACAGAGGTATCATCACTCCCGTTGTGTGCACATCGGCAGTTGACCTCGCAGGCATAGATATGCTCCTCAAGGAGTTCGAGCTCCTGCTTCCCTCTCCCGCAGAGGTATTCCCCGGCGAGGCTTACACTCCCTCAAAGGACGTTGTCGAGATAGCGTGCAGCGAAGGCGCACCGCTCTCCGCATACGTATTCAAGACCGTTGCCGACCCGTTCGTGGGCAAGATGTCGTTTATCCGCGTTATGTCGGGCAAGCTGAAGGCAAACAGCGAGGCGGTCAACTCTGCCTCGGGCAGCAATGAGAAGATAGGCAAGCTGTACACTCTCTGCGGCAAGAAGCAGACAGAGGTCGCAGCTGCAACAGCAGGCGATATCGTAGTCGCCTCCAAGATAACCGCAAATACAGGCGATACGCTCTCCGATGTTTCGCGCATCGTGGAGTTCGGCGCTATGGAGTTCCCGACTCCCTGCTACTCAATGGCAGTGAAGCCCAAGTCACAGGGCGACGAGGCAAAGGTATCGACCGCTATGGCGCGTATCACCGAGGAAGACCCGTCCCTCACATACGTACAGGACGAGAACACCAAGGAGATGATACTCAGCGGTCTCGGCGAGCAGCACCTCGAAGTCGCAGCTGCGAAGCTCAAGGGCAAGTTCGGCGTTGACGTAGTTCTCTCCGTACCTAAGATAGCCTACAAGGAGACTATCCGCAAGAAGGTAAAGGTACAGGGCAGACACAAGAAGCAGTCGGGCGGACACGGTCAGTTCGGCGATGTATGGATAGAGTTCGAGCCCTGCGTAAGCGATACCCTCATTTTCGAGGAGAAGGTATTCGGCGGCGCGGTTCCGAAGAACTACTTCCCCGCAGTTCAGAAGGGTCTCGAGGAGTCCGTAAAGAAGGGCGTGCTTGCGGGCTGCCCCGTAGTAGGACTGAAGGCTATCCTCGTTGACGGTTCATACCACCCCGTAGACTCGTCGGAAATGGCGTTCAAGACAGCCGCTTCCATCGCATACAAGGAGGGTCTCCGTCAGGCTGACCCCGTAATGCTCGAGCCTATCGGCGAGCTCAAGGTAACTGCTCCCGACGACAATACAGGCGACATCATGGGCGAGCTCAACAAGCGCCGCGGACGTGTTCTCGGCATGGAGCCCGTTTCCCACGGTATCACGCAGATAATCGCAGAGGTACCCGTTCGCGAGATGCACGACTTCGCAATGTACCTCCGCCAGACTACACGCGGCATGGGCAGCTTCACATTCGACTTTATCAGATATGAGCAGCTCCCCGCAAACCTCGTAACAGAGGTTATCTCCTCCGTAAGCAGCGTAGAGGAATAATGCATAATGATAACGGCTGACCGCAAAGGTCAGCCGTTTTTTTATCATTCTTCAAATATTCCCTCTTCTACCGCTAATTCGTGGAGGTCTACCACTATGTCCTTGTCGCGGCAGTGTATCGTCAGAGTCGCGCCCTCAGAGCATTTGTAGCCTTCAAACTCCGCACGGAATACGTTGCCTTCTTCAAGACAAGCGTTGATGTCCTGTCTGAATGGCAGACACGGACAAAGTGTAAGTGTATAGTCATACGGGTTGGTCACGCTCGGGCGCGGCCACTGGTCAAAGTCATAATTATACCGTACTGCTTTGAACGGGGTATCACATTTTATATTCACACATAGTATTCCCTCGCGTACAAGTACGCCGTTTGCGGGTACATATTTGATTTCCGTTATAACACCGTTGACGCTCTTTGTCGACCATATGGCTTTTTTGCCGTCAAGCCACACACAGTCGTTTTCCTTGTCAATGACAAACTTGCTGTCCTTCGGTACATCAAGAGTACTTTCGTCTTTTCCGTTGTAGTATACATAAAGCATATTTCCGTAATTCATTCGCGAATAGTGCTCAATTACTATCCCTTTTGAACTTATCGGCAATGGGTGAACTACAAGCATATTGTACAGCCCGACTGCAACTGCTATGCAGACCATTCCTATCACGAGGGCGAGCCTCAGCCGCAGCGAGCGCTTTATCTTCTTCATCGGCTGTATATCGGGCTTCGGGACGTCGGGGACTGCCTCCCTCATCAGGCGCAGTCGCTCGCGGCAGTCTTCACATTCGGCAACGTGCCTGTCTACCTCGGCACGCGTCTCCTCGGAGGCGAGCCCGTCACAGTACACGGGCAGCAGGTCGCGTATTATCTCACATTTCATAGTCATTACTCCTTTCTCAGCTTTTGCTTTGCGCGGTAGAAGGTCACGCGCGCCCAGTTTTCGGTCTTTCCGAAGAGCTCGCCTATCTCCGCGAAGCTCATTGCTCCCGTCGCGCGGAGCAGCACTATCTCCTTCTCGGTCTCGGGCAGGGAGTGTACCTGCCTCAGCACGAACATCTTCGAGTCGCGCTGCTCGGCGGCTTCATCGGGCGGAGGCGAGGTGTCGGCTTCGGGGAGGGGAGAGTCGCCGTCCGCGGAGGGGTGAAGCCCGCGCCGTCGCAGCTCGCTGTGCCACAGATTCTTCGCTATGGAGCAGAGCCACGTGCTCACGGAGCAGCTCCCGCTGTACGAGCTCAGCGAGCCTATCGCGCGGACGAATACCTCCTGCGTGAGCTCGCGCGAGATGTCGGAGTCGCCGCTCATGCCGAGCAGATACGCGTAGACCTTCGCGCCGTATTTCTCGTAGTATTCCTCAATTTCCTTCTTCATTGGCTGCCCCCCTTTCAGAAGCTTCTGTATATTAGTAGCTTTGAAAGACAAAACGTTACAGATTTATTGTTGCGGATTTTTGCGTAATGTGATATAATCCTATTAATAAAGTGCGGAGAGGTGATAGCATGAAAAAACTGCTGATACTTGCTCTGACCGCAGCAATGCTCATCACAGCAGTGAGCTGCGGAAGCAGTAAGAATGAAGTGTCAAAATCAGTGATATCCCACGTTGAAAATGCCGTCAATGAAAAGTACGGGATAAAGGCGAAGGTAATCCAAGCCGACCCGACCTACGAGTGGGAGGGCTTCGACTTCATTATCCCGCACAAGAAGTACACGGGATACAGCTTCACGCTGAAGGCTGACGATGTGGAGTTCAGCGCTCTTGCCGCAAGCGACGTTGCTCCTGTCATGGACGACTACCAGCGCCCCGAGATAGAGGCGAGCCTACAGGACTTTTTCGCGGAGATGATACCCTCGCCGATAAGGGTGAAGGCGGATATAGGCTTGCTCGAGGAGAAGGTGGACTGCTCGGATATAGGAGCTTTTTTCGCCGAGAAATGCGGGGCTGTCGATATCTACCTCGTGAATGCCTACCTCAACAGCAGCTGCTATGACGGGTTCAAGGACTTTGCGCGGAGCAGCGAGGCGATATTCACGCTATATTCGTGCAGGAGCAATGCCGACAGAGATACCCTCATCGACGGCAGACGCACCGTCTCGCGCGGCGACGCGGCTTCGACCGAAACGAGCCTCGGCTCTGACTATGCAATGTACGTCAGGGAGGTGTGGCAGTGCAGATACGACCACGCGGACGATACGCATACCGAGGAGTACAACGAGCTGAAAACAGGCAGTCACGGCGACCTGTGGTACGTTATCCCCGAGGGCGCGGAGGTCAAGGTCACTGATTCAAATGCGCGCTGGTTCAAGGATACGAACCAAAACGAGAGCCACAAGCTCATCACTGCCGCATACGACGTTGACTGCGCTGCAAGCTTCACTGTGTTCTATCCCGTAGACAAGGCGGAGGACGCCGAGCTCAAGCTGTCTCAGGTGTACAAGTGCAGCGGGAATCAGGTGGATATCATCGGCGACTACTTCGTCTACAGGATACACACAAAGCAGTGGTATGCCGAAAACAATTATTACTGCGACAAGGATAAAGGCTTTTTCGGCGTTTACGTCGATAATTATTACTAATACAAAAGCGGCTCGGAGGCTTCCGAGCCGCTTGTTTTTATTAGTCAAGAACAGGGATGCAGGCAACAGCCTTTATCTCCTCCGCCTTAGCCTTAGCCTCATCGAATGTGAGGTCGTCCGCGGAGATGAAGGAGATGCCGTTCTCGTCCGTGTAAGCGCCCTCAACATCTATATTGCTGTCGGCGGGCACGCGGAAGTACCACTTTGTCGTGAGCGCATCCACAGGAGCAACAAAGCTGTTATCGCTCGAGGACTCCCACGACTGCGAGAACACCGTAACCTTGTGCTTTACGGCTTCGATGACATCAGCCAGAACAGCGCTTGCCGTCGGGAGCTTTCCTGCGCCTCTGCCGTAGAACATCGCCTGGTCTATGCCGTCGCCGTACACGAGCACGGCGTTGAATACGTCATTAACTCCCGCCATGATGTTCTCGTGAGGCACGAGCATGGGCATAACAACGGGGAGAATACGTCCGTCAGCGAGACGTCTCACGGAAGCGATGAGCTTGATAGCGTGTCCGAGGATATCAGCCGCGGCAACGTCAGCGAGGTCGACCTCGGAAATACCCTTGGTGAAGACGTCCTTGGGATATACGTGCTTGCCGAAGACGAGAGACGAGATAATGCATATCTTGCGGCACGCGTCGTGACCCTCAACGTCAGCCGTCGGGTCTTTTTCAGCGTAGCCGAGCTTCTGCGCGAGCGCGAGAGCGTCCGCGAACGACATATTGTCGTTGTACATCTTCGTGAGGATGAAGTTGGTCGTGCCGTTGAGTATACCCGCGACCTTGTCGATGTCGTTAGCCGCGAGACAGCGGTGGAGCGGGCGGATTATCGGGATAGCGCCGCCGACGCTCGCCTCGAAGAAGAAGTTGCAGTTGTGAGCCTTTGCCGTCGCGAGGAGGATATCGCCTTTTTCAGCGACGAGCTCCTTGTTTGACGTGGAAACGCTCTTGCCCTTCTCGAGACAGGACTTAACGAACGTGAAAGCGGGCTCAACTCCGCCCATGCACTCGGCAACAGCAGTTACCTCGTCGTCGTTGAGGATGTCGTTGAAGTCCTTGGTGAATTTATCCTTATACGGTGAATCGGGGAAATCGCGGAGGTCGAGGATATACTTGATATCCATTTCCGTGCCCGCGCGATGCTCGATGCTCTTCTTGTTCTTGTAGAAGAGCTCGACAACGCCCGAGCCGACTACACCGTGACCTAATACTGCAAATTTGACTGACATATGAAAACCTCCGTGTATCATTCGGCGGAGAGGACTTTTGCCTCAAGCACGCCGTCAAGTTCTGTTATCGAGTTAAGGGCTGTGAGCTCGTCGGGGGAAGCGTCCGCCATTCTCAGCGAGATGTTGACCGTAGCCGCTCCGTCGACGGGAATGCTCTGATTGACCGTGAGTATATTTGCGTCGAGCCCGTGCAGGAAGACCAGCACGCTCGAAAGGACGCCAGGGCTGTCGCTCAGAAGCAGGTAGAGGTTGACTATCCTGCGGTTGAAGAGCTCCTCATAGGAAAAGACGCTGTCCTTGTATTTATAGTAGGCACTGCGGGAGATACCCACGCGTTTGCAGGCGGACGCGAAGCTTTTCTCGCCCTTCTGCGCCATGAGCTTTTTTACCTCGAGCACCTTAGTGAAAACGTCGGGAAGTATCATCGCGTCGACCACGATGAGCTGTGACCTTTTTTCCATAGCAATTCTCCCTTAACTGAAAAATCGTCCGCCGTAGACGAACAACTGTACATTGTATATCTACTATACCATGTTTTGAGGAGTTTGTCAAGTGTTAAATGTTATTTTTTAGTCAAACTTGTATAATTATGTAGGGGACGACCCCCTCGGCGTCCCGCGCCTTCCACATTTGTTTGCGGCAACATTCTGTAGGGGACTGCGTTTTCGGTGCCCAAAATTGATAGTCAGTCTACAACCCTGACGTAACGTCAGGGTTTGGTTTTACAAAAATGTAGGGGCGCATTCCGTGCGCCCGATAATTGCCAAAAAATTCGCGGTCGAGCGGAACTTGCCCCTACAATCGGGCATTTAAACCATTCGTTTAATTTGCGGAACGCCGAGGGCGGCGTTCCCTACAATGCGTAGCCGTAAGCAATTTGTTGATTTGCGGGCGAGCGGAACTCGCCCCTACAAACGGTAAAGAAATCAATTAAGCACGCAAACTTGCGTCCCGCACTTGCATTTCTGCGCGGGAAGTGCTATAATATAATATTGTGTAAAGAATTTTTAGAAAGAAGTGTTTCACTATGACTAAAATTACCATATTCTCGGGCTTCCTCGGCGCAGGCAAGACCACGCTCATCAAGAAGCTCATCAACGAGGGCTACAAGGGCGAAAAGCTCGTCCTCATCGAGAACGAGTTCGGTCAGATAGGCATCGACGGCGGCTTCCTCAAGGACGCAGGCATCGAGATAACCGAGATGAATTCGGGCTGTATCTGCTGCTCACTCGTCGGTGACTTCGGCAAGGCTCTCGTGAAGGTGCTTGACGAGTACCACCCCGACCGCATCCTCATCGAGCCCTCGGGCGTAGGCAAGCTCAGCGACGTCATCAACGCTGTACGCAACATCGACGCTCACGACGTTGAGCTCGACGGCTTCACTACGGTCGTTGACGCCAAGAAGTGCAAGATGTACCACAAGAATTTCGGCGAATTCTTCAACAATCAGATAGAGTACGCAAGCTGCGTTATCCTCAGCCATACCGCGGGTCTCTCGCAGGAGAAGCTCGGCGAGGCTGTTGAGCTCATTCGCGGGCTCAACAAGGAGGCTCCCGTGGTAACTACCGAGTGGGACGAGCTCACGGGCGGTCAGCTCGTTGACGCTATGACGCAGAAGAACACGCTCAGCGACGAGCTCAAGGCACTGCTCGACGAAGCTAACCACCACCATGAGCATCATCATCACGACCACGATGATGACGAGCATGACCATGAGCACGAGCATGAACATCATCACGACCACGACCATGACCACGAGCACCACCACGACCACGGTCCCGACTGCACCTGCGGCTGTCACGACCATGACCACGACCACGAGCATCATCATCACCACGCCGACGAGGTGTTCACCAGCTGGGGCGCCGAGACTCCCCGCCCGTACACTGTCGAGGCTATAACTGCCGCTCTCGAGGCTCTGTCCGACGAGGCGACCTACGGTATCGTGCTCCGTGCAAAGGGCATAGTTGCGGGCGAGGACGGTCAGTGGATACACTTCGATTACGTTCCAGGAGTGCCCGACGTAAGACACGGAAGCGCCGAGACTACGGGCAGACTTTGCGTCATCGGCTCCAAGCTCAATGAGGAAGCCGTTGCTAAGCTGTTCTGCGTAGAATAAGGAGGAAACCATGCCTAAGAATCAGCAGGAGCCCATTCCCGTTTACCTGTTCCTCGGCTTCCTCGAATCGGGAAAGACAAAGTTCATACAGGAAACGCTCGAGGACAAGCGCTTCAACAACGGCGAGAGGACGCTTCTCCTCGTCTTCGAGGAGGGCATCGAGGAGTACGACCCGTCGCGCTTTGCGAAAAAGGGCGTCGTTGAGATGCGCAGTATCGAGTCCAAGGAAGAAATGACTATCGCGAACCTCGCAAGGCTTGCGTTTGAGACTAATGCCGAGCGTGTGGTAGTCGAGTACAACGGTATGTGGAATGCCGCCGACCTCTTCCAGAATATGCCGCAGAACTGGGCTGTGGCGCAGGTGATGTTCTTCGCGGACGCCACCACCTTCCTCAACTATAACGCCAATATGCGCAGTCTCGTCGTGGACAAGCTCAACCTCTGCGAGCTTGCCGTGTTCAACCGCTTCGACAAGAGCTTCGATGTAAAGGAGTTCCACCAGATAGTCAGGGGAGTCAGCCGCCGTACCGAGATATGCTACGAATACAACGACGGACAGGTCGCCTACGACGACATCGAGGACCCGCTCCCGTTCGACGTCGAGGCTGATAACATAGTGATAAAGGACGAGGACTTTGCCCTCTGGTACCGCGACATAATGGAGGACCCCGCCAAGTACGACGGCAAGACTGTGACCTTCAAGGGGCTTGCCGCAAAGAACAAGAAGTTTCCTGACGGCTGCTTCGCGCTCGGCAGGCATATCATGACCTGCTGCGTCGAGGATATCCAGTACTGCTGGGCAGTCGCGGAGTGGGATACGCCGTTCGAGCCGCGTCAGCCCAAGCATTGGGTGAACGTGACCGCGAAGATAAGCGTGCAGAAGCACAAGCTCTACAAGGGCGCGGGACCTGTTCTGCGCGTTATCGCACTAGCGGACGCTGCTCCGCCCGAGAAGGAAGTCGCGACGTTCTATTGATAAGCCGCGCGGAGATTGCTGCCGCCTAAAATCACTTGCGGATACAAATCCGAAAGTTTCGCGCTGAAGTCGTTTCGGAACGGCGGTCGTACCCGCGAATCATACACATTAAAAGGAGAATCGCTATGAGCAAGATAAACATTGGCTTCATCGGTACAGGTAATATGGGTACCGCTATAATCAAGGGCATCGCAGGCAGCCCCAAGGCTTCCGAGATATCCCTCTTCGCCTTCGACCCCGATACAGCTAAGGTCAGCGCTCTCGCCGAGTTCGGCGTGACTGCGTGCGGCAGCGAGGCTGAGCTCGCTGAAAAGTGCGGCTTCATTTTCCTCGCAGTTAAGCCGCAGGTCATCGAGGGCGTCATCGAGGCGGCTGCTCCCGCTGTGACAGCTGACAAGGTCATCATCTCCATTGCGGCGGGCATATCGGACGAGTTCATCGCCTCCAAGACTATCCCCGACGCAAAGGTCATACTCGTTATGCCCAATACTCCGCTCCTCCTCGGCGAGGGAGCTTCCGCACTCTCGCGCAATGAGAGAGTTACTGACGAGGAGTTCGAGCTCATTCTCGGCGTGTTCCGCTCATGCGGAAAGGCAGCCGTTGTTCCCAAGGACAAGATGAAGGAGATAATCGCCATAAATGGCAGCAGTCCCGCGTTCATCTACCTCTTTGCAAAGGCTTTCATCGACTATGCCGCAGCTGAGGGCATCGACACCGCTGCTGCTACCGAGCTGTTCAGTCAGAGCCTCATCGGCTCAGCGAAGATGATAACCGATTCGGGCTACAGCATCGCCGAGCTCATCAAAATGGTATCGTCTCCCGGCGGCACTACTCTCGCTGGTCTCGACAGACTCTACGAGGGCAAGCTCGAGGACACCGTCAAGAACTGCTGCGAGAGCTGCACAAAACGTGCTTATGAGCTCTCCAAGTAAAGCGGCATAAAACTTGTCCGCTCCGCATATCCTTGAATGAAAGGAAGATGCGGAATGAAACACATAAAATATATCCCTGCCCGCGGTAAAGGAACAGGCTTCATGCTGATGTGCGCGGCTTGTGCTGCGGGAGTCGGCATTGGCTCGCTGCCCGCTGTCGGCGCGGACTGCCCGTGGGTACATCAGTACCTCTCGCCCTCGCTTTGCGGGGACACCGTATTCGCAATATTCACGCGGACGCTGCTGTCGTCGCTGCTGTTCCTTGCAGCAGCTTTCCTCTCGGGGATGTTCGTGCTCGGACAGCCTGTCGGAGCGGCTCTCCTCGTGTATCGCGGAGTCGGCGTCGGTGCGTCGGTATCGGCTGCGTATGCGGCGGGAGGACTGCGGGCTCTGCCTGCGGTAGCCGTCCTGATACTGCCGTATTCGCTCGCGGAGCTGTTTGTCGCAGCTGTTTCGGTCAGGGAGGTCATACGCTCGTCTAACTGTCTGCTCGCATATTGGGGCGGCGACGGTAAGCGAAGCTCCGAGCACAGCGGCTTTAGGCTGTACTGCGCGAAATTTGCCGTGCTCGCGCTCATTTCATTTATAATCTCACTTGCAGTTCCTCTGATGAGCTATATCCTCGGAGGTCTGCTCTAAAACGGAGGATGTTTGATGGGTCTGTTTTCAAGCAATTACGAGAGTGCAGGACCTGGTATCGCCAAAAATGCACCTAAGAAGACGGGTATTGCGCTCTTCTTCGACATATTCTTCAGGAAGTTCTGGCTGATGATAGGGCTGAATATCCTGTTCTTCATATTCACGCTTCCGCTGTGGGCGACGCTTCCTGTGATGTATTACGTCAGCAATGAGAAGGTCAGCCTTGCACTGGTAGTGCTCCTGCTGGTCGTCTTTGCTGTCAATCTCGGACCTGCCATTGCGGGAATATCAAAGGTCATCAGGCTGTTCCTGCTCGGACGGCATTCCTTCATCGTGCGCGATTTCTTCAAGGGCTACAAGCAGAACTTCGGCAAGGCGTGCGTGATAGGCATACTCGACATAATCGCCGCACTTTCGGCGTATGCGGGCTATAACGTCTACCCAGGCATGGCGGAGGTGTACGATACCAAGATTTTCTATGTGCCGCTGGTCATCACGTTCAGCGTGGCTATCGTCATATTGATGATGAATTATTACATCTTCCTCATGATGACGGCTACCGACCTCTCGATAAAGAATCTGATAAAGAATTCGTTCGCGCTCGCGTTCGTGTCGCTGAAGCAGAACATCATCACTACTATTGCGCTCGCGGTCATGCTGGTGCTGTACGGACTGCTGTTCATCTACCTCATGCCGCTCTTTATGCTGATGATACCGCTGTTCTCGGTAGTGCCGATGTGGTTCGTCGTCAGCTTCAACAGCTACCCCGTGATACAGAAGTACGTTATCACGCCGTTCTATGAGAGCAGGGGAGAGATAAACCCCGAGCTCACCGACGGCTCCGAGGATATCGAGGAGGAGACCCTCTTCGAGGATATGGGCGGTAAGGAAAAGCCCATTGAGAAGCCCGTTGAAAAGCGCCGAAAGGGCAAAGGACGTCATATATCGTAAGCGAAAGAGCCGCAGAAGGTCAGTGACTTTCTTGCGGCTCTTTTTGATTGTTCATCTGTAAGCTTGGGGTATCGCATGATGCGATTTCTATGGCCCTTGCTATTCTTTTACCTATGTGGTATAATTGTCTCAACACACAACAGGAGGTTTGATATGTTCCGAATACTTGTTGTCGAGGACGACAGAGACCTGCGCGAGCTCTTCTGCCGTACCCTCGAAAAAAACGACTTCATTGCCCTGCCTGCCGAAAATGCCGATAAAGCCCTCGATATCCTCGATAAGGAATACATCGACCTCATGATATCCGACGTCATGATGGCGGGCATGGACGGCTTCGAGCTCACGCGCGAGCTCCGCGAGGCAGACATTGATATACCCGTCCTCATCATCACCGCAAAGGGCGATATTTCCGACAAGCAGACGGGCTTCAGCTCGGGGGCGGACGACTACATGGTCAAGCCCGTTGACCTCAAGGAGATGATAATGCGCGTGACGGCTCTCCTGCGCCGCGCTAAAAGTGCGAGCGAGAAGAAGCTCACCTTCGGCAGTCTGACCCTCGAATACGGGACGTGGACGGTCACGAATGCGCGCGGGACGCAGGTGCTCCCGCAGAAGGAGTTCCTGATACTGTACAAGCTGCTGTCCTACCCGTCGCAGATATTCACGCGTCAGCAGATACTCGACGATATATGGGGCATCGAGGACGATGTTGACCCGCATACCCTCGACGTTCACATCAGCAGGCTGCGCGAGAGGTTCAGAGACGACCCCGATTTCAGGATAGTCACGATACGCGGTCTCGGATACAGGGCGGTGAAAAATGATACCAACTAAAAAAACGCCTGAGCTCAGGCACTACAAGCGGCTCGCACGGCGTCTCACGCTCGCGTTCTTCGCGACGATATTCATACTCCTTGCGGTATTCGTGCTGATAATGCTGCTGCTTGAAAGGCTCGGATTCAGCTTCCGCACGGGGACATTCTCCGCGTTCGGAAGTCTCAGCATTTACATTATCAGCGTCATACTCGCATCGGCTATATCCTATTTTGCTGTGTGGAACATATTCCGCCCGCTCTCCGACCTCAGCAAGGGTACACGCAAGATCGCTGAGGGCGATTACAGCGTGCGTCTCGAGTACAAGGGCAGGCTGCGCGAGCTCGCGGAGACTGTCGAGAACTTCAACTATATGGCGCAGGAGCTCGGCTCTATCGAGATGATACGCAATGACTTCATCGCCAATGTATCGCACGAGTTCAAGACGCCGCTTTCAGCTCTGAACGGCTATATCACGCTGTTGCAGGACGACTCGCTCCCTGCGGAGGAACGCAGCGCCTATATCTCCAAGGCTTTTTTCAGCATTGAGAAGCTCAATGACCTCACCGACAATATCCTCCGCCTGTCAAAGCTCGAGAATCAGGTCTCGCTCGATGAACCGACGAGCTATCGTCTCGATGAGCAGCTCCGCGAGGCTATCGTGCTCCTCGAGCCGAAATGGAGCGCCAAGGATATCAGCTTCGACCTCGATATGCCCGAGCTGACCGTGTGCAGCCAGCGCTCGCTGCTGTTTCAGGTGTGGACGAACCTGCTCAGCAATGCGATAAAATTCTCCGAGGAGCGGGGCGCGGTCACCGTCAAGATAGAGGAGTCCGAGCACCACTACAAGGTCTATATCAGCGACTCGGGCATTGGCATGACCGAGGAGCAGCTGCGTCACATCTTTGATAAGTTCTATCAGGCGGACAGCTCGCGGCAGGCGCAGGGCAACGGTCTCGGGCTCGCGCTCTGCAAGGAGATAGTCTCGCGCTGCGGAGGCAAGATATACGTCACGAGCAAGCTCGGTGAGGGCTCGGTATTTCTCGTGAGTCTGAGGAAAAAATGATGAACGGGGCGGCTGATAACGTCAGAACACCAATTCTGCTGTGAATTTCTTGTCCTTGCACGACACGCCGAGCCTGAATCCGCTGCGGGCGGCTGCCGATGAGGCTATCGCGAGCCCGAGCCCGTGGCTGCGCTTGTCGCTGCGAGCCTTGTCGCCCTTGACGAAGGGCATGAGCAGGTCGGTGGTGTCGACGTCCTCGGCAACGTCGTTGACGATGTTCAGCCGTTTCTTGTTGGCGGTAATGGTGACAGTGCCGTCGTCGCGGGTGTACTTCACCGCATTGGAGATGAGATTCTCCACAGCGGAGGCGAGCAAGTCCTCGTCGGCGTACACCTCACCGCTGAGCTCCGTTTTCAGCGTGATATTGCGCTCATCGAGAGCCGCGCGGTACTTCTCCGCGAGCCGTTCCACAAGCTGCTTTATTTCAACTTTCTTCTTGTTCAGTTTGTTTATCTGTTCCGCCTCGCTGAGCTGCAATGTCTTGGCGATGATGTCGTCGGTGTAGGCGACGTTGTTCATTATCCCGCTGATATAGCGCCGCTCCTTGTCGCTGCCGTCTTTGCGGAGCTCCTGCAGATTTTCCGCATAGCCGCCGATGACTGCGAGCGGCGTTTTCAGGTCGTGCGCGAGGTTGTTTATCAGGCTGCGCTGGTAGTCCTCGAAGGCGTAGCGAGCCTTGTTTTTCGCGTTCCTGATGATGCATAACACCAGCACGAACAGCGCCATCAGAGCAAAAATCACACATATCACGAAGATAAGTCTGCGCCATGCTTGTAAGCCGTGTATATTGGTCTCGATATATGCGAAGACGCCCTCCTCGTCACCGTCGGTATACAGCCTGTTTATCAAAACATCGTTGACCTGAGTTTTGTAATTGCCGTCGGTTACACCAGTGCCCGAATAACCGCTGTCAATGAATTCTTTGACATTATCCTTGTATTTTCCGGCTATCTCGTCGAAGTATTGCGGCGGAGTACCGTATACTCCCTGAATGCTGCCGCGCGGATAATTATTTGCATTGTCGTATCGGGACGCTATATCCGTAAGGACATAGTTCTCGGGGGCTTCATATTCAATATCTATGGTGTATTCATTGAGCTTTGTCCAATCGTCCTCATAATCATAACCGAGCAGACTGTTATTGGTTTTGAATCTGGAGACGTTTATGGTATGAGGTATCATTTTTTGCTCATCTTCATTGAGATAAAGCTTCGTTATATCAATCTCGGTGGTGTATTTGCCGCTGTCTCTGTCTTTTAATGCGTCGTCAATGAGCTTATCCAGCTCTGGGATATCGAATTCCTGCGGGTCGTAATAGTAAAATAACGTGTTGCCAGTACCTTTGCCATTGCTTATAGCTACGCCTAACTTAGCACTGCTGGATCTAAGGATATTTCCGTCCTTGTCGAAGGTGAAGATCGCGCCTATGCTGCTTGGCTCTACCCATGTTTTGGGGTCGATATACCCGCCTATGGGCTGAGTGTCCACGTCGCCGAACATACTTAAAAACAGAGCGTACGGGATCTTCTGTTTTTGATTATTGTGAATCTTTACTTCGTATGACGAGATAAAACTGCCCATCTGACTGTTGCTGTAGGAAAATGCGGACTGTCCTATGAAGAACCAACTGTAATTTCCGAGTATAACGGTTATTATTATCGGTATTATCATGCCCTTTGCGAACATTTTCAGGAAGGTTGTGCGCTTTGGCTTGCGCATATGATTCTTTCTTTTCATTTTGTTCACTCCTTCGTGAGCTTATACCCCCGTCCGACAAGAGTCTTTATTTGCGCTCCCGCGCTGCCGAGGGCTTTTCTCAGCTTCTTGATATGGTTATCCACCACGCGGTCGCTGCCGAAGTAGTCATAGCCCCACGCTTTGTTGAGGAGGTCGTCACGGGTGACTACCCAGTCCTCGTGCTCGAGCAGATAGCGGAGTATCGCGAACTCCTTCGGTGGGAGCTCCACCTCCGCTCCGTCCGCTGTGCAGCGCAGAGTACGGGTATCGAGGCTTATTGAGCCGCAGGTGAGCGTATTGTCGGCGATACTGCCTGCGCGTCTCACGAGAGCCTCGCATTTGCTGTACAGCACCGACAGCAGGAACGGCTTTACTACATAGTCATCACAGCCGATATCGTATCCGCTGAGGATATCCTCCTCGCGTCCGCGGGCAGTGATGAATATGACGGGAATATTGCTCTTTCGGCGGAGCTGCCTGCAAAGCGTGAAGCCGTCTATCTCGGGGAGCATGATGTCGAGCAGCACGAGGTCGAAGTCCCCGAGTCCGTCAGTTATCATGTCGAGAGCCTCGCCGCCGTTCTCCACAGCGACGACTTCGACGCCCTTGTTCCCGAAATATTCATTGATGATATCGCATATCTCAGCGTCGTCCTCAACGAGAAAAATCTTTTTCATAAGCCGTGCTCCTTATCCTGTAATTGTATTATAATCAGCTGATGTATCCTTTTTATATCCTTGATGTGTTTTTTAATTATATCTTTAGTTCGGCATTTTGTCAAATTCACGGGAGGCAGATGTCAGGAGAGACCTCATAGGGATAAAATCATAATTGAAAGCTAAAATGAAAAGGGGCACATCAGTGCCCCTTCCGCTTTTATTCAACTGTTACGCTCTTTGCAAGATTGCGCGGCTTGTCTACGTCGAGTCCCTTTGCTACAGATACGTAGTAGCCGAGGAGCTGGAGCGGTACTACCGCGAGGCTCGCTGCGAACAGCGGGTCTGTCTTGGGGATATATGCCGTGAAATCGGCGTTGTCCTCCACGCTGTAGTTGCCGTAAGTGGTCAGTCCCATGATGTACGCGCCGCGGGACTTGCACTCTACCATGTTCGATACCGTCTTCTCGAACAGGTTCTGCTGAGTCAGCACGCTGATAACGAGCGTGCCGTTCTCGATGAGCGAGATAGGTCCGTGCTTGAGCTCGCCCGCCGCGTATGCCTCGGAGTGGATATAGCTTATCTCCTTCATCTTGAGGCTTCCCTCGAGGCTGACTGCGTAGTCTATGCCGCGTCCGATGAAGAACGCGTCGCGGATATTCGCGAACTTAGCCGCGAACCACTGGAGGCGCTCCTTGTCCTCGAGTATCTTCGATACCTTGTCGGGGATAGTCTGTATCTCAGTGAGGAGCTCGGCAAAGCGCTCGTCCGTTATCTCTCCGCGGACCTTCGAGAGCTGCATTGCGAGGAGATATCCTGCGATGAGCTGAGTGCTGTACGCCTTTGTCGTAGCGACCGATATCTCGGGACCTGCGAGCGTGTAGAACACGTTGTCGGCGTCTCTTGCGATGTTAGAGCCAATGACGTTGACGATTCCGAGAGTCTTTACGCCGTTTTCCTTAGCGAGCGTGAGAGCAGCGCGGCTGTCGGCGGTCTCGCCCGACTGGCTGATTATGATAGCGAGGCTCTTTTTATTGAGCGGCATTTTTCTGTATCTGAACTCCGACGCGAGCTCGACGCGGACGGGGATAGTGGTCAGCTCCTCGATGACGTACTGTATCGCCATGCCTACGTGGTATGCCGAGCCGCACGCTACGATGTATATCTGCTGTATCTCCTTGACCTCTTCGTCGGTGAGTCCGAACTCGCCGAGGACGATATTTCCGTCCTTGACTACGGAGTTTATCGTGTCGCGGATGACTTTGGGCTGCTCGTGTATCTCCTTGAGCATGAAGTGCTCGTAGCCGCCCTTTTCGGCAGCCTCTGCGTCCCACTTTATCTCAACGAGCTCCTTGCTTATCTCCTCGCGGTCGATGTTGTAGAACGTGACCGCGCCCTTTTCGAGCTTGGCTATCTCCATGTTGCCGATGTAGTATACATTGCGGGTATATTTCAGTATGGCGGGGACGTCGGACGCTACGTAGCTCTCGCCGCCTGCGATGCCGATTATCATGGGGCTGTCCTTGCGGGCGCAGTAAATCTCGCCCTCGAAGTCCCTGAACATAACGCAGAGAGCGTATGAGCCGCGGATACGTACCATAGCGCGCGCTATCGAGTCAACAGGACCGAGCCCGTACTTCTTGAAGTAGTAGTCGATGAGCTTGACTGCGACCTCTGTATCGGTCTGGGTCTTGAACGAGTAGCCGCTCTTGGTGAGCTTCTCCTTGAGTTCCTGATAGTTCTCTATGATGCCGTTGTGTACAGCGATGACGTTCTCGTCGTCGGAGCAGTGAGGGTGAGCGTTGAGCGTCGAGGGCTCGCCGTGGGTAGCCCAGCGCGTGTGACCGATACCGCAGCAGCCCTTGACAGCCTTGCCGCCGTTGGTCTTTTCCTCGAGCACCTTCAGCTTGCCCTTTGCCTTTACTATTTCTGTATCATTGCTTCCGTCGCGGACTGCTATGCCCGCGGAATCGTAGCCTCTGTATTCGAGTTTCGATAGACCGTCGAGCAGTATGGGAGCTGCCTGAGCGGCGCCTGTGAATCCGACTATTCCGCACATGATGTTGTCCTCCTTATATAAGCGGCACTTGCCGCTGATTTGTTTTAATTATACACTCAAAGCGCCTTTTTGTCAACTGCGAGGGGGCATATCGTCTGCGGAACGCCGAGGGCGGCGTTCCCTAAATATTGCCCTGTAGGGGCGCACTCGCACTTCTTAGGTTACGTAAAGCTCAGCTGGTTGCTGTCGCCGAGCTCCTTCGCGGGCTTGCCTGCCGCGGGTACGGACTTCGCGCGGTACTTCTCCAGCTCGGGAGCTTCCTCCTCGGTGATAGTCTTCGCCGACGCGAGCTGTGCGTTTTTCCTCAGCGTTATTACCTGCACGCCCTGCGAATCACGCGTGGACTTAGGCAGTATCATTCCCGAGTTGAACACGAGCGCGTGTCCCGACGTGGTGCGCAGGAGTATATCCGCCTCCTCGGTGATGTACACTGCCGCAACGAGCGGGGACTTGTCCGAGTATGCGTTTGCCAGCTTCTTGCGGTTGGTCTTGGTCTCGTAGGATTTGAGCGGTATCTTCGCCGCCTTGCCGTTCTCGAAGAAGAATATGATGTAGCCGCTGTAGTCCGTGGTCGGTATCATCAGGCGGAGGTTCTCGCCCTCGTCGAAGCTCAGCTTCGCGGGGACGTAGTCGCCCATGACGCTCGCCTTTGTGTCGTCGAACGCGCTTGCCTTGGACTTGTATGCCTGCGCCTTGTCCGAGAAGAAGATAAGGTCGGTCTTGTTGGTAGCCTCGAAGGTCTGGCTGATGTAGTCGCCGTCCTTGAGCTTCTGCTCACTGCTCATGCGGAGCGACTGCGGCGTTATCTTCTTGAAGTAGCCGCTCTCGGAGACAAAGAGGTTGACCGCGTAATCGGGCGTGTCGTCGATATCCTCCTCCTCCTCGACGTCGGACTGGTAGTAGAAGAACGTGCGGCGCGGCTGGGCGTAGGTCTTGCTGACCTCCTTCAGCTCGTCGATGATTATCTTGCGTATCTTCTTCTTGTCGCGGAGGATATCCTCCATTTCCGCGATGTCTTTGCGGAGCTGGTCTACCTCCTCGACGCGGCGGAGAATGTACTGGCGGTTGATGTTGCGGAGCTTTATCTCTGCGACGTACTCCGCCTGCACCTCGTCGATGCCGAAGCCTATCATGAGGTTCGGTACAACGTCCGCCTCCTCTTCGGTCTCGCGGATTATCTTTATCGCCTTGTCGATGTCGAGCAGTATCTTCGACAGTGCCTCGAGCAGATGGAGCTTCTCCTTCTTCTTCTGGAGGTCGAAGTAGGTGCGGCGCATAACGCACTCCTCGCGGAATGCCGTCCATTCGGTCAGTATCTCGCGCACGCCCATTACCTTCGGAGTTCCCGCGATGAGGATATTGAAGTTGCAGGGGTAGCTGTCCTGAAGCGGGGTCAGGCGGAACAGCTTCTGCATGAGTTTTTCGGGGTCTGTGCCGCGCTTGAGGTCTATCGCGAGCTTCAGACCGTTGATGTCGGTCTCGTCGCGGACGTCCGATATCTCGCGTATCTTGCCCGCCTTGACGAGCTCGATTATCTTGTCCTGAATGGCTTCAACGGTCGTGGTATAGGGTATCTGCGTGACCTCTATGCAGTTCGACGCCTTGTCGTAGCCGTATTTGGAGCGTATCTTTATACTGCCTCTGCCCGTCTCGTAGACCTTGTTCAGCTCCTCCTCGTCGTAGAGCAGGAAGCCTCCTCCGGGGAAGTCGGGACCCTTGAGCGTGCTGAGTATATCGTGGTTGGGGTCCTTCATCAGAGCGATAGTTGTCTCGCATATCTCCGCGAGGTTGAAGGGGCAGACGTTGCTCGCCATTGATACGGCGATACCCGTGTTCGAGTTCACGAGCACCGTCGGGAACGTCGCGGGCAGGAGTGTCGGCTCCTGCATGGTGTTGTCGTAGTTGGGAACGAAATCTACCGTGTCGTGGTCGATGTCGCGGAAGAGCTCATTGCATATCTTTTCGAGCTTGACCTCGGTGTATCGCGAGGCGGCATAGCGCGTCTTGCTCGAATACTGCTTGCCGAAGTTACCCTTGCTGTCGATGTAGGGGTGGAGCAGCGACTCGTTGCCGCGAGTGAGTCGAACCATTGTCTCATAGATAGCTTGGTCGCCGTGGGGGTTGAGCTTCATGGTCTCGCCGACCACGTTCGCGGACTTCGAGCGCTCCTTCTCGGGGCTGAGCAGTCCGCGCTTGTACATCATGTACAGCAGCTTGCGGTGGGAGGGCTTGAAGCCGTCTATCTCGGGGAGAGCTCGCGATACGATGACGCTCATCGCATAGGGCATATAGTTGCTTTTCAGCACGTCGGAGATGTGCTGGTCTACTACGCTGCCCGAGCCCTCTATATACGCCTCATGCTTGAATACGGGCGCCTTGTCGGAGGAATCCTTTTTTCTTGCCATTTATGTTACTCCTTTATGAAATGTCAGCTAATTCGAGGTAGTCCGCGCCGTACTCGGAGATGTAGTCCTTGCGTCCCTGTAAGTCGTCGCCGAGGAGCATCTCGAATACCTCCGCCGAGTCCTTTATGTCGTCGACCGTTACCTTGATGAGGCGGCGGGTGTCGGGATTCATCGTCGTGAGGCTCATCATGTCGGGCTCGTTCTCACCGAGACCCTTCGAGCGCTGTATCGTGTGCTTTTTATCGCCGATGAGCTCGAGTATGCGCTGCTTCTCCTGTTCGGTGTAGGCGAAGTAGGTCTTTTCCTTGGTGTTTATCTCAAACAGCGGCGACTCCGCGATGTATACGTAGCCCTCCTCGATGAGCTTGGGGGTCAGCCTGTAGAGCATCGTCAGTATCAGCGTGCGTATCTGGAAGCCGTCGACGTCGGCATCGGTACAGATGACTATCTTGTTCCAGCGGAAGTTGTTGATATCGAAGGAGGAGAGCTCCTTGTTAGCCTTCGAGTTGACCTCTACTCCGCAGCCCAGCACCTTGATGAGGTCGGTGATTATCTCGCTCTTGAATATCTTGGAATACTCCGCCTTTAGGCAGTTGAGTATCTTTCCGCGGACGGGTATGACTGCCTGAAATTCGGCATTTCTCGCCAGTTTTACTGAGCCGAGCGCCGAGTCGCCCTCCACGATGTATATCTCGCGGCGTGTGACGTCCTTGGTTCGGCAGTCCACGAACTTTTCGACCATATTCGCGAGGTCGATAGTGCCCGTGAGCTTCTTCTTCATGTTCTGGCGGGTCTTTTCGGCGTTCTCGCGGCTGCGCTTGTTGAGCAGAACCTGCTCGGCTATCTTTTTGGCTTCATCGGGATTCTCGATGAAGTAGACCTCGAGCTGGTGGCGGAGGAACTCCGTCATCGCCTCGCGTATGAACTTGTTGGTGATAGCCTTTTTGGTCTGGTTTTCGTAGGAGGTCTGTGTGGAGAAGTTGGAGGATATCAGCACGAGGCATTCCTCGACGTCCTCGTACTTGACCTTGCTCTCGTTCTTCTGGTAGCCGTTCACGGACTTGATATACGCGTCTATCTGCGCGGGCAGAGCGCGCTTGACCGCCTCCTCGGGAGAGCCGCCGTGCTCGAGGAAGCTCGAGTTGTGGTAGTGCTCCTTCTTCTTGACCTTGTTCGAGAAGGTGAGCGCGACGTCGAACTTGACCTTGTATTCGGGCTTGTCCTCGCGGTCTTTACCGCGGCGCTCGGCAGTCCAGTGCTGTATGGAGGTGAGGGCGTTGTCGCCGACTATCTCGCTTACGTAGTCGGTGATGCCGTTCTCGTAGAAGAACTCGGTCTCGTTGAATCCTCCCGCCTCGTTCTCGGAGCGGAACACGAACAGGATATTCGGATTCACGACAGCCTGACGCTTCAGGATATCATGGAAGAATTCGTCTGACACGTTTATATCGGTGAATACCTCGAGGTCGGGACGCCAGCGGGTCTTGGTGCCTGTCTGCTTCTTATTGCAGGGCTCCTTTTTCAGTCCGCCTACGTTGTCGCCCTTCTCGAAGTGGAGGTTGTACTTGAAGCCGTCACGTATGACTTCAACGTCCATGAACTCCGAGGAGAACTGCGTCGCGCAGAGACCGAGTCCGTTCAGACCGAGCGAGAATTCGTAGCTGTCGCCGCTCGGGTCGTACTTTCCGCCCGCGTAGAGCTCGCAGTAGACGAGCTCCCAGTTGTAGCGCTGCTCGGTGTTGTTGAAGTCGACGGGGCAGCCGCGTCCGAAGTCCTCGACCTCAATGTCGTGGTTGCGGAAGTGAGTTATCACTATCTTGCTGCCGAAGCCCGCTCTCGCCTCGTCTATGGAGTTGGAGATGACCTCGAAGATAGAGTGCTCGCAGCCGTCGAGACCGTCCGAGCCGAATATTACCGCGGGGCGCTTTCTTACTCTGTCCGCACCCTTGAGCATGGTGATACTGTCGTTGCTGTAGTCCTTCTTTTTTGCCATGATATCATTTCGTCGGTCCAAGCCGACGCTCCTTTCGCCGCAGATAAAAATAATCTTTAATATTATACCACATATAGATGCGTAATGCAAGAGTTTCAGCATATTTTGTACGTATTCGAGGAACGCCGAAGGCGGCGTCACCGCATAAAAAAGCTGTCCGACATCATCATCGGACAGCCCTTGCTTTATCAGTAGCTTATTTGCAGCACGCACATCGTTTCATCGTAGGAGTAGTTCAGCGTGTAGCCGAGCTCTGCGTAGTCCGAGAGCTCCCATATCTGCTGCTCGTCGAACAACCCGTTCCTCGCGGCGCTGAAGCTTTCGGCGTCCGCGAACATCATCTCCGCGACTCCGTACTCCTTGTTGTCGGCGAGTATACGCCCTATTTCATCGAGGTCATAGCTCGTGAGGTAGGCGTTTGCCATCACGAAGTAGTTGTATTTCATGGAGGTACAGCTCGGGACGTAATACTGCCCGTCGCCGATAGTCCTCGTGCGGAGCATCAGCTCGTCGTTCATCATGAAGTAGTTGTGGCGGAGCTTGTCGCCGTCCTCTTCGCTTTCGGCTTCGGGGTCGTCCCATGTGACGTCGACCCAGTAGTACTCGCCGTCTACCTTTATGTAGTTCCAAGCGTGGCTTCCGCGGTCGCTCTGACCCGAGCACACGCCGCATTCTATACCGAGCCTCTGCATTATCAGGCTGTATGCTTCTGCATAGCCCTGACAAACAGCGCTTCCCTCGACGAGACAGCCGTATGCATTGCCCCACAGTCCGTTGTAGTCGAGCCCGCGCTTCTCCGTGGCGTAGCGGGTGTTGTTGACGATATAGTCGTGTACGAAGAGCGCCTTCTCGAAGTCGGTGCCTGTCTGCGGTACCTGAGCGATAACGTCGTCCGCAGCCTTGATGAGCTCGTCGTGCATGGCGCGGAGCTCGTCCTTCGAGTAGTCGTTGAGCGTCATGAAGCTCAGGGACGTCCTTTTTGAGGTTGAGGAGGTGGTATAGCCGTTGAGCCAGAAATACTCGGGATAGAAGTGCTTTATCTTCCTGACGGCGGAGTCTATGTCGTCCTGCTCTATGGCAGCGTCGTAATCGGTGTGGTTGTCGTACTCGGCGAGCGCGTCGGAGATAGTTCCTGCCAGCTCGTCAATGCTGTATGAATACTCGGTCTTGGAGCTGTATCCTGATGCTTGCTCGGAGACTCTTCCTGCCTTGCAGCCGCATATGCATACGCCGGTGAGAGCAGCTGCGGCGGCGAGTGCGAGGCTGCGTATAATGTAGTTCGTTCGTCTCATATCAGAAGTTTATGTTTATCGAGAACATATTGTCCTCGCGGAAATATTTCATCGTGTCGCGGTCGATATTTGACGCCTTGTAGACCTTGCCGCTGTCGAAGAGGTCATAGAGGGCGGTCTTGTAGGTCTCGAAGTCGGCGAACATGAACTCGCAGTGCTTCTTGTCGGCGCAGCTCTCGATGTAGGAGATGACCTCGTCGCGGTCGTAGCTCTTGAAGTAGGAGCCGTTCTTGACGTAGTAGTTCTCGTCGATAGAGGTGCAGTCGGGGAAATAGCCCTGCGTCCAGTCGACGCTTCTCGAGCGGAGGAGCATATCGCTGTTCACGAGGAAGTAGGTATGCTCTGCCTGATAGCCGCTGCCGTAGCTGTCCATGTCGTCCCATGTGATGTCGAGCCAGTAGTATTTGCCGTCGACCTTGACGTAGTTCCATGCGTGGTTCGAGCCCGTACAGATGCCGCTCTCGATGCCGAGCTTGTTCATTATCAGCGTGAACGACTCGGCGTAGCCCTCGCACACGGCGCTGCCGTCAACAAGACAGCCGTATGTTGTGTGGCACAAGCCGGACTTGTCGCGGTTTGCACCGGCGTAGTCATATTGAGTATTGTCAGCTATGTAGTCGTGGACGTAGAGTATCTTGTCGTAGTCGCTGCCCGCGGGAGCTCCCGCGATTATCTCGCTGACCTTTTCGTCGAGCTTTGCCGCCATATCGGGGATATCCTCCTCGTTGAGCCCGTCAAGCAGCCCGAGCTTGACCTTCGAGCCGTCGGTGACAGTGGAGGCGGAGTAGCGGTTGCCGAGCCAGAATATCTCGGGGTGGTCGCTCGGCAGATGTGCGAGCGCCTTTTTCACGTCCTGATTGGTGATATGCGAGTGTACGACGCAGTTGCACTTGAACTGCAATATCTCGTCGCACATCTCCTGATACCATTCGTTTGCATTCATTTCCGCGCCTGTTATGGTGAGCTCGGGGATGTCGTTGGTGACGGGCTCAACTGGTGCCTTGATGTGTTCCTTTGCGGGTGCAGAGCAGCCTGCAAGCAGTAAAAGTGAAGCGGTCATTGCTGCGAATAATTTGCTTGTTCTCATGTTTTTCTCCTATATTACCCTGTTGTGCTGTGTTACATCTTGAGCCCTTCAAAGCTCTCGTCGAGTATCGCGGCAGAGCTGCGGAACTTCTCCTTCTCCTCGTCGGTGAGCGAGAGCTCGAGCACCTCCTTGACGCCGTTCCTGCCGATTATGCAGGGGACTCCGATGAATACGCCGCGGCTGTCGTACTCGCCGCAGAGCTTCGCGGAGACGGTCAGAACGCTGTTCTCGTCGCCGAGTATAGCCTTGACTATCCTCGTGATAGCCATGCCGATGCCGTAGTAGGTCGCGCGCTTTGCCTCGATTATCTTGTACGCGGCGGTGCGGACCTGTTCCTCTATCTTCTTCATGTCCTCGGTGTTGTAGGAATTTCTCTCGTCGGCGAGTATCTCCGATACCTGCTTTGTCGCGAGCATTACCTGTGAGAGCGGCACAAATTCGCTGTCGCCGTGCTCGCCGATGACGTAGGCGTGGATATTCTTGGGGTCGACAGTGAAGTAGTCGCCGAGCAGATAGCGCAGACGTGCGGTGTCGAGCGATGTGCCCGTACCGATGACGCGTGACGCTCCGAAGCGTGAGAGCTCGTAGGTAACTCGCGTCATGATGTCGACGGGGTTCGTAGCGACGAGGAAAATGCCGTCAAAGCCCGATTTCACGACGGGAGTGATTATCGAGCGGAAGACCTCCGTATTGCGCTGTAGCAGGTCGAGACGGGTCTCGCCCTCCTTTTGAGCCACTCCTGCGGCGATGACGATGATGTCGGCGTCCTTGCAGTCGTGATAGTCGCCCGCGTATATCTTCATGTTCGATTTCGCGAACGCGAGACCGTGGTTGAGGTCCATAGCCTCGCCCATTGCCTTGTCCTTGTTCACGTCGACGAGGACGAGCTCGTTGCAGATGCCGCCCTGATTCACGAGGGCGTATGCAAAGCTCATGCCTACCATTCCCGTGCCGATGAGGACTACTTTTCTTCTGTCGTTGTTCATATGACCACTCCTTCACTTGTATATTGATTTAATTATATCCTATAACCGAATTGCTGTCAAGTTAAATATTGCTAAATCAGCCCTTGCATTTTGCGCTTTTTCAGTCCCGACTTTATCCCCGAGATGATGACCTCGCGGGCTGCTATCGCGCCGTCCTTCGAGAGCGGCGGCGTGTCGGGCAGGGGATAGGCTATCCCGAGCCGCTTATACTTCGGCTTTGCCATGTCGTGATACGGCAGTACGTCCAGCGCCTTCAGGTTTTTCAGCGTGGACAGGAACTCTCCGAGGCGGAAGAGCTCGTCGTGGCTGTCGGTGATGCCCGGGACGACCACGTGCCGTATCCACACTGGTATGTCAAGGTCGCGGAGATGCTCCGCAAACCGCAGTATATTGGTGTTCCCGATGCCCGTCAGAGCCTTGTGCTGCTCGTTGTCGATGTGCTTGATGTCGAGCATGACGAGGTCGGTGAATCTCAGCACCTCATCGATTTTTGCACTGTTTTCGGGTGACCATACTCCCGCGGACGTGTCGAGGCAGGTGTGTACGCCCTTCGATTTTGCGAGGCGGAACAGCTCCGCGAGGAATTCGGGCTGAGCGAGCGGCTCGCCGCCTGTAGCGGTTATACCGCCCGATGTGAGGAACTCCTTGTAGGAGTCGTACTCGCGCATGAGCTCCTCCGCGGTGACCTCCCTGCCGCCGTCAAAGTCCCATGTATCGGGGTTGTGGCAGTATTGACACCTCAGCGGACAGCCCTGAAAGAACACGACGAAGCGTACTCCCGGTCCGTCGACGGTGCCGAAGCTGTCAGTCGAATGGATACGTCCCGTCATGCGAGCACCTCCCTTGCGCGGCTGAGCAGAGCCTCGCGCTCGTTCGGGAGCTCGCCGTCCATGACGAGGTCGAGCAGAGTCCGCAGGCAGTCGCCAATCTGCTTGCCCTCGGCGCCGAGCGCCATGATGTCGGTGCCGTTGACCGCGAGCTTTTTCAGGCTCATGCAGTCGTTGCCGCTCAGGAATTTCCTGCCGAGCTCAGCGCACTCGTCGAACCACTTGTTCTCGTCGAGCACGAACTCGTTCTTTGCGAGATTATCGGCTTTCTTCGCCTCGAGCAGTCGGAAGTAGTTCTCCTCGCCGAGCTTTGATATCAGCCGTTTCAGCTGCTTTTCCGAGGTCAGTTTGTCGCTGTGCCTCTCGATTATTGAGCATACGTCCGATATCATGGCGTTGTCCCAGTGCAGACGCCGCATGATGACCTCCGCGGCGCGAGCGCTGACCTCGGCGTGACCCTTGAAGTGACCGACGCCGTTTTCGTCGAGTGTGAGCATCTGCGGCTTGCAGATGTCGTGGAACAGCATAGCCGTGCGAATCGTTGCGTCATGCGGAGCCGCCTCTACGGCGCGGACGATGTGCTCGTAGACGTTGTATTTGTGGTAGCGGGAGCGCTGCTCGAAGTCGAAGCAGGCGCAGAATTCGGGTATCACCTGCGCTATGATGTCCCTGTATTTCAGCGCTGTTTCAGCGAAATCGCCGCCCATTATCATTTTCGACAGCTCGTCGCGGCATCTTTCGCGGGAAATAATGTCAAGCAGTCCGCGGAGCTCCAGTGCCGCCGCGGAGGTGTGCTCCTCGATGTCAAAGCCGAGAACTGCGGAGAAACGGACAGCACGCAGTATTCGCAGTGCGTCCTCGCGGAATCGCTTCTCGGGGTCGCCGACTGCACGGATAAGGCGCGCGCGCAGGTCGTCCTGACCGCCGAACGGGTCGTGCAGCGTGCCGCGGACGTCCATTGCCATTGCGTTGACCGTGAAATCGCGGCGGGCGAGGTCTTCCTCGAGCGACGAAGTGAAGCGCACCGAGTCGGGGCGGCGGGAGTCGCTGTAGCTGCCGTCCACGCGGAATGTCGTGACCTCGAACGGCATATCATTATATATGACGGTGACAGTGCCGTGCTTCAGTCCTGTCGGAGCGACCTTCAGCTCCGCGAAAACGGACATTATCTCCTCGGGGAGAGCGTTCGTTGTGATATCGTAGTCGTTTATCGTGCGTCCGAGCAGCCTGTCACGCACGCAGCCGCCGACAATATATGCCTCAAAGCCCGCAGATTCGAGCTTTTCGAGCAGATAAGCGTAGTCTGTGCCGTTTTCCATGTCATCACCGCCTTGTTTTTTCTATCATAATATTATATCACACAATTACGGAAAATGCAAACCGCGTTTAGCGTACAGCTTGTCAAAACAGGGCGTTCATAAATTATTAAGGATTTCAAACGCGTTTTAGTTGACAATGTGATTTAAATGTGTTATAATATTAAAGTCGTATGAAATGCGCAAAGGGGAGCTGTCTGTAGGGATAGCTCTTTTCTGTTTAGGTACAGACAAAAATGAACAACGGTCAATATTTTTTGAAAAACCTATTGACAAACCTTAAACAGAGTGGTATAATACCAAGTATAAATGACTGATGGTCATTTTATAAAGGAGGTACAGTATGGCATCCGAGGCAGTTAAAAGGATACTCGAAGCCGAAGCTGAGGCGGACAGACGCTCCGCGGAGGCACGCGCCAAGGCTGACGGGATTGTCACCGAGGCTGAGCGCAAGGCGTCCATCGCCGTGCAGAAGCGCCTTACCGACGCCAAGACGGAGACGGGAAAGCTACGCGACGATAATCGCCGCAGGCTTGCGGAGTACACAGATAAAGCGGAGAAGGACTGCGCCGCGAAGCTCGGTGAGCTCGAAAAGACGGCAGCTTCCAACTCCGACAGGGCTGTAGAAGCCATTATCAGCGGTTATTTCAGCTGACAAAGCATGAATGTTTGAAGGAGGGTGATATAGCAAATGGCAAAGCTCAGAATGAAAAAAATAGAGCTGATAGCGCCCCTTACCGACAGTAAAAAGATAATCGAGCTGCTCCAGCGCCGCGGCGTCGTGGAGCTCAGCAGGACCGAGGACGAATGTCTCGAGCAGACCAACGTCACAGCGGTCACGGGCTCATTCGACAAGTTCCGCGCAACGGCTGTGCAGGCTCTCGATACGCTCGAGAAGTACGCTCCCGAGAAGACAGCGCTGACCGATATGCTCGGCGGACGCACCGAGGTCGAGAAGCACGACTTCGGCAAGCGAGCGGCTCAGCTCGAAAAGACGATGAACATCGCCAACGAGATACTTCGCTGCGGCAGGACAGTCACCGACTGCGACGCCGAGCGGCAGCAGCTCGCGATGCGGTGCGATACGCTCCGACCGTGGCTGGCGCTCGATGTGCCGCTGAATTTCCACGGCACGGACACCACGACGGCGTTCATCGGCACTGTCCCGTACCCGACCACTGCGGACGACCTCGAGGCGAAGCTGCCTGAGGGTACGAGCGTGGAGGTAGTGCTCGCGACAAAGGAGCAGACGAATCTGTTTGTGCTATGCTGCGACGACGCGGCTCAGGAGTGCGAGGACGGACTGAGAAAGCTGATGTTCGCGACTCTCGGCGAGAGCGAGAAATTCACTCCCGCGGAGCTCACGGAGCAGCTCAACAAGCGCTCGGAGGAGCTCGGCAAGAAGCGTGATACTGCGGAAAAGCGCATAATCGAGCTCGCAGAATCGAGGAAGGACTTGAAATTCGCGGTCGACTACCTGACGATGCGTAAGGATAAGTACGACGCGCTCAATTCGCTCGGCTTCACGGAGAGCACCTTCGTGCTGACGGGCTTCATACCCGAGAAATACTGCGACAGTCTCCGCAAGGAGATAGAGGAAAAGCACGTTGCGTATATCGAGTTCACCGACCCGTCCGAGGACGAGGAGGTGCCCGTACTGCTCGAGAACGGGCGGTTCTCGGCTCCGCTCGAGGGCATAACTAAGATGTACGCGATGCCGTCAAAGGGCGACGTAGACCCGACACCCGTCATGGCGTTCTTCTACTACCTGCTGTTTGGCATGATGCTCTCGGACGCGGGTTACGGCATACTCATGGTCATCGGCACGATGATAGCGCTGAAGAAGTTCAAGCTCGAGGACAGCATGAGAAAAACGCTCATCATGTTCCGAAACTGCGGCATATCGACCGTAATATGGGGCGCTCTCTTCGGAAGCTGGTTCGGCGACATAGTACAGGTCGTCGGCAAGCAGTTCTTCGATAAGGACGTCGGAAGCATTGCGCTGTGGTTCCAGCCGCTCGACGACCCCATAAAGCTGCTGCTCTTCTCGTTCGGGATAGGTATTCTTCACCTGTTCCTCGGAGTGGCGGTCGCGTTCTATATGTCGTGGAGGGACGGGCGAAAGCTCGATGCCATATTCGACGCGGTACCTATATACCTCATAATACTGGGCGTGGCTCCGCTCGGAGCGGGCATACTCACGGATGTGCCGTCCACGCTGAAAACAGTCGGCGGATATATGCTCATCGCGGGCGTGGTACTGCTGGTGCTCACCGCAGGAAGAAGCTCCAAGAACATCTTCGGCAAGCTCTTCGGCGGTCTGTACGCACTGTACAACACGGCTACGGGCTGGCTGAGCGACATACTCTCGTATTCGCGACTGCTCGCCCTCGGACTTGCGACGGGCTCTATCGCGAGCGTTATCAACCTCATCGGCACGATGCCCGAAAACAAAATAATAAAGCTGGTTCTGCTGATAGTTGTCTTTGTCATAGGACACACCGCGAACCTTGCTATAAATCTTCTCGGCGCGTACGTCCACACGGACAGATTGCAGTTCGTTGAGCTGTTCTCGAAGTTCTACACGGGCGGCGGCAGAGAATTTGAACCATTGACAGTCAATACCAAATATTTAAAATTCAAGGAGGAAAACTCAAATGACTAACGGACTTGTACTTGCAATTTTAGGAGCGGCTCTTGCCGCACTCCTCGCGGGCATCGGCTCCGCAAAGGGCGTAGGACTCGTAGGTGAGGCGGCTGCGGGCGTCGTATCCGTAGACCCGTCGAAGTTCAGCAAGGTGCTCATTCTCCAGCTTCTCCCCGGTACACAGGGACTTTACGGACTCCTCACAGCTATCCTCATGCTCAGCCGTATCGGCGTCATCGGCGGCAGCGCGGCAGAGCTCACGACTGCACAGGGCTGGAGCTTCTTCATTGCGGCTCTCCCGATAGCTATAGTAGGACTTATCTCCGCTGTATTCCAGGGCAAGACGGCTGCGGCAGGCGTAGGCATCACAGCCAAGAAGCCAGAGCATAACGGCAAGGGTATCATTATGGCGGCAATGGTCGAGACATACGCTATCCTCGCACTGCTCGTATCTATCCTTCTTATCTACAACATCAACATCTGATCACGGAGGTGCAGGATATGCCCGGAATCGACGAGATACTGAATATTATCGACTCACAGCAGAAGCAGACCGAGGAGAACCTCGTCTCCGCAGCAGAGCATAAGGCGTCTGCGATAATCTACGACGGCAACGAAAAGGCTGAGAAAGCCTACGAGGAGCATATCAAGAAGATGAGCGAGCAGCTCGCGCACGACTACGACAATGCGTGCTCGTCTGCGGACGCGGCAATGAAGCGCCGTATCCTCTCGCGCAAGATAGAACTCATCGACGCTGCTATTGAGAAGGCTCTCGCGAAGCTCGACAAGCTGCCGAAGGAGGAATACTTCGCGGTCATCGAGCGGCTCGCTGTCAAGAGGCTCAGAGCAGGGGAGGGCGTGCTCTCTCTCGGCAAGCGCGACCTTGACCGCGTCCCCGCCGACTTCATAAAGAAGCTCTCGGCTGAGGCTGAGAAGCGCGGCGGAAGCGTGAAGCTCGGCTCAGAGCCTGCGGATATCGAAAACGGCTTTATACTGAGCTACGGGCTCATCTCCGAGAACTGCTCCTTCCGCGCCGTTGTTGAGGCGGAGCGCGAGGGCGTGAGAGATACCGCCGCGAGAGTATTGTTCGAGGTGGTATGATGAGCACTATCAAATACGCAAACGCTGTCGCGGCGATACGCGCTATGGAGAATTCCCTCCTCAGCCGCAGCGACCTCGACCAGCTGATAAACGCCGCGACCAAGTCCGAGCGCGAGAACATCGTCGCCTCGAAGAGGGGCTCGGGTGCGGAGGAGCTCACGCTCGAGGGCGTGTGGGAGACCCTGCGCGGCTATGCTCCCGACTGTAAGGAGCTGGAGATACTCCTCTTCAAGAACGACTTCCACAACCTCAAGGCGGCGCTCAAGTCCATGATAGCGGGCAAGGAGCCGCAGGGCTACTACATCCGCCCGACCAACCTCGACCTCGACGCGCTCTATCCCGCGCTGTCAGCGAAGGAGTATGAGCAGCTCCCCGAGTACATCAGGGGGACTGCCGAGGAGGCGTATGAGCTCCTGACAAGGACGCTCGACGGTCAGCTCGCGGATTCGCTCGTGGACACGGCTTGTATGCAGGCTATGCAGAAAGCCGCGGACAAGTCGGGAAGTGCTTTTATGAAGAAATATGCGCAGCTCACCACGGTCTGCGCGGATATAAAGACGGCTTACAGGTGCAGCCGAATGAAGAAGCAGCGCTCGTTCATCGAGACTGCCATTTGCGGCAGCGACGACCTCGATAGGGATTCGCTCGTGCGCGCGTCGCTCGGAGGCACGGAGGGGCTGCTCGGCTACCTCGAATCGACGAGCTACGGCGACGCGGCAAAGCTGCTCGCGGAGTCGCCCGCCAAGTTCGAGAAGTGGTGCGACGACGTCATCATGGAGCTCGCCGAGACCGCCCGCATGGAGGCTTTCGGAGCTGACCCGCTCGCGGCGTACTACATCGCGGCAGAGGCGGAGCTGAAGAATCTGCGCATTATCGGCGTCTGCAAGGAGAGCGGCACCGACAGGGAAACGATAACGGAAAGGATGAGGAAGCTGTATGTCTGATACACATTACAAGACCGCCGTCATCGGCGATACTGCGAGCGTATCGGGCTTTGCGGCACTCGGACTGTCCGTGTTCTGCGAGACCGACGGAGCCAAGATATCGAAGCTCATAAACAGGCTCGCGGCGAACGATTTCGCTGTCATTTATATCACCGAACCCGCTGCGGCTCTTGCCGCTGATACGATAAAAAAATACAGGAGCAGCAGGCTCCCGTCGATCGTGCTGATACCCGCAATAGAGGGCAACACGGGCGACGGTATGAGAGCTCTGCATGAGGCAGTCGAAAAGGCTGTAGGCTCGGATATCCTTAACTGAGAAAGGAGAATCTGCTTTGGCAAGCATAGGAAATATAGTCAAGATATCAGGTCCTCTCGTTGTTGCGGAGGGCATGAGAGACGCCAATATGTTCGACGTTGTGCGCGTCAGCGAGAAGCGTCTTATCGGCGAGATAATCGAGATGCACGGTGACCGCGCGTCCATTCAGGTATACGAGGAGACCGCGGGTCTCGGCACGGGCGAGGCTGTAGAGTCTACGGGCGAGCCCATGAGCGCAGAGCTCGGACCGGGTCTCATCGGCAGCATATACGACGGTATACAGCGTCCGCTCGACGATATCCGCAAGGTCTGCGGCAACAACCTCGCGCGCGGAGTTGAGGTACCCTCGCTGAAGCGCGACAAGAAGTGGAAGTTCACTCCCGCAGTGAAGGTAGGCGATGAGGTCATCGGCGGCGACGTGATAGGAACCGTCCCCGAGACCGACATCGTGCTCCACAAGATAATGGTGCCCAACGGCGTAAAGGGCAAGGTCAAGTCCATAAAGGAGGGCGAGTTCACCGTAGCTGATACGGTGTGCGTGCTTGAGACAGAAAAGGGCGAGCGCGAGCTCACCATGATGCAGAAATGGGGCGTAAGAAGCGGCAGACCCTACGCTAAGAAGCTGTCGCCCGATATGCCGCTCGTAACGGGTCAGCGAGTTATAGACTGCCTCTTCCCGATAGCAAAGGGCGGCGTTGCGGCAATCCCCGGACCATTCGGAAGCGGCAAGACCGTTACACAGCACCAGCTCGCGAAGTGGGCTGAGGCTGACATCATCGTATACATCGGCTGCGGCGAGCGCGGCAACGAGATGACCGACGTTCTCAACGAGTTCCCCGAGCTTATCGACCCCAAGACGGGCAAGTCCCTCATGGAGCGCACCGTCCTCATCGCGAACACCTCAGATATGCCTGTTGCGGCGCGTGAGGCGTCCGTATATACGGGCATCACCATTGCCGAATATTACCGTGATATGGGCTATTCCGTGGCTCTTATGGCGGATTCCACATCGCGCTGGGCGGAGGCTCTGCGTGAGATGTCGGGACGTCTCGAGGAGATGCCCGGTGACGAGGGCTACCCCGCCTACCTCGGAAGTCGTCTCGCTCAGTTCTATGAGCGTGCGGGACGCGTGATATCCACAGGTAGCGACGGCAGAGAGGGCGCTCTCTCCGTTATTGGAGCCGTATCTCCTCCCGGAGGCGATATCTCCGAGCCTGTATCGCAGGCTACGCTGCGTATCGTGAAGGTGTTCTGGGGACTGGACTCCAGCCTCGCTTATCAGCGTCACTTCCCCGCTATCAACTGGCTGACGAGCTACTCGCTGTATGCGGATTCGCTCGCTGACTGGTACAATAACAACGTCTCCAAGGACTGGATGCAGTACCGTGCGAGATTCATGTCGATACTCCACGACGAGGCTGAGCTGAAGGAGATAGTCAAGCTCGTCGGTATGGACGCGCTCTCCGCAGGCGACCGCCTCAAAATGGAGACCGCGCGCTCTATCCGCGAGGACTTCCTGCACCAGCTCGCTTTCCACGAGATAGACACGTATACCAGCCTCAAGAAGCAGCTCTACATGATGAAGCTGATACTGATGTTCAACGACGAAGCGGAGGCTGCCGTCGGCAAGGGCGCGGACATCGAGCTCGTTGCAGAGCTCCCCGTTCGCGAGAGGATAGGACGATTCAAGTACGTCCCCGAGGACGAGACCGACCGCGAGTTCGAGAAGGTCTCCGTCGAGATATCCTCGGAGCTCGACGAGCTGCTGAATAAGGAGGAAGACTGATGCCAAGAGAATACAGAACTATCGAAGAAGCGGCAGGTCCTCTGCTGCTCGTAAAGGACGTTGAGAACGTCACATACGGCGAGCTCGCGGAGATAAGGCTCGCAAACGGCGAAAAGCGCCGCTGCCGAGTTCTCGAGATAGACGGCAGCAACGCCCTCGTTCAGCTGTTCGAGAACGCCGCAGGTATCAACCTCAAGGACAGCGCCGTCGTTTTCTCGGGTCACCAGATGGAGCTCGGCGTTTCCGAGGATATGCTCGGACGTGTATTCGACGGTCTCGGACGCCCGATTGACGACGGTCCCGAGATAATCCCCGACAAGCGCATGGACGTAAACGGTCTGCCGATGAACCCCGTTGCCCGCAAGTACCCGCAGGAGTTCATTCAGACGGGCGTTTCCGCTATTGACGGACTTAATACCCTCGTCCGCGGACAGAAGCTCCCCATATTCTCGGCGAGCGGTCTGCCGCACGCTCAGCTTGCCGCACAGATTGCGCGTCAGGCACGAGTTCTCGGCGATAACGAGCAGTTTGCCGTTGTATTTGCCGCTATGGGTATCACCTTCGAGGAGTCCGAGTACTTCGTCCGCAGCTTCCGCGAGACGGGAGCGCTCGACCGCACCGTGCTCTTCGTAAACCTCGCCAACGACTCGGCTATCGAGCGCCTTGCAACTCCGAAAATGGCGCTGACAGCCGCAGAATATCTCGCATTCGAGAAGGGAATGCACGTACTCGTCATACTCACCGATATCACCAACTATGCGGACGCTCTGCGTGAGGTATCGGCTGCGCGAAAGGAAGTCCCCGGACGCCGCGGCTACCCCGGCTATATGTATACCGACCTCGCCTCGCTCTATGAGCGTGCAGGACGTCAGGACGGCAAGGAAGGCTCTATCACGATGATACCTATCCTCACCATGCCCGAGGACGACAAGACCCACCCCATTCCAGACCTCACGGGCTACATCACCGAGGGACAGATAATCCTCTCGCGTGAGCTCTACCGCAAGGGCGTTATTCCGCCTGTGGACGTGCTCCCGTCGCTGTCGCGACTCAAGGACAAGGGTATCGGCAAGGGCAAGACCCGCGCTGACCACTCCGACACCATGAACCAGCTCTTCTCCGCGTATGCGCGCGGCAAGGACGCAAAGGAGCTCATGGTCGTGCTCGGTGAGGCGGCTCTTACGCCGACCGACCTGCTCTACGCCAAGTTCGCGGACGAGTTCGAGAAGCGCTATGTTTCGCAGGGCTTCGAGAACAACCGCAGCATAGAGGAGACCCTCTCCATCGGCTGGGAGCTCCTGAGACTGCTCCCGAGAAGCGAGCTGAGACGTATCAGAGAGGAGTACCTCGCGGAATACTACGACAAGAAGGACTGAGGTGAGCGCAGTTGGCAAGACTAAACGTTAATCCCACGCGCATGGAGCTCAGCAAGCTGAAAAAGAAGCTCGTATCCGCACAGCGCGGTCACAAGCTGCTGAAGGACAAGCGCGACGAGCTCATGCGGCAGTTCATGATACTGATAAAGGAGAACAGACAGCTCCGCGCGGAGGTCGAGGCGGCTATCGCCGAGGCTGACCGCTATATGGCGGTCGCGGGCTCTGTAATGCAGAGGGAGGCGCTTGAAACGGCGCTGATGCTTCCAAAGCAGGAGGTCGAGCTCGAGGTGGGGGAGAAGAACGTCATGAGCGTTTATATCCCCGTATTCAGCCCGAAATACCGCACGAGCGATACCAATGACATCTACTCCTACGGTACGGCTTTCACGTCCACGGACCTCGACGGCGCGGTGAATGCACTGAGCGACATCTTCCCGAAGATGATACGGCTCGCGGAGGTCGAGAAGGCGTGTCAGCTCATGGCGGACGAGATAGAAAAGACCCGCCGACGCGTAAATGCGCTCGAGCACATCATGATACCCGACTATCAGGAGACTATCAAGTTCATCACCATGAAGCTCTCCGAGAATGAGCGCTCCACGACCACATCGCTGATGAAGGTCAAGGATATGGTGCTCAAGCAGAGCCACAATTTCACATGAAAAAAAGCAGGTCGCATGACCTGCTTTTTTCAGCTTTCGGAGCTTTGTTTGCAGGTGAAGCGTCCCGACAGGAGCCAAAGACAGAGCCCTTGCTTTTTTAATGAAAGTGTGGTATAATGATAACCATAATATCAGACCGTAAAGGGGAATCGTGATGATAACATACGAAGAAGCAAAGAAGCTGCTCGCTGAATACGGGCAGGAGCACATACTCAGATACTACGGCGAGCTCAGCGCGGAGGAGCAGTCCTCGCTGCTCGCACAGATAGAAAAGATAGACTTCTCGATACTCGGCGCGCTTGACAGCGAGCACAACGCCGCCTTACAGCGCGGTAAGATAGAGCCGATAGAGGCAGTCACCATGGCTGACATCGCCAAGAACAGCGGCGAGTACCGTGAACTCGGTCTCGAGGCAATAAAGGCGGGCAAGGTCGCGGCAGTGCTGCTCGCGGGCGGACAGGGTACGCGCCTCGGCTTCGACAAGCCGAAGGGAATGTACAACGTCGGCGTGACGCGCGAGCTGTACATCTTCGAGTGCCTTATCAACAACATGATGAAGGTCGTACGTGAGACAGGGGAGTGGATACACCTCTGCGTTATGACGAGCGAGAAGAACAATGAAGACACAGTCGGCTTCTTCCGCGAGAAGGACTTCTTCGGCTATAATTCGGACTATGTGCATTTCTTCGTGCAGGATATGGCTCCGTCCGTCGACTTCAGCGGCAGGATATATATGGAGAGCAGGTCGCGCATCTCCTCCTCGCCGAACGGCAACGGCGGCTGGTTCTCGTCGCTGGTGCGCTCGGGACTGCTCGCGGAGCTCAAAGCGAACGGGGTTGAATGGCTGAACGTGTTCGGTGTGGACAACGTCCTCGCAAAGATAGCCGACCCGCTGTTCATCGGCGCGATAATCAAGTCGGGCGCGCAGTCGGGCAGCAAGGTAGTGGCGAAGTCTGCTCCCGAGGAGCGCGTGGGCGTGATGTGCCTCGAGGACGGCAAGCCCTCAATAGTCGAGTATTACGAGATGACTGACGAGATGCTGACTCAGCGCACCGCTGACGGCGGACTCGCGTACAAGTACGGTGTTATCCTCAATTACCTGTTCAGCATAGCGAAGCTCGAGGACATCAACAAGACGAAGATGCCGATACACACGGTTGACAAGAAAATACCGTATATGGACGAAAACGGCGGGTTCATCAGTCCCGACGAGCCGAACGGACACAAGTTCGAGGCACTGATACTGGACATGATAAATATGCATGACAGCTGCATACCGTATGAGGTCGAGCGCGACAGGGAGTTCGCGCCGATAAAGAATCCCGACGGCGTTGATTCGGTAGTTTCCGCGAGGAAGCTGCTCGAGGAGAACGGCGTGACGCTGTAACAAGGGCTCAGATGGAATGCCGAGCGCGGCGTTCCCTACGAAATATTCAATCACGGGCGGATAATATCCGCCCCTACGATTATACCCGATTTTTCGACAGGAAAGGACATAATGAAAAGACTTCTCAGATACCTGAAAAACTACAGAAAGGAGCTTGTGCTCGGACCGTTCTTCAAGCTCCTCGAGGCGATATTCGAGCTCATCGTCCCGCTCGTCATGGCGAGGATAATCGACGTCGGCATCGCCAACAAGGACAGCGCCTACGTCTGGAAAATGAGCGGCGTTATCGTCCTGCTCGGAGTGTGCGGACTCGGCTTCGCGCTGACCTGCCAGTTCCTCGCGGCGAGGTGCGCATACGGCTTCGGCACTGAGCTTCGCGCGGCGCTGTACAAGCACATCAACTCGCTCTCCTACACGAGCATTGACAGGCTCGGAACGTCCTCGCTCGTCAACCGCCTGACCAATGATTCCATGACCGTGCAGAACGGCGTGAACATGTTCATCAGGCTTGCGGTGCGCGCGCCGTTCCTCGTCATCGGAGCGGCAGTCATGGCGTTCACGATAGATATGCGGCTGTCGCTGGTGCTCATCATCGCGGCGCCGCTGATATCGGTCATAATCTTCCTCATCATGCGAAAAACTGTCCCCATGTACCGCAAGACCCAGCAGAAGCTCGACCGCGCCGCTCTGCTGACACGCGAGAGCCTCGAGGGAACCCGTGTTATACGCGCATTTTCGCGCCAGAACGAGGAAATCGAGGAGTTCAGTGAAGCTGTCGGCGACATCGCGGAGTGCTCCGCGGCAGTCGGCAGGATATCGGCGATACTCAACCCTGCCGCGTTCATGATAATGAACCTCGGCATTGTCGCGATAATCTGGTTCGGCGGACTCCGCATCGACGGCGGAAGCCTCACGCAAGGCGAGCTGACGGCGTTCACGAACTATATGACGCAGATACTGCTCGCGCTGGTCGTCCTTGCTAACCTAATAGTCATCTTCACGAAGGCTTTTGCCTCTGCGAACCGAATCAGCGAGGTTTTCGAGCTCCCGCCCGAGGAGACGGGCACTCAGCTCCCCGACCGAAACAGCGAGAACATCATCGAATTCCGCGGCGTGTCATTCGCGTATGAGAGCGCGGGCGAGGAGTCCGTACACGGGCTTAGCTTCACGCTCAGGCGAGGCGAAATGCTCGGTATCATCGGCGGCACTGGCAGCGGTAAATCCACCGCTGCGTCACTTATCCCCGCGTTTTACCGTCCGACGGAGGGCGAGGTCATCGTCGAGGGCGTGAACGTCAGCGATGTGAACGCAGAGGAGCTCCGAAAGCTCGTCGGAATGGTGCCGCAGAAGGCGGTGCTGTTCACGGGCACGCTCCGCGAAAATATGAAGTGGCGCAAGCATGACGCCTCCGACGAGGAGATAATCGCCGCGCTGAAAACGGCGCAGGCATGGGAATTTGCGTCGAAGCTCCCCGACGGGCTCGACACTCTCATATCGCAGGGCGGAAAGAACCTCTCGGGCGGACAGAAGCAGCGTATCGCGATTGCGCGCGCTCTCGTCGGTAAGCCCGATATTCTCATTCTCGACGACTCCACCAGCGCGCTCGACTACGCGACAGACCTGAAGCTCCGCAAGGCGCTGAAAACCGACCTTTCGGGGACTTCCGTGGTGATGATTTCTCAGCGCACGACCTCGCTCAAGGACGCCGACAAAATCATCGTCATGGAGGACGGCGCTCCCGTAGGCATCGGCACGCACGATGAGCTGCTCGAAAGCTGCGAGGTCTACCGCGACATCTACCGCTCGCAGATGAACGAAAAGGAGGACAGCCATGCTTAAAACATTGAAGCGCGTGTTCTCCTATGCACGCCCGTATATAGCCTTTTTCGTGCTCACAGTCATATTTGCCGCGGCAGGAATCTCCCTCTCGCTCGCCGTCCCCGTATTCATCGGCGAGGCAGTCGACTGCTGTATCGGCGCAGGACAGGTCGATTTCGGCAAGCTCCTGCGCATCGTTGTAAAGCTCGGTATATCGGTCATTGCGAGCGGTCTGTTCCAGTGGCTGATGAGCCTCTGCACGAACAGGCTCGCATTCCTGACCGTCCGCGACATACGCTCTGACGCATTCGCGAAGCTCCAGCGTGTACCGCTCCGCTACATCGACCGCCGCACCAAGGGCGAGCTCACGAGCCGCGTCATCAACGATATCGAGATAGTCTCGGACGGCTTACTACAGGGATTTACGCAGTTTTTCAGCGGCGTGATAACGATAATCGGCACGCTCATTTTCATGATGACGATAAACTACAAAATTGCGATAGTGGTCGTGATTCTGACACCGCTCTCGTTCATCGCAGCCTCGCGCATAACCAAGGCGTCGCACGATTCCTACGTCAGTCAGTCGAAGCTGCGCGGCGAAATGGTCGGGCTTGCGGAGGAAATGGCGGGCAATCAGAAGCTCGTCAAGGCTTTCGTCTACGATGAGCGAGCCGAGGAACGCTTCGCCGACATCAACGGCAGATACGGTAAAATCGGTGCAAAGGCGACGTTTTTCAGCTCCATGACCAACCCCACGACCCGCTTCGTGAACGGCGTTATCTACGCGGCAGTCGGTCTGCTCGGAGCTCTCGGCGCAATGGGCAACTCCGCGTTTATCGGTGCGATGTCTGTCGGCAGACTGTCGAGCTTCCTCGCGTACTCCAACCAGTACACCAAGCCATTCAACGAGATTTCGGGCGTTTTCGCGGAGCTCCAGAACGCCGTTGCTTCGGCAGGAAGCGTGTTCGACCTGCTCGACGAGGAAGAGGTCAGCGACGACTCCGCGCTCGACAAGCTCACCGACCTCACGGGCGAGCTGACGTTCAGCCGCGTATGCTTCTCATATTCACCGAAGGTGAAGCTGATACAGGACTTCAATCTCGATGTCAGGAGCGGTCAGCGCGTGGCTATCGTCGGACCGACGGGCTGCGGCAAATCGACAATGATAAACCTCCTGCTGCGATTCTACGACATTGAGAGCGGCTCGATAACCGTCTCGGGCAAGGATATCAGCTCCGTCACGCGTGACAGTCTCCGCAGCAGCTTTGGCATGGTATTGCAGGAGACGTGGGTATTCACGGGAACTGTCGCCGAGAACATCGCCTACGGTCTGCCCGACGCCACACGCGAGCAGGTCATCGCCGCAGCAAAGGCAGTCCACGCGCACGGCTTCATCAAGCGCCTGCCAAACGGCTATGATACGGTCATATCCGAGGACAGCGGACTCTCGCAGGGACAGAAGCAGCTCATCTGCATAGCTCGCGTCATGCTCATGGACCCGCCCATGCTCATTCTCGACGAGGCGACGAGCTCCATCGACCTGCGCACCGAGCACCGCATACAGCGCGCATTCATCAAGCTCATGGAGGGCAAGACGAGCTTCATCATCGCGCACCGCCTCTCCACGATAAAGAACTCCGACATCATACTCGTTATGAATCACGGCAACATTGTCGAGCAGGGCAGCCACGCCGAATTAATGGCAAAGGGCGGCTTCTACTCTGAGCTGTACAACAGCCAGTTCGCGACATAAGTAACGGCACCCGTAAGGGTGCCGTTTTCGCATTTATTTCCCGATGTACATCACGTAGACCTGACACGGATTCGCCTCGTCCCACAGCATGGGGAACACCTCAAGTTCCTTGAATCCAAGGCTGAGGTAGAAGCGGTTCGTGATATCGTAGTCCTCATACACGCCCATTTTCACGGTCTTGACCTGCATGAAGCTGTAGCCCTTGTCGGCGGCGAAGTCCCGCGCGGCAGTGAAGAGCTCCCTGCCCGCGCCGCAGTGGTGGAGCTCTCTTTTCACGCCCATGACTGCGAGCTCGACCGTATCGCGCCCCGTCTCCTTGAGGCACAGAAACCCCGCGGGCTCACCGTTTGAAAAGGCGGCGAACATCGGCTGGTCGGCGCTGTCCGAGATGTACTGCTCGCGGCTCTCGTCGACCTCGAACCAGTCGGTCAGTCCCTCGAGGATAGCGCGCGAGATGCGTTGTTTTTCGGCTTTATCGGTAACTTGTCTTATATCCATATTTCCTCCTGAATAATAACGGGGCGATAATTGTACCGCCCCGAAATAAACGCATTGAGTCAAACCTCATATTTGTGCTTGCTGAGCTTTTCCTCGAACTCCTTTACAGGCAGGGGCTTGTCGAAGAAGAAGCCCTGCGCGTAGCGGCACTTGTTCTGACGGAGAATCTCCACCTGCTGCTTTGTCTCGACGCCCTCGGCGATGCATTCGAGTCCGAGCTGCTGCGCCATAGAGACAACATGGCTGAACATTATCGACCTGTTGCTCTTTTCGTTGTCCTCCTCGAGCGGGAGGAAGCTCTTGTCGACCTTCAGTATGTCCCACGGGATATCTGTGAGCAGCTTCAATGAAGAGTAGCCCACGCCGAAGTCGTCGACCGAGGTCGATACACCTTCCCACTGCAAGCCGCCGACGACTCTTTTCAGGTCGCGGAACTCGACATCGCTTGTGGTCTCGGTGAGCTCTATCTCGATGTAGTGGTGAGGCACGCTGTACTTGTCGATGACCTCGATGATATGCTTTTCGAGGTCGACGTCAGCCATATGCTTACGCGAGAGGTTGACGGACACGGTAACAATGTGCCTTCCCTCGTTGAGCCAGCGCTTTATATCGCGGCAGACATGGTCGAGCATATAGAAGTCGAGCTTGCATATCTCGCTGCCCTGCTCAAGGATAGGTATGAAGTCCATAGGCGGGATAACAGAGCCGTTCCTGAGCCAGCGGCACAGTGCCTCAGCTCCTGCGAGCTCGCCTGTTTCGACATCCACCTTCGGCTGATAGTAGACGAGGAACTCCTCGTTCCTGAGTGCTGCGGGGAAGAGCTGCTGTATGTGGACTATCCTCTCCTTGTTTGCGACCATTACCTCATTGAAGTAGACAATGTCGTCGTTCTGCGGCTGACGCGCAGACTGTGAGGCAGAGATTACCTTGTCGAGGATATCGCCGGGAGAGGAGAGCTCGAAGCCCTCGGGTATGATGAATACGCCCGCACAGGCTGACACCATGACCCTGTCGCCCGTATCCCTGTCGTATACGGTAGGTGCGCCCGAGAGGTACTCGAGCACGTGGTCAAATTCGGTGCGGCTGCACAGGATAATGAAGTTGTCGCCGCCCACACGGCAGACAACGCTCTCGTCGTCAAGAGCGTCGCTGAGCGTATCGTAGTAGCCCTTCATCGCGACCGAGCCGGCGTCGCGTCCTATCTGCTGATTTACGAGCGAAAAGTGCTTGAGGTTGAAGTGTATCGCGACCTTGCCGATGAGGTGGTCGTTACGGTTGAGCTCCTCGAGCTTGCTGATGAAGTAGCTGAGGTTCTTGAAGCCGTCGGCGTCATAGAAGGTGAGCATATGAGTGACCTGCTTGAGTCTGAGGCGGCTGAGGAAAGCCATAGTCGTCCTCATGACGAGAGTGATGCGCTCGCGCTCGGTGTAATCCCAGGGCTTGTCGCCCTTGGCTATTGCTATCTCGCATACGCCGACGCTGTTTATCTCGGTGACGAATCTGTCGGATATCGCGACCACTGACTCGACGCCCGTGTCATAGACGCAGGTAGAGCGTCCGTTTCCCATAGCCTCATCCTTGAGAGAGTCGTAGAAGTAGGCAGTTACCTTGGATATGCGCAGATATTTGCACAGACCCGCAATAGACGTACCTACAGCGAGAGGGTCGGGCACGCTGAGCTTATTCAGCTTTTTGAGGTGTTCCTCAAACAAAATGTAATATTCCATATAAATTCCCCGTTCACATTTCCGAAGCGTACGCCCGAGAGGCGGGCATACAATATTATCCATTCCGTGTTTCACATTATATCACAGTTGGGAGCCGCAATGCAAGAAAAAAAGACAAATATTGACGTTTTGTTCAAAGGAAAGGACGGTTTTTCGTCATATCGTCGAACATAGATATTTTTTTAACGCAGATATATGAGGCGCATATACCTTCGGGGAGCATATTTGGCAATCCACTGGAAACGCTTCCTTTTTCTTCATCGCAATTTCTGCCTGAAAAGGGGCTGTATGTGCTGTATTTTGCTTGACAAAATGACATAATAGTAGTAAAATAATTGTCAGAGATGATCCGCGGAGAGGTCTGCTTGTACCTTTCTTCCCATTGTGTGAGCGGGAATACAGCGTTGATTTGTAGGATATGCACAATATGCGGCGGTCAAATGCGGTGAAATGCACAATTTTCTGTTATGTACAAAAAAGCCCTTTGACAAAAACTCCATTTTGTGATATACTGTACATTAGGATCATTGTTATGATAATTGCAGTGTCCGATCTGCCGTTCAAGGTATCGGATATCGGAAAGGAACCATCATCATGTCAAAGATTATTGCGGTTACATCAGGAAAAGGCGGCACAGGCAAGTCATCGGTATGTGCCGGACTCGGCTACACTCTCGCCAAGCAGGGTCACCGTACCCTCCTCATCGAGCTCGACTTCGGTCTGAGATGTCTCGATATCATGTTTGGCGTTGAGAACGAGATAAAATATGACCTCGGCGATGTTCTCGCGGGCAGAAAGACCGCTCTCGAGGCAGTACAGACAGTGCCCATGGCGAATAACCTCAGCCTCCTCTGCGCACCCAAGACGCTCACGAGCGTAAACGCGAAGCAGATAGTTGAGATCTGCCGCTCGGTAAAGAAATATTTCGAGTATATCATAATCGACACAGGTGCAGGCATCAACTCGCACGTATTCGATATCGTCGAGCAGGCTAACCTGATACTTGTTATATCTACACCCGACCCAGTATGCATAAGAGACGCGAGCCTGATGTCCGACGAGTTCTACAACCGCGGCAACAAGAGCCAGCGCCTTATCATCAACAAGATAAGCAAGAAGGTCATCGGCGAGGCTCTCGTATCCAACCTCGACGAGATAATCGACAAGGTCGGCGTACAGCTCATCGGCGTTATACCCGACGACTTCACAATGACAGTCGCAACGGGCAAGGGCAATCCCATACCGACGGATTCGTCCGCGCTCAAGGCTTTTGATGCGATATCCAAGAGACTCGGCGGAGAGTTCGTTCCGCTGACTGTAAAGACTGCATAAGATAAAAATACTTCCGCTAGGCGGGGAAAGGACAGAAAAATGAAGATCGCGATCATTGCTCATGACGCTAAAAAGGAACTTATGGTACAGTTCTGCAGTGCTTACTGCGGAATACTGTCCAAGCATACTCTTATTGCTACCAACACAACAGGAAAGCAGGTCAGCGAAGCAACGGGACTTCCTATCAAGCGCTATCTCAGCGGAAGAGGCGGTGCCGAGCAGATCCTCGCACTGCTGTCCTGCAACGAGGTAGATGTGCTTCTCTTCTTCAGAGACCCCATCAACCCCAAGTCCACAGACGTGAACGATATGAACCTCCTGAGACTGTGCGATGTGCATAACGTTCCCGTAGCCACCAATATAGCTACTGCCGAGGCGCTTATCCTCGCACTTGAGAGAGGCGACCTTGACTGGCGTGAGGTCGGCAGCCCCGGAATATGACCTATATGCGGTACCGTGTAAGGTACACGGTACCGCTTGATTGTCCCTTTTCAGGGACAATTTTCATGTCAGGGCATTTTGCTCTATTGTATAAAATCTGATTTGAAAGGCTGAAAACTATGGCTAATAACATCAAGCGTCCCAACGGCACCGAGGACGTTCTCCCGAAGGATATACACAAGTGGTATACCGTGGAGAAGATAGCGCGAGAGACAGCTGAGAGCTACGGCTTCGGAGAACTGCGCTTCCCCACCTTCGAGAATACCGACCTCTTCCTGCGCTCTGTCGGCGAGACGACGGACGTAGTGCAGAAGGAGATGTATACCGTAAAGGCTAAGGAGACCGAGTTCACGCTCCGTCCCGAGGGCACCGCCTGCGCTATCCGTGCAATGCTCCAGAACGGAATGCTCAACGAGGCTCTGCCGCAGAGGATATTCTACATCATCTCCTGCTTCCGCCACGAGAGACCGCAGGCGGGAAGGCTCCGCGAGTTCCACCAGTTCGGACTTGAAATGGCGGGAAGCCCCGCTCCGTCCGCGGACGCCGAGGTCATCAGCCTTGCCAAGAACATACTCGACAGGCTCGGACTTAAAAACATCGAGCTCCACATCAACTCTATCGGATGCCCGACCTGCCGCGCCAAGTACCACGAGGCACTGAGGGCTTACTTCGAGCCGCGCAAGGACGAGCTCTGCGACACCTGCAAGGAGCGCCTCGTCAAGAACCCGATGCGTCTCCTCGACTGCAAGAGCCCCGAGGATCGCGAGATAGCAAAGGACGCTCCCATTATCCTCGATTATCTCTGCGAGGAGTGCAGCGACCACTTCACGAAGCTGAAAAAATACCTCGACAATGCGGGCATTGCCTACACTGTCGACCCCAAGATAGTACGCGGACTCGACTACTACACCAAGACAGTTTTCGAGTTCATCACCACCGAGATAGGCGCGCAGGGAACAGTCTGCGGCGGCGGACGCTACGACGGGCTCATTGAGCAGCTCGGCGGACAGCCGACACCCGCTCTCGGCTTCGGCATGGGCATTGAGCGCCTTCTGCTCGTCATGGACAAGCAGGAGTGTGGCTTCCTGCCGCGCAAGAAGTGCGACATCTACTTCGCAACTATGGGCGATGCGGCGCTTGAAAAGGCTATGGAGCTCACGCGGGCGCTCCGCGAGTACGGCTACTTTGCCGAGTACGACCTCATGGGACGCGGTCTGAAGGCGCAGATGAAGTACGCCAACAAGATAGGCGCGGCGTTCACGATAGTCCTCGGAGACAACGAGCTCGAGGAGGGCAAGGCAAAGCTCAAGGAAATGGAAAAGGGCGAGGAAGTGACCATTTACCTCGGCGACAAGTTCGCTGCTTCGTTCGAGGAGGTCTACTTCAACAAGATGCTTGATTTTATGGACGAGGAGACAGGCGGCAACGGCTCACTCTTCGCATTCACAGGGGAGGATAAATAAATGGACAGTATGAAGGGACTCAAAAGGACGCATTACTGCGGAGAAGTCACTGAGATAGGCAAGGAAGTCGTTGTAGGCGGCTTCGTTGAGAGGATAAGAGACAAGGGCGGCGTTATATTCATCGTTCTCCGCGACAGGACGGGCGTTGTACAGCTGATGTTCAATGACAAGTCCGACCCCGCCGTATTCGAGAAGGCGTCGACCTGCAAGAGCGAGTACGTACTCATGGCAAAGGGCGAGGTCATCGAGCGCGAGAGCAAGAACGACAAGCTCAAAACAGGCAATGTCGAGATATTCGTAAGCGACCTGCGAATACTCTCAAAGGCGGAAACTACGCCGTTTGAGATAACCAACGAGACAAAGGTCAACGAGGAGCTCCGCCTCAAGTACCGCTACCTCGACCTCCGCCGCGCACCGCTCCAGCAGAACATCATCATGCGCCACGAGATTGCGAAGGTAACGCGCGAATACTTCTACGAGAACGGCTTCCTCGAGATAGAGACGCCGATGATGATGAAGTCCACACCCGAGGGCGCAAGAGACTACCTCATCCCCTCGCGAGTACACCCCGGCAAGTTCTACGCTCTGCCGCAGTCGCCGCAGATATACAAGCAGCTCCTCATGATAGCGGGCTATGACCGCTATATCCAGCTCGCTCGCTGCTTCCGCGACGAGGACCTCCGCGCAGACCGCCAGCCCGAGTTCACGCAGATAGACCTCGAGATGTCATTCGTTGACGCCGAGGACATACAGGAGTGCGTCGAGGGCTTTATTCAGCGCGTATTCAAGGAGGTAATAGGAGTTGACGTACAGCTCCCGCTCCAGCGCCTCACATTTGCCGACGCGATGAACCGCTACGGCTCGGACAAGCCCGATACACGCTTCGGCTTCGAGATACAGGACATCACCGACACAGTCAAGGACATCGACTTTGTCGTATTCAAGAACGCAATAGAGGAAGGCGGTTCTGTCCGCGCTATCAACGTCAAGGAAGGCGCGGCGACCTACACCCGCAAGGAGATAGACAAACTCGTCGAGCACGCAAAGGGCATCGGAGCAAAGGGACTTGCCTACATACGCTGGGCAGACGAGCCCAACTGCTCGTTCAAGAAGTTCCTTGCTGACGGCGACCTCGAGAAGATATGCGCCGCAGTAGACGCGCATGAGGGCGACCTCGTGCTCATCTGCGCGGACAAGACCAAGACCGTGCTCTCCACGCTCGGAGCTATCCGCCTCATCTGCGGAAAGAGGCTCGGCGTTATCCCCGAGGACAAGTACAACTTCCTGTGGATAACGGAGATGCCCTTCTTCGAGTTTGACGACGAGAGCGGCACATGGGTAGCGGCTCACCACCCCTTCACAATGCCTATGGAGGAGTGCCTCGAGTACCTCGACACCGACCCCGCGAACGTCCGTGCAAAGGCGTGGGACCTCGTCCTCAACGGCACGGAGCTCTCCAGCGGCTCTATGCGTATCACTGACTTCGAGCTCCAGCAGAGGATGTTCGAGGCTCTCGGCATGACCGACGAGGAGATAGACGCAAAGTTCGGCTTCCTCGTTGACGCCTACCGTTATGCGGCGCCTCCTCACGGCGGCATGGGCATCGGACTCGACCGCCTCGCAATGATAATGTGCGGCGCGGACAGCCTCCGCGATGTTACGGCGTTCCCGAAGGTACAGAACGCGAGCGAGCTGATGAGCGAGTGCCCGTCAGCGGTTGACAAGGCGAGCCTTGACGTGCTCGGCATAGCCGTGACAAGGACAGAAGAATAAATCAAGAGCACCCGCAGAAGGGTGTCCCTTCAGCCTGTTTCGTGGGTCACTGAGTTCAGAACGCAAGTTCGAGGCTCGGTGACCCGCTTTTTCCGTTAAGGATAGCGCACAGAAGCGGGTGCTTTTTTGTGTCATGGCGGCACGTCTGAATGAGATTATAGAAAAAAGCTATATCCTGCGCCCTTGAAAAGGCGGTGCGCATATGCTATACTTATTGAACAGGTAGGAATTGACGCTACAGCTTGGAGCTTGCCAGACTTACGACATATGCGGCATGACCACCCTCGATATTGTACACGTCGTAGCCGCGGTCCTCGAGTATCTCAGCGACTTCCTCGCTGAGGTCGCCCGTCCTGCACAGGACATAGACAGGCTTGTCCTTCGGGAGCTTTGAAAGCCCCGTTGATATCTCGTCAAAGGGCACATTTACCGAGCCTATGATACCGCTGTTTTCAAATTCTTCACGGCTCCTTATGTCGAGAAGGAGCACCTTTTCGGTATCGAGAGCGGAAAGCTCCGCAGCGTTTATACTTTTCATATCATTATCCTTTCGGGAGGCAAAAATGGCTTTAACAGACGAACAGCTCGAACGCTATTCGAGGCATATCAAGCTGAAGGAAATAGGCGTGAGGGGACAGAAGAAGCTCCTCGCGGCAAGGGTGCTCATCATCGGCGCAGGAGGTCTCGGAGCTCCCGCCGCGATGTATCTTGCCGCCGCGGGAGTCAGCACGATAGGCATTGCCGACTGCGACAGCGTGGAGCTGTCAAACCTGCAAAGGCAGATAATCCACACCACCGATGACGTTGGCAAGCCGAAGGTGCAGTCCGCCGCGGAGACTGTAAAGGCGCTGAATCCCGACGTTACGGTCAGGACGTATCACGAGTACGTCAGCAGCAAGAACATCGCCGAGATGATAGCCGACTACGACTTCATCATCGACGGCGCGGACAACTTCCCCACGAAGTTTCTCATAAACGACGCCTGTGTGCTCGGACGCAAGCCCTTCTGTCACGCAGGCATACTCCGCTTTGAGGGACAGCTTATGACCTACGTCCCCGAGCAGGGACCGTGCTACCGCTGCATATTCGGAGCTCCGCCGCCGAGGGACGCAGTACCGAGCTGCCGCGAGGCGGGAGTTATCGGCGCAATGGCGGGAGTTATCGGCTCCATGCAGGCGCTTGAAGCGGTGAAGTACATCACAGGTCAGGGCGAGCTGCTCACGGGCAGTATGCTCATATTTGACGGTCTGAAAATGGGATGGCGAAGGGTAAAGCTGCCGAAGCGCGTGCCGAGCTGTCCGATATGCGGCGACAGCCCGACGATAACAGAGCTTTTCGACGAGGAGCAGCAGGCTTGCAGCTTGTTATAATATGATTATATAGCTGCTTAGAGCAAATGTCAATAAACTATTCATAGAAATCCTATTGACAAAGTATGCGTATTATAGTATAATATAAACATAGTAAACTGGTATTCATTTATGGAGGTGCTTGTTATGCAGGTACATATGTGTAAAATGAATATTTGTACAACGAGCCCCGCGCTTTCTGTATCATAGGCAAATTCTGCCTGTAAGCAAGCAGTCTGCCGCGGAGGCAGACTGCTTTTATTTTCAGGAGGAATAACATGAAACGAATAGAAGTAATATCCCTTGACAGGGTAGGTCTGGTTGGCGAGATATCCAACGTCATCAGGCGTCTAAACGGCAATATAATCGCACATACGGCAAATGTGGTGAAAGACGAAAAGAATACGCTTGTTTCGCATTTTACTGCCGATATCCATTTCGAGACCGCTTCCGAAGACGAAGCCGTATCGCGCAGACTCCGCAGGATAAAAAACGTTCGGCAGGTAAGGATAACGGATGTCTGAAGTGATGAATACGACTGTAAGCAAATACTGTTACAGCGGAAGAATCTATCGGGTACTATTCTGACCTTCTCCGATGTACGTTTGTAATACTTTCGGAACAGCCGTGCTTCCCTATGAGAAGCGGCAGACGGCTGTTTCGGAGGTATTTTTTACTCCCGTCGGTATGATATGGGAGCATGAGCTCAAAAGCGGCGATTCCGCTGTGCACTTGCATTTTTAACAAAACTATGCTATAATGGATGAAAAGCATTCATTATAATCATCAAAATGCCCTTGCAGATGCGCAAATCGGGCAATTATAGCATACATTTTGTAAAGCGAGGACAAGCTAATGAACAGGATTCTTGACTGGGAGCACTATCTCCGCACAGCCGCAGACGTTGCGGCGGAGGGCATAGTCATGCTCCGAAACGAAAACGGCGCTCTGCCGCTGAGCAAGGACGAGACAGTCTCGGTATTCGGACGCATTCAGCTCCACTACTACAAGAGCGGCACAGGCTCGGGCGGAATGGTCAACGTGGCTAAGGTTACGGGCATAACGGACGGACTTATCGAGGCGGGCGTGAAGGTGAACGAGGAGCTCCTCGGCATCTACCGCGAGTGGGACGAGGCTAACCCCATTGAGCTCGGCAAGGGCTGGGGCGACGAGCCGTGGTCGCAGGAGGAGATGCCGCTCGATGATGAAACAGTCGCAAATGCCGCAGCAAAGGGCGAAACAGCGATAGTCATCATCGGACGAACAGCGGGCGAGGAAATGGAATCGCGCGTTGAGGCGGGCTCATTCCTGCTGACGGACAAGGAAAAGGATATGCTCGCGAAGGTGCGTGCGGGCTTCAAGCAGGTCGTAGTTCTGCTGAATGTAGGCGGGCTCATCGACCTCGAATACATCGAGAGCACGGCTCCCGATGCTCTGCTGTACGTGTGGCAGGGCGGCATGACGGGCGGTACGGGCTGCGCTGACGTGCTGACGGGCAGGATAAGCCCCTGCGGCAAGCTGCCCGACACCATCGCCTACAGCGTCGAGGACTACCCCTCGCACAAGTATTTCGGCGACCGCGAGCGCAACTGCTATGCGGAGGACATCTACGTCGGATACCGATATTTTGACACATTCGCGCCCGAGAAGGTGCGCTATCCGTTCGGCTTCGGACTCTCATACACGACCTTTGACGTTTCCGTGCAGACCTGCGACGTCAGCGGACTGACCGCGAGCATATACGTGAAAGTGCGCAATACAGGCAAATACAACGGCAAGGAGGTCGTGATGATGTACCTCAGCCGTCCGCAGGGCGAGCTCGGACAGCCCGTCAAGACACTCTGCGCCTTTGAGAAAACGCGCGACCTTGCTCCGAACGAGGAGCAGACCCTCATACTGACCGCAGACCTCAGCGACAACGCCTCCTACGACGACAGCGGCGCGACAGGCAACAAGAGCTGCTTCGTGCTTGAAAAGGGCAGGTACAGCTTCTTCATCGGCGGCTGCGACAGCGAGGCTTCGGCGAACATCGAGCTCCACGAAACGGCGGTGGTACGCCGCTGCGAGCAGGCACTCGCGCCTGTGGAGGCATTCGAGCGCTTCCGTCCCGTCCCCGACGGCGACGGCTTCAAGGTCGGCTTCGAGGCAGTACCGCTCAGCGAGGTCGACGAGGATGCGCGCCGACTTGCAGGACTCCCCGCAGAGCTCGGATTTACGGGCGATAGGGGCATTCGTCTCGCCGACGTCTACCGCGGCGGACACACAATGGACGAATTCATCGCGCAGCTCACTGACAACGAGCTCGCGTGCATCATACGCGGCGAGGGCATGGGAAGTCCGCGAGTTACCGCGGGAACGGCGTCCGCATTCGGCGGCGTCACGGACAGGCTCAATGAGCTCGGTATACCTGCGGCTTGCTGCTCGGACGGACCCTCGGGAATGCGCCTCGACTGCGGAACAAAGGCGTTCAGCCTGCCAAACGGCACGATGATAGCCTCGACCTTCAACAAGGAGCTCGCCACGGAGCTTTTCCGCTGTATGGGGATGGAAATGACAGCGAACAAGGTGGACTGCCTGCTCGGACCTGGAATGAATATCCACCGCCACCCCCTCAACGGGCGAAATTTCGAGTATTTCTCGGAGGACCCCTACCTCACGGGAGCTATGGCGGCGGCGGAGCTGCGCGGACTGCACGAATCGGGCGCCGAGGGCACGATAAAGCACTTCTGCGGCAACAATCAGGAGACTAACCGCCATTTCCTCGACTCCGTCGTCTCGGAGCGCGCCCTCCGCGAGATATACCTGAAAGGCTTTGAAATAGCCGTAAAGCAGGGCGGCGGCAGGTCGATAATGACGACCTACGGCAAGGTCAACGGCTTGTGGACAGCGGGCAATTACGACCTCAACACCACAATTCTGCGCGGTGACTGGGGCTTCACGGGCTTCACGATGACGGACTGGTGGGCTAAGATAAACCGCCGCGGTCAGGAGTACGACGACAGCGACTTTGCGGCTATGGCGAAGGCTCAGAACGACGTGTACATGGTCTGCGCGGACGGCGACGAGAATCCCGACAACACCCTTGCGAGCCTCGCCTCGGGAGACCTCACGCGCGGTGAATTACAGCGGAATGCCGCCAATATCTGCCGCTTTATCCTCACGACGAACGCGTTCAGGCGCACGATAGGGGAGGAGGACACCGTCACGATAGAGGGGCGTCCCGCAGAGGAGCAGTCCTCGGACGAGCCCGTTATCTTCTACGACCTGACCGACGGGCTGAGCATTGACCTGAGCAGCGTAAAATCGGTAAAAGGGACGAATCACAGCTTTGCGCTGACCGTAATAGAGCCTGGCTGGTACGAGGTCTCGGTGACGGCGTCATCGCAGCAGAGCGAGCTCGCGCAGATACCGCTGACCATATTTGCCATGGGCACAGCGAGCGGCACGCTCACATGGAACGGCACGGGCGGCGCCCTCGTCACGCACTCGACGAAGATACCGATGTTCTCGCGCTTCACGACTATGAGGCTGTATTTCGCGCAGAGCGGACTCGACCTCATCAGTATCGACTTCAGAAAAGCGGGAGACCTCAGCGAGCTGACCGACATCGCCGTAAAGGAGGACTGAGCGTGAATATCCAGATATTCGGGGCAAAGAAGTGCTTCGACACGAAAAAGGCAGAGCGTTGGTTCAAGGAGCGCGGCATCAGATTCCAGTCGATAGACATGAAGGAAAAGGGCATGAGCCGCGGCGAGTTCGACAACGTGAAGCGTGCCGTAAACGGCATAGAATCGCTGATAAACGAGTCCGCGAAGGACAAGGAGACCCTCACGCTGATGAAATACCTCTCCGACAGCGACCGCGAGGAGAAGCTGTTCGAGAACCAGCAGCTCATAAAAACGCCCATAGTCCGCAACGGGAAAATGGCTACGGTAGGCTATTGTCCCGAGGTGTGGAGCGAGTGGGAGTAAGCATCAAAAACTCGGGAGCACATTTTTGTACACCCGAGTTTTTCTTATTTTTCGCCGAAAAAACAAAAATCACAAAAAATTCGTGCAGCTTATTGCATTTTTAGTAATTGTATGTTATAATTAATTAATGTCGGTCATTCGACATGAAAATGCTTATTATACGGCTTTCGCCGTAATTTCAAGGGTATGACCCGAAAGGAGCTTTTATCATGGGACTTAAACAAATCATCAGAAACGCTGCAAATTCCGCTATGAACACAGGAATCGGTCAGGCTATCATTGGTGCGGGAAGCGCAATGATCGCAGACCAGTGGAAGGAATTCTTCTACTGCGATACTATCCCGAACGACACATTCGTTGTCAAGGGACAGAAGCAGGTCAAGAAGGGCGTCAACACCAAGGGCAGCGACAACATCATCACTAACGGAAGCGTTATCGTTGTCAATGAGGGTCAGTGCATGATGATCGTCGATCAGGGTCAGCCTGTCGAGATCTGCGCCGTTTCGGGCGAATACGTATACGATACATCCACAGAGCCTTCAGTATTCTCGGGCAACCTCCTCGGCAGCCTGAAGGATACCGTTCAGGTACTCGCAAGACGTGTGACCTTCGGCGGTGAGACGGCTCACGATCAGCGTATCTACTACTTCAACATCAAGGAGATGACGAACAAGAAGTTCGGCACTCCGCGTCCTGTTCCGTTCACTGTTGATTATCCCAAGCTCGATATGAGCTTTACAGTTGACCTCCGCTGCTTCGGTCTCTTCTCACTGAAGGTAGCCAATCCTATGACACTCTACAAGCTCTGCGGCAACGTTAAGGAGTCCTACAAGTTCTCAGAGATCGAGGAGCAGCTCAAGGGCGAAGTATACGCAAAGCTCCAGCCTGCATTTGCAAAGCTGAGCCAGAATATCCAGTACGACCAGCTCCCCGCACATACTGAGGATATCACAGAGGCTATGAAGTCACTGCTCAACCCGTTCTGGCTCGAACAGCGCGGTCTTGAGCTCGTAACACTCGCTATTGAGTCCGTAAGCATTCCCGATGAGGACAAGGAGCGTATCAAGAAGTACGAGAACCTCATGTGGGATACAAACGCTACTCACGCTGCTTCTACTCTCGTAGGCGCTCAGGCTGAGGCTATGAAGAAGGCGGCAGACAATCCGAACGGCGCTGCTATGGGCTTCTACGGTCTTAATATGGCTCAGCAGGTAGGCGGCATGAACCCCCAGAACCTCTTCGCTATGGGCGCTCAGAACAATGCTGCGGCAGCAGGTGCAGCAGCAGGTGCTGCCGTTGCAGGCGGCGGTGCTACATGGAACTGCGCTTGCGGCAAGGTCGGCAATACAGGCAAGTTCTGCGCTGACTGCGGCAAGCCTATGCCAGCTCCCGCTCCCGCAGCCGATACATGGGCTTGCTCATGCGGACATACAGGCAATACAGGCAAATTCTGCGCTGAGTGCGGCAGCCCCAAGCCCGCTGATTCCGAGGGCTGGACCTGCTCATGCGGCGCTCTGAATAAGGGCAAGTTCTGCGCTGAGTGCGGCAGCCCCAAGCCCGCTGACGCTCCCAAGTACAAGTGCGACAAGTGCGGCTGGGAGCCCGCTGACCCGTTCAACCCGCCCAAGTTCTGCGGCGAGTGTGGTGACCCCTTCAACGACGACGATATAGTTAAGTGATCTCGCTGCGTCGGAGGTAAGCTATGTCCTATGCTAACGAATACAAGTGCCCGTGCTGCGGAGCCAAGCTCGAATTCAACAGCACGGCGCAGAAAATGAAGTGTCCTTACTGCGATACCGAATTTGACGTCGAGACAGTACAGGACTACAACGAGCAGCTCAGCGAATCCACGGGCGACGATATGTCGTGGGAGTCGACGGGCGGCAGCGAGTGGGAAGAGGGAGAGGCGAGCAATATGCGCGTCTACTCCTGCAAATCCTGCGGCGGACAGATAATCGCCGAGGAGACCACAGGCGCGTCGTTCTGTCCCTACTGCAACAACCCCGTCATCATGGCGGGCACATTCTCGGGCGACCTTCGTCCCGACCTCGTCATCCCGTTCAAGCTCAACAAGGATGCAGCAAAGGCTGCGTACGAGAAGTACGTGTCGGGCAAGTCGCTGCTACCGAAGGTGTTCAAGGACCAGAACCACATTGAGGAGATAAAGGGACTTTACGTACCTGTTTGGCTGTTCGGTGCGGAGGCTGACGCGAGTATGTGCTTCCGTGCGGAGAAGAAAAAGACGTGGAGCGACGCCAACTACCGCTATGTGGAAACGTCCTATTATCAGGCGGTCCGCAAGGGTAAGATAGCATTCGCGCACGTGCCTGTGGACGGCTCGAAGAAGATGCCCGATGACCTTATGGAGTCCATAGAGCCGTTTGATTTCTCTCAGGCGGTGGACTTCAAGACGGCTTATCTTTCGGGTTATCTTGCAGATAAGTACGACGTGACCTCGCAGGAGAGCGTCGAGCGTGCGAATACGCGAATCAAGAAGAGCACAGAGGCAGCATTTGCGGCGACTGTCCGCGGCTATGACTCGGTACACTGCGAGAGCAGCGCGGTCAAGCTCAAGGGCGGCAAGGCGCAGTATGCGCTCTATCCTGTGTGGCTGCTTAATACTGACTGGAACGGCAAGAAGTACACCTTTGCCATGAACGGTCAGACGGGCAAGCTCGTGGGCAATCTGCCTGCGGATGTGGGCAAGGCAGCGGGAATGTTCCTTGGCATCACGGGCGGCGTAGGCGTGCTCGGTTCGATACTGTGGATACTGCTGCACATACTGACGGGAGGTTGATGATATGGGCGGAATATTAGTTAGCTTTCTTATCGGACTGATAATAGCCTGTGTTGTTGTCCTGCCGAAGCTCTCGGAGCTGAAAACGGTACATATGAATAACAGCGCGTCCGACTACACAGTCAAGGACAGCATGAAATTCACGGAGAACAGGGACACCTTCCTCAACACGAAGGTGGAGAAGACTCCGCGCAATACGCAGACTACACAGCAGCGCAAATAAAACAAAGCGGATAGGCAATTTGTCTATCCGCTTCTTTTTGATATTTGTGAGCCGCGCGGCGATCACTACCGTTTTGGAACAGCTATGCCGCGAAATTGGGGGTGCAGGGGACGCTGTTCCCTGCCGGGGTCTGGGGCAGAGCCCCAGCGGGTCAAGAGCAGAGCCCTTGCAGAGTCCAGAGGCAGAGCCCTTGCAGAGTCCAGAGGCAGAGCCTCTGGCGGGTCAAGGGCAGCGCCCTTGTTATGCGTGCCTTATCTCACGCTCTATCTCCTCGGCACGGAGGAGTGCTGTATCGATATGCGAGCAGAAGTTCTTCTTGCCGACGAGCTTGACAAGTCCCGCCTTTTCCATAGCCTTCATGGGCTGCTCGTTGACGTGCGAGAACACGACCTTGACATTGTGGCGCTCACAGCGCTTGACAATGCGGTAGAGAGCCTCAACGCCCGTCGCGTCGACAGCGGGAACGTTACGCATACGGATGCAGAGAACGTCGATGTTCTTGTCGTCGAGCATATACTTGTACTTGTCCGCCGCCGCAAAGAACATCGGACCGTTTATCTCGTAGACGCGTGTGCCGTCGGGAATCTTCTTGAGGAGGATGTTGTCGGGGTCGGTCTCCTCGTCGTCGATGTCCACCCACGCGTGCGCCTCGGTGACGTCAGCCATGCGCTTCATGAAGAGGAGGGCGGCGAGTACGAGTCCGATACCGATAGCGACCACGAGGTCGAATACGATGGTGAGTATCAGCGTCACGAAGAGGACGATGATATCGCTCTTTGGAGCGGTCTTAATAGTGTTGCGGATATTTCTCCAGCCGCACATATTATACGCCACGATGAAGAGGATAGCGGCGATAGTGGGCATGGGGATATACTTCGCGTAGGGCATGAGCAGGACGAGAATCAGCAGTACAACGACCGAGTGTACCATTCCTGCAACGGGAGTACGACCGCCGTTCTTGACGTTAGCGGCAGTACGCGCGATAGCGCCTGTAGCGGGGATACCGCCGAACAGTGCCGAACCGACATTGGCAAGACCCTGCGCGATGAGCTCCATATTCGAGCGGTGCTTCGAGCCTATCATACCGTCCGCGACAACGCAGGAGAGCAGGGACTCGACTGCCGCGAGGACAGCGATAGTGAACGCATTCGGGAGCAGAGCCTTAACTCGTGCGAACGACACCTCGGGCACCGTGAGGTGCGGCGGGTCGGAGGAGATAGTGTAGAGCGTTTCGATAGTATTTACGTGCATACCCGAGAACTTGACGATGAGCGAGCAGACAATGACTGCGATGAGCGAGGCGGGTATCTTCTCGAGCTTTTTAGGCCAGAGTATAAGGATAGCGAGGGAGATAAGACCGATGACGAGTGCCTGCCAGTTGAATGAACCAATGCAGAGGAATATCTCCTTGACCTTGTCCACGGTCTCGATGGGAGCGTTCTTGAAGGTCAGACCGAGGAAATCCTTTATCTGACCGATGAGGATAGTGACCGCGATACCGAACGTAAATCCGCTTGTTATCGTGCCTGGGATGTACTTGAGGAGCACGCCGAAGCGGCAGAGTCCCATGATGACGAGGATAATGCCTGCTAAGATCGTGGAGATGACGAGACCGTCCATGCCCTCGGTCGCGACTATTCCTGCAACGATAGTGGCAAATGCAGCGGTAGGACCTGCGATCTGCACGCGGCTTCCTCCGAGGAAGGCGACTATGAATCCCGCCACGATAGCGGTGTACAGACCCTGCTCGGGACCTACTCCCGACGCGAGCGCGAGCGCGATAGACAGCGGCAGAGCGATTATCGCGACGATAACGCCCGCAACGACGTCCTTAGCGAACTGCGAGAGCGAGTAATTCTTGATGACCGAAAACAGCTTCGGCTTCAGTTTTTCTTCGGTAGGCTTGACTGCTGATTTTTCCATACTGATACCCCTTTATGAGATAAATAACAAATCACGAACTTCTAAATTATACTACTAAGAAATGCTGATTTCAAGGGGTTTTTTGGATTTGTGCAAATTTTGTCGGAATAGATAAATAAAAGGCGGCGGTTGAATAAAAATGATATGATTTGCCCCGATTTTGCGTTATATAAAAATAATACGGCTGATTATGTGCGCTCCTGTTGCATTTTCTGATAGATTGTGATATAATGTAATAATCAATGGAGAATTCAGAATCTGCTGCATATGACAGGTTCCGCAGCAGCTTTGCAAACTGGAGGAAATTTTTATGGCGAATATCCCTGAGATCTTCGGATGCAGTGTCTTCAACGAGACCGTAATGAAGAACAAGCTCCCCAAGAACATCTACAAGAACCTCAGAAGAACTATGGAAAAGGGCGAGCCTCTCGACACCGAGACGGCTGACGTAGTAGCAAACGCTATCAAGGACTGGGCTCTCGAGCTCGGCGCTACGCACTATACCCACTGGTTCCAGCCGATGACGGGCTCCACAGCCGAGAAGCATGACTCCTTCATCAGTCCCGGACCGAACGGCACGGCGCTCATGGAATTCTCGGGCAAGGCGCTCATCAAGGGCGAGCCTGACGCATCGTCGTTCCCGTCGGGAGGTCTGCGCCGCACCAGCTCTGCGCGCGGCTATACTGCATGGGACCCGACGTCCTACTGCTTCGTCAAGGAGGGCAGTCTGTATATCCCGACCGTATTCGTCTCCTACACGGGCGAGACTCTCGACAAGAAGACCCCGCTTCTCCGCTCCATGGACGCGCTCAGCAAGACGGCTGTCCGCTTCCTGAAGCTGTTCGGCAACGAGAATGTGACACGCGTGACCTCAACAGTCGGCGCCGAGCAGGAATATTTCCTCATAGATAAACAGAAATACGACCGCCGCGAGGACCTTGTCCTCACGGGACGTACACTTTTCGGCGCGAAGCCTCCGAAGGGACAGGACCTCGACGACCAGTACTTCGCAAATCTGAAGCCGAGAATTGCCGCTTATATGGCGGAGCTCGACGAGGAGCTCTGGAAGCTCGGCATCTACTCCAAGACCAAGCACAACGAGGTAGCTCCCGCACAGCACGAGATGGCGCCTATCTTCACGACGTCCAACCTCGGCACTGACCAGAACGAGCTTGCAATGGAGATAATGGAGAAGGTCGCGCTCAAGCACGGACTTGTCTGCCTCCTCCACGAGAAGCCGTTCGAGGGCGTCAACGGCTCGGGAAAGCATAACAACTGGTCGATGTCCACCAATGACGGACAGAATCTCCTCGACCCCGGCGACACGCCCATGGAGAACCTCCAGTTCCTGACGATACTCTGCGCTCTCATCAAGGGCGTTGATGAATATGCCGACCTGATGCGCCTTTCAGCCGCTTCCGCAGGCAACGACCACCGTCTCGGCGCGGACGAAGCTCCGCCCGCTATCATCTCGATGTTCCTCGGCGAGGAGCTCGACGCAGTGCTCAAGGCTATCGAGGAGGACGGCGTCTACAAGACGCAGGCGAAGGCGTTCGAGATAGGCGTTAATGCACTGCCGTCGTTCCCGAAGGATTCGACAGACAGAAACCGCACCTCGCCGTTTGCATTCACAGGAAACCGCTTCGAGTTCCGCATGGTGGGCTCGTCCGATAACATCGCGTGCCCGAACACCCTGCTCAACACTATCGTATCCGAGGAGCTCAGCCAGTTCACTGAGATACTCGAGCCCCACAAGGACTCCGAGCACTTCGAGGCGGAGGTCAAGAAGCTCCTGAAGGACGTGCTCAAGAAGCACCGCCGCATCATTTTCAACGGCGACGGATACTCGCCCGAGTGGGTCAAGGAGGCAGAGAGGCGCGGACTTCCCAACTATCCTTCCACTGTTGACTGTATGCCTCACTACACGGACGAGAAGAATCTGCGCATACTGCGTAAATTCGGCATATACAACCGCGAGGAGCTCACAGCCCGCACCGAGATACACCTCGAGAAGTACTCCAAGACGAGACGAATCGAGGCGCGTACAATGGTAGAAATGGCGAGAAAGCAGCTCCTGCCCGCATCTCTCGAGTACCTCGACAAGCTCTGTCAGGCTATCGCGTGCAAGAAGTCGGTAGGCATCACCTCGAAGGCGGAGGAGAAGATAGCCGCGAAGCTCAACGACCTCTGCGACCGCTTCTACGAGTCGATAGAGCGTCTGGAGAAGCAGGTAGCGGCTGCGTGCGAGATAAAGGACGTCCTGAAGCAGGCGGAGTTTTATCACGACTACGTGCTCGCGGAAATGGACATCATGCGCAGCATCGCAGACGAGATTGAGCTGAATATGCCGCTTAGCTACTGGCCTATCCCGACTTATTCCGAGATAATCTACAACGTATGACAACAACCGCTGTTCTTAATCGTTATGCTTATATGGAAGCAATATGAGTATTTACTGGGGAAAACCTTTCTGAAGAAAGGTTCTTCCCCAGACCCTTTTCCAAAGACTTTTAGTCCAAATTTTGCCCCTATGGGGTACTCTCCTGATATGACAAGAGTAAGTATTTCTCTTTCCTGAGAGCACCCCATAGGGGCAAAATTTAAATTGAAAGTTTTAGGGGAGGAGTTTGAGGAGGGACCCTTTTTCAAAAGGGTCCTCCTCAATAGATTCCCGTAATACTGCCATATAAGCATAGTGGTTAAGGGCAGCGGTTTTTTGCGAATGCAAAATAAATGCAAGATTTTACCCTCATTTATTGCTTTAGGGGCTGATTTGTGGTATAATCAAGTATATCACAAAAAGAAAGAAAGGGTCATGTATGGACACTGCAAAACTGATAATGTGCGCGGTATCTGCCGCTGCGCTGGACATATGCGCGCTCGTGCTGATGATAACGGCGTACCGCGAGAAGAGCTCGGGACGCAAGCGCTGGCGGAAGACAGCGGCGGATATGGAGCTTGCCGACCGCGACCGCGGGTACCCGCTCGAGTGCGACGAGATACTGATAGGACGCCACGAGAACGCCGATATCCGCATACCTGATATGTCTGTTTCGCGATATCACGCGATACTCAACGTCGCGGACGGCAAGTGGACAATCACCGATATAGGCTCGAAGTCGGGCGTGTACGTGAACGGCGTACACGTCGAGCAGAAGCGTCTCCGCGAGAACGACGTCATCACAGTCGGAGAGCGCCGCCTCATATTCAGGAAGAGGAGGGACAGACATTGAGCAATCCCGTCTCCTATGTATTTTCGTGCATATTCGTGCTGCTCGCGCACGGAGCTATGCTCTTCAACGTCTTCTACAACGGCAGCTATGATGATGTCAACGCCGTATTCGTGCTCATGGCGGCGGTCATCGGACTCGACGCCGTTTACTTCATCATAATGCCGTTTTTCAGGCAGCAGACCTACGCGGTCGACTTCATGCTGATACTGATACTGAATATGGGCTTGATATTCCAGTCCTGCTTCGGCGGAGTTGACTTCCGGTTCAAGCACTTCATCACAGTGATAGCGGCGCTCATCGCGTGCAGGATAGGCTATTTCGTCTGCCGCGACCACCGCTGGATAGAGGACAAGCGCAAGCTCATATGGATAGGCATAGGCATACTCATGGGCATTATCCTGCTGTTCACGGGCAGCCGCAGTATGTGGATATCCATTGGAAAATCGACCTCGATACAGCCGTCGGAGTTCATGAAGCCGCTGCTTGTGCTTGCGTGCGCGACCTCTGTCACTGAGCAGCAGAAGAAGCACAAGCTGCTCTGCTTCAACGTTGTGTACGAGAACCTCATACTGTTCGGCATCGTCGCGGGGATATGCCTGTTCCAGTGGTGGTGCCGCGACCTCGGAAGCATACCGACCTTTGGCGCGATATACGTATCGGGCTTCCTGCTGAGGATATGCTACCCCAAGGGCAAATACTCGAAAAAGCCGATAATCATAGCAGTAGCAGTACTTGCAGTGCTTGCGGTCATTGGCATGATATTCGCTCCCGCATACGTCCGTGACCGCCTTTTCGTCGACATATGGAGCGACAAGAACGGCAACGGCTACCAGCAGTCGCAGGCGCTCATCGCGATAGCGGAGGGCGGCTGGTTCGGCAAGGGAGCGGGACACGGCTTCCTGCACAATGTATTCGCATACGAGAGCGACATCGTCTTCGCCTCTATCAGCGAGGAGTGGGGACTGCTTTTCTCGGTGATGTCGGTATTCGTGCTGCTGATGATAGTAGCGATACCGCTCGTCAACCCGCCGCGCTCGTACTATCACGGCTCGATGTGCGCAGGCATAGCAGCGGCGTTCTCGGTGCAGATGGCGCTGAACATCTTCGGCTCGTGCAACATGATACCTTTCACGGGAGTCACGCTGCCGTTCATATCCATGGGCGGAACGTCAATGGTCGTCAGCGGACTGATGGCGGGAATGCTCGTAGCGGCGCAGTCGCCCGTATTCAGGGCTCCGAAGAAAAAGAAGCAGGAGCAGAAAAAGCCGCAGCCCGCACAGCCTCAGCATATGCAGAGCGCTCCGCAGCAGCCTCAGCCGCTTCCTCCGCGTCAGGACGTACCTCCGCAGCCGCCTATAAACTACACGCTGACGGACAGAAGAAAGTGAGGGGAGAGCAATGAAAAGTATCAGGAGATGCCAGCATATAATCACGCTCTTCCTCAGCATATTCCTTGTGGGTATGATAGTGCTCGTCATCAAGATAAACCGCGAGGCGTCGTTCTACATGATGAATTCGGACGACCGCAGGCTCGGAATGGTCTACGACAGGCGCGGAGACGTCCTCTTTGACGGCTCGGGCAGGGGAGACTATCCCGACGGTCATTTCACCGATGTCGGCAACCTCATCGGCGACGACAAGGGACAGATGGAGAACACGCTTGTCGCGCAGAATATCGACTATCTCAACAACTACAGCTTTTCGTCGGGACTTGTTGACAAGGGCGGCAAGGCAGCGATATACACTACCCTCGACCACGACGCCAACCGCGCGGTCTACAACGCATACATGGGAGCGAAGGGCTGCGCGTGCGCGTACAACTACAAGACAGGAGAGCTGCTCGTCTGCACGAGTCTGCCGTCGCTCGACGTGACCAAGGGCTATGACAACGTCGGCTCAATGGAGTCGGGCACACTGATGTCAAAGGTCATGTACCGCACTGTTCCGGGCTCGACGCAGAAGGTATCGACGGTGATATCGGCGCTCGAGATAATGGGCAGGGAGAGGCTTTTCTCCAAGACCTACAACTGCACGGGCTCGTTCATCAACAGCGAGGGCAAGCCGATAGACTGCCACCAGTCGTGGGGACACGGCGACCAGAATATCCAGCAGGCGATAGAGAACAGCTGCAACCCCTATTTCGCGCAGCTCGTTCAGGACTCGGATATGCCGCTCGAGCGCATAAAGTCGCAGTACACGAAGCTCGGCTACGCGATAAACGGCGATGACATCAAGTATTTTGACATCGACGGCATACAGTGCGAGCGCGCCTCGACCACGCTGACCGATACGGGCGACTTCATCACGCAGTGGGGCTGTATCGGACAGGGCGACACTCTCGTCAGCCCCATGCAGCTCATGATGTGGCAGAGCGCCATAGCCAACGGCACGGGAAAAATGACGATGCCGCACATCATCTCCAAGGTCACGGACGTGAACGGAAGTGTCAAGAAGACGGCGGATACCGATTTCAGCAAGCAGCTTTTCTCGCCCTCGACGGCGACGACAGTCCGCCAGATACTCACGACCAACGGAGCCAACAACTACGGCTGGCAGGTGCCGGGGTATGCTCTTGGCATCAAGAGCGGCACGGCGCAGGTCAAGGAGGGCGCGGAGGAGAACGCGCTTCTTGTTGGCTTTGTGGACGACGACGCCCACCCGATAGCGTTCTGCGTAGTGCTCGAGAACAAGTTCAGCACGCCGGTTTCGGCGGAGCAGATACTCACGACCATGCTGGACAATCTTTGCGCGTAATTTGTTAAATCTTACAAAAATCAGGTGCTCAGCTGTACAACTTCAACAAAATTAACAAATTTCACTTGTAAGCCCGTTGTTTTTATGGTATAATATAACCATAAAATAAAGCTCTCATCAGAGAGCTTATTAAGGAGGCCATCACTCTATGAAAACAACCATAACAGCAAAGAAAATGCAGATCCCGCAGAACTTCACAGAACACGCCGAAACAAGGATAAATTCAAGACTCGGAAAATTCTTCGGAGATGAGGCAGACGCAAAGATCGTTATGTCAGAGGTCAAGAATCAGATAGTTCTTGAGCTCACAGTTAAATACAACAGCATGATCTATCGTGCAGAGCGTTCCGCAGAGGATAAGGCTGTTGCTCTCGACGACGCTATCGACAAGATAATCCGTCAGATCCGCAAGAACAAGACGAGAATAGAGAAGAAGCTGAAGGATACAGCCTTCAAGGAGGCTTTTGCCGAGCCCGTAGAGGAGGTAAGCGACTACGAGATAATCAAGGACAAGAAGTTCAAGCTCCGCCCGATGAACGTCGAGGAGGCTATCCTCCAGATGAACCTGCTGAGCCACGAGTTCTTCATGTTCCTGAATGCGGACACGGGCGTTATCAACGTCGTATACAAGCGTGACGACGGCAACTACGCACTGCTCGAGCCCGACAACGAATAAAACTGTCAATGAATAATAATGTGTATGCGGAGCTCTTGGCTCCGCATACTTTTAGTCAGGAGAAATAATATGAACGAAAACAAGAAAACGATAATCGAAATGCGCATAAACAAGACGGGCGAGAACCTGAAAAAGAACAATATGGAGTTCTACTACGCGCCCACAGCGGCTGATGTCTGTCCGCTCGTCGAGAAGCTCATGCCCGAGGGCTGTTCGGTCACTCACGGCGGAAGCGAGTCGATGAAGGAGTGCGGCATACCCGCTCTGCTGAATTCGGGCAGATACAACTACATCGACCGCTCGAAGGCGGCGACTCCCGAGGAGGTCAAGGCAGTCTACAGGCAGGCATTTTCTGCTGACGTCTACATCACGAGCGCCAACGCCATCACCGAGGACGGCGTGCTCTACAACGTCGACGGCAACAGCAACCGCATTGCCGCCATCGCATACGGACCTGATTCCGTCATTGTCATCGCAGGCTATAACAAGATAGTCCGCGACCTTGATGAGGCAGAGGTGCGCGTGAAGAACACTGCCGCTCCGCCCAACTGCGTGCGCCTGAGCTGTGAGACTCCCTGCGCAAAGACGGGAGAGTGCATATCGCTGAAGAAGGCAGACCGTCAGATGAGCGACGGCTGCGGCGGCGACGGACGCATCTGCTGCAACTACCTCATATCCGCTCAGCAGCGTCACAAGGGACGTATCAAGGTCATCATCGTAGGCGAAGAGCTCGGATTCTGAGGAGGAGTATTTATCGTTTATTCGGTATATCAGCTGCTGTGCTTTTTCCTGATATACGCGTTTCTCGGGTGGTGTCTCGAGGTGACGTATCAGGCGGTCGAGCACGGCAGATTCATCAACCGCGGCTTTCTCGGAGGACCTTACTGCCCGATATACGGCGTCGGAGTCATAATCGTGGCGCTTGCATTGTATCCGCTCCGCAATACGGTGATACTGTTGTATATCGGCTCGGTGGTGCTGACGACGTCGCTGGAGCTTGTCACGGGCTTCGTGCTCGAGAAGATATTCCACCAGCAGTGGTGGGACTACTCCGAGGAGCGCTTCAACGTCAAGGGCTATATCTGCCTGAAATTCTCGCTTTTGTGGGGAGTGGCGTGCCTTGTGACGGTGCGCATCATACACCCGACGATAGAGAAGCTGGTCGGACTTATCCCCCACACCGCGGGAGTTGCGGCGCTCGTGGTCATATATGTATGCTTTGCCAGCGACCTCGTCATCACGGTCATGGGCATCATGCACATCAGGCAGCGTCTACGCGTGCTCGAGAGCATATCTGCCGAGATGCGGAAGATATCCGACAAGGCAGGCGAGAGGCTGTTTGAGGGCGTGGACGCAATACACGGCAAGGGCGGGGACATCAACGAAAAGACTGTTCAGCTCCGCAGGCGTGCAGAGGAGCTCCTCGCGAAGTATAAGGAGCTCATGTCGCAGAGGAATCCCGTCGGCAGGCGATTGGAGCAGGCATTCCCGAAGCTGAGGATAGCACCTCCGAAGGCATTGAAAGCGCAGTTTGAAGCGATAAAGGCAAAGCTGCCGAAGAAGACTGAAAAGTAAAGGGAAACGAAAAAAGGGGAAGACCGCTGAGGTCTTCCCCTATGCTTTTGTCAGCACTTATGCGTTTATCTTCTCGTTGAGAGCGGCAACGAGCTCATCGGCATTTACGCCGTGAACAGCCGCAGCTTCCTCGATAGTCTCGTTCTGAGAAGCGGGACATCCGAGGCAGTGCATACCTATGCTCAGAAGAATGGGAGCAACGTCCGCATCTATCCTGAGAAGCTCGCCTATTTTTGTATCCTTAGTAACCTGTTCTGCCATTTTTTGACCTCCGTAGCTTTATACGCAGCTTGACAATTGTCAAAGTTGCTGATATAATAATAACATGAAGTCTGACATTTGTCAAGGATAATTTTCAACTTTTACATATGAAAGGGTTTTGTCAATGTACAAAGGCACCAACAAAACAGCCCTGTTCTCTCAGAAGCTCATCGGGGACGCGATGCTGCGTCTGCTCGAGGGAACGCCGCTCGCCGAGATATCCGTCAGTGACCTCTGCAAGGAGGCGGACGTCTCGCGCCAGACCTTCTACTCGCTGTTCGGGTCGAAGGAGAACGTCATCGCGTATATGATACAGCACGACTGCTGCTTTATCCCCGAGGACAACGACTGCGGCTGCCGCTCGGCGAGCTTCAACCTCTTTTGCAGGCACTACAGCGCGTTCATCGTCGAGCACCGACATCTGCTCGAGCTGCTTGTCAGGAACGGCATGATGCACTTTCTGTACGACGCTCAGTACGCCTCCTTCATGGACTGCGAGCACTTTTTCCGCGACGTCACGGGGGACAGCCGCGTCTACCTTGTGGATTTCATCGCAGGCGGCATGAACGGCATAGCGAAGAACTACGTGCTGACGGGCTGCCGCGCGGACGAGGAATACCTCGCGAAGCTGATGTACAGGCTCTTTGGCGGACTGTACTTCACGCACAGCTTCACCGACTGACACCCCACATTTTAACAGCTGCCCTTTTAAGGCTGCTCACCTTAACGGAAAAAGCGGGCTACCGAGCCGCAATGCAACGGTATAATTTACTAACCTGCGAATCCGCCAAAGGGGGCTCCCCTTATTGACAAGGGCGGCTTTTTATTTTATAATGAATATAACTTTATATAAAGGAGAACGAAATTATGAGAAAAATCAGGCTTTTAGCAGGAGCGGCGGCGCTATGCATGGCGCTCGGAGCAGTACTGCCCGCGCAGGTGACAGCTCCCGTGACCGCACACGCGGAGGTCACACAGGAGGGCAGCACCTTCACGTTTGACAATGCGGGGGAGTACGTGCAGTTCGAGATAGACCTTGAATTTTTATACAAGCCCTACTGGAGCAGCGGCGACACGAATGTCGCGACCGTGACCGCGGACGGAAAAAAAGTGACCATAACCGCAGTCGGCAAGGGCAAGACCTACATCATGGCGACGACTGATACAGGCATTGCTCTCACTCAGTACGACGTCGTCGTGAAGGACGACGCATCGGCGCCCGTAGTGGACGGCGAAAAGAGCGTGCTCATCGGCGAGTTCACGCTTGACAGCATTACAAACAGCGCAGCTTTGGCGATAACAGGCGTTGACAGCAAGGACGTTGAGTGGAGCTCCACCGACGAGGCAGTCGCGACAGTGGACAGCGAGGGCAATGTCAGGGCTGTCGGCAAAGGCAAATGCACGATAAACGGCGTATACAACGGCGTGACCTACTACGCGCTCGTGACCTCGGAATACGAGCCTATGCACGTAACTATCCCCGAGAGCAAAATAGGCGCGATAGAGCTGTCGGACAAAGTCCCCGCGAGCAAGGTCAAGGTGAATGCTCCCGAGGGGGCGGAGATAGACTGGTCGACCACGGACGACAAGGTTGCGACTGTCTCCGACAGCGGAGACATCACCGCGACAGGTGCGGGCGAGTGCAGGATATATGCGCAGATAAACGGCGTGCGCTACTATGTGGAGGTGACGTCCACATATACGGGCAAGATGCTCATAGGCGACGCCAATCTTGACGGCAAGGTGACTGTTGCGGACGCGGTCGCTATCCTGCAATCCATTGCCAACAGGGACAAATACGGGCTCAGTCCCGTCGGAGCGCTGAATGCGGACGTTGACGGTATCTCGGGAGTTACAGCGAAGGACGCGCTTGTGATACTGCAGTTTGACGCAGAGGTAGTTACAGAGCTCCCGCTCGCCGCGGAGAAGTAAGTCCATGAAGAAACGCTACCTTATCCCACTGATACTCATCGGAGCGGCGATAGTGCTGACCGCTGCGGGCAGGCTCTCGCAGGGGTTCGCGGACTTCTACGCCGCGAACATCTTCCCGTACATATCGCTGCCCTACGTCTTTCTCAGCGGACTGCTGCCGTTCTCGCTCGGAGAGGTGATGATAGTTGCGGCGCTGGTGCTGTTTTTAGTTGGCATACCCGTGATGATAATACTGCTCATATTTATGAAGAAGTCCCGCGGGACGGTCGCCTCGGTGTCGGTGTCGGCGGTGCTGTGGATACTCGCATTCGTCGTGGTGACTGAGTCGCTCAACTGCTTCACGTTGTACGGCTGTACGCGCTTTTCGGAGCGCTACTTCACCGCGAAGGAGCACGACAACGAGGAGCTGAAGCAGCTCTACTCCATGCTCATCGACGAGGCGAACGAGCTCGCATTGCAGGTGCCGCGCGACGAGCACGACCGCTTCGTGCTCACCATAGACGCGGAGGCGGAGTGCAAACGTGCGATGAAGAAGGCGTCGGAGGAGTATCCGCAGCTCCGCGGCTACTACCCCAAGCCAAAGCCGATAATGTTCTCGTACTTCATGAGCCAGACAGGCACAGCGGGGATGTACTTCCCGTTCTCAATGGAGTCGACCTACAACGCGGACATGGTGCCCGAGATACAGCCCGAGGTCATCTGCCACGAGTTTGCCCACCTCAAGGGCTTCATGCAGGAAGACGAGGCGAACTTCATCTCATTTGTGGCGACGCAGGGCAGTGACGAGCCGCAGGTGAAGTACAGCGGCTGTCTTGACGCGCTCGAGTACGTACACAATCAGATATACGAGAACGGCGTGCAGTCGGGCTTCGAGCTGACCGACAGGATATCGCCGCAGGTTCAGAACGACTGGTTCCGCTTCCTTCCTGACAACTACTGGGAGGAAAACGAGGACAAGGAGGTCTTTGACACAGATGCAGTCAGCGCCTTTTCGGAGTCTGCATCGGACACGAGCATGAAGCTCAACGGAGTCGAGGACGGCGTCAGGAGCTACTCTCGCATGGTGAACCTTCTGCTTGATTACTATTTCCCGCCCGAGGAGTGAGTGGCAAATAAAGTGCGAAATACAGGCGTCAGAGCTGAATGCTTTGACGTCTTTTTTGTGTTTGATGTGGAAAAATTTATGTATGTCTAAATTTTTGTGAAATTCAATTTGTGAACTATTTATTCGTTTTGTGGGTTGGATTACTCATTTTTCCAATGTATAATTTAGGCGGGGAAATTTTAATGGAGGTGTTAATAACACTATGGGAAAATCAGTTTTACGGCGCGTCATGTCATTCGGACTGTCAGCCGTCATCGTCGCAGGGTCGACCGTATTCCCTCAATTTGGTCAGACCGCGGCACAGGCTGCTGACGCGGGCATTCAGGACTTCTCTATCGGAGACGTCACTATGCTCGACGAATACAGCGTCAACGCATTCAACAAGGAGGTCGAGTACCTTCTCTCATTCGACACAAACAAGCTTCTTGCGGGATTCCGCCAGAATGCGGGTCTCAACACCTACGGCGCAACACGCTACGGCGGCTGGGAGAATACCAACATCGCCGGTCACACTGTCGGTCACTATATGACCGCGATAGCTTTGGCTTATCAGAACCCCTCTCTTACCGATAAGCAGCGCTCTGACCTCTACAAAAGAATGACCACTCTCGTCGACGGACTCAGAGAGTGTCAGAAGAACTCAAAAGGCAAGCCGGGTCTGATATGGGCTCCCTCTCATCCCAACGGAACAGGTGTGGAGGTCCAGTTCGACAATGTTGAGGCTGGCAAGTCCAACATTATAAGCGAGGCTTGGGTCCCGTGGTACACCATGCACAAGCTTATGGCAGGTATCGTCGACATCTACAACGCTACGGGGTATGCTCCTGCAAAAGACCTCGGCTCAGATCTCGGTGACTGGGTCTACAACCGATGCAAGACCTGGAACGACCAGAAGCATCGCACCGTACTCTCTATCGAATACGGCGGCATGAATGACTGTATGTACGAGCTCTATGCCATCACAGGCAAGGACAACCATGCTGTAGCGGCACATTACTTCGATGATACAAATCTTCACGAGACTATACTGAAGGGCGGCGCAAATGTCCTCAACGGCAAGCACGCTAATACCACTATACCTAAGTTCCTCGGTGCCCTGAAGCGCTATATGATCTGCAACGGAAAGACTATCAACGGCGAGAAGGTAGATGCTACGCGTCAGCTCAAGTACGCCGAAGCATTCTGGGATATGGTGGTCACTCACCACACTTACATCACAGGCGGAAACAGTGAGTGGGAGCACTTCGGTATGGACGATATCCTCGATAAGGAACGCACCAACTGCAACTGCGAGACCTGTAACTCGTACAATATGCTCAAGCTCAGCCGCGAGCTGTACAAAATAACGGGCGACAGCAAATACATGGACTTCTATGAGGGTACCTACTACAACTCTATCCTCTCATCACAGAACCCCGAAACAGGTATGACCACCTACTTCCAGCCTATGGCTACAGGCTATTTCAAGGTCTACAGCACACCGTATGACAAGTTCTGGTGCTGTACGGGAAGCGGTATGGAGAGCTTCTCCAAGCTCGGCGATACTATTTATATGCACGGCGACAATACCCTCTATGTAAATATGTATCAGAGCTCTATCCTCAACTGGGAAGACAAGAACATGAAGATAACCCAGAACAGCACTATCCCCGAAGGCGATACGACCAAGTTCACTATCGACGGCAGCGGTGCGGTCGAATTCCGTTTCCGTATCCCCGACTGGAAGGCGGGAGCTATGACTGTCAAGGTCAACGGCACAAAATATAACTATAAGACCGTCAACGACTATGCTTCGGTATCTGGCGACTTCAAGAGCGGCGACGTTATCGAGCTGACTATCCCCGAGGAGGTCAAGGCTTATTCCCTCCCCGACAAGAACACCGTTTACGGATTCAAGTATGGTCCCGTTGTGCTCAGCGCTGAGCTCGGCAAGTCGAATATGGCTACGGGCTCGACAGGTATGTGGGTAACTATCCCCAAGGACAAGGTTACCCCCAATGAGACTATCAACATAAAGAGCGGCTCGGTAGCTCAGTTTATGCAGACCATAAACGACCACCTCGTTAGAGACGGCAAGTCGATGAAGTTCACACTCAATGACACCGACCACAACCTCACTTTCACTCCTCACTTCAGACAGTATCAGCAGCGCTACGGTATCTACTGGAACTTCTCGGGCAACGGCTCGGCTGTTGAGAAGCTTCCGCGTGCGAAGTACAGCACTACCGATACTGTACAGCCGGGTTACGGTCAGTACGAGAACGATAATCTCCACTACATGATAGAGCACAACACGCAGGGCGTCACCGACGACAGCACATACCGCTACGCAAAGGCGAACGGCTTCTTCAGCTACCGCATGGCGATAGACAAGGACGCCGAGTATATGCAGCTGACAGTAACGCTCCGCAAGGCAGACAACGGCAAGACGATACGCATACGCGTTGGCGACACAGTTCTTTTCGCGGGCGAGCTCAACTATACGGGCAATAAGGACACCTACGACAAGAAGCTGATGATACCCAAGGACGTTGTTGAGCGCTGTGCTCAGTCCATAAATGCTGACGGCACAGACTACGATGTGCTCGAAGTCGTTTTCACTCCCGATGACAACAAGGAGTCGGCGAAGATATGCGATTTCATCTACATGAAGTCGGTCAAGCCCGCATATGAGTCCGACAGCAGCATCGCATACTATGTTGACTGCGGCGACCACAACACCTCGACAGTAACGGGCAAGGATAAGCTCGGCGCATACAACTGCGTGACAGAGCAGCTCTACGGTCCCGACGAAGTAACGGGCAAGGAGTGGGGTCTCGTCGACGACGCGACCGACCAGTACAACGGCAGCTCCAAGAGCGCAGGACTGTACACCGCGAATACATGGTGCGATGAAGGAAACGCTGCTGACGGCAAGGACAAGTCAGTGAGCTTCCGCTACACGAAGAACCAGTACGAGAACAACATCGCGCGTCACCTCGACTACGAGTTCGAGCTCCCGCAGGGCGACTATACAGTAGAAATGGCGTTCCGCGACCCGTGGAGCTGCTCGAAGAACCCGTCAGTTTACGCTGTTGACGGCACGGCAAAGACGCTTGTTGCGTCGAACTGCGCGACCGACGGCACAGCAGTAAAGGGCAAGGCGACAGTAGGCGAGAGCGGCAAGCTCCACCTCAGCTTCACCTCCGAGGACAAGGCGATAAACCTCTGCTACATCATCATCAAGTCGGACGGCGAGGGCGCAGCTCTCCCGCAGACAGGCATCAAGGGCGACGTCAACATTGACGGCAAGCTCTCCGCAGCCGACCTCGTAACGCTTGAGAAGTACCTTGTCAACGAGGACACCCTCACGCGTGACCAGTGGCTCAACGCCGACATCAACAGAGACGACTCCGCAGACGTATTTGATATGGTAATGCTGAGAAAGCTCCTGCTGAAGGCATAAAATAGTCTTTTTCACGGGCGCCGTGTGTGATTATACTGCACACGGCGTCTTTTGCGTATGAACTATTGTGTACAGAAGCAGGGCTATTATGATACAAAAAGTCATTGTGCAAAAGTGAATAATATGTTACTATTATAATGAATAAAATCAGGACATTTTTTCATAATTTTACCTGAAAGGGGATAATCAACTATGGTCAAACTGAAAAAGCTGACTGCGGCAGCCTCCTCTCTCGCTGTTGCAGCAGGTATGCTCGCGGGACAGGCTGCACCTCTCGCAGCGGACGCGGCATACGGCGTCGGCGGCAACGGCAACGCGATCATGGAATACCTCGACCGCGGAATCTACGCTATAAAGTCGGGCAACGGAATGTTCGTGAGCTGGCGCTATAACTCCAACGACTCCGACGACGCAGAGTTTCGCCTCTACCGCGACGACCGGCTCATCTACACGAGCAAGACGGGCGAAGCTACCAACTTCTGGGACGCTCAGGGCAGCGCAAACTCCAAGTACCGTGTTGACACGCTCAGAAACGGTGAGGTCATATCCTCAGAGAACTGCCGCTTCACATCGGGCACCAACTACTTTGATATCCCGCTCGATGTTCCGAAAGGCGGTACTATCAACGGCGAGGCTTATACGTATTCGCCAAACGACTGCTGTGTCGGCGATGTTGACGGAGACGGTCAGTACGAGATATTCCTCAAGTGGGACCCTTCAAACTCAAAGGATAATTCACAAACACATAACCCCAATAAGGGCATACAGGGATTTACCGCTAATGTCTATATTGACTGCTACACCCTCACAGGTAAGAAGCTGTGGCGCATAGACATGGGCAGAAATGTCCGCGCTGGTCAGCATTACACACAGATGTGCGTAGCCGATTTCGACTGCGACGGCAAGGCTGAGCTCATCACAAAGACCTGCGACGGAACTGTTGACGGCACGGGCAAGGTCATCGGCGACGGCAGCAAAAACTGGGTGAACAGTGCCGGTACAATCCTTGACGGACCTGAGTACATGACTCTCTTCGAGGGCGCAACGGGCAAGGCTCTCGATACGATAGAATTCCCCGTGCTCAGAGGCGACGCCACGAGCGCGACTGCCAAGTCCACATGGGGCGATAACTACGGAAACCGCAGCGAGCGCATGAACGCGGCTATCGCTTACCTCGACGGCGTTCACCCCTCCGCTATCTACGGCAGAGGCTACTATACAAGGCTTTCTCTTTCCGCTGTTGACGTCCGCGACGGCAAGCTCGTCAAGCGCTGGGTCTACGACACGGGCTTCAACAAGAGCGACCCCGCATACGGCTGCGGCAACCACAACGTAATGGTGGCTGACTTCGACAACGACGGCAAGCAGGAGGTCTGCATGGGCGCGAGCGCCTTTGACGACAACGGTAAGCTCCTCTGGTCCACAAAGCAGCTCCACGGCGACGCTATGCACATCGGCGACCTCGACCCGAATCACGAGGGTCAGGAAGTGTTTATCTGCCACGAGGACGGCAAGTACGGCATTTCCCTCGTTGACGGCAGAAACGGTCAGATAATCTGGCACTACGACGGCGACAAGGACACGGGACGCTGCTGTGCAGACAATATCGTTGCAGGAAACAGCGGTGCCGAGTTCTGGGGTTCAAGACCCGCTAATGCAGTATTCGACGTTTCAGGCAAGCAGATAGGCAACAAGTGGCCCTCTACAAACTTCCTCATCTACTGGGACGGCGACCTCGAGCGCGAGCTGCTTGACAACATCACAATCACAGACGGTGCGGCGATAAACAACTATCCCACAATATTCACAGCAGAAGGCTGTGCATCCAATAACAGCACAAAGGCTGTTCCTTGTATGACCGCTGACCTCTTCGGCGACTGGCGCGAGGAGCTCATCCTCCGCACCGAGGACAACTCCAAGCTCCGTATCTGGTGTACGAACACCGAGACCAAGTACAGAATGGACACGCTCATGCACGATATGCAGTACCGTATGCAGTGCGGCTGCCAGCAGAGCTCGTACAACCAGCCTCCGCACCCGAGCTTCTACCTCGGCACAGAGGCGCCCCTCCCCGCAAGACCGAATGTCAAGCTCAACAACACGCCTCCCGAGCCGATAAGCGGCACATACATCAAGAACCTCAATGTCCTCGACAGGGACAATATGCTCTCATGGCAGCTCTCGAAGTCCTCTGATACGGGCTCGCTCATCTACGGCGACCGCGACTTCACCTATACGGAGCTCCCTGAGTGCCTCAAGGGCAAGGAAGCGATAATGACGGCGTGCAACTCCAAGAACACGTTCGCAGACCTCGCTGAGTTCACCGCAAGCGAAAACATCGACGTTTTCGTTCTTCTCGACACGAGAGTCGAGGCCGCGGGCAGCACTCCCGCATGGCTGAGCGGCTGGACAAAGACCGATATGACGGCGGCTTCGAGCAACGAAGTCAGATTCAGCGTGTACAAGAAGACGTTTGTCGGCGGCGAGAAGGTCACTCTCGGACAGAACGGCATGAACGGCAACTGCATGAACTACACGGTATTCGCGGACGCGGCAGCTGTTGAGACCACAACTACTACCACCGAGACTACCACCACCACTACCGAGACCACCACTACTACGACTGAGACAACTACCGTTTCAACTAACGGAACAGTGAACGAATCCAAGATAAACTTCATTACTGTAGCTCAGACTAAAACACAGACTATCTACGCAAACACAAAGACTGAGATTGAGCTTGTTTCCTTCGGAGACAAAGACGAGGAAATTGTTGACATTGACTTTGATGTTTCCTGCGGTGCTAACAGTGTAAAGCTCTCGGACAACGCAGTTAAATCTCGAAACGGCGAGATAGACGGTGAAACAATGCCTTTATTCATCCCGACTATAAACGTTGAAGCCTCTGAGGCAGGCACTTATACCATATATATGAGGGTAAATAGGGTCTATAACAGTGACGGTCAGAATATCGACTTCCGACTGGGCTCAAACGATGAATTCACCATAACGCTTGTAGTTAATGAGCCTGACACTTCCACAGCCTCCGACGTTACAGGCACAGCGACCACAACTACTACAACAGCTCCTACGGTATCGCTCATCGGCGACGCCAACGTAGACGGCAAGGTGTCCGTAGCGGACGCAGTAGCGATACTACAGGCGGTCGCGAACAAGGATAAGTACAGTCTCAAGCCGCAGGGCGCGATAAACGCAGACTGCTATGACCCTGGCGACGGCGTCACAGCGAACGACGCGCTTGCGATACAGAAGCTCGACGCGGGCAGTATTGGTAAGCTCCCCGAATACTCAAAAAAGTGACAGCAAACAAAAGGGCTCCTTAGGTTGCTTCCCTTAACGGAAAATGTGGGCTACCGTGCCGTAAACTAACGGCACATAATCGGTAACCTGCGAATCCGCCAAAGGGGGCTCCCCTTCGGGAGCTCTTTTTGTTAGGTGTTGACTATCGGCTCATGGATTTAGGGGCAAAAATAATATATAATCAATAAAAAAAGGGGCTTTGTTCATAATATATATATTGATTTATAACTGAAACAGTGCTATAATAAAGTATCTTAATAATATTTTGATATAGGGGAAATTTAAGGAGCATATTATGGCAAAAAAAGAACAGTCACGGCCGAGCCTGAAGAAGATACGCGGGCTCCAGCTGTCGATGATAATCGGCTATGCAGTGATAATCATAGCTGTCATCTGCGTCGTCACGAACCTTGCGGTCAAGAAGACGGACGCAGTGCTGAAGAACAAGGTCATATCCATGACGTCCTCGCTGAACGTGCAGATGAAGCTGAACATGGACAGCTACATATCGCGCATGGAGACTATCGGCACGCTTGCGTTCGGTACGCCCGAGGCATACACCTACGATGCCACAGACCCCGACAACGACGAGTATGAGGCGCTGAATACCGAGAAGGCGATAACCGATAAGCTGTACAGCCTGTGTATCATGGACAACTTCTGCGACTACGGCATCGTGTACCGCAACAACCGCACCGTCGGCAAGATATCCAACGGCACATCGTCGCTCATGGGCGACACCATGTACGAGGAGCTCAGCTCAATGATAACGAGACAGCGCACGCATGACGGCTGGTGTGCGGGATATAAGGGCGACCTCAAGCGTATCTACTACGTCAAGCGCGTACACGATAACGCTGTTCTTGTCATGTCCTTCTACACCTCGGAGCTCGAATCAGTGTTCGACAACCCCGAGACTCTCGCGGATATGGACATACGCCTTGTCGACTCCGACTACGACATACTCTACTCCTCGCGCGACGAGGAGACGGGCAGACATCTGCCGCGCACTATCATCGAGCGCATAGAGGGCAATACCTCGGCGACGGTCATGGACAACGCCTACCTTGTTTCGGTGAATTCCTGCGTTGACGACTGGTACGTAATATGCTCGATACCGACAAGGATAATCCTCAACGAGAAGAACGAGATGCAGTATTACATTTATACTGCGGGACTCATCGCGGCAGTGCTCGCGGTGCTGTTCGGGACAATGATGTCGATACGTCTGACACGCCCCGTAAAGCGCGCAGTAGCGGCTCTTGACAACAAGGCGAGCAACGACCAGCTCACGGGCATATTCAACAAGCAGACCTTCAACGACCGCACGTCCGACAGGCTTGATTCCTCGCTGAGCATCGAGCGGCACGCGCTGATACTGCTCGACCTCGACAACTTCAAGGGCATCAACGACACTCTCGGTCACGCATACGGCGACAAGGTGCTTGCCAAGACGGGAAGCATACTCCGCGCGGAGTTTTCAACGGAGGATTTCCTCGGACGCGTAGGCGGAGACGAATTCTGCGTGCTTGTGAACAGCAGTCCGAGCGGCGATACCAAGTACGAGGATTTCATACTCGAGAAGTGCGAGACGCTCTGCAACGCGTACAGGGCGTATTACTCGGGCGATAAGGGCGACTACAAGATATCGGCGAGCATAGGCGTATCCTTCTTCCCCGAGGACGGAAGCACCTTTGACGAGCTCTACGCCGCGTCTGACAAGGCGCTGTATTCAGCCAAGAAGTGCGGCAAGGACTCGTATGTATTCTACAGCAAGGACGAAAGCGGGGAGGTGGCTGACGAATGAAGGCACTGAGCAGAGCCGTCGCCTCGGCGGCAGCAGCAGTCATGCTCGCGCAGTGCGGCTGTGCGGGCAAGCAGATAGTACACTCGCAGAATGAGCAGACGGTCATCAGTCTCGCATGGTGGGGCAACGACCCGCGTACCGAGTACACGCTTGAGGCGGTACGGGTATTCGAGGAGCACCACCCCGATATAAAGGTGAGGTGCAACTATTCCGAGTGGTCGGGCTATGAGGCACGAAACCGCATACGAATGGCATCGGAGACGGAGTCGGACGTCATGCAGATAAATGTCGGCTGGCTGGACGACTTCTCGAAGGACGGCACAGGCTACTATGACCTGAACAAGGTCTCAGACGTGCTCGACCTGACGAATTTCTCCGAGGATACGCTGAAATACGGCACGCGGAACGGCGTGCTCAACGCGATACCGATAGCGATGAATACGGAGACGGTGTACATCAACAAGACGATGTACGAGGCACACGGACTGAGTATCCCGCAGACGTGGGACGATATGTTCGCGGCGGCAGACGTCCTGAGCAAGGACGGCATATATCCGCTGTGCGGCGCATCGAAGGCGATATGGCTGTACACTATAGCCTACGCCGAGCAGAAGACGGGCAAGAGCTTTTTCGACGAGAACGGAGCGATAGCGTTTACTCCCGAGGAGCTTCAGGTCATGATAGAGTTTTACGTTGACATGGTCGACCGCAAGGTCATACCCAAGATAGAGGATTTCAAGAAGGTCAAGGTCGAGAACGGCACCTGCGCGGGAGCAGTCGCGTGGGTCAGCGACGCGATAAACTACTTCGGCAGTTCGATAGAGAATGGCGACGAGATAGTCGCGGCGGACTATACGGCATTTTCGCCGTCGGACAGCGGCGCTGGCTGGTATGAGAAGCCCGCGACACTCTACGCGATGAGCAAGAACACAGCTCACCCCGAGGAGGCGGCGATGCTGCTTGATTTCCTGCTTAACAACAAGGAAATGGCGCTTTTGCAGGGAGTCGAGAAGGGCATTCCGATAAGCAAGTCGGCACAGAGCTGCCTTGACGAGGCTGGTATGCTAAGCGGATTGCAGTACGAGGCGTCGGTGGTTATGGACAACAACAATAAGCTGCGCGAGATGTCGCCGCTTATTGAGAATACGAGCCTTATCAACCCCTTCAACGACGCAGCTAACCTCGTGCTTTACGACAAGGCGACGGCAGAGGAGGCAGCTCAGCAGCTCTACGACACCTACGCCGAGAGCTTTGATGTGACTTAAAGTAGGGGACAGCGTCCTCGACGTCCCGTATCTATTATGGTAACACGTTGTAGGGGGTGAGGCGAGCCATTGTTGGGGTTGACTTGAACACCATAATGTGGTATCATTATAACTGACCTGCGGTCATACTATGTGAGTGAAAGGAGCCTGCTATGAGCGTTTTACGTACAACTGCAAAGGAATTGCACGTTCTTGCGGAAAAATACCTCTCCGAGCGGACTGCCGAACCCAAATGCGTCCACAGGACACTGCTTCTGAGGTCGCTGGTGATACTGAAGAAGCTCCACCCCGAGACGGAGGACTTTTTCGCGCCGATGATGAAAACGCTGATGCCCTATGCGAAGCGTCCCGACAGGAAGGGCGACTACGAGAACGGCATGGGACGGCACTACTACTGCGCGCTGAGTCTCAGCGGCAAGGAGATGAAGATGGTCAACTCCTACTACCGCAACGGCATAAAAAGGCACACCAAGAGCGCGCGCACGATGTTTGAGGAAGACTACACGATGGCGCTGACCATGCAGCACGCGGGCTATATGGATGAGTGCGGCAGATTTCTCGGGCGCGCGGTGCACATGATATCGGATATGTGCTGTCTTCCGCACACAGCCTCGATGACGTATTATTCGCTCGGACGCAGCTTTCACAAGGGCTACGAGCGCCTTGCGAAGGCGATATATCCCGAGCTCGTCCCCGAGCAGACGCCCGAGGAGCTCCCGACGCTGTTTGGGTCGAGGGCAACATTTGCTGACGACCTCAACAAGATAGCGCTCGAGACGGCTGGGGGACTCACCGCAGTGGAGACAGACCCTGTCGAAGCGATAAAGGAGCATCTTCTGCGCACAGAGCGCGTGATATGTGCATTTCTGATGCGATTCTACGAAGACATCACAGCGAAGGAGCGCGAGGCGCATTATATCCTGAACGGCTCGGGCTGCCGACTGCTCAAGGGCACGGACGTGATGACGATAAAGATAACGGAGCAGGGGATGATACTGCACGGAGTGAACCCTTCGCCCGAATCGAAGGTAAACGTTACTGATATGGTGTTCTACGCAGCGCACCGCCACGACGGCTTGTTCACGCTTTCGCCCGCAAAGGACGCGGAGGGGCGAGTGCTCGAGGTGATCGACGGCAAGCTGCAATTGAAGAAGTTCAATCCTCTGCACGGCGAGCAATTATTCAGACTATAACAAATAGCCAAGGAAACTAAGGGGAGCCCCCTTTGGCGGTTTCGCAGGATACCGAATATGTACCGTAAATTTACGGCTCGGTAGCCCACAAATTCCGCTAAGGGAAGCACTCTAATTCCTTGGCTTTTTATTATTGCGGGCGGATAATATCCGTCCCTGCGATTCGTTTGATTTGTGCCGTCGTCGAAAGCAGACTTGCCTTTTATACAGAGTCGGTCGGCTATGGGGTCAGGGGTGACTCCCCACAGTGTGGGGAGATGTCAGCGAAGCTGACAGAGGGGACGGGCTGTTCAGCTGTGTACCCCTGCAGGGTCTGGGACAGAGTCCCAGCGGATTGTCAAGGCAGAGCCTTGACCAGAGTCCAGAGACAGAGTCTCTGGTCATATAAACTTAACTCCTGCCTTCTGGAGCTTTTCGTGCGCCTTGGCGATTTTTTTCTCATGGAAGACCGACACCGTACCCTTGCGGAGTATCTCCGCCTTGATACCGCGCTTTGCGGCACCGAGCGCAGTCGAGGTCACGCAGCCGCACTCGTCGAGCCCGCAGAGGTGGAGCGTATCAATGCCCTTCTGCTGTATCAGCTCGCGGAGCTGCCTGTTCGAGAGGGCGTCGCCGACGAGCTTGTCGAAGATGTGTTCGGAGACGATATCGAGCCCGCTGTAGAGCTCCGCGCCCTCCGTCCCCGCTATCGAGTAGCCGAAGAGGAGGCGGTTTGTGGGGAGATTCTGAATGATGTGGCGGATATAGATGACCTCGCAGCCCTTATCGCGGTACTCGTGAATGAGGGCGTTTACGTCGCCGACGAGCTTGTCCGTGTCGTAGGTGAAGCGCGGCTTGCGTTTTTCGTACAGGTAGTCGTTCTGCATATCGATTACGATGAGAGCTGTATTCATGTTGACCTCCTTAACCGCGGTTGATGATGTAAGCCGTGTAGCCGCCGTAGACGAGGAGCATAATCGCTCCCTGCCACCTGACGAGCTTTTTCGACCTGAAGCAGAAGAGCAGCACAAGACCGCTCATGAGGATGAGAACTGCCGAATCTATGAGGTTGAGGGAGGTGAACGCCACGGGATGTATAGCGGCGGCAGCTCCTAGGACGAACAGGATATTGAAGATATTCGAGCCGATGACGTTTCCGAGCGCCATATCGACCTCGTTCTTTTTAGCGGCGACGACCGAAGTCACGAGCTCGGGGAGACTTGTACCGAGGGCGACCACGGTCATGCCGATGAGGTTATCGGACATACCGAAGCGGCGCGCGATGTCGGAGGCACCCGATACGACCATTTTACCGCCGACGCCGATAGCAGCCATACCGATGATGATGAAAAGAATCAGCTTCCACACGGGCATGGACTTTATCTCATCCTCGTCCGCGCCTTGCTGTTTTCTTGCGGTGCTTATCATCAGAACGAGGAAGCCCGTGAAAACGATGAGGAGAATGACGCCGTCGATGTGACCGACTGAGCCGTCGAGCTTGCCGAGGAGCATGAGCAGTCCCGCAATCGCAATCGAGAACGGGAAGTCACGTTTCAGCGAAATACCGTTGATTTTCAGCGGACACAGCAGCGCGCACATACCGCATACGACCATGAGGTTGAAGATGTTCGAGCCGACGACGTTGCTTATCGCGAGCTCATTTTTGCCCGCGAGCGCGGCGCTGACGCTGACCGAGGTCTCGGGGAGGCTCGTGCCCATAGCGACGATAGTCATACCGATGATGAGGGGCGAGACCTTGAGCTTTTTTGCGGCAGCCGAGCTTCCGTCGACGAAGAGGTCGGCGCCTTTTATCAGCAGGAAGAAACCGCCGACGAGCAGAATATATTTGAGCATAGAGACATCCTTTCTTTATCCGTTATAGTCGTAGAACAGCCTGTCAAGCAGCTTGTCGAGGTCAGTCCTGTCGCCGAGAGCAGCCCTCGCGAGCGCTCCCGCATTTTGAATCATGAGCTTCAGGTATAGCCAGTCTCCGAGGTCGTCGTACTTGCGTGTGGAGTTGATGAGGCAGTTGTGACGGAGCGTCGTGTACCTCTTGCCGAGCGCCTTTCCGTAGGCACGGAGCCGCTTTGCAGTGGCGGCGTCCTCCATAGCCTTTTTCTCGACGAAGCCGCCGACCTCTGTGAAAGTACGCTTTTCCGCCCAGAAAATGCCGCAGTACAGTCCCGTCGCCGCGAACGACGCGCGGCAGAGCAGGTCATTGAGGTACAGGGGGAGCGAATACCGCTCGAAGCGTATGGGAGCACCGCCGCCGATGAATCTGCCCGTATTGAGCAGTCGGACGGCTTCCCTTATCGTGCCGCGGGTCATGCGGTTGTCGCAGTCGATAGTCATGACGATGTCGCCATTTGCGGCGAAAATGCCCGCATTTCGCACCTTTGCGATGCACCTGTCCTCGTTTGTGAGCACTCGCGCGCCGAGCTCCCGCGCTATGTCGGCAGTCCTGTCCGTACAGCGGTTACAGACGACGATTATCTCGACCTCGCCGCCGTAGACCTCAGCCGCCTCGCGTATGGAGCCTATGCATCGCGAAACGTAGCGCTCCTCGTTGTGAGCGGGTATCACGACCGTGACCGTTCTTTTCTTCATCATAGCCATACCGTCACAGCTTGCGGACGAGGGAGACGTGCCCCTCGAGCTCCGTGAAGCCGTTCTTTCTGTAGAAATCGTATGCAGGGACGTTGTTCTCGGTCTGTAGGAAGATGTGGTCGACGCCCATATCCCTGACGGCGTCCTCGATCCCGTGCAGGAAGAAAGTCCCGAGCCCCTCATGCTGGCGTGAGCGGTCGATGCAGAACTCATAGATGTAGTATTCCGTACCCGTACACCAGTGCATGATGCTGCCGAGGGACAGCCCGACGAGCCTGTCGCCGTCCAGCAGACCGAAGGCGAGGGAGTTCCTGCTGGCTGTGAGGTCGAGCAGATACTCGGTGAGCTGGATGTCGTCGCTCCAGTCGTCGTTCCACGGCGGGTTCATGAAGATATCGCGGAAGAGGAGCTTTAACTCGCCGAAGCGGTCGGCGCCGAGCCTGATGATATCCATAGCTTGACCTCCAAATAAAGAGTATACATATTATAACATATAGACGAACGATTGGCAATAAGCGGGACTTATGTTCATTTTTTTGACTTGCAAGAAAAAGCAGTGGAGCACGTATAAAACGGAGCTAATGCGACGGCAAAATGCACAAAAAAAGCTCCCCATCAAGGAAGTTTGCGGAGTATATGCAGAAATTTTACTTTGAGTCGGTTTTCTCTTGAATAAAGCGCCTGATTGTGCTATAATTCGATTTGGTTCGATTTCCCCGTATCAGCGGGGAGACGGCTAATGCATATACATTTAAGCCGTTAGCCATTAGCTCGTGGTGTCCGATGTCGCGGATCATTCAAAAAAACGCCGTCAGGCGATACCGAAAGCTAAAGGCTAAAGGCTAAGAGCTAAAGGCTTGCATATCAAACAGGAGGTCATTTATGCTGGCAGCACAGATTTTTGCCATAGTCATTTTCGTCGCAATGTTCCTGCTCATCGTGTGGGACAAGATAGAGCGCCACATCGTCACGCTCGGCTGCGGACTTCTCACGCTAGTAGTCGTATTCGGCATCTGCATGAGGAGCTGGACGGCTATATGGAACACCATAGCGGTCAAGGAATTCGCGACCAAGGAGTTCTGGTATCAGGTCACGGAGAGCGAGAGCAAGGGCATCAACTGGGCGACTATCGTGTTCATCGCGGGCATGATGGTCATGGTAGAGGGCATGGCAAAGGCGGGATTTTTCCGCTGGCTGTGCATGAGGATAGCCTATCTCGTAAAGTGCAAGACGATACCGATATTCATCACGTTCATGATAATGTCGGCGGTACTCTCGATGTTCATTGACAGCATCACCGTTATCATGTTCCTCGCGGCGGTCACGGTAGAGCTTGCACAGCTTCTCAAATTCAACCCCATACCGATGATACTCTCGGAGATATTCTGCGCCAACCTTGGCGGTTCGGCAACGATGTGCGGCGACCCGCCGAACATCATCGTCGGCACATCAATGGGCTTCTCATTCTTCGACTTCCTTATGAATACGGGAGCAGTCGCAGGAATATGCCTTGTTGTATGCATCGTGTTCTTCTACATCGTCTTCCGCAAGGAGCTCGCCTCAAAGAGCGCAGAGCCCGTGGACATGACGAAGCTCCCCAAGCCGTCGGAGGCAATCACCGACAGGACGGGCTTCATACTCAGCAGTATCATTTTCGGAATCGCGGTAGTGCTCCTTGTTACGCACTCGATGACGCACCTCACCGTAGCAACGATAGGCACATTCATCGCCGTGATAACCCTCATCGCGAACGCAAAGCACGCGCTTGAGCTTCTCAAAAAGGTCGACTACAAGACCCTGCTGTTCTTCATCGGACTGTTCATCGTTGTATGCGGACTTGAAGAAACGGGCATACTCAAATACATCGCGGACTTCATCAGCGACATTTCGGGCGGCAACATCATGCTCATGGTAGCTATCATACTGTGGCTGTCTGCTATTGCGAGTGCATTCGTGGACAACATCCCGTTTGCGGCGACAATGGTGCCCGTAATACAGAGCCTTGCACCTATCGTTATCGCGAGCGGCGCCGACCAGCACACACTTGCATGGGCGCTCTCACTCGGTACGGACATCGGCGGCAGTGCGACTCCTATCGGAGCGTCCGCGAACGTTGTCGGCACATCTGTTGCGGCAAAGAACGGCTATCCTGTCAGCTGGGGCAGATACTGCAAGAAGCTTGCCCCCGCGACCGTTATCGTGCTTGCGATCTCGACGGTATACCTGTTCGTAAGATACTTATAATAAGGGAGGAAATACTATGTCACAGCTTATCATATCAGTAGGACGTGAATTCGGAAGCGGCGGACGCGTTATCGCGGAGGCGCTTGCGAAGCGATTTGATATCCCGATATATGACCGCCACCTCATCACCGAGATAGCCAACAAGACAGGTATGTCTCCCGAGGAGATAGAGAAGCTGAACGAAGCTCCTAACCTGCCGCTCATCTCGCGCAGGGTACGCGGCTTCAGCAACTCCATAGAGGACAACATCGCAGAGATGCAGTTCGACTTTATCCGCAAGAAGGCGGAGAGCGGCGAATCCTTCGTCGTAGTCGGACGCTGTTCCGAGACAAAGCTCAAGGGATTTGACGGACTTGTCTCGCTGTTCATTCTCGGCGACATGGACGCCAAGATAAAGCGTGTCATGGAAGTCTACGAGATGAACGAGCACGACGCGAAGAGCTTCATCGAGAAGAAAGACAAGAAGAGGAAGCGCTACCACAACTACCACGTGCATATGCACTGGGGAGACTCGCGCCTCTACGACCTCTCGATAAACAGCTCGCGTCTCGGCATCGAAAAGACAATCGACTACCTCGAGAAGTACATCAGAGCCCGCATGGGTGAATGATATAGTATCAAATCAAAAAAGGCTTGCGGTCTTGTGCCGCAAGCCTTTTTCAATGCTGTTTGGTGGCTTCTCAATACTGCACATAATGCTTTCGTGCAGGCACAGCGGAAAAGTCCGTCCTTCTTGCTATTATGCAATTTTTATGGTATAATATATCTATATTCCAAATGCATCGGAGGAAAAGCTATGGAAATAACGCAGGCAAGAAAACGCGCGGAGGAGCTCACGGAGCTTCTTGACAAATACACATACCAGTATTACGTCCTTGACGACCCCGAGGTCAGCGACTACGAGTTCGATATGCTCATGCAGGAGCTCAAAGCCATAGAGGCGGAGTTTCCCGAGCTTGTGAGCCCGTCCTCTCCGACGCAGAGGGTCGGCGGAATGGCGTCGGGCAAGTTTGCGAAGGTGGAGCACGCCGTGCAGATGGCGAGCTTGCAGGACGTATTCTCGCTCGAGCAGGTAGACGCCTTTGTCGAGCGGTGCAGGGAGCAGCTACCCGCGCCCGAGTACTCGGTCGAGCCGAAGATAGACGGACTATCGGTGTCGCTGGAGTACACCGACGGCGTGCTGACGCGGGGCTCCACACGCGGAGACGGCTTCATCGGCGAGGACGTCACCGCCAACATCAGGACGATTCGCTCGATACCGCTGAAGCTCAAGGAGGCGCCCGAATTTCTCGAGGTGAGGGGAGAGGTCTATATGCCGCGTGCGAGCTTCTTTGAGCTCGTCGAGCAGCAGGAGCTCGAGGGCGAGCAGCCCTTCAAGAATCCGCGAAACGCGGCGGCGGGCTCGCTGAGGCAGAAGGACCCGAAGATAACCGCGAGCCGCAAGCTCGATATGTTCATATTCAATGTCCAGCAGGTGCGCGGGCGCGAGTTTGCGTCGCATACGGAGTCGCTGGACTACCTCCGCTCGCTGGGCTTCAAGACGGTGCCTACGTACAAGAAATGCACTCAGACCGACGAGATAAAGGCAGAGATAGAGCGCATCGGCAGCGAGCGCGCCGACTTCTCGTTCGACATCGACGGCGTAGTCATCAAGGTCAACGACCTCGCGCAGCGCGACATCATGGGAGCTACCGCCAAGACGCCGAAGTGGGCTGTCGCGTACAAGTACCCGCCCGAGGAGAAGGAGACCATACTGCGCGACATCGAGGTCAACGTCGGACGCACGGGAGCTATCACGCCCGTCGCTGTGTTCGACTCGATTATACTTGCGGGAACGGCTGTATCACGTGCTGTTCTGCACAATCAGGACTTCATCGACGAGAAGGACATACGCATCGGCGACACTATCGTAGTCCGCAAGGCGGGCGAGATAATCCCCGAGGTACTGCGCTCCGTGGCACACGCCGACGGCTCGGCGGCGTTCAGGCTGCCCGCGGTATGTCCCGTCTGCGGGACGCCGTCAGTGCGCGAGGAGGGCGAGAGCGTGCTGCGCTGTCCGAACGTGGAATGTCCCGCGCAGCTGCTGAAAAACCTGATACACTACGCCTCGAAGGAGGCTATGAACATCGACGGTCTCGGACCTGCGAACATGAAGCTGCTGACCGAGACAGGGCTCGTGAAGTCGCCCGCCGACCTGTACACGCTTAACAAGGAGCAGCTCACGGCGCTCGACAGGTTCGCGGAAAAGTCCGCGGACAACCTCATATCCGCGATAGCCGCCTCGAAGGAGGCAGGGCTCGACAGGCTGATACACGCGCTCGGAATACGCAATATCGGCAGACGCGCGGCAGTGCTGCTCTGTGAGAGATTCGGCGACATGGACAGCCTCCTCGCTGCGGGAAAGGACGATGTTGCGGCGATAGACGGCTTCGGCGAGGTCATGGCGGAGAGCGTCGTGACTGCACTCGGCGAGCCTCATATGCGCGACCTCATTGCGAAGCTGAAGGCGGCGGGCGTGGATATGACCTACACGAAGCAGAGCACAGGCGACGACCGCTTTGCGGGGCTGACCTTCGTGCTGACGGGCACACTCCCGACGATGAAGCGCGACGAGGCAAAGGCGCTCATCGAGAGCTTCGGCGGCAAGGTGTCGGGCTCGGTGTCGAAGAAGACGAATTACGTAGTCGCGGGCGAGGACGCGGGCAGCAAGCTGACAAAGGCGCAGGAGCTCGGCATCGCGGTACTCTCCGAGGCTGAGCTGCTCGAAAAGACGAATTAAGGAGGAATTCCCATGCTATTTATATGTTATCCGAAGTGTACGACGTGTCAGAAGGCACAGAAGTGGCTCGACGGCAGCGGGCTGAAATACGAGCTCCGCGACATCAAGACCGCGAATCCGACCTATGAGGAGCTTGCCGACTGGCACGCAAAGAGCGGACTGCCGCTGAAACGCTTCTTCAACACGAGCGGACTGCTGTACAAGTCAATGGAGCTAAAGGACAAGCTGCCGACGATGAGCGAGGAGGAGCAGCTCCGACTGCTCGCAACGGACGGTATGCTCGTCAAGCGCCCCATACTCGTGGACGGCGACAGAGTGTTCGTCGGCTTCAAGGAGAGCGAGTGGGAGCAGCTCAAGTGAGCGGCACGGCTGACAAACAGCATTAAGGAGAAAACTATGTCAAAGGTAATAATGCTCTGCGGGAGGCTGTGCAGCGGCAAATCCACGTACTCAGCCACGCTGCGGGACGAGCTCGGCTGCGTCGTCCTGTCGGTGGACGAGCTGATGATAGCCCTCCTCGGCAGGGAGACTGGCGCCATGCACGACGAATACGTCCGCCGCGCAAAGCAGTACATCTGCGGCAAGGCTGCGGACATAGCACGCGCGGGAGCCGACGTCGTCCTCGACCAAGGTTTCTGGACGCGTGCGGAGCGCGATTCTGCGCGGGAGTTCTTTGCCTCGCGCGGTGTGGACTGCGAGCTGCGATACCTCCGCATAACCGACGAGGAGTGGGAGCGCCGCATCGCCAAGCGCAATGCCGAGGTCGCGGCGGGACGCTCCGACGCCTACTACGTGGACGACGGACTGAAAGCGAAGTTCACCGCGATGTTCGAGGAGCCGACCGAGGACGAGGCTGACACTGTCATAGAGGTGTAAAATGGCTGTATTACGTGAAATAACCGACCTCAAAGCTCCCGAGCTCGCGCCGTACACCGACACCTCGGAGCTGAATCTGCTGCGAGAGGGAGTATTCGTTGCCGAGAGCCCGAAGGTGATACGCACGGCGCTCGATGCGGGATATGAAGCCGTTTCGCTGCTCGTCGAGGACAAATATGTAACTGGACAGGCAGCCGACATCATCGCGCGGGCGGGCGATATCCCCGTATTCCACGGGAGCTCCGCCGCGCTGTCCGAGCTGACGGGCTACAAGCTGACGCAGGGAGTCCTCGCCGCGATGAAGCGTACCTCGCTGCCCGATATCGGCGATATACTGCGGGATTCTCACCGCATAGCCCTCCTCGAGAACATCATGAACCAGACCAACACGGGCGCTATTTTCCGCTCGGCAGCGGCACTCGGCTTCGACGCGGTGCTGCTCACGGACGGGTGCAGCGACCCGCTGTTCCGCCGCTCGGTGCGCGTGAGCATGGGCAGCGTTTTCCTCATACCGTGGGCGCGTATCGGCGGCAGCTCGCCCGAATATATCCGCACTCTCCGCGGGGCGGGCTTTGTCACGGCGGCTATGGCTCTTCGGAGCGACACCGTCACCATTGACGACCCGCGCGTCACGGGAGCGGACAGGCTCGCGGTCGTGCTCGGCACGGAGGGCGACGGACTGCTTCCCTCCACGATAGAGGAGTGCGACTACACGATAAAAATACCGATGTCTCACGGCGTTGACTCGCTCAACGTCGCCGCTGCGAGCGCAGTTGCGTTCTGGCAGCTCGGCAGGCACTGAAAGGAGCACATATGCGTTCAATTCTCATAGTAAACGACGACGGGATAGAAGCGGAGGGACTTCTCCGACTTGCTGCGCTCGCGAAGGAGTTCGGCGAGGTGTGGGTGGTCGCTCCCGACGGACAGCGCAGCGCCGCCTCGCACGCGATATCGCTCCACAGCCATGTGGACGTGTACCCGCACGATTTCCCGATAGAGGGAGTTCGCGCGTTCTCGTGCAGCGGGACTCCTGCGGACTGCGTGCGCGTGGGAGCAGTCAGCCTCATGCCGAGCAAGCCCGACATCGTACTCTCGGGCATAAACAACGGCTACAACGTCGCGACGGACATACAGTATTCGGGCACGGCGGGAGCCGCCTTCGAGGGAGCCTTTCATGGCTGCCTGTCTATAGCCATATCCGAGGAGGCTAAGTCCTGCCACGAGGTCGCGGACAGATACCTCCCCGAGATACTCGCGGAGCTCGTTGAGCAGAGACTCGGCTACGGGCAGATATTCAACGTGAATATCCCCGCCTGCCCGCTGTCGGAATGCCGCGGAATACTGCGGGACAGAGCCGTTTCGCACGGTATGTTCTACCGCGACCGCTACAAGAAGACTGCCGACCTCCCGAACGGAGGAATGAGGCTTGTCGTGGACGGACAGTACAACGAGGACTGCGAGCCCGACACCGATTTCAGCGCGGTAGTCGGGAAGTACATATCAATCGGAATCGTAAATAATTATAATTGACGGAGGCACAATATGAAACGAATCATAGGCATTATCGGAGCTATGGACGAGGAGGTCGCAAAGCTCATCTCACAGGCTGACATCACCGCAGAGGAGACCGTTGCAGGCATGACCTTCCGCGCGGGCACACTCGGCGGAGCGAACGTCGTCATCGTCAAAAGCGGCATGGGCAAGGTCAACGCGGGAATATGCGTACAGCTCCTTATTACGCGGTTTGGCGCAACTCACATAATCAATACGGGCTTCGCGGGAGCTCTCTCTCCCGAGGTCACGATAGGCAATATCGTCGTCTCAACCGAGGCTGTACAGCACGATTTCGACGTTTCGCCGCTCGGCTTCAAAAAAGGCGAGATAATCGCGGGTATGGTCGCATTTCCTGCGGACAAGGAGCTTGTCGGCTCGGCGTGCAAAGTCATCGCGGAGACGCTCCCCGAGGTCAAGGTGCTCTCGGGACGCATTTGCAGCGGCGACCAGTTCATCTGCGAGAAAGCCGCAAAGGAGCGCATAGTTTCGGAGTTTGGCGGACTCTGCTGCGAAATGGAGGGAGCGGCTGTAGCGCAGGTCTGCACGCTCAATAATGTGCCGTTTCTGGTACTGCGCGCGGTGTCGGACTCCGCTGACGAGGCTGCGGGCGAGGACTTCAATTTCAGCGTGTTCCAGAGCACGGTAGCCGAGGAGTTCGCGGAGGCAATAGTAAAGCTGCTGACTATCATAAAATAAGCCGCGCGAGGTAACAATGCCATTTATTGGCGGGACGCCGAGGCGGCGTCCCCTACAAGTTGCGCCTTCTATAAGGGGTGCAAAAATGCCCGTTTTGCAATGGAAAACCGTTGATTATTGAAAAAGTTTTTTGAAACTTTGTAGGCGTTCACAAATCAGCCTGTTGATAATTGTGCGTTTCCGACAAGTGCGGACGTGCAAACTATGACGTAACGTCAGGGTTGAACATACATAAAAAAGGCGGACATTTTGTCCGCCTTTAATTCTGAGCTCCTTTTAAAGGTATTTCGCCGTTATCCTGCGTACCTCGCTGTAGACACGCTCCCTGTCTATCGTGAGGAGCTCCCTGTCCTTCATCAGCATCTCGCCGTTTACCATGACCGACGCTACCTCCGAGCCGTTCGCCGAGTAGCACAGCGACGTGATAAGGTCGTTGTTCGGGAAGAGCGAGGTCGCCGTCAAATCGAGGAATATGATGTCTGCGCACGCTCCCTCTGCGATGGTTCCGAGCTTGCCCTCCATACCGAGCGCCTTTGCCGCGTTCACGGTCGCCATTCCGAGGACGTCGTTCGCGCTCAGGAACGTGCAGTCGCGCTCTACGCCCTTGTGCATGAGCGAGAGCAGGCTCATCTCGCGGAACATATTCAGCGTGTTGTTGCTCGCACAGCCGTCTGTGCCGATGCAGAGGTTCACGCCGCTCTCGCGGAAGCCGCGTATCGGAGCTATGCCGTTGCCGAGCTTTGCATTGCTCGCGGGGTTCGTGACCACAGTTGCGCCGCGCTTGCGGAGGAGCTCGATGTCGCCGTCGCGCATCTGCACGCAGTGTGCGAGTATGCATTTATCGTCGAGGAAGCCCGCCCTGTCGAGCAGCTCAACAGGCGATATCCCGTTCTTTTCGTAACAGCTCTCGACCTCGAATACGCTCTCGGACAGGTGCGTCTGCTTGAGCAAGCCCTCCCTTGCGGCGAGCTCCGCTATCTGCGCGTAGTATTTCTCCGAGCAGCTGTATATCGCGTGCGGCGAGAGTATGAACTTTATCGTGTCGCTCTCGTACTCGGCACGCTCGCGCGTCATCTGAGCAAGTCGTTCCGCGCCGTCGCCGTTTATGTCATCACCGACGAGACCGCGTCCGATGTAGGCTCGCATTCCCGCGTCCCTTGCGGCTTTGCAGGACTGTCCCTCGAACATATGCATATCCGAGAAGCAGGTCGTGCCAGTCTCTATCATCTCTATCATGCCGAGAAGGTTCGTCCAGTAGGCGTCCTCGCGCTCAATGACGTCCTCGACGGGCATTATCCGCTTGAACAGCCACTCGTCAAAGCTGACGTCGTCCGCGTAATTGCGGAACATCGACATATACGCGTGTGTGTGGAGGTTTATCAGTCCCGGCATTATCAGCCTGTCCGACGCGTCGATGACCTCGCATTCGTCGGAGCTCCCGCTGAATGATATCTTGCCGCCAATTACGTAAATGTCCTTCTTCGATGTCGTAAATACGCCGTTTTCGTACTTTGCGACGTATCCGTTGATGATTTTTTTATCCATGGTGCACTCTCCAGTTTTCAGTATGCTTTGATTATAGCACAGTTTTTCGGAAATAGCAAGGGCAGACACGGTCGATAGTTTTGTCTCGGTGTAGTGCGCCCGTGATACCGAATGCATTTGCCTGCGGGCGGATGATATCCGCCCCTACATAATGTTGAAATAACAGAATAACCGCGTTGGAGCCGCCTTTGGCGGTCCGCAGGATTATGTAATGTGCGGACGCCCAAAGGGCGCCCTTACAAACTGTTAACGTTAGTAAACGCGTAAGACGCGAAACGCCGAGGACGGCGTTCCCTACAAAAAATGGATAACCGTTCCGCTATACAAAAAAGCTATTGCCAGTAAAAGCTGAAAAATATCGTCCGCGACCTTGCAATCAGCCGCATTTTATGTTAGAATATATCTATCACACCCGAAAGGAAGTTTTTCTATGAGTATTATAAGAGACCCCGCCCTCTGGGAGAGCGGCGAAAGAAAAATACAGTGGGTAAAGCAGAATATGCCTCTGCTTCGCAGTATCGAGGCTGATTTCCTCCGTGACAAGCCCTTCGCGGGACTCAAGGTCGCGCTCTCTATCCACCTCGAGGCTAAGACTGCCTACCTCTGCAAGGTGCTCGCGGCAGGCGGCGCCGAAATGTATATCACGGGAAGCAATCCGCTCTCCACGCAGGACGACGTTGCCGCAGGACTCGCTCACAGCGGACTCAACGTCTTTGCATGGCATGGCGCTACTCCCGAGGAGTACCACGCTCACCTCACCGAGGTCATTTCCATTGGTCCGAACATCATCATCGACGACGGCGGCGACCTCGTCAATATGATACATACCGAGTATCCCGAGCTCATTCCCAACGTCATCGGAGGCTGTGAGGAGACTACTACAGGCATTATCCGTCTCATCGCCATGAATAAGGCTGGACAGCTTAAATTCCCTATGGCGCTCGTCAACAACGCCGACTGCAAGCACCTCTTCGACAACCGCTACGGCACGGGTCAGTCCGTATGGGACGGCATCAACAGGACGACTAACCTCATCGTTGCAGGCAAAAACGTCGTAGTAGCAGGCTATGGCTGGTGCGGCAAGGGCGTGGCTATGCGCGCTAAGGGACTCGGCGCAAAGGTAATCGTCACCGAGATAGACCCCATAAAGGCTATGGAGGCTGTTATGGACGGCTTCACTGTCATGAAGATGGAGGAAGCCGCTAAAATAGGCGATTTCTTCGTTACCGTGACGGGCTGCAAGGACGTCATCACCGAGAATTCCTTCCTCAATATGAAGGACGGCGCTATCCTCTGCAATGCGGGGCACTTCGACTGCGAGGTCAGCGTGGCATGGCTGAAGGCTAACGCTGTCGAGCAGTGGGAGGCTCGCAACAACATTCAGGGCTACAAGCTCGCTAACGGAAACAGCGTCTATGTCATCGGCGAGGGCAGGCTCGTTAATCTCGCGGCGGGCGACGGTCACCCCGCGGAGATTATGGATATGTCATTCGCTATTCAGGCTCTCACGGCGGCTTATCTCGCCAACAACAGGGATAAGCTCTCCGAGAAGCTCATTCAGGTGCCGCGTGAGGTCGACATCGAGGTCGCAGAGCGCAAGCTGCGCTTCTGGGGCATGGAAATAGACAAGCTCACTCCCGAGCAGGAGGAGTACCTCAACAGCTGGCAGGCAGAATAAGTCCAGATAAGGCAGTACGTTAAACCGTGCTGCCTTTTTTGCTCCATGTGCTCTGAACCTCATAAAATTATCCGTAAGATATTGCATTTTTGTTTCTATATGATATAATATAATATATATATATGTTTTAGGGGTGAGTTATTATGAGTCAGACTGAAACAGCCAGAAAACAGAATCCCGCTTACGTGATAACACTTTGCGCGGTCTGCTTCGGACTGAATATGCTCGGAGCTTTCATTTGCAGCAAATTCGGTATCAATATGTACCTCGATACGGTGGGGACAGTCCTCGCGGCGGTCTGCGGAGGCTATATCCCGGGTATTCTCGTCGCCTTCTGCACCACCTTCATCAAGGGTATTTCCGACCACGAAGCGCTCTATTACAGCCTCGTGGGTATGCTCATGGGCGTCTGCGGTGCCTTCTTCTCGAAGCATAAGTTCTTCAACAGCTTCTTCAAGACTGTCGCCACTATCCCCATTTTCACGCTCGTCGCGGTCATTCCCGACAGCATTCTCACTTGGTTCCTCTACCCCGAGAGCCAGACTACCTTCGCAAATCAGGTCATCTCAGACTGCCGCATAGAGCTCGCGGACAAGTCCGTGACCGTGCTCATAGTCTTTCTGATTTTTATCCTGCTGCCAAAGACGCTGCTGAAAAAGTTCCGATATCAGGTGCTTTATCAAGCTCCCATGCCTCCCGAAATGGCAAAGGCAGTTAAAAAGAGCCGTCCGCGCTCCCTGTCAATAAACATTAAGATTGCTCTGATACTTACTCTCGCTTCCTTCCTCATCGCGGGCTCGTCTACCGTAATCAGCTTCGTCCTCTACAGAGATGCCACTATCCACGACCACGAGAGCCTCGCCTCGGGCGTCGCTGAGGTAGTCGCGGGTACTATCGACGCCGACAAGGTCGACGAGTACATCGCCAAGGGCAGCGCTGCCGAGGGCTATGACGAGACCGAGGAGAGGCTGTATATGCTCCGTGAGAGCCACGTCGATATCCTCTACATCTACGTCTACAAGATAGAGAAGGACGGCTGTCACGTCGTGTTTGACCTCGATACCGACGATACGAAGGGCAACGAGGCGGGCGACATCATCGAGTTTGATGACTCGTTCAGCCACCTTATCCCCGACCTACTCGCGGGTAAGCCCATTGACCCCATAATCACCGATGACTCATACGGCTGGCTCATGACGGTATATAAGCCCGTCTATGACAGCAGCGGAAAATGCGTATGCTATGCGGCGGTTGATATCTCCATGAACGACATAGTCGCCTATCAGAACCGCTTCATCGCTAAGCTTATCGCTCTGTTTGTCGGCTTCTTCATTATCATCATCGCAATAAGCCTGTGGTTCGTCCGCAGCAACCTCCTCACCCCTGTCAATACTATCGCCTACAGTGCGGGCGCTTTCGCCTTCAACAGCGACGGCGCTCTCGAAAAAAGCGTCGAGCGCCTGAGAAAGCTCGATATCCGTACGGGCGACGAGATAGAGAACCTCTACCTCGCCTTCCTCAAGACCACCGAGGACAGCGTCCGCTATATCAGTGATATCGAGGAAAAGACCGCGACTATCTCGAAAATGCAGAACGGTCTCATCATGGTCCTCGCCGACCTCGTCGAGAGCCGCGACAAGTGTACGGGCGACCACGTCAAAAAGACTGCTGCCTATGCTCGCATAATCATGAATGAGATGAAAAAGCGCGGTATGTACCCCGACCAGCTCACTGACGAGTTCATCAATGACGTCATGAACGCGGCTCCGCTCCACGATATCGGCAAGATACACGTCTCCGACATGATACTCAACAAGCCCGCAAAGCTCAATGACGAGGAATTCAAAAAAATGCAGACCCATACTACCCTCGGAAGCAAAATCATCGACCGTGCTATTGATATGGTCCCCGATTCCGCTTACCTCAGAGAGGCTAAGAACCTATCCGAGTACCACCACGAAAAATGGAACGGCAAGGGCTATCCGCATGGTCTGAGCGGCGAGGATATCCCGCTGTCCGCACGTATCATGGCTGTCGCTGACGTCTTCGATGCCCTTGTCTCAAGACGCAGCTACAAGCCTCCGTTTAAGTTCGAGGACGCTATGAACATTATCCGCAAGGACGCAGGCTCTCACTTCGACCCGCTCGTCGCCGAGGCTTTCCTCGGTGCGGAGGACGAGGTCCGCAAGGTCGCCGAGGAATTCGGCTGCATCGAGCCTTCTGCTCCCGAAAAGAGCGAATAAAACTAAAACGCCCCTATGAGGTGCTCACGTTGAAAAGATGACTTCTCTTTTCATATCTGTGAGTACCACATAGGGGCTTTATTTTGCTAATGGTCTGCTGTACTATTTCTTCATCAGCTTGGCAAGCTCCTGAAAGAGCTCGATGTCGTTGTCGTTTATCTTGATGTTGGTCTTCATCGTCTGTCCCTGCGAGGTGGTGAGGGTCATCTCGATGATGCTGTCCTTGTCGACAGCTCCGCCTACTGCTCCGAGGAACATCAGGAACTTCGGGTGGTCCTGACAGAATGTCTCGAACAGCGGCTTCAGCTTCATTGCTGCAAGTGGGTTCATAGCTATTTCTCCTTTGATTCGTTGTTGTTGTCCGTCCGTCTGACGGGTATGAGGCGCTTGAGCACGTACTGCGCGCACAGTCCTGTGAACAGTCCCGCGATACTGCCCGTGACTATCAGCACGGGATAGTTGAGCAGCACGGCTGGCGACCGCGTCACTACGAGCGCGGCGGCTATCTGCCCCGTGTTGTGGAGCATTGCGCCGAATACGCTGCACAGCCACAGAAAATTCAGCGGTATCACCTTTTTCAGCAGGAGCATTCCAGCGATGCAGAGCGCTCCCCCCGCGAGGCTGTATATCAGCGCTGAGAGGTTGCTGCTGAATATCGCGCCGAGCAGTATCCTCGTCACGAGCAGCATCGCCGCCTCGCGCGCCTTATAGCTGTATACGGCGTAGACCGTGAATATGTTCGCGAGTCCGAGCTTGACCCCGGGTGTCGACGAGAGGTCGGGCAGTCGGAGCTCAACGATGAATATTATCAGAGCCGCCGCCGTCAGCAGCGAGAGCTCTGTGAGCCGTCTCGTCTTCATGTCAGCCTCCGTTCTGCGGCGCGTCCGTGAACTTTATCACGAGCTTGTGCGGAAGGCACACGATAGGCACGCCCTCGGACTTGAGCGTACCCGTCTTGATGCAGGTCTTGTCGGGGCAGTCTGCCTCGGATATGCGGATTGTGCCGTCCTCGCCTATCTCGACGATATTGTAGCCGCCGTCGGGCGATTCTATGCGTATCGTCTGCTCGGCGTCGTAGTCCGCGAGGTCAAAGGTGTACAGCACCTTGCCGTTCTGCGTTATCTCGACCCATGTGCTGTCGGAGGGACGGCGGAGCAGCAGTGCCGTGACCGCCGCCGCTGCGAATATGAGCACTGCGGCTGCAAGACATATCTTCACTCCCTTAGTCACGGGCTATCACCTCCGAGGGCATATCTCCCGTGATATCGAGCTTTTCCCGCAGTCCGTCCGTGTAGAGGAGGCTGCCGTCGTCCGTGACGAGGACAGCCTCGACGTCGGTGTGGTCGGCGAGGTAGGTCTGCGCCTTGTCCGTGCCCATGACGAACAGTGCCGTCGAGAGCGCGTCGCACTGCAAGCCCTTGCTGCCGATTATAGTCACGGAAACGAGTCCGTTGTCCGCGGGACAGCCGTCCGCAGGGTCGATGATGTGCCAGTAGACCTTGCCGTCGTCAGCCTCGAAGCAGCGCTCGTAGTTGCCCGAGGTCACGACTGCCTTGTCCGCGATGCTCACCACGCACATATTCTCGTCGGGCGAGAACGGGTCCTTGATGCCGATGCGCCAGTCCGAGCCGTCGGGCTTGCTGCCGAGTGCCTGCACGTTGCCGCCGAGGCTCACCAGTCCCGAGCTTACGCCGTTTTCACGGAATATAGCCATTATCTCGTCGCCCGTGTAGCCCTTTGCGAGAGCTCCGAGGTCTATCTCGCTGTCGGCGGGAATCTGCACAGTCGAGCCGCTCACGCTTATCTCTCCGCCGCAGACGTTTTTCAGCAGCTTCGCAATGGTGCTGCTGTCGGGGACTTTGTACTCGCCCGTGGTGAAGCCCCACTCCCTTAGCACGGGATATACGCTGATATCGAGCGCTCCCGCGGTGTCCTGCCAGTATTGCGCTCCCGCTCCGACGAGCAGAGCCGTGTCGGGCGAGACCTCAACAGCCGCGCCTTTTGCGCTGTTTATGCGGGAGATGTCGCTGTCAGCCTCCGTGACCGAGAGCTCGCTCTCAAGCTCGAATATGCGCGTCTCGGCTGCCTCGAGCGCCTTGTCTGCGCCGTCTCCGTAGGCTTTCATCGTCATAAAGGTGTCCATTGCGAAGACGTCGCGCTCGGAGGCTGTCTGCGGAGCGGGTTCAGCCGCGCATGAGGTCAGAGCCGCAAGAAGTGCCGCAGAAAGTGCGGCTGTGATGTACCTGTTCAATATGAGTTCCTTTCGTCGCTGTTTGCCTTGATGAGCCGCACGGATAGCACCGTCACTATGATAATGAATATCAGCAGCAGTGGGACCGCCAAAAGCAGGCTGATAGTCCCGACCGTGCAAAACAGCGGTATAACAATGAGCGGGAGCGATACTATGGACAAAATGATAGAAAGAACAGGCTTCTTTTTCATTATCACAAGCACAACCGAAGCTATCGCTGCCGCCGCGCCTACAATGAACATACCGAGCAGAACTATCAGAATGACCGCAACTGCGCCTTCAAGTGAACCGTCCATGAAATCACCTCTGTGTTAGATTTGTATAACAAACTATACAGGATAACGGGCGGAAGCTCCGCCCGTTGAACACTTATTTTACAAGGAGCGACTTGCCTGTCATTTCAGCAGGCTGAGGAACCTCCATGATATCGAGCATCGTGGGTGCAAGGTCTGCAAGCACGCCGCCCTCAATGAGCTTGCCCTCTACGCCTACTGCGATGAGCGGAACCTGATTCGTCGTGTGAGCCGTGAACGGGCTGCCGTCGGGCTCCATCATCTTGTCAGCGTTGCCGTGGTCGGCTGTGATAAGCGCTGCGCCGCCCTTTGCGAGTATCTTGTCTACCATGCGTCCTACGCAGGTGTCAGTCGCCTCGACTGCCTTTACTGCGGCGTCGAATATGCCTGTGTGACCTACCATGTCGCAGTTTGCGTAGTTGAGTATGATAACGTCGTACTTGTCGGAGTCGATTGCCTCGCATACAGCGTCGCATACCTCATATGCGCTCATCTCGGGCTTGAGGTCGAATGTGGGTACGTCGGGCGACTTGATGAGTATTCTGTCTTCGCCCTCGAACTGCTTCTCCTCGCCGCCGTTGAAGAAGAACGTTACGTGCGCGTACTTCTGTGTCTCGGCGATGCGGAGCTGTGTCTTGCCGAGCTTTGCGAGGTACTCGCCCATTGTCATGGTGAGCTGCTCGGGAGGATATGCTACCGATACGTTAGGCATCGTTGCGTCGTACTGAGCCATGCATACGAAGTTCACGGGGAAGAAGCCGTTCTTTCTCTCGAAGCCCTTGAACTCGGGGTCTACGAAGGAGCGGGTTATCTGTCTTGCACGGTCAGGGCGGAAGTTGAAGAAGATAACGCTGTCGTCAGCCTTTATCTGTGCGCCGCCTGCGATGACTGTAGGAAGCATGAACTCGTCAGTTACTTCATTAGCATAGGAGTTCTTGATTGCCTGTACGGGGTCTGTCTCCTGCACGCCCTCGCCGTAAACGAGTGCCGCATATGCCTTCTCGACTCTGTCCCATGCGTTGTCTCTGTCCATTGCGTAGAAGCGTCCCGAGATAGTTGCTACCTTGCCGAGACCTATCTTCTTGAGCTCAGCAACAGTCTCCTCCATGTACTCTGCCGCAGATGACGGAGGTACGTCACGTCCGTCGAGGAAGGCGTGGATGTAAACCTTGTCGAGACCGTTCTTCTTCGCCATCTCTACGATGCCGAACAGGTGCTCCATATGGCTGTGAACGCCGCCCGGAGAGAGAAGTCCCATGAGGTGGAGTGCGCTTCCCTTTGCCTTGCAGTTCTCCATTGCAGCCTTGATAGCCTTGTTATCGAAGAAAGTGCCGTCCTTGATGTCCTTGGATATCTTGACGAGCATCTGGTATACGATACGTCCCGCACCGATGTTGGTGTGTCCTACCTCAGAGTTGCCCATCTGTCCGTCGGGCAGACCAACATCAAGTCCGCTCGCGCCGATGAGAGTGTGAGGGAACTCAGCCATATATTTGTCAAGATTAGGCTTCTTTGCGGCAGCGATAGCGTTGCCGTAGGAATCAGAGTTGTAGCCGAAGCCGTCCATTATAATAAGTGCTACGGGTTTTTTTGACATTTGAATTATCCTTTCATTTTTTAGGGCGGAATCGCTCCCGCCCTGATGTGATTATTGCTTTAATCAGCCGTTTACAGCTGCCTGAACGATAACGTTGAAATCCTCAGCCTTGAGTGAAGCTCCGCCGATGAGACCGCCGTCGATGTTGGGCTTAGCAAGAAGCTCAGCAGCGTTCTTAGCGTTCATCGAGCCGCCGTACTGGATAGTTACAGCGTCTGCTGTAGCCTTGTCGAACAGCTTTGCGAGCTGCTCGCGGATGAAGCCGCAAACCTCCTCAGCCTGCTCGGGTGTTGCTGTGAGACCTGTGCCGATCGCCCATACAGGCTCGTATGCGATTACTACGTTCTTTACCTGCTCAGCTGTGAGTGACCAGAGGTCGAGCTTTATCTGACGTGCGATAACTTCCTCTGTGATGTTGCACTCGCGCTCCCACTTGAGCTCGCCTACGCAAACGATAGGCTTGAGTCCTGCCTCGAGAGCTGCGATAGTTCTCTTGTTTACGGTCTCGTCTGTCTCGCCGAAGTACTGACGGCGCTCGCTGTGACCGATCACAACGTACTCAACGCCGAGCTCTGTGAGCATATCAGCGGAAATCTCGCCTGTGAATGCGCCGCTCTTCTCGAAGTGTACGTTCTCAGCGCCTATCTTCACGTTGCTGCCTGCTGTGGTGTTGATAGCTGTCTCAAGGTTTGTGAAGGGTACGCAAGCGATAACTTCAATCTTGCCCTCAGCGTTTGCTACGAGGGGCTTGATAGCCTCGAGAAGTGCCTTTGCCTCGGGACGGGTCTTGTTCATCTTCCAGTTGCCTGCGATGATTGCTTTTCTTAATGACTTGTTCATGGGTATTTACTCCTTTTTCATTATGTTATCGGACGTCGGGAAGCTCCCTTGCAGTCCGTATGTTTTACTTCCTTTTTTTGCACTTTTCCCTTTTGCAGGTCTCTGCGTTTTCCTCTGCCTCATATGTAATGGCGGAGTTGTTGCAGCCGATTGTCACGCCGTTCTTGAAGGGAGACGTGATATATCCTACGATAATGCCAAAGAGAAAGGCGCAGGCTACAAAGAGCCAGAGCGAAAGAGCGCTCTTCTGGAGCTCTGCTGTGAAGTCTTTCATGCAGTCGCAGTTGATATCCTTTTTGAGCATCGGCTTTTTCATAGTTTTTCTCTCCTTTTCAATATCGCAACAAGGGCGAATATCTCTATCCGCCCCCGTAACTTTTCAAGTATAGTAAGCTGCGCGGCGATAAACTTCAGGTTTTTTCCGTGCCTTACTTTTCAGCGATCGCTGCTACGCCGGGAAGCACCTTGCCCTCGAGATACTCGAGTGATGCGCCGCCGCCTGTTGAGATATGGCTCATCTTGTCAGCGAAGCCGAGCTGGATTGCAGCTGTTGCGGAATCGCCGCCGCCGATGATCGTTGTAGCGTCTGCCTCAGCGAGAGCCTCGCATACGGCAACTGTGCCCTTCTTGAGTGTGGGGTTCTCGAATACGCCCATAGGTCCGTTCCATACTACTGTCTTTGCGGACTTTGCTGCCTCTGCGAAGATTGCAGCTGTCTTGGGTCCGATGTCAAGTCCCATCTTGTCAGCGGGTATCTTGTCAGCGTCAACGTACTCAACGTCGATGGGAGCGTCTATCGGGTCAGGGAAGGATGCAGCTACTGCTGTATCAACGGGAAGAAGTATCTTCTTGCCGAGCTTCTCAGCCTTAGCGAGCATCTCCTTGCAGTAGTCGAGCTTCTCCTCGTCAACGAGTGAGAGTCCGATGCTGCCGCCCTGTGCCTTGATGAATGTGTATGCCATACCGCCGCCGATGATGAGTGTGTCGCACTTCTCGAGGAGGTTGGAGATAACGTTGAGCTTGTCAGCTACCTTAGCTCCGCCGAGTATAGCAACGAAGGGTCTCTCGGGAACCTCAACAGCGTTGCCGAGGTACTGTATCTCCTTCTGCATCAGGTAGCCTACAGCAGTCTCCTTTACGAATGCTGTTACGCCTGCTGTGGAAGCGTGAGCACGGTGAGCCGAGCCGAATGCGTCCATTACGAATACCTCGCCGTCAACGAGAGCTGCGAGCTCCTTGGAGAATTCCTCGCCGTTCTTTGTCTCCTCGTCGCCGCGGAAACGTGTATTCTCGAGAACAACTATCTCGCCGTCCTTCATCTCTGCAACTGCCTTCTTGGCGTTGTCGCCTACAACTGTGTCGTCAGCAGCAAATGTTACCTTTGTGCTTACGAGCTCTGCAAGTCTTGCAGCTGCGGGAGCAAGTGAGAACTTTGCCTCGGGTCCGTTCTTGGGCTTGCCGAGATGTGAGCAGAGAACTACCTTCGCACCGTTCTCAACGAGCTTGTTGATTGTGGGAAGTGCAGCCTGTATACGGTTGTCGTTTGTGATAACGCCGTCCTTCATAGGAACGTTGAAATCCACTCTTACGAGCACCTTTCTGCCCTTTACGTTGATGTCTTCTACGGTCACCTTGTTTAATCCTGCCATTGGTATGACGTCCTTTCATTATAAAATAAACGATTTCAGTAGGTTGTTAAAATCATAACGATTATACCAACACATATATATTGTACACTATTCCAACGATTTTTTCAAGTCTTTTCCAATATTTTTTTCTTAATATATTATTAAGAAAGCAACATCTGAACAATTATCCTCTCTTTCCGCAGAATTGCTCTTGACAAGCTCGCTCTGCCATGCTACAATAGCACCATAGCTTTTTTTGTCGGAGGTGACGTCTATGCCCGAATGTATAAAAATGATTCCGCGCGCTAAGCTCACCCGTATCGCCGACCTCACGGACAGGGCTCCCGAATGGAACGAGCACCTCAAGCTCCTCTCCGCGGAGGGCTGCCTCTGCATCATGCACGAGGACTGCGACCCGCCCGACAAGTTCTGCCTGATTCTATTTGACTACCCGAACCGCTTCAAGAGCTTTTCGGGCGACCTCGAGATGACTGAGTCCGAGGTGCGGCTAATAACCAAGGATACAGGCTACGTTTTTACTGTGACAGACCCCGAAATGACCGAAGAAAAGGCTGATGCCCTCATTAGTCAGCTCGAATCTCTCCGAACGCTCCTCGAGGCGGAGGGGGCTATCAGCAAATATCTCAATAATACTATTACAGGTGATACCAATGAACATTCTTGAAGAACTTACTGCTGCTACACGCGAGCGCGTCGAGACCTCGAAGCTGCTCATCCCTGCCGACGAGATGAAGTATATGGCTCTCTCCATGCAGGACGATACCTTCGATTTCGAGATAGCACTCTCGAAGAACGGAGTCTCCATTATCGCCGAGTGCAAGAAGGCTATGCCGATAAAAGGCGTTCTCACTCAGGGCACGCATTTTCGCGAGGTCGCCGCAGAGCTCGAAACTGCGGGCGCGGACTGCCTCTCCGTCGTGACCGAGCCGAAGTATTTCCTCGGCTGCCGCGACCACCTGCGGCTGATAGTGAACGAGGTATCTGTTCCGTGTCTGCGCAAGGAAGCCGTCATCGACGAGTATATGATATATGAGGCGAAAATTATGGGCGCCAAGGCGGTGCTGCTCATTGCTGCGCTGAATACCGACGACGAGCTCCGCGACTATATTAAAATTTGCGATTCTCTCGGTATCTCGGCGTTTGTTGAGGTTTGCTCCGAGGATGACGTCAAGCGCGCTCTCGCTGCGGGTGCCCGCATTATCACCGTCGATAACCGTGACCTGCGCGATTGCTCCGTAGACCCCGACAGGTGCTTCCGCCTGAGAAATACTGTCCCGAGCGACGTCATATACGTGGCTGAGGGCGGTATTGCGACCGCTGATGATATCAGACGCCTCCGTGATGCGGGAATCGACGCCGCTGTTGTCGGTACTGCTCTCATGCAGGCTGAGGACAGGACTGCTAAGCTCCGTGAGCTGCGCGGCAGAAGATAAACTTATCCCATATGAACAATGCGCCCGCTGAGTTTTTCAGCGGGCTTTTTGCGTCAGGTCAGGGGAGAGGTGTCGTACATCTTTTTCAGCTTCTGTATCGCGCGCTTCTCTATCCGCGACACGTAGGAGCGCGATATCCCGAGCTTTTCCGCTGTCTCGTTCTGCGTGTGCGGAGCTCCGCCGTACAGCCCGTAGCGGTAGACGATGAGCTCCGTCTCGCGCTCGTCAAGACAGCTCGCAAGAAAGCGGTACAGCTGCTTCGAGCGTATCGTCAGCTCCACCTGCTCGTGTATGTCCACGCCGTCGTCGATGATGTCGATGAGCGTCATAGTATTGCCGTCCTTGTCCGTCTCGACGGGCTCGTTGATGTAGATGTCGCCCGCCGATTTCTTCGCCGCGCGGAAGTTCATCAGTATCTCGTTCTCAATGCATCGGCTCGCGTACGTCGCGAACTTCGCGCCCTTGGTGTAGTCGAACGACGACACCGCCTTGATGAGCCCTATTGTCCCGACCGAGATGAGCTCATCCTGCTCGGCGGCGGACTGGGTGTACTTCTTCACGATGTGCGCCACAAGGCGGAGATTGTGCTCGATAAGCCGATTTTTTGCGGCTCTGTCGCCCTCGGACATCCTGACAAAGCACTCGTGCTCCTCCTTCTTGGACAGCGGCTTTGGGAAAACGCTCCCGTTGTCAACGTGGAGGGCAAAGAAAAACAGGTTTTTCAGCAGTTCCAGAAACATATTATCACCTCGTCAAATCATATGCGGAGGTGTTTGTACATTATTTCATATACAAAAAAACAGCCGTTAGGGAGTGCTCCCTCAGGGCTGTTTTTCGCTGTTTATTCGTATTTGCTGTCGTGCTTTGCGATGCGGTCGAGCGTGTCGGTCGTGTCGAGATAGTTGAATAGCGCGTTCAGCCAGTAGCCGTATGCCGCGCCCATAAGATGTAAACCATCTCCACTGTTTACGTTTGAAGCGAGGTAGCCAGTATTAGGATCGCTGAGTACAGCGTTCGCATCGAAAAACAGTATTTGCGGTGAATCATTTGCGTTGACGGTATTCTCAAGTGCATTGTTAAAGCTATTTATAATATCATTGCTGACATTGGGATACTGAGAAACAGCTGCAACAGGTGTGATAGAACCGATAACAACAGTAACATCGGTGGTGTTATTAACAATTTGTTGTGCTATTGAATATATGCCAGTAGCATAATTATCGGCGGAAGAATTGGGAGAAACATCGTTTACACCAATGGATATGTATATCAACGGCGAATCGCTGTATATAGCCGCGTCAACAGGGCTCATGGCGCCGCCTCCGAGGTCGAAGGTGTACCTGCTCATGTTCCACAGAGCCATTGACTCAGCGGCAACGTTGTGCTCGCGCGGGATATATCCGTATGCATTGAAGCCGTAGGCTATCGAGTCGCCGAAAATGACGAGCCTATCCTGATAGTAGCCGCTGTTGGGCGAGTCGGCTCCGACATAGACCGTGTAGGGTGACACCTGCGGGCGTCCTGCGGGTGTATCGGGCGTATCATCGGACTCGGCGGACTCGGTCGAGCTGCCGTCCGAGGAGGCGCTGTCCTCGTCGGCTGCGGCTGTCGTTGTTAAGGCAGTTGTGGTCGTCTCTGCTTCGAGCGTTACGACGGTCAGCACCGTCGCTGATGTCGTTGAAGTCGACGATGCAGCGGTATCGGTCGTGGTGGTCGCGGTCTCGCTCGATGAAGATACCGCGAGCGGGACGGACGTGCGGACGTAGTCAGGCGCGTCGGATTTAAGCTGCTCGGACGGACCGTCGCCAGTGAATAGCATTGCCGATACCGAACCGACTATGACGAGCAGCGGGAGGAGGGGATTTGCGAAGAAGTGCCCGAAGAACTCGTGTATGAACTTTTTCAGTATCCTCACCTCCTGAAAATGCATAATAAAATCCCGCAGGAATGCTGCGAGATTAGTAGTCGGAAATCAGAATATAAGTAGTATTATCTTTTTGAAATTGTATCAACTGCGGCGAAAAACTGCAATTTCATATTTAGTAAGCGAGGTACGAGCGACCTCGCGAACTGCCCGCGGTGGCTCCCCGCTGTGTTATCTGTACGAAATAGATGACTTTCATGCGCGGAAAACAATTCGCGTCCCGGAAAAACTGAGACGCGAACCGCGCGCGCCCGCTCGGCGCTGGTGCCGCTGACCGGGGTCGAACCGGTACGGATTTTACTCCGAGGGATTTTAAGTCCCTTGTGTCTGCCTATTCCACCACAGCGGCTTCTAATTAACAGATAACATTATACCACTATCAGCTTTTTTTGTCAAGCATTTTTAATAAAAACAAAGCTGCCACGCGCGGTGACAGCTCTGTACTGAACTTTCTTTTGTTGATTCTTTCTGATTTCGTGCGGATATACCTTTGTCACTCGTCCGAGCCGAGTTTTTCTTCTATTTCTGCTATCAGTTCTTCCCTGAAGCTTATCTCGTCATGCAGCTTGTCGCGCTCAAAGGCGTCTTTTTCAGTCTCGAGCTGTGCATTGTCCTGCTCTATCTCAGCCTTGTACTTCTCGCGCATGGCTTCAAGCTCCGCCTGCTGCTGTTCCTGCTGCACATTCAATGCCTCGCGCTCCATTTCAAGCTCGTTGTCGGGCTTTATCCGTATCGGGTCGGAGCTGCTTACAGCGTAGGAGCCGACAGTCTGCCAGTCGCAGAGGATATTGATACAGCTCTTCCTTGAAGTGCCGTTTGCATCTGACTCGGCTGCCTCCGTGAAGTGCCCCTTCGAGTAGTACACGCGCAGATTCCTGAACAGCTTTTCGTCCGAGGGGAGGTCAACTGTGCTGAATATGCTGTTCGTGAGCGAGCTGCTCAGACTAAGCGGATGTCCCGCTTTTAGGTCTGTCGCATTGTATGAGATGCCGTTGAACGGTCCGACATAGCCGAAGCTGCCGCTGCTCGCTGTTGTATCGGCTTCGCGGGTGAAAAGCTCCGTGCGGGTGAAGTTGGTCTCGCTGACCTTGGGGAATGCGGAGCTGCCGTTGTAGTACAGCGACCTTTCCCACATATCCCCCCTCTCGGGGAGCTCAATTGCCTTGCCGTTTCCGTATGCGATGCAGTCATAGAAGTATTCGTCGGAGCTGTCGCAGCCCTTGTGTCCGTAGATGATGGTCGTGTACGCGAACACTGTGTCGCTGCCGTCTCTGATGAAGCAGCCGTAGTCAAGGCTTGCCGCCGATACCGGCTCGCCGTCGGAGTCTATGAGGCAGCCCTTGTCCTTGTCAGGAGTGAAGTTCTGCTCGAGAGCGCTCGGAGCAACGTCCGAGATGGTGGTGTCGCTGCTGAAAAGAAAGCGCTCGATGAGGTCCTCGTCCGTGAAGCTGTACGCCGACTTAGCCGCCGCGATGATGTTGTTGTCGCAGTATTCGCCCCTGTACTCGACTGCGTAGACCTGCGCCGTATCAAAGCTGAAATACGCTGCCTCTGCCTGCCTGATGTAGATGCGCACCATGACGTCATCCTTGCCGCAGTCCTCGAACGGACAGCTGAGAAGCGGCGTTACCAGTACGTCGTTTTTGAGGTAGTATTCCAGCGGGACGTCTATCTCGTGGTACGGGTTTGCCTCCGTTTCTTCGTTTATCTCGGTGATGAGCTGCTGGAACTCGCGTGTGACAGAGCCGCCGAGATTAGAGAGCACGTGCCTTAATATGCCTGTTTTCGGTATGAAAACAATGCACAGCACAACTGCCGCTGCAAATGCTGCCCAGCGCAGTATTCGCCCGTGGTCGCGTCTGCCTGTGATGTTCTCGACGTCACTTACGGTATATCCGCTTTCGGAAAAATTTGGGTCTTTTTCGGGAAAAGCACGCGCAGAGATCTTATCGAAGCAGTCAACTGAATCAGAAAGCTCATTCATCTTGTCTCTCAGCACCTTTTCGAGGTCGCTGTTTCCGATATTCTCATTTTTCACTGTCAACACCTGCCTTTTCCTGTAGTATCGCCATTGCCTTCTGATACCTTGATCTTGCCGTTGTTTCGGGGATATGCATTATCTCACTTATCTCCTTGAAGGTGAGGTCGCTGCAGCACCTCATTATCACCAGCTGCCGCTGCTTTGACGTCAGATGCTTCAGCAGCTGGTTGATGAATATACTGTCCTCGACTGTCTTGTCTGCCTCACCGTAGCTCTGTATGAAGAAGTTCCTGTACTCCCTCTGGTGGCGGCGGAGAAGCTCGTGGGCAACGTTCTGCGCAGTCTTGATGATGTAACCTTTTCCGTTGCCCCTTTTCGGGTTGAAGTTCGTGACCTGCGTGAGTCTGATGAATGTTTCGATAACGCAGTCCTCAGCAAGCTGGTAGTCGCACGTTATCCCGAAGGATACCGCAAATACGCTTTTTTTGAACATCCGATACAAGGTGCTGAGGCTTTCTTTTGAGGTGGCACATTCCATGATGAGCCGATTGACTTCGCTGTATGAGCCGTTGTCAGTCTTATTGCGGGAAAAAAAGGTCAAAATAGCTTCCACACCTCCATTGTACGTTTTTGGACCTGCCGTCATTTTCAGTCACTCCCTTCCGATATCAGTTATATATGTCAACTCAGACGGGTCCGCGGCAGCCTCGCGGCTGCGCTTTGAAAGCTTTCATATATAAGTGCATTTCAAGGGCGAAAAACACGAAAAAATCTGAAAAATTTTCTGGAAAGTTGTTAATCTATGCTAACTGATTCTGAAAATGGCTATTCTAAGCCTTTTTGCGACCAAGCACTTTTCTCGGCAGGTGCGTTGATATTGTTAACCTCGGTTAACAGTCTCCGATTTCTTACCTATTATACTATCACGATTACAGCGCAGAGTCAATCCGCAGAAAAAATTTCCCCGATACTATTGACAAATGCGGATACGCGTGATATAATAAACATATGAACAAGTGTTCATATGTTTGGAGAGTGATACTATGGAGAAAATTTACGATATCCGCAACCTCGGCTGCGCTCACTGCGGCAGCAAGATAGAGGAGGCGATAAATAAGCTCGAGGAAGTCGATTCTGCCGTGCTGAATTTCCAGCTGAAGCGCCTCAAAATTAACGGCGAGCACAGCGAGGGGCTCCTCGCGCGTATGAATGAGATAGCACAGTCTATCGAGCCCGACGTCGAGATAGTGCCCTCCGCGGGCAGAAAGAAGCACGCTCATCATCACGACCACGAGCATGAGCACCACCACGATGAGCACTGCGGCTGCGGTCATGAGCACGAACATGAACACGCTCACGAGCACTCACATGAGCACGGCGAGGACGGCAAGCTCGAAATCGCGTCCGTCGCTTTCGGAGTTGTGCTGTTCATCGCGGCTATCGCTGTACACCACCTGACGGAGCTGCTGCCTGTGGCGATAGGACTGTACGTTGCGGCTTATCTCGTGCTCGGACTCAATGTCCTCAAGGCTATGGTCAAGAGCCTGACGAAAGGCAACGTTTTCAATGAGAATTTCCTGATGACTGTCGCTACTCTCGGAGCGTTTGCCCTCGGCGAGTATGCGGAGGCGGTCGGAGTCGTCCTCTTCTTCCGTATCGGCGAGATGTTCGAGGACTTCGCGGTCGCGCGCAGCCGAAAGGCTATCACCGATGTGACCGAGCTCCGCGTGGAGGAGGCTGATGTCCTCCGCGGCGATGAGTTCGTGCGCGTCGACTCCGATGACATCGAAATAGGCGATATTCTCAGGATCAAGGTCGGCGAGCGTATTGCGGTCGACGGCGTGGTCGAGTCGGGCGAATCCCGCATTGACACCTCCGCTGTGAACGGCGAGCCTGTGCCAATGACTGTCCGCGCGGGCGACAGCATCATGTCGGGCTGCATCAACATCGCGGAGACGTTCACGCTCCGTGCGACGGCGGTCGCGGACGACTCTATGATAACGAAAATCGCGAATGCAGTCGAGGACGCTTCCTCCGCGAAGCCGAAGCTCGACCGCTTCATCACGCGCTTTGCGAAGGTCTACACGCCTATCGTTATCGGCATTGCGGCGGCGACTGCGCTGCTCGGCTCGCTCATCACGGGCGACTGGCAGAAGTGGGTCTACTCCGCGCTGACCTTCCTCGTAATCAGCTGCCCGTGCGCGCTCGTGCTGAGCGTGCCGCTGGCGTATTTCTCGGGTATCGGCGCGTCGTCGAAGCTCGGTATCCTCTTCAAGGGCGGCGACTCTATTGAGGCGCTCGGCAAGGTCAAGGCTATCGCCTTTGACAAGACGGGCACCCTCACAAACGGCAGCTTCACGGTCACTCGCGTGACAAGCGCGGGCAGCCTCACCGATGAGGAGCTCCTGCGCCTCTGCGGAAGCTGCGAGCAGATATCGACTCACCCCGTCGCGGAGAGCATCGTCGACTACTGCCGCGCGAACGATATCCGACTCTCCGAGCCCGAGCGCTCGTCCGATATCGCGGGCAGGGGAGTTGAGGCTGAGGTCGGCGGAAAAGCCGTGCTCTGCGGCAACATGAAGCTCATGCAGGAGAAGGGCGCGGAGGTGCCCGAGCTCCCGCAGACGGCGGCAGGCACGTCCGTGTATGTGGCTGTGGACGGCAGAGTTGAGGGCGTTATCCTCGTCTCGGACGAGGTGAAGAAAACCTCCGCGGAGGCTGTGAAGTCGCTGAAAAGCATGGGCATTGCGACGGCGATGTTCACGGGCGATGTCCCCGAGACTGCGGCGGAGGTCGGCAGTGCGCTCGGAGTCGACACCGCAAAGGGCGGGCTGCTCCCCGATGATAAGCTCGCGGAGCTCAATGCTCTGCGTGAAAAATACGGCAGCGTGATGTTCGTCGGCGACGGTCTCAATGACGCTCCCGTGCTCGCGGGCGCTGACGTCGGAGGCGCTATGCAGACGGGCTCCGACCTCGCTCTCGAGGCTGCGGACGCTGTTTTCATGAGCAGCGAGCCCGCGTCGGTCGTGACTGCGAAAAAAATCGCGGACAAGACGCTGCGTATCTCTTACGAGAACATCATCTTCGCGCTCGCGGTCAAGGTGGCGGTGCTCGTCCTCGGACTTGTTGGTCACCCGAATATGTGGCTCGCGGTCTTTGCGGACTCGGGCACGGCAATGCTGCTGATACTAAACTCTATCCGCGCACTCAACACAAAGCGCTACAAATAAGGAGGAATCGCTATGATATGGGATAAAGTCGCACCGCTGTACGATATGTTCGAGACGCTTTCAAACAATAAGGTCTTCAACGGGACGGGCAGGGTCGTTGCGGAGGAGATATCCGCGGACGACTGCGTGCTCGAATGCGCCTGCGGTACGGGAGCGATAAGCAAATTCATCGCGCCGAAATGCAGGGAGCTCATCGCGACGGATATGTCGGAGAAAATGCTCCGCGAGACATACATGAAATGCCGCGATTTCGGCAACGTGAGGCTCGGACGCTCCGACATCATGCACCTTCGCTTCCGCGACGGACGCTTCGACAAGGTCGTCGCGGGCAACGTGATACACCTCCTCGATGACCCCTACGGCGCGCTCGCGGAGCTGCTGAGAGTCTGCAAAAGCGGCGGAAAGGTCATAATCCCGACCTACATCAACAGCGACAACAACTCGCTGAGTACCGCGCAGTCCGTCCTCGAGAAGGTGGGATTCGAGTTCAAGAGCGAGTTCGATATCGAGTCGTATAAGGCTTTCTTCAGCGGCGCGGGACTGACAGACGTCGAATACCGCGTGGTAGAGGGAAATTGTCCGTGCGCTGTCGCGATAATAACCAAGGAATAAAAAGAGCCGCAGAGGTCATTTCTCTGCGGCTTTGTTCGCGTTGTACAGCCTTCCCTGCCACGTATCGAGCTCCGCGAGACGCTTGTCGATACCGCCAAGGACGGATATTTTGTCCGCGCTCCACTCGGGAGCTATCAGCTTGCGCTTGTCGCCGTCGCCCGTGATGCGCTCTATGACAGTCTCGGGCGGCAGCAGCTCGAGCTGACCCACTACCGCGTCGATGTACTCCTCGCGCGTGAGAAGCCTGACCTCGCCGCGGGTGTACATCTCCGCGAGACGCGTGCCGCGTATGACGTGCAGCATCTGCAGCTTCACTGCGTCGGGGGCGAGCATCGCGGTCTGCCGCGCGGTCTCGAGCATCATCTCCCGCGACTCGTTAGGCAGTCCGTCTATTATGTGCAGGCAGGTGCGTATCCCGCGGCTTTTCAGCTTCCCGAAGCCGATGAGGAACTCCTCGTGCGTGCAGCAGCGGTTGATAAGCGTGAGGGTGCTCTCGTGGACGGTCTGCATCCCGAGCTCGACCGTCAGCGCTGTCCGCTCGTTGAGCTCGCAGAGGAGGTCAAGTACGTCGTCGGGGAGGCAGTCCGCACGTGTGCCGACCGATATGCCCCTTACATAGGGATAGTCGAGGACCGAGGTGAACATCTCCCTCAGCTTCTCGGCGGGAGCGTAGGTGTTGGTGTTTGCCTGAAAGTACACGATAACGGGTACATCGCCGTTTTTCGCGGAGATACGGGCGTATTCCTTCTCGAGCTGCGCCCTCGGCGAGAGACTGCCGTCCGTGAAGTAGCCGCTGCCTCCGTCGCAGAAAATGCAGCCTCCCGTGCCCTTTGTGCCGTCGATGTTCGGGCAGGTGAACCCGCAGTCGATGACCGCCTTGTACAGTTTCCCGCCGTACACCGTGCGGAGGTGGTAATTGAGCGTGTGGTAGCGCTTGTTGTCGAGAGAGTAGGGGAATGGACTCGCGTGCATGGGACACCTCCTGTCTTTTCAAGGGCTCTGCCCTTGACCCGCCAGAGACGCTGTCTCTGGACTCTGCTGGGGCTCTGCCCCAGACCCTGCAAAGGGACACAGTCCCTTTGAACCCAGCTTCGTTGCCGCTTGCTTCGCGCGCTCAGTCTGTTCAAACGACATAGTCTGCTCTCGGTGGGAAACAAAGAAAATATGCCTCTCCCCAAAGTTGAGGAGAGGCTGTGATTTATGCTATTGCGGCTTTTATGCCGAAGTAGAGCAGTACAAGTGCTCCGAGGACTATCCTGTACCAGCCGAACACCTTGAAGTCGTGCTTCTTGATGTAGTCCATGAGGAACTTGATGACGAATATCGACACCGCGAACGCTACGACCATTCCTACCAGAAGTATGCCTGTCTCAGCCAGCGAAAATGTGCCTCCGTCATTGACTACGTACTTCACTATCTTCAGCAGGCTCGCGCCGAACATTACGGGTACTGCGAGGTAGAACGTGAACTCAGCCGCTACTGTACGCGATATGCCGATGAGCAGCGCTCCGACTATGGTCGCGCCCGAGCGTGATGTGCCGGGGAACAGCGCCGCGATGAGCTGGAAGCCGCCGATTATCAGCGCCGCTTGGTATGTAAGCTCTGCAATGGAGCTGACCTTGGGCTTGCGGTTCTTGTTCCAGTTCTCGACTAAGATGAACGCCACACCGAATGTGATGAGCGCTATCGCAACGACCCACGGATTGTAGAAGTGCTTGTCGACCCAGTCGTCCACAAGCAAGCCGATGACGGCTGCGGGCAGGCACGCTACTACGACCTTGAACCACATCTGCATTATGTCAGCCTTGACATATGCCCCGAAGCCCTCCTTCTTCCACGGGTGCGGGTTGTTCTCCCTGCCGAAGGGGAAGAGCTTCTTCCAGAAGATGATGACGACCGCCATTATCGCTCCGAGCTGTATCACGACGTCAAACATCTTGATAAAGGCTTCGTTTGCGGCTTCGTCGCTGCTTACGTTGAGATTGAGGAACTCATTGACGAGGATGAGGTGTCCCGTACTGCTGACGGGCAGCCACTCGGTGATTCCCTCGACTATGCCGAGTATGACCGATTTCAGAAATTCAAGTATCATATCGTTGTCCTTTCTTTATTTAGTTATGTCACATTATATGATTATAGCACATCGCAGAAAAAAATGCAACCTTTACTCTCCGCCGCGCACAAGCCTGAATTTCCGCTTTGATATCGTCAGCACTCCCGCCTCCTTCAGCCGCGCCATTTCGCGCTGGAGCGAGCTCCTGTTCACGCAGAGGTAGTCCGACAGCGCCGTCGTCGAGAACGGTATCTGCGGTGTATCGCCCTTTGGAGTGTTGTCTGCCGTTATCTGCAAAAAGCTGATGAGCTTGTCCTCTATCGAGCGCTGGCTCAGCACCTCTATCCGCTCGCTCAGCGATATCGTCTTTTCCGACATCAGCATCAGCAGGTTCTCCACCACCATTGAGTGGCACCTGCACGCGTTCTCGCAGCGCTTGAGTATCTCCTCGCGGCGAAAGAACATCACCTCGCAGTCCGTGTCGGCGACTATCTCCACGGAGCTGCGGTGAGTCCCCGCAAAGGTGAAAAATTCGCCGAATATGCCCTGCTCACCGAGTGTCTCCACGATGGTGCGGACTCCGTTTATATCGTAGCGCACCATTGCCGCCCGCCCGCTCAGGACTATCCCTATCCTGTCGGTGCTGTGCGAATAATCGGCGATGCGGCTGCCTGCACGGTATCTGCGCACCTCCGTGTTGAAGCAGCTCATCATGCGGCGGCAGTCTGACTCTCCGACGCCCTTAAATAAAATGTTTTGCTCGGGTAACATTATTTTTTCTCCTTTGTTGCAAATGCAACAGATTTTTTGCTTTTATTATGATACAATATATTCAGACAAAAGTCAAGAAGATTTTTGGCAATATTCAATATTTTTATTGGAGGCGTTCAGAATGAAGGTTAATGTTATCGGTGAACAGCTCTCTCAGCAGGAGATCGACGCGTATATCGACTATGGCAAGAAGAAATACCGCGGCAGAGAGATTACCGAAATGACTGTGACTACAGACGGCGAATATGTCGACCTGAAATACGGCTTCGCTGATATCCCGTTCGACAGGATAAGACGTATCACAGGCTACCTCGTAGGCACACTCGACCGCTTCAACGACGGCAAACGCGCTGAAGAGCACGACCGCGTTAAGCACAGTGTTTCCTGAATCAAAGCCCGAGGCGCACTGCGCCTTTTCGGGCTTTATATAAATTTTTACATATCGGAGGTATTTGTTATGGCTAAATATGTATGTCCCGTCTGCGGCTACGTTCACGAGGGAGACGCTCCCCCCGAGAAATGCCCTCAGTGCGGCGTTCCAGGCTCTAAGTTCAAGGTTATGGATGAGAGCAAGGAGCTCGTTTTCGCTTGCGAGCACGTTCTCGGTGTGGCTAAGGACGTCACTGACCCCGAGATAATCGAGGGTCTCCGCTCCAACTTCACGGGTGAATGTACTGAGGTGGGTATGTACCTCGCTATGGCACGCGTTGCCTACAGAGAGGGCTATCCCGAGATAGGCGCATACTGGGAGAAGGCTGCCTTTGAGGAGGCTGAGCACGCGGCTAAGTTCGCGGAGCTCCTCGGCGAGGTGCTCTCCGATTCGACAAAGGAGAACCTCGAGAAGCGCGTTGCCGCAGAGCACGGCGCTACAGAGGGCAAGCTCAAGCTCGCTAAAAAGGCTAAGGAGCTCAATCTCGACGCTATCCACGACACTGTACACGAGATGGCTCGCGATGAGGCTCGCCACGGCAAGGCCTTCGAGGGTCTGCTCAAGAGATATTTCAAGTAAGAAGAAAAACAGCCATTGCATTTGCAATGGCTGTTTCTTTTTATGTGGTCACTTGCCGCTTTCGCCGTAGTTGGAGAGCACACGTGCTGACGGGTCGTTGACGTTGCAGCCCTCCCACTCCTTGTTCGGCATCCAGAAGTCAACTATCATCTCGCTGTTGCCGCTGTAGTATTTCTCGAATATCTCGCGGTACAGGAGCGACTCCTTCGTGAACGGCTTTGCGTGAGAGTATTTCGTGCATTTGAGCTCGAACTCCTCGTCCGAGTAGAAGTCTGCGGCGTACTCCTTGAGGTAGTCCACCATTGAGTGTCCTACTGCGTCCGAGAAAGCCGCCTTCTCGCGGTAGAGGATATCGTGCGGGAGATAGTCGCCCTCGAATGCGTGACGGAGCAGATACTTGCCCTTGTTGTACTTGTTCAGCTTCATCTCGGGGTCTATCGCCATGACGTACTTCACGAAGTCGAGGTCGCCGAACGGCACTCTCGCCTCGAGCGAATTTACCGATATGCAGCGGTCTGCGCGGAGGACGTCGTACATATGAAGCTCGTGTACGCGCTTGACCGACTCCGCCTGAAATGCCTCTGCGGAGGGTGCGAAGTCCGTGTACTTGTAGCCGAAAAGCTCGTCGGATATCTCGCCTGTGAGCAGCACGCGGATATCGGTCTGCTCGTGGATAGCCTTGCACAGCAGGTACATTCCCATGCTCGCACGGATAGTGGTGATGTCGTATGTGCCGAGCAGGTGTATGACCTCGTCGAGCGCCGCGATAACGTCGTCCTTCGTGATTATGACCTCGGTGTGGTCGCTGCCGATGTAGTCTGCGACCTGCTTTGCGTATTTGAGGTCGATAGCGTCGGTGTTCATGCCGATAGCAAAGGTGCGTATCGGCTTGTCGCTCTCGCGCTGAGCTATCGCGCAGACGAGCGAGGAGTCAAGTCCGCCCGAGAGCAGGAAGCCGACCTTTGCGTCCGCGTCGAGACGCTTCTTTATGCCCGCGACGAGCTTGTCGTGGATGTTGCTGCACACAGTCTCGAGGTCATCGTATACGACCTTGTCTACCGCCGTGATATCGCAGTAGCAGTGGAACTTGCCGTCCTTGTAGTAGTGTCCCGGCGGGAAGGGCATTATCTTTTTGCATATTTTCACGAGGTTCTTTGGCTCGCTCGCGAATGCCATTACGCCGTCCTCGTCATAGCCGTAGTAGAGGGGGCGTATGCCTATAGGGTCGCGGGCGGCGATGAACTGCCGCTCTACGCTGTCGTATATCACGCAGGCGAACTCCGCGTCGAGCATCGCGAACATATCCGCGCCGTACTCCCTGTAGAGGGGCAGGATTATCTCGCAGTCGCTGTCGCTCCTGAAAACGTAGCCCATTTTTATCAGCTTCTCACGCAGCGGGCGGAAGCCGTACAGCTCGCCGTTGCAGACTGCGAAGTCTCCGTCAAGCTCAAACGGCTGCATTCCCTCGGGAGTGAGTCCCATGATGGAGAGCCTCTGAAAGCCGAGTATGCCGCCGGGCACCTTGTATATCCTCTGGTCATCGGGTCCGCGCGAAACTGTCGCCTTCAGCCCCTCCATGACCTTTCCTGTACCGCCGCTCACGCCGCAGTATGCCATTATCGTACACATTTGTATTCCTCCGAATGCTTGATGATGTCAGCCTGCACATCGCCATTGATGTGCGGCTCATGAACTCTTATTACTGAGTCCGTATTGCGGGACGCCGGGTGACTCCCTACAGTGTAGGGAGATGTCAGCGAAGCTGACAGAGGGTACGGGCAGCCGTTGGCTGCGGCGTCCCCTACTTATGTATTTTTTCGTCGAATTTGTTCTTGCTGCCCGCGCCCGAGATGTCTACGGGGTAGTCTCCCGTGAAGCAGCCCGCGCAGTGTCCGAGCTTGTTGTCAACGAGCTCGCCGAGGCAGTCAACCGGCAGGTAGGCGAGGCTGTCCGCGCCGATATACTGCGCTATCTCCTCAGTGGAGCTGCACCTGCCCGCGATGAGGTTCTCCTCTGAATCTATGTCCGTGCCGAAGTGGCAGGTGTGCAGGAAGGGCGGCGATGAGATGCGCACGTGTACCTCCTTTGCTCCCGCCTCGCGCAGGAGCCGCACTATCCGCGCGCTCGTTGTGCCGCGGACTATCGAATCGTCTATCATTATCACGCGCTTGCCCTCCACACTCTCACGGACGGCGTTGAGCTTTATCTTTACCGCGTTCTCGCGCTGATGCTGCTCGGGCTGTATGAAGCTGCGCCCGATGTACTTGTTCTTGATGAAGCCGATACCGTAGGGTATACCGCTCGCATTTGCGTATCCGAGCGCTGCGTCAAGTCCCGAATCGGGCACGCCGATGACGATGTCCGCCTCAACAGGACTGTGCTTCGCGAGCAGCTCTCCTGCCTTGCGCCGCGCATGATGTACCGATATCCCCTCGATGACCGAATCGGGGCGCGCGAAGTAGATATACTCGAATATGCAGATATGCCGCTCGCCGCCGCAGTTTGTGCGTATGGAGCGCAGTCCGCTGCCGTCGATGACGACTATCTCTCCCGCCTCTACGTCACGCAGATACGCGGCTCCTACGGTCTCGAGCGCGCATGACTCCGATGCCACAACGTATGCGCCGTCGTGAGTCCTGCCTATGCACAGCGGTCGGAAGCCGTTCGGGTCGCGGAAGGCGATGAGCTTGGTCGCTGTCATCAGTATGCAGGAGTATGCGCCCTTGATGAACGGCATCGCGCGCTCGACAGCCTGCTCGGTGGAGCTGCTCGACAAGCGCTCGCGTACTATCGAATACGCTATCGCCTCGGTGTCGGAGGTGCCGTGGAAGATAGCTCCCGACATCTCGAACGAGCGGCGGAGCTCCGCCGCGTTGACGAGGTTGCCGTTGTGGACGAGCGCCATGTTGCCCTTGATGTGGCGTATTACCAGCGGCTGGATATTGTTGTGATTGTGTCCGCCCGTCGTCGAGTAGCGGACGTGTCCGACAGCCATATTGCCGCTGCCGAGTCTGTCGAGCTGCTCGCGGGTGAATACCTCCGAGACGAGCCCGTCAGCGCGCTTGTGGCGGAATATGCCGTCGTCGCAGACCGTTATGCCGCAGCTCTCCTGTCCTCTGTGCTGGAGAGCATACAGCCCGAAATATACCGAGGCAGCTACATTTGCTGTCTTATTCTCGAAGATGCCAAATACTCCGCATTCCTCGTGTATCGTGTCAAACATTTCGCACCTCTACAGATACTGCTCGCTGAGCTTGTCGATTATCGCAAGCGCTGCGAGGCTTTTCTTTTTCCGCTTGTTCATGGCGTACTGCTCGATGTAAGCGTGCGCCTCGCTCTCGGTCATGCTCTTGTACTCCATGAGCATGAACTTCGCCTTGTCTATGGTCTGTATCTCGTTTATCTTCTCCTCAAGATGAGCGTTCCTGAGATACAGCTCGGCGGAGCGGGCTACCGCGATGTCTACCGTCCTGACTATCTGGTACAGCATCGTCTTGCTGAACGGCTTGCCTACGATGATGACGCCAGCCTTCTCCGCGCGCTCACCGAGTTTGTCGGCAGCCTCAGCCTTGACCAGCAGTATGCAGTTCGCGGCGGTATTGCCTGTGACGTATTCGGCAAATTCTATGCCCGATTCGTCCATGAGCGGCGAGTTTATCATTACCAGCTCGGTCAGGATATCCGATTCGAGCGCCGTCTTCGCCTGATAAGCCGATTCGACTATCTTTGGGGTGCATTTGAACGAGCCGCGGAGAAAATCAAGGAGAGCTTCGGCGGCAGTCTTGCTGCTTGAAACTACTATGACCTTTTCCAAATCGTACCTCCGTTACAGCGAGCTGAAATACTTCTTGTCCTCGAATGCCTCCTTGTCGTAGGCGGAGCTGTACTCACGCCATTCCTCGCGGCTGTGGAGTATGAGGACTTCAAGGATGTTCGCGGGTATGTACTTTTTCAGAAATCCCGATGCTTCCGCTGCTTCGGCTGCCTTTTCGAGATTCTCGGGGAGGCGGGCTGTGCCGCTGTTTTTGTCGGGCAGTGCTGCTCCCGAGGTCATGCCATCGAGTGCGGAGTATATCATCATGCCGAGCACGAGGTACGGGTTGCAGACGCAGTCCGCTGCTCTCAGCTCGACGGAGGTGTCGTCGCTCTCGGGTGACATACGTATCAGCTGCGAGCCCTCCTCGTCCGACCATATGATGTCGCGCGGAGCCGTGAACTCGCCGAGGCGTGCGTAGGAGTTGATTGTTGAATTTGTCAGCAGAGTGAAATCGCGGATATGCTCCATGATGCCCGCAGCTGCGCTCTTGACGATGTCGCCACACTCAGAGCCGTGCTCCTCGAGGAAGTCGCTGTCGGGGAATACCGTGAAGCTGATGTGCATTCCGTTGCCGCAGTCGCTGCAGAGGGGCTTCGGCATGAAGCTCGCGTGGACTCCGTGAGTCTCGGCGACGGACTTGACTGCCGACTTGAAGCTCAGGAAAGTGTCTGCCGCCTTCAGCGCGGACGAGGAGTTGAAGTCTATCTCGTGCTGACCGCAGCCGCTCTCATGTCGCGAGGAGACGGGCTGTATGCCCATCTGCTCGAGGGTCAGGCAGACATCGCGGCGGATATTCTCGCCCTTGTCGTCGGGAGCTGTATCGCAGTAGCCTGCGTAATCGTGCGGATTCTTCGTCGGAAGCCCGTTGTCGTTGAGGTGGAAGAGCGTGAACTCGCAGGACGTCCCGAAGCGGAAGCAATAGCCCGCTGCAACTGCTGCCTTCATCGCCTTCTTCAGGAAATAGCGGCTGTCGCCCTCGAAGTGAGTGCCGTCCTTGTAGCGGATATAGCAGAACATTCGGATAACGCGTCCCTGCTGGGGTCTCCACGGCAGGAGGGTCATCGTCTGTGCGTCGGGGAAAAGGTAGAGGTCTCTCCCGTTTGCAGCCTCAAAGCCAGATATCTTCTTCGCAGCGATTCGGACGCCGCGCTCAAAGGTCACGGCGAGCTCCGATGAGAGTATGGATATGTTTTTCAGTCTGCCGTGCAGGTCGCAGAACGTCAGCTTGACGAACTTGACATCGTTTTCCTCGATATACTGCAATATCTCATTTTCCGAATAAACCATTTTAGCCTCCGTTATTTTAGATTCGTGTAACCCATCAGATATTCGTCAACCTCTGCTGCTGCGTCGCGTCCCTCGCGTATCGCACGTACCACGAGCGACTGTCCGATGTGCATATCTCCTGCCGTGAACACCTTTTCAACGCTCGTTGCGTGGCTGTTCTCCGCCGTTTTCACGTTCGTGCGCGGATTGAGCTCAACTCCGAATGCCTCGGCAACGTAGCTCTGACATCCGAGGAAGCCCGCCGCGATGAGGCAGAGCTCGCACGGGAGCACTTCCTCGCTGCCCGCTATCTCCTTGGGGACGTTCCTGCCCGAAGCCTCGTCCCTGACAAATTCGAGCTTCACCGTCTTGACCGCCGAAAGCGCGCCCTTCTCGTCCTTGATGAACTCCTTCACGGTCGTGCAGTAGATGCGCGGGTCGTGACCGAATACCGCGATTGCCTCCTCCTGACCGTAGTCGGTCTTGCAGACTCTCGGGTACTGCGGGAACGGGTTGCTCGCGGCTCTCTCGTCGGGGAGCTTCGGCATCATCTCGAGCTGCGTCACGGACTTGCAGCCGTGGCGTACCGACGTGCCCACGCAGTCGTTGCCCGTGTCTCCGCCGCCGATGATAACGACGTTCTTGCCCTCAGCGGAGATGTACTTGCCGTTCGCGAGGTCGGAGTCGAGCAGGCTCTTTGTCGTTGCCTTGAGGAAGTCTACCGCGAAGTAAATGCCCTCGGCGTCGCGTCCCTCAGCCTTGATATCGCGCGGGTTCGATGAGCCGCACGCGAGTACTACCGCATCGTAGCCGCTCATTATCTCGTCCGCTGAGACGTCCTGTCCGACATTTGCATTCGTCACGAACTCCACGCCCTCTGCTCTCATGAGCTCTGCGCGGCGCTCGATGATGTGCTTCTCGAGCTTCATATTCGGGATACCGTACATCAGCAGTCCGCCCACACGGTCGGAGCGCTCGTATACCGTCACGCTGTGTCCGCGCCTGTTGAGCGTATCTGCGGCGGCAAGTCCCGACGGACCCGAGCCGATGACTGCGACACGCTTTCCGCTGCGGACAGCGGGCGGCTGAGGTGTGATAACTCCGCTCTCAAAGCCGTACTCGATTATCGAATTCTCGTTCTCCTTGACCGTGACGGGGCTGTCGTATACTCCGCATATGCAAGCCTTCTCGCACAGCGCGGGGCAGACCCTCGACGTGAACTCGGGGAAGTTGTTCGTCATCAGCAGACGGCTAAGCGCCTGCTCCTTCTGTCCGTGGTAGATGAGGTCGTTCCACTCGGGGATGAGGTTGTTCAGCGGGCAGCCCGACACCATTCCGCAGAGCATCTTGCCGTTCTGACAGAACGGGACTCCGCAGTCCATACAGCGTGAAGCCTGCTCGCGGCGCTGCTCCTCGGAGAGCGGTACGTGGAACTCGTTGAAGTCCTTTATGCGTTCGGTCGGCTCCTTTGCAGTCGCCTCTGTACGTGTGTATTCAAGAAATCCTGTTGCCTTTCCCATGGCTCACGCCTCCTTTCTGATAAGCTCAAAGGCTTCGATTTCAGCCTGTTCGTGTGATACGCCCGACATCTCGAGCTCCCTGACCGTGGTCTGTATCTTTGCGTAGTCGTGAGGGATGACCTTCTTGAAGCAGGGGAGGAAGCTGTCGAAGTCAGCAAGTATTGCCTTTGCCTTCTCAGAGCCCGTAGCCTCCGCGTGCTCCGTGATGAGAGCCTTCAGCTCTGCGATGTCTACTTCGCGCGTTACTGTCTCGAGCGATACGAGAGCCTTGTTCAGACGCGTGTAGAGGTCGTGCTCCTCGTCGAGAACATAGGCTATGCCGCCCGACATTCCAGCCGCGAAGTTCTTTCCCGTGCGTCCGAGCACTACCACGCGTCCGCCTGTCATGTACTCGCAGCCGTGGTCTCCCACGCCCTCACAGACAGCAGATGCGCCCGAATTTCTCACGCAGAAGCGCTCGCCTGCGATGCCGCTGATGAACGCCTTGCCCGAGGTCGCGCCATAGAGCGCTACGTTGCCGACGATGATGTTCTCGTCAGCCTTGAATGCCGAGTTCTTGGGCGGGCTCAGAACAAGTCTGCCGCCCGAAAGTCCCTTGCCGAAGTAGTCGTTGCTGTCGCCGACGAGCTCGAGTGTCAGTCCCTTCGGTATGAACGCGCCGAAGCTCTGTCCGCCGCTGCCCGTACACTTAACAGTGTAGGTGTTGTCAGCGAGAACGTTCTCGCCGTGGATACGTGTTATCTCCGCGCCCGTCAGTGTGCCGACGGAGCGGTCGGTGTTGACAACATCTATGGATATAGTCTTGGGAGTACCGCTCTTGAGCGCACTTCCCAGCTTCTTTATTATAACACGGCGGTCTATGGTTTTGTCAAGCTCAAAATCATAAATATCCGCAGGGTCGAAGTGCTGCTTACAGCCTGCCTCGCTGTGCGAGAGGATATTCGTGAAGTCGATTTCCGTTTCTCTCTTCGTTTTCAGCAGGTCACTGCGTCCGACGAGCTCGTCTACCGTGCGTATGCCGAGCTTTGCCATGTACTCGCGGAGCTCCTGCGCGATGAAGTGCATGAAGTTCACGATGTACTCAGGCTTGCCGCGGAAACGCTTGCGGAGCTCTGGATTCTGCGTCGCGATGCCCATAGGACAGGTATCGAGGTTGCAGACCCTCATCATCACGCAGCCCATTGTTACCAGCGGAGCCGTCGCAAAGCCGAATTCCTCAGCTCCGAGCAGAGCCGCTACGAGCACGTCGCGTCCTGTCATCAGCTTGCCGTCTGTCTCTATGCGGACGCGTGAACGAAGTCCGTTGAGCATGAGCGTCTGATGTGCCTCGGCGAGTCCGAGCTCCCACGGAAGTCCCGCGTTGTATATCGAGCTCTTGGGAGCAGCACCAGTGCCGCCGTCGTAGCCCGAGATGAGTATTACCTGCGCGCCTGCCTTTGCTACGCCCGCTGCGACTGTGCCTACGCCAGCCTCGGATACGAGCTTGACCGAGATGCGAGCCTTGTCGTTGGCGTTTTTGAGGTCGTAGATGAGCTGCGCGAGGTCCTCGATAGAGTAGATGTCATGGTGAGGCGGAGGCGAGATAAGTCCCACGCCTGCCGTAGAATGGCGGGTCTTGGCTATCCACGGATAGACCTTGCCCGAGGGCAGGTGTCCGCCCTCGCCGGGTTTTGCGCCCTGAGCCATTTTTATCTGTATCTCCTGTGCGGAGACGAGGTATTCCGATGTAACGCCGAAGCGTCCCGAAGCCACCTGCTTTATCGCCGAGCAGCGGTCGGATTTGAGGCGCTCGGGGCTCTCGCCGCCCTCACCACTGTTGGACTTGCCGCCGATGCTGTTCATCGCGACTGCCATACATTCGTGAGCCTCCTGCGAGATAGAGCCATAGGACATCGCGCCTGTCTTGAAGCGCTTGCATATCTCCTCGACGGGCTCGACCTCGTCAATGGATATGCCGCCGTCCTCGGGAAAATTGAAGTCGAGCAGGCTGCGGAGCGTGAGCTCGTTGTCCTCGCGTGTGATAGCGGCTGAGTAAGCTTTGAATGTCTCGTAGCTGCCCGTCCATGCCGCCTGCTGGAGGAGGTGTATCGTTTCGGGTGTGTAGAGGTGCTCGCTCTTGCCGCTGCGGAGCTTGTGGCTGCCCGCGCTGCCGATGTTGGAGTTGACTGCGAGTCCGAGCGGGTCGAATGCCGCAGTGTGGAGCTTCTCCGTGCGCTTGCTTATCTCGGCAAGTCCTATGCCGCCGATACGGCTGACAGTTCCCGCGAAGCAGCTGTCGATGAGCTCCTGCGATATGCCGACAGCCTCGAACAGCTTGCTGCCCTGATAGGACTGTATCGTGGAAATGCCCATTTTCGAGGCTATCTTGACGATGCCGTGGAGCACTGCACTGTTGTAGTCGTCCTCGGCTGCGTAGAAGTCCTTGTCAAGCGTGCTGTCCTCGATGAGCGAGCGTATAGCCTCGTGTGCGAGGTAGGGATTGACCGCGCAGGCTCCGTAGCCGAGGAGAGCTGCGAAGTGATGTACCTCGCGCGGCTCTGCGGACTCGAGTATCATCGCTACAGCCGTGCGCTTCTTCGTGGAGACAAGGTGCTGCTGGAGCGCCGCTACTGCAAGCAGTGACGGTATCGGACAGTGGAACTCGTCTACGCCGCGGTCGGAGAGTATGAGTATCGACGCGCCGTCACGGTATGCCTTGTCAGCCTCGATGAACAGACGCTCCACCGCCTTTTCGAGCGATGTGCCGATGTAGTAGGTTATCGGGATAACGGCGCTTTTCAGTCCGTCCTCGTTGAGCGCCTTAATCTTGAGCATATCCGTCTCGGTGAGTATGGGATTCTCTATCTTGAGGACGTGGCAGTTCTCGGGGCGCTCCTCGAGGATATTGCCGTCCTTGCCGATGTATACGCTCGTGTCGGTGACTATCTCCTCGCGTATCGCGTCCATGGGCGGGTTAGTTACCTGCGCAAAGAGCTGGCGGAAGTAGTTGAAGAGGGGAGGAGACTGCTTGTCGAGCGGCGGGAGCGGTATGTCGCTTCCCATGGAGGCAATAGGCTCTGCGCCTTTTTCTGCCATAGGCAGGATAGATGTTCTGATGTCCTCGTAGGAGTAGCCAAATGCCTTTTCCAGCTTTGCAAGCTCCTCCTTGGAGTAGGTCTGCACGCCCTTGTTCGGGATATGGAGGTCGTGCAGGCGGACGAGGTTCGCGTCGAGCCACTCGCCGTAGGGCTGGCGTGAGGCGTACATGGACTTAATCTCGTCGTCCTCTATGATACGTCCCTGCTTTGTGTCCGCAAGAAGCATCTTTCCGGGGCGGAGACGGTCTTTTTTCACTATCCTGTCAGCGGGGATGTCGATACAGCCCGTCTCGGACGAGAGTATCAGGAAGCCGTCACTGGTCACGCAGTAGCGCGACGGACGAAGTCCGTTCCTGTCAAGCACTGCTCCCATAACGTCGCCGTCAGAGAAAATGATAGACGCAGGACCGTCCCAAGGTTCCATCATCGTTGCGTAGTACTGGTAGAGGTCGTACTTGGACTTGGAAATCGTCTTGTCGTTCTTCCAAGGCTCGGGAATGGTTATCATAACCGCGAGCGGAAGCGGCATACCCGACATTACCATGAATTCAAGCGCGTTGTCGAGGCGCGCGGAGTCGGAGCCGTTTGCGTTTATCGCGGGGAGTATCTTGTACATATCTGCCTTCAGCGCGTCGCAGGTCATGCTCTCCTCACGGGCGAGCATCTTGTCGGCGTTGCCCGTTATCGTGTTTATCTCACCGTTGTGGACGATGAAGCGGTTCGGATGAGCCTTCTGCCAGCTCGGATTCGTGTTCGTCGAGAAGCGCGAATGCACCGTCGCGATAGCAGATGTGAAGTCCTTGCTCTGGAGGTCGGTGTAGAACTTCCTCAGCTCGTCCACGAGGAACATACCTTTATATACGATAGTACGGCTCGACAGCGAGCAGACGTATGTGTTCTCGTTCGAGTGCTCGAACTCGCGCCTTGCAATGTAGAGCCTGCGGTCGAAGTCGAGTCCCTGAGCGCATCCCTCGGGACGACTCACGAATGCCTGCATGATGTGGGGCATACTGCTCAGCGCCTTGTGTCCGAGGATATCCGAGGATACGGGCACTTCTCTCCAGCAGACGAAGTCCATGCCGTTCTTCTTTATAATGAGCTCGAACAGCTTCATCGCCTGACCGCGCTTCATTTCGTTCTGCGGGAAGAAGAACATTCCCACGCCGAAGTCGCCCTTGCCGCCGATGTCATAGCCGAGCTCCTTCGCTTTACTTATAAAGAAGCTGTAGGGCATCTGCACGAGTATGCCGACGCCGTCGCCTGTCTTGCCCTCGGCGTCCTTGCCCGCGCGGTGCTCGAGCTTCTCTACTATAGTAAGGGCGCTGTCTACGACGTAGCGCGACGGTTCGCCCTTGATGTTCACTACTGCGCCTATGCCGCAGTTATCATGCTCAAATCTCGGGTCGTAGAGACCCTGCTGCTCGTATGGAGCTTCACCTCTGAAATTGTCCATATCCTTCACTTGCCTTTCCGATACGAAGCGCCGTTGATTCGTATCACAAAATAAAAAGGACGTCCGCGCAGACAGATAGTCTGCGTAAACGTCCTTGTTTCTAATTAATCTTAGCACGTTAAAGCGGAAATGTCAATAGGTAAACAGGGATTTTTAGCGGTTTCGTTGAAATTTAACAGTTATTTTACGCTAACACTGTGGAGAAAATATGCGATACGTCAAATTTCAAAAAAGCTATTGACAAACTCTTCACGAAGCGCTATAATGGCATTGTAAACAGCAACGGAGCTGAGGACGACATAGTCCTCGGCTCTATTTTTTTGGTTAGCGCTAATTCCATACACAAAGGGGTGTATGATGTCAGCAGTGGCATCATGCACCCTTTTGAATTTTATGCTGTAAATTTTTAAGGAGGAATCCCTATGGACGCTCAGACAATCATATCACAAGTGACTGAGAGCACAAACGGCGTAGTATTCGGAGTATGGTTCCTTATTGGCGCGGCTCTCGTATTTTTCATGCAGGCAGGCTTTGCAATGGTGGAGACAGGCTTCACCCGCGCAAAGAACGCAGGCAATATCATAATGAAGAACCTCATGGACTTCTGTATAGGTACGGTCGTATTCGTACTCATCGGCTTCGGACTCCTGTTCGGAGAAGACCTCGTAGGTATAATCGGTCAGCCCGGTTTTGACATATTTACTTCTTACGCAAACTTCGACTGGTCGAACTTCGTGTTCAACCTCGTATTCTGTGCAACAACAGCTACTATCGTTTCGGGTGCTATGGCAGAACGTACAAAGTTCCTGTCTTACTGCGTATACTCGGCGGTCATCAGTGCGGTCATCTACCCGATAGAGGCTCACTGGGGCTGGGGCGGCGGCTGGCTCAGCCAGTGGGGCTTCCACGATTTCGCAGGCTCCGCACACATCCACATGGTCGGCGGTATCGCTGCTCTCGTTGGTGCGGCTATACTCGGACCCAGAATCGGTAAGTTCCACAAGACCAAGGACGGCGAGACAAAGGTAAACGCTATCCCCGGTCACAACCTCACAATTGGCGCTCTCGGCGTATTCATCCTCTGGTTCGGCTGGTATGGCTTCAACGGTGCGGCTTGTACTTCTATCGACCAGCTCGGTTCAGTATTCCTTACAACTACTATCGCTCCCGCAATCGCAACAGTTACCTGCATGATTTTCACATGGGTAAAGTACGGCAAGCCTGATGTTTCGATGTGTCTGAACGCTTCACTCGCGGGTCTCGTTGGTATCACAGCTCCCTGTGACGTAACAGACTGCCTCGGTGCTACAATAGTTGGTATAGTTTCCGGCTTACTCGTTTGCTTCGGCGTATGGTTCCTCGACTACGTGCTCCACATCGATGACCCTGTTGGTGCAGTTGCAGTCCACATGATGAACGGTATCTGGGGCACTATCGCAGTCGGACTCCTCGCTAACCCCGAGGTCCCCGGCTACTCACTCGCAGACCAGAACGGCGACCAGCTCGCAGGTCTTTTCTACGGCGGCGGCTTCGGTCTGCTCGGCAGACAGCTCACAGGCTTCGCTGCAATCGCAATATTCACAGCTATCACAATGACTGTTGTATTCCTCGTTATCAAGGCTACTATCGGACTCCGTGCCTCTGAGCAGGAGGAGATCATCGGTCTCGATATCACAGAGCACGGACTCATCTCCTCTTACGCTGACTTTGCTCCCTCTATGAGCGACGCTGCAATGTACGGCTACACTAAAGACGACGCAAAGAGCGTTCAGAAGGTCGGCACTCCCGAGGCTCCCGCAGTTCCCGTTGAGGAGGCTATAGAAGTCAAGAACTACTCTGCTCCTGCTCCCGACGGTACTCCCAAGATGACGAACATCGTGGTCATCTTCAAGCAGCAGAAGCTCCAGCAGTTCATCGAGGCTATGGAGGCTATCGACGTAAAGGGCATCACGGTAACGAACGTTCTCGGCTGCGGTATGCAGAACGGACAGCGTAACTACTACCGTGGTACTACGGTCGAAATGAACCTGCTCCCGAAGGTAAAGGCTGAGATAGCAGTATGTGCGGTTCCCGTCGACAAGGTTGTGGCTGCTGCCAAGTCGGCTCTGTATACAGGCAACTACGGCGACGGCAAGATGTTCATCTACGACATCGAGAACGTCATCAAGATTCGCACGGGCGAGGAGGGCTACAACGCGCTCCACGACTCGGCAGAGTGGGAAAAAGCATAAGCTGACTAAGGCGTCCGCAGATACACTGAAATCCTAAAAAAATTCCAGATGAATTCTCCACCGTCTGCGGACTGCCTTTCTCATAAATGTATTTCAAGGAGCATAAAGCTAATGTCAAAATTCATTTTCGTAACAGGCGGAGTCGTTTCGGGACTCGGCAAGGGTATCACGGCTGCATCGCTCGGCAGACTTCTCAAACAGCGCGGCTATAAGGTCACGATACAGAAGTTCGACCCCTATATCAACGTCGACCCCGGTACTATGTCGCCCTTCCAGCACGGCGAGGTCTTCGTCACCGATGACGGCGCCGAGACCGACCTCGACCTCGGACACTACGAGCGCTTCGTGGACGAGAACCTCTCGGTACACTCGAACGTAACGACGGGCAAGGTCTACTGGAACGTCATCACAAAGGAGCGACGCGGCGACTACCTCGGCGGTACGGTGCAGGTAATTCCTCACATCACCAACGAGATAAAGGACAGGGTCTACAGTGCCGCAAAGGAGGCAAACGCTGATGTTGTTATCACGGAGATAGGCGGTACGGTCGGTGATATCGAGTCCACGCCTTTCCTCGAGGCGATACGTCAGGTCGGAACGGAGCAGGGACGCGAGAATGTATGCTACATACACGTTACCCTCGTCCCGTACATCGCGGGCTCGGAGGAGCTCAAATCCAAGCCGACTCAGCACTCCACCAAGGAGCTGCTCTCGATAGGCATACAGCCCGATATCATCGTATGCCGCACAGAGAAGCGCATCCCCGATGATATGTCTGCAAAAATTGCCCTCTTCTGCAATATCCGCAAGGAGGACGTTATACAGAACCTCACAGCTCCGTCGCTGTATGAGGTGCCGCTATGGCTCGAAAATGAAGGACTCGCGCACTCGGTATGCCGCCACCTCGGTCTCACGGACAACGCTCCCGACCTGACTGAGTGGACGGAAATGGTACACCGTGCCGAGAATGCGCACAAGCAGGTCACGATAGGACTCGTCGGCAAGTACGTCGAGCTCCACGACGCTTATCTCTCGGTAGCGGAGGCGCTCCGTCACGGAGGTATCGTCAATGACGCTGCCGTTGATATAAGATGGATAGACTCGGAGGAGATAACCGCCGATAATGCCGCAGAGTCGTTCGCTGAATGCGACGGTCTGATAGTTCCCGGAGGCTTCGGTCACCGCGGAGTGGAGGGCATGATAGAGACTATCCGCTATGCACGCGAGAACAATGTCCCGTTTTTCGGTATCTGCCTCGGTATGCAGATGGCAGTTACCGAGTTCGCGCGGAATGTGTGCAACCTCAGCGGAGCAAATTCCGCCGAGTTCGGAGAAACTCCCTACCCCGTCATCGACATCATGGACGAGCAGAGGAACATCTCCGAAAAAGGCGGCACGATGAGGCTCGGACTTTATCCCTGCAAGCTGTCCGAGGGCTCGAGATGCCGCGAGATATACGGCGATGAGCTCATCTACGAGCGCCACCGCCACCGCTACGAGTTCAACAACGCATACCGCAAGGTGCTGACCTCGAACGGTCTTCACATCGCGGGACTTTCTCCCGACGAAAAGCTCGTGGAGATAGTTGAGCTCCCCGACCACCCGTGGTTCGTGGGAGTGCAGTTCCACCCCGAATTCAAATCCCGTCCGAACAAGCCGCACAAGCTGTTCGCGGATTTCATAAGAGCATCGCTCGAAAATAAATAATTAAACGGAGGAAATAAAAATGGAAAAGGTAACAGATTATTTTGGCTCAATGGTATTTGACGACAGAATCATGAAAGCGACACTCTCCGAGAAGGTATATCGCTCGCTGAAGCGCACTATCGACAGAGGCACACCGCTTGATATCTCCGTAGCGAACGCTGTTGCAGCCGCTATGAAGGACTGGGCTATCGAGCTCGGCGCAACTCACTATACACACTGGTTCCAGCCTATGACTGGTGTGACTGCCGAGAAGCACGACAGCTTCATCAGCCCCGCTCCCGACGGACGCGTTATCATGGAGTTCTCGGGCAAGGAGCTCGTCAAGGGCGAGCCTGATGCTTCATCGTTCCCTTCGGGCGGACTTCGCGCTACATTCGAGGCTCGCGGCTACACGGCTTGGGACCCGACCTCCTACGCATTCATCAAGGACGGCACCCTCTATATCCCGACTGCATTCTGCTCCTATACGGGCGAAGCTCTCGATAAAAAGGTACCTCTCCTCCGTTCTATGGAGGCGCTCAACAAGCAGGCTCTGCGTATATTGAAGCTGTTCGGGAATGACAAGGTCAAAAGCGTCAAGACCTCAGTCGGACCCGAGCAGGAGTACTTTCTCGTTGACCGTGAGATGTGGAAGAAGCGCAAGGATCTTATTATGACAGGACGCACGCTCTTCGGTGCAATGCCTCCCAAGGGTCAGGAAATGGATGACCACTACTTCGGCTCCATCAAGCCGAGAGTTGCCGAGTACATGGCTGACCTCGACCGCGAGCTCTGGAAGCTCGGTATCCTCGCAAAGACTAAGCACAACGAGGTTGCTCCCGCTCAGCACGAGCTTGCTCCTATCTACGATACAACAAACATCGCCGCTGACCATAACCAGCTCACTATGGAAGTGATGCAGAAGGTGGCTCTCCGCCACGGACTTGTTTGCCTCCTCCATGAGAAGCCGTTCGCAGGCGTAAACGGCTCGGGCAAGCACAACAACTGGTCTATATCCACAGACTCAGGCGAGAACCTCCTCTCTCCAGGTGAGACTCCCGCTGAGAACGCGCAGTTCCTGCTCTTCCTCGCGGCTGTTATCAAGGCTGTTGACGATTATCAGGACCTCCTCCGCCTCTCAGTTGCTACCGCAGGCAACGACCACCGTCTCGGTGCGAACGAAGCTCCTCCCGCAGTTATCTCTATCTTCCTCGGCGACGAGCTGACAGCTGTTCTCGACGCTATCGAGAGCGACAAGCCCTACGGCGGCACAAAGAAGGAGAAGATGCAGCTCGGCGTTGACGTTCTGCCCAAGTTCAGCAAGGATTCCACCGACAGAAACAGAACTTCTCCGTTTGCATTCACAGGCAACAAGTTCGAGTTCCGTATGCTTGGCTCGTCCAACAGCATCTCCTGCGCGAACATCCACCTCAACGCAGCTGTTGCTGAGGAGCTGAAGCAGTTCGCTGACAAGCTCGAGAAGGCAAAGGACTTCAACAAGGCGCTCCATGACCTCATCAAGAAGACTATCAAGGAGCATAAGCGCATAATCTTCAACGGCAACGGCTACGACGACAAGTGGATTAAGGAGGCTGAGAAGCGCGGTCTGCTCAACCTCAAGACCACAGCCGACGCTATGCCCCGCATCTGCGACAAGAAGAACGTCGAGATGCTCACATCGCACGGTGTATTCACCGAAGCTGAGATTTTCTCTCGCCGCGATATCATGCTCGAGAACTACGTCAAGACCGTCAACATCGAGGCTGTGACTATGGTAGATATGGCTCGCAAGGAGATAATCCCCGCAGTCGCAAAGTTTGCGTCCGATACAGCTTCCGCAGTATCCGTGAAAAAGAGCGTATCCAAGGCAGCCTGCAAGTATGAGACAAAGCTCGTTACCGAGCTGTCCGAGCTCATCGACGATATGGACGCTGCTACGACTGAGCTCGAGGCTGCTATCGCTAAGTTCAAGGGCATAGCTGAGATAATCGAGGCTTCCGAATTCGTCCGCGACGTTATGCTGCCTGCTATGGATAAGCTCCGCAGCGCTGCTGACAAGGCTGAGACTATGACCGCTGAGGACTACTATCCCTTCCCGACATATGACAAGCTTCTTTTCGGAGTGTGATATAAATGAGATTCACTAAAATGCAGGGCTGCGGCAATGACTATGTATACGTCAACTGCTTTGAGGAGAGCGTAAGCTCTCCCGAGCAGCTTGCCCGCTCGGTAAGTGACAGGCATTTCGGCATCGGCTCGGACGGACTCGTTCTGATATGTCCGAGCGAGGTCGCCGACTGTAAAATGAGAATGTTCAATCCCGACGGCAGCGAGTCGGAGATGTGCGGCAACGCCATACGCTGCGTGGCGAAGTATGTCTACGACAGGGACATCATCCACAAGCAGAAAATCGCCGTTGAGACGCTCGCGGGGATAAAGCTGATAGCCGTCAACACCGACGAGAACGACATCGCGCGCACGCTTACGGTGGATATGGGCGCTCCGATAACTACTGCCGCGGAGATACCAGTCATTGCTGAGAGCTCGCCCGTTAAGGACCTCCGACTGGAGGCGTTCGGCAGGGAGTTCACCGCGACCTGCGTATCTATGGGCAACCCCCACGCCGTTATCTTCATCGACGAGGACGTCAGCAGCTTCGACGTTGAGAGCTTCGGCAGAGTCTTCGAGCAGGACGAGCGCTTCCCGCGCAAGGCGAACATCGAGTTCGTGAATGTTCTCTCGCCGACACATCTGAAAATGCGCGTCTGGGAGCGCGGCACTGGTGAGACACTCGCCTGCGGTACAGGTACCTGCGCAACTGCGGCGGCGGCTTGTCTGAACGGGATAAGCCCGTATGAGCCCGTGACGGTGGACCTGCTCGGCGGTCAGCTGACGATAGAGTGGAAGAAGACGGACGGTCACATCTATATGACGGGTCCCGCAGAATTTACATTTGACGGAGAGTATTACAATGGCTGATTTCAACGAAAAATTCTTAGACTTAAAGGAAAGCTACCTCTTCAGCGAGGTAGCTAAACGTGTTTCTGCGTTCCAGCAGAGAGAGCCCGAAAGGTCGGTGATACGCCTCGGCATAGGCGATGTCACCCTCCCGCTCGGAAAGACGGTGGTGCAGGCTCTGCACTCCGCCGCCGATGAAATGGGCAGGGCGGAGAGCTTCCGCGGATACGGTCCCGAGCAGGGCTACGACTTCCTCCGCGAGGCTATAGCAGGACATTATCAGAGCTTCGGCGTTAAGCTCGACACCAACGAGATATTCGTCTCGGACGGCGCGAAATCCGACACGGGCAATATCACCGACCTGTTCTCGAAGGACAATACGGTGCTCATTCCCGACCCCGTGTATCCCGTCTACGTCGATACAAATACGATGAACGGCAGGAAAATCGTCTACATCAACGGCACTGCGGAGAACGACTTCCTCCCCATGCCCGACAGGAGCGTCCACGCGGACATCATCTACATCTGCTCGCCGAACAACCCCACCGGCGCGTGCTACAACAGGGCTCAGCTCCGCGAGTGGGTGAACTATGCCCTCGAGAATGACGCCGTTATCCTCTTTGATTCGGCATATGAGTGCTTCATCTCGGACTCCGACCTCCCGCACAGCATCTACGAGATAGAGGGCGCGGAGAGGTGCGCGGTGGAGTTCTGCTCCCTCTCCAAGACGGCGGGCTTCACGGGTACGCGATGCGGATATACCGTAGTCCCGAAGGCGATAACGTCGAAGTCTGCGAACGGCATGGAAATGAGCCTCAATAAGATGTGGAACCGCCGCCAGTGTACCAAATTCAACGGTGTTCCGTACATCGTACAGCGTGCCGCCGCGGCTGTTTTCAGCGAGGAGGGCATGAGCGAAGCTCGCGCAATGATAGCCCACTATATGGAGAACGCGAAGGTCATCTCCGACACCATGACCGAGTTCGGCATACGCTATACGGGCGGAATCAATTCGCCGTACATATGGTTCGAGTGCCCCTTCGGCATGGACAGCTGGCAGTTCTTCGACTTCCTGCTCGAAAAGGCGGGAGTGGTCGGAACTCCAGGTGCGGGATTCGGTCAGAACGGCAATAACTGGTTCAGACTGACCGCCTTCAACAATAAGGAGAATACCGTCGAGGCTATGAGACGCTTCAAGGAGCTTATGAAGTAAAAATTAATGAGGGCGTGATATCACTATCACGCCCTTTCAGTATAAACTGATAAGCATATTGCAACGCAAAAAGCCGCTGTTTACCGAATCGTAACAGCGGCTCCTTTATATTTTCCTTATTCCTCGGGTTCCTTTATCTCGCCGACTATCGGCACGGGGTCTATGCCCTGACGTGTGTAGTAGTCCGACAGTGCTGAGCGCACTGCCTGCTCTGCGAGCACGGAGCAGTGTATCTTCACTGCGGGAAGTCCGTCGAGAGCTTCAACTACCGCCTGATTCGTCAGCTTGAGCGCGTCGTCTATCGACTTGCCCTTGATAAGCTCCGTAGCCATGGACGACGTAGCGACTGCCGCTCCGCAGCCGAAGGTCTTGAACTTTGCGTCTGTGATGATATTGTCGTCGATTTTCAGGTACATCTTCATGATGTCTCCGCACTTGGCATTGCCTATCTCGCCGACTCCGTCCGCGTCCTCTATCTCGCCGACATTTCGCGGATTTGAAAAATGGTCGAGCACCTTTTCACTGTATAACATAATTATTCTCCTTTATTCGTATTTTTCGCCCTTCATCATTTTCTCCCATACGGGCGACATCTCGCGCAGTCTCTGTACCACCTTCGGTACGACCTCAAGGATATAGTCGACGTCCTCGTCGGTGACGTCCTCCTCTATGGAGAGCCTCATCGAGCCGTGCGCTACCTCGTGCTTCAAGCCGAGCGCGAGCAGTACGTGCGACGGGTCGAGCGAGCCCGATGTACACGCCGAGCCCGACGAAGCGCATATTCCGTTCATGTCGAGCATGAGCAGAAGCGATTCGCCCTCTATGCCTTCAATGGAGATGTTGAGATTTCCTGCGAGACGCTTGTCCCTGTCGCCGTTGAGGCGGGTGTACGGGAGCTTCAGTATCCCGTCGATGAGCCTGTTCCTGCGGGGAGTGATGACTGCGTTTTTATCCGCGATATTGCGCGTTGCAGCTTCTATCGCGACGCCGAGTCCCACGATAGCGGGGACGTTCTCAGTGCCCGCACGTCTGCCGCGCTCCTGTCCGCCGCCGTGAATGAGGTTCGGCAGAGCTATGCCCTTGCGGACGTAAAGCGCTCCGATGCCCTTCTGCGCGTGTATCTTGTGTCCCGAGAGAGACAGCATATCTATGCCCTGTTTGTGGACGTCGATGTCGACGTGACCTACCGCCTGTACAGCGTCAGTGTGGAAGAGCACGCCCTTTTCGTGGCAAATTGCCGCTATCTCCTCAATGGGCTGTATCGTGCCTATCTCGTTGTTCGCGTACATTATCGTGACGATGGCAGTGTCCTCGCGGATAGCCTTGCGTATGTCCTCGGGGTCGATGAGTCCCTTGTCGCTTATCGGCACGTATGTGACCTCAAAGCCGTGCTTTTCGAGGTACTGCGTCGTGTGCAGGACTGCGTGATGCTCGAAAACTGACGTGATGATGTGCTTCTTGCCCTTTTTCGCCATGAGCTCCGCAGTGCCCTTTATCGCCCAGTTGTCGGACTCGCTGCCGCAGCTGGTGAAGAATATCTCGCGCGGGTCGGCTCCGAGAGCCTTCGCGACCTTGTCGCGGGCGTCCTCGACTGCACGCTGGGCGTCACGTCCGAGCTTGTATATGCTCGAGGCGTTGCCGTATGCCTCGCGGAAGTGGGGCAGCATCGCCGCGAGGACTTCCTCCGATACCGCTGTCGTAGCGGCATTGTCGGCGTATATGAATCGTTTTTCCATTGATTGAGCCTCCAAATATATTATATAGATAAATCCTATCGACTTTGTATATTATATCACAACGCTTCTGACATTGCAAGAAGTGTTAACCTCGGGAAACGTCTTGTAGTCAGAAGCGTGACGGCATAAAAAAGCTCCCCCTGACAGAGCAGCGGGTCACCGAAATGCTGCCGTGCTTCTACGGCTCGGTGACACGTTTTCTGTTAAGGGGAGCAGAACCTTGCTGCTTATTTCTTCTTCACGACGATACCGCCCGTTTTCCATATGCTGCTCTCGGGGACTACGCCTCTGACGCAGCTCGTCGGATAGATGTTGCAGTTCCTGCCGATGATAGTACCGGGGTTGAGCACGCTGTTGCAGCCGACCTCCACGAAGTCGCCGAGCATAGCACCTATCTTCTTTATTCCCGTCTCCATTGCCTCTCCGCCCGACTTGATGACGACGTTTGTCTTGTCGGACTTGACATTCGATGTTATCGAGCCCGCTCCCATGTGAGACTTGTAGCCGAGTATGCTGTCGCCGACGTAGTTGTAGTGCGGAGTCTGGACGTTGTCGAAGATGATGACGTTCTTCAGCTCCACGGAGTTGCCGACTACGCAGTTCTCGCCGACAAGTGCGCTCCCGCGGATGAATGCGCAGTGGCGTACCTCAGTTCCTGCGCCGATGATGCACGGAGCTCCGAGGTATGCGCTCGGGAAAACCTTTGCTGTTTTATGTACCCATACGTTCTCGGCGGGGCAGTCGTACTCGTCGGGACTGAGAGTCTGTCCGAGCCTGATGATGAAGTCGCTGATGCCCTTGAGCGCCTCCCACGGGTAGGTGAAGCCTCTGAGGTAGTCTGCCGCGGCAGTGTGCGAGAGGTCGTAAAGGTCTGTTATCCTGATATTATCCATAGTTTTTCTCCTGTCGTTTTGTGCTCCTTGCGAGCCATTTTTATTATATCCCCGTTTTGCGGAAAAGTCAAGCGTAAAGCGGGAACTCGGACTGTAGGCACATTCCGTGCATATCATCCGATTTTTGCAATTATATGTAAAGGGACGCCGAAGCGCCCCTTTTTATCAGTGGTAGTATGAATCTATATCGAGGTATTCCTCAAGCGTGAGGTTGACGTCGTTGCGCTTGTCAGCCTCCTTTGCGAATGCCTCTGCGTTTTCCTTGCCGATGTAGCGGATATGCCACGGCTCGTACTTATAGCCCGTGATATCCTGCTTGCCGAAGGGGTAGCGCAGTATGAAGCCGTACTCGTTGCAGTGCTGCTCTATCCATATTGCCTCGGGAGTTCCGATGAATGTGTCGTCGATGATGTTGACGTCTATCGCCATGCCTGTCTGGTGCTCGGAGTAGCCCGGACGCGCGGAGAAGGTGTCCGCGGTAGCCTGACCGTAGGCGTTGACGTAGTTGTTGTATATCTGCGACTGGAGGTCATACGAGCGGAAGCCTGACGACAGGTATATCGATATGCCGTCTGCCGCAGCTCCTGCTACGAGCTCCTTGAAAGCTGCGTCGGTCTCGGGAGTGAGTCCGCCCGGATTGTAGCTCTCGGGCAGACCGTAGGACTTGTTTGCGATGAGTATGCCGTCCACGTAGGTTACGCCGTTGTTCTCCTTGACTCCCTTGTCCTTCGTGACCTTCACCTTTACCTCCGCGCCCTTCTTGTCGTCGTTTTTGTCCGCGACGCTGACGATGCACGTACCCTCGGATTTGCCCGTGATGTTGCCGACGCTGTCAACGGTCGCTATCTTCTCGTCCGAGCTCGACCACACCTCCTCAAAGGAGTCGTAAACGACAGGGTAGGTGATAGTCTGACCGACAAAGACCTCCGCTTCGTTGTAGCTGAGTGTGACTCCGCTGAGCCTGCCGCCGCCCTCAACGAATGCGGTCGGTTTCTCGGTAGTCTCCTCTGACTCGTCGGGTGCCGTCGTTACAGGCTCGGTAGTGCTCTCGACGGTACCGCCTGCTACGCTGAATGTGGTGGCGGGCTGTGTGTCCTTGGGGACCTCCCTGCCGCATGAGGCGGCGCTGAGCGCGAACATCAGTGCAGCCGCAGCCGCGATAAATCGTGTTTTTGTTATCTTCATTTTATCATCTCCATATCTTCCTGACAGACTCTGATAGTTTTCTGTCAGATACAGTATAACTCATTTTTCGGCAAAAGTAAAGCTTTTTTCCAAAATTATAATATCTTGACTTTTAAAACGGCTTTAGTTATAATTGAATAAACGACTTTGGAGGTGTAACCGTGATATATAAAAACCCTGTGATAAAAGGCTTTTACCCTGACCCGAGCGTATGCTCCGCCGAGGGCAGATACTACCTTGTGACGAGCTCCTTCCAGTATTTCCCCGGAGTTCCTCTCTTCGAGAGCGATGACCTCGTCAACTGGAAGCAGACAGGTCACGTACTCACCCGCGAGAGTCAGCTCCCGCTCGCGAAAACGGGCAGCTCGGGCGGGATATACGCTCCCACGATACGGTATAACGCGGGCAGATTCTACATGGTGACGACCAACGTTTCCATTAATACGAATTTCTACGTATGGACGGACGATATACGCGGCGAGTGGTCGGAGCCGATTAAGGTCGCGCAGGACGGCATCGACCCGTCTCTCTATTTCGAGGACGGCAGAGCCTACTTCATGAGCAACGGCACCGATGACTTCGGCGACAGCGGCATTACTCAGTGCGAGATAGATATCGCAACGGGAGAGAAGCTCTCGCCCTCCAAGACCATTTGGCACGGCAGCGGCGGACGCTATCTCGAGTCGCCGCACCTCTATAAAATCGGCGGCTGGTACTACATCGCCGCTGCCGAGGGCGGCACCGAGTACGGGCACATGGTCACCTGCGCCCGCAGCCGTGAGATATTCGGCGAGTATGAGTCCTGCCCGTTTAATCCAGTCCTGACGAACCGCAACCTCGGCGGCTTCGAGATACAGGGCGTGGGTCACGGCGACCTCGTCCGCAGGCATGACACGGGCGAGTGGTTCATCATGCACCTCGGCTTCCGTCAGGCGGGGCAGTGGGAACCCTACCACCATCTCGGCAGAGAGACCTTCCTCACTCCCGTGACCTTCCGCGAGGACGGCTGGTTCACGGCGGGCAAGGACGGCACAGTCACCCGCGAGTTTGAGATACAGGGCGATTTTGTGCAGGATACAGCCCTGCCTGCGGACTTCGCGTCTCCCTGCGACTGGGTATACCTCCGCAACCCTGATATGGCGAACTATGACCTCTCCGCGGACAGATATATCCTCCGCGGCACGGACGTCACCCTCGACGAGGCGGATTCTCCCACCTTCATCGGAGTCCGTCAGCGTGATTTCTGCGGCAGTCTCGGTGTTTCCGTCAGCTCCGACGGCGCGGAGACGGGTGTGACCGTATATATGGACGAGCACCACCGCTACGACCTTGCGATACGTCCGTGCGCGAGCGGATACGAGGCTGTCCTGCGCCTGACGATAGGTTCGGCTCAGTACGTGCGCAAAGCGGTGCAGCTCTCCCGCAATGCGGCAAAGCTGCGTATAGGTTTCAGCAGTCAGTGCTATGCTTTCTCGGTCACGGACGGCGATAATACCCATGATTTCGGCATAATGGAGACGCGGTATGTCTCGTCCGAGGTCGCGGGAGGCTTCACGGGCGTGGTATTCGGACTCTATGCAGTCGGTGGCACTGGCACGGCGACCGATTTTTCGCTGGGGTATGAATGAGAATAACGGGCAGGGCACTTGCTATTCCCGCAGTATTGTGATATAATTAAATGGACTTTACAAGCATCGGACGCAACCAAGTTTTGTTACAGGAGAGAAGACTATGAATCTATTCAACAAGCACGATATCACTCGCAACGCCTGTATGCTCAAGGGCAAGCTCGCACGGAAGGGCTACGACTGGTGGTGGCATTCGTTCACGGGCGTGGACGAGCTCACCGGCGAGGAGAAAGCCTTCTTCATCGAGTTCTTCGTATGCAATCCCGACCTCGCCGAGCCCGAGCCTGTGCTCGGTCAGCTCCCCGAGAACCAGTTCGCGGGAAAGAAGCCCTCGTATCTCATGGTCAAGGCGGGCTGCTGGGGAAAGGACGCTAAGCAGCTCCACCGCTTCTTCTCGTGGAACGACATCAGCGTGTCGGAGGGAGTGCCGTTCTCTGTCATAGCGGGAGACTGCTTCGTCTCCGAGAACAAGCTCTGCGGAAGCGTCAAGGTTACTCCCGAGGAGGCTGACGCTCACCCCGAGTATATGTGTGACGCGGGCGAGATGACGTGGGAGCTCACCGTCAACAAGCAGATAGCCTTCAACGTCGGCTACGGCGCGGGAGACATCATGCGCGCACTCAACGCCTTCGAGATGTACTGGCACGCCGAGGGTATGAAGACGCTCTACTCGGGCACTGTCACCGTCAACGGCAGGCGCTATACCGTCACTCCCGAGACCTCTTACGGCTATGCCGACAAGAACTGGGGAGGGGACTTCACCTCGCCGTGGATATGGCTGTCGTCGTGCTGCATGGAGAGCCGTATCACGGGAAAGAAGCTCGAGAACAGTGTGTTCGATATCGGCGGAGGCAAGCCAAAGGTGTTCGGCATTCCCCTCGACCGCATACTCCTCGGAGCGTTCTGCTACGAGGGCAGGGAGTTCGAGTTCAACTTCTCCAAGTTCTGGACTAAGCCCAAGACCATTTTCAGGTGCTTCGAGACCGATACCGAGATAGTATGGCAGGTGCAGCAGTCCAACCGTAAATACGTGATGAGGACGTGCATACACTGCCGCAAGGACGAAATGCTCTTCATCAACTACGAGGCGCCGAACGGCTCGAAGCAGCATAACCGCCTCTGGAACGGCGGCACGGGAAAGGGCAGGATAAAGCTGTTCGAGAAGAAGGGCGGCTCGCTCGAGCTCATCGACGATATCAGCGTATCGCACGTAGGCTGCGAATACGGAGAATTCTGCTGATTCGGAGCTGTTCATGGGCGCATTCCGTGCTCTCTGAAAAGCAAAAAAGCAGGTCAGATGACCTGCTTTTTCTTATTTATCCAGCCTTTTCTCGAATTCCGTATTGGGAAGCGGCTTGTCGAAGTAGTAGCCCTGCGCGAGCGAACAGCTGTTGCTTCTCAGCATATTTACCTGATTCTCTGTCTCTACGCCCTCGGCGATGCACTCCAGTCCGAGCTCCTTCGCCATTGCGACGAGGTACTTGAACATGACGCTGCGGGTGCTGTGAGGATTATCCGTGTCGGACGGGAGAAGGCTCCTGTCGAGCTTCAGCACGTTCCACGGGATGTCGCGTATAAGGTTCAGCGAGAACTGTCCTATGCCGAAGTCGTCCACCGAGGTGCATATGCCATCCTGCTGTAGCTCGCTGACTATGCGCTTTATCTCCTTGAATTCGACGTCGTTCGCCGACTCGGTCAGCTCTATCTCGATGAGCTCGTGCGGGACGCGGTTCCTGTCGACTACTTCGAGTATGTGGTCGGAGAGGTCGGCGTCCATTATGTGCTTGCGCGAGAGGTTCACCGACACGCGCACAACGGGCTTGCCCTCGTCGATGCGGCGGCGTATGTCCTGACAGACGCGCTCGAGCACGAAGAAATCGAGCCTGCAAATGTCAGAGGATTGCTCCAGTATCGGTATGAACTCGGCAGGCATGATGACCTCGCCCTTGTGCTCCCAGCGGCAGAGCGCCTCTGCGCCGATTATCTCCTCTGCCTGTATATCCGTCTTGGGCTGGTAGTATACCTTGAATTCGTCGTTCTCGAGAGCCTGCGGGAAGAGGCGGTGGAGGTCGGCGAGACGCTCGTTCACTGCCACGGACTTGTCGTCAAAGAAGACTATGTTCTCGGATTCGTTGTTCTTTGCGACCTTTGTCGAGGCGAGTATCTTGTCCATGATGTCGCCCGGGTCTTCGTATACAAAGCCGTCGGGTATGCGGAATATTCCCGTGCTCGCAGAGACTGTCACGCGCTTCTGACTGCTCGCGTCATAGGTCACGGGCACGCCCTTGAGTATCTCCAGCACGTCTATCAGCAGGCTGTCGTCGAACGCAGCCACGAAGTTGTCGCCTCCGACGCGGCAGACGATGCCGTCGTCGCCGATGACCTCTTCGAGCATGGTGAAGTAGCTCCTCATGACCATATCGCCCGCATTTCTGCCTATCTCCTGATTTATCTGTGAGAAGCGGCGGAGATTGAAATAGGCGGCGGTGTGCGTACCAAGGCGCTTTTTCTCGTTCAGCTGCTCTATATAGCGCATGAAGGAGCGCAAGTTGCGGTAGCCGCTGTCATCGTAGAAGGTCAGGCGCTCGACCATTTTTTGCAGCTTGTTGTTGCCGACAAAGCTGAGCACCGTCTTGAGTATCAGGTCTATTTTTTCGCGCTCCTCGTCAGTGAGCGGCTCTGCGTCTGCGGGCATATAGACCCTGCACTTTGCCACAGCCATTGACTTCGTGACTATCCTTCTGCCCATGACCTCGCGTCCGCCCTCGCCGCTGTCATAGCAGACAAAGACCTCGCCGCGCCCCGATTTCTCGTTGCTCGTGGACTTGTAGAACTCGGTCACGCCCTTCGATACGCGGAACAGCTTGCACAGCTCCGCGAGGGAGACGTTGAGCTTGTCCAGCGTGAAATCGTCGGTGTCGTTCATCGTGGTCAGGAGCTGCTCGAGCAGCTCGTAATAGCGTATCAGCCTGTCATTTTCCATAATTTCACCCTTTCTGCGGCGTTGTGTGCGGGACGCCGAGATGCCGTCCCCTGCGACTGTCGGAAAAACTATTAATTAATTATACCACGTTTTCATCGAAAATGCAACAGGAAAACAAAAAAATTTGTATATCTTGATTTGCTGTGCGTTTTTCATTATCCTGCATGGCATCGCCAAAAATGCTTGACAAAGCCCTGCTTATTATGATATAATGAAGATTGTATTAATATGCGGAGACTATAGCGCTCTGCGTAACTATTAACATCATTGGAGGTTGCAATATGGAAAGCATTAATGAGATAGCTGCTCGTATCCGCGAGCTTCGCGAGGTATGCGACTATTCACAGGAACAGCTTGCACAGGAGCTCGGGCTCTCTGCCGAGCAGTATGCGGGCTATGAGCAGAACGGAGACTTCCCGATAAGCGTCATCTATGAGATAGCAAATAAATTCCGAGTCGATTTCAATGAGCTCGTCACGGGCGAGCCCAGCCGCATCGACACATATCACGTCGTCCGCCGCGGACACGGCAAGAGCGTCAGCCGCTACCCGGGCTACCGCTTCAAGGACTTGGCGTATCGCTACGCTGACAAGATAATGCAGCCCCTCCTCGTAACTCTCGAGCCCTCGGACGAGCCCGCAAAGCTCGTTACACACGCGGGTCAGGAGTTCAACCTCGTGCTCAAGGGCAGCATAATCGTCACCTTCGAGGACAAGGAGATAGTCCTCAATGAGGGCGATTCGATATACTTCAATCCCACTTATCCCCATGGACAGCGCTGCAACGGCGATACAAAGGCGCGCTTCCTGACTATAATAGCAGAATAACAAAGGAGTTAATATATAATGCTTTTAGACCGATATCTGCCTCGTATCGAATTCGATTCATACGAGGACTTCGTACAGAATTACCGCGTAAACGTTCCCGAGGACTTCAACTTCGGCTGGGATATCGTTGACGAGTGGGCTAAGCAGGAGCCCGAAAAGAAGGCTCTGGTATGGCTCAGCCACGATAAGAAGGAGCGTACATTCACCTTTACCGACATCTCCAAGCTCTCGAATCAGACCTGCCATTACTTCCGCAGCCTCGGACTCAAAAAGGGCGACGTTGTGCTGCTTATCCTCCGCCGCCGCTGGGAGTACTGGGTAATTGCGACAGCGCTCCACAAGCTCGGAGTTATCCTCATCCCCGGCAACCTGCTCTTCACGACACACGATATCGCTTACCGCGGCAATATGGCTGAGATTTCCGCTATCATCGCCTGCGACGACGAGTACATACGCGGACAGATTGACGCCGCAGCTCCCGAGATAAGGACGCTCCGCCGCAAGATAGCAGTCGCAGAGCCGCGCGAGGGCTGGGACTTCTTCGAGGACGAGATTGCAAAGTTCCCCGATACGTTCGAGCGTCCCACGGGTGACGAGGCTACAAAGGCTACAGACACAATGCTGATATACTTCACCTCGGGCTCTACCGGTATGCCAAAAATGGTATGTCATAACTTCGCACATCCGCTCGGTCACATAGTCACAGCCAAGTACTGGCATCAGGTACAGGAGAACAAGCTCCATATGTCCATATCCGACTCGGGCTGGGCTAAGTTCGGCTGGGGCAAGCTCTACGGACAGTGGATATGCGGCGCGATACAGTTCGCATATGACTTCACGGGCAGATTCAACGCAAAGGATATCCTCGAGGTAATCAGCCACTATAAGCTGACCACGTTCTGCGCTCCGCCTACTATGTACCGCTTCATGCTTCAGGAGGATATGACGCAGTACGACCTCTCGTCAATACAGAACTTCTGCAACGCGGGCGAGCCCCTCAATCCCGAGGTTTTCAACCGCATTTACGAGCTCACGGGCAAGAAGATGAGAGAGGGCTTTGGTCAGACCGAGGGCACTGTCCTCATCGCGAACTTCCCGTGGATAGACCCCAAGCCGGGCTCGACCGGCAAGCCCTCGCCGCTGTATAATATCCACCTCCTCCGTCCCGACGGCACCGAGTGCGACGACGGTGAAGAGGGCAGCATCATGGCTTGCGGCATCGACAAGCAGCACCCCACAGGTCTGTTCTGCGGCTACTATAAGGACCCCGAGCTGACAAAGGCTGTGCTCGGCGGCGAGAACTACGATACAGGCGACGTTGCATGGCGCGATTCCAATGGCTATTACTGGTTCGTGGGACGCAACGATGACGTTATCAAGTGCTCGGGCTACCGCATAGGACCCTTCGAGGTAGAGAGCGCTCTGCTCACTCACCCCGCAGTAGTAGAGTCCGCGATAACAGGTGCTCCCGACCCGATAAGAGGTCAGGTAGTCAAGGCGACGGTAGTGCTCGCGAAGGGCTATACTCCGTCTCCCGAGCTCACAAAGGAGCTTCAGGACCACGTTAAGCACGAGACTGCTCCGTACAAGTACCCCCGCGTTATCGAGTACGTTGACGAGCTCCCCAAGACGCTCGGCGGCAAGATAAAGCGCGCGCAGATACGTCACACTGACGAGGAAGCGGCGGCTAAATAAAAGAATATCCCCGCGACAGGGGCTTCCCTTAACGGAAAAAACGGGTTACCGAGCCGTAAACTTATGGTGCGTATTGGGTAACCTGCGAATCCGTCAGAGGGGACTCCTCTCAGCGGGGATTTTTTATTGCTTGCAGAAGTCCGACATTTCCTTTTCAAGGAGACGGTATACCAGCGCGACGAGGTAGCCGTCGGCGACTGCGTGATTGAGTCTCACGGTCACGGGCATGAGCAGCCTGCCGCTCTCCTCGCGGTATCTTCCCCAGTTGACTATCGGCAGGAAGTAGAGGTAGCCGTCGGGCAGCTCCACATTCAGCGAGTCATACGACAGCCACGAGATATACGACGCGTCGAACCAGTTCGGGTGAGCGGCAGCGTCGAGCTGATACTCGTGGGTCTGCTTTGCACGTTCAATGTCGGCGAGAGCTCTCGCGTAAAATGTATCGTAATCAGATGAATAGCGCGTATATACGGGAGTGCAGGTCTCGGTGTCATCGTGGAAGATGTACTGCGTAGGGTTTATCTCGTCGTAGCATATCAGCTCGTCCGTCTGCCACAGATATGCCATTCGGTAGTCCTCGCGCGAGTTGAGCACCTTTGTGAGCAGGTACAGGAAGTTGATGTAGAATTTTGTACCCGTGCGCAGGGAGTAGGCGACGAGCTCTGTGACGTCGATGCGCGCCGTCATCGAGACCGAGCATTTGCAGTCCTCCGTGAAATGGCGGTATACTCCCGCGCGGTAGTATTTCTCCTTGTCTATTTTTCGGTAGTTCATGTAGTTGCACCTCTATTTGCTGAATAATTGGCGCCCCACTCAGAAGTGAGGCGCTCTTGGCAGCGGGAGCTTTCTCGCTGCCTTTTTTGACATATATGTGTATTACTTCTTCTTTCTTGCTGCAAATGCGGCTGTTCCCGACAATGCGAGGATAATCGCTGCAAGTGCAGGCGCAGATGAGCCTGTATTGGGTGAGGAAGTGCCAGCCTTTGAGGCTGTTGTTGCAGTTGAGCTCTTAGCGGCTGTAGTTGTGGCCGTGGAAGCAGATGTGACCGCCGTTGTCGTTTCCGTGACCGCTTTCTCGCTCTTGTAGCTGAGTCCGAAGCCTAACGGGTAGCGTATCTCATCGGTGAACTTTGCGTTTTCATCGACCGTGTAAACGTCCACAGGGAGCTTGCCTGTTGGCGAATTGCCGCCGAAAGCTGTTATAATTGCCGCGGGATAATTCACGCCGTATGCGGGATTTTCTTCGCCGTCAACTGGGAGCTTGGCCATGCCGTTTGCGCAGTATGCCGCGAGGATAGCGTCGGCGTCCGAGAAGACTGCGGTGTCGTAGGGGATATTTGCGCTTATGTAGACGACCTTTTTGTTGTTCCTGTGAGCGAGCTCGATAAGGTCATCGGCAAATCTTGCCTGCCAGCCGCGCGTCTCGTTGGACTTGTCGATATTTCCTCTGTCATACATCTCCAGCGACAGGATAACAGCGTCGGCATTCCTGATATTTTCCTCGAATTCATCGGCGTTATGATTGCGATAGCAGACGCAGTCCGCAGTAACGCTCTCAGCGACAACTCCGTCCTTTTTGAGCCTGTCAAGTGCAAATCCCATAGTCAGCTCAACGTTGGCATAGGGGAAGAAATACGCAACCTTGCCGTTATCGCCGAGCTTCAGCGGGAGAAGGTCGCCGTCGTTCTTGACGAGCGTCACGCCCTTTTCGGCAATCTCCAGCGCCTTTTCCCTGTTCTCGGCAGAGCCGACGATTTTCAGCGCTTCTTCCGTGCTCGGAGCTGTATAGTCGAGTATGCCGCGCTCCTTTTTCATATTAAGGATGCGGGTCACCGACTTGTCGATAGTCTCCTCGGATATCTTTCCGTCCCTGACCTGCTGAGCTATATCCTCAATGTACTTTTCGACAGCCGCAATATCCTCATCAGTCTCGATAGTCATAGGCTCAAGGATAATGTCAACGTCGGCGTTTATCGCAAGCACGGCTGAATCAATGAGGTCGAAGTTCTTACGGATAGCGTCCATTAACATCGAATCGGTCATGACAACTCCGTCGTAGCTGTAATCGCCTCTGAGGACGTCGGTTATCATAGTCTTTGATAGAGTTGCGGGAATGTTTATCTGCTCGCCTGACAGCTTTGAGGTGTAGGTTTCCGTCTCTATCTGCGGGAACTGGATATGTGCCGTCATTATGATATCGGTCACGTTCGCGGCTTCGGCATACGGAACAAGCTCGAGCGCTTTCAGCTCGTCGTAGCTCTTGTCGATGAGCGGCAGACCTGTATGGCTGTCAGTGCCTGTATCGCCGTGACCAGGGAAATGCTTGCAGGTCGTGATAACGCCTTCGCTTTGCAGTCCCTTGATGTATTCCATGCCCATTTTGCTCACAAGCTCGGGGTCTGACGAGAAAGAGCGGATATTGATAACGGGATTCGAGGGATTGTTGTTCACGTCAAGGACAGGGGCGAGGTCGGTATTGATGCCGAGAGCTTTTATCTCGCTTCCGATGATTTTTGCATTCTCATATGCAAGAGAAGCATCGTTAGTCGCGCCAATAGCCATGTTTCCGCTTGTGGGAGTACCTGTCCCGAGGCGGTAGATAATGCCGCCTTCCTGGTCGGCGCTTATCAGCATAGGAATGCCGCATTCGCTCTTCATAGCCGCCTGCTGTATCTCGTCAGTGAGCCCGATAGTCTGCTCTGTGCTCTGGATATTACTTGCAAAAAGGCATATTCCGCCGAAGTTGTGCTCCTCGATGAGCTTTTTCTGCGCGTCATTCAGCGAGGTCGTATTTACCGTTTCGCCGCCCTCGCTCCACGAACGCAGAGTTATCATCATCATTTGTTCGAGCTTCTGCTCGGTAGTCATTTCAGACAGCATCTGTCCAACTGTTTTTTCGCTGCCGCTTTCTGCTGCTACGGCAGTTATCCCCATAGTTGAAAATGCTACTGCGGCGGCACTGAATAGCGCCGCGAGCTTCTTTGCTTTCCTCATATTTTTCCTCCTTATTTCTCTTATACTCGTCCTCGGTAATTATATATATGATCTCCTCATCAATAAGTTCAAGGAAAGCATAGTAATAACTCCAATTGCTGCTGTATTGTTTAGCCTTCATAAAACGTTCGCCGTTGGTATTGCCATTTGCAGTGAATCCTCTTCGCCTGACTGATAGGCAGACAGAGCTTTTTCGCTGAACAGCAGCCTTTTGTAATCTTCATCTTCCTCATCATCTTCATATTTCGATTTGCAAAGCCCGTTCAGATATGCAAGTATCGCTTCGTTTTCTGATACTTCTTCTGCGCGCTTGCAGACAGGATGCAGACGTCGGAGCTGTACGCTGCTGCAGCGGGGAGAAATGTTGCTGCAAGAGTAAGTGAAAAGGCAATTGAAAGAGATCTTTTCAATAAGCTGGTCTTTTTCATTGATCATTCCTCCTTAAAGGCTGCAAAGGTCATACATTTAGCTATATGAGACTCCACGAACTTGTATCATGTTATGATTATAGCATAAATAAACAAAAAAGTCAATAGAAAAAACAAATTTTTATGCAATTCACTTTAAGTAAAATTGTGAAACTGTTTAACTATATGTAAACTGATGTATGCTTTGTCCCGACTTTGACAAACTGCTGCGGCTCGCTGTAAGTACGTGTTTGTTCTCCGTATGTGGCGACAGTAACAAGCGTAAAAACAGTTTTTATGCAGTCGACACTTGATTTTTATATGCAGATAAGTTATAATCTATACATAATTCAGCAGGAAAAGGATGATGTATATGACCACAATTGAAATGCAGGAGCGATTCCTGAAAGAGCAGAATGAGCTTCGTGACAGGATCGTTACTTCTGATACTTTTGATGTGAGCTCGCTCAGACTTGTCGCAGGTGTTGACCTTGCGTACTGGCAGCAGGGCAGCGAGGAATTCGCGGTATGCTGCATCGTAGTAATCGATATCGCCACTCATGAGGTCGTTGAGAAAAAGCATTTCAGCGGCAGTATCGAAGTGCCGTATATGCCCGGCTTCCTCGCATTCAGAGAACTGCCGCTGATCCTGAAAACAGCCGGTTCACTTGAAACGAGCCCCGATATTTTCATTTTTGACGGCAACGGCTATCTGCACCCGCGTCATATGGGTATCGCAACTCACGCTTCGTTCTATCTGAACAAACCGACTATCGGTATTGCAAAGACGTATTTCCGCGTCGACAAAAAGACCGACTATACTGAGCCCGAAAACGAAGCCGGAAGCTGCACGGATATCGTCATAGACGGCGAGGTCTACGGGCGAGCGCTGAGGACACACAAAGATGTAAAGCCTATATTCATTTCTATCGGCAATTACGTCTCTATTGATACTGCCTGCGCTCTTGCGCTGAAGCTGACCGACAAGGAAAGCCATATACCGATACCGACCAGATTAGCAGACCTTGAAACTCATATCGAAAGAGAAGCAGCAAGAAAATAAAAAGGACTCGATTCCGGTGTTTTCACAATTCGTGAAAACCATTAAAACCAAGTCCAAATCTTTTTCGTACAAACTGAGCGAGCTTGCGAGCGGCAGCGCGAACCGCGCGCGGCGGGGAGTCCCCGCTGACGATTTCGCGGTATAATGTGACGAAAACGGAAGTTCTATCCGCGTCTCTTACTTAATATTTAAAAACCGCGATAAAAAACTCGCGTTCCTTTTTATGTGGAACGCGAAGCTGGGGGCGAGCTGACACAACTCGTGTGTTAGTCGAATAATAAAAATGACTGCCATTCGCGAAAGCAAACTGACAGTTTCGTACAATTTGAGCGAGCTTGCGAGCGGCAACGCGAACCGCGCGCGGCGGGGAGTCCCCGCTGACGGTTTCGTGGTATAATGTGACGAAAACGGAAGTTCTATCCGCGTCTCTTACTTAATATTTTTAAAACCCCAAAAAAAAACTCGCGTTCCTTTTTATGTGGAACGCGAAGCTGGGGGCGAGCTGACACAACTCGTGTGTTAGTCGAATAATAAAAATGACTGCCATTCGCGAAAGCAAACTGACAGTTTCGTACAATTTGAGCGAGCTTGCGAGCGGCAGCGCGAACCGCGCGCGCCCGCTCGGCGCTGGTACGCCTGACAGGAGTCGAACCTGCGCACATGGCGTCGGAGGCCACTGCTCTATCCACTGAGCTACAGGCGCAAATAATTTACAAATACTATTATATCAAAAACTCTTGAAATTTGCAAGCGTTTGTGGTATAATTTATAGAGAAATTTTTCGGAGCCTCGAAAATAGGCTCAAAATGCATGGCGGAGGTGAGATTTTGGAGGATTATATCTACGTGATAGTTGCTCAGACAGGCACTGGTCCCGCGAGATTTTTCAGATTCATAACTCAGAAGCCGTTCAATCATGTCTCTCTGTCGGCAGATGTGACCCTGTCCGAGATGTACAGCTTCTGCCGCACCTACCGTCCCGTTCCGCTCCCTGCCACCTTCAACAAGGAGATAGTCGGCAAGGGGACGCTCGGAAAGTTCGGATACATACCATGCGAGATATACCGCATATCCGTCACGAAGGAGCAGAAGGCTGAGTACAACCGCATCATACGCCATTTTGTGGACAACCGCAACATCTACTCATACAACATACTCGGACTGCTTGCCGTGTATATGAACATAGAGTGGAAGCGCAAGAAAAACTTCGTCTGTTCGCAGTTCGTTGCGTACACGCTCGACAAGATAGGCGTGCCGCTCGAGAAGTCATTCTGCCTGTATACACCCGACGATTTCCGCAAGTTCCCGGGAGCAACGCTCTACTATGCGGGCGAGCTCAACAGCTTCTACGACGACGTTATGTCGCGTCCCGAGAGCAGATACCCGAGGACGTTCACATCTAAGGCTAACTGAGCCTGTCCGACAGCGCAGCTGAAAGGACTGCTGCCGCTCGGAGCTCATCGGGCGTGAGAAGATACGCTGCAAGGAGGCTCCTGCTGTCGGTGCTGACGGGATAACGGAGCTGAAAGCTTCTGCCGAGGATATCGAGCTGTGCGGAGTCGCTCCCGACCGTGAGGCTGACAGGCGTTATTTTCTCATTGCTGAGCCTGTTGTGGGAGTTGGCGCAGGACAATAAAAACATTCGCAGACCGCAGGTCAGCACGAGGTACGCAAGTACGAGGCTGACGGCGGTCTTATTTATTTTTCGCTTCATTTTGCTCCTTTACCGAGTCAAGAAGGCGGCCGAGCGACTGCCCGATGAGCTGCCCGCTGTACTGAGCCTGGTCGAGGGTATTGCAGTGCGAGCCGACCTCTATGAGCAGACTGCCCGTCGTGAGGTCCTGATTGTAGTGGCGGTAGTCAAAGAGGATAGGGCGGGTCAGCCCCGCATAGTCGGACTCGAGCTGCTGCTGTAGACAGCACGCGAAATGGAAATTCTTCATATAATTGGGCATATCGAGCGTTCCGTCGTCGCAGCCCGATATTATCATCACCTGAGCCGCTTCTCTGCCGTTTATAACGGTGTATGGCTGGGCGGCGTTGCCGTCGCCTGAGATGGCGTCGCGGTGGATGTCGAGGGCGACCTTTATGCTCGGGTACTGCTCGAGAATGGGCAGTATCGTCTCGCGGGAGCGCGCATACGAGCCGTTGTATGAGGGATAGTCGTGGATATCCGTCGCGTGTATAACGCTGTAGCCCGCCGCTTCAAGCTCCGCCTGTATGGCGTTGCCGACCATGACCATGTTCTTTGTGTCGTCGGTGGTGCGGTAGTTGAAGTTCGCGTCGTATTTGTCGCGGACGTATGGCTCGAAGCTCTCGGTCGTGTGCGTGTGGTAGATGAGCACCTGCGGCTCGTCGGTGTCCGTGACGGTGAAATTCGGCAGGTAGCGGCTCTCCGCGATGAGCTCGTCATTTGAGAGCTCCGTCTTGTTGTTGACCTGCCCGCCGTTCGGGAGGTCAAAGAAGCAAGTCCCGCTGTAGACGCCGTATGTCGTGCGGACGATGTCGCCTCCCTCGGTGTAGTCGCTGTCGGAGGGATAGGGCTTCGGTCCTGCATTGCGCGAGACCATGTCACGCGGACTTATCAGCGTTACGAGGGTATCCTCCTCGTCTGCGACTCCGTAGCCCTCGGAGAGGGTGATACTGCTCCTGAGGATATCTGCGCCTGCGTTTGACGGAGGAAAGCTGCGGGAGGTCTGCTCGTGGGGCGGAGCGTCGGGACTGCTGATGTGGAGGCTTCCTACGCTCACTACTGCATCTTTCATCGCGGGAACAGCTCTCGCAGATACCGCCGCCACAAGCGGCAGCGACAGCAGCAGCACGAGCCGCGCCGCTGAGGCTATCCTCCTGCGTTTGAATCTTGTCATATACTCACCTCACATATTGTAGGAGCGGGCGCACACTGTCCGCCCTCATACATTCTCATTCTTAGTATTTCCTCTGATACAATATTATTCGCTCGCGGGGTGAAAAATACCTCCGCGTGAGGTGATAATCGCGAAAAATGACGAATATGATATTCCGAGGTGATGACAGATGTACAGGTCCTACAGCGTATCGCGCTTCCTGTGGCTGCTCGCGGCGGACGCCGTCATATTCGCGCTCTGTGCGGTCTTTTTCTTCGTCGGACGGAGCTTCTTCACGTCCGCAGACAGCGAGCCCGAGCCGCCTGTGCGGCTCCCCGTGATAATGTACCACAGCGTCTACGGTGACACGCCCTCGGAGTACGTCGTGACTCCCGCACAGCTTGAGAGCGACCTGCGCTGGCTGAGCGAGAACGGCTACAAGTCCGTGACGGCAGAGCAGCTAATCGCGTACACACAGGGCAGGGGAGGTCTGCCGCTCAAGCCCGTGATGATTACCCTCGACGACGGCTACTACAACAATCTCACGTATCTTCTGCCTCTGCTCGAGAAGTATGACATGACGGCGGTGGTCTCGGTAGTGGGCTCGTATACCGACAACGACGCCGCCTGCGACCCGCATATCCCGTGCTATTCCTACCTGACGTGGGACGACATCGCTCTGCTTGCGGGCTCGGGGAGGGTTGAGCTCGGCAACCACACCTACGATATGCACTCCCTGTACAGCGGACGGACGGGCTGCAAGCGCAAGGAGGGCGAGTCCGAGGGGGAGTACCGTCAGGCGCTCGGGGAGGACATATCCCGCCTGCAATGTGAGTTCTCGGCGAATCTTGGGCTTGCGCCGCGGGTGTTCACATACCCGTTCGGAGCTGTCAGCCGCGAGAGCCTGCCCGTCATACGCGAGAACGGCTTCCTGATGACGCTCACCTGCCGCGAGCGTGCCAACCTCATCACCCGCGACCCCGACTGCCTCTACGGGATAGGCAGGTTCAACCGCAGCGGACTGACCACCACGGAGACGTTCATGCGGCGGATAACTCAGGAATGAAAAAAAGCGTGCAGAGAGCATTCTCTGCACGCTTGCTGTTATATTGTGATAGGGTCTTCGCCGTAGTTGGCGGGACGAGTGGTCGTCTCCTGCGGGCTGCTCTCGCTGCTGTTGCTGCTGCTTCCGTTGCTTTCGGAGCCGCTGCTTCCGCTGTTATAAGGTGACTGGAGATACCACGAGTTCTGCTCTTTATACTGCTGAATGAACTGCCCGTAGAAGTCGCTGAAGCTGTTCATGCCCATAGAGTTCCAGAACCAGTCGTACTTAGGGTCGTTGTACTTCTCGAAATCCTCGGGAACTTCGCCTGTTTCGTCGTACTCGTCGATGTACTCCTGCGGGTGCTGTGAGAACTTCATCATGTCTTTGCACGGCTCGGCGAGGAATATCAGCGAGAATATGAGCGATACTATCATTATGACGGAGATGATAACGCCCGTTATCGCGAAACCCTTGCCGTCCCTGTGGGAGGCGAGGGAGATAACGCCGAATATGAGGGAGGTCACCGATATGAATATCAGGAATACCGTGATAGCGGGGTATATGTTGCAGCAGCAGAGCAGTATCGGGATGAAGCTGAATATGAATGACAGCAGCGCAAAAGCAAGCCTTTTCGGCTTTTTTTCAGGCATTCTGTAGTAGTTGCTGCCGCTCGGCTGCGGGAACTGTGAGTCCATATCAATATCCTCCTAAGTCTGATGTTTCCGAGAGAAGCTCGCTGAACATCGTGAATACGGTCTTGCCCGCAAACAGAGCCACAAACGAGAAAAACGCGATACAAATAGCCGCAGCGATCGCTCTGTTCACGGGAGCAGTATCGTCGCCCTCGCACTTCTTTACGGAGTTCATTATCATTATTCCCAGCACGATGCATATCGGGAACATCAGGATCGTTCCGATGCAGCTCGACGCGATACCGATGACGATGAATGCCAGGAACCACTTTGTAGCCTTCTGCTGCGCGGGAGATGCCGTCGGAGTCTCAGCGGGGCGGTCGTATGTCCTGCCGTTGACGACGGTAGTCTGCACGGGACGCTCCTGCCTCGGAGCAGCCTGCGGGTTGTACTGCTGCATAGCGGGCTTCGGGTACGGAGCAGTGCTCTTTGCGGGAGCCTGCCTTGCTGGCTGAGGATAGCTTGTCCGCGGAGTAGTGTTATACGCGGAAGCCGCCTGCCTGTCGGTGTAGTCGTGGAGCTGACCCTCGTCGCAGAGATGTCCCGCGTGGGAGCCTCCGCGGCGCTTTTCGTCCCTTATATCGTCGACGACGTCATAGTCCATTTCGTCTATCATATCGCACGAGGATTCGTCTATCATCTGTCTGTCTCCGAGCATACCGTTTCACGTCCTTTCAGTCGGGTATTTATCAGAAGTTTGTTTCCCATGTCCAGCTGCGTATCTCGAGCTCGTCGAGGTTGTACGGAGTTTTCTGGTATACGCAGTAGTTCAGCCAGTTCGAGAACATCAGATTCGCTGTGCATCTCCATGAGAACAGGGGAGTCTGCGCGGGGTCATCGTTCGGGAAATAGTTGTAGGGGAGCTGTATGTCCAGTCCCTTGTCCTTGTCGCGGAAGTACTCGTTTGCGATAGTGTCGCGGTCGTACTCCGAGTGACCCGTGATGAAATACTGTCTGCCGTTCTTGTTGGCGACTATGTGTACGCCCGACATCTCCGACGAGGTCAGTATCTCGAGCTGTTCGACTTTTTCGATGTCCTCGCGGCGGACTTCCGTATTGCGGCTGTGCGGCACGTAGAATACGTCGTCGAAGCCGCGCAGGAGCTGGCGGTTCTCTATCTCTACCCTGTGCGGGAATATGCCGAACATCTTCTGCTCAAGCGGGTACTTCGGAACGCCGAAGTGGTAGTACAGTCCCGCTTGAGCCGCCCAGCAGATGTGCAGAGTCGAGAATACGTGTGTCTTTGACCACTCGAATATCGTGGTTATCTCGTCCCAGTAGTCGACCTGCTCGTATTCGAGGAGCTCTACGGGAGCTCCCGTGACTATCATTCCGTCATAGCGGGAGTCCTTTATCTCGTCGAAGGTCTTGTAGAAGGCTTCAAGGTGGTGGTGCGAGGTGTTGCGCGATACGTGCGACGCCATTTGCAGGAGGTCGATATCGACCTGAAGCGGCGTGTTGCTGAGGAGGCGCATCAGCTGGCACTCAGTCTCTATCTTCTTCGGCATTATATTGAGGATTATGACCTTGAGCGGGCGGATATCCTGATGCTCGGCACGCTCCTTGGACATAACGAAAATATTTTCTTCTCCAAGCGTTTTGAACGCGGGTAATTCTGAGGATATGCGTATAGGCATTCCAAACGCTCCTTTCTTTGGTGGTTTGCTTATTTTTTGCAGTGCTCGCAGGCGTTGAGGAAGCCGTCGATGTTCTTGCAGACATTGCTTCCCTCCGCGAGAAAGTGCAGCTTCACGAGGCTTGCGAGCTTGCCTGTATCGGGCAGCTCGAACGTCATAGTTTCTATGCCCTTCATGGCACTTTTCAGCATGACCGAGCGCACAAGTCCGTCGCAGAGCATGAGGTCGCCGCCGTCGTCGTAGTCGTACACGACGGTGCGCTCCGCCTCGTAGGCATAGGCGATGAAGCCGATAGCCGTACTCCCGTCGAGCGCCTCGGTGATGTGGACGTTGTTTATACCAGCCGCGGCGATGATGTGCTCATAGCCTGCGGTGTCGAATCTCTCCTGTATCTCGAGCATATCAGTTGCCCTTTCCTATGGCAGTCCTCAGCGCGCGGAGCTCCTCCGCGGTGAGCTCGCGCCATGTTCCTGGCTTGAGCATACCGAGCTTGACAGGACCTATGCTGATACGGCGCAGACGGGCTACTTCAAGTCCTACCGCCTCGCACATTCGGCGTATCTGGCGGTTTCTGCCCTCTTTTATTGTGATGAGCAGGACAACTCGTCCCTGCTCCTTTTCCTTTACCACTACCGACGCGGGCATGGTCTTTCTGCCGTCGATGTCGATGCCCTCGGAGAGCTGCACGAGCTGGTCGTCGGTGATATCGGGGCGCACCGTTACCCTGTACGTCTTGGAAACGTGGCGGCTCGGGTGCATTATGCTGTTCGCGAAGTCGCCATCATTGGTGAACAGGAGCAGTCCCTCGGAGTTGCGGTCGAGCCGTCCTATGGGGTACACGCGCTCCTCGACGCCGTCGAGCAGGTCCATAACGCAGCGGCGGTCGAGCTCGTCTGATACGGTCGTGACGTAGCCGCGGGGCTTGTTCATCATTATGTAGAGCAGGTTCTTCTTGCGCGGCATATAGATGCGCTCGCCGTCTATGGTGATGATGTCCTTGAAGCCGCATTTGTCGCCGAGCTTGACGGGGTGACCGTTGAGCTTGACCTTTCCGCGCGAGATGAGCTCCTCAGCCTTGCGGCGGGAGCAGTAGCCGCTATCGGCTATCATTTTCTGTATCCTTATCTTTTCCACGTTTATCCTTCACTTTCTGAAAAACAGCGATTTTTTCTTCTTTTTTGCTGGCGCGGACTTATACTCCGCGTCCTCGGCGGCGCACAGGGCAATCCGCCTTATCTCGTGTCCGCCATAGCTGATGCTGAGCTCGCCGAGCTCGTCGCCCTCGCTCACGGGAGCGTACACGAACGGCGGCGATATGACGGTATATGTGAGTTCGTCCCTGTCCGCGGAGAGCACCGTTACGGGCTCGGGCGGAGCTTCGGCACGAACGTGAATGCATTCGTTTGTGCTCCCTGCGAGCGGGAGCGTGATATCCTGCGGCAGCTCGGGCTCGACCGTGTGTACCTGCCCGAAGGCGTAGTCATACATAGCCATGTGATCGTTCCAGTCGCTGCGGTCGTTGAGCGTCACGCAGACGAGGTTTTTGCCTCCGCGCTCGCACGCCGACACCAGACAGCGCCCCGCCTCATCAGTGAAGCCCGTCTTTACGCCGTATGTGCCGCTGTACATCGACAGCAGCTTGTTCGTATTGCGCAGCCAGCGCGTGTACGGCGGGTTGCCGAATTCGAGCTTGATGCTCTCTGAGGAACATATATCGCGGAAAATCGGGTTCCTCAGAGCTTCCGACGCGAGCAGTGCCATATCATAGGCGGACGAGCCGTGTCCAACGCCCTCAAGTCCCGACGGCGTGACGAAATACGTCTTGCCGAGCCCGAGCTCCTGCGCGCGGGCGTTCATCAGCTCCGCGAATTTCTCAGTGCTCCCCGCGATACGGACTGCGGCAGCATTTGCGGCGTCGTTTCCCGACGGCAGCAGCATTCCGCAGCAGAGGGCATACTTCGTGACGATGTCGCCCTCCTGCAAGCCCATAGACGAGCCCTCGACGTGTATAGCCCCGCTGTCGACAACGAACGGCTCGTCGAGATTCCCGCTCTCTATGCAGAGCAGGGCTGACATTATCTTGGTCGTGCTCGCCATGGGGAGCTTCTCGCCGCTGTTGTGCGAGTACACTATCTCTCCCGTGTCTGCGGACACGACTACAGCCGCCTTTGCCGCGACATCGGGAGCCTCCTCCGCGTGTGCAACAGGAAAATGCAGTCCCGCTGTCAGCAGGACCGCAGTAAAAGCAGATACTAACCTTTTCATACGCATACCTCCGCAGTAAGGGTGTTACTGCTCAATGATATGCGGAAAAGGGGAGCGTTATGAATCAGTCGCTGATGACGATGTCGCCGTCTTCGTCGGATTCGCCCTTCCTCTTTGCGAGGAAGTCCTGTACCTTCTCGATGAGTGAGGGTACGGAGTTGATAGCGCTGGAAATGGGGTCATTCGTAGTCTCCATGCCTATCATCTTAGCCTCGCCGTTGGGCGAGATAACGAGGAAGCCCTCGGGCTTGATGCTCACGCCTGCGCCTGCTCCGCCGCCGAAGAGGTCCTTGTCGTACTTGGAGGGGAGGTCGGAGCCGCCCGAAGCAAAGCCGTAGGAAATCTTTGAAACGGGTATGATAGTTGTGCCGTCCGCGAGAGCGAGAGGCTCGCCGATGATAGCATTGACGTCAGCCATTTCCCTTATCTTGTCGATAGAGATGCCGAGTATTTCGTGTACGGGTGTCTTCTTGTTATCCATAGTTTATTCCTCATTTCTGCCTTGCGGCTTGTTTTCTCAGTTTTCTGTCCTGCAATACGCCTGGTATCAGGAACTTGAACAGATATGTCAGCAGGAGCCCTATTCCTGCAACAACAGCGGTTATCGGGCGGAACTTCACTTTTCCCGCCGCGTCCCAGCGCGACTTGTCAACTGCGAAGCCTGGGTTGATGTCGATAGTTTTGAGCTTGACGTTGAACAGCACGCTCAGCCACGCGAGCACGTTGTACAGCGCTCCGCTTATCCTGCCGTAGTTGAGCGCGCATTTGTACGCGTCCCCGCCTGCAATGATGAAGTCGATGTACAGCTCGTACAGCTTCACGCCCTTGAATATGCGAAGTATCGGACGGTCTGCCGCGCGGACGATGTCGAGCACGAAGTCTATCTTCTCGATAAGCGTTTTCGGCGGCTTTTCCTTTTTCTTCTTCTTTTTCTTGGAGCTCTCCTCCTCGAGCGGCTCGTCGATGTCGTCGAACGGGTCGTCCGCAGGCGGCGGAGCTTCCTCAGCCTCGGGCTTGACCTCTTCGGCTGTCTGCGGGGGCTTCTCCTCGTGGGGAGGGGGACTCTCCGCGGGAGGCTCGCTCACCGTCTCGGCGGGCGGCTCCTCGTGCAGCTCGGGAGTGCTCGCGGCATTCGCCGCTTCCTCCTTGGCTTTTTTCTTCTCGTCGCGCTTCTTCTTCCATTTGAGTATCAGTGGGACGAGCCCCTTCTTGTCGGAATTGTAAAGCAGTATCACCGAGTAGTGCGCGCTGTAGGTGAGCTTATTGTCGATGTAGCTGACCGCTCCCCGTATCGGCAGGCACAGTATCAGCACGATAATGCCCAAAACGGCAAGAAGTATCCACAGCAGAATTTTCAGTACGAGCATTCCTGCCGTTCTCCTTTCGTAGTTTAGTCGGTCAGTCCGACGTTTTCGTCCTCCTCATCTGGAGTATCGGCGGGAGCTTCCGCAGTCTCATCCTCGGGGACAGCCTCGTCAGCCTTTCCGCTGAAATCGAGCGGGAGCTGGTCATCCTCGAGCGGGTCGCCTGTCTTGCCTCCTATCGGCGGGAGCTCGTCTATCGAGCTGAGCCCGAATGTTCGGAGAAAAACGGGAGTTGTCCTGTATACTATAGGTTTGCCCGGGACGTCGAGACGTCCTGCCTCCTCGACGAGACCCTTCTCGACGAGGTTGTTGACGACGGACGAGCTGTCAACGCCTCTGACATTCTCAACGAAGCTCTTCGATACGGGCTGATTGTAGGCGATGATGGTCAGCGCCTCCATAGCCGCATTCGAGAGCGGGGTATTCTTCTTTGTTTCGAGCACGGCGCGTATCTGCGGGGCGTATTCCTCGCGGGTACACATTTGATAGCTGCTGTCGAGCTTCTTTATCGTGATGCCGCTGCCGCAGTCGTCGTAGCGCTCGTTGAGCAGCCTTATCAGCTGCGGGAGTGCTCCCACGTCTATGCCGCTTGCCTGAGAAAGACGGTAGAGCTCCACAGGCTCGCCGCTCGCGAAGAGGATAGCCTCTACTGCGCCGAGTTTTTCTTTGATCTCCACTTTTTGCGTCCCTCTCTTTCCATTTCGCCCTTGAAGAAGATGATAGTGTTGTCCTCGCTGATAGTTATCCTGCCGAAGCGCGTCAGCTCCAGCACTGCGAGGAATGTCGCCACTCTTGCGGAGCGGTCGGTCACGCCCTCATAGAGCTTGTCCATGTAGACCTCGCCCGTATTGTACAGCTCGCGGAGGATATGCACTACCTTTGTCAGCACAGGCACTATCCTGCGCTTCACGACTGAATTTATCTTGCTCTCGATACGCGTTTTCTGCGTATCGGGACGGAGCTTCTTGTTTGATATCGCGGAGTACGCCTGCACGAGACGCTCGGGCTCGTGGACGAGCGTATAGGTCATGTCCGCCTCTATTTCCATGGGTTCGCGCACGAAGATGTCGCTGCCTATGTTGCGCTCCGCGAGGGCTCTTGCAGCCTCCTTGCACAGCGACAGCTCGATGAGAGCTCCCTCGAGCTCCTTCTTCATCTGCTCGGCTTCCTCGGGCTGCGGGAGCAGAGCCGCCGTCTTGATATAGACGAGCCTTGCCGCCATTTCGAGGAATTCACCCGCGAGCTCGAGGTCCTGCTTGTGGCACTCCTCGATAAAGAGGAGGTACTGCTCGAGCAGCTTGGATATCTCGATGTCGCAGATATTGAGCTTGTGCTTGGTTATCAGTGCGAGCAGGACGTCGAGCGGACCCTCGTAGACGTCGAGCTTGTAATTTATCGTTTCCATATCACTTTATCAAGCCTGCCAGCGCGAGCAGAATGAACGGCAGCTTTGCGACTATCGACAGGGCTATATCGGCAAATGTGATTATCCAGCCGAGCGGGTCGATGCGTCCGTGCGTGAGGTCGTCTATGAAGAACAGCGCGAAGAGGATCACCGTTGATACCTGATTCACTATCTGATAGTTCGCGTGATACCAGCTGTGGAACTTGCGCCCCGCGAACTGATAAAGCAGCACGAAGCCGTCCATAGGAGGCAGTGGCAGCAGATTTATGACGCCGAGGCATACGTTGATGTTGGTGATGATGCTGAGCACGAACATGAACGCCCAAAGCGGAGATATCTTGTCGTCGTTGACGTTTGCGAAGATGTCGATTGTGTTTATTATCAGCTTGCAGACTATCGCGGAGAGAAAGTGGCTGACAGGTCCCGTCAGCGAGACGAGGATTATGCCCAACCTCTGGTTCTTCATGCGGCTGAACTGAATCGGCATGGGCTTTGACCAGCCGAATCCGATGAGGAATATCAGTATCGCGCCGATAGGGTCGAGGTGAGCGGTGGGGTTGAGCGTGATGCGTCCCTCGCGCTCCGAGGTATCGTCGCCCATCCACTTCGCCACGAGTCCGCGGGCAGAGCTTGTCAGCGGCATGACGAGCAGCAGCATGAGTATGCGTGAGAAATATTTCAGAAATATTTGTAGGGTATCGAATTTATCCATAAGCACTCCGTTATAATTTTTAACTCTTTGACCTTGCTTTGCGCGCGGACAAAGTTACACATTATTTATTATACAACAAATGGACTAATTTTTCAAGTCTAAAAAGCAAATTTACGGTCGAATAAAAAATTTTCGGATTTTTTTAAAAAAAGGCTTGCATTTTTCTGAAGGATATGATATAATAATCACGTTGCTTAATTTGAAGCGAAGATCAATAAGGAGGTGCAGCCTGATGGCAAAATGTGATATCTGCGGAAAGGGAGTTACTTTCGGTATCAAGGTTTCCCACTCACACAGACGTACAAACAGAACATGGAAGCCTAATGTAAAGCGTGTTAAGGCTATCGTCAAGGGTACTCCTTGTCATATCTACGCTTGTTCAAGATGCCTGCGTTCTGGTAAGGTTGAAAGAGCTAACTAATTGTACTACGTGAGATTGAGCGTTCCGTCAGGAACGCTCTTTTATTTTTGTCTGCCTTCGGGCGGATACAAATAAAAGGCAGTACAGCCGATGAAGCTGTACTGCCTTTGTTTGTTCATTGCAGTCTCAGTGCGTCTTACTTGATAACGCCGAGACCCCAGATAGTGAAGCTGCCGTTGGGCTTGATGGAAACGTTCAGCTCGCCGCTGGTCTCCTGGAAGTAGCCTATCTCTGCGTCAGGACCGCCCCATGTATACTGCTTTACGCCGTTTACCTTGGTGGTCTTGCCGTTTACCGTAACGTCAACGCTGCCCATGTTGTTTGAGTTAGCCTTGAATACGATGATGAGACCCTTGCCTGTTGTCTTGAACGTCATGGCACTGCCGCCGTTTGCGGTATAACCGTAGGGGAGCTTGCCATAGCCCGTACCTCTTGTGAAGGAACCTGCGTTGAAGTTCTGGAGGTCCTTTGTCGGGTCTGCATTGTAGCAGGTCCAGTATTCAGAGCCGTATGCGGACTTGTTCGGGATAGTGTAGGAATCGGAGCGGTTCTCCGTCCTCATTGCCTGACGAACGTAGTAAGCCATGCAGTCTGCCACGAGCTGACCGCCCTTAGCGTGCGGGTGGTACTCGTCAGCGAAGTAGTCGCCGGGCTGGAGGAATTTGCTGTTGAATGCCTTTGTAAGGGCGTTGTCCATGCTGATTATCGGGATATCGAGAGCCTTGCCCGAAGCCTCCATCTGCTTCTGGCTGGAGTAGCCGCCCTTGGAGCGAGTGATGAGTGCGATTACAGCGGGCTCATTGGGCATTTCGAGGAACTTTCTGATAAGTGACTCGAAGCACTTCTTGTAAGCGATACCCTCGTGGTCGTTTACGGAGAACTCGATAACGACGATGTCGGGATTCTGGCTGCAAACCTCTTTTTCTGCACGAACCAAACCTACAACGGACGATGTGCCCGAGAGACCTGCGTTTATCTCCTTGAAGCTGCCCTTTGCAAAGGTGTTCTTTATGTAGTTTGTGAAAGGAGTGCTGTAGTTCTTGCCCTCGGTGATAGAGCCGCCGATGTATGCAAGAGTCAGACCCTTGCCGCTCTCAGCTGCTTCGAGCTTCTTTGTGAGGCGGTAGGTGTTGCCCATGCTGCATATCGAGTTCTTGTAGAAGTCGATAGACTGCGCCGAAGCGGTCTCCTTGTAGTCGTCCCACTTATTGTCGGGCTTGGGAGGCTCGGGGCGCTCGGGGAATGTCTTTATCTTGCCCATAACGAATTCATAGAGAAGAACGAGGTCTGTTACGTTTATCTTGTCCACGCCGTCGATATCGGCTGCCTTGAGAGCCATATCGTCAGTGAGTGTACCAAGTACAGCCTTGCGCTCGAGTACAACGTCGAAGATATCTATCCTGCCGTCGTAGTTGAGGTCGCCGTACTCAAGGCGCTTTGTTCCGCCTGAGCCCTTGATGACTGTGCCTGCGGAAGCACCTGTAACGTCGTCGATGTAGAAGCTGTTGGTGCTGTCCTCGGTCTCAACGTAGAGAACGACGTCTGTAGCACCTGAGGGTATGGTATAATTTGTATTTGCGAGCTGTACCCATGTGCCCTTCATTGTTGTAGCCTCTGCGATACCGTCATAGCTTGTGGTACCGCTTGCGTCCTTGTACTGTATCTTGAGGAAGAAGGTATCTTCGCTTCCGCCGCTGTCGTAGCATACGTTAGCGCTGAAGCTGTAAGCCTTTCCTGCCTCGAAGTCGCTGCCGAGCTCCTTGGAGCCGCCGTTCCACGCAGATGTTCTGCCGTCAACGTAGATGGACTTGCTGCCCTCGAATGCCTTATCGGAGGAAGAGGTCACGCTTGCGGCGCCTCTGCCTGTCCAGCCCTGAGCGCCTGACTCGAAGGTGTCGTGGAAGTAAACAGTGCCGTCGCCCGAGGGAGTCGGGGCATCGCTGCTGCCTGCGGAAAAGTTCTTGGAAACGATATCCGCGAAGTTAGCTTTAAGCTGAGTGTCCTTGAGCTTGCAGGTGTCGCGGTCGTAGTGACCGCCTACGGGAGTATCCCAAAGCACGGGGCAGAGGTTGCGCTCGCACGCCTCGCGGCATACTGACGTGAGGTAGTCGCGTACAGAGCTTTCGTCCTTGTTCTTGGTCGGACAGCCGTACTCGCCGATGATAACGGGCACGCCCTTGTCATAGAATGTTGCCTTTACCTTATCGAGGTTCTTCTCGAGCTCAGCCTTTTCTGAGACGGAGCCCCATGAATAAGCAGCCTTGCCCCAGTCTGCGTCCTCTTCGAGGATAGCGAACGTGGAGGGGATATAGTAGTGTACCGAAACTGCGAGCCTGTTTACGGGGTCATAGGGTATCTCGAACAGAGGGTCACAGGTGAGATTGAGGTCAGTGTTGTAGCCCGAGATGAGCAGGTGGCGGTACGAGTTGTTGGAACCGCTTGCTCTTACGGTGTCGATGAACTTTTTGTTCACCTTGTTAACGAGGGCATAGGACTTCTCCTTGTCGCCCTGATTTGAGTACTGGTTCCAGATGACGTTCCATCCAAGCTCTTCGTTCTGAGCCTCGAACATGAGGTGGTCGCCGTAATCAGCGAAGTTCTCGCTTATCTGCTCCCACATATGCTCGTAGCGCTTCATGCACTCGTCCTCTTTGGTCGGCATATCTTCGAGCCAGCCGCCGTCCCAGTGGATATTGACGATAGCGTACATACCTGTATCGAGCGTCCAGTCAACTATCTGAGTAACGCGCTTCATCAGGTTCTTGTCGATGGTGTATGTGCCGTCGTCCTTCATGAGGTTCGACCATGCAACGGGTATCCTGAGCACGCCGAAGCCTTCGTCGGAATAGCCCTGTATCATCTTCTTGGTTATTTCGGGGCTTCCCCATGACTTTTCAAAGTCGGTGACAGTGGCGGTACCGTCCTTGTTTATCCAATCGCCTGTGGCTTCCATTGTGTTGCCGAGGTTGATACCGATTCCCATATCCTCGACGAGTTCGAGTGTTGACATACTGCGCATCTCGCCGTTATCCGCAGCAAATGCGGGAACAGCGACAACGGAAGATGTAACGAACATAACTGCGGAGACTGCGGCAGAAAAGGTTCTTGTCAGCTTCATTATGAATCAACTCCTTAAATGTATTTCGATTCCTGCGGATAGTAATAAGCCTACATTACACCCACAATACCTCACCATAAATTATATATCTGTTTTCTCTACCCCGCAACCCAATATTTGCAAAAATGGTGGATAAAATGTACTTTATTTTTCTTTTGACAAAACACGGCATTCGGCGTTCGGGGCTCGAAAATGCCGAAATATCCCTATTCTTTGTGATTTTGACCATATACTACATATAATATTAATGCAGTATGCTAATTGACGTGCGTTATATAATTGTGTTATGATACAATCAGGTATTTATATCGGGACGATTTTATGTTGAAAATGCTGTATGGCTCCCGATGTACTGAAAGGGTGAAATGCATGGAAATGACAAAAATGCTGAAAAAACTGACGGCTGCTGCCGCGGCGGTATGTATCGCCGCGATGGAACTGCCGCTGCCGACTGCGGTGACCCGCGCCGCCGAGCCTCCCGAGGTGCCCGACTTCTCCTTCATCGGGGCTGTTGGTACTCTGACAGCCGAGGAGAGCGCCAAGGCTGCGGAGGCTACCTACCGTGCTATCGCGGCACATGAGCCGCTGGTCAGCTACGGTGCTGCGGGACTTGACATGACAAACGATAATGTCGATTCCTTCATCGCGATATACAACTACGTGCGCTGCTGCTTCGAGGTCAGCATAGGTACGCTCAATGATTCGGTAGGTTATAATCCTGTGGCAGACGCTATCGAGATAGACTACCGCTTTGAGGACAGCGAGTATGAGGCGAAATGCGCCGAATACAAGGCTATGCTTGACGACATCGCCGCTCCCGTGAAGGCGAGCTGGTCGGACGAGGAGAAGGCGCTCTACTTCCACGAGTACATCGCCTCGAACTTCGACTATGACTATCCCGCTATGCTGGGTGAGGTGACGCGTCCCGACGGCGAGGAGTTCTCCGCATACGGTATGCTCAAGAACGGCATGGCGGTCTGCGAGGGCTACGCCAATCTCTACGCCATGCTCATGAACAAGGTCGGAGTCCCGACGAAGCTGACCACGAGCGCGACTCTCGGTCACGCGTGGAATTCCGTAAAGATAGGCGATAACTGGTACTTCGTCGACGCTACGTGGGACGACCTCTACTACGGCTACAAGGGCTATGTCAAGCACGAAAACTTTCTGGCGACAGTCAGCGAGCTGTCGACAACGACCTCGAAGCATACCTCCACTGACTGGCTGGACAGCTTCAGGAACGATATTTACAATGTAGATGTGCCGACGACGTTCAGCGGAGCGTTCTGGCGCGACACGGAAAAGCCGATACAGCGCTATCAGAACAAGTGGCTCGCTCTTATGGGGGACAAGGTCGACGTGCAGTTCATGCTCTACGACTACAACGGAGCGACTCATACCGCGACAAGCTCGCCACTGACCGAGAAGCTCGACAATTCGCTCGCGGAGTGGGACGTTGTCGACAAGCCCGACTATGTATGGGGCGACAGCTACGTTATCCCCGTAGTTATCAACGATATCCTCTATTTTTCGACTCCGAAGGCGGTCTACTCCTACCACAACGGTTACTATATAGAGCTCATGCATATCACCTCCGAGCAGGAGGCGACCTCGCGCGTGTACGGACTGTACTGCGTCGGCGGCAAGTTCTATTACAGCCTCGACTCAAAACGCAGGAACACGAGCGAGGTCATGGCTGTCCCCGTGAACAGCTACGAGCTCGATATTGCCGCGCTCGAGGCGAAGGTCATAGCGGAGGCGGGCGTTCCCCTGCAGAAGGAGAACTCGTGGACAGCTCCGCTGAAGATATCCGACTGGAAGGAGGGCGAGACGCCGTCCGTGCCGACTGCGGCTGCGAAGTACGGCGAGCCCGTATTCACGTACTATAGGGCTTCGGACGACACGCCTCTCGCGGGAGCTCCGACTGCGGCGGGCAGCTACTATGTCATCGCGAGAGTGCCTGCTGCCGAGGACTATGAGGAGATAGCGACCGAGCCTGTTTACTTCAAGGTCACATCTTCCGCGATAACGATAAAGATTCCCGATACGACTGTCATTTATCAGGAGCCCGCTGACTTCGATATACAGGTGAGCGGCGATATCTCGGCAGATGAGAAGGCGGCTGTGAAGAGTGCGGTCAAGGTGAACTGCTATGATGCGTCGCTTGCCGAAACAGCGACGCCTGCAGGAACCTATCCGATAACCGTGAACTTCGATGAATCGGCGTTCGCGGGCAAGTCCTTCACATATGAGCTCGGTACGCTAACCGTTGTGAAGCGTACTCCCTTACTTGACCTCGAGGGTGCTGACCCGTACATCAGATACGTATACACGGGTACATCTCCCGAGTCGAAAATGTATAAGTACCTCCTCACTAACAATATCGACAGTGATGTTGTGCTCGAATATCAGTGGTTCAGTAAGAATGGAGACGGCACGTATACCGGGCTCTCCGAGGCGCCTGTGCACTGCGGAGAGTACAAGGTCATCGCAAATCAGCACGAATCTGCCAATTTCAACGCGAAAACTCTTGAAGTGCCGCTGTTTATCGTGCCTGCACAGCTCACAGCGACCTTCGCGGACGAGGCTGTCACCTACGGGGACGCATTCTCGGGCAAGGTGAAGGTCAAATACACGGGGCTATGTGAGGCTGACAAGGCGCTCTTCCCTGCGGAGGTCGACGCTGTGACCTCCTACAAGAACGGCGGGAATGCGGGAGAATACGAGCTCGGCGGCGTGCTCCCCGCGACCTCCGACTATACCTATACCGTGAACAAGGCAAAGCTGACGGTCAAGAAGAAGCCGCTCAAGGTCACAGCCGCGAACAATGAGCTGACCTATGGCGAGGCGCCTCCGACGAAGGTTGAAGTCGCCTATGAGGGGCTGACTGCCAGTGATGAGGCGGCGTTTATGGACATATTCGCTTACGATACCGACTGCGTGCAGTACAGTCCCGTCGGCACTTATGAGATAAACCCGAAGCTCCCTGATTTCGTGAATTATGACGTTGCTGTGACGGCGGGGACGCTGACCGTCAAGCCAAAGCCTGTGAGCGTGTTCTGGGGGACACAGTTCGGCTTCACCTATGACTGCACAGAGAAGCAGCTGACTCCCAAGATATCGGGAGTTGTTGGCAGCGACGAGGTCAAGGCGACGCTTGAGGGCTACAAGGCAACTAAAGCGGGAAGCTATACCGCGAAGATAACCGCTCTCTCCGACAGCAACTACACCGTTTCCGACGAGTACGCGAGCATGGCTTGGACGATAGAAAAGGCTGACCTCAGCGTATACCCCGAAAATATGACCATATCCTACGGCGAGATACCCGCTGAGGGTGTTGTGCGTGCGGAGGGACTTGCCGCGGGCGATGACCTGTCGGTCATCATCGGCACTCCCAAGCTCGTCACCTCCTATGAGCAGTACAAGCCCGTCGGCGACTACGACCTGACCTTTGATGCGGGGCTTACCGCCGAGAACTACAACATCGTGCTCGACCACAAGTCTGTTCTCCGCGTGGAGCCGAGAAGCCTTGAGATAAAATGGGACGAGGCGGAGGAGTTCGTCTATGACGGTACGGAGAAGGCTGTAAATGCCGAGCTTGCGGGCGTTGTCAACGGCGACGACGTCAAGCTCGAAATCAAGAACAACAAGGCTGTGAACGTCGGTGAATACAAGGCGGAGGCTGTTGTCAGCGGTGCTGACAAGGCGAATTACAGCTTTGCGCCCGTCTACAGCCGTGAGTGGAAGATAACCGAGGCGGAGCTCAAATTCACCGAGCCCAAGGCGGCTTCACTGACTTATAACGGCACTGCTCAGCAGCTCGTCACGGGCGGCAGCGCGGTTGGCGGCGAGATAAGCTACAGCCTCGACGGCGTGACCTACAGCGCGGAGGTTCCGACTGCCGTGAATGCAGGCAAGTACACGGTTCGCTTCAATATCAAGTCCGACTCGCAGCACAGCGGCTCGGCGGCAGGCTCTGTACCTGTGACGATAGCTCCGCTCGAGCTCTCGGAAACGGGGGTCAAGCCTGTTATCAAGGTCACACACGACGGCTTCGACGACAGCGCTCCTGCGGTGGAGGTGCTCGTCGACGGCAAGGCTCTCGCTGAGGGCACGGATTATGTGCTCGAATACGATAACGGCTATAAATCGGGCGTGGGCAGGCTGGCTGTGACCTTCAAGGGCAACTATGCGGGCAGCGCGTCGGCGGAATATCCTGTTCAGCCGCGCACTACCACGACCGCTTCGACGACTGCCACAACGACGACAGCAACAACTACTACAACGACAATTACTACCACCACGACAATTACTACTACAACTACTACGACAACGGCAACTACTACGACTGCGGCGCCTACTACGACCACAACAACGACTACAACTGTACCGACAACAACTACAACTATACCGACAACAACTACAACTATACCGACTACTGTCACGACCGTGCCGACCACTACCGTGACGACTGCGGCGCCTATATCGACCACAACTACTATTATTACTACGACTGAAACGACTACGGCTGCCGTAACAACTGCGACCACGACAGCTGCGGCGGCTCCGACAACGACATTGACTGCGAGCACTGCTCCTGTGACTGCAACGAGCGCGGCGACCACTTCGTCGACGACTACCTCGACGACCGACAAGCCGAATTCGACCACGGTAACGACTACGACTACGACTGCCGAAACTACCACGACGGCGACGGAGTCCACGACTACGACTGCCGAGACTACTGCGACGGCGACGGAGTCCATGACTATGACTACCGAAGCTACTACGACGGCGACGGAGTCCACGACTACGACTGCAGAGACTACTGCGACGGCGACGGAGTCAACGACTACGACTGCCGAAACTACCGCGACGGCGGCGGAGTCCACGACTACGACTACCGAAGCCACCACGACAGCGACGGAGTCCATGACTACGACTGCCGAAGCTACCGCGACGGCGACGGAGTCAACGACTACGACTACCGATGCTACTACGACAGCGGCGGAGTCCACGACTACGACTGCTGAAACTACCACGACAGCGACGGAGTTCACGACTACGACTGCCGAAACTACCACGACAGCGACGGGGGCAACGACTACGACTGCCGAAGCTACCACGACAGCGACTACCTCTACTGAGCCTGTGACTACAACGCAGACTCAGCCCGCTGACGAGCGCGGATTCGGCGACCCGACGGGCGACGGCAAGGTCGACGCGAAGGACGCTTCAAGGGTGCTCATTATCTATGCTGTATATTCGACTGGCGGAGTTCCCGAGGACATGACCGATGAGCTGTTCGCGGCTGCGGACGTCAACGGAGACGGTCAGCTCAACGCGAAGGACGCATCTGACATACTCAGATACTACGCGTACCTCTCAACGGGCGGAACGCTCGGCTTCAAGGATTTCCTCCTTGCGGGCAAGGACGCATAAAAACACAACAGGCTGCTCGGATTCGGGCAGCCTGCCGCATTATTTACAACAAAAAAATCGGAAGGCTTATGTCTGTGCCTTCCGATTTTTTATGTGTTAGAGGAGGTTGAACTATCATGTTTATTGTGTTTTTACTGTGCGAGGAAATCCATGAACTCGAGTGTGCCGCCTGTGGAGAGGTAGGAGTAGTAGCGGAGGGCGTCTGTAGCGTCCTTAGCGTCAACTCTGCCGTCGCGGTTGATGTCGGCAGCCTTCATCTGAGCGGGTGTGAGCTCCACGTCCTGACCTGTCTGGAAGAGTGCGTATGTGGAGAGGATGCAGGAAGAATCAGTCGCGTTGATTGTTTCGTCACCGTTTACGTCGCCGAGCATGAGCTCTTCTTCGGGCTCTTCAACTATGGGCTCTTCCTCGATAATGGGCTCTTCGGGAAGCTCCTCTTCCTCGATCTCAGCCTCTGTTATTCTGATGTAACCCTGCTCTATACCGTTTGTGAATACCCAAGCCTGCATGAGCTTGCTTGCGTCGTCGTCGCGGCTGCTCGAGAAGAGGTCGCTTGTACCGTCGATATTTCTGTAGAGTATCTCTATCGGGAACTCGTCGCCGACTTCGATATTCTCGGGAAGCTGGAAGTTCATTGTCCAGAGGACGCCGTCCTTGCCGTGGTCAGAAGCCGCGCCTGTTGTCAGGAAGAAATCATTGCGGCTGCTTGCCTTCTGGTCTCTCATGAGCTTAGCGCCTGCGGGGCCTATCTCTGCGATATCGCCGTATTCGTCAGCTACTGCTGTGAGTCGCTCGTCGTATCCGATGTGGAGACCTGTTGTAGCGTACTTTCTGTTAGCGCCTGTAACTGTGAGCTCTATAGCCTGAACGGGGTTCTCCTGAGCTACGTTTATGGGGAGCTCTATGCGGCTGAGCGCCAGTGTGGGCTTGGTCTCTGCCATGTTGGGGTCAAGACCCTCGAGGTCGTACTCTGTAAACGCTGCTGTTGTGCCTGTAGCAGAACCTGCGAAAGCTGTCATAGCTGTTGTTGTTGCTGCTGTTATAGTCATTACAGCTGTTATGATAGTAGCAATTATCTGATTCTTTTTCATAAGAGCACCTCCCAATCGGATTTCCTTTTGTTGATATTATTATACCACAGATTTCCAAAAAAAGCAATACAAAAAGGATAATTATACAGTTTGCAAACGACGAAAAACAGAGTGCTGTTTTGTACACAACGCACAAATTATGAATCAAATATTATGAAAATGAGCAGAAAATGATGATTTTTTGTTGATTTGGGACTGTTTATACAATTTGTGATATTTACACTCTGTGATATTTTGGATCAAAAATTTATAACGAGTTGGAGAAATGAAAGAGAAATAATACAAAGCGTATATCGAGCCGTGCCGCGTTGACTTGCTGCCCTATAAATAGTATAATATAAAAAATCTCTTTTTCATGCAACGCGGGCAGTCGCTTTTGGGTATTAGTTTTTCAGATGCATCTGAATCAGCAGGGAGGTCAAACATGGACGACGAAAAAATAATCGCGCTTTTTCTTGAACGCGATGAAAATGCCATAGCCGAGATGCGGCAGAAATATGCGGCGTATTGCGGCTCAGTCGCGCGGCGCATACTGCACGACAGCTCCGACGCAGAGGAAGCGCTGAATGATACGTGGTTCAGGGCGTGGAGGTCTATACCTCCGTATGAGTCGAAATGTCTGCGGCTGTTCCTGTCTCGGGTCACCCGCAACATCAGTATAAATATGCTCATTCACAGGAATGCTCAGAAGCGCGGAGCAGGTGAGGCGAGTGTTGTGCTCGACGAGGTCGCTGACTGGCTCGTATCTGACAGGGACGACGTTGAGGGCGATGTCGATGAGCGGCTACTCACAGATGAGCTCAACTCCTTCCTTGCCGAGCTGACCGATACCGAGCGGAATGTCTTTGTGCGCCGATATACGTATTTTCAGCCGATTGCCGAGATTGCGCAGGCGCATGGCTTCTCGGAGAACAAGGTTAAGTCTATGCTGCTCAGACTGAGGAAAAGACTGCGAACAAGGCTTGAAAAGGAGGAACTGATATGAGGTCCGATACATTCATAAAAGCAATGGGAAACATTGACGAGCGCTTCCTTGATGTGGAGGTGCCAAAAAGAAAAATACGCCGCAGGTGGACGGCGTGGGTCGCGGGAGCTGCTGCGGCTGTGCTGCTGATAGCGTGTCCGCTGCCTGCGATGACGGCGTTCGGCTCGGATGAGGCTTATAATGTGCTCTACAGCATCTCGCCGCGGATTGCGCAGGATTTCAAGCCTGTGCAGAAATCCTGCACCGACGACGGCATAGAGATGACGGTCGTCTCCGCAAAGCGCAAGGGCAGCAGGGCTGAGGTATACCTCACCATGCGCGACACAACAGGGGAGTGTCCCTACGGTGACTGGGACTTGTACGACAGCTACAGGCTCAATCTGTGGGGCGATATGAGCGGCTGCTGCAAGTTCGATGAGTACGACGAGGAGACGCATACAGCACACTTCATTATCGTGCTCGATACTATGGACGGAAGTCCTATGCCCAAGGGGAAGATAACCTTCTCGGTGAGTGAGCTGCTGCTCGGCAAGAAAGAGACAAAGGGCGATATAGACGCCGATTTGTCGGAGATACCGACCGAGCCCGAGACAATGCACCGCGACGATGTCAGCGGGTATTCATCATACTCTGGCGAGGAACCCGATTACAGTGATTTCCGCTTCCTTGTGCCGAATGACGAGCCCGTATGCAGACCTGCGGATAACGTCTCTATGGACGCGATTGGCTACGTGGACGGTGAGCTTCACGTCCTCATGCGGTATGAGGACAACTCCCACACGGACAGCCACGGCTTTGTCAGCCTCGTGGACAGGGACGGCGGCGAGGTGGTCAGCGAGGAGGAGGTCAAGGACTTCACCTACTGGTCTGACGCTCAGCACACGGATATGTGCTATGAGTACGTGATACCCGTGGAGTACGACGGGCTCGCGGACTGCACGCTTTACGGCGATTTTTACACGGCTCTTGATTACAGAAAGGGCAAATGGCAGGTAACGTTCCCGCTGGAATAAGCAAAAAAAGAGTACCCTCGCGGGTACTCTTTTTATGTGTGTTATTAAGCCTTGAACAGATATCTCATGAAGTTGTACATATGCGGCTCAACTGTAGCGTTTCCGTGGTCGCCCTGCGGGATAACGTTCCAGAGGTGCTCAACGTTGTTGTTGGAGAGTGCCTTGTGGTAGCTCTCGGGGTATGTGCCTACAACGCCGTCGTTAGCTGCTGCCGATATGAGGATGAGATAGGGCATTGTGGAGGGCTTGAACTGGCTCTCCTGCTTGAGTGAGCCTTCATGCTCCATGTACATATCTCTTGTCGGGAATATGCCGGGAGCGGGGCAAGCGCCGCCTACGTAGCCGTAGTTAGCGGAATCTGTGATACCTGTGTAGAGAGCCTCTCTGCCTCCGAGTGAGAAGCCTGAGATAGCTGTATTCTCTCTGCCTGTTGCTACGGAGTAGTGCTGCTCCATGTAAGGCATTACGCTGTTCTTGATGTCCTCACGGATGAGGTCGTTGTGGCGCATGAACTCCTGCGAGAACATATTTCCGCCGCTGCCGCCTGTTACCATGTTGAGGCTTACGATTATCATAGGCTCGCAGAGACCGTCAGCAAGCATATTGCCGAGCATTGTCTGCATACCCATCTGTACCATTGAATCCTCGTTTCCGCCGATGCCGTGGAGAACGTAGAATACGGGGTACTTCTTGCTTGTGGTGTAGCCTGCGGGAAGGATAACATTCATGCTCTTGTTTCCGCCTGCGTCCTTGGACTGGTATGTTACCTTCTCGACCTTGCCGTAGTCAACTCCGCCGCGCTTCTGATTGAAACCGTTGGGAGCGCTTGTCTTCATATCGTTTGCAATGCTTGCCATTGTGAATCCGCCTGAAGATGAACTGCCGCTTGTGGAAGTAGTTGTTGCTGCGGGAGCCTGAGTTGTAGCTGCTGTAGTCGTTGTAACGGACGACTTCGGGAATTCCTTTATCTGTCCGAGCAGGAACTTCGAGAGAACAACGAGGTCATTCACTGCGAATGCGCCGTCGCCGTCAACGTCTGCAACTTCCATTGAGATGTTTTTGTTTGAGCCTGACATATAACTGAGAAGAGCCTGTCTTGCTGCGATGAGGTCGAATGTGTTGATGACCTTGTCCGTGCAGAAGTCGCCCTTGAGCTGTCCTGTCGGAGCGGGCGGGTCTATGACGGACGTGCTGCCCTCAACTGTACCGCCGCCTGTCTTTACGGAGGAGGACTTGCCCTTTTCAGATATCTGGAGTGAATCTATCCAGAGGTCTGTGAGGCTGTCGGGAGCTTCGATGTAGAGTGTCATGCCTGAAGCGCCTGTGGGGATAGTGAACGATGTGTTCTCGAGCTTTGTCCACTCTCCGCTCTTAGCTGTCTCCTTGGCAACGTCTGCCCAGTCCTGAGTGCCGCCTGATGTGTACTCAAGGGAGAGCTTGAGAGTTGTGGAGGAGCCGCTCTGCTGGAGACCTGCTGCGCTGATGCTGTAGGTCTGACCTGCTACGAACTTGGACGAATCGAGCTTTATAGCTGCGCCGTGCCAGTTGTCGCCTCTGTTGGAAGCCTTGAGCGAGCTGCTGCCGTCGTAGTAATTCTTGGTATCAACGGAAACGGATGTGCCGTCGCCTCTGCTGGTGAAGTCGCCCTTGCCCGACTCGAAGTTCTCGGTCAGGTAGTCACCGTTTGCGTCAGGCTTGGGGGGCTCAACAACGATATCAGGGTCGGGACTGGGGATCTCTTCCTTGATGACGCAGGTCTTGACGTCTGCCTGACCGTCACTCTCCCAGCCTTCAACGTTGAAGGCAACCTCGTAGAGACCGCCCATCTTCATGCCGAGGGACTCCCAAGCCTCGAAGTGCTTGGAGATGCTGATAGTACCCTTTGT
>JNKE01000018.1 GCA_000701945.1 Anaerotruncus sp. MC2020
CTCAAACAGGCGTATGAGTGGCTCAGATTCTGGGATTTCACAAACGATGAATGGAGACCTTCGAAGTACAAAGAATGTCTCGAAGAATGGACGCATGACGAATTTAAAAAAGTATATGAGATTACCGGGGGCTATTTTGAAGAAACGGAAAATAAGGATCAACTAAATCTAGTTCATAAATACCGTCTGGAATCTAAACAGAAAAAAGCAACATACGGATTTTCGATTGTTTTCACTGCGGGATATTATCCTTTAGGATTTACCCTGAAATATTCCTGCGAGGATATGAGACTATATGCGATTGAAACATATATAATCTGATTTGCGCATTAACTGAATACCTACAAAGCACTTGCTGCGGCAGGTGCTTTTGTTTTCATGTTAGTTTTGAGTCTTCCCATTTTGGGGAGACGGCTGTTTGTTGGCTCTGGGTTATGAAAAATACATTTCAGAAAGCAAAACGCACATTTTATTCGTTTGGTATTGACTAATATTGTTGAATGTGCTATAATATTTTCAAATGATATTATTAAAACATCAAGGGACTTGTCTTTCTTTTTATATATTTACTATACGACCATAATCAACAATATTGGATGAGAAATGAGATGATTATGATTAACAAGAATTTGATCGCGAAATCAGGGAGTAATCCGAATGAATGGCTGCCATTATGGATGCATCTAATGGATACGGCTGGAATAATGAAAAAACTACTGTTTGAATTTGTATCAGATTCATTTGTCGAATCATGTGGACTTACAAAAAACGTATTAACTCCTTTAGCTGTATTCCTTGCTTATACCCATGATATAGGCAAAGCAACAATAGGCTTTCAATATAAGATTGGAAAAATCCTGCCAGAACGGTTAACCGCATTAGAAAAATGCGGTTTGAAAATACCATATTCATTGGATTCAGCTTTTATCAAGAAAACTCCACATTCATTAGCAGGAGAAGAGATTCTCAGATACTTCAAAGTACATGATAGTATAGCTGTAATAGCCGGAGCCCATCACGGCATACCTATGGAAAACGGTGAGCTTCGTAATCAGGAACTGACAAAACAGAGTGCTGATATTGAAGGATATGAAAACTACTTTGGAGATAATAACAGATCTGTGCTTGAAAAGATATGGAAGTGTATTATCGACGAAGCCGTTTTAGCGTCGGGATTGAATTCAATCAGCGATATGCCGATAGTATCATCACAGGCTCAGATCCTTCTAAGCGGATTACTTATCACAGCTGACTGGATAGCGAGCAACACCGATTATTTCCCACTTATCAGCGTTGATGATATCATTCTTGAGGTTAAAATTCCAACTGTTATAGCCTTCTTTTTTGGTTTCAACTCTCTCGGAGCGGTATTTAACAAACAAAGTGAATTTAGCATTATTCGTTGTAAAATCGTAAACTTGTCGATCACTGCCATTCTCAATAAGAGCTGGTTTTATATTATGACTAAATAACATTGATAATACTGCGCCATAGTAGAAATCTGCAACTTTAATCCTAGACATATCAAGAGCCTCCTATCATATTGAAAGAGTTTTATGGATTACATTGGAAACGCAAATCACATCATCTGTTCTTTATAATCAAAAGAATTATTTGCGTCTACATTTAATGCTTTTGACTTCTAGCTTATTTCCATCATAGTACAAAATTGAACCTACTGATTTACCAATCGCAGCTAATACAAGTTGGGATATAGACATATCATTTTTATTCATAACAAATTCTATATCCTTGTTTTTGTTTATAGAATGAAACAAGACTAAATCACCGTATTCAATTATATTGCCTTTTTTCTGCACAAAAACTAAAGGTTTCGATGGTTTCTTCTTTGACGCTGTGGCTGTATCATCGTTAAATGTAAAATAGTCATCACATTTTCCTCTGACCTCTCTACACATAAAACCAAACCACTTTGACGCTCTGTTCATGCAATCGCCGTCTTCACAGCGATGTCTGCAATCATAGTGGTTCCCTTTTTTCATGTATTCAATAGAACCACCGCCATTATAATCAGGGCGCCTTCCCATACCAGAAACCTCCTATCCACAGCAATGCTAAACCCATCCATTTTATACTCTATGCAACCGTTCCTGCCCAGCCATACCCTTGGACAGCCATATCAACAAAATGGTTCATAAGCAAATCAATTTTCGACTGGAAGGATTCCTTATCATGCTCATGCGGTATCAGCAGAGCCAGAGTTCAATGAGATACCGGATGATGCGCATACTGAAGATACTGTATCGCTCACGGGAACAGTTATTATTCCGGATACCGTTTCAAAAGATAGAGTCCAAAAGCGTAAGCAGGCTCAGAAATTCTTTGATAGTAATGATGAAAAACAGGATATATCAAAAGGCATAGGGGTTCTAACTGACCTTGCTGACAACGGCGACAATCTAGCAGCATACAAGCTTGGGAAGATTTATCTTAGCGGTGATATGGTGTATAAAGATTACGATAAAGCTGAGAAATATCTGAAACAAGCAGCTGATGATAACGAATACGCTATGTATGCTCTTGCAAAGCTGTATATGACAGATGAGTGAATATGTCGCCACAAAATGAACACTTCGGCCGCACAAGTTGAACAGTACCGTCGGCAAGAATGAACACTTACGTCACATGAAGTGAACAGTAGCTCAAAATGATTGCGAAAATCATCAATTTCACGATAGAATAGTGTTACACGTAAAAGCGTGAATACTATTGAAGGAGGTCATTGAAATGACCAATTATCGTGAGATCCTGAGGCTCAGCTGTCTCGGGCTTAACAAAGCACAGATCGCAGGTGCTTGCGGATGTTCAAGAACTACAGTGATCAAGGTTCTGAACATTGCTGCTGCACAAGGACTAAGCTATCCTCTGGCTGATGGAATGTCAGACAAGCAGCTTGCGGATAAAGGTCAACTTTCGAGGCATACTCTGTGTTTATTTATATTTTGGTCGGCTAAAACTTGTTCCTGCCAATATAGAATTACAGTACCTCGGAAAAAGTACGAACTGAAAAAGACCGCATAACACAGGCTCTTTCAAGCAAGTGTTATGCGGTCGTACTGATTTATGACTGTGCTGTTTTCATGGCCGTCAGTCGTTGTCAGCGCTCTCAGGTAAAATGCTGATTAGTCCTGCGTCCATTTTCTGTATGGTCAGAGCATCTCTTGCTGTAATACCGTCGCCTCTGTTATAAACGTCAGCGTTGTCGCGAGCTATATCATTGAGACCATACCTGTCTTTGTTTGCCACGTACTGTAGAATTGCAACTGCATCTGCGACTGATACCTTGCCATCGAGGTTAGCGTCGCCGAGCGTAGACTTATGAGGAATATCCGTTGTGGTAGCAGTAGTTGTAGTAGTTGTTGTTGTGGTGGTGGTGGTGGTAGTAGTCGTTGTTGTGGTAGTAGTTGTAGTCATTGCTGCTTTCTCAGCTGCAAGAACTTCTGCAGGGATAGCGATTATCCTGCTGTAAAAATCCTTAGGCTGGCAGTTCTTGTCGAATGGGAGAGGATTACCGCCCTGTGTGCCCTTGCCGTCGTCCTCCTTGTAGGACTGACGCCAGCTTGCGGAATCGCAGTGGCCCCACAGAGTTACGCTGGAGACGCTGTTATGACGCTCAGCTGCTACCTTGTAGATGTCAACGAAGAGGTCAGCACCCTCCTGCTTTGAGCAGGTGGTAACGTCGAGCTCGGTTATCTGAACATCGAGACCAAGGCTGTTGAATAGGTCGATAGCGTCGGCGTATGTGCCGAATTTGGGATCGTTAGACTCTGTAGCACTTCCTGAGAATCCGAAATCGCAGTAGTGCATGTGTGACTGCATACCGATACCGTCAATGTAATCGCCTTCAGCCTGAATCTTCTTGGCCATGTTATAAAGGTCATCGCGCTTCTTAACGAAGTACTCGTTGTAGTCATTCATGTAGAGCTTGCAGCCCTCGGGAGCATATTTTCTCGCGTACTTGAAGGCGTTGATAATGAATTCGTCGCTGTGGTAGCAGTTCCACCACTTTGAAAACTCTCCGCCGTCGCCTCGGAGTCCGCCGCCGTCGTTCTTGAAGAGCTCGTTGCAGACATCATATGAATACACCTTGAGGTTGGGATAGTCTCTCTTGAGAGTATCAAATGTATTCTTTATCATACTTTCGAGACGCTTGTTCATGCGGTCGGTAGAAACTGTAGCACCGTTGTCGCTGAAGTTTTCCTTGAATATCCAGTCGGGAGTCTGCGAATACCATACGAAAGTATGTCCGCGAAGACCGATGCCGTTTTCCTCACAGAACTTGAGTATCGGGGCAGCTCTTGAGAGGTTTATAGCGATGTTATCTCCCGAAGAACGGCTGCGGTCGCAGATATAATCCGGCTTCATCTCATTCTCGCAGGTAACGGAATTGAAGTTCTTCTTAATGAATGCCTGGACATCAGACCTTGTAATGTTGTAAGCATTGACCTCGGCACCGATACGGAACATTTCACCGTAATAATCCTTGAAGCCGGTTCCGTTCGGGTCATAGGTGTAATCGTTGTTCTGATGGGAAGCGATCATTGCGGGGTCTCCTTGTGGGATATTCGGGTTTGTAGTCGATGAAGAAGCAGCTGATACTGTGCCGCCGCCTGTTGTTACAGACGAGGCTTTGCCTTTTTTGGATATCTGGAATGAATCGAGCCAGATATTTGTAAGGCTATCGGGAGCTTCGATGTAAACAGACAAACCGGAAGCGCCTGAAGGAACAGTGAATTCGGTATTCTCGAGCTTTGTCCACTCGCCGCTCTCTGCACTTTCGGTAACTATCTCCATCCAGTCAGTAGAGCCGCCGGAGGTATACTCAAGGGTAAGTTTAAGGTCAGTCGCCTTGCCGCTCTTCTGCAGACCGGCTGCACTGATGCTGTAAGTCTGACCCGGGACGAGAGTCGAAGAATCAATTGAAACTGCGCCGCCGTGCCAGTTACTGCTTCTGCCGCTGACTTTGAGTGAGCCGCTTCCGTCATAGTAGTTGCTGTTGTCTACTGAAACTGTCGCTCCGCCTCTGCCTGTGAAATTGCCTTTTCCGGAATCAAAGTTTTCTGTAAAGAAATCTCCATTTGCATCGGGCTCAGCGGTTTTTTCGGGCTCGGTAGTCTGCTCGTTCTCATGATTGCCGGTGTATGAGATTATGTTCTTCTTAACGTTTGCCTGTCCGTCACTCTCCCAGCCTTCAACATTGAAAGCCACCTCATAAAGATTACCCATCTTCATACCGAGCGATTCCCAAGCCTCGAAGTGCTTGTAGATGCTGATAGTACCGGATGTTCTGGGAGTTTTACGAACGCTTATGTATTGTGTGAAAGGTCCTTTGCTGTTTGTGATGTTGTAGGAGTTCATAGGGTTTGTGAAAACATCGTACGTACTACCGTCGATGTTTACCTGCTTTGCACTACTGGAAGAGGGTACCCAGTTCTTCCAGTCCTCGATGATGTAGAACTCAACAAGCGGGTTCTCTGTCCAGCCGTAGATACAGATACGGGAGTTTCCGGCGCTTCCTGCCGACCATTCGCAGTCGAAATCGCAGGTGAAGTTGCCGTAGTCCTGCCAGTGGTTGGGGTTATTTCTGCCCCAGTAGAGTCCGCGGCGGGCGAGAAAGTTGCCCTTTGATCCGTTAGGGCCGCACTTCCAGCTTGTGCTGAATCCGCCGCCGCTGTCAGCGAGAGTCATCGTAGATGAATTCGGCGTATCGGCCTGCCAGATCTCATGATGGTAGTCGTTGTACCATCCTGTCTCCTGCGTGTGACCTGGACTGGTCTGCAGGACTTTTGCGGCGTTTGTTGTGATTTCCGTAGCCGTGATAGATGAGCATGAAATAGCCAAGAATCCGGCAACAACAGAACTTAACGCACGCTTGAGAATACTTTTCTTCATAAGTATCGCTCCTCACTTTCATAATTCGTAGTGGTTAACGTGTGATAAGCACTGCGGCAGAGAAACATCTGCTAAATATTAACAGAATTAACCAGTTTTCTCTTTACACACAGTGATTTATCCCCTATTTATTATTCCTGATTCTATGATACATCATTTTTGTACCAATGTCAAGACAATTTAGTTAATAATTACAAAATGGTCTCATACCGATATTTTGCCTGATTCTGCCGATGCTGTGTTCAGGTCCAAGGAAATGAATGATCAAGGGAGTCTTGCTGTGTGCATACAATACAGCGTAACGAGTTAGTAAAATGTATGGACATAATAAAGCGCTTCACACATTGTTGAAGCGCTTAGGAAACAATTTAATAATGTATACACCATAGATTATAGATACGCTCATATTCTTCCATGATCCGCTGACATAGCATACCGTTTTTTTCAGTTTCATTATTTTTCAGGGCCCCGTGCAGATCACATATAACAGAAGCTATAAATTGCACTGAGGGAAAGTCCGAAAAATAGCCGTTTGTCTCATGTCATCTCTTTAGTCCTGAATTTACACATTCTAAATGCCTGTTTTTCGCTAAAACGTCGAAAAACAGGCATTTGTTTTTTATCTCTTTTGCAGTTTCAACTGCGCGTGTGACGATCTAACTGCATTTTGTCACACGAAATTCCAACAAAATCACACGAAAAATCACACGAATCCAAGGTGGTATCATACTTGTTTTTTATTATGCGCAAGGAAATATTTTTTTGAAAATGTAAAATCTTTTGCGCAAATATTTCTTTAGGAGTTGATACAATGAATATTGATAACACACTTTATACTGGCAAACCTACCAAGCGGCGTTCAGACGTTGAAATGGCTATATACGATATACTTGATGCTCTTGGTATGGACTACAAGCGAGCTGACCACGACCACGCTGATACTATGGAGGATTGTCTGGCAATCGCGAAGGTACTTGGAGCTAAGATATGCAAGAACCTGTTTCTCTGTAACCGTCAGAAGACAAGCTTCTATATGCTGCTTATGCCGGGAGATAACCCTTTCAAGACTAAGTTCCCGACTTCTCAGCTGAACTGTGCTCGTCTTTCGTTCGCTGAAGCTGATAAGATGCAGGAGTATCTTCATACTATCCCAGGTTCAGTCTCAGCACTTGAACTGATATTTGATACTGATAATAACATTCAGCTTGTTATCGATAACGACCTTTTGAAAGATGAATATATTTGCGGACATCCGGGAATAAATACATCGACAGTACGCCTGCTACGGGACGATATACTGAGATACGTCCGCGAAGCTAAGCATGAGCCAAAATTTATAGATTTGCCTGTAGAATGATTGTTAAAGCTTCTCGATGAGAGGCATTAATTATATATATCTATATTTATTATTATAAGCTGACAAATAGCTACGTCAACGATCCGAAGAAGGCAACAAGTCTTGAGAGTACGATCAAAGCTGAGGACTCGATGAAAAAGCAGAACAAAAAGAGTAAGACCGCTGACAAAACAAAGGAAAAGAAAAAGACTGATGAACTGAACAAGAAAAACACAGTAACTTTCAAGGTCAAAAAAACAAATCCAAAGAATACTAAGAGAAAGTAAGCAGACTGAAAGCGTATAACAGTCGTTAGCTCAAAAACCTCCTATGGTTCATTCATAGGAGGTTTTTCACTGTCTGTTTATTATTAAAGAAGGCAATGCTATTGCAAGATATAAGGCATTAACGCAGAGAGGTGCCCTCACACTGGAAGGCACCTCATCGTACTTGTTATTCGATGGTTTTTGTCGGCAAACTTGATATGACCTTTGCGTCGAGCTTCTGTATCGCAAGCGCGTCATTAGCAGTTATTCCGTCGCCGACGTTGTAGCAGTCAGCATTCTGCTTGCCAATATCGGAAAGCATATACGTGTCCTTGTTGGCAATGAATTGCAGAATAGCTACTGCATCTGCTACCGTGACCTTTTTATCGCAGTTTGCGTCGCCGCAGATTACTACTGAAGATGTCGTTGTGGTGGTAGATTCAGATGATACGTCGCTGACCCTCGGAGCTACGTCCTCGAGATAAGAGGTTATCCATGCAAGAGGAGCGTTCCAGCTGAGTTTGACCTCGTTTACAGACCACGCTTCACCTGAATCAACGTAGCACTTCTGACTTGCGAACGCGCCTCTCTTCAATCCTGCGCCGCGTATATATTCATCATTGACTGCATCATTCGGACCTCCGCATAATACACCTGAGGGAGCCTTCGGGAAGCTGGGGGCGATGTCGTTAGCCCACAGCCTATGGTGAGGCCGCTGAAGAGCGCATCCCGACTCTGTATCGCCGTAGCCCGATACGTATGAGAAATCGTTGCCGTTGCGTCCGAGGATATAATCCATAGCAGCAGCTGCTCCGTTGAGGTATTTGGGAGCCTTAGCCGCATCGTAAGCGTATGCCATAACTATTGCATTATTTACAACGAACGAATTTGAGCCACGCTCATAACCTGTCTGCGGGTCGCTCTCAGGGATACCGATGCCCTTTTCATCAGTAAGCTCGGCTCCGACGTACGGTACACCCATACCAGATGCTTCTTCCTGCTTGATATAGCAGTCGGCAGCCTTGCATACGGACTGCTCTACAGCCGCAGCATCTTCTGCATTGAGCTGCTCCTTGTTGAGGTAGAGTGACAAGGTTCCGAGACCTGCTGTACAGCCCCAGTTGAACGAGCCGAACGAACCGTTATTCTCACCGCCGCTGATATTTGTGGTCATTCCGAATGCCTTATCCATTCCCGTGGAATCGTTAATGTTCTTGTAGACTTTGAGCTTGTCGTAATATTCTGGAGCTCCGGTTGTAGCAAAAAGCTCACAGAGTGCCCAGTAATACTCATCGGTCACATAGGTATCGCCATAAGTCTCTCCGACTGCTGACTGGTCAAGCGGCGCGAAATAAACGTCGCCGTCTCTTTTGTTCATGCCTGTCGTAGCATCCTGTTCAGCGGAAATGCCGTTTTTGTTATACCAGTTTGCTTTCAGCTTCTCAGCGGCAGCAAGTCCTGTCTCGGCATTTTTAAGGCACTCTGCGGCGAAATCGTCATCTATTCCTTTCCACAGACGTGCAGCCTGAGCGGCACAGGCAACCATGTTCAGCGTAGCGGCATACGTCGGCGGCTTGACGATTCGGATAATTTTTCCGTATTCTTGATAATCCCATGCGTGTATAGCAAGACCTGTCCATATGTGGTCCTGCATCTTGTGATATACCAGACCTGCATCATCGCCGAAATACGGATCATCGGACTTTACCATCATATCAAGCATCCACTGGAGCTCGACTCTTGCCTCGTCGAGAACGTCAGGGGAGCCCTTGGCATTATTGCTGTCCTGAGGTATGAGGATGGATTTGTTATCCGTCCATTTCTCGTCAACACCGAGGTGCTTTGACATCTCATACATATTTTGCAGAGTCCATACAGAGATACCGCCGTTGACAACACTTTTACTGTGGTCGTCCGATTCATACCAGCCGTTTGTAGCTGTTATGCTGTACTGAGTATCGCCGTCAAATTTATTTGCGTAATACTTCACCCAGTCATGCTGAACATAGGCTTTATCGGGATTGTGACCGAAACGCTCATGAGAAAGCTCAGCCGCATCGCCGTTCTTAATGTACTCTGCTTCAATGGGAACACCAGAGCGATTCTGATAGAAATAGCTCATCGAGTCGCGGAGAAGTCCGTCATAAACAGTATCGGAAATGCTGAAAGCATGAGATCTGTTCATCTGATACTCCTTACCCGTCCTCCAGTCTGTCCACATTACCTTATTGCCGGAGATTTCTGTATCAAACGCTTTCTCCCTTATACCGTACTGTGTGCCCGATACGCCTGTATCGTCTTTCACTACGATATAGTAGCCTGTGCCCGCTGTCCGTAATTCTGTAAAGTCAAGAATATGTACATAGGCACCGCTGTCCTTATACCTATTGACAGCCTTTCCGCCGTATGTTGAGGTCGTATCCTTCGGAGTTCCCGAAGCGTAGTCGTTTGAAATTATCGTGGACTTTCCGTGATATACGGAGTCTCCCAAAGCGTTGAAAACATCAAATTCAAGAGGAGTTGAAGCATCGGTAGTATACGACGCCCTTTTTTGGAGTCCCTCAAAATATCCAACTTGATTGAGGCGCACATTTGACTTGGGTTTAATAATGCCAGAATCTGTCTTGCCGCATACGTCTGTAGTGGAATCCTCATCGACGAGTGACATATTATCAAATGTAAGCGTGGAGCCATTCGGCATTCCCGTTTCCTTCAGACCAAACGTTGTCTCACTGTCTGCCCCTTTATCGCTTGCGTACATGAAAGCCCACTGAGCAGGACCTTCGTATATATCAGAAGGTCCTTCGCCAGCTCTGAATTCAGTATCAATAACAAAGGTCTCACCCTTTGTCAGCTTTGCAGGCTTCCAGTTGCCGTTGCCTGTATCGTTCCAGTATTCAGCACTGCAAGAATAGTTACAGATAGTTGAGTATATGTATCCGTCTTCAGACGGTGTTATCTCTGCATGGATATGATATTTGTGACCTTTAATTATCTGTAAGCCTCTGTGACGGAATTGCAGGTCCCATCTTCCATCACCGCCCATGTTATTCAGTATCCTGACAGTATAGGCTCCGTCCTCGATTTCAAAATCCTGCCTTGCGGGAAATGTCGCACAGGTATGCCACGGCAGTCCGATGCCGTCATCGAAGTCGGTAGCACCAAGCAATTCGCTCGCATTTGCACTCGCAGGAACCATAACGCCCGTGACCGATGCAGCTGCCATAGCTGCCGCCATCAGGCTGCCTATAAGAGCTTTAATTGGCTTTCTTATGGCTTTTTTCATAATAATTCACCCTCCTTATTATTATGCTTTTTCACCACGATAATTACGGAAGCTGTTTCTGAAAAAACAGCTTTTACAATTTTAATATATTATAGCACGTCTATTTGGAAAAGTAAAGATGTATACAATAATCCTCCCGTGAACAGGCAGACGATTTAGTATGATTTCAGCTTTTTTAGAACCGACGATACTGTCGGAGGCGCAAAGCATAATAAGTCAACGAAAACTGTAACGCTTCACATTTATTGAGCGGCTTTTTGCTGTCCTGTCTGCATTTAAGGATTGCTTAATAATTTCCGTGGTATGATAGAATCACGGAAGGAGATGGAGATATGTATTTCAATATCCTGAAAAAAGACCTTAAACGCAAAAAGACGATGAATCTGATAATCCTCATATTCGTTATACTGTCGTCGATGTTCTTCTCATCGAGCGTGAACAATATCGTTTCCGTCATGGGAGGAGTCGACCGCTTCCTCGATATGGCGGGAATGAAGGATTATTTTGTTATGATAGCCGAGCCCGACGATGGTACGCCGTTCGGAGACCTGCTCGATGAATGTGACGATATCGGGAGCTACGTGCGCGAGCCGTTCCTGCTCTGCGATTCGGAGATGATAAGACACAACGGAAAGGTCATGAAAGGTATCGGCTCGATGAGCATGATAAATTCTGCCGACGAAATGTGCGTGACCTGCTTCGACAAGAACAACGAGCCCATAACTTCCGTTGATGAGGGCAAGGTCATGCTGACAGCAACTCTCGCAAACAAGGCGGGGATAAAAGAGGGGGATACGCTCGAACTCGATATTTACGGAGAAAAGCTCGAACTCGAAATGGCGGGCATATGCAAGGACGCTATACTCGGCAGCGATATGACCGACAGTCCGCGCTTCATCATCTCGCCCGAGGACTACGCCAAGCTCTACAGCAATGACACTGTCCGCAGGACACTGCGCTATGCTTCTTATATAATCGAGACCGACGCTCCCGATGCTGTTAATGATATTATCCTTTCATCGGGCGGATGTCTGCTGAGCACCTCGAGAAGTCTTATAAAGATGACGTTCATTATCAGCATATCGGTCGCAGCGATACTCATGGCAGTCAGCATATTCCTGATACTGATATCGTTCGCAGTCCTGCGCTTCACTATCGGCTTCACGATTCAGGAGGAATTCCGCGAGATAGGCGTCATGAAGGCGATTGGCTTAAAGAACAGCTCCATACGCGCGCTCTACCTCGTGAAGTATCTTGGTATCGCGGTCATAGGCTCGGCGGCAGGCTTTTTCGCGGCTATACCGTTCGGCAGGATGATGCTCGACTCCGTCAGCGGCACAATGGTGCTCGGCAACGACCACCCCGTCCTCATAGGTATCATCTGCTCCGCGGCAGTCGTAGTGCTGATACTGCTCTTCTGCTGGAGCTGTACCGCCAAGGTAAAGAAGCTCTCGCCGATAGATGCAGTGAGAAACGGTCAGACAGGCGAACGCTTCCGCAAGCACAGGCTCATGAGCCTCGGCAAGAGCCGCCTCGGAGCTTCGGGCTTCCTCGCGCTCAACGACGTGCTCAGCAGTCCTAAGCAGTCGGCGATACTCACGGTCGTGTTTACGCTCTGCGCACTGCTCGTAATGGTGCTCTCGAGCACTGCCAAGACGCTTGCGAGTGATGAGCTCACATACATCATCGGAGTTACACAAAGCGACGCCTATCTCGATATACACTCAGGTACGCGTGAGATACAGAATGGTCTGAAGACGCTCGATGAAGTTGAACGCGGGATAGAGGAAAAGCTCGCGGAAAACGGAATGCCGTGCAGTGTGCGCGTCGAGTGCCTACACGCCGCTTCAGTGGAATTCGAGGGCAAGGTATCAACGTGCAGATTCCTTCAATGCCGCGACACCAAATGCTCGGACTATATTTATGGAGAGGGGACTGCTCCCCAGTACGCCAACGAGATTGCACTCGGATATGCGGCGGCTCAGGAGCTCGGCGCAGACGTCGGAGATGTCGTTGATATCACCGTGAACGGTAAAAATGAGCGGTTCGTTGTTGCCGCCCTTATGGATTCGATGAACAATATGGGCAAGTGCGGACGCTTCCACGAATCCTACGATATACCCGACAGCAGTATCGCGCTCACCATGGCGTATCAGATAGACTTCGACGACCACCCCGACAAGAAAACTATCGACGAGCGCATCGAAAAGATAAAGGAAATTTACTCCACCAACAGAGTGTACGACTGCGCGGGCTACGTTGACGACTCAACGAAGGCTTCGGGAGCTATCGGCGGCGTAAAAAACCTGACAATGATAGTCTCGGTGATAATAATTGTGCTGATAAGCATTCTGCTTGAGCGCTCGTTCATCTCGAAGGAGCGGGCGGAGATAGCTCTCGAAAAGGCGATTGGCTTCAAGAACAGGTCTGTCATATGGACGCACGTTCTGCGCTTCGTGATGATCGCCGCTGTTTCGGTGGCTATCGCGGCTCTGCTGAGCGCACCTGTCACCAAGCTCGTCATGAATCCGCTGTTTGCGATGATGGGAGCGGTAAAAGGCTTGAATTACGACATCGCGCCCATTGAGATGTTCATAGTTTACCCGCTCATTGTACTGGCCGCCGTCGCATTCGGAGCGTTCGCAACTGCGCTCAGCACGAACGCGATAAAGCCTTCGGACACTTCCAATATCGAATAAAAAGGAGATAATGATATGACAAATACGATACTCGATGTCAAGGACCTGTGCAAGACCTACATCATAAACAAGAGGCAGAACAACGTTCTGCGCAACGTCAGCTTTCAGGTGTCCGAGGGTGAAATGGTCGCCGTCATGGGACCCTCGGGCTCGGGAAAATCGACCCTGCTCTACACCGTCTCGGGCATGGACAGAATGACCGCGGGCAAGGTCAGATTCTGCGGCAGGGACATCAGCGAGCAGAGCGACAACTCTCTCGCGAAGATGCGGCTCGACGATATGGGCTTCATCTTCCAGCAGATGTACATGATGAAGAACCTCTCCGTCCTCGACAACATCATACTGCCAGCGGTCAAGTCCGACAAGATAAAGGAATCGCGCAAGGAGACTGTCTCGCGTGCGAGGGAGCTGATGAAAAAGCTCGGTATCAGCGACACCGCCGATAACGACATCAACGAGGTGTCGGGTGGACAGCTCCAGCGCGCGTGCATATGCCGCAGCATGATAAACCGTCCGCAGATGATATTCGCGGATGAGCCTACGGGAGCTCTCAACCGCTCTGCTTCCGACGAGGTAATGGCAGAGCTCGAAAAGCTCAACAGCGAGGGCACGACGCTCATGCTCGTCACCCACGACGCAAAGGTAGCGGCGCGCTGTACGCGTGTGCTTTTCATAGTTGACGGGAACATCAAAGGAGAGTATAATATAAGCAGAGCGCAGTCTCTGCGCGACAGGGAGCGTGCTCTCAATAACTGGCTTTTGGAAATGGGCTGGTAAGCGGCGCAGTCTCCGCGCTGGCGGTTCACTGGTATTTTGCGGAACGCTGAGGGCGGCGTTCCCTACGCTCTCTGACCCGACATATATAATTGGAGGACTTATGGTCGATATACTTATCGTTGAGGACAATAACGAGCTCTGCGGACTGCTCTGCGAATTCCTGCGCGCGGAGGGCTACGTCGTGAGCTCGGCTGATACGGGTGAAAAAGCCTTGTCCCTGTATGAAAAATACGGGGCAAGGCTTGTCCTGCTTGATATAAATCTCCCAGGGATGGACGGCTTTGCTGTCTGCAAGCGCATACGCGCAAAGGAGAACACGCCGATAATCATTCTCACTGCCCGCAGTGACAAGGAGGACAAGCTCAACGGCATTGTCCTCGGTGCGGACGACTACATAGAAAAGCCCTATGATATAGACATTCTTATCGCGAAGATAAAGGGTATTTTCAAGCGCCGCCTCGCGATAGACTCGGTAACGGACGGCGATATCACGCTCGACCTCGTACACGGCACCGTCACAAAGAACGGCGCTCCGCTGACCATGACCGCTAAGGAATTCGAGCTGCTGCATATGCTCATCGAGAACAGGGGGCAGACCCTCACGAAGCAGATGCTTTTCGACAGGATATGGGGAGCTGACAGCGAGTCCGAGCCGCAGACCCTGACGGTGCATATAAAGTGGCTCCGCGAGAAGATAGAGCCCGACCCGAAGAACCCCGTGCGCATACTGACCGTATGGGGCAAGGGCTACCGCTGGGAGGGCTGATATGAAGCGATTCGACAGGCTGCTCATAGTCGTGCCGCTGCTGATACTGGCGGTCATTGCCGCTGCGGACTTCATGCTGCTGCGTAGTAACAGCTCGGGCAGGCAGTACATCGTCGATGCGAACCGTATCGAGCAGCAGATACTAAGCGGCGATACGCCGTCGGCTGACGATTTTCCGACCGTTACCGCGATAGAGAAATATGACGGCAGCGCGGACTTCTTCCGCAGCGGAGGCGAGTACCTGATACGTGAGATAAACGGCGAGCTCTACCGCATTGATTACACCGACGATGACAATTCATCAAACGTAGGCACTGTCATCACATTAGACGTCACGCTTGCGGTGCTGCTCGTGCTGATAATGGCAGTCCTGCTCTACATAAGACAGAACATACTGAAGCAGTTCACCAAGCTGAACGACGTCCCGTATCAGCTCGCAAAGGGAAATCTCTCCGAGCCGCTCAAGGAGAATAAGAGCCGATTTTTCGGTAAGTTCGTATGGGGACTCGATATGCTCCGCGGAGAGCTCGAGCAGTCCAAGACGAACGAGCTTGAACGTGCCCGCAAGGAGAAGACGATGCTGCTCTCGCTCTCGCACGATATCAAAACTCCGCTCGCCGCGATAAAGCTCTACTCGAAGGGGCTGTCGCGCGGACTGTTCGGGACGGAGGAAAAGCGCCTCGAAGCTGCCGACAGCATAGGCGCTAAGGCTGACGAGATAGAGGGCTACCTCACGAAGATGATAAACAGTCTCAACAGCGACTTTATGAGCTTCGACGTCAGCGTCAGCGACGTCTATCTCTCCGCCGTCATCGACCGCGTGACTGCATACTATAATGACAAGCTCTCTCTGACGGGGACGCAGTTCACAGTCGGCGAGTACGACGACTGTATGCTCTCGACTGACGCGGACAGGCTTGAGGAGGTGCTCCAGAACATTCTGGAGAACGCCATAAAATACGGCGACGGCAAAAGCATTTCCATGACCTTTGCAGACGAGGAGGACTGCCGCCTGATAACAGTTTCAAACACTGGCTGCACGCTTCCCGATGCGGAGCTCGACCATATCTTTGACAGCTTCTGGCGAGGCTCAAATACGGGCAGCAAGCAGGGGAGCGGTCTTGGACTGTACATATGTCAGCGCCTTATGAACGAAATGGGTGGAGACATATTTGCCGAGACGGAAAACGGCAATATGAACGTGACGATAGTCTGCAAAAAATATTCATGATATGAAAACACGCCCGAATCAAATCGGGCGTTATCTTTTTATCTTTTGTCAGCCTGTCCGTCGACCGCAGCGGGGATAGTCAGCGAGGTGACGGTCTCCTTGTCGCCGTTTATGGTGACTTTTCTCGCCTGCAGCCTCGGCATAAGAGCACGGTTTTTGCGGGAAACACTGGATGAATACGGCTGCTATCGCGGCAGAACTGATTGCTGATGATTCGATTGGCTCAATATGAACGAATACGGAATATGTCAATTGCATTGACTTTTATCAGCAAATATGCTATAATTTACTTTAAAGGCTTTACGCTCTCTATCAGAAGAGCACGCCAAAAGGAGGTTTTTGAAATGTGGAAGAATACTCACAATAGGATCATTAAAAGAATGTTGTCTGCAATTGCGGCGTCAGCTGTTGCGGGCAGTCAGATCCTTGCAGCAGTGCCGTATAATGCGGTCGCGGCAGACACACAGTTCCCATTTTCGGGAGCGTCATACACTGCTGACGCTGAAGAAGCCGAACTGTGGACAGACGAGACGAGCTTCCCTGAAGTGGGATGCTATAAGCTTGGCTGTGATATCAGCGCTTCGTATGTGCTCACGGACGGTCCCCTCGATGTCGACCTCAACGGTCACACTGTTGACATTGATGATATCACCTGTTTCGGTCATGTCATCATCAGGGATACTTCGTCAAAAAAGACAGGTACCATAAATGATTCGGGTTCTGAATCGCTCTTTACCGTTTTTGATGAGCTTGAAGTTTATGGCGGAACCATCAACGGTTATTCAAAGGCTAACGCCGAAGGTACGATAGAAGTAATGCAGACAGGCAGCTTCAAGATGTATGGAGGAACCGTCACAGCTGCTTACTGTCATGCGCTTTCGCTCAACTCAAGCAGCGGAACTACGCTTCTTGCAGGAGGTACTCTGAAAAGCCTGAATAAGGACGAGAGTATTCCCTCCAATTACTGCGAGGCTATAAGTTCAGACAGTGGCTATCATGGCACTTTGAATATCACAGGTACGAATATATCATCCGAACGAGGAGACGCCATCGGGTGCAATTCCGATGACGGAAGCCTCAGCATCAGCGGCGGCAGGATAACCAGTGCTGACGGCTACGGTATCTGTTCAACAGGGGATATGCCGATAAACATCGAGGGCAAGATATACATAGTCGGCAAGAGCGGCGGTATATACCTCCCCAAGGGCAAAAAGATAAATCTTACAAATAAGATAAGCAGTATAAACACAAGTGTTTTTGCTGAGGATTCAGGCGTTATTACCAACGGCTTCAAGGAGCTCGGATACGGAAGCTATGTTGTGCCTTATCTCAAGAGCGCAGGAGTCAACGGTACTATTTCGCTTGATGAGAGCGGCGAGCTCCGTATTGATTTGGACAAGGGGGCTGCTTCGACAACAACATCTGCTACAACGACCACTACCACAACCACAACAACTACTACAATTACAACAACTGCTTCGACTACTGCGACGACTGCCGTCACCGATAGCAGGTACGCGGTAATGCGGGATAAGGTGTCATGGTACGAGGCAAATGAATACTGCAAGAGCGTAAACGGACATCTTGCTGTTATCACTTCGGCTGAGGAGGAGGCTCAGATAGAGGAACTCCTTTCAAAAAATTATGTATACAAGTGCTGGATAGGCGGTATCCGCGGTGAAGACGAAGAATTCCGCTGGGTAACGGATGAGCCGTTCTCATACACCAACTGGGATGCTCCCGAGCCCAACAACTGCGACGGTATTGAGAACTGTATCCTCATGTATAGTTCAGGTAAATGGAATGATGAGCTGGACGAGCACCGCTGGAGCTTCGTCTGCGAATGGGAAAACATCGCAGACAGACCCGATACTCTTCCCGTTGTTTCCACAACCACAACAACTGCTACAACACCCACGACAACAACTACTACCACCACAACGACTACCACAACAACGACTACAACTACAACTGCTACCACAACTACAACAGCTGCGACCACCAACACCGCCCCCGTACCTCCCGCTCCTCACAAGCTCAACATCGACGGTGAGATGACGGTCAAGGAAATGAACATAGACGAGATAAAAGCGGCGGGCATCGACCTCGGCGACGACTCGAACTATCACGTATTCAAGTATGAGGTAAAGATGACATTTGACGCACAGCCTGTCATCATCAATAAATACGAGGTAAGGGACGGAGCGTCGAGCAGCTCGGGAAGCGTCGTCGGAGGAACATCATTTTATATTGCTCCGACCGTAAGCATTAATAATGTTCCTGCGAGAGTCATAGGTTATTACGAGACAGCAAGCGAAGAAATGTATATGGTCATCAGCGGCGAGTGCAAGTGGCTCAAGGAGTTTTACGACGTGCAGCTCATCGTTATCAACAAGGACGGAAGCGGCGAGACTCTCACAGACTGCACAGCCAAGCTGAATTCGCCTTCGGGACTTACACTGGTGAACTGCGAGAGAGAGCAGCACTTTGACAAGCTCGAAACAGGCAGTCCCTATATGATACACTGGTATCTGCGCGGAGACGAAGCAGGCGATTATGACCTTACAGCCGACCTCACAGGCTGGAGCAACGGCGAGGAATACACATACAATTTCAAGTCGAAGAACACTCTCCATGTGTACGCAGGCAATGCTCTGAAAATGAGGATAACAATACCACAGTATTCCTTCTACGACGAGGATTACCCCATAAAGATAAGCTTCATCAATGTTTCCGACAAGCCTATCTACAACATCGAGCATACTATCCTCGGCTTCTCCCAGAGTTCAAGGCTGACCGTAAGCAGATACAACAACGGCGTTTTCTTGGGCACAGAGGAACACTTTGAGAACCTTCAGAGCCGCACACTGAATAAAACGGTTTCTGTCGATGTGCTCAACCCAGGCGACGAGGTCGTTGCTGATATCTATATCCACGATATCTGGAAATCTATCCTTGAGCAGGAGATAAACGACCAGAAGATTGCAGCTGACACCATAACGCTCATAACAGGCTTATCCGAGGATCCTACTTGTCTTGCGATAAATCTCGCATCGACGGTATACAAGTCTGTACTCGACAGCATCGTTGTTGCACACGTTATGAAATGCGTTGAGGTCGCTACACTTCAGGGCTCGACAACGACTATCCCTCACGAGGTAGTTGTGACCGATATCTCACCTGAGCTTGCGGAAAAGTACAAGTTTGACCTTGCAAAGAATCTTGCAAGAGATCTGACAGGCTGGGTGCTCGACCAGACAAACCTTGACCTTGTATCAAGCGTATATGACGGCGGCGTATTCTTCGAGGGAGTTAACGATGCCAAATCACTTGAGGATCTGAGAGATCCCTGCGGTGAGTACGGGCTGTCCTTCCTGCCCGATAAATTAGATTTTGTATCCGATGCCTACAGCTTGGGCGAGGACATCTACTGGCAGGTAAGAACTCCCGAGGGCGGCGGAGACGTTGAATTCTACGTTAAAAAGGACGTTACTGTACAGCCTGCTCCCGCCGCGAATATAAAGGCGCAGAGCATGGCATCTGATGATGACTTTGACATCGAGGTCATCAAGGGTGATTACACAGTCGGCGAAAACGGAAGACTCATACTCAAGAGTCAGGCTATCGTAAAGATAACTCCCAAGAGGGCAGGCATAAGAGCAACAGTCTGCGCAGTTGCCGCAAACGGCGAAGAGGAAACACGCGTTCCGATCGAGATAGTTGATAAGCACGAGTGCGAGGGTGAATTCTTTATCCTTCGTATGCCCGGAGAAGATCACGGTGCTGTAAGAGCTTCATTCTGCAGTACCTGTCATAAGCTCCTTGACTGCAAGCAGCTTTCTAAGAACGTAGTTGCAATGCTCAGCAACGGTGAGTGCTATGACGACATAAGAGGTGCTCTTGCTGATTACGCTAATTACGGAGAGGGACTCAAGCTTTACATTTTCGGTGATGTAAATATCGTCGAGGACGTAACTGTCCCTGCTGACCTCACGCTTGTTATCACTCCCGGTACCAGCATAATTGTAAAAGACGGATGCAAGTTCGTTGCAAAGGGGAGTGCGGAAGACTACAGCGGTATGGAATATGACCTCAGCGGAAACGGTCCTGTTGTTGCAACGACAACTACTACAGAAACTACAACTACAACAACATCTGAGACCACCACAACTACATCGGCAACAACAACGACTGCTGCACCCGTAACGACCACCACGGAAGGCGGCAGCTCTGAAATGCCCAAGACAGGTTATCCTGTTTCATTCGGAATGATAGCAGGTCTTGCTGCTCTGATGACTGCGGCAGGTGCGGTATTGGTTATCAGAAACAGAAAAGAAAACGAATAAAAAATGATAAGAGCGCTGCTTAATGCAGCGCTCGTTTTTCTGGCGATACTTTCGCATTTAAAGCACGCCTCCTGAACTGCCGTTAGAAAGCGGACAATAACGAAAAGGGAAAATGCCAAAAGAAAAGCATCCTTATAAATAGAGATGCTTTTCACTAAATCAAAACTTATGGAACAAGTCGAAAGCTCCTTTTGCGCAATTCGCAAGACGAATTATAGCATAGCAGGGATGAAAAGTCAATCAGCGGAAACATCATACAGAAGTAAATGTTGCCGCAGTGAGGATTATCTCCTGTGCGCCGATGCGGCGGCGGAAGGTCTCGTCGTGCTCGACTATGAGCATAGTGGGTTTGCAGCTTATTATAAGCTCCTCCAGCTGCTTTCTTGATACTACGTCAAGGTAGTTGAGGGGCTCGTCCCATATATAGATATGTGCCGGAGTGCAGAGGCTTGCGGCGATGAGCACCTTTTTCTTCTGTCCGTCGCTGAATCCTGATATATCTGTCGCGAACTGCTCACGGGCAAATCCGAGCTTGCGCAGTATGGCAAGGAAGAGGCTCTGCTCGAAGCAGCGGTCTGAGGCGTAGTCCGCAAGAGTGCCGCGAAGGTCAGAGGTCTCCTGTTCTATTCGGGAGATGCGGAGCTGATGATTCATGACCACCTCTCCTGTGTGAGGTACGTCCTCTCCGCATAGCAGGCGGATTATACTCGTCTTACCGCAGCCGTTGCGCCCTGTGAGTGCGGTGACTTTTCCTTGTTCGATATTGAAGGAGACGCCGCTGCAAATGTCCCTGTCGCCATAGTTTATGGCAAGGTCACGGACGCTTATGAGGCGGCGGCTGAAAAACTGCATCTGTGGGAGCTTCAATGACGCCGTGGTTTCGATGTTGCGGAGAAGACCTGATTTCTTCTCGATGTCTCCGGCTATCCTTGTTTCTATGGCCTTGGAGCGGTTCATGATCTTCTTGGCTTTACGCGCCATCGAGGGACGGCGGGATATACTCTTTTCCGTCTTGTTCGGGTCGAAGCCTATTTTGGAACGCTCTATCTTGTCGGAGTGCTCTGCAGCCTTCTTTGCTGCGGTTTCAAGGCTCTTTATCTCACGTTTCAACTTCTCGTTCTGTGTAGCCTCAAAGCTGTCCCTTGCCTCCTTGTTGCGCTCCCATGCGGAATAGCTGCCTGTCTCTATCTCAATGTTGGCTCGGTTTATGGACAGGGTATGGTCAGTGCATTCATCAAGTACGGCACGGTCATGGGAGACGAGTATGAAACCCTTCTTGCCTTTAAGGTAACGGCTGACTATGCGCCTGCCGTTTTCGTCAAGGTGGTTGGTCGGCTCGTCGATGAGGAGAAAGCAGTTCTCCTTTAGAAAGAGCATTGCAAGCAGCACCTTGGTCTTTTCGCCGCCCGACAGTGTGCTGAACGGCCGCCATACCACGTCATCGCTGACGTCGAGCAGGGAAAGCTCACGGGCAAGCTGCCAGTTCTCAGCGTCCGGACATATCTCCTCCGCAAGGCTGTATACAGGCTGGTCAGGATCACTGACCTCGAATGGAAAGTACTCAAAGTCCACGCTTGCGGTTATTCTTCCGGTATACTCATACTCTCCCATGAGGAGCTTCATAAAGGTGGTCTTACCTCTGCCGTTCCGACCTGTGAAGCCGAGCTTCCAGTCTGTGTCTATGTGGAAGCTGACATGATCGAATATCACGTCAGAGCTCCCTTCGTATGAAAAAGTCAGATCCTGTACATTGATCATTGACATAATATCGCCCTCCTGACAAATAAAAATACCGCAGGAAAAATGCTCCTGCGGTCTCTTGTTCGGTAAAGGACGCCGAAAAGGCGTGCAGACACGGTCTGCCGCAAGAGACAAAAAGAGCGTAGTTTTCCTGCAAACAGGCACAGCAAACAAGCGGATACTGCTCCGCGGATATTTATGCCGTTGTGCCTTAGTTCATAGCAGGATCACTTACGCATCTTTTCACCTCTTTCGTAATTGTTGGGTATATTATAACACGGTCAGAAGGATTTGTCAAGCGGCATACTGCTCCTTATGTGGTATCTCTGACAGACTGATATTGCGTGCTCTGCCCTCAAAATCCCGCCTAACGGGTGTTCTGTTGTACTGATCGCTGGAATTCTGCGCGGTATTAGCGGATAAGTATTTTTTGAGATAAAACCGAAAATACTTGATTCTTTTTTGCCTTAGGCGCGTTAACTGAGGTTAATAAGTATCATCAATAAATAGAGGAGCCTGATTTGCGGAGCTTTCACAGCGCCTTTTCATACAGCGCATAGGTGTACTCCTTTTCGATAAGTCTGCTGAAATAGCTCCCGGTGACCTTCCCCTTGCGTATGAGTGCGCCCATTGAGACAGCCTGTCTGCTGCACATCTCACCGAGAAGGCACTCCGAAAGAGCCTTGCCCAGTCCGAGGTGCTCAGGCTCTGTGCCGAGGTACAGGAGGATATAGTCCTTGCACTCCCTTTTCACCTTGCAAATACGCCACAGCTTTGAGGGCGTGAGCATTCCGCAGGCTGCATTTCCGTAATTCGGCAGCGTGACGAAAAAGCCGACTGCTTTTCCGTTCAGATACGCTATCTTGACCATATCGGGATCTGCGGCATTTTTCAGCGGAGAGTACAGCTTGCAGAATTCCTCCTCGGTAATGTGCGAAAAGGTCTGGAAGCCGCTGTAGAGTGAGATCATCATGCGGTATATCTCACGCAACGTCTTTTCAAAGTTCTCCCTTTCGAGGCTGGATATCGTGTAGCCCTTTTCGGCGAAATATTGCAGTCTGCGGACGTTCCTCCCGTCAAGGGCGCTCTGCGGTATCCTGCCGTAACGGTTGGAGACATATTCTCCGCTGACGCTGAAGCTGTTTTCGAGGAAGAAGCCCTCGTAATAGATGAGATTGTACGGCTCGCCCGTATATGGCAGCTGGTCGAAGCAGTTGGTCTTGAGGCGGTAGCGTATCCAGAAGGATGCGTCAACAGGTCCGATGAGGCGGTCGCAGCCGAGCCGGCGCGCCTTTTCCTCTGCAGCCCTGAACAGGCAGTGTGCAGCGTAACGGTCGTTGATACACTCAAAGAAACCGATGTAGGCACAGGTCTGACCGTGGTAAACGGTAAGCATACAGCGAGCCGCAGTATTGCCGTTCTCGTCGGATACAAGGAATGGGTAAACGGTGAAATAATGGCTGAGGATATGCTCGCCTTTCAGGAGAGCCCTCTCCGCGGCGATATCCTGTGTGAGCTGCTCCTTTGAGTAGAACAAGGACGGGAAACGCAGGAACCTGCGTACATTTTTTTCATTCCGTGTATCGAAGCAAACTGCTCTGTATCTCATAGCTTTCTCCTTTATGATGCGGCTCGGCGAATGAGCTGTACTGTGCCGTCAATGCCGTTTAGACGGACGATATCGCCGTCGGTGAAATGCTCGCAGGCATTGCCGACGCCGACAACTGCCGGCTTTTTCAGCTCGCGCGAGATGATCGCTGTGTGTGAGAGCAGCGAACCACGTTTTGATATTATACCGAGCGACTGTGAAATCACAAATACCCACCCCGGATCAGTGACGTCGGCGAGAATTATCTTACCGGAGGCGTCAGTGTCAGCGCTGAGCGAGGAGATGTGCGTTATCTCTCCCTCGACTATGCCCGATGAGCACGGAGTGCCGTAAATCAGCGGATCATCGCCGCATAGCGTTTCTGATACGAAATTTGCGGGGTGCTTGTCGAATACCTTGCTGTCAAAGACGATGCGCGTGTGCGGAGGTATCGCTTCAAAGGAAGCCCACTGTCTGCGACGGGAGGCAATAAGCTCGCGGAGTCCGGAGATGCTGCCGTTTGCAGCCTTTTCAAGCTCGTCGAATCTCAGGAAGAATACGTCGCGCTGCTGCTCGATGAGACTGCGTCTGCTGAGGTCAGCGCCGCATTTCAGGACTATCTCGCGAATGAGACCGAAGATTTTTCCACGTGACATTCTCGACCTCTCGCGAAGAAGTATGCCGTTGTATGCCTTTTTTGCATAGAGCATTGAGAGACCGTGAAGCCTCGGACGGGTCTTCTCAGCCCTCGGAGGTGCCGCGCTGAACGTGGATATAGTCTCGACAAGCAGCAGCGGATCTGTGCGGTATGTCTCAGCCTCGAGCTTGAGCTCGCAGGCACAGCGGTCGCCGTATTCGCTGATATAGCGTTTTATCAGCTCAGCCGAGCGCGACGGTCTGCTGACGAACCGCTCGAACTCCTCATTGCTTGAAATGCTGCAGAATTCATCATAGCTGCCTTCCTCGCGGAGAGCCTCGCAGATATCGTTCAGCATCATGACCGGCTTCATGCTCTCTATGGAGTCCGAGCCGCAGATGAGCTGATTTGCCGTGTCTTCAGGATTTTCGCACTTCAATGAATGCTTCAGCAGTCCCGTGAAAATGAATGCGTACATATCATTTACAAGTGTTAAGTCCCAGCAGTCGGCAAGAGTGTTTTTCAGCTCAACGTATATCGCGAACAGCTCTGCGGGAGAATCGGTCTGACTTATCCTTGCGCTGAACTGCGGGTATATCTCGTCAAACTTGCGGTTCAGCTTCTTCATATTGCGCTCGTTCGCGGATATGAGCTGAACGAATGACATCAGCACTCTCAGCTTTGTCATGCGGCTCGGAGCCTCTGCTGAACGAGTTACGCTTTTGTCAGAAACGCCGAGCATCTCCTGCCATATCGGGATTATCTTACTGCTGAACGGCAGCATCGTGATGACGTCGTACCAGCTGCTTATGCGGTAGTATATCCTGCCGTTTGCGGCGTCGGTCATGTTGGAGAGCACGCCGTCAAGCCTCTCGGCAGTGCCGTCATTGCGGGTAATGCGGCGGACGCAGCTGCTGAAAACGAGGTGGTAGACGTCCTTGACAAAGCTTATTGTCATCGGCGAAGAGATACCGGGATAGCTCTCCGAGATGTTGCTGCTGTCGAGGATTATGTGTCCGTCGGCGTGGAGAGTAGTTATCGGACGCGCCTGCAAAATGTATGTCACGCCGTCCTTGACAGCGTATTCGATGTCACATTCGCAGCCGAACAGCTCTCTGATCTTTTCCGCTGTCACGAGCAGCCCGACGATCTTTTCTCTTCCGAGTGCAGGTGCGTTCTCGTTCAGCTCCGCATAGAAGCTCTTGTCGGAGCGGTCGCAGTAATAGGTGCTGACCGCGACCTTGTCCTCCACCACATTGTCGCCTGTACCGGCGCCGACTGTGATGACGGTCTCGCTGAGTATGCCCTGCGGATTCGCCGTGAAAATGACACCTGAGCAGTCAGCATCTACCATTGCCTGCACGATGACGTTTATGCGTAGCTCACTGCGGCTCAGTGCGTTTATGCGGAGGTATTCCGCCACGCTTTCGGTATCGGCAGAAGCTCGGCACTGCTCTATCTTTTTCCATACCTTGTCAGCCGGAACGAACAGGAATGTCTCGAGCTGTCCGGCGAAGGAGAACGATGAGCTGTCCTCGGCTGAGGCTGACGAGCGGACGGAAAACAGCGCTTCAGTGTGAAAATTACGGCTTATATAATCGCGTACCTCATCCTCCTGAGTCTCATTTGTCACGCAGAAAAGCTCCGGCACGTTAAAGCCGTGCTGCTTCATTTTGAAGAGGCGTTCAGCCTTTGCACCGATGCTGAACTCGGTGAAATTATCGGTATTGATGATCATTTATCTCACCTCGAAAAAATGATGTAGCCCGCAACTGTCAGGAGCATGATGCTCTCCTGAATGTATGTGTAGCGCTCGACCTTCTCGACGAGCTTGAACTTGTGCGGGTCGTGTATGTACTCGATGAATTTCCACGTCATCCAACAGACGTTGATGAAGAGCGCGATGACGGAGAGCCAGCTGAGCCTGTAGACCAGCAGGAAGTTTGTGATGATGTCAGCTATCGTGAGTATGAGGACAAAGCGCGTAGCCTTTTTGTAGCCGAAAAGCTTGGAATATGTGACGTATTCGGTCTCGTCCTCGGGAGCCTTGATCTTGCGTGATATCTCCCATATCAGAGCAGGGAAGTACAGCGTGAATGCGGCAAGTACAGTAGTGAGGGTGAAGGCGCTCAGACCGTACTTTATGCAAGTGAAAGAGATGATGTAGATGTTCATTATCATCTGCACGGGGTTGTGGGTGACGAGTGCGAGCGGCAGGCTTTTCTGAATCTTTTTCTTGTGGAAGAACCACAGTGACATCAGCGTGCCGTAGACGTACAGGAATACGAAAAACGGGATATTGTTCATGAAGCAGACGTTGAGAAAGATCGTTGCGCCTATCAGCAGGCTCACAAATATTGCGAGGTCCTTTTTCTTCACTCTGCCTGACGGGAGCGGACGCTCCTTGAACAGGCGGCAGTCAAGCTCGTAGTCCTTGAAATCGTCGGCTATCCTCAGCCAGCACAGGAAGCTGAATACCGTGAAGCCTCCGATGAATTCAGCCAGTGTTATGTGAAAATTTGTCACTCCGTTGTTGAGGAGAATAATGAAGTAGATCTCGAAGAATACTATGCCGCCGAGAAGCAGCCTCGGAATTATCGGGTACATCTCCTTGAAGTAGATATTAAGTCGTTTTACCATAAAAAACGCCTCCTGTCATATATTTTTGCGTATCTTAAGTGCATAGAGCGCTGCGTTCAGCGCGATGTGGGTCAGTGCACCGAGTATTATGTACTGAATGTACTGCGGAACAGTCAGACCTGCTATTATAGCCAGTATCAGGACGACTCCGAGCAGCGAGTCTATCTGGTCAATGATGAAGAATGCAGCGCCCCTGAGACCGCTTGTCGTCTTGCCGGGCTGTATGCCGATACGGCGCTTGATGTAGCTGTTCGGAAGCTCGCAGAGGACGTAGGCCAGACCGAATACCGCACCTGCTGCGGCGTTGAAAAGGAGCGTATTGTCGAAGTGGCGGTACAGCTCGTTCCGGCTGCCGACAGCGTCCGACGAAGCGGAGAGGAGTCCCCACAGCATCTGCGCGATACACGTTGCGGCTATCATTCCGAAAAAGCCTGCCCAAGTCTTGTTATCGCCGAATATGCGCCTGCCGTCCGGACAGCTCTTACCGCCGTCTATCGGTGAACGGTGCCGGCGGTAAAGCGTCGTTTTCGTGAATACCATATTTGCGGCACCGCCGATAACTACCGGCATTAAAGTCGCGTACATAATGAGGATCCTCATCACATCATCTCCAGTATCTTAGGTATCAGGATCAGGCCCTGCGAAACGAAAAATGCAATGGAAAGAATGAATACTCCCGCAGCTGCAGTGTCCTTGATGAACTTGTTGTCGGCGGATATCTCCGGAAATTTCGTGTCCAGCAGTCGTTCGAGCGCCGAGTTGAAGTATTCTGCTGCGAAGACTCCGCATACGAGAGCAAATCCGATGAGGAACTCCGTCAGGGATACACCCAACATCAGTTCCGCAGCGACGAAAACGGCGTAAATTGCGGTATACTCGCGGTAATTCCGCTCCTCTTTCCATGCAGCCTGCATACCCTGAAATGCGCAGTACATACTCTGGAAGATATTTTTGTTTTTCATTGAAGCGAGGTCGTTCTGCGCCTTGTTCAATGTACCTGAAACAGCGTTTGTTTTCATAAGAACACGTCCTTTCTGTGTTTTATAGCTTTAAATGCGTTCTTTACTTGTAATTATAAGCGTTTTTCCTGAAATTGGAAGAGGCTGACTGTCACTTTGCTGATTACAATTGTCACAAAAAAGCACCTGTCAGCTCAAAACGATTCATAAGTATTGTGAGTGGCTAATCGGCATAGAAGATATACACGGCTAACATCTCCAACTGTAAGTTGCCCTTAAAGATGTAAAGTATATATGCAACAAGATGCCTCCCATCACATAGGGGAGGCATCTTGTTATGAACGTTATAGTTCTTTAGGTCTTGCAAATTCCTTCAAGGTAGGAACTTCACCTGTGGTGGTTGAAACAAGTGCATAGTACGCAAGTGTTGTTGATGCATTCATAACGGCAGTCTGAGCAAACTGCGTTATCGGCTGAACAGGCGAATCTCCCGCCACGATAAGCAGCGTCATTATGCCTGCTGCCGTCTTTTTCCAGAAATTTTTCATCTGATTTTCTTCTTATTCTCCCCAATGCCCATTTAGAGCATATAAGACTTATAATAAATATACGGACCAACTATACCGCTTTTTGCATAAAATGTCAAGGATTTCGCGATATATCTTGAAATTATAACTTTTTTGTGTTATAATGATATAAGACTTCGGAGTATAAAGGAGAAAAGCAGATGTCGGGATTTGCAGAAAAAGTGAAATCGTTTATGAAAAAGCCGCAGAATCGCCTTGAACTGGCTGTGGATATCCTTTGCCTTGCGGCTTCCTACGGACTGTTGTTTCTTGCGCCCGACAATATGAATATCCTGTTCTGGGTGCTTTTCGCTTTGTCGGCTTTTCTTTTCTGTATAGGCTTCTTCCGTCTTGGCTTCATCATTGACCCTCCCAAGACGAAAAAGGGGATGCTCATATCGGGGAGCCTGCTCGTGCTGTTCGGCATTTTCCTTAACATTGTCGGTATCTCCAAGATTTACGCCTCACACGGCAGCGAGAGCAGTATATCCGTTGCGGTGCTTCTACTGATAGAAGCGATAGTGATGTATTCGATCACCGCCAGTCATGCAGATGCGCCCTGTTCGCAGTGGATCATGTCACTAATTGTTCGTGCAGCCGCTGTACTCATGTGGATCGTTGCTGTCGTTTTTGCGGTCATTACATCTGTTTCTGATACGGCGATCGCACTCTGTATCATGCTGATCGTGGAGGGCATCGTCCTCTGGGCAATGGGCAGCGGTAACAATCCGTTCAATTCTTCCATTTCGCATATATGCGCCGTACCCGGCATGAATAAAACTGTTCAGGAGCTTTGTGATGCACTGAGAGACACAGAAACACAGCTTGGTCATCCGTGGCTCGGAAAGATACGAACCATCAAAGAAGATACGATAATTTACGGACCGTCAGACGAGGACGTTTTCGTTTACGGCTATTATCATTTCGGGCGATTCTATGTTGCATACAGCAACGATATATCATACTTGAATGAAGAACAAGCCAATTCACACCGCATTACTGAGATTCCCGATAACAAGGGCAAATGTATCGGTGCAGAAGCTCTCCCCGAAGCATACGCAAATATGATAAAGCAATACCTTGAAAACGGGAATATCGTATGGAGCACAAAACTGAATAAGTCCAATAAAAAACACTAATAAACTACAAATGGAGGATATGCAAATGAACACAAGAAAATGCCCGTCCTGCGGCGGAGAAATGGAGCTTTCCATCTCAAACAAGTGCCTGATATGTCCCTTCTGCGATACGCATATAGATGTCGATATTAAGGACGACGACAACACGGCGCTGCTTGACGAGAAAATATTTGACTTTCTTTGGCAGCTCGACAGCCTGAAGAAATATGAAAAAGTGGTTGAGGGTATTGATTCTATGCGCTACTGCCTGAACAATCTGAAAAGTACAGACAGCATAATCGATTTCATCAGGACAGCGCTTATTACTGACACGGATGTAGCCTCAGAGGGTATCAATCAGGAGCGGATAGACAAGATAATGCCGAAGATAGCGAGCTTTATAGAGCCCGACGAACACATAATCGTATACGGCGATGTCGGTATTATATCACGCGGTAAGGAATTCTTTGTTATAACCGATAAACGCAGTATATTTGTGAATGGAAAGAAGATAAACAGCATACAGCACAGCGAAATCAGTGTTATCCGTTTGAACCCGAATGGAGGGTATCCTCGCTGGCTGCTCAACAATCACAACGAGTTCGCAGTCTTTGGAATCGGAACCAAATACAGGCTGCTGGGAGCGATAGCAGCTCTGATTTGCCTATATTCTTGGGATGCTCGCAAAGAAAAAATCAAACTTATGTAAAACACAGCGGTCGGAATGTTTACTGCATGCCGATGGCTCTATGCGTGAGCTGAATGTTATTCTCGCAGATTGTCGTGTGGCATTCTCGCAGATGTCGGAATCTGAGAAAGCTAACGCTGCACAGACACTGGTTGGCAAGAATGCGATGTCCGGCTTCTTGGCTCTTATGAACGCAGCGCCGGCAGACATTCAGAAACTGGAAGGCGCTATCAGTACCTGCTCCGATGAGATTGACGGATATAACGGTGTAACGGAAAAGATGGCGGCTGTCATGCAGGACCATCTCGGCGGACAGCTCACTATTCTGAAGTCCCAGCTGCAGGAGCTTGCAATCAGCTCTTCGGTGAGATCCTGATGCCGGCTATCCGGGCAATTGTCAGCAAGATTCAGGGACTTATTGATAAGCTGAATGCAATGTATCTGCCACAGGAGGCTCAAAAATCGTTCACAGCGGCTTTATTTGCTCTCGGTGGTGTAGTTTCCCGACATGCCACCGATGTCGTCAAAAACGGCTCACAAATCGCTGATAGGTTTTCTATCACTTGGTTTTCGAGGAAACAAAAAAGGACTCGATTCCATTGTTTTCATATTTCGTGAAAACCACTAAAACCGAGTCCGAAACTTTGTATACTATTTTTTGCTGACAAAATCGAGATTTGCCTGTATTTCGACCTTTGGAGGGGACTGAATTCGCACTTTTGAGAGTTCAAATCCAGCCAGAGGCCTAAAATGCCCCAATGTCATCTATGAAAATCGAAGTAAATTTTACGAGATTTAGGTAACAAAAAAGCCCGATATTTCGGGCTTTTTTGGGCGCGTCATCAATTTTGTTATGCCAATATGTAAATTTATGACTAAAGAGATGACATACGACAAATGGCTATTTTCGTACTTTGTCAAAACAATCATATCATAAAAATGTATGTAACGGTTTTAATTTGTAAATCCTGCTCCATGTGTGAATTACACATGGAGCTTTTTATTTTATCACTGTTTTTACTGAGCTGTTCAAAGGTAATTCCATATTTATATGCAATCTCGTGAGCATAACTCTTTCCGTCAGGTTTTTTGTAGCTTATCTTAAATGAGCGCTTTCCGTTGTTGTTTTCCATCACTACGCTTACTGCACCGTATCCAGAATCAGCTGCTTTGCTTATCTTATCTGCATTTTCAGCGAGTTCGTGCATATGGGTATTGAAACAAGTTCGTACCCCGATACAGCACAGGTATTTCAGCACGTCCTCGGCGATATACAGCGACTCTGTATGACTGGTAGTAGCAAATGACTCGTTGAAAAGAATCAAGCTTTCGGTTCCTGCGGTCTTGCAAATCTCATTGAACCGCTCAGCTTCCTCTCCGAGGCGACCGAGAGATACTGTCTTATCCTCTTCAATCGGGAAATGAGTGTATATGCCGTCACACAGACGAATCTTAGCAGAAGATGCTGGAACAAAAACTCCGCACTGGTACATCAAAAAAGCCAGACCAATACCCTGTGTGAGTATAGTCTTTCCGCCACGATTTGGCTCCGTAAGTATTTGAACAGTTTTTGCCTTGGTGAACTCAATATCGTTGCATATTATTTCCTCCTCAACTTCGCCTTTCATATGGCAAATTGCGAGTTTATGCATCAAGGTCTCTGAGTCGTGTCAGGAGCTCCATTATTGTTGAGCTGTCTCCGAATTTTACAAGACGATCCGCGGCATAAAAGTGCATGGATCCAAATATATTGTAGAGTTCTTCGCAGAGATCGGTATTGTCGCGCAGTTCGTTATATATTGCTCTGCGATAGCTTATTGTCCGTTCACTAACAGGCATTTCAAGAAGTATCCTTCTGAGTACGATCTCCTCTGATGAATTGCTTGAAATATTCTGAGTTAAAAAACTCACTGCAAGATCATTTTCTGTATTTTTGCTTAGTTTGAAGTATAAGTCACTTTCACATGGAGAAAGTAGACTAAAGCTATTTATATCTGATATTTTGCTTTTGCTCATAGTTGATCTCCTAATCATGTAGTTCGTTTGCTTTTTCAATGACAAACTCTCTATTTACAGTGTTTAAGTTCGTTAATCTCGATTATTCAGAACAGATCCAGCATGCTGTCGAGATAGATCTCTTCACGGACAGTAAGCTGGTATTCCGGCTTTATGAGATAATAAAGCAGAAATTCGAGATTGACAGCACTTCCGAGTCCTCTGCCTTCTATTTTGAAATTAGAAAAACCAAGAGGCAGATATGTGTTGACGATGTCGTCTGTACTGATAAATCCGGGATTGTTCATTGCCTTTGAAAAACGGTAGCCGTCTTTGGCATCAGGTGCAGTACAGATGTGTTCGGGACAGTTTTCTCCGAGATTTTTTCGGCTTACAGTTTCGTAGCATGCTTTTCTGTCTTTGCAGTAAAACGAGCAGCATTCATTGCACAAAAATTCGACTTTATCTTTCTGCGCCTGCGAGAGTGTGTCAAGTTTATCGTACAGCTTATTCAGCCTGAAATCAGGAACAACATATTTAAAATCACTCCGGTCTGTTTCCTTTACAAACTTTCTAAAATCAGTCTGGACCTTTGTAGTCGAGGAAACGAAATAAAGACCGGGATAATTCTTTTTGATATGTTCAAGTAAGAGATCTGAATATATTATCACACCATTCCGGACACCTTTGCTTCCGGCGAAAAGCTCACACAGTGAATTGCATTTCCTGTCGGTGAGATGTTCTGATTCAATAAGCGAATTGCTGAAAGTAAGTCTTGAAGAAATGCCGTATTCACTCATAAGTGCCAGTACATCTTCAGCTTCACATTCTCCGAATCCGGCACGTCCGCCGCCCCAGATACAGTCCGCCGGAGCACCATAGACAGATGCTATTTCGCACCAGTCGTAGAAGTATTCACGGTGCTTGCGGTACAGCGGCAGAAACACGCTGTACAGGTCATAGAACTCAAACAGCCCCGGAAGATGAAAATAAGCTTTATTTTGTGCCTTGTTTTCCATATATGATCTTACCATTTCCTTTAATCTAATCAAATACAAGTATATCTGCGCTCATTTCAAACACCTTTATTTCTTTTCTTGGCTTTCTCAGGATTCTTCGGAAGTATGTCAGTGTACTCCCTGAAAGCTCTGAACAAGAATGCTATTTCATCATCTGAAAAGGCTTTGATAAGCTGTTTATTTAGTGTTGTCCTGTCCTCAGCATTCATCAAGAGCTGTAATATCTCGTTCTTTCTGCTGTTAAAACTGCCTTTCGTGTTTACATCGAAGATCGAGCTCAGATACAATCTATCGGCGATGTATCAAGCATCTCCGGTGATATTCATTTTGCTGCAAGTAAAATCTCCCTTGCGTTGCTTCGGTTATCAAAGATCATTTCAGCAAGCCATTTCGGAACATGCTTATTTTTTCGGGAAATCACCGTAAAATTCTATTCTTTCAAGTGCGGTACAGCCTTGAAATGCCTCTAACCAAATAACCCTCATTATTATTTATAGATCTCTACAAATCTGAGAGTTGTCCCGTCTATTAGTTCCTTGATTTTATCCTCAACATCAAGATGCATAAGGTAAACGTGAACTCCACTTTCAGCAAGTTCCATGAACTCAGGCAGCATTTCTTTCAGATACAGGTGAACTTCACTTTTGTAGTACGCCGCTTCAGTGTAAAGGAATGAACCTCTTTTCAGCAGCGGCTTGAATGGCTCAAGAGTTGCTGTATCACCTGTGTAGACTACGTTATTTCCGTGGATATTAAGATGATAGCCGAAGCATCTGCCCTCAAGAGGCTTAACGTGTGTTGTCGGCACTGCTGAGATGAACCACTTCTTATCCAACTCATCAGCTGTAATAATATTGAACCACTCCTGTTCGCAGCCCTCTATCCTCATGAGCAGCAGGAGCAGGTCCTCCTTAACTTCTGCCGAGGGTGCAACAATAGTCACTTTTTTCTTCATATAGCTTGCAAACCACACATATTGCAGCATAGTTCCTACACCTCCGCTGTGGTCGCCGTGAGTATGAGTGACAAGGATATAGATATTGTCATACTGCTCCCAATTCATCTTCTTGACCTTCTGATACGAAGTCGCAGGACAGTCAATAAGTACAAGCTCATTATCCTCCACAAAAAAAGCAGAATTATGCTCATCTGCAAAAGCTGAACCTCTGCCTAAAAACAAGAGTAAATTGTCATTTTGTATCTCGGTCAGCAGTTCAGAAATATGGTCTCCCACATTTTCAATAGTACTATGACTTCCGTGAACTGTTTTCACAGTAACGGACAGCTTATCAAAGTTTTGGTAATTGTCAGGAAGAATAGTATCCTTGTCGCTGCACAGAGTGTAAGCACGTTCATTCTGAGTGCTTACAGACATTTTACGGTACTGCTCCACAAACTCAGAAGGTATACCCGAACTTGTGATGATCTCCAGCTCATGTGGATAATAGCATGGATTTGTAAGTATACACGGACGCTTGAACTTTCGGCTCAGCTTATCAGCATACAAGCCTCCGAGACTTTGTCCCACAAATATAAGATCATCGGTATCCACCATATCTGAAAAGCATTTCATCAGTTCCTCGGGAGCAGTATTTATATAATCTATCTTCGGCGAAATTATATCCTCTGCTGGAAAAAATTTACAAAGTGCCTTGTAGTTCTTGTTATCGGCTTCTCCCATGAAGCCATGAAGATTAAGTATTTTCATATTATCATTCCTTTATTCAGGCTCTTTCCCGATAAGCCTTATTATTTCAGCTTCATCAGCTTCCGGATACAGTTCCTTTACTCTGTTTATTATGCGCTTCCATGATTCATGCGGAGATTCGCTGTATGCGGAAGTGACCGTATCATATCCCCATACAGCCTCCGGCGGAAGAAGTATCGATACAGGCATACCGTACTCCTCACCTTTCTTATTCTTTCGCCTGTGGAAGTCCGCAGTAACAAGATAAGTTTTCATCATAAGGTCAGTTGTGATACCGGGGAAATTCTTTTCACCATCCTTGCCGAAGCCTGCAAGCTTTTTCAGGTCGGTCGTGAGAATTTGCTTGTCGGTCCACACGATATCTCCGTCGCTGTCGGTATCGGTGAGAACGTCCATTATCAGCTTCTCCCGGCGGTTGACAACGCTGTCCTCCCACGCGGAGTCAAAGTCATAGCCGTCGCGTCTGTAATTGGCGAAATACGGCAGCCATTCGAGACTGATGAAGCCTGCTTTTTTATCGAAGAATTTGCCGTATGCGACTTCATGACCTGCCGCGATCATCTCTCGCCACTCCCATGGGTCTTGTTCTCTGTCGCCGGTCCACCAGAAGTCAGCTGAAACGTGTTCTTCAACGGAAAAACCTTTTACTCCGTTGCCAAACAGCGGAATAAAGCCAACTTCGTTTATCCAGTTCACAAGCTCTTTCGGGGTGCGTATCCTGTAGGGATCGTCCCACGCAAGTCCGTACATTATCCATTCACCGTTTTCTACTGACATAGTGTTCTCCTGAGTTTTTTCTTTATTATAGCACATTTATACGCTATTTACAACACATTTGAAAAATGTTATAATAGTATCAATGATACTATCGGAGGCGCAAAATGAAAGCAGTTATCGCAATGGATTCATTCAAGGGAAGCATTTCTTCAATTGAAGCAGGAAATGCTGCTGCCGAGGGAATACGCCGAGTTTTTCCCGATGCTGATACAATAATAAAACTTGTTGCAGACGGCGGAGAAGGAACTGTTGAAGCCCTCGTCAACGGACTGAACGGACAATTGAGTGAAGCCGAAGTCTCAGATCCACTCGGCAGAAAGATAACCGCCAAATATGGCATTCTCCCAAACAATACCGCAGTTATTGAAATGGCTGCGGCTTCGGGACTTACACTTCTTTCTGATAATGAACGTGATCCAATGCTAACTACCACTTACGGAACAGGCGAGCTCATTCTTTCAGCGATACGCAATGGCTGCCGTGATTTCATAATCGGTATAGGCGGAAGTGCAACAAATGACGGCGGTATCGGCTGTTTGCAGGCTCTCGGTTTCGGTATGCTCGATGATAAAGGTCAGCAGGTCGGCTTCGGTGCAAAAGGGCTTTCGCAGCTTACAGAAATAAATGACACGAATGTTATACAAGAACTAAAGGAGTGCAGTTTCAAAGTAGCCTGCGACGTCACAAATCCTCTTTGCGGTGAAAATGGGTGCAGCACAGTATTTGCTCCGCAAAAGGGCAAAAAAGCTAAGCTTATACCCGTAATGGACGGATATCTCCGAAATTTCGCTGAGCTGACAAAGAAATATAACGCCACCGCTTCACCTGATACTCCCGGCGCAGGGGCGGCAGGGGGACTTGGATTTGCGCTGATATATTATCTTAACGCAGAATTTGAATCAGGTATAGACTTGATAATGCGCGAAACTCAGCTTGAAGATTCTGTAAAAGATGCAGATATTGTTATAACTGGCGAAGGTTGTCTCGACAGCCAGACCGCTATGGGAAAAGCTCCCGTTGGAATCTCAAAGATAGCGAAGAAATATGATAAGCCTGTTATAGCTTTCAGCGGAGCAGTTAAAAACGGAGCGGAGTTATGCAACAAGAATGGCATAGACGCATATTTTCCTATAATCAGGCAAGTATTTACACTTGAAGAGGCTATGGATAAGACCACTGCCTATCGTAATCTCGCCGATACAACCGAACAGGTATTCAGAACGATAAAGCTATTCAAACAATAAGATCATATGCGGATATCACAAAGCTGCGCTGAATGCCTGTTATTATCGAGCACAGTCTACAGATCCAAAAAGACGAAGAGGAATACGGACTGAATGTGCTCGGGGCGATATATCATCTTGAAAGCGGAGAAGTAGAGTTCCTGTGATAAGTAAAATGCATATTATTGAAGTATATCGCTTTAACAATATTGATGATTATAATTCGAATTGCAACGAAATATATTGATTTGTTTTTTATCATGTGATATAAGATGAAATTAATCGGTTTATGTTATATATCGACTTCGAAAAAAATGCAAATTAAAAAATTAGTCACAGGTTCAATTAATGATCCTGTGACTATTTTTCAGTTCTTTAGTGTTTGCCTACGTATGTGTATTTTCCGCTATTCCTTGCCTTGTCAGCACATTCGTAGCTCATATAAACAGTGTTGTGTCCAAATTTATAACTTCCGTTAGGATTGACCCCATCAAGATATTGAAGGTCATATTTGTAACAATTCTCGGTTTTGCCGCAATAGTAACATTTTGTATTGCGACCACTTCCGCCTTTTGAACCCGAGCCAACTCCGCCGTTTACGCGAACAATAATAACAAAGATTGTAATTATAATGCCTAATATGATTATTATTGCCTTAAAAATAGTTACTGTGTCGATTGGATTTTTAACGGTGTTTTCATTACTTTCTTTGCCATCGTCGTTTTTGGGTTGAAACGACTCCCAATCAATATTTTTATCCATAAAATCACTCCTTTTAATAAAATAGGTGTTCAGTATTATGTATTCTTATATTTTACCATTATACCAACTATACAATCAACTAGTTTTATATATTATTAACAAATAGTCAACAAAAAATGGCATAACTCACAACAATAGCATTGTCGTTTTGTTGATTATCCCTATAAAAGTGAGCCACCAGCTTAACGACATTACCCTTTATGGGCGAAAATTTTTTCCCTTCTGACATTTTTAAATAAGCAGAGTATCGGGGATAAGACTTGATCTGCTCCGCGAATCGAATCCCATATAGGAAAAACGTTGGAAATAGTTACAAGAAAAAAAGGTAGTGCTTGGTTATAATGCTGATAATTAGAGATTTTTGGTTGATATTCAACAATAATCATTGTGTTTGTGTGTTGAATGTGTTAAAATTAGATATGTTTAAAAGCATATCAATGTAACCATATTTTCCGAATTGCTAATTATGGGGTTGAACAAGGAGGGTATAATATGCAGGAACTGCTTGAACGTAAAAAAGGACTTCACAGAAGTGTTTTGATCGTTGATGATGAATTCATTGAAAGAGAAATGCTCGGTGCAATGCTCAGTGATATTTATGAAGTTAGCTATGCCGAAAACGGCTCATATGCGCTTGATATCATCAAGCGTGACAAACTGACGCTTTCGCTTGTTATTCTCGATTTACATATGCCTGAACTGGACGGCTATAGCTTGCTGAAGATTATCCGTTCGGACAGTGAGCTCCGTCGTATACCGGTTATCGTACTGACTTCTGAAAAGGATGCAGAAGTTAAGAGCCTTCAGCTCGGTGCAGCAGATTTTATAACAAAGCCGTATGAAGCTCCTGATGTGATACGAGCAAGAGTTGGACGCTCAATTGAACTCGCCGAGGACAGCATTATCATTCACGAAACGGAGCGTGACAGTCTGACCGGTCTTTTTAATAAGGAATTCTTCCTTGAATACGGCAGACGCCTTGATTATCAGAACGATAATATGCCTATGGACGCCATAGTTCTCGATATAAACCGTTTTCACATCGTAAATGAGCTTTACGGAAGGGATTACGGTGATCTGATACTGAAAAAAATAGGAAACAGTATACACGAGCTTGTTTGTCAGACAGGCGGCCTTGCGTGCCGCTCCGGCAGCAACAGTTTCGGTATATATATCCCGCACAATTCTGACCTCAGAGAAAAGCTCTCGCAGTATACGGAAAAGATAAATGAGAGTATGGGAGATCAGAAAATCAGCGTAAGAATGGGAATATACTATGATGACGGCAGTATTACCGATATCGAGCGCAGATTCGATTGTGCAAGACTTGCATGCTGCAAACTCAGAAACAGCTATTCTACATGCTATGATTTCTACAACGCTGAGCTTCATAGCAAGGAGCTCCATTCCGAACGTCTTATAAACGATATGGACAAAGCTCTTGCAGAAAAGCAGTTCAAGGTTTTTTACCAGCCTAAATACAGTATAAGCGGAGAAAAGCCTGTTATCACCAGTGCAGAAGCTCTGGTGCGATGGTTCCATCCGGAGTTTGGCATGGTTAGAGAAACCAATATAACGATTCTCTGTACATTCAGATTGACTATTCCCTGAAGTTATGCTATAATTCTTGTGAAAAGAAGCATAGTACTTCTGCTGAAAATTGAATATAAAAGCCAGGTGAGAGAATTGATAACGAAGCAAGATATATTTGACTTTTTGAAAAATGCCGGGATCAAACATAATGACAAGGTGACTATTCATTGTTCTTTGCGTTCCATAGGAAAGATCGAGAATGGAGCGGATGGCCTTATCGATGCATTTTGTGAATACCTCAATGATGGGCTGTTTATTGTACCAACGCATACATGGGATAAGGTATGGAGAGAGTCACCGTATTACGATGTTAGAAAGACTGTTCCGGATATCGGAACGCTTGCTGAGGTAGCTGCTTTTCGGGAAGATGGTGTGCGTTCTCTGCATCCGACTCATTCTGTAGCTGTGTTTGGCAAGGGTGCAGATGAATTCATAAGAGGAGAAGAAAAGTGCGCTTCACCAGCACCGCTTGGTAGTTGTATCAGCAGACTTTACGAAGAAAACGGAAAAGTTCTTTTGATAGGCGTTGGACATGAACGAAACACCTATCTTCATTCGGTAGATGAACGTCTGAGCATTCCTGATAGATTAAATCCAGACCCTTTCGAGATCACTATTGTTGATTGGGACGGAAATACTCTTAAATCTCCGCCGTTTCACACACATTTTACAGCAGCGGCTGATATGTGCGTTTCAGAGTATTATCCGAATTACAAAGAGGCATTCGAGTATACTGGAGCTGTGTCTTATTCAAAGCTCGGAAATGCGCTGGTATACATTTGTGATTGCAGAAAGATGACAGACACATGTCGAATAATGTGGGAACGTACAGATCACGATCTTTGTGTTTCTGCCAAACCGATCCCGAAAAAAATGTATGAGGATATACATAAAAATCGTTTTTTATGCTAATGAGAAGGTTGTGCATTTGTGCGTAACGACAAATTTAATGATGTACTTTGCGTATATTGTACGTAGCTTATTCCAGCATAACTTTTCTCGTTAATATAGGCTCATTGGATTAATATAAATCTCTTGCCAAAATGTATCATATATTGTATAATAGAGAAGAAAAGTAGTGATTCAATAATAGGCGAAGTAATGCAAAAAATGTTTGTAATTACATTTAACAATTGCATTGATGTACTAAAGGTCATGGATATATACATATTGAGTTAGAGGTGGAATAATATGGGTACAATTTTAATAGCAGGATCTTATGGAGTTGGAAAAAGTACATTATGTGCAGCTCTTTCAATGGCTTCATTGATTCCTACATTTTCAGCTGGAGATTTAATAAGTAACGTTAACGGTGAACAGTATGGTGCGAATAAAGTAGTTAAAAACAAGGAAGAGAATCAAGATATTCTAGCAGTTGAAGTAAACAGGATTTTAGCACATTATGATACAATACTACTTGCGGGCCATTTTTGTATTTTTGACAAATATGATAATGTAGTAAAATTGCCATATAGTGTTTTTGAAAGAATATCTTTACAACAAATTCTTTTGCTAGAAGCCAATCCAGAACAAATCATAATTAATTTAAATAATAGGGATAAAAAGGTATACGAGAAAAGTGATATTATTAAAATGATAATGGAAGAAAGACATGCAGCAGAAGAAGTAGCTCAAAAGCTTGAATGTCCTCTACATATACATCATATGACTTTTGATAAATCGGATTTGCAGGATTGTTGCTCTTTATTAAATATCGGAGGAGAATGTAAATGAGGATACTTTTAGATACTAATATAGTGATTCATCGTGAAAATAAAATAGTTTCAAATTATAGTATTGGCCACCTTTATAGATGGATTGATAAGTTGAAACTTGATAAAGTAATTCATCCATATACAGTATCAGAAATACAAAAGTATCGTGATTCTGAAACACAAGAGGTCATTTCTGTGAAACTTGAATCTTATGATATTATTAAAACAATACGGGAACCTGACGATGATTTTATTAAACTGATTGGGCAAACTGAAAAAAATGAGAACGATCATATTGATAATTGCTTACTTTTTGAAGTATATCTCGGACGAGTGGATCTCTTTATTACAGAAGATCGTAAATTGCGCAATAAGGCGGATCTTTTAGGATTATCAAATCGAGTGTATTCAATTAATGGATTTATCAGTAAGGTCACTGCAGAAAATCCAGACTTAATTGAATATAAAGCTCTTTCAGTTGAAAAAGTATATTTCGGAGATGTTGATGTTAATGATAATTTCTTTGATAGTTTTAGAAGTTACTATGATGGATTTGATTCTTGGTTTGCTCGTAAGTGTGATGAGGAAGCGTATATCTGTCAGTCAGATAATGGTAAGATACTTGGATTTTTGTATTTAAAAACTGAAAATACGACGGAAAACTATTCGGATATTGAACCAACTTTTGATCCTAAAAAAAGATTAAAAGTTGGAACTTTCAAAGTTGAGTCAACAGGTTTTCGATTAGGAGAGCGTTTTGTTAAAATTATTTTTGATAATGCTCGGCGACGAAAAGTTGAAGAAATATATGTTACATTGTTTAATGATAAAGAGGAACTTGTTGCTCTAAAAGATTTATTGGAAAGATGGGGATTTATTTACCATGGAATTAAACATAATGGTGAAAAATATGAAATAGTATTAGTCAAGCATTTAAATATGATTATGACTGAAGCATCGCCTAAATTCAATTATCCCAATTTCTCTCATTCATGCAATAAATATATTCTCCCTATTTTACCCCAGTATCATACATCTTTGCTTCCTGATTCACAGTTGAATAGCGAGAATCGTATTGAATTTCTAGGGAAAAAGCCGCATCGTTATGCACTTCAGAAAGTATACATTTCGTGGGCTGCAACAAATGGGGCAAAACCAGGTGACTTATTTTTGTTTTATCGCATGGGAGAGGACGGAGAAATCAAAAGGTTCAAGTCTGTTGTAACAACAATTGCGATAGTTGATGAAATAATTGAAAATATTCATAGTGAAAATGAATTATTATCAATTTGCCAGAACAGAAGTGTATTCACCACAGAAGAATTGAAAAGCTTTTGGGCAAAACACAGGTACAATCTGAAAGTGCTGAAATTTATATTTGTGAAAAGCTTAAATAAGAGGCTAACTTTAGATTATTTATGGGATAAACATATTATTATTAAACCCAATGGACCACGTCCGTTTACAAAGATTACTGATGAGCAGTTTGATATGATTGTTCGGGACTCTGAGACCGAAATAGAGTATATTGAATGATGGAGGTTATTATTTGAAAGCAATTCTTTTATCGATTAAACCTGAATATGTGGAGAAAATATTACAAGGCTCAAAAAAGTATGAGTATCGTAAACGTCTTGCAAAAGAGGATGTTTCAGTAATATATATTTATTGCACTGCACCGTTCATGAAAATCGTAGCTTCAGTTCAAGTTATTGATCGATTATCAGCATCTCCTTATGAATTATGGAAAAAAACAAAATCCTCCGCAGGAATAAGTCGGGAGAAATACAAAAAGTACTTTCATGGATGCGAAAGAGCTTATGCATACAAGTTAGGTGAAGTTGAAGTATTCAAGTCTCAGAAAAATCTATCTGATTTCGGGTTAAGTAAAGCTCCTCAATCGTTTGTATATATTGAAATATAATTCTGGATAATTCGGAAGATATTGACAAACTATAAGCAATCATTAATACTGCAAAAAAATAATAAATACCATAAGAAAATAGCGAACCGCCCATCATGGGTAATGTCATTAAGCTAATTCTGCACGATAAAACCTCTAATTGCAACCTTTAAGCACTTGTCAAATAGGCAAGTGCTTTTTTATACATCACAAACGGCAATATTTTACAGAGTGCCCAAATGTCCACGAAAATCTTTGCATAAGAAAAAACTCGCCCTTTATGGGCGAGAATAAATGTCAAATACTAAAATTAATTTAATCATGCCGCTGCTGAGTGTTACTGAAGATTTCGCAGAATCTTCCTGCAAACGCAGGCGGTTCGCCACCGTTATTAAGGTGAGAGATATCTCCGAAAGCAGTAACACGGAAATACGCTATGCCCTCACGGCGTTCCTCAGTACAGACTGTTGTAACCGAGGTCGGAGCAGCGATAAAACCATGCCATAGAACCATAGGAGAGATACCAAGAAGATGTCCGAGCATCACACATTCAACTCCAAAATGACAGAACAGCGCAATCGTATCCTCATTGGGACGAACTGCGTTATAGCAGTTTCCGGAACGTTCATAGCCGTGCTTGGCAAGCAGTGTGTCCAGACCGTTATGAACATAATCAACGCCGAATTTCATATCCGCTTCGGACATCACAGGAACGTCAGTCCACTTGTCCTTGTCGTAGTATTCGGGAACAGCAGTCCAGTTCTGCGGTAGCATATCCCACGGAATGCGCCGCTGACCGTCTGGCCCGATAATAAGGTTGCGGTCAAACTCATGGAGCCAGTCCAGAGTCTTTGCTGAACATCCGCATTTTCTCAGAGTGTATTCTGCAGTAGCCTTAGCCCTCCCAAGCGGAGACACATAATAAGCTGCGATATCCATAGGGGCTATACGCTCGGCAAGCATTTCAGCCTCTCTATGACCTTTTTCTGTAAGCGAATCGATTGTATAGTCAGGATCGCCGTGTCTAATGATCAGCAGTTTCATAGTATTCTTCCTTTCTTGTTTTGATGTTCTTCAATGAACATTCCTGTCAGTTTCGGAACATTGAAACGTGTTGTGAAAAGATCACATTTGCAAAGAAATTCATAGAATATGTGCCTGCCTTGTCCCGACATCGATTCGTAATTGCCCTGACCTTTAGCAAGTATAACATCGGAAGTGTCAAGGACTATTTTGGCTTCATCCGTGAGCATTTCATATATAGTTCCGGCTATTGCTTCACCGTTTGAGATTATATCAGCCATATTATCAAGTCCGACATAGTGAGCATCTTCGGCAGTTGCGTCATTAAGGACATCCCCGCCGCGCACAATAGCTTTTATGCTGAGCTGAGGAAATCTTTTTTTGAGCTGTTCAAGCATAAGCTTATCGAGAACTATTTCTCCGCAGTTATCACATATAAGGAGAAACGTTTCCGCATTTGAACATTCGTGCAAAAATGATTTGTATGTCCTGATATCATCTTCGCGCATATCATTATTTTGAAACAACGCAAGAAACTCATCGCAATCAATGCTGCTCATAGCTCCAAAATCAATATAGTTGCCTATACGTGACATTATAAGGGCAGTTCCAAGAGGATCTGAAGAAGCGTTTATATCGAACCTAAGGCGCTCCTCCATTGACAGTACGAGATCATTGTACTGCTTTTTTATTTTGCCGTAATCTGCAATTTCACCGAAATACTTCAGATGAGCTTTATTGAAAAGATAAACCATATACGGACTTGTATCAGTTTCCTTACGGTTATCGAGAAGCTGTTTTATCTCGGCAAGATATTCAGCGTTGTTAGTTTTATTCTTCTGGCGCTCATATAAGCATTCAGCGCAGCTTTGTGATATCCGCATATTGATCTCCTTTTTTAAATAGCTTTATCGTTCTGAATACCTGTTCGGCTGTATCGGCGAGATTACAATAGGCAGTGGTCTTATCCATAACCTCTTTAAGTGTAGATACCTGTCTTAGTATAGGGAAATATGCGTCTATACCATTCTGGTTGCACAAATCCGCTCCGCTTTTGACTGCTCCGCTGAATGCGATTACAGGTTTTCCGTATTTCTTTGCTATCTTTGCGATTCCAACGGGAGCTTTTCCCATAGCGGTCTGACTATCGAGACAACCTTCGCCTGTGATAACAATATCCGCATCTACTATTGCAGATTCAAGCTGGGTTTCGCGCATTATCAGTTCAATACCTGATTCAAATTCGGCATTAAGATAATACATCAGTGCAAATCCAAGACCTCCTGCAGCTCCTGCGCCAGGTGTATCTGGTGAAGCTGCAGCATTATATGTTTTGGTCAGCTCTGCGAAATTGCGGAGGTAACCGTCCATTATAGTTATCGTCTCAGAGCTCGCGCCCTTTTGCGGAGCGAATACAGCGCTGCACCCATTATCGCCGCAAAGAGGATTGGTAACGTCGCAGGCTACTTTGAAACTGTACTCCTTTAGTTTAGGTATAACACTGGCAGCGTTGATGTTTGAAAGCTGTGAAAGACCTTTTGCACCGAACCCGACCTGTCGCCCCTTACTGTCGAGCATACCGAAGCCGAGAGCCTGCAAACAGCCGATACCACCGTCATTTGTTGCACTTCCGCCTATACCGATTATGAAATTGGGGCAGCCATTGCGAATCGCGGAAAGAATAAGTTCGCCTGTTCCGTAAGTAGTAGTGAGCATTGGATCACACTCATTTTCAGAAAGCAGCGTAAGTCCCGAAGCCGCAGCCATTTCTATAACTGCAGTATTGTTGGGAAGAATTCCATATCTGGCGGTTATCTTTCTTCCGAGTGGATCGGAGACTTCCGTCTCGCATAATCGTCCGTTAAGTCCACTGACGAGAGCTTCAACAGTTCCTTCTCCGCCGTCTGCAACTGGCTTTATTATTGTATCAGCGTCGGGAAAAACGCAGAGTATTCCCTCTGCAACAGCATTTCCAGCTTCAATCGAAGAAATACTGCCCTTGAATGAATCCATTGCGATAACTGCTTTCATTTTTTGCCTCCGATGGTTTTGTTGATTCTATTATAACATTTTTCAAATGTGTTGTAAATCCTTTCAGGGTATGCTATAATGTAATCATCAAACAAAAATTTTCTTTCAGGTGCTGAATATGAAGATATTTATAGATGCAGACGGCTGTCCTGTTGTTGATATTACGGTGAGGACTGCTAAGAGATACGGCATAGAGTGTATAATTATTTGCGATACATCTCATTCCATTCATCGTGAGGGAGTTAAAACTATCATCGTTGATAAGGGTGCTGACAGCGCTGATTTTCGTCTTGTGAATCTTGTAAGTGACTGTGATATCGCTGTAACTCAGGACTACGGACTTGCAGCGATGTGTCTTAGCAAAAATGCGATTGTGCTCAATCAGGACGGAAAGCGCTACACAGAGGAGAACATTTCGGGACTGCTGGAATTTCGCGCAATCTCTGCTAAGATACGCAGGAGCGGAGGCCGTACAAAGGGGTTGTCCAAACGAACTTTTCAGCAAGATAAAGAATTTGAAAAATCTTTGACAGACCTGATAGGAGCTGGGATATGAGAATATTGAATCTGCACGGCTTCATGGGTGAAGCCGATAACAAGAACTACAAGGCGCTTTGCGAGATATTTCCTGCAGAAGATATCATTTCGCCGAAGATAGATTATATAAACACTGCTCCTGAGGAGCTGCTGAAATATCTTTCGGATATGGTCAATACCGATGATTTTATCTTTGTGGGGCAGAGTCTCGGAGGCTGGTATGCGGACAAGCTGAGCCGAAAGTTTAAGAGCCCATGTATACTGACAAATACTTGTAATTATCCGCATAAATTGGAGCTTATCACAGCTTCGGGAATACCCGAGGATTTCGTTGAGCAGTATAGCAAAATGTCATCTTTTGATGAAAACGAATGTGCCTATACTCTTTGCAGTGACGCTGATACTGTCCTGCCTGATAATTATGCGGATTGCGTAAAACTGTTCCGCACTGTAAAAAGAGTTCATGGCAGTCACAGCACTATCGAGAATGTCGGAGAACATATCTTTGATATGCTTGCTGAGATACAGAATGACACTTTGCTTATGTTTCTCGGCAGAGGTTCGGCATTTGCTGACGAACATAATTCCGCTTTTTTTGTTGAGGATAACGAGCTTGTACTTATCGACTGTCCTGCGACTTCATATCAGAAGGTCAAGAAGATGAACTGGGAGCAGTACGATAATATCTATATCCTTATTACTCATACTCACGGCGACCATAGCGGAGGAGTCAGAACAATACTGCAATATGTGTGATTTGCAAGCTATATGAAAAAGAAAGTCACTATAGTTGCACCTTCGGAAGAAGTTAAGGATGATCTACTTCTACTGCTTATGAGGATAGAGGGCTGCGAACAGGAGTGGTTCAACATCGTTACTGCTGACGAACTTGATAGAAAGTGGTTCATTGCAGCAGTGCCGACTCCCCATGTGAAGCCGCTTGAGGGTAAATGCTTTGGTTATCATTTGAATATCCGCGGAAATAACGTTGTTTATACAGGCGATACTGCAACTCTTGAGCCATTCAAGCCACTGCTTAAAAACGGTTCATTCCTTTATACTGAAGCGGCATTCTACAAGAGTGAGGTTCACCTCTATCTGAAAGATATGCTGCCTGAGTTCATCAGACTGTCAGACAGCGGAGTTCATGTTTATCTCATGCATCTTGATGTAGAGGATGAGATAAAGCGAATGATTTCTGATACGACTTTGAAGCTTGCAAGGCTATACTAGCGAAAATCTGGGAGATCAAAAATGGCAAAATTATTAGAGCGTAGGTGCAGTTGTTGTGGTCATATATATAAGCATGAGGATTCTCCTAGCTATATCTCATTTTGTCCTAAATGTATGAAGGATGGATTCTATGAGACATATTATATCGAAGATGGTATTAAACCATGTCGGATATTTCTTGGTGAAGATACAATTGGAGAGATGACCTCTGTAACTGAATCAAGCTATATTATTACTTCTGACATATTTGATATTCATGAGCGTATTGATGATTCTCTAGATCCATACCTTGAAGCTACAGATATGCTATGTTATATGTTAAGAGAACCAAATAAGGTTGTGCGCGTAAAAGAAAAGCTAAAGAGACAGTTTTTACGTGAGAATCCAAATATAATCGAAAATGATTACTTGAACCTAGCTTTTGAACAAGCAATCGTCGAGGTAATGAAACGAATATATGATACGGCAATGGAACAAACTCAAAAATCTATGGAGAAGACTTTTTTTCCGGGTTTGACTGATAAGAACAAGTCTTCATTTTATGGAAGTGAAAAAGAGCATTGGAAAAGAGAATTAAAAAAAATTGAAAGATTCCGTTACCTAGAAGGACAGAAGTATGAAAAACTAAGCGGTGTTTTTCCGGATGAATTTAAAGGATTAAAAAAAGAGCGTGATGATACAAAGAGCAATTTCGAAAGCAATAAATATAATATTTCCATTCAGAATGAACATGAGATCAGGACTATGGATAAATTGGGAATTTGTGATGCAATTCTATGATATTATACTCGTAAGCTACTAAGTATTAATTTACTAAATCTCAAGAATGATAAGAATTGAAACGAGGCAAATATGTTGATACTAAAACCTGCTAACTACGAAGATATTGAGAAAGAATGGCTCTTCCAACGCGATATTCCTGTAGATGAGAACGGTTTTCTCAACGACTATAACGGTATAAGCCGTAAGGATTTTGATAATGCTCTTGAAACGATGATTGCTCAATCAAAGGGTGAAAAGCTGCCGGAAGGATATGTTCCGCAGACAGTATACTATCTCTGGGATGATGATAATATCGTTGGCACATTTCACTTCCGCCATTATCTATGCCAGTCGCTTATTGAGGGCTCAGGACACGTTGGCTATTACATAGCTCCTGAATATCGCAGCAAAGGCTATGCTTCTCAGGGACTTAAACTCCTCATCGATGAGATAAGAGACGATGTTCAGGAAGATGAAATATATCTGCGTGTTAACAATGATAATCCTGCTTCTCTCAGAGTTATGCTGAATAATGGCGGATATATCCATCATCAAGACGATACGAAGTATTATGTCAGAATCAAGATTTAGGCTAATATCACATTCTCATAGAACAGGAGAAACAAATGAAACAATACATCGTCGATGCTTTCACGGATAAAATAATCTCTGGTAATCCCGCTGCTGTATGCGTTCTGGAATCGTTTCCAAGTGAAGAAATCATGCAAAGTATCGCTGCTGAGAATAATCTATCCGAGACTGCGTTTGTTGTAAAAGAGAACGACCGTTATCATATCCGCTGGTTCACTCCCAAGAGCGAGATAGACTTCTGCGGACACGCTACTCTTGCGACTGCTTTTGTTCTTTTCAACTACTATGCCCAGGAGGTAGATACTCTCAACCTCTACGGCCAGGTCGGTGAGTTTACTGTACTAAGAGCTGGAGATTTGATAAGAATGGAGTTTCCTGAGTATAAGCTGGAGCATATCGAGATAACGGATACGATGATCGAAGCTCTCGGAACTATCCCTATGGCAGCATACAAAGACCGTGATATACTGTTCGTTCTGCGTGACGAAGACGAAGTTCGGGATATACAACCGGATATGGAGCTTATCTCAAAACTGGACGGTGCCTGTGTTGCTGTTACTGCCAAAGGTCTTGACTATGACTGCGTTTCGCGTGTATTTGCTCCAAGATACGGTATGAACGAGGATCAGGTCACTAGTTCAACTCACTGCATGATCGCTCCCTATTGGAGCAGGAGAGTGAATAAGCCCAGTATTACAGCTTTCCAAGCCTCTTCCCGTACCGGTATCCTGTACTGTGAATGCATTGGAGATAAGGTGATTATCTCTGGTAAAGCAGTGCTCTTCTCAATAAATGACATTGTTGCTTTGTGATATATCTGTGCCGCCTACGGGCGGCACTTCTTTTTAACTGTTGCCGGCATGGCTTGAGGCGGCTGTTATATCTGCTGAGAGTAGCGTGAATATCACGCCAGTTCAAAAATCTATGCTTTTCAGCCTTCGCGTGGAAGAACTTTTCAGCATCGCCATTAAACAGCGTACAGAAAAAAGAATTATAATTCGTGCAGCAACAAAACGAATTAGCATATATTGACAACTGTTAGATTTGAATAGCACGAAAATTTGTGAGGTCGCACAATATTTGTTCGTGTGTATTGACTTTTTATTCGTCGTGTGGTACTATGAAGTCAGTGAAGACGAACAAAATGTTCGTGTGATACTTTGGAATGGAGCTGATACTATGACTTTCGCTAATCGCCTTGTAATGCTACGCGAATTAAGAGGACTTACCCAAGCTACTCTTGCAAAAAAAGCAGGCATCACTACTCGAGCCCTACAAAACTATGAGACAACTGAACGCCGTCCTAAAGGCGAATATCTTTCCAGACTAGCAAATGCCTTAGAAGTGCCGGAATCTGCTTTGCTGGCAGATGAAGCGTTTGAACGCTTTGTGATGAGAGAACAGAAAAACAAATCGATAGGCGGCGTCTCATCCGTTGATTCTGTAATTCCTCTGGTAATTAATACGCATGAGAAATTAATTAGTTCATTTAGTTCAACATTGAGTTCAATTAATTCAACATTGAGCGAGTTGCTAAAATGCACTACAGAATACATGAAGCTCTTTAATTGGTCAGGTATTAAAGAGATTACTGCTAATTCCCATAATAAAGAACATGCTCAACGATACCTCAATAATGTTTATAAGGAGATTTCAAGGATTAATTCACTTCAATATTTTATACAAGAAGCAATATACAATGTGCAAAGTGACTATATAGCGGTATCTTCGTATAGCCAGGAGAATGATGCAAATATAAACGAGTATAAATCCCTTATTCAAATAGGGGATTTGTTACGCGCTTATCAAGATTATCTTGAAATCCTTAAGCAGAAGAGAAGGCTCTATGAAGGCTTGATCCATGAAATTGAAAACCATTACGACATAACAAGCAAGAATGCATTGTTTATCGTGAATGAGATTCAAAATATCGAAAGAAAGGAGCGTGAATATGCCGCAATAATCATACAATCGGGCAACACCATTCCTAGTCACTGACTTATGTAATTCTCACAAATCCTTATGCATCGAGAAGCATTTAGGATCAATCTATTAACCAAATTATCGTTGTCGGCAGTTAATGATTCGTGTAAACAAGCTGCCAGATTAGAGTTAATAAATGCCTCATGTGCAGATCAGACGGTAGATGCAGTAGTAAATGCTGCAAACAGCGGTTTATGGGCTGGCGGTGGAATCTGTGGAGTTATATTCCAGAAGGCAGGTCTCAAGGAGCTGACACAGGCTTGCTCTGCGTATAAGACTCCCTTAAATGACGGAGACACTGTTATAACTCCTGCATTCAACATGACAAATGCAAAGAATATAATTCACGCTGTAGGTCCTGATTTCTCATATACTCCTACAGCTTTTAAGGAGTTATTCGATGCGTATTATAATTCTCTGTGCGTATTAAAGGAAAATGGTCTTCACAGCATATCATTTCCGCTCATAAGCTCAGGTATCTTTGGCGGTGACCTGCCGGATCCAGCCGGTGAATCAACTAAGCAGTGCTGCAGAGCATATAACAAGTTTACTTCTGACTATCCTGACTATGAGATAGAGGTAAAGCTTTGTGCCTTCACCCAAAGAGAAATGGCATCAGCTCAGAATGTTTTCAACAAGTTTATAAAGTGACTAAACTCCCTGTGTTTACACACAGGGAGTGATTTGTATCAATTATTAAGCAAAAGCAGACTATACATATTTTTTATGAAAAATACTTGCATAAAATATTGTTTAGTGGTATAATAAAGAAAATGAAGTATTAGGAGCTGATATAATGCTTATCTCTTTAAAGGTCAATAACTGCTTTATTTATAACACGGAAACAGAGTTTACTATGCGCTCTGATATGCGAAACAAGCATTTTCCAAGCAATGTAGTCTCCGTAAACTCCACTAACGTATTGAAATCTGCAATAATTATGGGACCGAACAATGTCGGAAAGACTAACTTTATTAAATGTATTGATGCTGTAAGGGGCATCATGCTCAATGAGGGAAAGCGAATGGTTCCGAATATATTCAATGCAGATAAGAATTGCGAATTCGCAATATCTTTCTGCGATAACAGTTTTGAATACAGCTTTGAGCTGAAGTATGATTTTCCTAAGAATGACTATATTTTCGAGAAGTTCTCAAAAATCACTTACCGCAGCTCTGCCGTTTTCTACATGGTCTACGTTTAGTTCTCTCATTGCAAGGACCATGGTCATTATCTCTGCATTTATCGGTACATCCTCCGCAAGCAGGATATGTCTGCCCTTCAGGTCAGTCTGAGGTTTTGCAGACTTTGAGCTGTTTTTCTTATGCAGAGCACTGCGGAACTCCTCGATGATATTATTTGCAAAAAGCGGTTTTGCTATGAAACTGTCAACTCCTGCGCTTATTGCCTCATCAAGAACATCGTCCCAGCGATATGCTGTAATGATGATGATGGCGGATTCATGACCGACTATCTTGCGTATCTCGCGTGTAGTTTCGATTCCATCCATATCAGGCATCTTCAGGTCCACAAGAATTAGGTTATAAGGATTCTGCCTTGCGTGACGCAGTTTTACCATTTCAATTGCATCAAATCCTGAGTAGGCTATCTCACATGCTATACCTATCTTTTCCAGTATCAACTTTGCGTGTTCACATGCAACAGGATCATCGTCGATGACAAGAACGCTCATATTATTTGTATCAATAACGAGCTCATTAATCTCATCGTGTCTTCGTTCAGAATCCATAAGCGTAACAGCAACGGTAAACGTGGTACCTTTACCTTTTTCACTTCTGACCTCAATATTACCGTTCATCATCTCAATAATGCTTTTGGTGATAGCAAGTCCAAGACCAGAGCTTCCATATTTATTGGTCGCCGAGCTGTCTTCCTGACTGAATGAATCAAAGATATGCGGGAGATACTCCTTGCTGATACCGATTCCGGTATCCGATACTGTGAAACGGAGCGTCGATTTCTTGTCAAACTGAGCTGTGCGCTCAACAGTAAGGTCAACACTTCCACCCTCATGAGTGAATTTTACAGCATTGCCAATTATATTGATAAGTACCTGTTTGAGCTTCATGCTGTCACCAATATAGTAGTCGTCGACAGAACCGTTGATATGACAGTTATGCCGTCGAAAACGGCTCACAAATCGCTGATAGGTTTTCTATCACTAGGTTTTCGGGGAAACAAAAAAGGACTCGATTCCAGTGTTTTCACATTTCGTGAAAACCACTAAAACCGAGTCCGAAACTTTGTATACTATTTTTTGCTGACAAAACCGAGATTTGCCTGTATTTCGACCTTTGGAGGGGACTGAATTTGCACTTTTGAGAGTTCAAATCCTTACACATGGCTAAAACAGCCCAATGTCATCTATGAAAATCGAAGTAAATTTTTCGAGATTTGGGTAGCAAAAAAGCCCGATATTTCGGGCTTTTTTGGGCATGTCATCAATTTCGTTATGCCATCATGTAAGTTCAGAACTAAAGAGATGACATATGATAAATGGCTATTTTTCGGACTTTGTCAAAACAATCATAACATTATAATTTATGTAACTGGTTTTCGCTTTGTAGATTCAGCTCCATGTGTTAATGGCACATGGAGCTTTGGGTTTTCATTCCGAGCCGATATTCCCTGCACAGTTAATCTGACAGGTTTCTCTCAGGTTATCATAGTACTAAGCTAAATCAGAATTACCAATTACACAGTCTGCATAATTGGTATAGATTTTCATAAAGATAATCTTCTGTGAGCCAAGTATACTTTTTCAGGCAAGCATGAATCAAAATGTCGCAGTATTTTTGATCTGTCCCATAATCTTTTCGTGACATACCACCATATTTTTGATATATTCCGGCAAATGTACAGCATATGTCCATAAGATACTTGTTTGCTGCTGATAGGTACTCTTTTAAGCGTACAATATCTGTTTTACAATGACTTGGATATTTTTTGATTATATCGTCCACAAAGGTGTCGCTGTTTGAACATTGCGGTAACCATAAATGGAAGTAGCTGTTAAATAAATCCAATATGTCCCCCTCACAACATGGTGGAGCGAGAGGTTTATCATTTTGGGCAAGATTTATAAGTTCTTGAATTTTTATTTCTTTATTTGTCATAATGCTATCTCCAAATGCCGATTTAACATTATAATTTATGTAACTGGTTTTCGCTTTGTAGATTCAGCTCCATGTGTTAATAGCACATGGAGCTTTTTTGTTTTATTCCGAGCCGATATTCCCTGCACAGTTAATCTGACAGGTTTCTCTCAGGTTAGTTAGAGTTAATGTACACAAAATCAGCGTATGATATCTATGCTTTGCTTGCCGATAATTTAGGTGTTGCATCAACAATCAAATAGGAAATTTTCCTCTTAGTTTCTTGATCTAACCCATTATAAAAGCTGATGAAATTCTCTAATGCTTTTGGATGACCGTTGTCTATGATTAGGTAGATAGCTTGTTTGGTCTTTTCTTGCTTCATATATATGGGTAACTGAATTTCAATTCCATGCCGCAACTGAGAATTTGATGTCAACTTAGTTTCTACTACAACCTTATCGTTTGCACCACGTGAAAGCTTGAAATCGACTGGACCTCGACCGTTGTTTCCCTCTTTTGTGAGGTCGATATTATTCGCATCGCAGTATGAGTCAGCAATGCCAAAGAATAAAAGTTGTGCCGCAGATTCGTGTTTAGGTGCTCCAGTGGAATCATACAATAATTTAGACAATCCGTTATCTTCAACGAGACTTTTGAATCGATCACAAATTTCTTTGACAATAGAAAGAACATCGTCTATTGTTTCAAGCGGTAGGCCATTTAAAGCTAAAGGATATCTAGACACATATTCTCGTGCAGCAGCAAGCCAAGCATACTCTCCAGCGGGATCATTCGAAAAATCGTAAGATTTTTTAGGAAAAGTTTTATAAGAAGTGACTAAGGCAGAACGAAAGCTTAGACTGCTATGCATTAACGAAAGAATCTGTGATTTATGAAGTTTATTTTTCTTGTCAAGGTCAAAGTAATCGTTGATTTCTTTTCGAACTCGCTCATTTTCTTGACAAATTCGATCAATGTCATCAAAATCGTCGGCGATAGGTAACGGACTGAGAATTGTTGACGGAAGAAGGAGCAACGGCTTTTTGTTATGCGGATTTCTACATGTTAAATATTGCCGCGAGCCAAAATGGACTGTAATGCTTGGAATGTTCGCTAGCGTTACTACACGTTGTGTATATTGCAGAATTTCTTCACTCAAGATAAATGTAATTAAATCGCTAACGCGATCGCAACCAATGTCCTCTTGAAACACACCGAGTAGTTCAAACAGAACCGGGTCCGTTTCTCCCTCAGTCATTAATTCCTTGATTGTATTCAAAATAGAATCACGCAATACTGCTCCGATAGCATTTCCTCCGGTTCCATTTTGAGAATAACCAAAGCAAGTGCCAGATAACTCTTTGAATGTCAAACGCTTATTGGCTTGTTTCCAATACATATCACCTCTTCGTTTAGAATGGCGCAATAGCGTTATGATGTTAGAAAAATATCCTTCTACTTTTGAACGTGCACCAACAAACTCCGGTTCTGTGCAGAGTTCAAGCAACGCAGGATCGATAAATACCCGTGTATCAACATCGAGTATCACATCAAATACGCCAGTACTTTCTAGCACAGAACCTGGTACATTAAATTGTTCAGAAAACGTAATTGGCATATTCGATCCTTCTTTCTTTATCGCTAAATATATACAAATATCAGAACACTCTTCATGTTTTGTCCATTAAATTATACCACATTACGCTAGATTTTTCAATATAAACTCAGATATTTTGCCATATCCAAGACTTGTCCTCACATTTCTTGCAAACTTCTAATTTCCCTGATATTCCCTGCAAAGTTAATCTGACAGATTTCTATCCGGCTATTCAGAAAAGATCCAGCATACTGTCGAGATAGATCTCTTCGCGGACAGTGAGCTGGTATTCCGGCTTTGTGAGATAATAAAGCAGGAATTCAAGATTGACAGCACTTCCCAGGCCCCTGCCTTCAATTTTGAAGTTAGAAAAACCGAGTGGCAGATAGATGTTGATGATGTCATCTGTACTGATAAATCCGGGATTTTTCATTGCTCTTGAAAAACGGTATCCGTCCCCGGCATCAGGTGCGGTACAGATGTGCTCAGGACAGTTTTCTCCGAGATTTTTAAGGCTTACATTTTCATAGCACGCTTTTCTTTCTTTACAGTAAAACGAGCAGCATTCATTGCACAGAAATTCGACTTTATCTTTCTGGGTCTGCGTGAGTGTATCAAGTTTATCGTACAGCTTATTCAGTCTGAAATCAGGAATAACATATTTAAAATCACTCCGCTCCGTTTCCTTAAAAAACTGATCAAAATCAGTCTGAACCTTTGTAGTCGATGAAACGAAATAAAGTCCAGGATAATTATTTTTAATATGTTCAAGCAGAAGATCCGAGTGGATTATAACACCATTTTGTACACTTTGGCTTCCGGCGAAAAGTTCACACAGGGTATTGCATTTCCTGTCGTTGAGATGTTCAGGTTTTAAAAGCGAATTGCTGAAAGTGAGCCTTGAAGAAATACCGTACTCATTCATAAGTGCGAGTACATCTTCAGCTTTACATTCGCCGAATCCGACACGTCCACCGCCCCATATACAGTCGGCCGGAGCACCATAGACAGATGCTATTTCACACCAGTCGTGGAAATACTCCCGGTGCTCGCGGTATAGCGGCAGAAACGCACTGTACAGGTCATAGAACTCAAACAGACCCGGAAGATGAAAATAAGCCTTATTTTTTTCAGTGTTTTCCATATATAATCATACCATTTTCTCTGGTTTTACAGAACTGAATTGCGTTTTATTTCGATTACGTCAATGTCTTTTTCCTCTAATAAATTCTCAAATTGCTCGCTTCCATACTTCTTTATGAATTCTGATTCTTCTTTAGAAACTAAGAACCCCATATAGATATGGCATTTATCGACAAATGAAAATTCTTCAGGCAAAACATAAACGTCCGTAAAATACATGGCTGTTTTACCGCATTTCTCAGAAAATCCATCAATAATGCTATCAGCTCCTTCTATAAGAAGTCCTCTGCCAATACTCATATTATTTGATAAAGCATAGAATATGGCATTTGCAAATATTTCTGCACATTCATCATAGAGATCATCTACGGGAAGTATCACTTCACAACAGTTCTCTTGACCATATTTTGATAATCCAAAAGATGTCAGGACCAAACAGTCTTTTATCGCATTCGGAAAGCCAAGAATCTGAATTTCGTAATCGTTATTGGTATAAACGTCAGCTCCTATGTAATCGCCTAAAAATTGGTTGTAATGATCAAGAATGTTTTCTCCTAAGCTCATTTTAATTACCTCTCTTGTCAACCAACAAACAATGCAGTTTCATCTGGTTCTTTTTGAAATCACATATCATTTATGTCAAATTCAAGCATTTTACCATCTAAGAAGTGTTCGCATTCCTCATAATTAGGATATTCATGCTCCAGTCTTCTGAAATCAGCATTATGAAAAGGAATGTCACGATGCAACATTTCGTGGTATATCACGAATTTTACTACTTCTCTTGGAACATCCTTGCTGTTCAGTATAGAATTGATCATAATGGAATGATCTTTCCTGTAGTGAACACCGTAATATGTTTTATATGGCTTATCAGTCCAGTCGATTGACGGTATTCCGTCAAACACTCCATTAAAGCGTTCTTTTTTAACCTCATTAAACAACTCGTTTATATCATAAAACGGATTCTTATCAAAAGGAATCAATTCAAGAGGCATCTCTTCAACTTTAGCTCGAAGCACACTGCTGCTGCCGTATCTTTGAAGATTGCATACTTCTTGAAGAAAATCAACACAGTCTTCATAGATATCACGAATTATCTCATGCTCATAATACATATCAATCGCCGTTGCATATACATCCCTGTTTTCTTTTCTTGCACGCTCAATTACATAATGTGGATCAGCGAACGCTCTATTCTTCAAAGGATGAAATGTTGGAGTTTCTTCAAGTATCCTTAGATTATCTATAAGCAATTCTAACTCATGACTATCCGGTTTGTAACAGAAGCCTGAAAAATAGCTGTCAATAGCGTTTTGAGCATTGAAGTCTGGATTATTGAGCCATTGCTTTTTATCCTTCATCATTCTGTTCAGACCGGCTAATTGATCTTCAAAAATAAGCATTCTTGTTGATTCGCCATACTCGTCAATTAGTGTATACCATCCCGCAGGAACAGCAACAGTACAGTTAGATTCAGCTGCATTGATTCTTAAAGCGCGATATAGAGCTTTGCATGCTTTCCATTCATAAGAAACCATTTCGCGTTTTTTCTTCTCATATACCTTCTCGTCAGGTTCTTCGAGTTCTTCCTCTATAAGCCACTGTGGATCCAACCATTTATTAAATACATCCCATTGGTCATGGAAATCAACTATATTGACAGTTTTGGTTCCTTTAGCCTCGGGACCTCTCATTCCTCGTCCTATCATTTGCATTAAAAAGCCTTCGCTTGTAGTCGGACGAGTAAGGAATACAGTTTGAATATTAGGCACGTCGGTTCCTTCTGTAAGAATATTAACATTAACAAGTACATCAAGCTTGTTATCTTTGAAATCATTGATAACTTTGGAATTATCTTCCTTTCCAGAATAAACAAGCCCGCATCGAACTTTCTTCTTGGAGAGTTCCTCATATAAGAAACGGCAATGAACCACATTTAATGCAAAAATCAAGGTTTTTCCATATTTCTCAGTGTTATCAAGGTATTGTTTCAGTATAATAGCATTTCTTTCTTTAGATACTGCAATTTTATGAATGAGAGTATCTGGTAACTCACCAAATTTATTTATAAACTTTGCTTCATCATAAGAAATGTCAGGTTCAAAGTTTTCAGAAGTTTCAACACGTTCATACTGTGGATCAGCAAGTATCTTCTTAGCTATAAGGTCTGACATTGCTACCTCATATATTTTTTTGTTATCAAATATCTTGAGCAGATGAGCAGTTTCCTTATCATTTGAGCGAATTGGTGTTGCAGTTAATCCAAGCAATTTAACTTTGCTTCTGCATTCTTTTATGAATTTTAGTGTATTACGATATGATTTAGCTTCAGTGTGATGACATTCATCAATAACCACCATTACCTTACCACGCTTAAGGATTCTGCGAAGATGGTCAAGGCTACGACAGATAGATTGTATACTTGCTACAATTACTTCAACCTTATCTACTTGTCTAATACTCAAATGCTCACCAGAAATACAGCTTATCCGATAATCTTTGATATCTGGCTTATTGAATTTACAAAGACCTGCAAACTGATAAAAGCAATCGGCTGCCTGATCAATAAGCATATGGCGATGAGCTATCCATAGTATCTGGTAGCCTCTGGATATCATCTCTTTTATTAGAAAGTATGTAGCAGTACGGCTTTTTCCGCTACCTGTTGGCATAACAAGTATACCTGAATCCTTATCATTCGTGATATAGTGCTTAGTCAGCTCTTTAACAGCCTCTTCCTGAAAATCATATAGAGGCACTTCTTCTGCATATGTTTCAGACATTCGAAGAGACACTGTTGTTTTGAATTTACTGTATTCGTTGAGCTGTACTTTGATACCGCTGATATTATACATAGCTCGTATATATGCATCTATAAGGCTTGATGAAGACGACTTTTTCGTAAGAGCAAGCCACTTGGCATTATCTGAACGACCTGTTATATTTAAAGCTCTGTAGATTTTCTTACACTCATCTTTATATGATTTAAGAAGTGAGTTTTCAATTGTTTTTCGATGTTTACGAATAAGCGAAGGATTTGGTTCTGAGTATACAGAACACATTACGCTTATGAGACTATCTTTATCATCGTTTTTTATTGCATAATCCATCTGCTCTATCTGACCTTTGTCAAGATCAGATGCCTCAAGGATCTCTTTTATAAAAGATGGATAAAAGTTTACCCATGTAAAGCCCATACCCCCACTCCTTTCAAATTACATTCTCACCGTTGTAGTTCTCTATGCTTTCAATCATTTTATTGACATAATTGATCTCGTCCATATTGTACGTATTGCTGCCTGCGAACCAAATATTGTTGTGACCATACCCAAAGGAATATCCCATTTTTCCACTGGTCGGCACAAACCAATCTCCTGTTCTGAAACGCTCTTGATACGGAAGCAGTACACAATCCTTCTTTTCAGCTAAAAATGAATAAGATTGAACGTAATCGTTTCCGTCTTCACTTGGGAACACGCATTCCTGATAGTCTCGAAAAACCGTAGCATTTTTATAAAAACCAACAACTCTCATAGTCTTGCTGTTATGTGCTTTGGAACAAAAGACTACAATAACATTATCAACAGACAAAGCATCTTTCATTCCTTTGCATCCTACAATATGCTCAATGTGAAGTTGAGGATCCTTACCGCCAAGAAGCTGTGTAAATCCAAGGCAATACTCCTTTTCGTCTTCCAGTATTACTGAATCAAAGTTATAGCATTCATGGGCATAGTTTGTATCTTTGACATATGATCCGCCATTGACTGGTTTGTCGGTATCGGTGATACCTTTGTAGAATTTCATATCGGCTATTCTTGCAAAAATAATAGGTTTCATAATGATTACCTCCTGTGTATTTTCTATGCTTTTATCATACCACAGGGAAATAAGAATTGCCAGGTAAAACTTTTCACCTTTGTTATCTGGTTAGATTTTTACCTATGTATTCTTTGTATTGTTCACAGAACCTATGTATATCATCTTGGGTCTTAAGGTAGTTTATGCATATATAATCAGCTGGATCTGTTTCCCTTAATGGTCCACCGCATAGGTTAAATAGTTCGTTAGCTTCATCAATAGACATATGTAAACCTATAGTAAACTTATAGAGGAATGTTCTAGTTGCTCTTATGCTTCCATTCAGTGTCTTTTTAAAAGTTGATTCGTTTATAAGACAAAGTTCTTCTATTAATCCAATTCCAGCCGTAAGTGAAACACCGTACTTTTCATCATTTTTTCGTTTTTTTGTTGCAATGAGATAAGGTAACTTATCATTTTTTTTAAAACGTTGCATTTCTTCGGGTGTTACACTATAAGATGCTTGTTTCCTTTCTTTCTCGGTATTTTCCATTACTATTTTCATTTCTTCGTAAGTTACCATCTAATCTACCTCATTTCTATTGTATATTCTTTATAGCCATTGAGCATATTCTTAACTTTGGGATCTTCGATAAGGTTTAAATCACCCAATCCTATAGTTGAATTGATTGTCAACGATAGATTCGAGATCATTGATCTGTACGGCAATCCTTTTGGATTATCGAAAAAAGCATTGGATTCACACTTATATTGATGATTATGTAATTATTCAATTTAGTGTTCTCTTCAATACATCAATAAAGCGATCCTTAATCAAACTTTCTGTTCCAATATTGGGACCATCAATAATAAATTGACAATTGTCTTTTAAACCAAATAATGGTGAGCATGAAGATTCTTGTGTTATTTCATTTTTGATAGGATACAAAAGGCCAGCCATTTTAACCTTTCCGATTTTTTGCATATAAGAAATATATGTATGAATTTGAAAAAAATCTTCTCGATCCACATCACAATTTCTAAATTCCATCATTTTATATTTCGCATCAAACACACAGTATTCTCCGTCTTTGAAGAGAACAATATCCGGAATGATTCTTCTTCTAAAGAAACTATTTTCGTAAACAGTAAATGTTGAGTCAATTAGCTTCCAACCATATTCTTTCAACTGTTTTTGAACAAGACTGCGTACATAACACTCCCACACTTCAGCCATATCAATCAAGTATCCTGAAACATTCAAACCTTTGCTTTGATTATCCATTCCAGTTGACGATTTGAGAATCTGCCACGAGAAATCCACAAGTTCTTTGAACGATTGATAAATCGGATGATAAGAAATAGAATGGTAATCACTCTCTGTGATACATTGATTATTAAGGGTATGTCCGAGCGAATCAATATCAGATATTATATTCAATATATTGGGCGAAACAGATAGTTGTTCAAAATTGTACTCAGCTTTAAGCACTCTATATGCAGAACTAATTATAGCTATTACTTTCTCATCATATGACTTTTCATAACTTCTGGAAATGATGGTTCGATCTTTACAGTAAGAAAATATGGATGGCTTTACCAACAACTTACCTTTAACAGAATATCCTTTATTATCGTTGAACACACGTTTTCGTGGAAGTCCATGTCTACTTGCTTCTGCTAACTTTTGAGACCATATGAGTGAAACCAAAAGTTTTATATAAATATTCTTATTATCAGTATGAAAACGTGATTTTCCCTCGGTAAGATTTATTTTGAAAATCTCTCCAAACATTTCCATTAATATTTTATCACCAAAACGCGGCAGAATTGTCAGAGAATAGAGTTTACGACCATCAGAGTATTGAATATCGCCAATATATCTACCTGCACTCCATTGTGATTTATTATAATCGTAATATACAATCGGGTCAGGCTCTATATCCCGTTCGCGTTTTGACAACTTATAACAATAAATGTTCTTCGTAGAGTCTTTTATATGTGACAAAAAAGAATCGTCGGTTTTTTTTACGGTTTTCCCTTTTATTATTACTTCCAAACAATCTTTAGCAGTATACTCTATTTTATTTGCCATAAAACGTTCTCTCTAATTCTTGGAGTATTCTTTTCTTACTGTCAACATCAATATTGTCTAAATAAGCAGCAAGCATGGGTAAAATGGATATCTTCCAAAGGGTTTTTACAGGTTCTTTTGTGGAAACATTTTCCCCCCAGTGGTATAATCTTGGGCTCGAAAAGCTTTCAAGAATGTTCTGTATTTCAGCGAAAAACACATGCCCGATTTCATATTGCTCGCCTAATTCTGGTTCTAAGCGTATCTTGTCATTTAAGGCTGTTGCTCTCTCTATAAAAAGGTATTTATCATTTTCGTTCTTAATAGCAGTTAGCATTTCAGAAAGAGTGTCTTTATTATACCCATGTTTGAACCATAAGAAACGTCTTCTAAGAGCAAAATCAAGCCTTTCCAATGAATAATCTATTTCATTCATTGTACCAATAATATAGATATTATCTGGAACGCACAAACGCAAAACTTCATCGTCTATCTTATATGGCAAATCAACAGGATCATCTCTATTCTCAATACATGAAAAAGCTTCTCCGAACAAACGTGCTAAATCGATGCGATTGATCTCATCAAGAATAAGAATATGAGGATAATCTTTATCACCTGCTGCCTCTTCACACAAATTCAAAAAATAGCCTTTTTCTGATTTGATTTTTCCGTCAACCATTGTTTGGCCAACTATAAAATTCTCATAGCCGTAATTTGCATGAAGTTGAAGTCTGTGAATATATTTTTCATAATTGAACTTTTTACTCAAATATTCTTTCATAGTTAGTTTACCACTCGACAAGAGTTCTCGAGCGATAAAAGTTTTGGCAAGTTCCTTTGCCGAATATGTCTTGCTTGTGCCAGGAGGACCATAGAATACAATATTCTTCTTATACTTCAAGCCTACAAATTCATCATCATCTTCATTGCCTGCACTTAAATTCCAAAGAGAATATAGTTTGGAATGATTATAAAAATCAAATGATTTTTCGCCTATTTCCTCCGAAAGCTTTTCACGGATTTTATATATTTGATCATCAAGATATGTATCCTTATCTTTCTCATCCAATAAAGCCTTGAAACAATTGACGATTTTCTGCTTGTGTCCGTTAGATACCATTCTTTCATAATGCTCCGGATCTGACAAATATAAGAGAATATTTATCATTGATACCGATTTTGAATATGTCTTAACAACTTCAATTTCTTTGTACTGTTCATAATCATGTATCTGTTCACCATAGGCACAACAAAGGCAGACATGTACAATTAGTTTCTTTATTGTATCAGAATCATTTTCTCCGCTTGAAAAAATATAATCAAATAGACGAAGGCAAAAACTTACTTCACCAAATTTATTAGTTGAATGGAACAAACCTGCATTTGCAAAGCCATTTTGGAGTTTTTTTGTATTTTCTATGAAAATTAGGTCACAGTTTTTACTCTCGTTTACGGAGAACCCCCAAAGCCAAATAGCATGTGAAAACAACCTTTTAACATTTTCAGATGCCCTCTCAAATTGGTCTTTTGCCTTCTTGTTAAAATCAAGGTCTTTGTCTTCGTTGAAATTATCTATAAAACACTTTTTACATTCGTTAATGTTATCTTTTGTCCAAACATCATCAACGCTGTCATCGAAAAAGTCCTTTTTTTCTATGAATACTCTTCTTATAAATTCATCATACAAGTCATATACTTGTTTATCAGCTTCTCTATACATATCATTTTCTCCTTGTACTGGTATAGTATTATATATCATTAAAACGTATATTTAGACTTGTTTATAAGTTTAATGATATTCTTAGGTGTTAGATAAAAATCAACGTCTTCAGGCTTGCTGATCTCATCATTTTTCAATAAACGGTGAATGTATGATTCTTTACGCAAGTCTGTCTCAGATGGATCTGGATTTGGATTAGATACTTCGAGATTATTGATTTTACTGAAAGACTTGATGATTTCATTCCAAGCATTATAAGTCAGTAATGTAGCAAAAGCATCCTCCATCCAGTAATCCACCTTAGTTCTTCTTAGATGTCTGCACACTTCTTTTACTGCAAAATATGGTTCTATATGATCTATTCCTATCCAGATATCTGCAAAGCAATAATCATATTCACCATCATTTATATCCTTCATGAATTCAATTGCATCGGCTTTTATAACTTTAATCTTATCTTTGTTTTCAAACTGAGGCAAAATGCTATTCTCGAAAAGATCAATCACATCCTGCTCCAATTCAATTATAGTGATTGATTCAACATCTTCCTTCAACGAAGCCATGTACGCAAAATAGCCCATCCCACAACCTAATGTAAGAACTTTACCTTTTGCATTATCTATCGCAGGTTGAACAGTATATACCTCATTTGGAGTAACCGACATCCAAGTACGCCCATTATCTATTTGACGGATTCCTGGATATTCAAATATTTCTTTAAAACAACCAATTCTTGGAATATCAATATGTATTTTATCTATATGCTTTGGAATATCATAGATGCTGAATTCAAATGGCTGATAATTCTGATAGCATAATTCGTAATTGCCTTGTTTTTTGTTATGAAAATCAATGTTTTTAATATAGGGATTATTCTTAAAATCATCTATATCAAATATTTGGAATTCAGGAATTAGGAGATTTATAAAAAATGAACTAACTTGGGATTGCCCAGGTAAAAATGTATCTACTAATGTTTCGAAATACAAACGAACCATCACTTGTTCAACGGTATATTTTTCTCTGAAGCTATCATCAGTTGTGCTATAATAATCTTCTGAGTGTTGCTTAATAACTTGAATCATTTCTGGAGCAATACCTGAATTAGCTATTTCATTGGTAAAAAAAGCGTTTAACATATCAAATGCATGCTTTGTTTGAGCAATCTCCATTATCTTATCTTTTATTCTTTTGGTATTTGCAAGCTTCATATAATCAGCTCCTTGTTATTTCTCATAGATTCTGTCACTAATATACTTTACTGGAACTTCCTCGGTACACCATACCTCGTTCTCAGTAACTCCGAACCTAAATCCGTCCTTGTTCATCTCAGATGCTGCTATTTTCAACACTACAGGTATCTTGTGCCAGCGCTCAGCAGACTGCCATGCTTTGCTTATATCAACCTGCATATGTACAGCGTGTCTCGCCATCTTCTTTATAGCTCCGCTCTCCTCTATGGCTTCAAGTGCCTTTGTAGTGGTTCCGTGGTAGAGAAACTCGGGAGGTTCGCAGTATTCAAGTTCAGGTTCTACCCAGGGAACAGAGTGCCCCTGACAGCACTTGATCTTTTCGTGTTTTTCATCATATCTGTAGCGCCCCTTGTTATCTTCGGCTACTATCTGATCCAGCAGTTCACGATCCAGCTTATAGCTGCTGTGGCGGTTAACGCCGTCTATAAGCTGTTCTACTGATACCCAGCCATGCGAATCCATGTCTATCTCCGCTTTCTCAGGTTGATGTCTAAGGAGCAAACACAAATATTTAGACAATTCGTTCATTTTATCACCACATATTCTGTTATTTTATTTATTATATACTAAGTATACCATAAAAACAGCCTAAAATCAATAGAAATCTCATATTATAAATCACTCCCTGTGCGCAAACACAGGGAGTTACCTCACTTTATATACTTACTGAAGACATTCTGAGCAGAAGCCATTTCTCTCTGGGTAAACGCGCAAAGCTTTACCTCTATCTCATAGTCAGGATAGTCGGCAGTAAACTTGTTATACGCTCTGCAGCACTGCTTAGTCGATTCACCGGCAGGATCCGGCAGATCACCGCCAAAGATACCGGAGCTTATGAGTGGAAATGATATGCTGTGAAGGCCATTTCCCTTTAATACGCACAGAGAATTATAGTACGCATCGAATAATTCCTTAAAAGCAGTAGGAGTATAAGAAAAATCAGGACCTACGGCGTGGATTATATGCTTAGCGTTTGTCAAATTGAATGCAGGCGTTATAACTGCATCTCCATCATTTAAGGGAGTCTTATATGCAGAGCAAGCCTCTGTCAGCTGCTTGAGACCAGCTTTCTGAAATATAACACCGCAGATTCCGCCACCTGCCCATAAGCCGCTGTTAGCAGCATTTACTACAGCATCGACTTTCTGATCTGCACAGGAAGCATTCAACAACTCTATTTTACTCATAATAATCGACCTTTCTTATAGCACTTCAACGCCGTGAAACAGGAAGTGCATCTTATCTATTTGCTTGTCAGTATGCCAGTGTCCAAGATACCATGCTTCATATTCAATCTTGTCCTCGATGGTATCAAGCCATTCTTCTGTGCTGTTATCGACTCTGGACTGATCTATTCCTGAAAGAAAGCATTCTGTTGGTATATACTTGGCAGGACAGGTATGTGAGAACACAACATCTACCTTGTTCTCGGAGAGCTGCTTTTCCACATATTCCTTGATTTTCGGCGAAGGCTGCTCATCCGGCCACCATCTGTATCCGTTCCTCAGCCGGTAAAACTTATCAACACTGTAAGCTCCGCCGATAACTATACATTTCTTTCCTTCAATATCAAAGATTTCGCCGTCTATAGGGAATAATAGGTTTGGGAAGTCTTCTTCGTACATAACACGACCACCGTTCCATTCTTTTTCCTTGTATGAAGCTATATTCTGAGGTCGGTTCTCATGATTTCCGTGAATGCAGAAGAATGTGGATTCAAGTTTGCTCATAGCTGTCTTGAGTCCTTTATCATTTAGAGTACCTGTATAGTTTACTCCGACATCACCTAGAATAACGATAATATCATCTTTTGAGGGTTTATGTCTTATGAATAATTCGTATATTGGATCGAGGTCACCGTGTATATCTCCTGTTATATATACCATTCTTTTCACCAGCTTTCATTATTCTTCCGTATTTTAAACTATGATATCACAAGCTTTACTGCTTGTCAAGGTTTTTCGTTTCATTCATCGTAGGACCTCCGTTTATCCGCCATTCAGCAGCTTCTTCCTTAGAAAAAACGCCATCATCCGAATAGTATTCAGTCATGTCTTCTAATCGTATACATCCAAGCTGTCCACCGCGATCTGGGAAACCACAACCGCAATCAATACCAATCATCTTCTTTCCATGGAATATATGCTTAGTTTTATGAAATCTCCATGCCGGAGTATGCCCGAATATGACATTTTTTCTAGGCGGCATCTCTGAAAATGCTGACAGCCTATGCCATACCATAAACTCTTTCAACTTATAACATTTCATGTTTTCCGTTTCAAATAGTTCCTGTGGAGCCGCATGGACTAAGATGAATTTACGTCTATTTACTGTTATCTCTAACTGCAAAGGCAGAGCTTCCAGATAGCAAAGCAGCTTCTCCTGTTCTTCTTTGGCTAGAAAAAAATACTTTTGATAGGTTTGAATACTTCTATTATTCTTCCATACATACTTGAAGTGCAGGTTTTCAGGATGCCTCAGAGCATTAACCATCATATACTCATGATTACCCATCAATAACGTACAATTCGGCATTGTTCTTATTTGCTGTAACAGTTCAATTCCATAGGCAATCTTTTGCCTGATACTCTTAAACCATATGACTTGACAGTTGTGTCTATTATCATTTGCTTATCGTCTCCGGCCTCTAAATGTGCTGAAAAAGTCTCATAAGGCAGCAAGGTCCTAACATGCTTCTGCTGATCTGCAAATATGTGAGCTTCTTCCTTGTACTTCAGATCATCATATATCATACACCACACAGGAGTGTCTCGGCTTCCGGAAGCTGCTGCAACTATTTCAATAGTGTGCTGACCGTCAAAAACATAGTTTACCCCGTCACGTCGGCTTACTTTTACAGGATTAAGCTGGTATACATCAAATTCTTCAAGAGCTTCTCTGATATGTTTTTCAGAAAGAGCTCGCTGATAATCCTGATTTGATACAAGATTTCGTATCGGTATCAATTCGAATGATACATCAGGAATACATTTTTGCTGTTGTTCTGTTAAAATACCTCCGTCAAACATTACAAATCCTCCAATGCTTCTTCCTTGTTTATAAGGATGCTGGAATCCATATTACTAAAGATACCGGCACAGTCTTTCTCATCGTGGTAAATACATCCGTACAGCTTATATCTGTACTCTATATTCCAGCCCATGATCCCGAATAGGGTATTAATAAAGGCTTTACAAGCGATACCTCTTGTTTCACCGTTCTTTTTGCTGCCTTTTGACCATTGTACTGCATAACGGTTATCTTTAGTTGTTGGTCGTATCGCCAGTTCTTTTTTCAGCGGATGTATAAGCAATTCCACATAATTGCCAGAAGACATATTACTTATACTGGTCTGATTGAACCTTATCTCTTTCTGCCCCAATGTGACTGCAGGTATATTCTGATCATCGAACAACTTAAAATCAGCTATTTCATAACCTCTGAGGTCGAATGTGTCAGCTTCTCCGGCTGCCTCTGTTATATTGGCATAAATGTCAGTATCAACACTTTTGCAAGCGTTTATGTAGTCTTCCTTTGTAAAGCTGCCCCATTTAGGGTGAACTATCACAAAGCCCTTGAGCAAACCCTCGGGAATAACCCTGAGCTCAGGTAATAACGAAGTTCCTCCGAATCTTGCATTATTCATAATACGCTGAACAGCTATAAAATCATCATGTGAGATTATCCGCTGATGATCGTCTTTATAATAGCTCTGAGGCTTTTCGCCTGTATTCTTGAATGTTTTCTGTTTATCAACATCCGGAGCAAATTCCTTAAATCGTTTCCTTGTCAGAACATCGCCGCAGTATCGCTCATTTCTGAGCGTCCGCGCAACTCCGGAAGCTGTCCACTTTATATTGCCAAGATAGCTTCTCTTTGATAGCTTTATAAGGATATCTGCGATCTGCTGGGTAGAATAGCCGTAAAGATACATAAAGAACATAAGCTTTGGAATATTTCTTGTATCCTGATTAACTATAAGTTTCCCGTCTTCGTTCTTAACAAATCCCAAGAGTTCAGGCGTTAATGGAAGCCCATGATCCAATCTCATCCTCAGTGATGTTTCCATACTTCTGCTTCGCAAGCGGCTTTCATGTTCAGCAAGATTAGCAGAAGTGGATAGTGCTATATGGCTGTCACTATTCAAAGAATAGATACCTTCTGATTCAAAGTATACACCGACCTTTTTAGCTCTCAGCTTTCTCAGCGTACTGAGGCACTCAACGGTATTTCGGGCAAATCTGGATATATTCTTTACTATTATCAAGTGAAGCTTTTCGTGTACGGCATCATCTATCATCTCTTGGAATCCCGGACGTTGCTGTATAGTGGTTCCTGATTTTCCTTCATCAGAATATATTTTGACAAGCTTCCAGTTTGGATTCCTACTGACCATATCTTCATAATATTTCTGCTGAAGCTCGAATGATGAGGTCTGAGCCGGATTATCCGTGGATACTCTTGCATATATCCCTACAAGCTGAAACGAATCAGTTTTCACATATTGATTGTTTTCTTTTTCAGGATAGTATGTATGATTGGAAGTATCAGCAGAACCGACTCTTCTTTTGACACGCTCTCTTTGCTCCTGTTTAGTCATTTCAGGCATTAAATCCATCTCCAACCTGTATTAGTGCTTTATTTACATTCTGTTCCATAATACTTTCATCAGATAGTAATTGGATATCTAAGTCGTCATCCGGTAGAGGTTCGACACCGGCAGGTATCATTGCCCTGTCATTCATATCATCACGATAATATGAGGCTAAAGTGAATATGTCTTCAGAAATAAAGTACATACCCACCGGATGCTTCTGAGTTGCAAAAATTCGTGCGAGGAATGATATTTCATCAGGATCGCTGCATATATCGTGTACGCAGACTCCGAGCTCGCCTGATTATGGCATGACAAGGTAAGGGTACAAAATATATGCTTTTCATAAAGAAAAACCATATTTGTATCCGCGGCCTTTAATGCATATCAGGCTTTGAATATTATATTCAGCCTCGGGACTCTGTCCCTTGACTGTGTCTATATATTACCATAGAACACCATGTGAAAACAGACATAAAAAATAGGAGTTGTTTTTTGTTCAACTCCTTGATAAATGTGTATTTCAATTCTGATTCATAGGTTGTTTCTCACAATTATTCGAGATTTTATGTGATGATATAGTGATAAACAGGTCAAAATCGGTGATTTTACTCCTATTTTTAATAAGAGGATTCAAAAAATCTTTTGTAAAGAAAAAGGAGGCTTTAAAGCCTCCTTAATTTAATTGTTATTTAGACAGATGTATCTCGAACATATTCAGCCTTAACATATTTGCTTTCCCATATCTCATCTTCATATGGATCATACTCACTAATTCTACAATCATTATATAGATCATCCGCTATTTCGAGTGTGATATCACGAAGTTCAAGATTATTCTTATACTTAGAAGGTATTGCATCATACCCAATATAAGCACCAATGATATTACCTGTGACAGCTCCTGTTGAATCACTGTCACCGTTATGATTAACAGCTACTCTAATAGCCGTATCAAAGTCTTCCTGATATTTCAAAGAACAGTATACAGCTATTGCAAGAGTTTCTTCTGCTACCCAGCCTTCGCCCAATTGATGAATAGAAGATAGATCATCGTCACCTGTTTCAGCAAGCATCACTGCTTTTTGCATAATATCAGTAAAATCAGCTATATGTTTTGCTTTAGGGAATAGTGCTTGCATGGCATTAATAGTTTCGTTAACTGCTTCACTTATCGTTGCGCCGTTTTCAATAATGCTTCTTATGATATGTACCAATGCAGCGGCAGGAATAAATCCGAGATCATGTCCATGTGTAAGTGCAGCAGCTTCTGCACCGATCATATCAGATTTTTCATAACTAATGCTCTTATCGCAGAAATACAAACCAATCGGAGCAACACGCATTACTCCGCCACAGCCTTTACTGTTGTTGATTGGTTCACTTGTTGAACCTTCAGCACCATGTTCGATAGCGGATAAACAAGTGATTCCAGGGGCTCTTCTAGCAAAAAGCTCAGGAACATTCAAAAGCCATGAATAAAGATAATCGTCATTTATCGGATATGATTCTGTTTGTGTTCTGTACCAGCATTGGTACATTATCTTTATATAACTTTCATAGCTGCCCATGATTCCTCTTGTCATTCCACGGGTTGTTCCTAAAAGCAACCCATTTGCAGTAAAAAGAGTCATTTGTGTATCATCGGATATTTCGGCTATACCTTTTTTTAATGAATAGTCAGTAATACCATTATCGCCATATTTGCTGAATATCTGTTCCTCTCTGAGAAACTCAACCGCAAATCCTAATGCATCACCTGCAGCTCCACCTATAAGGCATCCACGAAACTTATCAATATCTCGCATAATATCACTCCTATTTGAAGTATTGTCTTACTACTCTCTCCAAGATGACTCTGGATTACTATGTACTTGTTCCGGGTTTCCTTCTGAAACTATCCTTCCACCGTTATCACCTGCATACAGTCCAAAATCAATCAGATAATCAGCCACATCTGCAACGAAAGGCAAATTATGCTCTATAATAATAATTGTATTACCCATTTCTTTTACTGTTGCAATGACTTTTTTTATCTTATCAATATCAGTGATGCTCAGTCCTGCGGTAGGCTCATCGAGAATAAATAACGTACTTTTGGTCGAACTGTTTCCAAGAACTTTAGCAAGTTTAATTCTCTGTGATTCTCCGCCTGAGAGATGCATAGACATTTGGCCTAAACTAAGATAGCCTAAACCTATGTCAATCATACATTGGAGTTTTTTATAAATCTGCTCTTCGTCCTTAAAATCATCGATAATATCTTGAATTTGAGCAGAGAGCAGTTCGTGAATACTTTTGTTATGATACTTAATGGTTAGTATCTCTGGTTTGAATCTTTTTCCCTTACATTCAGGGCAGGTTACATATGATTCTGGCAGATAGTTCAGCTCAATTTTAAGCGTTCCATTTCCTTGACAGCACTCACATCTCCCCCCCTTAACATTCATACTAAAATCAGAAGGAGAGAATTTATTCTTTGATACTTTTGAATAGATGTTCCTAATATCATCAAAAATATCAAGATAGGATACTATTGTTGAACGTGAATTCTTACCTATTGGTTGCTGGTTAACCCGCTGAACGCCTTTGAAAAACTCAAGACCTTCTATCTGTGAACAGTTAATAGCTCTTCCAGAGGAAATACAATCCTCTATAACCGTTACAAGGGAGCTTTTTCCTGAACCTGACACACCGGTAACGCAGGTAATTTGACCGATTGGCAGTGAAACATCTTGCTTGTGTATGTTATGAAATTCAATATTCTTAACTCTTAATGTATCATTTGTTGTATTGCCTGGCTTCTTGAACTTGATTTTAGGTAGTTTTCCTTTTGGCTTACCGCTATAAATGAGCTGCCCTCCATCCAATCCGCCTACAGGACCAAGTTCAATCACCTGATCGGCTTGTAGAATATAGCTAGGATTATGTTCAATAGCTATCAAAGTGTTTCCTTTAGCAACAAGACTCTTTGACGCATTTATTATGTTATTTACATTATGTGGATGAAGACCTCTGCACGGTTCGTCCAGAATGTACAATAAACCTCTTAATGGACAGTTTAGTTGATTGGCAATTCTGATTCTCTGAACTTCTCCTCCAGAAAGTGTCGGAATAGAGCGATCAACGCTAAGATAATCAACATTAAGCTTTATAAGGCACTCAGCTTTATTTCTAATATTTGTTATGAGTTGTTCAACTTGCGACGAAATATCACTATCTTTACAGTATTCACTCACCTTAGATAGCCATGATGATAATCCACTGATCTTTATTTTTTCTACTTCAGCAATATTCATATCACAGATACGGACATTAAGTATGTCCTTCCTAAGTTTTAAGCCATTACAGTGAGTACACGTCTTTTTCGTCAAATACTTTTCAATAGAAATCTTAGTCGAAGGAATATCAATATCCTGAAGTTTTTCTCTGAGTTCGACTATTGCTCCTTTTGACTTTATTTCTTTTCGCCTATATGATCCTTTCTGATTCTTAAAACTAAGCTGGAAAGAAAGAATCTCTTTACGATAAAGTAGTTGATCGAGTTGCTTTTTTGTTAGCTTTTCAATAGGTGTATCAGGATCAATACCAAAATGATCGCAAATCGCCAGAAGTAACTTATGTTCAGCTGACGTTGACTTGCCACTATAATAAAGAATACCGTTTTTGTTAAGGGTTTTCTTTTTATCAGGAATCACAGCGGTTTCATCAATATCGTATTCTTCACCTAATCCATCGCAGTGCGGGCAACAGCTATCTGGATTATTTGCGGAGAAAAATGAGTCAGTATAAGATTTGCTTAGTTTATTGTTAGCAACTAAGGCAAACAGTGTACGCAAATAGTGTGAAATATCTGTCAGTGTTCCAACTGTAGAACGTGGATTATTGTTATAATAATTCTGAGATACAGATAATGCAGGACGTAAATTATCTATTGATTCAACTTTGGGCTTGTCCATGATTTTCTGTCCAAACATATTTGTTGACATACTTTCAAGGAAGTTCCTTTGACTTTCAGCATATAGTGTATCATACACAAGCGAAGATTTTCCACAACCCGAAACTCCTGTTACACAAGTAAATGCGTTAGCAGGGATACTAACATCAATATGCTTCAAATTATTCTCATAAGCATCATGAATCAATAAATCTTCCTTTTTTACCGCACCACTCACAATCATCCCTCCTTAAGAATTCGTGGTATGTTATATCCATTGAGTAGATATCGAATTCACCTCTGCGATTAATATTTGCAGGAACGGTACATCCACTAAGAACTTTGATTGCTTCCATTCCAACCATACTAGCTATCATTGAACACATCGGTCCAAAACTCCCGACCTTTCTGTTTTTTACAGCTAGTTTCTTTACTCGCTTCGGATCTATTTTGTTTTGTTCCTCTAATTGCATTTGAAAGCACTTAACACATGCGGTTTTATTTGGAATAACCGTTTGTCCAATTAGTGACAGATGAAGATTATAACCGCCGCCAACGATATGAGGTATACTACGCTTCATTCCATATTCACCGATCCAAAGCGAGGTCATATCTACAGTGGGTTTATCGGCGCAGTTTATGATTAGATCAATATCATATTCATCGAATTGGCTTAACGTTCCGTCATCAAGGAAATCATAACTTTTCATAACATTTATATCAGCCACATATTCCTTTAAACGCTTTTCTAGAACATCAGCCTTTTTAAGCCCAACATCGCCCTCACTGTACCCGAATTGTCGATGCAAATTGGTAATGTCAACTGTATCGCCGTCCATTAGAATGAGATTCTTGACTCCTGATTGAACAAGATTGCAAGCTACCCAAGATCCAACTGCGCCAAGGCCAACAATAAGTACAGTTGAATTTTCTAGTTTATCCCACATAGCAAGCAGTTCATCGTGACTTCCCGAAAAATCAGACAAGAAATGTATTACTCTCCTGAATGAAGTATAACTATCAAAATCAGATTTAGGATCAACATGATCTAGAACGCCCTTATTATCTAAGAAGTTTATCAATGATACAAGAGAATCATACTGTATTCCATTTTCTTCCGATATTGTGTTGAGTTCTTTACTACCGTCAAGACTGAGAACAATATTCATAATGGTGTCATCATCAACTTTAATTCGGACTTGTTCTCTAGTATTGGTTTTGAAGAACTCAAGAACACTATCAGATATTTTTACGACTGATGTTGTTGAGCTGAGTTTAGGCTTCATTTTTTTCTATTCCTCCGCATACAGGGCAATTTGGATCTTTTGATACATTCAGATAGGTGATTTTTAAAGACGTAAACAACAATTCTCCACGAACTTTATAGTTCTCTTTTGCCTCCATCAAGCCAGCGATATACTTGATTATCTCAATCACAGCAAAAGAAGTTGAGAACAATGTCATTGAAGCAAGTCCACCTATTTCAGTCTCTCTTCGAACAACAGGATGTTTCTTGGGCTTCCAGTTCTTCAAAGACTCCTTGAAATGGTTTGCGTAGCACTCAACACAGGGAGTAACATATGGAATAATAATCTCTCCGGTACTGGCTAAATGTGCATCAAATCCTCCTGCAATAAAATGTGGAATCATATGCTTTATGCATATTCTTGATATTTTTGATGCTGTGTACCCAATGTATGGTTCATCTAATGTGTTTACAGCAAAATCAAGATTTTCAATAATAGGTTCAATATCATCGGATGGTTTCATGCTTGAACAAATGGTGTGGACAATAATATTGCTATCAACTTTTAGAAGCTGATCTTTCAAAACATCAACTTTATTCCTACCAATTGAATTAGAAGAATAGTACATATGCCTTGAAACATCAGATTCCTCGACTATGTCCATATCATATAAAGTGAGTTCTCTTACACCAGCCATAACGAGTTGAAGGGCAATGTTACCTCCGACTGCCCCACAACCAAAAATGCCTATATGAGATGACATCACCTTTTTTTGTGCTAAAACGCCTTCCTCCTCACTGCCAAGAAATTCTGAAAAGTAGTTAATCTGCCTTGTGTAGCGATAATAATCTACAGTATCAATTATTTCTGACAAATCTTTCACTTCAGTAATGATCTTATTACTAAGCAGCATCGATAGTGTTCTATCAACTGAATCCTTTGAGACGCTATACTGTTTTTCCATTATATCGTAAATCTGTTCAGTAGTATGAATTCCGTCAATCTGTTCGATCAAATGAATCATTTCTCCGTTAATTCGAAAGCTTTTTCTTCTCCTTGAATTCATAAAATAGGCTGTTAGTATAGTATCATCACTTAAAAACAAATCCACTGAGTCTTTTATTTTATATATTATACCAATCATCATACAAGCTCCTTCAGGTGCTCTCTGATAGAAACAGCTTCTCCATTGAAGCTTACTATTATAGAATCCATCAGTTCCATATCAAATAGTTTGGCTATTGAACCTATTTTCTTAGTCAACTCTATATCAGGTTCTGTTATTTCAAGAACTCCACTTGGGTGATTATGAGCTATAAAGATCCGTGAAGCGTTAGATAACAACGCTAATTTAAACAATTCGGCAATAGGCATTTTAACGTCTTTAACTGAGCCAATGGCAATATTAGAATAATTAATCACTCTATATGTATTATCCAAAAACAAAACACCAATTCTCTCAACATTTGAACTGCCAAGTTCAGATGAAAAAATTTCAGCAGCTGTTTTGGCTCCATAAATATATCCGTCAAAATTTTCAGAAGAAATCTCTATCGAATACTTGGTGCATATCTGTAATTCAACTACATCTATCTTCATTTTTCTCACCTTAAATAAATAAGCCTGTTACTCACTACTCCGAGGAAGTAACAGGCTTTTTAACCTATGATTAATACTGGACTACGCCGCCTTCAACTTCAAGGAATTTTCCCCATTCTTCCTCAGAAGCGACATAATTTCCATGATGACAATCACGTGTACAAACTCTTGTGCAGCAATCAGATCTGCTACCGGAACAGTCAGCGGTGTAATCTGCAAACATTTCGTTTTCGCTGATTTCCTCAAACTGAATCTCTTTCATGTTCTTCTCGTTCATAGATTGATTCCCCTTTACAAATAGATTATCGTAGGTGGTTAAGTTCTAGCATTATATGCCGAACTTTCATGATATTATTATAGCACAATTCATCAATTAAGTCAATATATATGCTGCATTTTGTTCAACTCTCCAATGAAGAAGGCTTTATGTTGTATATTTTGATAGCAATACTTATATAAATGAATTAAACTATCTTTTTATTATTAATTATTTCTCGTCCCTGTGTACAGGGAGTAAATCCATCTTCTTTCAGGAAATCATTGATCTGGAATACATTTGCATCTGGTTGAAGATTCAGTATATCCGATTCTATTATTGATATTAATCTTTCCAAAGGAATAAGCCGACTGAGCTTGCAATATGTTTGATCAACTCAGTCAGCTTATAATCGGAAGAATAGACCGTCATATATGTATCACACCCATCAATGGTGATAAGACATTCAGGCGATTCTATACTGATATACAGCGATTTTGTTCCAACACAGGCGACAAAATGCTTTTCTATATCATCTGGTATAGCCAATTTTGAAAAACTCTCTCCATAGTCTGTACTGAGCTGAATGTCATAGTAACAGCTGAGTTTTATGATAATCTCAGCTTGTTTCCTCCGGAGTGCATTTATCGGCGGTTCAGACAGATAATACCGCTCTACCTTTGAATAGGCAGCACTCCTATCATCAGGAACACGTTTCGGAAGAATATCTATTATCCAATAAGGGGACTCCATTATCTTCTCAATCCTCATTTTGTTTATACCACTCTTTCTTCAAGATTGCATACTGATAGGTATTCTCATAGCGTGGAGTGCCGTCTGGGTTATTCACGAAAGAAATAAACTCCAAGAACAAGCCCTCACGACGCATACCGAGCTTTTCACATAGATGCTGGCTTGATGTGTTGTAGTCCTCTGTATAGGCATAGATACGCCTTGCTCCTTTTTCTTTGAAAAGATAGTCGAAGAAAGCGTAAGCTGCTTCATAGGCGTAGCCATGACCCTGGTATTCCTTATTCAGCATCCAGCACGGAGAGAACGTGCCCTTTGGCCTTTTATCGTCTTCACTCGGATCATCTGATTCGGGATATGCATCTATCTCACCAATGACTTTGCCTGTATCTTTTAGTGTGATCGCAAAGTAGTATTCTATTTCACCACAGCGATTCTTCATCTCAGTTTCGGCTTCTTCAAGAGAATTCAACTTCATAGAAGCGAAGCAGTTGACTGCAGGTTCTCTCAGATATTCCAGTACATCAGATGCATCACTAACCGTGAAAGGACGCAGGATTAGTCTCTCTGTTTCTATAACCATTTACATCACCATTTCATAATATGTCAAGGCGGTACACATAATCGTCCATATAGAATCCGTGGCCAATATCATTCTTTTCGGAACGAATTATGCGAAATCCAAGACTTTCATAAACCCGACAAGCGCTGTTTTCCTTGTTAACATTCAGTTCGATACCATTCAAATTCAGTTTTTGGGCTTCTTTTACTATAAAGTCCAGCATTTGATGTGCATAACCTTTACCACGTTCTATTTTATAAAGATAGAATTTGCTCAGATACATTGCCTTTTCCTTCGGATAAAAAGCCGTAAACCCAACGATCCTATCATTATCCTCTACAAAGTAATACCTGTTCCCACTTTTGAGCTGTTTTTTTATAGCATCTTCCGTCTGGAACAAGCCGATCATATAATCATTCTGTTCTTTGCCAATCAACTGATCAAAGTGTTCTCTGACAATGGATGTAGCTATTTGGGACATTTTGCGGATTTCATCCGTATCGTCTTTGATAAGAGCAATAAAATTCATCTAAATACCACCATTAAAATTATCTTTGAATTTGTATAAACGTTCGCTACGTTTAGATATGTGTATCATACCAGGATTTTTCCGATTTCCTTTATGTGATATACAAAACTATAATCTCAAACTGTGAGAGTTTTTATCTAAGATTAAGAAGTTGTCGGTATTCATAATCCGGATTTTTCTTAAAGAACATTTTTTCATTGCATTCAGACATATCACAATTGATAATATTATAAACATGCCAACCGTAATACCACCACTGGCTATCAGGATCAACGTATCTGTTGTTGTATATTATCCTTCCATACTCATTTTTCCCAAGAATAAATGCTGTTTCATTAAGAGTATCTCTATGATAATATATCGAGTTCCCGTCGTTGAATGCCTCATTATGTCCACGGCGTTTCGTAGGGCACCACTCAACATTTTCATCACAGAACATTATTCTGTAGCTGTCATCTTCTTTGAAAATACGGATAAACTTTAATAGTTCATTATAGTTTTTGTATCTGTCTCTTGTGCCTTCGGTAAATATACTTTTACCGTACTGCTTATATTTTTCGCTATAAGGCTTTGCCTGCGATACTCCGCTATCTGTATCATATCTGAGACTAAGGAGATGTGCAAACACTTCACATTCTTTTATCTTACTAAGATCTGTTTTTCGGAACAGATCTCCGGTTCGTAAACGTGCATATTCTGATGAACGTCCCTGTTTTTCATAATATGTATCTATTGATTGAATGAAAAGCATCTCACTTTCACCTCCTGCATAGATTTAATATTCCGATCAATCGTTATTTTTCTTCACGCACTTATCCATTATTTCATTAGCTTCTTCGTCCCAGACTGTTCTTTCAGGTCCGAGAGTGCCATACATCGTGTTCTCATAAGAGTATATACTCTTGGCAGTCTTGATAAGTCTCTCGTTGTCGACATCATCGCTGAATGTACCAAGACGGGCGTAGATATCCTGAGTTATCTCATAATCATACTGTTCACGTCCTTCGCGACTTGTGTACATTATTTCAGCAAAGTATCTTTTTGTATCAGTATCATAGTAGGCTGTCCAGTTATTGCCTTGTTTTTTGCTTCTCATAACGCATTTTCCTTTCTATAAAAAGTCTTATTTCGATATGCTTCATTTGTTACTTAGATTATACATTACCACAGCCCATGTGTCAACACTATACTGCAAGAACCTACGATACTCCTGAAGAGATGTAATAAAACAGCAGGAAAGTTATTAGCTTTCCTGCTCGAGGTATTATGAATCAGAATTTATTGCAGAAATAATCATAGAATTCAAGTTCTTCATCTTCGTTAGTATCAGTATCTACAAATTTTTGTAATTCCATTTTCATTTCATCGTATAAGGATTGATAATGATCAAAATCAGCGAATGCAGTATGTACCATTGCACCATAAACTCCGCAAGTTATAGCATAATAGTTTTGGCATTTTTCAAGTGTGATTCTACATGACTTCTTGTATTCTTCATCAGAAAACACAATGCCACCTTCACTGCCTGTTGCACCTGCAATATATAATGATTTCCACATTGATAAACTCCTTTATTTCGCTATTTCGTATCGTGTGAAAACAGTTTCGGTAACGTATTCTTTTTTTAGCTCGCCAAGCTTTTTGAAATGATCCGACTGCTGATGAAGCTCCACAGCTTCTGCAGACTTCCATACCTCAAGGAGAAGCAACTCGTTTTCATTGTCTGGGCTGAAATAGTATTCGTACTTCTCGTTTCCGTCTTCTGCACGAGACGCATCAGCAATGCCGCTCGCCATTAGTGTCCTATAAAATTCGTCGCGTTTTCCGTCTTTTATGTAATAATGTACTTCAACAAATCGTTTCATAGTATGCTCCTTCTTATTTCAGGTCATCTCTGATGAAATGGGTAGGAGCCCACGCCTCCTTTTCAGGCAGACCGTATTTCTCCTTGCCGAGAGCGATGGACTTCATCAGGAATGACATGTTTCTTGCAAGATTTCTCATTGTCTGCAGTCCCTCTGCATCGAAAGCTGCTTCGCCGGGCATTCTGCCGTGAACGCTGTTCCAGTAGGAACTTGAAGCAACAGGCATTCCGCAGATAGTGAAGTATTTGTTCAGTTCGTCAAACGTTGCAGAACATCCGCCTCGTCTTGCAACCACAACGCTCGCTCCTACCTTCATGGTCTTATCAAAGTGAGAACTATAAAACAATCTGTCAAGGCAGGCAATGAGAGTTGCATTTGCCGAAGCGTAGTAAACCGGCGACGCAACAACAAGTCCGTCGGCGGCTTCAAACTTAGCTGCAATCTTATTGACTTCGTCATCGAAAACACAGCGTCCGAGCTCGGAGCATTTTCCGCAGGCTATACAGCCGCGAATGTCCTTGCTCCCGATCTGACAGACCTCAGTCTCTACGCCCTCAGTCTCGAATGTTCTGACCAGCTCTTTCACTGCGGCTGATGTATTGCCCTCGGCTCGGGGACTTCCGTTGATTATCAGTACTTTCATATTATTTTCTCCTCATTATATCTAGTATCTTACTCAACTATAAAGTATATCTGCTCAGAGCTCCTCGTGATTATATATCTTAGTAAGAAATTCCTCTAAATTATCAGCGACCACATCAATCGAATTATCAGCCTCATTGTCTATATGCACGATACGTGGCTCTCCGTTTTCATCAACTGAACTGAAATCCATAAAGTACATATCATGACCAGCTGATTGTGTCTCACCAAACGGAATACCTATATTCGGATACTCCCACTCATTGATCCAGTTATCAAACATATCAATGAGTCCGCCTTCTGATGATGATATACCATAAATAGCAGAAAGCCAGCATTCATCGAACTCTTCGTAGTTTATATAGCCACCGTTCTGTATCTTCAAAAGGGCGATATATGACTTCGGGAGCTTCCAGCCGATAGCTTTTTCTGTTTCTTCAAGGTCTTTTTCTGTAAAAGGCGGGAATGAATAATCCTCATCCTCTTCTAAAAGTTTCTTTATATCAATGTTTTCAAAATATGCCATTGTATTTCCTCCTCGTAATACTATCTTCGTCTATACGTGTATTCGTTGTATAGGTCATTTACTGTTTCGGCAAGTATAGTTCTTGAATGCTTTTCCGGATCGTTATTCCGATTTTTATAGTTCAGATAACGCTCACGAAGCTCTTCTTTTAAGTGATTGTCTTTTATCCACTGAAACTTATCGCCGATATAATAATCATTTCCACGATACTCCCAACTAAATGAGCAAGAATTCTTGTTGTATCGGATGTATTGCTGTTTTCCATTACTACAATGGAATACTATAGCGAAATCACAGCTGTGCTCGATCCGACGGTTATTCCTGTCAATGGCTTTAATGGTAATAACGCTTGTAGAGTTTTCTATCTTTGTATATCCGTATTTACCCATATGCTTCTGTACAGCCTCAAATATGAACCTTCTGATGTTGGATGCAGGATAGTTTTCTTCCGGATCGTTCGGCTCGATATTAACATCAAAATCATATCCGATATTGCCGTTTCTCTCACAGGTTATCATATTTCTACTTGAGCTGCCTACAAAATCAAATCTGAAGGTGAAGTATTTCTTTACTTCTTTCTGGACTAGTTTTAAAAGGCTGATTATCTCATTCTTATATGGTGCAGCCTCTTTTTTTGAAACATACGAAAAGTTATGCATATATAATACTCCTCTAAATTGTATTATCCCATACCGTCCATTTGAATCCTTCAAATCATTATATAATATCACAAGTTCATCGTATTGTCAAGTATAAATTTCACTCAATGAGTAAATACAGGTTTCAAGCACTCATATTGCTGTTTTTTCTTGTTTCAGCTCTCGTTCCTGAGTCCAAGGTGTGAACCCTTCTTCCTTCAGGAATTCATTGATCTGAAATACATTAGCATCTGGCAGCAGTTCCAGTATTGTGAGATACATATTATGAGCTGGATTTCCTGCATCGAAGCTGAGATTTGCTTTCTGCACAAGGTCAAGCATAAAGGTCTTTTCAAGTTCCAGAGCTACGCTAAATGCGAGTATTGTCTCAAGCTTAACTTTCTTACCGTTTCTGAGTTTCGTTATAGTGGCTATACCAAGCCCTGAACGATCAGCAAGGATATCTGAAGTAACCTTACACCGCTTCATATGGAACTTCACAGCCTCACCGAGAGGATTGGTTGTGGCTTTATTGCCGAGTTTCTGTCCCTCAGACTTCCGTTCATCCATTGCAAGACGAAGTTTCTTCTTCTGTTCGCTATCAAGGGTATGCTCAACTATGATCCTCAGATCCTCTTTATTAAGCTCGCCGTAAGTATATGAATACTCCTGTTTACCATATATCTGCTTGAAACTAATACAGCATTCAGACATATTATGCTTTGCGTATTCAGTCAGTCCGAAAGCAATCCCATACTCTTTGATTACGTATTTCTCGTCGTTGCGGCACATATGGCCGTCAATGTAAATATATCTCCTGGAGCTTGCGAGCGTAGCAAACTCCTTGGATTCTCCGAATATCTGAGCGATACACCTCAAGGGGAGTGTATAGGTCTGATCCGCAGGCAGCCGGCTTTCAATCTCATGATCGTCTACATAACCGGTAGTGCAGTAAGTGTATACTCCTCGTACCTCAGTCCAGCCGAGTTCTATGATACGCTTCTTGGCTGCGTATCTTGATACTCCAAACCTGTTTTTAACCATATCGATCAGTTCACGATAATCATCAAAACTCAGTTCTTCATCATATCTGTCTATAAAGTCGATTATAAAGTCAGTTGTTTCTCCTCGAGGCATCTGGATATGTCTTGCAATGGAATTCGCTTGTGTTTCCATCCAACGTATACAGTCCTTCTGCGTTTCAGAATAGAAATAATCAAGAAATTCCGGAACTTCTTTACCAATAATACTACGATAGAGGCTCTGAGCATAATAAAACAGATTATGTAAGTAAATATGCACACACTCATGGATTATGACATTATCGAGCTTAGCGTCTTCTATAAGTGACTTGTCTACCAGAATCGTCCTGGCAGGTATCAACATTGTTATCGGGCGACCATTACTATCGTAGACAACAACATCTTTTCTATCAATAATAAGCTTTGACTTGAGGTTACCGTTTACCGATAGACGCAGATACTGGATGGTATATCCCATACCTTCAGCAAGTTCTTTACCGTTTATTCGATTGTTATAGCCATATTCCTTGTTATAATATTTATCCAGAATTTCTTCTGCAATCACATCAAAGCCGCTTTTGGACATTACCGGAACAAGAAATTCATCAAGTGGAGCTTGGCAACGAATACGTTTTCCGTTGTAGATTTCAACACTATTAAAGAAATCGGATGAATCAAACATTCTGAAATAGCCGCTTACGCAGTATTCCTGATGAATAAGATTACCATCACAATTGAAAAAAACGTCACAAATAACGTATAACAGAAATGACGAGTAGTCCACTCGGTCATATTTTCCCGTAACGATTGTGACGTTTAGTATCTTTGAGTTAGGTTTTATAGTATATGGTATTGGTAAGACGTGTTCTGCGTGAAGTTTCCTTATGTGCATTCCATAGTTAAGGGTATAATTCCATCGTAAATAGTCGGTGAACGAGATGATTTCCGGCATTCCCTGCCAATTAAGATCTTTAAATTTCTTATACTGTCCTGGGTGCAGTGGATCCTGAATAGTTACTTCAGGACCTCTATTGATATATCTGATCATAAAAATCCCCCTATCATTATGTCAGTTAATATCTCTTTCCCATTCTACACAACGTTCTTACGAAAATTCCTTGGCTATATTCTATCACCTAAAATCGACCTTGTCAAGAGAACATTTCCGATTTGTCTATGTTGTTGAAAAATGTGTACTTCGATTGTTGGCAATGATGAATTTATGGAAATTCGCTTAAAACCTATTGACAAAACAGATGTTCTGTGATATATTATGGTTACATCGAAATGTGAACAATATTCAATCAAATACACTTTGAAAAGAGGAGATCACTATGACATTTGCCGAAAAACTGAAGCAGGTCCGCATAGGATGTCGTTTGACGCAGGAACAGATCGCTGAAATCATAGGGGTAACAAGAAAGACAATTATTCTCTATGAAGCAGGCGACAGAACTCCGAAACAAGAAAAGGTTTATGAGAGCCTCGCAAACCATTTCCAGACTTCTGTTGATTTCTGGAAATACGACAATACAGAAGACTTTGAAAAAACTGCAACTATAGCATATGGTGCAGACGGCAAACAGCAGGCTCAAAAACTGTTATCCGATGCTGCAGGTCTTTTTGCCGGCGGAGCTTTATCTGATGAAGACAAAGAGGCAGTATTCAATGCTCTTCAGAAGGTATATTGGGAAATAAAGATGGAGAAGGCAAAGAACAGTAACGAATAACGGGGAGGCGTTCGTATGACTATATTTGAAGTAGTTGAAGAACTAAAAGAAAAATATGGCACCACAGATCCCTTTGTACTATGCGAATACCTTGGCGTTAAGGTATCCATTTCACCATTAGGCTCTCTAAAGGGCTTATATACTTACATTGACAATGAACCCGTAATTATAATATCATCTACAATTAAACGGATACCTCAACTTCTGGTTTGCGGTCATGAGCTTGGACATCATGTCCTTCACTCTAATATCGCTATGCAAGGTGCATTACGTGAATTCACCTTTTTCAATATGCGCGACAAAACAGAAGCTGAAGCCAATCGCTTCCTAGCTAATCTTAATATTGATGACGATGAGCTGGACGCCCTTTTCCGTGAAGGACGCAGTGTTACGGAAGCTGCTCAGATCCTGTGCTTTCCTGAAGAGTTGTTGAATATTAAGATTGCCGATATGGTACGAAGAGGATATGAATACGAAAATTACAGTGGTAATATAAGGCTGTTTTAATGATTTACTGAAGGAGGCATAGTTATGGGACGAGTCTATATGTGCATCGACTTAAAATCATTTTATGCAAGTGTCGAATGTGTCGCCCGAGGCTATGATCCCTTTCAGGTTCCTTTAGTCGTAGCCGATCCTACTAGGGGAGATGGAGCGATAACACTGGCGATATCTCCGGCTCTCAAAGAGCTAGGCGTTAAGAATCGATGCAGGGTCTTTGAAATACCCAAGCATATCCAATATGAGATAGCTATGCCTCGTATGCGTAAATATATTGAGGTATCCGCTCAGATCTATGGCATTTACCTTCAATACATCTCTCCTGATGACATCCATGTCTACTCAATTGACGAAGTATTTATCGACGCTACTCCATATCTCAAGACATATAACTGTAAGGCTAAGGACTTTGCCAAAATGTTGATGCAAGCGGTTATGGATAAAACAGGTATATGCGCTACTGCTGGCATCGGTACCAACCTGTATCTCGCCAAGATAGCGATGGATATTGTCGCCAAGCACGTTCCGGAGCATATCGGTATTCTTACGGAGGAGCTTTATCAAAAGTGTCTCTGGAAACACCAGCCTATTACTGATTTCTGGAATGTAGGACGTGGAACGGCTGCCCGACTTGCAAAGTATGGAGTTTTTGATATGAAGGGTATAACCGAGTTGCCAGAAGAGCTTCTGTACAAAGACTTTGGCGTAAAAGCTATATTCTTGATAGATCATGCGTGGGGCAGTGAACCATGTACAATGGAACAAATCCATAATTATAAGGGGAAAAGTCGTTCTTTGTCTAATAGTCAGATTCTATTTGAGGACTACGATGTCGATAGTGCTCATATCGTTATGAAAGAAATGGTCGAAAATCTGGTACTTGAGCTCGTTGAAAACAATCTGTATGCCAAAGGCATTTCCTTATTTATCCGCTATTCCAAGGATTGTATCCCTGCAACCGGAGGAGCAATGAAACTTGAACAGACAACATGCTCAATCAAAAAAATACAGGCTGCATTTAACAGCCTGTTTATTGATAAGGTTAAAATCGGATATGGAATACGACAAATCGGCATTCAATTGACTGATCTGACCTATGAGCCAGACCTTCAGCTTAGCTTCTTTGAGGATGCTGATGATGACGAAAAGGAAAGACAAATTGAAATCGCCATGATTGGAATCCGTAATAGATACGGCAAAAATGCACTTCTCAAGGGGTTCAATTATCTTGACAAAGCGACTGGTATTAAACGTAATATGATGGTAGGTGGACATAATGGCTAATATTCAAAATCGCAGAATTCCTGATAGAGCTATGCAATTTGCTCCTTTCGCGGCACTTAAAGGATACTATGAAACTGTAAGAATGCAGGAACGTATAACTGAACCCCGAAGGGATGTTAGTGAGGAAGATGCAGAAACAATATCACATACTCTGAACAACCTTCGTATTGGAGTCACAGTTAAGGTACGTTATTTTGATATTGATTCCTATACAACAATAACAGGAGTTGTAGCTGAAATCAATTATCCTTATCGCCGATTGAAAATCATAAAAACTAATATACCTTTTGATGATATTTACAGCATTGAAGTAATAGCAAAAGATATACTATTCTAATAGAAAATACAACAATAACTTAATATTGCAACTTATAACTAAAGATGATATAATGTATCTATGAGTTCTATTCTACGAATTATGGTAGAAAATCATATAAGGAAAATGTGAGATACTATGAGATATACTTTTTCAAAGGAGATATATTCCAAAAAGGCCTTGCTCCGTGCCTCATATACATTTACCGACGAATTCTATGTTCACCTTTCAGCAGATGAAAGGGAATTCATCGTTGAATTATCAGCCAAAACAAGCAATAATTCAATTGAATACGATGAGTTCAAAAATGAGATCCTTTCTCAGACTCTAAAAGAACAGCTTGAAACTGATACTAAAGATATCAGAACATTGATAATGGCTAGGGCGTTATCATCATCCTTAATAGATAATTCAGAAGGCACAGCAGAAATAGAGAGTATTGATGAATCTACTGATTCAATTATGAAGGATTGGTTTGAACAAAATGAATAAGCTTTTACTTTCAGAAGAGTTGTACCCATTAAGTGCAGTAAGGATTGCTGTCAACAGCTTTTCAGAGATAGCATCAATAACTGTTGAAGAAGGTAACGGTGTGTTAATCTGTTCTTTTACTATGCTTAAGAGTATACCGGAAAATATTTGTATGTCAGAATTTGAGAATTACTTGATTGACCTTATAAATTCGGAGAAACTGTATGAGACCGATTGATATTTGCCTTATATTAATATGTCTTTCAGTTTGCATCCTATCAGCGATAACAGATATAAGGTATGAAAAAATCAGGAATATCATCATTCTGCCTGCAATTTCAGTTGCTTTTATTATGAATCTCATAAGCAGCATTATTATAGGTAACTGGGATATTTTTCTTACAAACTTCTGCTTTATGAGTTTGTTTGGCCTTATATTGTATGGTACGCATTATATGGGTGCAGGAGATAGCAAATTACTCTCTTGTGTAGCAGCTGCTATGCCAGTATGCTTTTACGAAAACCGGATTCATGGTTGGTTTGGCGAGATATTGGTATTAATACATATTTTTGTTGTATGCATGATCTATATCCTAGGTGAAAGCATTTATATTCGAGCAGTTCTAAAGAATAAAGGCTCTCCAATAGGCAATTACAATATACAGAAATTCCTTATTGCATATCTTAAAGGTCTTATAATAATAACCTTAATAAATCAGCTGTTCTGGATTCTTTTCTATGACTTCTATATTGAAAATCAGTATGCTGTTATGTTGCTTAATTGCATAATTGCTATCAAGCTACCTGAAATCAAGATATTCAATCATTTATATGTAATGATTCCATTGATTGTTATCGAGGTGATTATACTCCTTGCAACTGATTATGGTCAACGATTTATAGGCTCTGATTATAGAATTCTAATAATATTCTTGATATTCCTGATAATTAGAAGATTACTTGTAGACAGGTACAATTATAAAACTGTTCCAACATCAGAGGTAAAAGCAGGAATGCTTCTTTCTATTCAATCAACAATCTTGATGTCAAAATCAAAAGTCAAAGGGCTTCCTGGGATTTCTACGGAAGATATGCGTTCTCGCCTTACCGAAGAAGAAGCAGAAAGCATACATCGATGGGAAAAATCTAAATACGGAGCTAAAGAAGTATCTGTAGTCAGATATCTTCCATTTGGCTTCTTCATTTCGGCTGGTACTATTATATTTATCGTAGAGAGTGTGGTGGGAATTATATGCGGCTAATGGATTATTCAGGTCCTGAACTTATTGCAAGAATCTGTTTATCTGAGGATAGTGCCACTAAAAATCGATTATCAGATAAAAACGTTTTGCTCATAAGTGGAAATACTATCTCGCTTATATATAGTGATTGTATTCAAGAATTCAATTTGACTGGTGAATGCAAATTCTTTGATAACGACACCGTTTTTGTCAATTCCTACGGTAATATAAGCCTTATGTTTAGTTTTGCTGAATATAGCCAGACTATTGTTGTTACTAACAAGTGTAACTCCAATTGTATAATGTGTGCATATACCTCGTCTTTTCGCAGAGATACAATAGATACTGATGCCAATTATATACTCGAACAAGTGGTATATCTTCCAGATCATACTGAACACTTAGTGATAACAGGTGGAGAACCTACACTTAAAGACTTGGCGTTCTTTAAGCTCATGAAAGCAATCAGAGACAGATTCCCACGTATCAATTGTCTCTTACTTTCAAACGGACGCTCCTTTTCAATTGATAATATATGTCAACAAGCATTGACTTCTTTTCCAAAGAAAACGCTTGTAGCTATTCCCCTTCACGCTTCCTATCCTGAGCTTCATGATAGGATAACACAGTCTTCAGGCAGTTTTAAACAAACCATTATCGGAATAAAAAAGCTCCTTAGCCTTGGCATCGCTGTAGAAATCAGAATCATTGCATTCGCATATAATCACGCCGATATTATTAATATAGCTCGACTAATTGATAACGAACTACATGGTGTATCTATCGTTAACTTCATGGCGGTAGAGATGTGTGGCAATTCTGCAGTTAACAGCAGCGATATTTGGATTGATTATAATAGCGCTTTCTCTGCTTGTGAAGCTGCTATTGATTTGCTGATATCTTCTGGAATTGATGTAGGTATTTATAATTTCCCACTTTGTAGTGTACCGCACAAGTACATTGGACTTTACCGAAAAAGTATTAGCACCTATAAAGTCAGATATGGTGAGGTTTGTTCAAAATGTTGCAGAAAAAGTATGTGCGGTGGAGTATTTGCATCTTCTCTTAAATATGCCGTTCCTGAAATGAAACCATTCAAGGAGAATGAATAATGCTTAACTATTTTAATTTTAAAAAGCGTAAGAATGATTATCTCCTTACAAACGATTTTGGTAATTACTGTATTCTCAGTAACGATGAGTTTAACGAGCTTATAACCAGCAAGAGTGTTACCAACGAACAAAAGTCTGCTGAACTTGAAGCAAAGGGATTTATTTATAATTGCAGGAAGGATGAATTTATCCTTAATTTTACTCAGAATATCCGAAACATGAAGCAATACTTATTACGCCCAACTTCTTTGCATATATTTGTAGTTACCACAGATTGCAACGGAGACTGCGTATACTGTCAAGCAAAGTCGCATCACTCTGGCTGCGGAAAATACATGACTGAGGAAATCGCTAAAAATGCTGTAAATATTGCTATCTCATCCCCTTGCCAGAGCATGTCGTTTGAGTTTCAAGGTGGAGAACCGCTTATGAACTTTGATATTATCAGATATATTGTTGATTATTCCAGTTCAATCAGCGATAAGGATATATCATATAATATTGTAAGTAATCTTACTTTGCTGAACGACGAGATGCTCGAATATATAATAGCTCACAATATCACGCTTTCAACCTCCCTCGACGGACCAGCCGATGTCCATAATAACAACAGACCATTTTTACACTCAAATTATGGAATGTACTCAGTGGTTGATAATAGACTCAACTCGCTTCGTGAAAAGAACATCCATTTTGGCGCAATACAAACTACAACACATTTTAGCCTGAAAAAATATCGTGAGATAATAGACGAGTATGTAATTCGTGACATGGACAGTATATTTATTCGTCCATTGACACCTTTGGGCATGGCTGCTGATCGATGGAATGAAATAGGATACACACCAGAAGAATTCTGTAGTTTTTATAAGAATTGTATTGAGTACATTATCAGCATAAATAAGGATGGTCACTTTCTTTCTGAAGGTCATGCACGAATATTTTTGCGTAAAATCCTTTTACAATATGCCGAAAACTACATGGATCTTCGATCACCGTGTGGAGGTGGACTTGGTCAGCTAGCATATTACTCTGATGGAAATATCTATACTTGCGATGAAGCAAGAATGCTTTCAGAAATGGGAAACAACGCATTTCTTGTAGGCAATGTATTTGATAGCCAGTACAAAGATATTATTTCAAGTTCTGCTTGTAGGGCTGTTTGCAAAGCTTCAATCAGCGAATCTTTACCAACCTGCAATCAATGTGTTTATCAACCATATTGCGGTGTATGTCCTGTAGTAAACTATGCAAGCACCAAAGACTTGTATGAAAAATCTCCCGCAAATTATCGCTGCCGTATTTATCGTGGCATGCTTGATGTTTTATTTGATATGCTTGATGACGAAGAAACGCTAAAAATCTTCTATAGCTGGATAGAATAATAAAAAGGCAATAACGCTTACATATGCGATATTGCCTTTAGTTTTTATCATCGGAAATATCAGGAACAAACAGATCTGCTGGAGCAACATTACCTATATCAGGTAGTGATTGTGGAGTAGGTGGAGGAGTAATATCGCTGATTGGCGGAAGAGTGGTTGTTGTAGTTGTTGTCGTTGGCGGAATTGTAGTTGTCGAATAGTGAGAAGAATGTGAATTAGAATGTGACGAATGGGAATTAGAATGCGAAGAATGAGAATTTGAGTGACCGCCGCTAGAAACGTGTGATTGATGTGATACATGAGAAGAATGTGATTCATGTGAGCTAAAATGTCTGCCACCACCACTGCCCGAGCTGTGCGAGCTATGCGATGAGTGAGATTTATGGGAAGAATGACCTGCATATACATCATCAGGAGCAAGAAGAAGCCCCATTACAACCATAAGAGAGCCTATGGCAATAGCCTTACTTCTTAACATTCTTCCATCTTCTTCTGTTATGAAGTCCTCTATAGATTTCTTGATCTTAGGAAAATCAAAATCGTTCATACATCAACCTCTAATATGTTATTTCACTACATTGGCCATCAGTCCATATTGTGGTATATTCATGGGACTTATAATAGTATATAAGTTGTCCGATGGGGATGTTGTTTTCAAAACTCCCTTTTAAATAGCGAGATTTATCAGAACCATAATAATAAGTCCCTGTTCCGTTCATCATTCCTTCAGTCCATTCTCCGTCGTAAGATGAACCGTCCTTCCAGGTATAAACGCCTGAATCATTTAATTTACCGAGCTGAACTACGCCCGAATACTTATCCCCATTTGAGAATTCAACATTTCCTTTGCCGTTTATACCTTCGTTCCATTCCCCAGTATACTTTGTATTGTCGTTAAAAATCACAGTAACATTGCTGTAATTGACTATACCATCAGATATATTGAATGTAACTTCGCCATTGTCATTATAAACGGTATCAGTTCCGGTTATTAGTTTGTTGTCAGAGAACATTCCTTCAAGTTTAAATCCTGAACTAGTGAAGGTGCCATCACCGTTAACTACTCCTTCTTCCCATTGACCGGTATAGGAAGCACCATCACTAAAATCATAGGTGCCTTTGCCGTTCGGTAAATTGTTTTTTAGTTCCCCTATGTAGTTTTTTGGAATATCGATATCAGTAGATACGTTTATTGAGTCTATCCCACCATTCAAGACTTGGGACATCCCAATATTAGCTCGGCTAACATCTTCATTTTTTGGCTTGAAACCAACAATAAGTAGTATTATTGCTACAAGAAGTATTCCTAAAATAATGAAAGCTATTCTGGCTGCTTTGTTACCTTTTTCAATACCTTTCATCATGTTTTCGGATCTTTCATTTAGTTCTGTTATTGCTTTGCTGTTTTGTTTTAGTTCGGATTCTATTTTTGCCAGTCTTTTTTCATTTTCCTTAGAAAAGTTAGCTTCAATAAGGTTTTCTATTTCATCTATCTTCTTTTGAGCATTATTAAACTGTAATGAGATATTCTCAATACTGCTTTTATCATCTGCCAAGCTGCCGAGAATATCGTTTTGCATTTTTATCAACTGAGCTACGTTGTTATCAGAAGAAGCAGTAAATGTGTTTATGCGTTCAATCAACTCATTTCTGAACGCTGTATTACTACTTTGATATTCGTCCGTAAGTTCAGTTTTAATGCTTGAAAGCTGATTTGTTAGGTCGTTAAGACCAGCAATGAGAGCTGACGCTTCTTTATTGTAGGCACTGATCTTCTTTGAATATGATGTGTATTCACGCTTAATATCTTCTTTTGCAGCTTCGTTATTTCTTTCGATTGTGGAAAGAAGTTCAGCCTGTTGGCGATGGTTATCCTGAATCATTTTATCTGGTACGGTCAGAATGCTTTCTTCGGCTCGTACCAGTATACTACTATGAGATGTATTCAACTCACGAATTGCCGATGTAACGTCTCTCAGCGTTTCAATCAATTCATTTGAATTAGCTATATTCTTGTGAAAACTATCAATTTCTTTTTCAAGAGCTTCAATATTATCAAACATTCTATCACTCCTTAAATTTTTTATTGAGCGATTTAGCCATTATGCCATAATATATCTCATCTTTAGGATTTGATGAGTAGATTTTTATCAGGAAAGCTGAAAAATCATCATTTAGAATAGTGCTGTTCTCATACGCCCATTTTATTATTTCAAATCTGCAAATAATACTTGTTTTATTATACAGTCGTGTTATTGCTTGATAAATGCACGATAAATAGTTATCCTTATCAGTATTAATAATACGGCACATTCTGTTCGTATCAAAGCGATTCAGCCTAAGATTCCCAGCAAATACAGCAAAGTCAATATTAGTGTTGTAGCTTTCATCGAGACTTCTTTCAAGATTTGATATTGTGCCACGATTCACACCACGAACAAAACGCCTTACTATATCCATAGGAATCATACTCCGATACTTTTCTTCATCGTCTTTTATTTTCATAAAAGGGAGAAGATAGTAGTTCTTGATCTCATTTGTGATAGTATCATTATCGCTATCAAGATTGTTGTTTATAAACTCAAAGAGATCAAGGAACGCCTCCTTATGCTTATATACATACTGAGAGAAATACCACTCAGAAAAAATGTCAATAACATCTTCTACGGAAGTTGAGCGTTGAATATCGTAGGCGTGATCGTTTTCTTCATCAATGAACTCCAGGAATTTAAGGCAACGTTCTTTCACTCTTTCGAGCATATTCTGAGATTCAGCCAAGAAGTTGCCATTGGTGCTTCTTATGTCTATCATAATACTATAGGGATCTGCTGATGAATACCAGTCATTGACATACCCTATACGATATAGCATATATAGGATCTTTTTTATATTATCAATATTATCATAGGAAAGCTTCTCGATTAAAAGAGGTCTGTCTTTAGCATCAAGATAATGATAATAGTCTGTTATAGTTTGCTTTAATACTGCTTGTGAGCTAAAATGATATATCTCAGAAATAATATCGGAATAATCATTGTATTGCTTAGCCTCTGGAGCGATATCAAATAACAGACTCCTTTGTATCAGTTCCTCTGGAGCATTATTTTCATGTTCGAGATAGACAACATATGATATTACATCTTCGTTGTTTCTTCCTGCTCGTCCACTTTGTTGGACAAAATCATTTTTGGACATCGGCAGTCCGAAATGAAGTGTACAACGGACGTTAGGTAGATTTACTCCTACTCCAAGATCAGCACTTGCAACAAGAACAGAAGAATTGTTATAGGAGAATAAGTCGTAACCATCAGTAGTATCGCCCGAAAATGTTACTATTCTAGAACCAAACTTGCGACTCAGAAAAAGAATTTGTTCTGGTGATTTGACAAAAACTATCGTTCGCGTAGCTGATACTATCTGTTTCTCTATAATATCACATACAGTCTCCTGCATTTCTGAGACATTTTTACAGCAAATAAAGCTATACTCGGTGTTAAACTTGTCATATGCTATCGGAGAAAAAATGTTGTTTTGTGGAATATCCAACTGCTTTCTTATATCAAGGGCGACAGTATAATCCGCAGTACCTGTAAAACCTATGATAGGTACATCAGTAAAATAGTTTTTTAGATGTCCTGCAAGCATCAGATATTCAGGACGGAAATCATGGCTCCAGTTTGACATACAGTGGATTTCGTCCAGTATGATGTATGCAAGTTTTGACTCAGGAACTACCTTTTCCTCTCGTAAACCATTTAACTGAGTTCCTTTATTAAGGAATTTAAACTGAGATAGCAGATCACGGTCTTGAAAGGTAGATGGCGTCATATATGTAAATTTTGTACACACATCAAATTCAGTGAATATATCATCCTCGGTATGTAGCAAACGTGAGACATCATCAATATTATGTATTTCTTTGAGATTACGTATCTGGTCAGATATAAGGATATCTGTCGGAGAAATAATCATTACCGGCATTGGCTGCAAGTAGGAAATCATATAGAAAATAAGGGATTTTCCGCTTCCAGTCGGCATTATACAGACTGAATCACCAGTCGAATTAAGAATACTGCATAAAGCCTCAAACTGACCTTCTGAAAACGTTTGATAAGGGCTTATCTCATGTAGAAGGTACTCGCAATCAGCTTTATTGTCATCACCGAGCCTGTATGTGATTCTTCTTCCGAACCATAGCTCACGAGAATACACTTCTTTATCTGAGCGAATTAGCATAACATCTGCTTTCTTTCCTGTAATGCTTATGCTCAAAGTAGAGGAATGTTTATATTTAATAAGTTTATAGCCTTTTTGAGTGATGCGGCCGAATAATAGACCATAATGATTAATTACAGAAACCGCAGCTTTTATTAATTCATCAGGCAAATCTGAATTAAAACTTACGTTTTCATCGAATATATTGTTTTTTATAAGCAGCAGAATAACCATTATCATTTCATAGATATGTTGGCATTCCGAGTCATTCAAATTATTATTCTTACCAAGGCTATTCATTACAGTTACTTTTTTTACTTTTGAACTTCTCAGAAGATAATTATATACAAGTGCCAAGATATCTGCTTGCTTACTGTTGCAAAAAGCCGAACGCTTAATACCAAAGATATTAAACGAAGGAAACGATGAATCAAATGAGCATGGAACGACTATATAATCTTTGTTGAAAGCAGCCTTGACATTTTTATTTCCAGCATAATTCATCGCTATTCTCCTTTCGGTTATTCATATTAATTATACACTATACAGGGAGAAATGTCAACAAATGCCTTCCATTCCATATGCAATTTTTTATCACAATTAGGCAAAAGAAAACAACAATATGTTTTTATTTTTAAAATATGGTGGTGATTAGAACAATAAATATTTTAAGTATAACCATAAATGTTTACTATACTCCGTATTTATGCCATTGATTATTTTGCCACATTATGATATAATATGTTTATAGATATATTACAATATTACCAGTCAGCAGTAAAGGACGGTGAACTTATGAAAAAATTCTCATTATCATTTACGGTCATTGTAGCAATTCTCCTGTCACTATTTGGCTGTGGAACAGAGAGTTCTAAAAGTCTAAATCCCTCAGATATTAAGCAATCGGAAGTAACTACAGAAGTAACTTCCTCAGAAGGTACTGAGAGTTCAATTACTTCTAGTATTTCAACTACAACTGTAACAACAACAACTACTACTACACCATCAACTACAACAACGACAGTCACTGAACCTGTAACTACAACAACAGAAATAAAAGCTGAAACACCGCCATTTTCGCTTAGTGATGTTCCAGCATATTCTGGTTCGCCTTATATTGAAATAAACAATAGCGTTCCGTATTTTAACGAATTTCCAGATCAAGTGTTTGAAATCTACAGTGATTTCGATTCCCTTGGGCGCTGCGGAGTTGCGTATGCCAATATATGTAAAGAGATTATGCCTACTGAGCCAAGAGGTGAAATTGGTTCAATAAAGCCTTCAGGATGGCAGACTGTTAAGTATAATGGAATTATAGAAGGGAACTATTTATATAACAGATGTCATTTAATTGGTTATCAACTTGCAGGTGAAAATGATAATGTGCTGAACTTGATAACCGGTACACGCTACATGAATACTCAAGGGATGGAGCCATTCGAAAACAAGGTAGCTAACTATGTAGAATCCTATGGTAATCATGTCTTATATAGAGTAACGCCTATATTTGATGGTGATAATCTGGTTGCGAGTGGTGTTCTTATGGAAGCTTATTCACTCGAAGACAATGGAGCCGGTATACAGTTCTGCGTTTACTGCTATAACGTACAACCAAAGATAGGTATCAACTACGCTAATGGAGATAGTTGGCTGATTGAAGAACCGACTACCGAAGCATCTCCAGAGATTACAGACAGAAACGTAGTAAGCAATTCTCAAACTTATATCCTAAATACAAACACCAAAAAATTTCATTATCCATCTTGTTCAAGTGTAAAGCAGATGAAGGACAAGAACAAACAAGAGTATACCGGTACAAGGGAAGAAGTAATATCAATGGGATATGATCCATGCAAGAATTGTAATCCATAGACGAAATCATACTTGAATTATTCATCAATACTGATGCACATCAGTATACAACAATATCCCATAATTCAAACAGTATCACGTACCCTTAGTATACATAAAAAACGAGACATTCCAACAAATAAAGAAAAATGGCGATACTCATATGTGAAGTATCGCCATTATCATTATATATAGCTTTCCTTTTACAGAAACTCAGATTTTTTACCATAGCAAGTAATATATGCCTGCTTCTGTGCTCTTGTAAGAGCAACATAGAGAAGGCATTTTTCAGCAGTATAGCATTCTCTTTCAGTAACGGGATCGCTATGATCTATTACAGCTTCTAATGGCACGATGCGATTATTAGTCGATACAATAAAGACGTACTGGAACTCAAGACCTTTTACGCGATGCATAGTAGCTATTCTTATACCGTCATGTGAGAGATCATCTGCTTTAGAGCGTTTAATCTGATAAACACTATGTCCGCTTTTGGTAAGAAGGGATGAGTAGTCTTTGACAAGCTGATTGGTTCTTGCTACAATGCAGATATTCTTCATCGGAACACATCTGTCCTGCAAGTCAGATATGCAATTTTTTAGATATTTCAGTTCTTCATTAGCGTCTGCAAAACACTTGACCACTGGAGCTTCTCCGTGTACAAGAGAACGGCATTTATCTCCAAGATCAACATCATCGTCCAGATCATCAAATGAGATTCCGTTCAGGAGTGCAAACGCATACTTTCTTGTCTCCTCGGTAGTGCGATAGTTGATTTTCAGTATACTGCTTCTGCCTCTGACATTGATACCGCAGTTTGAAAGTGTAGGATGGTTACTGTAAATCCTTTGATGTGAGTCACCAACAATGAATATATCATTAGGCTTTTCTTCTCCGGCAATTGTTCTGAGCAGTCGGTAAGCGTTGTCACTGAAATCCTGTCCTTCATCAACGATAATATGAGCATACTTATTCTTTGTGCCGCTGTTTGCAAACAGCTTGGAACACTCATACATCGCCATGTTAATATCACGAATCTGTTCTTCTTTCATAAGGCTGAGATAAGCATCAAAGACCTTCCAAACTTCAATTCGCTTCTTACGGTCAAGTCTTACTCCACGCCCTGTTCTTTTGGCTTTAACGTACTTCTCAAGAGAGAGTGCTTCCTGCGGAATAACAACTCGATTCCATTCGTCCTTATAAAATGACCACGAAAAATCCAGTTCTGTAAGGCTATCAACAACGGCTCTTTGCCACAGCTTGTCTATCTCCTCACCATACTCTATTCTTGCAGAGAAACCGACCTCACTCAAAAATCGCATTACCCAAGCATCTAAATTGATAACCTCGATCTTTTGAAGTTCATCAAGTGAACAAATCTTCCTAAGATTGCTCTTAATATCCTCAGCAAGATTAGCAGTGAACGTTGTAAAGAGAATGCGTTCGTCATCACCAAGTTTAGATGCAAGATACTTTGCTCTGTGCATTGCAACAACAGTTTTTCCTGTTCCTGCGCCGCCGAGGACTCTTGCAGAACCCTTATAGTTCTTCTTGACGATCTTTCTCTGTGTCGGATGCAGGAATACACGCCATTTTTCAAGAGGTTCTGCCATTATCCTGCGAAGTTCTTCTTCTCCTTCTATTACTACAAATGTTTTTTTACTCTCGGAGTTCTTCAACGCAACAGAGAAATCGTCTGTAATCGGAGGAGTATCAGTCTTTTCAGGTTCTTCTTCTGTATCAGAAGTATCTGCCTTGATCATGTCGATAATCTCTTGCGGATCAAAGCCTTCTGCGATCCATGAAAAGTTTTCATAAACATCTGACGGGAGCTTGTCCTTATTATCATTAAAATTCTTCTTGTCAGGAATGCTTTTCAGAAAAGGAATAAGGTCTTGTGGCGCTCCGAGTTCTATCATAACATCGGACGTAAGTGTGCCGAAAAGAGTGCTGACAGTTGTCGGCTTTGTTTCTTCGGAAACTTCAACATTCTGAACATCGAACACCTGAAGTGCTCCTGTCTTACTGTTTACCCGACAAGTCTTTCTTTTTGCCCATTCGTATGCTTCGTCATGGTGATCTACCCAAAGAAGCAAGTAAACAGAGCTTTCTTCCTGATATACGACGATCCCCCTATAGGTGTTATCGATTCTTACTGAACGGATATTCTTATCTATAGCAGGCAGCTTTTCAAGGTTTATTCCGGAGGATTTTGGATTGATGCGGAACTTATTGATAAACTCCGTAACTTTTCCCTGTATCTGTCTCGGCAGTTTTGAAAATGCTGTCAGGAAATCCGAGGATATTGCAACAGTAGCAGTATTATCCATCAGTTTACACCTCCAAACATATCTTTAGATACCGCAGTATCGTTATTTATTATTGCCCAACCCTTTTCAGTTAGTATTTCTTCATACTCCGTCTGATCTTCAGTCAGATATGCAATCTTGCTTTCAGTCCATGCCATCTCGATTTCAGCTATGACTTCATCATTTTCAGTCAATTCATAGCCTATCTCGTCAGGAACAGGAGCATTTGCCCCTTTGAGTTTCTCAGCCATGTTCTTAGCAGCATCGTCAAACAGTTCTTCAAGAACATTGTCCCACTCGCTGTTTGTAGCAGGCTGTTCTGTTCCCGAAGTAGTAACAGTGATAGGTTCATCGAGTTTCATATAGATCATTTTTTCAAGACCTATTGCTGTTACAAACGAAAACTCAGGGTTAAACTGAAGAACATTGACGAAATGCCAGAAACCGTTCCATTCCATTTCAAACTTTTCGTTGGCAGGATCTGTCTTATCATCAAAAACAGCGAAAACTGTATATGTGGTGCTTCTATCCGCCTTTGCTTTTGATATTGCAATACCTGAATACAGACTCAGCATTGGATTATTGTTTCTTGGCTGCCACTTACCGAACATTGTATCTCTGAATGCGAATTGATTGCTTGTAAATCGACTCTGTGAATTAACTTCATCAAATGCCGTTATCCATTCGTTAAAGGCTACATTGTCGGTCATTATTGATGTATTTATCAGTGATACCGCATAGGCATTAGCGTGAACTTTGAATATTGTTTCTGCCTGTTCCAATGAAAGGTAATCAAGCAGCAGATCAAATGCCGAAGTTTTATCAGGTGTGATTTGGTCGGCTCCTGCAATAGTATTAACTGTCGGTTTATATAGTCTTGCTCCCGAAGGCATTTTCAGCGGATTTAGAGTGTCAGTTGCGTATTCGTCTAAGGTCTGGAACACGCTTTGAACATCTTTATAGCTGAGCGACCATACTACATAATCTCCTGAACGCAGTATTGCAGCTCGTTTTAATGTATCATCAGCAACAATGCTCCTATGGAAAGTAAAACCATCAGTGAAAACGGCTACCGGACGGCGGCTGATCTCCTTGCTTATCGGTCTGATGATGAAATCAGGCTTAGAATCTACGCAGATGCCGTCCGCTCCGCTGAAATAGACCTGTGGTTCAATCTCCCAGGTAACAGAGCCTATTTTCAGGATATAACCAGGCTTGTCGTTTACAACGTCTTTGTTTACCTCTATCTTTTTTGTATCACTGCTGCGCTGACTGAATGCTTCGATAAATCTTCTTTCAAGTTCGCTGTCAAACAATGCATTGACTGAGATATTGCCCAGTTTAGGTATCTTCTCAACATTATTCTTGCCTGACAATATACTTTTAAGCATAGACATAGCGGTTTTTCTTGAAATCGAACCCATTTGGTTGCTCTGCCTGTATGCAAACAAACAGTGATAGCAGCCGTCCTTTTGCGGATCATTGCCACAAGTGCAGTTTTCAAGTTTTGTCAGAGCCTTTTCAAATATAGTAGTAAGCGAGTCCTCATTGTTCATGAGCTGCTTTAAGTAACCTGTACCGCCGGGTACAGAGTCATAGATCACAAGATACTGCTTGCGGAAATCAGCATCAGGAATAGGTACTTCGCTTATTGCTACACGCAGGTGATCTACATTACCGAAGTATTCTTTCATGCCGAGCATAAAGGCAGCGATAAAGGACTCCGTTCTTACCATAGATGTATCCTCGGTAGTTGCAGGAATAAGCAAACGAAGTATCTCTGTCTCAAACTCTCTGTAAAGGAAAAGACAGGTTTCAAATCCGTCAGCAAGTAGCTGAGGATTCTTGTTAGTTTTGCAGAAGAAAGAATGCTTGCGTGATCGACTATCGGAAGATTGGATAGTACCGCAGTATCGGCATACCTTGAAGCCTTTTCTTACTTCATCAACTCCGGCAACAGACACTTTTTCGCCAGTCATGTCGTTCTCACCAAAGTTGATCTCTCTCAAAGCAGCCTTCTTGACAAACTCATAGCCGAACGGGAAATCATCATTGTTCATTCGATAAGCACTTAGTATATCGTGATCTTCATCGACATCTACAAGCAATTGACGAACATAGAAGGTATTTGATCTGCTGTCACTGTCATCAGATATTCTGCTGTGAGTATCCTCGGTGTTAGAATACACCATCTGCACTTTAAGCATATTACGAAGCTGACCGGAATCCGCCCACGCAGGACTGCCACACTGAGGACAGGAAGCAGAATACTTTCCGGGGACTTCAAGCTGTGCGTGTGAACAGTTCGGGCATAGTCTCCACGGCTCTATTGTAGCTGTGTGGAGATCAATCTGATTAACAGTAAGTTTTCTGCCGTCAGCATAGAATGTATTGTTAGGTGCAAATTCGCTGATAGCTGACGATGCAGGTCGGCTGTACTCATAGGAACGCTTTTCATATTTGGTCTTAGAATCGCCTTCTTGTTCTTCCTTTCTGTAAAGCAATGCTCTCAGAACGATTCCGCTTTCGGGAAAAGCATAGTTAGGCAGCAACCCCTCGTCAGACAGGAAATTAAACACATTCTTATTGTTTATTTCGTTTATAACGCTATGCAGAGCAGCCTTTTCAGCATTAAGCTCCTTGATCTGATCGTCGAATGAGGAATCCTGTGGTTTTGCCTGTAATTCCTTGATCATTGCATCAAGTGACTTGATATTAGCTTTCAGACTGTTGCGTTCTTCTTTTATAATTTCAAAACTATCTATAATCTTAAGATACATCGGGCTTTGTTCAGTACCATCGCCCTTAGCGAACACAAGGAGTTCTTCCTTAGCATCTGCATCAAGTTCGGTGAACAAACCTGTAAATGAGTTTATCTGCCTTGTAAGAGTATCCTGAACATAGTGAATGAAGTTAAACGGAAACATATCGGCTGGTTTTGAATCCAGCTTTGAGAGTATGGTATTCAGTTTATCAGGTACATCACTCGAATTTACTCCATGTTTAACCCAGGAATCCATACAGAAAGCTGTAAACTGTCTTTCAAGCACCGCAGATGCCTGAAGGAATATTTTAGGCGATTGTACATCACCCTGAATCATTTCAAGTGGATCGGCATAGAAATACAGATCATGAGGTCGAGCATTGGCAACTGCCATAGTAAGAGCATTACCATCTTTACGGCCGCCTCGTCCTGCTCTCTGCAAGAACTGAGACTGTGCCGGAGGCATACTGCAAAGGATAACAGATGAAAGATCGCCTATATCAATACCCATTTCAAGAGTAGGGGTACATGATAATACGTTCGGATCCCATCTTTTCTGCTCATCTCTGCCAAGTTTGAAGTGCGTTTCAAGAATTTCTCTGTCTTCACGCTTCAACAAGCCTGTGTGTTCCATAGCGTTAATACGATAAAGATCACCATTACGGAACAGTTTGCCATAATACCCCAATTCCGTATCAGCTTTTCTCAGATGGCCTCGGCAATTCTTTCTCTTGCAGGGTGCATTTTCCCAAAGCGCAGCATTTTCCTCAGAAACAGGAAGAACTGTACCGCAGTCATCACATCTCATCTGAACAACATTGTTGCTGATGTAGATATGCTTTTTATTGATGCCATAAGGGATATATACAGGAAAATCGTCTATCATCTTACATATTATTCCTGCATTGACTAACTCCTCAAATATGATAACACAAAGGTCTGTAAACTCATTTAGCACATCTTCCGAGCATTTATACAGCCAGTCCTCAAACTTTCGGTCTGTTTTGAGATCAAGGTTATAGTAGTGCTTCTTCCCGCTTTTAGGCTCGATCACAAACCTCGGAGTGTTTCTGCCGGACTGTAAGCCAGGCAGCCATCTAACACGATCAGCAGATATATGATAAGAACTGTCCTTTTCGATAAATTCATAGAAAACTTTATCATCAAAAGCACCTGACTGTCTGAAAAGATCAAGATAGCCAATAAGCATGTATCGCACATCTGTCTCGTTGGTTTTTACAAGCCAGCCCAGCTCATTTCTTGCTCTCTGATAAACAGTATTGCTGACACGTTCAATAACATCGGGATCAAAGGCAGCAACAGAGCAAGAGGACTTCGGCAGTGTACGTCCAATGTTAGCTGATAAGCCATACTCAAGCAATATTTCGTAAGCAAGTCTGCTGTCAACATCGCCAAGAAGTTTCTTTGCATACTTGTCCGTTCCGAGCTTACGGTTTGCAATCATCTCCTCATATGCTTTCATCCAGGTCATATTCGGAGCGATAAACTGGCTTATGAATTCTTCGTCACTGAACTTCTGATGCCAATAGGAAATAAAGCCCCTCTGAAAATCTTCCAGAGAAACAAGAGAATCATTTGTTTCGGAATACTCCTGAATAGCAGTACGCAGACCAAATCTCCATGTTCTGTGGTTAAAGAATCCTGCACGGTGAGCTGCGTCCTGAACATTATCTGAGAAAGCAAGGGCTTTCTTATCGTCGTTAAACTGCGATGAAAACATCTGAGACAGGCTTACGCTTATTTCAGAGGCACTTCTTAAACCCATAAGGGAAAGACCGCGCTTACTATGGCAGAACGGGCAAACATACTGTTTCTTGTCCTGAGAGCCTGTTTTAGCGGATTTAGCACCGAGATTCGGGATATATACAGGTATCATTTCCCCACAACCGTCGGGACAATCGCAACTTTCAGCATCATTTGTATTGAACTTTACATAATGACACTTAGGGCATAAGAAACCGTTCGATTCGCTCATTCCGGGGAAAAGCATTGTGATAGTATCATCACAACGGAAATACATATTATAGAACGTGTCAAGGCTGCCGATTTTAGCATACCCACGCTCTGTTTTTGTGGAAGTCCAGCCTGTCGCACCGCAGTCACGGCAGTTTACAACAGGAAGATACTCCTTTGACTGTCTTTCATTGAGGTCGTGCGATATGGAATATGTAACATCATCAGGAGATACCTTTGCAAGCAGACGGCGAAGCTCCCTGAGCCAGAACTGCACCTGTACATTTAAGAATGGGCGCAGTTTGCCCTCAGAGCCGATACGGGCGTGAGAAACAAGCGCAAAAAGAGCATTGATAGCGGTATCCTTATCCGCAATGCTTTCTATCTCAGGATAGTTTGTTACAAGGGCTTCGGCAATAGCTGAGGTCTGATAATACTTACCGCCCATGAGCTTGACTGCTGACTGGAAAAAGCTATGGTGCATAAGAATTTTGCCGAGCTGCAACCTTGCTGTATCTGACATTATATCGGATACAGACTCATTTATCCAGCATTCAGCGGAAAGTTGCAAGAAGTGCGTAATATCGTCATCAATGACCGCAGAAGCAAGCTGTTCCACCTGTTCATTTGTCGGGAAACTGAAATCTGTTACCTCGCAGCCGTCAAAGAACTCTGATGGTGAAAGTCTGTCCTCGGTGATGATGGCATCACTGTCAAACGGCTCTCCGAAGATCTCAGAAGCATAGCTCAGTATCTTAGGATTGTTTTCCTCGCCGCCGATAGTTGCAGATGTTCCAACACAGCAAAGATAGCCCGCAGGGGTAAAAAGTCTTGCTTTCAATCTGCGAAGAAGGCAGGCAAGATCTGTTCCCTGAGCGCCGTCAAAGGTATGAAGCTCGTCAACTGCTATGTATTTCAGAGTCTCAGGCATATTATCCTGCCAGAGAACAGCGTCCTTCGGGCGGACAAGCAGATAGTCGAGCATTTTATAGTTGGTCATAAGAATATCAGGCGCACGATTGAGCATTACATCATGATTCGTGATTACTCCATGTTCACTCATCAATCTGCTTGATGTTTCGTCTTTTTCACCGCCGACGTACATACCGACATTGACATTACCCCTCAGCTCAGGGCTGTTATAGATGATCTCGGCAATACGCTTTGCCTGATCGGACGCAAGAGCGTTCATCGGGTAGATGATGAGTGCCTTGATACCACGCTCACCACGGTGCTTATAGCAGTATTCAAGTATCGGATACAGGAAACACTCGGTCTTACCTGAGCCTGTTCCCGTTGCGATAATGGTGGACTGACCGTCGTTTCCGTTAAGGCGGTCAAATGCTTTCTGCTGATGAACGTAGGGAGCAAACTTCGGGTGGATAGACTCGAAGTAGTTCTCGTTCAGCTCTGCGACACGGAAAGGCAATCGTACTGCGGTGTACGGTGCGTGATATACGCTGTCTTTAGTCGAAAGCAATTTATTCAGTGAACACTGAAACGGCTCGTTGGTCATTGGGAACGTCGTGCGGATATAGTCGCAGATACCGTCCTGTAGTTGTTCGGCTAATATGGTCGGGAGCATTTTCATCTCTCCTTTGTAATTGGTTAATCTAATAACAAGAATTTAAACCTTGTCAAATTCACGTAATACAATTCGATTTTTTAATTCTTCATTAAATCTTTCAAGTCGCTTTTTCATAAATAAGTTATAATCATTATTGAATACGCCGACAGTGTTCGGATCACTAATTAGGTGAGTATTTAATGTAGTATTCAAGTTAGGATTGCTTTTTTGAAATTCAGCAATATACTTTGATGGTGCTCTATCTCTTATAGAACGTTTATTAAGAAAATCATCAACTATAGTGATATTAGCAATATGATTTACAAGCCAGTCTGGAATTTCAGGTAGACTTTTTCTCATATATGCTTTTGGAAAGAAGTGATGATAGTTTTTACTTGTCGCCATTTTAAGCCAGCTATTGTTGATTGTTACAAGTGAATTATCACTAAATGACTTTGGCTGTTGATATGCAAGAATACACAAGAGTCCCTTGATATATGCAGATCCTACACTGAAGTAGCCCTTGGATTTCAGGTTGTCTACAGATATATCTACTCCTTCATCATATTCAGGCTTCTTATTAAGAAGTATATCGTCTATCTTGGAAATATCCTGTGTTAACTTTGATTCTGATGCACTTGAAAATCTCTGTGTAATTACACATCGCCAAAAATAATCCTGAAGCAATATTTGTTGATCTCCAAGCGGCTTATCCTTGTGATTATAGAAGTAATAAGTAAATGGAACTAAGAGTGAATCATATGGCAGGAGCTGTGAAACCGGAATCCTATAGAAAGTACGAAAATAATCGACAGCGCTTTCAAAAGAACTTATTACTTTATCCCAAACTTTAATAAAAGTATCCTTATCAAGCTTCAATATTTTCTTTTTAGTACAGTCTTTCTCTATGCAGACTGCAACAGATTGTAAAACTGTTGAACTGGAAACGGTTTCATAATTGACACCAGAGAGGCGTTCTATTAGTTGATCATAGCGCTCTGCAAGGTCGAATTTTTGTTCTTCGTCATAAGTTTTGGCAACCATAATTTCAAATACTGTCAAAGCTTGTCCTCCGACATTAATTCGAGTAAAAATCTCGGTTGCTATATCAATAGGTGCTTCTTCAACCTCTATTGTAGAAAACTGATATGTACGTAGAGAATCTCTATATTTATCAATTTCATCACCATAATTAGGATACTTAGCGTAGATCTTATGGTTACTATTGATAAGCTGAACGACGCTAATTAATGCATCACTTTTTCTGTCGGTTGTATCAGTAATAACAATCTGTTCATCTGATTTAGCGGATAAATCAACGTATATCTTACTATAATCCACTGTCGCACCTGATTCATTTTTAAGAACAGCACCTTTAAGAGCGACAAACAGACTTGTCATACGCTGCTGACCATCGAGTACATATTGCACCATTTCTCCGGAAGGAGTTTCAGGAAGTTCCATATCTCCAATGTTACGTACATAACGCAAGCGTTCATTTGTTTTCCAAATAATAAATGAACCGATGGGATATCCTTTAAGAATACTGTCAATCAAAGAGGCTGTGGCAGAAATATCCCATACGAATTTACGTTGAAACTGCGGTATTTTAATCTTTCCTTGTTCTATATTGGCAATCAGATTATTGTACAGCAAAAAGCCAGGTTTTGGCTGATAAATATATTCATGTGTTTTAGTATCTTCCATTTTTTTCACCTCATAGTTTTATAATTACGGTTATTTCCCGTACTTCTCCTCAAAGAACTTCCACGCTGTTTCGTAGTCCTTTTCACGGTCGCACTTATCAAACGGTGCAACATACTCAATTGTACGCTCAACCTCTCCGCCGGGCATAGTATCATCTTTAATCGTTCTTGGAAATACCTTTCCTGCGGGTGCGCCCTTGACGTTGCCTTCCCACTCCTTACGGTCGAAGCCTACGCCGACGAGACTGCGGTTTGTGGTGAAAACGATCCTGCCGTTTGCGTCGTACCATGTATCGGCTTCATACTGCTGCAATACAGGGAACTGAATGCGATAGATGGTTTTGAGCTGTTCAAGTGTCATGCCGAGAGCCATAGCCGTCAGCACGTCTATCTCAACAAGTGCCTGTCTGCGTTCGTAGTCGGTACGCAGAGGTGTGTCCCATGTCCATTCGCTTGTCAGGGTGGAGAAACGTTTGTTGTCAAGGCGAGGATCGGTTTTACTCCATGTTTGCTCAGAAAAAGAATTATCCCAGCAGTTATTCCATAATTCTGCGTAATGCTTGGTCAAACAATTAAGCAACAAGCCTCTTAACATTAGCTCCTCATTTTCCAATGGTGATATAAGAGGAAAAGCTAGATTAACACCAAGATTTATATGTGCTTTTCCGAGAGTTTTAACAAAAAAATCATATGGCAAACTATTTTCAGAGGCACACAAAACTACCATTTGTTTCTCATCTGGCATAATAACCCCAAAAAGTGTATATAAAAACATACTTCTTTTTGGAATAATGCATGAATTCAGTGTGCGTTCAGAAGCGGTACTTACGAATTCTCTATTGACAAGCATATAATAATCATTGCATTTTGCCCCCCATGATGTTGTAGGTATTCTTTTCATCAATTCATCTTTTGAACATACGACTTTATATTTGGCTCTCGGTATATATAATTCAGGAATAATTGTTAAGTCAATCGAATCATAATCGCTATTTACTTTGTATATTCTTCTTGTCGTTTGAAAAAAAGGATTAGCTAAGCTACAGTATGCGCCAATCCACATAGCATCATGTATTGTTTCAGGATATTCATTTTTAAATATAATCGTGTTGTCGTTTTGTGCATTAGTTTCGTTAAAGAAAGTGGTAGTATATAATTCCTTATTGTACGTACCTAATGTTTTGTTCTGTAATCCAAAGCATTTTAATACTTCTATAAACAACTGCGCATGTAATATTGGTAATTTGGCTTGTTTCCAATTATTACCACCATCAAACACCTTTGCAAACAATTCAAGTTCCCTATTACCTATATGTACGACTCTACCTGGGTGTCCATGAATTTCCCAATTGCTATTTTCGTCTTTAATACCTGGAATATCGCCTGCTATACTATCGTCATAACATGCTTCGATAGTTGATGTATCAAACAGATTACAAATAATATCAAACGAATCTGAATGAATATTAGAATAGACATTTAAGCCATAAGTAATATAGTCTTTTATATCCTGAAAAAGCTTCTTTTCATTTTGAAAATGAAAATGATATTTTAATTTAGGATATAGTTTTTCTCTTAATAAACCTCCTTTAGGATCATCATATACACCATCAGGGTGAACGAAAGCTGATACTCCTATTTTCGAGCCAAACTGCCAAGCTTGCGGTAAAAAACATTTATAAAAATTAGTTTTCATTCCAATTAAGTCAGGATAGTTTTGTAAAGCCCCTAAGAAATTTTGCTGTCCAGATATAGATTCATATTCATTAAAATATAAATTTGAGATATCTGAATTTTTCAAGGAGTTTTCTCTTTGTTTTGACGTTTGAGTTGCAGTTAGTTTCTTAACAGCAAACATAGGATTACTATCAGAAAGTAAATTCTGTTCATTCCATTCCAATCGAATCCACGGTGGATTACCGATAACAAGGTCAAAACCGCCCTTATCAGCAAACACATCAGCAAATTCAAGCTCCCAGTGCATAAACTTATTGTCGTTTGCAATCTTACGCACCAGCGCAAGGCGTGGGAACAGCTCGCAGAGCTGATCGAGGTCAACGTCCTGTATCAGCACTTCGTCTTCATCATCGTTTGCAAGGAAGGAAAGCTGCTTTTCCTGATTGCTTGTCTGCATAGTACCACGCAGAATAAGATCCATCTCAAACAGAAATTCCGAACGTGACGGAAGGAGCTCAGCCTGACTTATCGGCCAGAACCAAAGCGCACACCAATAGTCCATAGCAAATTTAAGCCTTGCATATTCTTTAGCATTCTGTGCATGTTCAGATTTATATGTATCACGCAGGAACTTATCTTTCTCACGAATAGATAACATACTGTCTCTGCGTTCGTCCTTGTGACCATAAACATCAAGCGCCGTTATTGTTCTTTCTTCAAGTTCATGTCTTGCTTCTATTTGCTTTTTCCAGAGTGCATCAATCAGCTTGGAAAGCTCAATCAGGCTCTTGAACTCGTCCTCGGTATAAGCTGCGGTGAACTTCTTGTTCCATTCCTTCATCGCTTTGAGCTTTTCGGGTTCAAGGGACTTGATGACCTTATCAGTATAGTCGCACATTCCGGGATCGCCCGTCAGGAAATGATACACCTGATAGCGTGAACGTGCGATATTTCTTCCGCTTGCATCGAGCTTCACAAACGGGATATGTTCGGGAGCGTTCTCGTACCAGCGTAAGCCCTTAGAGGTCGCAGTAAGCTGGCTCTTGTGGTAGACCTGTCTTCTTGCACCAATCAGTGAGTTACCGTTGACAAGCTGAGTACCGAACCACGGCACATAGCCGCCCTTGTAGATCGTGTTCAGCCAGAGAGAAACCTCGGCAAGCTCAACGGCTACGGGGTTCAGGTCGATACCGTATACATTATTGTCGGCAATATACATCTTGACCTTCTGCAGCTCGTCCATTCGTGTCTCATGGCTGATCGTTTCGCCAAGCTCTGCCTGTTTACGGTCAAGATATGCCTCCGCAAGCTGATTGATAGCTTCGTTCAAGAACGCCGCACTTCCCATTGCAGGCTCGCAGACGGTAAGACTGAGTATCTCATCGGCAGTCTTATCTTTGAGAAGCTCTTTCAGGGCATACTTCACCAGGCACTGTGTCAGAGACTCAGGGGTATAGTAAGATGCGGACTTTTCACGCTCTCTGCCTGCCAGACGATAGATAAATTCGCCCTTCGGGTGAACACGAAGCTGATCTTTCTTATCGCCCGATTCGTAGCGGACACGCTCGTCCTCGGTGTACTGGTCAAGCTCCTCGGCAGTTACAAAGTAGCCAACATCAAGCTCGTTGAAGCTATCTCCGGCTTTCTTAACTTCATAGAGGTCTTGCTCTGCGATAAATCCACGGTATGACAGCAGTGCTTCATATACCGCACCCATTTGGTTGATACCGAGATTTGCATAGGAAATACGTCCACGACGGCTGCCTTTTTTGCCCGTAGACTTTGTAAGGCTCATAAGGTCGATGATACGGAGCATAACGCTGTTGCGTATCTTCGCATTTACAAGCATAGGTGTATATTCAGGATCAAAGATATGAGCTTTCAGCGGCGGGATCATAAAGATGTTATGTACGCTTTCAAGGTTCTTCACCCTGTTGTATACGGCTTCTTTCTGCGGATAACCCGTATAGATAAGCTCATAGAGCTTGCTGAGGGTTTCATACAGATAGAATCCCTCTCCGACTTCTTCCGTGTCGTTGCGGATAGACTCGGCTATATCACGCAGACTTTCAAGGGAATAGCCAGAAGCATAAACCTGTTCATTTATCGGAGCATAACCAAGCTCAGGTCTTGCTTCGATAAACAGCACGAACAGCATACGGTACATATAGCGCAAGCACTCCAAAGTGAGCTGTGCAGCGTCAACAGGTTCTTCGATAAGGTTCTTGCCCTGACGGGTTTTCAAGTCATAAATGACCTCATTTCCGAGTATCTCAATACTCTCACGGAGAGCATATTTGAGATCCTGCGATACGCCCGAAGCGTGTTTACGGCTCTGTTCATCAAGCGTATCTATAAGAGCGTTACCGTCAGCAGGACAGAGAGAGTCCTTATGCAAAAGGACAGACATAGCCTGTAAGGTCGTTGTTTCATGACGGCTGAATATCTCCTGAAGGTCAAATTCAAGATAGCGTTTCTCGTTCCACTTGTTTCTGTCAATCAGCACGATAGTATCTATGCCGATAACGATAAGGAAACGAGGAGGCTCTGCTGTATGAAACAGGAGCTTTGTTGCAAGAGCTTCAATATTATCATCGGTAAGAGTAAGCACATCATTGTTTACAGCATTGAAATCAAGGATGCTGTTTTCCATGATGCCGCTGTCCTTATCCCTTGAATAAGCAAGGACTGCCCAAAGCACCGGTGCTTTATTAGACTTGACTTCCTCATGGAATACAGGTACTTCAAACTCATCATCAACATTGATGGTGACAGAATTAACCGTACCATAGCCCATAGATTCAAGGTACTGTGCAGCCATACTGATGATATTGTTTGCCGTGGTAAGATGCGGCTGTCCACGGTCGTATCTGTCGTGTATCGGATAATACTGTTTAGCATTTTCACGGAGCATTGCCCACGGAGTTTTCGTTTCTTGGTTCTTGGATTCCTCAGTCCACTGTTTTATACGTTCACTTGCCCCATCCTCAAACATTGTGGAGAAATAGTGATTGGTATAATACTCGTTACGGTTCCCAATACCGGTCAGATCTATACTCATATTATTCTACTCCTGTCAGAACTGTTATAATTCTGATATAAGGATTGTTTCTTATATCAAGTGTTTCTTTCACCCATTTTGTGAAGCTGTCGAATAGCTCATCTACTCTGCGTTCTGCTTCACTCTTGCGACGTTCATCGGTAAACAGCGAGAGCTGATAATCCCTGTGCTTTTCTTCAAGCTCTGCCAGCTTATCTACTTCTGCATCGATCAGCGGATCAGTGGCTTCTTTATACTTACGGTAGCTCTCAGCAAGTTTTTCCTTTGCCTTAGCTACAACATCTTCAAGCTGTCCGCTTAATGCAGAAATCATTTCGTCGGTGACATTCTGCTCGTTAGCAAGAAGTTCAGAATTGATCTTTGTCTTGTTTACTACCGCATTTATATCAAGAAACTCGACAAATTTACCGTCAACATATCTTATGCCAAAGAGTTCATCAACAAGAGCTGCCGAGCGTTCATTCGGCATACTGCCTTCAACAATGAAAATGCTTTCATTTGACTGCATATAGTTCTTGACTCCGATCACAGGAGCTTCACCTCTGCCGACCAGCAAGCCGGTCTTATCGTTCAACCAGCCGATAACCGGGTGAATTGCCCATAGATACTGAGCATCGGGCCAGGCAGCATTGTCGATTGAATTCTGCATACTCTTACGCATTTCCTGCATTATGTAGGACTTATCATCGCTGAGCCTGAGAATTTCACCTGATGGCATAGCTTCTTCGGGTATAACAGCAGATAATCTGCGGCGCATATCATCTGTAAGCATAACGTCTACACCGGATATTTCACTTAGCTGTCTCAGCGGGTGCTGTTCGTCCTTATTGATGTACGATAACGCCTTGATAAGATACTGCTTGTCTGTGAAAAGTGTTTCGTCCTCAACAGTATCGTTGACTGCTGAAACTGTTTCTTCCATAGATGCTTCATTAAGCAGGAAGTCCAGAGGATCAAACTCGCTTTCTTCGTCATGCAGAGAGTCTTCAAAGGCTGCGGCATCAGAACCGTTTTCAATAGTTTCGCTTATAACAAGCTCCTCGTCCTCAATGTTGAATTTGCCGAGCAGGAGTGTAGGATCACCAATATTCTTAAACGCCTGTTCTTCTTTCTCAACGAGAATGCGAATAATTCGCATATCGCCCTTGATACGTTCGTTTTTGCTTGAGATCAGCATATATCGAATATCAGGGCGTTTTTCCTGACCGTAACGGTCGATTCTTCCGTTTCTCTGCTGGAACACCATGAGTGACCACGGAATATCAAAATGGATAAGACGGTGGCTGAGGTAATGAAGATTCAGACCTTCTGAGGCAACATCCGAAGCGACAAGTATTCTTACAGGAGCTTCTGTTCTGCCAAACTCCTCAACAACACGCTGCTGTTCCATATCAGTCATACCGCCTGAGATTTCCACAACTTGCTTGTCGCTCATGTGCAGATCTTCTCTTAGCTGCTTTGCAAGGAACTTCATTGTTTCAATACGTTCAGTGAATATGACGATACGGTCATCAACAGTTTTCGGATTCCAGTTGTATTCGCTGCTTCTGAGCAGTTCAAGCAACTTTGTATATCTTGAAAAATCATGGGGTTCTACCAATGCAAGAGCATCCCTGAGTTCTTCAAGCAAAGCAATGTCCTTGATGTCACCGTCAGGATACTTGTGGCGGAGCTTTCTAAGTCGTTCCTCAACGCTTTTCAGGCAGGCTTTCGGGCTTGAAAACAGGGACTTTTCAAGGGAAGTCTTAAATAGCTGACCTGTTCCTTTGGGTTTGCTTGTGTCCATATCGAGCTGCATCTGTGCAAAAATATCAAATACAGCTTCTTCCTTCGGACTTGCTTCGCAGCTTACAAGATTTACGGTTCTTTCAAGATATTTACCGCCCATCTGATCCTTAACGTCTTTTTTGAATCTTCTGATGCACAAACCCTTGATTTCGTCCTTTGTGTATTCTTCAGGGTTGGCAATGGCAGTAGGATCAAGCATATTCATAAGAGAAGCGAAGCTCTTTGCTCGACCGTCATGTGGTGTAGCAGAAAGCATTATCATCGTATCAGAACGGTCTTTCAGGATATTTGCTAGTCTTGAACGCTGAGAATCTCTGCTGCCACGTTCCGCAACACCTTGAGCTTCATCAATCACGATAATGTCCCAATAAGCGTTTTCAAGGTGTGTGCGGTATTCTACATCTCTTTTGATTGTATCAATAGAGACAATAACCTTGTCATAGTAGAAGAACGGGTTATAGTTAGATGGGAGCGAAGCCCTTATCTTCTGTATCTTATGAGAGTCAAGACGAACAAGAGGAATGGTGAAGCGATTCCACATTTCCTTCTGGAACTGTGTCATCATGCTTTTAGAGGTAACAACAAGTATTCTCTTACCCTTGCCACGAATAATAAGCTCAGACATAAGAATTCCAGCTTCAAGTGTTTTACCAAGACCAACCGTATCAGCAACAAGTATTCTGCAGCGAGTACGGTTCAATGAAATCTTAGTCGGTTCAAGCTGAAACGGCATTAAGTCCATTGCAGCTCTATGACCGATATGGATATTCTTATCGGTCGGAGCTTTCTGCCGCCACTGGCTTTCAAGGTAAAGTAGAGACTTGGTGTATTTTGGCGAATCATCTATTATAAGTCTAACCTTTGTAGGATCAACAGCTTCGATTTCTTCAAGATCAGTCAGGAAGATAGCTTCTTTATCCTTGACTAAAGGCGATATACCAATGCAATTCAAAGCCTGTTCGCCAATCTCGTTTGTATCTATTTTCTTTATCATCCATTCTTCATCACGAATGATAAGTCTCATTCCAGGAGCGTACTCTATCATAGTCTTGCCCTCACTTATTATTTTGATTTATAAGTATTACAATAATGTGAATATACATAATACAATTATAGCACAATTCGACAAAAAATACAAGTCAAAACTTAGATTTTAATTGACCATTTTTATAAAATATGCTATAATATTAAGAGAAAAGTAGCCAATCTTACCATAACAGAGAACAAATGTATAATTTCTGATTAAGACAAAAAGAACTTTGACCCCACTGGAGTCAAAGTTGATTAGAGGCTTTATTAGAATAACAAAAATTCATTCTTGAATAAGCATGAAACGTTCCGCTTTTTAATCATTTATATTTTTAGGGGGCAGTTCTGATGACGATTTTTTTCAAATTGATACTTATAACATAGGTGCTCTTTTTCAACACCTATGAAGAAAATATCTTACTATTGAGGACGCTCCTCCGGTCTTGACATCTATTTCAACTCAGATGTCAAGACTAATATGATAATTTTTGATACAATATAGACATCAAATAAAGGAGGTACTCAGTACTATGAAAGATAACATTCTTGAAAACGCCTTATCTATCATTGATAAGAATATTCGCCTTGATCATAAGGAAATAACAAGGAAAATTTACGCAGAAACAAACTATTGTGATCAGGATTACAACAAATTTCTTGCGGTGATTTCTTCAGGTGATCTTACTTTAAAGGATTATATCCGAAAAAGAAGACTGTATTTAGCTGCTGATGAGCTGATCAATAACCCTGATAAGTCAATAGTCGATATCTCGTCAGAATTCGGTTATTCCGAGCAAACAGCATTTACAAGAGCCATAAAAAGAGAATTTAACAAAACACCAACAGAAATCCGCAAGAGCCAAAAGCCCGTTCCCGATGTCAGAAAAATACTGGAGAATCATCTTGCCAATAAGAGCAGACTTGATTCTCTTCTTGATAGATTTGAATCTGATAATCTAAGTAATACCGACTGGGACTACTTCGAGACATTTATACACGCAACAGATGAATATGGGTTTGATACTTCAACCTGTTGCCTGATATCTGAACTATCAGAGAGACTATCAGTTCCATTTGCTCATCTTTTAGAACGTTGTTTCGATATGATGATCGATTACAATCAGTATTCTGAAGAGTACATGACTGAAAAACTTGATTTTATGGAAGAAGCAGGTATTGAAAGCGACCGCTTCTGATAAATTCTTTCTTTCATCTGTAAGATACAGCTTTGCAAGGATGTACACAGCATACTCGTTGTCCACCGAGGCTTGTCTCAGATATTTCTCGGCTTTATTAAAATCCCTGTATACTATATCACCCTTGAGATAAATCTGTCCGAGTTTGTATGCTGACAGATCATCGCCATTGTCAGCAAGCTCTGTTAGTATCTTTATACCTTTTGATATATCTTGTTTTTCATCAGAGCTAACAATGTATTTTCGTGCTTGTATTCGTTTGAGGGCTCTTTCTCTTGAAACAGTATCTGATGTGTTATTGTTTACTAATTGAGGTATTGTTTCTTCAGCTTGAACTTCAACATCGTCCTTAATATCTATGAACTCAGGGACCGCTGATACCGCCTGAGCATTATTCATTTTAATGACGGTTCTGATAATCATATTCCTAACAGACCTGAACTCTTTGTTATCAATAAGAGCTGGAAAGTTTTTATCCTTTTGTGTGTACATTCTATACTTGGCTTTTTCGAAATCACACCACTTACCGTATAGTTCCTGTATCTTTGTGTCCTGAGCCAGCAGTGAAAATACCTCATCTACAGTCTCCTTGACATCATTAGGAAGATAACCGTAAACTTTCTTTCCCTTCGTAGTCTGGAGTTGTTCATACAGTTTCTGTATCGACATAACAAGTCTTTCATCAATTTCACCGCTACCGAGCTGGGCAACTATCTCTTTCATATTGTTCTCCGACAGTGATTTCAACTCATTTCGACTGAGCGTTTGTGCCTGATATATGCTTTGCAAGTCATCATGAAAAATATCATTTGCAAATACAGATCGTATTTTATCTATACCATCTTTTGTAAGGTACCCCTGCCGAGGATCCTGTGAATACACTATGAGATGTATATGAGGATGATGTGTTGTATCGTGAAACGCTGCGTACCATTTTAGATTAGCTGTTTCTATTTTTTGTGCGTTAGCTATATCCTGAATATGGCGCATTACTAAGTCTCGCCACATATCTGAGTTTGTATATCCAAGACGTATCGCATCTTCACGGCGCAGTGAGATTACGTGAGTCCAAATATATCCAGGATGTTCTGCAACTTCGTTAGCAACGGCATTGAGATCAATAGGTTCATCACTATCATTGAACAAGCCATGTTCACCACGTCTTTCCGCTCCTGGGCGCATTGCCATGTAGCCAACAAAGTTTTTACGATTACCGATAACATCAGCATGACGTTCTATGATAGTTGATATGAGTTCCGATGCATTTTCAACTGTAGGCTTTGCAATATAGTCTGCATATTCAAGGTACTGTTTAGCCATAGGGAACTCTTTTATCAATTCAGATATTAACTGCTCCTGCTTCTCAGTTGTAACTGCTTTTATCTGTGGTCGCTTTTCAACAGATTCTCGAGTTGCAATGTATTTTGCCCTCACTTAGTATCTCTTGTAAAGCAATTACATCAAACTCTTCACTTACAATTATCTCTGCAATTTTTTGAAAATCCTTTCTAGAGGAGTAGCTCCAGTTTCTCATATTTAGTGATCCAATCTTGATTATCATGCTGCAAACCTCCTGTACAATTGAAAAGTAACGATTATTAGCTATGAATACGCAGTTTAGATACTATGATTTTATAGTTTAATTATATCATAAAAGTGTCCAGCCGTCAATAACTTCATCATTTTTTTGGTGCTTTTTGTTACATATTTTAGTGATAATATACAATCAGGAGAATTTGCAAGTATAATACATTTTATTATGTGATAGATAATAACGAAGACCTCATCTATGGATCTATATCATATATGAGGATCTTACGTTTAAACAATAATCAAATAATACTATAAGGAAGTATAAACCTAAAGTCTGAGTGAGGAAGAAATATCCATTTCTCAGCATCGCATCGTTTGGTGTTGTGATTGAAAGCCTTATGTGTTAGCTTACAGTTCATGTAGAATTTGACCATTTTTTCTCATGACATAATTATTCCATAGACAGCAGGCGTGATCTGCTTTCTATGTATCTGCCACAGGAGGCTCAAAAATCGTTCACAGCGGCTGTAGTTGCTCTCGGTGGTGTAGTTTCCCGAACTGCAACCAATGCCGTCAAAAACGGCTCACAAATCGCTGATAGTATTTCTATCACTTGGTTTTCTGGGAAACAAAAAAGGACTCGATTCCAGTGTTTTCACATTTCGTGAAAACCACTAAAACCGAGTCCGAAACTTTGTGTACTATTTTTTGCCGAAAAAATCGAGATTTGCCTGTATTTCGACCTATATTCACTCCAAAATTTTTCCTTGTGAGGGTTCAAATCCAGCCAGAGGCCTAAAATACCCCAATGTCATCCCTCATTTTTTCAAGAATTTTTTCGGAATTTGGATAGCAAAAAAGCCCGATATTTCGGGCTTTTTCCTGCATGTCATACTTTTAGTCATGCTAATATGGTTGCGGCGGCTGGATTTGAACCAACGACCTTCGGGTTATGAGCCCGACGAGCTACCTAGCTGCTCCACACCGCGATATAATTGTCTCATACGACTATATTATTATACCACGGGAAAAGCGCTCTGTCAACAGCTGCACAAATATTTTTTTGTTTTAACAATAAATCTTGCCTTTTATGTACAGCATAGATGTTATAAGCGGCTGTAATGCTCGACTATATGCGTTTATTTGCGGAACTCCGAATCCATGAAGCCAACTCTGCTTTTCAGCCACTTGAGCAGGAAATCCGCTGCCTCAGCTTCGTTTTTGCATTTGCGCGCGGGAGCCGAGAGCTCATTCGCGAAATCGCCGTTATTACGGATGTTGTCCCACTTTTGGTAGTTCTTCTCGAAGTCGCTCTGAAGCTGAGTTTTATCGTTTTCGATGAGGGCGTATGCGCGCTCGAAAACGCCGCTGTCACTTGTTCTTATCCACGTTTTGCTGACCGTATCGCGGTACCAGTCGCAGTGTGCGAGCACTACCAGCCAGGGATTGAGCGAGTCATACTCACCGCCGCCGCTTTTTCCGCCGTTGACATCTGGGACGATATTCGACGCGTAATAGCCTGTTCCGTCGATACAGCGGTCCTTGTTGCCCATTGCGGAGTCGAAGTCCCATGGAGCCTCGAAGGTCAGCTTTCTATTGCCGTCGGGACCGAAATCCACGTCCATATAGAAGCTCGACCAGTATATATCGGCGTCGCAGGTCAGCTCGCTGATTATGTACATATCCGCAAGGGACTGTATATCAACGACGTTCTCTACTGCCTGCTGAGGCGAGAGAGCGGTTGTTTCTGAAATGTCGGTATAGCTGTCATTGAAGGCGAACGCCTTGTCGTTGTAGGCAGCCTCATACATTATCGTGTAGACGTTATTGACATAGTTTTCGATGAAATCGTGCTGCTCCTTCGAGTATATATCGCTTTTGATAGTTATGCCGACGGGCTTAACGCGGTCAGCCTTATTCTTCGGCAGAGCCCGTGCATAGACCTTATCATCGCTGCCGTTATATGCGAGCAGGGGAGCGTTGTCCGCGAGGGTTAGGGGGAAGCCGTGAAGCTCGTCCTCGTTTCCGAAGTTGCCGTCGAACTCGAGGAGATAGCCGATATCCGTGCCTGTATAGCCTGATTCGGGCTTAGTCACGTCTACCCTGTGCGGACCGACCTGCTGCATATCCGCGAGCAGGTACATCCCGTAGTAATCGCCGTTTATCTCGACGTGTACGAATTGGCAGTCAGCCGCATAGTAGCCGTCCGCGCCGAGTATCTCACGCGACAGGTACAGAGCGGTTTTGTTGCGCAGCATGGACGCATCCTTGTACTCCGCGAGCAGCACCCAGTTCTTCTGCTTTGCGCTGCCATTCAGACCGAGCATTTCCTGTTTTTCGGCGAATTTTATTCTCAGCGGCTTTTTATCGTACACCGTTGTCCAGTTGCCGCGCACCTTGACCTGCGCGTCGCACGGAGCGAGGAGCGATGTGCCGTCCGCACCTGAAATGCTGACGGTACAGTCCTCGTAGTATGGCGCGGGAGGCATAACGTAATTGGGTGTCCATGAAGCTATAGCCTGCGAAACATGGCGGGCGACGGGTTCTGTCACGAACTTGACGGCATTCGGGTCCGAGCTCTTTGTCTGTATCGAGATAACAGGCAGCGCAGCGGGGATATCGGCTTCGGAAGTCGCTTCTGTCGGAGCTTGTGTTGAGGCTTCCGTAGTATTTGCTGTCGTTGTATCTGATTGAACGTAGGTCGCGGGCTCTGATGAAGAGGGGGGATTCTCCGAGCAGCCGACGAGAAGCATTGCTGTAAGTGAAAGCGCAAGAATGCGCGGGATTTTTTTCATATTTCCAACTCCTGTAAGCATTATAATAGAATGATACCATAAAAGCACTGAAATAGCAACTGTTTTTTACAAACAGAAAAACGGCACTCATAAGAATGCCGTTTTTTAGCGTCAAGCGTGCTGGACTTCCTTCTGCTCCGTGCTGCTTTTGAGCGATATCCGCCACTGTATCATACTATGTATGAGCGCGAACAAAGTGCCTATCATCGCTCCTGCGGAGACATCGCTGAGGTAGTGCGCTCCGAGAAGCATTCTTGTGAACATGATGACTGCTCCGAATGCGAAGCCGACCGAGCAGAGCACAAGCGCCTTTCCTTTCAGCTTGGGGAAGAACCACGGCAGAGATTGCAGCGCATACACCATAGATATGCTCAGGATGCTGTGTCCGCTGGGGAATGAGCGGAATTCTCCCTTGTCTATGCCGAAGCTCTCGGCAAGAGCGGCTGCTCCCGAGAACGGCTTATACCACGGTACGAAGCCGACTCCCTCGAAGCCGAGCACGACTGTGCGGTAGCGCGGGCGGTGGAAGATGTTCTTTATCATCTCCATGGTAAAAAATGCGGCGAGCATGATTATTACCAGTCCGACTATCCTTTTTGCAAGGAGGCTGTCATCTGTCCTGCGCGCCAGTCTGTACCCGAGGAAGAACAGGGGATAGGCGACAGTGAGGCTGACTAATGATATAGCAAGCGGGTTCCTCTGCAAAGTTGGAAATATCGCGCCGAAGCAGTCCACATCGAGTATAGCGGCGCTCCCGATGAAGCCTACGACTGCTGCTGTGAGGATACAGACAGCGCACTCTGTCGTTTTTGCAGGCTTGCCCGCGTCCGAATGGAGTGCTCTCTCGAACAAAGCTCCGAACAGGAAAACGAGAACCTCAAAGAACGGGAAGATGCCTATGGACGTGACCAGCTTAACAGGAAGGTCATCGGGGGAATAGAGCGTCTCGGCAATAGTCTTGTCATTGAATGTGCCTATGAGGAAGAGCGCCCCGAAAAGCAGCATTACGGACGCGCTGAATACATTCTGGGTCAAATAGTTTTTCTTCATTTTTCTCCGAACCTTTTTTATCTTTGTACACAGAGGTGCAGTACAACTTATATGATAGCACATTTTTGCTCTTTTGTCCAGTACCTTCACATCAAAAACGAAAGTCCGTCCGTTTTGGAGCAGGCTAAAATGAAGTGCGGTCTGCCTCAAAAAATCCGTATTTTGTAGGTTGACACAGAAGAAAAGTGTATGGTATAATGTGGTATAATAAGTATGTAAGGTGATAATACGAAAACAAGGAGGTTTGTAAATGAAAAAAGCAATGTCTATTATCACTGCGGCAGCACTGTCTCTCTCCGTTACTGCATCAATGCCTGTATCGGCAGCCGAGTCGGACTATCTGCTGCACAGCACATTTGAGGACGGAAAAGAGCAGTGGTCGGGGCGCGGCTCGGCATCGGTCAAGGTCGTGTCCGAGATTTCGCGTTCGGGAGTGAATTCGCTTATGGCGAGCGGCAGAGAGGCTGACTGGAACGGCGCCACAGTCCCGCTTGGCTCCGAATTCAAGGCGGGACAGTCCTACGCGTTCAGTGCGTATGTAATGACTGAGGACACGTCGTCGCCCGTCACATTTTATCTGACGCTCCAGTACAAGAGCGGAGATACCACTGAGTACCCGAAGATAGCGGAGGTAACCGCTGAAAAGGGACAGTGGGCGCGTCTCGAAAACAAGGAATTCACCATTCCGAGCGATGCATCTGATATGCAGCTCTACGTCGAGACCGACGGAAGCAAGTGCAGCTTCTATGTCGACGAGGTAGTCGGAGCAAAGAGCGGTACCGAGATAGGTACACCTCCGCCTGCTGTAAAAATGAATAAAGGTGATATCAACTACGACGGAGCGATAGACACCTTTGACGTTATACTTGCCCGCAAGGGAATAATCGGCGGTATAACCGACAAGAGAACGCTGAAGGCGGCTGATGCTGACAGCAACGCAGTATTTGAGGTAGCCGACCTTGTCCTCATCAGTGAGTTCAGTCTTGGTAAGATAAAGAAATTTCCTGTGGTCGAGCCTGTAATAGTTCCCGGACAGACCAAGTACACTATGGAGGAGCTCACCGAGAAGGTACAGAGCGAGCTTGTGAACAATGAGCCGAGCGACTCGCATCAGGAGAAGCCGGGCGTCAAGTACGGAACAATTGAGAAGAAGACCTATTTCTCCAAGAAGGCTAACAAGAACAAGCCTTATAATATCCTGCTTCCCGCAGACTATGACGAGAGCAAGGAGTATCCCGTACTCTATGTGCTCCACGGCTTCTTCGAGAACGAAGACCGCATGATAGTAAGAGGCAACGGCGTGATGTACACCCGTCAGATAGTCGGAAACGCTATCGCTTCGGGCGAGGCAAAGGATATGATAGTCGTATGCCCGCTCATCTTCACGAGTGCCACAAAGGAGAGCGCTTCGGGCTTCGGCGACCCTGAATCAGTCGCAGGCTACAATAACTTCGTTGACGACATCGTTGACAGCCTCATGCCGGAGATTGAGTCGAAATACAGCGTCAAGACAGGCAGGGACTACACCGCAGTCACGGGCTTCTCGATGGGCGGTATGGAGTCGCTCCAGATAGGCATGAAGTACGGCGACAAGTTCGGCTATGTCGGAGCTATATGCCCCGCTCCCGGCTGTCAGGGCGCGTTCAAGTGGAACAGCGAGGAGGAGACTCCGCACCTGATATTCATCACGGGCGGCACATCTGACAACGTTGTCGGACTCAACACCCCGCAGGGCTACCACGACAACTTCACTAAGAACGGCGTTCCTCATGTATGGCACGTTGTTCAGGGCGGTCACCACGGCGACGATTCTATCCATTCGAGCCTGTATTGCTATGTAAGAGCAGTATTCCAGGCGACGGACTGATATTACGGTTATTAAAAGGGCTGCTCCCTGCGGTTGTGCAGGGGCAGCCTTTTTGCATCGCAAAATGACGATGAATCATATCCGCACAGAAGAAAACGCAATTATACATTTAAAGGGCGTGATGTTTCTATCACGCCCTCTCTTATACTGTGCTTGGCGATGGCGCAACGGCATAGAGGAAGCTGCTGCGACTTATACTGAGTATCTGCCCTCTCACCGCTGCCATCAATTAAATTATATTACCTAAAACGCAGCTTGTAAAGGTTACATATATCACTCATGCAGTGACATTTGTCACTTTCTCGGGAGCCTCCGACTTATTTTTCGCATATTTCAGGTATGTTTCGAGCTCCATGTCGAGGTCGGGATAGTCGACCGCGTCATTCTTTAGCAGTCCCAGCACGTAGCCCTGCACCTCTTCATTGTCGAGGCAGGAGTCCGAAGCGAGCAGAGTACACAGCTTTGCAAGGTGAGTCTCGCCGCTGTCGACCTTGTTCACGAGGTATATCGTCATCGTGCTGCCGTCGAGCCAGTGCGGCTGAGTTTCCAGCCACTTTTCGCTGCTTATTTCCTCCGCGCGCCGTGACAGCTCATTTGTTTGCGAGAGCATTTCCTCGTCCAGCTTCAGCTTGGCATAGAGCGAGTACGGCTTGGAGATTATATCCTCGAGCTCCTCATACCAGCCGTCGCTGCCGAATTCTATTATCGGAACGTTTTCCTCAACAGTAGGCTCGTCGTAATCGCCGTAAGCCGCATTGCCGTCTGATTTGTACACGTGGTGAGCAGTACCGCTCGCGTCGTAGACGAGGATATCCTGCTGCTGCTTCCACGATGCTGCCGTCTCGACCACGAGCACAGGCTCGTTACCCTTGCTGACATGAGCGGCGGGACCTGTTTTGGTGAGCTTTTTTCTCAGCATTACGAGGTCGAAAATGTCGAGCTTGTTGTCTATGCAGAGGTCAGCCGCCTTCCAGTCGAAGTATTCGTCGTTCCTGCCGTTGAGCAGCCAGTTTTGCAGGCATACTGCGTCCGCGATGCCGAAGACACCGTCCTTGTTGACATCGCCCGTGATGTTCAGGTCTGTCCTGAACAGCAAGTCGAGCGCACCGTTTTCGTGCTTTGTTATCTCGGGCTGGTCGCTGCACAAGAAATCAAAACTGTCAGCGCTGTAGAAAAGCTCTGCGAGCTCGCCGTCGATGTACTGGGGATTACGTTTAACGACGAAAACAGGTCCCGTGTACATACGCCCGATTCGTACATCCGTGCCGAATGTGAACGGATGTTTTGCCAGTATCTCGTCGGAGAAGGGCTCGCCCGTGTCCTTGTCGACGACAGTTATGCGCGTCTGACCTGCAAGCAGCACCGACTTCGCGTCGTCGAATACCTCGCAGTCGGCGGTGAGAGTTTTGTAGACCTCGCCGTCCTCAGAACTCGCGTCCATGTAGGTCGCGGTGAGCTTTTCATTGCCGTTCTTTACTCCTTTATAGAGTTCGATAGTCTTGGTGACCGCACCGTTTTTTATCAGCTCCGAGCGTGCAGAGCAGTCCACATCGCGGATGTGCTCGACGTACCTCGTCCATTCCGTACTGTGATGGACCCATCTGGCGCCCTCTCCCATATTGTCCTCAAGGCAGAATATGACATTGTTGCCCCTGACGGAGACCTCGCCGTTCTGCCTGCGGAATTCGTCAAACTCCTTTTCGCAGTCGGGGAGCCACGAGTATTTATCCGTCTCGGTGACATTAAAGTCATCGTCAACATCGAACGTATATTGTTTAATTCCTTCTTCCGCACTTTCAAATGTCAAATGGAATGTACCGACCGACGAGGTGCAGAATACGATTACCTCAAATACTCTGTCGTTTTCCCACGGTTCGTCAACCGCGTAATAGAATTCATCGGTGCAGCGGCTCATTACCTTGCTGTCGTAAGAGCAGGTATATGGAGGGAAGCAGGCTAAATAGCCCTTCGCGGCAGAGGTATCGACGCCTCTTCTCAGAACAAAGCAGACGAACTGCCCCTCCACGCGGGTATTTCCGTAGGTGTTGCTGAATTCGAGAGCTGACTCGAAGTCCTTCGGCACCCATGTCGGATACACTGGGCGTTGGCGCGGAGTTTTTGCAGATGCAGTCAGTCCGCCCGAAAAGAGCGGTGCGAATGCGGTCACAGCAGCCACAGCGGCGGCTGTCAGCTTATTCGTTTTCATAGTGCTCACCCTCCGTTCATCACAATTACAGCAGAGCTGCTTTTAGAAAATTATAGCACAGCCTGCTGCAAATTGCAATATTTTTTCCTGTTTTTCGGGAAAAATCTGCCTGTGAACGACGTGTTATATCAAATTGTTTAACTGTTTCAATTTAATACAGATTTTATTTGAATTTTATCTATTGAAATCTGTGTACTGTCGGTGCATAATATGAGATGATGAGATATATGCCATAAGGCGAACAATCTCAGAGACGCAATGGAGAATGTCATCTCGGAGATACGTCAGATATGCAAGGCGGAATGCTGTACTGTGCTCCTGCTCAACAACGATGAGGAGAACTACTCAATACTCGCGACCGATTTCAGGGAAAACAGCAGCATAAAGCGTGTTACGGAGTTCAAGGACTTCTATGATATCGCGTCTTCGTGGATAGACATGATAGGCAGTGAGAATGACTGCGTCATCATACAGGACAAGAACGATATGGACTACTACAGCAGGGTCAATAATCCGTGGTATCTTACGCTCGTGGAGGCGGGCGTTGAGAGCGTCGTGCTCTTCCCGCTGAGGCAGGGACATGAGATACTCGGCTTCATATGGGCAACCAACTTCGATACGAACGACACCATGCGCATCAAGGAAACGCTTGAGCTGACCACATTTTTCGTGTCCTCGTATATCGCGCGGTATAAGGTGCTGAAGCGCCTCAAGCACATGAGCTACACGGACGCGCTGACAGGTCTGCCGAACCGCTTTGCCTGTACGGAGTATATCGCCGACCTCGTCAGCCGCGGGGAGAAGTTCGCTGCGGTATCTATCGACATCAATCACTTCAAGAGCATTAACGATACGCTCGGACTTGAAGCGGGCAATCACGTGCTTATCGGGGTTGCCGAACGCTGGAGGTCGGTTTACAACGACGAGAGCATCGCAGTGCCGAACTATATCACCCGCATAAACGGCGATGAGTTCCTGCTCGTGATATGGGGCTACTCCTCACTGAGCTATCTCAGCAAGATACCTGCAAATCTGCTGAAAATAGACAAGAGCTTCATTGACAGGATAAACACGAACGAGTCCTCGAAGCAGTACGTTGCGGCGATGATATCCATGGGGCACATCATGGGACTCGAGGTCATATCCGAGGGCGTAGAGCAGCCCGAGCAGATAGAGGCTCTGCGGAGTGTCGGCTGCGACCTGATACAGGGCTTTATTTGGGGACGTCCTATGTCGGCGGAGGACGTCGGCAGGCTCGTTGCTGATATCACGAGCGGCAAGTCATGAACATAGCATAAAAAATCCCTCTGCGGAGCTGCCGCGGAGGGATTTCTTTTTATTCAGCTGTTTCTCTGTCAATCCTGAACGCAACGGAACGCTTGAGGTATTCGAGATACTCCTCGTCGCGGCACATTGCCTTTCCGATATCGTCGGACAGCTTCGCGACGGGTCTGCCGTTGACGTACTGGAGCTTAATTACGATATTCAGCGCACTCTCCTCGGTATCGTTCGAGCAGAACGTGCCGATACCGAACGAGACCTTTGTCCTGTCGCAGAAGTATTCATACAGCTTCTGCGCGCGGTCGAAGTCGAGGCTGTCGCTGAAAAGCAGCAGCTTTGTCTTCGGGTCGACGCCGTACTTCTTGTAATGGGCAATGATTTTCTCGCCCCACGCATACGGGTCGCCGCTGTCGTGGCGGACTCCCGTGTAGTTGTTGACCATTGAGCGGTTGAAGTCGAGCAGGAAGAGGTCTGTCGTGATAGTATCGGTGAGCGCAGTACCGTTATCGCCGTCATATTCGTCATACCAGTCATTCATCGCGTAGTGGTTCGTATATGAAAGCGGTATGGAGTCGATGCCCTGATACATCTGCACGAACTCATGCGCATACGTACCTATGGGAGTGATGTTGTACTTCATCGCGAGGTAAACGTTGGAGGTGCCGACGCACTTGTCGGTCTCGGTGCAGAGACGTCTGACAACGACGTCCTCCCACTCGCGGGAGAGTCGTCTGCGGCAGCCGAACTCAGCGAATCTGAACGTGTATGTGCCGTCGTTAAGAGCCTTGATTTTGGCGTCAAGGCGCTCCTCGGCGGATTTTCTCAGCTTGTCGTAGTCGTACTGCATACGGAAGTATACCTCATTGACTATTTCCAGCAGGAATATCTCGAACTGCATAGCCGAGAACAACGGACCGTCCACAACAATCTGCAGCTGACCGTCCGCATCGAGCTCCGCGGTGACGTAGTCGCGGATAGGGTGCCACAGCCTCAGGAACTCCACATAGTCGTCCTTGATGAAGCGAATGGAGCGGAGGTAGTCGAGCTCCTCCTTCTTGAATGTGAGCGTGCAGAGGTGGTCTATCTGCTCATTTATCTCCTGCACCATTTCGGGAGTAAAGACGACGCCCTTGTTGCGGCATTTGAAATAATACTGACCGCAGAGGTCGGTGTGCTTGTGGAAGATGACCTGATCCATATTGAACTTGTAAAGGTCGGTATCGAGCAGTGAAATAACTATCGGTTCGAGTTTCATATCGGTTTCTCCTTAAAGAATGTCTATCTGGCAGCTTTTCATGGTCTCGATTGCAGCGTCGTGCTTTGCCGGGGTAACACCCGCACAGCATTTCTCATCGACAGCTATCGGGACCTCAGGGAAGCTCGCCTTCAGCAGCAGCGCGTTGCTGATGACGCAGATATCGGTACAGAGACCGATGAGCTCGAGCGTGAACTCCTCGCCGCCTGCGGCTTTTTTTATGAGCTTCGGCAGGTCGACCGAGCCGAATGTCAGCTTCTCGACGGGAGTGTACTTCTTCTTAGCGAGCGCGGCAGCTATATCCTTGTTGAGCTGCCAGCCCTCCGTACCCTTTATGCAGTGCGGCACAGGGAGCTTTTTTCCCTCGGCGGTATCCATGTAATTATCAAAGTGCGTGTCAAACGTTGCGAATATCTCGCCGTCAAAAGCCTCGATCTTCCTGACTGCCGCAGGAACTATCGCACAGGCTTCCTTAGAGCCGAGCGCTCCGTCGACAAAATCCTTCTGCATATCGACAACTATCAAAAATCTTTTCAAAGCTGCACCCTCCGTTCTTTTAACGCCTGACAGCGGAAAGCCCGCGTCATTGCAGGCGCGCGCCTTCCGAATCTCGGCTGTAAAATATAGTACAATTATAGCACGCTCACTCAGTAATGTCAACATTGATGGATGCGCTGAATTTTTTCGGATTTTTTTGCGGGATAATTGCCTGCTGCTATTGCAATTTTGTCCGAGGTGTGGTATAATAAACAGAAGGAAAGTCATATAACTTACTGTTCCGCTCGGTATTGGCGTATCACCGCACGGAATGATAAAACGGAGGTGACTTGAATGGAGTTTATGAGCTACCTTTCGTGCAACTGGGGACTGCTTCTTCTGCTTGTCGGAATGGCAATGATAATGTTCTCCGACATACATCTCGAACGCAAGATGATAAAGCGTATCGTTATGACAAACATAATGCTCTTTGTTTATTCCGTGAGCTATTTTGAGGAGAATTTCTTCGGACAGCAATCGGAGTATTCGATAATGCGTGCGATTCTTACTGCGACGGATTATACTATTATAGCCTTCATACTTGTGAGTATAATAACGATAATGTTTCCGATGCAGAAATTCATCGTATACATACCTGCACTTTTCGGCGCGATAATGTGCTTCTTATCCATACCAACGCATATCGTGTTCTATTTTACCGATGATAACAGGTTCATGCGCGGTCCGCTCGGCTATCTGCCGTATTGCGTCGCAGGGATATACTTTATTTATCTCCTGTACAATGTATTTTTTAAGAGCCGTGCGGAAAAGGAGGATTATCTGGTCCTCATCTTCATAACGCTGATGTCGGTGATATGCTTTATACTGCCGCTCACCATACCTGAAGAATCCGACCGCTGGTTCACGTTCACGATAGCATTCAGCGTTTTTCTGTACTACGTTTTCCTGCTTCAGCAGTTCACAAAGCGCGACCCGCTGACTAAGCTGCTGAACCGACAAAGCTACTATACCGACTCTGTCAAGTATGGCAAGTTCATAACAGCCTTTGTAATCATGGATATGAACGGCTTGAAGCTGCTGAACGACAGCGAGGGACACGTCGCGGGAGATAAGGGACTCAGCGCACTCGCGGACTGCTTCTGGAGTTCTGCACAGCTCGGACAGCGTGCATACCGAATAGGCGGTGACGAGTACGTGATACTGTGTCTCGGCGCGACTGAGGATGATGTCAAGGCGCTTATCGGGCGCATCAGGGAGAAGGTCGACAAGATACCGTATTCCTGCTCGATAGGCTATGCGATGAGGAATAAAGGCGAAACGATAGATGAGCTCTACAATATGGCAGACAAGATGATGTACGAAGAAAAGCAGCGCTATTACATATCTATCGGTAAAGAGGAAAGATAAAAGACGGGGCGTGATAGACAATATATCACGCCCTTTGCATTGCAGACGGGAGGAGAGAATATGCAGCTAACCGACGATTTTGTGCTTGCGGGCTTTACTGCGGGCAGCGGTATATGGACTCGCAACGAGCCTGACGACCCGCCGTCGCGCGATTATGTGCAGCTGAGCAGAACGCTGGGAGTCCCACTCACGATGACAGTCCGCCCGTATCAGGCGAACGCCTCGCGGGTAGCCATAGTCGGTGCGGAGCACGGCGGAATGGGCGTGCTGCGTGATAACGTCCTCACTAAGACGGACGGGCTCGTCACAGCCGAGCGCGGTCTCATGCTGAGTATTATCGCGGCGGACTGTGTGCCGATATATCTCGCTGACAGGGAGGCGGGCGTGATAGGTCTGCTTCACTGCGGACGTCAGGCAGCTGCGGGCGAGCTCATACACAACGGAATCGCGTGCATGGCGGAGCTTGGAGCTGTCCCCGCGCGGCTCAGTCTCGCCCTCGGACCGCATATCTGTCCTGACTGCTACGAGGTCGGCGCGGAGGTCAGAGAGGAATTTGCACAAAGCTTTGACGCACAGGAGCTGGAGCGCATTTTCCGTGTCCGAAATGGCGGACTGTACCTTGATATGGCTGCGGCGATAAGAGTAAAAGCGGAGCGGGAGGGGATAGCTCCCGAGAATATGCGCTCAGCAGCCGAATGTACCTGTCATGGGAGCGGGTACTATTCCTACAGGCGCGGCGACAGGGGATTACAGAACCTTGCTTACATGATGATGCACTGAGTATCATTGTGATGTTGAACAAAAATCGAGATTATTTTTGTCTGATATGATAGTATTTCCTGTTTATTTAAGGAGATAGATGATAATTGCTTGCTTTTCAGGCGTTTTTAGGGTATAATATAAAGGGCATATTTTGCCGTAATGAGTATTGATTAAATTTTACATTAAAATAAAGGCGCTCCGCAAGGGAGCAGGTGAAGGGGCTAAACATGAAACACAAGACATCTGAAATGCTGAATATGCTTCATCAGGAGCACATTGTCTCGCATCTGAGATCGCTCTCTCACGACGACCAGCTGAAAATGGTCTCACATATAGAAACGCTTGACCTCTCCGTACTCAACGAGGTCGAGGCAGAGGAGGAACGCGGCAAATTCGAGCCGCTCTACGCGACGACACTCGACGACATCGCCAAGAACCGCGACCGCTTCACCGAGATAGGACTTGAAGCCATACGCGCGGGCAAGGTCGGAGCTGTACTGCTTGCGGGCGGACAGGGAAGCCGCCTCGGATTCGAGCACCCGAAGGGAATGTTCAAAATTGGCGTTGAACGCGAGTTGTACATTTTCGAGTGCCTCATCAACAATCTGCTTGAGGTCACAAAGCAGGCGGGCGCATGGGTGCCGCTCTTCATCATGACGAGCGTGGACAACAACAAGGAGACCCGCGAATTTTTCGAGAAGCACAACTACTTCGGCTACAGCGACGACAACGTGTGGTTTTTCGTGCAGGAACAGCTGCCCACAGTCGATACAAACGGCAAGCTCATGCTTGCAGGGGAGGGCAAAATATCCACCGCTCCCAACGGAAACGGCGGCTGGTACGCGTCAATGGCTAAGACTGGTATGCTTCGTATAGTGCAGAACGCGCATATCGAGTGGCTGAACGTGTTTGCGGTAGATAACGTATTACAGCGCATTGCTGACCCCTGCTTCATCGGAGCAGTTATCGAATCGGGCAAGGTTTCGGGCGCAAAGGTAGTCGCGAAGGCTGACCCGAACGAGAAGGTCGGAGTGCTTTGCCTCGAGGACGGCAGACCGTCAATCGTGGAATACTACGAGATGACCGACGAGATGATAAACCGCCGCGAGCCCGACGGCACGCTTTCGTATAACTACGGCGTCATACTGAACTACCTGTTCCGCGTGGACAAGCTCAACAGGACGCTGTCGGTGAAGCTGCCGCTGCACCGCGCGTTCAAGAAGATAAAGTACATGAACGCAGGCGGCGAGATGATAACTCCCGACGAGCCGAACGCCTACAAGTTCGAGACGCTGGCGCTCGACATGGTCAAGCTGCAGGACGACTGCCTCGCGTATGAGGTCGACAGAAGCAAGGAGTTTGCGCCCGTCAAGAACAAGACAGGCGTAGATTCCGTAGATTCCGCGCGCGAGCTGCTGAAGCTCAACGGCGTGGAGCTGTAATGAAGCACGAAAACCCGAGGAAGCTCGGGTTTTTCTTTCGTCAGATATAGGGAGGTGAGTGCATGGGCGGGCTCGAAGCCATAATAGCGGGCGCTGAGGTCATACGGACAAAGCGCCGCACAATAGCGCTGCAAATCGCCGCAGACGGGCATCTCATCGTGCGCTCGCCGCTGAGGCTGTCGAATAAGGACATCGCTGCCTTTATCGAAAAGAACCGCAGCTGGATAGAGAAGCACGCGGCGAAGGTCGCGCGCACGAACAGCGAGCTCGCGAAGCTGGAGCCGTACACTCCCGCGGACATAGAGGCTATGGCTCAGCGGGCATTGCGGGTCATACCCGAGCGCGTGCGGCACTACGCGGAGCTCATCGGCGTCACCTACGGGAGGATAACGGTCCGAAATCAGCGGACGAAGTGGGGGAGTTGCACCGCAAATGGCAATCTGAATTTCAACTGCCTGCTCATGGAAGCTCCGCCCGAGGTGCTTGATTCGGTGGTAGTCCACGAGCTCTGCCACCGTCTGCACATGAACCACTCGCGGGAGTTCTACGCGGCGGTGTACCGCGTATTCCCCGACTACGACAGGTGGGACAGGTGGCTCAAGGACAACGGACCGTTGCTTATCAGGCGTATGCAGGCGGGACATTAAAATAAAGGAGTATTGCTATGCAGGACAGATACGCAGGTGATATCGGCGACCTCGGCAAGTTTTATTTGCTGCGGAAGCTGCAAAAAAGTTTCAAAATCGGAATTAATTGGTACTATACTCCGAAGCTCGATTCTGATAACTCGAATGAGGGGGAATTGCGCGATTTTTCAAAGATTAAGAAAAGCGATAAGGACTATGTAGAGCTTGTGGAAAAAATGCAAACAATCGATAAGAATAATCCGTCGGTCAAATCGCTTAAAGAATTGAAGCTGATTGACGGAGCGGAATACTATAGCGACGTTGTTGAGCGTAAAACGCGGGTGGATTGGCATAATAAATCTCTGAAAGCAATGAAAGGCTTTGAAATAGTTTTTCTCGACCCCGACAACGGTCTGCTCTGCAAATCTGTTGCGCAGGGCTCTGAGAAAAGCGTGAAGTACGTGTATTACGACGAAATTGGCTGTTATCTCAAAAATGGAGCGAAAGCAGTAATTGTCTATAATCACCGCTGCCGAAAAAAGGAAAACGCGTATTTCAGCGATATTTTTGATAATCTCTCAAATGTGGAAATCAAAGACGGACACAAAATCGACAGAGCACTGATACAGGCGATAGTTTTCCCGCGCTTTTCGATTAGGGACTACATAATAATCAGCAAGGATATAGATACACATGAAAAGATTCGTGAGATACTTGCTGAGATGGTCAAAGGGGAGGGCAAAAAGCCTTTTTGCAGACTGCCGAACATATAATAAAAACGGCTCGGACACCGAGCCGTTTTCTTATTCTGTTTTCATAAACTCCTTCAGCTCGGCGAGTCTTGCTTTTGCGGCGTTTCTTCCGATGCGGTAGACCTCGAGCAGCTTGTCCATATCGTGCTCGACATGACCTATCGGGAGCTTCTCGGGCGGCGCGATAACGAATGCTCTGCCCGCATTTTCGGCGGCGCTTATGTAGCGGAGCTCCTCGTTGTACATTTTGGGGCGCTCGGAGAAAGCGCGGACGAGCTCGGGGTACTTTCTGCCATAGCGGAGCTTCACGAGCCCGAGCGTGCGGCTCTGAGTCTTGACGAAGCCGCGCGGCTGAGTGAGAATGACGACATTCCTGTCACAGCCTGTGCTCTCCATGAATCGGAGTGGGATAGAGTCCGAGATACCGCCGTCGAGGAACTCCCGCCCGTCTATTTTGACTATGCGCGACACGAGCGGCATAGAGGCTGAGGCGCGTATCCATTCGAGGTCGTCGCCCTTTGCGGTGCGGCAGTTGTGATAGACCGCCCTGCCCGTGTTTATGTCAGTTCCGACGACGAAAAACGTCATCGGGTTTGCTTCATAGAAGTCGTTGTCGAAGAGGTCGAGCTTCTCGGGGATAGTGTGGTAGCAGAACTCCGCGCCGAACATATCTCCTGTGCGGAAATAGGAGTTCCAGCTGCAATAGCGCTTGTCCTCGCGGAAGCGGATATTATAGCGGATAGCTCTGCCGTGCTGACCCGATTTGTAGTTGCAGCCGAAGCACGCGCCCGCAGATACGCCGACGGAGCTGTCGAACGTGATACCGTTTTCCATCAGGACGTCGGTGACACCCGCGGTGAAGAGGCCGCGCATAGCGCCGCCCTCCATAACAAGACCGAATTTCATAGTATCCCTCCAAAAAATCACTAAAATTTATTATAGCGGAATTTCCCGAGTTTGTCAATATTTTTGTAATATATCGCAGGGGAATGAGTTCCGAAGCCCGTACATAAGGTATGCATTATCGCACGCAAACGATTGACACAGCGCTGCAAATGTGATAGAATTATACTATTGACTGCAAAGGAGAAAGCTATGGAAATAATACTTGCTTCGGGCTCGCCGCGCAGACGCGAGCTGATGAAGCTCATCACCGAGGACTTCACTGCCGTATCGGCAGACGCGGACGAGACCGTCCCCGAGGGCATACCGCCCATGCTTGCGTCGGAGTACCTCGCTACGATAAAGGCTCTTGCGGCGTCGCTGAAAAATCCCGAAGCGGTAGTTATCGGTTGCGATACGACGGTCATCGCTGACGGAGAGATACTCGGCAAGCCCGCCGACAAGGAGCAGTGCCGCGGCTTTATGGAACTCCTGTCGGGGCGCACACATCAGGTAGTCACAGGCGTGACGCTGATGTACGGCAGCGCTACTGCTTCATTCTCGGAGACGACCGACGTCACCTTCCGCAAGCTCACAGCTGACGAGATAGAGGCGTACATCTCCACAGACGAGCCCTATGACAAGGCGGGCGGCTACGGCATACAGGGCAGGGGAGCACTGCTCGTGGAGCGAATAAACGGCGACTATTTCAACGTGGTGGGACTTCCCGTATCACGTCTGAATCAGGAACTAAATAAATTCATATCATCAATAAAGGAGTAAAACTATGAACTCAACAGCATTTCACAGCGCGGATATACTTATCCCGAACGACAAAGTCGATATGAGCAAGTGGGCAGTCATCGCCTGCGACCAGTACACGAGCGAGCCCGAATACTGGGACGCCGTAACTGCTGAGGTAGGCGGAGCTCCGTCGACGCTGAGCCTCATCCTCCCCGAGCTCTACCTCGAGGACAGCGACGTATCCGAGCGCATCGCCAATATCCACAAGGCTATGGACAAGTACATCGCCGACGGTATTTTCACCGAGTACAAGAACGCAATGGTCTACGTTGAGCGCGTGCAGAGCAACGGCATTGTCCGCAAGGGACTCATCGGCGCGATAGACCTCGAGAAGTACGACTTCTCCAAGGGCAGCACCTCCGAGGTGCGCGCTACCGAAGCGACAGTCATCGAGCGCATACCTCCGCGAATCAAGGTAAGAAACGGCGCTCCTCTCGAGCTCCCGCACATCATGATTCTCATTGACGACCCCGAGGACACAGTCATCGGAGCGCTCGACAAGACCTCGATGAAGAAGCTCTACGACACCAAGCTCATGCAGAACGGCGGCAGCATAAGCGGCTATCTCGTTGACGAGGCAGCGCAGGAGAAGATAGACTCCGCGCTTTCCGCACTCGCTGACCCCGACACTTTTAATAATAAGTATGGTCTGAGCGGACAGCCTGTCCTGCTCTATGCTATGGGCGACGGCAACCATTCTCTCGCGACTGCGAAGGAGTTCTACGAGCAGCTCAAGAAGGCGAACCCCGACAAGGACTTCTCGAATCACCCTGCACGCTATGCTCTCGCGGAGATAGTCGACCTCCACAGCGATGCTCTCAAGTTTGAGGCTATCCACCGCCTTGTTTATGATGTTGACTGTGATGACCTGCTTTATGAGCTTTCACACGCTCTGGAGCTTAATGATACAGAGAGCAGCCAGTATGTAATAACCTGCTGCGACGGTACTGAAGTTAAGGAGTATATTCACAAGCAGACCTCGAATCTGTCAGTCGGCTCGCTCCAGAATTTCCTTGACAGCTACATTAAAAATAAGGGCGGCAAGATAGACTATATCCACGGCATCGAAAACGTCAAGGCGCTGGCTGAGAAGCACAACGGCATTGCGTTCATACTGCCCGACATGGACAAGTCGGAGCTCTTCCCGACCGTTATCAAGGACGGCGCGCTCCCGAGAAAGACCTTCTCAATGGGGCACGCGGATGACAAGCGCTTCTACATCGAGGCAAGAAAGATAACTGATTAAAAATTGCTGTATATAAAAAGCTCTGACCGATTATTGCGGTCAGAGCTTTTTTGCTTGACAAATCTGTAACACTGTGATAGAATATATCTGTACTAATACGGGTGATACAGTAAATGACCGATAGCCATTTTCAGCCGTATTACGTAAAATTACATTTTTGTAATATTACGTGAAAAATATTGACAAATAAAAAAGTGTGTGATACAATTGTCAATATCAGGACGAAAGGAGTATTGTTCATATGAACAAAAGTATTATTTTGCGAACAGCAGCCGCTTTATCAATATCTGCGGCTCTTCTCTGCGGTGGTGCTTCGTGCGGAATGAAAGATCTTATAAACATTCCGATAACTACATATACGGTCGAGCACACCGACGTCGAGAACTACATCAGCGTATCGGGCACGGTAGAGGGCTCGAACATAGTCAAGGTAACAAGCGACCTCACCGCAAAGGTGAAGACGCTTAATGTGGGCGTAGGCGACGCTGTAAAGGCGGGCGATATTCTCTGCGAGTTCGACAGCTCTGACTATCAGGAGCAGTACGATAAGCTCAAGGACACAGCAGATACCTCGAAGGAGCGCTTGGACAGCGCACATGAAAAGAATCAGAAGGCTCTTCAGGACGCCAAGAATCAGAAGACCGACCTTCTCCGCAAGGCTCAGCGCGCTATAGATAACGCAGTTTCTGCGAGAGAAACGGCATATTCCAAGTACGATAAGCTCGGCAAGGAAGTCGACGAGTGCTACGAGGAGTATGAAGCCTGCGATGACAATGCTGAGGCAGCTATACTTTATAAGCAGTATCTGGCTGCACAGGAGCAGTACGAAGCATTCGGCGATACGCTCAGCAGTTATGACGAGGCTGTACAGTCCGCAAGAGACGCGTACAACGATACCGCGAAGTCTGCCGACGATGCTATCGAAATGGCTCAGGAGGCTATAAACGACGAGAAGTTCAACAAGGACACAACAGTTCAGGACCAGCTCGATAAGCTCAAGGAGAGCATCGACAAGTGCGTAGTAAAGGCTCCCAAGGACGGCGTTATCACATCTCTCAGCATCGCAGAGGGAAGCTTCCCGACTACAGAAGCTCTCATGACTATCGAGGACACTACCGAGCTCAGGATAAACGTCAGCATAAACGAGGCTGATATCCTCAGCGTCAAGGAGGGGCAGAAGGCTGTCATCACTACCACCGCAACAGGCGATGAGGAGTTCACGGGCAAGGTAGAGCGCGTTGTCAACATCATGAGCGGACAGAAGATGAATGCTTATACAGGCGAGATGAACGGCGGCGGTTACTCCGCTGAGATAGTCATCGATAAGGGCGCTGACAAGCTCCTCATAGGTATGACCGCAAAGGCTAAGATAATTCTCGACCAGAAGGAGAACGTCCTTGCTGTTCCCTATGATTCGATAAAGCAGAACGACGACGGCACATTCTCCGTCTTCATCGCCGAGAAGAACGGTGATAAGGGCTATAAGGCCAAGGAAGTAAAGGTAGAGAAGGGCATGGAGACCAACTACCTCACTGAGATAATAACCGGCGACCTCAATGACGGCGACATCGTCCTTACCGATGTTGTTGCGAACGCAGTCGTTGACGGCGGAGATGTTACTATCGCCGAGCCGTATACTGACCCCGACGAAGCCGAAAAGGGAGAGTAATATGGCGAAAAAACTGATAATGATGAGAAATATCATCAAGCGTTATTATATCGGTCAGCCGAACGAGCTACAGATACTCAACGGCATAGACCTCGATATACACGAGGGTGAATTTGTTGCCATTGTCGGTGCTTCGGGTTCGGGAAAGAGTACGCTTATGAATATGATAGGCGCGCTTGACAGACCAACCGAGGGTACGTATTTCCTCAATGACACCGACGTGAGCCGTCTGAACGACAAGCAGCTCAGCGCGATAAGGAACAAGGAGATAGGATTCGTTTTCCAGACCTTCAACCTTATCCCGAGAGCAAACGCCCTCAAGAATGTCGAGCTTCCCATGCTCTATGCGGGCATGAAGAAGAAGGAGCGTCAGGACCGCGCAATGGACCTCCTGAGGCTCGTAGATATGCAGGACAGATACACGCACAAGCCGAACGAACTGTCGGGCGGTCAGAAGCAGCGTGTAGCCATAGCGAGAGCAATGGCGAATGACCCGTCGATAATCCTCGCAGATGAGCCTACGGGCGCACTCGACAGCAAGACGGGACATATGGTAATGGACATCTTCCACAAGCTCCACGAGAAGGAAGGCAAGACGGTCGTCCTCATCACTCACAGCCCCGAGCTTGCCGCTGAGACGGAGCGTATCATCACGATAAGCGACGGCTCGATAATATCCGATACAGGTGTGACTGAAAAGATAAAGCCCGAGTCTGTATTTCCTGGAACGGAGGTGAGCGCTGAATGAACATATGGGAAAACCTGAAAATGGCGCTTAGCTCCATAATGGCTAACAAGCTGCGCTCACTGCTGACGATGATAGGCATCATCATCGGTATCTGCTCAGTTATCACGATAACGACGCTTGGTACTACGCTTCGCTCGACTATCACGACAACGCTCAACTCTCTTGGCTCGAACGTAATGGAGGTATATGTGTCGCCAAAACCGAGTGTCGACTCTGACGTCGCTTATGATACGATTTCACCTGACGACTTCATCACGTATTCACAGGTCGAGAAGCTCGTCAAGGAATATCCCGATATACGCATAGCTGAATCGAATTACGTCTGCGAAGCATCCAGCAAGAATTCTCTCGGCAAAGAGGTCGGGACAAAGATAACAGGCGCCTATAACGGTACTCTCGACAACGATGGTTCGAGACTGCTTGCAGGACGTATGATATCCATGGACGATGTTTCTAAGAAGAAGTACACCTGCGTGGTAACGAATGTTTTTGTGCGGCAGTATTTCAAGAACCATGAGGAGCCGATAGGACAGACCATCAAGCTGGTCTCTGCTGATAACGGACTTCCGTATGAGTTCACAATTGTCGGAGTATGCACCTATAATTCTCTGTTTTCAGGCGCAGCCATGGGCAGGGAGGAGGATATCAAAACTCCCGTTTATATCCCCAATTCCGTCGCGAAAGAGATGCAGGGCAGCTACGGCGAGGAGAGATATATGTACTGGCTGCTCTCGTTTGACCCCAAGACTGACGGCAAGATTGCCAAGGCTAATGTTGCATCGTTCTTTGAGAAGGAATATCCCGCAAATAAAAACTTCGAGACGATTGTATTCAGCAATCAGGATACGATGAAGATTATCGACATCATCATCAATGTCATCACCATCTTCGTAGCGGTAATCGCTTCCATCTCGCTCATCGTCGGAGGCGTCGGAGTTATGAACATCATGCTCGTAAGCGTCACGGAGCGTACCCGCGAGATAGGTATACGAAAGGCGCTCGGAGCAAAGAAGTCGACTATCAAGTTCCAGTTTGTGACTGAGGCTATCATCATGTGCCTCATCGGAGGAATCATCGGAGTCGTTCTCGGACTGTTCAACGGCTTCATTGCAGGAGTCATCGCAAATCTTGTAATAAGCAGCATTCCTACAGCGAAGCAGGTGCTCGGTACAATAGTCATGGTACCGTCAGTGACCGCAATAATCATCTCTATCATCTTCTCGATGATAACGGGCGTATTCTTCGGATACTACCCTGCAAGCAAGGCTGCAAAGATGAACCCCATAGACGCACTGCGTTACGACTAATAACAAAAAAACCGATGCTGATGCATCGGTTTTTTGCTTATATGATGTAGAACCACGTTTCGTCCTGCGGTAGCTCCGTCTGCTGGACGGGCTTATCCGAGGAGAAATTCACGCGGAGCTCGGGGTTCTTGATGCTGACTCTTGCGCCCGCGGGGACTGACTTGGTGATGAAGGCGTTGCCTCCGATGACGGCGTCATGACCGATGACGGTCTCGCCGCCGAGAATGGACGCTCCCGAGTAAATTGTGACGTTGTCCTCAATGGTGGGGTGGCGTTTGCGGTTCTTGAGGAGCTGACCACCGCGCGTGGAGAGCGCACCGAGGGTCACGCCCTGATAAATCTTGACATTGTCGCCTATCTGAGTGGTCTCGCCGATAACGATGCCCGTGCCGTGGTCGATGAAGAAGTACCTGCCTATGGAGGCGCCGGGGTGGATGTCGATACCTGTTACGCTGTGGGCGTGCTCGGTCATGATACGGGGGATGAGCGGCACTCCGAGCAGGTGGAGCTCATGCGCAATGCGGTTGACGAGTATCGCGAACAGACCGGGGTACGAGAAGATTATCTCCTCCTTGTTGAAGGCGGCGGGGTCGCCGAGGAAGGCGGCTTCGACGTCGGTCGCGATGTAGTCGCGTATCTTGGGGAGCTGCTCGAGGAAGGCGAGTGTGATGTCCTCGGCGGACTGCTCTATCTCGCACTGCGGAGCATTCTCATACTTGGGATTATAGCGCAGAACGACGGAAATCTGCTGTGAGAGGTTGTGTATGATATCCTCGAGCTGGACGGAGATATTGCTCCTGACCGTGTAGAGGTGAAATCGGTCGTTCTTGTAGTAGCCGGGGTAGATGATGTTCCTGAGACGCAGGATTATAGCGATGACCTTTTCCTTGTCGGGGTGGTCGAAGGCGACGGTCTTGTCGATGGTTCGGTCATTATCGTAGTCGTCGATGAGCGTGTCGACGAGAGTATTGATTTTGTTTTCGAGCTTATGGGACATAGCTTATCCTCCTTGAAATGCCTATCGTTTCACTATATTATATCACAGAAATGAAAAAAATGCAACAGGGGACAGAAAAAAGCCGCGAACATCTGCTGAACAAAGGTTTGACAATTCCTGTGAAATATGCTGTAAGCGTGGTGTCTGCGCCGCCGATTTCACGGAAAAGGTGAATAAATCGGAAATTTGTCTCCGCGCGGCTTGATATTTCAATTATTTTATGTTACAATGAAGGGTAACGATACTGAAAAGGAGGCGTGAAAATGTCGGACGTGAAAGACATACTTGATTCTGTTCTGCACGATGAGAAGCTGCTCGGGAGCCGTGCCTTCCGCGACAAGGTCTACACCGACCAGCCGATAATAAAGCGCGCCTCACAGATAAAAACTCCCGAAACTCCGCAGAAGATAAAGGATATGAAAGCCATCGCCTACACTCCCGAGGCGTACTGGAAGACCTCCGCGTGGCTGTTCTATACGCAGGGCAAATTCATGGAGGACTACACCGACGTCTACGAGTACACGACGGACTTCGTCCGCTATTATCCGACCTACCGCGACCTCGACACCGACCAGCTTCGCGGCTACTTCTCGTGGAGGTCGAGGCTGAGGCGAGGGGAGTACCAGACCGCGCCGATACCGTTCGTGTATATGCGCGCGTATGAGCTTATAAACGGCATAGGTGCGGAGTCCCCGCAGGAGCGCGTCGCGCTGTTGAAGCGCCTGACCGCGGAATACGGCGGGCTCAATGCGGAGATGAACCGCCTCATACAGCGCTGGACGGCGGACTACTGCGTATACGAGCAGCTCGACCCGCAGCTCATTGCCGACCTGCCCGATATCATGTACGACAGCGCGCTGATGAAGCTTCTGAACTGGCAGGAGAGCGGCGACGACGAGCTTTTCTCGGCGATGAACTATCTCTCGGGCTACCCGTTCGAGCGCTCGCGGTACTACATCGCCGAGCCCGAGAAGTTCAAAGCCGCGGCAGTACGCATATTCCGCGCGATGTCGGACTTCTTCCGCGACCGCAGAAAGAAGTCACTCTGCGAGAACTTATTCGGTCACCCGACGGAGCTTAACTGCTCGCTGTTTGAGTCGGCGGTGTTCTACGACAGGAACGCCGCCCGCACGTTTGACTACGCGCTCTCGCCGATACACAGCTACACCTGCCGCAACGGGATATGGCGGTGCTACCGCTACTACGGGAACAGGACGCGCAATCAGAAGCTCGGCGAGCTGATGAAGATGCTCGACTATCTTCTGCGCGAGCGCGACGACTTCCGCTACAAGCTCCGCCCCGCGGAGGTCTCGAAGTCGGCGGCGGAGCTGATAAAGCGCGAGCTCGACGCAATGGACGAGGAGAAGCGCGTTGCAGAAGCGATGCGGATAGATATCGACCTCTCGAAGCTCGCAGGGATACGTGCGGCGGCGGACGTCACGCGCGACAAGCTCATCGTCGACGAGGAGCCCGATATACCCGCTCCCGAGCCTGTACCCGAGCCCGAAACAGCGGCGGATTCTCCGCTGACTGACAGCGAGCGGAGCTTCCTGCGTGCTCTCATTGAGGGAGGCGACTGGTCTGCCGCGGCGAGGGAGGCGGGGAGTATGCCGTCCCTGCTCGCGGACAGCATAAACGACAAGATGTTCGACAGCTTTGCGGACACGGTCATAGACTGCTCTGCGGACGTCCCCGAGGTCATTGAGGACTACGCCGACGAGCTGGAAAATTACGTATAAGAGGTGCAAATCATGCCTGAAAATAACAGACCCGCAGTGCCGAAGCGCATTGCCTCCGCGGTCATAAATTCGCTGAAGGGCGGCGTTGTGCCGCGCATAGGACTGCCCTACATCACAGTCGGCAGGGAGGTCGAGATAGACGCCCTACTGCACGACGTCGACATCATCGCAGACGGCGGAGCCTCGTTCCGTTTCATTGTCGGCAAGTATGGAAGCGGCAAGAGCTTCCTCCTGCAAACTATCCGCGCCCACGTCATGGACAGAGGCTTTGTCGTAGTTGACGCCGACCTCTCGCCCGAGCGCAGACTCCAAGGCACAAAGGGGCAGGGACTTGCCACGTACAAGGAGCTTATCCGTAATATGTCGACGAAAACGCGTCCCGACGGCGGAGCTCTTACGCTCATACTCGACCGCTGGATAAGCTCGGTGCAGACCGAGACTGCGGCGGAGACGGGACTTGCGCCCGATTCTGCGGACTTCGCAAAGGCGGTCGAGAGGAAGATATTCGAGGTCATATCCGCGCTGAATGAAATGGTACACGGCTTCGATTTTGCGAAGCTGCTGACGATATACTACCGCTCATACGCGGCGGGCGACGATGAGAGCAAGGCGAAGGTCGTGAAGTGGTTCCGCGGCGAATATACGACGAAAACCGAGGCAAAGAACGACCTCGGCGTGAACATAATCATCACTGACGACGACTGGTACGAGTACATCAAGCTGTTCGCCGTATTCCTCACGCGGGCGGGCTACGGCGGACTGCTCGTCCTCATCGACGAGCTCGTGAACATCTACAAGATTCCGAACGCGATAACCCGCCAGTACAACTACGAAAAGATACTGACGATGTACAATGACACGCTTCAGGGCAAGGCGAAGCACCTCGGCATAATAATGGGCGGAACTCCGCAGTGCATCGAGGATACGCGGCGCGGCGTGTACAGCTACGAGGCTCTGCGCTCGCGTCTTGCGGAGGGGCGTTTCGGACGCGAGGGCGTCAAGGATATGCTCGCGCCCGTGATACACCTCACTCCGCTGACCTATGAGGAAATGCTCGTGCTGACGGAGAAGCTTGCCGATATCCACGCGGGTCTTTTCGGCTACGAGCGCGTCATCACGCAGGACGACATGGTCGCCTTCATCAAGCTCGAATTCGGGCGCATCGGAGCGGGCAGCCACATCACTCCGCGCGAGGTGATACGCGACTTCATCGAGCTCCTCGACATCGTGTATCAGAATCCGCACATCAACATCAGCGAGTTCATCATGTCCGAGAATATGCCGTCCTCGACTTCGCAGGAGAGCACCGAGGACGAGTTCGCGGAGTTCGAGATATAAGGGGGAGCTATGGACGTATTCGACCGCTATGCGCCGTTTATTCAGGACTTCATCTACCGCAGCAACTGGGAGTCGCTACGCGCGATACAGGCTGCCGCGGGCGAGGCGATATTCAACACCGACGAGAACGTGCTGCTCTCCGCCTTGACCGCATCGGGCAAGACGGAAGCCGCCTTTTTCCCGATACTCACTCTCTTCTCGGAGGATATGCCGCGCTCTGTCGGAGCTATATACATCGGACCGCTCAAAGCCCTGATAAACGACCAGTTCACGCGCCTTACCGAGCTCTGCGAGGAGGCGGACATACGCGTCTGGCACTGGCACGGCGACGCCGCGCAGTCCCACAAGGCGAAGATGCTGAAAAATCCGTCGGGCATATTGCAGATTACGCCCGAATCGCTCGAAGCCATGCTGCTCCGCAAGCACGCGCTGATACCGAAGCTGTTCGGCGACCTGCGTTTCATCGTCATCGACGAGGTACACTCCCTCATGCGCGGTGACCGTGGAGGTCAGACGCTCTGCCTCATCGAGAGACTGTCGAAGCTCGCGGGAGTTCAGCCGCGCAGGATAGGTCTGTCCGCGACGATAGGCGACCTCGAAGCGACGGGAGAATTCCTCGCGTCGGGTACGAATCGCGGCACAGTTATCCCGCGCATCGAGGCAAAGGGCACGAAGTGGCGGCTCTCAATGGAGCACTTCTACATCTCACAGCAGAACCAGCCCGAGGGCGGCGCGGACGTCGAAGCCCTGCCCGTGCTGGAGGAAAAGACGGACTCTGCTCCCGAGCACGCCGACGCAGGAATGGGCTACATCTTCGAGCACACGCGCGGCAAGAAATGCCTTGTTTTCGTCAATTCGCGCGAGGAGTGCGAGGCTGTCACGACGACGCTGCGCTCCTACTGCGAGGCTAATCACGAGCCCGACCGCTTCCTGATACATCACGGCAACCTCTCCGCCGCCTACCGCGAGACCGCCGAGGCTGCGATGAAGGACGACGACATTTTCATGACCACCTGCACCACCGCCACGCTTGAGCTTGGTATCGACATCGGCAGGCTCGAGCGCGCATTTCAGGTCGACGCGCCGTTCACGGTGTCCTCGTTCCTGCAAAGAATGGGCAGGACGGGCAGGCGCGACCTCCCGCCCGAGATGTGGTTCGTCATACGCGAGGAGCTCCCCGAGCCGCGCTCCATGCTGCCCGAGACCGTCCCGTGGAAGCTGATACAGGGCATAGCTCTTGTGCAGGTCTATGTCGAGGAGCGCTGGGTCGAGCCGCCAAAGCTCGACAGACTGCCGTTTTCGCTGCTCTACCACCAGACGATGAGCACTCTTGCCTCCAACGGCGAGCTCACTCCCGCGCAGCTTGCATCTCGGGTGCTCTCGCTGAAATATTTCCACCGCATATCGCAGGACGACTTCCGCGTGCTGCTCCGCCACCTGCTCGAGACTGAGCATATCCAGCGCACGGAGGAGGGCGGGCTTATCGTGGGGCTCGCGGGTGAGCGCGTCATCAACAGCTTCAAGTTCTACGCCGTATTTCAGGAGAACGAGGAGTACACCGTCCGCTGGGACTCGCAGGAGCTTGGCACGGTCGTGAGTCCGCCGCCCGTCGGCGAGAAGCTCGCCATTGCGGGACACGTGTGGGTCGTCGAAGAGATAGACCACAAGCGCCGCCTCGTTTACTGCGAGAAGATAAAGGGCAAGGTACCCGCCTATTTCGGCGACTGCCCGGGGGACATCAACACGAAGATACTGCTGAGGATGCGGCAGGTGCTACGCGAGGACAGGAGCTATCCCTACCTGATGAAAAACGCGGTGCAGAGGCTCGCGCAGGGGAGACAGTCCGCGCGCAACTCGGGGCTGACGGAAACTCCGCTGATATGTCTCGGCGGCAATATGTGGGCGCTTTTCCCGTGGCTGGGGACGTATGCATTTTTCGCAATGGAGCGCTTTCTGAAGCTCCGCTGTGCAGACAGGCTCGGCTTGCGAGGCATGGACTCCGCACGCCCGTACTATATCCAGTTCACGATGAAGGCACAGCCCGAGGAGTTCTTCCGCGTGCTTGCGGAGGAGGCGCAGGTGGAATTCGACCCGCTCGCGCTTGTGTATCCGAATGAGGTGCCGATGTTCGAGAAGTACGACCAGTACGTCCCGCCCGAGCTCGTCCGCAAGGGCTTTGCCTACGGCATTCTCGACATCGCGGGAATGAAGGAGCGTATCCGCGAGTGGGCGGAGAACAATACGTAATATTGGGCGTCTTGGACGCCGTCCCCTACATTTTTCTTGACAAATCACCGAGTTTGTTATACAATGATAACAGGAGGTGCATAGCATGATAAAAACAACGCTTAAAATAGACGGCATGATGTGCGGACACTGCGAGGCGCACGTCAACGACACGATACGCAACGGCTTCGACGTGAAGAAGGTGACGTCCTCGCACAAGAAGGGGACTTCGGAGATAATCTCCGACCAGCCCCTCGACGCAGAAAAGCTCAAGGCGGCTATCGAGGCAGACGGCTACAAGGTGCTGTCCTCGGAGTCCGAGCCCTATGAGAAGAAGGGCTTTTCGCTCTTTAAGTAATCGGATAACGATGTAGGGGCGAGTTCCGCTCGCCCGCAGGTTTTGAGATAAGCTCGCGGGCGCACGGAATGCGCCCCTACAAATAGTTTTGGTTAGTTAAAACATAAATATAACTTGTTTACTGTTGCATTATCTGTTAATTTGTGGTATAATATCATACGCAAAATATTTTTCTGAAAGGAATCTGCATTATGATAATCTTAGTTGTTAACGCAGGAAGCTCCTCGCTCAAGTACCAGCTCATCAATATGGACGATGAGAGCGTGCTCGCAAAGGGCAACTGCGACCGTATCGGCATTGACGGTCATATCGCTCACAAGGCTGCCGACGGCAGAACTCTCGACGAGGACTGCGCTTTCCCCACCCACACCGAGGCATTCATGAAGCTCGTTGAGGCTCTCACAAAGAGCTCCGCTAAGGTGATAGACAGCATGGACGAGATATCCGCTGTTGGTCACCGTATAGTACAGGGCGCTGACGTATTCGACAAGTCCGTGCTCGTTACCGACGAGGTCATCGACAAGATAGACGAGCTCCGTGAGCTCGCTCCCGTACACAACCACGCTCACGCACTCGCACTCCGTGCCTGCAAGAGCGTTATCCCCGCAAACGTTCCTCAGGTCGTTGTATTCGATACAGCGTTCCACCAGACAATGCCCCCCAAGGCATTCATGTTCGGTCTTCCCTACGAGGACTACGAGAACTACCACGTAAGAAAGTACGGCTTCCACGGTACATCTCACCGCTTCGTTTCCAAGGCTCTCGCTAAGGCAATGGGCAAGAATGTTGAGGATCTCAAGATAGTTTCATGCCACCTCGGCAACGGCTCCTCTATCACAGCTGTTGACGGCGGCAAGTCAGTTGATACATCAATGGGCTTCACTCCTCTCGACGGCGTTGTTATGGGCACACGTACAGGCGCTGTTGACCCCTCCGCTGTAACATTCGTTGCGGACAAGCACGGCTTCACTCCCTCGCAGATGAGCGAGTACATGAACAAGAAGTCAGGCTTCCTTGGAGTATCGGGCGTAGGCTCGGACAACCGCGACGTTCAGTCCGCAGCTAACGAGGGCAACAAGAGAGCACAGCTCGTTTCTGATATGCTCGTTTACGAGATAAAGAAGTACATCGGCTCCTATGCAGCTGCTATGAACGGTCTCGACGCTATCCTCTTCACAGGCGGTATCGGCGAGAACTCATGGGAGGTACGCGAGGGCGTATGCACAGATATGGACTACTTCGGAATCAAGATAGACAAGGAGCTTAACCGCTCCATAAGAGGCAAGCTCACAAAGCTTTCCACACCCGATTCCAAGATTGAGGTATGGATAGTTCCCACAAATGAGGAGCTCCTCATCGCTCGCGATACACTCGAGCTCATCTCCAAGTAATTTCACTACAACATCTCAGCAGGACACCACTTCTGGTGTCCTGTTTTTCTGTAGGGACGCACATTGTTCGCCCGAGCCTATAGAATTGGTTTGCGGCAACGCATTGTAGGGGCGCATTCCGTGCGCCCGCATAGAAACGTCAGACATCGCGTTCGCAAACAATTCACTGGATTGTTTGCGAAGGGTGGTCTTTGATTTAATGATATTTTTTCGCCTCCATAGGAGGCGACCAAAGGCTCTGCCCTTGAAACCTGCGAGGTGACTCCCCACAGTGTGGGGAGATGTCGCGAAGCGACAGAGGGGACGGGCTGTTCAGCTGCCCTCGACCCGCAAGCCTTTGAAAAGGCTTGAGCGAAACTTTCGGTTTCGCGCGGTAGTTTGTTCAGAACGGAAATTCTCTCCGCGCCGCCGCAAACTTGACAAACGTTCATTTTTATTGCATAATAGGGATATAATGATATAGTGTGAGGTAAACCTATGAAAATAAGCGGTCTTATCTGCGAGTACAACCCGTTCCACAACGGTCACCTGTACCATATCAACGAAACACGAAAAAACGGCGCGACTCACATTGTCTCCGTCATGAGCGGCAGCTTTGTCCAGCGCGGCGACGTCGCCATAATGGACAAGCTCGCACGCGCGCGGCTTGCGGTGCGGTCGGGAGTCGACCTCGTCATAGAGCTGCCTGTGCAGTTCAGCCTTGCCTCTGCGGAGAACTTCGCCGCGGGAGCAGTATGGCTGCTCAACTGCCTCGGAGCAGTTGACGAGCTCTCCTTCGGGAGCGAGTGCGGCGACATAGGCAAGCTGTCAAAGGTGCTCGAAATGGTCGACGAGATAGCTGAAACGCGCGCCTCTGACATAAGTGACATAATGGAGAAGGGATATACCTATCCGCGCGCGCTGACCTCGGTGCTGAGCGGCGTGTATCCGAACGCGGCGGCGATAGTATCCGAGCCGAACAACACGCTCGCGATAGAGTATCTCCGCGCGCTGAAAACTCTGCGCTCACCGATGAAACCGTTTACTGTCAGACGCGAGGGAGCCTCGCACGACAGCGGAGTTTCCGAGGGCGGCTACGCGAGCGCCTCGTACATACGCGAGCGCATACTTTCGGGAGCGGATATTTCCGAGCTCGCGGAAATAATGCCCGAAATGTGGGCAAAGGCAGTCGCTGAGGCTGAGGCAAAGGGCGGCATAGCGAAGCTCGAGCGGCTCGAGCGCGTGATGCTGTACAAGCTGAGAATGGCGTCGCCCGAGGAAATAGCACAGATAAGCGACATAGCGCAGGGACTTGAAAACAGGATATACGGAGCGCGGATGGCGGGCTCGCTCGAGGAGCTGTTCTGCACCGTCAAAACGAAGAGATACACAATGGCACGTATCAAGCGGATACTGCTCTCGCTGCTGATAGGGATAACGCGCGAGGACATGACGCATATGCCGCCATACGGCAGGATACTTGCCTTCAACGAAAGGGGAAGAGAGATACTCGCGGCGGCAAAGGGGAAGGCTGTTTTACCGTACGGCTCGTCGCTGGCGAAGCTCTCACAGACCAACAGGGTGACAAGACGATTTGCCGAGCTTGAGGGAAGAGCGTCGGACATCTACGGTCTTGCACTTGACACAGTGACCTCCGCCGCTGATGACTACAGGGCGAAGATAGCGATAGACCTGGAGTGAAATGAATGGGAAAAAGAATGTGTGTGATAGCAGCCGCGGTGATGTGTGCCGCGGCGATGACCTCGTGCAGCGGCGAGGAGTCGCAGCTCGGGGGGGACGACGTGTCTGAGCGTGGTTCGTCTGCTTTTTCGTCGAAGTCGGGGATAGAGCCGCTGACGGTTGCGATGGCTGAGGTGCCTACCGAAGCTACGAACGAGTACGGAGCTCCCGCGCGCGTCGAGATAGACGTGACAAAGCCCGATGACTACAAGGTGGGACAGAAATGCGCGCTCTACGTCGAGACTGTATTACAGAATCCGCAGCTGCCAACGGGCTGCGAGATAACGGCTCTGACGGAGCTGCTCAATTATTACGGCTTCAAGGCTGACAAGGTGCAGATGGCTGACATTTTTATGGCTAACGACAGGATAGGCTACTATACGATGAACGAGGCGTATATCGGAGACCCTCATCAGGAGGACGGCTTTGGCTGCAATGCTCCCGTCATCGTGAAGGCGGCGAACGATTACTTCGACTACATCGGCTCGGACTGGTACGCTGCCGACCTGACGGGCAGCACAATGGCGCAGATATACTACCAGATAGAGCAGGGCAGACCTGTCATCGTATGGACGACGATAGATCAGGTGGAGATCGGCAAGGAGTATGCGTTTGAGCTCGGCTGCGGCGAAGACCTGTGGTTCAACGGTATGCAGCACTGCGTAGTGCTGTACGGCTTCGACTACGACGAGAAGGTCGTACACGTCGCAGACCCGCTTGTCGGTAACAGAAAGTACGATATGGCGCGGTTCGAGCATATATACGCGAGCATGGACAAGCAGGCGGTGGTGCTCTGCGGGCATGAGGAGTCGGCGGGAGTCGACTACACCACCAACGAGCAGAAAAGCGAGTGGATGAAAAAGAACCGCATATTTGAAAATGGCGAGAGGGTATGGCTCAGGGAGAATCTTGACCTGCTGATATCTCCTGAGGAGGCGGAAGAAAAGCCCGCACGAGAGGAGCCTGCAACTACTAACGCAACAACTACTACGGAGGCAAAAACTTGATAAAAGGAATAATATTCGACCTTGACGGTACACTGATAGATTCAATGGGGATGTGGTACGACATCGACCGCCGCTTTCTTGCGGAGAACGGCGTGACCGACCCACCCGCGGGGATATCGTGGAAAATAAAGCAGATGACGATAGAGACTGCGGCGAAGTTCATGATAAGCGAGTTCGGACTTGATATGACTCCCGCGCAGGTGATACGCCGCATAGAGGAGCTCGTCCGCGAGGAGTACGAGCACAATATCCCGCTGAAAAACGGCGCGGCGGAGCTGCTTGTTTTCCTCGACAGCAGAGGCATCCCCTACGGAGTTGCGACGGCTACATACAAGGGGCTCGCGGTCGCGGCGATGAAGCGCTGCGGCGTGCTTGACAGGATGAGCTTCCTGCTCACGGACAAGGAATACCCCAACGGCAAGGGCTTTCCCGACATCTTCCTCGGGGCGGCGGAGCTCCTCGGTACATCGCCCGCGGAGACGCTTGTTGTCGAGGATTCGCTCCACTGTATCGAGACGGCAAAGGCTGCGGGCTTCGCGACTGCGGCGGTATACGAGGAGACGGCAGCCTCCGAGTGGGAGCAGATAAAGGCGCTCGCGGACTACAGCTTCACGGAGCTCGGCGAGCTGCGCGCACTTTTTGAGGTGGCAGATAATGAGTAAGGTTATGGTCGGCATGAGCGGCGGAGTTGACAGCTCCGTTGCGGCAATGCTGCTTAGAGACAAGGGCTACGAGGTCACGGGCGTGACGCTGAAAATGTTCGGTGACGAGGACGTTGCGGAGGCGGTAAAGGAGGGCAAGACCTGCTGTGCGCTTTCGGACGTCCTCGACGCGCGCGATGTTGCGAGGAAGCTCGGTTTCGAGCACCTCGTTTTCAATTTCAAGGACTGCTTCCGCGAGAACGTCATGGAGCATTTCGCGCAGAGCTACATCTGTGGGCGGACGCCGAATCCGTGTATCGAGTGCAACCGCCGCGTCAAGTTCGACGCTATGCTCAGGCGCGCGCAGGAGCTCGGATACGACTACATCGCGACGGGACACTACGCCGTAATCGAATACGACACGGAGCGCGGACGATATCTGTTGAAGCGTCCCGCCGACAGGAGCAAGGACCAGACCTACGTGCTGTACTCGCTCACGCAGGAGCAGCTCTCGCATACGCTGTTCCCGCTCGGCAGTCTCGAAAAGCCGCAGGTACGCGCTTTGGCGGAGCAGGCAGGGCTCGTCAACTCCGACAAGCCCGACAGTCAGGACATATGCTTCGTCCCCGACGGCGACTACGCAGGCTTTATCAGCCGATTCAAGGGCATTGAGCCCGCTCGCGGCAATTACATAGATACGGACGGCAACGTCCTCGGCGAGCACAAGGGCGTGATATGCTATACCGTCGGTCAGCGCAAGCACCTCGGAATCTCGCTCGGCAAGCCCGCATATGTAGTGCGCAAGGACGTCGAGGCGAACACGGTCACGCTCGGCGATGAGGCTGACCTGTACTCGCGTTCGCTCATCGCGGACGACTTCAACCTCATTTCCGTCAGCGAGCTGACCGAGCCCATGCGCGTGACTGCAAAGACGAGGTACACTCAGCACGAGCAGCCCGCGACTGTCTCCAACCTCGGGGACGGGCGGTATATGGTAGAATTCGACGAGCCGCAGCGCGCCGTTACGAGCGGACAGGCGGTCGTGCTCTACGACGGTGACATCGTTGTAGGCGGAGGAACGATAATATGACAAAAACGGCTCTTCTTGTTATCGACGCGCAGGAACTGATAACCAATGATAAGCTCTATGCCTTTAACAGATACACCCAGAATGTTTGCGCTCTCATTGCTGCTGCCCGTGAAAACGGCGTGGAGGTCGTTTATGTCCGCCACGATGACGGCGAGGGAAAGCCGCTCTCCAAGGGCAATGCGGGCTATGATATTTACAGCGGCTTTGCTCCTGCGGCGGGCGAGCGCGTATTCGACAAGTATGTGAACAGCCCCTTCCGTGACAGCGGACTACTTGGATATCTGCTGGAGAAGGGCGTGAAAAGACTCGTTGTCACGGGCTTGCAGACGGATTACTGCATTGACGCGACTGTCAAGTGCGGCTTTGAGCGCGGCTTCGAGATGATAGTTCCCGAATACTGCAACTCTACCTTCGATAATGTCTTTATGACAGCGGAGCAGACCTACCGCTACTATAACGATTTCATTTGGCAGAACAGGTACGCGAGGTGCGTGAAAATGGCGGAAGTGCTTGATATGATACGGAGTAAATGAATGGACTACAAATACGAAAAACTGACAGATAAGATATACGTCTGCGCGAGCAGCGACCACCGCTTCGGCACGGATGCCTTCCTCCTCGCGGATTTTTCGCAGTACCGCGCAAAGGACAAGGTATGCGACCTCGGCACGGGCTGCGGGATAATCCCGCTCATCATGCAGAAGAAGATGCCGCCGCAGGTGACCTACGCCGTGGACATACAGGAGGGCGCGATAGAGCAGCTCCGCCTCGGCATGGAGCGCAGCGAGACGAGCGGTATCGTGCCCGTGTGCGCCGACCTGAAGGAGCTGTGGGAGGGCGCGCCCCTCGGGCGGCTCGACCTCGTGACCTGCAACCCGCCGTATAAGGTGAACAACGCGGGCTTTCAGAGCGCGATAACAGCGCAGAGGATAGCGCGCCACGAGATACTCTGCACGATAGACGACGTCTGCGCGGCGGCGGAGAAATTGCTCAAATTCGGCGGCAGACTTTGCGTCTGCAACCGTCCCGAGAGGCTCAGCGACGTGATGTACGCGATGAAGTCCCATAACATTGAGCCGAAGCGCCTCCGCATGGTGTCGAAGAACGCGGGCGAAGCGCCATGGCTGTTCCTCCTTGAGGGCAAGAAGGGCTCGAAGCCGTTCATGAAGGTCGAGCCGCAGCTCTATATACGCAGCGGCGACGGCTTCACGGAGGAGCTGCAAAGGATTTACGACACGGGAAAGGAGCAGTTATGAGCGGCACACTTTATATAATAGGTACGCCGATAGGCAACATGGAGGACATCACGCTCCGTCAGCTCCGTATGCTCTCGGAGGTGGACTTCATCTGCGCTGAGGACACTCGCGTGACGCTGAAGCTTCTGACTCGGCACGAGATAAAGAACGAGCTTGTGAGCTTTCATCAGCACAGCTCCCGCGCGGACGCACAGCACATCATCGACAGACTGCTCGCGGGGGAGAGCTGCGGAGTGGTCACCGATGCAGGAATGCCCTGTATTTCCGACCCCGGCGAGGTGCTCGTGCGGCTCGCATATGAGAACGGCATAGACGTGAGGGCAGTCCCCGGACCGTCCGCGGTAGTGACTGCGGCGGCGCTGTCGGGTATGCACCTGAGCAGGTTCACGTTCGAGGGCTTCCTTTCCGTGAACAAGAAGGAGCGCGCGGAACAGCTCGAGCGCCTGCGCGGCGAAACGGGAGCGATGATATTCTACGAGGCTCCGCACAAGCTGAAGACCACTCTTGCCGACCTCGCCGACTTCTTCGGCGGGGAGCGTCACATCTCGATATGCCGCGAGATAACGAAGCTCCACGAGGAGACCCTGCGTATGACGCTCGCGGAGTCTGTGAGCTACTATTCCGAGAACGAGCCGCGCGGCGAGTACGTGCTTGTAGTCGAGGGCGGAAGCTCCGACAGCGGGGAGCTCACGCTCGAGGAGGCACTGGAGCAGGTAAAGAAGCTTATATCCATGGGCGAGAAGCCGACCGATGCCTGCAAGGCGGTCGCGAAGGAGACGGGCTTCAAGAAGGGCGAGCTCTATTCGGCGCTTCAATAGGCTGTATTACGTTGTTTTCGGCAGACTGGGATATATTTCAAGCATTTACTATAATAAAATTGCACGAAAATACTTGAAATTTGTCGTAAGATGTGATATAATTATTATCGCTGTATGTACTTCTTTTTGTGATATTGACATCATATAATGCAGTATATATTATTTTGTCTGCCGCATTTGTCTTATTGCGGCATGGAAAGAGGTTTGATCAATGATCTGCGATCTGCACTGTCATACCAAGCTGTCCGATGGCTCGCTCGGTATAGAGGACATCATCTCACAGGCGAAACGCACAGGGATAGACTGCCTGTCTATCACCGATCACGACACCATGGCTTCGTTTTCAAGAGCCGAAGTTCTCGGTCAGCGCGAGGGAGTGAAGATACTCCGCGGCGTGGAGCTCTCCGCTTGGGACAAGGACAGAAACAGCAAGGTACATATTCTCTGCTACGCTCCGCAGAAGCCCGACAGACTTGAGGGCTTGTGCCTGAAATCCTGCGAGATAAGAAAGGCTTGCTCGAAGGAAATGATAGACAAGGTGATGGAGAAGTACCCCATCACGCTTGAGAGCATACTCAAGCACACCACTGCTTCAAAGAGCATATTCAAGCAGCACATCATGCGTGCACTCATAGACTACGGCTACGCGCTCGAGTTCTACGGCGAGCTCGACAGCGAGCTCTTCAACCCCAAGACGGGCTCATGCTACGTTGAGCGCGAGTACCCCGACGTAAACTTCGTCATCGACCTTATCCACACCGCAAGGGGAGTGGCTGTCATGGCTCACCCCGCGCAGTACGACAACATCGAGCTTCTTGAGGAGCTTGCGAAGAAGGGCAAGATTGACGGCGTAGAGATAGGTCACCACTCCGCAGACGAGAACTACCGCAAGGAGCTCAGTGCAATTGCTGACAGATACGAGCTCATCAGGACGGGCGGCTCGGACTTCCACGGACTGTACAACAGCGTGCCGACTCATCTCGGCAGCGAGCTCACCTCGCAGGAGGAGCTCGACCGCATAATCAAGCTCGCGACCAAGAAGGATTGACGAAAAAACAATGCTGAACTTTATCAGGACAGAAATGAGAGTTGTACCGACTCTCATTTCTTTTATAATACTGATTATTTTTCTCCTGCCGCTGACGAGCGGGATAATCAACCTCGGAAACATCGTCGGAGCGTCCGTATCGGGAGCTCTGACGGCTGTATTCATTTTTTACGGCAGCTTCAGCCGCTTCGTCTCCCACTTATGGGAGAGCACGGGCGGACGTGTGCTCGTGTGTACGGTCTCGGCACTTGTCATCATAAGCATAGCGGCTGCGGCAGTGATGAGCTTTTTCATGCTGCGGGAGATGCACGATATCCCGCCAAGCACAGATACGACGGTAGTCGTGCTCGGCTGCAAGGTCAGAAACGGCGTCCCGAGCCTTATGCTCAGGCGCAGGCTCGACACGGCTTACGGCTACCTCTCGGAGAATGAGGAGGTCTGCGTCGTCGTCTCGGGCGGACAGGGTGCGGACGAGATAATCAGCGAGGCGAAGTGCATGAGGGACTACCTCGTCGGACGCGGTATCGCTACCGAGCGAATATATATGGAGGACAAGTCCACGACCACGGACGAGAACCTCCGCTTCTCGCACGACATCATCGCGCGGGAGGGACTGCCCGCGCACATCACGATAGTAACAGACGGCTTCCACCAGCTTCGCTCGGACATGAAGGCGAAAAAGCTCGGCATGGAGGCGTACAATATATCCGCGCATACCCCGTGGTGGCTCGCGCCGACCTACTGGGTGAGGGAGTGGTTCGGCATCGCCTACTACACCGCGCGTGACGTTATTTCCTGACGGGGAGGGATAGAATGAGAGCTTTTCTGAGGCGTGCAGTCTCGGCGGCGGCAGCTCTGAGCCTTGCCGCTTCATATAACGGAGCTGTCGGCTTTGCGGAGCAGTGTGCGGCTGAGGACAGCGGCACATCGCGCGGGTATTCGCTTTCTCAGCCCGTGTTCGGATTGACGGGCAGGGAAGCTGACTCCGAGCTCGTGCTCGAGCCGCAGGTGAGCGGCTATGCTCCCGCGGTATCGGACGGCTTCGAGCTTCCGAGCAGCTTCGATATGCGTGACGTGTATCCCGTATCACCCGTCAAAACGCAGACTCCCTACGGCACGTGCTGGGCGCATTCAGCGATAGCGAGCGCGGAGAGCAGTATTATCCGCAGCGACCCGACGGTCGACCTGTCGGAGTTCCACGCCGCATACTACGGCGCGCTCCCCGACAGTACCTATATAACCGATACGGAGGCTGTCAAGGAGCTGTTCAACAGCGGCGGCAGTGCTCTGCCTCTTACGAATCTGTGGGCGCAGTGGATAGGTCCCGCGGACGAAAGCGTCATGCCCTACGGCGACCTCTCCGTCTTCGCGGACGCAGACGCGCTTGACCTCAAGCGCGGCGAGTGCGCATATCATCTCCGCAATGCCTACACCTTTGACTACGACAGGGAGCGCACGAACGAGACGGAGGTCAATGCCCTCGTCAAGGCGTTCGTATACGGCGGGCACGCGGTCGACGTGTCTTTCTATTCCGACGCCGTGAAGAACTACAGCTACGATTACGCGTCCTCGAATACATACAGGAAGCCGCGCTTTGCGAACCACGCAGTCGCGATAGTCGGCTGGGACGACGGCTTCCCCGCGGACAGATTCAAGAATCCCGCCGCGAGTGACGGCGCATGGCTGGTCAAGAACAGCTGGGGCAGCTCCTACGGCGAGGACGGCTATATATGGATATCCTACTGCGACAGGTCGCTGACGGAGTTCGTCGTGTACGAGCTCGCCGACAGGGACGACTACACCGCCATCTTCCAGCACGACACATACCCGCAGGTGCAGAGCCTGTCCGCGTATGACTACGACGACGAGATATACCCGTCCTATATGGCGAATGTGTTCACTGCCGACAAGGACACGCAGATAGCGGCGATAGGCACGTATATAGGCTCGCCTGAGACTGATTACGAGATAACGGTATACACCGACCTCACCGACGCGGCTGACCCGACCTCGGGCACGGCTTCGTCCGTGACTAAGGGAACGTGCAGCCTCACGGGGTATATGACTCTGCCGCTCGACAGCAGCGTCGACGTCCGCGGAGGCGAGAGCTTCTCGGCGGTGGTGAAGATGTACTGCGCGGACAGCCCGTTCGTGGTGCCGCTCGAGACGGCGATGTACGTCACGGACGACGAAAGCGGCGAGATATCGAGCCTCGGCAGCTATACCACCTACGACGGCATAATCGCCTCCACACACGAGGGCGAGAGCTTCTACAGCACCGACTGCGCGGAGTGGGTGGACGTCACTGCCGTCGATATGACCTACACCGACGAGGAGGAGGCGGAGCTGCTCGACGCGATAAAGCTGGAGCTCTATGACGGGCTTGAGGACACCGACACTGAGGAGCTCGAGGCGGCTGACAAGGCATACGCGAACATGGAGAAGCTGTTCTCGGCGGGAACAGTCGGCATAAAGAGCGGCAATATCTCGCTGAAAGTGCTCGGCAGAGAGGTCGGCGCGGTCGGCTTCTCACAAGCGGCAGGAGCCGTGCCCGCGGGCGAGCGCGTTGAGCTCAACGCTCCCGACGGCGGCGCCGTGTACTACAGCACGGGCGGAGCCTACAAGCTGTACACAGTCCCTATCGAGGTCACGGAGGCGATGACGCTGAGCGCGTCTCCGACTCCCGACGGCAAGGGCGCAGTTTCGCGGAGCTACTATCCCGAGCGTCCCGAGCTCTATTATATAAAGTATGTGACCTCCGACGGCAACGGAGTCGGGAACAAGACCGACGCGGGATACCGTGCAGGGCAGGGGGCGGTCACGCTGACTGTACCCGATGACACGCGTGATGTTTACCTCTACACCGAGGCATTCGGCGGCGTGACCTGCGGCGAGGGAGCAAAGCTCAGCTCCGAGAAGATACGCATACCCCTCAGCGGAGCGGTGATGTCTGTGGAGATAACAGTCAGCCGCGAGGGACTGCCCGATAACGTGATAGCGGTCAGAGTGGTCAGGGAGGGCTTCATGCTCGGAGACGCGGACGGCAGCGGCATGGTCGACGCCAAGGACGCGAGCCGAGTGCTCATGCAATATTCGTCGCTGTCGACGGGCGGAGCGGGAGTCATCTCCGAGGAGAGACTGACGTGCGCTGACTACAACTGCGACGGCGATATCGACGCCCGTGACGCGAGCGGGATACTGGAATACTACTCGAAGATGTCAACGCAGTAAATATAGACAAAAACGGACGAGGCGGATTTGTACATAATTGGGATATTTAGGCAATAGGTATAAAAGAAATGCGCCGTTTATGTGTAATAAGGTCAAAAAAGCCTTTTACCGTTTTGTAACTTTTGATTTTTACAGCCTGTAATTATGTAAAAACTAACAATAGAACCATGTTGAAAGTGTACAGATTGTGCAAAAATGGATTACAGAACAATTCAAAGCATTGACTTTGACTGCGAAATACGGTATATTGTAAATGCAAAAGCAATACGTCTGCTATAAAGATATAATGCAGTTACGTACACCAAAGTTCAGAAGCAGAGGCACCCCAAAAGCGGAGGACGTCCGTCGGGAAGCTGAGGCGGAGAGCAGAGCGGTACGGAATGCGGAGGACTTCCGCAGAAAGCGTTGCTTGATAAAAGTTACAAGAGGAGTGCTCGGCGAGCATCACCCTTGGTAATAGTCCTAACGGACACAACGGCAGTTCTGACGAGACGCTATGCAGCGGCGAGGACAGTCGTCGTGCGGAACAGAACGAAAGAGACAGCCACACAAACCATTATTAACCAAAGCGTATTATAATTTTAAATTATAATATACATATTTAAGGAGGAAAATTCTAATGAACACACTTAAGAAGACATTAGCATTAGTAGCTACACTTGCAATGGCTGCAACAGCATTCGCAAGCTGTGGTGACGACAACAGCAGCTCTTCTTCTTCCAAGAAGGAAGAGAAGACAACAGGCGCTTCCGAGGCAACAACAGTTGGCGAAGAGGCTTCCTCAGGTGAGCTCGACGCTTCTGTTAAGACAGGCGGCGACACATTCACAGTTGCAGCTTGGAACGCAGACGACGTTCCTGCTCTTATCGCTCAGTGGAAGGGTCTTTCCATGGACACAATCAAGGACGACCTTGCTGATGATAAGGTAGACGGCATCCACTTCATCTCCTTCGGTGTAGGCGGCGGCGATGCTTCCGAGCGTTACGACCAGCTCTTCAACGATGGCGGCGACCTCGATGTATACTTCTGCGAGGCTGACTGGGCTCTCAAGTACATCAACGATGACACCAAGACTCTTGCTCTCAGCAAGCTCGGTCTCGGCGACAGCGATTTCGCTAACATCTACAAGTACACAGATGAGATCGGTAAGGATTCCAACGGCGTTCGTAAGGGCGTTTCATGGCAGGCAGCAGCAGGCGGCTTCGCTTACAGAGCTGACCTCGCTAAGGACTACCTCGATGCAGCTACACCCGCTGACATGCAGGCTAAGGTTGCTGACTGGAGCAAGTTCGTTGAGGCTGCTAAGACAGTTCAGACAAAGTCCAACGGTAAGACAGCTCTCGCTGATACAGTTGGTGGTATGTGGCAGGCATTCGCTTGCGGTCGTACACAGCCCTGGGTTGTTGATAACAAGCTCGTTATCGATGACTTCTGCAAGAACTTCGCTGATACAGCTAAGGAGCTCTGGGATTGCGGCGGCGTAACAAAGAACAGCCAGTGGACAGATGAGTGGACTGCAGCTGGTTCTAACGATGCTTGCATGGGTTACTTCGTATCTACATGGGGCTTCGGTGGCTTCTTCCTCGACGCAGCAGGCGGCGAAGGCGGCGCTACATACGGTAAGTGGAACGTTTGCCAGGGCCCGCAGGCATTCTTCTGGGGCGGTACATGGATCGTTGTTAACCCTGCTACAGATAACGGCGACCTCGCTCGTGACTTCATCATCTCTGCAACTTCTGACGAGGCTCAGATGTCTGCATACGCTAAGGCTAAGCCTGAGTATGTAAACAACACAAAGGTTATGGATGACCTCATCGCTGCTAACACAGTATTCAACGAGAAGATCTCCGGCAACTTTGCTGACAATCAGAACTACTTCGCAGAGCTTGCTAACAACGCTAAGACAATCAACTTCAATGGTCTTATCACTCCTTATGATGCAGCTGTTAAGGGCGAGTTCCTCAACGCTGTAACAGACGATTACCTCAAGGGTGGCAAGTCTTGGGAGGATACACTTGTAACATTCAAGAAGAAGGTTGTAGAGGCTGTTCCTGGTATCACAGTTGAATAATCCCTTAAAACAACATAACATTTAACACAAATTATGCCTACGGAATACTTATGTATTCCGTAGGTGTATATTTGTTACTAATCAATTCACGAGAGGGTGTGTGTTATGGCAACAGCTGCTCAGCGCCGCATTAAATCTATAAGCTACGCTAAGTATGGCTATATTTTCATACTGCCATTTTTTATTGTTTATCTCTTCTTCCAGTTCTGGCCGTTGATAAATACATTTATTGTTAGCTTCCACGGCAATAGTGACACAGGTCTCGACACTTTTGTCGGTGTCAAGAACTACACAGACCTTTTATTCGGTTCCAAGAATCAGTTTGCTCTTGCTACTCAGGTACATGAGAGCTTCCTCAGAACTCTTGGCAACACCATTATCCTTTGGGTAGGCAACTTCATTCCTCAGCTCATTCTTTCTCTTTCACTTGCGGTTTGGTTCACAGAGGCTAACCTCAAGATTCCGGGCAAGGAATTCTTTAAGATAGTAATGTATCTTCCCAACATCATCACAGCTGCTTCAGTTGCCGTACTTTTCGTACAGCTCTGCGGTCAGTCTGAGACAAACCCCGGTGCGATCAACTCCCTTCTTAACAAGATAGGCATCGTAAAGTCGCTCCCCGGTGACAAGGTTGACTGTATCCCCTTCATCGAGGGTGTATGGCCTTCACGTGTCGTCATCATGTTCATTCAGACATGGATGTGGTTCGGTAACACCATGATCATGCTCATGTCAGGTATTCAGGGTATCAACCCCTCACTCTTCGAGGCTGCTGCTATCGACGGCGCAAGCTCGGGACAAGTTTTCCGCAAGATAACTCTGCCCCTTCTTACTCCTATCATGGCATATACACTCGTTACATCTATGATCGGTGGTCTTCAGATGTTCGATATTCCTTACCTCTACAACAAGGACGGTAAGGTCGGCGAGCACGTCGAGACTATTGCTGCTCTTATTTACAGCTACTTCCATGTTTCTGATTTGAATCAGAGTAAGCTCGGTTACTCAGGTGCTGCGTCAATTCTTCTGTTCTTCATCACTCTTATTCTCGGCTGTATCGCGTTCTATATGACTCGTGATAAGGACGAGATCGCTAAGAAGAAGCAGAGAAAGAAGATCGCAAAACAGCTCAAGGCAGAAAGTAAACAGTTTGGAGGTTTTTCAATATGAGTAAAATGGACACAGTTTATGGAAAAACCAAGGATAACTACAGAGCTAAGATCGTTCTCAAGTCAACGATACTCTTCATCTGGTTCGTTATCCTGACAATTATCTGTTTATTTCCGATATATATCCTTCTCGTAAACGCAACTCTTCCGCATAAGATAATTGCTAACGGTATCACATTCCTTCCCGGCTCTAACCTCTTTAACAACTATAAGATCGTTACGAGCGCGGACTACAGACTTAACTACCGTGCACTTTTCGGTTACAGGAACAGCTTGATAATAACTTGCAGTTCCTGCTTCCTTACCGTTTTCTTCTCAGCTCTTACAGCTTACGGTATCCACGTTTACGACTTCAAGCTCAAGGAGATCTCCTATGCGGTTGTTCTTCTTGTAATGATGGTTCCTATGCAGGTAACATCCGCAGGTTTCTTGAGCTTTATGTCCAAGATACACCTCACAAATACATACTGGCCCCTTATTCTTCCCTCTATTGCAGCTCCGGGTGTAGTATACTTTATGAGGTCGTATATGAAGTCTTCATTCCCGCTTGACATCGTTGAGGCAGCCCGTATCGACGGCTGCGGCGAGTTCAGGACATTCGTTTCTATCGCTATCCCGATGATGAAGCCGGCTATAGCTGTTCAGGCTATCTTCGCTTTCATCGCAAGCTGGAACAACTTCTATACACCTAACATGATCCTTATCAATGTTAAGCTCAGCAAGAAGACACTTCCTATGATGATCTCGGCTATTCAGTCGTCTGACCGATTCAATGATTACGGTGCTATCTACCTTGCAATCGCAATGGCTATCATCCCGATCATTATCGCTTACGTATTCCTCTCGAGATTCATCATCGCAGGTGTTGCACTTGGTGGTGTAAAGGAATAATTTCACACACAAACAGCGTACTTCGGTACGCTGTTTTTTTGTTTGGGGCGCTTCGGCGCTCTTTTTTGTTCTACTCAGTGAGCACAGCGCATACACTGTAGTAAAAGGAGCGATGAAAATGAATGAACGTACAAGCCTTGAGATAATCGCGGGTTATCTATCTGAGCGGCTGAGAGCTCCGCTGCTGCGTGCCGTCAGCACGATAGGCAGCGATGTCACAGAGATACGTCTCTACCTCGGACAACCTCTTGCCGTCGTTTTTCCCGACAGGATAGCCTTTCTGACCGCAAACACCCTGACCGCGAGCTGCAATAATACATCTTGCGTCAGATGTACCGCGGAGGATATCCGCAGGACAGTCGACGCCGTCTCGCATTTTTCCTTCCACAGCCATATTAGCGAATTCCGTCAGGGGTATTTCATTGTCGGGAACGGCATTCGTGCGGGGATTTCGGGCGTATACAACTCCGACGGTATCATTACTGAGGTCACGGGCATAAGCTTCCGAATCTCGCGATGTGTTGTCGGCTGTGCTGACGAGCTTGAATCTCTCTTTGACGGCGGTCTGCTCATTTGCGGCGGAGTCAACTCTGGCAAAACGACACTTCTCCGTGATATCAGCCGAATAATAGGCAAACGCAGGAAGGTCGCACTCATTGATGAGCGCGGAGAGATAGCCGCTGTTTCGGGTGGTCAGCTCGGGAACGAGGTCGGCGTACTGACGAACGTGATGAGCGGTTGTCCGCGAAATATCGGCACTATTTCTGCTATCCGCTCGCTGTCGCCCGACTACATAATATGCGACGAAATTGCCGACGATTCCGATACGGAGGCGATGCTTGCGGGAGCGGGCTGCGGTATCAGCTTTATCGCGACAGTTCACGCCGACAGCCTTGAAGCTCTGAAACGCCGTCCCTTCGCAGAAAAGCTGCTCTCTGTCAATCTGTTCAGGCACGCAGTTTTTCTTGCGGGAGCGTCCTCTCCAGGAATGATACGCGAAGTGAGGGAGCTGTGAGATGCTGCTGAGGATAGCGGCTTCTGCGGCATTCGTTGCCGCAGGCGGACTCATAGGCTTCAGGCTCGCGGATAAGCTGCGCCGCGAGCAGGAGCTCTGTACGGTAATTGGCTGTTTACTGCGGAGAACGGCATTTCTTGTCGGATACAGGAGCGACGATGTGTACGCTGTCTGCGCCGAGCTGAAACGCGACAGTGAGCTTGCTCCGCTCACGTTTTTGCAGTTGCTTCCCGCGGAATATGAGCGCGGCTCGGATTTTCGTGCCTGCTGGGAAAATGCCGTAATATCGGCACATTATTGCTCTGACGAGGAAAGCCTGCTGCTTCGTCTCGGCAGAATAATCGGGCGCAGCGACAGTGCGAGTCAGCTTGACTCGATACGTGCGCTCGAAGTCACGCTTGCCGACCTCGAGCAGCGCAGGAGGGAGTCGTATCTCCGCAAGGGGCGGCTCTATCGGAGCGTAGGGCTGCTTTTCGGCGTTATGGCTGGCATCATGGTAATATGAAAGGACGTTTTCAATGGACATTGACCTTATTTTCAAGATAGCGGGAGTGGGCATAATCGTGGCGGTGCTCAACCTAGTGCTGAAGCGTGCAGAGCGCGAAGAACAGGCAATGATGACCACTCTTGCGGGGCTGATAGTAGTGCTGGTCATCATCGTGCAGGAGATAGGCGGCTTGTTCGACACGGTAAAATCGGTGTTCGGATTATGGTAGAGAATGCCCTTTCAACTGCCGTTTTCTGCGTAGCATCGGCAATTTTGGCAGTTCTTCTGCGGCAGTACGTCCGCGAGCAGTCGCTGTTCATATCTCTGGCGGCGTGCGTAGTCGTATCGGGAGCTCTTTTCGCCATGCTTGCACCAGTACTTGCCGATATACGGCAGTTTTTTCTCGATTCGGGGCTTCCAGAGAGCTACATCTCGCTTGTATTCAAGGCGACCGCAGTCTGCCTTATCACACAGGTTACCTCCGACCTGTGCCGTGACAGCGGCGAGACGGCAATCGCCTCCGCGGCGGAGCTGTGGGGGCGCGGATCTGTGACATTCCTCAGCCTGCCGCTGATAAGAGCGCTTATCACGCGGATAGGCGAGATACTGTGAGGTGCGTATGAGATATATCATAATAGCCGCGGTGAGCTTTGTGCTTCTACTTACGGCAGCCGTACCGTGCACTTCTCGCGCGGACGAGCCCGATGAGGTCTACTCCGAGGTCACCGAGCAGCTCGACGACGCGCTTGCCGAATTCGACCTCGGGATAGGCTTTGAGGACATCTCCTCGCTCAGCTTCGGGGAGCTGACCTCTGCGATATGGGACAGGCTTGCCGACCGCCTCGCTGCTCCGACAAGGCTGCTTTCGGCGATATTGCTCGTTATCGTGGCAGCTTCGGTGCTGAGGACGTCGGCGGGCAGCGCTCTCGGCGGGACTTCGGGCAGCACCTATGACATGGTCTGCGTGATGTCAGCGGCAGCGGTAACAGCTCCGCAGCTGATAGACGTCTACTGCTCCACAGTCGAGGAGATAGAGCTGTGCGGAGGCTTCATCATCGTGTTCGTGCCCGTATTTACCGCGGTTGCGGTGATGTGCGGAGGAATGAGCTCGGCGGGGGTGTACCATATGCTGATACTCGGCGCGTCGGAGCTGATAACCGAGCTCTCGGAGACCTATCTCATGCCGATACTTGGCGCGTCGACGGCTCTATCGGTGACGGGCAGCGTTTTCCCCGATTCCGCGCTTGAGAGCGTGACGGGACTGCTGAAAAAGGCTTCGACATGGAGCATAACGCTTGTAATGGGGCTTTTCACGGGCTTTGTCACGCTGAAATGCTCCATTGCGGGCAGGGCGGACGGTGTTGCCGTGAAGGCGGCAAAATCGCTTATCTCAGGCGCAGTCCCTATCGTGGGCGGAGCCGTATCGGACGCATATGCGACTGTGAGAGGCAGCTTTGAGGTCATCGGCAGCACTATCGGAGCGGCAGGCGTGCTGGCAATCGTCCTGCTGCTGCTCCCGAAGCTGCTGGAGCTGTTTGCCTATCGCGGAGTTATGCTGCTCGGAGCGGCAGCCGCGGATATGTTCTCGGCTCCGTCGCTGTCGAAGCTGCTGAAAAGCCTTGACGTCGGGCTTGCCGTCGCGCAGTGCGTGCTTGTGTGCTATTTGCTGATGTTTATTATTTCGTCGGCGATACTGGCTCAGACTATAGGACAGGGGTGAAGCTATGGATATCAAGGCGGCAGTGCTCGCGGTATGTGCAGTATCGGCGGCAAAGAGCCTCATCGGACAGATGGCGGGCAGCGTGAAGATGAAGGGTCAGCTCAGGCTGATACTGGACATACTACTCGCGCTCGTCATCACAGCGCCGTTCGTCAGCGGCTTTGCGGACTTCTCTTTGCCCGATATATCGGCATATGAGCTCTCGGACAGCAGCTATGCGCAGGAGCTCTACGACCGCGCACTTGCGGAGCGGACAGCCTCAAATTTGAGCGATATCCTCACGGAGCAGTTAGCCGCAGCGGGTATCGGCTGCGGAAAAATTACAGCGGAGGTTAATATTTTGTCCGACGGGAGCATATCTATTAGTAGGGTGACGGTGAACACAGAGGATATCGAGGGTGCAGCAGAGGTCATACACAACACTCTCGGAGATGAAACGGAGGTCGTAAATGAAGGCGTTTGGTAAGCTCGGCGAGGTGCTCGGCAGCAAGGGCTCCGCGATAGCCGTCACAGCCCTCGGGACTGCGGGACTGCTTCTGATACTTATATCATCTTTTCTGACGGACAGGAAGCAGCCCGCTCCGCAGGCTCCCGACACGGTGAGCACGGCGTCACAGTCGGAGAGCTACTGCCGCGACACCGAGGAGAGACTGCGCGGATTCCTGCGGCGCATCGACGGAGCGGGAGAGGTTGAGGTCTATCTCACTGTCGGGACAGGCGAGCGCTACGTTTACGCTGCCGAGGGACGGAAAAGCAGTCAGGACAACAGAACGGAGGAGGAGAAAAAATATGTCATGACAGGCGGAGGCGGGCAGCGCGAGCCACTCATAGAGACGGTGCAGGCGCCCGCGATAACGGGAGCTGTGGTCGCGTGTACGGGCTGCGGCGACCCTGCGGTCGAGGAGAGGATATACAGGGCAGTTTCGGCGGCACTGGGGATACCTACCTCGCGAATATATGTAACTAAGATGAAATGAGGAGCAAGCTATGAAAAAACCAACAATCATAATCGGAAAAAAGCAGATAATCATGACCTGCCTGACGCTCATGCTGGCGATAGCGGTCTACATAAACTACACGACCACGCCGACGAAGTTCACGAAGGATGGCGAGACGGTGAAGGTCGCGGAAATGGGCGACACGGTCAACTACGGCGATACAGAGTTCGTCAGCGCCACTCCCGACAGCGGCGATGCAGAGCAGGTCGACTACTTCGCGCAGGCTCGCCTCGACCGAATGAACGGGCGCGACGAGGCAGTACAGACTCTCCAGACCATAATGGGCGGCGGCGACCTCACGGAGGACGAAATGGTGGTCAACGCGCTCGACGCAGTGGAGGTATCGAAGCTGATAGAGAGCGAGGGGACGATAGAATCCCTCATCAAAGCGCAGGGCTTCGAGGACTGCGTAGCCTATCTCGACGGCGAATCAGCGAAGGTCGTAGTCAAGACCGAGGGGCTTGACAAGGCTCAGGCAGCGGCTATCAAGGACATAATTCTCGGAGAGACAGAAATTTCTTCTGAAAATATCAGAATTTTTGAGGTAAAGTAGTTGAATATTCTGAATTTTTTTGGTATAATATAGAAGCGAGAGTGTATATTATACTTTAATTAAAATATACACTCAAATCTTCGCGAAACGGAGGTACAAAAATGGCAGATGTCAAAAAGAGCGCACAGAGCAAGCTCAGTATCTCGGAGGACGTCATAATCACAGTCGCGAGGCTTGCCGCACTCGAGGTAAAGGGCGTGGCAGGTCTTGACGGCGAGATGACCAAGATGAGCAAGCTCAAGAAGAACGGACCCATAACCGTAGGAGTTATCGGTGACGTCGCGGCTCTGGATATAAAGATAAAGGTCAAGAGCGGTTACAAGTCTATCGCGGTAGCGGAAGAGGTGCAGACCGCAGTAAAGGAAGACGTTCAGAATATGACGGGCGTTGCGGTGGCGAGAGTGAATGTCATCGTGAACGGCGTTGTGTTTGAATAAGAGGGGAGAGATGAAATGTCAAGAAGAGAAGTCAGAGACAGCGCATTCAAGCTCGTTTTTGAACAGCTTCTGCGCGACGATGATATACAGGAACTCTACGAGATAGCCGAGGAGATAGACGAGATAACCGTAAATGACGAGGTCAAGCAGCTCGTCGACGGTACTCTCACTCACGCGGAAGAGCTCGACGGTATCATTGAAAATTACAGCAAGTCAAGGAAACTTTCCCGTATTTCCAAGCTCAACCATGCGATACTGCGCATAGCGCTGTATGAATGTCTTTACGACGGGAATACGCCGATGAATGCGGCTATCAGCGAGGCTGTTAAGCTCGCGATGACCTATACCTACAAGGAGGACGCTTCATTTATCAACGGCGTGCTCGGAGCATTCTCGCGCGACCATGGAGAGTCTGAAAATGCCTGACCACATAGGTATCGACACCAGTAACTACACCACGTCTGTGGCAGTGTACATCAGCGGCGAGAACCGCGTCATACAGCGGAAAAGGCTGCTGCCAGTCAAGGAGGGCGAGCTCGGGCTCAGACAGAGCGACGCCGTCTTCCACCACACGAAGCAGCTCCCCGAGCTGATAGAGGAGCTCTGCCGTGAGCACCGTCCAACGGACGCGGCAACAGTTGCTGCTTCTGTCAGACCGCGAAATATCGAGGGCTCGTATATGCCGTGCTTTCTCGTAGGAGAGGGCTACGCGCGGGCATATTCGGCGGCGACGGGTACGGAGCTGCACACTACCTCGCATCAGATAGGTCATATCCTCGCGGCGCTTTACTCGGCGGACAGGCTCGCGCTCGTGAGGGAGCGGTTCATTGCCTTCCACGTAAGCGGCGGCACGACGGACTGCCTGCTCTGTGAGCCTGACAGCGAAAATGTGCTGAACATCACGGAGGTCGGAACCTCGCTCGACCTGAAGGCGGGACAAGCCGTCGACAGGGCGGGAGTTATGCTCGGACTGAGATTCCCGTGCGGCGCGGAGCTCGAAAAGCTCGCGGTGAATGCCGATAAGCAGTTCAAGGTCAAGCCCGTGATAAAGGACGGGAGCTGCTGCCTGTCGGGAGTCGAGAACAAGTGCGGGGAGATGCTCAGAAACGGCGAAAAGCCTGAGAATATCGCGCGATACTGCCTCGATTTCGTGGCGGAGACGATACTCGCGATGACCGACTGTGCTATTGAAAAATACGGCAGTCTGCCGCTCGTTTTTGCGGGAGGCGTGATGTCGGACAAGCTCATACGCGACAAGATACAGTTGCGTTATCCGTCAGCGAGCTTCGCGGCGCCCGAATTCTCATGCGACAATGCGGCGGGAGTCGCGATATACGGCTATCTGAAACAGGCAGGTGATAGTTTATGCCTGTAGTAACAGTCACACAGGTCAACAGGTACATCGGCTCGAAGCTGAAGGGCGACAGGATATTGCAGGGCATAATGGTGAAGGGCGAGATATCGAACTTCATCAAGCACTTCAAGAGCGGTCACTGCTACTTTTCGCTCAAGGACAGCGAGAGCTCGATAAAGGCTGTGATGTTCGCGGGGGCGGCTTCACGGCTGAGATTCATGCCCGAGGACGGTATGTCCGTCATCGTGTCAGGAAGCATATCGGTGTACGAGCGCGACGGCTTGTATCAGCTCTACGCGAACGACATCATACCCGAGGGCGCAGGCAAGGCGAGCGTCGAGCTCGAGCAGCTGAAACGCAAGCTCGAGAAGGAGGGCATATTCGCCGCGGAGCACAAGCGTCCGCTGCCGTATATGCCGAGGAAGATAGGCGCTGTCACGTCGCTGAGCGGCGCTGCTGTGCGCGACATCATCAACGTGCTGACGCGGCGGTATCCGCTGTGCGAGCTTTACGCGGTCAACGCGCTCGTGCAGGGCGAGGGGGCTCCAGAGTCCATATGCAGGGGAATTCTCAGAGCCGAGAGCGCGGGCTGCGACGTTATCATAGTCGGGCGCGGCGGAGGCTCCGCAGAGGACCTCGGCGCTTTCAATTCCGAGCAGGTCGCCCGCGCGGTGTACGGCTGCAAGGTGCCTGTGATATCGGCGGTAGGTCATGAGGTGGACTACACCATATGCGACCTTGCGGCAGATATGCGCGCTCCTACTCCGTCAGCGGCGGCAGAGCTCGCAGCTCCCGAGATAGGGGCGATACGCGAGACGATAGAGCAGTACGTCCGCAGAGCCGAAAAGGCGGCGAAGTCGGCATACGACAGAGCCGCGGACAGGTACGCTGCGGTCGGCGCACGGCTGACGGCGCAGTCTCCCGAGAACAGGCTCGTCCTCACGGGGAACAGCCTCGACCGCCTCGACGAGCGGCTCGACACGGCACTTTCCCGCTTCATGGACAGGCGAAGCGCGGAGCTCGGCGAAAAAATCGCACGCTTGGAGGCACTGAGCCCGCTGAAGGTCATGGCAAGGGGATATTCGCTCGTTTACAGCGGCGACGAGCTCGTGCGGAGCTCCGAGACGATAAGCGAGGGAGACACCGTGACACTGCGGTTCGACAGCGGCGGAGCAGAGGCACAGATCACGAAAAAATGGTGAGTTTATGAAAAAAAACGTTAGCTTTGAAGAGAACCTGAAAATGCTCGGCGGCATAGTCGCGGAGCTTGAAAAAGGCGATATACCACTTGAAAAGGCAGTCGAGCTGTACGGCGAGGGAGTGAAGCTCTCAGCCGTTTGCAGAAAGCAGCTCGATGAAGCGAAAATAAAAATAACGGAGGATGACGGAGCTGCACCGTCGAAAGAGAAAAATGAGTAACTTTGAAGAAAAAATGGCAAAATACCTCAAGCTGACCGATGAAAAGATCATCAAGTTCAACAACTACAGCAACGACAACCGTCCGCAGATGATGCTCATTGACGCTATGAACTACTCGCTCAAGGGCGGCAAGCGCATCAGACCCATGCTCGTGTATGCGTTCTGCGAGGCACTCGGCGGCAACATCGAGAACGCCGTAGCTCCCGCGTGTGCAGTTGAGATGATACATACCTCTGCGTTCATACACGATGACCTTCCCGCTCTTGATAATGACGACAGCCGCAGAGGCAAGGAGTCCGCTCACAAGAAGTTCGGCGAAGCTCTGGCTATCCTCTCGGGCGACGCACTCTCCGTACTCCCGTTCGAGGTCATCGCCGATGCTCCCGAGCTCACAGCTGACCAGAAGGTGCTCATCATATCAGTTCTCGCCAACTCTGTCGGCAGAGACGGCATGATAGGCGGACAGGTCATCGACATCGAGAGCCGCACCCGCGAGGACATCACCGAGGAAGAAATAATGAATATGTACCGCTGCAAGAAGGGTCAGCTCATCGCTGTTTCCTGCGTTATCGGTGCTATCTGTGCCGAGGGCACGAACGAGAACCTCAGAGCTGCTGCGGAGTTCGGACTCAGAGTAGGTCTTGCATATCAGATAATCGACGATATCCTCGACGCTGAGGAGGGCAAGCCTGCCGACACAGCCTCCGTTGTTACACTCTACAACGTTGAGAAGGCTCGTGAAATGGCAAACAAGATAACAGACGAGGCTCTCGAGTGGATAGACAATATCGACGACAACGGCTTCCTCAAGGAGCTCACAGTATATCTGCTCGATCGTACAAAATAAACAAGGAGCTGCGGAGCGCCGCTCCGCTGAGTTAAAATGAACGAATTTATAAACGACGGAAACAGGGTCAGCCTCTCGGAGCTCGAGCTGCCGAGCGACCTGAAGAAGCTCAGTCTCCAGCAGTGCAAGTATCTGTGCGCGGATATACGCAATCTGCTGATATCGACGGTCTCGAAGACGGGAGGACACCTTGCTTCCAATCTCGGCGTGGTCGAGCTGACAATGGCTATACACCGCAATTTCGACTCACCCGAGGACAAGATAGTATGGGACGTAGGACATCAGGCGTATGTTCACAAGATACTGACGGGGCGTGCTGACAAGCTCGGCTCACTGCGTCAGGAGAACGGCATATCGGGCTTCCCGAAGCCCGAGGAATCGGTGCATGATTCATTCATCGCAGGTCACAGCAGCACCTCCGTATCCGCAGCCTGCGGTATCGCGGAGGCAATGAAGCTGCAGGGACGCGATAACTACACCGTGGCTGTTATCGGCGACGGAGCTATGACAGGCGGAATGTTCTACGAGGCGATGAACAACTGCTGCTGCAAGCAGGACAGCAACCTCATCGTTATCCTCAACGACAACAATATGTCTATTTCCAAGAGCGTCGGCTCGCTCGGACAGTATCTCACCACTCTCAGGAATACCGAGAAATATCTCGATACCAAGCGCTGGGTAGAGAAGAACCTCAATCAGATACCCGTGGTCGGAAAGACGGTCACAAAGGGAATGAAGGTCGCGAAAGACTCGATAAAATCGACGATACTTGAGCATACTATGTTCGAGGATATGGGCTTCATCTACCTCGGACCTGTCAACGGTCACAGCCTGACCGAGCTCGATCAGGTAATGCACATGGCGAAGAGCTACCACAAGCCCGTGTTCATACACGTCAAGACTACGAAGGGCAAGGGCTACCTTCCCGCGGAGAAAAATCCGGGCGAGTACCACGGTATTTCCAGATTTGACATAGAGACAGGCAATCCCGAGGTCGCGGCGAGCGACAGCTACTCGACTGCATTCGGCAAGGAGCTCGTGGCTCTCGGCGAGCAGGACGACCGTATCTGCGCGATAACAGCGGCTATGAAGTACGGCACGGGCTTGCAGTATTTCTGCAAGCGCTTCCCCGAGCGCTTCTACGACGTCGGCATTGCGGAGCAGCACGCCGTCACCTTTGCGGGCGGACTTGCCTCCATGGGACAGATACCCGTATTCGCGGTGTATTCGACCTTCCTCCAGCGCGCGTATGACCAGCTCGTACACGATGTCGCGATAGGAAAGCTCCACGTTGTGCTCGGAGTCGACCGCGCGGGCATAGTCGGCGAGGACGGCGAGACGCATCAGGGACTTTTCGACGTTGCGATGCTGACGTCGATACCGAATACGGTGATATATTCGCCCTCATGCTACGAGGAGCTCAGGCTCTGCATGAAAAAGGCTATCTATGCGAACAAGGGGCTTGTTGCGGTGCGCTATCCGCGCGGAGCTGAGGACGTCTCCTTCAACAGGGACTACGTCAGCACGGAGCACATCTTCATGCGCGGCGACAACTGCGACACCCTCATCATAACCTACGGCAGGCTGTACAACGAGGCATACAAGGCTCAGAGCCTGCTCAGCGAGCGCGGCATAGGCTGCGATATCCTGAAGCTGACGAAGATATTTCCCGTCCCGCACGACGTCATCGGCGAGATAAAGCAGTACAGGCGCATAGTCTTCTTCGAGGAGGCTGAGCGCATGGGCGGTATTTCCGCGATGTTCGGCGACCTCCTCATGGAGCAGCGCTACAGCGGAGACTACAGCCGCGTTACTGCCGAAGGCTTCATCAAGCAGGCGTCGGTGAAGTCCGCACTTGCGAAGCTCGGACTTACAGCAGAAAAAATGGCGGACTACGTCTGTCGCAGGAGCTTGGAAGATGGCAAGGCTTGATTCCGAGCTCGTATCGCGCGGCATTGCAAGGAGCCGTGAGCGTGCAAAGGAAATGGTAAAGGCTGGAGCCGTCACAGTAAACGGACGGACTGCCAAAAAAGCCTCCGACGAGGTCACTGCCGAGGACGTTATCGAGTCGTCGGAGCAGGAGGTCTACGTCGGCAGGGGAGCACTGAAGCTCGAAAAGGCGGCACAGGCGTTCGGACTTGATTTTACAGGCAGGGTCTGCCTCGATATCGGCGCCTCGACGGGCGGCTTCACGGAGTATATGCTCATGCACGGAGCCGCGCGCGTGTATGCGGTCGATGTCGGGCACGGACAGCTCGCGGACTCGCTCAGACGTGACGGGCACGTCGTCAACATGGAGGGCACCGATATACGCGAGGTCACGCCAGATATGATAGGCGGAGCTGCCGACTTCATCAGCGCGGACGTGTCGTTCATATCGCTGACGAAGATACTGCCGAAGATGTACGAGCTGCTCAGTGCCGACGGCTGTGCCGCTGTGCTTGTGAAGCCGCAGTTTGAGGCGGGCAGGAGCGACATCGGCAAGCGCGGCGTCGTCAAGGACAGGAAAGTCCACGAGCGCATACTCGGCGAGATAGACAGCTTTGCAAGGCTCATGGGATTTGTTCCCGTGGGCTGTACGTTTTCGCCCGTCCGCGGCGGGAGCGGGAATATAGAGTATCTCTTGGAGCTCAGAAAGACTGAGGCTCAAGTGCCGCCATGCGACTATAAAAAAACGGTGAACGAGGCGTTCGCCGCTCTTTGATGGAGGATAAAATGAAAGCCGTACTGTACCCGAACTTTCAGAAGAAAAACGCGCTGAGCTGTGCGCGGGAGACCTGTGACGTGCTCGGCAGAGCGGGCGTTGAGGTCTGCGTGAGCGGCAAATTCCGCGAAGATTTCAAGGACAAGCGCGTCACCTTCGAAGACATAGAGACGTCGGCGAAAACAGCCGACATAGTCATCGCTATCGGCGGAGACGGCACTATCCTGCGCTGTGCCAAGCACCTCATGGGCACGGACACGAAAATGCTCGGTATAAATACGGGAACTCTCGGCTTCATGGCGGGACTCGAGGCTGACCAGCTCGACAAGCTCGTACTCCTTACCACGGGCGAGTACACCGTCTCGGAGCGCATGACGATAGACGTCGTGGCTCACGGCGAGGACGGCGACGTTACGTATACGGCGCTGAACGAGGTGTCGGCGCGCTCGGCAGGGTTCAGGATAAGCGACTTTGACGTCTGCTCGGACGGCTATCTCATCGGCAGATACCGCGCCGACGGAGTGCTTTTCAGCACGCCCTCGGGCTCGACGGCGTATGCTCTCTCGGCGGGAGGTCCCGTTATAGAGCCCGACCTCGAGTGCATAGAAATGACGCTGATATGCCCGCATTCGCTCTTTTCGCGCGCGACGCTTTTCTCGAAGGACAGGCGGCTGACGCTCACGGACAGGACGTCCCGCGACCCCATAGTGATAAGCGTTGACGGCGAGATAAAAGTACAGCTCGGAGAGGGCGAGTCGGTCGAGATAATGCGCGGACGCAACACGCTCAGATTCGTCGACCTCATCGGCAATTCCTTCCACGAGTCGCTGTGCAGGAAGCTCTGCCGACCGCTGAAATAGTCAATAACGGAGATATTTATGAAGAACCGCAGACACGATATCATACTTGAAATAATAGGCGAAAAGCCAGTAACCACGCAGGAGATGCTGATACAGTATCTCGCGGAGCGCGGGATAAAGACCACTCAGGCGACGCTCTCGCGCGATATCCAGCAGCTCTCGCTCGTGAAGCAGCGCGACGAGAACGGCATCTACAGGTACACTCTCCCCGCGGCGGCAGTTGCGGAGAAGAGTATATTCTCCGAGTCGGTCGTATCGGTCGACTACGCGATGAACACGATAGTGCTGAAATGCCGCGCGGGTATGGCTCAGGGCACGTGCGCCGCTATCGACTCCGCTAATCACGAGGGCATAGTCGGGACTATAGCGGGTGATGATACGATATTCATTCTCATGCGGACTGAGTCCGACGCGAAGAAGCTGTGCAAGAAATTCAAGAGCGAGGTTTTCCCCGGAAGGTAGTGTAGCACTCAGATGTTGAAGGAAATATATATCAAGAATCTTGCCGTCATCAGGGAGGCGGTCATACCGCTCGGTGACGGGCTGAATATCTTCACGGGCGAGACGGGCGCGGGAAAGTCCATACTAATCAATGGCATCAACGCGGTGCTCGGACAGCGCAGCAGCAAGGAGATAGTCCGCACGGGCTGCGACAAGGCGATAATCACGGCACTGTTCACGCATCTCCCCGCTGAGGTCGAGGCAAAGCTCGACGAGCTCGGCTTCGACCACGAGGACGACGAGATAACGGTCACGCGCGAGATAAGCTCCGACGGAGGAAGCGTCGCGCGCATCAACGACCGCACGGCTTCCGTGGGACTACTCAGGGAGATAGGCTCGCTGCTGATAAACATACACGGTCAGCACGACAACCAGATACTTCTCGACAGCGAGCGCCACTTGCAGATACTCGACGATTTCGGCGGCGACGACACGCTGCTCTCCGCGTACAGGGCGAGCTTCCGCAGACTACAGCAGACCGCGCGCACGCTCGGGGAGCTGAAAAAGAAGGAGCAGTCGCGTCTCGAGAGGAGCCGCACGCTCAACGAGATAATCGACGATTTAGGCGAGCTTGGGCTGACTGCGGGCGAGGACGACGACCTCGAGCGCGAGTACGAAGCCGCCAAGAATTCGGAAAAGGCGATAATCGCCATAAACAACGCAGTTTCGGCGATAACGGGCGAGGGCACAGCCAACGAGCTGCTTGCCTCAGCGGAGGGGGAGCTCTCGGGCTTCACCGAGAGCAACAAGAGCCTCGCAGCGCTGTACGAGCGCCTTTCTGCGGCTGAGATAGAGCTTGCGGACATAGCCTCCGAGCTCGAGCACGCCGCGGGAAAGATAGAGCTCGACGGTCAGCGCCTTGATGAGATAGCCGAGCGCCTCGGCACGATAAACAAGCTCAAGCGCAAGTACGCGACGGACTGCGAGGGTCTTGTCAAGCTGTACGACGACGCCTGCGCGGAGATGTCAGCGCTCGACGGCTGCGGCGACGAGATAGCCGAGCTTGTCAAGGAGCGCGAGCAGCTCCTGCACGAGGTCACGGAGCAGGCAAAGGCGCTGTATAACTACCGCGAGGAGGTCGCGGCACGCTTTACGGAGCGCGTTACAGCGGAGCTCGCCTTCCTCAACATGGAGGGCGTGATAATCGAAGTCCGCCACGAAAAGGGCAAGCTGACGGTCAACGGCATGGACAGCGTGGAATTCCTCATTTCCGCGAACAAGGGCGAGGAGCCGAAGCCTATCTCGAAGATAGCTTCGGGCGGCGAGCTCTCGCGAATCATGCTCGCGCTGAAAAGCGTCATCGCGGACAAAGACAGCATACCGACGATGATATTCGACGAGATAGACACGGGCGTCAGCGGCAAGGCGGCGCAGAAAATCGGCATAAAGCTCCGTCAGATAGGCAAGGTGCGGCAGGTCATTTGCGTGACGCATCTGTCGCAGATAGCGGTCATGGCGGACGACCACCTCATGATTGAAAAGAACGTAGTCGGCGACCGCACCGAGACGAGCGTGACGCGCCTTGACCTCGACGGCAGGATAGCGGAAATTGCGCGAATCATGGGCGGCGACCAGCCCAGCGCTCTCATGCTCGAGAACGCCGAGGCAGAGATAAGAAAGGCGGCGGAGCTGTGAAGATATACTCCACCCGCCACGGACAGACCGAGTACAACAGGCTTGACACCATCCTCGGCACGACTGACCTCCCGCTCAACGAGACAGGCGAGGCGCAGGCACGCGAGCTTGCGGAGGAGGTCGCGCGGCTCGGAGACGTCGACGTTATCATCGCTTCTCCATTGCTGAGAGCGCAGACCACCGCGCGTGCAGTCGCCGAGCGTTGCGGACTCGATATCGTCACCGACGAGCGGCTCCGCGAGTGGGACTACGGCGAGTTCGAGGGCAAATCCCGTTATACTGCGGGCTTTGCGGAGACAAAGCTCGATTTCGGCGTGAGAATGGGCAGGACGGGCGAATCCGTCCTACAGCTTGCCCACAGGGTCTACGCGGCTCTCGACGACATCATCGCCGAGCATAGCGGCAAAAACGTGCTGATAGTCAGCCACGGAGGCGTCTGCCGCATAATCGAGACTTACTTCAACGATATGACAGCCGAGCAGTTTGCGGGCTGGTTCATGGGAAACTGTCAGATAATATGCTACAATATTTGATATAACAGGAGGGACATCATGAAAATTGGTGTGGATTACTACCCCGAACAGTGGGGCAGGGAAATGTGGGAAAAGGACGCCGAAACTATGGCGAGAACAGGCGTCAAGCTCATACGCGTGGCTGAATTTGCGTGGTCGAGGCTGGAGCCCCGCGACGGCGAGTTCGACTTCTCGTGGCTCGACGACGTCATCAGCACGTTCTCGCGCTATGCGATAGGCACGGTGCTCTGCACACCGACGAACTGCCCTCCGCTTTGGATGTATGAATCTCACCCCGAGATAGTGCAGGTCGGAGCCGACGGCAAGCGCATACAGACGGGCATACGCGCGCACCGCTGTATAAATAACCCGACCTTCCGCTTCTACGCAAAGCGCATAACAGAGCAGATGATACGCCACTTTGCAGGCAAGCCCGCAGTTGCAGGCTGGCAGATAGACAACGAGCTCGAGGCGTATCAGTGTACCTGCGACACCTGCAAGGGACTGTTCAGGGACTGGCTCAAGGAGAAGTACAACGACCTCGACGGCGTGAACAAGGCATTCGGTACGAGCGTATGGAGCGGCGAGTACAGCTCCTTCGCGCAGATACAGCCGCCTAACGCCTACCCGAAGGCGTGGCAGAATCCCGCGCTCTGCCTTGACTGGTACCGCTTCTGCAACGACAGCGTCGCGGGCTACCTGAAGGACCTCATGCTGACGATAAGGCTCGAAGACACAAAGATACCGATAACCACGAATACATGGTTCTGCGAGAACACGCCTGACTTCTACAAGCTGTTCGACCTCATGGACTTCGTCTCATACGACAATTACCCGCCGATACGCATACCCGTTGACCCGAACGAGTATTACTCGCACGCCTTCCACCTCGACCTCATGCGCGGCGTCAAGGAGAAGCACTTCTGGGTCATGGAACAGCTCAGCGGACCTACGGGAAGCTGGTGTCCGATGTCGCCCGCGCCTCGTCCGGGACAGATAAAGGGCTACGCATTGCAGGCATTCGCCCACGGAGCTGACACAGTTCTGCACTTCCGCTGGCGCACGGCGACAACAGGCGCGGAGATGCACTGGCATGGCATACTCGACCACAGCAACGTCCCGAACCGCCGCTTTGTCGAGTTCTCGGAGCTCTGCAAGAGCGTGTCACAGCTCGGCATACTGGACAACACGGAGATAATCTCCGACATCGCGATACTCTATTCGCCCGAGACAGACGCGGCGTTCAAGATACAGCCGCAGGTCGACGGCTTCTACTATTTGGAACAGCTCAAGGCGTTCCACTCGGCGTTCACTCACTACGGCGCGAACATCGACGTTGTGTCGCCCGATACCGATATTTCGGGCTACAAGCTTGTCATTGCACCTTCGCTTTACGTGAACAGGAAGTCCGTGACCGAGAACCTCTACCGCTACGTTATCAACGGCGGTACTCTCGTGCTGACGACGAGGAGCGGAGTCAAGGACGAGCACAACAACTGCATAATGGATACGCTCCCGACCGTGTTCAAGGAGCTCATCGGCGCGGAGATAACCGAGTACGACCCGATAGGCAGTGATATGCAGGTGATACGCGACTTTGCGGGCAATGAGTTCAGGTGCGGACAGTGGTGCGACCTCCTCCAGCCCACGACGGCGAAGGCATATGCCGAGTACAACGAGGGCTACTACAGGTGCATACCCGCTGTGACGATGAACAGGTACTGCAACGGCGTGGCATACTACGTCGGCACGGTCTGCAAGGCTGACTTCTACGAGAGCTTCGCCTCCAACCTCATGATGCAGACAGGCATACCCAAGCTGAAGGGACTCCCGCACGGCATAGAGGTCACAACGCGCACCAACGGCAGAGACGAGTACATCTGCTTTTTCAACAACTCCGACAAGCCCAAGACGATACCGCTTCCGAAGCCGATGTACAGCATGATATACTCGATGGGCAAGGACAAGCTCGAGCTTCAGCCGTTCGAGATGGACATTGTAAGGAAGTAAGCCATGCGCATAGTATTGCAGAGGGTGACCTCCGCGAGCGTTACGGTCGGCGGAGAGGTCACGGGACGTATAGGCACGGGCTATCTCGTACTGCTCGGAGTTGGGCAGGGCGACACCGAGGAGGACTGCCGCAGACTTGCCGACAAGCTGATAAATCTGCGTATCTTCTCGGACGAGAACGGCAAGATAAACCTGTCGCTCGCTGATGTGGGCGGGGAACTGCTGATAGTGTCGCAGTTCACGTTATACGCCGACTGCCGCAAGGGCAACCGACCGAACTTCATACAGGCGGGCAAGCCCGACGAGGCGGAGCGCCTGTACAACTATTTCGCCGACTACTGCCGCAGTAAGGGCAAGCACGTTGAAACGGGCATATTCGGCGCTGATATGAAGGTCGAGCTCGTCAACGACGGACCGTTCACGATAGTACTTGAATAGAATAAAACCACCTCATACGGGAATGATACGTATGAGGTGATTATTTTATGCGCAGACGCTCCGAGCGCGGTATACTTATGCTTACGGCGGCATTTTTCGTGATGTTCACAGTGCTCGTGCTGAACTACTATCGTCTCGCACAGGAGCGCGAGCACGTCCGTGCGGCGGAGGACAGCGCCTTCATCACGATTAACGCGGGCGACACACAGGGCACTATATTCGACCGCAATTTTGTCCCGCTGACGAATGCGGAGAGCGCAGTTGTCGCGGTAGCAGTACCGTCTGCGGTCACGCTCGACGAGCTGTACGACTACGCGGAGGACAAGTCCGACCTGCGCGCTAAGTATACCGCGGGCAGACCGTTCGCTTTCCGCTGTGTACGGCGCGGGCTCGACTCCGCAGGGCTGACCTTTTTCGAGGTGCCCGTCCGCTGCGGGAGCAATATGCCCGCGCCTCACGTTGTCGGCTACCTGTCGGAGGGCAGGGGAGCGGCGGGGATAGAGTACGCCTACGACCGTATCCTTCGCGGCGGCAACATGGAGAACAGCGTGACCTACTCGACGGACGGCTTCGGCAATGTTCTCATCGGAGCAGGCAAGGACGTCATACGCAGTACGAAGCAGAAAACGGGCGCAGTCACGACGATAGACTCGCGGATACAGCGTATCTGCGAGCGTGCGGGACGTGATATCGACAAGGGAGCAATAGTGGTCACGGACGTGAAAACGGGCGAAATACTGGCGCTTGCGAGCTTCCCGCGATTCAGCGCTGACGATATCGGCGCGGCTTTGACGGACGAGCGAAGCCCGCTGATAGACCGCGCGCTGTACTCATACAGCGTTGGCTCGGCGTTCAAGCTCGTCACCGCCTGTGAAGGGCTGAACGAGGGACTCGGCGGCTACGTCTACGACTGCACGGGCAGCATCGACGTCAGCGGACAGCTTTTCCGCTGTCACAAATACGACGGACACGGCGTGCAGACGATGTCGGAGGCGATGACGAACTCCTGCAACACCTACTTCATCGCGCTGAGTCAGCTCCTTGACACGAAAAGGTACCGCTCGCTCGCGGCGGAGCTCGGCTTCGGGCGGGAGATATACCTATGCGCGGGCATGACGGCTTCCGCGGGAGTTCTCCCCACGGAGGAGGAGCTGCTCGTCCCCGCGGAGCTCGCAAACTTCTCATTCGGGCAGGGCAGGCTCACCGCCACGCCATTGCAGGTCAATGCCCTCACCTGCGCGATAGCGAGCGGCGGTGAGCTCCCGCTGCTGACGATAATGCGCGGCATTACAGTGGACGGCGAGACAGTCGGCAATCTCAAGCCGCCGCGCCGCTCACGTGTGATGACGGAGGAGACCGCCGCACAGCTCCGCAAGATGATGATAGAGGCGGTCTATCTCAACGACAGCTCGAAGGCACGCCCGCGGTATATCCGTGTCGGAGCCAAGACCTCGACCGCGCAGACGGGACGCTACGGCGACGACGGCGAGGAGCTCTGCCACGCATGGATAACTGGATTTTTCCCGTCGAGCTCGCCGACGTATGCGGTGACGGTGCTCGTCGAGGACGGCGGCTACGGCAACGACGCGGCAGCCCCGATATTCGCAGAGATAGCGGACGGCATAATAAACGAAAAAGCGGCACCGTAAGGGGAGCCCCCTTTGGCGGTTTCGCAGGATACCGAATATGTACCGTAAATTTACGGCTCGGTAGCCCACAAATTCCGCTAAGGGAAGCACTCTAAAGGTGCCGCTTTTTAAGAATTATCGGTTAATTAGTCCTCTTTCTTTCTGAGAACGAATGCTGTAGCAACTGCTGCGCCGACGCCTGCGATAGCGATAGCGGGGAATGCAACGCCTGTCTTGGGAGAATTTGCGGCTGTTGTAGCCTTAGCAGTAGTTGAAGAAGCAGTAGTTGTAGCTGTAGTAGTTGTTGTTGTGGAAGTTGTAGTGCCCTCAGTAGTTGTAGCCTCGGTAGTAGTTGTCTCAGTCTCACCGTTGTCAGCTACGAGACGAGCAGTACCGCCGTTGCCGATAGAAATTTCCTTTGAATCGCTGTGATAGTAGCCGCCGAAGCTTAACTCATCGCCAACGTAGAAGTTAACAGTATCAGCTACAGTGCTCTCGATAGTCTCAGTGCCTATCTTTACTGTACCTGTAGAAGTCTTGCCCTCAGCGTCTGTGTAAGAGAAGGTGCTGTCGTCCTTTATCTCTACAATGCCGTTGTCCTTGGCAGCCTTATCAACGGAAGTGTTGCCGTCAGCTACCTGATACTTCCACTTGCCGACGATGTCAGCAATCTTGATAGAGGGCTCAGCCTCTGTTGCAGCCTCTGTGGAAGCCTGAGTTGTAGGCTCCTCGTCAGCAGCGAAAGCGGACATAGTGCCTGCGAGAGTGAGTGAAGCAGCCATTGCAGCTGCTGCGATGATCGAAATTGACTTTTTCATAATTATTCTCCTTTTCATTTACCCATTTTTCGGGGGATTCTCCCTCGTACAAGCATACTATAGCACAATGCATTTGAAAAATCAAGCACTGCAATGAAAATTTTGCAGAATATTTGTATTTTCCACAAAAATCTATAAATTTCGGACAGCAAGCTAATAGTTTTTATGTTATTTTTCTGTCAAAGCAAGTTATATTTTTGTCAGGTTATACAGGGCGGAAAATCCGCGTTTTTCGGCATTTGCACAAATAGTGGCAAATTCACGCTTGACTTCACTTCGATTTTATACTATAATGAAATAAATAATGTCGGTAATTATTGTAATACCGCTGAATAAGGAGTATAATCACAATGAAAAAGGGAATATTTGCAATTTGCATGGCGGCAGTCATGCTGACAGGCTGCGGAAGCACCGCGGGCTCGTCCGAGAGCAGCAAGAATGACGCCCTTGCGACAACAGCGGCAGCTCAGCAGGAGACGGAAGCAAAACAGGAAGAGAATACTCAAGAGACAGAATCATCGGTTTCTTTGGAAGTGGGGGAGTATCATAACTGGAATGGCATTGATATGCCGTTTCCCAAGGGATGGGAAGTTGATGATATAATTGATAGAACCGGTATGATTTGTCTGACCGGTGGTTCAGAGAGTGCTCCGGTGTATTATGGAATGGATTTCCACTTTGATGAAAAATTACAGGATGTGTCACAAGGGCACACGCTTGATGAATTGCCTGAAGAATTACTTTTTACTATGCAGCCTTTTATGCATCGTAAATGTAAACAAGATACAAACGGAGATTTTTCAAAAGTTGCAGTGGATTCCAGTACCGAAGTGGAGTTTTTAGGATTTCCCGCTCTTTGTCGAACAGGCACATTCAATTGTTATGGTGATATAACGATTTATTATAAAGCATATTACGCATATTTAGATTTCCCGGATTTTGGGGATGAAGGTAAGCATGTACCGTCTTTTTGGTTGGCATATACGACATCAAATGATATAGATGCTCTTTACCTTATGGAAAAGGCAGCCGACCTTCCTCTTACGAAAGCAAAGCTCCACGAAGAATGAGACAAAGCACCTGCTTAGGCGGGTGCTTTTGCTGATTTGAGCGGAAAAAACGAAAAAGCTCTTGACTTTTCATGCCCGCGGATATATAATATATGTGTATGGCGTCGACGGGATTGACTGCTTTGGCGCGCCTTTCAGAGAGAAAGCGGCAGGTGCGAGCTTTCAGGCGCAGGGCAGGTGCTTACCCCGAGCCTCCGCGGGAAACTGCGGCGTGTGTCCGCGTTAAGGACTAACGAGGAAGGGGCAGTATGCTCCTTTGAATTTGGGTGGTACCACGAGAGCCTTCGTCCCATTTGGCGGCGGGGCTTTTTATATTTTGTCCCGTAAAACATTTATAAAAGGAGTAATCATCATGCAGTGGACAGGTCTTAACGACTTACGTGAAAAGTATCTTTCGTTCTTCGAGAGCAAGAACCATACGAGAATGGCGAGCGCTTCTCTTGTGCCGCAGGGCGACAAGAGCCTCCTGCTTATCAACTCGGGAATGGCGCCTCTGAAGAAGTTCTTCCTCGGACAGGCAACACCTCCGAATGTGAGGGTGACTACATGCCAGAAGTGCATCAGGACTCCCGACATCGAGAGCGTTGGCAAGACGGCTCGCCACGGCACATACTTCGAGATGCTCGGCAACTTCTCCTTCGGCGACTACTTCAAGCCCGAGGCTATCGCGTGGGCGTGGGAGTTCCTGACAAAGGTGCTGGAGATACCCGCAGACCGCCTCTGGATAACGATATACGAGAGCGATGACGAGGCAGAGCAGATATGGGAGAACAACATCGGAATCCCTCACGAGAGGATAATCCGCCTCGGCAAGAAGGACAACTTCTGGGAGCACGGCTCAGGTCCGTGCGGACCCTGCTCTGAGATACACTTCGACCGCGGCGAGGCATACGGACCCTTTGAGAGCTTCGAGCAGGCGAGCGACTGCGACCGTGTCATCGAGATATGGAACCTCGTATTCAGCCAGTTCGACAGCGACGGCGAGGGACACTACGCCGAGATGAAGAGCAAGAACATCGACACGGGTATGGGACTTGAGCGTCTTGCGTGCGTGATGCAGAATGTTGACAACATCTTCGAGGTCGACACAGTTCAGAACATCATGAAGCACATCTCAAAGATAGCGGGCGTCGAGTACAAGAAGGACCACAAGACGGACGTATCCCTCCGCGTTATCACTGACCACATCAGAAGCACGACATTCATGGTCGGCGACGGCATCATGCCCTCGAATGAGGGACGCGGCTACGTGCTCCGCAGACTGCTGAGAAGAGCGGCTCGTCACGGCAGACTCTTGGGCATAACAAAGCCCTTCCTCTGCGAGGTATGCGACACAGTCATCAACGAGAACGCTGCAGCTTATCCCGAGCTTGCAGAGAAGCGCGACTACATCAAGAAGATAATCGGCGTCGAGGAGGAGGCGTTTGCCAAGACCATCGACAAGGGCACAGAGATGCTCAACGGCTTCACTGACGCGCTCAAGGCAGAGGGCAAGACAGTCCTCTCGGGCGACGACGCGTTCAAGCTCTCCGATACATACGGCTTCCCGATAGACCTCACCGAGGAGATTTGCGAGGAGAAGGGACTCACTGTAGACCGCGAGCGCTTCACAGAGCTCGCCAAGGAGCAGAGAGCCCGCGCCAAGGCTGACCATGCCGCAAAGGCTGGCTCGTCGTGGGCTGACAACAGCATAAAGGTAGACGCTCCCAAGACCGTATTTACGGGCTATACAGACTTCGAGGCAGAGGGCGCGGAGATACTCGCTATCTACAAGGACGGCGCTGAGGCAGACTTCGCAAACGAGGGCGACGACGTAGTTATCGTGCTCGACGTTACTCCCTTCTATGCAGAGAGCGGCGGACAGGTCGGCGATACAGGCTCTGTCATCAGCGGCGAGAACATCGCGTCCGTAGCCGATACTATAAAGAGCGAGGGACACTTCCTCCACGTAGCAACTGTCGAGCAGGGCACGCTCCGCAAGGGCGACAAGGTAACAGCCGCTATCGACAAGGAGCGCAGATGGGCTATCATGCGCAACCACACTACAGCGCATCTCCTCCAGTACGCACTCCGTCAGGTGCTCGGCGACCACGTACATCAGGCAGGACAGCTCGTCAACGAGAGCGCTTGCCGCTTCGACTTCAACCACTTCTCCGCAATGACGGCAGAGGAGATTGCAAAGGTCGAGGAGCTCGTCAACGCCGAGATAATGAAGTCCGTACCCGTAACAATGCAGGAGCTCCCGATAGAGGAGGCAAAGAAGCTCGGAGCAATGGCTCTCTTCGGCGAGAAGTACGGCGACACGGTAAGAGTAGTAACAGCCGACAATTCGATAGAATTCTGCGGCGGTACACATATATCCAACACCTCACAGATAGGACTTTTCAAGATAGTATCCGAGAGCTCGGTAGCCGCGGGCGTAAGACGTATCGAGGCTGTAACGGGACTCGGCGTACTGGCTCTGCTCAACGAGTTCAAGGACACGATAGCACGCTCCGCAAAGGCGCTCAAGCTCGCGAACGTGAACGAGCTCCCCGAGAAGTGCGCGGCTGTATCGGCTGAGCTCAAGGAGAAGGACAAGAAGCTCGAGAGCCTCAACCAGCAGATAGCGAACGCAAAGACAGCTTCTCTCTTCGACAACGCGAAGGAAGTCGGCGGCGTGAAGCTCGTATCTGCGAGACTTGACGGCACAGCTCCCGACGCGCTCCGCAAGCTCGGCGACAGCGTCAAGGACAAGAACGAGGCTATCATAGCTCTGTTCGCGGGCACAGTCGGCGAAAAGGGCACATTCTACTGCGTATGCACCAAGGAAGCTGTAGCCAAGGGCGGCAATGCGGGCACTATCGTCCGTGAGATAGCGGCTCTGACAGGCGGCAAGGGCGGCGGAAAGCCCGACGGAGCTATGGCAGGCGCAGGCGACATCAGCAAGATAGACGAGGCTCTTGCACAGCTCGAGAGCGTTGTTTCCAACATCGTAAAGTAAAGGAGTAATAGTTATGGACTGCTTATTCTGCAAGATAATCGACGGAGAGATACCCAGCACAAAGGTGTACGAGGACGAGTACGTTTACAGCTTCAAGGACATCGCTCCGATAGCACCCGTACACTACCTCATAATCCCTAAGGCTCACATTGCGAGCGCAAACGATATCACAGAGGAGAACTCCTCTCTCGTAGCGAAGGTGTTCGAGGCTGCCGCAAAGATAGCAAAGGCAGAGGGCATCGAGAGCTACCGCATAATCAACAACTGCGGCGACGACGCAGGACAGACCGTGAAGCATATGCACTTCCATATGCTCGCGGGAGTAAAAATGGGCTGGGGACCCGAGTCCCTCGGCAAGACCGAATAAGGAGCGGCGTATGGCTCAGACCTACAAAATGACGATAGCGGGACTGGAGCGCGAGCTCCCGATATGCCCGCTCAACGCCAAGCTTGATATAGCGGCATTTGTCATGTTCTCAGACGTGGAGCTCACAGTCGAGGCAGCGGCGGAGCTTCTGAAGAAGTGCCCCGACTTCGACGTGATACTCACGGCGGAGTCAAAGGGCATACCGCTCGGCTACGAAATGGCGCGTCAGAGCGGCAAGCCCTACGTAGTTGCGAGAAAATCGGTGAAGCTCTACATGACCGACCCGATATCGGTAAAGGTGAAGTCTATCACCACTGCCGCCGAGCAGACGCTGTATCTCTCGGCTGAGAAGGCGGCGATTATACGCGGAAAGCGCGTGCTCATAGCCGACGACGTCATCAGCACGGGCGAGTCGCTCATCGCGCTCGAGAGGCTGACCGAGGCTGCGGGCGGAGATATCGCCGCAAAGGCAGCAGTCCTCGCGGAGGGCGACGCCGCAGACAGGACGGACATAGTATTCCTTGAAAAGCTCCCGCTTTTCTTTAAATAAGTACATATGAAGCGGAAAATCATCGGAGCGGCAGCAGCATATATGTCGGGCTTGTTTTTCGCTTCATTTTTTATGGACGCGAAGGGCGTGCTGATGTATGCGGCAGCCGCGGTGCTCGTGATACTCTACGGCAGGCGGCGGAAGTTCCCGCTGCACGACTACGCCATTATCGGCGGAGCATTCGCGCTTGCGGTGACGGTCAGTCTTGTCTACACGGCGGCAGTTTACCGCCCCGCGACCGAATACAGCGGGCGCACGGACAGCTTCACGGGCACGGTCGAGGACCGTATAGCCTACGACGGCGACCGCGTGTCGTACACGCTGTACGGACGCATGGGGAGCGGCAGGCTGACGAGAGTGAGCTTTTTCAGTGACGATATCGGAGCAGACCTCGGCGATGAGATAACGCTCGGGGAGTGTACATTTGCGCGTCCGAAGAGCGACTACCTCTTCGACGCTGAGACGGTGTACAAGTCACGGCATATCGCGCTGAACGCCACAAAGGTCAAGGACGTCACGGTACATCACAGGGACGGCTTTGTGCTCCGCCGCGCACTGCGCGACTATCGCGAGAGCAGTGTCGCGGAGTTCCGAACAAAAATGGGCAATGACTGCGGAGGCTTCCTTGCGGGCATGGTATTCGGCGAGAAGCGCTACCTCGACGGCAACACGCGATTGGCACTGTACAGGACGGGCATCGGACACGTCCTCGCGGTATCGGGACTGCACGTCTCGATAATCGCGGGACTGATAATGCTGCTGCTGAGCAAACTCCGCGTGAACAGGTTCGCGGCATTTGCGGCAGTAAACGTGCTCATCATCGCGCTTATCGCTCTCGCAAACTACCCGATATCGGCACTGAGAGCGGCGATAATGCTCGATATTATGTACTCCGCGCGCCTCTTCCGCAGACAGAGCGACCCGCTCAACTCGCTCGCAGTCGCGGTGCTGATACTCAGCATTCCCGACCCGTACTGCGTGTACAACGCGGGATTCATGCTTTCGATAGCGGGCACGGCAGGCATAGCCGTTTTTGCTCCGTACATGACAAAGGAAATGGAGCGCGAGACTGTGCCGCAGAGGCTTAAAATCGCGCTTGTGACGTCGATATGCACGACGCTCCCCGTGTTTCCGCTGTGTATGCACTACTTCGACGAGACCTCTCTTGTCTCGTCTTTTGCGAACATACTTCTCCTGCCGATGTGTACGGCGGCAATGGTGCTCGGACTTCTGCACCTGCTTAGCTTCGGGCTTTTGCCCGTACTTCCTACAGCGGCGGGGATAATAAAAATTATATTCATCATATCGGACGGCATAGCCTCCGTCCCGATATTTCACATCTCCGACGATTCGGGCTTGCTTGGCGGACTGCTCATCATCTCCGCGGCGCTCGTCATCGGAGTACACATCTTCCGCAGGGACAGGCGCACTCTCGCGCTCATGACTGCGGGAGCCATGCTGCTGTTTACCGTGACCTCAGCCGCCGCGGGCACAGTCCGCAGGAGAGCGTTCCGCGCGGCAGTCCTCGGCTCGGGGAGCAATGCCGCAGTCGTGGTAACTCACGGCGGACACGCGGACATAGTCGACCTCAGCGGACACTACCGCTCGGCGGAGTACGTCCGCAGGTATATGACGGTCAACGGCATAGCTGCGGCTGACACGGTGCTGCTGACGAAGAACGTGCAGTCGGGCTACTCGGCATATGAGAAGGAGCTCGGACTTTTTCCTGCGTACAGGAGCATAGTCACGGGCGATACGAAGGTATACTGCGGCGACGCTCAGACGGCGGGCGATTCGATGACCGTGACGAGCGGCGGCTGCGAGCTGACATACGCTGACGGCGAGCTCACTGTCACATACAACGGCAGGGAGATATCGTTCGTCCCGACCTCGGGAGAGGGCGGCGTGACCGTATACCGCGGCAAACGCGCGGGGACAGTTCCCGAGCGCGGCATATTTACAGACGACACAGATGACGAGCTGCTGTCGGGGAACGACTTCGAGATAGCGTTTTCCCGCGGCGGAGAATACAGGATAAGGAGGCTGTAATGCCGAAAACAGATGTAAAAGGGCTTACAGCGGCTCTTAAAAAGGACGGGCTCAGCAGGGTCTACTACATATTCGGCGCGGACGTGACAGGCGTCGAGAAGGCGACGAGCCTCATAATCAGAACGGCACTCGGCGAGAGCGCGGACATTGCCCTCACGAAGCTGAAGGGCAGCGAGCTCGATATGTCTGAGCTGACCGACATGGTGCAGACCGCGCCGATGATGTCGGAGTACAACTGCATACTCATCAACGACTACAATTGCGAGAAGCCCGTCGAGGATATGCGTGGCAGGACAGCTGACAGCTTCAACAAGGCTCTGCTTGAGGCGATAAAGGACATTCCCGACTACACGGTCGTGATATTCAACGTCACGGGCTTTGAGGTCGGAACGCGACGCGATTTCAGGTCGGGCGAGACCATTATCACGGACAAGAACAAGAAGCTCGCTGACTACGCGGTCAAGAACGGCACTCTCGTAGAATCGGCGATGAAGACGTCGGTCGAGCTCTCGCGCCTCATAGCCGACAAGGTCGCGGCAAGGGGCGGCATGATATCGGTCGACAACGCAAAGGAGCTCGCGGAGATGTGCCTCTGCGACGAGCTGACGATAGCGGGCGAGATCGAGAAGCTCTGCGCCTACGCTGACGGCAGGGAGATAACGCGTGATATGCTCGCGGAGCTCGTCCACGCGCAGAATGACACAACGATATACACCCTCGCGAACGCCGTTGCGGCAAAGAACGCAAAAGCCGCCTTTGAGGCGATAGAGGAGCTCAACCTCGACAGCGACAACAGGGGAGCGGTGCTCCACGCGATAACGAGCGTATTTCTTGATATGTACCGTGCGGAGTGCGCGAAGCGTGCGGGCGTTCCTATGGATACAGCAGCGGACGACTTCAAGTACGGGAGCAGGCGGTTTGCGATGAAGAACGCCTACCGCGACTCGGGTAAGTTCGGAGCCGAGCGTCTGCGTGCGTGCCTGATGATACTGCGCGACACGACCGTTAAGCTCAATTCCGCGCCTGTTGACCCTCGCGTCGCGATAGAGCAGGCGATAGTGCGGATGCTCTCTCTTGACTCACACGGGAGGAAGCGATGATAAAGATAAACGAAGCGATAATCGTCGAGGGCAAGTACGACAAGATAAAGCTGTGCTCGATAGTTGACGCTGTGATAATCGTAACGGGCGGCTTCGGCATATTCAAGGACGAGGAAAAGCTCGGGCTGATACGCTACTATGCGGAAAAGACGGGCATAATCATACTCACCGACTCCGACAGCGCGGGACGCCGTATTCGCGGCTACATCAAGGGCGCGATAAAGAGCGGGAGCGTGAAGAACGTCTATATCCCCGATATTTTCGGCAAGGAAAAGCGCAAGGCGAAGCCGTCCGCGGAGGGCAAGCTCGGAGTCGAGGGCATCGACACCGCGACCCTGCTCGCCGCCTTCGAGAAGGCGGGGATAACGGCAGGGGAGCGCACAGCTCCGCCCGATATCACGAAGCTGACGCTGTACGAGCTCGGGCTGAGCGGAGGCAGCAACAGCAGCGAGCTCCGCAGACGCCTGCAAAAGAAGCTCGGACTGCCCTCGCTGATGTCGGCGACAGCGCTGACAGAAGTGCTGAACACGATGATGACGGCGGCAGAGCTCGCTGTGCGGGTCGCGGAGCTGAAGGAGGAAGACAATGGAATATAGCAGTCTGCTGTTCATATATGGCTTCTTCCCCGTGTCGCTCGCACTGTACCACATAACGCCGAAAAAGCTCAAGGACGTGTCACTGCTCATCCTGAGCATGATTTTCTGCGCATTTTTCGGAGTTAGGTACCTTGTCTGCATAGCGGCATACGTGCTGTTCAACTACACAGCCGCGCGCCTGACCGACAAGCTGCGGAAGAGGGGAGCAGTCGTGTGCTTTATCCCGTTTGCGCTCTGCATGATGTTCGACATCTTCGCACTTTTCGCCTTCCGCACCGAGCGCTTCCCCGTGATGTACAGGGCACTTCGCCTGCATGAGGGCTTCTTCCCCGTAGGGATATCGCTGTTCACGCTGTCGGCGCTCGGCTATCTCATCGACGTCTACAACGGACGGATACGCTCAGAGAAGAGCCTTGTCCGCTACTCATTATACATAATGATGTTCCCGCGTCTGCTCATGGGACCCGTCGTGCGCTACGACACCTTCACCCGAATAATGGACAGCCGCAGGTCGGGCATAGACGAGCTCGGCAAGGGACTTACGGTATTCATCAAGGGGCTCGCGAAGAAGGTGCTTGCGGCTGACACGCTATACGCGCTTTACATAGCCGTTGATTCATACGATACGCGCGAGCTTTCCGCAGTTACGGCATGGCTCGGCATCACAGCATACGTGCTCTGCCTGTACTTCACACTGTCGGGAGTTGCCGACATGGGCGTCGGCATAGGGTACTGCTTCGGATTCCGTTTCCCGCAGAGTTTCAACTATCCGATGTTCAGCAGCCGTATCCGCTATTTTGCGGCGAAGTGGCACGTACAGGTCATACACTGGTTCCGCAGTTACATCACGAAGCCCTTCACCTCGTCGGTGAACAGCCGCTATATCGGCAAGCTCATTTTCATCGGAGCATGGGCGCTTGCGGGATGCTGGTACAGCTTCACCGTCAGCGGCGCGCTGTGGGGAGCACTCATGGGCACGGCTATAGTCATCGAGGGCAAGCTGAGAAAGTCGCGAATGCTCAAGGCGACGGGCATAATCTACACATATCTGCTCGTCACGGTATTTGCAGTATTCCTTGCGAGCGGTACAGTCGGCAGCGGCTTTGGATATCTGCTCGCTATGATAGGCGGCAACCGCTCCCTCACGGACGACCTCACGCTGTACCTGCTCAGGTCATACCTTGTAGTGCTGCTCGTGACGATGTACGCCTCGACCGACCTGTTCAGGAATATGCTCCTGCGCTCGCGGAGGCTGCTGCTGAGGAAGGTGTTCATGGCGGCGACTCCCGCGGTAATGGTGCTTCTGCTGGCGATATGCACAGCTCTGATATCATCGTCGGGCAGCTCTGAGATGCTGCTTCTGAGGCTGTAGGAGGGCGGAATATGAAGAACATCACAAGCAAGCTCACCGCAGCGGCGGTGATTGCATTCACAGTATTTTTCGGAGCCGCCTCGCTCGTCCCGAACGGCAAAGCGGTTATTCCCGCGCCTACGTGGGATAATATAGCAGACGGAGGCTTTGGCAGCGGACTCAGCTCGTGTGCCGCGCAGCACTTCGCATTCAGCGAGAGCTGGCGCTCGGCAGGCTCACGTCTCGATTCCGTGATAAGCGGCAGCATCGTGAACGGCGTCTATATCGCGGACGACCGCCTTATCGCCGCCGACATCGCAGACCGCGGCGACACTGCGGAGAGCGCAGCGATAGTCAACTCCTTTGCCGAGAGCTATGACGGCGCGGTCTATTTTGCCGCAGTCCCGACCTCCGCGGGTGTGTACGGGGACATACTCCCGTCGCATCTCTCGCGCGTGACCGAGAAGCAGCAGATAGACCGACTTTACGAGCAGCTCGGCGGCGACATCAGGCGCGTTGACGCCTACAATCTCATGCGCATGATGAGCGATGAGCGCATCTACCTGCGCAGCGACAGCAAGTGGACGATGTACGGCGCGTACTGTCTCTACAGAACGGTCATACAGAAGCTTGGCATACAGCCGCTCTCGTATGACAAATACACGATACGCCACGTTACGAACGAATACCGCGGCGACCTCTACGAGCGCACGCTCTACATGAAGTGCGAGCCCGACATACTCGACATCTACGAGTATCCCGACGGAGTACAGGTCACGGAGTGCGTCAGCGTCGGAAACGACGGAACAGAGCGAGAATGCTCGCTCTATGACCCTTCGGCGCTGGATTCGGACGATATGTTCGGGCTGTATCTCGGCAAGCGCGGACCGTTGGTGCGTATACGCACCGACGTCAACAACGAGCGTCGTCTGCTGGTGATAGGCAGCGAGTGCGCGGCGAGCTTTGTGCCGTTCCTCACGCAGCACTACAGCGAGATAGCGGTCGTATTCCCCGAGTACATGGACAGACCGCTCGACACGTTCATTGATAAGAACGACTATGAACAGACACTTTTCTTGTTCGGCATTGACGCAGTCACAGCCGACGCATTAAAAAATACAGAAACGAGGTAACAAAAATGAAAGCATTGATAACAGGTGCAACATCGGGCATAGGCAAGAGCATGGCACGCAAGCTCGGCAGCCGCGGGTGGGAGCTCATACTCACGGGCAGGAACGAGGCGGCGCTCGAGCAGCTCAAGTCCGAGCTCGGCAGGGTAGAGACGATAACGGCAGACCTCTCCAAGCGCGAGGACGTGTTCAAGGTGTATGAATTCTGCAAGGACAAGGGCGTGGATATGCTCGTGAACAACGCAGGCTACGGTATATTCGGCAGGTTCGACAAGACCGACCTCGACGACGAGCTCAACATGATAGACGTCAACATCGTCGCGGTACACATACTGACCAAGCTGTTCCTGCGCGACTTCAAGGAGCGCGACCACGGAATCATCCTCAACGTGGCGTCGTCGGCGGGCTTCATGACGGGACCGTTGCTCTCGTCGTACTACGCGTCTAAGAACTACGTTGTAAGGCTGAGCCTCGCGATAGCGGAGGAGCTCCGCCGCGACAGGTCCAACGTCAGCATAACGGTGCTCTGTCCGGGACCGGTGGACACCAACTTCAACAACCGCGCGGGAGTTTCATTCAGCGTTAAGCCAATCACGCCCGACTACGCGGCAGAGTACGCGCTGAGGAAGGCATTCGACCGCCAGCTCATCGCCATTCCGGGATTCGGAGTAAGAGCGGGAGTATTCGCCTCGCGCTTTGCGCCGCACAAGCTGCTCTCGGCGATAGTATACGGCATACAGCACAGCAAGAAGACTGCCGACGGCGAAAAGGCTGTGACAGATGAAGGATAAGAGCTACAGGGTAGCGCTTGGCGGGATAGTATCGGCGCTGTGCCTTGTCACGATGTTCCTCGCGGGGATAGTATCGCCGCTGTATATCGTGCTGCCGCTCATAGCGGGAGTGCTGCTGCTCATTATCGTGGAGGAGGTCAGCATAAGCTGGGCAATGGTGACATACGTGTCGGTGAGCCTGCTGTCGCTGTTCATCACCGCGGACAAGGAGGCGGCACTGTTGTTCATCATGCTGTTCGGACATTACCCAATGCTGAGGTTTTTCCTGCAAAAGATACGCTTCGGACCGCTGAGGCTGCTGCTGAAGCAGACGGTGTTCAACGGCTGTGCGGTGAGCTTTTTCTACGTGACGGTGTACATTTTCGGCATCAAGCAGATGATAGAGGACATGAACGACTTCGGCAGATACGGCTCGATAGCGCTGCTTGTGGTATGCAACGTGATATTCCTGCTCTACGACTTCAACCTCGACGTTGTGTACAAGGTCTACATCAAGAGGATAATGCCGCGTTTCAAGCGGAAGCGGTAAAAACGGGGTGATGTTATGATAGAAGCGTTGATAATAATCAGCATTGTATTTGCCGTGATAATAGGTTTTATCTTGTGCATATACTTGTTTGTGCTGCAATATCCGCATTTGAGGAAGGAGCCGAAAAGCGGCAAATGGTACAGAATAACGAGCCCTGATATGCTTTCATCGGACGGCAGCCGCTACAAGGCATTCTTTCGGAAGGGCTCGGAAAACAAGGTGCTTGTCTATTTTGCGGGCGGAGGCGTCAGCATCAGCGCGGAGACCGCCAAGGAGGATATCTACATCAGGAGAGTCGCGCCCATTGATAAATTCGCGAATAACATGATGAACAGCGGCGGACTTGCGACCGCGTCCGACGCCAACCCGTTCAGGGAATGGACGGTCATTGTCCTGCCCTACGCGACAGCCGATTTCCACTCGGGCACCAACGACCTTGAATACACGGACAAGGCAGGCAACAAGAGGGTACTTCATCATCACGGCTACACCAACTACACCGCGGTAATGCGGAGGGCTCTTGAGCTTGGCGGGATAGGCAGCCCCGAGGCTGTCCTTGTGACGGGATTCAGCGCAGGTGCGGGAGGAGCCGCACTGCTTGCGAGCGACGTGTTCAGGAACTATTTCCCGAACGCAAAGAGCAAGACTGTGCTGGTGGATTCTATGCTCATGCTCATGGACGACTGGCACGGCATAGCGGCTGAGGTATGGAAGAGTCCCGCGGAGATATCGGACAGGCTCATGACCGACAACCTTGTGCTCGACAGCCTGACCGCCCTGCGCGAGGACTTCGGCGACGATGTGACGATACTGTTTGACTGCTCCACCCGCGACGGCGAGCTCGCAAAGGCGCAGAACCTGTTCGACAACGGGAAGGCGGAGGTCGATGAAGCGAGAGGCGACCTGTTCAGGCAGACGCTGAAGGCAAGCATACCCGAGTTCAAGAAGATAGGCGCATATCTGTACATATGGGACGGGCTGAAATGGTACGACAGTACCGTTGACCTGACCAAGCACACCATTATCATGACGCCCGACGTCTATTCCGACGTGAATGCGTTCGGCATTTCTGTCGCGGAGTGGGCATACAAGGCAGTAAACGGCGAGTTCGGGGACTACGGACTTGACCTTGCTGACAAGGTGTGCGTGAAAAATGAATAGTGACACAACGAAAGGACAGGTACCTCACCGCTGGGAGCACCTGTCTTTTTTTAGCTTGCAGTTCCCGACATAAACGCATATTTGCTTCTCTATATAAAATAAATATCGGAAAAGGAATAAAATAAATAAAAAAACTTGAAAAAACACTGGAAAAATAATTTTGGATATGTTATAATTAATTTTGATTGGGTCATTTGCAAGAACGCACTGACCCGCTGCTCCTTCGGGAGCCTCAAGTATACTGTCTCTGCAAAGCAGAGTTAAGAATTTAGGAGGCTTGTACATGAAAAAAGTGCAACTGACAGAAACCGTTCTGCGTGACGCAAACCAGTCGCTCATGGCGACACGTCTGCCTTACTCCGATTACGAGGGTATCCTCTCGGAAATGGACAAGGCAGGATACTACTCCGTAGAGTGCTGGGGAGGAGCAACATTTGACTCCTGTCTCAGATACCTCGGCGAGGACCCGTGGGAGAGACTCCGCGGACTGAGAAAGAACCTTCCCAATACCCGCCTTCAGATGCTGCTGAGAGGACAGAACCTCCTCGGCTACAAGCACTACCACGACGACGTAGTAGAGAAGTTCATCGAGCTGTCCATCAAGAACGGCATCGACGTTATCCGTATCTTTGACGCGCTCAACGACTTCCGCAACATCGCTACAGCTCTCGAGTGCACGAAGAAGTACGCGACTGCAAAGACCATAGCTTCGGGCTGTATCTCATACACACAGAGCCCCGTACATACCGTTGACAAGTACATCGAGATGTGCAAGGAGCTCAAGACAATGGGCTTTGACACAATCTGCCTCAAGGATATGGCGGGTACTATGTCTCCCTACGAGGCAGAGCACCTCATCAAGGGCATCAAGGACGCAATCGGCGACATGACGCTCATTCTCCACACCCACTGCACAACGGGTATGGCATACATGACAATCACAAAGGCTATCGAGTCGGGTATCGACGTAATCGACACAGCAACATCGTGCTTCTCGGGCGGTACATCGCAGCCCGCAACAGAGACGATGTTCTACGCTCTCAAGCAGTACGGCATCGACTGCGGACTCAACGAGGACGTAATCAACAAGGTCAACGACTACTTCAAGCCCATCAAGCAGAAGTACATAGACAGCGGACAGCTCAACCCCAAGAGCCTTGCTACGGACGCACAGGCGCTCGTATACAAGGTACCCGGCGGAATGCTGTCGAACATGATAGCAAACCTCACAGATATGCACGCAATGGACAAGTTTGACGCCGCACTTGCCGAGATACCGAAGGTAAGAGCAGACCTCGGCTATCCTCCGCTCGTAACACCTCTCTCGCAGATGGTAGGAAATCAGGCGGTAACGAACGTCCTCATCGGCGAGCGCTACAAGAACATCTCCAAGGAAGTAAAGAACTACATCAAGGGCGAGTACGGCATCGCACCCGCACCTATCAGCCAGGAGCTCCTCGACAAGGTACTCGAGGGCGCAGAGCCTGTTGACTGCCGTATAGAGGACCAGAAGCGCACAGGCGAGGATTTCGCGAAGGCAAAGGAAGCACTCGGCGACCTCGCACGCTCGGAAGAGGATGTAATGAGCTACATCTGCTACCCCGACCAGACAATGAAGTTCCTCAAGGACCGCAAGGCTAAGGAGGAAAATGAAGCAGTTTACACCATTGAGGAAATGTAAGGAGGCTTCACGCGATGAATATCAATTTCACTATTCTTGCCGCTCAGACAGCTGACAGCGGCACGAAAATGGAGATAGGCGACGCCGCAATAACTGCGGTATTCGGCTATGCAGTCGTTTTCTTCGGACTTGTTCTGCTGATGATAGTTCTCTACATCACAGGCGGCATATTCAAGAGCAAGGACGCCAAGACCAAGGCGAGGGAGAAAGCAGTCCTCGAGAACGTGAAGAAGGAGGTCGAGGCTAATCCTCTGACCGTAACGCCTCTCGCACTTCCGTGCGCACCGGGCTCCGCGGGACACGTAAAGCTCCACGGCGTACCCGACAAGGAGGCTGCAATGATAATGGCGATAGTAGCTGACAAGATGCAGACTCCGCTCAATGAGCTTCGCTTTATTTCCATCAAGGAGGTCAAATAACAATGAAGTACAAGGTTACACTTAACGGTAAGACATATGAGGTAGAGGTCGAGAAGGAGAAGGCAATGCTCCTCGACGAGTACGAGGCACTCGCGCCCGCTCCCGCAGCAGTACCCGCTGCTCCTGCGGCTGCTGCAGCACCTGCAGCAGCTCCCGCACCCGCACCCGCTGCACCCGTGAACCTCGCAGCAGGCGAGACGGTAGCAGCTCCTATGCCGGGCAATATCCTTCGTGTTGACGTAGCACAGGGCGACACAGTCAAGGCAGGACAGATCCTCGTAATACTCGAAGCTATGAAAATGGAGAACGAGATCGTTGCTCCCAAGGACGGCACTGTTGCGCAGGTAGTCACCAGCAAGGGCGCAGTCGTAGACACAGGCGCTCCGCTCGTGATAATAGCGTAAGGAGGGCAAACGATGAACATAGTTGAGACCCTTGAAAAGCTGTGGAACGATTCTGGCTTCCAGAGCTTCTTCGTAGGTGAGGGCTGGAAGAACCTCGTAATGATAGCGATATCATGCGTTCTTCTCTACCTCGGAATCAGAAAAAAGTTCGAGCCGCTGCTGCTTGTCGGAATCGCATTCGGCTGTCTGCTCGTAAACCTTTCCTACTTCGGACCCGAATCGACCGACGCGCTCTACCACCCCGAGCTATGGAAGGACTTCCTCAATGAGGAGAGCGAATTCTACCACAGCTACGGACACATCATGGCGCACGGCGGACTGCTCGATATCCTTTATATCGGCGTTAAGGCGGGCATTTATCCGTCGCTTATATTCCTCGGCGTCGGAGCAATGACGGACTTCGGTCCTCTCATCGCGAACCCGAAGAGCCTCCTCCTCGGAGCGGCGGCTCAGATGGGCGTATTCCTCGCATTCTTCGGAGCTGTATGCCTTGGCTTCACAGGCAATCAGGCAGCATCTATCGGCATCATCGGCGGTGCGGACGGTCCTACGGCTATCTTCCTCACCACTCGACTTGCCCCCGAGCTCCTCGGACCTATCGCTATCGCGGCGTACTCGTACATGGCACTCATTCCTATGATACAGCCCCCGCTGATGAAGCTCCTGACCACAAAGAAGGAGCGTCAGGTCAAGATGGAGCAGAACAGAAACGTAACAAAGACCGAGAAGATAATCTTCCCGATAATCGTAGCAATGTTCGTAATACTTCTTCTCCCCTCGACAGCACCGCTCGTAGGCTGCCTCATGCTTGGCAACCTCTGGAGAGAGTGCGGCGTTACTGAGCGTCTCTCCGACACCGTACAGAACGCTCTCATGAACATCGTAACGGTATTCCTCGGCATCTCAGTCGGAGCTACAACAGCAGCAAGCAGCTTCCTCAACATCAAGACCCTGATGATAATCGCGCTCGGACTCACAGCGTTCGCGTTCTCGACAGTCGGCGGACTTCTTGTCGGCAAGCTGATGTACCTGCTCACAGGCGGTAAGGTAAACCCGCTCATTGGTTCCGCGGGCGTATCTGCAGTACCTATGGCAGCGCGCGTATCGCAGATGGAGGGACAGAAGGCTAACCCGTCGAACTTCCTTCTCATGCACGCCATGGGACCGAACGTTGCGGGCGTAATCGGCTCAGCTATCGCGGCAGGCTTCCTGCTTGCGGTATTTGGCAAATAAGAGCTGACGAAGCGGCTTTCAACACAAAGTTTTCAACAGACCGTTCGGAGTACGTCTCCGAGCGGTCTGTTTTGCCCCGAAAGGGGAGAGTTCGGCGTAATGCACAACGCTGATTTGACGATATATACAAAACATATATTCTGCTATTTGGCTCATATAGCCTTTTCAACCCCAATAAACATCAAATCAACAATGATTCAACAGTTTTGCCCTGAGTTATCAACGGTGAAAAGTTGAATCGTTGAAAAGTCGGAGTCTCCGTTTGTGCAAATCGGAGACTTTCGTATTTTCGGTTGACATTATGAATAATTTGTAATATAATGTAAATTACAGATAAATATAAGGTTTTGACAAACAAAAAAAGAAAAAAGAGTCAGAACTCTGCAAGGTGTAGAACGAACAAGAGAAAGGAACGCATTACCTGAAATATCCGATGTTAGGGTAGGCATAACCTTTTCCGTTCGTTTCGCAGGGCGAAACACAGGAAAAAGTTATGCCGTTTTTATTTTTGGTGCATTCAGTCGCAGCAAGTATAAGCGGACAGGTCAATGCGGAAATGAAACGGATAAAGCTTGCAGACGAAAGAGAAAAAGGAAGATGTGACTTCCCGACCTGCCGACGGCGCAGGTCATGTGTATGAACAAAAGATACGGAGGATGAAATAAAATGGGAAAGGTACACGTAAATAAGGGCAGAGTTGCGCTCGCTCTTATTGGAGTCGTAGTATCAATGACGGTAGTTGACAGCGTGAGGAGAGAGTTCTTCAAGGTCAACACGAGCAGCAAGGTGACGGTACACGGCGACTTCATCACGAAGTCGGCATCTGCGATGGCAGACGACAACACCGTACCGTTCACGCTTGACGAGAACGGACAGCCCACGACGGAATTCAACGGCGTAAGATTTGTCGGCAAGACCGAGCAGCAGATAACGTCTGACAAGCTCGGACAGGGACTTCTCGTCCTTGCTGACGCCGAGCATCCCGTAGCCGAGGGCAGCAGGAGCGATATGATAGACCTGCTCGGCTGCAAGAACGACAGCTACACCCTCATTGAGGAGGGCGTGATGCTGAACAGCGACGCCGCAGAGGCGCTCAACAACATGATGATAGCGTACGAGAACGCGACAGGGCTCAATGACTTTATCGTTTATGGCACGACCGATACATACACAGGTCAGGGCTCGTTCTGCCCGAAGGCGTTCGCGGAGCGCGCAACAGGAAACACGGTTGACCTCGCGCTCAATGGCTGCGGCTCCGTCATAGCTTTTGATGGCTACGACGAGGAGGGCTGGGTTCTTGAGAACTGCGCGAAGTACGGCTTTATCGTGAGATATCCTCAGGGCAAGCAGGAGCAGACAGGACAGCCGTTCTGTCCGTGGCACCTCCGCTACGTGGGCAAGCTCCATGCAGCAGTGATGCAGCGCAATGATATGTGCCTCGAGGAGTACCTCGAATTCCTTAAGAAGTACACGATAGACGCCCCGTTCGAGTTCAAATACGAGGGCATGAGCTACGAGATATACTACATACCCTCCGCGGGAGACACGACGACGGCAATAGTGCCTATTTCGGGCAACTACAGCATTTCGGGCAACAACACCGACGGCTTCATCGTGACCTACAAGAAAATATGACGCTTATGCGACCCGAAAGGGTCGCATTTTTGCTTTTCCGCGGACATATCATAGCATTGAGGTGATGATATGAAGCGTATCCTGACTATTTTTTCGGCATTGCTCGTCATGGCGGCACTGCTGCCGCTCGGAGCGCTTGCCGCCGACGACCCTGCCGATTCTGCGGAGGCGTACATTCTTGTTGAGGCGGCGACGGGAGCTGTTCTCACTGCGAAAAACGCCGATATTCCGCGAAACTGCGGCTATCTGAGCAAGCTGATGTCGCTGCTTCTGATAGCGGAGGACATTGAAACGGGCAAATTCCGACTTGATACGGAGCTGACCGCCTCGGAGACCGTCCGCGGGACTAAGGGAGCCGTGATATGGCTCGAGCCGAGCGACAGGCTGACGGTCGAGGAGCTACTGAAATCGGTCATTATCGGCAATGCAAACGACGCAACGACGGTTCTCGCGGAGGCATCGGAGCGGAGCATAGAGGGCTTCGTCTCGCGCATGAACAGCGAAGCTTTCGACATGGGACTGCGAAATACCGCCTTTTACTCGCCATACGGCTACTATGACGAGCGCGAGAACTCGACCGCCCACGACATCGCGGAGATATGCCGCGCCCTGTCTCGCTACGACTTTCTGCGCCCGTATTTTCAGACTTGGCGGGACTTCGTCAAGGGCGGAGCGACTGAGCTTGTCAGCGAGAACACGCTTTCCCGCACATATGAGCGTCACATCGGCTTCAAGGCGTGCCACTCCGACGAGGCGGGCTACTGCGCGGCTGAGGGCGGAGCCAACGACGGCGGGACGTGCTACATCTCGGTCGTGCTCGGAGCTCCTGACGCTGATGTGTCGCTGAAAGCTGCAAAAAAGCTGATAAACCGCGGCTTCACTGACTACAAGGTCACGGCGACGATGTTTCCTGATGAGATGCTGATGCCGCTGAAAGTCAGAGGAGGCGAGGACGCCGCAGTAGAGATACGGCTCCGCGAGCAGAGCAGGATAGTCGTACCGCGCGGAGTGACCGAACTCGCGACCGTGACGGTGCTGCCCGAGTACATCACAGCGCCCGTGAAAAAGGGGCAGAGGATAGGTACGGCGGGCTTCTACAGCGGCAAGGAGCTCGTCTGCGAGGCAGATATAGTGGCAGGGGGAGATGTAGCGCGTCTGAGCTACGGCTATATCTTTGTGAAAACCTTGGCAAAAATGCTGAAATAGCACTGTTGAAATTGGCTACAAAGTACAAAAGTGCAAATACTTTTATAAAGGTACTTGAAAAAATTCTTAAAATATAGTATCATAAGATTGGTAATTTATAATGTGCCGCACACTATATGTTGTGCAGTGCATACTGGAGGTAAATCAAATGTCATTAAAGCTCAACACAAAATATCTGGCTGACTTTGTCAATGCTGATGAGCTCACAGGAATCAAGGCTCAGGTCGAGGCTGCTGCCGAGACTCTCCACAGCAAGACAGGTCTCGGAAACGATTTCTTAGGCTGGGTAAGTCTCCCGACTGACTACGACAAGGAGGAATTTGCACGCATCAAGGCTGCTGCCGAGAAGATAAAGAGCAATTCCGATATCCTCATCGTAATTGGTATCGGCGGCTCTTACCTTGGCGCGAGAGCAGCTATCGAGCTCCTCAAGTCGCCCCTTTACAATAACATGAAGAAGGACACTCCCGACATCTACTACGTAGGAAACAGCATCAATCCTACATATCTCAGCGAGATAATCTCACTCTGCGAGGGCAAGGACTTCTCCGTAAACGTAATTTCCAAGTCGGGCACAACTACCGAGCCCGCGCTTGCATTCCGCATCTTCAAGAAGATGGTAGAGGACAAGTACGGCAAGGAGGAGGCTAAGAACCGCATCTTTGCTACAACAGACAAGGCAAGAGGAACACTGAAGAACCTCTCCGACGCTGAGGGCTACGAGACCTTCGTTATCCCCGACGACGTAGGCGGACGCTTCTCTGTACTCACAGCCGTTGGTCTGCTTCCCATCGCTGTAGCAGGCTGCGACATCGACGCTCTTATGAAGGGCGCTGCAAAGGCACAGGCTGACTTCTGCGCTGACTTCGACCACAACGACTGCTACAAGTACGCAGCTCTCAGAAACATCCTTTACCGCAAGGGCAAGGCTGTAGAGATGCTCGTATCCTACGATCCCAGCTTCGTAATGATGAGCGAGTGGTACAAGCAGCTCTTCGGCGAGAGCGAGGGCAAGGACAACAAGGGAATCTTCCCCGCATCCGTAACATTCTCGACCGACCTCCACTCAATGGGGCAGTATATACAGGACGGCGCCCGCATCATGTTCGAGACTGTCGTAGACATCAAGAACCCCAAGCAGGACATCTTCCTCGAGCCCGACGCAGAGAACCTCGACGGACTCAACTTCCTCACTAACCAGAATATGTCTGTTGTCAACAGGAAGGCATTCGAGGGCACAGTCCTCGCACACACAGAGGGCGGAGTTCCGAACATCATCCTCGAGCTCGACGACACCACAGAAGAGAGCGTCGGCTACATGATATACTTCTTCGAGAAGGCTTGTGCTATTTCAGGCTACGTTCTCGGAGTAAATCCCTTCAACCAGCCCGGCGTTGAGAGCTACAAGTCGAATATGTTCGCTCTCCTCGGCAAGCCCGGCTACGAAGGCGCAAAGGCTGCACTTGAAGCTAAGCTCGGCTAATAGCCGGGTTTACTATAAACTAAACTATCACACTGCCGCAAGGCAATGGAAGGAGTAAACTATGATAAAACTCATCACAGGAAAAAAGGGTACAGGCAAGACCAAGATACTCATTGACCAGATCAACGACGCAGTAAAGGCTACAGCGGGCAGCGTTGTATGCGTAGAGAAAGGCTCTACAGTAAGATATTCCATCAGCCGTAAGGTAAGATGGTGCGATACCGAGTACTACGCTATCGAGGGCTATGACACATTCTACGGCTTCATCGCAGGTCTCCTCGCAAGCAACTACGACATCACACACATCTACATCGACGGAATCTTCCGCATCGGCGGACGTGACTACGACGCGCTCGGCAAGCTCCTCGAGAAGCTGGACAAGCTCACAGGCGACGACGTATCCGTTATCTTCACAGTATCCGCTGACGACAGCGAACTCCCCGAGAGCGTAAAGCAGTTCCTCAAGTAAGATAAATAGGTAATTTGCTTAAAAAAATCGGGCAGAGCTATTGACATATCCTGTCAATTAGTGTATAATATATTTTATGGTGCTCTGAAGGATTTGTAATATGAAGATCAACCTAAAACAACTTTTCAGTATCGTCGGAGAATCCCGTGATTTCGCCTATGAGATAGGCGAGGACGAGCTTTCCGATATCCGCGGATACAGCTTTGCTTCACCCGTTGCTGTGAAGGGTCGGCTGTATAACAGGGCAGGCGTTGTCTACCTTGAGTATTCCGTGGATCTGACGCTCCTTGTCACCTGCGACAGGTGCCTCAAGGAGTTTGAAAGAGCGTATCACTACGATTTCGACCATATTGTCGTTCCTTCCGCAAACAGCGATAACGATGACTACATCGTTGCCGAGGGCGAGAGCATTGAGCTGAATGAAGCTGCAGTGACAGACCTTCTGTTGCAGCTGCCGACCAAGAACCTCTGCAAGGAGGACTGCAAAGGACTTTGCATGGTGTGCGGCTGTGACCTGAACGAATCGACCTGCGAGCATATCAATACCGAGCTGTGAAGCTCTTTATAAGGAGGTGCCAAAATGGCTGTACCGAAGAGAAAAACTTCCAAGGCAAGACGCGACAAGAGACGTTCTGCTGTATGGAAGCTGGAGACACCTGCAATGTGCAAGTGCGATAACTGCGGCGCATACAAGGCTCCGCACAAGGTCTGCAAGAACTGCGGATTCTATAAGGGCGTTGAGGTTCTTAAGATCGACGCTGAATAATCGGCTAATTCCGATACATGAGGAGGAGAGGAGGCAGAAGTCTTCCTCTCCCTTTTTGCTTTTTACGTAATCTTGATTCGGACAGGGGAGAGCATATGGTAAAGATAAATAGTGTTGCTGACGGCTCCCCCGCGAGCAGGTGCGGAGTCCGCGAGGGCGACCTGCTCTCCGCGATAAACGGGCATAAGGTCAAGGACGTGCTCGACTATATGTACTACGCCGCCGAGACGAGGGTAACGCTTGATATCGTCCGACACGGCGAGGAGCTCACTTTCCGCGTCGAAAAGGACGAGTACGACGACCTCGGGCTCGAATTCGAGACCTTCCTCATGGACAGCAAGCAGAGGTGCAGCAATAACTGCGTTTTCTGCTTCATAGACCAGATGCCTCCGGGGATGCGCGAGACGCTCTACTTCAAGGACGACGACGCGCGCCTCTCGTTTTTGCAGGGCAACTACGTCACGCTGACCAACCTCAAGCAGGAGGACATCGACCGCATAATCAAGATGAAGCTGAACATAAATGTCTCAGTCCACACGACGAACCCCGAGCTCCGCGTGAAGATGATGCACAACCGATTCGCGGGCGAGAAGCTGAAATTCATCTGGCAGCTCGCGGAGAACGGCATAAAGCTGAACTGTCAGGTCGTTTGCTGTCCGGGACTGAACGACGGCGACGAGCTGCGGCGCACTCTGCGCGACCTCGGAGGGCTGATGCCCAATATCACGAGCATGGCAGTCGTACCTGTCGGAGTGACGAAATTCCGTCAGGGGCTCTACCCGCTGACCACCTTCAACAAGCAGACTGCGGGAGAGACGATAGACATCATCGCCGAGTACCAGCAGCAATTTCTCGAAAAGTTCGGCACACGGACTGTATTTCCGTCGGACGAGTTCTTCCTCATTGCCGAGCGCGACATACCACCCGCCGAGTTCTACGAGGACTACTCCCAGTACGAGAACGGCGTGGGAATGCTCCGCTCGCTCATGGACGAGTTCACGAAAGCGCTTGAAATAGCCGAATGGGAGGGCGGCGACCGCCACGTCACGATAGCGACGGGCTACAGCCCCTACCCGATAATCTGCCAGCTCGCGAGGCAGGCGGAGGAGGCTTTCCCGCAGCTGAAATGCGGAGTTGTCCGCATACGCAACGACTTTTTCGGCGATACTATCACTGTCACGGGACTTATTACAGCGCAGGACCTCATCGCCCAGCTGAGGGGCAAGGACATCGGCGACGAGCTGCTCATTTCCTCGGCGATGCTGAGGCGTGACAGCGACGTATTCCTCGACGACCTTACCGTTTCCGACGTGGAGCGCGAGCTCGGAGTACCGCTGCGGAGCTCTGCAAGCGACGGCTACGAGCTGCTCGACGCGATAATGGGAATAACCTACTGAGGTGGAAATATGGAGAAACAGAGCAAGCTGAAGGTCATCGACCGTGACATGATAAAGTACATCATCGTCTTTTTCATGGCTACGGGACACCTCATCGCGTGGATAGCGACTGGTCACGAGCAGCCCGACGGACTCTTCGAGCAGTGTCCGCTGTGGCAGAGGCTATTCATCCAGCTGAGCCTTATCACGCCGCCCGTGATGTTCTTTTTCGTGGCGGACGGCTTCAAGTACACGCGCTCGCGGAAAAAGTACGCGCTGAGGCTGTTCATATTCGCGTGCATCACGCAGGTGCCGTTCACGATACTGTGGGAACCCTTGACAGGCTGGTGGGGCGCAAACGTCATGTTCACGCTGTTTTTCAGCCTCCTCGTGCTGTGCGTGTGGGAGAGCAAATTGAAGCTGTGGCAGAGGATAGCGCTGATAATCCTGTGCAATATAGTTACACTTGCCCTCGTCTCGGAGTGGATGGTCTTCGGACCCATGACCGTCCTCGGACTGCATATCTTCCGCGAGAAGCCCAAGGCGCGCGCGATTTGGTACGCCGCCGTGTGGACAGTGTACCTCGGCGTATCGTCGGTACCGTCGCTGATAACAGACTTCAAGCCTATAAGGCTGGAGGTCATACTTGTACACATCTTCGATTTCGTCGCCGCGTATCTGCTGATGACGGTGTTCTACAGCGGCAAAAAGGGCAGATTCCCGACGTTCTCGAAGTGGTTCTTCTACATATTCTATCCCGCGCACATTGTGCTGGCGATAATTCTTAGAGCAATATTGTTATAAAAAGGAGTGAGCTTCAATGAATGCATGGAACACCTACAAGGAGGAGCTTTTCGCGAAGATACCATCCCTGAGAGAAACTCTTAACGAGGGTGTATCCGAGGAGGACATCGCTTCTGCCGAGCAGTCGGTGGGAGTCGCTTTCCCCGAATCGCTCAAAGCCCTGTATCTCGACGCTGACGGCGACAATGAGGAGTCAGCCTGCGGCATGATAATGGGCTTCCACTTCCTTAGCCTTGACGAGCTCGTCTCCGAGTGTCAGCACTGGAGCGGGATAGCTCAGGACAAGGCTCTCAATGAGGGCGCAGGCTTCTCGTCTAAGCCCGAGGGCTGTATAAAGTGCCTCTACGCCAACTCCAAGTGGATACCGATATGCGCTGACGGAGGCGGAAACTTCCTCGGCGTTGACCTCGACCCCGACGTAAACGGCAGGGTCGGACAGGTCATCAACTTCGGCAGGGACGAGCACAATAAGGCAGTCCTCGCCGACAGCCTCGACGCCTTTTTTGAGCGCCTGACAAGAGTTATACGCAGTGAGGACTTCTTTGTAGGCGACTTCGAGGGCGAGGAGGTAGTGTGCCTCTGCTCGGACGACGTCGAGGAGGCGGAATTCCTCACGGACTACCTGAAATCCGATGATTCGGTAAAGTAGAATAAAGATAAAATACGGAAAGGAGACAGATAAGCTATGGCATTACCAATAGTTGCAGTCGTGGGACGCCCGAATGTCGGCAAGTCCACGCTGTTCAACAAGCTGATAGGTCAGCGCCTCTCCATAGTCGAGGACACTCCTGGCGTTACGCGCGACCGCATCTACTCGAAGTGCGAGTGGCGCGGCAAGGAGTTCATGGTCGTGGACACGGGCGGCATCGAGCCCGACAGCGACGACGTTATCCTCTCGCAGATGAGGCGGCAGTCAGAGCTTGCGATAGAAAAGGCGGACGTTATAGTGTTCGTCACAGATATAAGGTGCGGCGTCACCGCGGACGACTACGCCGTCTCGGAGATGCTGATAAAGAGCGGCAAGCCGATAATACTCGCGGTCAACAAGGTCGACAACCTCGGAGAGCCGCCGCTCGAGCTGTACGAGTTCTACAATCTCGGACTCGGCGAGCCGTTCCCGATATCATCGGTACACGGTCACGGTACGGGCGATATGCTTGACGCGATATACGAGTACCTCCCCGCCGCTGACGAGGAGGAGTACGGCGACGACCACATCAAGGTCGCGGTCATCGGCAAGCCGAATGCGGGCAAGTCCTCGCTGATAAACAGGATAGCAGGGGAGGAGCGCGTCATCGTCTCCGATATCGCTGGAACCACGCGCGATTCCACGGACACCGTCATCGAGAACGAGTACGGCAAGTTCGTGTTCATCGACACCGCGGGCATACGCAAGAAGTCGAAGGTGACGGACAAGGTCGAGCACTACAGTGTGCTCCGCGCATATATGGCAGTCGACCGCGCCGACGTCTGCGTTATCATGCTCGACGCCACGGAGGGCTTCACCGAGCAGGATTCAAAGGTCGCGGGATATGCTCACGAGCAGGGAAAGGCTTGCGTAGTCGCCGTCAACAAGTGGGACCTTGTTGAGAAGGACGACAAGACCATGCAGGAGTTCCGCACCAAGCTCGAGAACGATTTCAGCTTCATGTCGTATGTACCGTTCGTGTTCATCTCGGCAAAGACGGGACAGCGCATAAACAAGCTGTACGAGCTGATAAAGTACACCTACGGTCAGAACAGTATGCGCATATCGACAGGAATGCTCAACGACGTTCTCGCATATGCTACTACAAGGGTACAGCCGCCGTCGGATAAGGGCAGGAGACTGAAGATATACTACATGACCCAGCCCTCGACAAAGCCGCCCACGTTCGTCACATTCGTGAACAGGGCAGACCTTTTCCATTTTTCCTACAGAAGATACATTGAAAATCAGATACGTTCAACGTTCGGACTTGAGGGCACACCCGTGCGCTTCATCGTACGTGAAAGAGGAGGAAACGATAAATAATGAAAGTGTTATTCGCTCTTATACTTGCTGCCGCTATCGGCTATCTGCTCGGCAGCCTCAATTTCTCGATAATCGTTGTACAGCTCGTCAGAGGCAAGGACATACGCACTATGGGCAGCCGTAATGCTGGTCTGACCAACACCTACCGCTGCTGCGGACCTGCCTGCGCGGGACTGACTCTCCTCGGCGACCTGCTCAAGGGAGTTGTCGCAGTAGCGCTCGCACGCCTCATTGCAGGCTGGCTCAAGGTCGGCTTCCTGCCCGACAATGACGTACACTACATCGGCTATATCGCGGCATTCTTCGCGATAGTCGGACACGTATTCCCCGCCTACTACGGCTTCAAGGGCGGCAAGGGCGTGCTCGTCGGAGCAGCCTCCTTCCTCGCGCTCGACTGGCGCGTGTTTATCGCTCTTATAGCGATATTCGCGGTAATACTCGCGCTCTCTAAGTACGTATCGCTCTCGTCGATAATGGCGACCGCATACGGACCTCTCGCAGTGTTCCTCATGTCGCTGATAGTCAACGGCAGCGGCTTCGGCAGGAGCTTCCTGTACCTTATCCTGTCGCTTCCCATGGCAGCGATGATAATATGGATGCACCGCACTAACATTGAGCGACTGATGAACAACACAGAGACGAAATTCTCGTTCAGCTCGAGATTTGCTGACTGAACAAAGGGGGACATCACATGGCAAAGATAGTTATACTCGGCTCGGGAGGCTTCGGTCTCGCGATAGCGATAATGGCAAAGCAGTGCGGCAAGCACGACGTCACAGTGTGGTCGAAGTTCCAGTCGGAGATAGACGACATACGCGCTCACGGCGAGCACCAGCAGAAGCTCCCGGGAGTGCAGATACCGAACGAGATAGTGCTCACGAGCGATATCTCGTGCATAAAGGGCTGCGATATCCTCATATTCGGCATACCCTCGTCGTTCGTGAGGGGCGTAGCCAAGGAGGCTAAGCCCTACATTGACGAGTACATGACCGTTGTCAACACGGGAAAAGGTCTCGAGGAGGGCAGCTTAAAGCGCCTCAGCGAGGTCATCGAGGAGGAGCTCGGAATAAAGGACCTCGTTGTGCTCTCAGGACCGTCACACGCGGAGGAGGTAGCACGCTGCGTGCCTACGACCATGGCTTGCGCGTCGAAGAATCCCGAGGCGGCGAAGTACATACAGTCCGAGCTCGGCAACAGCTTCCTGCGCCTGTACCTCAACGACGACGTCATCGGCTGTGAGCTGGGCGGCGCGCTGAAGAACATCATCGCGCTCTGCTGCGGAATCTGTGACGGCATGGGCTATGGCGACAACACCAAGGCTGCGCTCATGACCCGCGGTATCCACGAGATAGCGCGTCTCGGCAAGGCTTGCGGAGCAAAGGTCGAGACGTTCAGCGGACTGACGGGCATAGGCGACCTCATCGTCACCTGTACAAGTATGCACAGCCGCAACAGGCGCGCGGGCATTCTCATCGGACAGGGTATATCTCCCGAGGAGGCTGTAAAGCGCGTAGGCACTGTCGAGGGCTATTGCTGCTGCAATGCGGCATATCAGCTCGCGAAGAAAATGGGCGTTGAGATGCCTATCACAGAGCAGCTCAACAAGGTGCTCTTCGAGGGCGGAGACGTCAGGGACGCGCTCGGCAAGCTGATGAACCGTCCCCAGATATACGAAGTATTTTAATTGGAGGAACACACATGGCTGAATTACGTGAGTACAGGGGACATATCCGCAACCGCAGACAGCTCTGCGAGGAGCTCGGCATAGGCGGCGGACTGTCCGCGAAGGAATGCGAGAAGCAGATAATCGTCAAAGCCTACGAGAAGTGGGGACGCACTATGGGCGACCACATCTACGGAATGTTCGCATTCTGGCTCTACGACGAGAAGGAGGACAAGATTTTCGCCCTCCGCGACCAGTTCGGAACAAAGCCGTTCTACTACTATGTCACGGCTGACGGACGGCTTCTCTGCTCGCTTTCCATACGCACGATAATGGAGCAGGAGGGCTTCGTCAAGGAGCTCAATAAGGATATGCTCCAGATATACATGACACTCACCTACGTTGCGGGCGAGGACACCTTCTTCAAGGGCGTAAAGAAGCTGATGCCCGGTCACTGGCTCGAATTCAGGGACGGAAAACTCGAGATAGGTCGCTACTGGACTCCGACCTTCAAGCCCGACGAGAGCAAGACCTGCGACGAGTGGGCGGACGAGATACACTCCACTCTCTCGCACATCTTCACCGAGGTCAAGGACGAGGACGAGACCGTTGAATCCTTCCTTTCGGGCGGCGTGGACTCCTCATACGTGCTTGCCATGAGCGACGCCAAGAGAGCCGATTCCTGCGGCTACGACGAGGAGCGCTTCGACGAGTCGCGCGTGGCAGCCAAGACTGCGGAGCTTCTCGGCGTCGAGCACTCCGTCGCTAATATACAGCCCAAGGACTTCTTCGACATCGTGCCGTTCACGATGTATAATATGGAGCAGCCCCTCGGCGACGCCTCCGCTATCGTGTTCACGCTCGGCTGTCTCGCGACTGCCAAGCATACCAAGATATGCTACTCGGGAGAGGGCGCTGACGAGTTCTTCGGCGGGTACAATATGTACCGCAATGCCGAGCGCTACGGCGACAACCTCAAGACCTTCTATGTCGGCAACACCAACATCATGAAGGAGGACGAGAAACAGCGTATACTCAAGTCCTACGACCCGAATGTGCTCCCGATAAATCTCGTCAAGTACATCTACGACGAGACAGAGGGGCTCGACCCGCTGACGAAGATGTCCGACGTGGACATACAGATATGGCTCGAGGGCGATATCTACCTCAACGTCGACAAGATGAGCACTGCGGCAGGGCTCGAGATACGTATGCCGCTCACCGACCTGCGTATCTTCGACATCGCGTCGCGTATGCCGTCGAGGTTCAAGGTCAACGAGGAGCAGAACAAGGTAGCGTTCAGAACTGCCGCGGCGAAGGTGCTCCCCGAGGAGATAGCCTTCCGCAAGAAGCTCGGCTTCATCGTTCCTGTGAGGATATGGCTCGCGGACGAGAACTACAACGCCGACGTTAGAGCAAAGTTCAACAGCGACTACGCCGCCGAGTTCTTCAACATCGACGAGATAAACGCCATTTACAGCGACTATGTCGGCGGGAACTCCGACAACTGGCGCAAGGTGTGGACGATATATACCTTCCTTGTATGGTACGAGGAATACTTCATTAAAAGATAAAATAGCGAGGAATTAAAGATGTCAAATACTGTAACTACAAGATTTGCTCCGTCTCCGACGGGCTTCATGCATATCGGAAACCTGCGTACTGCGCTGTATTCCTACCTGCTCTCCAAGTCGCAGGGCGGCAAGTTCATTCTCCGCATTGAGGACACAGACCAGGAGCGCTTCGTTGAGGGCGCTGTGGACGTTATCCTCAAAACGCTCGAAATGACGGGCATCGACTACGACGAGGGTCCCGTTGTCGGAGGCGAGCACGGTCCGTACATTCAGAGCGAGCGCCTGCCTATCTACAAGGAATACGCCGAGAAGCTCATCGCGGGCGGTCACGCCTACTACTGCTTCTGCACGCCCGAGCGCCTTGAATCGCTAAAGGACGACAAGGGCATAGGCGGCTACGACGGTCACTGCCGCGACCTCTCCAAGGAGGAGGTCGAGAAAAATCTCGCCGCAGGAATACCCTACGTTATCCGCCAGAAAATGCCGCTCGAGGGTACTACCTCATACGTAGACGAGGTGTACGGAGAGGTCACTATCGACAACTCCGAGCTCCGCGACCAGATAATGATAAAGGCGGACGGCTACCCGACGTACAACTTCTGCCACGTCGTGGACGACTACCTCATGGGTGTTACCCATGTAGTGCGCGGCAACGAGTACCTCACCTCCACGCCGAAATATTGCCTCCTCTACGATGCATTCGGCTGGGAGCGCCCGACCTACGTGCATCTCCCGCTCCTCATGGGAAAGGACGAGGACGGCAAGGTCTCGAAGCTCTCGAAGCGCCACGGTGCGGTCAGCTTCCAGGATTTGGTTGCGGACGGCTATCTGCCCGAGGCTATCGTCAACTACATCGCTCTCCTCGGCTGGTGCCCCAAGGACACCAATCAGGAGTTCTTCACAATGGACGAGCTCAAAGCCAATTTCTCTATGGAGGGGCTGAGCAAGTCTCCCGCTGTATTTGACTACGAGAAGCTCAACTGGTTCAACTCCGAGTACATCAAGAAAATGGACGACGAGAGCTACCTCGCAAAGGCTCTGCCCATACTCGACGAGCTCTGTCCCGACTACATCGACACAAAGAAGCTCGCAGAGCTGCTGAAATCGCGTATCTACGCCTTCTGTGAGATAAATGAGCGCATCTCCTTCGTGCTCGGACGGCTCGATATGGATGCTGACCTTTATACCAATAAGAAGAATAAGACCACTCCCGAGAGCTGTAAGGAGGTTCTCATGGACTGCCTGCCGCTGCTCAGGGCTGCTGAGAGCTGGGACAACGATTCGCTGTTCACGCTCCTCAAGGACTATGCCGCTTCCACCGAGAAAAAGGCGGGAGCTGTTATGTGGGCGATACGCATTGCGGTCGCTCGCCTCGGCGTAACTCCAGGCGGCGCGACTGAGCTCATGGAGGTCTTCGGTAAGGAAGAATCCCTCGCACGTATCGAGTTGGCTATCTCTGAGCTGTAAGTGTCCTTCTATAATCACTTTTAGGGACGCTGCAGCCAACGGCTGCCCGTACCCTCTGTCGCTTTGCTGACATCTCACTACTCTGTAGGGAGTCACCCGTCGTCCTGCATTAAACCATTGATTATCCTGTTCGCAAACAATTCACTGGATTGTTTGCGAATGGCGACTTTTTGATTTGATGATAATGTTTCGCCGCCATAGACGGCGACCAAGGGCGCTGCCCTTGGAACCCGCTGGGGTTCTGCCCCCGTCCCCGCGGGGCGCTGCCCTCGACCCGCAAGCCTTTGAAAAGGCTTGAGCGAAACTTTGAGTTTCGCGCTCCACTCTGTTCGTAGCGGAAGATATCTCCGCGAGACTAAAGAACCGTTATCGGTCATCCGATAACGGTTCTCTTTTTTTATTCCTTCGGAAGCTCCAGCGGGCGCTTCGTCACGCCTGCCGCTACTCCCTGTGTGCCTGTGCCGACGTGGCTCGCGATACTGCACGCCAGCGGTCTGTACGTAACGTGATATCCCGGGAACTCCGCCTTTATCATGCCGACCCAGCGGTCTATCTGCTCCTGAGTCTCCATCGTGCCCGACGCGCCTATGCTGAGGTGCTCCTTCGGCACGTCCTTGTACTTGGTCGCGAGGTCGTTGTGTATTGCCTCGAACATCTTCTTCTCCGCGTTGTCCATGCCGCGTACCTTCGCATATGCGTCGAGCTTGCCGCCCTGTATCTTCAGCACGGGCTTGAGGTTGAGCACGGTCGCGATAGCCGCTCCCGCCTTCGTTATCCTGCCCGTTTTGATTATGCGCTTCAGGCTCTGGAGAGTGATGTAGATGTCGTTATTGTAGGTCTGCTCCTCGAGATATTCCTTTATCTCCTGCCCCGTCATGCCGCTCTCTGCCATGTACTGCGCGTCGTAGACCGAGTCGAGCAGTGTTATCGAGATGCGGTGGTTGTCCACGACGATGACCTTGCCGTCATAGTCCGCGGAGAGGGCTGTCGCTGTCGCGCACGAGCCGCTCAGTCCGCTCGTCATCGGGATGTATACGAGCTCGTCGTAGCCCTGCGAGAGTATGTCCTCCCACATCTGCGTGAGGTCGCCTGGGGAAGGCTGTGAGGACACGATGTCCTTTTCCTCGTTGAGCGCCTTGTACAGCATGGGGTGGTCAAGCGTGACCTCCTCCATGTAGTCCTTTCCGTCTATCATTACGGGCATCGGCAGCACGAATATGCCGTTTGCCTTGCCCTCTTCAAGTGTGATGCCGCTGTTTGTGTCTGTCATTACCGCTGTTTTCATCGTTTTCTCCTTATGGCGGATTTCCCGCTTATTCGTTGCTTTCGCCCTGCGCGAACTGGCTCTCGTGACGAGTGAAGAAGTCCGTGCGCGGAGGCAGGAATTTCAGCTTGTGCTGCTTGCCCGTGAAGTAGGTGAGGGGCTCGAGGATAGTATCCCACGACCATATGCGCTCGTCGACCTCCAGATACTCGCGGAGCTTCTCGGTGCCGAAGGGTGCCATAGGGTGCAGGAGCACTCCCGCAATGCGTATCATGTAGAAGAGGTTAGCAAGTGCCTGCGCGAGCTCGTCCCTGCCGATATTTTCGCCGTTCACAGCCTTCGCCATGTACTTACTGCCGTTGCGGATATAGCTGTCGAGCACGTAGGTACACTGGTGGAATGCGAACTTCGACATATGCCTCTCGTACTCGAGGACTGCCTTCTTTGCATCCGCGACGAACTTTTCCTCGGGAGCAAGGTCGGGCATTATGCCGTCGAATTCCTTCTGTGTCGTGTAGAACGCCGTGCGTATCATGCGGTTATATACGTTCGAGAGGAGCAGTCCGTCCTTTACTGCGGGGTCAGCATCCTCGGGCTTGGCGTCGGGGTTGAAGGGCTTCGGCATGAAGCTGACGGAGCGCTGTCCGAGTCCGAGTCCGAGCCAGTGCATACGGAGCTGCTCGGGCGTGTAGTAGCGGAGGAGGTCGTCTGCCATCGGAGGCTTTACCGCTCCCGAGCTCGATGCCTTCTTGTCAAGGAAGAGAATGTGGTGGTTCGCAACTATTACGGGCAGCTGGAGCTCGCCGTCGGGAACGTCCGCTGTCTTTGTCTCGGATGCCTGCTGAGCCATCCACATGGCGGGCTCGGCGATGCCGTAGAAGTAGATGTTGTCCTGTCCGATGAACTGGTACACGGTCGAATCCTTGCTGCACCAGTAGTCCTTCCATTCGTCGCGGTCTCTGCCGACACTCTCGAGGTAGGTCTGCGTGAACGAGATAGGCGCCCAGAGCGACTCAGGCCATACCCATACGGTCAGTCCCTCTACGCCGTCCATGACAGGCGCGGGAACTCCCCACTCGATGTTGCCCGTGAGACGGAACGGAACGAGCGTCTTGCCCGTTCTGTAGCGTATGCCGTTCTCGGTGAGCACGCGGCACGCCTCGTCGCAGTCGGAGAGGGTGCTGAACTGTATCGTGAACGAGGGCTTCTTGGGCTCCTCGAGGTATTCGTGCGCGGGCATGGAGTCCCTGAGCGTGAGGTATTTCTCCTCAAACTCGCGCTTTACATAGATAACGGGCGGCTTGAGGAACTCGTCTATCGTCTTCCATACGACGGGACGGATATCCTTGCGCTTTTTCAGCTCCTCGACCCAGTCCTTCATCAGCTGTTCGTAGTCGCGGAGCCTGAAGTACCAGTTGGTGACGGGCTTCATTGTGGGCTTCTCGCCTGTGAGCGTGCTGACGGGGTCAACGAGATTCTCGGGCATATACTGGTGTCCGAGGTCGCACTCGTCTGCGTAGCCCTTCTCGGAGGTGCAGCCCTCCACGGGACATTTGCCGATGACCTGTCTGCCGTTGAGGAAGCAGCCTGCCTTCTCGTCGTAGAACTGCATGGTCGTTATCTGGTCGAGCTGCCCCTTCTTGTAGAGCGAGCTGATGAACCAGTCCGTGACCTCGGCGTGTATCTCCTTGGAGCGTCCGAGTCCCGACGCCGCGAACAGATTCGGCGATATTCCGTAGTCGTCGAGCGTTTTCTGCTGCTTGTCGTGGTTGCGCTGTACGAACTCCTCCAGCGTGCCGCTGAATTCGCCGTTCTTGACCTTCACGCGCCAGCCCTCTGCTATGGGCGAGCCGTAGCAGTCCGTGCCGCCGACGAATATGACGTTCTCCTTGCCGATACGGTCACGCATGAAGCGGGCGTAGGTGTCCGCAAAGACGAACATTCCGCCGACGTGTCCGAAGTGGAGCTCCTTGTTGCCGTAGGGCATACCGCCCGTGATAACTGCCCTCTTCGGGAAAACGGGGCGCGGTATCTCGAACGGCTTGTTGTATTTCTCATTCTTGTCAGACATATCTATGATTCCTTTCGGTGGATTTTCAATCACTCTTTATTATATCACATCAGCTCAAAAAATGCAAGAGCTCATAAATAAGAGCGCAGATGCAGTGCTGAGGCGGCGCTCCATGCGTCAGCCGCGGAAACGAAATACGGAAAAATCTCAAAAGGGTATTGACAAATCGGAAAAACTGTGATATAATCCAAACATAAGCTATGAGGAAGACAAGCAGAGGGTTGCCTATGTCTACAGAGAGCCGACGGTCGGTGCGAGTCGGTGATAAGCAATGCTGTGTATCCCTTCTGAGCCGAAGTGCTGAACTTCTCAGTAAGCGCTTCCGTGATTCTGCGTCAATGAATAGGGCTTGCTGGAGTCTGAAAGTGGTGTTACGCAATAGCGGCACAATTTGAGTGGTACCGCGGGTATTCAGTTTATGATGCTCGTCTCAAAGACTTTTCTTTGAGACGGGCTTTTTTGTTTTCGCGGATATGACGTTATAAAGCGCTTCGTTTCACTTTCCAGTAATTATACTTTTAAGGAGAGAATATCATGAACGAAAAGACGAATCTACAGAATGCAGAGGTCAGGATAAAAGAGGTCGCAGAGCGTATCTCGCACCTCCGCGAAGACCTCGGACTGTCGGCGGAGGAAATGGCTGAAAAAACAGGCTATCCCGTCGAGGAGTACAAAAAGCTCGAGGCGGGTGAGCAGGATTTCAGCTTCACCTTCATCTACAAGTGCGCGAACACCTTCAATGTCGATATCACCGAGCTCATGGAGGGCAGCAGCCCCGAGCTCAGCGGCTATACAGTCACAAGAAAGGGCGAGGGCGTGCCTATCGTCCGCAGAAAGGGCTTCGCCTACAACCGCCTTGCGCCCCGATTCAAGAATAAGACCGTCGAGCCATTCCACGTCGTTATCCCGTACTCCGAGGAGGCGCTCTCCGAGCCTCTCCATATGGCGAGCCATGCGGGTCAGGAAATGGATATCGTCCTCAAGGGCACGATGAGGATAACTGTCGGCTCGCATACGGAGATACTCCACGAGGGCGACAGTATCTACTACGACAGCTCCCTGCCGCACGACGAGGTCGCACTCGGCGGCGAGGACTGCGAGATATACGCATTTGTTACCGCTCCGCGCGGTGTGGCGGGCATGGCTGAGTACAAGGAGCATATCGCCGAGCACCACCTCACCAACGTTGACAAGGCGGGTCTGCTCCACCCCGTAGCCGAGAGATTCGTCAAGTGCGAGACAAACGAGGAGGGCGTGCTCAGTGCCGTTCACTTCGAGAATCAGGACAAGTTCAACTTCGCCTATGACATCGTTGACGCAATGGCGGAGAAATGTCCCGACAAGACGGCGATGATATACGTCGACGTCAAAAAGAACGAGCGCCGCTTCTCCTTCAAGGACATCAAGCGCTATTCCTGCCAGACGGCGAACTACTTCAAGTCGCTCGGCATCAAAAAGGGCGACCGCGTAATGCTCATTCTCAAGCGCCACTACCAGTTCTGGTTCTCGATAATCGCGCTTCACCGCCTCGGAGCGCTCGTTATCCCAGCGTCGAATATGCTCAAGGAGCACGACCTCGTGTACCGCTTCAACTCCGCGGAGGTGTCCGCTATCGTCTGCACTGCCGACGGCGAAGTAGCCGATGAGGTCGACAAGGCTTGCGCTTCGTCTCCGACGCTGAAAACAAAGGTCATTGTCAACGGTCAGCGCGAGGGCTGGCACGACTTCAACGAGGAGCTTTCCGCTTACAGCACTCACTTCGAGCGCACGGCTGATACTCCCTGCGGCACTGACCCCATGCTCATATTCTTCAGCTCGGGCACGTCGGGCAACCCCAAGCTCGTACTGCACAGCTACCAGTACCCGCTCGGACACTACGTGACTGCCCGCTACTGGCAGAACGCCGACCCGAACGGTCTGCACTTCACTATCTCCGATACGGGCTGGGGAAAGGCTCTATGGGGCAAGCTCTACGGACAGTGGATGTGCGAGGCGGCGGTGTTCGTCTACGACTTCGACCGCTTCCATGCGGACGACATACTTCCGATGTTCAAAAAGTACAATGTTACGTCGTTCTGTGCGCCTCCGACAATGTACCGCTTCTTCATCAAGGAGGACCTCTCCAAGTATGACCTCTCGTCGCTGAAATATGCCTGCATCGCGGGCGAGGCTCTCAATCCCGAGGTATTCCATCAGTTCCGCCGCGCGACTGGCATAAAGCTCATGGAGGGCTTCGGACAGACCGAGACCACGCTCTCTATCGCGAACGTGGTCGGCATGGAGCCCAAGCCCGGCAGTATGGGCAAGCCCAATCCGCAGTATGACGTGCAGGTGCTCCTGCCTGACGGCACTCCCGCGGGAGTCGGCGAGACGGGCGAGATATGTATAAGGCTCAAGGGCGACCGCTCCGTCGGCTACGGAGTACCCGGGCTCGCGCTCTGCTACTTCGGCGACGACGAGAACACCGCCGAGACATGGCGCGACGGCTTCTACCACACGGGCGATACAGCATGGGTCGACGAGGACGGCTACTTCTGGTACGTCGGACGTGTCGACGACGTCATCAAGTCCTCGGGCTACCGCATAGGACCCTTCGAGATAGAGAGCGTGCTCATGGAGCTTCCCTACGTGCTCGAATGCGCTGTTACGGGCGTTCCCGACGAGATACGCGGTCAGGTGGTCAAGGCGACTATCGTCCTCACCAAGGACAAGGAGGGCTCCGAGGAGCTCGTCAGGGAGATAAAGGACTACGTCAAGGAGCATACCGCTCCCTACAAGTACCCGAGAGTGGTCGAGTTCGTTCCCGAGCTACCCAAGACTGTCGGAAGCGGCAAGATACGCCGTGCGGCTATCCGTGAAATGGACAAGGCGAAGTATCAGAAATAATGAAAACAGCCTTCTCGGTCATGCTCCGAGAAGGCTGTGCTTTTTTATTCCCCGTATTCTGCTATATACGGCAGATTGCGGAAGTATTCGCCGTAGTCCAGTCCGTAGCCGATGACGAACAGGTCGGGTATCGTGAACAGCGGCATATCCGCCTCGAACGGCACTATGCGGCGGCTCGGCTTGTCGAGCAGAGTTACCACGCGCAGTGACAGCGGATTCCTCGATTTCAGAAGCTTTACCACGTCCGCGAGCGTCCTGCCCGTGTCGATGATGTCCTCGACTATGACTACGTGACAGCCCGATATATCGCGGTCGAGGTCCATAGTGATGTGGACTATGCCCGAGGACTGCGTGCTCTCGTAGTAGCTCTTCGCCGCCATGAAGCCTACCTCGCATGGCACCGATACCGCTCGCGCGAGGTCTGCGAGGAACACGAACGAGCCCTTCAATATGCTCACGAGGAGGATAGGTCTGCCGTCGTATATGCTGTCGATGTATCTGCCTGCTTCGGCTATCTTTGCGCGTATCTCGTCCTCCGTGACAACTACGCGCTTTATTTTGCTCTCAAATTCTTCCTTGCTCCTGAACTCCATTTCAGCTTTCCTTTCTGCCTGTCAGCATTTCATAGGTAACTCCGTATTTCTTCGCGATATCGCTCGCGTAGGACATCCCCTCGGGCGACGCGACCTCCACCTTGAACGAGCGCTTTCCGCCGTCGCTCTTCATTATCAGCGAGGCGACGCGTGCTCCCTCATTCCCGCGGTTTAGCTCCTCTGCGTCGGAGGCGAGCTTGTGCATATGCGTGTTGTATATCGTGCGGACGTTCTTCTCCATGAGCGCGCGCACCGAGTCGCGGGCGATGTAGTAGCCCTCCTCGAATGAGGTCGTCGAGAACGTCTCGTTCATCAGCACGAGGCTGTCCGCGGTGCAGTCGGTGTATATCTCCTTGAAGCGTATGCACTCCTCGCCGAGACGTCCAAGGTCCATTGTCTTGTCCTCGTCGGCGGGAAAGTGAGTGTATATACAGTCGACGGGACGGTACGCAAAGCTCTCCGCGGGGACGTATATGCCGCCCTGCGCGAGTGCGAACAGCTGTCCGACTGCCTGCGTTATCGTGGTCTTGCCGCCGCGGTTGGCTCCCGTGAGGATATAGAGCGTGTGGTCGGCGTCGAAGTCGAGGTCGTTCGGCACTATCTCGCTCTTGTCTTCGAGATTTACCGCGAGCTTGAGATTGTAGAAGCCGCGGGCTGTCATGTCTGTGCTGTCGCTGACCTCAGCCTCACAGAAGCGTGCTCCCGCATCGGTCAGCCTGCCGATGAACTCGGCAAAGCGGATATAGTACACGAACTCGGGTATCAGCGAGGAGATGTTCACTATCGCGACATTGGCGTATTTCGTCAGCGTGTCGCGGAGCTTTTTCACCAGCGAGCCGAGCATCTTGTTGATGACAGTCTCGAGGTAGAAGGTCGAGTTTGCAGTGCCGTCATCATCGGGAGTCCTCACGACGGTCGCGCGTATATTTCCGTCCACGAACGGCGAATTGCGGACTGCCGAGAAGCCGCCGAACTTATCCATGAATTCGGCGATACTCATGGACTGTTGCTTGTCAATCTGACGGTAGTGCATATCGCCGTCCCAGTCGGTGGTGTCCTGTATCTTGTCCTTTGCGGAAACGGCGTCCGCGAAATTGCTGACGATGCCCGACTTCTTGAAGGGCTTGCTGTTGACGGAGATGAGTCCCATGCTGACGGCTTCAAAACGCTCGTTGACGTTGATTCCGAGAGTAACGCTCTGCACGTCGGACGCCTTCAGCCTCAGGGCGGCGATGTCCTTCTTCATCTCCGCGAAGTAAGCCTCGCTGTAGAGTTCGTCGATGTAGCTGCGGAGGTCTTTCAGTCCCTGAGACTGTATGCGCTCGTCGGAGAGACACTCACGCATTGCCTCCACGCAATTTATGTAGTCATTGAGCTCGTCAAGGCGGTGGAACAAGTGCCACAGTCCGAGCTCCTCGTCTGAGTTCTTGTGCATGGTTCCGAAGCTGCGTATGAACTCCATTTTGTCAAAGAGCTCCGTCATTTTCGCCCTCAGCTCGGGGAGGGCGAGTATGTCCGCGAATACCTTCTGCCTGTATGCGGAGACACGCGGGTCGGCGGTCAGCTGGGAGATGATGTTCATTATCAGCTTCTGCTCCTTGCCGTCGTCGGTCAGGGACTTGCATACAGCGTCAAGTCCGAGGTCGTGGCAGGCGGTGGGGGAGAGCTGCTTGTACGTTGTTTCGCTCTTGTACGGGAAAAGTATGCTGAATGCGTCGTTCATATGTATCCTCCTTAGTCACGCCACTTCTTGCGGTAGGCAAAGCAGGTGAGATTTTCCGCCTTTTTGAACTGGCGGGCAAAGTAACTCTGGTCGTTGAAGCCGCAGAGATGCGATATCTCCTCGACGGACTTGTCCGTAAAGCGGAGCAGGTGCTTGCCGTAGTTTATGCGGCAGCTGATGATGTGCTGGAATATCGTCTTGCCGTATATCTTCTTGTACTCGCGCGTGAGGTAAAACTTGCTTATGTAGAACTCCGAGGACAGCTTCTCGAGCGAAAGGTCCTCGCTGAAATGGTCCTCAATGTAGCTGTTGACCGACGCGAGCTTCTGCTTTAGTATCGAGTCGTAGCGGTTAGCGGAGCTGCCTGCGGTCAGCGAGAGCGTGAGCAGCTCGACGATGAGGCGCGAGGTCAGTATCTCTGCCTCGGGCTTTTTTGACGCGTTGACCTCGATAATCTCCGTTATCGCGGACACGTACCTGTTAAATATTGCGGGGCGGAATACGATCTCCGACTGCCCGAGAAAGTAGTCGTGATACTGCCGCGAGGTCGCGCCGTTGAAGTGTACCCACAGCAGCTCCCACGGGTCGTCCGCCGAGCTCTTGTAGAAGTGCGGCACGTTGCAGTCGATGAAGAAGCAGTCGCCTTTTTTCAGCGGGTATATGCGTCCGTCGTATTCGAGCTCGCCCGAGCCGTCAGCTACGGCGACGATGAGCAGGGAGTCAAGGTCGCGGCGGTGAGTGGCGGGGGCGTCCTCGGGCTTGATGACGCCTGTCTCCTGCATATAGAAGAACGTGTTCTTCGCGGCAGGGCTCGGCGTATTGATGATACGCCGCGAGAATTTGCTTTTGAAATTCATGGCTTCGGGGTGCTCCATAACGATTCTCCTTTCTCGGGTAAGCTGTTTTACACGTATATTATACAACATTATTGCGATAATTGCAATATAATTCTAAAAATAGTGCTCAGACCAGAGGCTCTGCCTCTGGACTCCGCAAGGGCGCTGCCCCTGACCCCGTATTTTGCGGCGTAGTTTGCTCAAAATGGTAGATTTCGCCGCGCGGATAGAATTACAGCATTATAATTATTATCGCTGCTATCAGTGCCACTGCCGCAATATAGGTCAAAACGCGCAGTGTCCGCAGCCGTTTGCTCCTGCGTCGGTACAAACTTGCCTCGCCGCCGAGACAGCGGTCTATCTCGCGGCGGCTCACCTCCGCGGGCAGCTTCCGCACTCCCGCACGCAGGTAGAATACCGCCTTCTCAAAGTAAATGCTGTCGGGGTCGTTGACCTCGATTATCTGCTTGTTCACGCCTTTTATCATAGTTCCTCCAAATCACTTGATATGGAGAGTATGGGCAGTTTTTCGGCGTTTATTCCTTGTTCAGATTGCGTATGTAGTGGAAGAGGTACTGCTGGGCAATGCCTGCGTTATCCCGCGCAAATTCGGGGAATCCGTTCGGGTAATAGTCCGCGAGCACGCGTTTTATCCACACGTCTATCGGGAATGCCTCCACGCGGTGCATACCGAACAGCAGTACGCACTCCGCGACCTTTGGTCCAACGCCCTTTATCGCTTTCAGAGCCGCACGCGCTTCATCTATGGGAGCAGCCGCTATCGCCGCGAGGTCTGTCTCGCCCGAATCAACGCGGTATGCTCCGTCGCAGAGATACTTCGCGCGGAAGCCGCTCCGCAGATAGGCGAGGCTGTCGGGAGTCTCCTGCGCGAGCTGCTCCGCCGTCGGGAAGTCGCCACCGTAATTGCCGCAGAGGCGGTCGATTATGCCCTTGATTCGGGGAATATTGTTGTTCTGGGAAATAATGAACGAGATGAGGCACTCCCAGCTGTCCTGCCGCAGGAGACGTATCCCGCCCGCGAATTCGCACGCCTTCGAGAGCGTCTCGTCCTCGGAGAAGCAGCGCTTGAGCTCGGAGTAGTCAGTGTCGAAGTCGAAGTAACCGCGCCACTTAGACAAAAAGTCCGCCTCCGTCGTGTCGTGGAAGATGAACTCGCCCGCCTTTGTCTGCGAGACCGTCAGCCTGTCGTTGACGAAGCTGCCTGTGTAGGTGCAGGCGTAGGTGCTGTCGATTTTCCGCCAGCGGAAAGCCTGTCCGCAGTCGAGGGTCTCGTCGAGGTCAAGGTCGGGCTCGCTTACGATTATGTCATGTCCTTTTACCGTATAATCCATAAAAAATGCCGCCTTTGCAAAGAATTTACTCTGATACACTTGATTTTTCAATTAAATTATACTAAAATATAAGGAGTATTACAAGTAGTGAGGAATGATTTTTTTGAAAATTTTTTCTGCGGCGGTGATATCAGCTGCCGCTCTCATAGCTCTCACGGGCTGCTCGCGTAGTATTTCCGCCATTTCGGGCGCTGACGCTCCCGCAGAGACCACTATGGCGACCATAGAGCCCGTCACAGCTTCTCCGCTGCCCGATACATCGGCGCTTCCCGCTGCGGAGGGCTCATACGTCCATGACAGCTCGGGCACGCTCACTGCCGAGGAGACCGCTCGGGTAAACAGCTACTGCGAGCTCCTCTACAAGGAGAGGCTCGTCAATACCGCTGTCGTCATCGCGGACGACCTCGGCGGTAAGTCGCCATACGACTACGCCGCTGACTCCTACGACGAGATATATCAGGGCAGGGGAAGCGGTCTGCTCCTGCTCATCAATAACGACAAGGGCGACGACTGCCTCTACAGGACGGGCAGCGCACTCCGCGCAATTCCCGACGGAGCCGAAAATATCCCGTTCTACTGGGCGACCATGGACATCATGAACGGCGACTGCTGCTCCGCGATACTGCGCCTTTTACAGCTCGGAGAGAGCTGTCCGCGGTATGTGTTCGACAACATTGGTCTGCTCACGGACGAGGAGCTTGCCTCGCTCGAGGCGTCGCTCTCCGAGAGCAAAAAGCCTGTATATGTCCTCGCGACTACAAACGGCACCGACAAGTCCAACGAGGAGATATGCCGCAGCTACTTCGAGCGGCGCTCCGAGGACGGAAAGGGCTTCATGATAATGCTTGATACCAAGTCGAGCACCGTGACCGTCGTCTCCGACGCGGATATCCCCGCTGAGGTGACAAAGGCGAAGTCAAACGCCGATAAGCTGCTGAAGGACGGCAATGCGGTCGGAGCGGTGAACGAGATAGTCACAGCGATAGGCTAATACGATAGAAAGGACATAACGCTATGAATGAAATGGATTTCTATCTTGAAAGCATTCAGCAGCTCCCCGCGATAGTCGAGCGCGGACCTGCCGAAAAGGAGAATATAACCCGCACGTTCAACGAGTTCGTCGACCTCGCGCACCTGTACGAGAGCGCGATAGAGGTCGTAAAGACCTACCTCGGCATCCTCGACAGCGAGTTCAGCATAAAGTATCAGCGCAATCCCATACACGACATCAAGAGCCGCCTTAAATCGGCGGAATCTATCATAAACAAGCTCGCGAAGAAGGGCGTGCCGCTCACGCCCGAGAATGCGCGCAAGAACCTGCTCGATATAGCGGGCATACGCGTGACCTGCTACTATATCAGCGACATCTACGTGCTCGCGGAGATGCTCTCGCACCGCGATGACTTCATCGTCATCAAGCAGAAGGACTACATCAAGGACCCGAAGCCGAGCGGCTATCGGAGCTACCACATGATAATCAACGTGCCCGTGTATCTCGCCGCGCAGAAGCGCTATGCTCCCGTGGAGATACAGATACGCACCATTGCTATGGACTTCTGGGCGAGCCTTGAGCATCAGCTCCGCTACAAGACGAGTGCGGCGATAACTCCCGAGATATCGAATGAGCTCCGCGAGTGCGCCGAGCGTATTGCTGAGACTGACATTCGTATGCAGAAGATATACATGGACATCAATGGCATGGATTAAGGAGGTTTATTATGGCATTTTGTAAATATTGCGGAAAGAAGCTCGGGGACGGCGAGAGCTGTACCTGCGAGGAGGCTGTTGCTAAGGCTAAGGAAGAAGCCGAGAAGGCTGAGGCTGAGAACGCTGAGGAAGTGACGCGCGAGGCTCCTGCCGAGGGCGAGGCTGAAAGCACTGAGACTGCGGGCAGTGATACTGCGGCGGACAGCGGCGCTGAAAACGCCGATACTGCGTCAGACAGCGGGGCTGAGTCCGACACAGAGGAGAAAAAGCCTCCCGTAGCCGTTGTGACAGGTCCGCCCGTACCCGCTCCCGTGATGAGCGCGACCCTGCTCAGACGCGGACTGATTCTCGTGTGCGCGCTCGCGATGTGCCTCGTGCTGTTCATAGTTGTTGTCGGCAATATCGCGGGTAACGGCTACAAGCGCCCCGTGAAGAACGCTGTAAGGGGACTCAACAAGGAAAGGGCAGAGCTCGTCATCAATTCATTCTATCCGCGCGGCTACGTTGAGGAGCTCCGCGACGACGCCGAGGACGGCGACAGCGAGTGGAGCGATGTCACCGACGATATGGACTCCCTCATCGCAAACGTCAAGGAGGTCTGCGAGGACGAATACTTCGGCGACGATTTGAAGGTGTCCGCGAAGATAGTCAAGAAGAAGCCCGCGACCGCTAAGGATATCCGCACGCTGAAAAAGGAGTTCGAGAAGTACGACGCTGTTGTCAAGAAGGCGTACAGGCTCAAGGTCAAGCTCACAGTCAAGGGAGACGACGAAAAGGAGCAGGTACATTTCTATATCTACTCCGTAAAGGTCAAGGGCGGCAGATGGGTGCTCTATGCCGACGACAAGACAAAGGGCACGATAGCCGACAAGACCAAGGATGTTTACAAGGAAATGGACAAGGAGCTCGCTGAGGTGTTCAAGGACTACTCGCGCTCGCTCGACCTCGTCATCCCCAAGGAGTAAGCACGATTTTTCGACATTTGTTCGCCTTATATTCCAAAAAGAACACGTAACGACCTCTTCACATAACGCCTCCTGTATGCTATAATGTTCGTGTAAGAACAATTGTAAAGGAGGCGTTATTAATGTTCGGTATCATCAGAAAGAAAAAGCAGGAGGTACGCGACAGAACGGTCTATATGGAGGTGTGCGCGGACAATAAGGTGTCGTATCGCGTCGTCGCTGGAAGGCTGTTCTCGGGCGTCGGAGACGTCGTTACATACGGTATCGAGGCGCAGGATATGCGGACGGGGGAGTATGAGGCTATCCCCGACTTCTCGCGCGATATCGAGGACGCGGTCGACTTCGCGGAAATGCTCATAACATCGCGGACTCGTCCCGAGGGGATATACTCGCGTGCGCTGAACTATCTCTGCGTGTCGATATAATTAAAACTTTTGGGTATTTACAAAGTCTCCTTTTTGTGGTAAAATTATTTATGCTGAACGTTATGGTTCGGAAAAAAGAGAAAAACAGAAAGGAGTTCGTATCATGGCAGAGCTGAAATACGAGATAACTGAGGAAATAGGTGTTCTCTCCGAGAACGCGAAGGGCTGGAAGAAGGAGCTGAATATGGTCAGCTGGAACGACCACGACCCCAAGTACGACATACGCGAGTGGGCTCCCGACCATTCAAGAATGGGCAAGGGCGTTACTCTCACCGCTGATGAGCTCGCTTCTCTCAAGGAGCTTCTTCAGGGCATAGACCTCGATTCGTTTGAATAATTGCAATAGAGCTGTCGCCTTTTGGCGGCGGCTTTTTTGTGATTGTAGGGGCGCCCTTCGGGCGTCCGCACCTTACAGAACGAATTTGCCAATACATTATGTAGGGAACGCCGCCCTCGGCGTTCCGCGCCTATCGCATTTGTTTGCGACACCCCATTGTAGGGGCGGATATTATCTGCCCGCCATATGTGGAAACATTCTGTAGGGGGCGATGCCTACATCGCCCCGTCCACCGTAATTATTTATGCGGGCTGATGTGGGCATCAGCCCCTACACAAATACGCTGTAGGGGCGCATTCCGTGCGCCCGTTTATACCGTTCTTATATTTGCGGGCGGATATTATCCGCCCCTACAGTAGAGGAATCATCATGAGAACTAAAAAAGCATTATTAAAATGCGGTATTGCTTTATTGCTCGCCGTTTTATCCATACCATTTCTATACTTTGCAAGCAAACAGCTATGCTATCATTTTGTTGAGGAGCTTGACTACAATTGCAAGGGCATAGGCGACCTTAACAACTATATTGACTACGATATGCTGAGCAGTGATTTGAAAGAGCTTATCTCGGAAGATGATTTTGTTTTTTCAAATACTGAGGAAAAGTATCGGTTTTGCGGTTTTATCAGCGATATAGACTATGAGTATGAAGGAAATCCGAATAATGTTTATTCTACCGACCAAATTGGCAGAAATGATTTAGCACAAAGAATAACAGTAGACGGCAAGCAATATTTAATATCAGTGACAATAGTTTTTAAGCCAAGATTGTTCTTTAAACCCAAAATTGTAGATTTAGATGCAAGTGTTTTTGACTTTGGCACTCCAGATTGGAAAGACATTGTAGCTAACAGTTGACGGCTAAAGGCTAACAGCTCAAATTTTTCAAATCTTCTGTTGCAAAAAAGCGGAAAATGTAGTATAATATTTCAGGAGAATTCATCAGTCGGAGGAAATTATATGTGCGGCATAGTTGGCTTTACCAATAACATTGACGACGCAAACAAGGTCATCGGCGAAATGATGGACAGGATACGCCACCGCGGTCCTGACGCCGAGGGCAAGTACGTGGACGGGGACATCGCCCTCGGTCACAGGCGGCTGAGTATCATAGATATTAGCTCGTCGGGCGACCAGCCTATCTTCAACGAGGACGGCTCAAAGGTCATTATCTTCAACGGCGAGATTTACAACTACCGCGAGATTCGCGAGAAGCTCGTCTCTGCGGGACACACCTTCAAGACCAACACCGATACAGAGGTGCTCATCCACGGCTACGAGGAGTACGGCGCAGAGCTGCTCAATATGCTGCGCGGAATGTTCTCCTTCGTCATCTGGGACAAGAACAAGCGTGAGCTCTTCGGTGCGCGTGACTTCTTCGGCATCAAGCCCATGTACTACGCTGTTATGGGCAAAACGCTGATGTTCGGCTCGGAGATAAAGAGCTTTCTCGCTCATCCCGAGTTCAAGAAGGAGCTCAATACCACCGCTCTCGAGAATTACCTCACCTTCCAGTATTCGCCCACGAAGGAGACCTTCTTCAAGAACGTGTATAAGCTCCTGCCCGCGCACTACTTCATATACAAGGACGGCAAAATGTCCATAAAGCGCTACTGGGACGTCAGCTTCCGCCCCGACGGCACTCCCTCGCTCGACGAGTGGGTCGACCGCATTTCCGATACGTTCCACGACTCCGTGAAGGCGCACAAGATTGCCGATGTCGAGGTCGGCTCGTTCCTGTCGAGCGGCGTAGATTCGAGCTACGTTGCCGCTATCGCCGACGTTGACAAGACGTTCACCGTAGGCTTCGGAAGCGACGAGAGATACAACGAGATTGGCTGGGCGAAGAACTTCTCGAAGGCTGTAAACATCGAAAATACGAGCAAGGTCATTACTCCCGAGGAATACTGGGGAAGCCTTGAAAAGATACAGTATCACATGGACGAACCGCTCGCTGACCCGTCTGCGGTCGCGCTGTACTTCGTCTGCAATATAGCCTCGGAGCGCCTCAAGGTCGTGCTCTCGGGCGAGGGCGCCGACGAGATATTCGGCGGCTACAACGTCTACAGCGACCCCGACGGCACGCTCTATGACAAGCTCCCGCGCGGCATACGCAGGGCGGTCGGCAGTGTAGCGGGCAAGCTCCCCGCAAAGAGGGGAGTCAACTTCTTCGTCCGCAAGGGCAAGGACGTAGAGGAGCGCTTCATCGGCAACGCGTATATGTTCACTCCCGACGAGCGCAAGGCTCTGCTGAAGATAGAGACGGAGGCTCCGTCGCCTATGGCTATAACTATGCCCTACTTCAAGCGCGTCGCCGATATGGACGACGTCACAAAGATGCAGTACCTCGACCTCCATATGTGGATGGCGGGAGATATCCTCCTCAAAGCCGACAAGATGAGCATGGCAAACTCCCTCGAGCTTCGCGTGCCCTTCCTCGACAAGGAGGTCATGGCGCTCGCGGAGCAGATACCCACGAAGTACCGCGTCACACACGACAAGGGCACAGACGAGACCAAGTACATCACCAAGTACGCGATGAGGCTCGCCGCAAAGAAGGACACTCCCGAGCAGACGGCTAAGACTGCCGCCAAGAAGAAGCTCGGCTTCCCCGTACCGATAAGGGTATGGCTCAAGGAGGACAAATACTTCGGCATCGTCCGCGATGCTTTCGAGAGCGAGAGCGCTCAGCAGTTCTTCAATACCGAGCGGCTCGTGAAGCTCCTCGACGACCACCGCGAGGGCAAAGCTGACAATTCCCGAAAGATATGGACTGTCTTCACCTTCCTCGTATGGTACAGGGTCTACTTTGAAAATAACGGGGCGTACAGCTCCGCCGAAAGGACAGCTTAAATGGCAAGTTTGGTAACATACAAATACATCAAGCAGAATCCCGACATTATGGAGTACATCCAGCGCGCGGACAAGACGCTCGAGGCTATGGGCTACACCGAGCACTCCTTCCCGCACGTTGAGCGCGTTGCGGCGACCTCCGCGATGATACTCGAGACGCTCGGTTACGATGAGCGCACTGTCGAGCTCGCGCGTATCGCCTCGATGATGCACGACATCGGCAACGTCATCAACCGCATCGACCATGCTCAGAGCGGCGCTGTTATGGCGTTCCGTCTGCTCGACAACCTCAGTATGCCCGCCTCGGAGATATGCTCCGTCATCGCGGCGATTGGCAACCACGACGAGGGTACGGGTATGCCGCTCGACCCGATATCGGCGGCTATGATAATCGGCGACAAGACCGACGTCCGCCGCAGTCGTGTCCGCAACAACGACCTGCTCACCTTCGATATCCACGACCGCGTAAACTACGCTGTCGAGCTCTCAAAGGTACACTTCAACGACAACAATACCTCGATAATCCTCGAATTGCAGATAGATACCGAGATATCATCTGTAATGGAGTATTTCGAGATTTTCATGAACCGTATGCTGCTCTGCCGCAGAGCCTCCGAGTTCCTCGGCGTGCAGTTTGAAATGATGATAAACGGCAGCAAGATCCTGTAAAACATAACGGAGGTTTTAATTATGCAGTCAGAATATCAGCACCTCATCGACCTCAACGACTTCCCCGTGTCATGGTGGAAGAAGCTCATTGAGCTCGGCGTCGACATCAAAAATGACCCCGCCAAGTACGCTCACGAGTGCGAGGGCAAGGTCATGGCGACCCTCTTCTATGAGCCCTCCACACGCACGCAGATGTCGTTCCAGACCGCTATGCTCCGCCTCGGAGGCAAGATAATCGGCTTCGATAATCCCGCGAATTCGTCGGTCGCAAAGGGCGAGACTATCAAGGACACCACCAAAATAGTCAGCAGCTACGCCGATATCCTCGTTATCCGTCACCCCGTCGCGGGAGCGGCTAAGGCGGCTTCGCTGACGGCTGACTGTCCCGTCATAAATGCAGGCGACGGCGGTCACCTCCACCCCACGCAGACCCTCACCGACCTGCTCACCCTCAAAATCGAGAAGAAGCGGCTGTCGGGACTCACGATAGGTATGTGCGGCGACCTCATCAACGGCAGAACGGTGCATTCGCTCTGCAAGGCGCTGAGTATGCTCGAGAACAACAAGTTCATCTTCATCTCCACGCCGAAGCTGAAAATGCCCGTCTACATCAAGGACATCATCAAGGCTAACGGCAGTACATATGAGGAGGTCCACACCCTCGAGGAGGCGATAGGCAGGCTTGATGTGCTCTATATGACACGTATCCAGCAGGAGCGCTTCGACAGCGAGGAGGAGTACCTCGCGCAGAAGAACACCTACGTCCTCGACAAGAAGAAAATGCAGCTCGCAAGGCAGGATATGATAGTCATGCACCCGCTCCCGAGAGTGGACGAGATTACCGTAGAGGTCGACGAGGACCCGCGTGCGATGTACTTCACACAGGCGAAATACGGCGTCTTTGCGCGTATGGCACTGATAATGATGATACTCGGCGATAAGAAGAGCTCCGAGACGCTCAAGGGCAAGGTCTACGGCGGCGTGCGCTGCGACAATCCGCGCTGCATCACCAACCATGAGGAGTATCTCCCCAAGAGCTTCCGCTCCAGCGGCGACGAGACCCTTCTCGAGTGCGAATACTGCGACGAGCGCAAGCTGATATGATGCAAAAAAGCTAAAGAAGCTCTGCTTCTTTAGCTTTTCATTTTTCGCTGAAAAGGCGTGACAGTTTTTCTGTCGCGCCTTCGCTTTTATTCTTCTATGTAGTCGCGTATCTCCTGCATACGCCTGTCCCAGCTCGCGCTCTCGTCTGCGCATTTTTTCAGGTCCACGCGCAGAGCTTCGAGCTTCTCGGGGGAGAGGTCCTTCTTGTAGCGCAGCTTGTGCTCGAGGCTCGCCCAGAAATCCATTGCTATTGTTCTCAGCTGCACCTCTACCTTTGTCAGGCGCTTCTCGTTCTCGAGGAATATCGGCACCGCAATGATGAGATGTAGGCTCCTGTAGCCGTTCGGCTTGGGCTCCTGTATGTAGTCCTTGCGCTCGATGAGGACGATGTCGTCCTGTCCGAGGAAGCAGTCTGCGAGGCGGTATATGTCGTCCATGAACGAGCATACCACGCGGACTCCCGCTATATCGGAGAGATTTTCCTCCATGTTGGCGAGCGTCACGGGGACGCCTCTGTCGCTCAGCTTGTGGATTATGCTGCTGTAGCTCTTTATGCGCGACTGTATGAACTCTATCGGGTTAGTCTCGCCGCTCAGCGAGAACTGCTCGTTGAGTACGCGGAACTTCGTCTCCACCTCCATTATCGCGCATTTGTAGTAGGTGAAAAACTGCTTTATCGGCTCGGCTTCCTCCTCTATCATGTTGAGAAAGCCCGTCTCGGTGATATCACTGCCCATGAGCAGCGATTTACCGCGGATAGGAGCGCTCGGCTCCTGAAATGCTCTTTTCATTGCTTGCTCCGTTGTTGTATTTTTTGCTTTTCATTTGCCACCAGAGTGAGGAACTCATCCCTTGGCAGCGGGCGCGAGAAGTAGAAGCCCTGCAAATAGTCCACTCCGACATCGCGCAGGAGGTCCAGCTGCGCCTTTGTCTCGACGCCCTCGACCAGAACCTTCCTGCCCATCTGCTTTATCATGCGGACGGTGTTCTCGAGGAGTATTCGTCCGAGCTCGTGGTCGACGGCTGTCCAGAGTATGCTCTTGTCTATCTTGATGATGTCGAGGTCCATTGAGAATACCGACATGACGTTCGAGTAGCCCGTACCGTAGTCGTCGAGCGAGAAGCGGAAGCCCGAGCGTTTGAGCTCCGAGACTATCTGCGAGAGCTGGTCGTAGTCGCTCGCGGCGACAGACTCCGTTATCTCGAAGTTGATGCGGCTGCGGTCGATGCCGTATTTGTCAGCCTCCTTGTCGATGCTCTGCACGAAGCCCGGCTTCATGCACTGGAGCACGGAAAGGTTGACGTTTATCGCTTCGATGCTCGTGTCGTTCTTCAGTTCGGTGCTCAGCAGCTTGCATACCTCGCCGAGCACAAAGGTGTCGAGCACGTCGACAAGTCCCATCTGCTCGGATATGGGGATGAACTCGTATGGCGGTATCCTGCCGATAGTCTCGTCGTCGAGGCGGAGGAGAGCCTCCGCGCCGTGGAGACTGCCGTCAGAGAGATTGAAGGTCGGCTGGTAGTAGACCTCAAAGCTGTCCTTTTTCAGTCCGTTTACGATTGCATTCTGTATTGCGGAGCGGCGAAGCAGGTAGTTGAGGTCGCTGCCGTAGAGTATCTTCTTGTCGTTGCCCTCGGGGACGGGGCTGTCCGCCATGTAGAAGGCGTCAGCCGACGACGGCAGGCGCTTGGGTACGTCCGCGAACATGATGACTGCCTTGAGCAGGTACTCGTTGTCGTTTATCGTCCACGGCATATCAAAGCGGACAAGTATCTCCGTCGCAAGGCTCTTTACGGCTTCCTCGTCCTTGTCGAGAATGGTGAGCACGAAGGTCTGCGGGTTCATGTTGTATATGTACGAGCGCGATATCTTCGTGCGCAGGTAGTCGCTCATCAGCGTGGAGAGGATATCAACGTTCTCCGAGCCCGTAACACGCGGGATTATGTCCGCGTTCGTGACCTTGATGCACATCACCCACAGCTCGCGCTTGTTGACGAAGTAGTTGTTGAGGTCGAGCTGGAGCGCTCGGCGGTTGTAGAAGCCCGTATCCACGTCGATTCGGTCGTCCTCCGTCTCGACGGCTATCATTATGCCGAGAAGTCCGACGGATTCCGCAAATAGTTCAGCCTTGACGTCGAGGAAGAAGAGCTGTACAAGTATTCCGGCGATGCATACCGTGAAAAAGTAGATTATCGCGATGCGGCGGTTCATGACGACTGCCTTCCACGTATATACGAGCGTGAAAAGACATACCGTAAGGTAGAAGCCCGCCGACAGGTACAGCGTGGATTCTGCATAGCCGCGGCAGAATTCGCGGTTTTCGTCGTAGTAGAAGAACCAGTGCAGGAACGGATTAAGGAATAGTGTTGCCTCGGCGACGATGAGCGGAAGCTCGTATATGATGCGTTTGACTCGTCCGTAGCGCGTCGATGCTCCAGTGACGACGTTGACGTATACCAGCACGAGCGGCGGTATCATCGCGTGAAGCATGAAGTAGATGTACTCGCTCACGTTGATAAGCAGGAACCAGCTGTCCGAGAAGCGGTGCGGGTAGGATAACTCTGCGATCATCTGCGATATCGCGTTCAGCGAGAGGAGTCCCGCTATCATCAGGAAGAGCTTGTTGTTGAGCTTGGCTGTGCGCTGCTGGATAACTGTGAAGAATATGGTCGTGGCAAGTATGAGCAGCGCCGAAGCGTAAAAGGCTATATGAAACAAATCGGGACGCATAAGCATTCTCCTTTGTATATGTGTACAGCACGTGGCTGACGTGAAGGTCGAATGGTATATTTATACAAAGTTATTATACCATATCGGCGAAAAATAATCAAGTATTAATAGAAAATTTTTTATCTGATGCCTCGCCGACTACTGACAACACATCTCAAGACACGGAATACAGTGGCAGGAGAATTCCCCGCGAATAAAAGAACTATTGCATTTTATAATATAATATGTTATACTAATAAACAGATAAAAAACGATTTTTTCTTGCAGGACGACAACAAAACGGAGGAAAAAACTATGATATATGTTACTGGAGATACTCACGGCGACCTGACTCGCTTCAAAGACCAGCAGATGAAAAAGCTCAGCAGGGGAGATACCCTCATCATATGCGGCGATTTCGGCTTTATCTGGGATGGCTCCAAGCAGGAGCGCTCCGCACTGCGAAAGCTCGCCTCAAAGGACTTCACTATCGCCTTCATCGACGGCTGTCACGAGAACTTCGATATCCTCGAGAGCTATCCCACCGAGATGTGGAACGGCGGTATGGCGCGTGTTATCGCTCCGAACCTCATCCACCTCATGCGCGGACAGATTTACACTATCGAGGGTAAAAAGATATTCACCTTCGGCGGCGGTCACAGTCAGGATATCGACTTCCGACGCGATACCGACTGGTGGGAGCGTGAACAGCCCACACATGAGGAGATAATGGAGGCGGTCGATAACCTCGAAAAGCACGGCAATTCCGTCGACTACGTCATCACTCACGAGCCGCCCGCGTCCGTCAAGGACTGCCTCGGCGTGGACGTGTTTGAGCGTATCGAGGTCCATGCGCTGTTCGAGGAGATAATCAAGTCGTGTACGTATCAGAAATGGTTCTTCGGCAAGTGCCACATCGACAAGAATATCCCCGTCAAATTCTATGCGGTGTTCAATAACGTAACGCCGCTGAAGTGAGGTTAATATGAAAAAAGCATTGAAAATAATGGGCTGCATAGTTCTCGCGGTAATACTGCTCATCGGGCTGTTTGTCGGAGTATGCTTCGCCTCGAGGAAGATAGGTCAGCACAAGGAGCGCAAGCTCCTGACCGAGCTCGGCTACTGCAATCTCGTCGACGCAGGCGATATCAGGCTCAATGTTCCGACATTCGGCTATGACGAGCCCGACCACACCGTTGTCTGCATGGGCGGAAGCGGCGATTCCACCTTTGCTCCCGCTATGAAGAACCTCTCGGACTACGTTCACGGCAATCTCAGATTTGCCGTCATCGAGCGACCGGGCTACGGTCTGAGCGACGTCGGCAAGCAGGACATGACCGCCGAATACGTGGTAGAGTGCTCGCGAAAGGCGCTCGAGAGCGCGGGCGTTGAAGCTCCGTACATACTCCTCGCACACTCGCTCGGCGGCGTTTATGCCGAATACTGGTTCAATAAGTACCCCGACGAGGTAGAGGGCGTGCTCCTGTTAGACACCGTCTTCCCAGGTGATAAGACCAAGTCTGTGCCCGAGGACGACTCCGAAAAGCTCCTCACCGCCTACGAAACGCTCGGCTTCAGGAGAATGTTCGATTCCGACTCAATGCCCATGCTTGCAAATATGCTGCCCGAGATATATCGGGACACCGCAAAGAGGCTCACATACTATAACCCGCTGAACAAGTCGCTCAGCTCCGAGGCTGCCTTCATCGAGCAAAACCTCGCGGCGGTCGATGAGATAACGCAGGAGACAGACATTCCCAAGATTTACGTCTCGACCGATACGCTTGACAAAAACGTTTACAAGCCTGTCCTGCAATACGAGTTAGATGCGGCAGGGCGCGAGCTCACCGACGATATACTCAATGAGCGCTTCGATGAGTACGCCGCCGAGCGCGACCTCGACTACATGAATGCGCGCTACGAGTACCTTTCAAAGCTCGGCAATACGGTGTACACAAACTTCGCGTCGTCGCACTTCATCTACCTGATGTACCCCGAAGATGTCGCGGTACAGCTCGAGAATCTCATTTTGTGGATCGATGATCCCTCATTAACAGAATAAAAACGAAAGGTCCGTCATAGAATTTATCATAACTTCTTTAGGAGGAGCATTATGAAAAAATTCAGTTTGACGGACCTTCTCATTTTTGTCGTTTCCGCAGAGCTCGTCGGAGCTCTCTCCGCGCTGTTGTCAGGCGGATTCACCGACCTCTACGCTCAGCTCGTGAGACCTCCGCTGTCGCCGCCTGCCGCGGTATTTCCCGTCGTGTGGACGGTTCTGTACGCCCTCATGGGTATCTCGGCATACATGGTGTGGCGCGCGGATACTATGGCTTCACGGCGCGCGATTGGCGTGTATGTGATACAGCTCGCGATAAATTTCGCGTGGAGCATTGTTTTCTTCCGATTTGAGGCTCTGCTTGCGGCAGCTGTGGTAGCTGTGCTGCTCTCCGCTGCTGTGGGACTCATGGTCTACAGCTTCTTCGGCGTCGACCGCAAGGCTGCGTATCTTCAGCTCCCGTACCTTGGCTGGAGCATTTTCGCGTCATATCTTGCAATAGGTACTTACCTCCTGAACAGGTAATTTTTCTTCCAGTATTTTTGCATTGAATCCCGCAACATTCCGATGTATAATGAGATTATCCCAAGAGGGAAATCAATGAGGGAGGTATTGGTTATGTGTTGCAGAAACATTTGGTCAATGCTGTGCAAGCTCTTCGGCTGCTGCTGATGACCGTCATGCCTTTATGGCAGTGATACGGGGAATTGTTGAGGGAAAACCTTTTAAAAAAGGGTTCTCCCTCAAACTCCCTTCCTAAAACATCCAATTTAAATTTTTGCCCCATAGGGTACTCCAAGAAAAAAGCTTTTCCACTTTGTTTTGGTATCGGGAGTACCCTATGGGGCAAAAATTTGGACTAAAAGTCTTTGGAAATGGGTTCGGGGGATAACCTTTCTTCAGAAAGATTTCCCCCGATAAATCACTGTATTACTGATATAAGAGCATGACTGTTTTTCAATTCTCCTTGGTGTTGAGGCAGCTGAATGCGTCGTCGACTACCTTCTTGTCGGGAGAGCTTGTGATGAGGCTCACTACAGGTACGATGATGAGCGACACTATCATCGCAAATGCGCCAGCGTTGATAGGTGAGAGCAGATTGAGCGGGCAGTTGAGGTCAGCTACAGCCTTTGTGAGTCCGTCAAATGCCGATATACCGAGGCGGAAAAGCACCATGTGTACTACGCTGATGCCAACGCCTGTGATGAAGCTCGCCCAGCAGGCAGCCTTCGTTGCCTTCTTCATGAAGAGTCCGAAGAGGAACGGTCCGAGGAATGCGCCCGAGAGTGCTCCCCATGAGTAGGACATGAGTGTCGATATCTGAGCGTTCTTGTTGCAGGCGATGATTACAGATATTACGAGGAATACTGCGATGAGTATTCTCATCGTGAGCACCTGCTTCTTGTCGTCGAAGTTCTTTACACGCGGCTTGATGAGGTCGTTTGTCAGCGTGGAGCTCGAGGTGAGAACGAGTGATGAAAGTGTCGAGAGCGAAGCTGAAAGTACGAGTACGACGATGAGTCCGATGAGTATGTTCGGCATTGCCTGCTTGAGGAGCTCTGGTATCATCTGGTCGTAGATAGGAGCGCCGTTTGCGTCGAATGCGGGACCTGTTGTGTCGGTGTTGTACAGACGTACAAATCCGCCTGTGAAATAGCAGCCGCCTGCTACAACTATAGCAAAGAAGGTGGAGATTATAGCACCCTTTCTGATTGCCTCCTCACCCTTGATAGCGTAGAACTTCTGCACCATCTGGGGAAGTCCCCATGTACCGAGCGACGTGAGGATAACGACTCCGAGAAGGTTTATCGGGTCAGGTCCGAATATCGAACCGAGAGTTCCTGCGGGCGTCTTGGCGTCGGATATGAGATTGAGAGCGTCAGCAGCCTCCGAAAGACCGTTCTTCTTAGCCATTGTCAGTCCTACAACGGTTGCGATGCCGATGAGCATGATTATGCCCTGGAAGAAGTCGTTCAGTGCGGTTGCCTTGTAGCCTCCGAGCATAACATATGCAGCCGAGAGCAGCGCCATGAGTGCGATGATAACTATGTGTCCGTTCTCGCCGAGGTCGAATACCATGCCGAACAGCTTGGAAAGTCCGTTATATACCGACGCGGTGTAAGGAATGAGGAAAATGAATACTATAACTGCTGATACTGTCTTGAGCGATGACGAATCAAAGCGCTTCTCGAAGAAGTCGGGCATTGTTCTCGCGTTCAGATGATTGGACATCAGCCTCGCCCTGCGTCCGAGCAGGAAAAAGGGGATTAGGCTTCCGATGATTGCGTTGCCGATGCCGACCCACGATGCCGAGAGTCCGTACATCCAGCCGAACTGTCCCGCGTAGCCGATGAATACGACCGCCGAGAAATATGTAGTTCCGTAGGAGAAGGCTGTCAGCCACGAGCCGACGCTTCGTCCGCCGAGGATGAAGTCCTCACTTGATTTTGTGCGCCTTGAGGTGTAGATTCCGATACCGACCATTATTGCGACATATATCGCAAGTATTATAAAGGTTGCGGTCTTTGGAGTCATAGTGTCACGACCTTTCATTGATTTTAACTGTATGAACCTGTAATGCTTTAAACGGATAAAGCAACTATCCATTATTATATTATAAATAAGTGCGCTTGTCAACCTGTTTTGAATTATTTTAATTTTTTATATTTTATAATTAGGTAAATATATAAAATATATTCTCCCGCTCAGCCTTCCCCTTGACAAATACTCCGTTTTAATGTATAATATTACAGGTATCGAGGTGTGGCTCAGTTTGGTAGAGTACTACGTTCGGGACGTAGGGGCCGCAGGTTCAAATCCTGTCACCTCGACCAATCAGAAATCGCTATATTCCGTGAAATGACGAAATATAGCGATTTTTTTATTATCTTAGTCAGGAACCGTACTTCCGTTTTTGCACTAAAAATGCCATAAAAACCATTGATTTTCAACGAAAATCACACGGTGTCACACGGAGTCACACGAAAACAACAACGAAAAATAGCCAAAAAATCGAAAGGCGATACCAAACCATATTTTTCTATCACACAACAGACCTCAGATCTGTAAAAATTGAGTTTATATAACTCTTGAAAAACACTTGATTATCGGTTATAATAATTATATAGAAAAAGCTGAGAAGAGGTGCGTTTATGCTGAAAATAGTTTTCGGAGATGTTGAAAATTCTATATATCACCCTCCAACGTATTTTGATAATACCTATGAGGACGAGTGGATCACTGATCCTCGCAGTGTAGAAATGATAAAAGACATAGATAAATCCGATGTTATTGGTTCAAGAGTAATAGACAGCCCTGTACTTGGCTCAATTTCAGTCAAGGAGCTGTCTGGAGGAGTTAAAACCCTGCTCCTTATGCTTTTCGATGATTCCGGCAAGATATTCAACGCCTCTGCCTGCGGTGATAACTGTGCTAAGTGGATATATGAGATAAGTAAGCATAAGGATCTGACTATTGCTCTCCATCACATCATGGACTTTAGCTCCTGCGAAGAGTTTAGTGCATATATTATCAATACTGATAAAGAGGTAGGCAGCTACAAGGAATACCTTGACGAAGCGTTCAGAATCGAGGAAAGATAAGTATGAAAGGGAAACATCATATTATCGTTCAGAACAGCAGAGTCAAGTTTGAGTTCGACTTGAAGCGAAATCTAACTATTGTCAGAGGCGACAGCGCTACTGGCAAGACCACCCTTGTATCCCTTATTGATACATATGACAGACTTGGTGCAGACTCAGGTATCGAGATATCCTGTGATAAAAGATGTCTTACCATTAACAACTCTAACTGGGAATCCGTTCTGAACAGCGTCAGCGACTGTATCATTTTCATCGACGAAGAGAACACAATCGTCAAATCCGATGACTTTGCAAGGAAGATACAAGATACAGACAATTACTATGTTATCATAACAAGAGAGAACCTTCCTAATCTTCCATATTCTGTTGATGAGGTTTACGGTATACATACTTCAGGCAGATACGCTGATTTACGCAGGACGTATAACTCATTCTATCAGCTTTATACTGTCAATGAGCGAAGTGATGCTGAGAAGGTAGAAACTGTTATTGTTGAGGATTCAAACTCAGGATATGATTTCTTCAAAGCCGTTGTATCTGACGATATAAACTGCATTAGTGCAGGTGGAAAAACTAAGATAAAGCGTACCGTTATGGATAACGAAGGAAAACATCTGCTTGTTATCGCTGACGGAGCGGCTTTCGGTTCTGAAATGGGAGAGCTGTTTCTTTATATGCAGAAACATCCAGAGATCAGCTTGTATCTGCCCGAATCCTTTGAGTGGCTGATATTGAAGTCGGGGCTTATAGACGGCAACAGGATAGCTGATATTTTAGAGCATACAGAGGATTTTATTGTGAGCTCTGAGTATTTCAGCTGGGAACGTTTCTATACCAAGCTTCTTATCTCTGAGACTGAAGGTTCGTATTTGCAGTATTCCAAGCAGAAACTGAACGATGTCTATCTGAATCCAAATGAAAAAGAAGCAATACTCAAGGTAGCTGAAGTGATAAAAAAATATGTAGGATAACCACTGTATCTTTGTATAGGAAAATGGAGCTGGTCATTACCAGCTCCATATTTCTTTCAATAGGGTGGCGTTTTTTATTGCAATATTTCAAAAGCAGAAATACCACTTATGTGACACACTTTTCTGCTATGTCAATAGACCATAGTCTAGTGAAACTATATTCTTCGCTCATATTCCCTGAGCCTACGGTAGAAAGTATTGGTTCGCAATCCCATTTCTTTCTGAAACCAAACTGCTGTAATAGTACCAGACTTCCACTGCTCATACAACTGACCAAACTTATCCCAGTCAATAGCGATAGGCTGCCGACCTTTGTATTTCCCCTGCGACTTTGCAATAGCTATACCCTCACGCTGGCGTTGCAAAGTTTGCTCACGTTCAAGCTCGGAGAGCGCTGCGAATATTGACAGCACGAAACGTCCCTGCGGAGTGTTAGTGTCAATGTTCTCTTTACTGCTGACAAGTGTAACGCCTTTCTTCTGAAGCACATCAATGATGTTGAGCAGGTCACGGGTCGAACGTCCGAGCCTGCTGATGCTTTCAATATATAAGGTATCTCCCTCGCGGACATATTCAAGCATAGCTTTCAGCTCCGGACGGTTGGCGTTCTTACCGGATATCTTCTCAGCAAATACACGCTCTACCTGATACTGCTTCATGATAGCTTCCTGTCGGGCGGTCTCTTGATGCTCCGTAGATACACGGATATACCCGATTTTGCCCATCACCAGACACCTCCATAGCAACTCTCATACAGGCTTTCGCCGCACATATATTTCACATCTCGAAGAGCCTCTTGAAGCAGGTCGGTATCCATGAGCATTTCTTCTATCTCATCGCAGGTATAGCCGTATTCGAGCAGAAGTTCAACATCTTCGCTATCCACCCCATAGCAGCTGCAGTATGCCAGGAGCATTTCTTCATGGATGTTATAGTAGGGAAAATCATCATAGTTATACAAGCCGCTATACTTGGAACGGTATTTCTTAAACTCGAACTCAGAGCGTGTGACCTCACCGTTCTTATCGATACGCAGTATATCGCCTTCATCAGTTTCAACCCGCTCCATAGAGGTATGAACATAGCGGTTAAGCGTAGTTTCAACGCTGGCGTGACCAAGTATCTCAGAAAGCGTTTTAACGTCAAAGCCTGCCTGTAGGCTGTTTGTAGCGAACATATGGCGAAGGCAATGGTATCCAACTGACGGTAAATTAGCTTTTTTGAGTATTGCCTTGAATCGGCGCTGTAACGTCCTTGGCTCTGTAATAGCGGCAGAATTGGACAAAATATAATGATCGTCAGCGCTGCGGGAATCCCGCAGCAGTTTCATAATAAATTTTGGTATCGGTATGGAACGTCGTGATGAGCGGCTTTTCGGAGTATCGGCTATAATCTGAGTACCATGTGCTCCGCTGCATATGCGTTGAACAGTTCTCCTGACGGTCAAAACACTCTTTTCAAAGTCGATATCTTCCCACATAAGACCGCAGACCTCTCCTACACGAAGTCCTGTATACAGGCTTAGAAGCACGCACATCGCAGTCGGATTCAGATTGTTTAGCAGATAATTGCACAGCTTTCGCTGCTGTACTGGTGACAGCAATTGCATTTCTTTTCGGTGTACCTTGGGCAATGTCACATCTGCCAGTATACTGCGGAATCCATGAATCTTAGCGGTATACTTAGCCATTGATTTGAAGACTATTATTATGTCTGAAACGTATTTCGCCGATAGTCCTGAATTGAGTTTATCCTCGATATATCTGTTAAGCATTAGCACCGTCAGCGAATCATATCGCATTCCTCCGAATGCAGGCAATATATTCTTCTCTACTTTCATTTGGTAATTGGCATAGGTCGAAGGCTTCACTCGAAGTTTTACAGCAGAGAGCCATTCAGAGAAAAGGTCTTTTACCGTCAGGCGACAAACAGCGTGAGAAGCAGAAGCTGAGACTTTCATTGGAGCAAGCTTTTGCCTGACTTCAGCATAGGAATGACCGTATACAGAACGATATTTGGCTTGTCCATTCTCTTTATAACCCGATTTATAGCGACCTTCCCATCGCCCGTCCTTTCGCTTGTAAATATTTTCACCTCTCCGAGCCATAACCTTCCCTCTCCCTTGACCATAAATCCGACTGACTAATAATCGTGAATTAATACAAAACACAGTACATCTCATTGTTAAATATGCTGATTTTCGTTGCTGATTAGTTAACAATTATCAAAATTCGTTGAATTATAATTGGATTTGTGTTAAAATCATACATATAAAACGAACGTTTGGAGTGCCGTAAATTGCTGAAATTTGCGGCACTTTTTATTTACATTCAGCAATTATATACTCATAATTCTGACTATATAACTATTATAGTCTAAAATACGACTATTTTCAAGTAGTCGAGCATAATTTATAATGGTATTGGTGATATTTTTATGATAACATACAAGCCGTTATGGGAAACTATGAAGAAAAAAGGCGTATCCACCTATACCCTTATAAACAAGCATAACATTAGTAGTAGCACGATACATCGTCTGCGTCACGATCAGGGAGTAACTACGCAATTGATAGACGACCTGTGCAGGATACTTGACTGCAACGTTGAGGACGTAATAAAATACGAACCGTCCGACGCAAGTTAAAGGCAGCTAACGCCAGACGGTTTTTCTAATATTTTTCTAATATAACCTTAATTTCTAAGTGCCAAGCGAAATAAGGCATTGAGGTTGCTATCGCCTATATTTCGTGGAATAATCAGCATTTCTGGTTCAAGCCGAAATGCCCTAAAACTACCGTGTTTCGGCTTGTGGTCCCGAAGATCGTGGAGCATACAAAATAAAGTTATACCGTGATGGCCGCCAATTGGGCGGCCATTCTTTTTTTAGAGGATAAAAAGAGCTCTCACAGCCGAAACTGTGAGGACTCATTGTTTTATTCAGATAAACACATTGACGTGAATATCGTGCCAGTTCAGAATTCTATGCTTTTCAGCCTTCGCAAGGAAGAACTTTTCAGCATCATTTCTAAACAGCGAAAATTCGCCAATTTTGACGTATTTCCGAATTACTTTCCTTCGTTGATAGCAGCCTGTGTAGCAACCAGTGAAGAAGTAAGTATCATATCGCTATCTACAACATAGAGCTGCACGGTATAATCGAAGCTCTTGCAGATATTGCGACTTTATCCTTCCGTTTGAAGAAGTGACAAATCCCGCACTCTCCCGAGTTACACGGCAAAGGCTGAAACAACAATGAGCCGAATAAAGAAATAAGGCTGATGAAACCTTATTCATCAGCCTTATTTAAAAATGGGGCAAGTATTACATCCTCAACTCTCAAACAGATACAAAACGTACCATTATATTATATCATTGGGGAATCCGTGGCAGCACTTTATATATGCAACAAGATCTTCCTTGGGGAAGTACTGGTTAAGGAATTCAATATAACGGTCACTGTTGACTCTTGAACCGCCATTCCACGCTCTCTTGTAAAGCGCATAAAGTGCTATTGCGAGGTTTTCAGCCTTTGAACCCGACTTAAAATCAAGACCTGTATAGGACTTGAATGCAGTGTACACCTTATCGCGGGTATTCGGTCCGTAGGTCGATGTCGGATAGAAGAAATCCTCCAGAACGAACCAGTTATTCTCCGTATCCGCAACATTAATGAACCTCTGGACCATGGTGTCTATTATAATGCTGTTGTCGGTAAGCTTTGAACTGAAGATCGTATTGTACTTTCCACAGAGAGCATCAAGATGGATATCCATGTTTACGATGTTATTACAGTTCTGGATCGCAGTAAGACCGCGGATATTCGTGTACAGTTCGTCATTTGTCTCGTAATTCTCTAAAAACAGTTCTCCTCTTGAATATGCATGAGATATTTCGTGGAGTTCTACCCATTCGATCGAGTTATCTCCTCTTCTGATCTCATTCAATACACCCTCTGTAAGAGCGCCGTCAAAGGTACACGCACAGTTCTTATAATATGTCGGATTCTTTGTCCTGTCACATATCCACTGCCAGCAGGCACTTGTGCCCATGATGTTATCATCATCGAAGCTTAAATAAATTTTTTCTCGCTCTACATTTGTGGTCTTGCTTAATGAGTTGGCATAGCACGCGAGTCTCCTAGCCCAATATCTGTACTTAGCGTCAGAAATATCTGATTTTTTAGGAACACGAATGTACAGGTCTTCATTCGGTGTATCAACATCTATCATATAATAACCTGTATTTTTTGCAACTATTGAACCTCTTCTCAGGGTAACATTTTTTCCGAACTGTGCTTTGTAGCTAATTTTTCTGCCAAAAGCCGTTGCAGAGAAATATACATCATAGGAGCCGTCGCGGCGCTTACGATAATATGTGTTATGATTGTAATCCTGCTCTGCTCCATAATCAACAGCGCCGTTTCTGAAGTTGTTTGCTGTAACAAAGAATTTAACATTCTTGATATCGTCTTCTGTTAAGTTATCTCCCGTGACATTCATGGTAAAAATGAGATTACTGAGCATCGGTACAGCGATATCACGATTGCTTGTGATCTCATTTCCATGAGCACTGGCATCGAAATCCAGATATTTTATCTCATTTGGTTCTGTTATGTCAACACACATCTGACTTTCATCAAAGTACCATCTGTCACATTCATAATTATAGCTGACAAAGCCGTTTGCTGCGTTTGCGGTATTAATATTGAGCGAACCTACAACAGGTGTTACTGCAAGAGCAGTTGCCATAAAAGCTGCTGCGATTTTAGTAAAGCATTTCATTCCTTTATTACTCCTTTTAATAGTTAATTAAGATTTGTATTATTGCAATAATATATTCACTTATCAATTGATATATTAAATTATATCGTGATAATACTCGTTTGTCAAGCTGTTATATAAAAAATATATGGGGTAATATGTAAATCCGCTTATTACGCTGTTTTTCCACGATCATTCCGCATAAGCAGTTTCAAAATCCGCTCCTTCATTGAGCTTTTTGATAAGCTCCAATAAGCCCTGCTGTCCGTGTGCTTTCATCCAGAGCGCAACCTCATGCTTCGCATTAAGATAGCGGAAACGCCTGTCCTCTTTTTCGCCCGCATAGAACTTCTGCGGAGTGTCCATATCCTCAGGAGCAACTGTTTTTTTCCCGTTATCGGTCTGCTTCGCCCACTGCTCATCGCTGTAGTTTTCACGGTAGTCATTCTGCGTGGCAAGCCCCTCATCGAACCATGTCGGCACCTTCTTCAGAGCCTTTCGCGAAAGACGGGTGTGAAGCTCCGCGTGAGTGATCTCGTGCGCAATGATATCAAGGTCAAGGTATTCGTCGGATATGCAGATATAATGCTTTTTCAGCAGTATGCTCGGAGTGACAGCTGCGTGGTCTTCACCGAGCTTCCCGATGAGCTTCCCGTCATCACAGAAAATGAAGTATGTATCATCCGTAAAATGCAGCTCTCCGAAAAAAGCCTCGTCGCGCTCTTTAGCCTTACCGATTACAGTGAGCACATCTTCCTTGTCCATGGAGGTGTTTTTGTTTATGTAAACGTGCTCATCAATTTCGGTAAATGCTGCTCTGTACGGGATCGTCATCAGATAGCCGCACTGCGTGAACTGAAAAAAGTACACAGTCATAACCGATACTTTCATGATTCTCTGTGATATAAAAGTATGATATATTTATTTGATTCGTGATGAGGTCGCTGGACAGGCGGACTTTGATGCGTTCTGATTGACTTTTTCTCCCTGCTGTGCTATAATTCAGCTATGAATGAATCACAGGAGGCGATAACGATGGGAGTTATGATATGTTTTTCATTCGGTGGAGGAGACGATCATCCGCTTTCAGACCGTGCCTATTGGGATGAGCATATGCGTGATTCTCTGCATATGCCAAACGGCGGAGCGGCAGTTCTCGTCAATATTTTGTGCCTGAGTGGTGGACGGCTTGCAGAAACCGAAAGCCAGAAGCGTATGATGGTATATCTTGCAGAACAGAATCAGACTGCACTGGGACTTGGAAATGTCGATCTGGATATTGACTGTCTCCCGTGGGACAGGGCGCATTTTGCAGAAGACAAGGCATTCATGCTGCGTGTGATCGAAGGCGCACGGCAGAAGCTCGGCTGGGAAACGCTTTGTGACCGGTATGAACCGAATGCGGAACGCGTGAAATACTATCTTGACGGGTATCAGGTTTTGATGGAACGCATGACAGAAGCCGATATCAAAGATGAAGTCCTGACCGAATGGCTTGATTGGCATGATCCGGATGAGCCGCCGAAATGCGGATTTCCCAAATGTTCGAAACATGACGCATATATCGCCTTATACGGCTGTCAGGTCTGCATGGACTGAATACCGCACGAAAAGCGGAATTCACATCTATGGAAAGCGTGAAGCTTTCTGATTGACTTTTTCTCCCTGCTGTGCTATAATTCTGGTGTGAAGGAAACATGAGGCTTTCTCTGCAAAATCAGTATACAGGAGTGATTGCTGTGTCTAAATATGTATACCATGATCTGGCTGATGTCATATCCTTCTTGAAAGACAGAGATTTTTCACTCTTCATCTTTGAAAGCGACGAAGAGTTTGCAGTGGTTTATACGAAAGAAACGGGCGAAATCTTTATCGACAATGTATCGGACAATATGATTCCGGAAGAAAAAGTCATGATGGTTCTGGATGTGCTTGAGCACTGGGATGAATGCCTCAAACAGGCGTATGAGTGGCTCAGATTCTGGGATTTCACAAACGATGAATGGAGACCTTCGAAGTACAAAGAATGTCTCGAAGAATGGACGCATGACGAATTTAAAAAAGTATATGAGATTACCGGGG
>KL370842.1:0-70576 GCA_000701945.1 Anaerotruncus sp. MC2020
TTTGAAGATTGACGGGCGCACGGATAAGCAGCGCACCAAATCTTTGATTTGGATTGCGATGCTATATGCAGCTTTGCTGTAATGCGCCCCTACAAATAAAACGCCTGTTGTGACAATATCACAAAATTTTGACGGAATTATCTGTAAAGTTCTACAATCAAAATTCTGCCAAGACTTGCATTTGCCCTCAATATATGGTATAATTGTCATTGTTGAGCGCACCCTGAATCGTGCGCGACTGCAAAAGATATGCGAGGAAGCGGAAGGTTGCTGCCGGTCTGGCAGGGAATTTCCGTGGAGTATGTCCGATTTTAAACCGGGCGAATGGGATAATGAACACAGTTCGTGTTAAGCATCAGGCGCAGCTTGCGTATGCGCTAACTATGCTCACTTTGTGTCTCAATATGTCTGAACGCTGCTCGGAAAATATCGATTTTTCGAGCTTTTTTAATACGGTCAAGCATGAAACACACGGAAACGTGTGAATCCCAAGAAGCGTCCCCAAAATTTTTCAAGGAGGCGAAATCATGGCAGTCAACGAAAAGATCAGATTCAAGATCAAGGGCTACGATCACGCTACAGTAGACATCGCTGCAGCTAAGATCGTTGAGGCGGCTAAGAGAAGCGGTGCGAGAGTTTCGGGTCCTATCCCGCTCCCCACAGATAAGGAAGTTGTTACTATCCTTCGCGCTGTACACAAGTACAAGGACAGCCGCGAGCAGTTCGAGATGAGAACTCACAAGAGACTTATCGATGTTCTCCGTCCTACAGACAAGACATCAGCTGCTTTCGAGAAGCTCGAGATCCCCGCAGGCGTAGACGTTGTTATGGAGGTCAAGTAAGACCGAAATTGCGCTTGGAAACACCGCTCGGGAAGCGGAATGGCGGTAGTCCGCCGGTCATGTTGACGACCTTCGTCAACCAATAACCTAACAGGAGGAAAATGATATGCAGAAAGGCATTATCGGCAAGAAGATCGGTATGACTCAGATCTTCGATGAGGCAGGAAGAGTTATTCCTGTAACAGTAGTTGAAGCCGGTCCCTGCGTTGTAGTACAGAAGAAGACCGTTGAGAACGACGGCTACGCTGCACTTCAGCTCGGCTACGGCGACGTAAAGGTCCAGAGAGTAAACAAGCCTATGAAGGGTCACTTCGACAAGGCTGACGTTGCTTGCAAGAAGAACCTCAAGGAGTTCAGACTCGACGACTGTGACGCTCTCAACGTAGGCGACATCGTTAAGGCTGACACATTTGCAGTTGGTGACGCTATCGACGTCATCGGCACAAGCAAGGGTAAGGGCTTCGCAGGCGCAATAAAGCGTCACAACCAGCACAGACTCAAGGAAACTCACGGTACAGGCCCTGTTCACAGACAGGCTGGTTCCATGGGTGCCTGCTCATCGCCTTCAAGAATCTACAAGGGCAAGGGCATGGCTGGTCACATGGGTGCAGAGCAGGTAACTGTTCAGAACCTCGAGATCGTTAAGATAGACGCAGAAAACAATCTCATCGCTATCAAGGGTGCAGTTCCCGGTCCTAAGGGCGGAATCGTATATATCGTTGACAGCGTTAAGGCTTAAGGAAGGAGGAAACGTTAATGTCTACAATTTCAGTATTTGATATGGCTGGCAAGCAGGTATCCGAGACAGAGCTCAATGACGCTGTATTCGGTATCACTCCCAACGAAGCTGTAATGCACGCAATGGTTGTAAACTACCTCGCTAACCAGAGACAGGGCACACAGTCCACTCTTACAAGAACCGAAGTAAGCGGCGGCGGCAGAAAGCCCTGGAGACAGAAGGGTACAGGTCATGCAAGACAGGGCTCGACACGTGCTCCTCAGTGGTACCACGGCGGCGTTGCTCTCGGTCCCAAGCCCAGAGATTACAGATACGCTCTTAATAAGAAGGTAAGAAGACTCGCTATGAAGTCTGCTCTTTCCACTAAGGTGCTCGACAACAACATGATAGTTCTTGACGCTCTCACAGTTGACAGCTTCAAGACAAAGACTATCGCTGATATGCTCAAGGCTCTCGGCGTAGAGGGCAAGGCTCTCATCGTTACTGCTGAGGCTGATGCAAAGGTAATAAAGAGCGCTGCTAACATCCCCGGCATCAAGACAGCAGCTGTAAACACTCTTAACGTATACGACATCCTCAACTATGACAAGTTCATCGTTGTAAAGAATGCCGTAGGAAAGATAGAGGAGGTGTACGCATAATGAAAACAGCACAGGATATCATCCTCAAGCCCGTTATCACTGAGAAGTCCATGGACGGTCTTCAGGCAGGAAAGTACACCTTTAAGGTAGCTAAGGACGCTACTAAGCCCGAGATAAAGAAGGCTGTAGAGAAGCTCTTCGGCGTTGAGGTAGACAAGGTCACCACAATGAACGTAAGCGGCAAGGCTAAGCGCCTCGGCAGATACGAGGGTATGACAGCTTCCTGGAAGAAGGCTATCGTTACTCTTACAGAGGATTCAAAGGCTATCGAGTTCTTCGAGGGTATGTATTAATCGCCCCTTTTAAATAGGAAGAACAAGTATGGGAGTAATGCTCCCGCGAAAACGCATTAAAGGAGAAAATTGAAATGGCTATTAAAACCTACAAGCCTACTACTCCTTCCAGACGTCAGATGACAGTTACCGATTATTCGGTACTCTCAAAGGTTGAGCCCGAGAAGAGCCTTCTCGAGCCCATGAAGAAGAAGTCGGGAAGAAATAGCTACGGCAGAATCACAGTTCGCCACAGAGGCGGCGGTAACAGAAGAAAGTACCGCGTTATAGATTTCAAGCGTGACAAGGACAACATGATCGCTGTTGTTCAGACTCTTGAGTACGATCCCAACAGAAGTGCTTTCATCGCTCTCGTTCAGTACGAGGACGGCGAGAAGAGATACATCCTCGCTCCCAACGGCCTGAAGGTAGGCGACAAGATCGAGTCAGGCTCCGAGGCTGATATCAAGCCCGGCAACGCTCTCAAGCTCGAGGATATCCCTGTTGGTACATTCATCCACGCTATCGAGCTCTACCCCGGCAAGGGCGCTCAGCTCGTAAGAAGCGCAGGCAACCAGGCTCAGCTCATGGGCAAGGAGGGCGGATATGCTCTTATCAGACTTCCTTCCGGCGAGATGAGAAAGGTCCCGATCGGATGCAAGGCTGCTATCGGTCAGGTTTCCAACATCGACCATGAGAACGTTAACTACGGTAAGGCTGGTCGTGTAAGAAACATGGGCTGGAGACCTACAGTCCGCGGTTCAGTCATGAACCCCTGTGACCACCCCCACGGCGGTGGTGAAGGTAAGTCGCCTGTCGGCCGTCCCGGACCTGTTACCCCTTGGGGTAAGCCCGCTCTCGGCTACAAGACTCGTAAGAAGCACCACAGAACTGATAAGTTCATCGTAAAGCGCCGCAACGGCAAGTAATCTGAAAGGAGGAACTTGATAAATGAGTAGAAGTATCAAAAAGGGACCTTATGTCCAGGAAGTTCTCCTGAAGAGGGTCGTTGCTATGAATGAGGCAGGCGAGAAGAAGGCTCTCAAGACATGGAGCCGTTCTTCCACAATATTCCCTGACTTCGTTGGTCACACATTCACTGTTCACGACGGTCACAAGTTCGTGCCTGTATATGTAACAGAGGATATGGTAGGACACAAGCTCGGCGAGTTCGCACCTACCAGAACATACAAGGGCCACGCAGGCTCCAAGACATCCAACAACGGTAAGAAGTAAGCGAAAGGAGGAGCTGAAAGATGGAAGCGAGAGCTTATTTAAGAAATGCTCGTATATCACCCAGAAAGGTGCAGATCGTTCTCGATCTCATCAGAAACAAGCCTGTTGACATCGCACTGGCTACATTAGAGCTTACTCCCAAGGCAGCAAGTCCTATCGTTTCAAAGCTTGTAAAGTCCGCTCAGGCAAACGGTGTGAACAACTTCAGCATGGACGGCGACAACCTCTATGTTGCAGAGTGCTTCGTAACACCCGGTCCTATAATGAAGAGGATCATGCCCAGAGCACAGGGTAGAGCATACAGAATATTAAAGAGAACATCACATATAACAGTTGTTCTTAAAGAAAAAGAATAATCCCAAGGAGGTCTGATTATGGGACAGAAAGTTAATCCGCACGGACTCCGTGTCGGCGTTATTAAGGATTGGGATTCACGCTGGTATGCTGATAAGGCACACTTCGGCGACACTCTCGTTGAGGACTACAACGTTCGTAATTTCATTAAGAAGAGCTTATATGCTGCTGGTGTTCCCAGAATTGAGATCGAGCGCTTCAACGATAAGGTGAGAATTCACATCCACTGCGCTAAGCCCGGTATCGTTATCGGCAGACAGGGCGCTGAAATAGAGAAGCTCAGAGTACAGCTCGAGAAGATGATGAAGAAGCAGGTATTCGTAAACATCATCGAAGTTAAGCAGCCCGATATGGACGCTCAGCTCGTTGCTGAGAAGATCGCTCTCGACCTCGAGAACCGCGTATCCTTCAGAAGAGCAATGAAGCAGTCCATCGGCAGAACAATGCGTCTCGGCGCAAAGGGTATCAAGGTCAAGGTTTCCGGTCGTCTTGCCGGTGCTGAGATCGCAAGAAGCGAGAGCTACCACGAGGGTACGATCCCGCTCCAGACAATCCGCGCTGACATCGACTACGGCTTCGCTGAGGCTGATACCACATACGGTAAGATCGGCGTAAAGGTTTGGATATACAAGGGCGAAGTTCTCAAGGGTGACGCTGCTAAGGCTGCTGCTCAGAGAGAAAAGGTTGAGAGAAAGAACGACCGCGGAAACGACAGACGTCGCCGTGACGACAGACGCGACGGCAACAGACGCGGCGGCAACGGCAGAAACTTCAACCGCGACGCCAAGAGAGAAGGAGGTAATCAGTAATGCTGCTTCCAAAGAGAGTAAAGTACCGCAGAGTCCACAGAGGACGTCTGAAGGGTAAGGCATACAGAGGAAATAAGGTAACGTACGGTGATTACGGTCTTCAGGCACTCGAGCCCGCTTGGATAACATCCAATCAGATCGAGGCTGCCCGTATCGCTATGACACGTTACATCAAGCGTGGCGGTCAGGTATGGATCAAGATATTCCCTGACAAGCCCATCACAGAAAAGCCCGCAGAAACACGAATGGGTTCCGGTAAGGGTTCACCCGAGTACTGGGTAGCTGTAGTAAAGCCCGGCAGAGTTCTCTTTGAGATCAAGGGCGTTGCTGAGGAAACTGCAAGAGAGGCTATGCGTCTCGCTATGCACAAGCTCCCCATCAAGTGTAAATTCGTTACTAAAGCAGAGCAGGAGGTTGAGCAGTAATGAAGGCATCAGAGATCAGAGAAATGTCAGTAGATGAGCTCAACGAGAAGCTCGTTAGCCTGAAAGAAGAGCTTTTTGCACTCCGCTTTCAGCACGCTGTAAATCAGCTCGACAATACAGCACGTCTTAATGCTGTAAAGAAGGATATTGCTCGCATCAAGACGTCTCTGCGTGCCGCAGAGCTCGCGCAGCAGTAAGAAAGGGAGGATTTAGCTAATGTCTACTGAGAGAAACCTTAGAAAAACAAGAGTAGGTAAGGTTGTAAGCGATAAGATGGATAAGACCGTCGTAGTTGCTATCGTTGATAACGTTAAACACCCGCTTTATAAGAAGATCATCAAGCGTACCGTAAAGCTCAAGGCTCACGATGAGAATAATGAGTGCAGGATCGGAGACCGCGTTGAGGTCATGGAGACACGCCCGCTTTCCAAGGATAAGAGATGGCGCGTAACCAATATCATCGAAAAGGCTAAGTAATTTTGATATAAGCGTTTTATGCTTGAAAGGAGGAACTCGCTGTGATACAGATGCAGACTTATTTAAAGGTCGCTGATAACACAGGCGCTAAGGAGCTTATGTGTATCAGAGTTCTGGGTGGTACACGCCGCAGATATGCAAATATCGGTGACGTAGTAGTCGCTTCCGTTAAGAAAGCAACACCCGGAGGCGTTGTAAAGAAGGGCGACGTTGTAAAGGCAGTTATCGTTCGTTCAGCAAAGGGTCTCAGAAGAGAGGACGGAACATACATCCGCTTCGATGAGAACGCTGCTGTTATTATCAAGGAAGACAAGAACCCCAAGGGTACCCGTATTTTCGGACCTGTTGCTAAGGAGCTCCGTGAAAAGGAATACACGAAGATCCTCAGCCTTGCTCCCGAGGTTCTTTAATGGAGGTGTCATTCGATTATGAGTAAAGTTCACGTAAAGACCGGTGACACTGTCATTCTTCTTACAGGTAAGTACGAGGACAAGTTCGAGAAGAACGGAGACAGAAAGACCGGTAAGGTCGCACAGGTAAGCCCCAAGGAGGGCAAGGTAATCGTTGAGGGAATCAACGTTATCACAAAGCACGTAAAGCCCACAAGAGTCGGTCAGCAGGGCGGCATCGTCAAGACTGAGGCTCCCGTTTACGCTTCAAAGGTACAGCTCGTTTGCCCCAAGTGCGGCAAGCCCACAAGAGTTGGCCACGTTATCGAGGGCGACAAGAAGCTCCGCGTTTGCAAGAAGTGCGGCAAGTCTTTTGAATAATAAAGGAGAAACGACATGGCAAGATTAAAGGATTATTATGTTAGCGACGTTGCTCCTGCACTTATGAAGAAGTTCGGCTATAAGAGCGTTATGCAGATCCCGAAGCTCGACAAGGTTGTTATCAACGTCGGCGCAGGTGAGGCAAAGGACAACGCAAAGGTCATCGACGCTATCATGACCGACCTCGCAGCGATAACAGGTCAGAAGCCTATCGTGTGCAGAGCCAAGAAATCGGTTGCTAACTTCAAGCTCCGTGAGGGTATGCCCATCGGCGTAAAGGTAACACTGAGATCCGAGAAGATGTATGAATTCGTTGACAAGCTCTTCAACGTTGCGTTCCCCCGTGTACGTGACTTCAGAGGCATCAGCGCTAATTCATTCGACGGCAAGGGCAACTATTCAACAGGTATCAAGGAACAGCTTATCTTCCCCGAGATCGAGTATGACAAGATCGACAAGGTAAGAGGTATGGATATCAACTTCATCACAACAGCTAACACGGATGAAGAGGCAAGAGAGCTCCTCTCTCTCCTCGGCGCTCCGTTCATCAAGTGATCAGGGAGGAAGAAAAATGGCTAAAAAGGCAATGATCAATAAGCAGCAGAGAACTCCCAAGTATTCCACAAGAGCATACAACAGATGCAAGATCTGCGGCAGACCGCACGCATATCTCAGAAAGTTCGGCATCTGCCGTATATGCTTCAGAGAGCTTGCACACGACGGTCAGATCCCCGGCGTTAAGAAGGCAAGCTGGTAAAAATACGAAAAGGAGGTCATCTGTATGCAAATCACTGATACAATCGCTGATCTTTTAACAAGAATCCGCAATGCGAATACTGCTAAGCACGCCACAGTTGACGTTCCCGCTTCTAATGTTAAGAAGGCTATCACACAGATCCTCGTAGATGAGGGTTACGTAAAGGGCTTTCAGGTGATAGAAGACGGAAAGCAGGGTGTTATAAGGATCACGCTCAAATACGGCGACAATAAGTCTCCCGTTATAACAGGACTCAGAAGAGTTTCCAAGCCCGGTCTGCGTATCTATTCAAGCTGCGCAGATATGCCCAAGGTAAGAAAGGGTCTGGGTATCGCAATCGTTTCAACTTCTAAGGGTATCGTAACCGACAAGAAGGCAAGAGAGCTCAATGTCGGCGGCGAGGTACTCGCATACATCTGGTAAGGAGGAGCTATTATGTCAAGAATAGGAAGAATGCCTATCGCAGTTCCCGCAGGTGTAGAGGTCAAGAACGATAACAACTGCCTCACAGTCAAGGGACCTAAGGGCGAGCTTACAAGACAGTTCAGCCGCGAGCTCGGCATCGAGATCGACGCTGCAACTATCACAGTTACAAGACCCAGCGATGACAAGCGTCACCGTTCACTTCACGGTCTTACAAGAACACTTATCGCTAACATGGTAGAGGGTGTAACAAACGGCTATTCCAAGACTCTCGAGATCGAGGGTGTCGGCTACCGTGCTGCAAAGAGCGGCAATAAGGTAACTCTTAACCTTGGTTTTTCTCACCCCGTTGTTATTGAGGAAACAGACGCTATCAAGCTCGACGTTCCTCAGCCCAACAAGATCATCGTTAACGGTATCGACAAGCAGGCTGTAGGTCAGTTTGCAGCTGAGATACGCGAGAAGCGTCCGCCTGAGCCGTATAAGGGCAAGGGCATCAGATATGAAGGCGAGCATATCATCCGCAAGGAAGGTAAGGCCGGTAAGGGCAAGAAGTAATTAGGAGGACAAATTGCTATGGTAAAGAAGTTTGACAGCAATAAGGCAAGATTAAAGAGACACCGCAGAGTACGCGCGAAGATCTCCGGAACTGCTGAGCGTCCCCGCCTTAACGTATTCCGTTCAACAAAGCACATCTATGCACAGCTCATTGACGACGTAAACGGCGTTACTCTTGCTTCAGCATCCAGCATGGACAAGGGCTTTGAGGGCAACGGCGGCAACGTTGACGGTGCGCGCAAGGTCGGCGAGCTCATCGCTAAGAACGCAGCTGATAAGGGTATCAGCGAGGTCGTTTTCGACAGAGGCGGCTACCTCTATCACGGCAGAGTACAGGCTCTGGCTGAGGGCGCTCGCGAAAACGGATTAAAGTTCTAAGAGGGAGGTAAAACAATGGCTAATATAGAAACACAGGCTCCCGAGTTTCAGGAGAAGGTCGTTGCAATAAACAGAGTATCAAAGACTGTTAAGGGCGGCCGTATCATGAAGTTCTCGGCACTCGTTGTTGTCGGCGACGGCAATGGCACAGTCGGCTTCGGTCTCGGTAAGTCGGGCGAAGTTCCGGACGCTATCCGCAAGGGCATCGAGGACGCAAAGAAGAACCTCTGCAAGGTAGCCCTCAAGGGAACAACGATCCCCCACGAGGTTATCGGCGCATTCGGCGCAGGCAGAGTTCTCATGAAGCCCGCTGCACCCGGTACCGGCGTTATCGCAGGCGGTCCTGTTCGTGCAGTCATCGAGGTAGCAGGTATCAAGGATATCAGAACAAAGTCTCTTCGTTCCAATAATCCCTGCAACGTAGTAAGAGCTACCATCGACGGCCTCAAGGCTTGCACTTCCGCTAAGGACGTTGCTGAAAAGAGAGGCAAGTCCGTAAAGGAAATTTTAGGTTAAGGAGGACTGACAAATGGCAAAGAATATCAAGCTCGTAAAGAGCCTCATCGGCAGAAAAAAGGATCAGATCGCTACTGCTCAGTCACTCGGCCTTCGTAAAGTCGGCGACGTAACAACTCAGCCCGACAATGCTCAGACACAGGGCAAGATCAACAAGATCTCACACCTCATCGAGGTTACAGAAGCGTAAGCAAGGAGGTGCACAGGAATGAAAATTCACGAATTAACTCCCGCAGCTGATTCCAACAAGGCTGTTAAGCGTGTCGGCAGAGGCCACGGCTCGGGCAACGGCAAGACAGCAGGCAAGGGTCACAAGGGACAGAACGCAAGAAGCGGCGGCGGCGTAAGGATCGGCTTTGAAGGCGGTCAGATGCCTCTCGCAAGACGTATCCCCAAGAGAGGCTTCAACAATATCTTCGCAGCAAAGTTCGCGATCGTAAATGTATCAGATCTCAACAAGTTCAAGGACGGTACAGTTGTTGACGCTGAGCTCCTCAAGGCAGCAGGCCTTATCAAGAAGGAGTACGACGGCGTAAAGGTCCTCGGAAACGGAGAGCTTACCGCTAAGCTGACAGTTAAAGCTGCAAAATTCTCACAGAGCGCTGTTGAGAAGATAGAAAAGGCAGGCGGAAAGACTGAGGTGATGTAATGTGTTTCAGACACTGAAACGTGCTTGGAGCGTTCCCGAGATAAGGAAAAAGCTTTTATACACATTACTCATGGTCATAATCTTCAGATTGGGAAGCGCTATCGCAGTTCCCTATCTCAATACAGAGGTAGTCAATGCCTGGATGGACAGCAATGCCGTAAACGGCAACTTCCTTGAGTACCTCAACACCATCACAGGTGGTGCTCTCTCTCAGGCAACAATATTCTCACTTTCGATCACGCCTTACATCAATGCGTCGATCATCATGCAGCTCCTCACCTACGCGCTCCCGCCTCTCGAGAGGCTCAGGGACGAGGGCGAGGAAGGCAGAAAGAAGCTCAACAAGATAACAGCGGCAGTTGCGCTCGTCCTCTCGGTAGTGCTCGGTGCAGGATACTATATGATCCTCAGACGTATGACGGGAGTTCAGGACAACGACGGCAATCTCCTCGGAGATGCGCTCAAGTATTCTGACGGCGGCTACGGTATATTCGCGGCTATCGTTATAATCACCACATTCGTTGCAGGCGCTTCATTCGTTGTCTGGATGGGCAACCGTATCAGCGACAAGGGTATCGGAAACGGCGTTTCCATGCTCCTCTTCGCAGGTATCGCAGCCCGCTTCCCTGTTGACGCAGGCAAGCTCATCGGTTACACCATCGACGAGCCTTCCAAGTACCTCTGGGTAACACTCGGATACCTCGTATTCATCATCTTCGAGTTTGCGTTCATCGTATTCATGAATGAGGCTGAAAGACGTATCCCGATCCAGTACGCTAAGCGCGTCGTAGGCAGAAAGCAGTACGGCGGTCAGAAAACGCACATACCCATGAAGGTAATGATGAGCGGCGTTATGCCTATCATCTTCGCTATGTCGTTCATGGCTCTCCCCCAGACTATACAGCTCTTCAAGGAGAATCCCCACGACGACAGTTTCTACGCTAAGTTCTGCGACTTCTTCTCAACAAGAAGCCTCGGATACGCGGCGATCTATTTCGTACTCATTATCGCGTTCAACTACTTCTACGTTTCGATACAGTACAACCCCGTCGAGATAGCTAACAACCTCCGTCAGTCCAACGGCGGCATCCCCGGCATCAGACCCGGTAAGCCCACTGCGGACTACATCCAGAGAGTTCTCTCCAAGATATCTCTCGTAGGTGCGATATTCCTCGGAATCATCGCTGTTATCCCGATATTCTTCTCAATGGCTGACGAAAAGCTCAACCATATGTCAATGGGCGGTACTACTATCCTTATCGCAGTAAGCGTTGCGCTTGAGACCACACGTACACTCGAATCACAGCTTATGATGAGACACCACAAGGGATTCCTTTCATAAGCCCCTGACATGGAGGACATAAATATGAATCTTATTTTCTTAGGCGCTCCCGGCGCAGGCAAGGGTACACAGGCTGAGGTCGTTTCCGACACACTGAATATCCCCCAGATCTCCACAGGTAACATTCTTCGCGAGGCTGCCAAGAACGGCACTGAGTACGGTCTCAAGGCCAAGGCTGCTATGGACGCAGGTGCGCTCGTTTCCGACGATATCGTTATCGGTATCCTCAAGGAGCGTATCGCTCAGGACGACTGCAAAGAGGGCTTTATCCTCGACGGTTTCCCGAGAACAGTTCCGCAGGCTGAGGCACTCGACGCAATGGGTATCAAGATCGACAAGGTAATAGAGATAGACGTAGCAGACGAGACTATCAAGCAGAGAGTTTCGGGCAGACGTGTCTGCCAGGGCTGCGGCGCTTCTTACCACCTTGAGTACAAGCCCACTAAGGTAGAGGGCGTTTGCGATAAGTGCGGCGACAAGACTATCATCCGCAAGGACGATCAGCCCGAGGTAGTTCTCGACCGTCTCGCTACTTATCACGAAAAGACAGCTCCCCTCAAGGACTATTACGAGAAGCAGGGCAAGCTTGTTACCGTAAAGGGTCAGGAGGAAGTTGCTGAAACATCCAAGCTCACACTTGCTGCCGTAGGTGTCAAGTAATGAGCATAACCATAAAATCAAAGTCCGAATTAGCCATAATGCGTGAGGCAGGCAAAATAACCTGCGGCGCAATATGGTATGCGGGCGAAAGATTAAAGGCAGGAATGACAACGCTCGACGTCGATAAGCTCGTCGGAGAGTTCTACGCCAGACATGGCGTAAAGTCCTGCTTCAAGGGCCTGTACGGATTCCCCGCGAATGCCTGCATCTCGATAAACGAGGAGGTAATCCACGGGATCCCGAAGGCAAGCCGAAGGTTAAAGGAAGGCGATATAGTAAGCATCGACACAGGAGCCGCCTATAACGGCTTCAACGCCGACAGCTGCTGGACCTTCCCCGTAGGCAAGATTTCTGATGAGGCAAAGGCATTGCTTGAGGTCACCGAGAAAAGCCTGTTTGAAGGCATCTCGAAGGCTCAGGCGGGCGCAAGAGTCGGAGATATCTCACATGCTGTAGAAGAATACTGCGCTTCACGAGGCTACGGGATCGTAAGAAATTACTGCGGCCACGGTATCGGCAGAGAGGTACACGAATCACCCGAGGTACCGAATTGGGGACGTGAGGGTCACGGACCGAGACTGGTATCGGGTATGACGATATGCATAGAGCCCATGATAAACGTCAAGGGCGACGATGTTAAAACTCTCAAGGACGGTTGGACCGTGGTTACCAAGAATGGTTCACTGTCAGCTCACTTTGAGCACATGATCGCAATAACTCCTGATGGTCCCGTCATTTTGACACAGCCCTGACGGAGGGAATTATTGTGAAGATAAACGTAGGTTCGGTCGTAAAGGCCAATGCGGGACGCGACGGCGGAGGATTCTTCGTCGTGACGGGTCTCGACGGCAAATGGTGCTCCATCGCGGACGGCAGGAGCAGAAAGCTCGATAAGCCCAAGCGGAAGAATATGAAGCATATCTCACCGACCGAAAGCATGATAGATATCAACGGTATAACTGATAAACAGCTCAGGATAAAGCTCAGAGAGCTGAGCGAGGCTGAGTAAGGAGGTTGTTCAAGTGTCCAAAGAAGATGTGATCGAGGTAGAGGGCGTTGTAACAGACGCGCTCCCCAATGCAATGTTTAAGGTACAGCTGGAGAACGGTCATGAGGTTCTTTCCCACGTTTCCGGCAAGCTCAGAATGAATTATATCAGGATCGTTCCGGGTGATAAGGTGAAGCTCGAAATGTCACCCTACGACCTCACAAAGGGCCGTATCACCTGGCGCGTAAAGTAAACAAGGACTAAGGTCCGCTATCCGCTAAGGAGGTATTTTCAATGAAAGTCAGACCTTCAGTAAAACCTATTTGCGAAAAGTGCAAGGTTATCAAACGTAAAGGCAGAATCATGGTGATCTGCGAAAATCCTAAGCATAAGCAGCGTCAGGGCTAAGCCTCAGCTGCAATAATGGAGGTAATAACAATATGGCAAGAATAGCTGGTGTTGACCTTCCCAAGAATAAGAGAATCGAGATTGGTCTCACTTATATCTACGGAATCGGTCGTCAGACTGCAACAAATATCCTCGCTGCCACAGGCGTTGATCCTGACGTAAGAGTTAAGGACCTCGCAGAAGAGGACGTAGCTAAGCTGCGTGACTATATCGACGCAAACTACACCGTTGAGGGTGATCTCCGCCGTGAGACAGCACTCAACATCAAGAGACTTGTTGAAATTGGCTGCTACAGAGGCGTTCGTCACAGAAAGGGTCTGCCCGTAAGAGGTCAGAGAACCAAGACAAACGCAAGAACCCGCAAGGGCCCTGTAAAGACCATCGCAAACAAGAAGAAGTAAGGAGGTCATGAGCTTTGGCACAGCAGAAAGGTAAAAAGGTCTCTACTATCAGAAGACGTAGAGAGCGCAAGAATATCGAAAGCGGCGCAGTTCATATCCAGTCCACTTTCAATAACACAATCGTAACTATCACTGATACTCAGGGCAACGCTATCTCTTGGGCAAGCGCAGGCGAGCTCGGATTCAGAGGCTCTAAGAAGTCCACTCCCTTCGCAGCTCAGACAGCTGCTGAGACAGCAGCTAAGGCTGCTATGGAGCACGGTCTCAAGAACGTTGAAGTATACGTTAAGGGACCCGGCGCAGGCCGTGAGGCTGCTATCAGAGCACTCCAGACCGTTGGTCTTGAGGTAAGAATGATCAAGGATGTAACTCCTATCCCGCACAATGGATGCCGTCCGCCTAAGAGACGTCGTGTCTGATGAAAGAGGAGGTAAATTGAAATGGCAGTACAGAAAGAACCTATTCTTAAGAAGTGCAGATATCTGGGCATCAGCCCCGCTGTAATGGGCGTTTCCAAGAAGGAGTCCATCCGCTTCAAGAATGCAAATAACAGAAAGAAGATATCCGAATACGGACTCCAGCTCAAGGAGAAGCAGAAGCTGAAGTTCATCTACGGCGTGCTCGAGAAGCAGTTCAGACACTACTTCTCTATCGCAGAAAAAATGGAAGGCAAGGCCGGTGATAACCTTATCACTGTTCTCGAATCCAGACTTGACAGCGTAGTATACAGAATGGGTCTCGCTCTCACAAGACGTGAGGCAAGACAGCTCGTTGTTCACAGCCACTATACCGTTAACGGTCAGAAGGTGAACATTCCTTCCTACAGAGTTAAGGTAGGCGACGTTATCGCTCTCAAGGAGAAGGACAGAACTTCCGAAAAGTTCAAGGCTACAGTTGAAGAGACTAAGGACAGAATCGTTCCTACATGGCTCGATGCCAAGAAGGACGACTTCTCCGCTACAGTTACTCGTATGCCCTCAGCAGAGGATATTGATTATGAGGTAGCAACACACCTCATCGTCGAGCTGTACTCCAAGTAATCGCTGAAGATAACTTGATATATCAGAACTCGAAAATAATTATTATTGCGAAACAGGAGGGTCATTATGCTGGAAAAGATCAATAAGCCTGATATCGACATCGTCGAGCTTAAAAGTGACGGCAAATACGGCAAATTCGTTTTAGCACCGCTTGAGCGCGGATACGGTATTACACTGGGCAACAGCCTCAGACGTGTGCTGCTCTCCTCACTTCCGGGTGTGGCTGTGACTTCCGTAAAGCTCTCGGGTAAGGACGGCACGATCCATCACGAGCTGTCTACGATCCCGGGCGTAAAAGAGGACGTCACAGAGATCATCCTCAGCATCAAGGGGCTTACAGCAAAGCTCTACGGCGACGGCCCCAAGACTGTCTATGTAGAGGCTGAAGGCGAGTGCGAAATCACAGCGGGCGATATAAAGACCGATTCCGAGGTCAATATACTCGATCCCGGTATGCACATCGCAACGCTGGGTAAGGACGCAAAGCTGTATATGGAGATCACTATCGACAGAGGCAGAGGCTATGTTTCCGCAGAGCGAAACAAGAAGCAGATCAACCTCCCCGTTGATGTCATCGCTGTTGACAGCATCTATACGCCTGTTCTGAAGGTAAACTACACCGTAGAGGATACACGTCTCGGACAGGTTACCGACTATGATAAGCTCACAATGGAGGTATGGACCGACGGTACAATCTCCGCCAAGGAAGCATTATCACAGGCAGCCAATCTCCTCAACGAGCATCTAAAGCTGTTCATCGACCTCTCCGAAGAGGCAGGACTTGCTGAGGTCCTTGTTGAAAAGGACGAAAAGGGTAAAGAAAAAATCCTTGAGATGACCATTGAGGATCTTGACTTATCGGTGCGCTCCTTTAACTGCTTAAAGAGAGCGGGAATCAATACTGTAGATGACCTCATCAATAAGTCTGAGGAAGAAATGATGAAGGTTAGAAACCTTGGAAAGAAATCCTTCGACGAGGTCAAGGAAAAGCTCCAGTCACTGGGCTTTGACCTCTCATCCGAAGAAGAATAACAAAACCATCACTTAATTAATAGAAAAGGAGTGAAATACATGCCGGGTACAAGAAAGCTGGGCAGAACATCTGACCACAGAAAGGCAATGCTCAGAGGCATGGTAACTTTCCTTCTTGAGAACGGTCAGATCGAAACGACTGTTACAAGAGCAAAGGAAGTTCGTGCGGTTGCAGAGAAGATGATCACAATCGGTAAGAACACTGATCTGCACTCCAAGCGTCAGGTAATGTCATACGTAACAAAGGAGTCCGTCGCAAAGAAGCTGTTTGACGAGATCTCACCCAAGTATGCAGACAGAAACGGTGGTTACACACAGATCGTCAAGATCGGTCCCCGCCGCGGAGACGCTGCTGAAATGGCAATTATCAAACTTGTGGACTAATCACATACATCATACGGCTGTCAGGATATCTGGCAGCCGTATTTTTGTAGCGGCGCCATTTGGGCGTCCGCAAAATCCGAAAACGCCAACGGCTGAATTTTGTAGGGGCGCATTACAGCAAAGCTGCATATAGCATCTCAATCCAAATCAAAGATTTGGTGTGCTGCTTATCCGTGCGCCCGCATTGAAATGTCAGCTATCGTGTTCGCAAACAATTCACTGGATTGTTTGCGAAGGGCGGATTTTGAATAGAAGTGGATACTTCGCCGCCATAGACGGCGACCAAGGGCTGCTGAACAGCCCGTCCCCTCTGTCAGCTTCGCTGACATCTCCCCACCCCGTGGGGAGTCACCCTTGGAACCCGCCAAGGACGCTGTCCTTGGAACCTGCGGGGCTCTGCCCTCGACCCGCAAGCCTTTGAAAAGGCTTGAGCGAAACTTTCGGGTTCGCGCGGTAGTTGATACGAGCCGCGAGCAATCACCGCGATTAAAAAAATAACCGATTTTCGGCGAAAAACGCTTGCATTATCCCTTGGAATGTGTTATAATATACCTTGCATTGATATTATACGGAAAAAAGGAGTTATAACTATGAAAAGGAAAATTGCTGCTATCGCAACGTCAGCTATCGTGACCGCTTCATCGGCGATGTACAGCGCAATGAGCGCATTCGCGACTGAGGGCGGCAACGATGCCGCTAACGGAGGAAATCAGAAGAATATGCTTCTCACCTTTGTTCTCCCGCTCGGATTCTTCTTCGTGATACTCTACTTCATGCTCATCAGACCGCAGAAAAAGCGCGAGCAGGAGCAGAAGGAGCTTCAGAGCAATGTCCAGATAGGCGACGAGGTCATCACAACGGGCGGTATCATCGGTATAGTAGTCCGCGTAGCAGAGGATAACATCGTTATCGAGACAGGCGGCGAGCGTACCAAGATTCGCATGAAGAACTGGGCGATAGCCGAGAACGTCAGCGCAAAGGAGCGCGCAAAGGCTGCTGCTCCGAAGAAGAAGACGGCTCTCGAGACTGCTGCGGCAGTGGACGAGACAGATAAGAAGTCCAAGAAGAAGAAAAAGGACGAAGAATAAAAGCTAATGCCTCCGCATAGAATCGTATGAACGATACTATAAGGAGGCATTTTTATGCGCCGACACCGTCAGAGCCCTTGGGCGGACCCGATATTCAGCCTTGCCGCGGCAATGCTCTGCGGCTGCGGAGCAGCTCTCATATCCGCCGCGGGACTGTCAGCGCTGTCATATTTCGTCCTCAGGAGCACGCAGTTCATCGGCGTATTCGCGTCAGCGTCGGCAGCAGCAGGAGCTTTCACCGCGGCATACATACTCGGCAGATACCGCCGCCGCTTCGGACTTCTCAGCGGCATAGCGTGCGGAGCCGCACTATTTGCAGTCCTGTCGGCAGTCGGACTGTTCGTTGTCGGAGCTCCCGCGGGGATACAAAAACTGCTCCTGTTTGCAGCAGCAGGAGCAGTCGGAGGCGTTATGGGAGTGAACTCAAAGCGTCCGAAGGCGCTGATGTGACGTCAGAAATCGCCGGAGGTATCGGACATGAGCTTGAATTCGATGTTGTAGTAGCTTATATCGCCGTCCTTGGAGACATGAGCGCAGGTAGCGGGTACCTTGTCGCCCGCGCCGTATGAGGCGCTTATTGTGTCGTAGAGGTCGTCGTAGGTCTTGATAGATTTGCCGTTTATCGCGGTAATGAAGTCGCCCGCCTTGAGGTCGGTATTGGCGATATCGCAGCTCGGGTCGACAGAGTCGATATAAACGCCCTCGAAGCCCTCGGGAATGGGGAATCCGAGCTTTTCCTCTATAGTTGCGAGCTTGCTCTCATTGGACATATCAACAAGCGAGATACCTATACGGAAGCGTCCGCCTATGAAGCCGTTACTGATGAGCTCCTCGATAATTGGCTTTGCGTCGTTGATCGTGATAGCGAAGCCGAGTCCCTCATAGGAGCTGCTGACGTACTTCGAGGAGGTTATGCCGATGACCTGCCCGTACATATTGACGAGCGCGCCGCCCGAGTTACCTGGGCTGATATCGGCGTTGGTCTGTATGCAGTTCATCTCAAATCCCGTAGAATCGCTGCGAATCTTACGTCCCGTCGCGGAGACGATACCGTCAGTGACAGTATTCGACAGACCCGCGGGGTTTCCGACGGCGATGACCTTCTCGCCGACTATGACCTCATCGGAGTTGCCGAGCACAGCGGGCAGGAGCTCCGCGTTGTTCACCTTGATGACGGCGATATCGGTCTTGGCGTCTCTGCCGACTATCTTCGCGTTGTATACCTTGTCGTCCGCAGTGTGGACATCGTGATAGCCGTCCGCGAGCAGTACGTGCGCATTGGTCACGATGTAGCCGTCCTTGGAGAGGACGACGCCCGAGCCCGTACCCTTGAGCGTCTTTCGGAAGGGGTCGCTGTAGGTGTATATCTCGACAATTGACTCTTTTACCGCCGCCGCCGCGCCTTCGGTAGTATATCTGCCGTTCTCGTCCACGAAGTTGGAGAGGTCGTTCGCGCCCTCGGGCTTGGAGTCCTGATATAGCACGACATTTGCGCTGCCTATAGCCTCCATATGCTTTTTGCTGCGGAGGATATCGGCGACTATTCCTACCGTACCGAGCACCAGTGCGAGCAGCAGCATGAGGAAGAAGAGGGCGAGGATAGTCCGCTCGCGAGCAGTGCGGAGCTTCTTTTCCCTGCGCTCCTCATCGGCTTTTATCTCGGCGGCGCTCATCCTGTCATACTCGTCGAAGCCTATCGGCTCGTACATGAACGCATCGTATACGGGCTTGCGCGGTCGGCTCTGCTGAGGAGGAGGCGTCTGCTCCTGCTGAGGCTCAGCGGGCTTTTCGTGCTTGGGGATGTAGGGGCGGCTGACCGCATCGTCAGCTCTATTGTCAGAGGCAGGCGGGACTATTCCGCCGCCTGTATATATGTTGTTATCGTCCATAATTGCTCCTTGCACAGAGCGCCTGTTGGGTCAGGAACCCTGTTTTTCTTTCTTTTCTGTGTCCTTTTTGTCTTCTTTTTCTCTTGGGTCGACGGGTATCTGTATCTGGAACTCGGTATACTCGCCCTCCACGCTCTTGACCACGATATGACCCTTGTGGAGGTGTACTATCTTGCGCGAGATAGACAGACCGAGTCCGAGACCCGTAGTGTCCTTGCCGCGCGAGGAGTCGGTCTTGTAGAAGCGGTCGAATACCTGACGTATCTCGCTGTCCTTGAGACCCTCGCCCGTGTTCTTGATACCGATGATGCAGATATCGTCCTTTTTATCGAATCGGAACGAGAGCGTACCGCCGTCGTTCACGAACTTGACTGCGTTCTCCACGAGGTTGTAGATGACCTGCTGCATTAGGTCGGCGTCGACGACCGCAGTGAGGCGGTGGCTGTCGAGCTCCTCGACGTTGAGGTGCTTGTCCTCTATTTTCTTCTCGAACATCAGCACGACCTGAATGACAAGGTCGGTGAGGTTGGTCTCCTGGAAATTGGGGCGCATGGTGCCCGACTCGAACCGCGTCATATTGAGCATTGAGCTGATGAGTATGCGCAGGCGCTTTATCTCCTTGGAGACGAGAATGAGGTATTCGGTCTGTCTGCCCTTGGGGATAGTGCCGTCGAGGATGCCGTCGACGAAGCCGCCTATGGTAGTGATAGGCGTGCGTAGCTCATGCGAGACGTTCGCGATGAAGGTCTTGCTGGTATCCTCGCTCTTTTCGACGTTTGCCGCGAGCGCGTTGACGCACTCGGAAATATCCTTGAGATTTCCAGGGAGCTCGGTGGGTATCTTCTCGGAGAAGTCGCCCTTTGAGTATTTCTCGCTTATCCTGAGGAATCTCTCCTCGAACATGATGTGCTTCTTTATGCTTTTTTTGAGCAGCAGGTAGCACATCAGCACGCCTATGACTCCGAAGAGCACATACAGCGCGACTATCTTGATAGTGAAGATGTTGAGCTCATCGGTGCTGCCGTACACGAGGACGTACACGGGCACATATTTCATCGTCGACTGCTTCAGGTACACCTTCGAGCCGTAGACGAGATAGGGCTTATTCTGCGATATAGAGGAGGTGCTGAGGTCGAGGAAGTCATCGTCGTCGAGGGACTCCTGCATCTGGACGGGCAGGGGAGCGGGCTTGCTGACAGCGGCGCTGTCTCCCGACAGCACGCAGATGCCGTGCTCGTCGTAGATGTATATCCTCATGCCGTACTGTCCCATGAACATCTCCTGAAGCTGCTGAGCGCGCCAGAGGTAGCCATCGCCGCTGTGCTGGTACTCGTCGGTGATGCAGCTGATGTACAGCTCTCCGACGGACTGCACCTCGCGGAGCTTCGACTTCTTGAAAATAGCCGAGCAAAGGCTCATCATGACCGTGCCGATGAGAAGCAGCACGAGTATGACGATAATGAGCGCGAGCCTGAACAGCTTATAGTAAGAGCTTTTATTCTTGTTCATGGGATATCACCTCGCAAAAAAGCAGGGGACAGCCTGTCCCCTGCGATGATGACAAGCTTTGGAGCGGGCTTATTCCTCTTCCTCTGCTTCAAATTTGTAGCCGACGCCCCAGACGGTCTTGAGAGCCCACTTATCGGAGACCCCCTCGAGCTTCTCGCGGAGGCGCTTGATGTGAACGTCGATAGTACGCGAATCGCCGTAATACTCGAAGCCCCACACCTCGTCGAGGAGCTGGTCGCGGGTATAGACCCTGTTGGGGTTGGAAGCGAGATAGTAGAGCAGCTCGAGCTCCTTGGGGGGAGTGTCGATGTTCTTGCCGTTGACCTTGAGCTCATAGCGGGTCATGTTGACGGAGAGCTTATCATAGCGGACTTCCTTTATCTCGGGTTCAACGTTGACGTTGCCGACTCTGCGGGTAACAGCGTTGATACGTGCGATTACTTCCTTGGCGTCGAAGGGCTTGACGATGTAGTCGTCCGCGCCGAGCTCGAGACCAATGACCTTGTCGATAGTCTCGCCCTTTGCGGTTATCATGATTATCGGGACATTGGACTTCTTGCGTATTTCGCGGCAGACCTGCCAGCCGTCCATTCCCGGGAGCATTATATCAAGGAGCACCATATCGGGCTTGAGAGCGTTGAATTTAACAACAGCCTCCTCGCCGTCGTGGGAGAGGATAACGCTGTAGCCGTCCTTTTCGAGGTAGAGCCTGAGGAGGTCGCAGATATTTTTATCGTCGTCGACTATAAGGACCTTCAGACTTTTTTCGTTTGCCATAATATGACCCTCTTTCATGAAAATTTGAATAAATTATCACTTTATATTATAACGCACTTTTAATAAATTGTCAACAAATTTCCGTAAAATATCGTTACAAAATAATTCACAATTTTCGCACGTCGCATTTGTAGGGGCGTACTACAGCAAAGCTGCATATAGCTGCGAATCCCAAATCATAGATTTGGTGCGCAGCTTAATTGTACGCGCGCAAATAAACGGCATACAATTTCGCAGCCCGAATTAAAAAGACGTCCGCTGAACGGACGTCTTTTTCTTACGATTTCGGAGCTTCCTCGGGCTCGTACTCGGTCTGCGATGCGTCCTTGGGGCGGAGCATCTGAGCGCTCGGGTCGAGCTTGATGATGAGCTTCTTTATATCCTCGTCGAGCGTGAGGTTGTAGGTTATCTTCATAGCCTGCACAGCGTTTTCCTTGTCGCCGAGCCCCATATAATGAGCGGCGAGCTGTGCGGAGACCTCGATGACGTGCTTGTCGGGACCGTACTCGATGTCGTACTTCTTCATCACCTCGACCATTTCCTCGATGGACGGCTTCCTTATGGGCGTGCCCTTGAGGTTTGCGAGGTGCTGCATCTCGTAGGGGACAGCGGGATTCGGAGCGAACATCACGCTTGCCACGTAGAATGCAGCCGCGTCCTCATAATCGCCCGAATCGGTCAGCGCATAGCCGATGTTGGAGTAGCAGCGCGCGATAGACAGGGGAGAATACGACACCTTCAGCGTTTCGCGGGTGACGTCGAGAATCATTTTCTTGTTCTTGATGAGCTTGTATATCTCAGCAAGCTCAAATCTCGGCGCAACGTCAATGGGATTGAAGGCTATAGCCTTTTCGAGGACGGGTATCGCGTCGATATTGGCGCCTGTCTCGATGAGGATATAGGCGTATGTGGTGAGGTACATCGTGAAATTGAAGGGTGTGCGGTTGAGCACCTTGTCCTCGCTGAAAAGGAGCTGGCAGAGGTTGTCCTCGAAGGGGTTGCGGAGTGACACGAACTTCGCCTTGTCTGTCTCTGCGTACTCGAGGCACACCTTCTTGTAGAGCTTTTCTGCGATAGGAAGGGCTTCGAGGTACTTCTTCTCCTTGACGAGAGCCTCTATATCGGCGTACACCTCGTCGAGGCGCTTGCCGTCTATATGGGTGAGGCGGTCGAGCTCATTGCGGCGCTCCTCGGGCATATTCTCGATGATTATCTCGCCGACAGCCTTGAGTCCGTCGTAGTTGCCATCTGCCGCGAACTTCTCGCCCTCAGCCTTGAGTATTTTTTCGTTTTCTTCGGGGGAATCTCCGAGCTTTGCGCGGAGCTCCGCAAGTATGTCATTATATGCCATTGGCATTCCCTCTCATTTCTCTTTGATTATAATATCAACGCAGGACGTTAGCCCTGCGTTGTATAAGTCATATTTCCGTACTCACGGGGAAAGGTTCCTTCAATAACCTCCGCGCTTAGCCATTTCCTTTCTGAACTTGGCGTCAATCTTCTCCTGCTTCTTCATAGCCTTGAGCTCCGCCTTTGTGAGCGGTCTGTCGTCGACGGGCATAGGTCTGGGAGCGGGTCTGCTCGGAGCAGACTGCATGGGAGAAGTCCTTGCGGGAGCTTTATACTCCTGGAAGGAAGGGATGCTCTGCTGAACCTGAGCGTCGATAGCCTTTTTCTGCTTAATCGAGTTGTCGCCGAGCTGGCTGAGGACGTCCTCGATAGAGCCGATAACGCGTGTTCTCTGCTGGAGACCCTGCGTATCCGTGAGGCTCTGGTTCGCGTACTCCTTGGATTCCGAGATAGCATTGATGAACGCCTGAGATGTAGCTCTCGAGTGCGGATTTGTAGCTATCTTGGAGACGTTCGCGCTGATAGGCGAGCCCTTTGCAGCCTCCGCCGCAGCGATTCTCTGTCCGGGAGTCATCTCGTGAGCCGAGGTGGGCACCTCCTGAGCGGCTCTGATAGCCTCCTGAAGGCGGGTGTTCTTGTTGAACGGCATCTCGAACTCGGGTATCTCCTGACCGGGAACGGGTGAAAGAACGGGCTGACCGTTCTCGCCGTAGCCTGTTATCTGCATCTGAACGTATGTATATATGGGCTGCTTAGCAGCGTCATAGCCTGTTATCTGCGGTACCGAGATCACCTGACCCATAGCGGGCATACCTGCGGGAGCTGTCTGCTGAACTGCGGGAGCAGGAGCAGGCTTTGCAGGTGCGGGCTTCACGGGAGCGGGCTTCACGGGCGCAGGTGCGGGAGCAACAGCCTTGGGTGCGTTCTGAGCAGCCTCAACAGCCGCGGAAATGTCGTCGATTACGGGAGCACTTGCCTGTGCAGGAGCTGTCTGCTGAACGGGAGCAGCAGCCTTGGGAGCAGCGCTCTGAGCAGCCTCAACAGCCGCGGAAATGTCGTCGATTACGGGAGCGCTTGCCTGTGCGGGAGCTGTCTGCTGAACGGGAGCAGCAGCCTTGGGAGCAGCGCTCTGAGCAGCCTCAACAGCAGCGGATATATCGTCGATTACGGGAGCACTTGCCTGTGCGGGAGCTGCCTGCTGAACAGGAGCAGCAGCCTTGGGAGCGGCATTCTGAGCAGCCTCAACAGCGGCGGATATATCGTCGATTACGGGAGCCGACGCCTGATATACAGCGGGCTCGATAGCCTTGTTAGCTTCTTCTATAGCAGCGGCTGAGATATCGTCGATAGCCGCGGGAGCAGCCTGATAAACGGCGGGCTCGATAGTCTTGGGAGCTGCCTGAGCAGGAGCCGCAGCCTCTTCCTTGACGGGAGCAGCCTCCTGTGCGGGAGCTTCTGCTGCCGCGGGCTGAGCGTCCACGCCGAAGAGCTGATTTGCGATGAGGTCCCACTCGCTTACGGACTCGCTATCCTTTGCGGGAGCGGGCTGAGCAGCCTGCTGAACGGGAGCGGGCTGTGCGGGCGCCTCATACTTGGGAACGTTCATCTGAGCAGCCTCAACAGCGGCGGAGATGTCGTCGATAACAGCGGGAGCAGCCTGTGCGGCGGGCTCTACTGCGGAGAGGCTCTCCTCTGCAACGTCGATAACGCTCGAATCGTTGTCGTATGTACCTGCGGGCTGAGCAGCGGGCTTTTCGGGAGTCTCGATGGAGAACATACTGAGTATATCGTCAGTCTGAGGAGCAGTGGGTGCAGGAGCAGCCTGCTGAACGGGCTCGGGCTGAACGGGTGCCTCATATCTGGGCATATTGTTCTGAGCAGCCGCGAGAGCTGCGGATATATCGTCGATAACGGGCGGAGCTGCGGGAGCCGCCTGAACGGGCTCGGGCTCTGCCTGAGCGGGAGCGGGGACAGCGAACTGTGCGAGGAAGTCGTCCTGAGCAGCGGGTGCGGGAGCGGGTTCCTCTTCCTGCTGCGGCTTATTGATAGCGAACTGATTGAGGAAGTCGTCCTGAACAGCGGGAGCGGGAGCGGGCTCTGCCTGAGGCTTGTTTATAGCGAACTGAGCGAGGCTGTTGTCTATAGCGACGCCTGTGCCGGGGATAGTAGCGCCGAGATTAGCGGGCTGCTCGGGAGCAACGGGCTCGGGCTTCTGTACGGGCTTGGGAGCGGGAGCAGGCTTTCTTGTCTGGTCCTTGGTGGGCTTGGCTGTCGTATTGCCGAGCGGAACGATGCCCTCGTCAACGATGCCCTTCTTTGCCCTGAGCTTTTCCTCCTTGAGAAGGAGCTTCATTTCCTTCTGGTCGGACTTTATCATTTCCTTGGCAATTTTTGTCTTGCACTTTTCACAGGTGAGCTCGCCGAGGTCGGTCATAATACCGCCCCTGTGATAGCGAGTCACATTTTCCGACTTCAGGAGGTTGATGCCGCAGCCTGTCTTCTTCTCGTTGAAGGTGCCGTGTACCTCATCATTGAAGGAAGTCGTTACGAGCCTAATATCCATAACATTCTCCAATCCTGCGTTGACCGCAGCTACGCTTTACGGCAGCGAGCAGCCGATTTCTTTGACCGAGCTATCGGTCCCCCAAACGCAATGCGCAGAAGGCGGCGGTCGGCTGTGAAAAGAAAGAGCGACAGACCGTCACATGGCGCAGAGCGATACCATTACAGGTATATTATACCCGATACGGCAAAAAAAATCAACAGTTTTTTCATAATAAAACAGAGAAATTATACCAAAAATTAATTTTTCGGCGGAAATAACAAATTGTTATTGATTTTTTCGTCAAAATCTTCTGTATAGGTTAGCAAAAAATGAGAATTTTTTACATTTTGGCCATACCGCACCTACGAGTCAATGTAAAAAGATTTAAAGAAGTTCATATTTATGACGTGTTTGGAAAAATATATGTGAAAAGTTACGAAAATATCCGTCGGGCTCTTGCAGTATCCTTTTATTTGTAGTATAATTAATAGTGTATTTATTGGTGTCGGAGACGGCAGACCCTGCCGCTCTGCGATATCCCGAAGGAGGCAGACAATGAAGCTCATTTCAGTCGTTGTGCCGTGCTACAACGAGCAGGAGGTGCTTCCGATGTTCTACGACGAGATAATCAAGGTCTCGGACGGAATGAAGAAGGAGCACTCCGATATCGAATTTGAATTTCTCTTCATAAACGACGGTTCAAAGGACCGCACACTTGAAATATTCAGAGAGCTCGCCGACAAGGACGAGCGCGTGAGATACATCTCCTTTTCGAGGAACTTCGGAAAGGAAGCGGGTATGTACGCGGGTCTGAAAAACGCGAAGGGAGACTTCGTCGTCGTAATGGACGCCGACCTCCAGCACCCGCCCGCCTTCCTGCCTCAGATGTACAATTACGTCAAGGACGGCGAGTTCGACTGCGCGACCACACGCCGCGTCAGCCGCACGGGCGAGTCGAAGATACGCTCGTTCTTCGCGCGTATGTTCTACAAGATAATGAACAAGATATCCCAGACCGAGATAGTCGACGGCGCTCAGGACTTCCGCTTCATGTCGAGGCAGATGGTCGACGCGGTGCTTTCGATGTCAGAGTACAACCGCTTCTCGAAGGGCATATTCAGCTGGGTCGGCTTCCGCGTGCAGTATATGCCGTATGAGAACGTCGAGCGTCCCGCTGGAACTACCTCGTGGTCGTTCTGGGGGCTCTTCAAATACTCGCTCGAGGGCATCATGGCGTTCTCGACAGCACCGCTCTCGTTCTCGATATTCGCGGGCATACTCGGCGCGATACTGTCCGTGCTGTTCGTCATCGCGGGTATCATAACGATATTCTTCCTCCCGTCCCTCGGAGCGGCACTGCTCGTCATCGGCGCGCTCCTCCTCGTGGGAGCTGTACAGCTCGGCTGTACGGGCATACTCGGTATGTACCTCGGCAAGACCTACATGGAGGTCAAGAACCGCCCGATATACCTCATGGGCGAGACCGACGAGATGTACCGCGAGCGCAAAAAGAATGCGGGCAAGTGAGCCGTGCGGGAGGTGAGCCGCCCTGAATAAGCAGACAAGGCTGGTTGTGTCGTTCCTGTTCATCGTCGTGATAATACTTGCGGCGGCGATAACGCACTTCTACCTCAGCGTCCCGAATGATACGGCGAAGAAGAGCACGCAGACCGAGATAGTCCGCAAGGGCGCGTTTGACAGCTACGGGCACTACATCTTCACCGACAACACGGGCAGATACGGCGTCACCGACTCCGAAAACAGGATACTGATACCCTCCGAGTGGACAGACCTCCGCTTCGCGAACGCCGACAAGTGCATAGTCGCGCGCGGTATCGGCAATACCAAGCAGTTCGGCTGTGTCGACTTTGACGGCAATATAGTGATACCGCTCATTTACAGCGGCATATCGAAGCTCGGCGTCGGGCACGGCACGTACTACGCCGCGGAGAGCAGCTCCGACGGGCGGTACGTCCTCTACGACAGGAACTTCGAGCCGTGCTTCCGTAGAACATGGAGCTCCTGCGCAGTGCAGGGCGACGACCTGCTCCTCGCGGACGGCGGCGGCAGTTATACATTTTCGCACAGCAGCGACGGACTGCTGTTCAAGCGTGCCGTATACGACGGCACAGCGGGCACCTGTCCGTACAGCGCCGAGATAAACAGCCGCGTGCTGCTCTCGAAGCTGACGCCCTCCATGATAGAGAATATGACGGACATAACCGAAAAATACATCGAATATGCATTCACGGGGAGCGACGAGATACTGCTGCTGATAACGAAGGGGAGCCGCTCGGGCTTTGCACCGCTCTTCCCCGACGACCACAGGCTGCTCTCAAAGAGACTGTGCGGCATATCCGATGTACACATATACTCCGTCCGCAGCAGCGACGATACCCCGCGCTACGAGGTGACGTTCACGGCTGATACGGAGGTGACCTATACAGACGGCAGCGGAGAGCCCAAGACTCTGCGCGGCGGATATAAGGCGGCAGTGGGATTCAGCGGCAGCTCCGAGAGCGACCTCAGAGCCGTGTCAGGCGCATTCGAGAAGCGCGAGCCCGATTATCCCGCACCCGAAAAAAAGGATGAAAAAGTCTCCGACGAGAATGAGGCGGAGAAAAAAGCAGAAGGAGAATAGAAAATGTCAAAAAAGGTTGCAGTTATCATGGGAAGCGACAGTGACTTCCCCGTAGTAAAGTCGGCTCTTACGGAGCTGAAAAAGTACGGCGTAGAGTTCGAGTGCCGCGTCATGAGCGCACACAGGACTCCCGCGGAGGCGTGCGAATTTGCCTCAAACGCAAGGGCAAACGGCTTCGGAGCTATAATCTGTGCCGCAGGCATGGCGGCTCACCTTGCGGGAGTTGTCGCAGGTCACACGACCCTTCCCGTTATCGGCATCCCGATGAAGTCGAAGGCTCTCGAGGGCGTTGACGCTCTCCTCGCGACAGCCATGATGCCTCCCGGAGTGCCTGTAGCTACAGTCGGCATAGACGGCGCAAAGAATGCGGCAGTGCTCGCGGTGCAGATGCTCGCTATTGCGGACGAGGAGCTCGCGGCAAAGCTCGCCGCAGAGAAGAAGGCTATGGCTGACGGCGTCATCGCAAAGGACAAGGCTTTGCAGGAGCAGATATCCGCACTGTAATAAGGAGGAAATAGTTATGTTCGGCAGTGAAAAGGAACCCAAGCAGCGTGCACGCTTCATCGTCACACACGAGCAGAGGCTCGAAAAAACGCTGGGTCTGGGCGCGCTTCAGATACTCGTTGACACCGAAACAGGCGTAAACTACATAAATACCGTCGGCGAGGGATACTCGGGCATAACGCCTCTCCTCGACGCAGACGGTAGAGTCGTCGTATCGCACCCCTCGGAGTACGAAACGCAGGAATAAGCTCACAATTTCCGCACTGACGCGGGATTGCATATACATTTATATAAATCTCAAGGAGGATTTTTGAAATGGAAAACATCGTTAAAAAGGAACAGCTCTATGAGGGCAAGGCTAAGAAGGTCTATGCCACAAACGACCCCAACCTCGTAATCGTTGACTACAAGGACGACGCAACAGCGTTCAACGGCGAGAAGAAGGGCACTATCGCAGGCAAGGGCGTCATCAACAACAAGATGACAAACTATATGTTCAAGATGCTCGAGAAGGAGGGCGTACCCACCCACCTCGTAGAAGAGATAAGCGACCGCGAGACTATCGTTAAAAAGGTATCCATCGTTCCCCTTGAGGTAATCATCAGAAACGTAGCCGCAGGCAGCTTCTCAAAGAGAATGGGCGTTGAGGAGGGCAAGCAGCTTCTCTGCCCGATACTCGAATTCAGCTACAAGAACGACGACCTCGGCGACCCCTTCATCAACGACTACTACGCTCTCGCACTTGGTATCGCTACCAAGGAGGAGATAGACACTATCGCAAAGTATGCGTTCAAGGTGAACGAGTTCATGTTGAAGTTCTTCAAGGGACTCAACATCGACCTCATCGACTTCAAGATAGAGTTCGGCAAGACTGCTGACGGCACGATAATCCTCGCAGACGAGATATCGCCCGATACCTGCCGCTTCTGGGATTCCACGACTCACGAGAAGCTCGACAAGGACCGCTTCCGCAGAGACATGGGCGGCGTAGAGGAAGCATATCAGGAAATCATGAAGAGACTTATGGGAGAATAAGCTATGGGCGGATTTTTCGGTGCGGCTTCCAAGAACGACTGCATTACTGATGTCTTCTTCGGTACGGACTACCATTCCCACCTCGGCACACGCCGCGGCGGCATGACCTCGTATTCCGAGGACAAGGGCTTTCAGAGAAACATTCACAGTATAGAAAATTCACCCTTCAGGACAAAATTTGAGGACGACGTAGTGAATATGAGGGGCAAGCTCTGTATCGGCTGTATCAGCGATACAGACCCCCAGCCCATTCTCGTGCGCTCGAAAATGGGACTTTACGCTGTCTGCTCCGTCGGCATAATCCGCAACGCCGACGCCCTCGTGGACGAGCTCCTCGAGAGCGGCTGTGCCAACTTCGAGGCTATGTCGAGCGGAAACATCAACTCGGGCGACCTCATCGGAGCTCTCATCGCTCAGCGCGGAAGCTTCGTAGAGGGCATACGCTACGCTCAGGAAAAGATAGAGGGTACGATGTCCCTCATCATACTCACCAAGGACAGCATCATCGCTGCCCGTGACAAGTACGGCAGACTGCCTATCGTCATAGGCAAGCGCTGGGACGGCTACTGCCTCTCTACCGAGAGCTTTGCCTTCCAGAAGCTCGGCTACGAGACATACAAGGAGCTTCAGGCGGGCGAGATAATCCGCATGACAGCTGACGGCGTGGAGGTGCTCGCAGAGGGCGACCCGTCGAAGATGAAGGTCTGCACCTTCCTGTGGACGTATTACGGCTACCCGACGGCTTGCTATGAGGGCGTGAACGTCGAGGTGATGCGTACACGCAACGGCGAGATAATGGCTGAGAACGACATCGCGGCAGGCAAGCTCCCCGACGTTGACTACGTCTGTGGCGTCCCCGATTCGGGCACTCCGCACGCTATCGGATATGCAAACAGGAGCGGCATACCGTTTGCCCGTCCTTTTATAAAGTATACCCCCACATGGCCGCGAAGCTTCATGCCTACGAATCAGAGCATGAGAAACGTGGTCGCAAAGATGAAGCTGATACCCGTTCACGAGCTCATCGAGGGCAAGAAGCTCCTCTTCGTGGACGACAGTATAGTACGCGGCACTCAGATGCGCGAGACGGTTGAGTTTCTCTATGAGAACGGTGCCAAGGAAGTACATATGCGCTCTGCCTGTCCGCCTATCATGTACGGCTGCAAGTATCTGAACTTCTCGCGCAGCCACTCCGAGCTCGAGCTCATCGCGCGTCAGATAATCGACGAATTCGAGGGCGAGGAGGGCGTTAAGTACCTCGCGGAGTACAGCGATTCGAGCACAGAGCGCGGCAAGCGTATGCGCGACGAGATATGCAAGCGTCTGAAGCTGACCTCACTCGAGTTCCAGTCGCTCTCCGGCAAGGTGAAGGCGGTAGGACTTCCCGAGTGCAACCTCTGCACCTACTGCTGGAGCGGAAACGAATAACAAGCCGTCAGCCTTTAGCCGTTAGCCGTCAGCTTGTGGTGTCCGCTTCGCGGACATAGCCGAAAAGTCGGCTCAAATCGGCATTAAAAAATATCGCCGCAAGGCGATACCATTAGCTAATGGCTAAAAGCTAATGGCTAAAGGCTTTCATCAAGCATTGAAATGATATGGAGGACTAAAACATGAACAACAGTTTTTCCGAAAGCTACAAGAAGGCAGGCGTTGACGTAACTGCGGGTTACAAGTCCGTCGAGCTGATGAAGCAGCACATCGCACGCACTATGGTACCCGGTGTTCTCTCGGGCATAGGCGGCTTCGGCGGTCTGTTCGAGCTTGACCTCACAGGCATAAGCAAGCCCGTTCTCGTTTCGGGAACTGACGGCGTAGGCACGAAGATAAAGATAGCCTTCGTCATGGACAAGCACGACACAGTCGGCATCGACTGCGTTGCAATGTGCGTGAACGACATCATCTGCTGCGGAGCAAAGCCGCAGTTCTTCCTTGATTATATCGCCTGCGGCAAGAATATCCCCGAAAAGATAGCTGATATAGTTTCGGGCGTAGCAGAGGGCTGCGTGCAGGCTGAATGCGCGCTTATCGGCGGCGAGACAGCCGAGCACCCCGGTCTCATGCCCGAGGACGAGTACGACCTCGCGGGCTTCTCCGTGGGCGTAGTCGACAAGGACAAGATACTCAAGCCCGACACTCAGAAGGCGGGCGACGTCCTCATCGCTATCAAGTCGAGCGGCGTGCACTCTAACGGCTTCTCACTGGTAAGAAGCGTGTTCGACGTAAACGAGGAGAAGCTGAATATGCACTTCGACGACCTCGGCGCAACTCTCGGCGAGACTCTCCTCACACCTACAAGGATATACGTAAAGGCTGTAATGAGCCTTCTCAAGGCAGTAAACGTGAAGTCCATCTCGCACATCACAGGCGGCGGCTTCTACGAGAACATCCCGCGCTCGCTCCCTGCGAACCTCGCAGCTAAGATAGAGCGCAACGCAGTACAGGTACTGCCGATATTCGACCTCATCAAGCGCTGCGGCGACATACCCGAGCGTGATATGTTCAACACGTTCAACATGGGCGTCGGCATGGTCGTATGCGTTGACAAGAACGACGCGGACAAGGCTGTAGCGGCTATCAAGGCTGCGGGTGAGGACGCATATATCCTCGGCGAGCTCGTTGAGTCCGAAGAGGGCGTTATCATTTGTTAATTTAGCGGGCGGATAATATCCGCCCCTACAATTATTCCGTATTTGTTATCGGTAAGGGTGGTATTATGAAAAGGGCTGTCATTGCGGCTGCTGCCGCAGCGGTAATACTCACGGCAACAGCAACGCCCGCCTTTTCTGCGGGCAATATCCCCATGGACTACAACTCCGACGGGCGTGTTGATACGTTCGACCTCATCTCCGCGCGCAAGTCGGGCGCAGACAAGGCGGAGCTACAGGCTCTGTCTGACTTCGTCCTCGGCAAGCCGACCTCGGCCTCGGGCGGCTACGACAGCGAGTACACCATCGACGAGAGCTGTATCCTCGAGCCGAAGGGCACAGTCCACACGGGCGAGGGGACGTTCTACGGCGGAGGCTACGAGGGCGGGCACGCTATGCTCGACCCCGTATCGCGTGATTACTGGATAGTCGCGATGAACCACTCCGACTACAACAGCGCACAGCTCGCGGGAGCGTACCTCGAGGTCACAGGCGAGCTGGGCACGATAAATATGCTCGTGACGGACGAGCTCCCCGAGGGCAAGAAGGGCGACCTCGACCTCTACACGGACGCATTCCCGCTGATAGCTCCCGTGGAGAAGGGCAGAGTCCCCGTGAGCTGGAAGATAGTCCCGCTTGATTCCGCGGAGGACGCGCCTATCTGCTTCAAGTACAAGGAGGGCACTACACAGTTCTGGTGCGGGGTGCAGGTGCGCAATCACCGCTACCCGATAACGAAGCTCGAATTGCTGAAGGACGGCGAGTGGGTCGAGATACCGCGCCGCCCCTACAACTACTTCGAGTCGCGTGAAATGGGCGCGGGACCCTTCACGTTCCGTATCACCGACATATACGGACAGGTTATCATCGACAGGGACATACCGCTCTCGGAGGACGATACCGAGATAATACAGGGACACGTTCAGTTCCCGAAATGAGAGGTGCAGACAGTGAAGGTAGGAATAGCTGATTACATATGGGCGATAGCCTCGTTTATAACCGTCTGCGTGTCGTTCCACTACGGGAACCTGCTGTACGGACTGCTCGGCATATACATTTTTATGGTTGCGCTGTTCATGTGGCACATCTTCACGGTCAAGAAGCGTCTGAGCCGTTCAGTGGCTGTATTCGGGACTATTTCCGACTACCACGAAGCCAAGGAGGTGCGAAAGCACTACTATCCCGTGGTCAAGTACGAGACGGAGGACGGCAGACCCGTCAGCTCCGTTTACACTGTAGCAGACAGTGTGATGCGGTACGAGATAGGCTCGCAGGAGATGATATGCTACGACCCTGACGACCCCATATTCTTCTACTTTGCGAACAGGGAGAACGACATGGTGAAGGACTACTACAGGTTCATCATATTCGGCAGTGTACCTGCACTGCTCGTTCTTCTGATGATAATATTCAAATAACAGGAGGTACCACCGATGAAAAACATAGCTGTGCTCGTCTCGGGCGGAGGCACGAACCTTCAGGCACTTATCGACGCCGAGAAGTCGGGCATAATAAAGAACGGAAAGATAACCTGCGTGATATCCTCCAAGGAGGGCGCGTACGCTCTTGAGAGGGCGGCGCAGAACGGCATAAAGGGAATAGTCATACCGAGGAAGGAGTATGCGGATATAGCCTCGTATACCCGTGCCGTGACGGACGCTCTCCTCGCCGAGAAGGCTGACCTTGTAGTATATGCGGGCTTCATGACGATACTTGACGAGCAGGTGGTAAAGGCTTTCCCGTACAAGATGATGAACGTCCACCCCGCGCTGATACCGTCCTTCTGCGGCAAGGGCTTCTACGGACTGCACGTCCATGAGGCGGCGCTCGCGGCGGGAGTCAAGCTCTCGGGCGCGACGGTACACTTCGTGACTGAGGTCTGCGACGGCGGACCGATAATCATGCAGAGAGCAGTCCCCGTAGAGAACGGCGATACTCCCGAGACTCTGCAAAGACGCATCATGGAGCAGGCTGAGTGGAAGATACTCCCCGAGGCTGTTTCGCTGTTCTGTCAGGACAGGATAGAGATACGCGACGGAAAGGCTTACGTAGAATGAGCTTCGCGGAGATAAAGGAGAAACAGCTGATACAGAAGGCTTTCCTGTGGTTCTGGATGTATGCGGTGTTTGGCTGGTGCTACGAGGTATTCATGGAGGTCGTGGTCAAGCGCTGGGGCTTCCACAACAGGGGAGTGCTGTTCGGACCGTACTGCCCGATATACGGCGTGGGAGCACTGCTGTTCATCGTCTGTTTCAGCGGACTCATGAAGAAAAAGGAGCCGAAATGGCTCGTCTGGGTAAAGCCTGTCATCATATTTCTCGGGTGTATGGCAGTCGCGACTACGGTCGAGCTCATCGCCTCGTACATCATGGAGGCGCTCACAGGCGCGTGGCCGTGGCAGACCTACTCGGAGTACAAGTACAATTTTCAGGCGCGCATCGCCCTGCCGACGTCGATACGCTTCGGCATTGGCGGAGTGCTGTTCCTGTACGTGATACAGCCGTTTTACGAGTGGCTGACGAATAAGCCGAGCAGGAAGGCGCTGAACATCATCACGGTGGCGGTTTTGCTGATAGTCCTGACGGACTTCATCTACGTCAAGGCGACGGGCTATGAGCCTGTATTGGCGGAGGTACCGTCGTCCTAATTGTAGGGGCGCCCTTTGGGCGTCCGATGATAATACAATGTTGCGGACTGCCAAAGGCAGCCCCTACAAATCGTTTTCGTATAGTAAATATGTGAGGCGCAGGCGCACGGATAAGCAGCGCACCAAATCTTTGATTTGGATTGCGATACTATATGCAGCTTTGCTGTAATGCGCCCCTACACAATATGAATCAAACTCAAAAAATCCGAAAGGAGTTAATCAATATGAAAAAGTTAGACATCGCACAGGAGCTGAGCTCGAACGCATACCCCGGAAGAGGTATCATCATCGGCAAGTCCGCAGACGGCAAGCATGCCGTTACAGCCTACTTCATCATGGGCAGGAGCGAGAACAGCCGCAACCGCGTATTCATCGAGGAGGGCAGGGGCATCCGCACCGAGGCATTCGACCCGTCCAAGCTGACCGACCCGCACCTCATCATCTACGCGCCTGTAAGAGTGCTCGGCAACAAGCTCATCGTGACGAACGGCGACCAGACCGACACAATCTACGAGCTCATGGACAAGCAGTACACCTTCGAGCAGTCGCTCCGCTCGCGCGAGTTCGAGGACGACGCTCCTAACTATACGCCCCGAATCTCGGGCATACTCCGCTTCGACGAGAAGGGCTTCAACTACGCGATGTCCATTCTCAAGAGCGCGAACGGCAACCCCGATTCCTGCCAGCGCTACACATTCAGCTACACCAACCCCATCGCAGGCGAGGGACACTTCATCCACACCTACATGGGCGACGGCAGCCCGCTCCCGAGCTTTGAGGGCGAGCCCAAGCTTGTCGGCATCAGCGGCAGCATCGACGAGTTCACGGATATGCTGTGGAACAGCCTCAACGCCGACAACAAGGTATCGCTGTTTGTCCGCTATGTGAACCTCGAGGACAGCACCGAAGAGACCCGCATCGTCAACAAGAACAAGTAATGCAGAGTATAAAAAAACGGCTTGTTGTGCTTCTTGCGGCGGCGGCACTCGTACCGCTCGCTTCCTGCGGAGCGGATAATGACAGCGAGAACAGCAGTGTATCCGTAACGGCAGAGCCTGAGACGACGGCGGAAACGGAAGTCCCTGCGGACAGCTCAGAGGCGTCAGCAGCAAGGACGGGACCTCCCGAGGAAAGCAAGGAGGAGCACCTCGAAAAGCTAAAGGCATTTGAGTTCAGCTTCGATGACGCAGATATGGCTTTTGACGCCGAAGGGAAGTATATGATCCCGCCGCTCACCGATGATGTTCCCGAAACTGCCGCATATAAGGAAACGATCAAAACCTTTTCAAGGGACTATGAAAACAACGAGTCCAACGAGACCACGGTCATCTACTATGATGAATATGACAACGAGCTGCTGAATATGTCGTCTCTGGACGGCGGCGCTTTCGAAGTAAAAAAACGCTGTGAATATGTGTATGACGCAAACGGCTCAATTATCCTCGAACGCATTTTATGGAGCGATTCGGAGCGGATAATAAAATTCCTGTATGACGATTCGGGCAGAGAAACGGCATATGAGTATTTGAGCAACGGTGTCCCTGATAAGCGCGGCTATAAGGAATATGACGAATACGGTAACATTGTGCTTGAATGTAACGCAAACTATGAGTTCGGTGAAACGAATGAGCTGAAGTCTCCGTATTACCTTACCGAAAAGCGTAATATCCGATACGATGAACGCGGCGATATGCTCTCCTATGACAAGTATATGTCCTGCCATGACTTTCCTGATTCATCGTTCACGATGACTTATGATGACAAGGGACGTATGCTGTCTTCGGAAGAGATAAATGCGAAATATGACGATGGGTCGGGAGATAGTTACTGCTGGAAGGAGACATTTGAATATGGTGCCGACTGCGACCAGCCTACGCTCTATACCGAAACTGTAATGGACACGCCCGACCACATCGACGTCACCACTACTGAGGAGCGCAGATACGACGAAAAAGGGCGTATCGTCTACTTTAAGCGGACAAATACCAAGTACGACAACGTAGTCACCGAGACCGTGACCGAGTATGAGGATTATCAATAATAATTCCGAATCACAAATTATAATTAAGGAGGACATGAAAAATGTCAAATGAAATGCAGTTAAAGTACGGCTGTAACCCGAACCAGAAGCCTTCAAGAGTTTACATGGCAGACGGCAGCGAGCTCCCGATAGAGGTGCTCTGCGGCAGACCTGGCTACATCAACCTGCTCGACGCACTCAACGGCTGGCAGCTCGTAAAGGAGCTCAAGGCGGCTACAGGAGTATGCGCGGCTACCTCTTTCAAGCACGTATCGCCCGCGGGAGCAGCAATCGGCAGACCGCTCAGCGACGACCTCAAGAAGATATACTGGGTGGACGACCTCGGCGAGCTCACACCTCTCGCAAGCGCATATGCAAGAGCGCGCGGAGCTGACAGAATGTCCTCCTATGGCGACTTCATCGCTCTCTCGGACAAGGTAGACGTCTGCACTGCAAAGATGATACAGCGCGAGGTATCGGACGGCGTTATCGCTCCCGACTACGACCCCGAGGCTCTCGAGATACTCAAGAGCAAGCGCAAGGGCACATACTGCATACTCAAGATAGACCCGAGCTACAAGCCCGCTCCTATCGAGACAAAGCAGGTATACGGCGTATCCTTCGAGCAGGGACGCAACGAGCTCGACATCAACCGCGAGCTTCTCTCAAATGTAGTGACCGAGAACAAGGATATCCCCGACGACAAGAAGGACGACCTCCTCATTTCGCTCATCACGCTGAAGTACACGCAGTCCAACTCGGTATGCTACGTCAAGGACGGACAGGCTATCGGTATCGGGGCAGGACAGCAGTCCCGCATACACTGCACACGCCTCGCAGGACAGAAGGCTGACAACTGGTGGCTGAGGCAGTCTCCGCAGGTAATGGGCTTGCAGTTTGTTGACGATATCCGCCGCGCAGACCGCGACAACGCTATCGACGTATACATCGGCGACGAGTACGAGGACGTGCTCCGCGAGGGCGAGTGGCAGAGAATATTCAAGGTAAAGCCCGCGGTATTCACAGTCGAGGAGAAGAAGGCATGGCTCGCGAAGAATACGGGCGTATGCCTCGGTTCGGACGCATTCTTCCCGTTCGGCGACAATATAGAGCGTGCGAAGAAGTCGGGCGTTGAGTACATCGCAGAGCCGGGCGGCTCTATCCGCGACGACAACGTTATAGAGACCTGCAACAAGTACAATATCGCAATGGCATTCACAGGCATACGCCTGTTCCACCATTAAGCGCGGAGCCCGCGCGGGCGGTTTCGCGGTATAGTTCATATAAAACGGCAGTGTCTTCCGCGCAGTAACCGAAATAGTAAAAGCTCCCCACAAGGGGAGCTTTTTCAATGCGTAGTTGCATACCGCGCGGGCGGGACGACGGCACCAATCGCGGAGAAAGAGTTCCGCCACAAATAAACTACTGCGCGAAACCGAAAGTTTCGCTCAAGCCTTTACAAAGGCTTGCAGAGTCCAGAGACAGCGTCTCTGGTCGCCGCTTATAGCTTTAAAAAGCGGCGAAATAAACCAAAGGGCGCTCTGCAAGGGGATGAATTTCAAAACAGCCCAGTGGGCTGTTTTGAAAGAGGGGAGGCTCTGCAAGAGAGAGCCTCCCCTTGTTCTGTTCCGTATTTGGTATGCCCGCGGAATTATTCCGTGCGTGATTGGTTGCCGTTACATTTTGTAGGGGCGAGTTCCGCTCGCCCGCTAATATGCCTATAATTGTCGGGCGCACGGATAAGCAGCGCACCAAATCTTTGATTTGGATTGCGATGCTATATGCAGCTTTGCTGTAATGCGCCCCTACAGAATGACGCCGTTGGGATTTGGGGATTTGCGGACGCCCGAAGGGCGCCCCTACAGATATTCCGTTTATCGCGTGCGTTTCGGTAAATTGCGGGCGCTCGGAAAGCGCTCCTGCAAGCAAACGCCATTAACTTGACATTCCCGTTCAAATTGCGCTATAATAATTCTGACACTACACGAAAGGAGCTCAACATGGCTGCCGACCTTTTCTCCGAGATAGAATACCTGAAGGGCGTAGGCAAGGCTCGCGGCGAGAAGTACCGCAAGCTCGGCATTGCCTCTCCCTACGACCTCATCTACCACATACCCCGCGCCTACCTCGACTTCCGCGCGCACGTCCCGATATGTCAGGCGGTGCTCGGCGACTACAACGTGCTGAAGCTCACGATATTGCAGAAAAACCGCCCTCAGCGCGTGAGAGGCGGGCTCGTGATATGCAACGCCATAGCCACGGACGGCGCTGACACCATAGTCATTGTCATATACAACAACATTTACGGCTTTCAGGCATTGCAGGAGGGGCAGACGTACTATATGTACGGCAAGGTCAACGGCACTCTGCTCCGCCGCGAGATAACCGCTCCCGTGTTCATCAGGGCAGACGAGAGCGTGCTGATACAGCCGATATATCGCCTTACGCAGGGGCTGTCGGTGAATATGGTGCGCACGAATATGCGGCAGGCGCTTGAAATAATGAAGAAGTTCCCGTTCGAGACTCTGCCGCAGGAGATACTCGACGGGTATCAGCTCCCGCCGCTGATGTGGTCGCTCGAGAACATACACTTCCCCGAGAGCGACCAAGCCGCCGAGGAGGCGCGCCGCCGTCTTGCCTTTGACGAGCTTTTGAAGCTCCAGCTCGGCATGACGATGATGAAGCTCCGCCGCAGGAATTCCACAGCCTACGCAATGGACAGCTCTGTGGCTATCGGCGATTTCACGCAGAATCTGCCGTTCGAGTTCACGGAGGGACAGAGCTCCGCAGTCGCGGATATCCTGCACGACCTCTGCCGCAGCACACCGATGAACCGCCTCCTGCAGGGCGACGTCGGAAGCGGCAAGACCGCCGTTGCAGCAGCGGCGTGCTGCTTTGCCGCGAAAAACGGCGTGCAGTCGGCGCTGATGGCACCGACGGAGATACTCGCCTCCCAGCACTACGCCACGCTCTCGGAGCTGCTCGAGCCGCTCGGCGTGAGGGTGTGCCTGCTGACGGGCTCGGCGACCGCGAAGAAGAAGGCGGATATCCGCGCACGGCTCGCGGCAGGGGAGATAGACGTAATGGTCGGCACGCACGCGATAATACAGAAGGACGTCGAGTACAAGGCGCTCGGGCTCGTCATCACGGACGAGCAGCACCGCTTCGGAGTGGCACAGCGCGCCGCGCTCGCGGAGAAGGGTGATTCTCCGCACAGGCTGGTCATGTCCGCGACGCCTATCCCGCGCACGCTCGCGCTGATGATATACGGCGACCTTGATATTTCGGTGATATCGCAGCTCCCCAAGGGCAGGCAGCCCGTGAAGACCTACGCGGTCACGGGGAAGAAGCGCGCGGACGCGTTCGGCTTCGTGCGGAAGCTGATAGACGAGGGGCGGCAGGCATACGTGGTCTGCCCGATGATAGAGGACAGCGACAGCGACCTCTTCGCGGTCAAGTCCTACGCTGAGGACGCCGCAAACGGCAATCTGAAGGGCTATTCGACGGCTCTTCTGCACGGACGTATGCGTGCGGCTGAGAAGGAGCGTGTGATGAAGAAGTTCCGCGACGGCGAGATACAGGCGCTCATCTGCACGACGGTCGTGGAGGTCGGAGTGGATGTCCCTAACGCGGCGGTCATGGTCATCGAAAACGCCGAGAGATTCGGCTTGTCGCAGCTCCACCAGCTCCGCGGACGCGTCGGCAGAGGCGAATTCCTGAGCTACTGCATACTCATCACGGACAACACGAACGAGGACTGCCTCAAGCGCATGAAGATAATGACGCACACGACGGACGGCTTCAAGATAGCGGAGGAGGACCTGAAAATGCGCGGACCTGGCGACTTCTTCGGCAGCGCGCAGCACGGACTCCCGCCGCTGAAGATAGCGGACGTGGCGTGCAGCATGGAGCTCTCGGGCAGGGCGCAGGAGTGCGCGCAGCGTATCCTCGCGAACGACCCGACGCTGAGCAAGCCGCAGCACCGCGCGTTGAAGCTCGACACAATGCGGCTGTTTGACAAGGATATCGTCGGATAGAGCAGTCAGCAATTGACGCGAATGCACAAAAAAGCCGCCCAATGGGCGGCTTTCGCTTATTCTACGGAAATTATGTAATAGTAAACGGGCTGACCGCCGTTGACGAGCATTACCTCTATCTTGTCGTTCAGCTTCGACTGGAGGAGCTGCTGGAGCTGCTCCGCGTTTTCCTCGGTGACGTCCGAGCCGTATATCACGGTGACGTAGCTCGCGCCGCTCTTGCAGAGCTTCTTCGTGAGCTTGACCGTAGCCTTGTTGATGTCCTTTTCTGTGAAGGCGAGCTTGCCGTTATCGAGCGCGAGTATCTCGCCCTCCTTGATAGCGTGTCCCTCGAACTCGGAATCGCGCGCGGCGTAGGTGACGAGACCCGTCTGCACCTTCTCGAACGCCTTTGTCATATTTATCCTGTTCTCGGCGAGTCCGACGCTGTCGTCGAACGCCATCATAGCGGAAATTCCCTGCGGGATCGTCCTTGTCTGGAGTACGCACACGCTCTTGTCAGTGAGCTTCACCGCCTGCTCGGCAGCCATGATAATGTTCTTGTTGTTCGGGAGCACGAACACTGTCTTTGCGGGAGTTGCCAGTATCGCGCGGAGGATATCGTCCGTGGAGGGGTTCATCGTCTGACCGCCGCGGACAACGAAGTCAACGCCGAGGTCGGTGAAGAGCGTCTCTATGCCGTGACCTGCCGCAACAGCGACGAAGCCGAACTCCTTCTCGGGGACAGCGGGCACGAAGCCTGCCTCGAGCTGTTCTGCCTCCTTGACCTTGTTCTTGTGCTGTATGCGCATATTCTCAATCTTGGGCTTGGGGTCGTTGATGAAGTAGCCGAATTCGAGCGCCTTCTGTATAGCCTTGCCGGGGTTATCGGTATGTACGTGAACCTTGATTATCTTCTCGTCGTCGACCACCACGACGCAGTCGCCGATAGTTTCGAGGTAAGCCCTGAGCATGAAGGGGTCGGGGCAGTTCTCGTTCTTTTCGAGCATATACTCTGTGCAGTAGGTGAAGGTTATATCGTCGTCGTACTGGCTGACAGCCGTTCTGAACGCCTCTATAGAGTTGTCATCGGCAGCGGGCACCTCTGCGGGTACGGCAATACTGCCGCCGTTGAACACCTCATACATTGCTTTTATGATAATGGTGAAGCCCATACCGCCCGCATCGACAACGCCTGCCTTTTTGAGCTGCGGGAGCATTTCTGTTGTCTTTGCGAGTGTAGCCTCAGCCTCCGCGCAGACGTCAGACCAGAAGATGACGTCGCTGCTGTTGGAGAGAGCGCTCTCCTTTGCCTTTTCAGCCGCGCATCTCGAAACCGTGAGGATAGTACCCTCGACAGGCTTCATTACCGCCTTGTAAGCCGCCTTGACGCCGAGCTCGAGAGCTCTTGCGAAGTCCTCGCAGCCCGCCTCATTTAGACCCGCGAGACCTTTTGAGATACCGCGGAATATGAGCGACAGGATAACGCCCGAGTTGCCGCGCGCACCTCTCAGCAGAGCGGATGCGGCTGCGGACGCTACGTCGGATACGCTGACATTGTCGGGGAGCCTTTTCAGCTCCTCGACCGCGTTGCCTATGGTCATGGACATATTAGTTCCCGTATCGCCGTCGGGCACGGGATATACGTTCAGCTCGTCGACCTCGCGCTTTCTGTTGTTAAGCGTAATCGCGGCAGAAATAACAGCGTCTCTGAATAAAGCACCGTTTATCACGTTCTATTTCCTCCCAATAATCAGCAGCTCATATCGTCGACGTACACATTGACCTTGCTGACGTCGATGCCGACTGATTCCTCTATCGTAAATGTTATCTTGTGGGTGATGCTGTTTACGGCAGCGGCAATATTAGTGCCGTAGGTGACCTTGATATGGAGGTCGATGATGAGACCGCCGCTGCTGTCCGTGCGGACGAGCACCCCTTTGCGCTTGCACATACGTCCTCCCGTAAGCGATGAAACTGCCGAGCGGAACGTATTCACGCTGCACACGTCGGCTACTCCGAAGCAATCGCATACTGCGTGGCGGATAAGCTCGGTAAGATACTGCTCAGTGACTGTTATCTTGCCGATATGGTTTTCAACTGTTACCATAAAGCGCACTTCCTCTCTGGTTAATGTAAGCCGCGCAGGGCACCTGATGAAGAAAGGAGCCGCGCTCCCCGAAGAAAGCTCGGGGACAATGACCGTCCTATGGCGGTCACGGGATATACATTAATTATAACACAGCTTTGCGCAACTTGCAATAGCTGTATACGAAAAAATTACGTTCTTTCCGTCCGAGCGGGCTCCGCGGGCAGACAGAAGCAAAAAGGAGCGCACCTGAGTGCGCTCCCGAATGAGACTTACTTGTTCTGGATGTACTCGTCCATAGCCGCGGCAGCCTTTTTGCCTGCGCCCATAGCGAGGATAACGGTAGCCGCGCCTGTAACAGCGTCGCCGCCCGCGTAAACGCCCTCCTTGGAGGTAAGGCCGTCCTCGTCGGCGATGATGCCGCCCCACTTCTGCGTATCAAGACCCGCAGTAGTAGCCTTGATGAGGGGGTTGGGAGACGTACCGATGGACATGATAACGCAGTCAGCCTCTATCTCGAAGAACGCGCCGTCAATCGGAACAGGCTTAGCACGTCCCGAAGCGTCGGGCTCGGAGAGCTCCATCTGCTGGCAGATAACGCTCTTTACCCAGCCGTCCTCGGTAGCGGTTATCTCGGTCGGATTGGTGAGGAACTTGAAGTTGATGCCCTCTTCCATAGCGTGCTCGACTTCCTCCGCACGTGCGGGGAGCTCCTTTTCAGTACGGCGGTACACGATAGTGACGTCCGCGCCGAGACGCTTAGCACAGCGAGCCGCGTCCATAGCAACGTTTCCGCCGCCTACGATAACAGCGCTCTTGCCCGCCTTGATAGGAGTAGCACTGCCCTCCTTGTACGCCTTCATGAGGTTTATACGGGTGAGGAACTCGTTCGCGGAGTAAACACCGCTGAGGTTCTCACCTGGGATATTCATAAATCTGGGGAGACCTGCGCCCGAGCCGATGAATACGCTCTCGAAGCCCTCCTCCTTCATGAGTTCGTCGACGGAAACAGTTCTGCCGACAACAGTATTTGTCTCGACCTTTACGCCGAGAGCCTTGAGACCCTCAATCTCCTTCTGCACGATAGCCTTGGGGAGACGGAACTCGGGGATACCGTATGAGAGAACGCCGCCTGCAACGTGGAGAGCCTCGAAAATCGTGACATCGTAGCCCTTCTTGATGAGGTCGCCCGCGCACGCGAGTCCCGACGGACCCGAGCCGATGATAGCTACCTTGTGACCGTTTGAAGCGGGCTTCTGTACGGGAGCCTCGGGCTGAGCGTTATGCCAGTCAGCAACGAAGCGCTCGAGACGACCGATAGCGACGGGCTCGCCCTTTATGCCGCGGACGCACTTGCCCTCGCACTGGTTCTCCTGCGGACATACACGACCGCAGACAGCGGGCAGAGAGCTTGACTTGGTGATAACATCGTAAGCGCCTGCGAAGTCGCCCTCAGCGACCTTAGCGATGAAAGCGGGGATATCTATCTGCACGGGACAGCCCGTAGTACAGGGCTTGTTCTTGCAGTTGAGGCAGCGCTTAGCCTCATCTATAGCCTGCTCCTCGGTATAGCCGAGAGCTACCTCGGAGAAGTTCTTATTTCTGACGTCGGGAGCCTGAACAGGCATCTCGTTCTTTTTCAAAGACATATTAGCCATTTCACTTTACCTCCTTGAACAGATTGCAGGCTTCCTCGTAGGCATGGCGCTCGAAGGGCTTATACATAGCGCCTCTTGCCATAGCCTCGTCGAAGTCGATGAGGTGACCGTCGAACTCGGGACCGTCAACGCACGCGAATTTGGTCTCGCCGCCGACAGTGAGACGGCAGCCGCCGCACATTCCCGTACCGTCTATCATAATGGGGTTCATGGAAGCAACAGTGGGTATCTCGTACTCCTTAGTTAAACGACAGACGAACTTCATCATTATCAGGGGACCGATAGTGATAACGCGGTCGTACTTCTCGCCGCTCTCGATGAGCTTCTTGAGGGCATCGGTAACGAGACCCTTCTCGCCCGCAGTACCGTCGTCGGACATGAGCACGAACTTTGAGCTTGCGGCTCTGAACTCGTCCTCGAGGATAACGAGGTCCTTATTGCGGAAGCCGACTATGGAGTGTACCTCAACGCCGAGCTCATGGAGCTTCTTTGCAACGGGGTAAGCGATAGCACAGCCCACGCCTCCGCCGACAACAGCGACCTTTTTGAGTCCCTCTGTCTCGGTGGGACGGCCGAGCGGACCAACGAAATCGTGGAGGCAGTCACCCTCGTTCATGTGGTTGAGTTTTTCGGTAGTACCGCCGACTATCTGGAATATGATAGTAATGGAGCCCTTCTCGCGGTCGTAGTCAGCGACAGTGAGGGGGATACGCTCGCCCTCGCTGTCTGTTCTGAGGATAATGAACTGACCGGGCTCAGCCTTCTTGGCTACTCTCGGAGCGTAGATTTTCATCAGAGTTACAGTAGGGTTGAGACTTTTCTTTTCAAGGATTTCAAACATTGTCTTTTACCTTCTAACCAAATGGATTTGCAGCGCGGGGACTTTCGAGCCGTCGCCGTTGACGGGCGGGGATACAGGCGCAGCATAGCATACGAGTTATTATACCACATTTTTCAGTGGATTTCAAGTGTTTTCTTTGTAGGGGCGGATATTATCCGCCCGCAAATATGCGGAATATTTACGGGAACATTCCGTAGGGGCGCCCTTCGGGCGTCCGCGTCTTACATTGCAATTCGCCGATACGTGATGTAGGGAACGCCGCCCTCGGCGTTCCGCGCATAATCATTTGCTGTTTGATTTTGTGTAGTGGCGCATTACAGCAAAGCGCATATAGCATCGCAATCCAAATCAAAGATTTGGTGCGCTGCTTATCCGTGCGCCCGCAAACAAATGAAATGCTGACGGGCGAGCGGAACTCGCCCCTACAATTTCGATTATCTCGCAAACGCCGCCTCATTGCGTGCCTCGTAGAGCTTGTTCACGAGCGCGAGCTCACTTGCGGAGAGCTTTCTGCCAGCGGAGAAGATGAGCACATCGCGGAAGCAGTTATCCGCGAACGCGCAACGCTTCTGCACGAGCCCGTACTTGCCGCAGAGGCTCTCGGGGACGGGCGAATCGAGCATGAACGAGGTCGGGACAGTCAGCAGGAAATCGAGCGCACTGCCGCGGTCGAACATATACACGCGGCGCACCTTTGTATCCGCGGGACGGTTGTTCGCGAAGAGCTTGTCCGCGGCATTAGGCAGGTAGGGAACAGCGTCGTCGCCCTGCGCGACCTCGGCATAGTGCGCGGAGAGCTCGCCGTATGTGAGCTCGTCGTTGGCGGCGGGGTGCTCCGCGGACATCACCGCGAGCGCCTCGAACTCCCACAAGAGCTGACTTTCGAGATTTTTCTCGGCGAGGTAGTCTGAGAAATACTTCTCATGCGCCGCATTGTAGCGGATAATGCCGAAGTTATAGCCGTTGTCGCGGACGTTCTCGATAGTGCGCAGGGAGTTTGTCTCGCAGAAGTAGACCTCCATGTCGTCGGAGGCGTCGGACGCGGCGATGAACTCGGACAGCGCCTTGGAGATATAGCCCGCACGCGGCACGGAGATGCGCATTTTGCGTTCTCTCGGCTTATCGGGCGAGCCTATCGCCTCCATATTGTCTATCTGCATGAGTATCTGCTTGGCACAGGCGAGGAACTTCATACCCTGGTCGGTAGGGATAACGCCCTTTGAGGTACGGCGGAATATCGTGATACCGAGGGAATTCTCGAGTTCTTTTATAGCCTTGCTGAGGTTTGGCTGAGCCATATACAGATTCTCTGCGGCTTGGGTGATAGAGCGTGTTTTCTCTATCTCGACCGCGTATTTGAAGTGGAGTGTATTCATAGCGCTCCTCTCTGTGTTTACTTCTTATTGTCGGACTTCTGCGCCTCGGAGGGCTTATCCTCGCCGATTTTTCTTATGACCTTGCAGGGATTTCCCGCGGCGACAGTACCCGAGGGGATATCGGCTGTAACGACGCTTCCGCCGCCTATGACGACATTATCGCCGATAGTGACGCCGGGCATTACGCAGACATTTCCGCCTATCCACACATCACTGCCGACCTTTATGGGCTTTGCGTACTCGAGACCGCTGTTGCGCTGTTCGGCGTCAATGGGGTGAGCGGCGGTATAGAAGCCGCAGTTCGGACCAATGAACACATTTTTGCCGAATGTGACCTCAGCGCAGTCGAGGATAACGAGGTTATGGTTGGCGTAGAAGTTGTCGCCCGTGATGATGTTGTAGCCGTAGTCGCAGAAGAAATTGGGCTCGATGATGGTGTTCTCGCCGCGTAGAGCGAGGAGTCTGTCGAGCAGGCGCTCTTTCTTCTGGTAGTCGTTGTACTCGATAGCGTTGTACTCAGCGCAGAGCTTTTTCGCCTTGACGCGCTCAGCTGTGAGTTCGCTGTCTGCCGAGAGATAGAGCTCTCCCGCCTGCTGTTTTTCCTTTTCGGTCATAATTAACCCTCCTTTATTAATGCGTAATTGTGGTATCGGCATCGCCGATGACTTTGAAATTGTAGGGGCGAGTTCCGCTCGCCCGCAAATGTCCAAAATGCTAACGTTTTCGTTTTGTAGGGGACGGCGTCCTCGACGTCCCGCATATTTGCTTCCCGCCGAAAGCAGACTGTGCCGCTTGTACAGAGTGAGCGAGCTTGCGAGCGGCAACGAAGCTGGGTTCAAAGGGGCTATGCCCCTTTGCAGGGTCTGGGACAGAGTCCCGGCGGATTGTCAAGGCAGAGCCTTGACCAGAGTCCAGAGGCAGCGCCTCTGGCAGGTCAAGGGCAGCGCCCTTGCGGATTCCAAAGGCAGTGCCTTTGGCAGGTCAAGGGCAGAGCCCTTGTTATCTCTTCGAGCCCTTCGAGCCGAAGCTGCCGCCCATGGAGAGGATATTGGTATCGAAGGTATAGTTTATCTTGGCGGACTGTCTGTGGCGCTTCATTGCGAGCTGAATCATGCGCTCGAGGAGCTCTCTGTACTTGACGCCCTTGGGCTCCCAGAGGTAGAACGCGAGCGAGCCCGGGATAGTGTTTATCTCGTTGATATAGACCTTGTCGGTGTCCATATCTATCATGAAGTCGATACGTGTAACGCCGTTGCAGCCGAGGTAGCGGAACGCGTCGACCGCGGTCTTTCTGATGAACTCGTCCTGCTCGGGGGAAATCTCAGCGGGGATCTTGCGTTTGAGGGTAGCCATACCCTTGCTGCCGCCCTTTCCGCCGCCGACGTACTTCTGCTCATAGCTGAGGATATCGTCGTCGCTTGCCTGAACGGGCTCCTCGCAGACGGATGCCTCCGCGGATTCGCTGTCTCCGAGCACGGAGCAGTTTATCTCCTTGAGGTTTGTGACGCAGGGCTCGATGAGGATACGGTCAGCGAACTCGAAAGCCTCCTCAATGGACTTGATGAGGCTGTCCCTGTCCTTACCCTTGGAGATGCCGACGCTCGAGCCGAGGTTTATGGGCTTGACGATGACGGGGTAGCCGAACTTGCTTTCGACCTGAGCCACCATATCGTCTATCTTGTCGAGGTCGAACGACGAGAAGCGGCAGCAGTCGAGCACGGGGAAGCCCGCGTCCTTGAGCAGTATCTTCATGACGAACTTATCCATTCCCACAGCGGACGCAAGCACGTCGCAGCCTACATAGGGGAGGTCGAGGGTCTGGAGGTAGCCCTGAAGCGCTCCGTCTTCGACGTTAGTGCCGTGAACGATGGGGAAAGCGATATCGACGTCGGAGATGAGGTTCGAGCCGAACTTCTTTATCTTCTGGCGGATGAGCTGCACCTTGCCTTCACTGCGGACGAAAACGCACTCGGTGCACTCCTTGAGCAGAGCGGGGATATCCTTGAAGCTGTTGATGTCCATGAGCTTCTCGCCCGTCCAGAATTCGCTTTTCTTGGTCATGTAGACGGGGATGATGTTGTACTTTTCCTTGTCCATGCTTGCCATAGCCTGAACTGCGGAGATGACCGAGACCTCATGCTCGACGCTTCTTCCGCCGAAAATTACCGCTAAGTTTATCTTCATAAGTAACCTCTCCTTTATAATTCGAGCCTTTAGCTGTTAGCCATTAGCCGTTAGCTATAGTTCCTCGATACATTTTCAGATTTTATCGCGAAGCGATACCGCAAGCTAATGGCTAAAGGCTAATAGCTAACGGCTTATTATCAATAATTATCGGGCAAATCGTTCTCGAGGAGGACGACCTTCTTCTTGTCGGTGGGGTAGGAATTCGCCTTTGCGAGGGCGTCATTGAGCCCGTCCGCGACGTACACCTTTTCCATGTCGAAGCCCGCGTCCTTGATGCCGTCGTATATCGGCTGAGTCTGAGCCTTGCCGACGAGGACTATGTAATCGCACGCCTTAGCCGCCTCCTGACCGAACTCAAAGTTGAGCTCCGCCTGCTTAGCGCCGAGCTCGACCATGCCTGGGGTAACGAGTATGCGGCAGGCGTCGAAGAGTCCGAGCACCGCGAGAGCCGCTCGGCAGCCGCTCGGGTTGGAGTTGTAAGCATCGTCGATGTAGGTGACTCCGCCGCCCTTATCGAGGAGCTGCAATCTATGCGGTACAGCGGCGATACGCTTGACGGGGAGAACGAGCTTCTCCATCGGTATGCCCGTGCCGCACGCATAGGCGATAGCTCCGAGCAGGTTCTGGACGCTGTGCTCGCCGAGGAGCTTGGTGCCGAATCGGCAGCTCTTGCCGTCGGGAGCAGTGACCGTGAACTCGGTGCCGCGGTCGGAGACGGAGACATCGGAGCCGCGCCACATACTGCCCTCGGAGGTGCCGTAGGTGACGGCATTCGGGTACTCGCTGACCTTTGCTCGTATGAGCTCATTGTCGTAGTTGAGGTATATCTTTCCGCCGTTTTTCTTCACGCAGTCGGCGAGCTCGAACTTCGTATTCACGACGTTCTCGATAGAGCCGAACGTCTCGAGGTGCTGCGGTCCGACGGAGGTGATGATGCCGTCGTGGGGATTCGCTATGCCGCAGAGCTCCTTTATCTCGTGGACACGTCTCGCGCCCATTTCGCAGATGAAGTACTCGTGCGTGGGCTTGAGGTCGCGGCGGACGGTTATGGTCACGCCCATGGGAGTGTTGAAGCTCTCGGGCGTTTTGAGCGTCTCGTACTGCGAGGAGAGCAGCTCACTGAGGTAGAACTTCATCGAGGTCTTGCCGTAGCTGCCCGTGATGCCTACCTTGTGGAGGTCGGGCATGGCGGCGAGCTTTTTCTTCGCATCGTTGATGTACCAGTTGTTGATAGCCGTCTCAATTGGCTTGTTTATGAGGTTCGAGAGCGGCACGAGTATGGGAGTGAGGTACAGTGCCGAGCCTACGATGACGAACGGCAGGTTGTTGAAAAAGCGTCTCGAACCGCCGAGCACGACTATTTTCGTGGAGAAGAACGCTCCGACGAACGCCGCCGCTATAAGGATAAAGAACGTGACGAGCATTCGCTTCACGCGCGCGGTGTACTTGAACGGCTTCTTGAACTTCTTGCCGGGCTTGTTGAACCACGCGATGAAGAGGTTCAGGACTGCCAGTGTGTCTGTGAGTACGGCGGATATCGCCATTCCCTCGCTATTGCGGAAATAGGGCAATCCGGACCCCCTGTTAACGGGTCTGAACGCCAGCAGTGCGAACTGTCCGATAAAGAGCAGTATCAGCGGTATATAGCGCTTGAAGTTCTTCTTCATCCACCATGAATGCTCGGGGGTCTTGTAGCCGTTTAGCTGGAGCATATGGAACTCCCTCAGCCCGAGAAATACTATCGCGAGCAGAGCGATTGCCGCGAAAGCAAGCCAAATAATCAAATTCATCAAAAGTCTCCTTAATAGACGTCCTCGGAGAGTACGTCAAGATGTCTGCTGTAGCGTTTCGGGATGTTAATGCCTGTAATGTAGCCCATTTCCTGCAAAAAATCGCCGATAACGCCGAGCCCGTCCCTGTAGAAAGCGCGGATTCGCTTATCCTTGAACGGGATATCCTTGTAGTCGGGCGGACAAACGAACGTCCAGTCCGCGCCGCTCCTGTCGAAGACGATGCGGAAGAAGCGGTCGATATCGGTGTCCTTGTAGCCCGCCTTCATCAGCAGTATATGGTGCTCGACAGCCTCGTCGAGCGGCGCCGCGACAGCCTTTGAGCCGTCGAACGTGATGACCGCCATAAGCGGCTCGTCGTCCCTTATCGCGGAGGCTACCGCCTCGCTGTCGGGAAATCTGACAATATCCATAATTATTCCTCTATTTTCATGAACGAGCACATGACGCGGTTGAAGATGAACTGCTGCTCGAGGAAGGAGTAATGTCCCGCATTTTCGAGCTTTACGAGACCCGCGTCGGGGATGAGCTTCTCCATTTTCTCGCCGTCCGAGAGCGGCGTCGCGGTGTCGTTCACGCCCCACACGAGCAGGGTGGGACACTTAATATTCGGCAGATAGGGCTCGAGGTCCTCGTTGACGACCTTGACCATGACCTGTCTCATCATCGGCGAGGCGGCGGCGTAGTCTGCGCTGCCCATTTTCTTGCGGAAGTTCTCGAGGGCGTCGGGAGCGATTTTACGCGCAATCACCGTCGAGAGCACTGCCTTGCCCATTTTGTAGTAGCGTGTTCGCCAGCTTTTCTTCTTGGTTTTTGGAGGCATAATACCCGCACTGTCGACGAGTATGACCTTCGTGACCTTGAACGGCAGGCTTTCGCGGCTGTGCATTTTTATGATGACGCGACCGCCGAAGCTGTGTCCGAGGAGCATGACCTCATTCACGCCGTAATCCTTGATAAAGTCGATGACGAAGTCGACGTAGGAGCCTACGTCCCAGACCTCCTTGGGCTCGTCGCTCTCGCCGAAGCCGGGCATATCCATAGCAACGACGCGGTATTTCTTGGCGAGGAGGTCGATGAGGTTGGCGAAGAGCTTGATATTGCTGCCCCAGCCGTGGAGGAGGACGATGAGGTCGCCCTGACCTTTTTCCTCGTAGTTTATCTTTAGTCCGTTAATAGTTTTTACCATTTTCTATCTCCGATTTGCTGTCTGTATCATATGATATGAGGCATAAGTGACCGCATATACATATTTATTATAGCATAACGCACTGCGGCTGTCAATTATTTTGCGTAATTTTAGAGTGCGGAGCTGTAGGGGCGGATATTATCCGCCCGCAAATATACGAAATGTTTGCGGAAACGTTTTGTAGGGGCGGCGAAACGCCGCCCCCTGCACTCAATCTATCTCGACCACGACCTTAGCCGCGTCCGCGTCTCTGAGAGCGATGACAGCGCCCTTGACGAAGTAGGCGGCGGGGTCGCCGAGGAAGCTCCGCTGCAAGCAGGTCACGCGCGAGCCGCCGACGAAGCCGAGCTCGCCGAGTCGTCTGCGCATAGCGCCGTGAATGGCGAGCCTGCGGACGATACAGCTGTCGCCCTCTCGCAGGGAGCTAAGAACTGTATGAGCGATAGCACTCACCTCTGTCAAACAAAAATAGGGGAGCAGTCAAATGACTGCTCCCTATCAGTTTATTCCTGCGGGGGCGGCAGTGCTACTGCACGACGAATTTGTCGGAGCACATACCTATCTCGGTGATGATGCCGCTGCGATTGCCCGTTATGCGGACGGAGGTGATATACTTCGGGTCATTGCCGAGCACTGCTGTATCGAAGAGGTCCTCGCCGCGGTAGCCGCTGTAGGTGAAGAAGCTGCGTTTCCAGCCTCGCATAGCCATTTTGTCGCGGAACTCGAGTGCCTTCTGCGGCTCATAGAGGAAGCGCCTGTCGAGCTCGAAATAGCGGCTGCGGAAGATATAGTTATCATAGGCGTCGGGCTCGGAGAGGGTGTAGTTGCCGTGCTGCTGCTGCATATCCTCCATGCTCCAGAAGTAGACGAGGTCGCGTGTATCGCGCTCAGTCCCGCGCGAGAGCATACCCGCCTCGGAGTAGGTGAAGCTCTGCGCTGAGCTGTCGCGGTTGACCATAACGCAGTTCGTACCGCGGATATAGGGGTATTTCCCGTAGACCTTGAACGCGATGTTGACAATGCCGTCCCACTGCGTAGAGCCGTTCTTGACGAAGATATAGCTTGACGTGGCGCAGTTCTCATGCGTGACGTAGGGGAGCTGCATATAGTTGTCCATGAGGTCGTTGAGGGACATATTTGAATACAGACCTGGCTCGAGCTGATTCTGGAGATACTGCGAGGTGAAGCCGCGTGAGGTGATGATGCCGCGTCGGAAGCCGCCCTCCTCGACGATGCGGAAGGTGTCGATATAGCCTTGGTGGATGAAATTGCCGTTCACCCAGAACCACGCCATATTTGCGGTCGCGGGGACTGCGGTATGCGCCTCGAACACGGCTGTGAGGCGGGTAAACGGCGTATAGGCGTCCTTTGTGAAGGTGAAGGAGAGCACCTTGAACACAGTGTCGCTGGCGTTCGGCGATTTTATCGAAATGGTAGCAGTCATGCGTTCACCTCCGCGTCGGAGGCGGGCTCTGCGGAGGCGAGAGTCAGCGTGACATAGAGCATATCGTCGCTCTTGTCCTCGGCGGTATAGCCCGTCACGGTGCAGTCCGAGAACGTCACACCGCGGTAGGTGACGGTAAGCGCCGACGTACCGTTCAGATTGTTTATCGCGGTCAGCGCGGGGATATTGCCCGCGCCGCAGTATATCCTGCCCGACAGCGTGAGCCGCACTGCCTTTGCGCATTTGTTGGTGATGACCGTCCCGCCGATGACAGTCGGCTGCTCATAGAGCACGGTGGAGGCTGCCGCGCGGAAGCTCTCGCAGTAGAGCGTGAGCTGACCTATCGCTACGGGGACAGCCTCGCGGCTGCAAATCTCACTCATTGTCATCCCTCGCAATCCTGCGTATGCCGCTTACGGACACTCCCGCCGTGAGGACGAGTCTTTTCAGCGTGGTATCGTGCCTGATACTGAGCCTGCAAATGCGCGTTGTGAGACTCGCCATGCCGTCGAGAGCGGGGCGGACGCTGTTCTCGAAGAAGCGGTACAGGGTCTGCATATCCTCGCTCTCGGGCGCGTATACGCTGACCTCGACCTCCGCCCTGAACGGCATGAACACGGTAAACTGCGAATATACGGGCGTTGTCGCCTCGAAGCTCTTTATCCCGAGGACGGTGAAGTGTCCGCCCTTGCCGCGCACGGGGAGCGCGTCGAAGGCGAGGTACACGTTCTCATTTCCCGCGGCGAGCAGAGCCGCCTTGAATGCGTTCAGTATATCGCGCATACTATCCCTCCTTTGTCGGAATCGTCTCAAAGACGAAGGTATCGGCTTTGATGAGGTCGCGGCAGAGCTGCACGTACTCGCGCATGAGCGTTTCAGCTCCCGCGAGGGACGTCCTCGCGCCGCAGCTGTCCATCTGCCCGACGTATTCGTACTCGCGCTTTCCCGAGGAGAGCTTTATCTCCTGCGTGCGGTAGTTCGCAACAGCCGCCGCGAGGAATTCGAGGCGGGTGTCGGTGTCGTCGGCATCGGGGAGGAGCATATTCCTGACCTCGAGCACCGCCATAACTATCACGGGCGTCCACTCCGAGTTGGCGTCCTCGCCCGAGAACAGCTCAAAAAGCGACTTTACATTGTTAACGTTTATACTCATAGCAGCCTCCTCAGAGCTTGAACGCGGAGGTTTGCTGCTCGTTTTCGGGCTCGGTCGAGAGCTGCACCTCCGCTCCTGTGTGACCTGCGAGCTTTTCGTAAGCCCTTTTCATGCCTTTGAGCTGCACCTCGTTCAGCCCGTGAGCGGCGAGCTCAGCCGCAAATGCAGCCTTGCGTCCACCCGAGATGAACGCGAGACGTCGTATCTCGCAGCGCAGGAGCCGCTCATTTTCGGCAGTTTCTGCGCTTGCGGACTTCTCCGCACCGTTGTCGGTGAAGCGCTTGGTCACGCCCGCGTTGACCTGCGCAGGCACGGCGACGAAGCTCCACTCGTAGGCGTCGGTGATGTCGTCGAGGACGACGTGGCAGAGTCGTCCGCCGTAGGTCTTGCCCTTGACGTGTGAGCAGCTCTGCACCGCCTTGTCCGCGCCGCAGACGGAGCACCTGCGCCTGCCCGCTGAGCAGGAGATGCTGACCTCCTTTTTTATGCCGCCGTCTATCTCGGCGATGAGGTCGCGGTTGTCCTCGGTGCGCACCATATAGGCTGAGGCACGGAGGTACTTATAGGGCTCGCCGCACTTGTTTTTGCGGGAGCTGTCGGTGACGAGCTCGGTATCGAAGATACGGGCGGTCTGGTTGGAGGTAGAGGGCTCGTGGTCGAAAATGCCTGTTTTGCCGACGAAGAGGGCTTTGAGCTGTTCGAGGGCTTTATCGGAGAAGCGCTCGCAGTCGCGGTCAATCTCGTTGTCGCAGAGGATAACGGGGAAGGCGAAGAGCTCGTCAGCGGCGAATTCGCGGCGTGTGAACTTGTTTATCTTGTCGAGAATTTCCTGTGTCATTGAATTCCTCCTTTGGTTGGTGAAAAACGCGGTAGGGGCGCATTACAGCAAAGCTGCATATAGCATCGCAATCCAAATCAAAGATTTGGTGCGCTGCTTATCCGTGCGCCCGCGATACCGATTGCGTTTGCCTGCGGGCGGCGAAACGCCGCCCCTGCATTGGTTTCGGGTACATTATTCTTTGTAGGGGCTGCCTTTGGCAGTCCGCTTTTTTATGTGCGGGCGAGCGGAACTCGCCCCTACACGATTTTACCGAAACATTGACGGGGCGATGTAGGCATCGCCCCCTGCATCATGATGTGATAGTGAGCACCTTCACCGCGTCGGGAGTTATCTTGCGGAAGCCGCAGGTCACAGACACAGTTATCTGGTCGAGCTGGCGGTCGATGAGCTTGTCAGTCTCGAGGACAAGTCCCGTGCTGGTGATGAACTCGAGCGCGAAGTCCCTGTCGAGACCGATAACAGTTGCGTTGTCCACAGCCGCGGACTTCACGAGCTCCGAGCCGAAGGGGAGTATCATCCTGCCGTCAGCCTTCTCTCTTGTGTCCTTGAGCTGGTCCATAGCCGCTATCTTCGCCGCGATTGCGGGAGAGGCGAGCACAGTGGTCATGTTGAAGTTTGTGAACTTGCCGTAGAGGTCGGCGAGGTCGGAGTAGCTGAGCGAGGACGTAGTCACGCCCGTTGCGCCCGTCTTGAGGACGGTTATCGCCTTGCTGACAACGGTATTTGCGAGCTTTATGCCGATGCTTCTGAGCATAACGCCGAATACGTCGAGGCGCTGCTTGCGGATAGCCTCATAGGAGGCATTGATGAGTCTGCCTATCTTCTCGAGGGCGAGAGCTGTAGTGCCCTCTGTCACGACTGACGCGGGAAGAGCTTCAGTCTGCGCTGTAGTGCTGTAGGCTGTGCTGTCGTCGAGCACGCAGCCGAGGTACTGGCTGCTCTCGCTGACCGTTTTCACCGCTGTGATAGTGTTGAGCACAGTCTCATCGAAGCCCTTCTTTATGCAGCGGGTCACGAATTCGGGGAAGAGCACCGCTGTCTCAGTCGAGGAGAAGAACTTCTCCACCATGTCGCAGTCAGCGCCGCCGACCCTGATGTTATAGCGCTTGAGCTGACGCTCGTAGGCGTCGAGGGCGGCGAGCTCCGTGCCGACATATGCGGCGGAGGGGTCGAGCTCCTCGAGGGCGGAAGTGAACGACTTGCCGCTGAGATTATAGAGTCCTTTTTCAAGTTTTACATCGTTATACATACACATTTCCTCCATTATTCGGATTTTGTTTTTTCTTCGATGCGCAGCTCTATCTCGCGAGCCTGCGCGCTTTTGAGCCTTGCCTCAGCGAGGACTGACTCGTCCTGCAAATTGATGTTGTCCCACTCTATCGAGCAGACCGCCTCTGCGCCGACCGAGCACAGATACGCGTCGCCTATGCCGCACAGCACGGGCGAGAGCAGTCTGCGGTAGTAGTCGAGCTCGGACGTGAGGATATCCGCCTGCTGAGAGGACATACGCTCAGTGGAGCTCCAGTTCAGACCGAGCAGGAACGGCGGTATACTGAGCTTTGAGATTATCTGCTCCATTATCTGGCGGACAGGCACGTTCGTATCGAACAGCTTGTTGTCCGCGCCGATGACCTTGATATCCACGTCTCCGACGGCGACGAAGTCCTTGACTCTGCCGTATTTCGCGGAGTTCATGCCGTCCGCCCACTCGCGGGCTATCTGCATGGCGTGCTCGCGTGTGGAGGCGATATCGCTTGCGCCGCGCTGAGGCTTGTAGGTCACTGCGTAGCGCACATTGCCCGCGCGGTCGTAGTTCTGACCTATGCACTGGTATATGCGGAGCAGTATGCTGCTCATCGCGGGGAGTCCGCGCAGGAGCGAGCGCCCGTTCGTCAGCGAGGCGTAGAGTATGCGCTCGGGGTGGGCGACCTGCCTGAGCGAGCCGTCCTGTCTGCGGACGGCGTATCTGCGCTCGAACGGGGAAGTCCCCGCGGATACGACCGTAGAGGTCGCGTCGCCGTTCCAGAGTCCCGCTATACGGCGTCCCTCCTCGTCGATGACTATCTCGCCGACAGCGCTGCCGTAGGTGAGCATACTGTCGAGGAAGGCGTCGGCGAAGCAGCCGAGCGATGTGCCTGTCAGACCGACGGGGACGGTGTCGCAGAAGCGGTCGAGCTGCTCCTGCCAGCGCTCGTCGGAGCTGACGAGCCGAAAGCCTCCCGTCAGGCGGATAATCTTCATGATAGCGGCGTCGATGACGGGGACGGCGTATCTCAGCCTTTCGAACAGCTCCTTTTCGAGCGGACCTGCTTCGGGCGGGAGGGTCATCTCGCTCCCGCGGTCGCGGTCGGGCAGTATCACCTGCGGAGCTGCCCGCGTGTGTTTCTTTTTGAATAGCTTCATTTTTCCTCCTTTTTGATACAGGGCGATTGCTGCCTGCGCGGGGATTGCTAACGTTTCTGACGAACTGCGGCGCGAAATCTTCCGTTTACAGGCGGACGCACGGATAAGCAGCGCACCAAATCTTTGATTTGGATTGCGATGCTATATGCAGCTTTGCTGTAATGCGCCCCTACACATTGCGATTTACCGTTGATTCGTCGGTTATGGGCGGAACGCTGAGGGCGGCGTTCCCTACACATTGCGTTCAACGCCAATTGTCGGGGATTGCGGGCGCACGGATAAGCAGCGCACCAAATCTTTGATTTGGATTGCGATGATATATGCAGCTTTGCTGTAATGCGCCCCTACACATTGCGATTTACCGTTGATTCGTCGGTTATGGGCGGAACGCCGAGGGCGGCGTTCCCTACACATTGCGTTCAACGCCAATTGTCGGGGATTGCGGACGCCCGAAGGGCGCCCCTACAACGTTCTACCGCAATATTTCGGTTTAGTCGGGCGGATAATATCCGCCCCTACAGGTCATCCTCTGTCCACGGACATGGCGAAGAAGAAGTCCTCATCCGCCGCCTCCTTCGTGACGTATGCCACGAAGTATCGCATATCGTCCATGGCGTGGTCGTTCTCCTTGACGGGGATGTCTGTGCCCGCGCCGTCCTTCCACCGATACAGCCCGAACTCGCGTATGATGTCCGTACACGACTCGTGTATCATCAGCCTGCCGTCCTTCAGTGCTGCGCCTACCCGCCTTATCCCCGTGACTACGTCGTTTTCCGCCTTTGCCGCTCTGAATCTACCATGTCTGCGGATACACTCGATAAAGCTGGCGGCTGACGGGTCGACGATGACGCGCTCTATCGCGTGCTCGCCTGCCAGTTCCTCAAGAGCAGCGTAGTGCTCCTCGTCTGTGCGCGGGACTCCCGTTCTCTTCGAGGAGTAGTAATACTCCCTCACGCGGTACCATACGCCCTTGTGAAGTCCCCACAGACCGAACGACGAGGGATTGACAGTTCCGTAATCGCAGGATATGACGTAGCGCTCGCATTCGGGCTCTGCGCCGCTGAATACGTGCTGCTGCGGGTCGAACATCGGGTAGACGGCTCCCTCGGTGGCAGTCCACCTCCCGAGGACGAAGCGCTCGTAGAATACGCCCGAGTAGAGCTTCCTGTAGCGCGCCTTGACCGCCTCGGAGAGCGAGGGGTTGTCGTCCATGGTGAAGTGCAGATACAGCGCGTTTTTCTCGTCCGCCTTCTGTATCCACTCGCGGTAGAACCAGTGCGACGGGTCATCGGGGTTGCAGTTGAACCACATCTTCGACCCCTGCACCGAGCACCTCGCGAGTGCCTGTTCGACGAACGAACGCGGCATCAGCGCGACCTCGTCGAGGAATACGCCCGACAGCGTTATGCCCTGTATCAGCGCGGCGGAGCTCTCGTCTCTGCCGCCGAACAGGTAAAAGCGGTTAGTCATGCCGAGGAAGGTGATGTCGATGAAGCTGTGGCTTATCCGCTCTTCGCAGACGAAGCCCATGCCGCGCAGAAGCCGTATCAGCGGCACAGTGACGTTCCTGCGGAGGGAGGTCACAGTCTTGCCGCACATCGCGAATGTGCCGCTTCGGAAGCTCGAGCACGCCCATATCACGAAGCCGAGCGACATCGAGAGCGTCTTGCCGCTCCTGACCGCACCGTCGGCGATAATGGCGTCCTTGCCGCGGTATTCGGGCATTTTCCACCACTTCGCGACAATTTTCTGCTTGCCTCTGAATTTAATCAGCATTCTGCGCCGTCCTCCTCTCCGTCGGAGGTCAGCGCGCGTATCAGCGCCTCAGCCCTGCCCGATTCTGTCAGCGCGTTCTCGAGCTCATACAGCTTTTCGAGCGCCCTGATACGGTCAAAGACCTTGACCTCGACGCCTCCGCCGCGCACCCGCTTTATCTCCGAGACGTTGTACAGGTCGAGCCTGCCGAGCACGTCCTGAGGCGGTAGCTCGTCCGAGAACGCGAGCTGTACCGCGTCGTTGCACGAGCCGAATGCGAGGCGGCGGAGTCCCGCGAGGACGTTCGCGCTGTCTCCGAGCAGACCGCGTAGCTGTGCGATATTCCTGCGGCATATGGGACTTTTCAGCAGTTCCATTGCCGCGCCGAGAGCCTCATCGCGGCTGTAGCCTGCCCGTACCGCGGCTTCCTCGGGGTCGCCGAGGACTGCGTAGAGATAGCAGAAGCGCTTCCGCCTGTTTCTGAGTTCATCCTTCTCTGACATAACTCCTCCTTTTCCGAGAGGCTTTGCTGTCCGTCTCGGACAACGCCTCTCATAAGGGGTGCAAAAAAGGCATTTTTGCAATGGAAAACCGTTGATTATTGAAAAAATAATTTTTGACTTTGTATACCTGCACAAAACGGTGCGCTGAAAAGTCTGTAAAAACAACAAAAAAGCCAAAGAGAATAACTCTTTGGCTTTTTGATTTAATTATTGTTCAGAGGGCATGGAACGCCTTTTTGTTACCATTCAAAGTACACACCATATCCCGAGCGAGGTATAGTCCCGCCCGCAGATTTGAACCAGTACAGCTTGTCGGGGAGCCCGTTGCCTGCGTTTCGGTTCACTAAAGCATAGTCCTCGAACGGCTCCTCGGTCGGGGTTAGCGTCAGGTAGTACACGGTGTCGCCGATATTTCCGCAGAGACAGTCCTCGAAAAGAGCCAGCCTGTACACAGTGCCCTGCACGGGAGTGAGCAGGCAGAGACGGCAGCCCGACTTGTACTGCCCGAACTCGTCCGAGCCCGTCCCGACAATCATGAATATGCCTTCCTCTGTTTGGATCATATCCGAGTTGCTGTAGCCGTCGAACTTCATTTTCAGGCGTTCGCGCCGCGTCAGGTCGTATGTATACAGCCAGTCGTTGCTGTAGTCGTTTGCCGCGACTATGCAGACCTTGTCCCGCCAGAGGAATATTTTCGTGTATTTCGTAACCTCGGTCGAGAGCGTGTAATACTGCGTTTTCACGGTTATGGGGTTGTATTTTTCGCCGTCGAAGCCGCCCGTTACCTCCGCGGGGACGCCGTCGCACAGCACGACATCCTTCGGTCCTTCGCCCTCAGCCTCGGGGAAGGTGTAGGGGCTGAGCTCATTTGTCCCGATGTCATACTGTAAATAATCAATTCCATTGTTAAAGCCTATGTACCTGTACATGAAAAGTCCGTTTTCTATTTCTTGCAAGCCGTGGATATAACCGTCAACAGTGCATAGCTCCGATATATCGCCGCTTTCTGGGTCGAGGCAGTACAGCGCGGTCTTGGTGCCCTCGTCGGAGTCGGTGCGCAGTTCTTCGATGTAGTACAGCTTGTCGTGAGCAAATGTCAGCCCCGAGAAATAGCCGTTGTATTCGAGCCCCGAATGCGCGGCGAGCTCCTTGCATTCGCCCGTTTCGACGTCATAGCAGTAGAGCGACGAGTCGTGCAGATTGCAGAAGTCGTCATAATTGACAGTGAGGTAGAATTTGCCGCCGCCGAAGGTAGCAGACGTGACAGCGCCCTTGCACGGCGTTTCGACGAGCTTCGCGACTGCCTCATCGTACCGCTCCTCATTTCCGCGTCTCATCATGGAGTTCTTGTAGCTTTCGCGCACATCGGGAGCCTTGCAGGGCGACATCCTCGCGCCGAAGTCGATGCTGCTCAGGTCGGCGGAGTTCACCTCTATGGGCGGCTCGGTGTCGGTGACGGCGCACTTGATGTCGACAGGAGCGAAGTCCGCCTCGGTGAGCTCGGCGTATGGCGGCTCGGTCTCGGTCTCGGTGACGGGAGCAGTTGTTACGTCGCCGTCGGGCTCGCTGACGTCGGGCTTGTCCGAGCAGGAGCACGCTCCCGCGAGCAGGACAGCGGCGGATAGAATTGCAGTTATTTTTTTCATAAAAAGTCCTCCTTTTAGGTAGACATACCTATAGTATCACATATAAGTGATTTTCGGAGGCAAAAAACACGAAATTTTTTGAAACTTTGTATGAATGCACAAGGCACAGCTTTGCGGATTGTGCAACAAGAACAAAAAACGTCTTGTTGCAGATGGCGTCCCTTTATTGCGTTCCGAGTTTGTGTGCCAGCGGAATTATTCCGCGCATAAAAACAACGCGGGCGCACTACTCATAATGATAATACTTGCTCATGAATTCGTCTATTGCGCTGCTTATCATGTACTTGTTTGCCGTCATGCTCTTTCCGCCTTTGTCACCGAACACTATGCCCTCGTTCTGCATTCGCTTCCCGAAGCGGCGAAGCACCTGCTCGGCACCTGTCGGCGTTGTTCCCATGAGCTCTGCCAGCATGGGATAGAATCCCGCGGTCATGTCGTCGAGCAGCTCCTGACGCAGTATGCACATACGCATAGCCGTGTACATATAGAAAAAGCCCGTATTTATCTTGATGCCCTTGTTTTCAAGATAGCTGATTATCTCCTCCGCGAGCGGTCGGTCGTGATTAGTCAGCATTGCCGTATATATGTATCTGCTTATCCTGTTCAGGGACTCGGGCATGAGGAAGAAGTCGGCTACGCCCAGCATCTCGAGGCGTCTTCTCATCGGATACGATTTTACGTAGGACAGCACAAACAGCTTCATGTCAGGTGATTCGGCAGATGTGCGGCTGACGAAGCTGTACAGCTCGTCCGTCTCTGCCATGATGAAGAATACCAGCCCGTCGAAGCTGTTCCTTATGCATTCCTCCTCAAGTGCGGCGAAAGAGTTGCTGCAGCGCTTGACATCAAATCCTATTGTTGACAGTATATCTGACAGGAGCCAGCCTATACCGTCGATATTATCGCCTGTCAGAAGTTGCTGCTTCATGGGATATGCTCACTCTTTCCGAAAAAGTCATATTGATAAAAATGTCGTTTCCTTTGTAAGGTCAGTCTTTTTTAATCATATTATACTTCGGTTTTTTTGTCAATCGAAAAAGCGGTGCCTGTGTCGAAAAAAATAATGACAGCCCCTGCTTTCTCTCGAAAAAAGGGGCTGTTTCGGTTATTCTTTGTTTTCGTCTTCGGTGCTTTCCGAAGCGGTCTTGTCGGGAGCAGATGCCTCCTCTGCGGGAGCGGGCTCTGCTGTCTTGTCAGAGCTGCTGTCGGCGGGCTGAGCAGTGAACATAGTGCTCTTGTACACCGCGACACGCGCACGGTCGCCGTAGCAGTCTATTTCTATCTCCTCGCGGGCACGGAAGAACCTGATAACGCCGAAAAGCGTCATGAAGCTCACCGCGTTGACGAGTACGCCGAAGTACGCGCGTATGCCGAATATAGTTCCGAGCATACCGAACAGCACCATGCCGATGCATACTACGACCGCTATCTCATACTTCGTATTATCGGGGTCGAGCTGAAGGAATGCGAAGCAGGCTGCGCCCGATATAACGGCGTGTACTATCGAGAGCACGAGCGAATACGGGCGGTAGAAATCAAGGCTTGCGCTGTTGAGCTCGAGCACCATCATCAGTGCCTCAAGTATGATATAGGCTGTATAGCTCACCTTCAGCAGCCTCCGCAGACGAAGGCTCATGCTGAGCAGCACATCGGAGTAGACGAGAAGTCCGAAGCCGAGAAATTCGGTGCAGTAGGCGAGGGTCTCGAGCGCCCTTGTATAGAAGGCGTCGGAATTATATGTATAATAGTATATTGCACATATCAGACCAAAGACAACGAAGAGCAGGTTGCCGATGAATCCGAAGAACAGTCCTTTTTCAAGCTTTTCGTGCATAGCGTGCTCCTTAACCGAGTGCCTTGAGCGCTCTCTGTCCGATGTCCTTCCTGTAGTGCGCGCCGTCGAAGCTTATCGCCTCTACGCCCTTGTATGCGGTCGCGAGCGCCTGCGGGAGAGTGTCGCCCTTTGCGGTCACGCCGATTACGCGTCCGCCGTTTGTGAGGAAGCTGCCGTCCTCGCCGAGCTTGGTGCCCGCGTGGTATACGAAGCAGCCCTCGACCTGTCCCTTCTCGTCGAAGCCGTTCATCTTGATGCCCTTGGGATAGCTCTCGGGATAGCCGCCGCTCGCCATGACTACGCACGCACAGCTTCCCTTGTGCCACTTGATGTCGACCTTGCCGAGCTCGTGGTTGTATATAGCCTCGAATATCTCATAGAGGTCGGCGTCGAGCATGGGGAGCACTACCTGCGTCTCGGGGTCGCCGAAGCGGCAGTTGTACTCGATGACCTTGGGTCCCTTGGGAGTGAGCATGAGTCCGAAGTAGAGACAGCCCTCAAATGTGCGTCCTTCGGCGTTCATGGCGTTCATGGTCGGGAGGAATATCTTCTCCATGCACTCCTTGGCGATGTCCTCGGTGTAGTAGGGGTTGGGCGATACCGTGCCCATTCCGCCTGTGTTGAGTCCCTTGTCGCCGTCGAGAGCGCGCTTGTGGTCCATTGAGGATATCATCGGCACCATGGTCTTGCCGTCCGTGAACGAGAGGACGGATACCTCGGGACCTGTGAGGAACTCCTCGATGACTATTCTTGCCGAGCTCTTGCCGAATTTGAGCTCGTCTATCATGTCGTGTACAGCCTTGACCGCCTCGTCCTCGTTCTGCGCGATGATAACGCCCTTGCCGAGCGCGAGACCGTCCGCCTTTATTACTGCGGGATAGCTGTTCTGCTCCTTGAGGTAGGCGATAGCCTTGTCGCTTTCGGTGAAGACCTCATAGAAAGCCGTGGGGATGCCGTACTTCTTCATCAGCTCCTTCGAGAACACCTTACTGCCCTCGATTATAGCCGCATTCGCCTTCGGTCCGAAGGTCATGAAGCCCTCCGCCTGCAAGCGGTCTACCATGCCGAGCACGAGCGGGTCGTCGGGAGCGACTACCACCATATCGGGCTTGAGCTTCTTTGCGAGCTCGACAATGCCGTCGATATCAGTCGCACCGACATTGAAGCACTCCGCAAACTTGGAAATACCGCCGTTTCCCGGCGCACAGTACAGCTTGCCTACGTGCTTGCTCTCTGCTAGCTTCATTATAATGGCGTGCTCGCGTCCGCCGCCGCCTACTACAAGTACATTCTTCATTATTTAAAACCTCCGTTTTTAATGCGTTATTTATCAGAACTTAGATAAAGCCGATAGCGGCTCACTTCACCTCTATGCTGTCTGTGAGCGAGCCGAGCGTAGCACTGAACTCGTCGAAATACTCTACGGGCGCGAGTATCTGCGCCTTGTAGACTGCGCCGCTGTTCTCAAAATAGTATATGTCGCGCCTCAGGTTCATGTACTCCGAGTTGAGCACGCACGTGACGCATACCGCGTCCTTGCCGAGATATTCGGCGCCCTCGCTCTCGGCGACGTCCGTTATCTTGTCGGTGGAGCCGAACTCCTCAGCGTCCTTGTCGGCAGTCTCCTTTGCGCTGAGCTCCGACTTCTCCGCCGATATCTTGAACGAGCCGTAGCGCTCGGCTAAGGTGTTTGCGATGTTCGGGCGCAGGGTAGCCTCGCTCTCGTCCTTAGAGTGGAAGTACCAGTCCTTGTCTGCTGTCACCGTGAAGAACTCGTTGTCGTGTACCTCGGGCTCTGTCTTCAGCGCTTCGCCGTTGTAGGTCATCTGCGACATCATCTCCTCGACGGTGAGCGTCGCCTCCTCGGGCTTGTCCTTCGGAACGGTCACGACAAGCACCAGCAGGTCGCCGTTTCCGTAGCCTATCGCCTTGTGGTAGAACAGGAAGTCGCTCTGCTCCTCCTCGTCGGTGAACTCTGCCTTGAGCAGATACGCGGGGAGGTCGCCCTCGGAATCCGTCGAAGCATGGACTGTTCCGTACTCCTCCTCGTAGTGAGCCTTCACCGTCTCGCAGTAGAACTCGGGGGAGATGTGAAGTCCGCTCATCTCTATGATGCCCAACGTCGTGTTAGCGTTGCTGTCCGTCAGCAGGAACTCGAAGTCGGCAGGGTACATACCCTCATACTGCTTGAAGCGGGCGGGCGGTACGAATGTGAACAGCCCGTCGTTCGTCTTGAAGACGGAATCGGCTGAGGCGGGCTGAGTTGTCACCTGTGAGCTGATGCGCTCGGACGAGCTGCTGCCGCTGTCGGCACAGCCGCAGAGCGCGAGCATGACTCCCGCCGCGGCTAAAGCCGCTGTAATACGTGAATATTTCATTATCTGTACTCCAAATCAACAATGTGCAGGGGCGATGCCTTCATCGCCCCGCTTCGGTCATAGATACAGTATACCACAATCCCGCGCTTTTTTCAAGACTTTGCGGGAAAATGATTGCTCAGGCAGGCGCGGCGCGCATGATACGGGTGAGAGGGCGCTCCGCAAATAGTGACAAATGTCACTTATACCGTGACAATAATCGCCTTTACAATCGGTTAAATATGTAGTATAATATACTCCGTAGGCGCTTTGACAGCCTATCATCATTGTTTAGGAGGTTTATAATGAACAAGAAGAAATTACTCGCAGGCGTTCTGTCGCTGGCAATGGCGTTCAGCACTCTGCCGTCGCTCGGAGCTGTATCTGTCACGTCGTTTGCGGCTGAGCCGACGGCTGCCGCATCAGACACCGAGGACAATAAGGTAGTCATAGACGGTCTGACGTACAAGGTATACAACGACCACGCAGAGCTTAACATGTGCGACGAGAAAGCAAGCGGTGATATCGTTATCGCAGGAGAGGTCGCAGGAGAGCCCGTTACCGTCATAAATGGAAGCTCATTCACATTCTGCTCTAATGTCACCTCGGTAAAGATACCCGCCAAGGTCACAAGGATAGGCGACCACCTTGCGGGCTATGCAACGAGTCTCGCGACGTATAACGTTGACGAAAAGAACGAGAACTTCTGCTCTGTTGACGGCATCGTCTACACCAAGGACATGAAAAAGCTCGTTGCTTATCCTCCCGCTTATCCTACGACCGAGTTCACTGTTCCGAGCTCCGTCGAGATGATAGGCTACGGCTCGGCATATACAGCCGCTATCGAGAGCCTTATCATTCCCGATTCCGTTACAGAAGTAGAGGGCTTCGCATTCACATACTGCAATAGCCTCAAGAGCGTCAAGCTCCCGTCCGGTCTGAAAAGTATAGGCTATTCGGGCTTCGGCAACACAGCACTCGAGAGCGTGGAGCTCCCGCCCGTGCTCGAGGAGATGGGCAAAAACGCCTTCAATGGCTGCAGACAGCTGAAAAGCATAACCGTGACAAATCCCGCGACTGTCATCAAAGACGGCGCTATACCCGCAAACGAGGGGCTCGTTATCCGCGGCTATGAGGGCTCTACAGCTCAGACATACGCCGAGGAGAACAATATCGCCTTTGAGAAGATAACGGGCGGCAGCCTCAGCACAACTCCCACAAAGGTGACGACTACAACTACCACTCAGACTATCATCGCCACAACCACCACAACAGCTTCCACAACTACAGCGGCAGAGGCTCAGATCACGCCTGCTATCAAATACGGCATGGCTGACCCGATAGTCAAGGTCATCGGCGACAAGCCCTATGAAATAAGGCTGTTCGGTATGTTTGAGGCGTCGGGCGAAAAGGTGCTCGACGAGAAGGAGGACGCCGCAAAGATAGCCGAGATAAAGGAGGGCATTGTTGCGTCTTTATCGCAGGCTGTCATGACCAACAACAATATTACTCGCGAAAACTTTAAGTCTCACAGCACGGAGATAGCGCAGGCGGCTAAGGAGCACTTCAACAAGTTCTACGTAGTAAAGACGGGCTATGAGCTGTTCTCGCTCTCGATAAACAGTTCTTCTATCACGGAGCAGGCGGCTTCCGTTGTTACGGCAGGCACTACCACAGCGACCTCGGCGGCTTCGACCACTACCACTACTACAACCACAACAGCTCAGCCTACAACAACTACAACAGCTTCGACTACAGCAGGAACAACTGCCACAACAGCGGCAACTACTACAGCTTCTACAACGACCTATTCTATTGAAACTACTCACCCGATATATCAGTTCGACAAAGTGGTTTCCTACCCCACTAAAACAGTGTACAACTGCAAGGAAGCACTTGATTTTTCAGGTCTGAAATTCATAGGAATACGCGGAAGTGAATCGCTTACATACGATGAAAAGAATGTAGGAAATGACTATCAGACGAAAAAAACAGTTGTTGAAGAGGACGGAACCAGCCATGATTACAAAGAATTAGCTTCTCTTCCCGTCGGACAGTATACCGTCAAAATAACCGGAGAAGCCGGCGATTATTACGCTTATAACTATTGTAAGAACGTTGATATTTCTTATGTGATCACAATCGTTGATAGCAGTTCCGGCTCCACAACATCAACGACTGCCACATCGACCGCAACGACCACAGCTTCCACCACATCAACATCTGCGACCACAACAGCCTCAACAACTTCCACCACAGCACAGGAAACGACTGCCACAGCAACTGCTCCCGTGGTTTCCTCAGAGCCCACACTCGCCGAGCGAGTAGTCGGCACATGGAACTTCAAGGAGTTCGTTGATGAAAACGGTGCTCCGATAGAAGACCTCATGAACACCAATGCGACAGTTTCCTTTAACAGCGACGGTACAGGCTATATGGAGGTAATATCCACCGAGGTCGAAAACGAGAAAAGCACGCTGACATGGTCGATAGATGACAATAAGGTGAAGGTCTCGCAGCCCGGCTATGCCGAGAACGAGTTCATCTGGTTCAGCCTTTCCGAGGACGGATCCCTTCAGGGCATAAGGAGCGACGGATTGCTCATCTTCGAGCGTGAGCCCGAAAAGTCAGGTCTCGGCGACGCAAACGAGGACGGCAGTGTCGATGCGAAGGACGCCTCATTCATTCTCGTTGCCTATGCGAAGGCTTCCACAGGCTCCGAGGACGGACTCACCGACACGCAGAGAGAGGCTGCCGATGTCAATACCGACGGCAAGGTCGACGCGAAGGACGCTTCAGCTATCCTCGCGTACTACGCTTACCTCTCGACGGGCGGCTCGGACGACCTCGTGACATTCCTCAAAAAATAACGCGAAAAGCTCCCTTCGGGGAGCTTTTTTCAATTCATAATGCGTAATTGTTGTATCGCCTGTGGCGATGAATTTTTAAATTGTAGGGGCGGATATTATCCGCCCGAGAATTACGATGTTGGCTGACGGGCGCACGGATAAGCAGCGCACCAAATCTTTGATTTGGATTGCGATGCTATATGCAGCTTTGCTGTAATGCGCCCCTACAGGGAAAAATTGACATTTGCATCAATATATGATATAATATAATGTAATTGTGCTGTAGGAGCACATCAAAGACAGAAAATACGTGCCCGCGCGCCGAAAAGGAGTTTGTTATTATGAGCGGAAACAAGAACAGCTATGAAAGTCCATTCTGCACACGCTATGCAAGCGAGGAAATGCAGTACATTTTCTCTGCGGATAAGAAGTTCACCACATGGAGAAGGCTTTGGGTCGCTCTCGCAAGAGCTGAGATGAAGCTCGGTCTGCCCGTCACAGAGGCTCAGGTGAAGCAGCTCGAGGAGCATATCAACGACATCGACTATGAGGCTGCCGAGGCTCGCGAGCGTATCACACGCCACGACGTCATGGCGCACGTTTTCACATACGGTCAGGCTTGTCCCGACGCTGCGGGTATTATCCACCTCGGTGCGACTTCCTGCTACGTCGGCGACAACACCGACGTCATCATCATGCGTGACGCGCTTAAGGTCGTCCGCCGCAAGCTCCTCAACGTCATGAACAACCTCGCAAAGTTCGCGGACGAGTACAAGAATATGCCCTGCCTCGCGTATACTCACCTCCAGCCCGCTCAGCTCACTACTGTCGGCAAGAGGGCTACGCTCTGGCTCAACGAGCTCCTCATGGACTTCAACGACCTCGAGTACCGCATCTCCACCCTCAAGCTCCTCGGAAGCAAGGGCACTACAGGCACTCAGGCGTCGTTCATGGAGCTCTTCGAGGGCGACACCGACAAGATAAAACAGCTCGAGAAGATGATTGCCGAGGAAATGGGCTTCGATGCTGTAGTGCCCGTGTCGGGTCAGACCTACTCGCGCAAGGTCGATTCAAAGGTGCTTGAGGTGCTCAGCGATATCGCGCAGTCCGCAAGCAAGTTCTCGAATGATATGCGCATTCTCCAGTCCTTCAAGGAGATGGAGGAGCCCCGCGAGAAGAAGCAGATAGGCTCGTCCGCGATGGCGTACAAGCGCAATCCCATGCGCTGTGAGCGTATAACCTCCCTCGCACGCTACGTAATGATAGACAGCCTCAATCCCGCATTCACCGCGGGTACTCAGTGGTTCGAGAGAACGCTCGACGACTCCGCAAACAAGCGTATCAGCGTGGCTGAGGCGTTCCTCGGAGTTGACGCTATCCTCAACATCATGATGAATGTCACCGATGGTCTCGTCGTTTATCCCGAGATGATTCGCCGCCGCGTTATGGCGGAGCTCCCATTCATGGCGAGCGAGAATATCATGATGGACGCCGTTAAGAAGGGCGGCAACCGTCAGGAGCTCCACGACCGCATAATGGACTACTCTATGGAGGCGGGCGCGAATGTTAAGGTGCGCGGACTCGACAACAACCTCTGCGAGCTCATCGAGGCTGACCCGATGTTCATGGTCACCAAGGAGGAGCTCGACGCCGTGCTCAAGCCCGAGAATTACGTCGGCAGAAGCCCTCAGCAGGTGGACGAGTTCCTCGCGGAGTGCATAAACCCCATTCTCGAGGCAAACAAGGAGCTTCTCGGCGAAAACTTCGAGATGAAGAACTGATTGCTTGAAGCATTGTAGGGGCGGATATTATCCGCCCGAAAAATGGCAGTCATTCTGTTCGCAAACAATCCAGTGAATTGTTTGCGAACGAGAAAACTGTCGCTTTAATGCGG
>KL370842.1:70586-76406 GCA_000701945.1 Anaerotruncus sp. MC2020
GCGCGAAACCGAAAGTTTCGCTCAAGCCTTTACAAAGGCTTGCAGAGTCCAGAGACAGCGTCTCTGGTCGCCGCTCACAGTTTTTAGAGAGCGGCGAAACAAAACGAAGGCGCTCCGCAAGGGGTGAATCCGAAAACGATTCAGTGAATCGTTTTCGGAGAGGGGACGCCCTGCAAGTGAGGGCGTCCCCTTGTGGAAGTCCGCAATTGGTATGTCCGCGGAATTATTCCGCGCGTGATAACAACGCCGTTTGTCAGCGGGCGCACGGAATGCGCCCCTACCGCGGAACGCCGAGGCGGCGTTCCATTACATTTCAGCGAATTGCAATGTAAGGCGCGGACGCCCGAAGGGCGACATAGTGATTTTTGTGACTGATTATGTAAGGTGCGCGGGGATGGCAGCATAGCTGCATATAGCATCACAATCCAAATCAGAGATTTGGTGTGCTGCTTAATATCCGCCCCTACAAGGCAAAAAAAGGGAACAGACACATGGTCTGCTCCCATATTATCATTCCTTTTTGCCCCAGAGTCTGAGGTGACCCTGCGGACCGATGTACTGAGTGTCCTTGCTGAACGCCATTATCAGGTAGACGATAGGCGTGAAGAATATCGCAAGAATGCACATAACGTCGCTCTGACCGTAGGACTTGGCGAACATATAGTTGATGTAGCCGCCGAGTACAGCTCCTGCGAGAGCCGCGACAGTTCCGATGAGCGAGAAGGGCAGTCCGATAACGGCTAACATGCCGAGCTTGCCGTCGCTGGTATTTGCGATTATATTAAGTATACTCTGGAAGGTCGTGCCGAATGTGTTGATGCCCATGAGTATCACCCATACGATAGCGAGGTGGTACTCGCCAGTGGTTATCTTAACCTGCTGAAAGAGGGTGTATACAGGGATTATTGCCGTCCAGCCAGGCTCGCCTGCCTTTTCATAGAGCTTCCACTTGGCGATGATGACGATTACTGCTATTGCGAGAACGAACAGCATGATAATTCCCCAAACGAGGAAAACGATAGCTAAAGCTCCGAAAGCTACTCCTGCACCTGAATCCATGATAAATACCTCCGTTTTTAATAGTTGTTGGTTTGTTGGTTTGTTAGTTGGTGGTTTATTGCGGACCGATGTACTCGGTCTTGGGGTTGAAGCCCATTATCATAAATATAATGGGAGAGAAGAACATTGACAGCCTGCACATAGCCGCGCTTTTGTCAAACGACTGCGTGAAACGGTAGCACAGCGCCATATATTCGCCGACGATGAGTATCAGCAAGCCTGTGCGCACGAGAAAAGCCGAGTAATAAACCAGCATTCCCCAATCCGCATAGCCGATGACAAAATCTAAGGCAGTACCCATAATCAGCAGCAGGATATACGCGAACAGAAAGGCTGAATACAGTGCCGCAGACCTGAAGCTGCCTGTGGCTATCTTTGACATCTGAAAGATATTGTAAATGGGGACGAAAGCCGTCCAGCCGCGCTCTCCTGCTTTTTTATACAGTATCCACAGTGCGGCAAGACTGATGAGTGTCAAGACTAAATATGCTCCAAACGACAGCAATATCATGTCGAACAGCATTTTGACCAGTTCAAATTCATTGTGTATCGGATCGTCTGCCGATGTATCCATAGCCGCGCCCCCTTATTTCTTGGTTATCTGAGTACCCTCGCGGCGGGGAGCCCCCGCGGGCGGTTCGCGTGGTCACTCGTAAACTCGTTCACATATATTAGCGACAAGTATATTCCCGCGATTGTTACTCGCCGAAAGCAAAGCCCTTGGCTTAAAGCTTGTTAATTTGTGTGCCCTCGCGGGTCTCTTTTATCTCATAGCCGAGAGCTGCTATCCTGTCGCGGAGCTCGTCTGCAAGGGCGAAATTCTTCTCCTTGCGGGCAGCCTTGCGCTGCTCGACGAGTTCCATTACCTCGGCGGGGATATCGGGCGTTTCGTCCGCAGAGCTTGCCTTAGCCTCCGCCTTTTTGATGAGGTCGAGCCCGAGCACTTCGTCGAACTTGCCGATGAGCGCGAGCTTTGTCGCATTGTTTGCGCCCGACTTCAGCACGTCGTACAGCACGGTTATACCCATAGCGGTGTTGATGTCGTTGCCGAGAGCCTCGTTGAACGCCGCCATGAGACGGTCATACTCCGCCTTGTCGATATCGCCCGACTTATCCGCGGTCAGCGGAGCAATCTTCGCGATGAGCTTGTCGAACGTGACCTTCGCGTTGTCGAGGTTCTCCCACGAGAACACAAGCGACTTGCGGTAGTGCGACTGCAAGCAGAAGAATCGGTAAACGAGCGGGTCGTAGCCCTTCTCCTCAAGGAGCGACACGGTGAGGAACTCGCCGCTGGACTTGCTCATCTTGCCGCTGTTGGTGTTGAGGTGGTGAACGTGGAACCAGTAGTTGCACCACTCATGCCCGAGGTAAGCCTCGGATTGCGCAATCTCGTTGGTATGGTGGGGGAATGCGTTGTCGATGCCGCCGCAGTGGATATCGAGGTAGTCGCCGAGATTTTTCATGCTTATGCACGAGCACTCGATGTGCCAGCCAGGGTAGCCTACGCCCCACGGGCTCTCCCATTTGAGTTCCTGGTCATCGAACTTCGACTTCGTGAACCAGAGGACGAAATCGGCTTTATTTCGCTTATTGCCGTCCTCCTCGACACCCTCGCGCACGCCGACCGCGAGGTCCTCCTCCTTGAAGTCGTTGAACACGTAGTATTTCTCGAGCTTCGAGGTGTCGAAGTAGATGTTGCCGCCCGCCTCATACGCGTAGCCCTTGTCCATGAGCACCGATATCACGCGGATAAACTCGTCGATGTAGGTCGTCGCGGGGACTACCACGTCGGGAGTTTTGATGTTGAGCTTTGCGCAGTCCGCGAAGAAGGCGTCGGTGTAGAACTTGGCAATCTCCATGACGGTCTTGTGCTCGCGCTTGGCGCCCTTGAGCATCTTGTCGTCGCCCGTATCGCCGTCGCTGGTGAGGTGTCCGACGTCGGTGATGTTCATGACGCGCTTGACGTCGAGCCCTGTGAAGCGCAGGTACTTCTCGAGGATATCCTCCATTATGTAGCTGCGGAGGTTGCCGATGTGCGCGTAGTGGTACACGGTCGGACCGCAGGTATACATCGAGACCTTGCCTGCCTCACGCGGGATAAACTCCTCTTTTTTGTGCGAGAGAGAATTATACAGCTGCATTTAGTTCCTCCTTGTAATATGTGAATGGGAGCGCGATTTTCCGGCACATATTGCCGGGACAAGGTATGCCAAAAGCCTCCTGTGAGATGCTCACAGGAGGCGTATTTACGCGGTTCCACTCCGTTTTATAGCTTTTAGCCCTTAACGCGGGATACGCCGACGGATACTTTATTCCCCATCGGAGCTGACAGCCGCACTTCACAGCCTCCGCCTGCGGGACTCGCACCGACCGCCCGCTCTCTGAAAGGCAGCAAGGAAGCTACTCTGACTGCTACGCCTTTGATACCCCTATATTATATACCATTTAACATACATTTGTCAATACCCTGACCCGAGAGCTCAAATTTTATGATTTTGCTTGATTTTTCCGCAGAAAAATGTTAAAATAAACTTGGTATACACTTTTTTGATTCCTATTGAGAAGGAAAATGATATTATGAGAATAACAGGAGCAAAAATAGTAGTTGAGACGCTCATCGAGCAGGGCTGTGAGACCGTATTCGGATTCCCCGGAGGTCAGGTCATCGACCTCTTCGACGAGCTCTATCTCAGCAGTGACAGGATAAAGCACATACTCACCGCGCACGAGCAGGGCGCTGCCCATGCCGCGGACGGCTTTGCGCGTGCTACGGGCAAGGTCGGAGTCTGTATCGCGACCTCGGGTCCCGGTGCGACCAACCTCGTAACGGGCATCGCGACCGCATACCTCGACTCCGTACCCGTAGTAGCGATAACTGGCAACGTACCGTGCAGCCTCATCGGACGCGACAGCTTTCAGGAGGTCGACATACTCGGCGTGACCATGCCCGTCACGAAGCATAACTTCATCGTCAAGGACATACGCGAGCTCGCGGATACTCTCCGCGCCGCGTTCAAGATAGCGAAATCGGGCAGACCCGGACCTGTCCTCGTGGACATACCCAAGGACGTTCAGACCGCAAAATGGGACTTCGAGCCCCGTCCCGACCCCGTCCGCCCCTATCCGCTGACATTTGCCTCGGAGAATAAGCTGCGCAGGGCTGCGGAGCTGATAAACTCCGCAGAGAAGCCGTACATCTACTTCGGCGGCGGTATCGTGTCGGGCAAGGCATCGAAGGAGCTGCTCGCGCTCGCGGACAGGATAGACGCCCCGCTCGGGAGCTCGCTCATGGGACTTTCGGCGGTGCCGTGCGATTGCCCGCGCTTCCTCGGAATGAACGGCAAGCACGGACATTACGCCTCGTTTGCGGCGCTCACCGAGGCTGACCTCGTCATCGCGCTCGGCGTGCGCTTCTCCGACAGAGCCGCATTTGATGGCGACAGCATCCCGCGGATAATACACATCGACATCGACAACGCCGAGCTCGACAAGAACGTGACTGCCGACCTCGCGATAGAGGGCGACATCAAGGACGCGCTCTACAGGCTGACCCCCATGCTCGAGCAGAAGCAGCACTCCGCATGGAGCGCCCGCATAGAGGAGCTCCGCGCCGAGGAGCGCCGCAGGTACGAGCGTGCGGACAGTGTCTGCGGCAGCATAGAGGGCAAGCTCTCGCCGCATGACATTATCGGCATTATCAGCGGCGCAGCTCCCGAGGACAGCCTGATAGTCACCGACGTAGGACAGCATCAGATGTGGACAGCTCAGCTCTATCCGCTCCGCAAGCCAAGGACGTTCCTCACCAGCGGCGGACTCGGTACAATGGGCTACGGCATGGGAGCCGCGATAGGCGCGTCCGCAGCGACGGGCAAGCGTGCGGTGCTCATCACGGGCGACGGCAGCTTCGGCATGGACCTCAACGAGCTCGCGACCGCTGTTTCGCAGGGCACACCGCTCACGGTCGTTATCTTCAACAACGGCGTGCTTGGCATGGTGCGTCAGATACAGACCCGATTCTACGAGAAGCACTACTCCGCGACCACCCTCGGCAGGCAGACCGACTTCGTCAAGGTGGCGGAGGCGTTCGGTGCGCGCGGCGGCAGGGCGACTACTCCCGCGGAGCTGAAAAAGCTGGCGGAGGAGGCGTTCGCATACGGCGGCACCTACGTCATCGACTGCGCCGTAGACAGCGATGAGACTGTGGATTCACCGCTGTGGAACGATATGGAATGAGGTGAGAGCATGGAATACAAACAGTACGTTATAGGCGTTATCGTATCGAACGTATCGGGCGTGCTTTCGCGTGTTTCGGGAATGTTCACGCGCCGCGGCTTCAACATCGACTGCCTCACCGTTGGCGAGACGGAATCCGCGGGATTCTCCCGAATCACCGTTGCATTTCACGGCGACAACGACATACGCGACAAGATACTCAAACAGCTTGAGAAGCTCCACGACGTCAAGGAGGTCGAGGTGCTCGACCCGCATGACACCGTCATCCGTGAGCTCCTGCTGATAAAGATACGCAACTCGCCCTCGACGCGTCAGGACATCATGACCGCGGTCGAGATATTCCGCTCGAAGATAGTGGACTACTCACCGACCGCGCTTATATGCGAGCTGACAGGCGAAACGTCGAAGATAGACGCGTTCATCGAGCTGATGAAGCCCTACGGCATCATGGAGATGTGCCGCACGGGTATCGTGGCGATAGAGCGCGGCGACAACTGTCTGAAAACGATAAAGACAAAATAACAGAGC
>KL370842.1:76456-142895 GCA_000701945.1 Anaerotruncus sp. MC2020
CTTATCCGTGCGCCCGAGACCAAATCAAGATATGACGGGCGAGCGGAACTCGCCCCTACAAGATAATTCTATGTAAGGAATGCCGCCCTCGGCGTCCCGAAAGTGTAAAGGAACCATTATGAAAAAAGGTGCAAAAATAGCCGTCGGCGTATTGGCGGCGCTGACTGTTCTCGGCGGTGCGGGACTGTATCTCTCGCAGACTTACATCAAATGGAAGGCGATGGAATATGAGATACTGCCCAACTTCACAGACGGGACAGACGTCACAGAGCCCTATCCCTATGCTGATATAGAAGTCCCCGAAAGCTTCAAGGAATGCTCGATAAAGGGCATAGACTTCGAGGCTCCCGACGGGCTGTTCTGGATGTATCCCGAGGAGACGGAAGGCTTGAAATCGGGTATTATCGTCGATAACGACAACGTTGAAAAGCGTGAACTCCTCGTCTGCGTCATGGACAAGGGCGAGCCTGAGGAAGAAAACGGACCTGATATCGACCACTTCCGAGAAGTCGGCTTCTTCGACAAGCGCATGAACAAGGGACTGAAAAAGCTCGGATATGAGCCGCCCGAGAACTACCATGATATGATTTTCCTGTGCGAGACCTTCGACTATAAGAAGTGCAATAAGCTCTCGCCCTCCGAGGTCAACGCGACGTATAAGCTCATGGAGCTGAAGGCGATAATGATACCTTCGCTGATTGCGTTTAATTGCGTTGAGGGCGATATGGCGCATGACTCCTTCATCGAGCCGAATCACTACTACTTCGATAACGGCAATATGAAGTCGTTTGTTTCCGAGTTTATAAACGACCATGGTGCGTATGAGCTGAATCTCGAGGTCTACGACGTCAATGACCTCGACAACCGGCAGAATGTGATAATTCTCAGCAAGGACCCCGAGGTCGCACGGCAGATAGCCAAAACCGTTCAGATAGCGGAGGACTGATATGAAAAAGGAATTCCTTGAAGCGGGCAAGATAGTTACGACCCACGGCATCCGCGGCGAGGTCAAGATAATGCCCTATACCGATACTCCCGAGCTCCTCGCGGAGTTCGACCGCCTGTTCATGGGCAGGAACAAGGAAGAGGTCACGATAGTGCGCTCGCGAGTGTTCAAGAATATGGTCATCGCCAAGATAGAGGGCGTAGATACGCCCGAGGATGCGGAAAAGCTCCGCAATAAACTGCTCTATATGCACCGCGACGACCTTGAGCTCGGCGAAGATACCTACTTTATTCAGGACCTCATCGGCATGGAGGTCCGCGATGCCGACTCCGACGAGCTGTACGGCGTCATCGACGATGTCATGCAGACGGGCGCGAACGACGTCTACGTCGTAAAATCGGCGGATAAGGAGCTTCTCGTCCCTGCTATCGCGGACGTGGTCATCTCCACCGACATCGACGGCAATGTGATGACGATACGCCCTCTCGACGGGCTTTTCGACTGACGGAGGACGCATGAAAATAGAAATTGCTACACTTTTCCCCGAGATGTGCGAGGCTGTGCTCGGCGAGAGCATCGTCGGCAGAGCCCGTAAGGCGGGCAAAATCGAAGTCCACTGCCGACAGATACGCGAGTATACGCAGGATAAGCACCGCCGCGTGGACGATACTCCCTACGGCGGAGGCATGGGCATGGTCATGCAGTGCGAGCCGATATACAACTGCTATATGGCGGTCTGTGACGAGATGGGCTGTAAGCCGCATACTATATATATGTCGCCGAAGGGAAAGGTGCTGACCCAGCAGAGAGCCGTCGAGCTCTCGAAAATGGACAATATCCTCATTATCTGCGGTCACTACGAGGGCGTAGACCAGCGCGTCATCGACAAGATAGTCGACGAGGAGCTGTCTATCGGCGATTACGTCCTCACTGGCGGGGAGCTCCCCGCTATGGTGCTGACCGACTGCGTGGCGAGAATGTGCGAGGGCGTGCTCTCGGACGATATCTGCTTCGAGGAGGAGAGCATCTACAGCGGACTGCTCGAATATCCCCATTATACGCGCCCCGAGGTGTGGGAAGGGGAGAGCGTGCCGCCGATTCTCCTTTCGGGACATCACGCCAACATCGAGAAGTGGCGTCACGAGCAGAGCCTCGAGCTCACCAAGGAGCGCCGCCCCGACTTGTATGAGGCGTATATTAATAAGGAATGACAAAGCAGGCAGTGTCTTCACTGCCTGCTTGGTTTATATAATGGTGCGATGTGCAAAAATACAGCGCGGGCGCTCGGAAAGCGCCCCTACAGAAATAGTTCGTTTTGTCTATGCTTGTAGGGGCGAGTTCCGCTCGCCCGAAAATGACTTGAGGGGATAAACAGGATTCAGATTTAAGCGGAAGCCTGCTTTTTGATAGGCTCGCTATCAGTCGATTTTTGGGGCTTTTTGGATAATTTAAGTGGAATAATTTAGCTAAAATTAAATCGCCGCGAGCAGCTTTTGTGGGCGATTTTTCAAGATAATTTTTTTATCCAATTCTTACATTTGCTATATAATCTGAATATATGTCTATAGCAAATGCACATAAACAGGCTGTATAGTAGAAAACGCTTTAGCCTTTTAGCAATAGTAAACATATTATTGTAGGGAAAATATACAGATTGAACAATAAAAATCAACGCGAATTTGTAGTGATAATTCACAAGCAGAATGTATAAATCTATCGGTCATTTAATCTAAATGTAGAATTTGAGGAAAAGAGACACTTTTGCGGTAAAAATGCGTTGACTATGAAAAAAAATGAATGTATAATAAATTACAGCAACTGAAACAATTTGCATGAAACGTCCGTATAGCACAACGGACGACTACAGAGAATAGGAGAGTTGTATTATGTTTGTCAGAGAAGTAATGGTAAAAAATCAGGTTGGTCTCCACGCAAGACCCGCTACATTCTTCATCCAGAAGGCTAATGAGTTCAAGTCCTCTATCTGGATAGAGAAGGAAGAGCGCAGAGTCAATGCAAAGAGCCTCCTCGGAATCCTTTCCCTCGGTATCGTGGGCGGTACTAATGTCAAGGTAATTGCTGACGGTGCTGATGAGAGGGCTGCTGTTGACGCTCTTGTCGAGCTCGTAGACAGCGGTTTCAGCGAGGAAAACAGATAAAATATCCTTCGGCACAAAATCGGGGCGTTACAGATGTAACGCCCACTTTTATTATATTGCGTCAGTGCTTTACTCAAGCATTTTTTCTGCGAATATCGCGTAGCCGCGCGTCGGGTCGGAGACGAATACGTGCGTTACCGCTCCTATGAGCCGCCCGTCCTGTATTATCGGACTGCCGCTCATGCCCTGCACTATGCCTCCTGTCTCCGCGAGAAGGTCGGGGTCGGTGATGTGGATGACCATGTTCTTGGAGGTGTCCGCGCCGCTGAAGTCCACGGACTCTATCTCAGCCGCGTATTTCCGCGGGACAGAGCCGCTCACAGTCGCGCAGACCTGCACCTCGCCCGTGGTGATGTCCTGTCGGTAGCCGAGAGGGTATTCCTCCGCGCCGTCGGCAAGTGCACTCACAGCGGATTCGGACAGCCGCCCGTATATGCCGCTCGCACAGTTGCGGTCGAGGACGCCGATAACAGGGGAGCGCGTGAAGCGTCCGCGGAGCTCGCCCGCTCTGCCAGTCACGCCCTTGCGCGCGCCCGTTATCTCAACGGGGACGGCTTCGCCGCTCTGAATCGGGATAATCTCGCCTGTGTCGGTGTCGCAGACGGGGTGACCAAGCCCCGCAAATTCGCCAGTTTCCTTGTTGATATAGGTCATCGTGCCTATGCCCGCGATGCTGTCGCGCACCCACATACCGCCGCGCCACGTTTTCGCGCTCTCGGAGTAGACAGGGTGCAGACACGCGGTCAGCTCGGCACTGCCTCGGGTCAGCGAGAGCGTGACGTCACATCCGCCGCTGTCCGCGATGACCTGCTGTAAATCGGCATTTGAGCTCAGCCGCACGTTGTCCGCGAGACGTATCACGTCCCCGACCTCTACGCCCGCAAGCTCCGCAGGACAGACATCGTCGCCCGCGCAGTCGACCTTGCCCGTAGCAGTCACCATGACGCCCTCCATGAGCAGCTTCACGCCGAACGGCGCTCCGCTCGCGATGAGGGTCGGAGGCTCCTCACGGCGCACGCTCACGCTCTTGACGGGTATTGCTCCGAACAGCGAGAGGGTCGCCTTGTCGGAGGTGCCTCGCGGCTCGGAGACGCTGCCGATACAGCGGAGCTCGGGGTACTGCGCGAACTGCACGCTCCCCGCAGTCCCGACGGTCACGCTCTCGGGCAGACGCAGCGAGTAGTAGCCCGCTGTGCCGAATAAGCCGAAAATTGCCGCAGATAATACTACTGCCGCCGTTTTTTTGATTTTTCTGTAAAATTGCATTTTTTGGTTCCTTTCAGTCGGAAAAGCCCGACTAAAAATAGTATGTATCACTGCTGAGACGATATGATTGTGAATTACTCACAGCAAAGATTATCCCGCAACAGAAGTCAGGTGTGAAATAATGGGAAAAAAACGAAAAAATCCGCTTATTATAGCCGCAAAGGCGGTGATGCTCGTGCTGACCGCCGTGTACCCGCTCTTTATGGTGTGTATGTCGGGGGCAGGTCTCATATATAATAAGGACAGCTACGGCGGGAAGCTCGCCGTCGTGGGAGCTCTGCTCATAGCTTCGGGACTCGTCATGGCGCTCGGAGCGGTACTGGCTCTGCCGAGGCGGAATCTGCCGAATATCGCGGCTGTCGTCTGCTCGGGAGTCGGACTGGCGCTGTGTCTCGTGATGATGTACAGGCTCTGCTCGCACGCCGACGCTGCGGGCTGGACGGACAAGTTCGCGCTCACGCCGATAAGCGATATGTACCGCGCGAGGATACTGCCGTGTATTGCTCCCGCAGCTATAGCAGCAGCGGTGGCAGCCGTGCAGCTCTGCTCGTATGAGGCAGCCGAGGAGCGCCGCCGACGCCGCGAGCGCGAGGACGCTCCCGCGCCGAAAATAATCGATGACTGAGTATAGTATACCACGAAAAGAACGCGAAATGCGTTCTTTTTTGTTGTGCGGTAAATTTGTAGGTGCGATTTCTGCTTGCTCGCAATATACGGAAAACTTGTAGGGAACGCCGCCCTCGGCGTTCCGCAAAAAATAACGGAAAACGCGTTGTAGGGGCGGATATTATCCGCCCCAAATATATGAACGGCATACACGGGCGCACGGAATGCGCCCCTACACAAGGAAAGGGCTGCCCCGTCGGACAGCCCTTTCCCCTCATAAGGAGGTGGAGTTTATGAAATTGAAGATAGCGTTGTTTATGACTGCTCGCTTACCATGATGGATACACGGTTCTGTATTATCTCAGCAGTCTGCTTTGCGGTCTTTTCTCCCGCAAAATATGCGTTTATCTCTTCGTTTACGATGTCCTCGATATCAGAATCCCACACGCTCATGCCGCTCACGTTTGCGTTGTAGATGAGGTCCTTGAGGTATTCGCGGTCCTCTGCCGAGAGATTCGGTATCGTTATTGTCTGGTCGCCTATAGTATACTCGGAGGGCTCGTAGTGCTTCTCGCCGTTCTCGTCAGTGTAGTTCGGGTCCTTCATTGCCTCGTCGAGTTCATCCTCAAGCACGCTCTTCAGCGCGGGTAGCGACCAGTTGTTCTTCTTCTGATAGTCGCTTGTGAAGAAGCTGCTGATGAATCTCCAGCACTCGTCCTTGTTGGGCGAATCGCTCAGTATTGCAAAGCTTGCGCTCGTGTTTACCGACATTCCGCAGCCGTTTCTCGAGGGATAGCCTGCCAGCGTTATGTCCTCGCCGAAGGTAACTGCCTTGGCACGGTTGATATCTCTGAGGTCATAGAGCGATATCTGCGATATAAGCGCCTTGTTCTTTCTGATAGCGGTCTGACGCTCCTCGTAGTATTTATCCATCTGTTCCTCGTTCATGTTCTCCCAGTCGGGCTGCTCCTCCTCGTCGGGGAAGCGGTTGGCAAACTCGAGTATCTTGATGAATTCGTCGGAATCATAGCTGCACTTGCCGTTCTTGTAGTCAACGAAGTTCATGTTCGTCATGAGGAAGTTGAAGACGTTTATCTTTGTGCTGTCCCACTCTGTGAGCTGTGCGCCCTCGGGGAGCTTCTCATATGTCTCGATGAGGTCGTCTATCGTCCAGTTCTCCTTGTCGCAGAGAGCCTTCTTGACCGCTACTGTCGTCATTCCGAAGTTCGGAGAGATGGAGTAGAGCTTGCCGTCCTCCTCGCACGCCTTGAGCAGCGAGGGAACTATATCGTCCTTGGAAACTGTGCCGTCCTTGCCGAGGTAGTCGTTGAGGTCTACGAATACGCCCTTGTTGGAGAGTCCCTTTATTGCGGTCGGGTCGCTGAAGTATACCATATCGGGCGAATTGCCTGCGATGATGTCGAGCTTGAACTGCTTTGCGGGAGTGTTCAGGTACTTTTCGCTCTGCTGATCCCAGTCGTAGTACTTGCTGTAGTCGTTTATCTTGATGCGGTACTTGTCGCTCGTCCTGTTGAAGGAGTTGACTTCGCTCATGAAGTCGCTGTCGCTGTAGATGACGGCTACCGTGATGAGGGTCTTGTCCTGAAGCTCGGAGGCGTCGCGCTCCTTTATGCGGTAGAAGCCGTTTGCGGAAGCGTCGGAGTAATCGTAGATGTATATGATGAATTCATTGTTGCCGACGGGCATTATCCCGCGGATATTGTCGCCGCTGAGGTCGGAGTCTACCCACGCTGTGAGCATCTCTGCTGTGCCGTTGTCCTTGATGCCGTAGAGTCCGCGGTAGGACGAAGCGTAGTATGCATAGTTTTCATCGCCCGAAACGAGGTTGGTTATGCTGTCGTTGTCGAGTCCGCTGATAGTCGCCGCCTTTGAATTGACCTTGAAGGTCTTGGTGTCGACTACGCCTATGCACTGATTCTCCTCGTAGTATGAGGTGAAGGCTATGTTCTTGTCGGGAGTTGCACATACCGCGCCAAGCCATACGTCATCGGGGAAATCTATCTGCTCGCCGAATGTGCCGTCTGTATTGAGGATATAGTAGCTCTCTACCTCGGCTGAGATGTGTGCGAGCGCTTTCGTGCTGTCAATGGGAGTGATGCTGCTGAGGTAGGGGATTATAGCTTCGTCATCGGCATCTTCATTGAAGATGTCCATGTTTACCTTGGAGCTGCTCAGCTCCTTGCCTGTGCTGTCAAAGGTGTAGAGATATGTGGTCTGTACAGAGTTTTTGTTGTAGGCGTCCCAGTCGTAGGAATCAAAGTCGAAATCGGGGGAGCTCCAGTCGGGCATCTCCATGTCGCCGTGGTCGGTGATGTTTGCAACGTGGAAGATAGTTCCGTCGAGAGCTGCCGCGGTGTTGCAGTAGAGCTCGGAGTTCTTGCCTCTCTCGTATTTGGGGATTATGGGGGTGAAGCTGTCAAAGCTGAGGTCGGTGATGAACAGCTCTTCTCCGTCGCCCTTGTCGGAGGAGCCTGTGATGAGGACGTTGTCGGTGTCGCCGAGGCGGGTTATCGTGTTGACATACTGAACGTCGGGGGTGCTGCCTATCGGCTCTGCTGTGTAGGTGTGCTTGAGCACCTCGGAGGCTGACTGCTTGGGCTTTTCACCCTTGCTGCCGCTGCCGCTTCCCTGTCCGGGGAGCGAGCACGATGCTGCGGAGAGCAGGCAGGTCAGCGAGAGTGCGGCTGCCATTGTTCTGAGTGCGGTATCTCTTTTCATTTTCCATTTTCCTTTCGTGGCTGTGGTACTGTTTGTTTTATATGTTAGCTTTCTTTTGCCTGCGGCGGTATACCGCCTTTTTATATGCTTCTATCACAGCTGATATCAGCTTCAGCCCGTTCCTCTTGACGAGGCGCGAGCCCTGCCATATCAGCCAAATAGCGGTTATTATCGGCAGCACGAAGCATACCGTGCGCCAGAAATACATCGGCGCGAGCTTGAATTCTGCGATGCGCGAGGCGTTCTCCCAGTAGGGGTAGACCAGCGTGTCCCTGCGTACTGCGAGGAGCGGACGCTTTTTGTACGCCTTCGCCATTCGCGAGGGCTTGAAGCGCTCGGTGTTGTTGACCGCGCTGTATCTGCCATTATACATATTCTTGAGGTACTTGTTCACCGTGTTGTAGGCGAAGTTCTCGACGGGGTCGTACATTATGCACTCGTAGCAGGTTATCTTCGTCAGCTTTGCGGGAGCTTCCGAGCCGCCGTCCATTCCGTAGCCTCTGTTTTCGGCGGAATACTGCACCTGCGGGAGGCTTGCCGCACCGTCGTATGAGACGTATACGCGCGGGTTCTCGTCGGCTGTGAGCTTCTCGTATTTGTCGGTCGGGTCGTCGATGACCGCCGCTATGTAGAACTGCGTGCCGTCGATGTATATCTGCTGACCCGCGACATTCGGCGAGCCGTAGAGCTTCCACGCGAGCGAACGCTCTATCACTGCGCCGTCCTGCATGAGGTCGTCCTCGGTGAAGTAGGCGCCGCTCAGCCGCTTGAAATCGCGGAAGAGGAAGAAGTCTCCGCCGACTGCGGTGATGTCAGCCTCGGCGTTCTTTATCGAGTCGGCTGTGACATATCCCGTGCCTATCGGCGTGCTGTACGCGTCGGGCGTCTCGGGGAGCTTGCCGTTCGGGTCGTTTATCGCCGAGCTCAGCTTGCTCTGCATCTCCGCACGGAGCGCATAGACGCTGTCGGTGGTGAAGCCTGCGTCCTCGGAGAAGAAACAGCTTATCTGCGTGCTTTCGCCGTCCCTGTCCCATTTCTCGGCAGAGCGGTTGTAGCTCTGCGAGCGGGCTATCGCTCCGCCTGTAAGCGTGAGTGCGAGCGCCGCGGTCAGCGAGAGGGCGTTCACGCCTGCGATGACGGCGTAAAGCAGTGGTTTTTTCAGTTTCATCGCCCCACCGCCTTATTTGTCCTTCATGCGAACTTGGTCTTTCGGCTCGACGGGCTTGCTCGAGGCTGTGATGACGTAGTCGCCGTAGCCGAGATTGCCCGATACTGCGCTCGAGGTCTCGTCCGAGGCGAGTATCTCAACGGCTACGCGCTCTGCGTAGTAGCGGTTGCCGAGCGGTGAGCTCTTGGATACGACAGTGAGGACGAAGTCGCCGTCCTTGTCGTGACCGAGAGCGCTCTTGGGTACGATGTTGTCATAGTTGCCGCCTCCGCAGGGAATGGACAGCTCTATGTAGGAGCCCGAGTCAACGTCGCCAGTTACCGAGAACACGATGAGCTTGTTCTTCGAGCCTGCGGTCTTGTCGCTCTTGATGTCGGTTACTACGGCGTCTATTCCGCCGAACCAGTTGTTGACCACCTCTGCGGCGGTGCCCTTCTTTATCTTCTTAGCCTTGTCGGCTTCTACGGATATCTCTACCGTGTAGCCCTCCTCAGCGAGGTCTACCGTCAGGATAGGAGCGTCGGGAAGCGTCGTATCTCCGACCTTTACGCTGAGATTGCTGACGACACCGCCGTACTTGGCGACGATATCCGTCGTGCCTGTCTCAGCCTTCAGCTTGTTCACCTTTTCACGCGCCTTTTCGACCTCCTTCTTCTTTGCTCCGAGGTCGAGGTCGCTCATCTTCTTGTTGTTCTCGTCGGACTTCTGAGTCTTGGCGAGAGCGTTTATCTGGTCTTCGAGGAGACGCTGTTTAGACGTAACATCGGCGTTGAGGTCGTCTATGCTCATGCCCGAGCCCGTATTCTCGGACTCGTATGCGGCAGCCTGTGCGGCGTAATACTCGGCGTTTGTCTCGGCGTCTGCGAGCTTCTCGGCTGTGTCCGCGCGGAGCTCGAACTTCGCCGTGTCGTACTTCTCGCGTGCCTCGTTGCGGGCAGTCTCCTTAGCCTCCATATCCTCCCTTGCGGCGGATATCTCAGCCTCTGTCGCGGTCGAGCCCTCGGCTGTCAGTGCCGTGTATATCGTGCAGGCGGCGGAATAGTCCGCCTCTGCGGTGTCTGCATCGTGCTTTATCTCGAGGATGTCGTTCGTGTACTCGGGAGGCGCCATGCTGTACTCGTCGGAATCTACCGCCGTGATGACGCTCTGGAGCTTGGTCTGGAGCTTCGTGTAGTACGCGCTCTGCTTCTTGTCGTTCTCGTACTTTTCCTTTGCTGCCTTTGCGCCGCTCTGTCCCGCGACTGCCGCGTCGCGTCTGGCTATCGCTGTCTGCAAGTCCTCACGGGCGTTCTTTATCGCCTGATTCTCGCTGCTGTAGTCCGCGGAGGGCGTCAGCATCGCCTTCTGGTAGTCGAGCTCGAGTGCCGCGAGTGCATCCTCGGCGGCGGTGAGAGCCTCGTTGTCGCCCGCGCTCACCGTCAGGAGCACGTCGCCCTTCTTGACCTCGGAGCCGTTCTTGCAGTTGATGGCCTCAATGGTCTTGTTGCCGTCGACCGTGACGTCCCACGACTGGTTCGACATCACCATTCCGCTTCCGCGTATGCGCTCGGTCAGCTTGCCCGAGGTCGCACGCTCGGAGGTTATCTCCGCGAGCGAGCGGTTCATTATCGTGTTCGAGAAGAAGGTCAGCACAAGCAGTACCACAAGGAATACGATGATTATCGTCTTGATTATCTCGCGCTTCTTTCTCGGGTCTTTTATTTCCTCGTCGCCCTTTATATCCTTGGCGGCTTTTATATTCTCTGTATTTTCAGCCATGGTGTTGTACTCCTTATATTGGTTTTGAGCTGTTGTGTGTAAGCCGTTAGCCTTTAGCCGATAGCTCGTTGTATCGCCTTACGGCGATATTTTTTGAAATAATCGTCCGCGGAGCGGACACCATAAGCTAAAGGCTGATGGCTAATAGCTAATGGCTATCCTTTTATTCCGCCCGAGTAGGTTATGCCCTCCACGAGGTAATCCTCGCCGTAGAGGAACATCAGTATCGTCGGTATCATGTATACCGTTCCGACCGCGAATGCCAGTCCGATATCGCCCGTGTTTATCTGCGACAGGAACACCGACAGCGGGTGCAGGTCAGTATCCTTCATCAGCACCAGCGGCTGTTCGACCATGTTCCAGTAGTCGATGAACACGAGCATCGCTATCGACACTATCGCGCCCTTGCACAGCGGCATATGTATCTTCGTCAGTATTTGCAGCTCGCTCGCTCCGTCGAGCTTTGCGGCTTCGACGTACGAGACGGGTATGCGCTTCATTACCTTCGTCAGCAGGAATATGCTGAACGGCGAGAAGATGCCGGGCAGTATGACCGCCCACCGCATATTCTCAATGGACTTGTTTATCGTCCCCGCGAGCTTTGCGGGTGCCAGTGACACCACCGACGCCGCGTTGTCCTTGATGAAGTCCGCGACGAGGAAGTTCGGCACGAGCGTTACCTGATACGGCATTATCATCAGTATGATGTATGCGAAGAAGATGATGCCCTTGAATTTGTTCGGGTACCGCGAGAAGCCGTATGCTGTCAATATCGCGAGGAGCACCTGAAATACCGTTATCGGTACAGTCAGTATCACCGAGTTCCAGAACTTCAGCAGGTAGTCGGGGCTCTTGAACAGCACGCTCGCGTACTGGTCGAATGTGACCTTGTCGGGGATGAACTTGAGGTTGACGTTCTCGGAGATGAACGTCTTCTTGTCGTCCGTCATGTTGCTGAGCATCGCGCCGTAGTTGGCGGTTATCTCGTTGGACGTCATGAAGGAGTTCGCTATCGTCAGCACCGTCGGCATCAGGAACATCACTGCGGCAATGCCCGTGAACAGCATTATTATAATGTTGAATATGCGCCTTTTCTTGTGTCTGCTAATCCGTATGCCCATCAGCCCTCCACGTCCTTTCCGAAAATTTCCTCGGCAATAAGGAGAGCCGCGATGATGACTATCATCACCAGCGAGAACAGCACCGCTGCCGCTGACAGCTTCTGGTAGTCAAGGCTGTTGAACGTGTTGTTCATGAAGTGCTGGAGCATATACATCTTGTCGTAGGGGTGGTCGCCCGTCAGCAGGTATACCTCGCGGAATATCTTGAACGAGTTTATCAGCGAGAGTATCAGCACAAATAATATAGTAGGGGAGAGGTACCTGAGCTTGATGTGGAAGAACTGGTATATCCTCCCCGCGCCCTCAAGCTCCGCGACCTCGAGAATATCGCGCGGTACTGCTGCGAGCGCCGACATGAACAGTATCATATTGTAGCCGATGTTCTTCCACAGGAACATCACGATGATGATGAGCTGTCCGTGGCTCGACTTCATCCAGTCGATGCCCTGTATGCCGAAGAGGTCGAGCACCTGATTGATAGTGCCGTGGTTGTGGAAGAGCACCTGCCACACCAGTACGACCGACGCCGTCGGCACCATTATCGGGCTGAGGAAGAATGTGCGTATCACGCTCTTGTACGGGATACTGCGCTCCAGCAGAGTCGCCAGCCACAGCGATATCACCAGTACCAGCGGCACCGATATCAGCGAGAAGGCCGAGGTGTTCAGCGCCGCGCTTCGGAAGGCTGATGCCTTGAACAGACGCCTGAAGTTCTCCAGTCCCACAAACTGCGCCGATATAGGGTTGTTTATCACGGAATAGTAGATGACTATGCAGAACGGTATCAGGAAGAATATGAGCACGCCCGCAAGGCTCGGCAGCACACACAGGTTGCTGAATATGCGCTCTCCTCTCCTGCCGCACTGGCTGTTTGGTTTCTTCATTCTATCACTACCCTTGCTGTTTTTTTCTTTTGTTCATTCGCCCCGTGAAAAGTGTTTCTATATATAAGTGTCTTTCAGAGGCGAAAAATACGAAGTTTTTAGAAATTTTTATTTTTTAACATTGACGCGTGTATTCTTTACGTATATTATGATATAACGTTAACAATAAAATGTCAATGGATTTTGCAAATATTTTGCATTTCTTTTCCCGAAATTTCGCATTTTTTGAGTTTCGGCACACCGCTCCCGCAAGTCACCGCGGAAGTGTCTGATAATGCTGTGTGAAGGTCGGCGAGGTTGTTAACCAAGGTTGACAAACCGCCTCCTGAATCAATATGATTGTACTAATGATGATAGTACAGCTCCTACGGTTACTATGATATCACTTTAACAAGCTCTTGTCAATAGCTTTTGCAAATATTTTGCACTTACCATGCAAGTGCGCAAAATATGATGATTCTGCGAATTTTTGGTCAGCGTGAGCTCTCCTGCGGCTATAGTTTTTACGCTCAAAAGCCGCTTTGCCAAAAGGCTTTTTTTGTGTACTTTGACCTTTTTTGAGCTCCGCACTTGACAGGCTTTCTCTATTATGGTATAATGTTACCTGTTGAAACTCCGAATGCGGGTGTAGTTCAATGGTAGAATGTCAGCCTTCCAAGCTGAACACGTGGGTTCGATTCCCATCACCCGCTCCAGCACGGTGTCCGTGCAGCCAGTTCGCGAGGTCGCTCGCAAAGCTCGCTTAGTCTGTGCGGAACGGCAGTCTGCTTTCGCGGTTCTGACCTGTTCGTGCGGCAAGTTCTTTTGGCTTCGGCTATGTTTTCAGATGCGCCTTTAACTCAGCTGGATAGAGTAACTGCCTTCTAAGCAGTAAGCCGCTGGTTCGAATCCAGCAAGGCGCGCCAACGCCGAGCGGGCGCGCGCGGTTCGCGTCGTCGCTCGCAAAGCTCGCTTAATCTGCGTGGAACAGTAGTTTGTTCTCGCGGACGATAGCAATGCCGAATATGGCAACAACTTAATATTGATGGTGGGTGTAGCTTAGCTGGTTAAAGCGTCGGATTGTGGTCCCGAAGATCGTGGGTTCGAATCCCATCTCCCACCCCATGCGGCGTGTCGCCGCTCCCGATTCGCGCTCCGCTTTATAGTGGAGCGTTAGTCTTTTCCACGATTTATAAGCTATAATAAGTATGAAACGTGTTCGCTCTGAGCGGGCGCACGCAGATTCGCGGTTCAGTTTTTCTGAACCGCGGATTTTTTCCCGCGTTCCATAGCGGTTCTAAATCATTCCACATGCACATACGGTGTGTCACCGCTCCCGATTCGCGCTCCCTTGCGGAGCGCTTTCGTTTTATTCGGCGTGTTGCTTTAGGCGGACTGTTGTGGTATAATGTATTCAGCAGCGCATTATGGACGCGGTTGAGAATTTGGCTGTAAATAGTCGATGCAACGGAGATTAACGTGATTGTTAACGCCCGTTGACGGATTTCCAAGCGCGGTTGGTAGAATTTCACGGACAGAAATGATACGATGGATTCATCAGGAAAAAACTATTGCCGAGCGATAGAAGGAGGAATTCATCTATGAAAGAATTTATCAAAAACATAAGCCCGTTCAACAACAGAACAGAAATGCCTGCTGCAATGCTCGTAGTGAAAAAGCTGCTGATGTTCATTATATGCTACTGGGCGGGCTTGCTGCTTGCAGAGGGAGCCGTTATCGGCGCGATGTCCGCCTGCGGAAAAAACTTCATGCAGGGCGAAATGTTCAGTGACAGCGTCATGAACCTGCTCAAATACTATGGAATGATAGTTATTTTAGGCGTAAGCGTACTTTGCTGGAAGCTTACAGAAAAAAGAAAGCTCTCCGAAATGGGCGTGACCAAGCACATCGGCGGCTGGTTCATCGGCGCTCTCATTGGCGTGGGACTTCTGGCTGTCTGCGTTGCTGCTATCGCTCTCACGGGCAGTATCAGATTTGACGGCTTGTTCACTGACCCTGACGTCTTAATGATATTACTGATGCTCGGCGGGTTTATTATTCAGGGGGCGGCTGAGGAGTTCCTGTGCAGAGGACTTGTACTCTGTTCGCTCAGGGACAGAGTACCGCTTCCTGTCGCAGTTGCGGCAAGCACCCTTGCTTTTATTTATCCGCATTGTAGTACACTCCGCGAATTTGAACTGCAGTACGTCTTTTCAGGACTGCTCTGCTTAGTTGTTATCTCGTGCGTGTTCTCATTCATTACGCTCCGCACCGGAAGTATATGGGCTGCCTGCGGACTTCACTCCGTGTGGAATTTCTGCCTGAGCTGTGTTCTCGGACTCAATCTCAGCGGCAGTGAGGGAGCTTCGACTGCGCTCATCAATATGAGAAGTGTTGGAAACAATCTTCTCAACGGCGGGAACTACGGCATAGAAGCAAGCATTATCGCTGATATTGTCATAGCTGCGGCAGCTGTACTGCTGTGGCAAATATATAAAAAGAATAATACAGAAAGGCAGGCATGAAATATGGAGTTCAATAATAAACTTTACGAACTGCGTAAGCAAAAGGGATTTTCTCAGGAGGAACTCGCGAACAGGCTGAATGTCTCGCGTCAGACTGTCTCGAAGTGGGAGGTCGGCGATTCTACGCCTGATATGGAGAAGCTTGTCGCTATGAGCGACCTGTTCGGCATTTCTCTTGATGAACTGGTGCTGGACAAATCTCCCGAGCCTGCACCCGTTGAGCAAGCACCTGCAAAATCCGAGCTTTACAGCGATATCAAGAAACACGTCCTGACTGATGATAATAAGAAAAAAGTCAGGAAAGGCACAAAGATAGCCCTTATTGTCTTCGGTATCATTCTTGCGATAGATGCAATATCATTTGTAGTATATGTTGCCGTTAACGGTTTGCCCAAATGAAACACGCAGGCGCTCCCTATTCAGGAACGCCTGCTATTTGTTTATTCTTCGTCAGCCCGAGTGAAGGAAAGGGGAGGATAATTTGTGGTCGGAGTCGGCGAAAACTGTATAAGATATTACCATAAATACAGTCTGTAAAGAAAAGTGCGATATACCAAATGTATAAAAAGGCGACGGTAAACACCTTGTAAAAAAATCCATTATTACATTGGGTAAAACGCATAAAAACGGAGTATCAGTTTAGGGATTAGTGCTGAATTTGACCTAATATCGGGAAATTCTCTTGACAAACGGGGGCGTTTCGGGTATAATAAAGACAACAAATAAACCACTCGTCTTTACAGACAGCGGCTCGGCAGCTAAATTGCCGAAATCCACTATGAAAGGAAAATGAATATGAAAAACAATAAGAAAAAATCCCCGATGATGAAGATAGTTTCGGCTGCCGCTATGCTTGCTGTTTCAGCTTCTATGCTCGGTACATCCACCTATGCTTGGTTTACCATGAATAAGGAAGTATCAGTAAAGAGTATGCAGGTTAAGGCAAAGGCAGAAGGTGGTCTGCTGATTAATGAAATTGCTACTTGGAATGATACGAATTGGGATGATGAAGCAACCGCAAAATCTCTTCCAGGTACAGCATTGATTCCAACATCTACTACCAATGGATCAAAATGGTTCCATGCAAACAGTAAGAAAGCCAATGATGAGGCAGGTGCTGCTTCAAATACTGCAGATGGAAATCTTACTTCAGCAGGTTATGAAGAACTGAGTTTAACTCCTAAAACAGCAGCGGCGAGTACGGGTACTCAGGCGGAGAACAGCATATATTATGTTGATGGAAACAGTGATAACGATTATACAGATAATTCTACGGACAAGGCATACTATGTAATGTATAAGTATTATTTGAAGGCTTCAAATGATTCCGGTCTTACGCTCTCAAGAGAGGCTAATGCTCAGAATGTAGCTATTAGTGAAGTAAAGGCTACTTTGCCCGATTCGGCGAAATCAGCTGATCTTGATAAGGCACTCCGTGTAGGTATCAAGATGGGTGGGAAAATGTACATTTACGCTCCTGTTTATGGTACTGGTAGCACAAGTGATGCATACTTTGCTTGTACTTCGGTAACAAATACACCAGCTTCTGGAGAGACTCCTGCGTCTCAGTCTATCACAAATGCAGAGGTTTTGCCTTTTGCTACTAATGCTAAAACATACACTGCATTAGGGACTCTTCCGGGAATCAAAGGATATGCAAGTGGTGAAAATGCAGGCAAGGGTGAAGAAGTTGACATCTATATTTGGTTCGAAGGTGAAGATGATTACTGCCAGTCAGATAAAATCACTGACTCACTTGATGATATAGTTGTTGATGTTAAGTTCAGTCTTGAAACGATTGGCGGAACGGCTCCGACAGCAATAACAAAGAATGAGTTCTAATCCAAGCGTAGAACAATAACAACTAACTAAACACTCACGTCCCCCGACCGGAGAAATCCCGTTGTCATAGGCTCATAAAGCATCTATAACCCCATAGAAAACTTAACCCGCCGAACATTTGATGCTCGGCGGGTTTCACATACCCAGATTAATTGTAATATTTTGTTCTCTTTATACGAGCCGTTTAACACAAAAATTTCATAAAAAAAGCCGCGAAAGCCTTGATTTTTCGCGGCTTTTGTGCTATAATGGTATCAAGTGGAACTATACCCTTTTGCCGCTTTAAGGAGGTGGGCTGATGAACAAATTTAATACTATCTTGCAGCCCGCCGCAGGCAAAGACGACGAGCGCAAAAAGCGCAGGTCATCGCTGATAAAGCTCCTGATAATGCTCGTTTTTTCGCTTGTTATATGGATATTTGCAACTATTGACTCACACACCTTTTAGATGACCGCATAAAAACCCCCGATTTTCAGCCGTATGGGCTTTATTTTTTTGCCCTTTTGCGGAAGAGTTATCAGAAAATTAACAACTTGTGGAATAGCACCACAAGTTGTTTCGTTTTATCTCTCGGATTTGTTCTCCCAGACGCTCAGAAACGCTTGAATTTGCTGCTCCGTCATCTATTTGGTATTCACATACCCTGAAAACGGCCTGCGCCTTAAATCACATTCTGGACGCTGTTTCATTTCTCAACCTCGACCGTCATATCGAAGCCGCCTTTGAACGTGAGCTCCACCTCAGTTTTTGAAATGACCTTTACGCACTCGACTACCTTTCTGACTGCCGTTTCATTGTACTTCACAATGCTGTCATCGTAATTTTTCAGTTCATCGGATATAGTCTTGAGCATAAGCCGCAGGTCGGTTTTCGTTTGAGCTTTGATCTTTAGCTGTTCTATCTGGTCGCGCAGGTATTTTTCTTCGTCGTTCAGGGCCTTGAATTTGTCATCTGAGTGCCTGAAATGCCCTCGTCGGCGAATATGCCCGCCATAGTCCATTCGGGCTTTGAGTTGATGTAGTCTGTGTAGTAGGCTATCTGTACCTGATAGCTGTTCTGCTGTTCGTCCTGATCCGTGCTGACGCGGCAGTAGGCGGCAACTCTCGTCTGGTGGAGCTTGGCTTTCTTGGTTTCCTGTTGTGTCAGCGCAGGTATCATTATGACATTCGACGCTGTTTCAAATGTTTTGGCACACATTTCATATACCTCCGTATGTAATAGTTTTTCCGTTTTTGAATTCAATAGCTGTATGTTTTTCGTCTATAAGAATGACCTTTTTGACGATGTCCTTTATGAGAAGGCTGTCAATATCAAAGATCGGCTCGCAGGTGCTAAGCCTGTCCTTTATTTACCGCGCCAGAGTTACTACCAGTAGATGCAAGCCCATAGTTCTGATTGATGCTGTCAATGAGTATCTCGTCATTTGGTGCGGAATAAAAAAGATGAGCGTAGAAGTTCGCGTCGAAACCTTCCACCTCATCGAAGTTCACCACATATCTGGCAAGTGAAAACGCCCATGAGCCTCTCACCGACCTTTTCAACGGATGGGAATATGGAGTAAACTCTATCGGCGAAACGCTTTCGATCTCCAAGGTAAGCCATTATACCACGGTTTTCTTCATCATCACACTGATAAGCCTCGATTGCATCGCTGATCTCACTTTGGTACTCAAGGATCTCAAAGTCTGAGAGCTCCTCAGTATCTTCGAAGAACTCTTCTTCCTCATCCTCATCAAATGAAGGCAGAATCTCACGCTGAACTTTAAGGGGACAGTAGAACTTCAGCTCTGTGAGTTTCTTTGCTTCAACATGAATATCCGGCTGAAAGTCAACCCCAATGTCTGTATTCTTTGCCATTATGATGTCATCTCGCTGAGAGAGCTGCTGTACGATAGCATTTTTGACAAGACTCTCGACCTCATCCATGTCTATCATATCCGCCGATGTGAAGTCCGCTTTATCGGTATGAGCAAGCTCGGCGATCTTGTCGACCGTCCCCTTAATCATATCATGCAGATCAAAGGACTCGACAGATGATGAGAAATCCGATGCACTCTCTGTCATGAAGTCCGAGGCTGGCAAAGGAAATGTCCTTGCAATCCATGACATGGGTAAATACTCAGCCGATGAAGAAACGGCACAGAAATACTACGCTGAAGCACTTGCAGGTTTTATTCAAGTTGAGCCGCAAGCCCGTAAAATGCGTCCTTACTTTCAGTATCGTATATGAGCCTGAATACATATACCGTCAGCTTTTTCGGTCATAGAGAAATCCCAAATATGCTTGCCTTAGAGGATAGGTTGTTGCATATAATACGAGATGTTATCATCGGTCATGAATATGTTGAATTCCTTGTGGGGAGAAATGGCGATTTTGATCAGCTTGCAGCATCAACTATTCGACAGGCTATAAGAAAATATGGTTGTGGGAATGCCTCGACGATTCTTGTCCTGCCGTATTCAAAAGCCGAATATAGAGATAATCAGCGAGAATACCATGAATACTATGATGAAGTTGAAATATGTACGGCTTCTTCCCAAGCTCATCCAAAGGCAGCTATACAAGTAAGAAACAAAGCTATGGTTGACAGATCTGACCTTGTATTATGCTACATTCAGCACAAAAACGGTGGTGCTTACAAAACGATAAAATATGCAGAGGAACAAGGGAAAACAATATTGAATCTCGCAGCAGAATACTGAATACTATAAAAAGTGGGCAATGCAATGCCCACTTTTTCTTTATTTGGCAATTGTGAGGGGGTTCAAATGTAATCAGATTGATAAAACAAAAATTATAACAATTTCCGCCGTCAAAATTTATTATTAGTTATAGAATAGGTTGATTATACAATCTGTATTTGACAAATAGCGCTATTATGCACAATTATGGTTGAAGCTATTATCAGATCGAGCAAACATTACAAATAGTAAATGGTATAATTAGCTATAATGTGCATTGAAAACGGTATATAAAAATGATATAATATAGTAGAGTAACTATGCAGTAACAGGGATATTATGCCCTTTTGCAAATACACGGCATGGGAGGTGAACATAGTGAGTGCAAAGGCTTATGAAGCACTATCTAAGTCAAATGAATTAACGCCTGTTAGCGAGACTGCACAAAGTCCGGAACAGCGTAATGATGATGAAAAAGAGCGAAAGAAACGAATACGAGGTACCTTGATTAAGTTCGGCTCGCTCGCTGTGTTCGCATTCATAGTATGGGTTTTCGCTACAATTGACTCACACACCTTTTAGATGACCGCATAAAAATCCCCGATTTTCAGCCGCATGGGCTTTATTTTTTTGCCCTTTTTGGAAGAGTTATCAGAAAATTAACAACTTGTGGAATAGCACCACAAGTTGTTCCGTTTCATCTCTCGGTTTTGTGTTCCCAGACGATCAGAATCGCCCGAATTTGCCACTCCGTCATCTATTTGGTATTCACATATATATTCAATTGTTATGCTCTTGAATGCTCAGGGTCTACGACCTCAATTACATTTACATGACGTGTTTTCTGATATTTTACCATTGCAACGCCGCATCTGCAACATCGCTTTTTGGCTTTTCCGCTTGAATCGTTATATGCGATTATAAGCTCTGAACAATTCGGACAATACCACTTCTGTGGCTTTACGTTGTATCCATCAACCTTGCAATTACTTCCATACATCTAATATCCCTTTCCTTATCATAATATCTGCACTTGAAAGAGTTCAGACGATGTCCTTGAGCACTTTTAACGCAACTCCCTGTATCTGAAGCTCGTCGGGAGCTACTATGATATCTTCCATTTCAGAGTTCTCGGGATGAAGCCTTATCATTCCTGTTTTCTGATCGGGATAATACCTTTTGAGTGTAGTATCGTTGTTTTCTACAAGTGCAACTATGATCTGCCCGCTGTCAGCATAGTTCTGCATACGGACAATTACAAGGTCTCCTTCTTCGATACCGATGTCTATCATTGAATCGCCAAATGTCCTTAAAAGGTAGTAGCTGCCATTTCCAAACCATGAAACAGGCAATCGGACATATTCTTCAATATTCTGCTCTGCCAGTGTTGGCGTACCGCAGGCTATTGAGCCGACTATCGGAACTTCAACGGTATCGTTGTTCTTTTTTCTCTGCTTGTGAGTTATAATATGGCGTGTACCGTCGTAATTGAGCATACCGTTTTCTTTCATGTATGACAAATATCTCGATACAGCTGCAGTCGACATACCCGTACCCTTTGATACTTCCCTCTGGGAAGGTGAGCGATCATAGGTCTCTATGTAATTGTCGATAAACTCTTCAAGCAATGTAAAGTATTCCGGATTCTTTGTGCGCATAAGATCATCCTCGTTTCTAAATGTAACGTTTGCTACACTTACAAGTATATTATATCAGGTCATTCAGAAGATGTCAATAGCCGCTTTACCAAGTGCGCCATTTGGCGACAGCAAAGCGGCTATTCTCAGATATTTGGTTATATGCACAAAGCTGAAGTCCATTTTTCTACGTTTCATATATCCTTCAGCCATTCCTTATACTCAGCGATCACAGAATCCGGAGCAGTGAGCTTCATCTGTCCCTTGAAAGTTATGAGCCAACTCCAGAAAGTAGGGGATATCTGCACTTCTACGGCTACGAAGTACTCATCTCCGCATTTGCCAATATTCGTCTTTTCTCCGAATTTATCGTAGATACTGCCTATGAGCTTCTTTTCAAACTGAAGTGTCACAAGTTCAGTACGTCCACCGTACATTCTGAAAACCTGTTCGGTGTACTTTGATACCGTCCGTATCTTTTCTGCGGCTGCTTTACAGATACATTTATCGAGGTGTTGAACTGAGTCCATTCTGTCTACACGGTAGTTGCGTACTTCATTGTCGGTAGTTGGATCATAAGCCATAAGGTAATAGTTATCGTTATTGAATACAAGGGCGATAGGCTCTACCTCATATATGGCTTTTTCCTTCCTGTAGGTCTTATTCAAGTTTTCATCAAGGTCAAAATACAGAAATGAAACCATTTTCTTTTCTCTGATTGCATTTTCAAGAACATTGACGTTATAATAGATCTGCTCGTTGTTATGCTTTCTTGTATTGAAATGCACGATATTTCCGGTCAGTATCTCTGCCTGATGGCTTCCGCCGAGAGCTGCTATTTTGGAGATTAGGTCGGCTGATTTCTTCTCTGTTATGAAGCTTGCTGCCTGAACAGCATCAATGAGTATCTTTAGCTCGGGAAGGCTGAAGCTGCGATCCTCTATATAGTAGGCGTTCTGCTTTCCGAGCTTCGTTTGCATTACCTCATATCCTTGTTCATTAAGAACGGTTATGTCTTTGGCTACTGTACGCCTATCGGTTTGAATTCCGAGTGCGACGAGTTTACTGCACAACTCGTTTGTGCCTATTGGGTGTTCCATATCGGTATTCTGTTGTAATATTTCGAGGAGTTTGACTACTCGTAGTTTCCTTGTTGTGGTTTCTGACATAATTACCTCCTTTGCTTATCTAAGAGGAGAGCCGAGAGATTAACTCTCGGCTCTTTGATGTAGATGAATTATTATGAGATTACCTCACTATACAGTTTAGCGTTCGTGTAAATGATGTGATCTGACTTATCTGAATTGTTTAATGGAGTTTCAGATGAACTGTTTGTATTAAGCAAGCCTACAGTAACTAGAACTTTGTAGTTTGAGTACTCCATATTGTAAGTAGGACTGGTATTGTCATTTGGATCGGTATGAGTACCATTCTTGCCCTCAAAACCATTGTTATTTCCACTCAGTACCTTAAAATTGATCGGTATTGTAAAGATGTTTTCCGAAGATTCTAATAATGCCTTGGGAACTATGTAAACTATGACATTTGGATCTGTGCTATCAGTGGTTACTGTAATGTCGTTAGCCTCATTTATTTCCTCGGTATTAGGATCGTCATTTACTTGTCGAATTACATTACCGTCTTTATCAAGGATTTTGAAATCGCTCAGATATGTTGGAATATCAAGCGATGTAACATAAGCACTCTTTTTCGAGAGCTTTACGCTAATTTTAACATAATTCGCATCTGAAATCAAACTGTACTCATGTGCATCATATAATCCAGCTGACTTGATTTGGACATATTGATCCCCACCTTCGTCAAGTTCATATCCATCAACACCTAATTGACCAAAATTTCCATTGCCATCTCCGTCAAACGCAGAGTTTGCTATTACATTATATGAGAATGTTGCAGATGTATCGTTCTCAATATAATAGAGGAGTGGAGTGCCCTTACCATCGGTATTGTTACTTGCTCGGCTCGCAGCACCGCCGTTTATTGTTGATGAGATGTTAGAGTAGCCGATCATTTTTGTACCTACATCGGTTGAAGACTCAGTAGATTTAGGGAACTGTTCAGGCAGCGAACCTGCTGCATATGTCAGTTTTACAGTTTCCTTTATTTCAACAGTATAGTCGGGAGTCTCTCCTTCAGGTTGAGCTCTTTGGGCTCCTGCAATAAGGTAGGATTTGATATTACATTCATTTGGTAATTCGATATATCCTTTGTGCTTCTTATATGAAAGTTGATAGTTTGTTGGAGCACTGCCGCCAATAGCGTAGTCATAATACTCAATATTGATCGGATCAACGAGTATACCTCTTTCATTTCCGTCTGAGCCGTTTAAGCGGTTAAGTGAGACCATAAATGTTTGGTATATCTTAACATTATCGTTACGAATGTTGTACAGGATTCCGCCATCGATAGCCTCTTGTGTGAATCCGATATCAGTTTTTAGATCAGCTTCAAGGTAATTGTTGGACGAGTCCATTTTTCTGATCCTGTTTTGTTCTGTTATTGTTACGTTATTTGTGTAAAGATTACCTAAGAACAAGTGCGGAGCTTCGGCATTACCGCCAATTCTTGCGGACGGATGAACAGAATCGCCGAATGTTTCATTTGCGGCACTACTGATCTCGTAATGATAGATATTCGTGTCTGACTTATTCTCTTTCGTGAAAATACTTAGATAGTAGTTTTCCTGAACATATCCGCTGTTCTTCTGATAATCCTTCAGAGTTACAGAAACAGTATAGTAAGTGGTATTTTCATTATCTGTAGAATTCTTATAGCGTAGTGGCAGATCAGCCGGTTCTCCGTCTACGGTTTTTCCGTTTCTTACAACGCATACCAGATTCTCGTCGTTAATGCCGCATTCTACAAGATTTCCACTACCGGCTGTAGCGGTAATATTCATCAGATCGTTCAGCTTGACTAAATCGAAGCCCGTAAAATCACTCAGCCTGAGTTCATACTTGTTGGCACTGTCAGGATTAGTCAGGATACCGCCTTGACCAGATTTGAATCCGCTTGTGTAATACTTATCCTTGTTGTTGTTCGGATCTACCAGAACGACGATAGCGTCAGCAGGGAAATTGTTTCCGTCTGACTTAACGGTCAATATCTTATCATAGTTTCGATAAACAGATTCGCCGTTGTTGATAGCGTCAGCCCATTCGCCGGCTGTTTGCCTGTAGGTATAGGAGACCTTCATCGTTATCGGGTTTCCTAAGTTTTCTATCAGATTCTGTACGCTTGAAGGATAAGCATCGAGAGTGTACGATGTTGTAGAAGCAGCACGGATATTAATGAGATAATGCAGCATTTTCGTTACTACAACAGGTACATAGACATGATAAGCTATTTTTTTGTTAGCAGTCGTATCTGATGGATCATAAAACTGAACGTCGATGAGCGATATCTGCCATTTGTCGTTATCAATATCTGAAGTTGTGATATAGAAGCCATTGCTGTTTCGTTTCAGAGCAGCCTCTCCGTCTTGTAATTCAAACTTCCCGGTCGTAGATCTATAAAGCCACTTTGAAATGTCAACATTGTAGACTGAAGCTGCGCCACCGTTATAGAAATCGTAGGACGTGTTTGTCAGGAGCTTCAGATAGTTGTTCACGATATCATTCGCCGTATCTATATCGTTGATAACGAGCACAGGGAAGTCCTCGCCATTATAGCTTGACGGATCAGCTGTTGAAGCACTCTTGATAGTCGTCATATTGTTTACAAGACGAGTTTCAAGAGTAGCAAGCTCCGCGGCTGTCAGACCTGTAGCCTGATACTTTTTGTTTGCACTACCTTTCATCATGACGTATGCAGCTGAGCCGTAATAATTCGCACCGCTCACGCCGTCGCCTGTCAGCCATTGCAGAGCTGTATCGCCGCTCTTGGTGATGTCAAAGCGCGGGTTGGTGGTGACGTAGGGTTTGGTGTTATCCGGTGTCTCAAAAATGTTTTCTTTTACGGTTTGAGTGATAACAAATAACTCTACCCTCTCAACTGTAGGATCAGTAGTATACTCAGTATCAAAGTATTGTCCTATATATGCCGAACACACTGAATTATATGTAATTAACTCCGCATTGCTACCAGCTGCATATGCATTTGCGTTATCCGTGCCATGGATATCTGTCCCATCGAAATATAGATTCAAACTATTCGGATTGCTGCTGCTATTATAAGTCCATTTTCTAAAAGGCTTATTATCATTTCTTCCTCCCTGATACCTATACCTGTATCCAGCTTCATTGCTGATGATTTTCGATTGATCTCCAAGACTTTGATCATATTCTCCACTATTCACTGATAGTATTTCAGAATCAGCATGAAGAACTGTAATATAACCATTTATGTTATTAATATTATTAGCTCCCTTGTTTCTTAGTGCAACGATAGTATATTTTATTTTTGTTGTTTTTGAGCCAATACCTACCACGCCCACGTTTTTGCCGCTCACCTGCATATTAGCAAACTCAGCATTCTCATCTGAACTTGCCGTGCCATTGTAATCAGCAAAGACAACATATCCGCCAGAGCCGTACATATTTGTAGTATAGCTTCCGACTGTAGCGGCAACACCGATAGTTCCCTGCCGCGAGAAGCCAGCAAGCTTTATGGGTTTATCAGCATTCTTTCCTGCAATATATCCCCAAGAAGTTACAGCACCCGTGCCTGAATTGCGGGCAAACGTCAGATTCTCGACAAGGATATTATAGCCGAGCATAGTGCCGTTTACCATATTGCCGACCATACCGCCGCCGTTGGAGTTAGCTTTGATGTTAACTCCGCTGACAGTGATGTTTTTGCAGATAAGATTTTGATTCTGAGACATTTGACCAACAAGACCACCGCAGTTTCCTGTTGAATTTGTGCTTGAAATGGTGTAGTTATTGATTTCGCTGTCAATGATTTCGATTGGAGCTTTTTTTTCGTACTTGCCAACAAATCCACCGCTACCGTCGCTGCTTGTGGACGCGATAACGCAGCCCTTGTCTGTTGTCACCTTGCAATTCGTGATCTTTACAGGTTGAGCTTCTATGCAATATCCAATCAGTCCTCCTGTTCTTTTTCCCATGATGTCAATGTTTTCAACAGTAACGTGATCCATCGTCATAGCACTTCCTCTGGGAGCACTTCCGAAAACGCCGCCAGCATCGTTGGATGCGCCTGAAGAATAGTATCCGACATAGCCTTTATGATCTGCGTCATTTGTAGCAGCTTTGATTCTTACATCACTAACACTAATGCCAGTAGCGTTCTTTGCATCGTTAAGTCCAAACAACGCACCGCTTGAGCCGCTTGCTTTAGAGCTGACACTGATTATTCCGAAATCATTGCCTTTAAAGTCAGCCTTGATTATTGAATTCATATTTCTGATATGTCCAATCATACCGCCGACTCTAATTCCGCCGACAACCTCAAGATCATCAGCGCTGCAACTATCGAATGTATATGTCTTTGCCGCATTAGAGCAGCCAACCATACCGCCAACGCTGTTCATTCCGTGAACATACAGATTTTTTAGACTTATGTTCTCTACGAACATATCTCCGCCGCCGCCGTCACCGGCTTTGTTAAGTACTGGTACAGTATCTACGCCCGGCGCGCCTATAAAGCCGCCGACAGAGCATCTGTTGTTTTCAGCAGCGTATGAAACTACTGCGCCGCTTGTATCAACGATCTCAAAATTAACACTGCCGTTCAATTTCAGGTCTTTCAGCTTGTGAGCAGTGTTATCACCATACTCTGAACGAAGGGCGTTGAAAAATCCATATCCTGTTTTCATATATGTATCTGTATTATATAGAACGGCATCGCCGTCAGCTGAAATAGAACCTTCGGCACCGCCATAAGGCATTCTGTAGTTTTCATTACTTTCATCATAGAAACGAAGGTTCATATTAAGCGAAACATTTACATTGTTTCCAGTCAGGCTGTACAGATACATTGCATTATACAGCCGCAAATTGTCAATTGTTCTACCTCTGAACCACACATGTGCTCCATTGTCAAGAAGCAGACAGCCCAATCCTCTGAAACCGTCAGGAACGTAGTATGTAGTGTCTGTTGTGCTATCGAACACCATATTTAGATACAGCTCATCGTTTCCACCTTCATACGCTGCCAGATTGAATGCAGGATATTCAGTTGACGACTTCTGAGGAGTATAGGTCTTGATAAGATACGGAACCATCAAGGTGCTGTTGGTCGTATCATTCATCAGGTCATCCGCCGCGATAAGATAGTCGTTATTTGCCTTCTGAGTGTCCGACTCAGGGCTGCTGATAAGCGAGGTCGGTTTGCTTGACGGAAGGTCATCGCTGCCAACATAGTGATAATCAGAAAGATGCGTTGCCATATAATCTGTATATGGCTTCAGCAAATTGTGCGTATCATCATATTGACAATTAGAAGAAGTACCAAGACCCGATTCCGTTATCAGCGAGATAATAAACAGTGACTGTGCATTTTTCGCTGTAACAGTTGCTCCCTCTGCACCGCTTGTATTGTTGTTTGAATCCTTCATGGTAAAATTATTCGCCGTGTCATTCTTATTGATATCCGCGATCGAATAATTCTTTGTGCCATTGCGCATAGTCACGCCGACTTTATCTGTCGGATCATCAGTAACATCGTAGGAGACTGTGTTGTTTGCAGTCGAAACGTGCCAATATTCTACTGAATCGTCAGGGTATTTTCTCGAACCGTCTTCAAACGGCTTATACGAAGTGCTTTCAGTAATGGCATAGCCGTTGAGAACTCTGCCGACTATCGGGTTAATGTAGAGCCACTTCGTATTGTCTGATGCTGTTGGGTCAGACGAAGTATTGCCCACACCGCCTGTAAAACCCGTAAGGTTTGCAGAAGAAATACCATTCTGATCGTTAGCGTTTATTGATGAATAGCCGTCCATTTCACGGAAGATAAGTCCACCGTTTACGACTACGCCTACATATCCGCCGATAGGAACGAGATGTGTATAACTACCGCTGGTATTTTCTATAACAGTGCCGTCAAATTTAACTTTGACTTTATCAATGATATTGTCACCGCCGAAAATCTGACCGATAACAGCGCCATAGAAGTCGCATCTTTCATCTGGCTGTTCTCCTGTAGTTACTCCTGTTCCTATAGTTCCATTTATATCAAATGGGGCACTATTATTCTGTTTTATCTGCTTTGGTGAAGTGGGATTAACTTCAAGATTGAGATTATATACCACACAACCATTGCTTGATACGATAAGCGGATTGGAAGATAAATTCCTGATTCTCATATTACTTCCGTCAATGACACCGCGGAACACATATTCAGAAGTTACATTATTTGATATTCCAGCAAAACCTGCCGGAAGCTCAATTGTTCCAACTAAATCGGGATCGATCTTGTAATAAGCACCTGCGAGATATTTTCTCAGTTCGTTGTTACCTAATTGATTAGTTGTTTCGCCAGCTGCAGTACGCCAATTTTCGCTTTCATATTTCGTATATGTAATATCGCTGCCGTCGCACCATTTTGCGGTGATATCAGGGGCATCAGAAGCATTTGTTGGAACACTTATGGTCTGATCACTTGTATTTTCACCGTTGATAATATCAACATATACCTTTAAGTCACTGTACGATCTTATCATATACGGATCATTATATGTGCCGCAACCCATTGTTGTAGAGCCCGGAACATTTACACGAAGCTCATGTGTGCTGTTTGCCTCGTTGTAACCAGTATTAACATATTTCTTGAAATAAGAGCCGAAAGAGTCGTACTTCGTATTATTATCCGCATCGGGACGCGTATATCTCGGATTTGTTGTGTCGTTATACTTCAGCTGTTTGCTGTCTCCAGTGATTTCATCAACGTTTTCAGCAGTTGTATTGAGCTCGGAACCGTAAGTGACCTTACGGTTGCCACTGCCCCAGTCATCATCGTGCGTGAAATTATATACGCCGTAAGAACCAGAGCCGTTTGCGTAAGCAAGAGTATCCACCAGTATCGCATCACGGAACAGACAGCCGTTAGAGTGATAAACACTTGTAAGTCCCGGCAGAGCAGTAACGCCGTCTGAATTTCTGCCGTCGAGCTTTATTCCAGAGAAGCTGAGATTCACAGCTCCGGAAGAAGCCGAACCTATTTCGCCAAGCAGACTTGTCGCTATCCAAGACGAAGAACCAGAACCTTTACTTGTGTAGCTTGTAGAATCGTTTGATACATTAGAAATACTGATAGCAGCATTGCTGCCTGCTTTGTTTATCAACAGAGGACCGGCAGCATCGCTGATCATCGCGCCGTTCAATTCAAGGCTGCTGACAGTTACAGTTGCAGGATTCAGCTGCGCTGAACTGCTGACTTCACCCATTACCAGTGCGCCGCAGTAGTTACCGATTTTCCGAACCGTACCGTTAAGGCTGCCGCTGAAAGTCAGGCTTCCCTTGACATGCCTGAACAAGCTGTTCTGCATCATGTAATGTTGAGAGCCTTCATTGGAAAGCCTGCTGTCCGTGCCGGATTTACCCTCGGTGGAATCAAACTCCTCATTATAAAGGTGGACATCACCGGTTAACGAGAGTGAGCCTGAGTCAAGATCGACAGGATAATAGCTGTAGCCTTCCATATCAAGCGAGCCGCTTATTGATGTACCGCTAAAGTTGAAATAGTCCTTGAGGGTATCATGAGCATACTGTTTAACGCTCCAGATAAGGAGCTGCTGAGCGCCTGCTGCAGGAGCTTCTCTGTATGCGTCAAGATTGTAGTAGTATCTTGTATTTGAGTTATCCCTTAATGTGGTATTGGAATCAAGATATGCAGTCTGATGCTGGTATGTATCAGGAGTTCCGCTGCTTGCCATTGTGAGCAGAGCATGGTTTGCCGTGGCTATAGACACGATACCCTGACCGTTGGCAGCAATGTTGCTGCCGCTTGGGATAGTATGTGCAACGAGCTCGTCAAATACGTTAACGTTGCTATTTAATGTCAGCCCGACACCAGCTTTTGTTACTGAAAGAGCACTTGGAGCAAGCTCAAGGTATATAGCAGAAGAACCTGCATGACCGTTATTGATGAGCAGACCGAAATCCGTTGCGTCGGTTGCGTTAACAGTCATAGATGTAATATTTATACCGCTTGCATTGACCTTCCAGTAGCCTGTTGCAGTGTGAACAAGACCTGCCGCCGAAGGACCTCCGGCAGTAAGCGAAGAACTGCCGCTTACAGTAACGCCTGAGCTTCCGCTTGCCTTGAATTCAACATCTGTCTCATACCACTTATCTCCCAGGAAGCCGCCATTTCCGTTGATATTAAGTCCGCTAATTGAAAGCTCGTTCAGTTTCAGCGTCCTGGTTTCGCTCTTGTATGTTGCAGGATTGCCCGAAGACTCAATAACAGCGATAGCTCCGCCTACTTCGTTTCCTGTTGCAGTTATAATACCGCCAACTGTTGTGCTGCCAATAGTTATGCCAAAATCCTTGTCACTTGTTCCGTTTGTAACAGCACCAATGATACCGCCGACCTTTGAGCTTGTTGCCGAGCCCTTGATCTCGCCGTTATATGTACAGCCTGTTATATTAACAGTATTAGCCGCAGTCAGATTGCCGACAAAGCCGCCGAAGTACGAATCACTGCCTGCATTGTCGATAGTTGCTCGCTTGTTGGCAGTCGAGTCATAGCATATCTCAACAGTATCCAATGTAAGATTACCTGTTGCCTGTCCGACAACATTTCCGACATACATTGTGCTGAGAGCATTTACGTTTATTGTACTGTCTGACGCTATTTTTAGATTTTTTATAGTTGCACCGTTTGTCTTGGCAAAAAGTCCATTATATGCATGACGGTATATCTTACCGTTGCCCTCGGCATTGCTACCAGCAAAATATGCCTCACCGGTTGCGAACTTTATGCTGCCGCTTTTGCCATCAAAAGTTTTCTTATATGTCAGGCAATCATTTGGATGATCCTTATCAATCATATCATCCCTTGTAAGTCCTGTGATGCCAGTACCACTAAGGTCAATTTTGACTGAACTGTTCTTCAGTGAGAGATTGGTATTGAGCAAGTTTGAACTTTTGCTTCCAGAGCATCTTAAAACACCTGTACTTTGTCCATTGTTCAGTTGAATATTGAGTGCTGTTTTAACAAAATCTGTAGTGTTTTCCATTGATGTTACAGCAGTTTTTAGTGTAACATAATGGTTGGTTGTGTCAATTGTGAGGACGTCGCTCTGTTTAACTCCACTGCTGCTGAAGCGTACTATCTCGCCCCATGAGCCAACATCATCAAGTGTCTGGCTGTTTGATGAGCGGGTCATTGTCCAACCGTCAGTCGCAAATACAAGTGCGTAATCTCTGTATCCGACTACCTGACCCGAGGATTCAGCCGCATCTGTAACAGTAGGTGTGCCGCTGAGATTCGTTGTGCCCTGTAAATAGAGCACGCCGTTCTTTAAGTCGCCGACTACTCCTGCGAAAGTTGCAGTCGTTGATACTCCAGAGTAGGAAATGGTGTTAGTACCTGTAAGCTCAACAAATGCGTCCTGAGCCCTTCCTATCAAGCCGCCGAAATTACTTGTAGCATCAGCGTTTAATGAGTTAACGGTCACTCCGTTAACATTGATATATGCAGCACCGTCTACAAGACCTATAAGTCCGCCGTAGTTTGCGACTGTTCCGCCTGTTCTCGACGGAGATACAGTCCCCGTAGAACTTATGGTCAGCGTATTTGCAAGTGAAGCTGCTGAGTATTTGCCGCACAGTCCTCCGAATGAAGCTGCTGCTCCGCTATCATGTACGATAGTTAAAGCAGGCAGCGCAAAGGACATTGTTCCGTCATTATTCAGTTCGCCGAAATAGCTTCCACAGTTTCCTGTGCCGTTGGCTTTATATCCGTTGGCTATGCTGACTTTGTCGAGAGGGATGGAATATCTATTATACCCTTCGGGGAAAGTACCTGTTGAAACAGTATTATAGTAGCCTGCAATAGCACCCGAGCCGCTTGAACCGCTTACATTCTGCGCTACTGAATATGCAGTCATATTGTCATCAAACTTTATTGCACCACCGTCACATTTTCCGACGATACCGCCTGCATAGCCGCTTTCAGCAGTTATAAACTGTCCTTCCTGCTGCGGATTGGCAGCAGATGTACCGAGGATAAGCTTAGCTCCGTTTGCCATGCTTCCGACAAGTCCGCCGGCGTTTCCACTCGATGTTGAGCTAACGCTGTAGTTGTTCGTTCCGTTATAGGTGATGTTGTTTTCTTCATCCGTAGTGGAAGTGAATGAGATCGTGCCGATCTCAAGCGTTGAATTAACGCCCATTGTCTGACAAACGAGACCAACATCGCCTGTAGCGGTTATGTTGGCTGTATATTCGCCGCTTAAATTGTTATGAGTTATCGAGCTTACTTTGATATTTGCATTTTCACCAAGAGTACCGATATATCCTGCAAAATCATGAACTTTTTGATCTGATTTACCGCCATTAAAAGAATCATACCGGAATTTCCATTCTTTTCCGCCGGAACCCGTTGTCGAATGAACAACATTTTCAGCGAATAACGGTTGATCCGGTACAGCGTTTGTTCTTGACATGACAAGATCTGTTTCTGTGCCAGAAACTGTACCTATAATACGGACATCGTCGGTAATATAAGCAAACATTGTAGTGGGAAGATTAAGTATTGTATCCGGTGCAACTTTTATCAATCCGTCAAACGGAGCTTCGGCTGTTCCTATTTTTGTAAAGCCTGTAAGCTCGAGACCTGTTAATCCATCTGCAAAGCTGATAACAAGTGTATCATTTACATGAGTTGAATCATAGTTTTGGGAATAATCTACCAGATCTGCAAGACTGTTTATATAAACGGGTTCACCGGTCGTTGCGCTGTTGAAAGCATACGAAGTCAACGAATTCATGAAAGATGATATTCTCTTGAATCCGCTGTTAAATTCAGCAAGCGGAAGATCACCAAAACAAATTGCCATAGCAGTTGTGAAACTGATAATGCGTTTATATGCTTTTGTGTATCGTTTATTCTTACTGGATTTTTTCATGAATTATCACCTCTGTTCTGCCATCCCTCAAATTATACGATTGGCATGAAGTATTATTACGAACTGCTGACAGTAGCCTGATTAAATGTGACCCAACTATTTGCTCCGTTGGGTGTTACATCATTAAATGATGATGGCTGCTCTATTTTATAAACCTGAAAATCATAACGATTAATCAACGTTGCATCAGGATCAGCGTTTATGACTATAGTTTTCCAGCCAGTTGGCTGATTATTTGCATCAAGTACATCCTCAGGATTGGCAACGTCGCTGAAAAACTGATAACAAGCTGGATTGACAATTAATTTTGTTGCGTCATAACTGAATGTAAGAGTTCTTTTACCTGTACCTGATATTGTGTAATTAAAAGCGTCATAATCGTTTATATCTTCTTCGCCGCTTTCAGCGAGCTCGCAAGACCAACCTGACGGATTGGGTATTGGGTATGAATCTACGATAATCGTAGCTGAAAGTGATGAAAGATTTGTAGAGCTGTCTGGTTCTGCAATAAGCTTCACGCAATAATCCGAACCTAAAGCAATGCTGTCATCATAGCTTACAGTCCATGTGTTTTCGTGATTGCCTGTTGTCTTAGAAAGCGTATGACTTGAGTTTGAACCTTCTAATGTTGTACGATTTAAAGTAATAGTATCTGTTCCGCAATTGATCGTTATTTCCATGTTTCCCAAAGCCGTTAATGCGGCAGAATCGTTGCTTGAATTATACAATGTGCCGTCTTTATGAGCAAGATATGCGTAAAGTGTATACGGTATGTTACCATCAAACATTGTTTCAGGATCTGAGGGATCGTGGTTCCTTATGATTACCCTGTAAGTATGCGGGAGTTGATCAAAATATGCAGATTCAATTGTTGAACTGCCGAGTTTAAGGTAATTAGATGTGAACAGACTGCCTGTCGTTGAATAGGGAGCAACTACTCTTTTCAATCTTTGGTCTGTATTGGTATATGAGCCCCAAGCACCAAGAATAGTTACCAGAAGAACTGAGGCTACAACGATCCACATTATTACCCAATGCTTAGCAATAAATTTGCCTATTTTAGTGCTTTTTATTTGTGCTTTCATATTTGCAGCCTCCTTTCTTATAATTTATCATAGTGATAAAAGGCTATTAGCTGGTTGCTTTTACAGAAAGATATACAATATCTGTTTCTTTTTCAGTATTATCCAGAGCATCTGCGGTCCATTGCACTCTTAAAATAAAGTGTCTGCTGAATGGAGCTCTGTTTGAATTCGTTTCGCCGGGTATTGCCGAGACATTTGTAGCCTGCCAGTAAACCGGTCGTGCATCATGATGACTGTTTTGATATACACCGTCTCCCTGCTCATAAGCCCAGCGATAATAATTTCCATCTGTTCCGCTTGTAGATACGTTTGCGCCATTTACCACTTTAACGTCATTGTTAGCATCTAAACCGTCGCTGCTGTTCAGATATGTGCCAGTATATTGTCCGTTATTCAATCCGCTGTTTCCTTCGTTGGTTGACGTGTCAATTCTATAGCAGAGTATATCTGAATCAGTATCAAGATGATAATCGTTACCCGTGTCATTGCTTAGATTTATATATTCGGCTAATTCTGTTTCCTGTATCTTTACAGGCTTATCTTGAATGGTATATGCCACAAAATCGATTGGGGTACCATCGGCAACACCTGTTAATTGTGTTGTCAATTCTGCTTCTGTCAATTCATCGGCTGCATATACTGCGTATGTGAACGGATTGTTTGTGGTATACGCTAATTGTATAGTGAATTTATCAACGGCAGTACCAGTAACGCAAAAAACATAATCCTTGTAGGTTATCTTTCTGTCTTGGTATATTGTTTCACCGGTCTCAGGATCCGTGCCGACTGAATCCTTTATATCCTGTAAATGGACATCTTTTGCAATCTCATTCGGGTTTATGCCGTTTATCTCAAAGCACATACTTTCCTCACGATGTGCGGCAGACAAAACCAAGACATTGGGCGCTTCGACTTTCTGCAGCTTGACTATCCTGCGCTTATAACTGAACCATGCGAAAGAAGGCGCGGAGACAAGCAAAGCAACGGTTAGAATGAATGCGATAGAAAGCTGAGCTTTCTTTTTCCAAGGCATTTTTTTTAAGCCGTTATATATGTTTTTGACAACTTTCATGTCTCCACCTCCTTTGGTTTCAGTTATTTATCACGCAGTGGCGTTCAAAAGCACCGAAACATAATCAACATTCTGACCTATAGCGAGATCAGCTGCATTGTATCCTCCGCTGAGCTTTTCATATTCAATTTGGTAATTGGTTGATGAACCTCTTTTTGAATAAAGGGTGTCGATTAAAGTACTATATGTTTGATTGCCTTTGAAAACATAACTATTCGTTTTCAAAAAAGATGTCATCTTATCACGGTCATTAGGAACATCTGTGCCGCTTGGTTCGCAAACTTCGTGTTTTAAAACAGACACTGCACCAGTGCTGAGATAATTACGGTCGGCTTCCAAAGACGAATCGAGAGCGATCTGACCGAAAGTGTTGGGCCATATCCAATAGATCACGGCTTCATCATTTGCATCAGGTGTAAGTGTGAAATCTGTGATATCTGTAATAAGACCGCTATATCGATAATCTGCCTCACTGTTGCCTTCACGGTCGGTAAAAAACATAAGATGCGACTTTAAGTAATTAGCGCCATCCTTTTTTTCCTGAGTCATATTGGCATCAGTTTGCAAGATTTTTGTCAGACCTGTTACTTCTTCCTCGTTAGTAGTGTTGTTAATTACAGTTGTCGCTGAATAGCACTCTATTTCAAGACTATATTTTAATGTATCAATATTTGCGCTACTTGAAATTATTTCAAAACGTAATTCACCTTGAGCACCTGGTTTGAGTTTGTCATCTGAGCCTGCCATACGCCAGCGAATTGTATCATGACCTGCATTCGTTTGTAAAAGAGTATTTTCGCTATATGATGAATCAATGTATGTATAAAGGTCGGAGTAACCGATTTTTGCTCCTTGTGACTCCTCGCTTTCGCCGCTTACACGAAGCTCAAATCCATTAGCTCCTATGCTTACACCCATACCGTTTCCGGACACGGAGGTGTTTTGCGAAAACCAGCTGATTGTAGCGAAAACCCATACGATGAACGCGAACACAGCGAGCGAGCCGAACTTAATCAAGGTACCTCGTATTCGTTTCTTTCGCTCTTTTTCATCATCATTACGCTGTTCCGGACTTTGTGCAGTCTCGCTAACAGGCGTTAATTCATTTGACTTAGATAGTGCTTCATAAGCCTTTGCACTCACTATGTTCACCTCCCATGCCGTGTATTTGCAAAATGGCATAATATCCCTGTTACTGCATAGTTACTCTCCTATATTATATCATTTTTATATACCGTTTTCAATGCACATTATAACTAATTATACCATTTACTATTTGTAATGTTTGCTTAACCTGATAATTACTTCAACTAAAGATTTGCATAATAGCGCTATTTGTCGAATACAGATTGTATAATCGTGCTGTTGTATAACTATTGATATATTTTTATAACTAAAGCTGATTATGGTAACTATGATATGTTGTTATAACATAGAAACAGCGCAGAGGCTTGCTATAAGCCCTGCGCTGATCTTTCTTATAAAATTGTTATTCTTTGTCATACTTTCTTTTCCTTTCATAGATGAAAATAGGAGCCGATCTCTCGGCTCCGTCCATGATTCTTACTTGTACCAGTCGCTTTCGACTGTTACGTCTTTTCTGTTGTCGTAGATGTCTGTCACTATATCCAGTCCATTAGGATATGGTATCCCACCACTCGGACATGAATTGGGTGCTCCAACTACATCTCCCATAGGTTCCATATAGTACCATTTGCCGTCAAGTCTGATTATATTTGCTACATGACCGTACCAATCATAGTCTGATGATCTGGCTATATAGCATTCCAGTCCAGCACCTTGTGCCATGAAGTATGCGTTTATTGCATAGTTTATGCAGTTCACGCCGCCCATGCTCTCTGTTTCCTGACATATAGCTACGGCTTTTCCGTAGTCAGTACCGTCATGGCTCAGATTCTTTCCTTTCTCGTACAGCCAGTCATAATCTATGTCATAGCCATCTATGAAGGTCTGAATCTGGTCATTAAGCCTATCGTAGTCAAGGACCTGCTGTTTGGGTGCAGGCGGTTCGGTCTGCCTGGGGGGTTCTGTCTGTCTTGGCGGCTGAGTTACAGCCGGTGGAGCAGTAGTGACAACCGGAGTTGTTGTGCATACAGCCTGTGTAGCTTTATTCTCAGTTACCGCAGGTGATTCCGCTCTTTGAGGGGGAGTCTGAACAGGAGTTGTAGTCTTATTCTCGTTTTGTTTTACCTCTTGAGCATTGTGATCCTGTGAGTTCTGAGTCTTCTTATTTTCCTTCTTTGGCTTACCATTTGTATTATCGGCTGCTGTTGTCGTTATATCGGTTACCGACTGTGAGCTATTAACCGTTGTGACCTCATTCGTAACCGCAACATCTGAAGTGACCGCTTCAGTTGTATCTGAGGCTATTGTTTCTGTTATCTGACTAGCCGTCGTGGTTTCCTCTGCAACATCCGGCGAATCATCTGAGATATGACCACAGCCTGTGAGTATAGCGGATATGATTAAGATAGAGATGATTTTTTTCACAGTTTCCACCTTCTTTCAGCTTCCACTATACCACACCGTTTTACAAAAATCCATACCTAAGAAGTTTTTTCTACCTTTTCACCTATATGCACCGTCTGAATACCGACAATGTTCACATAGACATTTCGGGTTCAGGTTCGTCAAGTTCCTCGCACTCTTCCTCGTCCTCGGGAAGATCCTGTATCTCGATACCTTCGTCCTGAGTCTGTGAGATCGCTGCCTCATATTTATCGAGTACCTCCTGAGTAAGAGCTTCTCTCGCTCCCTTAGTGATCGGGTGGAAGGTATCTCGATACTTTGTCTCACCGTTTGAAGTGTAAGATGTTGAAGGCATAGAGATGAAGAGTCCCTTCTCGCCATCGCAGACCTTAACGCCGTGAACTGCGAAGTAGCCGTCAAGCGTTACGCTTGCGAACGCCTTGATAGATGAATCGGGCTTGTCGATAATTTTGGTGATCTTTGCGTTTACTCTCATAATTTTTCTCCTTTCATCGTTAGAAACTGATCATTGTCATTCCGATGTCTTCCTCGGGCGATATCTCTACCACCGACTGTGGAAACATCTGTATATACTTATCTACCTGCTCGTCGGTCAGAGTGCAGGAGTCACGCTCTCCTTCGTCATTGTAACCGTCGCCGCAGATAAAGCAAGTACCGTGAATAAGGGTATTGCCTATGACTCTGTTCGGTGCAGAGTTATTGAGCAGGAATTCTTCATTGCAGAAACAAAGTGCATCGCCGTTTTCCTCGAAATATACAGGCTCGATAAGACCGCCGACTATGCTCTGCATTGCATGGATATCCTTGCGTATCTCAGCCTTGTATGGCTCCCTGTCATTTTCCAGAATTACCACCTTCATGAGGTCTTCATGATCCGTCTGAGATACATCGAAGTCATCAAGCCTCTTGAAGCCTATGCTATCCACGAAGTAGAAGCCTCTGTCTTTGCCTTCGCATATCTCCACTACGTCGCTGACGGACATTGAATGTCCGTAAAAGCCAAGCGGAGAATTGCCTGTATTGCACTGCATGAAGAGTTCTTCAAGGTTATTTGCATAAGGGATGCCACCGTAGACCTGCTGATATATGCCCGGATCCACACCGCCCTTGCTCATTGCGAAGTCGTAGTCCCTGAATTCAAGATCCTTCATATCCTTTTCGGAGTTGATCTGATAAATACGGACCTTTATTTTAGGAGCGGATATTGCTTCAAGACGCTTCGCTGCCCATTCAGGAAGCTTTTCTTTGTCGGCAACACCAATGAAGTCACCTCTGGAGAAGTGAGACTTCTCGCCGTCAGCAATGAAGGTACCGAATACCTTTCTGCCTATGCTGTTCGGATCACAGCCAAAGCCGTTCTCAGCATAGAAATACTGGAATGCAGGCTTTCTGGACTGATCGTTGAGTATCTCCGGACGGAGTATGAGCAGCTTATGGGTATAGTCCTCCTTGTAGCTGTCCTTCAGGCATTCCTCAGAGGATAGAAGTCCCAGAGCCTCATATTCAGCTCTTACACTGTCGATAAATCCGTTAAGCACCGCAGGATGCGACTGCACTGCATACTCGTCAAACTCATATTTATCGAGATGGGATGGGATAATAGTACGAGCCCATCCCTTGTTGATGTTTGAGAATCTGCCGTCGAAGCTCTTATTCTTGACAGTTGCCGCCAGTACCCACATTGTGCGGTCATATCCGAACTCTGAGAAGATGTCCTGTACACAAGAAGTATCAAGATGCATACCGTCAAAGTGCGTCTTTATGGCTTCTTCGATAGCTTCCTTACACTTGATGTTCTCCCTCTTGCTTTCCTGATACTCTCTTAGCTCGTTCTCGTATTTTGCGGTTTCCCGAGAGTATTTATATATAAGCCCCTTCAAATCACATCATCTCCTCATCGCAGTAATTGAAAAGTGGACAATCGTCGCAGTTTTTATAGTTCCTGCATATCGCCTCTATCTCGTCCTCGGTAAGAGGTCTGCCGATATATTCCTCATCATCTTTCTCAATGGAATAGATGGACACAAGAGCACAGCCGTCCTCAACAATGAGTTCGACCTCTACTGGTGTGCCATCACTGTTAAAAAGTCCTGAAAATGTTGATTTTCCATTATCCATAACAGCCTGTGATGATATTACTCTTTTCATATGATTATTCTCCCTTCTGCGGTCAGAGTTCCGGTCAGGTCAAAGAAAGATGCCTGTCCGTCACCGTTATATAACTCAAAAATATCGAAATTTGCAATGATAAACTCATCATATGTCGCTCCAGCTTCATTATGGAGCACCATGCTGTGAGGTCTGGTTATCCTCATCTTGTACCAGATTTCCTCACAGTAAAGCTGATCTATGAAATCACATTCATTGTACGATAATATGACTTTTCCCTTACATTTAAGTAATGCATCATGCAGTGCCCGATGCATCGCATCTCCGAACAGCGGAACTCCGCTATAGCATTTCTCCGCCATGTAGTATGGTGGATCACAGTAGAATATGGTTGTTATAGCATCGTGAATCCGTATTATATCAAGGCAATCTCTGTTATCAACTGCCAGATACTGAAATGCTCTTGATGCTTCATTGATAAGGCGTATCGCAGTTTCAGCATTAGTACCTTTGCAAGCCCAGCTTTTTCCTGTGGCGGAGAAGCTGCACTTCATAAGAATGAGGAACATGAGAGCGTCAAAGAGTTCAGGATCTTTTTCCCTCGCCGTAAACAGCTCCCATGCTGTCATCGAATTCATCCATACGTGCTGCTTATCCTGTATATTTTCAGCCTTATTCATCAGTTTAAGGATCGAGTCATAGAATTCCTCGAATGTGTTGGCTCTGTAAAAAACAAGACAGCAAGCATTGAATTGATCGCGTATATTTGCGAATATACGTTGTTCGATCTCTTCAACAAGCTTGCCGTCTTTTCCGAATGCACCTGCGAATGCGCTTACAAGATCTCGGCACCGAGATTTGATTATAGTATAGAAGTTCGTCAGGTGCTGGTTATAGTCGTTATATATCTGAATAGGTGCGTACTTTCCTGAAAGCGATACCGAGCCTCCGCCGCCGAATACATCCACGAATTTGTTCTGTCCTTCGGGGATAATTCGCTTTATGACGGGAAGGAGTACCGTTTTACCGCCGATCCACGGTATCGGAGGTTCGCACCCTGTGGTAATAATGCCTCCCATTATACTCCTTTCCGGAGTTAACTCATCGTTACCTCCATTTCTTCATCCTCACTTTCTTCCGGTTCGTCATCGTCAACTGACGTAATATTGACATATTCTCCGATTATACAGAGAGCCTTGTTATAGTCGCCCGATGATGTGATGCGGTCGCACATTTCCTTTGCTTGTTCAGCCATGCCGTTTCTTTTGAGAGTTTTCGATGCTATTCCCAAGAGGTGAAAGATGTTCGAATCCTCGCCAATCAGGGGACAATCGGGCTTTTTCTGCTCCTGTGCAGGCTGTTCCTCAATAAAACCGCCAAGCCTGTTGGGGACATAGTCTGAGAGCCAAGTTCCGCCGAACTGCTCATGTGTCTGGAGTCTCCACATTGCCAGCTTTCCAACATCAAGCTCCACATCCTCGAAAAGGAACATGATATTAGTAAGTCCCTCTTTCTCGAAAACGTACATTTTCTCAAATGCCGTATGCCTGAGTATCTCAGTATCAATAAGTGCTGAGTTTATACCGTCAGCCCATTCCTGAAGATCACCGCCGCAGCCCTGAAGGATAAGTCCTTCCTTGTTGTTCATCTTACGCAGGTCCTCCGCCGAAATGCGAAGCACCTGTGCTTCAGGCAATTCATAGCAGTTCTGCATACTCATCTTGGCATGGAAAACCTCCGCAAATAAGGTCGATATCCGGCAAGTCTTCGGGGATGATTTTTCTTGCGTCATCGTAGTAAACCTCCTTTGATGTGTCGTAAAGCGCTTCATACGCCTGTTTTGCGAATTTGTCTATCTCGCAGTAACCGACACACTCAAAGCCGCCGACTCGTTCAAGGCCTGAGCGGAAACCGCCGATACCTGCGAACATATCTAAATATCGTATCAATGTTATAGTTCACCTCTCTTTTTTCTCTGTAATGATTCTTCTGATTTGCATTGTTCAATAGACTCACACCTTTCATCAAAAAATTACAGCCGCCTGCATTTTTGCAGACAGCTGTATGTAACGAAAAAAGGCCACCGATAGCTGTCCTGTTACGGACTCACCACCGGTGGCCTTTAATTATATTTATAATAATATTCAGTTGTTATTCGGCAGGAGAGATGAAGCTCTCTATTACTGCCATTATTTCATCAAGACGTTTTTCGCCGATACCGTTGATCTTGCCGATCTCTTCACGAAGGCTCTCGAACTCGATAGCACCATGCTCGACGCTTTTAGCACCCTGGTCATAGATGTTAGTCAGCACCTGCTGCATCTGATCTCGGTTCATCGACTTGATTTCCTTATACATTGACCTTGTAAGCTCAACAGTATTCTGTTCTTTTTCCATTATATCTTTCCTCTCTGATATTACTGTGAGCTATATTATACCATATCAGGCATTATAAGTCAATCGACATTCCCTGAGATTCTTCTATCTCAGGTTCTTCGTCCTCAGCCTGCTGAACTACATGAAAGCTGTCAACGCCTGGGATTATAGAAAGAGAACTGCCGTTGCTCCATCTCGTCATGACCTGTCCGGCGTCATCCACTCCTATAACTTCTCCGATAGTACCGGGAGGGATAGGTCTGGGATCTTCGTTCATGCTGTCGCAGCATATCTTTGTTCCTTTCGGGTACTGCTGTCTCAGCCGTTCAACCTGTTCTCTGGAAGGGAATCCTTTCATGCAACCACCTCACATTTCCATAGACATCTCATCTTCCTCAGATTCTTCAATATCTTCGGATTCTTCTTCATCCTCGTCGAGATCCTCATCGTCATCCTCGGACAAGTCTTCGTCCTCGTCTTCATCGAGAGCTTCTTCCTCATCTTCGTCAGGCTCATCCTCTGACTGCTGCTTTTCAGCCATTGCCTGCTGTTCCTCGTAATCACGGTCAAGCTCATCCTGAATAAGACCGAGGACGAACTGCTTCTGTGTCATGTTGTGTCTCTCAAGGTAGTCTTTGATCTGATTAAAGAGGTCCTCCGGGACCTGAAAAGCCATTGTACGCATATTTCCCATATATTTTTCCTCCTTGATAGTTGTCTTGGGATGGAGCTCGTCATCAAGTGCTTTTGATACAAACTCCGCCATTGTTATACCGTTTTCTTCAATGTACTGTTTGACCTGTGCATGAAGGTCAGCGTCGATCTTTACTGTTATGCCCTTTTTCTCAGTTTCTGACATTCTCATCGCTCCTCTCCAAGAGCTTCTTCATAGCTCTTTCTGTCAGCTCATCTGCGGTTATTCCTTCTTTCTCCGCAGCTTTCTCGATAGCTTCCGAAATCTGCGGAGGTATAGTTATCTCTACTTTATTCACATACTCATCTCCATATCTTCTGTTTTTTCGTTAATGTATTCTTCCTCGGGAACAAGTTCCCATGCACCACTGGTATCATAGAAACTGACATAGATGTCTCCTTCGGAAGTATGGATCTCATGCTGCTCGAATCCTTCGCCCCATCCGTCTGAAGCCTGTCCCGAAAGCTCATGAAGCAATTCATCATACTCATAGCTGTCAAGTTCACCACATATCTTGCAAGTGAAAACGCCCATGAGCCTCTCACCGACCTTTTCAACGGATGGGAATACGGAGTAAACTTTATCGGCGAAACGCTTTCTATCTCCAAGGTAAGCCATTATACCACGGTTTTCTTCATCATCACACTGATAAGCCTCGATCGCATCACTGATCTCACTTTGGTACTCAAGGACCTCAAAGTCTGAGAGCTCCTCAGTTTCATCAAAGCATTCATCGTCCTCATCCTCATCATATGAAGGCTGAATCTCTCGCTGAACTTTAAGGGGACAGTAGAACTTCAGCTCTGTAAGTTCCTTTGTCTCGACGTGGATATCCGGCTGAAAGTCGACTCCTATGTCTGTGTTCTGAGCCACTTTGATGTCATCTCTCATTGCGAGCTGCTGTACGATAGCATTTTTGACAAGACTCTCGACCTCGTCCATGTCGATCATATCAGCAGATGTGAAGTCCGTCTTATCTGTATGAGCAAGTTCAGCGATCTTTTCGACAGTATCCCTGATCATATCATGGAGCTTCAGTTCAGCCTCAGATGTCTTATAACGCTCATAGATAAGAGCTGCATCGGGAACGAACATTGAAAGGCGAGGATAATCAAATCCTTCCGCTTCGATGAGCAGTCCGTCTTCGCCGTACTCGTCAAGCAGCATTATGCAGTGATAAGCTTCCTTGTCCTCATACATAAGGTCCTTTGCGGCAGTTATCGCTTCATGCTCCTGATATGGGTTTGCTTTCAGCCTTTCAAAGTCAGAGTGAGGCAGGAATACCCATTTCTCAACCTCACAGCGTTTGGTGTTGTGATCGGAAGCCTTATGTGTCAGCTTGCCGTTCATATAATATTTGTTCATTTCATCATCCTTTGCCTTCAAATTATGATGGGCTTTATAGAATTACAAATAATCCCCCTATTATAATGGTATAGTTTCCCATCTAAAGTATACTATTATAATAGTATAGAATCAGATCATATACTTCTCGCTCCTTTCAAATAGTATGTAAATGACTAAAGCTCTGAAAATATTTTATATTTAATTATTTACGGTTCTAAAATATAACTGGTGTAAAATATAAAATACTGCCCAAGTAGAAGAGCAGAAGCATCCAAGACGAATCCGGATGCTCCGCCACCTATGCGGGCAGTATTTTTGTTTTAGATTCCGTTCTCCAGAAGGAGAGCCTTCATGTGCTTGAGCATATCCATGAGGATTGTCTTTTCTGTGAGGGTGCAGTCACTGAAAACTGTCAGTAATTCTGTGTTTTGCTTTTCTGCGGAGTTGTTCAGATAGTCTGCGAGGAGTTCATCCGCAGTAATGTTAAGAGCATTGGCTATTGAGATTAACAGGCTAACACTAGGTCCTTTTTTACCATATTCGATGTTTCGGAGATGCCTCTCAGAAATATCGATCTTGTCTGCAAGCTCTTCCTGGGATAATCTCTTCGATTCTCGGTAATGCCTTATTTTTGAACCAATCAGTCCATAGTTTGTATCCATATACTATCAACCTTCCTATGTGGCCCGCATGGCAGTAACAATAATACCATCAGGTGGCACACATAGCAAGCGTTTTTTCCAATTTTTTAAGATGGCGGTCGCTTCTCTCCCTACTGTTGCACCATCTTAAGCGGAAATAGGAACCGTGGGTTCCTGCTATTACTACGAATAGGAATCAATGGTTCCTTGTAAGATATCCCTATCTCCTGTATAATAAAAGATGAAATAATAGTGTCATAAATAATGTCAAAACAGGAGTGTGAGAACCGTGGAATCCAAGCTTTTGACCTTATACAGCGATGTTACCGCTATGCCGGTGAACTGGCTGTGGGAGCCATATATTGCAATCGGAAAAATCACTCTTCTGCAAGGAGACCCTGGCTGCGGAAAGTCAACAATGATGATAAACCTTATCGCAGAACTGTCAAAGGGCGGAGCCACTCCTGACGGCAGAACATTTTGCGCACCACAGAGAATCATCTACCAATGTTCTGAGGACGGAGCAAAGGATACGATCAAGCCGAGACTTGTCTCCGCAGGAGCAGAATGCCGTAATATTGCCTTCATTGATGAAGATGTGTATAGTGGTCTGACATTGGATGATGAACGAATCCGAGATGCTATCATCGAATGGAAACCCCACCTTGTGGTCATTGATCCTATCCAATCATACGTTGGGAATGACTCTGACCTGCAAATGGCAGGTAGGGCAAGAAAGCTGATGCGCCGCATTGGAATGTGGGCATCTACATATAACTGTGCTATCGTTCTGATTGGTCACTTCAGCAAAAAGGAAAGTGCAAAAGACTTGTATAGAGGTCTCGGCAGCATTGACGTTGTCGCTGCTGCACGTAGTGTCCTTCAGGTTGAGAAAAGTGCTGAAGATGAGAATATTCGCATTGTGAAACAGGTCAAGAACAGCCTGGGTTCCAAAGCACCAGACCTCATGTTTGAGATTCGACCGAATACCGGCTTTCAATGGTGCGGTGTAGCAGATATGGCAGAAGTAGATTATTCATCTGAAATCACATTAGAAACACTGCCTAAGACGAAGCATGAGCTTGCGGCACTCCTGATAAAGAAAGCTCTTAAAAACGGAGCTGTGGAATCTATGCAGATCAAGCGAATCATGGCGGAATATCACATCGGCGATAAGACCATGAATGAGGTTAAGACAGAACTTGGCATCAAACCATATAAGAAAATGCGTACATGGTACTGGGTATTGCCTGGAGAAGAACACACGGAAGGTGGAGAACAGTGAAAGCGACAAAGCGCAAGGTCAGAGATTCCGAGCATAGGAGCGAAATATGTGAGAGATATAAAGGCGTTGATCCATCTGAGATAGAGGTCATTCCTGCAAATGAAGACAACGATCTTGATATTGAAAATCGTAAAATGCGTGTTGGCGCATATGTCCGTGTTTCCACACAGAACGACGAGCAGAAGTCTTCATTTGAACTGCAAGTAAAGGACTTCACCCAGCGAATCAATGATAATCCTAATTGGGAATTTGCAGGCATCTACAGCGACGAAGGAATCTCCGGAACTGAGCTTTCGCACAGAGCAGGTATGCTCCAGCTTATAGAGGACGCCAAGGCTGGAAAAGTGCAGCTTGTCCTTGTAAAATCCATAGCCCGTTTTGCCAGAAATGTCGTAGACTGCCTTTCTATTGTGCAGGAACTTCGCAACTATGGCGTGGGCGTTTGTTTTGACGAAAACAATCTCTGTACGCTTGGCGCAGAAGGTACAATGCTTTTAACTATCCTTGCGACTGTTGCAGAGGAGGAGTCGCGTTCAAAGTCCTTTATCATGAATTGGTCTATCCAGCGCCGCTTTCAAAACGGAATCTTCCTGACTCCTGAACTACTCGGCTATGATAAGGATGAGAACGGTGACCTTGTGATCAATGAGGTCGAAGCCGAGACGGTGAAAGTCATATACTACCTCTATGTAAATGGCTGGTCAACCGCAGAAATTGCAGGAATCCTGACAAGCTATCAGCGCGAGACAAAACTTGGAAATACAGAGTGGGAAGCCTCATGGATAACCGGTATTATTGATAATGAGCGTCACTGTGGTGATGTGTTGGCTCATAAAACATACACGCCGGACTTCAAAACGCATAAATCGGTCAAAAATGAAGGCAAGCTGCCAAAATACCGAAAGCGTAATCATCACGATGCAATTGTCAGCCGTGATGTATATAATGCCGCGCAGCTTATCCGTGCGTCCAGTCATTACAGAAGGAAAAAGCATGCACTGCCAGTAATGAGTGTGATCGAGGACGGCATCCTTCGGGGCTATGTGCCGATTGACCGCAATTGGGAGGGCTTTTCTCCGGAGGAATATCAGATGGCTTGCGAGAGCGTCAATAATCCTAATGTTGCAGAACAAGTACACATGGACGGACAGAAACTAAATATGAGAGGTTATCAGCGTGTCAGCTCACTCTTCTTTCCGTCTTCAGATGATTTGTTTCTAACGATCTCAGGCGGAAAAATGCGTTTTACAACAGCCTGCCTCAGAAAGTTTGAGGATGTTGAGTATGTGGAGCTTCTCATCAATACTGTAAATAACTGCATAGCAATCAGACCCTGCGAAGAGGATAATCCGAATGCGATACACTGGGGCAGGCTCAAAGAGGACAAGTGGATCGTGAACTGTATGAGCTGCCGTGGTCTGTCTAAGGTCCTATTCAGTCTGATGTCCTGGGAGGACGAGGGTAAGTACAGATTCAAGGGGCAGTTTCACACAAATGGAACCGATAAGCTTCTTGTGTTTGAACTTGACGAGCCTGTAGTAACCAAAACTGTGGAAAAGGTGATCGTTCCTGAGATTGCCGAAGACAGTGACGAAAATACCGAAGAAATCGTAGTTGAGGAAACGGTGAAGGTTTATCCTCCTTCATGGGCAGCGACTTTCGGAACGCCAATTTTGTCGATTGTCCACAGTTGTTTGCTGACGCAGCAGCACTACAGCGGCGACTGGGATGTTCTCAGACCAGCAAAAGTAATCGAAGAAATGAATGTACTTTCCTCCGATATGCTTGCAGAGCTGATGGAGGAAGCTGAAGCAATTATGGAAGGATGGGAAAATAATGACGGAGCAGATGAATCTGCTGAGTGAAGAGATAACTGAGAATGAGCTTGCCACAGCAAAAGAGGTGCGCAGGCTGGAGATTGAAAAAGCCTTCGGCGGCTATAGATTTGTGGTTGTCCGCAAGGAACTATTCGCTCATCTGCGTGATCCTGCGGTTGTGATCAGAAATGAAAACATTACCTTCAACACGGCCTGCATCAACGGACTGGAGGATGTAGTATATGTTCAGCTCTTACTCTGTGAGGATGAGAAGATGTTTGCGGTCAAAGGCTGTGGAGAAAACGATAAAGACGCTCTGCGTTGGTGTGTTGCAAAGCCTGACAAGCGCAAGAGTCGAAAGATGACCTGCCCTGATTTCACGAAACAACTGTATGACATGATGGGGTGGGATCCGAAGTGCCGTTATAAGATACTGGGCTATAAGGTTGACTTTGACGGTGAGACCTATTATGCCTTTGACCTGAGTGTAACAGAGATCTTCCATGAGAAACCGAAGAAGGGAGAGGCTGTCACTGAGCCTGTTGATACCAGAAAAGGCTATTATTCCGAGGATATAGCCAGAACCTTTGGTGTGCCTTTAGAGGAACATAAAAAGCAGACCCAGATAACTGCGGAGAAGGGGTATATCAATGTGGCTGCGCTCACAGGTGGAAAGAAGTCTGTGGAAGCCGAAGGAGAACAGTTGTTACTGGCGACTGACTCTGTGTCTTCTGATGTCCCTGTTGTATCAGCATCAATAATACCCGATCAAAGTGCCGATGCAAAACCAATAGGCGAAGTGCGCCCTGTTGAAGAAAAAACGTATGAACTGGAGGCGTCAGATGGAGCAGACAACTTGGGATTATAGTGACCCTGGCATCAGCTTTGCCATATCTTACGGAAGAATCACCATATTCAAGACCACTTTAAAAGCTTTGAACTATCCTCCGTACTTTCGCTTTCTGCTTGATACTGATCACAAGCAGTTCGGGATTGAATGCTGCGGCTATGAGTCGGACGGTTCTCATCAACTGCTGGATGTGATGACACGGGAGCATTACGACATCAAAAGCATGGATCTGGTGAGGTTTATCTATGAGACCTGTGGTTGGGATAAAAAGTACACGTACCGCATCAATGGGATAGCTATGCCTGATCACAGGATGATAGTGTTTGACCTGACGACAGCGTTGAAAGTTGCCGAGTTTCGGCGAAGTGAGTAGCCGTGATTATCGATTCTACGATACCAAACGGGAGATTTAAAGATTTCGCCACATTATTCCTTTTAATATTTTGATTGCGTGCGGCAATCGTTCTTTTACGAGGCTGATACATAATTAGGGATAATGTTCAAAACTAAATATAATAATGAAGCAGCCCGCTGGGTAAGCATCCAAGTTACGATGGAGTTCGTAAGGAGGAGAGCTATCCGGTGGGCTGCTGTTTTATTATGTAACAGGAGAAAACAGTAATAATTTACAGATTATTCACAAATTATTTCTTTGTGACGGTTTTTAGCCATTTGCCGATATTCCGTCATCTATGGTTTTTATCATTTCTTTTTAGGCGGTATATAGGGAGAAAACGCCTATTTTTAGCCATTTTTGGCTGCGTCATCTATTTGGGATTTACTACAATATCTTGGTTCAGTTCCAATTCATCAGTGTCTGGAAGTGGCATGGGCGTAAAAACGAATGCAATTATAAGGTGATTGTGAGCGCTAGCCTATATGAAATGCAAGAAATCGAGGTGGATGGCACAACTGAAACAAAACCTGTTCAAATGAGTGGAACCAATGCAGATGATCATATCATCTACACTAATGCTAAGATTGATGCTGACGCATTCGATTAAGACATAACCCACAAAAATAGCGGCTCCAGGAAGTCCTCAACAACTTCCAAGGAGCCGCTGTTTCTTTGCTGCTGTCGCTTTAACGATTAAAACCGCTATGCATTAAATTGTGAGTGCATAGACGTAAGCGTAAAATAAAGGACGTATTCCACCAAAAAGGAATCTGATGTATAATAAAGTCTAAGCAAGTCCATGGACTAAATTAGAGTATCTAAAATAGTCGATGGAGTAAACTGGACTAAATTAGACATAGGGGGAATACGGAAATGAAAATAACGACAGCTATTACCAATGTCAAGAGAGATGTACAGCTGCAGGAATGGAGTGAGCAGATCAAAGCACAGCAGGAAAGCGGTATGACCGTAACAGCATTCTGCGCTCAGAATGGTATCAGTCCCAAGACGTATTACTATCATCTTCGCAAAATTCGGGAGTGCTGTTTGGAATCCAAACCTGCAATAGTGCCTGTAGCTGTCCCAAGACTAAACTCAGATATTCGTATTGAGAAAAATGGCTTGCAAATATCACTTCCGGCCGATATCTCAGCAGATACTCTGCTTGCGTTAATAAATGAACTATGCTGAATGATCTGTCATTGGATAAACAGGTATTATTTGCAAAGCAGAAGGTGCGTGGAGAGCTCATATCGGAAAGCGCAGCAAAAGAGCGACAGAAAGCCTTGAAGCAACAGACAGTAATAATCGTTCTTGAATTTACGCAAAGTATCGGTGATTCTTCCTTTTTATGCAAATGCACGAATTTTTCCCGCTATTTTTATAAGTTAATTCATTGACAATTGGCATCTCATATGATATAATAAAATAGTATAAGAGTATATGAGCGCATAATGGCGAAAGGGGGTGCCGATATGGGAAAAAATGCGGAAAAGTCACTCGTTGACGGAGTTCGCGCCGTCGAGCTGCACTATCGCGTGATAAGAGATATCTCAAGCGGTCAGATAGCGGCATACCAGTCCCAGACGCGGCTGAATTCCCCGAAGCTCGGCGTGCTCACGCCCGACAAATTCCGCGACGTGTGCGAGATAACGAATCAGGCGATAAGGCTCTTCTACCTCGAGCTGATACAGGCTCTCGAGGCGTACAGGACATTCACCGAGCGCGAGCTGAATTTCAGCTGGATATCGGTGTATATGCCCGTAAAGCTCCTGAAGGAGCAGGGCGCCGAAAAGAAGCTGCTCGAGTATTTTTCACGCTATGGCGTCCCCACGAGCAGGATATGCTTCGAGCTGTCGGAGAAGCTCCTTGCCGAGACTGACGGTCAGGCGGCGAGAGTGCTACAGCATCTGCGCAACCGCGGCTTCCACTTCATGCTCGTGAATTTCGGCGGCGATACCTGTCCCATGATGAGGCTCTCGGGCTTCTCGGTGGACTACGTGCTGCTCAGCCCCGAGGTGGCGAACTTCCTCGGAAACAGCGAGCGCTCGGACAACGCTGTAAAATCCATAATCGGCTTCGTCAACGACATCGGCGCTGAGCCCATTGCGGACGGAGTCTACAACAGCCGACAGGCTGAGACGCTGTACTCGTTCGAGTGCGCGTACTGTGCTGGCTCGCTCGCAGGCAAGTATATGACAGAAAGATACGTCAGACGCAAGTCTGATACATGACATAAATAAAGGGGGTGTCTCGTAATGGAGGAAAAAGTCAGAGACGTCCTTGAGCTGAGAAGAAAGAGCAAAGAGGTCAAGCGGCACTTCATACTGATGAGAGTGCTGGCGCTGCTGGTAATCATACTGGTGCTGCTCGTGGCTGTCGCGTATGCGATATCCTATTTCTACGACAAGTTCGGCAGCTTTACCGTAAAGGTCAACAAGTACGACATGGTCCATCAGGGACTCACCCTGTCGGAGACTCCCGACTACGACAGGTCCAACGCCGTGCTGAATGCGAATATCGTCTATGATATGACGAATATCAGCGGAGAGGATATACCTCCGAACGTTGATAAGATAAACGGCAGCCACAACGGCGACAGCTACATAGCCTACACTTTCTACCTCATCAACTCGGGCGACGATACCGTCAGCTATACGGGTGAGATGAACATCGAGAACGTGACAAAGGGCGTTGACGAGGCTGTCCGCATTGCGGTGTACAAGAACGGCGAAAAGACGGTCTACGGCAAGACAAAGTCGAGCGGTATGGGCAAGGAGAGCGACTGTGACAGCGAATTCCTGTCGTCATCGGTCGTGATGCGTACCTCAGGCGATAAATTCAAGGCTAAGGATAAGGATAAGTATACCGTGGTGATATGGCTCGAGGGCAACGACCCCGACTGCGTTGACGCTATCATCGGCGGTACTCTCAAGCTCAGCATGAGCTTTAAGATCACGGAAACAACGTAAAAGGAGATCAACTATGAAAAAGGCATTGAGTATCTTTGCAAATGTTCTGGCATGGATAGTCTTAATATTCGCACTTCTCATCACCATAATGGTATTCTCATCGAGCAAGAACAACGGTGTCGCGCACCTGTTCGGATTCATGCCGATGACGGTCGAGTCGGACTCGATGAAGCCCACCTTCAAGCAGGGCGACCTCATCATCTGCAAGGAGATCGATGATTTCAACTCTATCAAGGAAAATGACGTAATAACCTTCTGGACCTCGATACAGGGGCAGAGAGTGAAGAATACCCATAGAATAGTAGAGATACTTGACGAGGACGGCGTTGTGAAGTACCGCACCAAGGGTGATAACAACCCCGTAAACGATGAGGACGTTATCTCTCAGGGCGCTGTAATAGGCAGGTGGACTGAGGTCAAGCTGCCGTTCGTCGGCAAGGTCATGGACTTCCTGCGCACAAAGACAGGCTTCTTCATCTGCATAGTGATACCTATGGCGATATTCTTCCTGTTCGAGCTTTACAAGTTCATCGCCACGATAATCGAGGCTAAGCGTCCCGAGCCCGTCGAGGTCGACGAGGAGGAGATAAAGCGCCGTGCTATCGAGGAATACCTCGCTGCACAGAAGCAGGCGGGCGCTGCACCCGAAAAGGTTGAGGCTGCTGCGGAAAAGGCAGAAGCTAAGGTCGAGGCAGCCGCAGAGTCGGCAGCAAGCGAGGCAAAGAAGCTCGAGGGAGCAGCGGAGGCTCTCGTGCAGACCGCCGAGGAGAGTATTTCCGATGTCAAGGAAGCAGCGGCAGATGCCGCAGACACAGCAGCTACAGTGACGGAGTAAACTCCGTCAGACCGCGGCAGTGCGGTGAAATAACATAGATTACGGAGCAAATCATGAACGGATTCCTAAAGTGGTTTTTTGCCTTTATGTCGGAGATGCTGAAGGGCTACGCAGAGATAGTGCGCGGCTTCGGAAACGGTATCAAGCAGATATTCAACATAAAGAACTACATAGAGATATTCAAGGAGTATTCCACGGATTTCGGCGCGCTTGGCTGGATACTGTCGATACTCGCAATAATAATAGTAGTCGCGATATACGTTCTTATCGCCGTCATGATATTCCTGTTCATCAGAAAATACATACGATTCAGGCATTCGCTCGTCAGCAATGAGGACCTCCTCGAGGAGATAGCCCTCCTGCAAAGACGAGTAATGAAAATGGCAAAGGAAAAGGACGAGATAATGGCGATGAAGGTCGCTCAGATGGGCGGCGGCGGCACTATGACGCTCCCCGCGGGCTCGGCTGCGTTTGCAGCGGGCGGCGAGGGCGAGGAGGGAGCTCCCGCACCTGTGGCTGTCGGCACAGTCGAGGACGGCGTAGTCCAGACCACCGACTACCGCTTCTCGAAGCTCATCGAGGTCGATACGTTCTACAAGACCTATACTCCGCCCGAGTACGACAACGAGATTACGCTCGAGGGCATCGTCGATTCCTTCCGCAACTTCGCGTGCTCGCGTATGCACCTGTACTATGAGCCCAAGACTATACGTCTGTTCTTAGCGGGCATGGCTTCTACAAAGCTCATCATCCTACAGGGTATATCCGGTACAGGTAAGACCTCACTCCCGTACTCCTTCGGTAAGTTCCTGCAGGTAGACACGACTATCGCGTCGGTACAGCCGTCATGGCGTGACCGTACCGAGCTCTTCGGCTACTTCAACGAATTCACCAAGAACTTCAACGAGACGGAAGTGCTCAAGCGTATATACTCGTCGGGCTACAACAACGACGTGAACCTGATACTCCTCGATGAGATGAACATCGCGCGAGTTGAGTATTACTTCGCGGAGATGCTCTCCATACTCGAAATGCCGAACGCTGACGAGTGGGAGCTCGACATCGTGCCCAACGTATGGAGCACCGACCCTGTCAACCTCGACAAGGGCAAGATACGCATACCGCAGAATATCTGGTACATCGGTACCGCTAACAACGATGACTCCACGTTCGCTATCTCCGATAAGGTGTACGACCGTGCTCAGCCTATCAACCTCGACGCAAAGGGCGTAGCATTCGAGGCGCCCGATACGCCGCCTATGCACCTCGGCTTCGACCACCTCGACCAGCTTTTCCACGAGGCGTTCGACAAGTACCCGATATCGCAGGAGAGCCTGAAGAAGATTCAGCAGCTTGACCTGTGGGTAATCGAGAAGCTGAGAGTTGCTTTCGGTAACCGTATCCTCAAGCAGATGAACTTCTTCGTGCCTGTATATGTAGCGTGCGGCGGCGACGAGCTCGACGGCATCGACTACGTACTGGCGACAAAGATATTCCGCAAATTCGAGTCACTGAACCTCGCAATGCTCCGTGAGGAGCTCCGCGAGCTGTGCACGTATATGAACAAGCTGTTCGGCAAGAACAAGATGAACGAGTCTATCGCATATCTCGAGAGACTGCAGAAGCTGTTCTGATAATGACTTTACTGACTGCGTATTGCTCGCTTGTCTGTACGTTCCGTGGGACGCACAAACGGGCAGGCGGTACGCAGTCTAATGCATTTTGAATTATTAATTAAAAACGAAAGCGGGGTGAGAGCAAGTGAAAAAGGGATACAGCGAGTGGTACAAGGAATTCAGCGAATTCTCCGACGCGTTCGACGATGACGAGATGTGCGCGGCGCTTGACTCTCTCCTGCGTGAGAGCCACAACACCTTCGCCTTCAACAAGAAGATAATGGAAAAGGCGATAGATGTATCGTGGGTAGAGGCGATAGAGAACGGACTTGTCCATGTCGACAACTTCCTGCGCGCTCCGAGAAAAACGATAGAGGACGTTGAGGAGATAGTTCCGATAGCGCTGTCGAGGAAGATAACGGTCGACTCGGTCAAGCACCTCGCTCAGCACACCGACCTCATACAGAGCATAGACAAGAAATCGGGCAAGATAACGCCCTCGAAAATACTGAACATCCACAAAGAGGAGAGTATGTTCACCTACGAGAACAAGTTCGTGAACACGCTGATAGACAGGCTCTTTATCTTCATCAACACCCGCTACGAGAAGCTCGCACAGGTAGCCCGCGATGAGGAGGTATTCTCGCTCGGGTACAACACCTCCATCGACGACGGAAACGGCGGCAAGATGAAGGTCGAGCTGAAAATAGAGACGATAGACAGCCTCGACACCTACGACGAGAACGGCTACACCGTATGGCAGCGCGTCGAGAAGCTGAAAAAGGCGATAGAGGGCTACAAGGGCTCGGAGCTCTGTACGACGCTCGGCTCAACGTATATCCGACCGCCCGTAATGCGAACCAACGCCATTATGAAGAACGTCGACCTCAAAGCCTGCCTGACGCTATGGCAGTACATCGAGGGCTACGATAAGGTCGGCTACGAGATAAACGTACAGAACAGCGCCGTCAAGCCGCAGAGGGAGTACATCGAGGACTTCTACAGAATGGTCGTGCTGAACCTGCTGCTGTTCCGCTCGTATATGAACGCGGACACGGCGGATAAGCTCACGGTGCTGAAGGAGCACAAGGGCAAGAAGCTCTCGCCTAAATTCGAGAAAAAATTCGACAAGGAGCTCGCCGCCGACTACAGCGTAACGGCTGAGGCAGTGGCGGGATACATAGCTACAGACGGCGACCTGAAGCTCGAGAAGAAGCTGCCGCCCGACCTGAACCTCATGTTCGAGCAGATAAACGAGGTCATCGAGATAGAGACCGAGTACATCAAGAAGCTCGAAGAGCAGCGCAAGGAGGAGGAACGCCTCCGAATCGAGGCAGAGGAGCGGAGGCTCGAGCAGGAGCGTATCGAGGAAGCCCGCAGGGAGGAGCTCGAACGCCAGCGCATCGCCAAGGAAGAGGAAGAAAAGCGTTTGCAGGAGATGCTCGCGCAGAAGCGCGCCGAGCAGGAAGCCGAGGAGCGCGAACGTCAGCGGCTCGAGGAGGAGCGGCTCGCCCGTCTCGAGGAGCAGCGTAAGCGCGAGGAGGAAGAGCGCCTGAAACGCGAGGAAGAGGAGCGTCTCGCCGCTGAGCGTGAGCGCATCGAGCAGAACAAGAAGCTCGCGCGCAACGAGCTCGGAGAGGCAGAGGGCATCGCCGAGGAGGAGCTAAACAAGGCTCCCGACGAGGCAGAGCTCGAAAAGCAGGCATACGAATCCGTCACCGAGGAGGAGCTCGAGGCTGCCAAGGAGGCAATGGAGGAAAACGGCGAGACAGCAGAGCAGGTCGAGGACCCGCGTGCTGTTGCAGCCCGCATGAAGCTCGAGCAGCAGAGGCGCGAGAAGGAACGCGCCGAGGCAGAGCAGGCTCAGCGCCTGAAGGCGGAGCGCCTCCACTTCGAGAGCAAGCCGTTCATCGAGATCTACCGCGAATATTCGTGGAATCCGATATACGTGCTGATAAGGCTGATAAGGCATCTGCTCGCGACCGTATTTGGCATAATACCCGAGGATACGGACAATCCGTTGTATAAGCAGCTGCTCGCCGAAAAGAAGGCGAAGAAGGAGCAGAAGGAGAGCGAAAAGCAGGAGCGCACCGAGATGGAGGTGTACTACCGCAAGTACGCGAGAGTCGCCAAGTATCAGATACGCCGATTTATCAGCGACTGGAAGTTCAAGCGCAAGAAGCGCAGGGCTGACAAGAGCAAGCCAAGACCCGCTTATACTCCGCCCGCAAGGACTGCGGAGGAGACCGCCGCGATACAGGCGGAGATGCAGCGTCTCTACAAGGAGTACCACGTAAGCTGGCTCGAGAAGCTCGCACGTGCATGGCAGGAGCGCAAGCAGGAGAAGCGTGAGCTCGAGGAGAGCATACGCGCCCACGCCGCCAAGGTCAAGGAGATAGAGGCGGAGCAGGCAGTGGCTCAGGAGAGCGGCGAGGAGGAGAGCGACAGCTCCAACAGGATAGCGAATATCATCGCGTCGGTACTGGTAGTGCTCGCACTCGGCTTCGTTATATACGTAATGGTTTTCTCAGCGCAGGGCAAGGCTGTTGACATATTCGGACACAGCATACTCCGCGTAGTTACGGGAAGTATGGAGCCATCGCTACACGTCGGTGACTTCATAGTCATCGAAAAGACCGACCCCGACGAGCTCGCAGAAGGCGACATCATCTCGTTCTACTCCGAGCAGAGCGACATCTACGGTATGCTCGTCACGCACAGGATAGTCGGCAGAGACGCCGACGGCACATTCATCACCCGCGGTGACGCCAACCCCGTCGAGGACAGGGTGAACGCCAATCCCGACAAGATAGTCGGGCGCTTCGAGCGCAAGGCGCAGTTCTTCATATGGGTGAATTCGTTCACCGATTCGCGGAAGATACTGCTCCTCCTCGTGATGATACCGACGACGCTCATCGCGCTGTATGAGCTGAGAACAGTCATGAAGCTCGGACGTCAGATGAACGAGGACCACGAGCAAGAGGAGAAGGAGCGGCATGAGAAGGCTGTTCGCGATGCGATAGAAGCGGAGAAGCGCCGCCTTGAAGAAATAGGATACACGGAGGACGAGGACGATGCGATCAAGTCAGGAATCGTTGATGAAAAGGAGAATGATTAGTGCGATCATTCTTTTTGTGGTAACACTTGTAGCGATGCTCGTTTTCGTGGGTCTCTATATCGACGAGACGAAGCGCACTCAGGAGACATACTACGTACAATATATGGCGAATCTGAGCCATGTCTCAGACGATGTCGCGTCCTGCCTCGATGCAGAGGGGGACAAGGATTTCCGCTATGTGCGGCTGATAAGCGACATGAGCAGCGCGAATTCGTTCGCCTTCCTGCTCGACAGGCTCAGTGAGGACAGAAAAAAGACGGTAAACGAGCTCAACGCCTGCATAATGCGGTATCCCGAGCAGATGCAGACAGAGGATAAGCTCACGGAGCTGAAAACAGCCGTGGACAATATCAGGGACGGGCTTGACAACGGATACGAAGAAGCACAGGCTCTTGTGGACTCGATAGACAAGCAGGGGCATTAACGGAAGGAGGATAGATATCATGGGCGAAAAGAGACGTCTTAAAAAGGAAATAAGGCTTTGCATGAATACTATCAAGGAGATAGAGCGTAAGCGCTCGCGTTCACAGTCGGCGCTTGTACAGGCTATCCTGTTGCAGGAGCAGCCCGACGAGACGGACGTTGAGTGGTTCAACAAGTACACGGGCGAGATAACCGCCTGCCGTAATCACATGATAGAATTGCAGAAGAAGCTGAATTCAATCAAATAAGCAGAACAGCCATTGAGCATATGCCCAATGGCTGTTTTTTCTTAATCAAAATTCCAGAATCCCGTACCTGTTATCGGGTCTTTCTTCTTGCGGATGATGCCTCCGACGGCGGGGCGGAGCTCTATCTCCGCGGTGTAGAGCACGGTTATCGACTTGATGTGCCCGCCCGAAGTGAGATGTGCGCCGTCCTGCTTGTAGGAGAAGAGGGCGTGAGTATGGTGCGTGAGCCTGCCGCTCTCGTTGACGGCGATGTTGCCCGTCATGGACACGAGCTCGAGCATACCGCTGACGGTCTCGGTCTCGAAGCTGCCGCTCTCGGGGATAAAGGTCTGTATCTCAGCCGAGCTGCACCCGCCGATTCCGTAGAAGGTCGCGCTTGAAATGCCCTCCTTTCCGCAGATATCGAGCAGCGAGGAGATTATCTCGTCGCCCTTGTCGAGGCGGATATAGTAGCTCTCGCCGAATTTTCTGTAGTCCATATTAAGCCCTCCTTAATTCTTTTTCTTTTTGCAGCTGTCGCTGTACGCGCAGCCCTCGCAGCCTCCGCAGCCATTCCCGCGGCGGCGGACGATGTACACGAGCGCTCCGACGACTGCGGCGGCTATGATAATGATGAGGATGATGTCAACAGCGTTCATGGTCACTTACCTGCTGCGAGCCCGATGAGGTGTACAGCAGCCGCCGCGAGCCACGCGATGCCGCACTGCCACGCCACAACGAAGCAAGCCCATTTTCTGCCGTATTCACGGCGTATGGAGGCTATTGCTGCGACGCACGGAGTGTACAGCAGCGAGAACACGAGCAGAGAGGCTGCCGTGAGCGGAGACATAAACGCGGCAACGTCGCCCGCGAAGAGTATCTTCATGGTAGATACGACGCTCTCCTTGGCGATGAAGCCTGTCACGAGCGATACGCAGATGCGCCAGTCGCCGAGCCCTGCGGGCTTCATTATCGGAGCCGCGAGCCGCGCGATAGAGGCGAGGATGCTTTTCTCGGGGTTGTCGACGAGTGCGAGGTTGAGGTCGAAGCTCTGAAGGAACCACACTGCGATAGTCGCGATAAGAATGACCGTAAATGCGCGCTGGAGGAAGTCCTTAGCCTTTTCCCACAGGAGCTGCGTGGTGTTGCGCACGCCGGGCATACGGTAGTTGGGGAGCTCCATGACGAAGGGCACGGGCTCGCCGCGGAAAATGGTCTTCCTGTATATGACGGCGGCGAAAATGCCGACGATGATGCCGAGGAGGTACAGTCCCGTCATGATGAGACCGCCTCTGTGCGGGAAGAATGCGCTGATGAAAAACGCGTAGATAGGGAGCTTTGCGGTGCAGCTCATGAACGGCGTGAGCAGTATCGTCATCTTGCGGTCGCGTTCACTTGGGAGCGTCCTCGTCGCCATGACAGCGGGCACGGTACAGCCGAAGCCTATCAGCAGCGGGACGATGCTGCGTCCCGAAAGTCCTATTTTACGCAGTAGCTTATCCATAACGAAGGCGACGCGCGCGATGTAGCCGCTGTCCTCGAGAAGAGACAGGAACAGGAACAGCGTGACGATAATGGGCAGGAAGCTGAGCACGCTGCCGACGCCCGAGAAGATTCCGTCGATGATGAGGCTGTGTATCGCGTCGTTGACGTTTGCGCGCGTGAGAGCGGCGTCCGCGACGTCGGTGAAGTAGTCTATGCCCTCCTCGAGCATCCCTTGCAGCCACGCACCGATGACGTTGAAGGTCAGCCAGAATACAAGCCCCATAATGCCGATAAATGCGGGGATAGCGGTGTATTTGCCAGTCAGCACCTTGTCTATGCGGCGGCTGCGGATATGCTCCTTGCTCTCCTTTGGCTTGATTACGGTCTCAGAGCACAGCCTGTTGATGAAGCTGAACCGCATATCGGCGATAGCGGCGCTCTTGTCGAGCCCGCGCTCCTTCTCCATCTGGCGGACGATGTGCTGAAGCAGCGTTTTCTCGTCCTCGTCGAGCGCGAGCTGCGAGATTATGAGCTCGTCGCCCTCCGCGACCTTGCTCGCCGCGAAGCGTATGGGAAGTCCTGCCTTTTCGGCGTGGTCCTCGATGAGGTGGGATATGCCGTGGAGGCAGCGGTGAACAGCGCCGCCGTTCTCGGACTTCTCGCAAAAGTCCTGTATCACGGGCGGCTCGCGGTAGTACGCGACGTGAATGGCGTGCTCGACGAGCTCCTCTATGCCCGCATTTTTAGCGGCGGATATCGGTACCACAGGCACACCGAGCATTTTTTCCATATCGTTGAAGTCGATGCTGCCGCCGTTGGAGGTGAGCTCGTCCATCATGTTGACCGCCACTACCATGGGGATATTGAGCTCGAGCAGCTGCATGGTGAGGTAGAGGTTGCGCTCGATGTTGTTAGCGTCGACTATGTTGATGATAGCGTGCGGCTTCTCGTTGAGGACGAAATTACGCGATACTATCTCTTCGCTCGTGTACGGCGACATCGAGTATATGCCGGGAAGGTCGGTGATGAGCGTGTCGGGGTGACCCTTGATAGCTCCGTCCTTGCGGTCGACGGTGACTCCGGGGAAGTTGCCGACGTGCTGCTTCGAGCCCGTGAGGCGGTTGAACAGCGTAGTCTTGCCGCTGTTCTGGTTGCCGACGAGAGCGAACGTCATGACCGTACCCGCGGGCAGGGGAGTGCCGCTGCCCTTTTGGTGGAACTTGCCGCCCTCACCGAGACCTGGGTGCTCGGAGCGCTTCTTTTCGGCTTTTTTTGAGCTTGCCGCCTTTTTTTCTGCGGGCTCGACCTGTATGAGCTCGGCGTCCGCGAGACGGAGCGTGAGCTCATAGCCGTGTAGCGTGAGCTCCATGGGGTCGCCCATAGGAGCGAGCTTGGAGACGGTTATTTCGGTGTGCGGGATTATGCCCATGTCGAGGAAGTGCTGCCGCAGGGCGCCCTCGCCGCCTATCTGCGTGACCTTGACGGTATCGCCTACCCTGACCTCTTTTAGTGTCATTATCTATTCTCCTAACGTTATATCTTTCTTAGTATATTCTAACACTATAGGCAGGAAGTGTCAATTTCAAGAGGTTTGCATAAGCAAACAACGTGGAAAATGAAAAGGGAGGCATTTATTCTTTTAGAAAAAGCCATAAAGAAGCAAATACTTCTTTATGGCTTTTTCGATTAGGCTGCGTCCCCTTTTGCCTCCCTGAAATTATGCTTTGCTTATCACGATGCAGGTGACGTTGTCCCAGCCGCCCTTGGTCAGCGCCTTTTCCGCGAGAGCCTCCGCGTAGTTGGAGTGCGCCTCGCCGAGCACCTTGGCTATTTCCGCGTCCGAGCACATATCGGTCAGTCCGTCGCTGCATATCAGCACCTTGCCGCTGCCGAGCTCCACGGGCTCATGCGCGTAGGCTGTCAGCCCGACGCCGTCGTCGTCAGCTCCGAGGAAGGTTATCAGCTTATGCGCGTCGGAGCTGCTGCGTATCTCCTCGGTGAGCTCGCCGTTCCGCAGTTTTTGTGCCGCGAGCGTGTGGTCCTGTGAGATGCGTGTGAGCTTGCCGCCGAGGTAGTAGTACACGCGGCTGTCACCAAGGTTAAAGCTGTAGACCGTGCCGCCGTCTATGCATACCATAGCGAGCGTAGAGCCGCTCCTGCCGCATTTTTTCTGCTCCGCCATGCGGCATATGCCCGCATTTGAGGCGTTTGCGCAGTCGTTGACCGCGCTGTGCAGTCTGTTGCGCTCGACGTTTCGGAGTATCTCCGAGCGCTTGCTCAGCGACTGGACTGCAATTTTTGAGGCGAGCTCTCCGTAAGCCTCGCCGCCCATGCCGTCGCAGACCGCGAAAATATATCGCACATGACCGCCGACCGTCCTGCTGAGGAGGCAGTTTTCCTCGGGCTTGACGCCGAAGCCGTCCGCATAGAAGCTGTCCTCGTTGCCCTCGCGCACGAAGCCGACGTCCGATACTGCGCTGACGAGCAGTTCATTGCCCTCGAAGTCGTCGGGCTCGTCCTCGGTCCCTGCGAGTATGGAGACATACGGCTCTTCTTTTTTACCGAATAATCCTAACATTTGCTATCATCTCTTTCGTGCGGAACTGTATTTTTATCTGTCCGCGTGTTCGACGTTTGTCGATTTTGTTCAACGATATTATTATATCACGCAAATGCTGAAAATGCAACAGGTGCAGAGGATTATTTCTGCCGTAAGGTGAAAAAGAAACGTCAGCATTTTGCCATGCGGCGATTGCTGACGTTTTTTTGTGCGGGACGCCCGTCACACGTAAGAATACGGAGAAACAGGCGAGTCCTCGCGCGAAAGCTTGTTGACTGTGAAGAAGGCTATCAAGGTTATCACTATCTCGAACATGAAGAAAACGATGATAAACAGCCAGTTCCCGACGGTCAGACAGAAGTCGTAGAAGCCGTGGGTGAGTATGGGCAGGACGACGGATATCGCGAAGCCCGCGATAGTGAGCGGTATCTTCCGCGAGCAGGACGCCTTCTTGGCGACGCCGTAGTAATAGCCCATGAAAACGGCGAAGATAGTGTGTCCCGGGACGGACGTCAGAGCACGCAGCAGCGCGACTCCGAAGCCTCCGTCAAAGACGTAGAGGACGTTCTCGAGAGCCGCGAATCCGAGCGACACCGACACCGCATAGACGACCGCGTCGTAGGTGTAGTTGAATTCCTTCGACCACCACGTCCGCAGGAACAGGCAGGCGAACTTGCAGCCCTCCTCCGCGAAGGCGATGACGAAGAAGCAGTCGAGGAAGTGGTAAATGATGCTTTCCGTGCCGAAAATCGCCCCGAGTATTGCTCCGCCGATGAGTTCGATAATGATAGCGGGGATAATGGAAAGTCCGCCCAGTCCCGCGAGCTGTAGGAGCAGCTTCATCGGCTCGGGCTCTATCTTGTCCTTTTTGCGTATGTAGAAAAACAGTATCACCGCGGGAGCAAGCGCCGCGGATAGCAGATATCTTCCTTTGAACATATTAATCCTCCGTAGATGTAGTTTGTGCCGGAGCCTTTGCAGCGGCTCTTTCAGCAGCCTCAGTGTACTTCAGTCCCGCCTCTTTGACGACTTTTTCCCTCTCGACCTCGTCATAAGGCGTTTGCTCATACACCTGAACGGGTGATTCATAAGCGAGCATACTCGGAGGGTCGCCGTTTTTCGGGGCATATTCGACAATGAGCGCGAATCCGTCGCTATGGAAATTACCCCACTCCTCATTGTAGCTCTTGCACTGGCTCGCAGGAGTCATGGCATATTTCTTGGAGAGGTCATAGACGAAGCCCGCCGCTTTTTTGGCATCCGCCTCGCTCTTGACGTAAAAATAACACATGGGACTTCTTTGGCTCTCACTGCTGTTCAGCTCAAAGCTGAACCCCGAAGCTTCTATCTCGCCCATGAACTCGTCATTTTCGAGAAGCAGCTCCGACATATAGTAGTCGGTCACCTCATAGTGCCCGTTGAACATATAGCCGCTTTTGAACGACTGCACGACGTCGAATTCAACGCCGTCCGTGTCGGAGTAGGTGTAGACGTACCATTTTTCGTATTCGCTCGGCTCCTCCTCATGCTCGGAGCCAAAGGTGAAGTCCCTGTCGTAGCGGCGTTCGAGGTAGCCCTCGACGTAGTCATGCGTGTAGGGCTTTTTGCCCGTGTTATCGGGCTTGCTGTCAGCCGAGCACGACCTCATCATCAGGAAAAACGCAATGATTATCGAGGCGAGCGCGACTCCTCCCGCGATAGTCAGCACGAGTACGGCAACGCCTATTATCTTCGCGCCTTTTTCGTTTTTATTCTCCATGACCTCACCTCATTTCAAAAAAGGCGGACGAAATGTCCGCCTTTGATTTCTTATGTAGGGGCGATTTCCGCTCGCCCGCAAATAATGTCGTGAGTGTATATGTTTTATATTATGCGGAACGCCGGGTGACTCCCCGCAGTGCGGGGAGATGTCAGCGAAGCTGACAGAGGGGACGGGCAGCCGTTAGCTGCGGCGTTCCCTACAATTATAATTCTATCTTGGATTCAAGGAAAGCAACAAGGTCGTCGATAGCGATACGCTCCTGCTCCATAGTGTCGCGGTCGCGGACAGTTACGCAGTTGTCCTTCTCGATTGTGTCGAAGTCGACAGTGATGCAGAAAGGAGTGCCTATCTCGTCCTCGCGGCGGTATCTCTTACCGATAGTACCAGCCTCGTCGTAGTCGACCATGAACTTCTTGGAGAGCATCTCGTATATCTCCTCAGCCTTGGGCGAGAGCTTCTTCACGAGGGGCAGAACCGCGCACTTGTACGGTGCGAGCGCGGGGTGGAAGTGCATAACAGTGCGGACGTCCTTCTTCTCGTTGCCGTTCTTGTCGGTGGAGACGAGCTCCTCCTCGTCGTAAGCCTCGGTGACAACGGAGAGGAACAGTCTCTCTACGCCGAGCGAGGGCTCGATGACGTAGGGGATGTACTTCTCGTTGGTCTCGGGGTCGAAGTATTCGAGCGACTTGCCGCTTGTGTTGATGTGCTGAGTGAGGTCGTAGTCTGTACGGTCAGCCACGCCCCAGAGCTCGCCCCAGCCGAAGGGGAAGAGGTACTCGAAGTCGGTCGTAGCCTTGGAGTAGAAGCAGAGCTCCTCGGGCGAGTGGTCGCGTAGGCGGATATTCTCCTCCTTGAGACCGAGGCTGAGGAGGAAGTTCTTGCAGTAGCTTCTCCAGTAGTCGAACCATTCGAGGTCGGTGCCCGGCTTGCAGAAGAACTCGAGCTCCATCTGCTCGAACTCGCGCACGCGGAAGATGAAGTTGCCGGGGGTTATCTCGTTGCGGAAGGACTTGCCGACCTGAGCAACGCCGAAAGGCACTTTTTTACGTGTTGTACGCTGGATATTAGCGAAGTTTACGAATATACCCTGAGCAGTCTCGGGGCGGAGGTAGAGCTCAGCCTTGCTGTCCTCGGTAACGCCCTGGAAGGTCTTGAACATGAGGTTGAACTGGCGGATATCGGTGAAGTTCTGCTTGCCGCAGTTGGGGCAGACGATGTTCTTCTCCTTGATGTAGTCCATCATCTGCTCGTTGGACCAGCCCGCAACGTTAGTGCCGTCGAAGTCCTCGATGAGGTTGTCGGCGCGGTGACGGGTCTTGCACTCCTTGCAGTCCATGAGGGGGTCGGAGAAGCCGCCGATATGACCTGAAGCTACCCATGTCTGGGGGTTCATGAGGATAGCGGAGTCGAGACCAACGTTGTACTTGTTCTCCTGCACGAACTTCTTCATCCATGCGTTCTTGATGTTCTTCTTGAGCTCGACGCCGAGCGGACCGTAGTCCCATGTATTGGCGAGACCGCCGTAAATCTCGGAGCCCGGGTAAACGAAGCCCTTGGATTTACAAAGGTCGACTATCTTGTCCATAACTTTTTCGTTGTTTTTAAGCATATCAAGTACCTCTTTCGGTGATAATTATTCTTTTATATTCTACATCAAAACCGCAGAAATGTCAAGGGCTGTATCAAAAAGCAGGGGGGCGGCATTCCGTACAGCTTGCCGCGCGGATATCACTTCTGTCGCAAATAAATTATGGCGCGAAACCGAAAGTTTCGCTCAAGCCTTTACAAAGGCTTGCAGAGTCCAGAGACAGCGTCTCTGGTCGCCGCTCACAGTTTTTAGAGAGCGGCGAAACAAAACGAAGGCGCTCCGCAAGGGGTGAATC
>JNKE01000021.1 GCA_000701945.1 Anaerotruncus sp. MC2020
CCCATTTGCCGACTTTTGCTACTTCTTCGCCGTCCTTCGACGGCTGGCTTTGAAATAAAAACGGCATAGTTTTTGATTTTTCTACCCACCGAAAGCAGACTGTGCCGTCTGTACAGAGTGAGCGAGCTTGCGAGCGGCAACGAAATTCGGGTTCAAAGGGACTGCGTCCCTTTGCAGGGTCTGGGACAGAGTCCCAGCGGGTCAAGGGCAGAGCCCTTGCAGAGTCCAGAGACAGAGTCTCTGGCGGGTCAAGGGCAGAGCCCTTGCAGAGTCCAGAGGCAGAGCCTCTGGCTTTGTAAAGGCTTGAGCGAAACTTTCGGTTTCGCGTTCAACTTGGTTCAGAGCGGAAACAATCTCCGCGCGGCTTGCTATTTCCACTGATATGTGCTATAATGAGGGTACCAACTGCCAAGGAGGTCGCCATGGGAAACGTACGCCCTGCGGAAAAGCGCGACGTCTCGCGAATTGCCGAGATATTCGTGTTCAACTACCGCCTAAATTTCTACCCCTTCTTCAAAAACGACCCGTTCTACTTCGGTGAGCTGAACGTGCTTGACACAGCGGCGGAGTTCGCGGCTGACCTCAGCGGCTTCTACGTCTACGACGACGGCATAGTAAAAGGCTTCATCAGCGTCATCGGCGACGAGCTGAACAAGCTCCATGTCGACCCGCAGTTCCAGAGTCAGGGCATAGGCGCGGAGCTCCTCGCCTACGCGACCGACGAGCTCGGCGTGACGTGGCTGTGGGCGCTCGAGCAGAATGTCCGCGGACAGGCGTTTTACAGGCGTCACGGCTTCGAGCTGACGGGCGAAAAGCTAATAGAGGATGAATGGGTGCCGCTGCTGAAAATGGCGCTCGGAAAGGATAAATGATATGCTTACAGGAAAGACCGTGCTGCTCGGAGTTTCGAGCTCTATCGCAGCCTACAAGATATGCAACCTCGCGCGTATGCTGACCAAGCTCGGTGCGGACGTCCACGTCGCAATGACCGAAAACGCGCAGAATTTCGTACATCCGCTGACGTTCGAGACCTTGACGCAGCATAAGTGCCTCATCGACACCTTCGACCGCAATTTCGAGTACAGCGTCGAGCACGTCTCAATCGCGAAGAAGGCGGACATCGTGATGATAGCTCCCGCGACCGCGAACGTCATCGGCAAGATAGCGAACGGCATCGCGGACGATATGCTGACCACGACGGTCATGGCGTGTACCTGCAAGAAGATAATCGCACCCGCGATGAACCACAATATGTTCCACAACCCGATAGTGCAGGAGAACATCGAGAAGCTCCGCCGCCACGGGTATGAGGTCATCGAGCCCGTCAAGGGTATGCTCGCGAACCGCGATATCGGCGACGGCAAGCTCCCCGACGAGGAGACCCTGCTCGAGTACATCGTCCGCGAGGCGGCGTTTGAGAAGGACTTAGCGGGCAAGCGCGTGCTCGTCACTGCGGGAGCAACCCGCGAGAGTATCGACCCCGTCCGCTTCATCACCAACCACTCGAGCGGCAAAATGGGCTTTGCGATAGCGCGTGCGGCAATGCTGCGCGGCGCCGATGTTACGGTAGTTGCGGCGCACACCGACGTTGAGCCGCCGATGTTCGTGAACGTGGTGAGGGTGCAGTCCGCGGAGGATATGTTCAACGCGGTGAAGGAGCACCTCGACGAGAGCGACATCATCGTCAAGGCGGCGGCGGTCGCGGACTACACGCCCGTGACGGTCGCAGACAACAAGATAAAGAAGTCGGACGGGGACATGACCATCGAGCTGAAGCGCACCACAGATATCCTCAAATATATCGGCGAGCACAAGCGCGCAGGACAGGTAGTCTGCGGATTCTCTATGGAGACCGAGAACGTCATCGAGAACTCGCGGAAGAAGCTGACGAAGAAGAACTGCGACATGATATGCGCGAACTCCATAAAGAAGGCGGGAGCGGGCTTCGGCACGGACACGAACATCATCACGATGATAACTCCCGACGGCGACGAGGAGCTCGAGCTGATGAGCAAATTTGACGCGGCGAACATCATTCTCACCAAGCTCGCTTCAATAAAGTGAAAAACGAAAAGCACTCCCTCGGGAGTGCTTTTGTTTTGGTATTGGATTCAGCCCTTTGACTTACTTCGTACGTAGTCGACAGCGGCTTGCTCACTGGTGAAGCTTTTTCTGTTCCTGACATTTCCTCTTTCGCGGAATGCCGCATAGAAGCGGTCGCCCTTCTGCCATATCTGCCAGCCGCATTCGCCGTCAAATATGTCGTAATCGCGTCCTGTTTTATTGGAGTGTTTGATAAGCTCATCAACCGTCGTTATCTGTTCGGGCTTGGGCGGAATTACCTTCTTCTTCGGGCTCTGCTTCGGCTTCTTTTTATGCGACATATTCACACCTCCAATGAGGAAAGCGCAGTTTATTTGCTGTATTTCGGCTCGCAGGTGAGGTTTATGCCGAGGCGCTTGAAGATGCGCTCGTCGACAGGGGAGAGGATAACGGTGGAGTGCACCTCACAGCCGCGCAGCTTTTCTATCTGCTGCATAGCCTTCTCGGCGTTCTCGTCGGTGGTAGCGCAGATAGAGAGCGCGAGCAGGGTCTCGTCGGTATGTATTCTCGGGTTGTTGTTGCCGAGGTGGTTGACCTTCAAATCCATGATAGGCTCGATAACGTGCGGCGACATCAGGAGGATATCGTCGTCAATGCCCGCGAAGTGCTTCAGCGCGTTGAGCAGGAGAGCCGATACCGCGCCGAGCAGGTCGGACGTCCTGCCCGTGAGGATAGTGCCGTCGGGGAGCTCCATAGCTGCCGCGGGAGCGCCTGTAGCCTCCTCCTTAGCGAGAGCAGCCGCAACGCACTTCCTGTCCTCGGGAGTAACGTTAGCCTGCTTCATGAGGAGCTCGAGTTTCATGACCTCCTCCTCGGAGATGAGACCCTTTCTTCTGTCGCAGAGGGCAGTGTAGTAGCGGCGGATGACCTCATCGCAGGCAGCCTTGCAGGTGACCTCGTCGTCGATTATGCAGTTGCCCGCCATATTCACGCCCATATCGGTAGGCGATTTGTAGGGCGACTGACCGAGTATCTTCTCGAACATCGCATTGAGCACGGGGAAAATCTCGATATCGCGGTTGTAGTTGACGGTGGTCTTGCCGTAAGCCTCGAGGTGGAAGGGGTCTATCATGTTGACGTCGTTGAGGTCGGCAGTAGCCGCCTCGTAGGCGATATTGACGGGGTGACGGAGGGGGAGATTCCATATCGGAAAGGTCTCGAACTTTGCATAGCCTGCATTTCTGCCGCGCTTGTGCTCGTGGTAGAGCTGCGAGAGGCAGGTCGCCATTTTGCCGCTTCCTGGTCCTGGAGCGGTGATGACAACGAGGCGGCGGGAGGTCTCGATGTAGTCGTTCCTGCCGTAGCCCTCGTCGCTGATTATCTGCTGGAGGTTCGAGGGATAGCCCTTGATGCTGTAGTGGTGGTACACCTTCACGCCGAGAGCCTCGAGCCTGCTCTGGAAGGCGATAGCAGTGGGCTGGTTGTCATAGCGTGTGAGCACGACGCTGCTGACGTAGAGACCGATCTTGGTGAATACGTTGTAGAGGCGGATAACGTCGACATCGTAGGTGATGCCGAGGTCGCCGCGGACCTTGTTCTTCTCGATATCATCGGAGTTGATGACGATGACTATCTCAGCCTCGTCCTTGAGCTGGAGCAGCATTTGCAGCTTGCTGTCGGGCTTGAAGCCTGGGAGCACGCGTGAGGCGTGGAAGTCGTCGAACAGCTTGCCGCCGAACTCGAGGTAGAGCTTATCGCCGAACTGGTCGATACGCTGGCGGATGTGCTCGGACTGCATTTTCAGGTATTTTTCGTTGTCAAAGCCAATTTTAAGATCGGACATAGAATTCTCCTCCATAAAAAACAAATACACTATTATTATAAAACAAAAGCCGTCAAAAATCAAGAAAAAAATGAAAAAAAGACGGCACAATTGATGCAGGGACGGTGGAACGCCGCACCCGAACCCCGCGCAGCAAAAAAGCCGCAGTTCGACAGAACTGCGGCTTATCGCTTATTTGAGATTGGGCTCGAGACCTGCGAGCTCGCAGAGGGTCTTGTACGCGGACATCATCGAGTCGTTGCCCGAGATGAAATCCGAGCTTGTTATCGTGCCCGTGTACTTGCCGTTCACGAATACGTAGCAGTCGCTGCCCTCGCCCGTAGCGACGAGGTCGACCTTTGACTCCTCGCCGCTGCTGAGGACATATCTTGCGGAGAGGACAGGGTCGGTCAGCGCGGGGGCTGCGTCGATATCCGTCTTGGTGATGCTGATGTATGAGAAGGTGTTGTAGAAGGTGGTGAACATATTCTTTATCTCAGCCCTTGTCAGGTCGACCGCAGTGCCGCGGCACTCAGCTTTGCCTGCCGTTGCGTCGAGCGTGAAGGTGTCCTCCGCCTCGGCGCAGGTGAACGAGAATTCGCTGATATTGAACATATTCGCGCTCTCGACGTTCTGCATGATGATATCGTAGATGTCATATTCGATGAAGTCGAGGTCGCTCGAGTAGTAGAGCCCGACGAGCCCCGTATCCTTCACGAGGACGTGGGTCATTTTTGTGGCTTCGCGTCCGTAGCGGCTGAGCACGAGGGTGTGCGAGCTGCCGTCCGTACCGCTGACCGTGAGCTCCGCATACGGGTCATCGAATCCGTACTGCGAGAGGTCGGTGAGGTGCTCCTCTACTATCTGAGCCGCCGAAAGACGGGTCAGCACGGTTATCATTGTCGAGGGGCGGGTCTGATTGACGGTGAGCATCTTGTACTCATCGGGGAGCGTCCACAGTCCCGTTGCGGGGTCGCAGCTGAGCTCGAACGCCGTTTTGCCGCCGCGCTTGACGCTTATGCCCGATATTTCCTCCGCCTTGTAGGGGATGATACTGCTGTCGATGAGGTCGAAGCGTGTGGTGAGGAGGGAGGTTATCTCCGCGGACTGCACCGCATATATCTTGTTCTTGCCGTCCACCATTGCGTAGTAGTAGTTGCCCGTGGGACTGGCGTCGCCGATATAAATGGTATTGGAGCTTCCGCCGTCGTAGACCGTGAGCACATACGGTTCATCGAGACCGTATTTCTCCTTGCTTTCCTTGTCCGCCTCGCCGTAGTTGGTATCGGCTTCGAGGTCGCAGATAGTGGTGCAAATGAGCTGAGCCTTGGACTGAGCGACGTGGAAGGTGTTCTCGGAATCGGGCGAGTTGACCCACCTGTCGTTCTCGCGGACGAGGGTATATGAGCCCTCCTCGCTCTGTATCTCTATCTTGCCGATAGCGTCGGAATCGAGGCTGAAGAGCTGATTTTCTGCGAGCTCCTTTGATTTTCTTTCCCTGTCCTTTTTATCGGAGCCCTGCACGTAGAAGAACGCGCCTGCTGATACGGCAGCAGCTGCCACAAGGCTTATGACTGCGATGATACCTTTTTTCATTAAGCATATCTCCTTTTCAGCCATACTGCGAGACCTGCGGCGAGGAATGCCGCGGGTATGATGAAGAACAGCTTGATAGTGCGCGAGGCGTCGTCGGAGTCCTTGAATTCGAGCGTGTCGTAGGTGTTGGACTTAGCGCCTATGCCCATATCTATGTCGCTGTTGTAGAGCCAAGTGTTCGAGAAGAGCGTGAGCATACGCGTACCCGTGGTAGCGTTTGTCCATCTGTCGTTGCTTATGGCGTCATCGGTACCGATGAGGTACAGCTTTGCGCCTGTCTGCTTGTTGTAGGAGTAGTAGCCGAATACGAGCGGCTCATTGGTGAGCGCCTCGGCGACCTCCTTGGTGCCGTCGTCACCGCCCATGGGGGTGCTGACGGTGGTATACGTTGTAGCGTCCTGTTCGAGTGTGAGGTTCTCGATTATGGAGAATTTCTCTATCTGCTCGCCCGACACAGTGAGCTCGAAGAAGCTCCTTGTATTGGACACATATGGGAGTATACCCGCCTTCGAGTCCTGAAGCTTGGTATTGAGGTCTGTGGTGAGGTCTTCTGTAGCCTCACTGCTCGGGTAGGGGTAGGATACCTTGATGAAGTGCTCGAGTATCTGATTGAGGCGAGGGTCGTTCTCGTCTGAGATATCGTAGGGGAGAGCGTTTGCGATGTCGGCTATCGTCGGGTGGAGGAGGGGGCTCTTCTCGGTGACGGTATTGTAGTGCATACCGAGCTGGAATACCGCGAGGAGGGACTCAATGTTCTTGAATCTGCCCTTTGTCTCGCAGGGAGGGAGTATCATCGAGATAGCGCCGCCGTTGTCTGCGTAAGCCTTGAGCTTTTTGTAGTCGGACTCGGTGATGTCCTTCTCGGGAGCGACGAGGTACACGATAGCGGCGTTGTCGGGGACAGCCTCGACCTTGTTGAGGTCGAGCTCATCGACGCTGTAGTTGTCAGCCTTTATCGCGTCCATGTAGTCGGAGTAGTCGTCAATGGTCTTGCTTCCGTAGCCCGAGAGGAAGTACACTGTCGGGAGGCTTCCGCTCGTGCAGAGGTATATAGCGCCTGCGATGAGCTCCTCGCCCTCATACATGAGGATATCGTTGGAGTCGGTCGGGAAGCAGCGAATGAAAGACACCTTCTTGGTAACGTCTCCGCACTTGATGAAGATATCGGCGGGATTTACGCTGAGAGTACCTGTCGGGTCGAGGCTGTTTGCGAGCTCGACGTCCTTATTGGGGTCGAAGCAGGTGAGCGTGATATTGTCGCGCTTCTCGAGCTCGGTCAGCGTGTGGTAGAGCGGCAGGTACTTGGGTACCTCCTGCAGGTCGTTGAGGTGGGAGAGGAAGTAGACGTCGATATGCTTGTCCGAGGTGTCATCGAGGAGCTGTTTTGTAATCGGGTTGAGTGAATACTGACCCGAGGGCGTCATATCGAAGACCTTGTCCTTGTAGGCGAAGATCATATTAATAGGAATGAATATCAGCAGTATGAGTATCGCGAGCACGATAGCGAACGCGCCCGAAAAATCGAATCTTTTCTTTTCCATTTCAGCTTACCCCCTTTTCCAGCGGCGTCTCTCGATAGCGATGAAGTTCCACGAGAGGCAGACGATTATCGCGGAGGCAAAGAATACGAGGTCGGAGAGCCTGATGAAGCCCTGCGAGAAGTAAGCGAACCTCGGCTGAGCGGCAAATGCGTAGAGTACGGACTGGAGCTTCGGGAACTGCATGATGAAGTCTGTGCGGGAGAAGTCGTCGATGAACATGAATATCCACATGACTATCTCGCCGATGACTGCGGCGATGATGGAGTTCTCGGTGAAGCTCGAGATGAGCATACCTATGGCGATGAACATGGCGCCCCAAGCGAAGAAGCCGATATACGCGCAGATGAGCTGGTTCATGATGAGGGTGCCGTGGAGGTGAGTGAAAATCGGGAAGAACGCCGAGCCTGCCATCATGAAGAGGAAGACCGTCAGGTTAGCGAGGTACTTGCCGATGATTATCTGTATCACGCTGACGGGCGAGGTCATGAGCAGGACTTCAGTGCCGAAGCGGCGCTCGTCGGCGAACGTCCTCATCGTGAGAATGGGGATGAGGAATATGAAGAAGAAAATGACATTATAGAAGATGTCGGGGAATGTGAACTGGAGTATCGGGCGTTCGAGGTCGCCGAGCGCCGAGTTGAACATATAGGTGAACAGGAACATGAACAGTGCCGTGATGACATACGCAAATGGCGTATAGAAGAAGGACTGGAGCTCCTTTTTATAAATAGAAAACATTACTCTGCGTCCTCCTTTTCCTCGTCCTCATCGGACTCTTCGGGCTCGTCCTCAGCCTCGGAGCCGTTCTCGGTCTCGGACTTTATCTCGTCGAGCAGGTCGAGCAGACCGTTCTTGGTCGAAGCCTTGTTTATCATGTCGACGAATACCGCCTCGAGGTCGGGCTTTTCGGTGTAAATCTCGGAAATCTGTATGCCGCGCTTTATCAGCTCGGCCATGATAGCGTTCTTGGTATCGTCGCCCGCGCCCTCCTTTAGCTTGACCGCGAAAGCGAAGAAGTCGTTGCCCTCGGCGTCGATGGCAGTTATCTCCTGCACGCCGTCGGTGAGCTCGATGATGTTGGACGCCTTGGTGCGGTCGCCCTTGACCTTGATGTGGAGGGTGAGGCTTCCGCCGAGCTTTTTCTCGAGGTTCTCGATAGTGTCGATAGCCTTGATGTCGCCCTTATTGATGATAACGACCCTGTCGCACACAGCGCTCACCTCGGAGAGGATATGCGAGCTGAAAATGACGGAGTGCTCCTTTTTCAAGTCCTTGATGATGTTCCTTACCTCGATGACCTGATTGGGGTCGAGGCCGACAGTAGGCTCGTCGAGGATGAGGAACTTTGGGTTGCCGAGGAGAGCCTGCGCGAAGCCGACGCGCTGTTTATAGCCCTTGGAGAGGTTCTTGATGAGCTTGTCCTGAACGTCCTCTATCTTGAGGAGCTTTGTCACGCGCGCTATCTCGTCCCTGCGCTCGGAGGAGCGGATGCGCTTGAGTCCCGCGCAGAAGGAGAGGTACTCCCTGACACGCATATCGGGGTAAACGGGCGGTATTTCGGGGAGATAGCCGATGTTCTTTTTAGCGGCGACGGGCTCCTTGGAGATGTCGCTGCCGAAGATAGTGACCTTGCCCGCAGACATGGGCAGGTAGCCTGCGATCATATTCATGGTAGTGGATTTTCCCGCACCGTTGGGTCCGAGGAATCCGAGTATCTCATTATCATTTATCGTAAAGCTGATATTGTTCACGGCGCGGTTGGTGCCGTAATACTTGGTCAGGTTTTCAATAGTTATCATGAGAAGCTCCTTTCTATAATAATAGTATAAGGTCGCCCTGACATCGTCAGGGTATACTGTCACATCATACCTGCTTATTATTGCAGAACAGTGTGTAAAGCGTGTGAATAATTTATGAACAAACCGTTAAATAAACGGCGTGTCAGCGCACATGACGGGGCGGGAGATACGGCGTAGAATCCAGTATATACGGCAGATAATAAAAATAATTGTTTTATTAATTGCTGATTAATATATGCTGATTTTGCTGTTTTGGACAGGTAGGCAAAATGTACAAAAAAGGCTCGGGGTATGTGTGCATTGCAACAAAAAAACGGGAGGCAAAATGTGAAAACAAGTCAAACTGTTGACACCGTCTGCAAAACAGAATATAATTATTATGAAAATAGTTTGAGAATTGTGTGTACGCTTCGTGAAGCGGCGCACAGTGTACGAAGTATTTTCGTATACGTTCCCGTCCTGAGAGGATGGGAAAGGCTTTTTATCCATTTTTAAACCAATATTTTATGAGAGGGGTTAAAAAACAATGATAAGCAAAAAGAACAAGGCACTCTGTGCCGGCGTACTTGCTGCTGCAATGTCCGCTTCAGCTATCGTTCCTACCTTTGCATCAGCTGCTAACGAGTATGCAACTGAGGGCGGCGCTAACGAGTCATATGCTAAGATGTTCGAGTCTCTTTATGACGACGTTATCACAAACGGTGAGAAGAACGGCTACCTCAGCAAGAACAACAACGGCTCGGGTTCCTTCGGTATCCCTTACCACGCAGTAGAGACTCTCTGCGTTGAGGCTCCTGACTACGGTCACGAGACAACATCAGAGGCTATGTCCTACATGGCATGGGTTACTGCTATGCACGATGTACTCGCTGACAAGGGCGTTATCAGCGGTTCCAAGGGCGACCTTCAGAAGGGCTGGAAGACTCTCGAGGCTCTCATCCCCGGCTGGTCCGAGAATGCATATCAGGGCGAAAAAGGCGAGATCGACTACAGCTCACTCTGGAAGCTCGAGAAGGTAAAGGCTGATACAACAACAGAAGAGCCCGAGCCTTCGGGATATCCCGCAAAGCAGAACGGCGTTGACGCATACAACCCGATCTTCAAGGACTTCAAGTCTGCATACGGCAGCGATAACGGTTATTACCTCATGCACTGGCTCGCAGACGTTGAGGACTGGTATCAGTTCGGCGGCGGCAGCGGCAAGTTCACATTCATCAATACATTCCAGCGTGGTGAGCAGGAGTCCTGCTTCGAGACAGTTCCTCAGGGCTGTATCGAAGAGCTCAAGTACGGTATGGCAGTAAGCGATCCTCACTACAAGATGACAGGTATCAAGGCTGTTGTAAACGGCTGGCAGAAGGAAGGCCAGATCGCACCTCAGTACAGCTTCACAAACGCTCCTGACGCTGAGGACCGTGCTATCCAGGCTATCTACTTCGCAAGCATGAACGGCTTAGACTGCGGCGAGCTCTCAGGCCTTGCTGCTAAGATGGGTGACCAGTGCCGTAACGACATGTTCGATAAGTACTACAAGGCTATCGGCTGCCAGAGCATCGACGCTAAGTCCGATGAGGCTACAGCTTCACACAGCTCTATCAAGTCTCAGCACTTCCTCATGGCATGGTATACAGCTTGGGGCGGATCCACATTCCCGTGGTACGCTGAGAACAATCCGAGCGGCAACTACGACTGGGCATTCCAGATTGGCTGCTCGCACTCACATCAGTTCTATCAGAATCCTCTCGCTGCTTACGCTCTCGCTTACGATCCCGTAATGAGCAAGGCAATGAAGGCTTCCGACGCTGTTGACGACTACAAGGAGTCCTTCAAGAGACAGATCGAGTTCTACCTCTGGCTCCAGTCCAAGAACGGCCCCTTCGCAGGTGGTTGTACAAACTCCAAGGGCGGTCAGTACCAGAAGTACGATTCAAGCGATCCGCTCTTCTACGATATGTGCTACGTTGAGCACCCTGTTTACGCTGACCCCGGTTCCAACCACTGGATCGGTAACCAGGTATGGTCAACTCAGCGTCTCGCAGAGCTTTACTACTATGTAAAGAAGAACGGCGACCTCACAAAGGGCGAGAAGTTCGGCGGCCTTTCACTTGAAGAGGCACTCGAGACTCTCCTCACAAGATGGATCGGCTGGTTCATCGAGAACACAGAGTTCGACTATGTTGACAAGGACGGCAACGAGATGGCATACGCTATCCCCTCCAACCTCGACTGGAGCGGTAAGCCTGCTACATGGAACAAGACCTACAGCGCTACAGCTAACGACGGTCTTACCTGCGAGATCACAGGTTACGGCCAGGGCGATATCGGATGCGTATCCTCACTCTGCAACACTCTCATTTACTTCGCAGCTGCTAACGATGTAAAGGCTTCTGCTGCTCAGACTGATGATAACACAGATCTTGCTGCTCAGGGTCTCCGTCTCGCTAACAAGCTCATGAGCGCTCAGTGGAACACAGCTCGTGACGATATCGGTATCGCATACGAGGATCACAACGGCTCACTTTACCGTGTATTCGAGCAGGAAGTATTCATTCCTGATGGATTCGACGGCAAGATGCCTGATGGTTCACCCCTCAAGCCCGGCGTAACATTCTCTGATATCCGTGAGTCTTATGCAAAGGATTCTATGTATAAGGACGCTAAGGCTATCTACGAAAAGAACAAGGCTGCTGGCAAGACCAAGGAAGACCTCATGGACGGTCACACCTACAAGCTCCACAGATTCTGGCATATGGGCGATGCTCTTATGACAACAGGTACAATGGCTCTCCTCTATCCTGATGTAACACCTATCAACGGTGACGAGCCTGTATCCTCCAGCACAACATCTACTGCTACAACTACCGGCTCAACATCGACAGAGACACTCTGGGGCGATGCTAACTGCGACGGCAAGGTAACAGTTGCTGATGCTACAGCTATCCTTCAGGCAGTTGCTAACAAGGATAAGTTCGAGCTCAAGGCACAGGGCAAGCTCAACGGCGACGTTGTTGACAACGGCGACGGTATCACAGCGAAGGACGCTCTCGCTATCCAGATGGTAGACGCTAAGCTCCTCAAGCTCTCTGACTTCCCGACAACCTCCGAGAAGCTCGAGGCTGCAAAGGGCTAATAAAACATAAACACAAAAGGGTGCTCACCGAGCACCCTTTTTGTTTTGCACGAACGCTTGCGGGGACGGCATTTCGCCGCCCGCCAATACAGTATTTTAGTGGCGCACGGAGTGCGCCACTACACGGATATTTCGTGATTTCAACATTTTGTAGGGGCGCCCTTTGGGCGTCCGCACATAATACAACGGACTGCCAAAGGCAATCCCTACAAGGATAAATGAAATGGCGGAGTTCTCAATAATATATGTTCCTGCTCTTGCATTTTCAAAATCAATGTGGTATAATAATATAATAGCATAGGTATGCCCATAACAAAGTTTAGGTAATGCTTGCAGAGGCATATTATGCGCGAATTAACCGAAAAGGTGGCGAAAAACCAGTGATAAGAAGCATGACAGGCTACGGCAGAGCTCAGAAGATACTGAGCGGCAGAGACATTCTCGTCGAGATACGCTCGGTCAACCACAGATACTACGAGTATTCCTCGCGTATCCCGCGCACGTACAACTACATCGACGAAAAGCTGAAGGCTATGCTGAAGAGCGGCATCTCGCGCGGCAAGGTGGAGGTCAATGTCACGATAAACAACATCGAGGGCAGAGACACGGTAGTCGCGCTCAACAAGGGGCTTGCAGAGGAGTACCTCCGCGTGCTGAAGGAGTTCGGCGAGGAGATAAACGAGAAGTACGATGATTACGACGAGCTCGAGGACTACGTCGAGGACGACCTCACGCTCTCCAAGCTCATCAAGCTGCCCGATATTTTCACGATACAGAAGGCTCCCGACGACGAGGAGCAGGTGTGGAACGACGTATCCGAGGTAGCAGGCGAGGCGCTCGCGAAGTTCGTCGAGATGCGCGAGACCGAGGGAGCGAGACTCCGCGCGGACGTGCTCGAAAAGGCGGAGGGCATACTCGGAATGGTGGCAAAGGTAGAGGAGCAGTCGCCCAAGACCGTCGAGAGCTACCGCGGCAGGCTCTACCAGAAGCTGACGGAGATACTCGAGAGCAAGGACATCGACCAGCAGCGCATACTCACAGAGGCGGCTATCTTCGCGGAAAAGGTCGCTGTTGACGAGGAGACGGTGCGCCTGCGCAGCCACGTATCGCAGCTGAGGGATATGCTCGGCTCGGAGGAGGCAGTCGGACGCAAGCTCGACTTCATCGTACAGGAGATGAACCGCGAGGTGAACACTATCGGCTCGAAGGCTCAGGACCTCAATATCACGAAGGTCGTGGTAGACATGAAGGCAGAGATAGAGAAGATACGCGAGCAGATACAGAACATCGAGTAAGCTATGAAACTGATAAACATCGGCTACGGAAACATGATATCCGCAGCGAGGATAGTAACGATAGTCAGTCCCGATTCCGCCCCGATAAAGCGCCTGATACAGGAGGCTAAGGACGACGGCAGGGCTATCGACGCGACGTACGGACGCAAGACGCGAGCGGTGATAGTAATGGACAGCGGACACATAATCCTGTCCTCGCTGATAACCGAGACGCTTGCGGCAAGAATAAACGGGACAGGTGATACGGAAAATGAAGAATAAAGGCAGACTAATCGTGTTCTCCGCGCCGTCGGGCTGCGGAAAGGGCACAATGCTGGCGGAGATACTGAAGGACGAGAGCTTCCGCTGCTCGGTATCGGCGACAACGCGCAAGCCGCGCGAGGGCGAGGTCGAGGGCGTGAACTACTACTACATCACGAACGAGGAGTTCGAGGCGAGGGTAGCGAACGGCGAATTTCTCGAGCACGCGGGCTACTGCGACCACTACTACGGCACGCTTCTCTCCGAGGTAGACCCCTACCTTGAGAAGGGGATAAACGTTATCCTCGAGATAGAGGTGCAGGGAGCAATGAAGGTGCGCGAGTCGCGCCCCGACGCGCTGCTCGTGTTCATCGCGCCGCCGTCGGTGCAGGAGCTCAGCCGCCGCCTCCACAAGAGGGGCACAGAGACAGAGGAGGTCATCGCCAAGCGCGTTGCCGCCGCACACGAGGAGCTGACATACGCTCCGAAATACGATTATATCATAGTCAACGACGCTCTTGAGGACGCGGTCAGCGACTTCTTCGCGGTAGTCCGCGCAGAGCAGCTGAACAAGAAATTTATGAGCGAATTTATAGATGAGGTGTTAAAAAATGCTTAGACCCGCAGTAAACCAGATAATTTCGAAGAATGAGAGCTGCTACTCTCTCGTTATCGCAGTAGCAAAGCGCGCAAGAGAGATATCCGAGGAGCTTTACGAGAACGGCGAGACCCTCGAGGAGAAGCCCGTAAAGACCGCAGTTGAGGAGCTTGCGAGCGGCAAGTGCAAGATAGTCAGCACTGACGAGGAATAATGTCCCTTATCGCGGAAACGGCTGTCAGCGGGACGGCGTACTCGTTCGATATGCTGTTCAGCTACGCCGTGCCCGAGCATATGAAGCTCAGCGAGGGCTGCCGCGTGCTCGTGCCGTTCGGCAGGAGCAACAGGCGCAGGATAGGCGTAGTTATGCGGCTCAGCGAGGGCAATGCCTCCTCATTGAAGCCGATAGTCGCGCAGGTCGATGACGAGCCCGTTATCTCGGGCGAGCTGATGAAGCTTGCGGAGGTGCTCCGCGAGCAGACCTTCTGCACCTATTTTGACGCGGTGAGGACGATGCTCCCGCCCGCAATGGGAGTCAAGGCGAAGGAGACCTTCCGCCTTGTCCGCGACTTCACGGACGTCGGCTCGCTCAGTCCCGAGGCGGACGAGCTGCTCGAGGTGCTGCGGTGCGCGAAGGGCGACAGGGAGCTGACAGCGCTGCTCGACAGCTACATCGTCGACAACGGCAGACGCCTGCCCGACGAGCTGCTTGACGCAGGCGCGCTCGAATCGAACAACGCATTCCGTCAGAACGTGGGAGACGCCTCCGTGAGAATGGTGCGGCTCTCGGACGAATACCTCGCCGACCCGACGAGCTTCGACCTCACGCCGAAGCAGAAGAAGGCGGCGGAATTCCTCACAGAGTACGGCGCGGCTTCCGTCAGGGAGGTCGCCTATATGTGCGGCTTCACGGACGCGGTCATCAAGCGGCTCGCGGCATCGGGAGCGGCAGAGGAATACGATATGGAGGTCCTCCGCGGCGTGGAGGACGGCTCCGACGAGCACATCGACCCGCGCGAGGTCGTCCTCTCGGACGAGCAGCAGGCGGCGCACGACGCAGTGCTCGCACAGATAAATGAAAACAAGCCCGCAGTCTTTCTGCTCCACGGCGTCACGGGGAGCGGAAAGACCTCGGTTTTTGAGAAGCTGATATACGATACGACATCGCTCGGACGGCAGGTGCTCATGCTGATACCCGAGATAGGGCTGACCCCGCAGGTGCTGCGGCGTTTCCGCTCGCTGTTCGGGGAGAGGGTAGCCGTCATACACAGCGGACTGTCGCTCGGTCAGCGCCTCGACGAATACAAGCGCATCAAGCGCGGGGACGCGGACATAGTCGTCGGCACTCGGAGCGCCGTATTTGCGCCGCTCGACAACATCGGGCTCATCGTCATCGACGAGGAGGGCGAGCGCTCATACAAGTCCGACAGCTCGCCGCGCTATCTCGCGCACGACATCGCCAAGCGCAGGTGCGTGTACCACAACGCGGTGCTGCTCCTTGCGTCGGCGACTCCGAGCATCGAGAGCTACTACCTCGCAGAGCGCGGCGTGTACCGACTGCTTGAGCTGAAAAGCCGCTACAGCAGCAACCCGCTGCCCGAGGTCAGCATCGTCGACATGAACGAGGAGCGCGAGGCGGGGAACACATCGGAATTCAGCCGACAGCTTGTGAGCGAGGTCAACGCGAACCTCAAGCGCGGCGAGCAGAGCATACTGCTGCTGAACAGGCGCGGCTACCACACGATAACGAGCTGCGTGGACTGCTTTCAGCCGATATACTGCCCGAACTGCTCGGTGCCGCTGACCTACCACAAGAAGAACGGGAAGCTGATGTGCCACTACTGCGGCTACGCGGGCGACGAGCCGAAAACGTGTCCCGTGTGCGGCTCGGAGCGGCTGAAGCGAATGGGCTTCGGCACGCAGAAGCTCGAGGAGGAGCTCAGCGAGCTCTTCCCGACAGCGCGGATACTGAGAATGGACGCAGATACGACGTTCTCGCGGTATTCATACGAGAAGGGCTTCAACGCCTTCCGCGACGGCGAGTACGACATCATGATAGGCACGCAGATGATAGGCAAGGGGCTTGACTTCCCGAACGTGACGCTCGTGGGGGTCATGTCCGTGGACAAGGCGCTGTACAACGGCGACTTCCGCAGCTATGAGCGGACGTTCTCGCTGATAGCGCAGGTCGTGGGCAGAGGCGGGCGCGGCGAGCGCTCGGGCAGGGCGATATTGCAGACCTTCATGCCCGACCACTACGTGATGAACCTCGCGGCGGAGCAGGACTACAAGGGCTTCTACACGGAGGAGATAGCGATACGCAGGGCGATGATATTCCCGCCGATATGCGATATGTGCATCTTCTGCTTTGCGGGGGCGACCGAGCCCGACACGAAAAAGGGTGCGGACGCGGTACTCGCGCTGATGAACGTCAGACTCCGCGAATTACAGCCGAAAACGCCAGTCCGCGTGCTCGGACCGGTGAAGGCGTCATACGGAAGGCTTGGCGGCAAATACCGCTACAGGATAATAATGAAATGCAGGAATACGGCGGAGATACGCGGCTTCATCAGCGGCATACTGACCGAGGGCGCACGCCTCCCCGAGATGAGGAGCATAGGGCTCTACGCCGACATGAACGGCGACGTCGGCGTATAAATACGGAAAAGAAAGGAACGATAGAAATGGCACTTAGAAACATTCTTACCGACAAGGACGAGGTGCTCCACAAGGTTTGCAGACCCGTGGAGAAGTTCGACGAAAAGCTCGCGGTACTCCTCGACGATATGCACGAGACGCTCGACAAGGCGCAGGGACTTGGTCTTGCGGGACCGCAGGTCGGCATATGCAGACGCATCTTCATCATGCACCTCGAGGAGGGCAGCTTTGAGTGCATCAACCCCGAGGTATCGCAGAGAGAGGGCAGTCAGCGCGTGCAGGAGGGCTGCCTGTCGTGTCCGAACGTGTGGGGCTATGTTACGCGTCCCAAGAGCGTTCACCTGAAGGCACAGGACAGGAACGGCAACTGGTTCGAGCGCGATTTTACCGACCTCGGAGCGCAGTGCGTGTGTCACGAGAACGACCACCTTGACGGTCACGTATTTACTGAGATAGTAGAAGAATTTTTTGTTCCCGAGGAGGAATAATATGAGGGTAGTATTCATGGGAACTCCCGATTTTGCGGTGCCGTGCCTGCGCGCACTCGTTGAGGGAGGCTGCGAGGTCGCGGCGGTGTTTACTCAGCCCGACAAGCCGAAGGGCAGGGGCTACAAGATGATACCCACGCCCGTGAAGGCGGCGGCGGAGGAGTACGGCATACCCGTGTACCAGCCGCTCTCGCTCAGGAAGGGCGAGGACGCGGAGGAGAGCCTGCGGATTTTGCACGATATTGCTCCCGAGCTGATAGTGGTCACAGCCTACGGTCAGATACTGCCGAAGGAGGTGCTTGAGCTGCCGAATCACGGCTGCGTGAACATACACGCGTCGCTGCTGCCGAGGTACAGGGGAGCGGCACCTATCAACTGGGTGATACTCAACGGCGAGATTGAGACAGGCGTGACCTCCATGCAGATGAGCGAGGGGCTCGACACGGGCGATATGCTCATCAAGCGGAGCACGGAAATCGGCGAAAACGAGACGTATGAGGAGCTCTACGCCCGCCTCTCGGAGATGGGCGGCGAGGTGCTCATGGAAACGGTGAAGGCGATAGAGAGCGGCACGCTCTCGCCCGAGAAGCAGGACGATTCGCTGACCTGCTACTCGCCCATGATACGCAAGGAGATGAGCGCGCTCGACTTCTCGAAGACGGCGGCTGAGGTACACAACACTATCCGCGGCGTGACTGGCTTCGCGATGCTCGAGGGCAAGAGGATAAAGGTCTACCGCTCGGCGATTTCGGACAATATTGCTCCTGATGCCGAGAACGGCGCGATAGTCGATACCGACCGCTTCACCGTGAAGTGCGGCGACGGAAAATGCGTGACCTTCCTCGAGGTACAGCCCGAGGGCAAGAAGCGCATGAAGACGGAGGACTTCCTCCGCGGCAAGAAGCTGACAAAGAGAGAGCGCCTGACCTGACGGAGGTAAGAGATGAACAACGGAACAATATACAACGTGCTGACATACCACCTGACCGACATACTGCTGCTTGTCGGTATGCTGATAGTGCCGCTGATAGCGCAGATAATGCTGAGCAGCACATACAGCAGGTACAGCAAGGTACACAGCTCGCGCGGGCTGACAGCGGCGCAGGTCGCGAGGCGCATCCTCGACCTCAACGGACTGAACAGCGTGAGGGTAGAGCGCGTGAGCGGCAAGCTGACCGACCACTACGACCCGCGTGACGATGTAGTTCGGCTGTCCGACGGCGTATTCAACAGCACATCGGTCGCAGCGATAGGCATTGCGGCGCACGAGTGCGGACACGCGTGCCAGTACGCGGAGGCATACAAGCCGATAATCCTGAAGAACAAGCTTGTCCCCGTGACGAGCATATGCTCGCACCTGTGGTTCTGGGTATTCATCGCGGGCTGCGTTTTCACGTTCCTGCCGTTCCTGACATACGTGGGACTGGCGATGTTCTGCGCAGTGATACTCTTCCAGTTCGCGACGCTCCCCGTTGAGCTCAACGCCAGCCACCGCGCGATGAAGACGCTCGAGGGCGACAGCATACTCGAGCACTCGGAGCTCCGCCCCGCCCGCAAGGTGCTGACAGCCGCCGCCATGACCTACATCGCAGGACTGGCGTCGTCGATAATGCAGCTCCTGCGCCTGCTCATGAGGACGAGACGATGAACGACCCGAGATACCTTACAGTGAAGCTGCTGAGCAAGACGTTCCGCAGCGGCAGCTACTCGAATATACAGCTCAGCGCAGGGCTTGACGCCTCCGACCTCGACGATAGAGGGAAGAAGCTGTGCTCTGCGCTGTATTACGGAGTCATCGAGCGGAGGATAACCCTTGACCACATCATTTCGGGGCTGTCCTCGCGCCCGATAAACAAGCTCGACGACGAAATTGTAAATATATTGCGGTGCGGGATATACCAGATAATGTACATGGACAGCGTCCCCGACAACGCCGCGGTGAACGAATCAGTGAACCTTGCGAAGCAGTTCGGCAAGAGCAGTGCCGCGGGCATGGTGAACGCGATACTGCGCAATTTCATACGCAACGGCAAGCAGCTCACGCTGCCCGAATACGCGATAAAGCGCACATCTATCGAGTATTCGGCGCCCGAGGAGCTCGTCCGCGAGCTGATGAAGAACGACGCGCTCGACGTCCTGACCTGCAAGCACAGGGACGGCGCCTATGTCCGCAGGAACCCCCTCAGGTGCACGGAGGAGGAGTTCGTGCGCTCGCTGTCGGAGAAGCTCGGAAGTGCGAATATTCGGCGGATAGAGGAGCTCCCCGATTGCTGGCTCGTGGCGGGCGACCTCATACATACGGACGCCTTTGAGCGCGGCTGGTTCCACGTGCAGAGCATGGCGTCGCAGTACATCTGCTCGGCGCTCGCACCGACCGAAAACGACCGAGTTCTGGACATCTGCGCCGCTCCGGGAGGCAAGACCTTCACGATGGCGGAGATGATGAACGGGCGGGGAGAGGTGTACGCGTTCGACCTGCACGAGAAGCGCGCGAAGCTGATACTCGGCGGAGCCGAGCGGCTGGGACTTGCGAATATACGGGCGTCTGCGGGCGACGCGAGGAAGTTCGACCCGAGCCTGCCGCAGTTCACGAAGATACTGTGCGACGTGCCGTGCTCGGGACTTGCGGTCATCAGCGTCAAGCCCGAGATAAAGTACAAGAAGCTGTCGGAGTTTGACGGCTTGCCTGAGATTCAGTACAATATTGCTGACAACGCCTTGAACTATCTTGCGGTCGGCGGAGAGCTGGTCTACTCGACCTGCACGATACGCCGCGAGGAGAACGAGAAGGTCTGCGCGAGGCTTCTGCACGCTCATCCCGAGCTCGAGCCCGCAGAGCTCCCCGAGACGGGGATAGCTTCCGACCGCAGGACGGAGCTGCCGTACCGCTCGGTGAACGGCTTTTTCGTGGCAAAATTCAGGCGGAGAGTGTGAGAAAAAGGAGGTGTGTGGATTGGAGAAAACGGATATATTAAGTCTGGAGCTGCCCGAGCTGGAGGCGCTGCTTGAGGCGCAGGGAGAGAAAAAATTCCGCGCAAAGCAGGTATATCGGTGGCTTCATGTTAAAAGAATTTTTGATTTTGACAAAATGACTGACCTATCTGTCCAATTACGCGCACACCTCAAAGAATATTTTTGTATAAATGGACTATTTGTGCAGAAAAGGCTTGAATCTTCTATAGATAATACTGTAAAATATCTATATAGGCTTTCTGACGGGAACTATGTGGAGACCGTCCTTATGGAGTACAACTACGGTCACAGCATATGCGTGTCGACGCAGGTGGGCTGCAAAATGGGCTGCCGATTCTGCGCGTCTGCGATAGCGGGCTTCGTGCGGAGCCTCGAGCCGTCGGAGATACTCATGCAGATATACGAGACGGAGAAAAATTCGGGAGTAAAGGTCTCGGGCGTCGTGCTCATGGGCATAGGCGAGCCGCTCGACAACTACGACAACGTCGTGAAGTTCCTGCGGATACTCTCGGACGGCAACGGCAATGATTTCAGCCTGCGCCATGTTTCACTTTCGACCTGCGGACTTGTGCCGAGGATATACGACCTCGCGGAGCTGAAGCTCCAGCTGACGCTGTGCATATCGCTCCACGCCGCGGACGACGAATCAAGAAGTGAAATAATGCCGGTCAACAGGGCATATAATATACAGGAGCTCCTCAAAGCCTGCCGCCACTACATCGACAGGACGGGGCGTCGGATAACCTTTGAGTACGCGGTCATCAGCGGGGTGAACTCCTCGGATAAGGACGCGGACAGGCTCTCCGACCTGCTGAGGGGCATCAACTGCCATGTGAACCTGATCCCCGTGAATCGGGTAAAAGAGAGAGATTACCATACCGCCTCGAGCGCCGTCGCGGACTTCGCGAAGCGCCTCGGCAAGCGCGGTATCAACGCGACCGTGAGACGCACTCTCGGTAGCGATATAGAGGCGGCGTGCGGTCAGCTCAGGCGTGACGCCGCAAAGAGAGAAGCAGAGAACGGAGGTGCGGATGCGTGAGATTCAAATACGGTTCAGACATTGGTCTGAGGCGTGAGGAAAATCAGGATGCGGTCAGATGCGAATACTTCGGACACAACGTCCTCGCGGTCGTGTGCGACGGCATGGGCGGCGAGCGTGCGGGAAGAGAAGCCAGCCAGATAGCGATAGACGAGTTCTACCAGCGCTTTTCCGACGGCTACAGCGAGAGCCTCGACGCCGACGGTATCCGCAAGCTGATGATATCAGCGGTATCTGCGGCAAACTCCGTGATATACACCAAGGCAAGGCTCGATTTCAAGAACTTCGGCATGGGCACGACCTGCGTAGCGGCGTTCGTGACCGCTGACAAGGCGTTCATCGCCAACGTCGGCGACAGCAGAGCCTACCTTATAACCGATACAGGGATACACCGCATAACCACCGACCACAACGTCCCCGCACTGCTGTTTGAGCAGGGCAAGATAACGGAGGAGGAAATGGTCGACCACCCGCAGAGGCATATGCTCGTGCGTGCGGTAGGCGTGGAAAAGACGGTGCTGACCGATACCTTCACACTTGATTACAAGGACAAGATACACCTCCTGCTGTGCTCCGACGGACTGTCGGGCTACTGCACGGACGAGGAGATATACGGCGTCATTTCGGAGAGCGAGCTCGACGGCATGGCGGACGGATTGATAGAGCTTGCAAACGGCAAGGGCGGACGCGACAACGTCACGGTCGCTATCGTATGGGACTGAGTCCCGCTTTTCACGTTTTTGATGTAATGCCATATAGAACAACAGATCTGAAGGAAGGATAAGACCATGGATAAGTACATTGGCAAGAAGCTGGAAGGCAGATATGAGATAACCGAGCTCATAGGCGTCGGCGGAATGGCTGAGGTCTACAAGGGAATCGACGTTATCGACAACAAGTCTGTCGCTATCAAGATACTCAAGAAGGAGTACGCCGAGAACGAGGAGTTCCTCAGACGCTTCAGGAACGAATCCAAGGCTGTAGCAGTCCTCTCGCACCCCAACATCGTAAAGATATACGATATGGGCTTCTCGGACAAGCTCCAGTACATCGTCATGGAGTACATCGACGGCATCACGCTCAAGGAGTACATCGAGGAGGAGAAGATACTCACGTGGAAGGACACAGTCCACTTCGTGATACAGATACTCCGCGCACTCCAGCACGCCCACGACAAGGGCATCGTACACCGCGATATCAAGCCGCAGAACATCATGATGTTCAGCGACGGCACAATCAAGGTCATGGACTTCGGCATCGCGAAGTTCTCGCGTGAGGAGGGCAAGACCGCGACCGACCAGGCTATCGGAAGCGTGCACTACATCAGCCCCGAGCAGGCGAGCGGCGGCGTTACCGACGCCAAGAGCGACATCTACTCCGTGGGAGCGATGATGTACGAGATGCTCACGGGCAGAAAGCCCTTCGACAGCGATAACCCCGTAGCTATCGCAGTTATGCATATGCACGATATCCCCGAGCGCCCGAGAGCAATCAATCCCGAGATACCCGACGGACTCGAGGAGATAGTCCTCAAGGCAATGGAGAAGGCTCCCGAGGACAGATACCAGTCCACAGCCGACATGATAGCGGATATAGAGAAGTTCAAGGCTGACCCGACGACCACCTTCGGCTACTACGTCGAGGAGGGCGCGGACGACAACGAGAACACCCGCTTCTTCAATACACCGCAGTCCGTATCGCACGACAACGCTCCCATAGCACAGGGACAGTCCGAGCAGCCTGTACAGCAGCCCGTATATGCGGGAGCACCCGCAGGCGCAGCGGCACCCTACGGCGGACAGCAGGCATATCCCCCGCAGCAGCAGCCCTACGGCGGCGTATACAACAACGACGATTACTACGAGGACGAGGAGGACGAGGAGGACGAGCCCGAGCGTTCATCGCTGATAATCCCCGTACTCACGGCAGTAGTCGTAGTAGTCATCATCGTGGGCGTTATCATCATCTCCCTGCTCTTCACTGATATGCTGAAGGACACATCACAGAAGAACGACTGGAAGATGCCTTCTGTTATCGGCATGGACTTCAACGACGCCGTAGCAAAATACGGCAACAACATACAGTTCAAGGACGACGGACAGGTCTACGCTGACGCCGAGCCCGGAATAATCATCGAGCAGGACCCCTCAGAGGGCGTCGAGTTCAAGAAGGGCGCAGTCCTGAAGGTAAAGATAAGCAAGGGCATGGAGACCGTCGAGGTACCCAAGGTTACTAAGATGAACGCCGAGCTTGCCAAGGATATGCTCACACAGAAGGGTCTCAAGTGCGATATACGAAACTCGTCGAGCACCGAGAAGAAGGGCTACGTCATCAAGACCGAGCCTGAGGCAGGCGAGGAGGTACACGCAGGCTCGACTGTAATCCTCTACGTCAGCATGGGCGAGGAGGCAGGACAGGTAAGCGTTGACGACTGGGTAGGAAAGTCCATCGACGACGCGAAGATGCTTGCCGAGTACAAGGGACTCAAGGTAACAACAAAGGGCGTTGCCTCCTACGAGAAGGAGAACACCGTCGTTAAGCAGAGCATAAAGAAGGGCGAGAAGGTCGAGACGGGAACAGAGATAATATTCGAGTTCTCTGACGGAACCAATCCTGACGGCGTAATACCGTTCACGGTAGACTTCCCCTCCGACGCAGACGGCAGATTCGTTATCAGCTTCATGATAGTCAACGACGACGGAAGCCGTGACAGCGTTGATACACGTTCGTTCTACGTTCCCGAGGAGACGAGCATCACTCAGGACGTCAAGGGCTCGGGCGAGAACGCAACAGTAAACGTTCTGCTCATGAACCTCAACAACAACAAGCGTGCCTCTATCGGTACGTATACGTTCAACTTCGCAGACAGCACGATAACCACCAAGTCGGGCGGCGACATCGACGCGGCGCTCCGCCAGATAGACGGCTATCATCAGGAGGAGACCACTCAGCCCGAGGAGCCCGATACAATTTCTGTACCGAATCTCATCAATGTCGATATAGACTATGCAAGGAGCATATACGGCGGTTCGTTCAATATCGTTGTAGTCAAGGAAGAACCCAAAAACGGATACAACACTAACGCTATTATGTGGCAGAACTACGATGTGGGAACCGAGCTTGACAAGGGCTCGACCATAGAAGTATGGGTCTGCACAGGTCCCGAGCAGGGCGGCGGCGAGCAAGGCGGCGGCGACCAAGGCGGCGACCAGGGCGGCGAAACATGGTAAGCGCAGACACAAGCGGAATAATAGTAAAATGCTTAGGGGGACTCTACACAGTAGAGTCCCCCAATGGTATATTAGAGTGCAAGGCGCGGGGAGTATTCCGCGCAAGAGGGATAAGTCCTGCGGTGGGCGACAGCGTGACTGTCAGCGGCGGCGTCATCACGGAGATAGGCGAGCGCAGGAACTTCATCATAAGACCGCCCCTTGCCAATCTTGACCAGATACTGTTCGTGGTGTCGACGGTAAGTCCCGCCCCGAACTTCCTTATCCTCGACAAGTTCATAGCTATCGCGGAGTACAAGGGCATCGAGCCTGTGGTCGTGATAACCAAGACCGACCTCGGCGACGGCACAGCTGTCCGCGAGGTGTACGACGCTATCGGCATCAGGACGGCAGAGGTGGACTACAGCGACGAGGAGTCCGTACAGCGCGTGCGTGAGCTCCTCAGCGGCAAGATAAGCGCATTCACGGGCAACTCGGGCGCGGGCAAGTCGACCCTGCTCAACGCCGTCGACCCGAGCCTCGACCTCGCGACGGGCGAGATAAGCAGGAAGCTCGGACGCGGCAGGCACACGACCCGTCACGCGGAGCTGTACAAGCTTGCGGGAGGCGGCTACATTGCCGATACTCCTGGATTTTCCACGTTCGAGACGAACCGCTACGACGTTATCCGCAAGGAGGAGCTGGCGGACTGTTTCCGCGAATTTGCGGAATTTACGGACAACTGCCGCTTCCGTGACTGCTCGCACACCTGCGAGAAGGGCTGTGCGGTCGTGGAGGCTGTAGCGGCAGGAAAGATACCGAAGATACGCCACGAGAGCTACTGCACGATGTACGAGGAGGCAAAACAGCTGAAGGAGTGGGAGCTGAAATGAAGAGGTGCCATATTTTTGCAGGCGGAGAGCTGGGAAATATCGCGGATTACTGGTTCCCGAACCACCACGGCTATGTGATATGTGCGGACAGCGGCTACAAGCACGCGAAAAAGCTGAAAATCAAGCCTGACGTGATAGTCGGCGACTTTGATTCCTACACCAAAAAGCTCCCGAAGGACTGCGAGATAATACGGACAGTCCCCGAGAAGGACGACACGGACACGCTTATGGCGGTCAAGATAGCGATAGAGCGCGGATACGACCTGATATACCTCTACGGAGCACTGGGCGGCGAGCGCTTCGACCATGCCTTCGCGAACATACAGACCATGCTCTATGCCCGCGAGCACGGCGCAAATATCATAATTCTCGGAAACGGGTTTATCGGCATACAGGGAGCAGAAGAGGGCGAGGCGATGTACTGTGACGAGAGAGACCGCTGGGGTTGCAGATACTTATCTGTGTTCGCACTGACCGAGACCGTGAAAATAAAGAGCTTCAGGGGAGTGAAGTACCCCCTTGAGAACTACGAGATGAAGGCGTCGTACCCGATAGGCGTCAGCAACGAGATAATCGGCGGACAGGCTTATCTGGAGATAGAGAGCGGACTTGCCCTCATAATCCAGTCATAGTAACGGATTTTCCTCCCGTGAATATAATGGAGTAATACCATTGAAGGGGGGATACATAGTGAAGATAGTCGTCATCAAGAGCCCGCGTTTTCTGTCGGGCATACTCAGGACTATATTCGGCATCAAAAAGGAAGAAGAATAAATAAGCAAAAAAGCCATAAGGAAGGCGGCTTCCTTATGGCTTTTTCTAAATGAAGAATGAATAGTGGATAGAGAAGAAAGAATGATGTCGGTATCGGCTTCGCCGATATATCTGAAAAGAGCGGAGTTGCATTTAAAGCTGGCTTGTGGTATAATATAACGGTTACAGGAAAGGAAGATAACATGGAAAAGAAACGATTTTTCACGCCTGCGAGGGTCATATTCTGCATACTGTCCGCCGCGGTAATGGCGGCGATATTCTATCTGTCGTGCGAGAACGCCGACAAATCCTCGGAGACGAGCGGCTTTTTCACTGACTTCGTACTCCGCCACTTTGTCAGGGGCTACGCCGAGTCCACCCCCGAGCGGCAGGCGGAGCTCCACGACCTCGTGAGCCACATTGTCCGCAAGTGCGCGCATTTCAGTGCCTATGCCTCGCTCGGCTTCTGCACGTCCTGCGCAGTCGGGAGGCGGAGGCTGTTCACGGCGGGGAGCCTTATCTCGTGGGGGATATGTATACTGTACGCCTGCTCGGACGAGTTCCACCAGCGCTTTGTAGCGGGACGCTCCTGCGAGCTCCGCGACGTGATGATAGATTCATGCGGCGCATTGACGGGATTATTGGTATCGCTTGGAGCCATGGCGATAGTGAGCCGAATTTTCAAGAAAAAAGATTAGCTGTCATGCTTGCATTTTCAAAACAGATGTGATATAATAACTCTATATGGACAATTTTAGCATCTCAATCGGAGGTCAAAATGAAAGCATTTTTTGATAATGTCTGGACCAAGCGGGTGGTCTCGGTCATAGCGGCGTTTTACACGGTATGCGTCTGCTACCTGTGCTACTACTCGATATACTACAACATACACGTTGAACAGCGCGGCTCGGTGGCGATGATAGTGTCGGCGGTGTCGGTGATAGCGCTTGTGCTTATGCTGTACACGCGCAAGCAGATAGTCACGCGGATATGCAGCTTCATCATACTGCCTGCGATGCTGCCGGTGGTGCTGATGTACTTCGACCACAAGGAGATACTCATACCCGTCATAGCGGTCGGAGTAGTGATACTTCTCCTCTCGGGAGCGGGCGAGGGCGCCAAGACGGCGATAGGCACGGTAGTCCTCCTGCTCTACATTTTCGGAGCACTCGGCTACTTCCTGTTCACTTCCTTCTTTGTGACCAACGCCAAGCAGGAGACCTACAAGAGCGGCGAATCTCCATCGGGGCTCTACCGCTACAGGATAGTCAACACAGACGACAGCTCGAACGGCAGCACAGCCATTTATATCGAGCCCAACTACGCCGACGTGACCTACCCCTTCGTGACCTTCACGCTCAAGAACATGGAGCGCGTGGTATATCAGGTGCGCCCCAAGTGCGAGAACATAGAGCTTTCGTGGTCGACGCAGACCCGTCAGCAGATAACGGGCGAGCTCAACTCCATATCCGACGACATCGCGGTACACGTTACGCGTGCGGAAATGGCATCGCTCGGCTACAGATACGATACCACGCTCGAGATAAGCGACGTCAACGTCTACGAGCTGCTTGAAGTAGGCTTGACCGCGAGGGATGTCGACGCGATAAAGCTCGACGACCTCACCGACGACCAGCTGAAATACTTTGGCATAGGCAAGGACAAGGCGGGAAGGTACTCGGTGCTCGACCCGACTGACGAGATACTGCTCGACGCAGGCAAGAACAGGGGAGAGACGGTATACTTCAGCGACCTCAGCGCAGACGGCTTTGACCTCTACGACCACCTCCACAACGACAGGTGGGGCAGTCCGCTGTGGAAGGTATCGTCCAACAACAGCGTGAAGCTGAAGGACCTCAGTGACGCACAGCTCGCACAGCTCGGCGTATCGGAGTCGGGCGACGTGCTCACGTTCAACGGCAAGGTATGCTTCCGTTACTACGTAGCAGAGCTCGAGGACTACTACGACACCGAGTCGCGCTCGCTGTCCATAGACCTGCTCAATACGTGATTTATGAGTCTTTGACTTATCGTACATTTAAAGAATTGTTTGCGGGACAACGTCCCCTGCAATAAAAAATACCGCAGAATACAGGGGCATAATGCCCCTGTTGTACTATGCGGAAAAAGGAGTGTATCAACATGGGCGAATTCTTCAAAGGCATAGGCAAGATAAGGTACGAGGGAAAGACGTCGACGAACCCTCTGGCGTTCAAGTACTTCGACCCCGATGAGGTCATCGGCGGCAGGACGATGCGCGAGCAGCTCCGCTTTGCGCTCTCGTGGTGGCACACCATGGGCGGCGACGGCACAGATATGTTCGGCGTAGGCACAGCCGACAAGACGTGGGGCGAGTCCGAGCCGATGGCGCGTGCGCGTGCAAAGGTGGACGCGGCATTCGAGATAATGGACAAGCTTTCGATAGAGTTCTTCTGCTTCCACGACCGCGACCTCTCCCCCGAGTTCGGCACACTCGCCGAGACGAACGCAAAGCTCGACGAGGTAACGGACTACATCAAGGCAAAGCAGGCAGAGACGGGCATCAAGTGTCTGTGGGGCACAGCGAAGTGCTTTGACCACCCGAGGTATATGCACGGCGCGGGCACCTCACCCTCCGCCGACGTATTCGCATATGCCGCCGCACAGATAAAGAAGGCGATAGAGGCGACGGTGAAGCTGGGCGGAAACGGCTACGTATTCTGGGGCGGACGCGAGGGCTACGAGACCCTGCTGAACACGAACATGGGGCTGGAGCTGGACAACATGGCACGCCTCATGCGCATGGCAGTGGAGTACGGACGCTCGATAGGCTTCACGGGCGACTTTTACATCGAGCCCAAGCCGAAGGAGCCGACGAAGCACCAGTACGATTTCGACACAGCGACGGTGCTGGGCTTCCTGCGCAAATACGGACTTGACAAGGACTTCAAGATGAACATCGAGGCAAACCACGCGACGCTGGCTATGCACACCTTCCAGCACGAGCTCCGCGTGGCGCGCGACAACGGATTTTTCGGCTCGATAGACGCAAATCAGGGCGATACGCTTCTCGGCTGGGACACAGACCAGTTCCCGACGAACGTATACGAGGCGGCGCTGTGTATGTACGAGGTGCTGAAGGCAGGCGGCTTTACTAACGGCGGACTCAACTTTGACTCGAAGGCACGCCGCGGAAGCTTCACGCCCGAGGACATTTTCCACAGCTACATTGCTGGCATGGACACCTTTGCGCTGGGACTCCGCATCGCGCAGAAGATGATAGACGACGGACGCATAGACAAGTTTGTTGCAGACCGCTATGCATCGTGGAATACGGGCATAGGCAAGGATATTATTGACGGCAAGGTCGGCTTTGCGGAGCTGGAGAAGTACGCGCTTGAGAAGGGCGAGGTGACGGATTCGCTCGGCAGCGGACGTCAGGAAATGCTCGAATCCATCATGAACAATATCATGTTCAGCTTGTAAGCGCTCGGGAAATGAGCCGTTAGCCATTAGCCGTTAGCTTTTTGCTTCCAGCCGAAAGCAGACTGAGCCTTTTGTACAGAGTGGCTCGAATTTTGGGTTCCAAGGGACTGTGTCCCTTGGCAGGTCAAGGGCGGCGCCCTTGCAGAGTCCAGAGACAGCGTCTCTGGCAGGTTCCAAGGGCAGAGCCTTTGGTGGGTTCCAAGGGCAGAGCCTTTGGTGGGTTCCAAGGGCAAAGCCCTTGGTCGCCGTCTATGGCGGCGAAACACTATCTTCAAATTAAAATCCACCCTTCGCAAACAATCCAGTGAATTGTTTGCGAACGAGAAAAATAACGTTTTAATGCGGGCGGATAATATCCGCCCCTACAAATAAAAAAACGGAGGTGCAAACGATGTCATATGTAATAGGCGTGGACTGCGGTACAAGCGGAACGAAGACAGTCCTGTTTGACGAGGCGGGAGCGGTGATAGCCTCCGCGACGATAGAATACCCGATGTACCAGCCGAAGAACGGCTACGCTGAGCAGGAGCCCGCGGACTGGGCGAACGCGATGAAGGACACCATCAAGGCGGTCATGGCAAAGAGCGGCGTGGACAGGCACGACGTAAAGGGCATAGGCATATCGGGACAGATGCACGGACTTGTCATGCTCGACCGCGACAACAACGTCCTGCGCAGGAGCATAATATGGTGCGACCAGCGCACGGCGGCGGAGGTCGGGCAGATGAACGCCCTTGTCGGCAGGGACAAGCTCGTGGAGATAACGGCAAATCCCGCATTGACGGGCTGGACGGCGGCGAAGATACTGTGGGTGAAGAACAACGAACCCGAGATATACAGCCGCGTGGCGCACATACTTCTCCCGAAGGACTATCTGCGGCTGATACTCACTGGCGAGTACGCGACGGAGGTCAGCGACGCCTCGGGAATGCAGCTTCTTGACGTGCCGAAGCGGCAGTGGTCGGACGAGCTTCTCGCTGCGTTCGAGATAGACAAGGCATGGCTCGGAAAGGTGTACGAGTCATGCGAGGTGACGGGCACGCTGACGAAGTCAATTGCGGACGAGCTCGGCTTGTGCGAGGGCACGGTCGTAGTCGGCGGAGCGGGCGACAACGCGGCGGCGGCGGTCGGCACGGGAGTCGTCGAGGACGGCAAGGCGTTCACGACGATAGGCACCTCGGGAGTCGTATTCGCGCACACCTCGGACATCTCGATAGACAAGCAGGGCAGGGTGCATACCTGCTGTGCGGCGGTGCCGAACGCATGGCACGTAATGGGCGTAACGCAGGGAGCGGGCTTGTCGCTGAAGTGGTTCCGCGACAACTTCTGCATGACGGAGAAGGAGACAGCGCGTCTCATGGGCGTGGACGAGTACTACCTCATGGACAAGGCGGCTGAGGCGGTACCCGTCGGCGCGAACAGACTGCTGTATCTGCCCTATCTCATGGGCGAGCGCACGCCTCACCTCGACCCCGACGCGAGGGGCGTATTCTTCGGACTTTCGGCTATACACACGCGCAGGGATATGCTTCGCGCGGTAATGGAGGGCGTTAGCTATTCGCTCCGTGACTGCGTGGAGGTCTTCCGCGAGATGAACGTGAGCGTGAGCGATATGATGGCTTGCGGAGGCGGAGGCTCGTCGCCGCTGTGGAGGAGTATGCTTGCGGACCTGTACAACTGCGAGGTCAAGACGGTGGCATCGAAGGAGGGACCTGCACTCGGAGCGGCTATCCTCGCGAGTGTCGGAGCGGGACTTTACGGCAGTGTGCAGGAGGCGTGCGGAGCGATAGTGCGCACGGACAAGGTACAGGCTCCGAACGCGGCTAACGTGCCCGAATACGAGCGGTATTATCAGCTTTACCGCGAGATATATCCGGCATTGAAGGGGAGCTTTGCGAAGCTGGCGGAGCTTTGAGCCCCGAGAGGCGGAGCTGTTCAAAGCGGAAAAGGCTTCCGCGCCCCTTGATATTTCTGTAAATATGTGGTATAAGCGCGGTGTCCGCGCCGCCGAGTTCGCGGTGGAGCTGTCCAAAGCGGAAAAGGCTTCCGCGCCCCTTGATATTTCTGTAAATGTATGGTATAATATAATTTGTCCCTTCCTCTCATTAGGGAACGGGAACACATTTAAAGGAGCGATTCATTATGTCAAAGAAATTCTACATCACGACCCCCATTTATTACCCCTCGGGTGACCCGCATATCGGTCACTGCTACACGACGGTAGCCTGCGATTCCATCGCGCGCTACAAGCGAATGCAGGGCTATGACGTAATGTTCCTCACAGGCACGGACGAGCACGGCTTGAAGATAGAGCAGAAGGCGGCGGAGCAGGGCGTAACTCCGAAGGAGTACGTAGACGTCATCGTTGACAAGTTCAAGAAGCTGTGGAGCTACATGAACATCTCATACGACCGCTATATCCGCACGACTGACGACTATCACGTAGAAGCCGTACAGAATATATTCAAGGCGCTTTACGATAAGGGCTACATCTACAAGGGCGAATATTCGGGCAAATACTGCACTCCCTGCGAGAGCTTCTGGACAGAGTCACAGCTTGACGAGAACGGATGCTGTCCCGAGTGTCACAGACCCGTAAAGTTCGCGAAGGAGGAGGCATACTTCTTCAAGATGTCGCCGTTTGCGGAGCGCATAGAGAAGCTCCTCATGGAGACGGACTATCTCCGTCCGAAGACGAGAGCAGTAGAGCTGGTAAACAACTTCATCAAGCCGGGACTTGAAGACCTCTGCGTGTCGAGAACATCGTTCACATGGGGCGTACCCGTGTCATTTGACGAGAAGCACGTAGTATACGTGTGGATAGACGCGCTCTCGAACTACATCACCGCGCTCGGCTATGAGAACTCCGCACACAACGATTATGAGAAATACTGGCCTGCCGATGTCCACATGGTAGCGAAGGACATCATGCGCTTCCACGCAATAATATGGCCTGCTATGCTCATGGCACTCGACCTGCCGCTTCCTCACCACCTTGCAGTACACGGCTGGATAACCATGGCAGGCAAGAACGGCGAGAGCGAGAAGATGTCGAAATCACTCGGCAACGTCGTTGACCCGTTCGTGCTGGGCGAGCGCTACGGACAGGACGCGATCCGCTACCACATTCTCCGCGAGATGGCGCTGGGCGCAGACAGCCTTTTCTCGAACGAGATAATGATAAACCGCATAAATTCCGACCTTGCGAACGGCTTCGGCAATCTTGTATCGCGCACCGTAGCAATGGCGGACAAATACTTCGGCGGCACACTCCCGACGGAGCGCGAGAGCGACCCGCTGGACGAGGAGTTCAAGTCGGTGATACTGGGACTTTGCCCCGCAGTTGACGGCTTTGTGGACGAGACAAAGATAAAGCAGGCGCTCGAGACCATATTCGAGGGCGTAGCGCGCGCGAACAAGTACATCGACGAGACGGAGCCGTGGAAGCTGGGCAAGGACGAGAGCAAGCGTGCCCGACTCGCGGCGGTGCTGTACAACCTGCTCGAGGCGATACGCATAACATCGGCGCTTCTGGCACCTTTCATGCCTACGGTAATGCCGAAGGTATGGGAGCAGATAGGCGCTACGGCAGAGGACGTCAAGTACGAGAACCTCAGCAGATTCGGCGTGATGCCTGCAGACGTGACGGTACACAAGGGCGAGATACTCTTCCCGCGCATCGACGTGGACAAGGAGATAGAGGAGCTCAACGACATTCTCCGCAGGAACATGGAGGCGGCGCAGGCAAAGCTGTCAGCGGAGGAGAAGGGCGAGGGCAGTGCCGAGCCCGAGAAGATAGAGCTTGCGCCCGAGATAACGATAGACGATTTTGCGAAGGTCGAGATAAGGGTAGCGAAGGTCACGGCTTGCGAGCGCGTGAAGAAGTCCGACAAGCTGCTGTGCTTGCAGCTTGACGATGGCATGGGCGGACGACAGGTAGTATCGGGCATCGCGCAGTATTACGCCCCCGAGGACCTGATAGGGAAGAAGCTCCAGCTCATCGCGAATCTGAAGCCTGTGAAGCTCAGGGGCGTGGACAGCAACGGCATGATATGCGCAGCCGACACACCCGACGGCGTGAAGGTGATTTTCGTAGACGATTCTATTCCTGTAGGCTCAAAGATAAGATAAATACGACAAACGTAGGGGCGGATACTATCCGCCCCTACAAAATTTTTCCGCTACTGATTCGCGGATTTGCGGGCGCACGGATAAGCAGCGCACCAAATCTTTGATTTGGATTGCGATGCTATATGCAGCTTTGCTGTAATGCGCCCATACAATATGTTGCCGCAGGCAAACGCGTAAAGCGCGGACGCCCGAAGGGTGCCCCTACGCCAAGTGATATATACTATTATATATGAGAATATTCAAAATTAATCAAGATTTATATTGACTTATTGTGTCGATGGGTGTATAATTGATATGTATTGCAAATACTCACTTTTTATATATTATGGAGGTTTTTTCAATGAGCAGAGTTTACAACTTCAGTGCAGGTCCTGCTGTTCTCCCCGAGGAAGTACTCAGAGAATGCGCAGAGGAAATGATGGATTACAAGGGCTGCGGAATGTCCGTAATGGAGATGTCGCACCGTTCAAAGGTTTATGATGAGATAATCAAGGAAGCAGAGAAGGATCTCCGCGACCTGATGAACATTCCCGACAACTACAAGGTGATCTTTGCACAGGGCGGCGCATCGCTGGTATTCGCAGGCGTACCGATGAACCTGATGAAGAACAAGAAGGCAGCCTACATAATCACAGGCCAGTGGGCAAAGAAGGCTGCACAGGAGGCTGAGAAGTACGGCGAAGTAGTAAGAGTAGCATCCTCTGCTGACAAGACCTTTTCTTATATTCCCGACTGCTCCGACCTCGACATTCCCGACGATGTAGACTACGTATACATCTGCGAGAACAACACGATTTACGGAACAAAGTTCTGGGAGCTCCCCAACACGAAGGGACATGAGCTCGTAGCAGACGTAAGCTCCTGCTTCCTTTCTGAGCCTGTTGACGTAACAAAGTACGGCGTTATCTACGGCGGCGTACAGAAGAACGTAGGACCTGCCGGCGTACAGATAATCATCGTACGTGAGGACCTCATCGCTGACGGTCCAGCACTCGACATCACACCTACAATGATGGACTGGAAGATACAGGCAGACAACGAGAGCCTCTACAACACACCTCCCTGCTACGGCATCTATGTATGCGGCAAGGTATTCAAGTGGATAAAGAAGATGGGCGGCCTTGAGGCAATGAAGGCTCACAACGAGAAGAAGGCAAAGATACTGTACGACTTCCTTGACAGCAGCAAGATGTTCAAGGGCACAGTTGAGAAGAAGGACAGAAGCCTCATGAACGTACCCTTCATCACAGGCAACGAGGAGCTCGACAAGAAGTTCGTAGCCGAGTCAAAGGCAGCAGGCTTCGAGAACCTCAAGGGACACAGAACAGTCGGCGGAATGCGTGCATCTATCTACAACGCAATGCCTATCGAGGGCGTAGAGAAGCTCGTAGCATTCATGAAGAAGTTCGAGGCTGAGAATACAAAGTAATTTTGTAGTTTCCCCCGCATGGTGCGGGGGAAGCATACATTTAACAGAAAGAGGTAATGATAATGTTCAACATACAGACACTCAACAAGATATCACCCGTTGGCACGGACGTTTTCGACAAGAGCAAGTACGCTATCGCAGACGCGCCCGCAAATCCCGACGCAATCATGGTACGTTCCGCTAAGATGCACGACATGACATTCGGCGACAAGCTTCTTGCTATTGCACGTGCAGGCGCAGGCGTAAACAACATTCCTGTTGACCGCTGCGCACAGGAGGGCATCTGCGTATTCAACACTCCCGGCGCTAACTCAAACGCAGTTAAGGAGCTTGCAATATGCGCACTTCTTCTTGCTTCGAGAAAGATAGTTGAGGCAGCACAGTGGTCTGCTTCCCTCAAGGGTACAGAGGACGCTCCCAAGACAGTTGAGAGCGGCAAGAGCAAGTTCGCAGGTCCCGAGATAGCAGGCAAGACACTCGGTATCATCGGACTCGGCGCAATCGGCGGCAAGATAGCGAACGCAGCAGAGGCACTCGGAATGAAGGTCATCGGCTACGACCCCTACCTCTCCGTAGGAGCAGCACTCCACCTCGAGCCTTCCGTACAGGTTGTCAAGGACATCAACGACATCTACAAGAACAGCGACTATATCACCATTCATATGCCTTATACACCTCAGACAAAGAACACTATTGACGCTGAGCAGATAGCAATGATGAAGGACGGCGTACGTCTCATCAACCTCGCAAGAGGCGAGCTCATCAACAGCGAGGCAGTAGTAAAGGCTATCGCTGACGGCAAGGTAGCAAAGTACGTAACAGACTTTGCAGACGACATCGTACTCGGAGCAGAGAACGTTATCGTACTTCCCCACCTCGGTGCATCGACACCCGAGAGCGAGGACAACTGCGCAGTAATGGCAGCAGAGGAGCTCATTGACTACCTCGAGAACGGCAACATCAGGAACAGCGTAAACTACCCGAACCTCTCCATGAACTGCACAGACACGAAGATATGCGTAATCCATAAGAACGTGCCTACAACTATTGCATCTATCACGAGCGCAGTAGGCAACGAGGGCATCAACATCGAGAACATGGCAAACGCGAGCAAGGGAGACTTTGCATACACGATGCTTGACGTAACAGGCGAGGTGCCTGCAAGTGTTGAGGGCAAGATAAACGCAGTAGACGGCGTAATCCGCGTAAGAGTCATCAACAAGAAGTAAGCGCGAAAAAGCACTTGACAAAGTCTCTTCATAGTGTTATACTATATATAACCACAAAGGATATTGTGTGCATGGTTACACACGAAACGAACCCCCGAGAGCGGCAACTCTCGGGGGTTCTTTTTGGGCTATTTGTCGGACTTCAAGTGTCTGTCTAACCACTTGCTCACACAGTCACCGACTAAGCGAGCCACGACAGCCGTTACAAAGGATATTATGTATTGCATGGTATACACCTCCTTCCTGACGGAAGAAGCCGACAAGCTAATGATAGCATTTTTGTCGGATGTTGTCAATAACAGAGAGTCCGCGACACAAATATGAACAAATTGTAAACAATCCCTTTCAGACTTGACTTGCAGTCAGAAAAGGACTATACTATATTTAGCACTCGAACACAGAGAGTGCTAACACAAATGTAAATCTTATACTTCTAAAAGGAGATGTTCATAATGGGCACAAAACAGTTCAAGGCGGAGTCAAAGCGCCTGCTCGAAATGATGATACACTCGATATACACGCACAAGGAGATATTCCTGCGCGAGCTGATATCGAACGCGAGCGACGCGATAGACAAGCTGTACTTCAAGTCGCTGACAGACGACAAGGTCGGACTGAGCAAGGACGACTTTGCGATATGGATAGACACCGACAAGGAGTCGCGCACGCTGAAGATAACGGATAACGGAATCGGCATGACGGAGGAGGAGCTCGAGAACAACCTCGGAACCATTGCAAACAGCGGCTCATTCAAGTTCAAGAGCGAGAACAAGCTCGAGGAGGACAACCAGATAATCGGACAGTTTGGCGTCGGCTTCTATTCGGCGTTCATGGTAGCGAAGAAGGTCACAGTCATCTCTAAGGCGTATGGCAGTGACAAGGCATACCGCTGGGAGAGCGAGGGCGTTGACGGCTACACTATCACGGAGGACGAGAAGGAGAGCGTCGGAACGGTAATAATCCTCGAGATGCTCGACGACACCGACGACGAGAAGTACGGCGAATTCCTTGACGAGTACCGCATAAAGGGGCTCATCAAGAAGTATTCGGACTACATCCGCTTCCCCATCAAGATGAAGGTACAGCACAGCCGACCGAAGGAGCAGACCGAGGAGGACAAGGCAGCCAACAAGCCCGTAGAGTACGAGGACTACATTGAGGTAGAGACACTCAACAGCATGGTACCGCTGTGGAAGAAGAGCAAGTCCGAGCTGAAAGAAGAGGACTACAAGCACTTCTACACTGAGAAATTCTACGATTACAACGAGCCTCTGAAGTACGCCCACGTCAAGAACGAGGGTATGCCGAGCTACAATGCTCTGCTCTATATACCGTCGAAAGCACCGTTTGACTACTACTCGAAGGAGTACGAGAAGGGCTTACAGCTCTACTCGAACGGCGTCCTCATCATGGACAAGTGCGCTGACCTTCTGCCCGATTATTTCAGCTTTGTGAAGGGACTTGTCGACAGCGAGGACCTCTCGCTGAACATCTCGCGAGAGATGCTCCAGCACGACCGCCAGCTGAAGGTCATCGCAAAGAGCATAGAAAAGACGATAAGCTCCGAGCTGAAGAAGATGCTGAAGAACGAGCGTGAGAAGTACGAGGAGTTCTGGAAGGCGTTCGGAATGCAGGTGAAGTACGGTGTATACAGCGAATTCGGCATGAACAAGGACAAGCTGCAAGACCTGCTTCTGTTCACTTCCTCGAAGGACAACAAGCTCGTAACGCTTGATGAATACGTAACGGGAATGCGCGAGGAGCAGAAGTACATCTACTACGCGACGGGCGAGAGCGTTGCCCGTATCGAACAGCTCCCGCAGACGGAGCTCGTCAAGGACAACGGCTTTGAGATACTCTATCTCACGGACAGCATCGACGAGTTCGCGATAAAGGTGATAACGAAGTACAAGGACAAGGAGTTCAAGAACGTCTCCGCAGACGACCTCGGACTTGAGACTCCCGAGAAGAAGGAGGAGCTCAAGGCGAAGGAGGAGGAGAGCGCGGATATGCTCAAGGAGCTCGGCGAGGCACTTGACGGCAAGGTAACGAAGGTCGTACTCTCTCAGAGGCTGAAATCCCACCCTGTGTGCCTTACGAGCGAGGGCGAGATAACGCTTGAAATGGAGAAGGTGCTGAACTCGATGCCTACCGACCAGCAGGTACACGCCCAGCGCGTGCTTGAGATAAACCCCGAGCACGAGATATACGGCAAGCTGAAGGCGATAGCTGAGGCAGGGGACAAGGACAAGCTTACGAAGTACGCGAAGCTTCTTTACACACAGGCGCTGATGATAGAGGGTATGCCGATAGACAATCCCGTAGAGTTCTCGAACCTCGTCTGCGAGCTGATGTAAGCGCCGCGCCAAGCGGTCACGCGCAGTTCGCGCTGCCGCTCGTAAACTTGGCACCAAGCGGTCGCGCGCGGTTCGCGTTGCCGCTCGTAAACTTGGCGCCAAGCGGGCGCCCGCAGTTCGCGCGGACACTCGCAAGCTCATTTACTATTGTAAAAGGGGAGTCTTTCCCCGCGAGCCGTACCGATATACAGGGGCAAAGCCATCGGGAGCAACAACGCTTACGAAGTCTTTCCCCGCGAGCCATACCGATATACAGGGGGGGCAGTTCTGTACGATACAAATTCTGGCAATCGGCGAGTTGTATTGTATATGTTGACGCAAGCCGCAGCTGTATAATTGGTTAAAATGCCAAAAAATCCCGAACAAAATTGTTTTTTTGAGGAATTCACTTGACGAAAGGTCATAATTGCGGTATAATAACTACAGTGATTAAATAATTATGAATTATTTATCACTCGTTTTGTTGTCTCCTTTCTTTTGTTCTACACATATTTTTCTTTTTATCTCATCTTCAAAACCCGACGGAAACGTCGGGTTTATTTTTTTGCCTTACGATATATCCTGTCCTTACAAATGTGCGGGAAAAAACGAATCTGTTTTTATTCCAAAGAGACGCGGAGATTTCTACCGTTTTAGATATATTACAGCGCGAACTTGGATGTGCGGACACCGCGCCCAGCCGTCGAAGGACGGCGAAGAAGGGGCAAAAGTCGACAAATGGGGGTAGGAGAGGAAGGGGAGCGCGAGGGGGAACGTAGGCAGGGGGAAAGTGTCGACTTTTGTTCCAGTTTTTTTCTTTCCCCCGACCGAAGTTCCCCCTCGCACCCTTGCGTACAACAAGCAATCCCGAAAAAAGGAAAAACGAGGCGATAATGCGGCGCTTTAATATGGAACATCGTCCTTACGCGATATCCTGTAGGGGCGCCCTTTGGGCGTCCGCACCTGACGAAACAATTTACCGATACGTGATGTAGGGGAGGGCGTCCACGACGTCCCGTCCTGCCGGACCGATTTGCGGCAACATTCTGTAGGGGTGAGTTCCGCTCGCCCGCAGAAATGGCGTAACGTTTCGGGCGCACGTAAAGCGCCCTGCCGGGATGTTTGTGCAAAGTGGTTAGAGAGTGTGTTATTTTTTGGTCAAAGTGACTTAAATTTGTTCTGGCAAAAAAAAGATGTTTACAAAGGGCAGGAATTGTGGTATAATGTTGGATGAAGTTATATGCGCTTTTGCGGACGGTGGACTGCAAGAACGCTCATAACCCCTGAAAAAATTTTTACAGGAGGTCATTCCTATGGCAATCAAAAGAAAAATGAAAACAATGGACGGTAATAATGCCGCTGCATATGTTTCCTACGCCTTCACGGAAGTTGCTGGTATCTATCCTATCACACCTTCCAGCCCGATGGCGGACTATGTAGACCAGTGGTCTGCACAGGGTGTCAAGAACATTTTCGGCACGACCGTTAAGGTAGAGGAGATGCAGTCCGAGGCTGGTGCGGCAGGTACTGTTCACGGTTCTCTGAACGCTGGTGCACTGACAACGACCTATACAGCTTCTCAGGGTCTGCTCCTCATGATCCCGAATATGTACAAGATCGCGGGCGAGCTTCTTCCCTGCGTATTCCACGTATCTGCGCGCTGCGTAGCATCACACGCACTGAACATTTTCGGTGACCACTCTGACGTTTACGCATGTCGTCAGACAGGTTTTGCAATGCTTGCTGAGACAAACCCGCAGGAGGTAATGGATCTCGCTGCTGTTGCTCATCTTGCAACTATCAAGAGCCGCGTTCCTTTCATCAACTTCTTTGACGGCTTCCGTACATCTCACGAGATCCAGAAGATCGAGACATGGGATTACGAGGATCTGAAGGAAATGTGCGATATGGATGCAGTAAAGGCATTCCGTGCACGTGCACTCAATCCTGAGAATCCTACAATGCGCGGATCTCACGAGAACGGAGATATCTTCTTCCAGCACCGTGAGGCTTGCAACTCCTACTACAATGCAGTACCTGCGATCGTTGAGGAGTACATGGGCAAGGTAAATGAGAAGCTTGGCACAGACTACAAGCTGTTCAACTACTATGGTGCACCCAATGCAGATCGCGTTATCGTAGCAATGGGTTCTATCTGCGACGTAGCAGAGGAAGTAATCGACTACCTGAACAAGAAGGGCGAGAAGGTCGGCATCGTAAAGGTACGCCTGTTCCGTCCGTTCTCGGCAGAAAAGCTCGCTGAGGCGATCCCTGCAACTGCAAAGACTATCGCAGTTCTCGACAGAACCAAGGAGCCCGGCTCTCTTGGTGAGCCTCTCTACCTCGACGTAGTAGCAGCTCTCAATGTTACAGGAAGAAACGATATCAAGGTTATCGGCGGACGTTACGGACTTGGTTCCAAGGATACTCCTCCTGCATCTGTATTTGCTGTATATGCAGAGCTTGCAAAGGCTGATCCCAAGCCGCAGTTCACACTCGGCATCGTTGACGATGTAACAAACCTCTCACTTGCTGAGGAGGATGCTCCCAACACAGCTGCTGAGGGCACAATCGAGTGCAAGTTCTGGGGTCTCGGCGGCGACGGTACTGTTGGCGCAAACAAGGACTCCATCAAGATCATCGGCGACCACACTGACAAGTATGTTCAGGCATACTTCCAGTATGACTCCAAGAAGACAGGCGGTATCACCATCTCGCACCTCCGCTTCGGTGATAACCCCATCAAGAGCCCTTACTACATCAACAAGGCTGACTTTGTTGCCTGTCATAACCCGTCCTACATACTCAAGGGCTACAAGATGGTCAACGACGTAAAGCCCGGCGGTGTATTCCTTATCAACTGCCAGTGGAAGCCCGAGGAGCTCGACCAGCACCTCACAGCTGACACAAAGCAGTATATCGCAAAGAACAACATCCAGCTCTATCTGGTTAACGCAATAGACCTTGCACAGGAGATCGGTCTTGGCAAGCGTACAAACACCATTCTCCAGTCTGCATTCTTCTCACTCTCCAAGGTACTTCCCGAGGCAGAGGCGATCGGCTACATGAAGGAGAAGGCACAGAAGTTCATGAAGAAGGGCATCGAGATCGTTCAGATGAACGAGAAGGCTATCGACGCAGGCGCAACTGCTTACGTCAAGGTAGATGTACCTGCTGAGTGGGCAAACGCTGTAGATAATACCGCATCTGCAAAGCTCGAGGGCTCCGAGAAGCTCGTCAAGATGGTTGAGGGTATCATGAACCCCGTTGGCAAGATGCTTGGTGATACACTTCCTGTATCTGCATTCTCCGACCACGTTGACGGTACATTCGAGCTGGGTGCAGCTGCATACGAGAAGCGCGGCGTTGCTGTAATGGTACCCGAGTGGAATCAGGACACCTGCGCAAAGTGCAACAAGTGTGCATTTGTATGCCCGCACGCAACTATCCGTCCCTTCGCTCTTACAGAGGCTGAAGCAGCAGCAGCTCCTTCAAACATCAAGATAGCACCCAAGCCTGTCGTAAAGACCGACTACAAGTACACACTTGCTGTTTCCGCTATGGACTGCATGGGCTGCGGCGTATGTATCGGTGTCTGCCCGACCAAGTCCCTCAAGATGGTTCCCAGAGAGTCACAGGAGGCACAGCAGGCAGTATTCGATTACTGTGTAGCAAAGGTTACAGAGAAGGCAGACGTTGCAACAGACGCAACTGTGATCTCCAGCCAGTACAAGAAGCCCCTGCTTGAATTCTCAGGTTCATGCGCAGGCTGTGCTGAGACATCTTACGCAAGACTCATCACACAGCTCTTCGGTTCAAGAATGTATATCTCCAACGCAACAGGATGTTCTTCTATCTGGGGCGGTCCTGCTGCAACATCACCGTACACTGTTGACGCAAACGGACACGGTCCTGCATGGGCTAACTCACTGTTCGAGGACAACGCTGAGCATGGTCTCGGTATGTATCTCGGTCAGAAGGCAATCCGTGAGAGACTCATCGAGGAAGTCAAGGAAGTTGCAGCAAGCGACAAGGCATCTGCTGAGCTGAAGGCAGCTGCTGACGAGTACCTCGCAACAGTAAACGACGGCGCAAAGAACACCGATGCAACAGCAGCACTCGTTGCTGAGCTCGAGAAGTGCGCAGACAAGTGCGACAAGTGCGCAGATATAGTTGCAAACAAGAACTACCTCTCCAAGAAGTCCGTATGGATCTTCGGCGGCGACGGCTGGGCATATGATATCGGCTTCGGCGGACTCGACCACGTACTTGCTACAGGTGAAGATGTAAACATCATGGTATTCGATACCGAGGTTTACTCCAACACAGGCGGACAGGCTTCCAAGTCCTCCAACATCGGACAGGTTGCACAGTTCGCAGCAGCAGGTAAGGCAATCGCAAAGAAGCGTCTTGCAGATATCGCAATGAGCTACGGTTACATCTATGTAGCACAGATCGCAATGGGTGCTGACATGGCACAGACTCTCAAGGCTATCAAGGACGCTGAGTCTTATCCGGGACCGTCACTCATAATCGGATATGCTCCTTGTGAGATGCACTCCATCAAGGGTGGTATGACAAACTGCCAGGCTGAGATGGAGAAGGCAGTTAAGTGCGGCTACTGGAACAACTTCCGTTATGATCCTCGTCTTGCAGCTAAGGGCGAGAATCCGTTCATACTTGATTCCAAGGCTCCCACAGAGTCTTATCAGGACTTCATCATGAACGAGGCTCGTTACAGCGCACTCACACGTTCATTCCCCGAGCGTGCTAAGGAGCTGTTCGATAAGGCAGAGAAGACAGCAGCTAATCGTTACGAGTACCTCACAAAGCTCGCAGAGAAGTAATTCTGAAATAAAACTGATTGCTCATACGAATAAAAGAAGCTCCCCGAAATTCGGGGAGCTTTTTGTATTGCAGGGAACGGCATCCCGCAGTATGCCGCGCGGAGAAATCTATCGTTTTGAATGAACTACCGCGCGAAACCGAAAGTTTCGCTCAAGCCTTTTCAAAGGCTTGCAGAGTCCAGAGACAGCGTCTCTGGCGGGTCAAGGGCAGCGCCCTTGTGGGTTCTAAGGGCAAAGCCCTTAGTCGCCGTCTATGGCGGCGAAACAATCGATTTTTCGAGTAATCCGCCCTTCGCAAACAATCCGGTGAATTGTTTGCGAATACGAAATTTCACGATTATGAACGGACGCCCAAAGGGCGCCCCTACAGAGCGTTTCCACAGCCAATTCGGAATTAGCGGGCGCACGGATAAGCAGCGCACCAAATCTTTGATTTGGATTGCGATGCTATATGCAACTTGTTGTAGAGAGCCTCCCCTTGTTCTGTTCCGTGTTTGTATGCCCGCGGAATTATTCCGCGCATGAAAACACTGTCTTTTGTTTGCGGGCGCACGGAATGCGCCCCTACATCATTGTATCGCAAGTAGTTATGTAAGTCGCGGACGCCCAAAGGGCGCCCCTACAGAGCGTTTCCACAGCCAATTCGGGATTAGCGGGCGCACGGATAAGCAGCGCACCAAATCTTTGATTTGGATTGCGATGCTATATGCAGCTTTGCTGTAATGCGCCCCTACAATGGCTATATTACGTTGCTTCCACATTGCAGGGGACGGCGTCCCGCAAGGTCACATAGTCTTGTTGTAGTACGCCCTCATGCAGGTGATCACCAGCGCAATAAACGCGAGGACCGCGCAGAGCACCGCACATACCTTCACGTCAAAGAAGCCCGAAACAATAGCTCCTGCTGCGATACCGACAGAGCTGATGATTATACTTTTCTGCGAAGTTTCGCGCTCTATAGCCTTGTTGCGCTCGTCATTCTCCTTGATGTACAGCTCCTTGAGCGCTTTTTCACTTTTGAGTGTAGCGAAAAGTCTGACAGTATTCACCACCGCAACGAACTCCATTCCTATCCATACGCCCATTGCGAGTCCTTGTCCGAAATCGCTCGCATTTTTCGTCAGAAAGCGCAGAGCGAAGTATACGGCAAGGCTTGACGAGCACAGAATAGAGCTTATTAGTGCTCTTTTTTCAACTTTTTTCTTGAAATCTTCCATAATTATTCTCCTTTACAAGTGATTCACCTGAAAATGGGGTTATTCAGTATAGCGTCGGCTAAGTCGATATTTTCGTCACCCTCAAAAACGAACAGCTCCTCGATAGAAACGCCGAAAAACTGGGCTGCTTTGTGTGCGAGAGTGAGAGAAGCGTTGTATTTTCCGTTTTCGAGCGAGATTATCGTCTGCCGCGTGACCGACAGAGCGTCCGCGAGCTCCTGCTGAGTGACTTTTCTCGCTTTTCGGTATTCCTGTATCTTATTTTTCAATGTCTTTCTCCTTTTTGCGTGCCAGGTCAGAATAAGTAAAAATAATTGCCAAAGCAACTGCGAGCGTCACCCACGGGAGAGCGGCGTCAATGAAGTCCGTCATAATAATACCTCCTTTGAAGTAAAGCTAACTTTACAATATTAGTATAGCAAGCTTTACATTATTTGTCAAGTACACTATACATATTTTTATAATTTAACAAAAAACAAGCTCCCCGACATCGGAGAGCCTGTTTTTCAGGAAAGCGAAGAGTGATTTAGTTAAGACTTTTTATTTCACTTTTGCAAAGAGATATCTGACAGACCATAACATACAAGCTGCAATAAAACAAAGACATATAACCGTGAAAGCTCCGAGGAGCAGTCCGAAGAATGCGGTATCGAACCAGATATCTGCTTTTTGATAGAGCGCTTCGATCTTAGTGGGAGCGTGTACAGACGGGGAATTGTAGTATTGTTCAAATGATCTATACGAGATGAAACCGCTGATTGCAGCTCCGATACCCGCAAACGGAACAAATATGTTCATTATCATCAAGGTACGAGAATTCTTTTCCTGATAATTATTTATTTCTTTCTGATAACCGCCTTTTTTTCTGCTTGTTTTTTTTGAAACGAAAACTATAAATAATATTTGGAAAACCAAGCAGCTCAAAAGGACAAATGTTAAGATCATGCCAAATACCACGCAGCACTCCAAGTGATTCATACCGTTATAACCCTTATCGGCACTGCCAAATAAGAATTCTGCAATGCGGTCCAAAGCGGGGTCAAGAATATAGGTCCTGTAACCATGAGCGGTTACATGCGGCGGTTCGAATAATATAACTAACAGATAGAATGCGGGAATAAAAGAAATGTCAAAGAGCAGGGATAATAACATTTTTTTCACTTTGTTCCATGTCATAAAAAAACATATCCTTTCAGTGTAACACAGCTCCTCGCAGAAGTTTTATGAAGAAAACGAAGAGCATTTTCTGAAGTCTTTATTTTTCTCTTGTTATGAGATAGCCGATGTACCATAACAGGTAGGCATTGATATAGAAAAGGAACATGACAGCGAAAGCTGCGAAGAGCATCCCTATAAGCCAGTTATCTAAATCATCTACCTTGTGGAAGAGCTCCTCTATGCCGTTGCGGTAGTGTACGAAAGGGGGATTGTAGTACGTGTCGAGCAGAATGTACGAGCATAAGCCATTGAAAACAGCTGCGATAAACGATATTGCGAGGAACACATTAGCCCAGTATGGAGGACAGGGGATTCGTAGCTTTTTCATAGAAACATCTCCTTTCAGAAGCGCCGTGCAAGTCCGAGGAGGAAGAGCACGTCCATAGCTACAGCCGCAACAGAGAAGATGTCCTGCGCGCGCTGAGACATATCGAAGCTGTCAGTCCTTTTGTACGCGATAGTTCGTGCAGTGAAGTGCAGGCTCAATATTACGTGGGTCAGGAGCGATATCCACCACACAGGTGTCAATAAAAGCCGCATTCCGAGCTCGTCTATGACCTCGCCTGCACCGCCGAGACCGTAGAGCAGCTCGCGGTTGCCGAGGCTTGATATGAAGTTGTATTTATAGCCGAATATAGCGCCGTACAGCACCCATACAAGCATTATTGCTGCTGGCAGAAATGTCAGTGCATAGGAAAGCTTGAACTGTTTTGTCATCCGCTCATTCATAGCAGCCGCCTCCTTTACTGTCTATATGATAGCATAATGGAGGCAGAAATGGAATGTGTCAAAGGTCACTTTCGCAGTTACATTTGTAATGTTTTCGCATTGTAGGGGCGCCCTTCGGGCGTCCGCAACTTACCGAAACGCACACGATAAACGGAATATCTGTAGGGGCGCCCTTCGGGCGTCCGCGATGTGACGGACATTTTCGCTTCATTCCCCATTTGTCTTGAATAGCTTGTTTTACGTCGAGAGCAAAGGGGACAACCTTCGGGACAAGGAGGGGGAGAAAAAGAAAACTGGAACAAAAATCGACATTTCTCCCCCTCCTTTTCCCTACGGTTTTCCCCTTTGAATCTCTTTTCCCTCTCCCTTTTTCTCCTCCTCATTGTCGATTTTTGCCCCTTCTTCGCCGTCCTTCGACGGCTGACTTTGAAATAAAAACGGCATAGTTTTTGATTTTTCTACCCACCGAAAGCAGACTGTGCCGTCTGTACAGAGTGAGCGAGCTTGCGAGCGGCAACGAAATTCGGGTTCAAAGGGACTGCGTCCCTTTGCAGGGTCTGGGACAGAGTCCCAGCGGGTCAAGGGCAGAGCCCTTGCAGAGTCCAGAGGCAGAGCCTCTGGCAGGGTGTGGGGCAGAGCCTCACAAAAAAGAGGCGGGATATCCCGACTCTCTGCAAAATCAGTCCTTCTCCTCGTCGCGCTTTTTCTTCTCCTCGGACATATTCTCCGTATTGAGGAATGACGCAGGGTCGTAGCAGATACCCTGATAGCGCACCTCGAAGTGGCAGTGGTCGCCGAAGGAGTTGCCCGTGTTGCCGACAAATCCTATGAGCTGTCCCTTCTGGACGTACTCGCCCTCGACCGCGTACACCGATATCATATGACCGTATACCGTAGCATAGCCGTCGGGGTGCTCTATCATGACGACGTTGCCGTAGCCGCCCGAATTCCAGCCCGCAGACACGACCTCGCCCTCCTCGGCGGCGTATATCTCCGTGCCCTCGGGAGCCGCGATATCCAGTCCCTTATGGTTTCGGTCGCTGATGAATGTATCACTTACGTAGCCTCCGTCAAGCGGCCAGCCCATTTGTCCCGTACCCGTGAGCGGCTGTCCGAAGAAGCAGGTATCGGGGTTATCGGGCATAGCGGAGTACGTACCGTAGCCGATGACCTCCATGACAGGGTTCTTCGTGACGTTGTTGCTTATCACCTTGCGCGACGCCTCTATACCGTCGACGTAGGTTATCTCTATCTTGCTCTCCTTTACGCCGCGCTCGCCCTTTGTCAGAGTCGCGACCATACCCACGTTCAGCGCACTCGTCTCGACCTCTATCGTCTCGTACTCGAGGAAGGACATCGTGTCCATTTCGCGGATATACTGTATCGGGAGAAAGCTCTCGGTCTGTATGACGTTTATCATCTGACCATCCTTGAGTGATGTGCTTATGTCGGGATTGAGCTCGTTGAGCTTGTCCAGGTCCATGCCGTACTTCTGCGCGACGGTGACGATATTGTCTCCCGCCTGAGCAACGTAAACGCGCTTCTTCTCCTTTGCGGAGGTGAGCTGCGCAATGGTGTCATCCTCGGACTTGACGCTGTTCCGCAGATAAATACCCTTTGTGTACTCTATCTTGTTTACGTAGGACACGTCCCTGACAGTACCCTTGACCTCATAGTTGAGTAGTCTGTCCTCGAGCGCTTCCTCGACAGCCTTTTTATTGGCGACGGCTCCGACGAAGCTGCCGTCGATGTAGATACCGTATGCCTCGGTGAGGTCCTCGTCGGACGCCTCGAGCATCTTGTCCGCGAGCTGTCCCGAGGTTATGAACTTGTCGTCGTCGGATATCACGCGGAGCGAGAGCTTCGCGGACATATCGAGCGCCTCTTCGTTCTCGGAGTACGAGACACGCTGCTGAACGTCACGGGCAGCGGAATCGAAGTCCGCCTCCGCGGAGATGATGCCTATCTCATGCCCGTTGTACTCGACCGCTATGCCGTATTCGAGTCCCGAGCCGAAGCGCACGACTCCGATGAGGAAGGCAAAGCAGAGTATCGGCAGGGTGTAGTTGAAGGCGGTATAGATGACGCCGTTCTCGCCGAGGAAGAACGAGCCGATGAAGGTGACGAGGGCGGTGATGTACTCGCGTTTGCCTTCCTTTTTGGCTTTGCGGATATTCCGCGTGAGCTCGTTGGAGAGCTTGACGCGGCTTCGGAAGGACTCGGTGAGCTCATGCCACAGCCACAGTATGCCGCTTCCTATAGCCTTTATCATGTCCCACAGCTCGGCGGCGATGAACATGACGGTCTTTATCACGGCGAGCAGTATCGCCGCTATGAACTTGAAGGTGCAGTGTGCAGCACGGACGAACAGACCTGTCGCGGCGTTGGCTGCATTATGGAAAATGTCCAAAAAGCGATACTCCTCTCTATAGCGTTACTGTTATATTATACACCGTTTTCGTAAAATTACAACGGGAAAGTGAGGCGAAAAAGGTCGGCGGGCAGGAATTTTGTAGGTCTGCACAAAAATCCCGATATATTCAGCTGACTGTTTTACCGCTCCCCGCGGTCAAATCAGCGCGCGTATGTCCTCGGGCAGGTCAGCCTCTACCGTGACCTCCTCGCCCGTCAGCGGCAGCCTGAACGTCAGCCGCCCGCAGTGCAGAGCCTGCCGCGAGATGTCCGCCGTCGAGCCGCCGTACATATCGTCCCCCGCGAGCGGATGCCCTATGTACGCGAAATGCACGCGTATCTGATGAGTGCGCCCCGTCTCAAGCCGCACCTCCGCGAGCGAATACCGTCCGTTTTCGGCAATGCGCCGAAAATGCGTGACCGACGGTCTGCCGTCCGCCCGCACACAGCGCAGTATCACGCTCTCGCGCTCGCGGGCAATGGGGGCGTCGATTGTGCCGACCTCGTCCGTCACGCCCTCCGCGACCGCAAAATAGACCTTCGCGCAGCTCCCCTGCAGGAGATTCGCGGAATGAGCGTCCTTCGCGACGAGGCACAGTCCCGACGTGTCCTTGTCGAGCCGATTTATCGGGCGGAACGAGAGCTCGGGGTACAGGTGCGCGAAGAGGTTCGCGAGGGTATCGCCGCGATGCCCGTGCGACTCGTGAACAGGCATACCAGCGGGCTTGTCAAACACGACAAGGCTCGCGTTCTCGTACACTATCGGCGCGTGCAGCGACGGATTCGGCTCCGCGGCGGCACTCTCACCCATGTCGAGGACGAGGACGTCCCCCGCCCTGACCGTGTCAATGCTGCGTATCGGCTGCCCGTTGCAGGTGATGCCGCCCTCGCGGTGCTTCAGCTTCGCGAGGAGCCGCGCAGATATGCCGTTCCGTCCGCGCAGGAAGGTCTTGACCGATACAGGCTCCTCCGTATCGACTATGAATCTCAGCTCCGCCACAATGTCACCCCGCCCGTCGGACGCGACGCACCGCTGAACGCGCGTACTCGTCCTCTTTTATATAAATGGAAATGCCCGTCGCGAACGCCGCCGCGAGCTCGGGCAGAAATATCGGTATGCCTATGACCGTGACCAGCGGCAGAGCATATACCGCCGCCAGTCCGAGCGGGAGCCGCTTCCTGCCGTGCATGAAGCCCAGCGACATCACCGCACAGGCGAGCCCTCCCCTGTCGGGATACTCCGCGAGCAGAAACGGCACAGCCGCTGTGCTGAGCCGTGCTCCGAGCCACAAAAGCGCCGATAATGCCGCTAAAGCCGCCATATTCGATGCGGCAAAGAGCTCGCCGCTGCTGCCGCCGTCACCTATGAGCGTGAAGGCGTACACTCCGAGCAGAGCCGCAGGCACGAGCGCCGCAAAGCTGATGAGTCTGCCCGCGACAAATGCCGTGATACTGCGGCGGAGGAAGTCCCCGCGCAGCAGGAGCTCCGATGCGGGAACGTCCTCCGCGCCGTCGGTGACAATGCTACGCAGCCTCGCAGCCGCCGCGCATATCAGCGGAGCGGTGGCCCCCCAACGCAGGAGGGTCAGCAGTCCCGCGAGGACGAGCTGTCCCGCATATCCACCCGTAAAGAGCTCCACAGGGCGCATTGCTCCGAAGTAGAGCAGCAGGCTGTAGAAAGCCGCCTCGCCGAGACGGAAGAGCAGTCCCGCAGCGACAGGCGGCAGACAGACGAGCAGCAGCTCCGCGCGCCGACCGCGTATCCGCCGCCTCGTATAGCCGATAAGCTCCCATATACTCAAATAACCACTCCCACACATAATTCGCAAAAGAGCTAAGATCAAAGCCGTTAGCCATTAGTGTGCTCCCCTTAACGGAAAAAGTGGGCTACCGAGCCGTAAATATACGGTACATATTCGGTATCCTGCGAAACCGCCAAAGGGGGCTCCCCTTAGCCGTCAGCTTATGGTATCGGCTTCGCCGATAATAATTGAAATGTAGGGGCGGCGTTCCGCCGACCGCATAAAACAACGTTATTGTCACACGGACGCCCAAAGGGCGCCCCTACAATTTTAAAATCATCGCCGTAGGCGATAACGCAAGCTAAAGGCTTATAATTCCGAATTTCGCATTCCGAATTACACTGGTATTATGTGAGCTTTATGGGATTTTATTCAAAATCGGGACCGTCGTCCTCTATGCGCTCGTAGGGACAGTAGCCGAGAATCTCGAAGCACTGCGAATTCAGCCACATCTGCGCCGTCGTGAGTATGTCGAAGCCGCCGCCCGCCTCCGTTGTTATCTGCGAGGGCGAATACTTCGGTATTCCGAAGCCCGCAAGCATATTCGAGATGATGCCCGCGTGCGTGATGAGCGCACAGTGCGTCAGCCCGCTCTGCATCATGTCCGTGATGATGTTGTGCAGACCCGTGTATGTGCGCGCGGTCATCTCCTCGAGGCTCTCGCCCTTAGGCGGACGCGCGTCCTTGCCTCCGCGGAGCCACGCCTTGTAGTCGTCGCGGTTTATCAGCTCATCCACGCTCTTGCCGTCGAATTCGCCGAGGTCGAGCTCACGGAAGTCGTCCACGGGGACTATCTCCGTCTCGGGGAAGAGTATGTCCGCGGTCTCCCTGCACCTCAGAAGCGGCGACGTGTAGACCCTGTGCACGGACGGGTAGTCGAACTCGTCCATTTTCGCGGCGAGGTCGGCGGCTCCCTTCGGAGAGAGCGGCATATCGGTCTTGCCGATGTATATTCCCTTTTCGTTCGCCTCGGTCAGACCGTGACGTATCACACTTATCCTGTAGCCTTTCATATTCTGCTCCTTCTCATTATGCAAAACCGCCAAAAAGCGGTGCGAATTTTATAACTGTTGGTAATTCCTACAAATTGAGGCTCAAAAAATGCCCGTATTTTCATATTTCAGCATATTTACAAGTTATACAGATTGTTATATAATAATAATATGACAAAAATATACTTTCAGTATCTAAAAACTATAATATAGGAGGGAATCCCCATGAATTCAGATTTCGCGCGTATCATCACCTTGCAGAGAAAAGAACGCCACATCAGCCAGAAGCAGGCTGCGCAGGACCTCGGTATCTCACAGGCTCTGCTCTCTCACTACGAAAAGGGCATAAGAGAGTGCGGACTGAATTTCCTTGTCAAGATAGCCGACTACTATAACGTATCCTGCGACTATCTGCTCGGACGTACTCCCGAGCCCGAGGGCAAGGTCATCACTATCGAGGATATCCCCGACGACGACGGCAACAACACACTCAAGATGCCTTCGCCCGAGATAATCAACTTCAACAGGCGTATCATCAACAACTCTATCAGTCTGCTGTTCTCGCTCGCGCAGAAGGCAAACAGCATCACCCTCATCAAGGAGGTATCGTCGTATCTCATGCTGTCGGTGTACAAGCTGTTCCGCATCGTCTACAACGCGAACCCGCACAACGACCAGAAGCTGTTCCGCATACCCAAGGTAATAGCCAACGACAGCGCAAACGCTATCATCTCCATGAGCGAGGCTGACATCAAAGCCGCTTCGAGCGGTATCGCCCTCGACGGCAACGACTGCATTGACAACTTCGATACCCTGTACATAACGACATCAACGCTCCAGAAAGACTACGCGCAGTACTCGTCGTCGCTGCTCAACCTCATCAAGCGCAGCGAGGAAAGCATCGCGCGCACACGCTCGAAATACCACAGCAACGGCGAAAACAACCGCGGCTACTGATAACGCACGTCCCTGCTTCGGCAGGGACTTTTTTTCCCGTCCTTACTGCTTCGAGCCGTTCACGGCTATTCTCACCATCATCGAGTTTATCTCGCCCGAGCCGAAATGCCCCGTTGCTTTGTCGGCGGAGAGTATCAGCTGCAAGCCCTCCATTTCAGGCGTGTCGTTCACGAGCTCGAGGAGCTGCGACAGCCTGCACATCGTATAGCCCGTGCCCATAGCCGCAGCGGTATCAATGTTCGGGAATATCATGAAGTAGTTCCTGCCCTCGTTCGGAGCGATGACGAGCTGCATACCGAAGCTGCCGTCCTCGTTCTCGACCGCGTCGCCCGTGACGGCGGCAAGCACCTCCTCGCCGTTCTTAGCCATTTCCGCGAGCTTCAGTCCCACGGCGAAGTCAAAGGACTGACCGTCGAAGTCGTCCCCGATGCGCGACACCTTGCGGTACAGCGCTACAAGCTTTTCTATATTTGTCATATTATCACCTGCTGATATCAGATTTGTTTTATTATATCACACTACGGCGGTTATGTCAATTTTACAGGGGCGTTGAATGAACGGATCTGCGCGGGGCGCTCCGACACAATAAAATCCCCCGAGAGCTGTTGCCCTCGGGGGTGAACTGATACTTTTATTTATTTATTTAACATTTCTTTGATCTCAGCCACATATTCCGGGTGGCTTGCCATATGTCCCATTAATAAAAACGGCGCAAACTGTCCGCTAAAGGACTGTCCGCAGTATTTGCAGGCATAGCCCGAGCCTGCACCGCCCGAAACAGCGGCGAGCTGTTCAGGGTCAAGCTCTATATCCTCGTTTTCGACGAAAGCCTTTATCTCTTCATCTGTTTTGAAAGATGCCAGTTTATCGAGCTTGTCCTTTGATAATTCATTGATTTTCATAGTAATTCCTCCTTTATATAGTACGTGCTGCACCTTATATTCTTATTATACACTTATTCTCTCCTTTGTCAACGATTTTGGTGTACTATTCACAAAAGGGAAACATTTTTTGTCAAAGCAGACAAGCTGTCTCGCCGCCGTTTATACATATTCCCTAACAAGTCGGGAGACGCTCCTGCTTTTTGGACGGATGATATCCGCCCCTACACGATGTCGCAGGGCAGTTGTTCACGCATAAAAAGGCACACCTTATCGGTGTGCCTTTTCTCAGTTCTTATTATGCGTTCATGCCGAGCTCGATAGCCTTGTAGTTGTTCGGGATAAGTGCTGCCTTCTTAGGAGGTACTACCTTCTCGATAGCCTTCTTCATGGTATCGAGCGAGCAGATATTTGTCTCCTTGAGGAGCTTGCCGAGGAGGATGATGTTCGAGCCGCCCTTGAGAGCGTTGTCGTCAGCCATCTGCTGCGACGGGATGCCGAAGAGCTCGATATCAGTCCTGTCTGTGTTAGCCTCTATCATGGTGCTGTCGAAGAACACCTTGCCGCCGGGACGAACGTCCTTGACGAACTTGTCGAACGAGGGCTGGTTCATAACGATGAGCAGGTCGGGAGTGAGCACCAGCGGAGAGCCGATAGGCTCGTCGGAGATACATACGGAGCAGTTGCACGTGCCTCCGCGCATCTCGGGACCGTAGGACGGGAGCCATGAGAGCTCCTTGTTGTCCATGAGACCGCAGTATGCGAGAATTTTTCCTGCGAAGAGGATACCCTGTCCGCCGAAGCCTGCGAGGAGAATTTCAGTTGTAGCCATTATTCGTTTCCTCCTTCTGCGGGAAATACTCCCTCTTCAACGTCCTTGTATACGCCGAGAGGATAATACGGGATCATCTCGTCCTGAAGGCGCTTGATAGCCTCGAGGGGAGTGAGACCCCAGTTAGTCGGGCAAGTGGAGAGAACCTCTACGATAGAGAAGCCCTTGCCAGCCTTCTGGTTCTCGAAAGCCTTGCGGATAGCCTTCTTTGCAGCCTTGATGTGGGGAACGCTGTCAACAGCGACACGCTCAGCGTAAGCTGTACCTGTGAGCTGTGAGAGCATCTCGCACACCTTTACGGGGTAGCCTGCGAGCTGCGGGCTGCGTCCGAAGGGAGTTGTCTGAGTTACCTGACCGGGGAGAGTGGTAGGAGCCATCTGACCGCCTGTCATGCCGTAGATAGTGTTGTTGATGAAGATAACGACGATATTCTCGCCTCTTGTAGCGGAGTGAACTGTCTCGGCAGTACCGATAGCAGCGAGGTCTCCGTCGCCCTGATATGTAAATACGAACTTGTCGGGATTTGTGCGCTTAACGCCTGTAGCAACAGCCGGAGCACGTCCGTGAGCAGCCTCTATCATATCGCAGTTGAAGTAATCGTAAGCCATAACGGAGCAGCCAACGGGACATACACCGATAGTGTCGCCCTCGATGCCCATTTCGTCGATCACCTCGGCGAGTATGCGGTGAACGATACCGTGTGTGCAGCCGGGGCAGTAATGTGTAGGCACATCAATGAGTGCATGGGGTCTTTCAAATACTACTGACATCAGAGTGTACCTCCTATTCTCTTTATTTCAGCGAGCACCTCGGCAGGAGTCGGGATAACGCCGCCTGTTCTTCCGAAGAACTCAACGGGCTTAGAGCAGTTGATAGCGAGCTTGATATCGTCTACCATCTGACCCATTGACATCTCCACGCTGAGGAGAGCCTTTGCGCTCTTTGCAGCCTCGTTTATCTCCTTTACAGGGAACGGCCACAGTGTCTTGGGTCGGAAGAGTCCTGCCTTTATGCCCTGCTCTCTTGCAGTATTTACAGCGGACTTTACGACTCTTGCTGTAGCGCCGAATGCGCATACGAGGATATCGCAGTCCTCTGTGAGGTAGAGCTCAGCCTCTGTCTCAGTCTCCTTGATGATGTCGTATCTCTTGTAGCGCTCGATAATGGAGTTCTCGAGCTCGTCGGGCTTGAGGTAGAGGGAGTTGATGATGTGGTGCTTTCTTGCGTTCTTGTGACCGTTAGCAGCCCAGCCGCTCTTGTCGTATGCGTTGGGATTTATCTCGGGGAAGGAAACGGGCTCCATCATCTGTCCGAGAAGACCGTCAGCGAGTATCATTGCGGGCATACGGTACTTGTCAGCGCGGTCGAAAGCCTTTACAACGTAGTCAACCATTTCCTGAACGGAAGCGGGAGCATATACGAGAAGCTGGAAGTCGCCGTGACCGAGAGCCTTTGTAGCCTGCCAGTAGTCAGCCTGTGAGGGCTGGATACCGCCGAGACCGGGGCCGCCTCTCTCAACGTTGATGATAACAGCGGGGAGGTCAGAGCCTGCGATATAGGAAACGCCCTCGCTCTTGAGCGAGATTCCGGGTGAAGACGAAGATGTCATGGCACGAACGCCTGTTGAAGCAGCGCCGAGAACCATATTGATAGCAGCGATCTCAGACTCAGCCTGAAGGAATACGCCGCCTGCCTTATGCATACGCTTAGCCATATATGCGGCAAGCTCAGTCTGGGGAGTGATCGGGTAGCCGAAGAAGCACTTGCAGCCTGCTCTGATAGCAGCCTCGGCGAGAGCCTCGTTACCCTTCATAAGATTTCTTTCCAAAGCTAAACAGCTCCTTTCGATAATGAATGATTTACTTTTCGATGATTATCGCGCAGTCAGGGCACATAGTCGCGCACATAGCGCAGCTTATGCAAGCCGCTTCGTCGGTACACTCAGCGTAGAAATATCCCTTCTTGTTGCGCTTTTCCTTCTGGAGAGCCACTATCTTCTTGGGACAGGCAGCGGTACACAGTCCGCAGCCCTTGCAGCGCTCGGTAATAACTGTCATTTTAGCCATTCTTTTCACTCCCTTCGCATAGCTATATATTGTAAAGCGGATATTCCGCGTTTTTACCTTGATTTATGTACATTGATAACCGTAGGGGCCGCCTTTGGCGGTCCGCGATTTTAATGTGCCGCACGGGCGCCCAAAGGGCGCCCCTACAATTCCAAATTCAGAATTGAGGCTTATTTGTCCCACGGCAGCTTGACGTACACCTTTATCGGCAGTATGGCGCTGCTCTCGGAGAGCTCGCACAGTTCCTCGGGGCAGGTCGTGAACGCGAGCGGAAGTCCCGTCTTAGCCGCGACCTCAGCCGCAAACTCAGCGGACTGCTCCACGACCTCAAGCGTAGTCTCAACGCCGAGGTTGGTGTTGTTGACAATGGCGGAGTGCTTCATGCGCGAAGCCGCCTCTATCTCGTACATCAGCGACACAGCCTCGCCCGCATTCGACGTGAGCGTGCGGCGCTGGTTGATGACGTAGAGCATATCTATATCGTCGGGGAAGCGTTCAAGCATAGCCTCGGCATAGCGTCCGAGAGCGGTAGCTCCCGCATCGTCGCCGCCGACGTCGATGATGAGGCAGTCCTCGCTTACGGCGAGCTGCTCGACGTCGAACTGTATCGACGGCACATCGAGGTTGGTATTCGCGAAGTCGGGCGCGATGAGCTTTATTCCCTTGCTCTCAAAGAGCTCCTTGAAATCGGCAGTACGGAAGTAGGGGTTGACGAGGTCGAGGTCGACGACAGCGACCTTCTTGCCCTCCTCGGCGGCTCGCACGGCGAGATTGACCGAGAGATTGGTCTTGCCGCTTCCGTAGTGACCTGTGATTATCGTAATTTTCTTCATATTTGTCCTCATTTAGGCTTCAAAAAATCCTGTAACTTATATTATACCACTTTACAACAGCAAATGCAAGCACTTTTTCTCGGGTCATACTGGGACTTCGTCCCAAGAGAGAGTTAAGACTATAGGAAACAGCAAAAACTTGACAACACCCGCTGCTTATAATATAATAAAACTATCAAAAACCAAGGAGGTCAAATCATGATTATCCGCAAAATAGCAGCAGCTCTGCTTTCCGCCGCACTCGTATGCACAGTCTTCAACGCTCCTGCCAATTCTACGGGCATTCCTCTTGATACAGCCGCAGCTCAGAGCTTTTCACTCGGCGACGTAAACGGCGACACCGCAGTCGATTCAAAGGACGCCTCGGACGTTCTTGCGGAATATTCGCTCCTTTCAACTGACAAGGCAGGCTCATTCACCGATGAAAAAAAGGCGCGTGCCGACCTGAACAGTGACGGCATGACCGATTCCAAGGACGCGTCGATGATACTCGCGTATTACTCATACATTTCCACAGGCGGAACAAAGCCGCTTGAAGAATACTTTGCCGCGCCCTCGACAACTACCACCACAACAACAACAACTACTACTACAACTACCTCGACAACCAGCACCACTGCTACCACAACAACTGCAACAACAACTACACAAAAAGTGTACGTTGAATATCATTTCCGCAGCAAATCGCTCCTTAACCAGCATTTTTCCAAACACGGCGCTGAATTTGCCGACGATTTCGGCTACACCACCGCAGAGGAATACGAACGAGGCGCGAGCAACGTCATCAACAACGTCGCGGCACTGCACAAAACAGAAAAGGAAGACGGCGATGACGTGTTCTATATTGAGAGCACGAATGAATTCGTTGTTTTATCCACAGATGGCTACATCAGGACATATTTCCGTCCCGATTCGGGTAAAAAATACTATGACAAGCAATAACCTTCAAAGCAAACAAAAAAGGCTCCCATGACGGGAGCCGATTTTATTACCGAATTATTCCTCGGTGTTCTTCTCGATGTAGTTAACGATGTCGTTGACTGTCTTGATCTCCTCAACAGCCTCATCGGGGATAGAGAGGTCATACTCGTCCTCGATAGTCTGGATAAGGTCTACGATATCGAGAGAATCTGCGCCGAGATCCTCCTGGATGTTAGCCTCGGGTGTAACAGTGTCCTCTTCAACGCCGAGCTGTTCTACGATGAGCTCCTTGATCTTGTCAAATACCATTTTTTTTCCTCCATTTCTTTTTATTGTGGGGTCTCCTACTCTCGCAGGAGGAAAGAAAAATCTGTCACTCTGTGAACTCTCCGATTTTTCTAAACTTAGTATAACGTTCTTTCAGTAAAACGTCAATATCTTTTTTGCATTTTTCGGGGATTTTATGTGACAAATATTCCCTTATATTTTCCGAAATTTTGTCTAAATCGTTATGTGCGCCGCCGAGAGGCTCCTCAATTATGGATTCTGCGACCCCGAGACGCACCATATCCTCGGCAGTTATCTTCATGATATTGCAGGCTTCCTCCTCGCGCTCGGCGTCCTTCCAGAGGATGCTCGCGAAGCCGCGCGGCGATATTACGGAGTATTGCGCGTTCTCGAGCATGGCGAGCTCGTCGCACACGCCGAGAGCAAGAGCTCCGCCGCTTCCGCCCTCGCCGAGGACGATAGAGATTATGGGAGTGCGCAGGGTCATGAACTCTGCGATATTGCGGGCGATAGCCTCGCCCTGTCCCCTCTCCTCCGCGGCGACTCCCGCATAAGCGCCGGGGGTGTCGATGAAGCAGATGACGGGTCTGTGGAACTTCTCAGCCTGCTTAGCGAGGCGGAGCGCCTTCCTGTAGCCCTCAGGGAGCGGCATTGCGAAGTTGCACGCCTTGTTCTCGTCGATGTCCCTGCCCTTGACCTGAGCTATCACGGTCACGGGGATGCCGTCGATAGAGGCGATGCCTCCGATGACAGCCTTGTCGTCGCCGTAGAGGCGGTCGCCGTGCATCTCGTAGAACTCGTCAAAAATAAGCGGTATATAGTCGTTTATGGTGGGTCTGCCCTTGGTATGAACGAGCTTCAGGCGTTCCCACGCAGTCTTTTTCTCATCCACAGGTCAGACCTCCTTTCCCTTATAGCCGTGGAGCTCGAGGATATGTCCGAGGGTAGCCCTCATGCGCTTTCTCTCGACTATCATATCTACAAAGCCCTTTTCCTGCATGAATTCGGCAAGCTGGAAGTCCTCGGGGAGTCTCTGTTTCATCGTGCTCTCGATGACGCGGCGTCCCGCGAAGCCGATGAGTATCTTCGGCTCGGCGATGATGACGTCTCCGAGCGAGGCGAAGCTCGCCGTAACGCCGCCCGTAGTGGGGTCTGTGAGGACTGTGATATACAGTCCGCCGTTATCGCTGTGGAGCTTTACGGCTCCCGAGGTCTTAGCCATCTGCATGAGGGAGACTATGCCCTCCTGCATACGGGCTCCGCCCGAAGCCGTGAAAAGCACGACGGGAAGCCCCTTTTCGGTCGCGTACTCGAATGCGCGGGCAATCTTCTCGCCGACAACGCTTCCCATGGAGCCCATCATATAGTTGGAGTCCATGACGCCGATAACGGTCTCGATGCCCTTGATAGCGGCTGTGCCCGTAACTACGGCGTCCTTGAGCCCCGTAGACTTGCGGAGCTCCTTCTGCTTCTCCGCATACTCGGGGAAGTCGATAGGGTCTCCGCTTATCATATCGGAGTCGAACTCCGTAAAGCTGCCCTTGTCCACGGTTATAGCGATACGCTCGGAGGCGGGCAGTCTGCCGTGGTAGTTACAGTTGGGACATACCCTGTGGAGCTCCTCATACTTATCGCGCGGTATGGGGCTCTGACATCTCGGACATTTGAAGGACGGGGCTTCGTCCTCGTCTCCGCCGTTGAAGCGCAGCTTAACAACATTGAAAAAATCGTCAAACATCAGTCAAATCCCCCCTTATTTCTTATTTTTGTCCACGAACCTGTTGAGGAAACCGATATCGTAGTTTCCGCTGAGGAACTCGGGCTGCTTGATTATTTGCAGCTGGAAGTCTATGTTCGTGTCCACGCCGTCGACGATGAACTCGGACAGAGCCCAGCGCATCTTGCGGATAGCGTCGTCGCGGTCGGAGCCGTGAGCAATGAGCTTGCTTATCATCGAGTCGTAGTACGGCGTTATCGTGTAGCCCTGATAGACTGCGCCGTCGATGCGTATTCCCGGACCTCCGGGGACATAGAGCGCGTTTATCGTACCGGGAGACGGACGGAAATTCAGCTTCGGGTTCTCGGCATTGATACGGCACTCTATCGCATGACCGCGCATTTTTATGTCGTTCTGCGTCACGTGCAGCGGGATACCCGCCGCTATCTCTATCTGCGCCTTGACGATGTCGAAGCCCGTTACCTCCTCGGTAATGGGGTGCTCGACCTGTATGCGCGTATTCATCTCCATGAAGTAGAAGTCGCGGTTCTCGTCGACGAGGAACTCTATCGTTCCCGCGTTGTAGTAGCCGCACTGCTTTGCGGCAGTCACAGCCGCCTCGCCCATCTGTCTGCGGAGCTCGCAGTCCACGATAGGGCTCGGGCACTCCTCGAGCACCTTCTGATTGCGCCTCTGCATGGAGCAGTCACGCTCGCCGAGGTAGATATAGTGTCCCTGTCTGTCGGCTATCATCTGTATCTCGACATGGTGGGGATTGATGAGGAATTTCTCGATATATACGGTATCGTCGCCGAAGAAGCTGAGAGCCTCCTGCTGAGCGGCGGTCATCTGCGCCTCGAGGTCCTTGGGCGAATCCACGCGGCGTATACCGCGTCCGCCGCCTCCTGCGGAAGCCTTGACGAGAACGGGATAGCCGCACTGCTCCGCGATGCGCTTAGCCTCGGTGAGGCTCTTGACAGCGCCCTTTGAGCCGGGTATCACGGGGACACCCGCCGCAGCCATAGTCTCCTTGGCGGCAGCCTTGTCGCCGAGCATTTCTATAGCCTTGTACGAAGGACCGATGAAGGTTATGCCGTTCTTCTCGCAGAGCCTTGCGAACTCCGCATTCTCCGAAAGGAAGCCGAATCCGGGATGTATGGCGTCCGCGCCGACGTTGTGGGCAGCCTGAATGATAGCATTCATGTTGAGGTAGCTGTCCTTGGTCGCGGGAGGACCTATGCACACTGATTCGTCGGCTATCTGCGCGTGGAGCGACGTCCTGTCGGCGGTGGAGTACACTGTAACGCAGCGTATTCCGAGCTCGCGGCAGGCTCTGATTATCCGCACCGCTATCTCGCCTCTGTTGGCGATGAGTATCTTCTTGAACATTTGTATTTATCTCCTTGCTTGGTCGAGCCTTTAGCCGTTAGCCTTTAGTCTTTAGCTCGTTGTGTCCGCCTGCGCGGACGTATCTGAATATATCGCCGAAGGCGATACCACAAGCTAATGGCTAATGGCTAATAGCTAATGGCTCAAAAATTGCAGATAGGGGTCACTTGTTTTCTCCGTCAGTGACAACGAAGGTTATCTCGCAGGATACAGCCCTCTCTCCGCCGACCGAGGCAAGCGCCTTGCCCGTGCCGATAGGACCTCTCTGCTTTATCATCTCGACCTCAAGGTCGAGCACGTCTCCGGGGACTACCTGTCTGCGGAACTTAGCCTTGTCTATGCCGCCGAACAGACCTATCTTGCCCTTGAACTCGGGCTTTGAGAGCATACATACAGCTCCCGCCTGAGCAAGCATCTCTACCATGAGCACTCCGGGAGTAACGGGATAGCCGGGGAAGTGACCCTTGAACCAGAAGTCGTCCTCCTTGATGTACTTGCGGGCGTGTACCTTCACGCCGACCTCCATATCCACTATCTCGTCGATGAGGAGGAAGGGGTCGCGGTGAGGGATTATCTCCATTATCTGTTCCTTATTCATAAGTATATCAGCCATAGTTGTTCTCCTTACATATTTAATAGGGGGAATGTTTTTGTGTAGGGGGCGATGCCCACATCGCCCCGTGGAAAAATAACTTATTATGCGGGCTGATGTAGGCATCAGCCCCTACAATGTCACTCGTTGTCGCTGACCGCGTCCTGTATATCGCTGTCTCGGAGGAGACCCTCGCCGTCCTCCCAGCGGGTGCGGTACTTGTCGAAGGGATTGGGCTTGCGCTCGCTCTCGAGGTCGTCGGAGGTCTCCTCGTCGGTGAAGGTGTCCATGCCGTTGTCCTCAAGCGGCTCCTCGTCGCGTATATACGAGAGGTGGAGCTCCGTAAAGGACGGATATCCGACCTCGTCCGCTATCTCGCAGTCGATATCGTACATCTTCTTCGCGAGGAGGGTGTTTGCTATCGCGACAACGATGTAAGCATAGTGCGCGAATATCGGTATCAGGCTCAGCACGAGCAGCAGCTTCCAGTTGTACAGCTTCCTTATCATCACAAAGTACACGAAAGCCGCAGTATAAACGATGAGCGGTAGATATGTCAGGGCGAGGTTTCCGCCCGTAGCCATTCCCACGGGACCTCTTCCGCCCGTTGCCCAGAATATCAGCGAGGTATAGGAGCTCGCTGCCGTATAATAGGCAAGCGCGAGCATAATCACGTTAAGTATGACTATGCCCCATTTATCGCACAGAAAGCGGCGGCGTTTGACCTGCATATCGTACATATGCTGATTGAACTTCTTCGCCTCGTCGTACATCTCCGCGGAGGTGACGTTGAGGTGAGCCGCCTGTATATCGAGCGGTGTGATGTATTTCAGGTCGTTTATCGTCATAGGAACTCCTCATCATCGGCGCGGAGGTGCTTGGTGCGCTCTCTTATGCCGTCATAGGTGACATTCTGGATATTGTCCTCGTCGCTGTTCATAGTCGTGACAGCGAGCCTCACGAATGCGGGATAGCCCGCCTCGGTCGAGAGCTTCTCGTCGGTCTTGGTGTACCAGAACGCCATTATCATATTTATCGCGACTATGAATAAGCCTCCCCGCGAGAACAGCGCCAAAAACAGCGGCAGAGAGCACAGCAGTACCAGCTTCGGGTCGCGCTGGAAGCGGAATACGACGTAATAGCTCATAAGTCCGATATACGCAATGATGCCGAGCAGCACTGCTCCTATCATCGCATATGTCATGATGTTCTGGAACTCACCTGCTCCGTAAAAGCCCCAATCCTGGAGCGTCCGTCCCATGAGCATCACGCACACCTGCAATGCCGCAAACGGCATACTGAGAACATACCATATGCCCGTTATGACGTCTGTGCGGCGCTTGACCGCGTTATTAGTCACGGCGTCCATATTGTAGCGCCGCGCCTCGTCGGACATCTCGGGCGAGGAAACGTTGATACCGCCCTTGTCGATTATCTCCTGCGTGATATATTTCAGCTCAGACGGCTTCATTTGATTATCATAATTGGCTGGTCGTACTCTACAGCCTGCCCGTCGGTGACGAGTATGCGCTCGACAACGCCGTCAAACTCGGACTGCACCTCGTTCATCAGCTTCATCGACTCGATAATCATGATGACGTCGCCCTTCTTGACCTTGTCGCCTATCTTGACGAAGGGCGGCTTGTCGGGCGAGGGCGAGCGGTAGTACGTGCCGACAATGGGCGCCTTTACGATGTTTCCGCCGTTAGCCTCATCGGCTGCGGGAGCGGCTGCTGTCTGCGGTGCAGGTGCGGGAGCTGCCGCATTCATCGGAGGCATACCCATGTGCGGAGGCGCGGGAATGCACTTCCTGCCCTTGATAGTGATAGTCCTGCCGCCCTCGGTAATGGTTATCTCCGAAAGCTCCTTGCTGTTGATTATGTCTGCGAGGGAGCTTATCGTGTCAAGGTCGGTCATGCCAAATATCTCGTTCATCTTATGTTCTCCTTAGTCTGTGACTTTTTTGAAGCAGAGGGTAGCGTTGTGTCCGCCGAAGCCGAGCGAATTCGACAGAGCGGCGCGCACCTCCTGCTGAATATTGCCGTTTACGCAGTAGTCGAGGTCGCATTCCTCGTCGGGTACCTTATAGCCCACAGTTGCGTGGATAAGTCCCTCCTCAATGGTCTTTGCGCAGATGATAGCCTCTATGCCGCCTGCCGCGCCGAGGAGATGACCCGTCATGGACTTGGTCGAGCTTATCTTGACTCTGTACGCGTCCTCGCCGAATGCGAGCTTGATAGCGGCAGTCTCGTACTTGTCGTTGAGACCTGTCGATGTGCCGTGCGCGTTGATGTAGTCTACATCGGACGGACGGAGACCTGCCTCCTGCATCGCGAGGGACATACCCATTCCCGCCGCTTCGCCCGAGGGCATGGGCGAGGTCATGTGGTAGCCGTCGCAGGTAGCGCCGTAGCCTGCCACCTCCGCGTATATCTTGGCTCCGCGAGCCTTTGCGTGCTCGTACTCCTCGAGGACAACGATGCCGCTTCCCTCGCCGAGCACGAAGCCGTTTCTCTCCTTGTCGAAGGGTATCGACGCGCGGGAGAGGTCGTCGCTCTTGGTGAGTGCCTTCATATTGGCAAATCCGCCGTATGTGAACTCAACGTTGGTGCTCTCGGTGCCTCCCGCGATAGCCGCGTCGAGGTAGCCGTCCTTTATCTTGCGGAAAGCCTCGCCGATAGCGTGTGTAGCCGTCGCGCAGGCAGTCGTCACGTCGAAGTTGGCGCCGCGGAAGCCCGTCTTCATGGAGATAGTGCCCGCCGCCATATTGCTTATCATCATCGGGATATAGAATGGCGAGATGCGTCCGGGACCCTTTTCGAGGTACTTTTCATACTCGCTGAGGGTGAGGTCTATGCCGCCTATGCCCGAGCCGACGATAACGCCCGCTCTGTACGGGTCGAGGTCGGAGAAGTCCGTACCCGCGTCGGTGAGCGCCTCATGCGCCGCAACGAGGGCGTACTTGGTGAACATATCCATGCGCTTGGACTCCTTCTTGTCGAAGCATCCCTCAACATCGAAGTAGTCCTCCTCGCTGAAGTCGCGGACGATGCCCGCTATCTTGACGCCCGTGCGCTCTGTATCGAATTTATCAATGAAGGAAAAGCCTATCTTGTTAGCCTTGATGCCCTCCCAGAATTTTTCAACGCCTGTTCCGAGGGGAGTCACAGCTCCCATACCCGTAATTACAACTCTTCTGCTCATATATTACCCTTTCGCATTCTGAATCTTTTGTTGAGAAGCCATTAGCCGTTAGCCTTTAGCCATTAGCTTGCGGTATCGCCTGACGGCGATATATCTGAATTTTCCTTGTAGGGGCGCCCTTCGGGCGTCCGCAATGACAGAAACGTCAACGGCAAGCATTTGTAGGGGACGCCGCCCACGGCGTCCCGTCAGAGCTCTGCAAGCCGAAGGCCTGCATTACATGGAAAGTCCGCCCGATATCTCGATGACCTGACCCGTGATGTAGCTCGCGTTGTCGGACACGAGGAACGATACCACGGAGGCTATCTCCTCAGGCTCGCCGTAGCGCTTGAGAGCTACCGCCTCGAGCATCTTAGCCTTGAGCTCGTCGGAGAGCACGTCGGTCATGGGAGTGCGGATAAGTCCGGGAGCAACAGCGTTGCAGGTGATATTGCGCTTGCCGTACTCCTTCGCCACGGACTTGGTCATACCGATGATAGCCGCCTTCGACGCGGAGTAGTTGACCTGTCCGGGGTTGCCGTAGAGACCCGCAACGGACGAAACATTGACTATCTTGCCGCTCCTCTGCTTGCCCATGACATTGCAGACGAGCTTCATCATATTGTACACGCTCTTCTGATTTACGGCGATGACTGCGTCGTAGATATCCTCGGTCATGCGAGCGAGGAGGGTATCCTTTGTGATACCCGCATTGTTTACGAGAGCGTCTATCGTGCCGAAGTCAGCCTTTACCTTATCGACCATAGCCTCGCAGTCGGCGTACTTGGAGACGTCCGCCGCGTAGCACTCAGCCTTGACGCCGAACGCGCGGCACTCCTCGGCTACTGCGAGAGCCTTTTCCTTGTCGCCGTCGCTGGGGTAGTGGTTGATAGCCACATCGAAGCCGTCCTTAGCCAGTCTCTTTGCGATGCAAGCTCCGATGCCCTGTGAAGCGCCTGTGATTATCGCTGTTGCCATATATATTCCCTCCGTATTTCTGATGTGTAATTGTTAGCCATTAGCCGTTAGCCGTTAGCCATTAGCTGGTGGTATCGCCTGACGGCGATATATACGAATTTTCCTCTGTAGGGGCGCCCTTCGGGCGTCCGCAGATAAACAGATTTGTCGGACTGCCAAAGGCAGCCCCTACGACAAATTCTATATCCTTACTTTACGAGCAGCTTCTCCGCGCCCGCCATTATCTCCTCGACGATGTCCTTGCAGGGCTTAATCTCGTTGACCATGCCCGCGATAGCTCCGCAGAGGAACGAGCCCTCGTCCACGTTGCCGTCTACAACAGCCTTGCGGAGCGAGCCGAGCGTTATCTGCTCGAACTCCTCGGGCGAGAGGCTTCCGTCGCGCTCGCCGTTAGCGAGCTTCTTCGAGAACTTTGTCTTTATGTTGCGGCACGGGTGACCTGTATAGCGTCCCGTAACTACGCTGTCCGTGTCCTTAGCCTTGATGACGAGCTCCTTGAAGGTGGGGTGTATCTGGCACTCCTCCGACGCGAGGAAGCGTGTGCCTATCTGCACGCCCTCCGCACCGAGCATGAACGCCGCCGCCATACCTCTGCCGTCAGCGATACCGCCCGCCGCTATGACGGGTATCTCGAGCGCGTCCACTACCTGCGGAACGAGGCACATCGTCGTATTCTCGCCGATATGACCGCCAGATTCTGTGCCCTCCGCGACTACCGCGTCAGCACCCGCACGCTCCATTCTCTTAGCGAGAGCCACCGACGGAACAACGGGAATGACCTTGATATTCGCCTCTTTCCATGCGGCGATGTACTTGCCCGGGTTGCCCGCACCCGTAGTCACCACGCGCACGCCCTCGTCGATGCAGAGCTGAGCGAGGTCGTCCGCATTGGGGCTCATAAGCATTATATTCACGCCGAACGGCTTATCTGTCTTTTCCTTGCACTTGCGTATCTGGTCGCGGAGGTAGTCTATCGGAGCGCTTCCGCCCGCGATGAGACCGATACCGCCCGCATTCGACACTGCGGAGGCGAGAGTGTGCTCGGCTACCCAAGCCATACCGCCCTGTATAATGGGATATTCACAGCCTAAAAGCTCGGTTATACGTGTTTTCATAGTTGTTCTCCTTAATATTCAAAGATGGCGCCCGCATAGGTGAGACCTGCTCCGAAGCCTATGAGAGCGAGCTTCTGTCCGCGCCTGATGATGCCTTTTTCGATGGATTCGTGGAGTGCGAGGGGTATAGAAACGCTCGAGGTATTGCCGTAGTGGTCGAGCGTGACTATGAACTTCTCCATGGGAGCTCCGAGGTTCTTGGCGGCAGTCTCGATAATTCTGACGTTAGCCTGATGCGGCACGAACCAGTCGATATCCTCGGGAGTTATGCCCGCCTTGTCCGCGGCGAGGTGGAATGCCTTTGGCAGAGCCTTTGTCGCGAACTTGTAGACCTCCTTGCCGTCCTGATAGAGCTTGTGGAGGCGCTTCTCGGGGAAGCCGTCGTCGAAGTCGGAGTCTATCTTTACCTCCTCGGCTACGCCCACGCTTCTCGCGTAGAGGAGGCGTCCGCCGCTGCCGTCTGCTCCGAGAGCGGAGGTGAACGGCTTGTCGCTGCGCTCTATCACCGCAGCAGCCGCACCGTCACCGAAGAGAATGCACGATGAGCGGTCGCCGAAGTCGAGGAAGCGCGAGAGCGCCTCTGCCGCAACGATGAGGACGTATTTCATGCTGTCGTCAGTCTCAAGGAAGCGTCTTGCCGTGTCGAGCGCGTAAACGAAGCCCGAGCACGCGGCGTTGACGTCGAATGCGGCGGCGTTGACCGCGCCCGTCTCGTGCTGCACGAGGCAGGCTATGCTCGGCGTGTGGAAGTCATTGGTAGCGCTCGCGGCGATGACGAGACCGATGTCCTCGGGAGCGATGCCCGCCTTGGAAATGGCTTGTCTTGCGGCTTCGCTGCCCATGTACCACACAGGCTCCCAGCCCGCCATACGGCGCTCGGCAATGCCCGTACGGGTGCGTATCCACTCGTCGTTCGTCTCGACGAACTTGGTGAAATCGTTGTTTGTGAGCTTTTGGTCGGGGAGGTAGCACCCCGTTCCCAGTATTTTTATGCCCATATTTTGTCTCCTTTTGTATGTGGAACTATATTAACGAGTATCCGTAACTGCCGTAGGGGCGCCCTTCGGGCGTCCGCAGGTCGGTGAATCCGTCGGACTGCCAAAGGCAGCCCCTACGATAGTTCACCTCCGCACGGTACAATTTGCGGACTAACTCCACTTTATCACATCTATGCCGTTCTGCCAATGTACTAAATGTAACTTTATCGGTTACAATTGTAATTTCTGAGCTCTGAGCTCTGAACTCTCAATACTTGCAATTTCAATAATAATGTGTTATATTATATCTATACTGTTATGCGGATATAGTCATAGCAGTATACAATATATATTATAAATCATTTCCGAAAATTTTTCAACGATATTTTAACCCTTTGCTTTGCTGAAAAGGAGATATCGTCATTTTTCACAAATACAACTTGTGATAATCGGTAAAAATCAACAGAAAGGAAACCAACTGCATGATAATTTCACTCTTTTCGGGACAGGGCTCCCAGTACCCAAATATGGGAAATGATATCCTCACCGCTTACCCTCACACGGGAGAGCTCTACGACATCGCCTCCGACGTCCTCGGACGCGATATGCGCAAGGTCTGCTTCGAGAGCACTCCCGAGGAGCTCGCGCAGACGATAAACGCTCAGCCCGCAGTGCTCCTGACCTCGCTCGTATGCAATTCCGCGGCGATATCCCGCGTACATAAGGCGGGTATACCGTTCAGATTCGACGGAGTTGCGGGACACTCGCTCGGCGAGTACGCCGCGCTGACGATGTCGGGCATGGTATCCCTCGAGGACATCTTCCGCCTGATAAAAGCACGTTCCGAGGCTATGGACGACGCTGCCCGCGAGCACAGGGGCGCTATGGCGGCAGTCATGAAGCTCGCTCCCGAGAAGATAGAGGAGGTCTGCAATAACGCGAAAAATTACGTCGCGGCAGTCAACTACAACTCCCCCATGCAGACCGTTATCGCGGGAACTCCCGAGGGCATCGACGAGGTAAGCACGATTTTTGCCGAAATGAAGGCGCGTGTAGTCAAGCTCAACGTCGCGGGAGCCTTCCACTCGAAGCTCATGCAGACCGCCGCAGACAAGTTCTACGAGGCGGCAAAGCAGATAACGTTCAAGGCTCCGCACGTGAAGTACTACTCGAACGTAACGGGCGGCGAGCTGACCGATTTCAGCGATATGCCGTCACTTCTCGCAAAGCACATAGTATCGCCCGTCCGCTTCACCTCCGAGCTCGCCGCTATGCAGGCTGACGGAGCCGACACCTTCGTCGAGTTCGGTCCCGGCAAGACGCTGACAGGACTTGTGAAGAAGACGCTTCCCGATGTAAAGGCGTTCAATATCGAGAACCCCGAAACTCTCGAAAAGGCGGAGGAAATATATGGATAAATACGGACTTATCGGACACCCGCTCGGACACTCGATGTCGCCGCTGATACACGAGAAGCTGTTCGCTCTCAGCGGCATCAGCGACTACAGCTACGAGCTCATAGACATAGCTCCCGAGGAGCTGACCTCGCGCATGGACGAGCTGAAGGAGCTTCGCGGCTTCAACATCACGATACCGCACAAAACAGCCATTATCCCGTTTGCGGACGAGCTGAGCGAGAGTGCTCTGCGCTACAACTCCGTGAACTGCATAAGCAATAACGGCGGCAGATTTATCGGCTATAATACGGACTGCGACGGCTTCCTGCGCTCGGCGGAGGCACTCCCTCTCGGCGGTAAGGTGCTGCTCGTGGGCTGCGGCGGAGTCGGCAGGATGATAGCCATTGAGGCGGCTCTGCACGGCGCGGAGCTCACGATAGCCGTTATACCGCAGGATATCAAGACAGCGCAGCTCGTCATGGCGGAGATACTCGCCAGGTGCAGCGGCGCGAACGTGCGAATCTGCCTCGTTTCCGACATTGAGGGCAGCTTTGACCTGCTGATAAACGCGACTCCCGTGGGAATGTACCCCAAGACCGAGAACTGCGCTGTTTCGGACGAAATCATCGCGAATTGCAGCAGCTTCTTCGACGTGATATACAACCCGACCGAGACCCTGCTGATGAAGAAGGCGCGCGCACTCGGACGCACTGCTGTCGGCGGAGCGTCAATGCTCGTATATCAGGCGGTAAAGGCTCACGAATACTGGTACGGCGGCGAATTCTCCGCCGAGGACATCTCGAAGATAATCGTCGACGTCGAGGAGCACGTCAACGCTATGAACAATTAAGAGCCTTTAGCCTTTGGCTCTCGGTGTCCGCTTCGCGGACAAATATTTAAATAAATCGCCGTAAGGCGATACCATTAGCTAATGGCTGACGGCTAACGGCTAATGGCTTAGAAAGGACAAGAACGCCATGACTGTATTTCTTTGCGGCTTTATGGGCTGCGGCAAAACGACCGTGGGCAGGCTTGCGGCGAAAAAGCTCGGCTGCGGCTTCTGCGACACCGACGACCTCATCGTCGAGGACCAGAAAATGTCCATTCCCGATATATTTGCCCAGAAGGGCGAGCCCTACTTCCGACAGGTCGAGGCTGACATCGTGAAGTCGGTCTGCGGCAGAGCGGCTGTAGTCGCGTGCGGAGGCGGCGCGATGCTCAATCCCGACACGGCGAAGGCTGCCTCGGAGGCGGGCATCGTCGTATTCCTCGACGCCGACTTCGAGACCTGCTACGAGCGCATCTGCAACGACAAGAACCGCCCCATTGCGGCTTCGTCGAGCAAGGACGAGCTCCGTGAGCGCTTCGACAAGCGCAGGGTGCTGTATATCGAGCACTCCGACGTACAGATAGACTGCGGCGGCAGTCCGATAGAGACCGTCGACAGGATAGTCGACGCCATAAAGAAATTCCGATAGAGAGGTCTCCTCAAATGAAGATTTACAACGCAAGGATATACACCATGGACGCGGACGGCGTCATCGAAAACGGCTGGATAGAGCTCTCCGACGGCAAGATAGCCGCCCTCGGGAGCGGCAAGCCCGACTCCGTCTCCGCCGACGACATCGACGCGCAGGGCGGCACTCTCCTCCCCGGCTTCATCGACGCCCACACCCACCTCGGCATAATCGAGGACGGGCTCGACTTCGAGGGCGACGACTGCAACGAGACCACCGACCCGTTCACGCCGCAGATGCGCGCTATCGACGGCATCAACCCGTTCGACCGCTGCTTCGAGGAGGCACGTATGCGCGGAGTCACCGCGGCGGCAGTCTGCCCAGGGAGCGCAAATGCGTGCGGAGGCGAGATATGCGTGATAAAGACCGCAGGCAGACGCGTGGACGATATGCTCATCGTGAATGCGGGCATGAAGTTCGCGCTCGGCGAGAATCCCAAGCGCGTCTACAACGACAAGGACGACACCCCCGTGACGCGCATGGCTACGGTCGCGCTGATACGCGAGGGACTCTACAAGGCGCGCCGCTACGCCCATGATATGGACAGCTACTACTCCGACAACGAGAACTGCGACCCGCCCGAATATGACGCGAAATTCGAGGCTCTGCTGCCCCTGCTTGACCGCAAGCAGAGGGCGTTCTTCCACTGTCACCGCGCGGACGACATCTGCACCGCGATGAGGATAGCGAAGGAATTCTCGCTTGATACCGTCATAATCCACGGCACCGAAGGCTACAAGATAGCCGACATCATCGCTGAGGAGGGGCTCCCCGTGATATGCGGACCGCTGATGTGCGACCGCTGCAAGCCCGAAATGCGCGGACAGGAGCTCAATAACGCCGCCGTCCTCGCGGAAAACGGCGTAAAGATAGCGATATGCACCGACCACACCGTTATCCCGATACAGTACCTCCCCCTCTCGGCACAGGCAGCCGTCAAGGGCGGACTCGACGAGATGACGGCTCTGCGCGCGCTGACGATAGCTCCCGCGGAGATACTCGGCGCGGAGGAGAGCGTAGGCAGCCTCGCAGTCGGCAAGGACGCCGATGTGCAGCTCTACCGCAGCGGCGACGACCCGCTCGGACTGATGAGCGAGCCCGTTCTCGTGGCTATAAACGGACAATTCATCCGCAGGGAGGTATAATATGAAACGTATTTTTGCACTCGCAGCAGCAGCCGTGCTCGCGGTATGCGCAGTCCCCGCCTCGGCATACGCTGAGGGCGATTTTGACGGACACACCGCCGTTGTCGACGGCGTGACCTACACATACACCATTGAGGACTCAGAACCTGCGGGAATAACGATAATGAGCGCTTCTCCCGCCGAGGGCGCACTGACTATCCCCGACGAGATAGACGGTCACACCGTCATAGGCATAGGCGAGAAGGCATTCCTCGGACAGACAAAGCTCGAATTCGTGTATTTCCCGAGCAAGCTCGAATATATCGACCGCTCGGCGTTCTCCGCCTGCACCGCGATGACGCAGCTCGTTATCCCCGATTCGGTGCAGTTCATCAAAGACAGCGCATTTATGGGCTGCTACAGCCTCACGAGCGTATCTGTCGGCAAGGGCGTGACCGAGATACCGTATGAGTGCTTCTTCGGCTGCGGCTCGCTCAAGGAGGCTTACCTCCCCGACGGACTGAAAACGATAGGAGCAGAGGCATTCTTCGGCTGTCCCGAGCTCGACACCCTCATTCCCGAGAGCGTCACGGATATCGGCTATTCCGCGATAGGCTATCAGTCTGACGCACACTCGTCCTACACCACCAAGATAAACGGCTTCATCATCGGCGGCAAGACGGGCAGCGCTGCCGAGACCTACGCCAACAAGAACAGCTTCGACTTCCTCGACCCCGACAACTACCTCGCGGGCGACGTCAACAAGGACGGCAGGGTCGACGCAAAGGACGCCTCCGCAGTCCTCGCGGAGTACGGACGCGCCTCCACGGGAGTTGAGCTCCTCTTCTCGCCATGGCAGAAGATAGTCGGCGATATGAAGCCCGATAAGGTCATCGACGCTAACGACGCCTCGAAGGTACTCATCGAGTACGCAAGGCTATCGACCCTCTCCGATACTTGATTCGTCACTTTAATGCGACACGAATAAACATATTTAAACCATATTTTCGTATAATTTTTCTATATCCGTTTTCCCCGCTCGGGTATTGACAGAACGACAAAAAATTGGTATCATTAAAGGTAATATAATATACTAAGGAGGAGGAAGTATTATGCTGACCGACATGAACAGTAAATTCCAGAAGGAGGGTCTGACCTTTGACGACGTATTGCTCATACCCGCAAAATCAGACGTAACTCCCAATATGATCAAGCTCGGCACCAAGCTCACCAAGACTATCACCCTCAACACGCCTATCATGACTGCCGCCATGGACACCGTTACGGATTCGCGCATGGCTATCGCTATCGCACGTGAAGGCGGTATCGGTATCATTCACAAGAATATGACCATCGAGCAGCAGGCTGAAGAGGTCGACAAGGTAAAGCGCTCGGAAAACGGCGTTATCGTTGACCCGTTCTCGCTCACCGAGGACCACATCGTTGCAGACGCGGACGAGCTTATGGGCAAGTTCCGCATCTCGGGCGTTCCGATAGTTGACGGAGGCGGAAAGCTGGTCGGCATAATCACAAACCGCGATATGCGCTTCCTCACCGATTTCAACGCGAAAATATCCGAGGTAATGACAAAGGACAACCTCATCACCGCTCCTGTGGGCACTACGCTTGCACAGGCTCAGGAGATACTCCGCGCTCACAAGATAGAGAAGCTCCCCATAGTTGACAGCGAGGGCTACCTCAAGGGACTCATAACTATCAAGGACATCGAGAAGTCCGTACAGTACCCCAACTCCGCGCGTGATTCGCAGGGCAGACTACTCTGCGGTGCCGCTATCGGCGTGACCGCAAACGTCCTCGACAGAGCAAAGGCTCTCATTGAGGCTCAGGCTGACGTTCTCGTGCTCGACTCCGCTCACGGACACAGCGCGAATATCCTCAAGTGCCTGTCCATGATAAAGGAGGCATACCCCGATATGCCCGTTATCGCAGGCAATATCGCCACCGCAGAGGCAGCTGAGGACCTCATCAAGGCAGGCGCTGACTGCGTAAAGGTCGGCATAGGACCCGGCTCGATATGCACTACCCGCGTCGTTGCAGGTATCGGCGTTCCGCAGATAACCGCTGTTTACGACGTTGCGTGCGTGGCTCAGAAATACGGTATCCCCGTTATCGCTGACGGCGGTATCAAGTACAGCGGCGACATCGTCAAGGCTCTCGCGGCAGGCGCTAACGTAGTAATGCTCGGCTCACTGCTCGCAGGCTGTGCGGAGGCTCCCGGCGAGACCGAGATATATCAGGGACGCCAGTTCAAGGTATACCGCGGCATGGGAAGTCTCGGCGCTATGGCAAACGGCTCCAAGGACAGATACTTCCAGGAGGGCGCAAAGAAGCTCGTTCCCGAGGGAGTTGAGGGACGCGTTCCCTTCAAGGGTTCCGTTGCAGACACCGTATTCCAGCTCGTCGGCGGTATCCGCTCGGGCATGGGCTACTGCGGCTGTGAGGATATCCCCACTCTCCACGAGAAGGCGCAGTTCATACGCATCACAGGCGCAGGACTCAAGGAGAGCCACCCCCACGATATCTACATCACAAAGGAAGCTCCCAACTATTCAACACAGATATAAAACAGCTAAAGCCCCGCGATATGCGGGGCTTTTCTTGACATAAAATGTCGGTTTATGTTATACTCATAGTGTCGGCTTCTTCCGATAGGAAGGAGGTGAAAACCGTGAATTACATATTTTCTTTTATCGTGGCTGTTACGGCTCGCTTAGTTGGTGACTTCGTGAGCAAGTGGCTAAACAGTCATAATGCCGACAAATAGCCCGCAAAGAAAAACCCCGAGAGGTGCCACTCTCGGGGTTTTTCGCTTGTTGGTGAAAACCATATACATATTTTCTTATGTGGTTATAGTTATTATACCACGCTGATTTGCAATTGTCAAGTACTATTCGCAATATCTGAACTCTGAGCTCTGACCGCTTAAAAAATATACGGCTTTCCGTCAATAGTGTACACGCAGAAGAGCATACCCTCAGGCAGGACGTTGGTCAGCTCGGTGATATAATTGCTTTCCTCGTTGCCATAGTAGGTGTATCCGCCCATAGTGAGCAGCTTGCGGTCGGATATCTTTGAGATGATATCGTCGCCGAACACCGTTTTCAGGTTCTCGTCGCGCATCTCGAACCTCGAATCCGCCTCGGCATCTCCTGCGAGACGACAGTCCGAGATCTCGATGAAGTTTATCTTGAAGCCCTCGCAGAGCGTGTCCTCGAGAGTGGCATAGTACTGCTCGACGAACTGCTCCGCCGAAGTGAACTGTTCGCTCTCCTTGCATACTCCCTCGAGGAAGCCGGGGTAGTAGCAGTCGGCTATCGCCTTGAAGTCGCCGTTGTTGAGCGCCTCCACGTAATCGTTCACCGCATAGAGCTCGTCATAGCCCGTGGAATCGTTCCAGTAGTTGTTGTCGTAGCTTATCTGAATGCTGACATTGCTGTCGTCAGCGGGCTTCAGGTCGTCATTTGACATATACGCGGAGTGGTACTCCTCGTCCGTCATATTCTTGCGGGCAGTATCTCCGCCGTCCACGCGGACGCCCGACGATGACGACGAGCTGTCCTTGCCGCCGCAGGAGACCGCTGTCATCACAGCTCCCGCGAGCAAAACAGCCATAACAGCCGTAAATAGCTTCTTCATAAAAATATCCCCCTATCAGCCAAAAGTGTAATATTTACCGTCCACACGGGCAAAGGCTATCTCGTAGCCGCTGATGAGGCGGTGCTCCTCGCCGTCCTCGCCCAATGCGTAGATGAAAAAGCTGACGTACTCGATGTCGTCCGAGTTTGCCTTGACGTACTCATAGTAGTCCATATCGAATATCTCGTCGAAGTAGCCGAAGAGGTTCGCTTTGAGGTCGTCGACCGTTTCGTCCTCCTTCAGCTCAGGCACATCAGCCTTGATGCGCGTTATGGTGAAATCGCCGGTATACTGCGAAGAATCGCCCTCGTCACCCGCGACAGCCTGCTGCATTATCCTGCGGAGGTTCTCGCAGTTGAGCTTGAACGAATCCTCGAGCCCGTACTCGTATTCCTCCTGCAAGTACGCGCCGTAGCGCTCCTTGTAGTCAGGATAGATGAGCGACTGGTATGTCTCGAAGTCCTCATTCTGGAAAGTGGTGAAGTAGTTGTCGAGCGCGAACATCAGCTCCTCGGGGACGTTGTCCTCGTAGTAGAACTTCACACCGTCGGACGCCACGCGGTAGCTTCCGAGGGGGTACTCCTCGCTGTCGGAGGCGGGTTCTACCATATCGCCGACAGACGGAGCCGCCGCATCGGGAGCAGCCGTGCTCTTGGCAGAAGTGCCCGAAACGTTCTCATTCACCGATATTTCGGTGCCTTTTCCGCATGAAACGCAGGTAAGCAGACATATTGCTGCTGCGGCTGCGGCAAATATTCTTTTCTTCATAGCTGTACCTCCGTAAAAGTCGTGTTATATAGCGATATTATTGAAGCCCTTCTCCTGAGCCCACCTCAGCACCTCCGAGCCCTCGGGCGCGTAGACAGTGAGGTTCGGGAGCTCCTCAAGTCCCCAGTTCTCGTACTTGAGGTCGGGGTTGAGTATGCGCAGGGTGGTCAGTCCCTCGCAGGCGGTGAACGCCTCCTCATGAACGTAAGCCACATTCTGCGGGATAGTGACCTCTGTGAGGCTCGTACACGCGACGAATGCGCCTCTGTCGATGCCCGTCACAGCCTCGGGGATATTGACCTCCTCGAGCGCCGAGCAGTCCATGAATGCGTCCTCACCGATGAGGGTGACGGTCTCGGGGAGCTGAACCGACACGATGTCGTAGTTCGCCTCGAAGGCGTAGTAGCTCACCTCGGTGACGGGCGCGCCCTCTATGCTGTCGGGAATGGCGATATATTGGTCATTTCCGACGTATTTGGTAATTTTAGCCTGTCCGCCCTCTATGACGTACTCGAAGTCGGTGGACTCCTTCACGTCCCTGACGTGAACGGTAGGCTTTTCGTCGTAGACGTTGCCGTCCTCGTCGATGAAGGTATCGGGCTGTATATCGGGCTCAGCAGTAGTCGCGGCAGTAGTGGACTGCACGTCGGACTGTCCGCCCTTGCCCGTCTCGGCACAGCCTGCGGACATCGCCGCAAGTGCCGTCAGTAAGGTCAACAAGACCATTTTCTTCATAATAATATCTCCGTTTTTTAAAAGCTGTATGTTATCTTTATGCACAAAGAATGAAATCTCGCGGGCGGATACCGTCCGACCCTGCAAAAGCTCATTCAATCAAACCGTAGGGGCGCATTACAGCAAAGCTGCATATAGCATCACAATCCAAATCAAAGATTTGGTGTGCTGCTTATCCGTGCGCCCGACAATCGAAATCGGGATTAGCGGGCTGATAATATCCGCCTCTACAAGGCGAGATTAAACATAACCGTAGGGGCGCCCTTTGGGCGTCCACGATAATCCGACAAATCGACGGGCGAGCGGAACTCGCCCCTACGATCCGAGCCCATGTTACTGCTTTGCTCTGACCTTAGCGCGCTGCGAGTTGCTGAGGATGCGCTTGCGGATACGCAGGCTCTCGGGAGTTACCTCAAGGAGCTCATCGTCCGCGAGGAACTCGAGGCAGTCCTCAAGGCTGAGAATGCGGTGGGGTACGAGGCGGAGCGCGTCATCGCTGCCGCTCGCACGCGTATTTGTGAGGTGCTTCTTCTTGCACACATTAACTACGAGGTCGTCGGTCTTGGGTGAAGCGCCGACAACCATGCCCTCATATACGGGAGTACCCGCAGGAATGAAGAGCTGTCCGCGCTCCTGAGCGTTGAACAGACCGTAGGTAACAGCCTCGCCCGTCTCGAAGGATACGAGGGAGCCAGTGCTGCGGCGGTCGATGTCGCCCTTGTAGGGCTCATAGTCCTCGAAAACGTGGCTCATAATGCCCTCGCCCTTGGTATCGGTGAGGAACTCGCTCTTATAGCCGAAAAGTCCTCTCGCGGGTATGAGGAACTCGATACGCATACGGCTGCCCTGCGGGTGCATGGAGACGAGCTCGCCCTTGCGGGTGCCCATTTTCTCCATTACGGAGCCTACGCAGTCCTCGGGAACGTCGATTACAAGGCGCTCGATAGGCTCGAGCTTCTGACCTGTCTCCTCGTCCTTCTTGAAGAGGACGCGGGGAGTTGAAACTGCGAGCTCATAGCCCTCGCGGCGCATATTCTCGATGAGGATGGAGAGGTGCATCTCGCCGCGTCCCGCAACGCGGAACGAATCGGTGGAATCTGTCTCCTCGACGCGGAGGGAAACGTCCTTGAGGAGCTCGCGGAAGAGCCTCTCGCGGAGCTGACGCGATGTGACGAACTTGCCCTCACGACCTGCGAAGGGGCTGTCGTTGACCGAGAAGGTCATCTCGACGGTCGGCTCGCTTATCTTGACGAATGGAAGCGGCTCGGGAGCGTCGGTCGCACAGATAGTATCACCGATAGTGATGCCCTCTATACCCGAAACCCACACGATATCGCCTACGGTAGCCTCCTGAACGGGAACGCGGTTGAGTCCCTGTATCTGGAGGAGCGAAACGATCTTGGAGTTGTAATTCTTCTTAGAGCCCGTGTAATCACAGACGGTCACCTGCTGATTGACCTTGATATTGCCGCGGACGATGCGTCCGATGCCGATTCTGCCGACGTACTCGTTATAGTCGATAGAGGAGATGAGCATCTGGAGCGGCTCCTCCTCGTTGCCCTGCGGGGGCTCGATGTAGTTGATGATGGTCTCGAAGAGGGGCTTGAGGTCGGTGCCTGCCTCGTACTGGCTGAGTGAGGCTGTACCGCTTCTGCCCGAGCAGAAAAGCAGCGGAGATTCGAGCTGCTCCTCGCTTGCATCGAGGTCGAGCAGGAGCTCGAGCACCTCGTCGCCTATCTCGTCGAGACGGGCGTCGGGACGGTCAATCTTGTTGACTACGATGATTATCTTGTGACCCATTTCAAGCGCCTTTGAGAGCACGAAGCGGGTCTGCGGCATAGGACCTTCAGCCGCGTCGACGAGCAGGAGAACGCCATCCACCATTTCGAGGATACGCTCTACCTCGCCGCCGAAATCGGCGTGACCTGGGGTGTCGATAACGTTAATCTTGATGTCGTTGTACATAACGGAGGTATTCTTCGCGAGGATAGTGATACCTCTCTCTCGCTCGATGTCGTTCGAGTCCATAACTCGCTCGGCAACAGCCTGATTCTCGCGGAAAACGCCGCCCTGCTTGAGCATCTCGTCGACGAGGGTAGTCTTACCGTGGTCAACGTGGGCGATGATAGCGATGTTTCTCAAATCATTTCTTATCATACTTATCTCTCCTTAATTTAATCTTAAATCCTTTTCTTTCTACCTATATTGAAGGCTTCTTAGCCTCATAAGCAATTCATCGAAATTGGTGTAGTTTGTCGGTATCTTGACTGTCATAGGCATTATGTCAACGATAGAGCCCTCCTTGCAGCCGCAGGTCTGGCGCTTGAAGCGAATTTTCGCGAACTTCTTTCCCTCGGTGACGCTCAGCACCTCCTTGACGAAACAGCCGTGCATCTGCCACACCTCGGGAGACTGGATAAACTCGTCGTATTTGGAGGCAGTAGCTATCTTGTCGATGTTGTTCAGCGCCTTGATATCGGTCGCCATAGCGGAGCGGTAGTTCCAGTTTATCATAGCTCCGAAAACTCGGCTGTCAGCGAAAGCGGCAGCGCAGTCGATGAAGATTATGTCATCGGAGGTCGTGACGAACGCCTTGAAATCCCTGTCCTTGGTGACGATACAGTACACCACGCCGACAAGCGAGAGCGCTCCTCCTCCGAGACCGAGGACTGCTATCAGTCCCGAAACGAATCCGCCGTAGAGCATATTCATACCGAATGCTCCCCAGCCGATAACGAGCAGCACTACCATAAGGACGATGAGCTTCGCCTTATCAGTGGAATGCTTCTTGATATAGCGGTCTTTCAGGTTGTCCGCATAGGGTGTGCGGCTTATCATAGTTACCTCCCCTACATTTAATCAACAATAGTGCAGTATTTCGTGCAAAAGCTCTTTTTTTCACGGCATAAAAAAGCCCTTGCAGGTATTGCAAGGTCTCAAAAAAACAGCCCCGAATCTTCGGGGCTTGGTGGGAGAGGGTGGATTCGGACCACCGAAGCTAAAAAGCAACAGATTTACAGTCTGCCCCCTTTGGCCACTCGGGAACTCTCCCATTAGAAAGATTGAAAATTTTACGAGGTCGATGACCTCGTAATGTGGAGCTGGTGGACGGACTCGAACCCCCGACCTGCTGATTACAAATCAGCTGCTCTACCAACTGAGCTACACCAGCTTAACTGACTTGATTATTATATCACAAACGATTGCGCTTGTCAAGCATTTTTTGAAATTTTTTTGAGTTTTTTTGTGAGGCGGTGTTCTGCGGGACGTCGAGGACGCCGTCCCCTACATTTTTGTCGGCTATGCGGAACGCCGAGGGCGGCGTTCCCTACATCAAAAACGGTAAGGCACGCGGAAGTTGCTGCCGATTTTAACAAGGTAAGCGAGCTTGCGAGCGTCCGCGCGAACTGGCGGCGCGGACACCGCGCCTGGTCGAGGCGACAGGACTCGAACCTGCGGCATCTTGGTCCCAAACCAAGCACTCTACCAAACTGAGCTACGCCTCGATAACGTCCTTTTTCGGACAGCCTATACATTATATCAGAAATGCCGCGCCTTGTCAAGCGCTGACGTGTGATTTGTAGCTACGAACAAAAAAGAGGGGCTCAAAAGCCCCTCCTGTCTGTTTACTTTTTCTTCTTGAATGCGTCCTTAACATCGCCAACGATGTTCTCGGCAGCGTCCTTGATATCGCCTACTACGTCCGCAGCGGCCTCCTTGACCTCACCTGCGAAGTCATCAGCCTTGTCTGTGACGTCCTCGACCGCATCGGAAGCCTTGTCTGCGAGCTCCTCAGCGCCGTCAGCCATATCGTCCGCGAGATCCTTGACTGTAGAGTCGTTGATCTCGAAGTCTATGCTCTCGTCTGTATCGTACGGATCGGGATAATCATAAATATCGTCGTCGTAATCAGGCTCTGAGTTTTTGCTCTTGATGATCTTATAAGCAGCATAGCCAGCTGCAACGACCACACCTGTCACAAGTACACCTGCAAGAATGTTGTTCATGCTAATTCCTCTTTTCTTACTCATATTTTTTCCTCTTTTCTTCGCAAGGAAATCCTGTTACCGAGCCGCTTGCGAACGTCCCGATAAACTACATTAGTATTATATCACACTCAATTTCAAAATTCAACTGTTTACATATTATTTGTTAAAAACATCAAAATAGAGAGTGCTGTTATTGGTGCAGTTTCACAACGCAGTATACGATTGCCGAGCCACACGCGTCGGATATTGTCGGAGTCTGCCTGCGCGACCTCGCCGCTGTCGAATCCGCCCTCGCTGCCGACGACGAGCCCCGCGGTCTTAACGCCCGAAAAATCAATGTCCGCGAACGAGCAGCCGCCCTTTTCCTCATATAGCAGAGCCGTGACGTCGAGCTGTTTCATCATGTTAACAGCGGTTTGCCAGTCGACGATAGGCGTGACCTCGGGAATCATTCCCCTGCCCGACTGCTTTGCAGCTTCGGCGGCTATCTTGTTCAGGCGCGGGAGCTTTTTCGCAAAGTCACGCTCGTCGGGGCGCGAAATACAGCGGCGCGTCAGCACGGGCACTATCCTGCTCACGCCGAGCTCCACGCTTTTTTGTATGATATACTCGAGCTTGTCCTGCTTCGGAACAGCCTGAAACAGCGTGACTTCGATGTCGGGCTCGGCGGCGCAGCGCACCTTGTCCACGAGGTCGAGATAGACCGTATCCGCGGTGATACGCGAAATCGTGCAGTTGTAGTCGATGCCGCAGCAGCACACGGTCACGCTCTCGCCTACCCTCATGCGGAGCGAATGCCCGATATGGTGGGCGTCGCTGCCCGTGAGGGTGATATTGCCCTCATCAATCTCATTTGTAAAAAATCTCGGCACAGTACCGCCTCCCGTATAATTCGTGATTTCAAGCCGTCAGCCTATTGTAGGGGCGAGTTCCGCTCGCCCGATGACACCGTATTCATTTACGGGCGCACGGATAAGCAGCACACCAAATCTTTGATTTGGATTGTGATGCTATATGCAGCTTTGCTGTAATGCGCCCCTGCGCGTTATCAAAATGCAGGGGACGCGCCTAACAGGCGTCCCGTCTGAGCACTATCATAGCTTTATTATACAACAATGGGTAATAATTTGCAAGAGGAATACAAATCATTATCGACGTTTTGTACAATCGGGGACTGCCAAATCTGACAGAACCGCCAAAAATGAGAGGCTTTGCAAATTTGTACACAGTTTATCAACAATTTACTCATACGTTATGCTATAATTGTATTGTGCAATATTATCCAAAAATAAAATGCGGGTAATAAAAAATATATAGAACTTGTATTTGCAGATACAAGTTCTGAGAATGAGAGGGATGTAAGATGAAGAACAAAAACCTTGTCCGCAGGATAACATCGGGATTTACCGCGCTTGCGACGGCTACTGCCTGCTCGGCGACGGGTATGCTCACAGCTCCGACGGTCATCGCTGCCGAGGACACCGACAACTACGCCAAGCTCCTGCAATATTCGCTGTATATGTACGACGCGAATATGTGCGGCAGTGAGGTCGGCGAGAAGAGCGGCTTCTCGTGGCGCGACGACTGCCACACCGATGACGCCGTCCCGGGCGGCTACCACGACTGCGGCGACCACGTAAAATTCGGTATAACAGCGGGCTATTCGGGCGCAACGCTCGGCTGGAGCTACTACGAGTACAAGGACGTATTCGACGACCTCGGTCAGACGGGGCACCTCAAGCTCATCACCGACCACTTCTGCAAATATTTCAAGGACTGCACCACCATAAGCAGCGGAGTTGCGGGCGGCGCTGCGGTCACTGACTTCGTATACCAGATAGGCGACGGAAACGCCGACCACAACAGCTACTGGGGACCTCCCGAGCAGCAGGACAGCTCCTCGCGAAAGGTGTTCAAGACCTCGAGCGGAGCGAGCGACGTTGCTGCTGAGTACGCGGCGGCTCTCGCGGTGAACTACATCAACTTCGGCAATAAGGAGGACCTCACATACGCAGAGGCGCTGTTTGATTTCTCGACCAAGTTCAATCAGGTCGCTTCCGAGGGTGTAACTCCGTTTTATACGTCGAGCAACTGCGAGGACGACCAGTCCTTCGCGGCGGGCTTCCTCTACCTCGCGACCAAGGACGAGAAGTACAACACCTTCCTCAAAAACCACCAGAAGGACCCCAACTACGAGCACTGCTGGGACAACGTCTACCTCGGCGCGGCAGTCCTCAACGGCGAGATAAACGGCGACTGGAGCATTCCCGAGAAGTACGCTCAGCAGAGAATGAGCGACCCGACCAAGTGGTACACTCCCGACGGCTGGGGCGCGGCGAGATACAACACCTCCGCGCAGTACATCGGACTGCTTCTGAAGAAGTACGGCAAGGCTGACCACACGGCATGGTGTCAGGGACAAATGGACATGATACTCGGCAAGAACCCCAAGAACGTATGTCTCGTTGTGGGCTTCAACGACGTATCCGCGAAATATCCTCACCATGAGGCGGCTTCGGGACTAAAGGGCTGGGACGAGTACAACGCCGCGGGAGCTACTTTCGGCGGCAAGGGTCACACCCTCACAGGCGCCCTTGAAGGCGGCTTCGCAAACGCGGGCTTCCAGTACGTTGACGCGCTCAACGACATCACCTCCTCCGAGGTCGGCATCGACTACAACGCCACCCTCGTAGCGGCGGCTGCTGGACTGTACAAGGAGTTCGGGACAGGCAAGACCGACAGCAAGGTCAACGGCGTGGAGCGTAATATACAGTACGAGAACCCCGATGTCGTGACCACCACCTCCACCACGGAGACCACGACCACCACCACAGTCACGACAACGACCGAGACCACCACTACGGTGACTACCACCGCCGACCGCGCCGAGGCTGTCGTAAACGTCAGCATACTCGACCCTGACACGGGCAAGCAGGTACCCGGCGTTAAATACCAGATATCCGGCTACGGCGAAAACGGCGCATACTTCGGTCAGAAGGAATATACTTCCGGCGAGACCGCCGCTACACATGATGTCAACTGGCACGACCTCTCCACTGAGGATTTCAAGCAGGCTAAGTTCTGGGAAATCAGAATAGACGAGGTTCCCGAGGGATATATGACTCCTTCCCCGATGAACAGCAAATTCAGCATAGTGGACGGCAAGGCTGACGTGACGGTAACTCTCGAAAAAGCTCCCGCATACGAGAAAATGATGCTCAACATCGACATCGTTGACAAGGAAACGGGCAAGGCAGTTCCCGGCGCGGAATTCACTATCTCCCTCAAGGAAGGCAACACCGACCTTGGCACAAAGAGCTACACCTCCGGCGACGGAACGAACAAGATAGACGTCAAATGGGACAACGTAACTGCTCCTTCAAAGGTAGAGGCGACGATAACTGTCAAGTCAGTACCGCAGGGCTACGATATGCCCGAAGATACGGATAAAATATGCGTATTCTACCGTCACGATGTCATAAGCCCGAAATTTGAGCTTACCAAGAACGGCGAGCCCGTAAGGCTCTGGGGCGACGCAAACCTCGACGAGAAGGTGACTGTCGCGGACGCGGTAGCGATACTCCAGTCCCTCGCAAACAATGACAAGTTCGCACTGAAGCCCGAGGGCGCAAAGAATGCGGACGTCTACGCGAACGGCGACGGCATCACAGCGAAGGACGCGCTGATAATCCAGATGGTCGATGCGGGCGCGTACAAGCAGTCCGACCTGCCCCTGCATGAAATAAAGGACGATTAAGCTGACGATGTCGCACATCGCACAAAATTAAATCAGTTGTTTTGGTACCGATGAACAAGACAAACCTTGTCCATCGGTACTTTATTGCTTTTTCAAGGCAATTTTATTCATATATTTTTGGATTTGTACACTTGCCGTTCATAATGTTTTGTAATAATTACGTCAATATATACAAATCGGATATATCATTTTAGGTCAATAGGTAGAATCTGCGAAATATCGCGCCCGTGTAACCGTATTGTAATATTTGTGTTTCCACTTTGTAACCAAAAATGCGGCGAAATTATGTATAATAGTCCGTGAAGCATATTATAGGCAAAACGCGATACGATTAATCAGAAAGAAGTGTGAATAGTATGCATTTTAATTTAAAGAAACTGACATCTGTAGTCATGACGGGTGCCCTCGCACTCAGCACGGCTGTAAGCTCATTCACCGCGGCTGCTCCCTCTCTCTCGGCAAGCGCGGCTGACGACGGCTCCAATTACGCTAAGCTCCTTCAGTATTCCCTCTATCTCTACGACGCAAATATGTGCGGCAGCTGCGACGGCTGCGGCATGGAGTGGAGAAGCTCATGTCACATGAGCGACGCTGTCAAGGGCGGCTTCCACGATGCGGGCGACCACGTTATGTTCGGTCTTCCTCAGGGATATGCTGCTTCAACCCTCGGCTGGAGCTACTACGAGTTTGCTGACGCTTATGAAGCAACGGGTCAGGGTGCTCACCTCAAGCTCATCACTGACTACTTCTGCAAGTTCTTCCGCGAGGCTACTCAGCTCAACGGCAACAATGTATCAAGAATACTTATCGAAAAAGGCGACGGAAATACCGACCACAGCTACTGGGGCCCCCCCGAGAAGCAGGGCAACAGAGGCGAAATGCTCTGGGTGTCCAGCGGTTCGGCTGATATCGCAGCAGAGTACGCTGCGGCTCTCGCCTGCAACTACGTAAACTTCAAGAACCCCGACGACCTTAAGTACGCTAAAGCGCTCTACAACTACTGCAAGCAGAATGCAGGCAGCAAGACCTCACGCTCACCCTTCTACGACTCTGAAGGCTCCGACGACGATATGGCTTGGGCAGCAGGCTGGCTGTACAAGGCTACCAACGACGGCAGCTACAAGAACGACCTCATAAGCGGAAGCAAGTGGGTCGGCTGGACTCACTGCTGGAACAACGTTACCATGGGCGCTGCTATCCTCAAGGCTGAGGCTACAGGCGACTGGAGCGAGGTCCAGGGCTTCATCAACAAGAGCTACAACGGCAACGGATATTTCTTCCTCGACCAGTGGGGCAGCGCAAGATATAACTGCTCTGCTCAGATGGCTGTACTCGTAGCCGAGAAGTACAACAAGGCTAACGGCGACTGGGCTGTTAACCAGATGAAGTACATCACAGGCGACAGCGCATTCGCTAACGGTCAGAAACACTGCCTCGTTGTTGGCTTCAAGTCAAATTCCTCAAGGAATCCTCACCACAGAGCCGCTTCACCCGAAGTAGGCGCAGATGAAGGCCTCGACGGAACACCTAACAAGTACCTCCTCATAGGTGCCCTCTGCGGCGGTCCTGTTGACGGAAACGGAACATACGCCGACAAGCGCTCCGACTATAAGGGCAACGAGGTCGCTGTTGACTACAACGCAGGTCTCGTAGGCGCTGCAGCAGGTCTCTATCACAAGACAAAGAATGGCTCCATCGACACGTCTATCACAGGTGTCAAGAAGATATACGGCGGCGGCAGCTACCAGCCCCCTGTAACTACTACTCAGGAGCAGCCCCAGCAGACTACTACCGCTCAGACACAGTGGCAGCAGCCCGATACAACAACTACTACAGTTACAACAAGCGGCAGCTCAGGCAGCAGCAAGGACATCACACTCCTCCCCGCTGATATGAAGGTCGGACAGGAAGAAGGCTCTGACGGCGCTATCAACAACTACGCTGAGTTCGCTCCTCAGGGCGCTAAGTCCGCTACTATCTACCTTACAGTAAAGTCCAACGATACAGAGGTATCGGGCGGCTTCGGAACATGGACAGGCAAGTGGGAACAGGAAGAATACTCTGGTGTAAAGGTAAATTCTGACAAGACAGTTTCTATCGACTACACTATCCCCTCGAATGTTGGTGATACAGTCAAGGCTATGGTTTGGTGGCCTCACAAGGACGACGTTGTAATCGACAAGGTAGTCCTCCACATGGACGGCAGCTCTGCTCCCACAACAACAACTACTACAACCACCACAACTACAACAACTACTACAACGACCACCACAACAACTCAGCCCACAACTACAACAACTACAACCACGACAACTACTACAGCAACAACACAGCCCGGCAAGGTAACAGCTTCGAGATACGGCGACGTAAACCTCGACGGCTATGTATCGGTAGCTGACGCAGTTGCAATACTCCAGTACATCGGAAACAAGGACAGATACAACCTCAGTGAGCAGCAGCTCGCAAATGCTGACGTATCGGGCAACAACGACGGCGTTACAGCTAACGATGCTCTCACACTTATGAAGGTGGATGCAGGCTCTATCAAGGAGTCACAGCTTCCCGTCTGAGATAAGGATAAATATGTGAAGTACACCGCCCGGGCAGTACATCTGCTCGGGCGGTTTTTTATCCGTATTTGCGGTCATGTGGTCAATAATTGCGTAGTTTTCGGGTAATTATTGACAAGTCCATGACGCCATGTTAGAATGATATTGTAATACTATTACGAATGTATCCGCTCTGTTATAGGCAGGAACGGAACATAATATACTTGGACTCTTTGGACGAGTCCGGAAGGGATGATCTATCATGAAGCATAATCCATTCAACGCACTGACAGCTGCCGCTCTCGCTGCGGCAATGACGCTGTCATCGTTCCCCGCGTCAGAGGCTGCAATTGCTGACGCTGCCGACACCGAGGACGTCGTTTTCGCGACCGACTTCGAGGACGGCGACGCCTCCAAGTTCTCCAAGCGCGGCGACAACGATACCTCAATTATCGAGGTCATCGAGGACGACAAGGCTCCGAGCGGAAGCAAGGTCATGTCCATATCGGGACGCGACCAGAGCTGGAACGGTCCGTCTCTCTCGGTAGAGGGACTGCTCGAGCCGAACGTGAAGTACGTTCTCTCGGTCAAGGTCAAGGCGGCGTGGTACAACACCGTATGCGTGTCGCTCCAGCACACCCCCGGCGGCTCCGATGAGCCCCAGTACACCAACCTCGTAAAGGGCGTATCACAGGGCGATTACGTCACACTCGAGACGAGCTTCTCCTACGGCGACGCCGAGAAGGACGTCTCAATCTACATTGAGACCAACGGCGAGGCTAACGACCTCTGCGTCGACGACTTCAAGATAACCCTCGCGCCCAACAAGCTCGACAAGACGCTCACGGGACTCAAGGACGTCTACGGCGATATGTTCAAGTTCGGCACGGCGACAACAGTCGGCGAGATAGCTCCCGCCTCGACAAAGGAGCTCGTGAAGCACCACTTCAACAGCCTCACCGCAGGCAACGAGCTCAAGCCCGACTCAGTCCTCGACAAGGCAGCCTGCCTTGCGCTCGCGGCTGAGGGCAACGATACAGACCCGCAGGTAACGCTCGCAAACGCAAAGCCTATCCTCGACTTCGCGCGTGACAACAACATCTCCGTAAGAGGACACGTCCTCGTATGGCACCAGCAGACGCCTCTCTGGTTCTTCAAGGAGGACTACGACGAGAACGGCGAGTGGGTATCGAAGGAGAAGATGCTCAAGCGCATGGAGAACTACATCAAGAACGTGTTCGCGGCAGTCAAGGAGGAATACCCCGACGTCGACTTCTACGCGTGGGATGTCGTAAACGAGGCTCTCACGGACGGCGGCACTCCCCGAGAGGCAGGCTTCCCCGCTGAGAGCAACCGCTGGGAGGCATCTCCGTGGGTGAAGATATTCGGCGATAATTCGTTCATCAAGCCCGCCTTCGAGTACGCAAAGCAGTACGCTCCCGAGGGCACGAAGCTCTACTACAACGACTTCAACGAGTACATGGACAAGAAGGACGCTATCGTCAAGCTCGCCGAGGAGATAAACTCCGACGGACACTACATCGACGGCATCGGTATGCAGTCCCACCTCAACGTAACAAACAACGGCGAAAATACGCCTTTCCCGACCGCAGGAATGTACAAGGCGGCGCTCGAGAAGTTCAGCAAGACAGGTCTCGACATCCAGATTACAGAGCTCGACGCTACCGTAAACGACCAGAAGTACGAGCTTCAGGCGCAGTACTACAGCGACATCTTCGACGCTATCGTAGCTTACAAGGACTACGTATCCGCAGTCGTTGTATGGGGCACCACCGACGACCAGAGCTGGCGCGCCGACAGAGACCCGCTTCTCTTCAACAAGGACTACGAGGCAAAGCCCGCTTACTTCTCGATAGTTGACGGCATCACGCCCTCAACAGCAACTACAACAACGGCTACGACAACCTCCAAGACAACGACCTCGACCACAACTGCCACCGAGACAACGACGGCTTCCTCGGCGACGTCCTCTGCTACAACGAGCGCTACGACATCAGGCAAGCAGGAGGAGCCCCTCTACGGCGACGCCAACCTCGACAAGAAGGTCAGCGTAGCGGACGCAGTAGCGATACTCCAGTCGCTCGCCAACAAGGACAAGTTCGAGCTACAGCCTCAGGGCAGGATAAACGCTGACTGCTTCGATGTCGGCGACGGCATCACAGCAAACGACGCCCTCGCAATACAGAAGCTCGACGCAGGCGAAATAAAGGGACTTCCCCATTACTCCGCTACTCCTAACAAGTAACAGCAAAAGCTCCCCTCTAGGGGAGCTTTTTTCATTGGATTGTAGAGGACGCCGCCTTCAGCGTCCCGCACATAATAATTAACGGTTACACGGTGTAGGGGCGCATTACGTGCGCCCGCAGTACATTGACGAACCAACGGGCGAGCGGAACTCGCCCCTACAACTGCCGGAATAATGCAGTCATCTGTAGGGGCGACGGGACGTCGCCTGCATTTATTATTCGGCTTCCTCCCACCAATGCGTATTTTCATTGGCGATATCATCAAAGCTGAAAATATGACCGAGCTTCGGCGTCGCAACAGCAATTCCGTCCACCTCCGCCTGCTTGACGACGTCATCGGCGGGCTTGTACCAGTCATAGTCAGAGTAGAGGTAGGCGCCCCAGTGGACGGGGATAATATACTGCGCGTGAACGTCCTGCGCCGCCTTGGTTATCTCCTCGGGAGACATATGCGACCACGCGGGAGCGTCCTGCCCTGCGTCCGCGAGCATGACCTCGGGAGCACCGAGCCTGTCATATATCTCGGCGAAGGCGTCGCAGTAGCCCGAATCGCCCGTAAAATAGAGGCTGTGGGAGCTGTCCGCGATGTAGAAGCCGCCCCAGAGCGTCTTGTACTGCTTGCCCGCGAATCTGCCCGAGTAGTGCTGAGCGGGAGTGAGGGTATAAGTCACGCCGCGGAGCTCCACGTTCCCCCACCAGCCGAGCGTATGTATCTTCTGCCTGTCGACGCCCCAGCCCACGAGGAGCGAATCCACGCCGAGCGGCACCACATAGTCGCTGACCTTACTGTCGACAGCGGTGATAGTGCCGTAGTCGAGGTGGTCGAAGTGGTCGTGCGAGATACAGAGCACGCCGATATCGGGCAAATTGTCGATATCGAGCGGCATCTCCGATATGCGCGCAGGGAGCGAATAGAGCTGGAGAGGCTTGCCCGATGTCGTGAGAATGGGGTCAATGAGGACGTTATCGCCGCCTATCTGCACGAGCGCGGAAGAGTGTCCGAGCCAGCCGATGTTCAGCTCGTCCTTTGCCGCAGGTTCAAGCGCGTCTATCTTCTCCGCGGGAATGAGCTTCTCGGGCTTTTTGAAGCCGTTCATATTGACAGCTCCCGCCGCAGAGCCGACATCGTCCGCGTTGTGGAACTGCCCGTCGCTGTACTGTTCACTCAGCTTGACGAACTCCGCCGCGCGTGCCTTGTCGGGGTACTTTCCGACGGGGACGGTGAAATATTTGTAGAACGCGAATGCTCCTATACAGCCTAAAATGAGCAGTACGAGCAAAATCGCGATGATATTTTTCAGTGCCTTGTGCTTTTTCATGTCAGACCTCCATATCATTTGTTTGTCAAAATTATTACTTGTACTCTATACGCCTTATGATGTTACCTATCTCATCATATTCGATGAACTTAACAGGTAAACCGCGGCTATCGCGGCTCGAATACTTCCATATCTTCCCGTTTTCATACCAGTAATACGTATCACGTCGGGCTGTACTTTTATTGTAGAAAGAATTTTCCTTGAACTGCCCCGATTCGTACCATTCATACCTTTCATAAAATTTACCTGCACTAAAAGTATATTTCATGATTCGTCCGTTTTCGTTCCAGGTATAATATCTCCCTTCCCCTGCATATTTGCATAATTCACCCGAAGGATAGAAAATTACCTCTTTTCCAATCGTGAGTCCGTCTTCATAATATTCATACCACCAGCCTCCGCCACAATTTTCTCCGTAGAACAATCCGTTTATCGGAACTTCCTCATCGTCGGATAGCTCACAATGTCTGTATCCGTAACTATCCCAGCCGATACTATCGTCATCAAAGTCTCTCCCGTGTTCCATAACATATTCAAGGGACAGTATCGTCAGCTTCTCATGCGCGAGGACGTAATCGCGGGACAGCTTATCCAAATCTAATTGTTTCATAACACTTGAATCCGTCGGAATAGATTTCAGGTGCTTTTTATACATCGGGTGCAGCCTGGTCTGCTTTTCCTTTGGCTGATTCTCATTTGTCGGCTTGGGCTTCTTGAATTTGGGTATCATAGCTTCACAGACCTCCCCAATGTTTATTAAATAAATTATATCATAGAAGCGGGTAAATGTCAATCAGCGGCAAGCTCCCGCAGGCAGGATGCAATGCAATAAAAAAGCGCCTGCTATTGCAGACGCGATTACTATGTGATGTACAAAATATCGGCAAAAACAAAAAGCGTCTGCTATTGCAGACACTCGATTGGCGCCACCTGTTGGACTCGAACCAACGACCCTGCGGTTAACAGCCGCATGCTCTACCGACTGAGCTAAGGAGGCATATCAATGCCGGCACTGATCTACTTTCCCGGGCCGTCACCAGCCGAGTATCATCGACGCGAGTGAGCTTAACTGCCGTGTTCGGAATGGGAACGGGTGTGACCTCACTGCAATAAGCACCGACTTGAAATTTGGTGACCCGTACCAGAATCGAACTGGTGTTACCGGCGTGAGAGGCCGGTGTCTTAACCGCTTGACCAACGGGCCGTATTGGTGCACCATCGGGGACTCGAACCCAGGACCCACTGATTAAGAGTCAGTTGCTCTACCAACTGAGCTAATGGTGCATTTACATCGCTTATATATTATATCATAAACGTGACCGTTTGTCAAGCGATTTTTTCCAAATTTCAAAAGAAAATTTGAAACTGAATAAAGAAAGCTAATGCTGAGGGAAAACTCAGTGATGAAGTAAAAGGAAAAGCCCTCGACCGATTAGTATGCGCTGGCTGAACGTGTCACCACGCTTACACCTTGCACCTATCAACCTCATAGTCTTTGAGGGGTCTTACTCTTACGATGGGATATCTTATCTTGAGGTCGGCTTCACGCTTAGATGCCTTCAGCGTTTATCCGTTCCGCACATAGCTGCCCAGCTGTGCCACTGGCGTGACAACTGGTGCACCAGAGGTGCGTCCATCCCGGTCCTCTCGTACTAGGGACAGCTCCTCTCAAATATCCTACGCCCACGACAGATAGGGACCGAACTGTCTCACGACGTTCTGAACCCAGCTCGCGTACCGCTT
>JNKE01000022.1 GCA_000701945.1 Anaerotruncus sp. MC2020
TCTCAGAGGCAGGTTGCTCACGTGTTACTCACCCGTCCGCCACTAAGAATTCCGAATAAATCCAAAATTCTCCGTTCGACTTGCATGTGTTAAGCGTGCCGCCAGCGTTCGTCCTGAGCCAGGATCAAACTCTTTATTAAATAGTATATATTAATCCTTTCGGACTAAAATATCTTAATCCTGTTCAATAACGCTTGCGTTATTACTGCGCATTTTTTAGTCTTTACTTGACCTTTCTTTGCTCTCGCAAAGGAATCTCAAGGGTCGTTACTTTTTCTTAGCATTGTTCAATTTTCAAGATGCTGTGTGCGCTGTCCTCTCGGGTCAGCTTTATTATTATATCACCCTGCAAGCAGTTTGTCAAGCCAAATGTAAGGCGATTTTTTAGTAAGTTTTTGTGCAAAGTGTTGTGCCACTGTGTTTCAAGCCGATTTCTTGCGGCTTCCGCCTATTATCAGCGCGATAATTCCAGCCGCAAATGCCGCAAAAGCAAGCATACCGAGCGCGCAGCCCGATGATTCCATGCTTTTCACCTCACTTTTCAGCCTTGTCCGCAATCATAACAGTGTTGTTCCTGATGCGGAAACTCGGCAGATTCTCCACAAAACGGCTGAACTTCGAGTAGCCGTAGGTCTTGACGTCGAAATCGGGCAACTTCGCGCAGAGCTGTTTTTTCAGCTCGCCGAGGTTGTAGCCCTTCGTGCCGTTTGTGCGGACTATAGCCTCCAGCGCACTCTCCACGCGTTCGAGGTCGGTCGCCTTCGTTTTGAGCGAGACAAGAATGCTGCTGCCGACCTGACGGAAGCTGAGGCAGTCGAAGTCCTTCAGAAACTGCGAAAACTTGGAATAGCCGTAGTTTCTGACGTCGAAATCGGGGTAGCGTCCCTGCAGGCGGCTTCCGAGTTCGCCGATGTTTATCTCGTCCTCGAGGTTGGCATTCTCCGCGATAATTCGGATAATTGCGGGCTCAAGCATTTTCATCTCGACTATCTCGTTCTCGGCGGTAGACTGAATCTCCTCCTCCGCGAGCACCTCGAGGTACTTGAACGCATTGCAGGCGGTGCTGAACGGCTTCGGGGTCTTCTTCTCACCCATGCCGATGACGTGCTTGCCCGACTCCCTGAGACGTATCGCAAGGCGCGTAAAATCGCTGTCGCTGGACACTATACAGAAGCCGTCGACGTTGTTCGAGTAGAGGATATCCATTGCGTCGATTATCATTGCGGAGTCGGTCGCGTTCTTGCCCGTGGTGTAGCTGTACTGCTGAACAGGCGTGATAGCGTTGTCGAGCGCCATATTCTTCCAGCCCGCAAGATTCGGGCGTGTCCAGTCGCCGTAGACTCTTTTATATGTGACAATGCCGTAGTTCGACAGCTCATCGAGGATATTCTTCGTGTATTTTGCCGCCACGTTATCCGCGTCGATAAGCACGGCGTATCTCATTTCGTTACCCATTTTACACCTCTTATATCATTTCGGCTTCGCGCCGTATAAGTCAAGTATACACCAATTTGCCGCCGTTTGCAAGCAAATTCTGATAAAAAGAAAAATCCCGCAGCTTGATGCTTCGGGATTTTGTTAATGCCAAGGTTATTACCCTGACACTATGGAGCGGATTACGAGGCTCGAACTCGCTACCTCCACCTTGGCAAGGTGGCGCTCTACCAGATGAGCTAAATCCGCATTGTGGTGCTTCCGGTCGGAATCGAACCAACGACACGAGGATTTTCAGTCCTCTGCTCTACCGACTGAGCTACAGAAGCACAGATGGCGACCCGGATGAGGCTCGAACTCACGACCTCTAGCGTGACAGGCTAGCGTTCTAACCAACTGAACTACCGGGCCAAAAATTGGTGGGGACTATAGGGCTCGAACCTATGACCCTCTGCTTGTAAGGCAGATGCTCTCCCAGCTGAGCTAAACCCCCACGTAGACCTTTTATTCCGTCAGCCGAACGCTGTCTGTCGACTATCAGTCCCCTGACGACGAAATTAATTATAGCACAGCTTTTGAGATTTGTCAAGCACTTTTTTCAAAAAAATCCAAAAAATTTTCAGGAGGCGATTTTTCGCCGATTTTTCAGGTTACATTGTATGGAGGGAGCACCCTTCTGGCATCTCCGAATAACATTTCAATTCACGATAAAAAAGGACGACCTTTCGGTCGTCCTCAATCATTCTTCATTCACAGAGATAATTTTTTTAAATTGCCCATTGCCATTTATACTCTGGTACAGTGTACAATGTTTTTCCGCAAGAACTACATCTGTAAGTAATGGTACGCTTATACTGCTTCTCATAGCGCACGACCGGACAAATGATCAATTTCTTTTTTCCTGTCGCTGTCCATTCACCGTACTCCGCGCGCGGCTGACCGGCGCTGTGATAGCAGGCAGCACTTGCAGTGATCGATGTGTCAGAAGTTGGTGAGAATGTTTTTGTTACTGCTGTTCCTGTTCCGAGAAGAGTGAAAGCAAGAGCAAAAGCAGCTGCTTTTTTTGCAATGTTTTTCATTGGTTTGACCACCTTTCTAATATAATAATTTTATTATATCCTTTTAACTAAATTTGTCAAGTCAAGCCGAACCAAATGATAAAATAATCAACATTTTCGGTAAACATTTAAATGTATTTATTCTATTCTCTCGATGGAACATTTAAAGAAGGGCGGATAGCATCCGCCCCTACAAAATCAGCCTTTCAGCTCCACGCGCCTTATCTTGCCGCTGATAGTCTTGGGGAGCTCGTCACGGAACTCCACTATTCGCGGATACTTATAAGGAGCAGTATGCTTCTTGACGTAGTCCTGTATCTCCTTTTTGAGCTCGTCGGTGCCCTCCTTGCCCTTGACAAGCACTATCGAAGCCTTTACTACCTGTCCTCTTACAGGGTCGGGAGCCGCACTTACGCCGCACTCCAGCACGTAGGGAAGCTCCATGATGACGCTCTCTATCTCGAACGGTCCTATGCGGTAGCCCGACGACTTGATGACGTCGTCAACGCGTCCGACGTACCAGAAATAGCCGTCCTCGTCCTTCCACGCGGTGTCTCCCGTGTGGTACATACCGTCGTGCCATACCTCCTTGGTCTTCTCCTCGTCGTTGTAGTAGCCGAGGAAAAGTCCCGCGGGAGTTCCCTTGTCGAGGCGGATGACTATCTCGCCCGTCTCGCCCGTCTTGCAGGGCTTGCCGTCGGGGTCAACAATGTCAACGTCGTACATAACGCTCGGCTTGCCCATAGAACCGGGACGGCAGGTCATGCCGACGAAATTGCCGATAGACAGCGTGGTTTCAGTCTGTCCGAAGCCCTCCATGAGCTTCACGCCCGTAGCGTTGAGGAACTGGTTGTATACCTCGGGGTTGAGTGCCTCGCCCGCTACCGTCGCGTACTTTATACTGCTGAGGTCGTACTTGCTCAAATCCTCTTTAATAAAGAAGCGGTACATCGTGGGCGGCGCGCAGAACGTCGTAATGTTGTACTTCTTGAACATCGGGAGTATCTTGTTCGCGTCGAAGCGGTCGAAGTCGTAGACGAATACGCAGGTCTCGCTGAGCCACTGTCCGTAGAGCTTGCCCCACAGAGCCTTGCCCCAGCCAGTATCCGAAATGGTGAAGTGTATGCCGTTCGGGTCGACGTTGTGCCAGTAGCGCGCCGTGATGAAGTGTCCGAGCGCGTAGAGGTGGCAGTGCGTCGCTATCTTCGGGTAGCCTGTCGTGCCAGAGGTGAAGAACATGAGGTTGGGCTCTCTGCCGCAGGAGAGGAGCTCGGGGTCTGTCGGGCGCTCGAACACATCGCTCTGCCCGTCGATGCCCTTGTCGAAGTCAGCCCAGCCCTCGCGCTCGCCGTGCACAATCATGCGGAGGATATCCATGCCGCTCTCCTCTATCGCGAGGTCGACCTGATGCGCTACGTCGCCGTCGCCAGTGCAGACGATAGCCTTTACGCCCGCCGCCTTGAAGCGGTAGGTGAAGTCGTGCTGTACAAGCTGATTCGTCGCGGGGATAACGATAGCTCCGAGCTTGTGGAGCGCGATTATCGAGAACCAGAACTGGTAGTGCCTCTTGAGGACGAGCATGACCTTGTCGCCCTTCTTTATGCCCATGGACTTGAAATAATTCGCGGTCATGTTGGAGTATTTCTTCATCTCCGCAAAGGTGAAGCGGCGCTCCTCCATGTCGTTCGATACATATATTAATGCGGTCTTGTCAGGACATTTTGCCGCGAGCCCGTCAACGACGTCAAAGCCGAAGTTGAAGGTGCTCTCATTCTTGAACTTTATGCTCGTGAGCGCGCCGTTCTCGTCGGTCTCGCACTCGACAAACTTATCAGCGATAGGGTCTTTGATGTTGGCGAGGTCGAAGTTGGTCACGCCAGGGAGTATTACGGGCTCGAGGTTGGAGATAGCGTGTGTAGGCTTCTCGTTCTGACCAAATACAACGGCGTAGAATCGGCACTCTCGTCCGCCGACTGCCCACTCATCGTGGGGCTCGGAGCTGTCGTAGTAGATAGAGTCGCCCTCGTTGAGCACCTCTATGTTGTCGCCGACCTGCACCTTGAGCTGTCCGCTGATGATGATGTCGAGCTCCTGTCCCTCGTGGGTATGCGGGTGCGGAACACGGAATTTCTCGTCAACATATGGGATAGTTACAAGGAACGGCTCGCCTATCTTGTTCCTGAACTTCGGCGCGAGGCGGAGGTAGCTCAGTCCCTTTCTTCTCGCGATGGGAAGTCCCTCGCCCGCCCGCGTGATGTCGAAGCTGTTGATGCGCGGAGATTCGCCCTCCATGAGGTCGGCTATCTCGACGCCGCACACGTTCGCGAATTTATATATGAATGTGAAGCTGAAGTCCTTCGCTCCGCCCTCGTAGGCGAGGTACTCATAGGTCGATACACCGACCTTTTCCGCCATTTCCTCGGGAGTCAGCCCCACCGATTCGCGCGTGAGCCTGATTCGCTCTGCGACCTCTCTGATTTTAAACTCGGGATTGATATTACTCAAAGCAAGCCCGCTCCTTTCTCAAGCATCGTCCGAAATCATATGAATAAAGCGATTTTTCGCCAGTGATTACGCATTAACAATTATATCACTGTTGGGATTTTCTGTCAATGATTATTTTATCCCGACCCGATTTACAAGAAGTATTATTACTGACTTTTATTCACTTCCGTAAATTGTCAAAACTTTACCATACGTAACATTTGTTCAAAAATCAGCCCAAATCAATAATACAAAGCTGATAAACAGCAAGTTTTACAACTTTTGGTATATTTTTCTTTGTACAAAACGTAGATTTTTGTTGTACACCCCTACAATTTTGCCCCTCCCCTCTTTTATTTTAATAATGTCTGTGATAGAATAATATTAAGAAACGGCATTTTATTCCGTGCCCGAAGAAGGAGGTGCAGCGTCATGTTCGGCAATATCTTCAAAAAGACCTATTCCATTGCTCTGGCGGTGTCCATCGTGTGCTGCGTATCCCCTCTGGCTTTTCTTACGTCCTCTGTGAACGGCGATAATTCGCCGAACGTCACTCAGGAAGACCTGCACGACCTCGCAATGGAGATCGCTTTCATGGTCAACGAGGCACGCACCGAGAACGGCTTGAAGCCGCTCTATATCGTGCCGCATCTCTGTGACTACTCCCACGTCCGCGTGAGAGAGTCCGTACACAAATTCAGCCACTTCCGCCCCACTCAAGCCGAGCTTTCGGGCAGTCCCGACGGCGAAGAGGGCGAGAACTTCGACAGCTATCTGCGCGACGAGAACTACCCCTACCTCAAGGCAGCCGAGAACCTCGCTGCCTCCGAGGACCCGTGTACCTCCGAGGACGCGTTCTATCAGTGGCAGTCCTCCACCGAGGGTCACTGGGAGGCTATCCTCGACCCCGATATGACGCATATGGGCGTCGCAGTCACATACGAGCACAAGGACAGGAACTCCGAGACCTATCAGGACGACCCCTTCGAGTGGTACTGGGAGCTCCTGATGATACAGGCTTCTCCCGAGACTGCTGTGGTCGAGGATCCCGATAACCCGGGCATGAAGAAGCGTATCTACTTCGACAGGGAGCTCGACGGACAGTATCTGCCCGCAAAGTATGAGATAATCCCCGAATCTACGGGCGACCTCTCGGGCGACGGCGTGGTGGATTCGTTCGACTACATCACGATACTCCAGTATATCGAGTATCAGGACGCGCTTGCTAAAATGAAGGCCGGCAAGGAGTACGACGAGAGTATCCTCGACCGCCCCGTAACCTTCAACGCGCTCCAGATAGAGGCGGCTGACTGCTTCAAGGACGGCGTCATCAATATCAACGACGCAAAGGTGCTGCAAAAGTTCGTCCTCGGCGAGGTCAAGACCCTCCCATATGAATTCTGATAAGACATAACAATTGAAAAGGTGTGTTCATAAAAGGGCAGCAGATCCGATTGCCACTCACTCTCGGGTCTGCTGTCCTTTTTTCATGCTCCGACGCGCAGCAGTAATGAAAAATGTTAAAAAAGTAGTGACATATCCGAAAAACTGTGCTATAATATATGTGTATACCCATTTTGGCAAAATTTAGGCAAAGGACGTGCTCACTATGTCTGTAAACTATGACGTTATAATCGCAGGCTGCGGTGCTGCTGGACTCTACGCAGCTATCAACCTGCCAGCTGAACTCAATATCCTCATCCTCTGCAAGCGCGAGCTGCCCCTCTGCAACTCCATGCTCGCTCAGGGAGGTATCGCGGGAGTCTACAAATCCCCGACGGACAGCATCCAGTACCACCAGAACGACACGATGATAGCCGGCGGCTTCAAGAACAACGTTGACGCCGTGCATACCCTCGTCAGCGAGGCTGCACAGGATATCGAGCGTATCATCGAGCTCGGCGTCGACTTCGACAAGAACCCCGACGGCACCTACCACCGCACCCTCGAGGGCGGTCACAGCCACCACCGTATCTTCCACCACGCCGACTCCACGGGCAAGGCTATCACTACGACCCTGCTCGACTGCGTGAAGAAGCTCCCGAACGTGACTATCATGGAGAATACCATCATGTGCGCCGTGAAGCAGACCTCCACGGGCTACTCCGCCTTCCTCAAGACGATAGACGACGAGTACATCACCGCAAACTGCCACTACATGATTCTCGCAACAGGCGGCATCGGCAGAGTGTACCAGTTCACGACAAACTCCGCCATCGCTACGGGCGACGGAATCACCTTCGCATACGAGATGGGCGCGAAGATAAAGAATCTCAGCTACGTGCAGTTCCACCCGACAGCCTTCAACAACCGCGCGACCCGCGAGTGCTTCCTCATCTCCGAGGCTGTGCGCGGCGAGGGTGCTTACCTCCTCAACTGCAAGAAGGAGCGCTTCATGCACAACTACGACGAACGCCTCGAGCTCGCTCCCCGCGACGTCGTTTCGCACTCGATTATCCTCGAGTCGCGCAAGCAGAACTCCACCGACTTTTACCTCGATATCAGCTACAAGAACAGCGAGTTCCTCAAAAAGCGCTTCCCGATGATATACAAGAACCTGCTCGACCAGGGCTGGGACCTCACAAAGGGTCCCGTGCCGATATTCCCCTGCCAGCACTACCTCATGGGCGGTATCGACGTTGATAAGAACTCCGAGACGACCCTCCCGAACCTGTACGCGTGCGGCGAATGCTCGCATACAGGAGTCCACGGCGGCAACCGCCTCGCGAGCAACTCTCTGCTCGAGGCTCTCGTGTTCTCGCGCCATGCCGCGCTGAACATCGCTTCAAAGGCGGCAAATGCTCCCAAGGAGTTCGAGGAAGTGCAGTTCGACGCGCATATCGGCGCTCCGCGCATACCCAAGGGCATACGCACCGAGACCCGCAAGATCATGCAGGAGAGCCACTTCGTTATCCCCGACAAGAAAAAAGCGGCGGAGGGCTTCCGACGCGTGAAGGAGATTCGCGAGGACCTGCTCGGCGGAGGCTACCTCGTGGACGCGGACTTCGTGCTCGCGAAGTCGATTGTGACCGTGGCATATATCATTCTCGGCGAGGTAATGCAGTAAGGCAGAGCTCAGATGTGTAGGGGCTGCCTTTGGCAGTCCGTCGTTAATGTAGATGTGCGGGCTCACGGATAAGCAGCACACCAAATCTTTGATTTGGATTGTGATGCTATATACAGCTTTGCTGTAATGCGCCCCTACATATTGCGATTTACCGTTGATTCGTCGGTTATGGGCGGAATGCCGAGGGCGGCGTTCCCTACACATTGCGTTCAACGCCAATTGTCGGGGATTGCGGTCGCCCAAAGGGCGCCCCTACAATACGCTGCCGAAAAAATTGACAGGCACAGGCGTCGAGGACGACGCCCCACATATAACAGAAAGGCAAAAGGATGAAATTGTTACACATCGCGGCAGCCGCTGCTCTGACTGCGGCGCTGCTGCCGACTGCAGGCGTGCAGTCCCGTGCCGCCGACGATATGCCGCTCCTACGCGCAGACGTCAACGGCGACTACCTCATAAATTCGCAGGATATGGTACTGCTGAGCAAATTCCTCCTCGGAGCGGGAGAGCTCTCCTCCGAGCAGGCTCAGCGCGCCGACTTCGACAGCGACGGAGTTGTCGACACCTTCGACCTCATCAGCATGAGAAAAAGCTGCGTCCGCAATGCCGTCAACGACCCGCAGGGTACGTTCTCCGCAGTAGGCGGCAGCGGCAAACGCTGGTTCTGGTTCGACGGAAGCAGCGAGGGTCTGCTCCTGCGCAGCGATACCGTGACCCCGTTCAGCTTCAGCAAGTGGGGCGACAGCATCGACATCACCCTCTCCGCGGGCGCTCCCGCCTCTGCGGCGATATCATGGCTCGATGATGAGCGATTCTACCTGAAATGGGGCAATTCGTCCGTCGAGCTGCTCACCCGCTGCGATACCGAGCGCTTCGACAAGGGTCTCTATCTCTCGGGCGAGTACGTCTCCGACAAGGGCAAAAGCTACAAGCTCGGGCAGTTCTCGGGAACCTGCGGCGGTGAGGACATCGCTATCCTCCCGCTCGGTACAAAGGCGCAGTTCATCTACAGCGACGGTACGGTCAAGACGGGCGGTTTCTCGCGCTCGGACAAGTACCACTTCACCCTCGACTGGGACGACGGCACCTCCGAGAAGTTCACCCGCCGCGAGATTACCGTCAAGGACGGCATAACCTACGTCAACGGCGTGCTCATCGCGAACAAGACCTACTCCCTGCCCTCGACCTACGCTCCGAACGGGCTGACAGCCGAGTTCAACACAGCGTTTGCGAAGATGCAGGCTGCCGCAAAGCAGGACAGAATGACTCTCGGCATATGCTCGGGCTACCGCTCATACAGCTATCAGGCGACCCTCTACAATAACTACGTCGCGCGCGACGGCAAGGCTGCCGCGGACACCTACTCCGCGCGACCCGGTCACTCCGAGCACCAGACGGGTCTCGCCGCCGATATCAACTACGCGGGCGACTCGTTCAATAGCACTCCCGAGGCAAAATGGCTCGCGGAGAACTGCCACAAGTACGGATTCATCATTCGCTATCCCAAGGGCAAGGAGAGCATCACGGGCTATAAGTACGAGGGCTGGCACGTCCGCTATCTCGGCGAGGAGCTCGCGGGACTTGTCCATGACTCGGGACTGACTCTCGAGGAGTACTTCGCGATAGACTCGAAGTATTCGTATTGAGACCACCTGCGCGGCGAATACTGCCGCATCGAATTAACTGACGCGCGAAACCGAAAGTTTCGCTCAAGCCTTTTCAAAGGCTTGCAGAGTCCAGAGACAGCGTCTCTGGTCGCCGCTTATAGTTTTAAAGAGCGGCGAAACAAAACGAAGGCGCCTCGCAAGGGGTGAATCGAAAAACAGTCCAGTGGACTGTTTTTCGAGATAAGCTGCGTACCAAATCTTTGATTTGGCTTTCGCAGCTATATGCAACTCTGTTGCTGGGGACGCCCTGCAAGATAAGCAGCGCACCAAATCTTTGATTTGGATTGCGATGCTATATGCAGCTTTGCTGTAATGCGCCCCTACAAAAAGCAAGCGTCAGCGTTTGAGGAATCTGCGGACGCCCGAAGGGCGCCCCTACAAACACGTAACCGTCAATAATCCGTGTGGGACGTCGAGGACGCCGTCCCCTACAGAATAACTCCGTAACCGTTTTGTGAATTTGCGGGCGCACGGAATGCGCCCCTACACAGTGTAACCGTTAAATATACCCGTATTGCAAGCGAACGCTGTTCGCCCCTACATTATCGCGAAAGGAACGATACCTATGAAGCTTTTACAGTGCTACATCGACAATATTATCACCACCGCGCTCATGGAGGATATCAACTACATCGACGCTGCTGCCGATAACCTCATCCCGCCCGAGCACCGCAGCTCCGCGTACTATGTCGCCAAGGACAGCGGCGTCGTGTGCGGCATTGAGGTCGCAAAGCGCGTTTTCGACCTCGCGGGCGGTGACGTCGACTTCCGCATCCTCCTTCAGGACGGCACAAAGGTCAAAAAGGGCGACATCATCGCTGAGCTCGAGGGCAGCACCCTCACTCTCCTCAAGGGTGAGCGCACGGCGCTGAACCTGCTCCAGCATATGTCGGGCATCGCGACCGCTACCAACAAGTGCGTTGAGCTCGTCGCGGGGACTAACGCCTCCGTGACCGACACGAGAAAGACCCTCCCTGGTCTGCGCGCGATACAGAAGTACGCAGTGACCGTCGGCGGCGGCAAGAATCACCGCTTCAACCTCTCCGACGCGGCTATGCTCAAGGACAACCACATCGACGCTTACGGCGGCATAACCGCTGCTGTAGCCGCTCTGCGCGAGAAGATAGGTCACACGGTAAAGATAGAGGTCGAGGTGCGCACGCTCGATGAGCTCCGCGAGGCACTCGCGAACAAGGTCGAGATAATCATGCTCGACAATATGAGCTGCGACGAGATGAAGCAGGCGGTCGAGATAACCGCAGGAGCGGCTCTGCTCGAGGCTTCGGGCAATATCACCGACGCCAATATCCGCGAGGTCGCCGAGACAGGCGTGAACATCATCTCCCTCGGCGCGCTGACGCACTCCGTCAAGTGCTTCGATATCTCTATGAAGATACGCAAATAAAAATCATATCCACAGCGAAAAAAGCCTCTCCTTTTCGGAGAGGCTTTTTGTCAGAGAGATATATTTCAGTAAGGAAAAATCACTTTATGCCCGCTTCACTGCGGAAGCGCTCGTTGTACTCCTTGTACGCCTTGACGATTATCTCCGCGCACAGCTCGTCCCCGAGCTCCGCGCTGTTGAGGCAAAGCGAGTACAAGTCCTTGTCCTGCCAGCTCCTGCCCGTGTTGACGTTGAAGAACGTCTCGCGGCGCTTGTCTATCTTTTTCAGCATATTCTCAGCCTTGTTCGGAGCTACGTCATACTGCGTTATCGCACGCTGTATCCTCGCGTCGTGCGGAGCGTAGATATACACGCTGAAGCAGCCCTTGTCCTCGAGGATGTAGCTTCCGCAGCGTCCGACAAGCACAAAGCCGTTCTCGCGCTCGGCTATCTCGCTGATGATACGGCTCTCCATGAGGAATACCTTGTCCGAGAGCGGGAGGTTCTCCTCCATGGTGCGCCCTGGGTTAGCCGAGAGCAGGAGCGAATACAGAAAGCTCGTTGGCACGCTCTCCTCCGCGGATTCGAGGTATTCGGCGGAAATGCCGCATTTCTGGGCAGTCATTTCAAGTATTTGTCTGTTGTAGTAGTTGACGCCGAGCTTTTCCGCAGCGAGCTTGCCGATAGTGCTTCCGCCGCTGCCGTACTGGCGTTCGATCGTGATGATAGTTTTCTTCATTTCGATGACCTCCGTTTCTTGATATGCTACATGATAAGATAGTATAATTATACCACAAAAATCAGATATTTCAACAATATTAAGCCAAAACAGCATTTTTTTGGAGACGATTCTACCTTTTATACAAGCATATGTTGAATTCTTTGTGCATATATTCCAACAAATGCGCTCCGTATCCGCCGCCGTCGGCACTATGCCGCAATTTCTGATATATATTGATATGACAAAAAAATATCAGTCGCCGCTATTGACAGTTTGACAGAAAATGTATATAATAGTAAATGAGGGTAAATCGGATTTTTTTACGGTTCTCCCGCGCGGCGGCGCTTCGCCGCACTGAAATGATAATCTTTTAGGAGGTATATATCAATGTCACTGACAAAGAACCCCAATGTTTTAAAATGGGTCGATGAAATGGTCGCTCTCTGCAAGCCCGACAAGGTAGTATGGATCGACGGCTCCAAGGAGCAGATCGACGCTCTCACAGAAGAAGTTACTTCTCTCCCCGATGACAGCTGGGACAAAATGTACAAGCTCAATCCCGAGAAGTACCCCAACTGCCTCTACCACAGAACACGCCCTAACGACGTTGCACGTGTCGAGGACAGAACTTTCATCTGCTCTAAGGAGAAGAAGGGCGCAGGTCCTACAAACAACTGGATGGCTCCCGATGAGATGAAGGCTAAGCTCACTCCTATGTACGACGGCGTTATGAAGGGCAGAACAATGTACGTTATCCCCTATTCCATGGGTCCTATCGGTTCTCCTCTCGCTAAGGTAGGCGTTGAAGTTACCGATTCTATCTACGTTGTTCTCAACATGAACATCATGACTCGTATGGGCAAGCAGGCTTTCGAGAACCTCGGCGATACCTCCGACGATTTCGTAAGAGGTCTCCACTCCAAGGCTAACGTTGACCCCGAGAACAGATACATCGTTCAGTTCCCCGAAGAGAACACTATCTGGTCTATCAACTCCGCATACGGCGGAAACGTTCTCCTCGGCAAGAAGTGCTTCGCTCTCCGTATCGCTTCCTTCCAGGGCAAGAACGAGGCCTGGATGGCTGAGCATATGCTCATCCTCGGCGTTAAGAAGCCCAACGGCGACATCAAGTACATCACTGCCGCTTTCCCGTCGGCTTGCGGCAAGACCAACCTCGCTATGCTCATCCCGCCCGAGGGATACAAGAAGGACGGCTATGAGGTATTCACTGTCGGCGACGATATCGCTTGGATGAAGCCCGGCAAGGACGGCAGACTCTACGCTATCAACCCCGAGAACGGCTTCTTCGGCGTTGCTCCCGGTACTAACGCTAAGTCCAACTACAACGCTCTCGCCTGCACCAAGGAAGGCGCTATCTTCACAAACGTAGCACTCGATAACTCCGACAACACCGTTTGGTGGGAGAAGCTCAACGATAATCCGCCCAAGGACGCTACCGAGTGGACAGGTATCAAGTGCAACGGTGAGGAATGGGTAAAGGAAGGCAAGAAGCTCGCTCACCCCAACTCAAGATTCACTGCTCCCGCTAAGAACTGCCCCTGCATCTCGCCTGAGTTCAACAACCCCGAGGGCGTGCCCGTATCCGCTATCATCTTCGGCGGTCGCCGCGCTACAACTGCTCCCCTCGTATATCAGTCGTTCGACTGGACTCACGGTACATACATCGGCTCTGCTGTTTCCTCTGAGACAACTGCTGCTGCTACAGGCGCAGTAGGCGTTCTCCGTCACGACCCGATGGCTATGAAGCCCTTCATCGGCTACAATGTAGGCGACTACTGGGCTCACTGGCTCGAGATGGGCGCAAGACTCGGCAGCAAGGCTCCTAAGATATTCAACGTAAACTGGTTCAGAACAGACGACCAGGGCAACTTCCTCTGGCCCGGCTACGGCGAGAATATGCGTGTTCTCGACTGGATAATCAAGCGCGTTGAGGGCGAGGTCGAGGCTGTTGAGACTCCTATCGGTTACCTCCCCAAGCCCGAGGATATCAACCTCAAGGGCATCGAGGACGAGGTTTCTCCCTCTGCTCTCCAGGCTCTCCTTACAGTTGACAAGGACGAGTGGAAGAAGGAAATTGCTGAGATGAGAAGATACTACGACGAGGACATCAAGGCTAAGGGCGGCAATATCCCGCAGGCTCTCTACGATGAGCTCGACGTTATCGAGGCTAACCTCAACAAGTAAGCATATAATAAAATCGGCGTTTCGATTGAAACGCCGATTTTTTATTCTGTTGAGCCGCCACGTTTTCCCCGCGATTCGGATATCTTGGGGAACACCTTCTTCGCGACGAGAAGCGGTGCTATGACCATTCCCGCAACGGGTATCAGCGCAGAAGCCGCAATAACGGCTATCTCCTTCTTGGTGGTCGAGGCGTCCTTATTAGCTCTCTGTCTTCTGCTCATTTTCCTTCATTCCTATCTGCTTTATTTTAAGCGGCGGGTCGAGATAAACTCTGAGGTTGTTGTCCATATGGTACCAGAAGTCGTACACCTCATCGTTGTCTCCGCAGAGCGAGAGCACGAGGCGGTGTATCTTCTCGTCCTCGATGAACTTGACCATGTCCCTGCACGGATTGCTGAACGAACGCTCGACGTTGTACTGGAGCACCGAATTTACGGCGTAGTCGAGCTCTACCGTGTATGTGAACAGCCTCATCGACTTGGTGAGGAGCGAGATGTTCTTGTCTATCTCGGCGTTGAGGTTTCTCTGTCCGAAGAGCGAGCCGCGCTTGAAGCGGTCGTTGCAGTTTCGGAGCTGACCAACGTATCTCTCGACATAGCGCATCAGCGTGAGGAGAGATTCGCGGAGCTTGTCGTGCGCGGCGTCGAGCTTCTGCTTGGTTATCTCGGGGTTGTCGAGTCCCTCGTAGTAGAGGCTCTTGGCGCTGTCGATATTTATCTTTATCTTGTCCAGCTCGTTGCTCTGTATTGCAAGAAGAGTATTGTTGTAGTAGTTGTAGTCGTCGTCGAGCAGTTCCTTGACAACTCCCACGAGCGCGGTGACATTCTCGTCATTGACGAGTGCCTGTATATCGGTGGTATCGGTCAGGCTGTTGCCGATAAGATGCGAGATTATATCTACGACTAACGCCATTTCCATAGGTATCGACCTCCTGATGTTTGATTTGCTGTATTTATTATAGCATAGCTTTCAGAAAAAAGCAACGGAATCAAGAAAATTTGTGCATTCACTACAATTGCGTGTGCGATTATTGTAGGGGCGAGTTCCGCTCGCCCGCAAATCCCCGAATCGGTTACGGTGCCATTCTGTAGGGGGCTGCCCACATCGCCCCGTTAATAACCGTCAGTTCCTTTGTTCGCAAACAATTCACTGGATTGTTTGCGAAGGGCAGTTTACATAACATCGAAATTATACCGCCCATAGGACGGCACCAAGGGTGACTCCCCGCAGTGCGGGGAGATGTCGCGAAGCGACAGAGGGGACGGGCTGTTCAGCTGCCCTTGACCCGCCAAAGGCGCTGCCTTTGGAATCCGCTGGGACGCTGTCCCAGACCCTGCCAAAGGGACACAGCCTCTTTGGAATCCCGATGTTCGCGCGGCAGTACGTTCGGGACGTAAGATACCTCCGCGCGGCTAAACTCCGCTCCGCTTATTTCTTCGCGAACAGCTTGTAGAGAATGTCAAGCACATATATCACGACCGCTCCCGTGAACGGTATCGAGCCCACCGCCACAAGTACGCCGCGCCTTGCCTGCTTCGGAGTCGGCGTGGGAAGCTTGTCCCTGCCGAGGAATACGAGCAGCATTATCACTCCGAGAAGCGATACCGCCAGCAGCACAAGATAGCTAATCATCGACGCGACTGTGCTGATTTCCGATACATAGCCGATTATCGAGCTTGCGGTGTTCACGCACATATGCACTATGACCGCAGGTATTATCGAACCGTGCTTCAGCGTGATGTGCGCGAGGAAAATGCCGATAAGAACCGCGAGTATGAACTGCTGAAGGTTGCCGTGAACAAGTCCGAAGAATAGGGCTGAGGCAAATATCGCGAACCGCTGGTTCGACTTAGCAAGCGTCCTGAGCAGAACACCGCGGAAGAAAAGCTCCTCTGTCATCGGCGCCAACATACACGCGTACAGCAGGTTGACCGTCTTGCCAAGATAGGTATTTGCGACTCCGCTCAGGTCGGGGACGATGTCTATGCCGTACTTCGAGAACACGTCCTTCGTGCCTAAGATGAAGTACAGCGACACAGTCCACAGAAGCAGTCCTATCACGCAGTATTGGAAGGCTCTGCCTGCGCCGAAGTCGTTGGTTCGGACAAGCGAGGTGTACTTTATCCCCGCCCATTTCATGCCGATAACGGCTATGCCGACGTTGCAGAGTATGTAAACCATCATGTTTATCGAGACGAGTATCGACGAGCCGCGGACATATTCGGTTATCGCGGCGCTTCCCGCGTCAGGGTTGACCGCGAGCATGAGAGCGAGTACCAGCTGTACTAAGAGGTAGCCGAGCCCGTTCGAGAAAACGTACTGGAATATCATCAGCCAGCCGCCTCTGCGGTACGAGCGCTTGAGCGCCCTGCGCTCACTGTAGTCGGGCTCGAGCGGTATCTCGTAGCCTGTCTCGGTAATACGCGGAAGTATCTTTGAGTAGTCCCCGCAGAAGCCCTTGTACTCGGTAGGGTTGTCAAACGGGTCGTATTTATCGGGTAATGCCTCGGCGAGGCGGCGCTGCTCCTGTTCCTCGAGCTGCTTAGTGAGGCGGTATACCTCATGGCTGAGCGCTGCTATCTCCGAGCGGCTGTCGGTTTCGGTGAAATCGGACATTTGTCTCTCCCTCCTTGGGAATTCTATATCTGTAAATATATCTTATCATATTTCACAGGAAATGTAAAGCGGAAATTAATCAGGAGAGGCTTCCTGCTGCGAAGATGATATCCCGCGCGGCACATATCCGACCTCCGTGCTCTATATTACGACATTGACCGTCTTGATGCCGTAGTGCCCGAATGCTGCTATGCAATCGCGGTCGATGACCTCGCCGCTCGCCGCTATCGGTACTGCGGGCGGACACGGCACCTTCACAGCCGCGCAGATACGTCCCTCAGCCTCGGTGACGGGCACCTCCTCGCTCGGCGAGAAAACCGCATCGCGTATGCTCATCGCACGTCTCGGCAGCGGCAGAGCTATGCCGTCCGAGCGAGGCTCGCGCCTCCCGACTGCTCCGAGAGCACCGTCAAGCGCCGCAGTCAGCCTCGCGTAGTCCTCATGCGTGTTCATCGGCGACATCAGCAGCACCATGAGCCCGCTGTCAGCATATTCGCACTCAACGCCGCCCCTTCGGAGCAGCTCCGCGAGCTCCGTGCCGTCATAGCCGCTCTCCGCTGCCCTCAGCGTGATGTGGAAGGGGTCGCCGTCCGCGAAGTCTGTCCTGTCCGCAAATGTGCGGCGGAGGCGGTCAAGCTCCATGATATTCAGCTCTATGTCCGAGCGTATCCGCTCCGCGATGTACCCGCAGCAGAGGTCGAGCGACGCCATTATCAGGTAGGACGGGCTCGTCGACGCGAACAGGCTCATGCACTGACGCAGCACGCCCGCGTACCTCTCCGAGGAGGTGTGCAGCAGCGCCGCCCCCGTCAGTGCGGGGAGGGTCTTGTGTGCGGAATCGCAGCAGATATCCGCCCCGAGCGTTATAGGGTGAAGGTCTGTCGGCATGAAATGCAGATGTGCTCCGTGAGCGCTGTCGACGAGGAGCGGCGCGCCGTATCTGCGGCATATCGCCGATATCCCGCGTATATCAGCCATTCTGCCCGTGTAGTCGGGCGAGGTCAGGTACACGCACGCATTCGGCGTCTCCGCGAGTCTGCGCCCGATGTCGGCGAGGGGTATAGTCCCCGAGAGTATGCCGTCGGTGTAGTCGGGCATGACCCACTCGACGTCAAGGTCGAGCAGAGCCGCCGCGTTGAGAAAGGCGCGGTGTACGTTGCGGACGGCGATGACTGTCCTCCCCTCCTGCTTCATCGCCGCAAGCATCGCCTGTATGCACAGAGTCGAGCCGCCCGCGGAGTAGAAGGTGTCGGCGGTGCCGTAGAGCTCGGACATAGCGCGCTCGCTCCGACGGATAATGCCGTCCGCCTCAAAGAGGCTGTCCGCGCCCGCTATCTCGGTGATGTCGAGCGCTGAGCCGAGCCCGAGGTCGTGCCCCTTGTGACCGGGCATATGACAGCGCACCGTCTCCGAATCGGCGTATTTCCGCAAAAAATCATATATAGGTGTTTCCATATCGTTGACCTCACAGGTAGTATTGCAGTATCCTCATCAGGCGCAGTCTCGCCCTCGCACGGGCGGCGCTGACAGCCTGAGTGCTTATCCCGAGCAGCTCCGCTATCTCGGGCGTGTCCTTATCCTTAAAATAGTATAGCACAATTATCTCCTTTTGTCTCGGAGTAAGCTCATTATTTATTACTTTTAACAGTATCCTTTTCGCGCGGGCGCAGTCCGAGCACGCGTCTCCGCCGAGTATCCCGCGTATGCTCTTGTCGGCTTCGCCCGTGAATGTATCGCTATAGCTCTCACGTCTCGGCACTCTGCTCGCGCCTCCTTGAGTACGATCTCAGAGCGAAGAGCACCTCCTGCATCTGACCGTATTCGCAGTACAGCAGCCTGATCCTTCTGTCAAGGTCGAGCTCCTCTATCGTGCATATATCGCCCTGTTGCTTCAGATAGTCCTTTTGCCGCGTGAGCTCGTCTATTCGGGACTTCACACGCGTGCAGCTTTCCACGTAGCCGTTTATCATGCTTTCCATGTCAAAGCCTCCTGTTCATTGTAGATTGTTAGGGAGATAAGCCGCCTCCTCAACGGGTATGAGAAAGCGTCAGGCAGCTTTAAGAACATTTGTTCTTATTCCTTGCATTCTTATTATAGAACATCTGTTCTCGAAAGTCAAGAGTCCACACATATTTTTCATTGATTTAACTGTCAACTCCGTGCCTTTTAAGCACTATAATCTTCTGCATATATAATATAGTGTGAAAGTTCATAGAAATGTCACGATTTATTCGTAAAAATCTCCAAAAAATCGGTTGACAAGCGGCTGAAATAATGATAATATATACTTGCCGGAAAACATGAAGGACTTATAACGATAAGTTAATAAGTTTAAGAATCTGCCTCGGCATTAGGCAGAAATCCAAATGGAGGGATAATCTATGCATTTATTCAAGAAAACAGTCGCAGGCTTCTGTGCTTTAGGCATCACAGCAGCCTGTGCAGCTCAGACGAGCCTCTCTGACGGCGTAAATAAGGCGTACGCCGCCACTAAGGACATCTCGTCGACCTATGACTGGGACACGCTCAAAATGGGCGGTGCAGGCTTCGTTTCGGGCATCGTCGCCGGTAAGAGCGAGATGTATCTCCGCACCGACGTCGGCGGAGCGTACAGGTACGACTACGACAAGAGCAGATGGGTACAGCTCTTCGGCTTCATCAACGAGGACGACAGAGGTCTCCTCAGCTGTAAGGGCATTGCCATCGACCCGACCAACGACCTCACAGCCTACTTCCTCTGCGGCTGTGCGTACTTCTCGGACGCTAAGACTGTCATCTACAAGACCACCGACGGTGGCAAGACCTTCACAGGCGTTGACGTTACCGAGCATATTCAGGTCCACGGAAACGGCGACGGTCGTGAATGCATCGAGCCTATCGCTGTTGACCCCGACAACCCCGACACTATCTACGCGGGCGGCGACGTTACCGCAGGCAAGTCCGCGCTCATCAAGTCCACCGACGGCGGCAAGAGCTGGAAGCCCGTTGAGGGCTACGACAAGCTCGGACTGTTCAGCGGCGAGCTCAAGTACCCTATGTGGACTGACCATATGGTAAGAGGTACTGAGCCTACAAAGGAATACAACCAGCAGAACGGTATCGGCTGTGTTTACATCGAAGGCGGCAAGGTCTACGTCGGCACGTCAGTAAAGGGCGAGGCGAACGTTCACGTCGCAAGCGTAAAGGACGACAAGTTCGAGGCTGTAACGGCACTCCCGCACGACAACTATCCCCTCTCTATAACAAGCGACCACAACGGAAATCTCTTCTTCACATATATCGCGGGTCTCGCTTTCGCGGGAGCTTCGGGCGGCGCGTACAAGTACAATATCGCGTCGGGCAAGGCTGAGAAGCTCTCAGTTTCCGACAACTCTATCGGTATGATAGAGGTCGACTCCAAGGACCCCAACAAGCTCTTTGCACGTACTTGCGGCGTATTCTCCGACCAGTGGTTCGGCGAGGAGTGGATACAGGACGACCCCAATACTCCCGAGAATGACGGCACTATCGCTTGGGGCGACCACTTCTTCCGCTCGGACGACGGCGGCAAGACATGGCAGGATATCACTCCCGGTGCCGGCGAGACAGACTACTCCACAGGCAAGGGCGTCAAGAAGTTCGTTTCACTGCCGATGTCGCTCGGCGGCTATGACTGGATATACGGCAAGGCTTGCCACTGGGGAAGCAGTATCGTCATCGACCCGAGAGACCCCGAGGGCGACAGGCTCCTCCTCACATCAGGCAACGGCGTTTTCGCCTGCGATAACGCTTGGGACGAAATGGGCGTGCAGTTCTACTTCCAGCCCGACGGCGTCGAGGAGTGCGTAAGTCTCGACTTCTACAGCACCGTGGACGGTCTCGACCTCTCCGCTATCGGCGACTACGACGGCTTCATCCACGAAAATACCGATGATATCCCCGAGCAGTACAAGCCCAACATGGGCTCGACCTCCGCTATCACGGTCTGCCCGCAGAACACCGACGTATGGGCAAGAACCGCAAACGGCGACGGCAATAACACGGGAAGCGGCTACTATACACTCGACCGCGGCAAGACATGGAAGGCGTTCAAGCCTGCCTGCACGGGCGGCAAGCTCTCCATTACAGAGCTCTCCAAGGGCAAGTACAGAATAATCAACTCCAGCGCAAAGGGCGCTGTCTCCTACACCGACGACTACGGCGCTACATGGAAGACCTGCTCGGGCATCAAGGCTTCAAAGACCGTTTATACTCTCGTTGACCCCAAGGACGCTAAGACCGTCTACGCTGTAGGCGCTCAGTACAACGAGTACTGGTCGTCGGATATGTCCAAGAAGGAGCCCACACTCGACGAGTCGCACTACTCCTACTACATCAGCGAGGACTACGGCGCTACATTCACAGAGACACGTATCTGCCCCTATAACTGGGAGCTTACATGGAAGTTCGAGGAAACGGGCGACCCCGCTTACCTCGGAAACGGCACTATCGCCTTCGCGGGCGCTAATCAGGGTATGTTCCTCATCTCCGACAAGGGCAAGACCGTAACCAAGCTCGACAGCGTCTCTTATGCGAAGTGCGTGGGCTACGGCGCTCCCGAGAAGTCGGGCGACCCCAATACGCTCTATATGTACGGCAAGCCCGAAAAGGACGACCCCGAGGGAATCTATCGCTCGCAGGACAGCGGTAAAACATGGGTGTGCATCAACACCGACCACCTCTACGGCGGTACAGGCAACGGCAACTACCTCGTCGGCGATATGAACGAATTCGGCAAGGTGTATATGTCAACGGTAGGCTGCGGCATCGTATACGGCGAGCTTGCAGGCACTCCGCACCCCGAATCGACCAAGACCACAGCCTCAACTACAAAGGCTGCTACGACAACAACCACTTCCGCTGTGACTACAGGCTCGGGCAGCACCACAGGCGCAAAGGCTACCCTCATCGGCGACGCTAACCTCGACAAGAAGGTAACTGTTGCTGACGCGGTCGCTATCCTCCAGTCTATCGCGAACAAGGACAAGTTCGCCCTTGATGAGGAGGCTGCCGCAAATGCGGACTGCTTCGACCCCGGCGACGGCATAACCGCTAAGGACGCCCTCGCTATCCAGCAGCTCGACGCTAAGGCTATCGATAGTCTGCCTGCTTATTCTACAAAGTAAAACAAAAACGGCATTGCAAAGCGCAATGCCGTTTTTTTACATCTTCTGAATGACCTCCCACAGCTCACGGGCTGTGTCGAGGGAAACGCCTGCTGTTGCGGCGAGCTCCTCGGGGGTCGCTCTCAGCAGGTTCGCCTTCGTCTTGTAGCGTATCATTATCTTTGCGGCTTTCTTCTCGCCGACGCCCTTGACCGTCAGGAGCTCCGAGCTGTACGTCTTTTTCTTGTGCTTCTGGTGCATGAAGCTCACGGAATAGCGGTGTACCTCGTCCTGTATGCGCGTGATGAGGTCGAACACCGCACGCAGCTCGTTTATCTGTATCTCGCGCCCGCCCTCGGCTATCGCGCGGGTACGGTGCTTGTCGTCCTTGACCATGCCGAAAAGCGGTATATCGAGCCTGAACTCCCGCAGGAGCGGCTCTACCGCGTGTACGTGACCTGTGCCGCCGTCGAGGAGGATAAGGTCGGGCGTGCGGCTGAAATACTCGTCGCCGTCCTGCTCGACGAGGTGGGTCAGCCTGCGGCGGAGCACCTCGCGCATACTGCCGTAGTCGTTCTGGTACTCCTGCTCCTTGATGTTGAAGCGCTTGTACGCCTTTTTCAGCGGTCTGCCGTCCTCGAACACCACCATGCCCGCGACCATTGACTCCGACGAGAGGTTGGAGATATCATACGCCTCGATATATCGCGGCGGACGCGGCAGTCCGAGGCTCTTCGCGAGCTGTTCGAGCGCGATTACCTCTTTGCCCGTGCGGTCGTTGCGGAGAGCGGCGTACTCCGCGGAGTTGCTCTTCGCGAGCCGCATCAGCTCGGGCAGCCTGCCCCTCTGCGGCTGGTGGAGCCTGACGTTCCTGCCCGCCTGCTTTGTGAGCATTTCCTCAATGAGAGCGCCGTCCTCGGGGATATGGTCGACGGTGACGGTGCGCGGGATGTCCTCCCGCCCGTGGTAGAACTGCGCGAGGAAGAGGCTGAGGATATCCTCGCCGTCCTCGGGCTTGCCGAACTCGAAAACAGCTTTGTCGTAGAGCCGATTCTCGCGGTACATCAGTACGGAGACGAATATGCCGTCGTGCGCCTCGGCTATGCCGATGACGTCAGTCGAATCGACGCCGCTGTTGATTATCTTCTGCTTCTCGGCAGCCTTCCTGACTGCGGCTATCCTGTCGCGGAGCATCGCCGCCTTCTCGAAGTCGAGAGCCTCCGCCGCCTCGTTCATCTCCTGCTCCATGCGCTCGACGGACTGCGCGCTGCCCGACTTGATGAACTCCACCGCCTCGTCAACTGCGGAGCGGTAGGTCTCCCTGTCTATCTTGCCGCGGCAGACTCCCATGCAGAGCTTGATATGGTAGTTGAGGCAGGGGCGCTCTTTGCCGAAATCCTGCGGAAAGCGCCGTCTGCACGTCGGGAGCATGAACACGCGGTTAGCCTCGTTGACGGCTTCCTTTGTGACTGAGCCGCTCGTGTACGGACCGAGATAGGTCCCGCCCGCCTTGGTGTTCTTGACGTTGGTTATGCGCGGGTAGTCCTCGTCGGAGATGCGGATATAGTGGTAGCCCTTGTCGTCCTTGAGGAGGATATTGTACTTGGGCTTGTGCTGCTTTATCAGCGAGCATTCGAGCAGCAGAGCCTCGTATTCGCTGTCGACGACGATGTAGTCGTAGTCGTACACGTTCGATACCATTGCCGCGACCTTCGGCGTATGGTCGGGGTTCTCGCGGAAGTAGCTCGTCACGCGGTTTTTGAGGTTCTTAGCCTTGCCGATGTATATTATCTCGCTCTCCCTGTTCCTCATCAGGTACACTCCAGGCGAGGAGGTGAGCTTCGAGGTCTTTTCGCGGAGATAGGGAAGCCGTTCGTTCATAGTGGGACTCCTTAATTGTTATCACGTGTGAGATTGGCGCGTTCTGATAATTCATAATTATAAGCCTTTAGCCGTTAGCCGTTAGCTCGTGGTATCGGCTTCGCCGATGAATTTGAATGTGTAGGGGCGCATTACAGCAAAGCTGCATATAGCATCGCAATCCAAATCAAAGATTTGGTGCGCTGCTTATCCGTGCGCCCGCCGCCTTACCAAACTATTCGTGTGAACACGACGTAGGGGGCGATGCCCACATCGCCCCGTGCCTTACGCGTTTGCCTGCGGCAACATTTTGTAGGGGCGCCCTTTGGGCGCCCGCATAATAATGAACGGTAACCAATCACGCGCAGCATAATTACGCATTGAAAAAGCTACTGCTTGTCGTAATACTTCTTACCCGAATCGGGACGGAAATACGTCCTGATATAGCCGTCCTGCGACAGCACCACAAATTCGTTCGTCGCCTCGATGTAGTAGACGTAGTCGCCGTCCTCCTTCTCGGTCTTGTGGAGAGCGTCCTCGCTGTTGATGACGTCGCTCGCGCCCTTCTCGTACTCCTTCGCCGTCTTGTAGCCGAAGTCGCCCCCGAACTCGCCGCCGTGCTTCTCGAAGTGCTGGTCGAGGAGCTTTTTGCTGCGGAAGCGGTACTCGACATAATCAGCGTCGGCAGTAGTTGTCGCGGGAGCGGTCGCAGTCTGCACCGCCGTTGTCTTTGCTGCCTTTTTCGTAGTCTTTGCCGCCGTTGTTTTGCGCGCGGTTGTTGTGACCCTGACTGCGGTGGTCTTGGCGGACTTGGTCTGAGCCGCAGTCGTTGCAGCCTCAGTCGCCGCCTCTGTCGTCGGAGCCGCAGTCTCGGGCTCGGTGTAGACCTGCAATGTCGAATACGTGACCTCCTGCGGTCTTTCTATCGTCTCCTCGTAGGCTCCGCAGCCCGCGAGCAGCGTAACGGCGGTCAGCGACAGCGCCGCCAGTCTTCTGAACAGCTTCTTCATTGTTCCTCCTTATTATTCCTGCGGACATTGATGTACTTGCCGTTGGTGACTATGATACCCTCGTCATTCCACCTCTCGTCGATATACGCCTCGGGAGCAAGCATCGCCGCCTCCCCGACCATGTACGTATAGGAGAGCCCCGCCGCGTCATTCTCGCGCGGGACATTTATGTCGTAGTAGGTGTTGCCGTTCATATCTATGGTCACATTTCCGCCGTCCGACCACAAAACTATGGTATCGGGGTCGCTGCGCTCGGACATCTGCGCGGGCTCGGGCATGGTATAATTGATATCCCCGTCCGATGTGATGTACACGTCCGATTTCTCATCGCCGCAGCGCGCGGTGCTCGTTGACTTCTCTGTAATCGATTTTTTTGTGCTCCGTATGCGGCGCAAACAGTGGTCGTATACGACAGGAAACGAGAGAAGCTCCCATGACGAGCGCGGCAAGCCCAAGAATTATCCTTTTCATAGTCTGTCACCTCTCAGCGTGCTGATAATCGCCGTTTGTGAAGATGATATCGTCGCTCGCGTCCGCTTTCAGCATAGCCGCTCCGTGCGCGACGGAGTAGCGGTACTGCTTATTGTCCTTGTCAAACCACGAGGTATCGGCGCATTTATTGTCGTTGAGATCGACCGTCACCGTGCCTCCGCCAACACACAGCTCTATCGTGTCGGGGCTGCTGCGGGAGGTCAGCTCCGCGGGTTCGGGCATAACGTAACGGATATCCCCGTCGTGCGAGATGACGAGCGCATTCGCACGCTTGTCCCCGCACCGCGAAGTGCTCACAATAATGCCCTTTGAACCGAATATTTCGTTGTCCTCGCTGCTGTCAAAGGCGATATTCTCGGCGACGACGTTATCGTGTGAAGCAAGGCGGATATGTCCCGCGAGGTCCTTCGCGCCGATGTCTCCGCCGTCGTAGTTGCAAATATTGAAGTAGTCGTAACTGCGCGGGAGGGTCATCTCCACATTTGCGACGGCGTGGCTGAACAGCATTCCCTCGAAATCCTCCTTGAAGATATTCCGCGAGGAGTGTGCTTCATAGCCCGCGGACTTATCAATGAAGCTTATCTCGATAATGCCGTCCTCGGTGTTCTTTTTTTGTATGTCGAGGTTTTCGAATTCCTTCTTGCAGCGCTTCTCCGTGCCGCCCTTGAAATCAATGTCAATACGTATCTCGGGCTCATCGACGTCCTCGCAGGTGACGATGATATTGCCTTTCAGGTAGCTGACAAGGCTCACTCCGTGACAGCCGCTGTAGTCATAGCCGTTTTCGGATTTAAGGTCATAATTCAAGCCGTAGGTATGCACCGTACACGAGGTCGGAACTGCGGCAAGCCCCGCCGCGAGCGCGAGTACTGCTATACGTTTTGTCATTTTCATGCGCGGACACCTCCCCTGCGGTTTCTTATCCATATTATACATTATATCGGAGAATTAATCAATACAAATATTAAATTCGTAACAAATAACGCTAAAATGTAACCGTAATCAAGCCTTTAGCCGTTAGCCATCAGCCGTTAGCTTTTTTGCCGCGCGGAGATTGCTAACGCTTCTGACAGATTACAGCACGAAACCGAAAGTTTCGCTCAAGCCTTTTCAAACAAGGGCTCTGCCCTTGACCCGCCAGAGACTCTGTCCCAGACCCTGCAAAGGGACACAGTCCCTTTGAACCCGAATTTCGTTGCCGCTCGCAAGCTCGCTCACTCTGTACAGACGGCACAGTCTGCTTTCGGTGGGTAGAAAAATCAAAAACTATGCCGTTTTTATTTCAAACCCAGCCGTCGAAGGACGGCGAAGAAGTAGCAAAAGTCGGCAAATGGGGGTAGGAGAGGAAGGGGAGCGCGAGGGGGCGCCCTTTGGGCGTCCGCACCTGACGAAACAATTTACCGATACGTGATGTAGGGGACGGCGTCCACGACGTCCCGTCCTGCCAGACCGATTTGCGGCAACATTCTGTAGGGGCGAGTTCCGCTCGCCCGCGAATAAATGTGTAATTGACGGGCGCACGGATAAGCAGCGCACCAAATCTTTGATTTGGATTGCGATGCTATATGCAGCTTTGCTGTAATGCGCCCCTACAGATATTCCGTTTATCGCGTGCATTTCGGTAAGTTGCGGACGCCCAAAGGGCGCCCCTACAAAGCATTTTCCCAACCAGTTTGAAGATTGACGGGCGCACGGATAAGCAGCGCACCAAATCTTTGATTTGGATTGCGATGCTATATGCAGCTTTGCTGTAATGCGCCCCTACACCGCGTTTTGCAATGAAATGTCGAAAAATATCGCCGTACCCCTTGCTTTTTGAAAAAATGTATGATATAATGTCTTTGTATATGGATTTCGACAGCCAGTCGGATAGATATATTGCAAATGAGGAATTTTACTAAATGAGAGTTATTACAGGTATTGCGCGAGGTCACAAGCTCGCCGCTCCGGAGGGTCTCGACACCCGTCCCACCAGCGATAAGGTCAAGGAGGGCGTATTCTCCTCGATACAGTTCGAGATAGAAGGCGCGTATGTGCTCGACCTCTTCGCGGGAAGCGGTCAGATGGGCATTGAGGCGCTCAGCAGAGGCGCGGCTCACGCCGTTTTCGTCGACAGCTCCGCAAAGGCGGTAAAGTGCGTCAACGATAACCTGAAAGGCACCAAGCTGGACAAGCTCGCTGAGGTCATCACCCGCGACAGCTACGACTACATCAGGCTGACGTCCCAGAGCTTCGACATCATCATCCTCGACCCGCCCTACAGATGCGGACATATCCCCAAGCTCCTGCCAATGGCGGCGGCTAAGCTGAAAAGCGGCGGATTCGTCATCTGCGAGTACGAGAAGGAGGCCGGCACGCCCGAGGCTCCCGAGGGGATGGCGCTGAAAAAGGTATACAGCTACGGCAAGATCAACGTTGCCGTTTTCACCATGCCCTCAGAGGAGGATGAAGAATGAGAAGGATAGCTGTTTGTCCCGGAAGCTTCGACCCCGTGACGCTGGGGCACCTCGATATCATTACGAGAGCTTCCAAGCTGTTCGATAAGGTAATCGTGCTTATCTCGAGGAATGCGGGCAAGGCTCAGCCGAGCTTCACCGCTACCGAGCGTATGCTGATGATTGAGGCTGTCACGCACGACCTCGACAATGTGGTCATAGACATCCTCGACGGACTGCTTGCGGATTACGTCCGCAACGTCGGCGCAGTCGCCATTGTAAAGGGTCTGCGCGCCGTCAGCGACTTCGAGTACGAGTTCCAGATGGCGCTCGCCAACAAGAAGCTCTACGCAAACGCGGAAACGGTCTTCCTCACCACGGCGGCGGAGAATATGTACCTCAGCTCGAGCGTGGTAAAGCAGATAGCCTACTTCGGCGGTGATATAAGCCATTTTGTTCCCAATGAGATTCTTGACGACATTCAGTCACGATTAATAAAGGAGAGGTAAAAAATTATGAGTATTGATGAGATCCTTGAGGAAATGGACGAGCTTCTTGACAAGTCTACGTCCGTACCCTTTGTTTCACACAAGAAGATAGTTGACGGTGAGCGTATGCGCGAGCTCATCAACGATATCCGCCTGAATATGCCTCACGAGCTCAAGGAGGCTAAGAAGATAGAGTTCGACTGCCAGCGTATCCTCAACGAGGCTAAGCTCAACGCAGAGGGCATTATCCGCAAGGCAGAGGAAAGAGCTCAGCAGATAGTTTCTCAGGAGGCTATCGTCACCGAGGCTAAGAAGAAGGCTGTGGATATCCTCCAGAAGGCTCAGACCTCCTCTGTAAACCTCCAGAAGAACGCGGCTCTCTCGGTAGCTCAGATGCTCAACGACGCTGAGGCTACTCACAACAAGTCGCTGCTCGACATCAAGCGCACGAAGGAGAAGCTCCAGCACACGCTCAAGACCTCTCCCGCTCTGACAACGAATCCCCAGACTGCGGCACAGTCCATACTTCAGGACACCACAACAGGCGGCAAGAAGAACAAGTAACAAGTACAAAAGCCTTGAAGAAGCACAGCTTCTTCAAGGCTTTTTCAGTGAATAGCTTCAAAAAGGGCGTGATAGTATTTCTATCACGCCCTCGTTTTTTACAGTATTGCCCTCAGCAGCAGATACGTCCCGTACATGGAGACAAACGTCAGCGCGAGCGACATCACTACCACAAGCAGCGAATTGAGTATCCTTACTCCGCCCGCTGCGAATATCTCCTCGCGTCGGAGCTCGCCCTCGCTGTGCGCGCGGAGCCGTCTCAGCGATTTCAGCACAAAGCGGAAATACAGCTTGTTGCCAAAAAGGCAGAAGATAACACGCATCAGCATATCCGCCACGTTGCACACGTCCACGAGCGCCGAAAGCACGTGTCGGTTATCATATATCTTCTGTATAATCTCCGCAGGGAAAATGGAATAGCTGTTCCCGAGCCCGTCCGCGATGAGGTAGCTCACTGCAAGCGGCATCGACAGCAGTACGGTCACTATGAGCGACAGCATTGCCCAAAACCACATCCTCCTGTTCGCGAAGTAGACAGGCGGGAATACGAAGCTGATGAGGTTGAAGGAGATGCTGCGCCCCGTATCCTTCATGCGCTTGAATATGGGAATGTAGTATATGGTGTTGGTGCGGACGAAATCTGCGACGTCCCTGAGCGGCGAGCCGCCCATGTCCTCGTCGGGATTGAAGCCGAGATACGGTCTCGGGACTCCGAACGGAGCCTCAGTCTCGGCGTCCTCGCCGTCAGCACCCTCAGAGGTCAGGTCAGCGCCGCACCTCACGCAGCTCTCGGCATCTACGCTATTAGGGAAGTGGCAGGCGGAGCAGATGATGAACTTCTTCTCAGCAGCGGCTTCCTCCTGCGCGGTCTCGGCGGAGCTGTGCCAGCTCTCGTCAGTGCCGTGGAGCACGGAATTCGCGCATTTGTTCTGAGCCTTGTAGCAGGCTCTGTGGTGCGGCGAGCCGCATTCGGGGCAGACTACGATATCGTCGCCGTCCTTGAATATCTCTCCGCAGGCTACGCATTTCTCACCGATAAAGTCCATATGCTTCCCTCCTGTCTTATCAATTCAAAGCTATTATATCACATTTTTTTCGATTTAGCAACAATTTTCAGTAATTTGTGAGCTGTGTAGGAAAACTCGCGAACACAAATCCTAAAGTTTCGCGCGTCAGTTTGTTCAGGACGGCAGATACCTCCGCGCAGCGGGAATCCCCTCACACTATCCCGCCATTCTCCATATAATGTACAGAGAATGCCGTTCGCACTCGCGCGCGGCAGGTCTGAATACTCGCAGATTGGAGAACACTATGACACATGATATAAAGATACTTATCGCGGGCGGCGATATGCGGCAGGTATACTGCGCGGCACGGCTCGCGCGGCGATACTCCGTGACCGTCGCAGGCTTCGACAGCTCCGCTCTCCCCGCTGAGGTGCAGCCTCTCACAGGCAGTCTCCCCGCGGCAGAAGAGTTCGACTTCGCAGTCCTCCCCGTGCGCGGGCTCGGCTCGGACGGGAATATCTCCGCCCCTCACTACAGCGGCGCTCTCTCCGCAGAGTCGGTCGCCTCATCAGTCAAAAAAGACGGCACGGTCTTCACGGGACTGCCTTTCCCACGCCTCGCGGAGCTCTTCCCGCAGCAGAGGCTCGTCAGCTACCTCGACCGCGAGGAGCTCCTCCTGCGCAACGCCGTCCTCACCGCCGAGGGAGCAGTGCAGCTCGCGCTGGAGCGGCTCGACGTCGCGCTGTGCGGGCTGTCCGTGCTCATAGTCGGGCTCGGCAGAATAGGCACGGCTCTCGCGCATATTCTGCGCGGCTTCGGCGCAGACGTGACCGCTGCGGTGCGCAGTCCCAAGGCGGCTGCAAAGGCGGAAGTGCTCGGCGTGAGGTCGGTGTACACGGACAGCCTCGGCGGCGAGTATGCCCTCGTTTTCAACACTTCCCCCAAGACTGTGTTCACACGCGGAAACCTCGGTATATCGCACAGAAACACGCTGTTCATCGAGCTCGCCTCGGACGAGGGCGGCTTCTCTCCCGAGGCTGCGGATATGCTCGGAGAGCACCTTGTCCGCGCGGGAGGTCTGCCCGCGAAAACGGCTCCCGTGACTGCGGGCGAGATTGTCGCCGACGCGGTCGCTGCGTTCATTGAGGAAGGGGGCGGCGGCAGTGAAAACTAACTTCATCGGGATAAGGATAGGCTACGTGATGACGGGCTCGTTCTGCACCTTCGAGCGGAGCTTCGCACAGGCGGAGAAACTGCGCAGTATGGGCGCGGAGCTCGTCCCCGTGATGTCGGAGCACGCCGCCTCGCTGGACACCCGCTTCGGCACGAGCACCCACAATATCGCGCGGCTCGCGGAGATTTGCGGGCGGGAGGTCATCACGGACATTTCCGCCGCCGAGCCCATAGGTCCGAAGGATATGACCGATATCATGGTCGTTGCGCCGTGTACGTCGAATACGGCGGCGAAGCTGGCGGCTGGCATGACCGACGGCGCCGCTACTATGGCGGTCAAGTCGCATCTGCGGAGCGGCAAGCCCGTCGTGCTGGCGATAGCGTCGAACGACTCGCTGCTCGGCTCCGCGAAAAATATCGGCGAGCTGTTCAACCGCAAGAAATACTACTTCGTGCCGATGCTACAGGACGACATCGAGCGCAAGCCCGCGTCGCTGGTGGCGGAGTTCGAGCTCCTGCCCGAGGCAGTGGACGCGGCTCTGCGGGGAGTACAGCTCCGACCGATAATCTATCATAGCGTGCGGTGAGAGCTTGGAAAAGCCGTTAGCCATTAGCCGTTAGCTTGTGGTATCGCCTGACGGCGATGAATTTGAAATTGTAGGGGCGCCCTTTTAAGCAGCACACCAAATCTATGATTTGGATTGTGATGCTATATGCAACTTGTTGTAGGGCATCCGCACATAAAAAACGGACTGCCAAGGGGAGCCCCCTTTGGCGGAATCGCAGGTTACCAAATATGAGCCGTAAGTTTACGGCTCGGTAGCCCACTTTTTCCGTTAAGGGGAGCACACTAAAGGCAGCCCCTACACAGTATTCAGATTCCACAATGTGCCGATTTTTTTGTACACAATCACAAAGTTTGCGCATATGTCTTGATTTTATAGAAAAAGGTGGTAAAATATAATTAGCACTCAGAGAAAGAGAGTGCTAAACTATTGCAATAATTATTTCAGGAGGTATATATCATGACTATCAAACCCTTACAGGACAGAGTAGTTGTCAAGATGGTCGAGGCTGAGGAGACCACCAAGAGCGGTATCATTCTTTCGGGCTCGGCAAAGGAAAAGCCCGAGGTCGCAGAGGTCGTTGAGGTAGGTCCCGGAACTTCCGACGTGAAAATGGAGGTCAAGAAGGGCGACAAGGTGCTCATCTCCAAGTATTCGGGCACTAACGTTAAGCTCGAGGGCGAGGAATACATCATCGTTAAAATGGAAGACATTCTCGCTACTGTTAAGTAAGAACTCAGTTTGTAGGGGCGAGTTCCGCTCGCCCGTCAGTTCGATTATTGCTTTCGGGCGCACGGATAAGCAGCACACCAAATCTTTGATTTGGATTGTGATGCTATATGCAGCTTTGCTGTAATGCGCCCCTACAGCATTGAAATTATGATTTAAAGGAGTAATCAATATGGCAAAGGATATCAAGTACGGTGCAGACGCAAGAAACGCACTTCAGGCAGGCATTGACAAGCTCGCGGATACAGTCCGCATAACTATGGGTCCCAAGGGCAGAAACGTCGTTCTCGACAAGAAGTTCGGCGCTCCCCTCATCACTAACGACGGCGTTACTATCGCCAAGGACATCGAGCTCGAGGACGCTTTCGAGAACATGGGCGCTCAGCTCGTAAAGGAAGTTGCTACAAAGACAAACGACGCAGCAGGCGACGGTACTACAACAGCTACCCTCCTCGCTCAGACTATCGTCCGCGAGGGTATGAAGAACATCGCCGCCGGAGCTAATCCCATGGTGCTCAAGAAGGGTATCGCAAAGGCTGTCGACACTGCTGTAAAGTCCATCGTTGACAACTCCAAGGCTGTTGCAGGAAGCGAGGATATCGCAAGAGTTGGTACAGTTTCGTCCGCTGACGAGGCTGTCGGCAAGCTCATCGCTGAGGCTATGGAGAAGGTAACATCAGACGGCGTTATCACTATCGAGGAGTCCAAGACTGCCGAGACTTACAGCGAGGTAGTTGAGGGTATGCAGTTCGACCGCGGCTACATCTCGCCCTACATGATTACAGACGCTGACAAGATGGAGGCTGTTTACGACGACGCTTACGTCCTCATCACAGACAAGAAAATATCCTCCATTCAGGAGATTCTCCCCCTCCTCGAGCAGATAGTTAAAATGGGCAAGAAGCTCGTTATCATCGCTGAGGACGTAGAGGGCGAGGCTCTCACAACTATCATTCTCAACAACCTCCGCGGCACATTCAAGGTTGCCGCTGTTAAGGCTCCCGGCTTCGGCGACAGACGCAAGGAGATGCTCAAGGATATCGCAGTCCTCACAGGCGGCGAGGTAATCACCTCCGAGCTCGGTCTCGAGCTCAGCGAGACCACTATCGAGCAGCTCGGTCAGGCTAAGCAGATTGTTATCCAGAAGGAGAACACTATCATCGTTGACGGCGCAGGCGACAAGAAGGCTATCAAGGCTCGTGTTGCTCAGATACGCGCTGCTATCGAGACTACAACTTCTGACTTCGACCGCGAGAAGCTCCAGGAGAGACTTGCCAAGCTCGCAGGCGGCGTAGCTGTCATCAAGGTCGGCGCTGCTACTGAGATAGAGATGAAGGAGAAGAAGCTCCGCATAGAGGACGCTCTCGCTGCTACTAAGGCTGCTGTTGAGGAGGGTATCGTTGCAGGCGGCGGTACTGCCTACATCAACGCTATCCCCGCTGTTGAGAAGCTTGTTCCCACACTCGACGGCGACGAGAAGACAGGCGCTAAGATAATCCTCAAGGCTCTCGAAGCTCCCGTTCGTCAGATAGCTGAGAACGCAGGTCTCGAGGGAAGCGTCATCGTCGACAAGATAAGACGTTCACGCAAGCTCGGCTACGGCTTCGACGCTTACAACGAGGTATACACAGACATGATTCCCGCAGGTATCGTTGACCCGACCAAGGTTACACGTTCTGCGCTCCAGAATGCGGCTTCCGTTGCTTCTATGGTACTCACCACAGAGAGCCTCGTTGCCGATATCAAGGAGGAGACTCCCGCTCCCGCAATGCCCGCAGGCGGCATGGGCGGTATGTATTAATTCATAACGTTTGATTCATAATGCATAATTAAAGGCGAACCGTAATTGGTTCGCCTTTTCTTTGTTTTGTAGGGGCGCATTACAGCAAAGCTGCATATAGCATCACAATCCAAATCAAAGATTTGGTGTGCTGCTTATCCGTGCGCCCGAAAATACACCGAATAATTGACAGGCGGGCGAGCGGAACTCGCCCCTACAGATTATTCATCTGCGTTGCTGTGCTTCTTGAATTTAGACTTCTGTCCGAAGTTGAGCGAAGCCGTCAGTATCTTATCCGAGTTGAACAGCTTCAATGCGAAGAACAGGCATATCACGAATACCACAAACTGGTATGCGAGTCCGCCGAAGAATATCGCCGTATTGCCGAACATCAGGTTGTTCATCGCGGAGAAGGTGTGCGTGAAGGGTATCGCGTACACAACTACCCTCAGCACCATCGGAAGTGTATTGATATCTGCCATCATCGAGATGATATACGGCACCATCGCCATTATCATCAGCGGCATTATCATCGTCTGCGACTGCTTGGAGTCGTTGACGAGAGCGCCGAGCATGAGCGATATCGAAAGGCATATCATTATCGTGAGGAAAAGCTGTGCGCCGATGAGGACGTAGTCGGTCACTCCGAGCGTCAGCCCGAGCCTCTCGAGCGCGTCGCCGACCGAGATGTACTGTCCGACGAGCTGACTGCTCATCTCCTCGCTGACGTTTTCGGTCGCTCCCGTCATGAAGGACGAGAAGCCGAACATATAAACTACGGCATTCAGCAGGGCGATTATCGCCGCCGCAAGCATTTTCGCACCAAGTATAGCCGTTCTCGACACGGGCGCCGAGAGTAGGGTCTCGAGAGTCTTGTCTATTTTTTCGTTGCTTATCGCTCCGATGAGCATATTCGAGGTGAACATTATCAGTATGAACACTACTACGGGAAGTATCATGTTCTTCGTCATTATACTGCTCATCACGCTCGTCGCTCCGACGGGAGCTGACTTGTCCTTGACAATGGTCTGCTCGGTGACGGTCACGGGCGACTGCATCAGCTCGACCTGCTCGGCGGTCAGACCCGCTTTTGCCGCAAAGGTCGAGGATATGCAGTCGGATATGAGCCCTATCGCTCCGCTGTTGCTGTTCATTATGTTGGACATCGCCGCCGCCGACTTCATCGCCGCAATGCTGATTATCTCGGGACGCTCGTCATTCTCGAGCTTCTCGGTGAAGCCTTCGGGTATGATGACGAGTGCCTCGGTGTCGGCGTCCTTCAGTATCGCGGAGTAGTCGTCGCCTGCGCTGTCGACCATTTTCAGCGTCGCGCCGCTCTCCTCGAGAGCCTTTGCAAGCTGTTTTGTGAAGTCGGTGTTGTCGCGGTCACTGAGGGTGATAGTGTACTCGTTCTTGACAGCCTCCTTGATAGTGGATTTCATCAGGTTGCCGACCATCATCAGCATTCCCGAGATAATGACGAGGCTGAGTATCGTCTGAACGGTCAGTAGCTCGCCGAGCTCCTTTTTCAGCAGATTAAAGAATTTCATTGTCATTCACCACCCTTTCAAATACCTCCTCGAGGTTAGCCGCACTGTAGCGCTCCTTGAGCTCGTCAGCCCTGCCTGTTACGAGAAGGTGCCCCTTCGCGATTATGCCCACGCGGTCGGATACGAACTCTATCTCGAGCATATTGTGCGACGACAGCAGGAAGGACATCCCCTCCTCTGCCGCAAGCTGTTTTATCATCTTGCGTATCTCTATGGCGTTGAGCACGTCGAGACCGCTCGTAGGCTCGTCGAGTATGGCGAGCTTGGGCTCGGTCATGACCGCGCGCGCAAGCAGGAGCTTGCGTATCATGCCGCGGCTGTACGTGCCTATCTTGTCCTTCAGCCTGTCCCCGAGCCCGCAGATGCGCTCCGCGCGCTCGACATAGCGGTTTATCGTGTCAATGTCGGTCGAGAACAGCCCCGCCATGAAGCGCAGGTAGCTCTTTCCCGTCATGTTCTTGTACGCGCCCGCCTCGTCAGGGAGGTAGGTTATGCATTCGCGCACCTTTGCCGCGTCCTTGATGACGCTGTGTCCCGCGACTATCGCGTCGCCCGAGGTGGGCTTGAGCAGGGTCGATATCATGCGGATAGTGGTAGTCTTGCCCGCTCCGTTCGGACCGATGAGCGCGAATATCTCGCCCTTTTCGATGTCGAAGCTGACCTTGTCCGCCGCGAGCACCTTAGTGTACTGCTTGGACAACTCCTTGACTTCAAGAATCTTTTCCATAAAGTTTTCCTCCAAAATAAAGTTAAATGTATTATAGCATATTGGATCAACGTTGTCAATTAATGCATTGTAGGGGCGGCGTTTCGCCGCCCGCAGGCAAAATGCAATCGGTATCGCGGGCGCACGGATAAGCAGCACACCAAATCTTTGATTTGGATTGTGATGCTATATGCAGCTTTGCTGTAATGTGCCCCTACAAAATGCAGCCGTTGGCGATTCGGGGATTTGCGGACGCCCAAAGGGCGCCCCTACAATGGCTGACGCTCAGAAATAAAACAGCTCCTCGAATTTCTTGTCGAGGGCTATGCAGAGAATGAGCGCCAGCTTTGCCGTTGGCTGGTACTGACCCGTCTCTATCGAGCTGATAGTGTTTCGCGACACGCCCACCATTTCCGCGAGCTGAGCCTGCGAGAGCTTCGCCTCTGTCCGCACCTCTTTGAGGTTGTTGCGCAGTATGAGTTTATCGTCCATAGGCTCACCTGCTTATCAGGTCTGTGACGTAGCCGTATGCCATAACTGCCGCTACGATTACGAATACGACCGCGCTGAAAAGATGCTGCCACGACCTCGTCCGCGCAAAGATATAGCCGTCGTGGACTATCTGCATAACGCAGAATATCAGCCAGTAGCCGCAGTTGAAATGTCCCGTGGTGAACTGCTCCGCAACGAGGAGTCCCGCGCAGACCAGTCCGCCGATGATACGCGCGAGGCTTCCCGCGACCTTGTAGGTGTTCTGCTCATATTCGGAATTGTTCTCGCTTCGGCTTTTAGCCAGTATCTCATCTTTGTTCATACCGTCACCTCACTTGTAACTCGGAAGATGTTATGCCAAGTTCGCTTGTCACATCTCTATGCTTGCATTATAGCACTGCCAAGTTGACTTGTCAAGACCTTGCCAAGCAAACTTTGCAAATTCAGCGTTTTGCACAAAGCCTGTGACGCAGATTGCGGATGTGAGCATTTCTGTAGGGGCTGCCTTTGGCAGTCCGTATTATTATTTGCGGACGCCCAAGGGGAGCCCCCTTTGGCGGATTCGCAGGTTACCAAATATGAGCCGTTACTTTACGGCTCGGCAGCCCACTTTTTCCGTTAAGGGAAGCAGCCTAAAGGGCTCCCCTGCAAAAACGATTATCCTGCACACCCGCCGCCGATGTGTAAAATAGTCGTTAGCCTTTTGTATACGGCGATTTTTCTTGACAATACTCTATAAATTTGTTATAATTATTTATAAGGTTTTATGCAGTTCGGCAATACTGCTTCACATATCCGCAGACCTTGGGCGGTCTGCCATACACACCACTGAAACGGCTTCCCTGCGCCCTCTACGCAGGTACGCCGACCTCCTTACCCTCACGAAAGGTGGATAGAATTGAATATCAGAAAGCTATGCCGAAGGATCTCCCTCGGCGCATTGTCATGCTTTGTTGCGGCTAACAGCCTTCCCGTCAATGCCGTCTCGGCGGCAGACGCTCACGCGCCCTCCCTGTCGGCTGACAGCGGCTATTTCAGCATCGAACCCGTAGATACGGGCGTACCCTCCTACAGCGACTACTATGACCAATACTGCGGCGAAAAGCGTCCCGACGCCGAGATCGCCATTCGCCCGACTGCATACAAGTCCGCGAAAAACGGCACATTCGCCACGGGAAGCTACGGCTCCGACGGCGATATCCGCGAGGACTGCCTCATATGGGAGAGCGCTGACGGCGAGCTCTCCTACGATATCGACGTCCCCGAGACGGGCATATACTGCCTCGGGATAAGCTACTTCCCGATAGAGTCCAACAGCTCACAGATAGAGCTCTCCATGCAGATAGACGGCAGGTCGCCATATGACACCGCGACCCGCCTCACGCTCAACCGCGTGTGGGTCAACGAGGAGGATATCCACACCGACTCGCGCGGCAATCAGGTGCGTCCGTCGCAGATACAGCGCGGTATGTGGAAGGAGTGCGCATTCGGCGACATCGACGGGCTCTTCGGCGAACCGCTCTTCTTCTACCTCGAGAAGGGCAGACATGAGGTGAGCTTCACCTCCGAGCGCGCGGAGCTCGCAATAGAAAGCCTGCGCTTCTACACGCCCGCCGAACTCCCGACGTATGACGAGTACCGAAGCTCCGTGAGCGGCGCTGATTCGGGCAAAGCCGACCTCATCCGCATAGAGGGCGAGGACGCGGAGCTGAAATCCGACTCCACGCTATACCCGACCTATGACAACACGAGCTACCTCGTGTCGCCGTCCGACCCGCGCAAGGTCGTGTACAACACCCTCGGCTCGGGCAACTGGAAAAAGGCTCTGCAAGCTGTGACGTGGACTATCCCCGCAGACGAGATAGACGCGGACGGCTGGTACAGGATAGGCATAAAGTCGCGTCAGAATCAGATGCGCGGCTTCTACTCCAACAGGAGGATATACATAGACGGCGAGGTGCCGTGCAGGGAGCTCGACCAAATAAAGTTCTACTATGACACCGACTGGAGCGTCGTCACTCCCAAGGCTGAGGACGGCGGCGACATATACGTCTACCTCACGGGCGATACCGACCACACGATAACCATGGAATGCGTCCCAGGAGAGATAGGCGATTCCCTCCGCAAGCTCGACGAGGTCGTTACCGACCTCAACACCTACTACCGCAAGATACTGATGATTACGGGTCCCGCGCCCGACCAGTACACCGACTACTACGTCCACGAGAAGATACCGAACCTCGTTGAGGAGTTCGACCGCCTCTCGCACGAGCTCAAGGACATACAGGGCGAGATAGAGGAGCTCTCGGGCTCGGCAGGCTCCGAGGCGGCATCGCTCGAGACGATGACGGTCATACTCGACAAGTGTACCGCAAAGCCACTGAAGATACCCGATTATCTCTCGCAGATAAAGGACAACATCGCCTCTATCTCCGCGTGGGAGCGCGACTACCGCGACCAGCCGCTCGAGGTCGACTACATCGAGCTTGCGACCGAGAGCAGTAGCTTCTCGGGGAGCAAGGAAAAGCTCGGCAAGTCAATAGCGTTCAGCGTGAAATCCTTCATAGGCTCGTTCTTCGAGGACTACACCACCCTCTCCGACGTCAAGGGCGAGGACGCGATAAACGTGTGGGTATCGCTCGGACGCGACCAGGCACAGGTAGTCAAAGAGATGACCGAGAACGAGTTCATGCAGGAGCATGATATCCCGATATCCGTCAATCTCGTTGTCGGCGGCGTAGTCGAGGCTACTCTCGCAGGAAAGGGCCCCGATGTGGCGCTCTTCCTCGGTGGAGAGTTCCCCGTCAACCTCGCGGCGCGCGACCTCACGGTCGACCTCTCGCAGTTCTCCGACTTCGACGGCGTCAAGAGCCGCTTCCAGGAGAACGCGATGACGCAGTATCAGTTCAACGGCGGCACCTACGGTCTGCCGATAAGCCAGACCTTCCCGATGATGTTCTACCGCACCGACGTCCTAACCGAGCTGGGCTTCGACTCCCCGCCCGAGACGTGGTCGGAGCTGATAGATATGCTCCCCGCGCTCCAGCGCAACTACATGAACGTGGGACTTGTCCTCCCGCCGACGAACATCTCCCCCGCCACCGAGACGGGTCACACCTTCGCGATGATGCTCCTGCAAAAGGGCGTCAACTACTACGACGCCGAGCAGACAGCCTCGACATTCGACTCAATTGAGGCAGTCCAATCCTTCGAGGAGTGGACGGACTTCTACACCAAATACAGCTTCGTCCAGCAGTATGACCCGTTCAGCCGCTTCAGGACGGGCGAATACCCGATTGTGATATCGGGATACACCTTCTTCAACCAGCTCGCTGTCGCCGCTCCCGAGATAAAGGGCTTGTGGGACTTCTGCCCCGTGCCCGGAACTCTCCGCGAGGACGGCACCATATCCCACGCCGCCAACTCCAACGGCGCAGGTGCGGTAATATTCAGCAAGGTAAAGAACAAGGAAAATGCGTGGGAGTACATCAAGTGGTTCACCGAGACGGACACTCAGGTGCGCTATGCTACGCAGATAGAGGGACTTCTCGGAACAATGGGCAGATTCGATACCGCCAACACCGAGGCTCTCAAACAGCTCTCGTGGTCGCACGGGGAGTACGACAGGCTCGCCGCTCAGCAGGCGGAGCTCGTGGAGATACCCGTGATACCCTCGTCATACGCCGTGACCCGCAACATCATGAACGCCTTCCGCGAGACGGTCAACGAGAACGAGAACCCGCGTGACACCCTCATTTGGTACAACCGCGACATCAACGACGAGATAGCAAGAAAGCGCAAAAATCTCGGACTCAATAAAAAATAAGGAAGGAGGAACGTCTCTTGGCTCAGATAGCTGCCGAGGATATCGGAAAAAGGACTAAGCGCGAGGAGCGCGCTATGCTGTGGCGCTCGTTCAAAAACAGCAAGTCATGCTACCTCATGCTCGCACCCTTTATGATATTCTTCATCGTATTCACAGTTATACCCGTCGTGATGTCCCTCCCCATGGGCTTCACCGACTTCAATATGGCGCAGGCTCCGAAATTTGTCGGGCTCTCGAACTACACGACGCTTTTCCTCTCGGACAAGATATTCGTGAAGTCGATACGTGTAACGATAGTTTTCGCGCTCTTCACGGGACCTGTCAGCTACATACTATGCTTCCTGCTGGCATGGCTAATAAATGAGCTCCACCCGAAGCTCAAGACCATATTCACGCTCATATTCTACGCGCCGTCGCTCGCGAACGTCTACACGGCGTGGACGCTGATTTTCAGCGGCGATATGAACGGCTATGCGAACTCCTTCCTCATCAATCTCGGACTCATCAATGCACCTGTACAGTGGCTCACCGACGGACGCTATATCCTCGGCGTAACTATCGTGGTACAGCTGTGGATATCGCTCGGAGCAGGCTTCCTCGCTCTGCGTGCGGGCTTCCAGAACATCGACCGCTCGATGTACGAGGCGGGCGCTATCGAGGGCATACGCACCCGCTGGCAGGAGCTCATCTACATCGTTATCCCGTCGATGGGACCGCAGCTGATGTTCGCGGCGGTAATGCAGATAGTCAGCTCTTTCACGGCGGGCACTGTCGCGCAGAACCTCGTCGGCTTCCCGAGCACGGACTACAAGGCTCACACGATAATGACCCACGCCTACGACTACGGCTGGGTGCGCTATGAAATGGGCTATGCATCGGCGATATGCATGGTGCTGTTCGTCGTGATGTACCTGCTGAACAAGCTCATCAGCAAGGTGCTCAGCAAATATATGGACTAAGGAGGTGGGACAGTGGCTCAGGTCAACACCATGAAGCTCAGGGCTTCAAATAAGCAGGCGGGACGCAAGATAGGCGGAACTATAGCCATTTTCGCCTTCCTGACACTGCTCGGACTATTCATGCTCTTTCCCATTTACCTTATCCTCATCATGTCGGTAAAGCCCGTAGAGGAGCTGTTCATATTTCCGCCGAAGCTGTACGCGATGCGCCCGACACTCGACAATTTCAGCGATATGTTCGAGGTGCTCAACAGCAACCGCGTGCCCTTCTCGCGCTACGTGTTCAACAGCGTCGCGGTAACGGTATCGGTGACGGTGCTCCAGTGCATATTCGCGTCAATGGCGGCATTTGTCCTCGCAAAGTGCAAATTCCCCGGAAGCAAGCTCATAAACAGCATTATCGTCGTTGCACTGCTGTACCAGTCCAACGTCATATACATCATGCAGTACATCGTCATGGCTAAGCTCGGACTGATAGACAATCCGCTCGCGCTGATACTGCCGTCGATAGCCTCGCCTATGGGACTGTTCCTCATGAGGCAGTCGATAAGTCAGGTGCCCGACGCCATGATAGAGGCGGCAAAGGTCGACGGTGCGGGACTCTTCCGCATCTGCTGGCAGATAGTCATGCCCAACCAGAAGCCCGCCCTCATGACCATTATCATATTCGCATTTCAGGCGGCGTGGAGGATAGAGGCAGGCTCCGTTGTCTTTCAGGAGCAGTACAAGACCCTCCCCACCGTTGTCAATCAGGCAGCCTCGGCAGGTCTCGCGAGAGCGGGCGTTGCCGCAGCCGCAGCCGTATTCATGCTCATACCGCCTATCGTGGTATTCATGCTCGCACAGCGTCAGGTCATCGAGACTATGGCTCACTCGGGCATCAAGGACTAAGGAGGCGGACGTATGAAAAAATTATCACGCAGACTTGTCACCCTCGCGCTGTCGGGAGCTATCCTCGGCGGCTGTATCTCAGCGCTGACCGCCTCCGCACGCGAGCCCTACGACGTCTACAACTACGACCGCTGGGGAGAGGCTATCCCCTCTCAGGCGGGATATATCGCCGAGCGCGCCGTTTCGGGCTATGACCTCGGCGTGGGGGCGTTTGAGTCGCCCTCCGACATCTTCTGCGACCACAACGACATCTTCTATGTCGTGGACTCGGGCAACGACCGCATTGTCGCGGTTGATTCCGACTTCCGCGAGGCGGTGAGAGTGTACGACAGCTTCACCATGCCCGACGGCTCAAGGACAAAGCTGAAAAATCCGCAGGGCATATTCATCTCCGCCGACAACGACCTCATGTACATCGCCGACAACGAGAACGCGCGCGTGCTCGTCTGCGATATGGACGGAAACGTTCAGCGCGAGATAACCAAGCCCGACTCCGAGATATACGACCAGAAGCGTACCTTCCTGCCTCAGCGCGTCATCGCGGACAAGGCGGGCAACGTCTACATCGTGCTCGGCAACATCACCACGGGCGCCGCCATGTTCGACCCCGAGGGCGAGTTCATCGGCTTCTACGGCGCGAACCGCGTCCAGCCGACAGCAGAGATTGTCAGCAGATACCTCACGAGCCTGTTCACCTCCGAGGAGAAGCGCGCCCGCCGCGCAAGAAATGTCCCGACGGGTATCACCAGCTTCGACATCGACGGCGACTTCATCTTCACGTGTACGTCGTCCTCGACGCAGACCACCGACACCGTAAAAAAACTCAACGCCGCGGGAAATAACATCTTCGCGAGCAATGACTACACCTACGGCGACTACGCTCCCATGTACGACACCTCGCAGAACAAGCTTCTCGCTCCCGCGATAGTCGACATCGACATCGCCGAGGACGGCAACATCAACTGCCTCGACTTCACCACGGGACGCGTCTTCCAGTACGACGAGGACTGCCACCTCCTGTTCATCACGGGCACGCTCGCAAAACAGGTGGGAGGCTTCGACCACGCCGCGGCTCTCGAATCAAAGGGCGAGAACCTCTACGTCGTCGACAGCCGCAAGGACACAGTCACCATTTTCACCGAGACCGACTTCGGCAGGATAGTCCACAAGGCAACAGCCTACTACAACGCGGGCTACTACGAGGAGGCGCTCGAGCCGTGGCTGGAGGTGCTCAAGCGCGACGGCAACTACTGGCGCGCGAATGTGGGCGTTGCGTCAGCCCTGCTCCGCAAGGGAGACTACGAGGGCTCGATGAAGTACGCGAAGCTCGCAGGAATGGGAAGCATCTACAACAAGGCTTTCGAGGGCTACCGCATGGAGTTCCTCAAAAAGCACTTCGGAGCGATATTCGCAGTCGCGGCGGCAGTGATAATAGCTCTGCTGGCGCTCGGCGTTGCGATGAAGAAGCGCAGACGCGCTCTTGCGGCAGAAGCGGCAGTTCCCGCGGACGCCGATATAGCGACCCTCGACCTCAACAAGGGCGAGGCGGCAGAGGCTTTGCAGGCACTCGAAGCCGAGGCAAAGGCTGACGAGGAAGCCGCACGGCTCAAAGCCGAGATAGCCGCGGGAAAAACAGCTCCCGAGGCGAAAAATGAAGAAAGAGAGGAGGAACAGCACGATGATGGACCTGAGACCCGCTGAGTGGGTAAAGCACGCGATAACTCACCCCGTCGAGGGCTTTGAGGATATGCGCTGGAAAAAGTCGGGCTCGATGAAGATAGCGTGCCTGATAGTATTTCTGCTGTTCCTCTCGGAAATAGCGAGCGGCAGGCTCTACGGCGAGCAGTTCAAGGTCACCTACGACAAGGTGTTCAACGTCGTCCCCTATATCACGAGCACTATAGTGCTTTTCGCGGCGTGGGTGGTCGGCAACTGGTCGATATGCACCCTCCTCGACGGTGAGGGCACCATGCGCAATATCTGCGTATACAGCGCCTATGCGCTCGTACCGTTCATCGCTCAGCGCTTCATCAACGTGGCACTGTCACACGTCCTCATCCGCGACGAGTACGTCTTTATGCAGGCGATAGAGATAATCGGCACGGGCTGGACGCTGATACTGCTGTTCTCGGCGATAAAATCAGTGCATCAGTACAGCTTCGGCAAGACGGTATTCGCGATAATACTCACGATATGCGCTATGCTGATAATGCTGGTACTGCTGGTGCTGTTCATGTCACTGATACAGCAGATATTCATCTTCGCATCCACCATATACACAGAGCTCTCCTACAGGATAAGAGTCTGACGGAGGGACGGTGATACTATGAAAAACAAGATAAAACGCACACTGCTCTGCCTGCTCGCGGTCTCGATGATGACCGTATCAGCAAACATCTACGCCGACAGCGAGGACGAGGCTGAGACTGCGGCTGAAACTGCCGAGGACGAGGGCTCCGAGGAGGGAGCCGCCGAGGAAAAGGCGGCAAAGCTGAAGGAGTCCGAGGAGAAGGTGCGCGCGGAATACGACGATATAACGGCATATCTGCGCAAGGTCGGCTCTGCGGACGGCATAGACGTCTACGCGAAGGACAAGGGCTTCGAGGACGCTGTATGGGCGAAAAACGGCGGCGAGCCCGAGAAGAAGTCCGACTACACCGAGGCGCAGGAGGCAATTGCCGACATGATAGGCGACCTCAAAAAGCTCGGCGACCTCGTGGCGGTAGACCCCGCGAAAAAAGAGGCTCTCGCGAGCTTCAGCGACAGCAATAAATGCGACGAGGGCAAGCTCTACGTCAGCGGTGCAAAGCGCTACCTGCTGTATGTGGACAGCGACCTCACCCGCGTGATACGCGTCCGCCGCGTAATATCCACAATTGACGACCCGTCGCTGTTCAGCTCCATAGACGGCAAGACCCTCGAGCGCATGGACGGCGACTACAGAAAGGTGCTCGCAACTTTCAAAGAGAGCGGCACAGAGGACGGCAAAAAGGTCTACTATTCCGACGACAGGACTGCCTTCACATGGCTCAGCACGGACGGCAAGCAGGTCATCGGCACGTACAGACAGTGCGCCGAAAATGACAGCTACATCATGCTCGTGGACAACCGCCTCGGCAACCTCGGGCTGAAAAACAAGGCTACGGGCTATATATGGTGGTCGTCGCCGCTCGGAGCGGCACGCGACAAGGTCGCGACTCCCCTGCTCGTGAACGAGCTCCGCTCGTCGAACACGCTCCGCTACGGCATACCCTCCAAGCGCTCGAACAACAACGTCCTGCGCTCGGGCACGGACGACTGCGAGATAAAGGTCAGCGACGTCAAAAACGGCGTAAAGGTGACCTACTACTACAACAAGGCGGGATTCAGCTTTCCTGTCGAGTACACGCTCGAGGAGGACTGCCTGAAAGCCGCGCTCAAGGTCTCCGATATCAAGGAGCCGAAGGACGAGAAGATAGCCACCGAGGTAACGCTGATGAGCAGCTTCGGAGCCGCGTCCGACACCGAGGACGGCTGCTTCGTCATTCCCGACGGAAGCGGCGCGCTCGTCCGCTTCAACAACAACAAGACAATGGACACGAACGCCTATCAGCAGCGCGTATACGGCAATGACGTCACAGTCGTGCCGACGAGCCGCGGCGCCGTCACCGAGCAGATATACCTGCCCGTATACGGCATAGTCAAGGAGGACAACGCAATGCTCGTGGTTGCCTCAAAGGGCGACTCGAACGCGTACATCTCCGCGCAGGTGTCGAAGCAGTCCAACAGCAGCTACAACCTCTGCAATTTCACGTTCATACTCCGCGGCACCGACACCTTCTATATGTCGGGCAACAACAGCGACAAGCTGACGGTGTTTGAGAACGGCGACATCAAGTCCGACGACATCGAGCTCCGCTACTACCCGATATCAAAGAAGGGCGCGAGCTACGTCGATGTAGCCGACCGCTACCGCCAGTACCTCATCGATGAGGACGGCGTCGAGCCGAAGAGCTCGAAGGCGGCGATGTACGTCGACCTGTACGGCGGCACGCTGAAAAAAAAGCCCGTGCTCGGCATACCCGTGACGCTCAAGCAGCCCGTCACCAAGTACGACGAGGCGCTGGAGATACTCACGGAGCTCAAAAACAAGGGCGTTGACGATATGGTCGTCTCCTACAACGGCTGGACTAACGACGGAATCAGGCGAAAGGTCGACACGGGAGCCTCGCCCTCGGGCACTCTCGGCGGCAAGAGCACCTTCAACAAGCTGACCGACTTCATCGGCGAGAACGGCTTCGAGTTCTATCCCGCATCAAGCAGCAGGGACTTCTACTCGGGCAACGGCTACTACTCGTTCACGAGCACCTGCGTGAGAGTGTCGGGCTCGTACTCGCGCATAGTCAGCTACGACCGCGCATACGGCATACCCGACGGCTTCAAGAAGAATATGTCGCTGCTCTCGCCAAGCTATTACGGCGAGGTCTACGGCGATATCGCGTCAAGCTACGCAAAGGCGGGGCTCACGGGCGCGGCTGTGGACAACGCGGCTTCGTCGCTCTACGGCGACTACGGCAAGAAGGACATCTCCCGCTACAAGGCTATGACACTGGCTGAGGAGGCGTTCGGCAAGCTCAGCGACTCGCTCGACAACGGCTTCATCGCCGACGGAGCTAACGCCTACGCGCTGCCGTATGTCAGCCACATCACGAACGTTCCGCTCTCGTCGAGCAGGTTCGACATCTTCAACGAGGACGTGCCGTTCTACCAGATAGTCATGCACGGACTCGTCCCCTACTCGACCACTCCCGTCAACGGTGACGCCGACCCGTCACAGCTACTGCTCATGGCGGCGGCTACTGGCAGCTCGCTCAGCTACGACATGATATACAACGAGACGAGCAAGCTCAAGGACACCGACTACGACAGGTACTACTACGCGAACTACCACTACTGGGCGGACACCGCCGCTGAGGAATACAAGCTGCTCGCACCGCTGCTCGACAGCGTCAGCGACAGCACTATCACAGGCTATGACGTCAGCGATGACGGAAGCCTCATAACCACGACATTTTCAAACGGCACCGTCGTAAAGACCGACCTCGTCAATAAGACGGTCGAATACGGCGGAAACAAGCTCTCGCTCGCAGGCGAAGAGGAAGGAGGTATCGGCTGATATGGCAGAAGAAGCTATAAAGACGGAGGCGGCGGCTCCCGCAGAGGAGCAGTCGGCGGTAAAGCCCGCAAAGAAGCGCCGCGGGCTCCCATATGAGAAGCGCAAGCAGCTCTATGGTTACGGCTTCATATCTGTGTGGATGATAGGAACGCTCATGTTCTTTCTCATACCGCTGGTAAAGTCGTTCTGGTACTCCTTCAACGAGGTATCTATCGGCAACGGCAGGACTATAACGGAATGGGTCGGACTCGCGAAGTACGACTACGTCATGAACGCCGACCCGAACTACACGACCTTCCTCAAGGATACCCTCATCGAGACCCTGTGGAAGACTCCGCTCGTGCTGATATTCTCGCTGTTCATCGCGGTGATACTCAATCAGGAGTTCCGCGGCAGGACGCTCTCGCGAGCGATATTCTTCCTGCCCGTCATCATAGCGACGGGTCCCGTATACAAGATAATCAGCGGCGATATGAGCTCGACGGGCAATACGGGCGCGGCGCAGTTCTCGACAATGTTCTCGACCGACCTCGTGGGACAGCTCCTGCAATTCCTCGGTATCTACGGCATCAGCAACAACATGAGTACGCTGATATCGACCATCGCGGACAACATCTTCGGCATAGTCTGGTCGAGCGGAATACAGATACTGCTCTTCCTCGGCGCATTGCAGAACATTCCGCCGTCAGCAAAGGAAGCCGCACAGATAGAGGGCGCGACCGCTTGGGAGTTCTTCTGGAAGATAACCCTCCCCTACGTCAGCCCCTTCATACTCGCGAACCTGATATTCACCGTCATCGACTCCTTCACGAGCCCTACGAACAAGGTCATGGCGCGCATACTCGCGATGAAGGAGGAGTGGAAGTTCGGCGAGGCTTCGGCAATGGCATGGATATACTTCCTGATAGTCCTCGCGGCTATCGGTCTGGTAACGCTTATAATCAACAAGTTCATTTACTATGAGGTAGAGTAAGGGAGGCGATGAAATGACTGATACAACAGGCGCCGTTGTCAAGAGCGAAAGCGAGATAGGCAACGGGCTCACTCCCCGACAGGCAAAGAAGCTGCGTATGCAGTCGATGACCGCCGAGGAGCGCGGATACGTCCGCCGCAAGGCAGTAATGGACGCGGTATGGCCTATCTTCCGATTCGTCATACTCTTCGGACTCGGCTTCGTCATACTCTACCCGCTCATCTACATGGTGAGCTGTACCTTCCGCGAGCGCGCGGATATGACCGACCCGACCGTAATGTGGATACCGCGCCATTTCACGCTGAACGTGCTCAAGGAGACGCTCACGGCAATGGACTTCTGGAACACCCTCCGCACGACGCTGATACTGAATATCGGCTGCTCGTTCGTGCAGGTGCTGTCGTGCTCGATAACAGGCTACGGCTTTGCGCGCTTCAAGTTCAGGTTCAAGGGACTGCTGTTCTGCATCGTCATCATGATGATACTCGTACCGCCGCAGGTAATAGGACTGCCGCTGTACACGCAGTTCCGCTCCTTCGGCATACGCGGGCTTTTCACGGTCAACCTCATCGACACGATGTGGACGATGTACCTCCCCGCGATAACGGCGAACGGCATACGCTCGGGACTGATGATACTGATATTCCGACAGTTCTTCCGCGGGCTCCCCAAGGAGCTCGAGGACGCCGCCTATATCGACGGCTGCGGACCGCTGAAGACCTTCATCAGGGTAATGGTGCCGAACGCAGGTTCGGCGTTCCTGACGGTATTCCTGTTCTCGGTGGTATGGTACTGGAACGACTACTATTTCGGCTCGACCTTCTTCGTCAACACGAGCACGCTCGCGCGAATGCTGACAAACCTCGATACAGAGCTGAAAATAAGGCTTTTCCAGTCCGCGACGGTGGAGATATCCCCGCGCGAGCAGATAGTATGGAAGGAAGCGGGCTGCCTGCTCTCGATAACACCGATTCTGGTGCTGTACGTCTGCTTGCAGAAGTACTTCACGGAGGGCATCGCACGCTCGGGAATCACAGGCATTTAAGCTGTCAGAGCTCAGAAAAGGCGGACGAGGGGAGCCCCCTCTGGCGGATTCGCGGGTTACCGATTATATGCCGTTAGTTTACGGCACGGTAGCCCGCTTTTTCCGCTAAGGGAAGCAACTCGAGTGCGCCTTTTTTTACCATGCGGAGGTTGCTTCCGCTTTTAATGAAGTTGAACGCGAAACCGAAAGTTTCGCTCAAGCCTTTTCAAAGGCTTGCAGAGTCCAGAGACAGCGTCTCTGGCGGGTAAAGGGCAGAGCCCTTGTGGGTTCTAAGGGCAAAGCCCTTAGTCGCCGTCTATGGCGGCGAAACACATCATTCACTGCACGAACTGCCCTTCGCAAACAATCCAGTGAATTGTTTGCGAACGCGAAATCTTCCGATTAATGGCGGGCGCACGGATAAGCAGCACACCAAATCTTCGATTTGGATTGTGATGCTATATGCAGCTTTGCTGTAATGCGCCCCTACACAAAATGAAACAGCAAATGATTACGGGCGGCGTTCCCTACGTCATATAGTAATGCACCCCTACAAACAGTTGACTATCCTCTATATAATATGGTATACTTAAAACGGTGATAATTATGGCTTCAAGCAAGAGCTACCTCGATTATATAATGGAACAGCTCGCTCCGCTCGACGGTATAAGCTGCCGTGCGATGATGGGCGAGTATATACTCTACTGCCGCGGACGCATCTTCGGCGGCATCTACGACAACAGGCTGCTCGTCAAGCCGACTCCCGCCTCGGAACGCCTCATGCCGAATGCTCCGCGCGAGCTGCCGTATGAGGGCGCAAAGCCCATGCTGCTCGTCGAGGAGGCAGACGACAGGGACTTCCTCTGCGCGCTGGTCGAGGCGATGTACAGCGAGCTTCCCGAGCCTAAGAAACGGAAACAGGTCAAGTGATATGAAGAAGATTTACGGAAACAAGCAGCTTTTAGCTACGCTCGCGGGTATGCGCGAGAGCGGGCGCACAGCTCACTCGCTGATATTCTACGGCGAAAAGGGCAGCGGCAGAAAGCTCATGGCTGACCACTATGCGGCACAGCTCATGTGCGAGGCTCCCGTCGGCGGAGAGCCCTGCGGCACGTGCGCGGCGTGCAGGAACGTGAGCAATATGTCCCACCCCGACGTCATATACGTCCCGACGGAGGGCAAGCTCGAGGGCTATACCGTCAGGATAGCGCGCGACGTCATCAAGGACTCGATAGTCAAGCCCAACAACGCGACAGGACGCAAGGTCTACATCTTCCGCGACTGCCGCAAGATGAGCGCGATAACGCAGAATATGCTCCTCAAACTCATCGAGGAGCCACCCGACCACGCCTATTTCATCTTCACGGCGGAGTCGAAATATGAGTTCCTGCCGACCATAATCTCGCGCTGCGTGTGCTTCGGAGTCTCCCCCTGCACCGAGGAGGAGGCGGAGCAGTCCCTGCTCGGGAGCGACTTCAAGGACAGCGAGGTCAAGGCGGCTGTGCGGTGCTTCCACGGGAATATCGGTATGTGCACCGACTACATCTCCGACCCCGAGCTCCGCAAACGCGTCGATTTGACAAAAAGGCTCGCCGATAGTATAATAGGTAAGGACGAGTACGGTCTGAATCTTGCGCTGTTCTCACTGGGCAGCGGCAGGAACGATATACGCGAGGTGCTTTCCATGACGGACAAGCTCGTGCGTGACTGCGCCGTCCTCAACCGCAGCTCTGACGCTGCGCTGACAGGCTGCTACCGCGAGGGAGCCGAAAAGCTCTCGAAAATGGTAACGGCGTCTCAGGCAGCGCGTCTCCACGAAAGCATCGAAAAAGCGTGGGGAGCTATGGAGGCAAATGTTAATCCGCAGCTGGTGCTTGCGGCACTGAGCGCGGAGATGATAGAAACCGTCCGCTGAATCGGACAAAGGAGCTTTTTATGAAAGAAATAGTGGGTATCCGCTTCAAGAGCGTCGGGAAGATATATTACTTCTCCCCGGGCAATATCAAGGCTAATGTCGGCGACCGCGCCATTGTTGAGACTGTCAGGGGCGTGGAGTGCGGCGAGGTCGTCATCGCCAACAGGCAGATTGAGGACAACGCGATAAATTCGCCCCTCAAGCCGATAATCAGGCTCGCCGACGCGAACGACCTCAGAACGGTCGAAAAGAACAAGCAGCGCGAGAAGGACGCCTTCCGCATATGCGAGGAGAAAATCGCCCTCCGCAAGCTGAAAATGAGCCTCGTTGATGTCGAGTGCACCTTCGACAACAACAAGATGCTGTTCTACTTCACGGCTGAGAACCGCGTGGACTTCCGCGAGCTGGTCAAGGACCTCGCGGCTGTGTTCCGCACACGTATAGAGCTGCGTCAGATAGGCGTCCGCGACGAGGCGAAGATTCTCGGCGGACTCGGTATCTGCGGCAGAGAGTTCTGCTGCAAGGCGCATATGGGCGACTTCAACCCCGTATCCATAAAAATGGCAAAGGAACAGGGTCTATCGCTGAACCCGACCAAGATATCGGGCACCTGCGGCAGACTGATGTGCTGCCTGAAAAACGAGCAGGCGGCGTATGACTCGCTGCTGAAGATAACGCCGAAGGTGGGCGCTATCGTTGTAACTCCTGACGGCGACAGAGGCAGAGTCGAGGACGCTAACCTCATCACGGGCAAGCTCAGGATAAAGACCGAGAAGTCCGAGGTGCCCGTGACCCTCGACAGGAGCGAGGTCAAGCTCCTCAAGGACGCCGAGATACGCCTCAATAAGGAGGAGCTCAAGGCTCTGAAAAATCTCGAGGACAAGTGATGCAGAAGCCGAATTACGGGAAAATGCTCGACGACAAGCTCGCGGAGCTCGAAAAAAGCGGCGAAAAGCCGCGGCTAATGCTCCATGCGTGCTGCGCTCCGTGCAGCAGCCACACGCTGCTGTTCCTGTACGGGCATTTCGACATCACCGTCTACTTCTGCAACCCGAACATAGCTCCCGAGGAGGAATACATCTACCGCAAGAACGAGCTGAAACGCCTCATAGCGGAGCTCGGGCTCGATGTGGAGCTGATAGACGAGGATTACGAACCTGCACCGTTCTACGAGCTGGCGAAGGGGCTCGAGGACCTGCCCGAGCGCGGCGAGCGCTGTCAGCGCTGCATAGCCTACAGACTGCGTAAAACAGGCGAAAAGGCGCGCGAGCTTGGCTGCGACTTCTTCACGACCACGCTCACGATAAGCCCGCATAAGGACTGCGCGTTCATCAACGAGTGCGGCATCAAAACAGCGGAGGAGTGCGGCGTCGCCTACCTCTGCTCCGACTTCAAGAAGCACGACGGCTACAAGCACTCTATCGAGCTGTCGCGGCAGTACGGTCTGTATCGGCAGAACTACTGCGGCTGTGTCTATTCGCGGCGTGCCGCCGCTCAAATTCGTAATTCGTAATTATGTCGCGCGGCGATTGCTAACGTTTCTGATAAACTACGGCGCGAAACCGAAAGTTTCGCTCAAGCCTTTTCAAAGGCTTGCGGGTCGAGGGCAGAGCCCCGCAGGTCCCAAGGACAGCGTCCTTGGCGGGTTCCAAGGGCAGCGTCCTTGGTCGCTTCCTATGGAAGCGAAATATTATATTTTTCGCATAATCTGCCCTTCGCAAACAATCCAGTGAATTGTTTGCGAACGCGAAATCCGGCGTTTACATTCTAACGGGCGCACGGAATGCGCCCCTACAATCGTTCATTTCATATGCGGGACGCCGTCCCGAAAGGTGATAATATGGCTAAGGAACTGAAAACAAACGCAATGCGCTTCCTCGACAAGAGCAAGATAGACTACACCGTGCAGACCTACGAGTGCGGCGAGTTCATCGACGGCATACACACCGCTGAGGCTCTCGGTCAGCCCGTAGAGGAGACCTTCAAGACCCTCGTCGCGCACGGCAAGTCGGGCAGCTATTACTGCTTCCTGCTCCCCGTGGCTGAGGAGCTCGACCTCAAAAAAGCCGCGAAAAGCGTGGGCGAGAAGTCCGTGGAGCTCCTGCACGTCAAGGACATCACCGCCGTGACGGGCTACGTCCGCGGAGGCTGTACGCCTATCGGCATGAAAAAGCAGTTCATGACCGTGGTACACTCTACCGCCGAGCCTATGGAGCTGTTCTACATCAGCGGCGGACGCATAGGTACGCAGATTCGACTCTCCCCTGCCGCTCTCGTCAAGGCGATACGCGGCAAATTCGAGGATATCATCATGTGATAATACTGAGGGCGGATAGTTTCCGCCCTATTTTTTGTCCACGCATTAGCACTCACCGTTCGCAAGTGTTAGCACTCGCGTGCGACGAGTGCTATATTTCATCTGTTTTTCACAATCTCATGATAATTCCAACACAAAACGGCTGTATCATACAGTCAATGAAACGAAAGGAGCTAGCCCCCCATGTTTGAACAGGATTACATCATGAGACAGATAAAGGAATGCCTTGACGCGGCAATGCGACTTTTGTTTCATGTAAATGTGGAATCTCCCGCTATGCTGGTGCTGAAGGATCAGCAGAAGGAAGCGCTTGTCCGGAAGCTGACCGATATGCTCGACGACGGCAGGGTCAGGGAGGCTGTATCCGAGCTGGACAGCTCGACAGCTGAGAGGTCGCGCGACGACCTCATAGTCGGCTACAGATTCTACACATACCTTTGTCAGAAGGACGATGATTTTCTCGAGAAGTACGGGCTGAAATATTCCGATGTCGAAGCCGAAATGAAACGCTTCTTTTCGGACTACATTTCCCCCGAGGTGGTCGACCTTGTGACGAATACGAAGGAATAGAATAAGCAGGTCTGCGAAAGGAATGATTCCCATGGAATGCACATATTTCACCGAATAACGCACACACTATAAGCAATGGTCCCGACGGACCGTAAGATACAAGGAGGAATAAATATGATGTACGGAATGACACCCTTTGGAAGAAACGCTTTTGACCTTTTCAATCTTTGGAACGATATCGACAAGAACTACGACAGTATGCCTGTCAACCCCTGCAAGACGGATATCAAGGATACAGGCGATAAATACGTTATGGAGTCCGAACTGCCCGGCTTCGAGAAGGAGGACATCAAGCTCGACATCAACGGCGAATTCCTCGTTATCTCCGCGGAGCACTCCGCCGAGAAGGAGGAAAAGGACGATACTACCAAATATATCCGCCGCGAGAGACAGTACGGCTCGTACAAGAGGAGCTTCGACATCTCCGACGTTGACGCTGAGGCTATCGCTGCGGAGTACAAGAACGGAATCCTCACAATAGAGCTCCCGAAGAAGAAGCCTGCCGAGCCCATAGCGAAGAGGCTTGAGATAAAATAACAAGCGCCGCTCCGGATCGGCTTCGTTTCTGAAGTCAGCACGGCGCAAAAAAAGCACCCTCACGGGTGCTTTTTTCGTTATTACTTGATATCGGGCAGATTTGCGAGCGACTTTGCGATTTCCTCGTCTGTGGGGATATAGTCGCTCATCTTGCCGTCGTTGTATGCGCCGTAAGCGTACATATCGAAGTAGCCTGTACCTGTGAGACCGAAGAGAATGGTCTTCTCCTCGCCTGTCTCCTTGCACTTGAGAGCCTCGTCGATAGCGACCTTGATAGCATGGCTGCTCTCGGGAGCGGGAAGTATACCCTCGACTCTTGCGAATTTCTCAGCAGCCTCGAATACTGCTGTCTGCTCAACGGAGCGAGCCTCCATGAGACCCTGATCGTAGAGCTCGGAGAGAATGGAGCTCATGCCGTGGTAGCGGAGACCGCCTGCGTGGTTCGGTGACGGCATGAAGCCGCTTCCGAGAGTGTACATCTTAGCGAGCGGGCAAACCTTACCCGTGTCGCAGAAGTCATATGCGTACTTGCCGCGTGTAAGGCTCGGGCACGAAGCGGGCTCTACTGCGATGACCTGATACTTTGCCTCGCCGCGGAGCATCTCGCCGATGAACGGTGAAACGAGACCGCCGAGGTTAGAGCCGCCGCCTGCACAGCCGATTATCATATCGGGCTTGATGCCGTACTTGTCCATAGCTATCTTGCTCTCGAGACCGATAACTGTCTGGTGGAGGAGCACCTGTGAGAGCACGCTTCCGAGAACGTAGCGGTAGCCCTCCTGAGTTGTTGCAGCCTCAACAGCCTCGGAGATAGCGCAGCCAAGGCTTCCGTTTGTGTCGGGGAACTCGGCGAGTATCTTTCTGCCGACCTCAGTTGTATTCGAGGGCGAGGGAGTTACGCTCGCGCCGTAGGTACGCATTACCTCGCGGCGGAAGGGCTTCTGCTCGTAGCTGACCTTGACCATGTATACCTGACAGTCAAGTCCGAAGTACGAGCACGCCATAGAGAGAGCCGTGCCCCACTGACCTGCGCCTGTCTCGGTTGTAACGCCCTTGAGTCCCTGCTTCTTTGCGTAGTAAGCCTGCGCGATAGCGGAATTGAGCTTGTGCGAGCCCGAGGTGTTGTTGCCCTCGAACTTGTAGTATATCTTTGCGGGAGTACCGAGCGCCTTCTCGAGGCAGTATGCTCTTACGAGCGGCGAGGGACGGTACATCTTGTAGAAGGAGAGTATCTCCTCGGGAATGTCGATGTAGGGAGTAGTGTCGTCGAGCTCCTGCTTAACGAGCTCGCCGCAGAATACGTGCTCGAGCTCCTCAGCTGTGACGGGCTTGCCTGTGCCGGGGTTGAGCAGCGGAGCGGGCTTCTTCTTCATATCGGCGCGCACATTGTACCACTGCTTGGGGAGTTCATTCTCCTCGAGATAGATTTTGTAAGGGATCTTTTCGTTTGACATAGCAATTTCTCCTTCATTGATAAATTTCGGACAATAAAAAGGCTCCTGTCCGACAGATTTTGTCGAGGACAGGAGCTAACTTTACATTAACTTCTGCGGTGCCACCCCGCTTGACGTGTGAAACGTCCGCTCATGTGTACTTGAAATACACGGGATTTGATAACGCAGTACCGCTGCGGCTCGCATACTCGGCAGACCTTTCAGCTCGCCCTCGGAAGTCCATTCACCGCAGCCGCACGCACCTGCTCACACCAAACGCAGGCTCTCTGAAGCGCAAATGAAGCGGATACTCACACTTCCTCACAGGTTTATGCTTGCATTATAACACATATCCTGACATTTGTCAAGGGGGGACAGTGATGAGAGCTCAGGAAAGAGACAGCGTTTTTTCCGCGCGGCAACTTAGCCCTTGCTATTTCTGTCGGAATATGTTAAAATAGATGTATCACTGTAATGCGAAAGGAGATGTCAAGCGTGGACGCATCAGAGTATAAATGTCCGAACTGCGGCGCGGACCTGAAATTCGACCCCGAGGTCCAGACCCTCGCCTGCGAATACTGCGACAGCACCTTCTCCATGGAGGAGATAAAGAAAATATACGCCGAGCTCGAGGCGCTTCCCACCGACGAGAAGCTCGAGGAGGCAAAGGACGAGTTCGCCGAGCACACCAACCTCTACTACTGCAAGAGCTGCGGTGCGGAGATTATGGCGGACGACGGTCAGACCGCGCTGTTCTGCTATTACTGCCATAACCCCGTTATCCTCTCGGGCAAGCTCACGGGAGACTATAAGCCCAGCAAGGTCATCGGCTTCCGCTATACGCGCGAGCAGGCTCTCGACGCCTTCAAGAACTGGTGCAAGGGACGCAAGTTCGTGCCGAGCGACTTCAAGTCCTCGCAGCAGCTCGAGAAAATGACCGGTCTGTACGTGCCCTTCTGGGTCGCGGACTGCGATGTCGACGCGCACTATCAGGCTGTCGGCAAGAAGGTCAAGTCGTGGACATCGGGCGAGTATCACTACACCGAGACGAGCGAGTACGATATCACGCGAAATGCCCGCGTTCTTACCAAGGGTATCCCCGCCGACGGCGAGAGCAAGATAGACGACGACCTCATGGAGGCTATCGAGCCCTTCGACTACAATGACCTGAAGGACTTCTCAATGTCCTATCTCAGCGGCTTCTACGCAGACAAGTACGACGTAGACCGCGCGGGAGTATTCCCGCGTATCCGCGAGCGCGCCGACAAGGTCAGCCGCGAGGTCATACATAACAGCATAGGCAAGGGCTATTCCTCGATATCTGTCAAGAACGAGACCTATAACGTCCTCAAGACCGACTGGCAGTACATGATGCTGCCCGTGTGGTTCATGAGCTATAAGTACAAGGATAAGGTTTACGAGTTCGCGATGAACGGTCAGACGGGCAAGCTCGCGGGAACTCCTCCGCTCTCGAAGCCAAAGCTCGCAGGCTTCACCTCCGTGATAGGAGCTGTTGCCGCGCTCATCTTCTTCATAGGAGGTCTGCTGATACTATGAGACGATTTTTCATTGCGGCAGCCTCGCTGCTGACACTCGTTTTCATGCTGCCTCTCTTTACGCTGACAGCCTTCGCGGAGAATACCGCTCAGGGCTGGGACGGCGACTCCTCGCGCTCTATCGTCTACGATGACGCGGGAGTGTTCAACGACCGTCCCGAGCTCCTTGCCGACCTCAACAAGCAGGTCAGGGACGTGTCCGCGAGGACTCAGCTGAATATCTACGTAATGCTCGCAGGTCCGACCTACCTCATGACAGATGCCGATACCCCCACTTTCTGCAACAGAGCATACGACGAATACTTCGGCAATGACACCGACGGCGTTTTCTTCTTCATCGACATGACGGGCAAAAAGCCTGCATATGATTACTTCTCCACGGCGGGCAAGGCTATCCTCTACTATGACGGCGAGACGGACACTATCCGCGAGAACACCTACGAGTATCTGCCGTCCTCCGACGAGGGCAACTACGCCGAGCACTGCTACGACGTCAAGAGAGGAGTAGAGTGCTTCCTGAACGACCTCCAGTCATATCAGAGCGAGTTCAAGAAGGGCATGAAGTATTACTACGACAAGAAAACGGGCAAGTATATCTACTACATGAACGGCGAGCTCAAGATAACCAAGTTCAAGCCGCCCAAAGTGTTCATGAAGGCAGGCATCATCGGTCTCATCGGAGGCGCGATAGTCAACCTCATCTCCTTCCTCATCGCCAAGCGCAACTACAGATTCAAGGGCAAGACGAACCCGAATATCTACCTATCCAAGGAGGAGACACGCTTCAACGCGAAGGACGATACGTTCATCCGCACGCATACCTCAAGGACGCATATCCCGCAGAGCAGCGGCGGCAGCGGAGGCGGCTACCGAAGTGGAGGCGGAGGCTTCAGCGGAGGCAGTCACGGCGGCAGCGGCGGACACCGCTGAGCAATACCGTTTATTGCGGACGCCCCTACATATAACCATGCAACAAAAATGCTCCCCATATCGGGGAGCATTTTTTGTGGTTTATTTCTTGCTTTCGAGGTAAACGTCAAATGCGTCCGTACCGCCTGTTGAGAGGTACGAATAGTACGCGAGGCATATGGAAGCGTCCTTTGCGTCGACCTTGCCGTCCTTGTTGACGTCAGCCGCCCACTTCTCGTTCTTGGTGAGAGCACTCTCGCCGCCCGTGGACAGCTTCGCATACTGCACGAGTATGAACGAAGCGTCGTTCGCGTCTATCTTGTTGTCGCGGTTCGGGTCGCCGAAGTCGTTGGGGAGCTCGCCGTGTTTGAGGCGGAGCGCCTTGCCCTCAGCGGCATAGCACACGAGCTCGGTGCCGTCACACGTGAAATCAAGGGATTTGCCGTCAGAATCTGTAACTGTCAGCTTCTTGCCGTCCGCGGAGGGAGCCCATGTAAGGTCAGACGCTCTGCTCTGTCCGACAAATCTTCCCGTATGGTTTTCAAGGAATACGAACTGCCATGTCTCATCGGGAGTAACATCTCTCGGAATGCCCTTGATAACAGCTCCGTACACCAGCCAGTTTCCGATGAAAGCGGACATATCGGGCTTGTCGGGGTTACCGCCCTCGGGAGTGGTAGTCACGGGCGCTGTAGTCGAAGCCGAAGCTGTTGTGGTCTGAGCTGTAGTCGTCTGAGTTGTGGTCGTGGACTGCTCTGTTGTGGTGGTGTTGGTAGCTGTAGGCTGAGCTGTTGTAGTAGTTGTTGTGGTTGTAGACTGTGCTGTGGTCGAAGCCGCAGTCGATGTAGTCGAGGGCTGTGCTGTAGAAGATGTGCTTGCCGCAGTTGTAGCTGTAGTGGTTGTCGTAGTCTGAGTTGTGGTGGTCGCCGTGGTGGTTGTAGCCGTAGCCTGCGCCTTGTCGTAGTCGTCGAGGAGCACGAACGGCACCTGATGCTCGCTCGCGAAAGCCTCCGCATTGGAGCCCTTCAGACCAACGATAGTCTTGAAGTTGTTCATGCCGTTTATCTCGCACTGGGGATTTCTGAATATGAGGTAGTCACAGTCGCAGTCGTCAAACTCCGCCGAGAACTTGGCTACTGTTGCCGACAGGTCTAACGCCTTCAGGCTTGAGTTGTAGACAGCGCCCGTATTGAAGCGCTCAATGCCGTTCGGAACTGTGAATTCCTCGAGAGCCGTGCAGTTCTTGAACGCGCCGCCGCACTCGCCCCAGCCGAAGATGCAGTTGACGGAATCGGGGATAGCGACGTGCTTGATGAACTTATTGCCGTCGCAGGCATTCGCCGCGATTATCTCCACGCCGTCGGGAACAGTGTAGCTCTCGTCGGTCTTGCCCTGCGGGTAGAGCTTGAGCCACTTCATGTCCTTGTCGTATACGACGCCGTTATCGGAGGCGTAATTCTTGTTTTCCTTGTCGATGTTGACTGCCGTGAGCCTCGGGCAGTCGAGCGCATACGCGCCTATGTACTCAACGGACGCGGGAACGTTCACCTCGCCGATATCGAGACCGTTGAAAGCCTTGTCTACGATAGTGCGAGTGCCGTCCTTGATGTCGAGCTTGTCGTAGTTGGAGTCGCCTTTGTAGCCGATGACTGTAGCTCCGCAGTAGAGCACGCCGTCGGGCTGGTTCTGATACCACTTGGTATCAGCAAACATATGAGCTGCCACTTCTACGCTTGTGATATAATCGTCCGCGACCCAATCCTGCTTTTCTGAGTCCCAGTGACCGCCGCGGTACTTCTCGATGCCGCTTATGGAGGTGACCCTGCCGTTGAGCTCTATGGTCTCGAGCGACTTACAGCCCTGGAAGCCGCCGCACTCGAATACAGTATCCTTGCCGAGCTCTACCGCTGTCATTTTTGATACGTTCTCGAAGCTGAGACCCGTGAATATGAGAGCCTCGCCGTCGGGAACGCTGAATACGCCCTCATAGCCCTCGGGGACTGCGAGTATGCGCTTCTGCTTTACGGGAGTTTCAAGCCTGTTGCCGTTCTCGTCGTAGTTAACATCGTAATACTTGCCGAGCGCGCCATTGTACGAGAAGTAGGTCTTGTTGCCCTCAGCTACGTTGATAGCTTTGAGAGAGGGCATATTCGAGCAGAAGTACCAATGGAGATAATTTACCGTAGAAGGCAGATTGATGACTGTGATATCGGGATTGCCTGCAAAGTTGAATTCCCCATTAACAACGCCCTCGGGAATAGTTACTTCGCCCTTTAAAGGCTCAACAGCCTCGAGAAGAATACTGCCCTTCTTGGATTCATAGGTATTGTAATCGTAATAGGTCGCATTCTTGTTGATGAGAAAGCCGTTTTCAATATAAAGGTTCTCGCTTTCCTCCGCCGTCTTGACCTTACAGCCCGCAGGCAGATAGTTCAAGCCGACATTTATTGCATATTTCGGGAGCGTTATCGAGGTGAGCCCGCTCATTCCCGACACATCGTAGCCGAAGTACACGTCTGTGACCTTGACGCCGTCTATCTCGTCGGGGATAACGATATCTCCCTTAGCAGACGACTTCAGTCCTCTTATCTGAACATACTCTACCTCTTCATATGCGGAAGTGCCGTCGTCCTCCTTTACCTCCTCAAGGCGGGAAGCGGTACGGTAAAGGACATCGCCGTATTCAAGGTCCTTGTCCTCAGCTCCGTCGAGGATATTTGCTGCGACAGCGACGCATTTCTGCATCACAGGAGTCGGCACGAACGCGCCGACCGCTGTCAGCGCAGTACCGACAGCAATCAGTTTTCTCCAATTCATAGGTTTACCTCCTGAACCAACTTAGCCCGTTCAAAGCGGGTCATAATAATATAAATATTATATCACACCATATATAAAATTGCAATACAAATCGGCAAATAATTTTCTGAAAAGGCTGAAAAATTGCTTGTTCGCCTCTTGCTATTTTCTCTGCCGTGTGGTATAATGAATGTATATGTGCAAAATCCTATCTGAAAGGAAAAGTATCCATGATTATTCTTGACGAACTTAGAGTCGAAATGGTCGGCTACCGCAAGGAAGTAGAGGAGCTCGCCGACGTTCTGAGGATAAAAGCCGCAAAGGAACGCGTGGCAGAGCTTAACGCCGAGACCGCAAAGGACGGCTTCTGGGACGACCTCGAAAACTCGCAGAAGGTGCTTCAGGAGACTAAGTCTCTCGAGCGCAAGATAGAGAAATTCAACAAGCTGAGCAACAACCTCGAGGACATCATCACCCTCATCGAGCTTTCGATAGAGGAGGACGACGAGAGCTCCGTTGAGGAGATAAAATCCGAGTCCGACGCCTTCAAGGCAAAACTCGAGGAGGAGAAGCTCTCAACCCTGCTCACGGGCGAGTACGACAGCGCAAACGCTATCCTCACCTTCCACGCAGGCGCAGGCGGCACGGAGGCTCAGGACTGGGCGGAGATGCTCTACCGTATGTACAACCACTGGGCAGAACGCCACGAGTACAAGGTCGAACTCCTCGACTACCTCGACGGCGACGATGCGGGACTCAAATCCGCGTCCATTCTCATCGAGGGTGACAACGCCTACGGCTATATGAAGTCCGAATCGGGCGTACACAGACTCGTCCGCGTGTCTCCCTTTGACGCGTCAGGCAGACGTCACACCTCCTTCGCAGCTCTCGAAGTAATGCCCGAAATAGACGATTCTATCGAGGTCGAGATACGCGACGAGGACATCGAAATGGAGGTATACCGTTCGAGCGGTGCGGGCGGACAGAAGGTCAACAAGACCAGCTCGGCTGTACGACTTATCCACAAGCCCACGGGCATCGTGGTATCGTGCCAGACCCAGCGAAGCCAGTACCAGAACAAGGACTACGCTATGAAGATGCTCCGCTCGAAGCTCATCGAGATAAAGGAGCGCGAGCACCTCGAGAAGATAGAGGATATCAAGGGCGTGCAGAACCAGATAGCATGGGGCTCGCAGATACGCTCCTACGTGTTCATGCCGTACACACTCGTAAAGGACCACCGCACGGGCTTCGAGAACGGCAATATACAGGCTGTCATGGACGGCGACCTCGACGGCTTCATCAACGCCTACCTCAAGTCGCTCTCACACGGAACATTACAGAAGTAAAGGAGAATTGATATGAAAATCGCATTCAAGGTAATAAACGTTTTACTCATCATATGGTCGGTCATCGCGATACTGAGCGCATTCATCAGCAGCGGTATCCTCGGAGCGGCAATAGCCTTCCTGTTCACCATGCTGACGCTGTTCATGGCGATAGCGGGCTTCAAGGGCGACTATACCCAGTGCAAGAAGCTGGCATACGTATCCCTCGTTTTCTCGGTAATAGGACTGTTCACATCAGGCTTCTCGGGAAGCTCGATAGTCTCGCTCATCCTGATGATAGGCTATCTTGTGATGTGCATAACGCTCGAATCCAAATCATACTAAGAAAAAAGGCACCCGCGAGGGTGCTTTTTTTATGCGTGATAATGCGCGCGAGAACATTAACGGAAACCACTGTAGGGAACGCCGCCCTCGGCGTTCCACAAATTTGCAAATGGTTCCTGAAAATCATCGTAGGGGCGCCCTTTTAAGCAGCACACCAAATCTATGATTTGGATTGTGATGCTATATGCAACTTGTTGTAGGGCGTCCGTTAGCAGACGTCAGATTCCGCGTTCGCAAACAATTCACCGGATTGTTTGCGAAGGGTGGTTTTATTAAAAATGATTATACGCCGTCCATAGGACGACACCAAGGGCTCTGCCCTTGGAACCCGCCAAGGACGCTGTCCTTGAAACCTGCCAAAGGCTCTGCCTTTGGAATCCGCCGGGGCGCTGCCCCAGACCCTGCCAAAGGGACATAGCCCCTTTGGAATCCCAATGTTCGCGCCATAATCTGTCAGAAACGTTAGCAATCTCCGCGTGGTCACTTATGATACTTCCCGCCCGTGGATATCTGAAAACTGCGGTATATCTGCTCGAGGAGCATAACGCGCGCGAGCTGGTGCGGGAAGGTCATCTTCGACATCGAGAGCTTGAAGTCCCCGAGCGCCTTGACCTCGGGGTCGAGTCCGAATGAACTGCCGATGATGAAGGTGACGGTGCTGATGCCGTCCACACCCGCTGAGGCTATCTTCTCCGCGAGCTCGGGACTGGTGAGCTGTCTGCCCTCGATACACATGGGTATCACCATGCCCTTGGCAAGCCTGCGTATCTGCTCGCCCTCTTTTTTCAGGGCGGCGGCTATCTCCTTCTCGGAGGGATTATCGCTGAGGCGGCACTCGTCGAGCTCGTGGAGCGTGAACGTGCAGTATCTGCCGAGGCGCTTGATATACTCGGCACACGCCGCGCGGAGGTAGTCCTCCTTCAGCTTGCCGACGACGATAAGTTCAATATTCATCAGAAGATAACAGCTCCTCCCTGAGTTTCCACGGGAGCGACGCCCATGAGGTAATCGCGCCCGCGAGTGAAGTCGAGCAGGTGCGACTGCACTGTGCTGTCGGCGATGTCGGGACGGTTGTTGTCCTGACTGAGGTGCCCGAGGATAATGTGGGTAGTCCCCTGCCTCAGCAGGCGGCTGACCTGCTCGCCGCACGCGTGGTTTGAGAGGTGTCCGTTCGGCGAGAGTATGCGCTCCTTGAGGTAGAGCGGGTACGGACCGTGCCTAAGCATATCCTCGTCGTAGTTCGCCTCGATGAGCACGAGCCTGCACCCGAGCAGAGCCGCGTCTATCTCGGGCGTGACGTGACCGAGGTCGGTGCAGACCGCGCACACCCTGCCGTCCTCGGTGGTTATCCTGTAGCCGCAGGAGTGTATCGCGTCGTGCGGCGTATTGAAGCACGTCACCTCATTGCCCGCGCAGGCTATGGACTTGCCGACGATGTCGATGAGGTGAGAATTCCCCGAGACCTTGTCGGTATCGCTCAGCCGCTGGAGCGTGCGCTTGGTGCCGTAGACGGGCATACCCGTCTGCTTGGTCAGGAGCTTCAGCCCGCTGACATGGTCACTGTGCTCGTGGGTTATGAATACCGCCTGAACAGCCGAGAGAGGGATATTATTGAGCTCGAGAGCGGCGGAGAGCCTGCGGAAGCTGACGCCGCAGTCGATGAGAATTCCGCCCCTTTCGGAGCCTATGAACGTTGAATTGCCCTTGCTGGAGCTGAAAAGCGGGTATATCCTTGCCATTGTATCACCTTTAAGTCAAAGAAATGACCGCAGGGAAGCTCCGAGCGGTCATTCTAATTATATACACTTTTGAGAAATAAGTCAAGCCCGACTCATTTGTCGTTCTCTCCGTCGCGGTACAGCAATACGAGCATATACCCTCCGTAGAAGACCCATATTATCCATGAGATTGCCCACAGACCTGTAAATACGCTGAACAGCAGGTATATCACCGCTGTCAGCAGGGTCACGAGAACTTTTCTCACTTGTGAGGCATCATGGAGATGACTCTGCCTGCAAAGTCATTGAAGTTCTGGGTCTGGAGTATAACGCGTCCGGGACCTGTGAGCTTCGTGAGGAAGAGCCCCTCACCGCCGAGGAATATATTGCCGAGGCCCTTGACTGTCTCTATATCGTAGCTGACGGAGGTATCGAATGCAACAACGTTACCGGTATCAACCTTGAGCACCTCGCCGGGAGCAAGGATACGCTCTACCTTATCGCCGTCGACCTCAATGAAAGCCATGCCGCTTCCGAAGAGACGCTGGAGGATAAAGCCCTCGCCGCCGAAGAGACCTGCGGAGAATTTCTTGGTGAATGTAGCCTTGAGGTCAACGCTCTGCTGAGCACAGAGGAACGCGCCCTTCTGGACTATCATCTCACCCTGTGAGATATCCACGGGAACAACACAGCCGGGAACTGTGGAGCCGAATGCTATCTTAGCGCCTTCCGCCTCAGCGGTGTAGTTAGCCATAAAGATAGACTCGCCGGTGAACATACGTCCAAGGCTCTTTGCGAGACCGCCTCTTGCGTTAGTGGTCATCTTGATGCCCTCGGTCTGCCAAACCATACCGCCCGACTGGGTGAACATGGATTCGCCTGCGCTGAGTGTGACCTCGACTGCGGGAACAGTCTGTCCGATGATTTCGTATTTCATTTCAAAGCCTCCTGTTTTATACAGATTATTCGGGGAATATCCCCTGTAATTATTATTCTACCACTTTCGTGTTAATTCGTCAATATACAAAATAAAATAATTTCAAAGATAAAAGGCATTTTGTCGATATTTGTATACAGTCAACAATACCGGTTGTCGATAAGAGATATTTTTTGCACAAACAACAGAATGTTATCTGCTTATTCAAAAAAAGTTCAAAATACGTATTGATTTTGTGATAAGTATGTGATATACTGAATGTTAACAGATATATAAATAGTATTTTATATATCTGGTTTTAATTTACTTATTATCATAAGGATTTGAAAGGAGAACTTTATTATGGAACAGAAGTCCAAAATGACAGCAGGTCTGCTCGGTATCTTCCTCGGTGCATGGGGTGTTCACAACTTCTACCTTGGCAATACAAAGAGAGCTATCATCCAGATCGTTGTTACAGTATGTACTTGCGGTGCAGGCGGTCTCTGGGGTCTTATCGAGGGCATCATGATCCTCATGGGCAAGATCAATACCGATGCAAACGGCAACCCCCTTGCTGACTAATTAAATAGCATTTAAAATATCCCGTTCTTCGCGAGCGGGATATTTTTTATTCTAAGCCGCCCCGTCCGAGTTCTGTGCTCTTACTACTTGACAAATCCCGAAATCTGTGCTATAATTCAAGCAACAAATGCGATGAAGGGAAACAAAGCCCGAGGAAGTTTCCACAGAGAGCCGCCGTTCGGTGCGAGGCGGCAGACGGATACGGGTCATAGCTCCTCCCCGAGCAGTCGGCTGAAAATGCGCAGAGAGGCGCGGAGAGCTTGCTCCCGCCGTGTGCAGGATTAGGCTTGAACGGGCTTCTCCCGTTACAGGGATATGCGTTGTCAGGACGCAGATGAGTGGGCGCGAAGGCGTCAAGAAGAGTGGTACCACGGAGTATACTTCGTCTCTTCCATGTTTAAGGCATGGAGGGGACTTTTTTGTTTTTTCCGTGCAGAAAGCGAGGCATAATTATGGCGACAATGAAAAATGTGAGCAAGTACACACGACAGTTCTTTGAAGCTCCGAAAACTGCGATGAAATGGGCGGAGCGCTCCTATGTAGACAAGGCGCCGACGTGGTGCAGTGTCGACCTGCGCGACGGCAATCAGGCGCTCGTCATACCCATGGGACTCGGCGAAAAGCTCGAATTCTTCAAGCTCCTCGTCGATATCGGCTTCAAGGAGATAGAGATAGGCTTTCCTGCCGCGTCCGAGACGGAGTACGACTTCTGCCGCACCCTCATTGAGGAAAACCTCATCCCTGACGACGTGACGATACAGGTGCTGACGCAGTCCCGCGAGCACATCATCGAGAAGACGTTTGAGGCTCTGCGCGGGTGCAAGAACGCGATAGTCCACCTCTACAACTCCACCTCGCTCGCACAGCGCGAGCAGGTCTTCCGCAAGAGCCGCGAGGAGATAATCGACATCGCGGTGACGGGCGCGCGCCTCTGCAAGGAGTACCGCGAGCGCTATGAGGGCAATTACCGCTTCGAGTATTCGCCCGAGAGCTTCACGGGCACCGAGCCCGATTTCGCGCTCGAGATATGCAACGCCGTGCTCGACGTGTGGCAGCCCGCTCCCGAGGACAAGGTCATCATCAACCTCCCCGTAACGGTTCAGCTCTCCATGCCGCACATCTACGCGAATCAGGTCGAGTATATGTGCGAGAACCTCAAATACCGCGAGAATGTGATAGTCTCGCTCCACCCGCACAACGACCGCGGCTGTGCGGTAGCTGACACGGAAATGGGACTGCTCGCGGGAGCAGAGCGCGTCGAGGGCACGCTCTTCGGCAACGGCGAGCGCACGGGAAATGTCGACATCATCACACTCGCAATGAATATGTACACACAGGGAGTCGACCCTCAGCTCGACCTCAGTGATATCCCCGCGATAAACGAGGTCTACACCCGCCTGACGGGCATGGCAGTCAACGAGCGCCAGCCCTACACGGGAAAGCTCGTATTTGCGGCGTTCAGCGGCTCACATCAGGACGCTATCGCAAAGGGCATGAAGTGGCGCGCGGAGGGTCACACCGACCGCTGGAACGTCCCCTATCTCCCGCTCGACCCCGAGGACATCGGGCGCGAATACTCTGCGGACGTCATCCGCATCAACAGCCAGTCGGGCAAGGGCGGAATCGGATATATCCTCGAGACGCGCTTCGGCTACGACCTGCCGAAGAAGATGCGCGAGAAGCTTGGCTACATCGTCAAGGACATCTCCGACAAGAAGCACAAGGAGCTCCTTCCCGACGAGGTCTACGCGATATTCAAGGAGCGCTTCGTTGACATCACCTCGCCCATTCACGTTACGGAGACCCACTTCGTACAGCGCGACGGCATAGAGGCGACGGTGTCGTTCAGCTACGGCGGCAAGCGCGTGACTGCGACGGATACAGGTAATGGTCGTCTTGACGCTGTCAGCAACGCTCTGCGCTCGTATACGGGAGCTGACTTCAACATCAACGCCTACACCGAGCACGCGCTGGAGGTCGGCTCGGCATCGAAGGCTGTTTCCTACGTGGAGATAGTGACGGGCGACGGAAAGAGCTACTGGGGCACGGGCATCGACAATGATATCATCACGTCGTCGATAAAGGCGCTGGTGAGCGCAGTGAACAATATGCTCATTGACTGAGTAAAGGCGGACTTGCGTCCGCCTTTTTTTGCTCCTGTGGAGGAATACTATTCCGTTTATTCGGACGCCCGAAGGGCGCCCCTGCATAATGCTGACGTTAATTATCGGTGCGGGACTATTCCAGCTCAGCAGAGGCAGCGATACGCAGGGCAGTCAGCTCGTCCTTGCAGCCGATAGTCACGACGTAGAGCTCGCTGTTATCGTCGAAGATGTCCACGCTGTAGGCATCGTTTCCGTCGTCGTCCTTCATGCTGTCCTTCATATCGGAGATAAACAGCTCGCAGCCGTCCTTTTCGAGGTCGTACATCTTCTCGGTGAACATGAACAATGCTCCGAAGCTCGACAGGTCATTCTTCGTTTTTTCATCGGCTGACTCAAGGTCTTCCGCGGTCAGTGTCAGCAGGTTCTTATACATCGACCGCACAGTGCCGTCGAATTCAAGCCCGAAGCTGCCGAAAGCCGACTTCAGGTCGGTCATCTCCAGCATGGATTTATACAGACCATTTATATCGACCTCATCGTCCTCGTAGAAGTTGACATAGCCCTTGACGTCACCGCACTTGAAGCTATAAGTCGTGCTGTCCTCTGCATCTTCTGCAAAATCCGCAGGAATCCGCAAAGTCACGCCGTTCACGGTGAGCTTTTCCCAATCGTCGGGGATATCGAGCGCCTCTGCGGGGAGCTCCGAGGCTGTGAGCGCGAGCCGTTTGAGATAATTCGCCTGCATTTTTGCGAGTCTTTCTTCATCACTAAGCGTGGTAGTCTCGGCAGTCGTCTCCGCCTCCGAAACGGGAGCCTCGGCTTTTCCTCCGCAGCCCGTCAGCGCGAGCAGCGAGACTGCGGCGATGAGTATCGCGAGCTTTTTCATTATTTGTCCTCCTTAGGGAAGCTGTCCGTGCGGAATGGCGCAACGGGTATGCCGTTAGTACCGAAAAGTCCTACGCCCGCATAGTTTATCCACTTGAACCGCACGTTCACGGGACGCTTGACCTTTCCGCATTTGATATGTATCTGATTGCCGCGTATCTCCACTGAATCAGCGGGATAGTAGGCTCCGTCCGCACCCGCGAGCTCGAAGCCGTCGAGATGCCCGTCATTCCCCGACAAGCCGCCCGACGGGTTATCGAGGTAAACTATCATCGTGTCGCCGTGCCGAACCTCGTGGGAGGCGTACATCGGCGGCATAGTCTCGGCTCTGTCCGCGAGCCCGTAGACCTCGCTGAGTGCCTGCAAATACAGCCTGTGCCCCACCGTGGACTTGTCAGTGGGGTGGATATTGTTGTACTCGCCGCAGTCCAGCGCGACCGCAAGTCCCGTGTTCTTCACGGTGCGGAAAAGCCGCTCCTGCGCCTCGCGGATGTACGCCCAGCGCGTGAACTCGTTGTCGTCGTCGCAGGAGTACATCGGGAGCTGAACAATGAGGACTGCCATTTCATCGTCGTGCCACGCTCCGCGCCAGCAGCGTATCAGCGCGCTCATCAGCTCGCAGTAGGACTGCGGGCGGTGGTCGTCGGACTCGCCCTGATACCACAGCACGCCCCTCACGGTGTACGGGCAGACGCGGCTCACCATAGTCTCATACAGCCCGCACGGGCGCATGGGATTCTTTATCCCGAGCGGTCCGGGGTAGCGGTTCTCACCGCATTTTTCGAGTACATCGCTCCACCTGATATCGGGATTTTCCGCATAGCACTCGGCAACGCGCCTGTCGAATCCCGCCTGATAGGCAGTGTACTCGTCGTACTCGACAATCATCTGCTCGTCGGACTTGCCCGCTGTTGCGGCGTCATACTCGTCGAGATACGGGCGGAGCTGCGCGGTATCGAGCACCTCCCTCGGCACCCACGCGGAGGCTGACGTGCCGCCCCAGTTGCAGCCGAGAATGCCCACTATACAGCCGAGCCTGCGGCTGAGCTCCTTTGCGAAGTACCAGCCGACTGCCGACCATGCGACGGAGCCCGTCTCCGAGGCGATTTCCCAGCGCGAGGCAGATTCCGCGGCGTTGAGCTCCTCGCCGAGCATCGAGACCTTGGGCGTGTAGTAGTAGCGGACGTTCTCCCGCGCGCACTCGCGGAGCTCGTCAGCGCCGTGCCTGTCGTTGCGGAGCTCGTACTCCATGTTGGACTGTCCGCCCGCGAGCCATACCTCGCCGATTGCGACGTTGGTGAACTGCTTCTGTATCGCTCCGCAGGCGACAACGAGGGTGCAGCTGTCGCACTCGGGAAGAGCGGGCAGGACAGCCTCCCAGCGGCTGCCCGTGATGACGGCTTCCGCGGAGGCGCGGAGCTCGGGGATGCTGACGGTGATGCGCTGCTCCCTGCCCGAGCACGAGCCGAACACGCGGATGTTCTTGTGGCGCTGAAGCACCATATTATCGCTGAAAATCGGGGCTGTTTTCATAGTAAACTCCTTTTGTGTGGAATCTGTAGGGGCGAGTTCCGCTCGCCCGTCATTTTTTGCAGTTTGCGGACGCCCGAAGGGCGCCTCTACAGTCAGAACTGCGCCTTTATAACGCCGCGCTTCGCGAGCTGTATATACAGCCGCAGACGCGCCTCGTCACGGCACTCGGGCTTGACCATGTAGTACATATAGTGCTCCATGAGATTGAACAGGTCAATCGTCCTGCCCTCTATCTTGAACTGCTCGAAGCCCATAGGTATGTACTTCTCCCATATCGCCTCAGGGGAGATGTGACTGCTCAGCTTGCTGCTCTCGAAGATGGTGCGGTTCATGCACTGACAGCCGAATATCGCGTCGTTGAAGTATTCCTTGTACTTCGTACACGCGGTGAAGTCGAAGTCCTCGTTCGGGTGCTTTTTCAGGTGCTCCGCGTAGGCGAACTGCTCCGCGCCGATGACGCGGTAGTGCTCCGAGCGCAGCCTGCACTTCGGGTTGCAGCACGCATTGACGAGCAGCTCGCACTTCTTCTTGTCCTGAATCTTCTCAAGCGCCTCGAAGTTGTTGTTGAGGTCGTAGTCGACGACGACGATGTGATAGTCGCGCTCAAGCTCCTCGTAGAGCCTGTCGGGCTCGGTTATGCGCTTGCAGGTCGAGCTCGTCAGCTTGTAGCTCGGGTAGTTCGTGCGGATATAGTCCTCGAGCACGGGCGACGCCACGATGACCTCGTTCATGCCGTTGTCCGCAAGGTGCATTATCATGTTGCAGTAGTCGTCGGAAAGGTGCTTCTTCTCGATGAGAGGGTTCGTGAATGTGAAGCGCAGCGGTATGCCCTTGCCGTTGAACGCCTTTATCACGGTCTTGATGAAGTCCTTGCCGCATATCCCGTACTGGAAGCGCCCGCCGTTCCATATCGCGGGCGGGAAAGTGCCGTATACCGAGGCTATCTCGACTCCCTCGCGGAAGTAGTCAGGCAGCACCTGAAGCATCTCCGCGAAGATGATATTGAACGCGTAGTGCTTGCTGAAATCGGGAAGGTGGAATCTTGCTTTCATATATTCTCCTTGAAATCAATGTGTAGGGGCGCATTACAGCAAAGCTGCATATAGCATCGCAATCCAAATCGAAGATTTGGTGCGCTGCTTATCCGTGCGCCCGTGTAATGTCATTGAAAAATATATACTTGTGCGGGCGGATAATATCCGCTCCTACAATTGGTTGCGGTTGCATTTCGCTGCGTAGGGGCTGCCTTTGGCAGTCCGTAATTTCACGTGCGGACGCCCTACAACAAGTTGCATATAGCATCACAATCCAAATCATAGATTTGGTGTGCTGCTTAAAAGGGAGCCCCTACAAATAACAACGGTATTATCTGTAATTCAGCGCGCCGCTGTTCTCGAGAGCCTTCAGCAGCGTGAAGCGCGCCTCGTCGCGGCATTCGGGCTTCGCCATGTAGTACATATACGTCTCGAGGATATTGAGCGCGCTCGCCGTGCGTCCCTCTATCTTGAACTGCTCAAAGCCCATAGGTACGTACTTCTCCCATATGTCATCGGGGGAGATGTGGGTGCGCAGATTGCGTATCTCGAAGATGCCGCGCTGAGAGTAGGGGCAGTCGCGGAAGTGCTGCGGGTCATACTTGTCGGGATTGAACGGCATACCGGGGTGCTTCTTGATGTGCTCGTTGTAGGCTATCTGCTGCTCGCCGATACAGCGGTAGTGCGCGGCGCGGCGCGGACAGCCCGGCTCGCAGCACGCATTGACCAGCAGCTCGCAGTCCTCCTTGCGCGGGAGCTTCGACAGCACGTCGAAATTGTTGTTGAAGTCGTAGTCGACAACGACGATGCTGTAGTCCTTGCCGAGCTCCTCCTCGAGCTTTTCGGGGTCGGTGATGCGCTTGCAGGTCGAGCTCGTCAGCTTGTACTTGGGGTAGTTCTTGCGGATATAGTCCTCGAGCAGCGGAGACAGCACTATCGCCTCGTTGAGCCCGTTGTTCGCGAGGTTCATGACCATGTTGCAGAACGGGTCGGAGAGGTGCTTTTTCTCGAGGGCGGGGTTCGTGAACGTGAAGCGGAGCGGTATACCGCGGTCGTTGAACTCCTTGATTACGCGCTTGACGAACGCGCTGTCACAGAAGCCGCCCTGAGTGCGTCCGCCGTTCCATATCGAGGGGGGGAATACGCCGTAGAATGAGGCTATCTCGACTCCCTCGCGGAAGAAGTCGGGTCTGTTCTTGAGCATCTCCGCGAACATGAGGTTGAGGCTGAATCGTCCCGAAAAATCGGGCAAATGGAATCTTACTCGCATATTTTTCTCCTTTTTGGCAGGGACGCCAAGGCGGCGTCCCCTACAAATGTTATTCTATACAATCTCCGCGCTCGGCGGCGACCTCGTAGCCTGCCGCCTCTATGCGCCTTTGCAGGCAGACGCGGCACTCCGCCGCCTCCTCGCCCGTGCAAATCTTGTTGTCGTAGAGGTCGTACTTCTTGCGCACGTCCACAGGCGACAGGTTCGGCATGACGACGTTGCAGCCCGTCTGCAAGCCGAGCTCGCGCCCGTTCGGGGCAATCGTGCCGAGGGCAGTCGTCGCGGGGAGCAGCACCTTCGGGAACATCAGCCGCAGTATGCCGAGCAGCCGCAGTGTCATCGCCAGCGTGCCGCCCTTTTCGTCCGCAAAAGGCGTATTGTGGTGCGGGACAAACGGTCCTATGCCTATCATCTGCGGGCGGAGCTCCTGTAAGAAGCGCAGGTCCGCGATGAGGTGGTCGGTGGTCTGGTGCGGAGCTCCGACCATGAAGCCTGCTCCGACCTGATAGCCGAGCTCGCGCAGGTCAAAGAGGCACTGCTTGCGGTGCGCGAGGCTGAGCTCCGACGGGTGGAGCTGAGCGTAGAGCTCCTCGCTCGCTGCCTCATGGCGGAGGAGGTATCGGTCAGCGCCCGCCTCCTTCATGCGTTTGTAGCTCTCATAGCTGCGCTCGCCGAGGGACAGCGTTATCGCGCAGTCGGGGTATTTTTCGCGGAGCTCCGAAATCACTCCGCAGATGAAATCGTCAGTGAACGCGCTGTCCTCGCCGCCCTGCATGACAAAGGTGCGGAAGCCCAGTTCATAGCCGCTCTCGGCGCACAGCATTATCTGCTCGCGGGTGAGACGGTAGCGGTCAGCGGACTTGTTGCTGCGGCGGATACCGCAGTACAGGCAGTCGTTCTTGCAATAGCTCGACACCTCGATAAGTCCGCGCAGGAACACCTTCCTCCCGTAGTGGAGGCGGCGCACCTCGTCCGCACGCTTGCGGAGCAATTCCGCGACATCTTCGGAGTCAGCCTCTATCAGCGATTTGAGCTCCTCGTCGGTGAGGTCGGAGGTGCGGTACAGCTTTTCTACAAGCTCCGTCATATCAGCCTCCGAGGCGTATCATCTCGTCGATACACCTGCGCGCGGAGGCGATGAGCTCGTCGTCCATAAGTATCTCGAACGCCTCGCCGCTGTCCATGCCCGCGAGCGTGTTGTACACGTCGGGGAGGGTCGTCAGCTTCATATTGCGGCAGACGATATTCTTCGTCACGGGGTAGAACTTCTTCTCGGGACATTCATACTGCAAGTGCTCGGCAATGGAGGTCTCGGTGCCGATGATGAACTCCTTCGCGTCGGACTTCCTCGCATAGTCCATGATACCGCTCGTCGAGCCCGCGTAGTCCGCGAGAGCCGTCACTGCGGGGACGCATTCGGGGTGCACGAGGAAGAGGGCATTCGGGTGCTCCTCCTTAGCCTTTTTCACCTCCGCGACCGTCAGCGCCGCGTGTGTGGGACATCCGCCGCTGAGGAGCTTGATGTCCTTCTCGGGACACTGAGCCTGCACCCAGCTTCCGAGGTTGCAGTCGGGGATAAAGAGTATCTTGTCGTTGTCGAGAGCCCTCACTATGCGGAGCGCGCTCGACGACGTAACGCAGACGTCGCAGACCGTTTTCAGCGAAGCCGTCGTATTGATGTAGGCGACAACGGTGCGGTCGGGCTCCATAGCGTGTATCTGCGAAATGAGGTCTTTGTCCATCTGCTCCGCCATGGGACAGCCCGCGTCCTTGTTCGCGAGGAAAACGCGCTTCTGCGGCGAGAGCATCTTCGCAGTCTCCGCCATGAAGTGTACTCCGCAGAAGATGATGTTCTCGGCGTCAGTCTTTGTCGCGTCGACGCTGAGCTTGTAGCTGTCGCCCGTGAAGTCGGCTATCTCGACTATCTCGCGTGCCTGATAGCTGTGCGCGAGGATAGCGGTGTTAGTCTCCTTCTTGAGCTTGATTATCTTGTCCTGTAGTTCGCGTACTGTCATAATAATCTCCTTTTATAATTCGTAATTAGAGCTCAGAACTCAAATTGTAGGGGCGCATTACAGCAAAGCTGCATATAGCATCACAATCCAAATCGAAGATTTGGTGTGCTGCTTATCCGTGCGCCCGAAAACAATAACCGACGGGCGAGCGGAACTCGCCCCTACAATTGGTTCAGGCGTTGTTTATCCCTTGTAGGGACTGTCCGTGATTTAACGTGCGGACGCCCTCGACGTCCCGCAATATAATTAACGGCATACACGGGCGGATACTATCCCCCTACAAAGCGATTCATTCCTTATCTTCAGACTGCTCGTCTGCGGTGACTTCGGGTGCGTACTGCACTGCGCCGCACTCGGGGCAGACGTACTTCTCCACGCTCCGCTCCTCCTTCGGCACGCGGAAATGTCCGAGCTGTGCGAAATTCGGGCTCGTGAAGTTGAGCTGTATAGTCTCCGCGAGGTTCATCTCGACCTCGCATTTTTCACATATCATAGCGCTTTCAGTATCCTTTCCGTCATTTCCGTGCAGCTCAGCGGAGTCCCCTGCTCTGCGCCCATAATGTCGGCTGTACGGAAGCCCGCGTTAAGCACGTCGTCGACTGCCCGCTCAATGCAGTCAGCCTCCTCGGCGAGCCCGAGCGAGTACCGCAGCAGCATTGCTCCCGAGAGTATCGTTGCTATCGGGTCAGCCTTGTTCTGTCCCGCGATATCGGGCGCGGAGCCGTGTATCGGCTCGAACAGTCCGCGCGTGCCGTCTCCGAGCGACGCTGACGGCAGCAGTCCTATCGAACCCGTTATCTGCGAGGCTTCGTCCGAGAGTATGTCGCCGAACATATTCGACGTAACGATTACGTCGAACTGCCTCGGGTCGCGAACAAGCTGCATTGCGGCGTTGTCGACGAACATATCCGTGTACCCGACCTCGGGGTATTCCTCCGCGAGGCAGTGCATGGTCTTTCTCCAGAGGCGCGAGGTCTCGAGGACGTTCGCCTTGTCCACGCTGCAAACGCGCTTATCGCGCTTCATCGCGGTCTCGAACGCCACGCGCCCGATACGCTCTATCTCGGTCACGCTGTAAGCCTCGGTATCGAAAGCCTCCTGACCGTATCTGCCCTCGCGGTAGCCGCGCTCGCCGAAGTAGATGCCTCCCGTAAGCTCGCGGACAATCATGATGTCGAAGCCGTCGCCTATAACATCGTCCCTAAGCGGCGAGGCTGACCTCAGCGCGGGGTACAGCTTTGCGGGGCGGAGGTTCGTGTACAGCCCGAGCGCCGCGCGTATGCCGAGCAGCGCCTTCTCGGGGCGTTTGTCTCCCGAGAGGTCATCCCACTTCGGACCTCCGACAGCTCCGAGCAGCACGCTGTCGCTCGCGAGGCAGCCCTGCACGGTCTCCTCGGGGAGCGGCTGACCTGTTGCATCTATGGCGCAGCCGCCGATGAGATACGGCGTGAAGCGGAAGTCGTGTCCGTATATCTGCGCTGTTTTTTCCAGTACTGCGGCGGCGCTGTCCACTATCTCGGGACCTATGCCGTCGCCCCTAAGCAGGGCTATTTCAGCTCTCATATATCGCTCCTTACTGTCCGCCCGCTGCGGACGCTGCCTTTTCGAGTATCACCAGCCCGCGGAACGTCGCAATCTCCGCAATGGCTGCGACGAGCGCGGCGACCACGGTCAGGCTGTTGAACACTATCGACATGATTATCTTGTACTCCTCGCGGTTGCGGATGCTCTTGATTATACCGCCGATTCCGATGCACATACCCATGAACCAGCCCGTCGCCAGCAGGAGCACCTTGTCCGCGTATACGCTCTCCACTATGCCGATGAAGATGAGCACCGCGAGCAGTATAGCTCCCACGGTGACGAACAGCTTCGTGTTGCTTTTTATTATGCAGGACAGCACTATTATCGCTATCGAGGCAAGCCCGAACACGACTGTCGCCGCTATCGGCAGCGGAGCCTTGCCGACGGGCACGCCCGTGATGAGGAGCAGCTCCAGTATGCCTATCGGGAACATTATCAGCGCAGGATTGTAGCTTTTTCGTTTCATATATCCTCCTGTTGGTAAGGGACGCGGAGATTGCTTCCGCCCCCGAATAGGGTGCAGCGCGAAACTAAAAGTTTCGCTCAAGCCTTTTCAAAGGCTTGCGGGTCGAGGGCAGCTGAACAGCCCGTCCCCTCTGTCGCTTCGCGACATCTCCCCACACTGTGGGGAGTCACCCCGCAGGTTCCAAGGACGGCGTCCTTGGCGGGTTCCAAGGGCAGAGCCCTTGGTGCCGACCTATGGGCGGCATAAAATCAAATTCAATTAATCTTCCCTTCGCAAACAATCCAGTGAATTGTTTGCGAACAAAATAACCGACATTTCGTGTGCGGAACGCCGAGGGCGGCGTTCCCTACAGTTTGTAGCCATTATCGTTCTGGAAGTTCACGGACGCCCAAAGGGCGCCCCTACAGAATGTTACCGTAAATATTCCGTATATTTGCGGGCGGATAATATCCGCCCCTACAATGACATTACCGCCGTTTTCCGTGCGGGACGCCGTCCCCTACACGATTATTCCTTTGGCAATAGACTCCATAAGCCCGCCATTCTCGATTATTTTCTGCACGAACTCGGGAAACGGCGTAGTTTTGTACTCCCTGCCCGTGGTGAGGTCGCGGATAATGCCGCTGTCGAGGTCAGCCTCGACCTCATCGCCCTCGCGTATCTCCTCCGCCGCCTCGGGACACTCCACAATGGCGAGCCCGATGTTGATAGCATTGCGGTAGAATATCCGTGCAAAGCTCTTGGCGATAACGAGCGACACGCCGCTCGCCTTTATCGCTATCGGAGCGTGCTCGCGTGACGAGCCGCACCCGAAATTCAGCCCCGCGGTGATAATGTCGCCCTGCTTGACGCGGCTGACGAAGGTCCTGTCGAGGTCCTCCATGCAGTGCGCGGCGAGCTCCGACGGCACGCTCGTATTGAGGTAGCGCGCGGGGATTATGACGTCCGTATCGACGTTGTCGCCGTATTTTATGACACTTCCCGTATACTTCATCCCATTACCTCCCACGGACTGGTTATCCTGCCTGTCAGCGCGCTTGCGGCGGCAGTTGCGGGGCTCGCGAGGTAGACCTCCGACTTCGGATGTCCCATGCGCCCGACAAAATTGCGGTTGGTAGTCGTGACCGCACGCTCGCCCTCCGCGAGAATGCCCATATATCCGCCGAGACACGGTCCGCACGTCGGTGTGGACACGACTGCGCCGCTCTCGATGAATGTTTTCAGCAGTCCCTGCTCCATAGCCTCGAGGTAGACGCGCTGAGTGGCGGGGATAACGATTACGCGCACGCCCTTTGCGACGTGTCTGCCGCGCAGTATCTCAGCCGCCGCCTGCAAGTCCTCGAGCCTGCCGTTGGTGCAGGAACCGATGACCACTTGGTCTATCTTCACGTCGCCTATCTCCGCGAACGTTTTCGCATTCTCGGGGAGGTGCGGAAAGGCAACAGTCGGCTCTATCTCGCCGAGGTCGATGTTCAGCACCTCGTCGTACTGCGCGTCTGCGTCGGGAGCGTACACCCTCGGCTCGGAGGCGTTATGCTCCCTGATATAGGCGAGCGTGAGGTCGTCGACCTCGAAAATGCCGTTCTTTGCTCCAGCCTCTATCGCCATATTGGCAATGGTGAAGCGGTCAGCCATAGTCAGCGAGGACAGCCCCGCACCGCCGAACTCCATCGAACGGTAGAGAGCACCGTCAACGCCTGTTTTTCCGATGATATGGAGGATAACGTCCTTGCCCGAGACGTATCTGCGGAGGCTTCCCGTCAGCTCCACCCTCATCGCGGACGGCACCTTGAACCACGCCTTGCCAGTCGCCATAGCGCACGCCATATCCGTCGAGCCAACGCCCGTGGAGAAAGCTCCGAGAGCGCCGTAGGTGCAGGTATGGGAGTCAGCGCCTATGACGGCGTCGCCCGCCGTGACGAGCCCTTTTTCGGGCAGGAGGGCGTGCTCTATGCCCATATCGCCGACGTCGTAGAAGTGGGTGATGTCCATATCCCCGCAGAATTCGCGGCAGACCTTACACTGCTCCGCCGCCTTGATGTCCTTGTTAGGTACGAAATGGTCCATGACCATTGCGACCCTGTTTTTGTCGAACACGCTGTCTTTTCCGAGCCTTGCGAACTCGCGGATAGCAACAGGCGAGGTTATGTCGTTGCCGAGGACGAGGTCAAGCGAGGCGAGGATAAGCTCTCCCGCCTGCACCGACTCCGCGCCCGTATGAGCCGCAAGAATCTTCTGCGTCATTGTCATAGCCATTTTATCAGCCTCTTTTTTATGGGGAGTGTAGGG
>JNKE01000023.1:0-14662 GCA_000701945.1 Anaerotruncus sp. MC2020
TTGCCGGCAGCTCTTTGTGTTATCTTGTACGATACGGTTCAGTATTAAGAATACCATGTTTTGTGTTACATCTTGAACGATACGGTTCAGTATTATGAATCCCATACTTTTGTGTTATCTTGTACGATAATGGAGGCAAATCGTACAGCGTATATCACGGCGTATGAGCGAATGCTTTTGCTAATAAAAAGCTGCAAAATAGGAAAAGTGGTGTTTAACTGGAGCGCTATATTCGCAAAAAATGATTCTTTAAAACTACAAAAGTGTTGACAACTCGCGAATAAAGTGTTATAATATAAGTTGAGGTTGAATTACAGTCCTCAGGTGAGAAGGCGGTGGTAATTATAGAGAGGAAAAATAAACAAACTGAACAGTCGACTTTACCTGAAAGCACGGGATATAAGGTGTTTTCAATCGTTCGTTCGGTTATGGTTTATATACTGGCTGCTGCTATTATCATCGGTGCGCTGATGTTCGCCTCAAGCAAGAACCCGAGCAAGTCGCTGTTCGGATTTCGCTATTACACTGTACTGACTCCCTCAATGGAGCCTGTATACAGTCCGGGTGATATGGTCTTCGTTAAGCTTTGCGGAGCAAATGATATCAGTGAGAATGACATCATTACTTTCAATCCATCAGAGGACAGCGAGGCTTATTTGACCCACCGTGTCACACAGAAATTAGAAGATTATCAGGGAACCGGCGTTACATGCTTCCGGACAAAGGGCGACGCCAATGATGCCGAGGACTCGTTCCTTATCGACGAAAAGCGTGTCATCGGCGTAGTAAAGTTCCATGTGCCGTTTCTCGGCTACATTATTCGTTTCATACAGCTAAGATGGTATTTCATAATACCGATAATTGTGCTGATTGCAGTATTCTTCTACCTTATGCAACTCTATTTTGATAGGAGCGAGGGCGAAAGCAATGCTGTTGAAGATATAGGTGAGATTTCCGAAAAAAATCAGGGGACAATCCCAGAAAAGGAAACCTCAGAGAATATAAAGGAGTGATTTTATGAGAAAAAACAATAAGAAGGATCGCAGAATTCTTGTTGGCGCTATAGCTGTCGCAGGCGTTACTGTCGCAGGATCGACCTTCGCATGGTTTACAAGCAAGGATGAGGTTACCAACCGTCTTTCGGCAAGTGCAAGCTATAATGTTAGCGTGACCGAAGATTTTACTCCCCCGGAGGATTGGGTACCTGGTCAGACCATAAAGAAGGAAGCAGGCGCTATCAATACCGGTAACGTTGACGCTTTCGTTCGTATGTGGCTCACTGGCGATATGAAGCTCGTTAACGGCGGCGCTGGTGTCGTTTATTCATCATTTGATTCCACTGGTTTTACTACTGTAACGGAAGCACCCTATAACACGTTGAAGCTTACCAAGAAAGATGCTTCTGATAATTACTACAGAGTTCTGACTGATGATGAGAGAAAGGCTCTCCAGACAGGTGAGCTTGCTTATGCCGATGCAGCATATACCTATACGAAGAATCAGCTTGACAACGGAACTGATTACGGTGATGGAACAGCCTATACAAACGGTCAGGGAGCTGTAAAGCTTGTTGACAGTGAGTCTTTCAAACCCAGTGCTGCCGGTCTGTTCATTTTCAGAAGAAACTATGACCTTGTTGCTGCAACAGGCGATGCTGACCCTGCTACAGCTCAGTTCAGCGGCTATTACTTCGACGGCACAAATTATTATGCTCTCAAGACAGCCGATGACAGTACTGTCAGTGGCGGCGTAGCAACCAAGGGAAAGAACGTCTATATCTCTGAGCTTGCTGAAAAGTCTGGAGCTGCCTTTGATACAGCACTTGCAACTGTTAAGGTATATACTGCAAACGAGACCACATTAGCTAATAGTAATCTCACATGGACATATAATGCGACACCAACAGTTGCCACCTCGCCTTTCGGCACTACTAATCCCTATTTTGCTGTATCTCAGACCGGCGGAAGTAATACTCTGAAGATTAATATAGAGCTTGATAATATCGGTGATGGCTCAGCTGCTGATAAATGGCAGAGAATAGGCACCGGCACATCATTCTACTACACAGACGATGTAGAAGCCGGAGAAACATCAAACATCCTTGTTAAGAATGTTCAGCTCGACAAGGGTACAACTCAGGAAGATTTCCTTGCATTTGACTTCGACCTCAACGTTAACCTTGAATCTATTCAGGTCACAAAGAATAATGCCGGAAACGAGACTGCTGATTCTGTTAAGGACGGTTGGGCTGCAACAACCGGAAGTGCTGCTGCCGGAGCAAGCGGATCAGCAACTCCTGCATCCGATCTTGCACTGGTCACATGGACAGCAACCACATAATGTCACACGGCATAATATATTAAATCTATATGAAAGGAGACAGCACAATGCGTGCAAAGAAGTTATTGACCGCCTTGTTAAGCTGTCTCCTTTTCCTTTCCTGCAAAAGCTTCACAGCTTTTGCGGAGGTCGCTTTGCCCGAAGGTGCGGTAAAGGGACTTCCGGAGAAGCTGACTGCTATGGACTCTGATGGCAATGTCGTCAGTAGTTCGACAGGCGAATACTTCTTCCGTGTGGAGAATATGGACTACGGCGTCACCTACACAAAGGACGTCCAGCTCATGAATCTGCGTGACGACAAGGCGTACCACATCTATTTCTATGTTGAACCTCTTTACAAAGATGGCGAGATCGACCTCGAAAAAGGATGCGAATGTACCTTCTGGCTCGACGGTCAGGAGTTCTACAAGGGCACTGTCACCGGTGACGGCAATATCGACCTCACCCAGCAGGTCTATGACTGCGGTTTCTATCAGCCGGGTGATTCCCACACACTCAAATGCTCAGTGATCTGGAACGACCTTGATGTACTGGTCGGAGCCGATAACGGTCACAGGCTTGTGGACATCAACGGCGAGCACGTGCTGGTGGGTTCACAGGAATCCGGATATGTGCAGGGCGAGATCGAGTTCAAGTGGATTTTCTATGCCGCTGTGGACGAGGACTATGTTCCCCCGAAGACCGGTCTGTTTTCGGTTGGAAATAACGTATGGCTGTTCGCTATCGCAGTGCTCGCTGTCATGACCGGTGGAATGCTGGTGCTTGTGTTCCTCAAGAAGAAACAGAATGAAAAGACTGATGAAACGTAAAATAACTACGGCAGCTGTTCTGCTCGTGTTTGCCATTACCGGAGCGTTCTGCGGTTACAGATACTACACAGACAATATCCTTCCAGACAAACAGCTTGATGAGGCTTTTGAAGAGCAGCAAGATATCATCGACAGAATAAGGCCGCTGCGAGTTGTGTCAAAAGGCTCTGATAATACCGAAAATCTGCTTACGTCATGTGAAGATGTAAATGATGATACTGTCGGTTGGATATATATTCCCGATACCAATATTGACCTCCCTGTGGTTCAGGGGAAGGATAACGATTTTTATCTTCATAACGGCGTGAACGGACAGTACAACTATGATTTGGGCTGTCCGTTTTTGGATTACAGGTGCACAAGAGACTTTTCCGGCTTCAATTCGATAGTCTACGGTCACCATATCACAAACCATCGTATGTTCGCCGATATCTCGCTGTTTGCGGACGCTGACTTCATGCAGCAGCACCCCGAGGGTTCGTTGGCTCTGAAGGATGGCGTGCATAGAGTACGGTTCTTTGCGTACCTCAACACTTACAGCACTGCTCCTGCGTACCGTGCTGTGTTTGCTGCTCCGCAGGACAAAAACGACTATATCAGCTACATCTTTGATGAGGCTAAGCACACTCAGAATTTAAAAAAAGAGGATCTGGGCGAGGATACGCACCTCCTGCTGCTTTCGACCTGTACCTACGAATTCGATGACGCTAGAGGTATCCTTGTCGGGATCATTGACTGACAAGGACTGTAAATCTGAAATAAAGAATTGATAGTATGAGAGAGCATGACGTAAAACAGCATATCAGCAGGCTGCTCAGGCTTGCCTATCAGATCATTTCAACGGCTGTGATAGTCATAGGCGTGATACTTGCGATACTGTATGTCTGTGGTATACGTATGTATCAGGTCCGGTCAGGCTCGATGGATGATCTTTTTTCTGTTGGCAGTGTCTGTTTTGTCAGCACCTACAGCAGCTATGACAAAATAACAGCCGGTGATGTGATTTCTTTCAGAGTTGCCGATATCCGTGTCACTCACCGAGCAATAGAGATAACATCTGACGGCATTATCACTAAGGGGGATATGAACGATTCCCCTGATCCAGACCCGGTAACGCGCGATAAATACATCGGAAAAACGCTGTTTGCACTGCCATACGGCGGCAGACTGCTCGGCTTTGCACAGTCGCTCGCGGGAAAGATAGCTATAGCTTTGGGGTGCGTTTTGCTGTTACTTCTCGGTTGTTTCTATAAGTCTGAATGAAAGGGGGAATATCTATGCAGCTCAAAGCATTTGCAAAAAAAGCGCTGAGCGGAAGAAAAAGACAGCGTATAACCGTTCTGTCTGCTGCTTTTATAGTTTATGTAATGCTGCTGTCAGGGTTATTTGCCTACTTTCACAGCGAGGATACCGTTTCGAACAGGCTTGAAGGCAAGAGTGGCTCCGTAGCGATTCGGGAACCGGCATGGGACAGCGCCGGACAGTATAAGGCGAGAGCCTCCGAGCCCGGCATGAAAATTGAAAAAGACCCGTCCGGCGTGAACAACGGACAGGTGGACGTGTTCATAAGGCTGAAAATGACAGTAGACCTCAAGAAGTTCGACGAAACAGGTAAAACTCAGGAATATATCGACAATTTCAAGGACAATTATGATCCCGATACGAATTCAACGAACGCAGAGCGCTCGGCAAGGCGGCTGAACAATATCCTCAGTGCGATAAAGCTCGCCGATGGTACGGCGTTTCTGAACGGAATTTCCACGAACAATAACGATTTCATCATGGATACGGTCACTGATACCGATACCGGCAAGACCGTGTACTATTTCTACTATACCGGTGGTGACACCGGAAAGAAAATGAAGGCTGTAAAGCCCGGAGAGTCCACCACGGCTCTCTTCGACCACCTCGATATCCCGATATTCAAGAAGGATTATCTCGGCGTATTCGACCAGAGATTCGAGATCAACCTCACGGCAGAGGGTATACCCGTATCTGCCTATACCGATAAATATCCCAGCGGCATGACCTGTGATCAGGCAAAGGACGAGTTCTGACAGGCACAGAAACTTTACGAAAGGAAACGGCGATATGTTTGAAAAATTAGCAAAGAAAGCAGTCAGTCTTTTGGCTGCAATAGTTATGTCTTCATCGAGCGTCTCGCCGGTCTACGCTGAGGACATCGTCACAACGGAGGCTGTAACTGAGGCTGCTACTGAAGAAGTGTCCGACCTCACCTTCCAGAGCCTCGAGCTCTATCCCAACGGCGAGGAGGCTGAGCAGGTCGTTACGCTCGACGGCCTCATGCCCGAGGGCGCGGAGGCTACGGCTGTCGATGTCTCCGACGAGCACGACGGTATCGCTGCATACGATATCACTATAACCGACGGCGAGAACGACTACCAGCCCGGCGAGGAGAACCCTATCCTCGTCGAGATAACCGACCCCGTGATAACAGAGGATATCACGCTCTGGCATATCCTCGATGATGGTACAAGAGAGCAGATATTTGACTTTACTGCTGAGGAAGGCAAAGTCAGCTTCTATGCGACAGGATTTTCTGTTTACGAGATAGTTGATGCACCAGCACACAAGGATTCGACTATCACACCTGTAATGGCAAAGGAAATGGCTGATTTGGAAAGCGATAATGCGGAGGATGGCTTTTATATCTATGTGGAATATAAAACCAAAATAACTGACACATTAAAAAGAATATATGTAACTAACGAGATTGATACTACCAGTGGCCGTAATTCCTTTAAAGTTGCGACGTATAATTCTTTTTCCGACGTTGCAGCAAACAGCAGCAAATTAAAGTGGTATCTTGAGAAAGAGGGAAATAACTATTACCTTTCCACGGACACAACAGGTGGAAGAAAGTATGTCAAACGAAAAAGCGATAAAAAAGGAGTAGAACTTGTAGACAAAGCAAGTGCAACGAAGTTTACGATAGACAACGATGCGGATTCCTATACAGACACAAACAGCGGAACCACAATTGACGTCGCTCCTGCTGATGCATTTCATTTAAAAGACGGAAACACAACATATTATCTACAATGGTCTAACGGCGGCTCCGGCATTCGTTTTTATGATAACATACCGAATCCAGATGAACTCCTGATGAATTACCGACTCGTATTCTATTATGCTTCGTCTTTCGGTTTACCGAATGATTACTGTAATCTCGACGGCAAATCCTACGGTTTAATGGAGCACACCAGCGGCAGCTCTTACGGATACGGTCTTGCAGCAGGTGATTTCGTTCCAGGCACAAAGCTTTATCAGTTGCCCGTCCTCGACGAAGCTCACAATGAGCGCGTTCTCTATGTTACCGAAAGCAGTGATATCACCAAGTGGACTTTCGTGAACAAAAGCGAGGATAATTATTACCTCAGGTCTGATGCAGGTACATATCTGAAATGTGACGAGGGCGTATTGTCGCTGACCAGCAACTCTGAAGAGGCAACTGCCTTTAAGGTTCTGCCGAATACCGATAAGACTGTCAGACTGAAATCCGGCGACTATTATATCCATTTCAACGGCACTTCTTTTGAAGCCTCCACCTCACCGACTGACCTCTATTTGGTTCTGGAATCAAGTGTTCCCAAGTCTGATTCGCTGACCTGCACCGCGAAAATGATAAGCGTTTCGGACGGCGAAATAGCTAAAGACGGAGCACAGGTCATCGTCTACACCCGTGTTTGGGACGATGTGAACAAAAAGTACATCTACTATGCTGTTGACCATAACGGCACGCTGTGTCAGGTCTACGCCTACGGCGACAAGATAATGTGGCTCGATGATACCATGAACACCCTCCTGTGGGAGTTCTCGGTGTACTACAACAGTGACGGTACCGAAAACGGATACTATGATCTGAGAAATACCTTTTCGGATAAGTACATTGCTCCGCAGCGTACCAGCAATCAGACGTTGTCCGATGATAAGATAGGAATACTCATGCAGGGGCGTGAGTACAAAGAAATAGACGGCAAGGTCTACTACGGTGAATATTATTCAAATATTATCGCATGGGATAACGGAATCAAGCAGTATGTCGCCCTGGCGGCAGATAAGGCAAGCGGTACGATAAAGACTGTTCCGTTTGCAAATGCGGATACCTTCTATTTTGCCACTTTTGATGATTCAAGTACCAGCGGCTCCTCTGTTGCCAGGCTCCATGAAGTCACGACGGTCGATAATACGGAATACGGCATAACCATGCGTATGATCGATTTCGGCGATGATAGTAAAAGTAATAATTCCGGCAGTGATATAACGAGTAATTATTTCGATGGTAATACGGCTAATACCAAGGGACTGCTTTCTGCTTCAATGGACGAAAACGGTCATCCTAAAGTTGCTAAGACATCCTGTGCAGGAAATGATTTTGATGCCGCTTTTGATGGAGCTGTCCTGACAAACCACATCTTTATTGAGAGTATTCATAATTCTACTGGTTACTTTGAGTATGACAGCTGCCAGAACTTTGCAACATTAGTTCCAGACGGAAGTGGACTCGTACAGCAGACGGATAAAAACCATAACCCTCTCTATGTTGACAAGGACGGCAAGCTCACAACCGTTTCGTCATATGAAGTTGAGGATGGCGGTGAAACAGTCGTTAAATATAATGAGCCGATATATGATTTCACGGTATACAGAGAACTTGGTACTATGGAATCTGACATGCCTACGCGTAAGCATGGACAGTTTTTGCCATATAATTATATCAAACCTAATTCATTTTCTACATTAAACCCTCAGAACCTTTATGATGTATTGTCTGTTTATAATGATTGGGAAAAAGGACTTCTTCATGAAACGGATCCCCGAAAATATGAGAAGCTTTACACTGTTTACAGTAATGAGAGTGGAACAGAAAAGAAGCAGGCGGACTATTATCTCGGCATGGAGATGGACGCAACCTTTGTTCAGACACCAAGCGGCCTCGACGCATGGGGAAACGATGTTATCTTTGAGTTTACCGGTGACGATGACTTCTGGCTCTATGTTGACGGCGAGCTTGTACTCGACCTCGGCGGTATCCACTCAGCTGAATACGGTAAAGTAAATTTCCGTACAGGTAATGTGGATGTAAACGGTACAAAAACTACTCTGCGTCAAATATTCAAGGATCACTATAAAGCTAAAGGACACGATGAAGCCGAAGCAGAAGCTTATGTAAACGGAATATTTGAAAAAAACGGAGAGAAGGAAGAAGCTAACCAGGGCTATGTATTCAAGGATTATACTACACATGAAATGAAGGTATATTATATGGAGAGAGGTGCGGGTGCATCAAACCTCCATATGAAGTTCAATCTTTCTGCCGTAACTCCCGGAAACGTTCTTTTTGCGAAGACTCTGTCCGGTGCAGAAAATAGTGATATGGATTTCAGCCTTGTTGAATATCCCTTCCAGATCTTTTATAAGATCCAGGAATCCGACGAGCATTGGATTCCTTTGACGGATACAGATACAAGCGGAAATGTATCTGTCAAATATCAGAGTTCTACACAGACTGTTCGCTATGCAAGTACTTATGTGCCGCCAAGCGGCGTAAAAACATATGAAAATGTTTTCTTCTTGGTACCGGGAAGGAATATTGAGATTAATTTCCCGGACGAAGCGATGTTATATTATGTTGTTGAGTGTGCAGTCAATTCAGATATCTACGATCTTGACAATCCAACAGCTAATAACGGTACTGTTAATTTGGATTCTGTTGTGGTATCAGGAAATATCAAGGATCTGAAAACTGAATCCGCACAGGTTGGTATGCAGCCGACTATCGCCTTTGATAATAAGCTGCAAACCGGAATGGTAAGAACGCTGAATATTAAAAAGAATCTGTACAATGAGAACTATGATAGCAAAACAGATGCGCAAAATGAGGGGAACCTGCTCAGATATGATCCGAAGGCAACAACAGGTCTCTCAACGGTCGATAATACACGATTCAAGTACCGCTTGTCATTCTATGATGAGGCATCCAAAAAATGGGAGCCTGCTGATCTGCACAGGTATTATCTTACCGACCCGGACGGCTACTTTGTTGTATGGGAACCTGACACTTCAAATCCCGGAGAAGGCTGGTACGAAAGGTACAACATCGGTACTGAAGACGCCCCCGTCTATGTGAATGATGTTGCAACTCTGACACAAAAACAGAAGCAGGACATCACAATATATACCTCACGTTTTGGCGCTATCGATGATGTGCCTGCTGGATATACGGTAAAGGTGCCCGGTCTTATCGTAGGAACAAAGTTCATGGTCGAGGAAAGAGACTATGAGATACCCGTTGGATATGATCTGAAAAAATACAAATGCAGATCAGCATTGGTAAACGGCTCTGAAGAACAGAATTCCTACCAGACATTGAGTGCGGACGAAAGTACTGGTATGATAGTAGGCGGCTCAGACGCATTTATGGATATCATCAACCGCCGCGGTATCGGTCTTGAAGCCGATAAGGTGTGGAGCGATGCCGATTTCACAAGCTCTCATGATAAAATATACGTTGCAGTATTCCTCGGCGACAGCACAGTGCCGCTTGACGGAACAGTGCTTGAGCTTGAATCCCCAGAAACAAGGGCAAAGTATTTCTTTGAAAGCCTACAGCCCGGATATTCACTTTCAGATTACCATATCTATGAGGTCAAGGTGGAGGACGCAGTAGTATCAAAGGCTAACGCTGATGATAAAATAGGAAAGGTCACTTCGTACACCTCACTGACAAAGCTTGAAAGCGGAGATATGCTGGATAATTTCAGAGTTGAAGATAATGCCGGAAACCCAGTGTACGACGATTATACCGTAAGCTACGCTGTAGGTCAAGAGGTCGCAACAGGTGAGACCGGAAATGCTAATGTCCGTATCGACACTATCCACAACAAGCGTAAGGGAGGACTTGAGATAAACCTCTACCAGTGGAACACTTCCACTGATCCATCCTCTGCCGAAACACCTCTTTCCGGAGGCAAATTCGAGATAACCGTTAATTCCGTTACAAAGACATATGAATCGGACGGAAGCGGAAATGTTACCATCCTTTACGGTTTACAATCGGGCGATGTGGTAACTGTCAGGGAGATATCCTCACCGCGAGGCTTCATCGGCATGAAAGAGCCGGTGAGCTTCACAATCACGGGTTCTGAGGGAAATTATAGTATTGCTTCATGGGACAACGAAAATGATTCCGATGATGATGAAAACAATAAGTCCGATGGCAGGTACTGGGCTGAGTATTCGACTGAAGAGAGCGTAATGATCGCAAAGATCGATATCTATAATAAGCCGTTCACATTCGATGTTAAGAAGATTGATGGCACAACAAGAGTTCCGCTCGATAATGTTGAGTTCAGGCTCTACAAGGACGCCAGCATACTGGGTGTTATGCAGAAAGCATTTGATCCGATGGCAGGCTACGAAAGTCTCTTAACAGATGCTAATGGTATTATCCCGAAGGTCGACAATACACTTCCTCCGCTGAAGGATAACAAGCGTTATTACCTGATGGAGAGCCGTCCGAAAGAAGGGTATGCGAAGCTTCAAGAAGATGTGATATTCACAATCAGCCCACTTGGCGTTATTGAATGTGAAAATGAAGAGCTGCTTGAGAAAAAAGAGGAACAGATCGGTAATACTCTTCATGTGACGTATACTATCAGTGTTCCGAATACAACTTCATCAAGTGAATACTTCTTCAACATAGAAAAGCTGAGCCTTCTTGACTCATTTATCCACAACAGCGATGATGAGCAGAAATTCGTATTCAGGGTTGATTATTATGGCGAAACAGATACTCATAATCCGGCAAGCAGCTTCTATGTTACGATGAATGCCAACGGCAGTTATACCTTTGAGGGGGATTCGCCTCTGCCGTCTACAAGCAAATACAGCTACAATAAGTCTGCTAACACAGTAACTGTTACATATACTCCTAATGGAGGTACTGAAACGGAATACACATTCGTGCCGATTGTCCGCAGGGGCATCAGGAACGTAAAGGTCTTCCAGAAGGGGCTGTACAAAGTTACAGAGCTAACAAGCTGGTCTAAAACGGACTATGATTTCTGGTTAGGTTCGAATGTCTATAAGGGTTCTGACAGCTCAAAGATGATAGAACAGGGGACAGATGCAATGAGCGGAAGTGATCCGTACGTTTGGTTTAAGATAACTGACACAGACACTGTTAAGGATAACGCTGCAACTGCAAGCTTTACCAACACCGAAACAGAGTATGCATATCTCAGTTCACAGGCATATGCTGAAAATAAGATCAAACGCAGCAGTACATAAGAAGGGAGGAGCTTTGAATGAAAAAACTCAACAAGAAACGCGTCGCAGGCGTCGTTGGTATCATCGCAGCATTGTTCATGGCTCCCCTCATTGTATTCGCTGCAGTTTATTTCAGCAGTGAACGAAAAAACAGCTTTGCACCAGGCAGCGTGGATATTGCTGTAAATGAAGGAAACTCCACTGATGATGAGGGCAAGGAGGTTGTCAAAGAATACACATGGGATGGCATCAATTATACTGTTGATAAAGACGTAAAAATCAAAGACAACCGCAAGTATCCAGGTGAAAGGCTGCGAGTATGCTTTATTCCTATGTGGTATGACAGCGAAGGCAATGTTTGCGATGTCTTCGATTTCGGCACTCAGCCGGTGCAGAGTGGCAATTCCTTCACATACACGGATGGTAGCAAGACAATTACGCTAAAAATGATATCCGGTTGGGAGCAAAACGGCTGGAGCTACAGTGATCCAAATGCTGATCCATCCGGAGATGGTTGTTTTTATTACACTGGGGCATTGGATAACAGCAAGCTGACAGCGCAGTTATTAGACAGCGTTGAACTGAATTCAGCTGCATATGCATTAACTGAAGATTATGTATTCAGGCTTGATGTTCTTGCGGATGCGATACAGAGTTCGGGAGACGCAGCTGCAACAAGACAGTGGAACGCACCGTAACAGTAAATAGCGGCAAAGGAAAGCGAATAGGCTTTCCTTTGCCGCTGTTTTATCGGGTTATATTCCGAGTCTGATGCTTTCAACAACTATCGAGAGCCTTAAAAAAGTAAAAACAGAGCAGGGTGGTGTCTATATCCCAAATAATGGATCTGCTTGATGAAAAGGGAAAAAATGTCTCGGAAGCCACGTAAAAAAGTCTTTTCCGAAGGCTCTGAGGACTTCAGTTTTCGCTATCAAGATTCAATAGCTCCGCTTGCTGACGTTCTTCTTGATCTGTATGGCGATGCGAGCTGACTTGATGATGTTATTGCTTTGAAGCAGATAATTCATGACAAAAATCAAACTATCGAATTTATGATGATAAAGTTTGAAGAACAGAAGGCCTTATGTGAGAGAAATGTTGCTCATCTGAAGGGGCAGATACACCGACTTAATGAGAGGCTGGACGTGCGTGAAAAGTCTATCGAAAGGAAGGACGCAATAATGGAAAAGCTGCTCAACGCATATTTACTTAAAGAAACACCGGAAATCGAGCTCTGACCTGACAATTTCAGGATGTTCCGTATCTGAGAGGTAATATATTGGTTGGCGGTCGTGGTCATGTCGATACAGTCGCCACTCTGATTTTCAAGTATAAGGCTAAAAAACATACTTGCCTCCTTGATTTTTATAGTCGAAATATGTTATAATTAAGTATCTATTTTAACATCTTTTATAGAGGGGATATATATGACAAAAGAAGAATACTTAGAAAGACTTGGTGATAATACCTTTAAAGACTTTATAGTGCCCATATTTGATTTTTTTGAAAAATACTTGGACAATGATAATACTCAAGCTCCAGATCACATAGATACAATTCAAAATAACATGAAAACTCAAGAAATAAGGCATAAAATCGCTCTATTATTAGGGAAGTTATATAGGGAAAAAAGACGAATGCTAATCTATTTTTGTTGGTCTCTTTTGACAAATGTTCATCAATTCGAAAAAATGGATAACGAGGTAGATAATGATAAGAGAATGAAAAAATGGAAGAAATGTGGCTATTCATATATAAACTTATCTCGAAACCTAACTTATGATCTTCAGATTCAAGAACAACTCCAAAAAAAACCTGAACATCAAAAAATTGTTCTATGCGCAAGTATGGTAATACTAGAGGAGGACGATATAAGAGTTAATGAAGAAATAGATAATATACAAGTCCATAGTAAAAGCAGTAATTATCTGGTTATTGCTATTCATGGCTGTAGTTTTGATCAGTTTAAGAATCGTATTAGAAAAAATCATATCACTCACATTCATATTGCGGGACATGCAAATGATACTCAACTTGAATTCTCAGACGCGCCAGTAAGATATAAGCGTTTTTGCAACCATATACAACAACTGAATTTTCATTGCGAGTTATTGTTTTTAAATTGTTGTAAAACATATGAATACCTTCAGAAAAAGTCATTTCCTCATTCTGATAATTCGATTTGTCACGAAGATGATTTAATACCAACTACGGCTCTTGATGCAAGTTATATTTTTTACGCCAATTTGTTTTCAGGACTATCAATTAACGATTCTTGGAATGGAATCAATAATAGTCTCGGTGTTAATAATAATTATTGTTTTTTATGATCATAAATGGTAGCATAAGATTTACATTCAATCAACATACACTATACTACAATTATTGTATTAATAACAGAAAGGACTATAGCTATGTCTAAGATTAAGAATCTCTTGTTTGATAAATTCTGTCGTTTCTTTCATACAGAATTAATTAACTTTGAATCTAATTTGGCTTCTCTATATGAAAACAAAATAAACGCTATACAGACAGAATCAAAGCAACAAAAAGATATATATGATAGCATGAAAAATGCTCTGAATGATAAAAATCATATTATCGTTGGTATAAATAAAAACAAAAAAGAGGAAGAATGTCTCATTATTCAAAGGTGTTTTGATAATGATATTTGGTTTATGCTATACAGTAAAACATATTCTTCCATTAGTAATCATCCAAGAATAATGGCTACGATTGAAAATGATTACAGTAAAGACAGTAAGTATATAAAAATAGATGATATACTAGTTCAAGATAATAATATAGGGAACGGATCAATTCTAATGCCCTATTTCCTTGATTATTGCAAGAAAACAGATGCTAAATACATCATTGGTGAGCTTTCTGATGTTGATTCAGATCACTTTGACAGATTAATTCATTTTTATGAAAAACATGGATTCACATGCAAATTAAAAGAATCAAAAACATCTGGATCCATACGATATGAGTTATAAGAGTATTATATGTTCAAAGCATTCTTTGTCATACGATAAATCTATAGCCGTAACAGCGATTTCGGGCTATTATTAGTCTGATTCACTATGAAGTGTTATACTGAAAGAGCAGTCGACAAACACCCCAAAATCTGGTAGTCTATTTAGACTTAATTGGATAGGGAGGTTACTTTTTAGGCGGTTACGATGTTCCGAAGCCTATCCAGCTGGAATGTATCACAA
>JNKE01000023.1:14672-47830 GCA_000701945.1 Anaerotruncus sp. MC2020
ACGGAAGAAAGTATCGTTGTATTCTGAGCAATGGAACAGATACAGTAGAATCCAGAGAAGCAACACTGTCGTTAAAGGCAAGTTATGCAATATCACAGGAACTGGAAGATAAAGAAGCAACAGTTGGAGAAGAGGTTGTGTTTACTGTTGACGCACCTGGAACAACAAACTATCAGTGGCAATACAGCAAGGACGGTAACACCTGGCAGAATATAGCTAATAACAACAAGAATACATTTAGCTTTACAATGGCAGAGAAATATGACGGAAGAAAGTATCGTTGTATTCTGAGCAATGGAACTGAAACAGTAGAATCAAGAGTAGCAACACTGTCGTTAAAGGCCATTCTTTCAATAACATCTCCCAAATCAACTACAATCTTCTCCAATCAATCCGCCACATTTACAGTATCCTCCGATTCAAACATTACATCATACGCATGGGAGTACAAGCTTCCTAATACAACTAACTGGCATGCTTACACGGGAACAGGTGCTAACACAGCATCTATCACTGTGGACGGTTCTACTGCAACATCTGGAACTCAGTATCGCTGTACAGTAACTGATAACTATGGTCAGACCAAGACATCTGATGCTGCTACCCTGACAGTCAGAACTCCGATGACCGTCTCTGATCTCCCGTCAACTACTGTTGTCGAGGGCAAGAATGTGTCATTCTCTATTACGGCTACAGGTGATAACCTCAAATATCAGTGGCAGACAGGCGTTGCAACCGATGATGATACACCGATTGACTGGGCTAATATCGAAGGTGCCATATCTTCTACATACACCTTTAAAACCAAGTACACCGATGATGGTCGTCTCTATCGCTGCATCGTTACAGATGATTACGAGTCTGTCAACTCTTCTGTGGCAACCCTGACAGTTACACCGGCTTATACTGTTATCTCCAACACTACGAAGGAGATTTCAATGAACTTCGGTGATGCTTGCCAGCTTGATGCAACGGGTATTGGACTTCGCTACTACTCTAATACAAAGGCTCTTACTGTTGACAAGAACGGTCTGGTTACAGCAAATGATACCTGCACAGGGTATGTCTTTGTTCTTGATCGCTACGGTCATAAGACATATTATAAGATCCATGTGGTTGATGCATTCGAAGCTCTTGCATTCGATGAGCCAGTAATTACAGTTAACCCTGATGAATCAATTAGACTCTATACCAACAAGACATCACATTTTATTATATCAGATGAGAATAAGTCTTCTGTTTGGCATGATTATTATGATAATTACTATGGTGAGTGGATCGATTTTACAGGATTTATCCCAGGAACTTATAGTGTTCTTGCTTATACCGATGACGGTGAGATCGCAACCTGTGATGTAAATGTTGAGGGTGATGTAACTGATGCAGCACTGAATACTCCATACACAGGTACACTCACTATAGACCAGAACAACTATAATGATTTCGACGTAATGGCTGCTTCAAACAAGTGGTACAGATATGTCAATGACACTGATACTGAGGTCATGATAACAATTGATGTTGTTCAGATCGAAGGTGATAATGATACTGCAAATGCTGGATATGCTGTATACTATAAGGATTACTTTAATAAGCCTCAGTGGTATAGCGCAGAAGACCTTGTTTACCAGCAGATTTATCTTGCTCCTGGTGAAGAAGTCTATGTTAGACCACAGATCAATGATAGAATGACAAGTGTCTATAATTTCAGCTTTAATGCAACAGCATTTAATCCTGTGAATTATACACTCGGAACAACAGTAAACAATGTTGTTCTTGACCGCAAGGATTATACTGAGTATACATTTACAACGAATGCTGCCGGTGAGTATGAGTTGACCGCATCTTCAAGAACCCCGTTCTACTGGCAGGTTGAGGATGTTGAGAATCACTACGAAGCAGTTCAATACGGCAATGAATCTAGCGCAGTATTGAAAGCTTTCAATCTTGAACCCAATCATCAGTATGCTATAAGATTCACTCCGCAGAATAAAGCTGATGAAGGTACGCTGACATTCACACTGGCTAAAGCTGAGGACACCATTATAAATGGCACTGTGAATACGCAGTACAACAGTGACAATACTTCTGTCCTCAGAGCCGGCAATACAACATACTACAAGTTTGATCTTGGCGATGCGGAAATTAATAACATTTATAATGTTTATGAGTTTACAGAGACATATGTAGATGGTGTATCTTACTCAGTGCTTGACTCCGATATGTACACAGAGTATGAACTGTTTAGTAGCTCGAACGGATACAGACTGTATATTGATGAGCCTACAACGATTTATATCAAGGTTACGAATAATGGCAGCTCCGCAATAGTTCCTGAGTTCATTCTCAGAGAATATGACCGTAGTATGACTCAGGTTGATGATGTGGAGGAAGGTTCGAACGAAATTTCGGCTTATGACGTACAGTGCTATGAGTTCACTGCTCCTGAAAATGGTACTTATAGATTCAATTTTGCCGCATCTGAGCATAATTTATCCGTAAACTACGAGGTATACTTCGGTGAAGATGTGGAGTATAGCAGCGAGTATTCTGCTTACAATGATGGCTGGACCTATTGGTATGATGCTGAAAACAATTACCATGACGGCTACGAGAACAAGCTGGATATGAGTTATACACTCCTCGAAGGCGAAAAGGTATATATCAAGGTAACAGGCGACTTTAACGCAAATAATGCAAGCACTATTATTCCGTATAGGTGGTCTGTAAGCTGTCAAGAGGCATATCCTGTAACTGATCTCGCACTTGATACACCTACTGCAGGTGCTACAGTTGACGGACAGAAGCAGTACTTTAAGTTTACAGCGCCCAAGAGTGGTGTTTACTACTTCTGGTCACAGACAATAGCATATATGTATGGTGATCTGTATGATAACCTTGGCGGTAATTATTTGGCAGGCGACAGTGGCTATGGTGATTATGGTAACTTCTGCTTACAGTATCATCTTAAAGCCGGTCAGACAGTTTTCCTCTGCCCAAGACAGTATGATAACGAAGATGTAAAGTATGAGGTAGTTGTTTCCAGAACAAACAACAGCGCGAATTGGACACCTACATTTAATACAACAGATATTCTGAGACCTGTTGCCGTGACCGAAGGTATGGAGACAGAAGCTAATTCTTATTACATCGATTCTAAGACAGCATACTTCATGCTGAACGCAGATGAGAATGCTTCAACGTATATATTTGACATCTCTAACATTGATCAGGAAGAAGCAATGGCAGTCACATTCTATTACAGCGATGGCTCTGAAATCGTACCTGATGAGTATGTAACGCTTGAAGGCGGTACAACAGACGATGACGGTATCTTCTCTGTTGAGTTCGATCCGTTTGCATTTGGTGATGAAGAATATATATATGTGAAGTTTGAGACTTCTGATAACAACATTGGTGATGTGTCTATTCTTTACACTTACAACGCTGACGAGAATGTTGAAGAAGGCGGAGACGAGGACGAAGATATCGACGGTATCCCTGTAGTTGCTACAGTTGACTGGAACGGCACTACTTTCACAACGGATTATAGCGAAGTCTATGTTAAGGTTTTATCTATGGCAGACGGCGGCTTCTACAATTTTGAAGCAACATCGACTGTCAATAAGACGATGTACGTTTACTTACCGAGTGATATGGATACAGTTGTAGCAAGTGATACTTATTCTGACACACTTTCCAGAGTCTTTGACTTTATGGAATATGATGAATCCGGTTACGCATATGTGAAACTGGTATCTTCAAGCGGTTCACCGCTGGGTACAGTGACCTGCACTCTTTCTTCTGCACCTATGCCTATGATGGAGTAAATGCCATAATCTAAACATACGTTACTCTCAAGTGACACATTAGGACTAAAACTCCCTCCGTAGTAAAACTATACTGCGGAGGGGGTGTAAGTCCGATAATAATTGAAGTGTTATACTGAAAGAGCAGTCGACAAACACCCCCAAATCTGGTAGTCTATTTAGACTTAATTGGATAGGGAGGTTACTTTTTAGGCGGTTACGATGTTCCGAAGCCTATCCAGCTGGAATGTATCACAATCAGTCTAATATAGCCGTTTTCACGCGACATAAAACACTATCCTCATGTATCATAAACGATGCATGAGGATTTTTTTGCCGGCAGCTCTTTGTGTTATCTTGTACGATACGGTTCAGTATTAAGAATACCATGTTTTGTGTTACATCTTGAACGATACGGTTCAGTATTAAGAATACCATGTTTTGTGTTACATCTTGAACGATACGGTTCGCCGAACCTCTGATAATGCACTATCTCACGCTGTCTGAGGAAGCGGATAGGGTCGCGCACATCGGGGTCGTCTGCGAGGCGGAGGATGTTGTCGTAGGTGGTGCGAGCCTTCTGCTCGGCAGCCATATTCTCGTGCAGGTCGGTGATGATGTCACCCTTGGACTGGAAGTAGGTCGCGGTGAAGGGTGCTCCCGAGGCTGCGACGGGATAGATTCCCGCGGTGTGGTCGACGAAGTAGGTGTCGAAGTCGCTTGCCTTTATCTCGTCGATAGAGAGGTCCTTTGTGAGCTGATAGAGTATCGCCGATATCATCTCGACGTGGGCGAGCTCCTCGGTGCCGATATCCGTCAGCAGTCCCTTTACCTCTGCGTAGGGCATTGCGAAGCGCTGATTGAGGTAGCGCAGCGAGGCTGCGAGCTCGCCGTCGGGACCTCCGAGCTGCGAGATGATGATTTTCGCCATACGCGGGTCGGGATTCTTGATATTCACGGGGTACTGCAATTTCTTTTCATACTGCCACATATATTAGCTCCTTTCCCAGGGCCACGGGTCGCTGACCCAGTCCCAGTTCTGAAGGTTTTTGTTCTGCTCGGGAGTGAGCGGACCGAACTTGTCGTTATACTCGGCGACGGCGTCCTCACGGAGCTTTTTATACTTGGCGAACATCGCAAGACCGCGCGGGCAGGTCGGGTGCGTGTCGAGGTAGAGGTTGAGCTCCTTGAGCGTGAAATCGTACTGTTTGATGCGTTTGAGAAGAACACAGCGAGGGTCCATTATCTGCCGCCTCCTCTCTCGAACGGGAAGGCGAGGTCGGAGAAGAGTGTGCCGCAGGACAGCGCCTTCTCGGGCTCCATAGCGTCGCCCCACTGCTGGAAGGGCACGTAAGCCATTGCGAGCTGAGGGGAAGCGGGCATATCTGTCTGCGCGGACATATCCATACGCTCTGTACGGTCGGCGTAGGGGATAGAGCTGCCCTGCTCGCGAAGGACGAGCCCGTCTATATTGCTGAACATATTAAGGTTCATGGTATTTCCTCCTATAGAGATTTGCGGGAGGACATCGTGCAGATGACCTCCGCACACTTCATACTATTCATCAGGCGGGAGTTGTGACACTGCATTGTGCAGTTGCGAACAATACGTGCCCAAACTTTTTCGCATTTAAAAATTTTCGTCAGATGTTGATTTTTTTACGGTCGTATGCTATAATAAGGTATACGTTCGTATTTCGACAACGGAGGGAAGCAATATGATGAACATTGCAGTAGCGCAGTCGGGAGGTCCCACCTGCGCGATAAACGCCTCGCTGGTGGGCGTATTCAGGGAGGCTCTCAAGGAGCCCAAGATAGACGCTATATTCGGCTCGGTGAACGGAATCGAGGGCATGATAGAGAACCACCTCATCGACCTCAAAGCCTTCATCAACACCAACGACGACATGGAGCTCCTGCGCCAGACGCCGTCGACCGTGCTCGGCTCGTGCAGATACAAGCTGCCCGACTACAAGGAGGACGAGGAGACCTACAAGAAGATAGTCAAGACCATGAAACAGCGCAGGATAGGCGCTTTCTTCTACATCGGCGGCAACGACTCAATGGACACCGTGGACAAGCTCTCGGCGTACTTTGCCGAGAAGAAGATAGATATCAAGGTCATCGGCATACCCAAGACCATAGACAACGACCTCTGCGTCACCGACCACACCCCCGGATTCGGCTCGGCGGCTAAGTACGTAGCCGCTACCATGCATGAGATAGTCCGCGACAGCTCGGTATACAGCATACCGTCCGTCACTATCGTCGAGGTCATGGGACGTCACGCGGGCTGGCTGACGGCTTCAAGCGCCGTACTGCACGCGCTCGGCGAGTCTGCTCCGCACCTCGTATACGTCCCCGAGGCTGAGTTCTCGCTGGACAAGTTCATGAACGACGTCCGCAACCAGATGGCGAAGCACAAGGCGGTCATCGTCGCGGTATCAGAGGGCATGGAGGTGCCTGACGGCGTGCAGTCGGGAGTAGTCGACAACTTCGGACACAAGTACCTCTCGGGCATAGGCAAGTACCTCGAGGAGCAGGTACGCGAGCAGATAGGCTGCAAGGTGCGTTCTATCGAGCTCAACGTTATGCAGCGCTGCTCATCGCACCTCTGCTCGCGCACTGATATCGACGAATCCGAGGCAGTCGGAGCTGCGGGCGTGAGATGTGCGCTTGCGGGCAATACGGGCAAGATGATGGCATTCCGCCGCGTGAAGGATATGCCTTACACGGTCGTTATCGAGGCGGCTGATGCCTCCCTCATCGCGAACAAGGAGAAGTTCCTGCCGCGCGAGTACATCAACTCCGCGGGCAACAACATCACCGACGCGGCGATGCGCTACTTCCTGCCGCTGATACAGGGCGAGCTCAATATCCGCATGAATATGGGAATTCCCATGCATTTCACATTGCAGGAATCGGTACTTAAATAAGCGAAAAAGCCTTAAAGAAGTGGTAACTTCTTTAAGGCTGTTTTGCTTTTATCTGTATTCTCTTTCGGGAATGCGCTTGTTGCGGTTGAAGTACTGTCCGACTGACTCCAGTCCCGAGAGACCGCCGAATACTGCGATAGTGCAGGCGATGGAGATGACGAACAATGTCACTATCAGTCCGAGGCTGCCCTCGTGCAGCGATATCATCAGCAGACCGGGGAATACCTGTATTATTCCTGCGAGTAGATACACGAGCGAGGCAAGCGTCTTCAGGAAGCCGACGCCGCTTATCATGACAAGTCCCGTCGCGCCCATAGCGACCGCGATATAGAGGGAGGCTTCCTTGATGATATTGGAGATGCCGCTCAGAGCCTCTTCCTTGTATTCAATACCGAGCAGGCTGCTGCCGCTGTAGAGCAGGAAGAACGCGATAGCTCCGATAACGCCGATTATTCCGAGAATGATAACGACCTTGAAGCCTTTCTTTGCTTCCTCCTGTCGGAGCTGCTCCTTGAGCTCTATCATCATGCGGAGGCTTTCCTTGGGGTCCTTCTGCTCGGACACGAGTCCGCTCGATACAGCCTTCTTTGCGCCCTCGCGCTTGGCTCTCTCGAGGTCCTCGTCAACGAACTTGGGCACATACTTGGGAGCCTCGGGCTCGTCGTCGAGTATGGGAGCTGTTACAGCCTCGACGGGCTCAGCGGGCTTTTCCGTCTTCGGAGGCGGAACGTAGTTGTCCTCGTCGAGGACGGGTGCAGCCACAGCAGGCGCGGGAGCCTCGGCTCCGAGCTGCTGACGGCGCATATCTATGACCTGCTGCTGCTTATCCTGCGGGAGGTTTGCGAACATAGCCTTCTGCTCTTCGCTCATGCCGTCGATTATCTCCTCGTCGGTCATGACGAGCTTCTCGCTCTTCTGCGGAGCTGTGTAGCTCATCTCGTCGTCGAGCACGGGAGCTGCAACGCCTGTGGGAGCGCCCTTTTTCTCGGCTGCGGGAGCGGTATAGTCGCTCATATCGTCGAGCACTACCGCCGCTACGCCTGTAGGTCCGCCTTTCTTCTCGGGAGCAACGTACTCGAAGTCATCGAGCACGGGTGCAGCCACGCCTGTCGGACCTTCCTTCTTGGGAGTGGGCTCGACATAGTCGATATCGTCGAGCACGGGAGCGCCGAAATTGTTTTCGCCGTTCATAATTTCACCTTCTTGTTATTTGTAGAAAAGTGCTTATCTTTCAAGTATCTGAGACCTGTCGGGACCTATGCCGACCATGCTGACCTTGCAGCCTACGAGCTCCTCAAGGCGCTCGATGTACTTCTTGCAGTTAGCAGGCAGCTCGTCGAAGCTCGCGCACTTGGAGATATCCTCTGTGAAGCCGTCGAACTCCTCGTATACGGGAGTGCAGCCCTCGAGCTCCTCGAGCGTGGGCGGGAAGTTCTCTGTAACAGTGCCGTCGGGCTTCTTGTAGGCAACGCATATCTTGAGCTTGTCGAGGTTTGCGAGAGTGTCGAGCTTGTTGATAGCGAGGCTGTCGAGACCGTTGACTCTTACCGAGTGGCAGACGATAACAGCGTCGAACCAGCCTGTTCTGCGGGGACGTCCTGTGGTAGTACCGAACTCGCCGCCTACGTTTCTTATCTGCTCGCCTATCTCGTCGTCGAGCTCGGTCGGGAAGGGTCCCTTGCCGACTCTCGTTGTGTAAGCCTTGGCAACGCCGATGATATTGGTGATGACCTTCGGACCAACGCCGGTTCCTACGCATACGCCTGCGGAGAGCGGGTGAGACGAGGTAACATAGGGATATGTGCCGAAGTCGATGTCGAGGAGGGTAGCCTGAGCTCCCTCGAACATGATAGTCTTGCCTGCCTTTGCGGCGTCGAAGGTGAGGACGGAAACGTCGTCAACGTAGGGGAGGAGGCGCTTGCCGTACTCGGTGTACTCCTTGGTGACAGCGTCGAGGTCGAAAGCCTTGCCGCCGTAAACGTCGGTGATTATCTTGTTCTTGAGCTTGCCTGTGGACTGTATCTTCTCCGCGAGCACCTCGGGGTGAACGAGGTCGTATACGCGGATTCCGCAGCGCTCGTACTTATCCATATATGTAGGACCTATGCCGCGCTTGGTAGTACCGATATCCTTGCCTCCGCGGAATGCCTCGGAGAGACCGTCGAGCTCGATATGCCACGGCATAACGACGTGAGCGCGGGGGTCTACCTTGAGGTTTGCGGTGGATATGCCTCTTGCCTCGAGGCTGTCGAGCTCGCCTATGAAGTCCTTGGGGTCGAGAACTACACCTGCGCCGATAAGGCAGAGGGTGTCCTTGTAGAGAATACCCGAGGGAATGAGGTGGAGCTTGTATACCTCACCGTTATTAACTACGGTATGACCAGCGTTGTTACCGCCCTGAGAGCGTACAACAACATCGGCGCGGGAGGAGATGATGTCGATTATCTTACCCTTTCCTTCGTCTCCCCACTGTGTACCAACAACAATATTAGCAGGCATTGTGATTCCTCTTTTCATAATGATTATAGCGTGCATAAGCACAATTACAATTAATTATATCACAGTCAGAACAAAAATGCAAGACCTTGGAGAAAAAAACGTGTGCAGGCGCGGCGGTGCTGACCATACAAAAATACCCGCGAGCAGCCGCTCACGGGTATCTCAGCTGTCATATGTCCAGCTTTGCGCCGCACTTGTCGCAGAACCGAGCCGCATCTACGAGCTCCGCACCGCACTTTTTGCACACCGTTACCTTTTCAGCCTCGACGTGCTCGACCTTTTTCTCGGGACGTACTATCTTTGTGCCGCACTTGTCGCAGAAGCGCGCGTCCTTGGTGACGAGCTCCCCGCACTGCGGACACGGCGTCTTGTCCTCGAGGTCGTTCAGCAGCTCGTTGAGGTGCGCTATCTCGCGCTCCTTCTCCCTGATGTTGTCGAACTGGGTCTTGAACTGCTGCGAATCGGGCTGCTCGGCGAATATCTTCTTGCCGACGCCGATGTAGATGTTGTTCATCTCGTTTGTGAGGCGGGTCACTTCCTTTTTCAGGCGTGACTTCTCCGTCATCTTCTTATATCCGTCCGAACCTGTCTTGATGCCCTTATCTACGGTATCACCGACCTTTTCGGCTATTTCCTGCACCTTGTCAACAAAGCCCATTGGTCATACCTCCTTTTCTCGGTAAGTATATTTTACCATTTTGCTGCCGCGCCGTCAAGTCAGCGTATTTGCGGTGAGGTCGCGGAAGGTTATGGCGTTGTATGCGCGCACGGCTGCCTCCGAGAAGTCGCTGCAAACCGTGGAATACAGCGTCATGAGCGGTGCGTCCATTGATATCTTGTCGCCGACCTCGAAGTCGAGCACTATGCCTGCGGTCGGGTCTATCGCGTCGTCCTTCTTTATCCTGCCCGCACCGAGCAGCAGCGAAGCCATGCCTATCTCCTCGGCATTGACCGCGACTATCTCGACATCGCGGCTCGCACGTATCTCATGCTTGAAGCGCGGCTGCGGCAGGAGCGATACGTCGTCGCAGATGCGCGCGTCTCCGCCCTGCATAGCGATAGTCTCCTTGAGGACTGCGAGCGCGCGTCCCGAGGAGATAGCTTCCTCAGCCATGCGCTGACACTCGCCGAATGTGCCCTTGCCTGCGAGCTCGAGAAGGTTTGCGGTCAGCTCGACGCATACATCGTAAAGCCTGCCCCTTACCTTGCCCTGAAGCAGCTCGATAGCCTCCTTCACCTCGAGAGCGTTGCCTATGCAGCTGCCGAGCGGGCTGTCCATATCAGTGACTATCGCGCGGCACTTCTTGCCTGCGGCATCGCCGACGCGCTCCATGAGGTCAGCCAGCTTGCGCGCCTCGAGATTGGTCTTCATGAAGGCGCCCGAGCCGCATTTTACGTCGAGGAGCAGTATGTCGGTATTGAGGGCGAGCTTCTTGCTCATAATGCTCGCACATATCAGCGGTATGCTGTCGACCGTGCCCGTCGCATTGCGGAGGGCGTATATCTTCTTGTCAGCGGGGCAGAGAGTATCGCTCTGCGAGATGATAGAGAAGCCCGTTTTATTGATTATGCCCGCGAATTCCTCGAAGGGAAGCTCCGTGCGGAAGCCGCTTATGCTCTCGAGCTTGTCGATGGTGCCGCCCGTGTGACCGAGTCCCTTGCCTGACATCTTCGGCACGTGTATACCGCAGGCAGCCGCCGTCGGAGCGATGATGAAGCTGGTCTTGTCGCCGACTCCGCCCGTGCTGTGCTTATCGGCAGTGATGCCGTTGATACAGCTCATATCGAGGATATCGCCGCTGTCGCGCATAGCCTTGGTCAGCGCGAAGGTCTCGCGGTCATTGAGTCCGTTAAGGCAGACCGCCATGAGCCACGCCGACATCTGATAGTCGGGGATATCGCCGTTCGTATAGCCGTTCACAACGTATTCTATCTCCTCGTCGGAGAGGGGGACAGCGCGTTTGGTCTTGTTGATGATATCGATTATGTTCAAAATTTTTCACCTCCGTAGTTGTTGCATTGCAGAGCGGCACGTTCCGCCGTCTGCTTTACATTTATATTTTAGCACATCTTTTCAAAAAAATCAACCGTTTGGGGAAAATATTTGTAACGAAACTGTGCCATTTTTATTCTGAACGAACTGCAACAGAGCTTGACACGAGTCTGCTCCTACAGAAATACCGAATGTAGGGGGCGATGCCTGCATAGTTCCGAGCGGCGGTGTCCACATTAGCGGGCTGATGTGGGCATCAGCCCCTACATCATTTGTCGCCCCTGTCATATGTATTTGCAAACTATCATCGCCGCTACGAACGGCGCTCCGAGGACTGTGCTGCCGCAGACGTTGAACGCGTTCAGCGGGAGATAAGCTCCGAAACTGCCGCCGAAGAGGTTGACGAGGAGCAGCGCCGTGAGTCCCGATACGCTCCCGAACAGAGCCGACAGCAGCTTGTGCTTCCTCCGCGCGTAGTAGACTGTCATCGCCGCGAGTGCTGCTCCGCACGCGATGAAGAATATCATGCCCGTATCCATTGTATCACCACCGTTCTACAGCAATATATAGCCGAGCGCGATGACAAGCCTGATGTCGCCGCCCTCCTTCAGCAGCAGGAACAGCAGCGCCGCTATGAGCAGGGTGTCGCTGTCTATGCCGTCAGGGAGCAGCCCGCCGAGGAGGTCGCGCCGCCGTGGACTGCCATGCGGCTGCGGAGGCTTATCCGCCTTCTGCTCTGTTTCGGGCGGAGGCAGGGGTGGTATATCCGCATTCCGCCTGTTATTCGGCTCCCACGAGCCGCGAGCCGCTCCGCTCCCGTATACGGACATACCAACACACCTCCTGCCTATACGATATTATTCAGCAAGCCGCTCTCCTTCGCCATATTCCACACCGCGATGAGCTTGAGCAGCTTGACCGCCTTATCCACGCGCTTCTGCTTCTCCTCGCCGAGGTGTGGCTTCAGCGCAAGGAGCAGGTCGGCGTTCTTGTCGTTCTGCGTGAAGGCTCCCGCGAGGCTCGTCAGCTTGAGTATCGTTTCGATATCGGGCATCCCGCCGCTGTCGGAGCTCCCGCCGTCATCTCCGTCGGAGGCGGGCTCGTCTGCGGCACTGTCGGAGCCGTCATTGACCTCCGACATGAACATCTTCGCGAGCTCCGAGAGCTGCTGCACGCTCTCCTCGTCCGACAGCAAGCCCGATACCTTATCCATTACATCGTCCATTATTTCCCGCCCGACAGCTTCTTATACAGCGCCTTTGCCTGCGGAGTGCTCATCATTTTTTCCACAAGCTGCGGGTTGTTGACTGCCTGCCTGAACTTCGCCGCGTCGCTGCCGCTCATCGCCGAGAGCGCGCTGTCGAACTTGCCTGCCTCGAGCTCGCTGCGGAGCGTATCCGCGGGCACTCCTATCTTCTTGCTCACGACGTTCAGCAGTCCGCTGAGCTTGTCGGGGTCTATCTTGCCGCTGTTTTTGCTGCTGTTGTTCATATGTGCCTCCTGACTGCCCGAAAACGGGCTTGCAATTATGTGTGAAAAGCGGTATAATGTAAGTGTATAAAACGTCCTTGGAGGTGCGCTATGCGTATCATCGCTATCTCTGACACACACGGCGACTACCGCGCCCTTTCGTCCGTCTTTATCCGCAATGCGGACGCGGACTGGTTCATACACCTCGGCGACGGCGAGCGCGAACTCGACCGCTTCATTATCGAGCACCCCGAATTCACCGAGAAGGTGCTCCATGCGAGCGGAAACTGCGACTTCGGCAGCCTCAGCCCCTCGTATGTGGTGCTCCCGCTCCCGCACGGACACAAGCTGTTCGCGACTCACGGTCACGTTTTCGGAGTCAAGGGCAGGCTCGAGAGGCTGAAAAGGAATGCCGCGGATATGGGCTGCGATATCGTGCTCTACGGGCATACTCACGTCCGCATGAATACATACGAGGAAGGGCTGTATGTCATGAACCCCGGCAGCGCTTCGTGTCCGCACGACGGGACAAAGCCCTCGTTCGGCACCGTTGACGTATCCGAGGCGGGAGTTCTGCTCAACATCGCTGATGTATGATATGCAGCGGCACGGCTGAGCGTTACTGCTCATGCAACATTATATGAAGTTTCATCGTGAAATAGACACTGCTTCGGGACGCTGACGTCCGCGGACAGTGCGCGGAGGTGAGGGCTGTGGATACAAGCGCGCTTGCGAGAAACCGCACTGCGCTGAAAAAATGCGCAAAGGTCTACAATATCGTTACGGCGGTGTATGTGATATCCTGCGTCGCTTATATCGCTGCGGAGCTGTATATGATACTGCTGCCCTTCGATACAGACCCATTCTATCTCCTCATGAACGGTCCCGTATTCAAGGGGGCAGTTCTTGCAGCGGGTTTCCTCGGCGCATACAAAAAAAGCACCCTCTTCGCGGGGCTGGCTCCGATGATAATGCTCATAAACCTGATTCGCTACTGGAACGCCGATAACTTCTTCGACCTCTTTTTCGGCGTGGTGATGCCGATGAAGATAGACCTCGTCTATACCATAGTCATGATAGTGCTCGGGGTGGCGACGATGCTCGCAAATGCGAAGTATCACTATCTCGAGGAGCAGGAGGGCTTCCCGCAGTTCAGCGAGCTCTTCGAGGAACAAAAAAAGCGCGGACCCGTTAACGCGATGTCCTATGATGAGCGCGCCGAGCAGCTCAGAAGGGCGGCTCGTCCCGAATCGGCGCGTCAGACCATGGACGAGCTGGATATGTGAAAAAAGCCATAAAGAAGCTCTTCCTTCTTTATGGCTTTTTTAGTGAATAGTGAAGAATGAATAATGAATAGTGAATAGTTGTGGTGTCCGCTTACGCGGACGTTTTTTAAATATCGCTGACAGTCGATACCATAATTATTCACTTTTCCATTCGCGCGCCTTTGTCAGTATATCGCTGATAAAGGCGCTTTTCATGTTTGTATAGCCCGTCCTGTCGGAGGCGTACTGCTCCGCGAGAGACAGCTTCAGCTCGGAGTAGGCGCGCGCGTCGCCGCTGTGGGAGTTGAGGTAATCCCGCATATTTACGTAGTTTTCCCACGCCTCGGAGCCGTACAGCACGACGTGGATATGGTGCGTCCTGTAGTCGAAGCCGCCGCAGACGTAGAGGTACTGCTCAGGGACGTCCTGTCCGCGGAAGGCGAATCCATGCTCCGCGAGCAGTTCGTTCATCGCGAGGATATCGCCGAGGTCATGCATTCCCACTGCGATGTCGATTATCGGCTTTGCGGAGATGTCCCTGACAGCGGTGCTGCCGACGTGCTGTATGTCGACCGCCGCGCCTTTCAGCAGCTCCCGCAGCGTGGAAATGGTCTGCTCTGCGGCAGTCTCCCACGCGGTATTATGCGGCAGGACTGCCACCTTCCCGCGGCATAGACCGAGCTCCAGCGGCTGACCAAACGCGTTTGCGAGCGCCCAGTCCTGCATGGCGAGGAACATCTTCCCCCTGATATCGGCGTACCTGACCCACATAAACTCGTGGTCGCTCTCCGTCGGAGCTGATACCCGCGCGATGAGCTCTCCGCGGTAATAAGTCTGTATCGGGTGAAAAAAGCCGAATTTCTCATGATAGCAGTAGGTCTCGGCGGTGCATACCGTGTCCCCGACGGAGACCGTATAGCCCGCCTCCTCAAGGCACTCGCGCGCTATGCAGTCGGTATGGGACTCGCCGCTCTCTATGCCTCCGCCAAGCAGGAACCAGCCCTTCGGAGTCCGCACCACGCCGACCGTATCTCCGCGGACGGGAATGATATAAGCGCCCTCCCTGTCGAAATATCGGGCGTTTTCCTTAACGCCAAAGACCTTGTGCATACTACCACTCCTATTCAACTTTGATTATACATCAGCGGCGGGAAGTTGTCAATCAACGCCACAAAATACACATGGAAAAAAATCTTGCGCGGGGAGCCCCCGCAGGCGGTTTCGCGGCAAAAATAAAAAAATCGGAAATTTGTCCTCGCGCGGCTTGCTATTTCTGAAATAATATGCTATAATTATGCTGTATAAATATGCGAATACGCGAAGAGAGGTATCATTTTGGCTAACGATAAGATAAGGAATTTCTGCATTATTGCTCATATAGACCACGGCAAGTCCACGCTTGCCGACCGAATACTCGAAAAGACCGAGACCGTCGCCGTCCGCGACATGGAGGACCAGCTCCTCGACAATATGGACATCGAGCGCGAGCGCGGCATCACCATTAAAGCCCGCGCGGTACGCCTCAAATACACCGCAAAGGACGGCGAGGACTACATCTTCAACCTCATCGACACCCCGGGTCATGTCGACTTCAACTACGAGGTATCGCGCTCGCTCGCGGCGTGCGAGGGAGCTATACTCGTTGTCGACGCCTCACAGGGCATTGAGGCTCAGACCCTCGCGAACACCTACCTCGCGATAGAGCACGACCTCGAGGTAGTGCCCGTCGTGAACAAGATAGACCTGCCCTCAGCAGACCCCGAGCGCGTATGCACGGAGGTCGAGAACGTCATCGGCATACCCGCTATGGACGCGCCGCGTATCTCCGCAAAAATGGGCATAAACATCGAGGAGGTGCTCGAGCGTATCGTCACAGACATTCCCGCTCCGAAGGGCGACACAGAAAAGCCGCTCAAAGCCCTCATATTCGACAGCTACTACGACTCCTACAAGGGCGTTATCATCTACGTCCGCGTGAAGGAGGGACGCGTGAAGGTCGGCGATAATATCCGCCTCATGGCTACGGGAGCCGTTTTCACCGTCGTTGAGGCTGGCTTCATGGACGCGACAAGCCTCGTCAACAACGGCTCGCTCGAGGCGGGCGAGGTCGGCTATATCGCGGCTTCTATCAAGTCCATCGGCGACACCCGCGTCGGCGACACCGTAACCAACGACGACGAGCCCTGCGACGAGCCGCTCCCGGGCTACCGCAAGGTCAACCCCATGGTGTTCTCGGGCATATATCCCGCGGACGGCGCGAAATACGGCGACCTCCGCGAGGCTCTCGAGAAGCTCCAGCTCAACGACGCCTCCCTCTCATTCGAGCCTGAGACGTCCATAGCGCTCGGCTTCGGATTCCGATGCGGCTTCCTCGGACTGCTCCACATGGAGATAATCCAGGAGCGCCTCGAGCGCGAGTACAACCTCGACCTCATCACGACAGCTCCGTCGGTTATATACAAGGTCACGATGACTAACGGCGAGGTGCAGTACATCGACAACCCCACCAACTACCCCGACCCCGCACTCATTCAGGTCGCGGAGGAGCCCATGGTCAAGGCGAGCATCCTCTCGCCGTCGGACTACGTCGGCAACATCATGGAGCTCTGTCAGGACAGGCGCGGTGTGTTCAAGGACATGAAATACCTCGATGATACGCGCGTCGAGCTCCACTATGAGCTCCCGCTGAACGAGATAGTGTACGACTTCTTTGACGTGCTGAAGTCGCGCACAAAGGGCTATGCGAGCTTCGACTACGAGATGCTCGGCTACACGCCCTCCAAGCTCGTCAAGCTCGATATACTGCTCAACGGCGACATCGTCGACGCGCTGAGCTTCATCATCCACGCGGACAGCGCCTACCAGAGAGCACGCAAAATAGCGGAAAAGCTCAAGGACAACATCCCGCGCCAGCTCTTTGAGGTGCCGATACAGGCGGCGATAGGCGGCAAGATTATCGCGCGCGAGACAGTCAAGGCTATGCGCAAGGACGTCCTCGCGAAGTGCTACGGCGGCGATATCACGCGTAAGAAGAAGCTCCTTGAGAAGCAGAAGGAGGGCAAGAAGCGCATGAGGCAGCTCGGTACCGTAGAGGTGCCGCAGGAGGCGTTCATGAGCGTGCTCAAGCTCGATTCGTAAGCGGCTGTAGGGGCGAGTTCCGTTCGCCCGCACTTTTTCAAACGTTTTATCGGGCGCACGGAATGCGCCCCTACATGATAAAATCAACCGAAAGGGGTGGAAAAAATGCTGCCGAACCTTATTATGGCGGGGATTGCCACTGCATTCTTTATAGTCTGCGTCTTGTGCGTGATGTCGGAGGGCTCACCCTCGGACAAGGCTTCCTCACGCAATTTTTTCCGCCGCGTGAGAATAACTTTGCGCGAGATACCGCTGATAGTTTATCCTATTACTATGGGCATCATCATATACGCAGGGTGGAAATGCGACGCGATAAACTTCAAATGCGCAGTGCTGACCGCTGTTCTTCTTGCGATGGGAGCGTTCGTGCTCAATGACTCCCGTATCCTCAGCGGACGCAAAAAAGCACGCAAAAAGAAGAAGCGCAAGCCGCTCCGCTGGGTGAGGGAAGTTCCGGCAACTAAGGAAGTCTCCGAACCCAAGTATGCGCCGTTAGCAAAAGAGCTACCCGAGCTTGAAGCAGCCGCTGCGGCTGAAAAATAAGAAAGGACAAAAATATGAGTCTATACAACTGCCCCAACTGCGGGGAAAAGACATTCAACCCTATATCAAAGGCTATGGCGGGTCAGCTGAACTCGCGCGGCAAGGTCTGCATGAAGTGCGGCAGGCGCGCCGTGAACGGCAAGGGCGCCACTATTTTCAACGCTCTGTTCAGCATACTCGTTTTCGCGGGGATAGTCGTGCTGTACCTATATGCGCCGAAGCTCCGCGACACGCAGTACGAATGGGTCACGCACTATGAGCTCCTCATAAGCATAGGGCTGATACTGCTGAAATTCATCGTGCCGCGCCTCGTGAACGCGTTCTGCTTCAGGCTCGAGCCCGCGATAAGGATAGACCCCGTAGAATGAGCACGCTCGGTATCTACGTCCACGTACCCTTCTGCGGTAAAAAATGCGGATACTGCGACTTTTACTCCGTCTGCTACTCCAAGGTGCAGGCGGAGCTTTACGTTGAGGCGGTACTGCGCAATATACGGCACTATGCGGACAAGTCACGCGCGGTGGACACCGTCTACTTCGGCGGAGGTACGCCCTCTCTGCTGACCGTGGAGCAGCTCGGAGCTGTCATCGCGGAGATACGCGGCAGATTCGCGCTCGACCCGAATGCGGAGGTCACTATTGAAGCCAATCCCAATACGCTCACGCCCGATAAGCTCGCGGGACTGCGAAATGCGGGCATAAACAGGCTGTCCGTGGGCGTGCAGTCGATGTCGGACGCGGAGCTCAGGCTCCTCGGGCGCAGTCACACCGCCGAGCGAGCCGCACGCGCAGTCCTCGATGCGGCAGATGCGGGCTTCCGCAATATCTCCTGCGACCTCATGCTCGGCATACCGTCGCAGACTCCCGACAGCCTTGCCGCCTCGATAGCTCGGCTCGCGGAGCTCCCCATACAGCACGTCTCCGCCTATATCCTCAAAATCGAGGAGGGCACGCCGTTTGACTGCGGCGAGGTGCGCGCATCACTGCCCGACGAGGACACGACCGCGGAGCTCTACCTCCTTGCGGTGCGGGAGCTCGACAGGCACGGCTTCGCACAGTACGAGGTCTCGAACTTTGCGAAATGCGGCTTCGAGAGCCGCCACAACTGCCGATACTGGCGCTGCGAGGACTACCTCGGCATTGGTCCTGCCGCGCACTCGTGCTATGGCGGGCAGAGGTTCGCTGTGCCGCGCGATATCGAGGGCTTCATCGGCTCGCCTGTGCAGCCGACCGAGGTCACCGACGAGCACCCCTGCGGCTTCGAGGAGTACGCAATGCTGCGGCTCAGGCTCGCGGAGGGGCTGTCCCTCGCGGACGTCCCCGAGCACCGCGCGGACATAGAAAAAAAGCTCCCGCCCCTGATAAAGGCGGGATATGTCAGATTCGACGGCGAGCGCGTGTCGCTCACGCCCGAGGGCTTCCTCGTGTCGAATTCGGTGATTGAAACGCTCGTTTTCTGAGCAAAATAAATCAAATATGCAAAAACGGCGGCACTCATTATGAATGCCGCCGTTTCGGTAATATTGGAGGAGAGATATCATGCGCCCGCGTCCCACGACTGTATAACGCGCGCGTCGTTCGCGGTAACTCCGACGATTCCGTCAACATCGGCGTTGACAAGTCCCTGCTCCGAGAGACCGAACCTGTCGCGGTTTCCGATGTGCTGTAGTATTGCAACGGAATCGGCTATGGACACCCTGCCGTCGATATTCGGGTCGCCTTTTATTACAGTAACGCTCTCTGCAATGTGAGCAAGAAGCGCTTTTTCCGTCCTTTCGGCAGTCGGCTCCTTCTCCTTGATGCATTTTTCAAGGTGTTCCTTCATCTCGTCGAGCGTAACCGACGGAGTGAGAGTATTTCGGCAGAAGTAACTGTTCAGCATTCTATAGTCCTTATCGTCAACTATCCCGTCGAGCGTTACATCTCCGTTAGCTTCGATTTGCGCCCATTTCTCAGATGAGAAGAATTCGTTTTCGTCTGCACTCTGACCTCTGTCATTTTTCATAACATGATAAACAAGGACATCGTAGCCGTCGAAGAAATCCTCTATACCGTCGCCGTTCACGTCTGCACTTACCTCACCGCTGTCAAAGCGCGCAAAGGCTTCAAGCTCATCATCTGTATATGTTCTCTTGTCGTCATATGTATCAGAGTATACTATGTTTTCGCGAAGTTTGCCGATATACTCCGCAAAGCTTTCAATATCCGTTTTATCTACAGATGAGATGAAACTTCTGCTTTCGAGCGCGGAGAATATCTCGCTGTCTGACGGATAGCTGTCGTTCTTGAAGAGGTAGTAGCGAGCGAGTATCGTTGCGCCTGTGGTATCGTGCGGGTCAGTGCCTCCCGATGACACAGGCATAAAGCGGAACGCTCCCTCTGAACCGTAGCACCTGAGTATTCTGTCGGCAGCTTCTCTGCTGTACTGCTCCGAAAGCTCCGCGTACTTCGACTGGTCATGACCGTATTTATCAAAGCAGTACATGAATCTCTTGCCGTACAGTCTGAGCTCGAAAACGTCGCAGATGTCGAATTCTCCGTCGCCGTTGATGTCGGAGCTGTAATCTCCCTCCTCATATTCCCTGAACATATTCATCTCGTTCTGAGTGAACAATACCCTGTGAACATCGGGAGAAGCGTCCGCATATGTAAAGGACGGCGAAAGCATACCTGTTGCCGTGAGTGCGGCAATAAAAGCTGATATTTTTTTCATGTTTATACCTCCTTGTGAAATTATCGTTGTGGTTTCGGGTGTTTGCTCCGACGTTGCCGGAGATGTCGCTGGAATTGTCGTTTTCGGAGCTGATGAAGGCTCCTGCGTGAAAGCAGCAGCGGCAGTTGTCTGCGTGGTCACAGTCGAAGCCGTGCTCGCGGTCGAAGTCCGAACTGACGTTGTGACTGCGGCTGTTGAAGGAGCGGCGGCTGACGTGCCCGTCTCCGTGATGATGCCGCTGCTTGCGGGAGCGGGCTTCCTCGGAGTCTTCATCACGTTAAGGGATATGCATACTACGAGCGCCGCGGCTGTCCCGAACGTGAGAGCGGCTGTACTCCGCAGTATCACTGCTTTTCGGCGCTTGCGCTCCGCAATAGCCGCGTCGCCGCGCTTCATTATAAATGCTGCGCTTTTTTCATATCTGTCCATTGAATCCCCTCCTTTCAAGCTCCGCACGCAGAGCCTTCTTGGCGCGGTAGATGAGGTCGGACACCTGACGGCTCGTCCGCCCCATGATACGCGCTGCTTCTGCGGCTGTAAGCCCCTCGAAGTAGATGAGGTACAGCACCTGTGAATAGTCCTTGCCGAGAGCTCCGAGAGCCTGATGAAGAATGATGTTCTGCTCGCCCTTTATGTAGTCCGATTCGATATCCGTCTCGTCGGAGATGTAGTAGTAGTCCTCGAGAGGGCGGGAGCTCTGTCTGCTCCGCTTTTTGAGGTAGTTCAGCGCCGTGTTCTTCCCTATCGTGTACAGCCATGTCTTGAACGAGCACGCGCCGTTGTAGCGCGGTCTCCTCACGTACAGCTTCAGGAAGGTCTCGTCGGCGGCTTCCTCGGCTATGTGGATATCGCACGCAAAGGTGTTGATAAAGAGGACAAGTCCGTTCTTGTACTGCCTTATCAGCTCTGTGAACGCGTCATTCTCACCATTCAGGAAACGGAGGTAGCTACTTGCACCGTTATCCATAAGTTCTCCTTTTTGAAGTCGTTGTTGCTTTCACTAATTATACAACCGAGCAGGGCATTTCTCGCGCGGTGAAAATATATTTTTATATTTTAACTTTGTCGCGGGGCGAAATCTCTGCATACGGACAAAGAACCGCCGTTATCCATCCGTGACTGCCGACGAGGACTGCGGCTGTCTGAGAAAGAAACGGCGGCTTGCTTTTTTTGCGATATTATGATACAATATCCTTAACATATTCCATTCGGAGGGCATAATGAAACGCGATATCGGTTATAATACCAAGCAAAAGGAAAATCTGATGAATTACCTCGTGCGCAACAAGGAGAAGCACACGAATGTGCAGGAAATAAGCGCCTATCTCACATCTGAGGGGACGCCGCTCGGTACTGCCACTATCTACCGTCAGCTCGACAAGCTCGTCGAGTCGGGAGTAGTCCGCAAGTTCGTCATCGACGGCAAAATGGGCGCGTGCTACCAGTACATCGAGAATACCCACGAGTGCCGCGAGCATTTTCACCTTAAATGCCTGAAATGCGGCAGGCTAATACACCTCAACTGCGACCACCTCATGAGCATCAATGAGCACATCGCCAAGCACCACGGCTTCATCATCGACCCGTCTCAGACCGTGTTCTACGGCGTCTGCGCGGATTGCTCGGCGGCAGATGCCTCCGACGGGCAGGAGTAAATTTTTACGTCGTCGGTCTCGGGAGCAGGGGACTTCTCCGCTCCGACCGATGGGATGTATATCTTCATATCCTCATCACCCACAGCTATCACCTCATTGATATTATCCCGTCCCGAAGCCGTTTTATTCGGGACAAGAAAAGGAAATCCTACTATGCGATACCTGCGCACACTTTTGTATCTCCTCGCTGCTGACGTGCTCGCGCTGTTCGTCGGACTGACGCTCGCGGGCTCGGCGAACCCGCTCATACGCGTGATATCGGCGGTTTGCGGCTCGGGGATAATGATATGCCTAATGGCGAGCTTTGCGCTCAGAACAGCGGCGGCTGACCTGAAAGCCGAGCGCACGGCAAAAGAAAAAACGCCGCTTCTTCTGCCTGCGGGCATGGCGGTCACGGCGCTGACTGTCCCGCTCGCGAGCTGGCTGATACTGCGGCTCGGCACGTTCGACTTCTACCGCTGGCACAAGCTCATAAACGGCTGGTTCATACAGATATATAATATGATACAGCCTGACGCGAGCTCCGCGGCGCTGACCTCGGGGCAGATATGGGCTATGCTCCCGCTCGCATTCGCTCCCGCGGCAGTATTTGCGGTGTTCTATGCGCTCGGCTACAGAGGCGTGATAAGCATGGAGAAATAATGAGAAAATAATTGTTAATACTTGACTTTGTGTTAATAATGTGTTAAAATGTTTCTGAAAGATTTTTAGGAGGTCGAATACTATGGCTTTTTGTAAATATTGCGGCAAGGAACTCGACAAGGACGGTAAATGCACCTGCGAAGCTTCGACCGGAAAGTCAGTTCCCGACAGAGAACACATCAAGGCGGACAAGTCGCCTGAGGGCGGCGCCAAGAAGGCTCTCATAATCATCGGCATCATCGCTGTTATCGCTGTGATAGCCGCGATAGCTATCCTTATTTTCACCGCTGTCAACGCCTACAAGAAACCTGTAAAGGATATGGTCAAGGGCATCAACAGAGGCGATACAGAGCGCATTATCAGCGCTATGTACACAGAGGACGAGCAGAGCGAGCTCAAGGTCAGAGTCAAGGACAAGGGCTTTGAGTGGGATTCATACATAAGCGATAACGACAAGTCTGTCGATACTATCCGCAAGTCCAAGAATATCAAGCGCATCAAGGCTGACATCGTCGCTAAGGAAAAGCTCGACGGAAGCAATCTCACAGATGTTGAGAACTACTACAAGCAGAGCTTCGGCGAGGAGGTCAAGAAGGCTTACCGCGTAGAGGTGAAGTTCACCGTCAAGTACAAGGACGGCAACAAGACCGACGACGGCTGGCTGACAGTTGCCAAGATAAAGGACGGCGGCTGGGTATACTGTCCTCAGGGCAGCGATACATTCGACTATATACAGGACCTCACGATGCTCCTGTAAATATAATATCAACGGGGGAGACAATGTTCTTCCCCGTTCTTTTTGGAGTGATACAATGGCTGAAACTATTCTCAAGCAGACGCTGATAATGCTGATACTCATGCTGATCGGCGCTCTGAGCGCAAAGGTCGGGCTGATAAGCTCGGAGGCAAACAAGGACCTATCTAAATTCGTATTGCAGGTCGTGAACCCCGTCGTCATTTTTATGTCGTACCAGACAGAGTTAAAGCCAGAGCTCGTGAAGAAGCTGCTGCTGACGTTTGCGCTGTCGGCGCTCGCAATGGCAGTCATGCTCGCGGGAGCATACTTGCTCATACGTCCGAAAGAGGGCAGAAATACCGAGATAGAGCGGTTTTCGTCGATATACTCAAACTGCGGATTTATGGGCATACCGCTCGTGAACGCGCTGTTCGGCATGGAGGGCGTGTTCTGCCTGACGGCGTTCATCACCGTGTTCAACCTCACCGTGTGGACTCACGGAGTCATACTCATAACAGGCGAAAAGGACGTAAAATCGGTGCTGAAGGTGCTCCGCTCGCCGACGATGATAGCAATTGCGCTCGGACTTCTCGCGTTCTTCCTGAGGATAAGGCTCCCCGAGATACCCGCAAAGGCTCTCGGCTTCATCGCAGACATGAATACGCCGCTTGCTATGGTCGTTTCGGGCGTTACGATATCCGAGACGAGCATACTTTTGATAGTGAAAAAATCAGGTGTATACAGGGTATGTTTCTCTAAGTTGATTTTACTTCCTTTTATACTATCGGTTATATTTTTGCTGCTTCCTGTGGACGAGCAGGTGAAAATGACAGTCCTCATTGCAGCGGCTGCTCCGCCCGCCGCAATGTGTACTCTACTGTGCATTCGGAGCGGTAAGGACTCCCTCTACGCGAGCGAGATTTTCACCGCCGGAACTATACTGTCTGTTATCACATTACCGATTGTAATAAAATTTACGGAATATGTTACAAAAATGATAAGTTAAATTTGTTGCTAACGCTGATTTTTAGATTTTTATCCAAAAAAGGTTTTATTTTTTTTTAATCTGTGTTATACTATATATACGAAAAGAACCATTTCCTTTACTATTGTACGTGAAAGGAAAGGGCTGACCCAAGGAGCTGCCGATCGTCCCGCGGGTCGCCGATCCGAACTACTATAACTGAAAGAACGGAGTATTACCCATGGAAAAAAGAGGAATCAGCAAGCTGGATCTGAAAAGACGCAACCGTATGCAGATACTGCGCGTCATCAGGGAATCCGGTCCAATTTCAAGAGTTGACGTGGCGAGCGCTCTCGAAATAACAAGAGCTGCTGTCACAATAATCACCAACGAGATGATCGAAGAGGGCGTTCTCGTTGAGATCGGCGAAGCTCCGATCAATACCGAAAAGCTCCAGAAGGGCAGAAGAAAGATCCTCATCGACATCAATGTCAACAGCCGCTTCGCTCTCGGTGCTACCGTCGACGAGAAGGAGGTAAGCATCGGTCTTACCAACCTCAATTCCGAGGTGCTCGACAAGTCCAGCATGGTCATCGACGAGAGAACTACGAGCAAGGACATCATCAACTACATAATCAAGGCAAGCAATACCATGATCGAGAACAGCGCCCTCACTAAGGACAAGATACTCGGTCTCGGCGTTGGCGTTGTGCCTTCGATGTGGGGCAAGCTCAAGATCTTCTATAAGGACGGAGTCCTCGATTTCACCAACTTCATCGAGAAGCTCTCGGGTACCCTCGATATCGATATCCACTGCGGCAACGCTATCGGTCTCATGGCTCTTGCAAGCAACGATTTCAGAACGCAGAACGGCTATCAGACCAATACTGCCTTCCTCCACAACGGCAATCAGGTAAACCTCGCTATCGTGAACAAGAACGAGCTCTCGAACGACTATATCTCCTATACGTCTATGATAGAGAAGTATATCGTCAGTCCGAACGGTCGCGCATATGAGGGCTATCCCAACGGCTCCGTAAAGGCTGAGCTTTCAAGATCGGCAATGCTCTCGGCATTTTACGAGATATATTCAAAGGACAAGACCCCTGTGCTCTATGAGCTCACAGAGGGCGACAAGTCCAGAATAAATACAGATACCGTTTTCATGGCGCTCATGAGAGGTGAGGAGCCCGTCAAGAACCTTGTTGACGACATCATCGCGAAGTATACCGTGCTGATCAACAACCTGTCCATCAGCCACTTCGCAAAGAAGATAGTTCTCCACAACTACAAGCTCAATGAGAAGCAGTTCGACTACGTGAAGCGCGAGATGATTCGCCTCGTCAGCGAGGACATCGCAGACAGAGTCGTGCTCAGCAAGCTCGACGGAAAGAATAACTTCCTCGGCGGCTGTGCGCTCATCATTCAGGACAACTTCTACACCAAGGGCGGTATGCAGTAAGCCTGCACGAAACAAAAAATAAAGCGTCGGGTCACTGACCCGACGCTTTTTTGCGTTTTATACTCCGCAGTCCTCATAGTCCTTCCACTTCTCGAAGTAGAGCTTGTTGCTCCAGCTCTTGTACAATATATACAGTATCGAGCTGACAGCAATGAATATCGCTCCTACGATAGGGAGGAACATATGCAGTACCTTTTTCGGATTTATTTCTTCTTCAGTCTTTTTACGCTTACTCATAATACCTTCGATCCTTTATTCTTCATTTGCGGCAGAATCATCAACAGGCGCTGTTTCGGGAGTTATCTCCTCGGGAGCGGCATTGCCGTTCATCTCAGCCATGAGCCTCTGAAGCTCCTGATCTACCTTCTGTTCGTTTTCTATCTGTGCGAACTGCTGCTGGAGGTCGTCCTGCTGAGTGCCTGATATCTCGGCGAATGCGTCAGCCTCAGCCTCCTTCTGCTGAACCTTTTCCTCCATGCGGTTGAGCTTCTCGAAAGCGCTGCTGCTGTCGAAGCCGCCCTGTGCAGCCGCAAGCTGTCTCTTTGTATCAGCCATCTGTGCGCGTGCGATGAGCATTGCCTGACGCGACTTAGCCTCCTCGAGCTTAGCCTTGAGGAGCTCTACCTGCTGACCGATAGTGACGGTCTGAGTCGAGATAGATTCATACATCTGCTGATAGGTCGCGACCTCTTCGTCAGCCTTTACCTTGCGGGAGAGAGCCTGCTTTGCGAGGTCCTGGTCGCCGCGTGCGAGAGCCGCCTTAGCCTTGTTTTCCCAGTCAGAGGATACCGACACAGCGTCCTTGTACTTTGTCTCAGCGAGGCGTTCGCTCGCCTTAGCCTTTCCGTAGTTCTGAGTAGCTTTGGTAAGCTCCTTCTGCATATCGGCTATTATCTGCTTGACCATTTTCTCGGGGTCTTCAGCCTTGTCGATAAGGTCGTTGATGTTGGATTTGAGCAGGTCGCTCAATCTTGCGAATACACCCATTATTCATCCTCCGTTTCATGGTAAAAAGATAAGCGGCACGGACCGTATCTGTGCCGCTGATACTATTATAGGATAAATCCCTCACTTTGTCAAGAGTTTTGATAAAGCCGTCAGCTAACGGTTCGCAACGTCGATAACGACTATCTCCGACCTCGTTCCCGTCTTGAACGGGATAGCCCATGTGGAGATGCCGCTCGTGACGATGAAATCGGTGTCCTTTATGTGCCTGTGACCGTACAGGCTGTCGTTCGCACCGATGAGCAGACCTATCTGTCCCGCGGGGATAAGCGGTCCGCCGTGGGTATGTCCCGATACTACGAGGTCAGCGCCCGCGTCAGCCTCGGCGTCGTAGTCGTTGGGCTGGTGGTCGATGACGATGTCGTACCGCGACTTGTCGAGCCCGCTCACGAGCTCGGCAATTGGCTTGCGCTTTTCGTTGGAGCGGTCGTATCTGCCTGTTATATAGATGTGCTCGCCGAGTGAGGCGGTCTCGTCCGCGAGGAAGCGTATGCCGTTTTCGCGGAGCGCGCGGTTGAGGTCGTCGGCGGTGTAGTCGCGCATATTGTCGGGATAGTAGCCGTAGTCGTGGTTGCCTATCGCGAAGTACACACCGTATTTAGTTTCGAGCGAGCCGAGAGCCTCGCAGGCACGCTCCATATCCGCTTTCTTGGAGCCGTCGTCGACGAAGTCTCCCGCGACTATGACCGCGTCGGGCTCGAGAGCCTGTATGCGTCCGACCTGCTCGGCGAAGCCCTCGCCGTCGAGGGTAGTGCCGAGGTGAGAGTCCGCTATCAGCACGACGCGCAGTCCGTCGCCGATGTTCTTGTCGGTACTGAGGCTGTACTCCGTGATGACGATGCGGTGAGCGAGATACCAGCCGAATGCGAGGTATGCCGCCGTTATCACGAGGGCGGCTGCTCCCGCGATATTGCACTCGGACTTTTTCCCGCGCAGCTTATGTACAATAGCGGCGATGATGTCGCAGACCAGCCATATGATAAAGAGGTGTATCATTATGACCGCGACAGACCAGCCGTTGATGAGCATTCCCGAGGCGCAGACCGCCGCGGCTATGACTGCCGAGAGCAGCCACGCGAGGAAGCCGTGTTTCTCGCCGAGCTTTTTTATCGGGCTGAATCGGTGAAATCCGCAGACGATGTATACGGCGCCCACTATCGCGAACAGCAGTATCGCGCCGAATATCGCCAGCCACATATTATTCCGCGATGACTTCCTTTATTGCCGCGAGGAGCTCATCATAGCTCTCGAATGCAGGGAACTGAGGGTAGTCCTTCTTTATCTGTTCCGTGCTGCGGAAAAGGAAGCCTGCCTTGCTTGCCTGTATCATGCCGAGGTCGTTGAAGCTGTCGCCGCTCGCTATCGTCTCGAAGCCGATAGACTGGAGCGCCTTTACTGTCGTGAGCTTGGACTTCTCGCATCTCATCTTGAAGCCCGTTATTTCGCCGTCGGGAGCCACCTCAAGCGTGTTGCAGAATATGGTGGGCATACCGAGCTTCTTCATCAGCGGAGCCGCGAACTGCGTGAAGGTGTCGCTGATGATGATGACCTGACAGAGTGAGCGGAGCTCGTCGAGGAACTCCTTTGCGCCCTCCATAGGGTCTATCTTGGCTATTGTGTCCTGTATCTCCTTGAGACCGAGACCGTGCTCCTTGAGTATGCCGAGACGCCACTTCATGAGCTTGTCGTAGTCGGGCTCGTCGCGGGTAGTGCGCTTGAGCTCGGGAATGCCGCTTGCCTCAGCAAACGCTATCCATATTTCGGGAACGAGTACGCCCTCGAGGTCGAGGCAGGTGATATACATTGACATAGTTGATTCCTCCGTTGGATTATTTTACACTTTATTATAACACATTCGATTTGAAATAGCAAGACTCGCGGCGGAGAACTTATTGTAAATTGCTTTAAGATTATTTTAAGATTGTTCATTTATAATCGGGACTAAAGAAAACGTGAAAGGGGCATTCGGAAAATTTCAATGATAAGGAGTTTGATCGTAATGAAGAATATGAACGCAAAAAAGCTGCTTGCCGTGCTTTCATCGGCGGCTGTCCTCGCGGGAGCCATGCCCTTTATGACTACTGCGGTGCAGGCGGCAGATACAGCGGCGGAAAGCACGATGCTCGGCGACGTCAACAACGATAACAAGGTCTCCGTAGCGGACGCAGTTGCTATCCTCCAGTTTGTAGCCAATAAGGACAAGTTCAACCTCTCGGCGCAGGCTATCGACAATGCCGACGTATACAACCGCGGCGACGGAGTTACAGCGCGCGACGCACTTGCTATCCAGCGCCTCGACGCGAAGGTCATATCCGCGCTGCCCGAGTCTGTCATGGAGTCCTCTGCGACCACCACAGGCACGGCAGTGACTACTACCGCGACAACTACCGTTTCCGCACCTGCAACTACTACCGCTTCTGCGACGACTGCGGTCACAACGACTGCCTCCTCGGCTTCGACTACAGCCACAACGTCGGAAACTATGCCTGTTGCTGACATCACGTACATACACCTCAGCGGCGATTCTGCGACAGTCACGGGCGAGCACGCGACGGTCAGCGGCTCTGTCATCACTATCGACCACTCAGGCACGTTCTACGTTGACGGCACGCTCAACGACGGACAGATAAACGTCAATATCGCGGACGAGACTGCCGACGCGGAAACGGTCAAGATTTTCCTCAACGGAGCAAAGATAACGGGCAAGAGCGCTCCTGCGATATTCGTCACAAACGCCGAGAATACGTCGATAAATCTTGTTGACGGTACGGAAAACAGCCTCTCGGACGGCGATACTGTCTACGCGGGCGACAACCTCGGCAAGGCTGTCATCGAGGCAAAGGACGATATCACGATAAAGGGCGGCGAAAAGGGTACAGGTATCCTCAATATCACTGCCAGCACGCAGGACGGCATTTCCTGCAACAACGACGTCAAGTTCAACGGCGGAACAGTCAACATCACGACCCTCAACTCCACCGACAAGACCGATGCAGTCAAGGGTAAGACGTCCGTTACGGTCAAGGACGGCGTGCTCACGATAGACGCAGAGGGCGACGGTATCAAGTCGGGCAAGGGAGCTGTTGCCGTATCAGGCGGAAAGGTCTCGATAAAGGCGGGAAATGACGCAGTACAGGCGGCTGCGACTATTGACATCAGCGGCGGCACTGTTATCGCGGGAGGCGACCGCGGCTTCACGGCGACCGAGGCTGTCAACATCACGGGCGGCGAGGTCTACGCTACAGCTACCGACAATCAGGTCGACAAGGCTCTGCTTGCGGGCTCGACTCGCACTGTTGCCCTCCTCAACTGCATTGACGACTCCACAAACGAGAAGGACGGAATGTGGAAGAAGGCTAACACTATCGCGGCAAGCAGAAACTTCGACATCCAGTTCACGAAGAAGTACAAATACGTGCTCGTCAGCACGACTGATATGAACGGTGCTAAATCGTGCAATTTCTTTAATCTCGGCACTGACGCCCTCGTAACTCACACCGACGGCAAGCAGACGCAGTTCAACCTCAGCAATATCAGCGTATTCGACAGCGTTGACCCCTCGGGCGGCAAGACTGCGACTGAAACTGATACCCCAAGACCTCCTGCAGACGACGCTCTCACGATAACCCTCAACGGCGCAAATATCGCGACAAACGCTCCCGAGGACACAGCGACCGTCAGTAATGGCGTGCTCACGATAAAAAAGGCGGGAGAATTCGCGGTAACAGGCGAGGCGAAGGACGTACAGATAGTCGTTGACGTCGATAAATCGGCTTATCCCGATACTGTTGTCGAGCTCGACCTCATGGGCATGAGCCTCACAAACTCCACAACTGCGCCTGTCTATATCAATTCCATTGGCGACGAGGTGCAGATAACAGCCAAGTCGGGCACTGTGAATACTATCTCCGACGGCACGACGCACTCCCAGACCTACATCGACAGCGACGGGCAGTCGAGTGCAGTCGAGGGCGCTATATTCGCACGCGACGACATCAAGTTCAAGGGGACGGGAAGCCTTACCGTGAACGGCAATCAGGGCGACGCTATCGTCTGCAAGAACGATATCAAGATTTATAACGGAAACATCACCGTCAACGCTCAGGACGACGGCATACGCGGCAAGGACAGCGTCACAATAGGCGATTCTACGAAGTCTGACGGTTCTGCGGCTGATAACTCCAACCTCAAGCTCACAGTCAATTCCAAGGCGGGCGACGGTATCAAGTCCACGGCGGCTGACACTGCGACGGACAAGGCTTACGGCGTAGTTACGATAAACGGCGGTACTATTGACATCACAGCCAATCAGGACGGCATACAGGCTGAGCAGGGCTTTGTCATGAACGGCGGAGACCTCAATATCAAGACCTATCAGGGCTGCACCTATACCAAGAGCAGCTCGCAGGGAGGAAATCCCGGACAGGGCGGTAATCCCGGTCAGGGAGGCTGGACATTCCCCGGCGGCGGTGGCGGCGGCTGGAGCTTCCCCGGCTTTGACAGCGGTCATGACCTCGGGCTCGAGTTCAGCTGCAAGGGCGTCAAGGCTGGCAGCAGCGAGAGCAATATCCTCGGCGATATCACGATAAACTGCGGAAATATCGTCATCGACTCCACCGACGACGCACTCCACTGCGGCGGCACGTTCAATGTGAACGGCGGAACAATGAATATCAAAACAGCCGACGACGCGCTCCACTGCGACAAGTACCTCAATATCAACGACGGTACCATAAAGGTCGAGGACAGCTATGAGGGCGCCGAGGCGATGCAGATAACCATAAAGGGCGGCGATTTAACGATTTACGCCTATGACGATTCCTTCAACGCGGGAGAAAAGGGTGCTCAGAAGACGATAGATGTCGGCAACCCCAACTGCGTGCTGCAAATCGACGGCGGTATCATCCATGCCTATGTCACCAACAACCGCGAAGGCGATACGCTCGACTCCAACGGCGCGATAATCATCAACGGAGGAGAGGTGTACGCTGAGGGCTCGTACGACGGTCCCGACTCCGCGCTCGATTCCGACGGCGAGATAATCGTGAACGGCGGTATCCTCGTGGCGACGGGCGGACTCGGCAGAGGTGAGCTCCCCGAGCAGACCTCCAAGCAGAATTCGCTCTACTGGGGCAATTCCAAGTCCTCGTACTCGAAGGGCTGTGTAGTAACGCTGAAGGACGCGTCGGGTAAGGTCATGCTGACTTATACGACCGAGCAGGTGCTCAAATGCGTAGTTGTAAGTACACCCGAGATAGCTGCGGGCGGCAATTACAGCATTGAACTCAACGGCAGCAAGGTCGCTGATTTCACTGTGACAAGCGCGCTGATGACTCAGGGCGACAAGGGCAACGGCGGCGGATTCAGCTGGTGACGCGAAATTACGCTATCAACTCCATAGTTTCTCTAATATACTTAAAGCATCGGCCTCCGTTTCGGAGGCTGATGCTTTTTGTCTGTACGGCTGTGATTGTACAGACCAATTTTTGCAGAGTGTAAGTACAACTGACCAAATATTGTGGAGGGCTTTTACGTAGATTCGCGCTTTGTGGGGCGAAACAGCAAAAAATTCACCGCTCAATGTGGGCGAAAATAGCAAAAATTGACTGATACAATAATTCTCAGCAAAAAATGACTTGAATTGTTCACAAAAACGTAATAAAATAGAATTGTAAACTACGGAGGGAAGGGACACAGAGAACGGCTCTGCGCCCGACGCGGTAATGCTTTTATCATTATTATGAAAGGAATGATACACATGAGATTCAATGGTATCAAAAGATTTGCCAGCGGTGTTCTCGCGGGTCTCGTTTGTATGTCATCTGTCAGCATCGGCGGTCTGATGAGCGCACACGCTGACAAGGTGCTCCAGACAAGCCCGAGCCACACGCAGGAAACAGGCACCTACGGAGGATATCACCACGAGATCTGGCAGGCAGATACGCCTAATTCATCCACAATGACACTTTATGACGGAGGCGGCGGATTCGGTACGTCATGGAAGTGCGGTCCTAACGGCTCAAGAGGTAACTTCCTCGCTCGCCGCGGACTCTTCTACGGACTCAATAACCCCAAGCACTGGCAGGACTACGGCGGATTCACCTGCAACTTCGATTGCAGCTGGTCGGCTGGCAGCTCGGGTAACTCCCGTATCTGTATCTACGGCTGGACTCAGAATCCTCTCGTTGAGTACTACATCATCGAGGACTGGAAGAACTGGCGTCCTACCTCAAACAACGCTAAGCAGGTAACAATCGACGGAAGTGTATACGATGTATTCACTAACCCGATGAATTCCTACACTATCGAAGGAAACAAGGCGTTCACGCA